>NZ_QMHO01000004.1:225007-349812 GCF_003313505.1 Pedobacter nanyangensis | reverse complement strand
ATACCTTTACAATGGCAAGGAGCTGCAGGAGGAACTGGAACAGTATGATTACGGCGCCAAGTTCTATGATCAGGTTGTGGGAAGGTGGAACGTTGTTGACTCTAAAGCAGAAAGATACGAAAGGCACAGTCCATATGCCTATGTGCTAAATAGGCCTACGGTCCAGTAATGGAGCAATACATCAATTGAAAGCATAGAAAGACATGTTTTTATTTGTGTATAGCAAACGAATGCAGCAACCAACAGTTGGGATATTTTTGTGATTTTACTAAAACTAAATAGGTTGGATGATAAAATAAGAACTACTAAAATTATGGATGGACAAGTTGAAGAAATATGGATTGACTTACACGATGAGCTGAAAAAATTTATTCACAGCAAGGTAAGTGATGTTGGCGCCGGTGAAGATATTCTGCAAGATGTTTTCATAAAAATTCAGCTTCATATTCATAAACTTTCAGACAGTTCCAAGCTTACTTCCTGGGTTTATCAAATTACACGGAACACTGTTTCGGACTATTATCGGAACACTAAATCGAAGCCAAATAGCAATGATTTCGACTTTGCAGAACAAGAAAATGAAGAACCGCTTTATCTTTCGTTAAGCAACTGCATCAATCAGAAAATAAGTAAACTGCCGGAAAAATATCAGCAAGCGATATTGCTTACCTACTTCGACAACTATTCTCAAACCGCCTTAGCCGAAGAATTAAATATATCCTATTCAGGCACAAAAACAAGAGTGCAAAGAGGTAGAGAAAAGTTAAAAGACCTTATGATACGCTGTAAGAACTTACAAACCGACGATAAGGGCAACCCCATTACCTATCTAAATCCTGAAAAATAAATTTGCGTCTTTTTTCTCTTCATTGCGTCTATTAGGTTGTAAACAGTTATAACAATTAAAAATTTAAGTAATGGAGAAGTTTCAAAAAATAGAAGTGCAAATCATTAACGCATTTGTGGATCATGATAAAGGCGGGAATCCTGCGGGCGTAGTGCTAAATGCAGACAGCCTCACCAACGAACAAAAATTAAAAATTGCTTCAAAAGTTGGTTTATCTGAAACTGCATTTGTTTCAAAATCTGGAATAGCCGATTTCAAACTCGATTTTTTTACGCCGACACGGCAAATTGCGCATTGCGGACACGCCACGATTGCCACCTTTTCTTACCTGGCTCAGGCTGGGTTGATTCATGCAGAAGTTTCTTCCAAAGAAACCATAGACGGCACCAGGGAAATACGCATCAAAGATGATTTAGCATTTATGGAGCAAAAGCCCCCTGTATACAGTGATGCGGAGAACAGCAGCGCACGAATATTAAACTCATTGGGCTTAAAGGAGGATGATATGCTGCCTCATGCGCCGATTACGGTGGTCAATACAGGAAACTCATTTGCGATCATTCCTGTTTCGAGTGATGACACATTGAAGCAAATTATTCCAAATTTCGATTTGATAACTCAGATCAGTGATGAGTTGGACTTAATCGGATATTATGTTTTTTCGGAAGGGAAAAGCAACGAAAAATACGATGCGACTACACGAATGTTTGCCCCGAGATATGGCATTGAAGAAGAGGCAGGAACAGGAATGGCAGCAGGACCACTTGCATCGTATTTGTTTGATGTGATGAAAATTAAAAAGGAACAATTTTTTATCCAGCAAGGCAGATTTATGCAGCCACCATCAGAAAGCTTAATCATTGTGGATTTATTTTTGAACAATGGAAATATCGAGAAAATTATGGCAGGTGGCAAAGGAATACCCATGGAGTCCATAACAATTGAATTGTAAAGATTATCCGGTGAGTTTTGTTCCTGTCAAATAACAATTTGAGAGTATAGGAACCTTCCCAAATAGAAAGTAACAACAGCTTGACAAAATAGAGTATAGCTGGATAAAACACACCAAAGTGACCCCCGTTCGCCATATGAAAATGGTCCCTCTGCCACAGCAAAGTGATCCCCTTCCGCCGGGCCAAGTTGCCCCCTGAAAAGACCAATTTTACCTCTGGTTGGTGTTATCACCAATCAGTTAAGGGGCATGCGATACAACAATGCCGTTATTGATTTACTTGTGGTTGGTGTTCTAAGGAACTAAATGTGGAATGATAGTAACCCAACCACAGGTAAGAACCATTTCCTGCATATTTACGGAGGTTTTATATCCGATGATAATAGCCTTCCGTAAGCCGTAGGAAAGTTTCCTCAGCGGATGAAAGATTGCTGCAACAAATTTGAAGTTGTTTCTCTTGGGAGAATTTTTACGTAAAATAACGAAAGAGCTACCACCAAAATATTGAAAATCTTTCAAATAAATGCGAACTTGTATAGATAACCAAAATCAAAAGTCATGAAAAAAAGCATTTTGATCATTACCATGGGCATTGCCCTGGCAGCGTGTAGTGCCACCAAAACAGATGAAAAAGCCACCGACACTACCGCTACAGCGGCCCAGCAAGGGCAGTCGGCAATTGTGGTAGACCTTTTTGACAAGGAATGGAAACTGAAGGAGCTTAACGGCAAAGCCATTGTGCTTGACACGGCCTTTAAAAAAGAACCCCAAATGGTTTTTCAAAAAGAAGGCAATAAACTTGTTGGAAACGGTGGCTGTAACAGCTTTTCGGGCAGCTATCAATTAAAGGATGCCAATGGTATAACGCTATCAGAAGGCGCCGCTACCATGATGGCCTGCCCCAACCTTAAAATAGAGGGTGATTTTTTTGCCGCGTTGAAACAGGTAAGGAGTTACAGGATAGAAAACAGCAGCCTCTTGCTTGATAATGAAAAGAAAGAAGTATTGGCTAAACTGGAACTTGCCAAATAAAAAGTAGCAAATGGAAACGAAAGGGCACCTCTTCATGGACGTGCTTTTTTTTGTGTCAATACCAACGTTGCATGGCTTTGCAGAATTTTATAAAATCGTTGGAGCTAAAAATCATGTTGCAAAAGATCACTTTTTCAAAAAAGATGTACTTTTATGGGATGCCAAAAGGCATAGTCCCAGATGACAGCATTGCCCAACGAAATAGTCCTTCCTCAAACCCATATCAATAGCCTTTCTGCTATCGATTTGCTTAAACACACCCAAAATGGCGAGCTTGTGGAGCGAAAAGATTTTCAGGATATCTATCCCATTGCCATTGAACTTAACAGCGGTGTATTTATCAAAAAAGGCGTCGTAAATTTTCCAAAAGTTGCCGTAAGTCAGTTGGGAGACACCTTAAGGTCCTCCTGTTCCTGTGGGCACCTTTCCCAAAAGTTATGTGAACATCAGGCCCAGGTTATCTACGCTATTTTGGAAACCAGAAATCTCCGCATATTTTTTGATCAGGCCTTAAGGGACCAAATATTACGGGCATCAGCAAGGGAATACGGTTTAGATACTGAACCCAATTTAGATTCCTATTTCCAGTTGAACTATCAGGAAGGCAGGTTACAGGTAGAAAATAAACTAAAGGGCATGCTTAAAATAAACGCACAAGCCCTTCAAAAAACACTTGCTCCACAGCAACCATCGGCACTTAAAAAAATGGCCGCCCAAACTACCGATAAGCGGCAAATACTGGTGATCAGTAAACATCGTTTTTACAACCAGCTTAATTTTTTGCTCATGGAAGCGGCCATTACACAAGCTGGTAAAATAAAAGCCCCAATCAATGAAATAGCTCCTATGCAATTGGTTTGGAAAGCTACCGAACCCAACCAAATCAAGTTTTATGCCGCTTTGCTCAGCTTCCAGCAAAAATATCTGGAAGAAGATGGCGAAGCTGAGCTGGAGGCCCTGAAACGTATCGTAGAAAATCCTTTAGATTTAGAAGTTTACTACCATGATAAGGGCCTTTCCGAAAGCATCTCTCCAAAATCGTTGCTTCCTGTAGAACTTACCCTGCTTAAGGCAGAACTACAACTTACTGTATTTAAAAAAGAACCCTTCTACGAAATAACTGCCGAGCTGTTATTTAATGATATGCGGCTTCCGCTGAGCAATATGGCACTTAGGCACGAGTATTTCATTCACCATCGGCAAACTTTCCATTTGGTACAGCATCCGGATTTGCTGCGGGTCATCAAGTTTTTTAAGGCCAATAACGAGATATTGATTATCCATTCGTCTAAATATGAAGAATTTGTGCAGACAGTATTGGCGCCGTTGGAGCATTTGGTACAAATCAACTATAGCTATATTCGTGAGGCTACACCTGCGCAACTGGCTGAAAAGGAGTTTTTGAGGGAATACATCATTTACCTACAACAGGAAGATAGTTTTGTGGCCATCACACCTGTTGTCAAATACGGCTCGGTAGAGGTGCCCGTATATTCTAAAAAGCAGCTTTTTGATACCGATCAGAACGGTAACGAATTTAAAGTGGCCCGAGATCAGGAGGCCGAAACCCGCTTTACGGGTATAGTTATGGACCAGCATCCCGAATTTGCCGAGCAAATAGAAGGGCCCCAGTATTTTTATCTCCATAAAGACAAATTCTTAGATGAAGATTGGTTTTTGGGTGCCTTTGAAAGATGGCGAAACCATGGGATTACCATACTTGGTTTTAACGAAATCAAAAACAATAAGCTCAATCCCCATAGCGCCAAAATCAGCATCGAAGTACTGAGCGGCATAGATTGGTTTAACGCCGAACTAAAGGTGGGGTTTGGGAAAAAAAAGGCCAGCTTAAAGCAGGTTCATCGGGCCATTCGCAATAAAACTAGATTTGTCCAACTAGATGATGGTACCCAGGGCGTTTTACCCTTGGAATGGATGGATAGAATTGCACGCTTTTTTCAAGCTGGCGATATCGCCGATGAACTGATCAACATCCCGAAAATCAATTTTACGGAAGTGGCCGATTTGTTTGAGAAGGCAGAATTGAGTGCAGAGGTTCAGAACGAAATCAAAAACTACACCGCCCAATTCTCGAGGGCTGGCAATATCCCTGCGGTAGCAGTGCCCTCAACCTTGAAAGCCCAATTACGAGATTACCAAAAGGAAGGTCTTAACTGGCTCAACTTTTTGGACAACTATAATTTTGGTGGCTGTTTAGCCGATGATATGGGCTTGGGAAAAACACTACAGATCATCGCATTTATCCTTTCCCAAAGGGAGAAACATGGGCATACGACCAATTTAATTGTAGTGCCAACCTCCTTGCTGTTCAACTGGCAGCAAGAACTGACCAAATTTGCACCCTCTATTAGTGTTTGGACGCACTATGGTGCTGATAGACAAAAAAGTAATGAGGGCTTGCAAGTCCACGAAGTAGTGCTTACCACCTATGGCATGTTGTTGTCCGACATTCGTTTCCTGAAAGATTTCCGTTTCAATTATGTGTTCCTGGATGAATCACAGGCCATTAAAAATCCCAACTCAGAACGATATAAAGCTGCCCGCTTATTGCAGTCGAGGAATAGGATCGTGCTTACTGGAACACCTATTGAAAACAATACCTTCGATTTGTATGGGCAACTTTCCTTTGCCTGCCCTGGTTTACTGGGAAGTAAGCAGTACTTTAAGGATATATATGCCATTCCTATAGATCGGTTCGAGTACAGCAAGCGGGCCTTTGAGCTTCAGCGGAAAATCAAACCCTTTATCCTGCGTAGAACGAAAAAACAGGTTGCCAAGGAACTGCCCGAGAAAACTGAAATGACCATTTATTGCGAAATGAATGCCGAGCAACGTAGGATTTATGACACTTACGAGCGGGAATTGCGGGAGTTTATCTCGGCAACCAATGAAGATGAAATACTTAAAAACAGTATGCACGTGCTTACCGGGTTAACCAAATTAAGGCAAATTTGCAATTCGCCAGTGCTGCTCAAACAGGGGCATTCGGGTGCTAATGCGGTAAAAATTGAAGTGTTGACCGAACAGATTGAAAACAAATCGAAAGCACATAAGATATTGGTGTTCTCTCAATTTGTGGGCATGCTTGATTTGGTGAAGGCCGAGCTGGAAAATAGGATTATTTCCTTTGAATATTTGACCGGGCAAACCAAAGATAGAGGGGCCAGAGTCCATAACTTTCAAACCAACGATGACGTCCGCGTATTTCTGATCAGTTTAAAAGCAGGTGGGGTGGGGCTAAACCTTACCGAGGCCGATTATGTTTACCTGGTTGATCCTTGGTGGAACCCCGCTGCAGAAAACCAGGCCATCGACAGGGTGTATCGTATTGGACAAGACAAGCATGTGGTAGCCGTACGACTGATTTGTTCCAACACTGTGGAAGAAAAGATCATGAAGCTACAAAACAAGAAAAGGCAATTGGCGCAAGATGTGATCAGGACAGATGCGGCTTTTTTCCAAAGTTTATCCAAAGACGAACTGGTGGATATGTTGGGACAGTAGTGTTGTTGCTCCTGGAAAGCAGCTAAAGTGCAAAAGCCCCAACTTTCGTTGAGACTTTGCGTGAGACCGTTTAGCAGGAATATCAATCATACCATTTTCAAGCACGGTTGAGATTTGTTTAACCTATTGCCACACATATAAAACGGTTTCGGTAAAGGAATTAGATGACGAATTGGATGAGGCCGTTTTCGAATCTACCAATTTTCCATCAACGTAAATTTCTCCCTTTACTCCCCCAGGGCCAACACCCGTAAAGCCCATGGTAACATCGTCATTGGCATTTACGGTACGGTTAATTTTTTTGCTAAAAGGCAAAACTACGTTAGTGAGCGTACTGCTTCCGCCACTCTCATTGCTGTAAATAATACTTAAACCACTGGGCGTTCCCGAAGCTACCGTACACTTGTATTCGATGCTTACGTTTTTTGGATAAACTTTAGTGGGATCGTCAGCCTTGTCTTTTTTGCAGGATACCAGTGTGAACATCATTGTAGAAACTAGCGCAGAGAATAAAAAAAGTTTTGTTTTCATGATTATCGATTTAAAATTTCAGAGTTTTATTGGCAAAGGTGAAATTCTGAGAAATGATAATCGCCCCACGAGGCTTCGTGGCACCTTTTAATAGCTTCCCATGATGCGTACTTAATTGATGTTGCTGTGCTAAGTTGTTGTTTGTAAGTGTGATGTGTGTTTTTTTTAACCTTGATAAAGATTTGCTAATGGAGGCAACAATGTGCTTATGATACCTTGTGGCCCAGCATTTCAGTAGGTTTTCTAAAGAAATCTGAAGGAGATTTGCCTGTGAATTTTCGGAAATTGCGGTTGAAGGACGATTTGGAATTGAAACCACAATCATAAGCTATTGAGAGTAGCGTATAGTTTTGGTTCTTTTCATCGCCAATCATTTTTATACACTCATCTACCCTCAGCGAATTAACATAGTCGTAAAAACTCTTGCCAAATTTGGAATTGATCACCTGCGAAAGCGCAGCATCCTTTAGTTGTAGGATTTCGGCTAGTTTGCTCAACGTTAGTTCCGCATTTTTGTACAGCTTTTCTTGCACCATCACTTCATTTAACTGTATAAAAATACGTTCTATATCCTCTTCTGTAAGTGAAGACCAATCGTATTTTGTTTTGTTGGGCAATGCTTCTACTTCAATGGAATGTGGAGCATGGGAGTGGTGCGACCTTAGTGGGGCGCTTGTAATGCTAGGTTTGAATATTTGCTGTTGGCGCACACCAAAAAAGCCAATGAAACAAATGTATAGCGAAGCACTTAAGTAAATACTTTCTGTAGTTGGATAGAAAATAACAAACAACCAAATTCCAGCAATGCCGGCAATGAGGTAACGTAACCAGTTCAAGCTGATTTTATCCGTATTTGAAAACTCTTCCCGTATGTTCTTCTTGTATCGGTGGAGCAGGACAATAGCCATAAATACGTAAACAATTCCCGAAACGATGATGCAAATATTGGTGATGATCCCAATGGTTTGATAGTAGGAAGAAGAAAAGCCTTGGTGGTAAATCAATAATTTTTGTGTTGGATCTTTCAGGAGAAAAGACAACCATGAAAGATAAGCAAAAGCAATTGGCAAAAAATGAAAGAACTGTTTCTTGCTGAATTGCTTAGGTTGGGTAAGGTAAAAGATGTAGAGGTATAGAAAAGGCCCATGCACAAATGCCAACAAATCTCCCCAGCCTATTAAATAGGGGAAGCGATGGTAATTCTCTGAAACCTGTAAATATAAACTGGCTAGATGAAGCGTTGCCAACAGCTGCCAAATCATCAATAATTTATCGGCCATTGTTTTGTTGGGCTTAACTGCAAGTAATACAAGCAGGTATAATGAAATTGCAATACTGGTGAAGTATAACATGCTATGGTTTTGTGTGGATAGCCCTATGTGATTGATCAACTCAAAAATAGGAAATATATTCAAAGCTTTTCTTGTGGTACGCTCTTCCGAGCGCTATTTCTTTTGCGCTTGGTTTTTTCTCAAAAGGCCAAAAATTAAAACAATGGCGTAAGCAAACATGAGCCATGAAGCAAAAGTTTTACTATAAACCTCAGGCATGTTGGGGAACAAATTTTCAAAAAATTGTATGCATACCGTGTCCAGTATCATGCCTGGTAAAACCATAATGGCCGCAGATTTGATGCTTTCGAGGTTGCCTAACTCAAATTTATTAAAAACCGAGGTTGATATGACACCTAAAGCTGGTATGAGGATGATGTACAAAATAGCCATAACTAATGCATTGTCGACCATAAAAAAATAGTGGCCTGCAAGCCTAAATAATACGGTGGCAGATAACCACACGAAAAAGCCAACGATAAAACTAATCAGTAGGTAATTTTCTTTGTATGTTTTCATAACTAACGGATGGATGATTAAGTATGGAGTTTGGTCCTCATTTTTGGCGGTGTAAAGCTAATCACCGATGGGGATAAAAAACAAAAAAAGCAACTCTTTTGAAGTTGCTTTTTTGTGATCCCGCTGGGATTTGCACCTTGTGTAAATCCCAGCGATTAAACAATATCTAGATAGGTTTTGAAATCCGACTCCCCGAATTACGCACCTTTTAAATACATTCTAGCTGCAAATACTATGATGTAAATATAGGTATTTTATGATCAAAACAAAAAGATTAATACCAAGCCCTTCTGGATCACATTTTATTTTTACGAGCTTATTGCTTAGCTTTATCCTTGATTATTCTTCCCCTGACGACGGCTTAAGATTAAAACGTAATAATGGTTGAAATCCGTAACTGTCCCGCAGTTGTAAGCTCTATTAAACTGTTTTTCAATCATTCCACTTAAAAAAACTAATAATGGGGCTGGAAAACGGGGAGTAAGTCAGAAGATCTACCTTTGGTATTATAGGTTCGAACTTTCGTGGATTGGAGGTAATCCTGTAAACTGCCCAAATGTAAGAAATGAAAAAAACTTTACCACCCACCTTACCATCTTTTCCATTAACATTCTGACTGTATTTTCTGTATCCTGTAAAAAGGATAAGGGTAGCGATAGTGAGCAGACATACAAACCAAGACTTAGCAAAGCTTTGACCAACGGGCGGAAGGATACAACTACTTTGGGCAAAACACTAGAACTTCATCAAATCATTGATATCAAGAAAGGACTTACCTACAGTTGGATAGTTAACCACACCTCTAACATGACAGATTTAGTTTTTACTTTATCGCTCTTAAGAAATTAAAATCTAACGTTGTTAAAGTATGAAAAAATAGCACTACTTAAAGATTTTACTAAAAGAACTTCTAGCTGTCCTTGTACAGATTGGTTTATTTACAAGTTAAGATTTTATGTATTAATTTATTATTGCTAGTCAGTATATTAAAATTCTAAGTCCATTTTAAACATGTTATTTGAAAATTTAGGGCAAAGGAATGATCGAATATACTAAGTATCTGTTTAGCTTTCACCACGAAATTGTTCGTCCATTATAAAGTGGACATTCTTATAGCATGCAAAAGAAAGTATCCTTTTACGATGATTCTTTTGACTACAAATGTTCTAGTTCCAGCTTATGGATTAGCACCACTGCTTTTTTACTAGTTTCCTTTAGCACCGCTCCTAAATAATATTTGTCGGGAAAGTAATTGACTGTAGAAGTTAAATCTCCCGGCAGATCATTTAATTTGCAGGTAAAAACATTTCCTTTTTTCGAAATGGTAAGCTTAAGTACACCATCAAAATTTACATCTGGATTTTTCTTCTCCCTGATCATCAACTGTAATCCGGGGTAATTGCTTTGATTTAGTATAATAAATCTGTCCCTATCTACTACAGTGCTTTTCCTTTTTACATCGTTATGAGTAGCTAAGTTCCCATATTTTTCAGTCACTTTATAATCGGCTGGGGTAACTATTGAAACAAAACCATTTGTCCGGGCTATACTTACGCGATAGCCTTTGCCTATTTCTATTTCAAATGTTTGCATCAACCTTTTATCCATTTGAAGATGAAAGCTCATGACAAAGTCTTTTGAGAAATCGAATTTCTCCATATTTCTGTAAATCCTTTGTGGTTCAAATCTGGTATCCTTATCCCAATTAAAAACAGCACCAACATAATTTTGGGTAGTTAGCAATAAATAGCCATTTTGCAGGGTCATATAATTTGTAGTAAACTGGGTGGTCGGATATTCAGGCTTATCCCTCATGACAGGATTTGTATTTGTGTGCCAATTTTTTTCACTCTCCACTTCATCAACTATGTTTAGTTTTTTATATTCGGCAGTTGATGAGTTTAATTTAGCTAAGGTAGGCGTAATTACTTCCAGTTTTTTGGCAATGGCCTCATTTTTAAGCTTGAGTTCTTTGCTTTCTTTTAGCCCCTGTATTATTCCCGAAGCCAGTTCTACCGTATTGGTGCCAATTTTCCCACTTTTAATTTCGTTCATTGCGCCCTCCATCATATAGTGGGTTTGCATATAAGAGGCATAGGCCTGCTGCTTTTCTTGCGGTATAAATGAAATCAAACTGCTGTTTAAACTTGTAATATAACTATCGAAAGACATTTTTCCCTGTCCCAAACCCTTTAACTGCTGACTTAGATTTACGGTTTTCAGGTAATTGCTTACAGCTTCATCATAACCAAACACCGTTTCCAGATATGTTTTGGCACTTACTTCATCTATCTTACCATCTTTTAATAAAGATTCTAATAGCGTACCAAATTGTTCATTTACTACGTTTTCTAGCTTAATGCCCTGCCCCAGCGAACGCTGTGCACCTATAAAAAAAGTAACAAGCAATAGGCAGAATTTAAACTTACTAACCATAACCTAATTTTAAATGCTAATCTATTTTAACTGATTTCCAAACTGTGGCAGGTATTACATCTTCACAAGGGCATTTTTCTGGTTGTTCCAAAATCGATTTTAAGGCCTGTATAATTGGCGTTAGCATCTCTTTTCGTTCATTTACATTATAAGTGCAATATGCCAGAGCTGCGGCAGCACAAAATGCCCAACCTTGTGTGTTATTTGGATCTTTCTTAATCATAGCGGCATACTTATCATACAAAGGGCAATTATCTGCTCCTGAGGGCAGCACTTCGGAGGGCGAGGTATTGCCACCCGAATAAGTAAATAAATATTCCTGTCCTCCATTTTTGCCAGAATAATATTTATTGTTGGCAGCTACCTTAATATAATAAGCAGCATATTTTGGCTCTGTATGACGATAAATTGCTCCCCCCGAACTTTTATACAGGTTTTCCTTATTTGGCTCGGTTATTTTTATGGTACTACCATTGTGCTCAACAATTACCGTGTACCTACCATCAGTAGAAGTATAATTTCCTGCTAATAAGTTTTGCCCCAAGACTACCTTATTTACAAACAAAAACAGAAGCAAAAAAACAATTCTCATCAGTTACTATCTTAACTCCACTGGTGCCACTCCCTGAAAATCTCTTTTACAACGATTAAATTCCTCTACGCCATCATTTTTAAAATTATCTACACACCAAGTCGCGAACCTTAGCTGCTCTGGCTCGCCACCTACCTTGTTTTTTACCATCGGCATTTTCGAGTTATCGTCCCAATAAGACAGCCAACGTCCATCATCATTTGATTTTGAAACACTAAATACGTGAGGTATCGTAACCGTATTATCAGACTGATAGAACTGATAATGTAGTCTGTAGCTATCATCTGGATTACCCGTTGACCTGGAAATGTAGATGGTATAGCCCAAACATCTTTCGCAATAGGTAGGAGCCGTTTTATCATACTTCACCTGCATCTGAAAATAGACACGTCCGGCTTCTTCCTTTACCTTAACAAATTTATACTTGATGGGCTTATCGCTTGCCAAATAGAGCCATTTTTCATTTTGTTGCGCATAAGCTAAACCAGAATTAAGCGCAACAAAGAGCAAATAAATAACCGATAATTTAAGAGCCGTTTTTATTACAAATGTTTTCATGATATTGATTTAATTTCATTGCATTATAGTTTTTAAAGTGTTCTTTTTGCTGTCCACGGCGCCGAAGTATTTGGCGTAATGATATTACCCGTAGCATTGTCTCCTTGTATGGTTCCGTTTACAGTAGCACCATTTACTGTGCCTTGCAAAGTAGTTCCGTTCTGTAAGCTCCCTTGCATGGTATAGGTTGCCGTTTCTCCAGGTATGCGAACCAAACCAGAAAAGCTGTTCCCTTTGACCACGAAATTAAATACGCTGTTGGCCGATGTACCCTGATAGGTTACCGTGCCTTCATAGCTTTTTACTACGGAAGTTGAGGTTTCTTTTAACACAGCCACAGTGATATTGCTATGCCCGGGTATGTCTACTTCTATTACTGGATTGCCACCATTTGCTGCTACCGAAAATACAACCTGCCAATTATCTTTGGCAAATACCGCCCGTGTTATGGGCTGTCCAGAAGTCCAATTTGTAGGAGCAAACGATACTTCGGTAAGCGATTTAGTTGTACCATCCATAGTTACGGTAACAGATTTTTGCCCACCTTGTAAGATAATTTTCACATAACCAGTAGAGCCTACCAACACACCTTTGTACACGCCCCCACTTCCGCTATCTTCAGCGGCAATGGCTTCTGGTTTAGTGGTAAACGGGCTGTTATCATCCATATCGTCATTATTCCCCTTCTTTTTACATGAGGTTAAAATGATACCGAAAGAGGTGGTAAGGAGTATCACTGTTAATAGATGTCTGATTGTTTTTGAAGTTCCCATGTTTGAGTTATTTACATTATAAAACACAACCCAACAAAGCTACCGTATGCAGGCATACCATAAAATACCTATTAATAGGGATTTTTGAAACGGATTGTTAAATTTGAACATGTGTTCCATCAATATCAGTGTATTAAATTTTAGATAATCCTACCTATGTCCCTGATTAAGTTTGACCAGATGAAGAAGACATGGCATCAGATCGCCAGAAACCATAATGGTGACCTAGCTGCCTCGTTTGAACTTGAAATTTATAAGAAGATGCTGGATATTTTCCAGCCTGGGGAGTTTTACTATTACATCGCTAATATTGCCCAGGTGGAAATGGAATTTATAAGTGATGGCGTCACAAAGACTTTGGGCATCGGAAAGGAAGAATTTTCGATCGAATATATTTTTGATTGTATCCATCCGGAGGACAAGGGGCGTTTCATTCTCCATGAACAGAAAGTCACTGATTTTTTCAACATTCTCCCAGCCGAAAAAACACTTAAATACAAGGTGAGCTACGATTATAGATTAAGGTGCAAAGACGGTTCCTATAAATGGATCTTGCAACAGGTTATCACGATACAAAGTACCGAAGATGGTGCTGTCATACGTGTGATGGGCGTACATACGGATATTACACACCTGAAAACGGACAACAGACCATCGGGACTATCTTTTTTGGGCCTAGATGGTGAGCCTTCCTATTGCAATGTTGATGTTGGACAGACATTGTTGTTGCTTTCAAAGGAAATTTTTAGTAAGCGGGAGAAAGAAGTGCTAAGGCTCATCATAGAGGGAAGAAGTTCAAGGGAAATAGCCGATACGCTTCATATCTCTAGGTATACAGTAGACAGCCACCGAAAAAAGATTCTTTTCAAGTCCAACTGTAAAAATTTAGTGGAATTGGGTGCGAGGTGTATTAGAGAGGGCTGGCTTTAATTTGTACGATTGATTGTGGGCTATCATTTAGTCTCAACAAACTCCTGACTATAGATTGCAGGAATAATCCTTACAACCAGTTTTATCCCAAAACAACATACATGGAGGATATAATGTGCCGGACGATACGTTTTAACGAATCTGGTCGCTTTATAATCGGTTTTTTCGCGAAGTTTCTATGTGGCTTGCTGACCTAGATTTACATAGGGTTATTTAGCGGTATCTGGGGAGCGTTTCTGTGCTTTTGCTACGCAAAAGGCTGGTGCGGAAGCTTGGTCGTCGATGGTACCGGAATCGGAAAATGTAAGTGGTGGAGGACGAACGCAGTCGGGATGAAAAACAAAAACGATCAGATGGAGTGGACAGTTTGGAACGGAATGGGTTGGCTACATTTACCGAAATACACAAAGGAAGAACACCATTTCCTTTTGTAATAGCAAAAGTATTATATCAATTTCATTTTGAACAATTAATTCACCAATTTATTCTTGCGAGATCCCTAAACATACATTTAACTATAATACTTTTTCTTCAACCATAAACTCGCTCTTACCAATAATATAAGTACCGGCACTTCCACAAGTGGACCAATAACACCTACAAATGCTTGAGGCGAATGAATACCGAATATTGATATGGCTACTGCTATTGCCAACTCAAAGTTGTTTCCTGTTGCTGTAAATGCTATGGAAGCATTTTTGTCGTAAGGGACTTTTAAGGATTTATTGATAAAGAAGCTCACGAAAAACATGAGTACAAAATAGATGATTAAGGGAACGGCTACTTTTACCACATCCATTGGCAACTCTACTATTTTGTCGCCTTTCAAACTGAACATCAATACGATGGTAAACAATAAAGCATACAATGTAATAGGTGATATTGCAGGTACAAATTTCCTGTTATACCATTCGATGCCTTTTGATTTGATAAGGAAATAACGGCTAAGGAAACCTGCTAAGAAAGGAATACCTAAATATATCAACACGCTTTCGGTAACATCTCTCATAGACACGCTTACATTGAAATTGGCTAATCCTAACTTGCTTGGTAACACGTTGATGAACAACCAAACCAAGAAGCTATAACTCACTATTTGGAAGATGCTGTTTAATGCCACTAACATAGCTGTGTATTCTCTGTTTGCTTTTGCTAAGTCGCTCCAAACAATTACCATTGCTATACATCTTGCCAAGCCTATCAGTATTAAGCCTGTCATGTAATCGGGTTCGTTCCGTAAAAACAAAACTGCCAATCCAAACATCAATACTGTACCGATTACCCAATTGAGCAATAAAGATATGCCGATAACTTTTTTGTCCTTAAAGGCTTTAGGTAATAATGTATAATCAACTTTTGCCAATGGCGGGTACATCATCAATATCAATCCCATTGCCAATGGAATGTTGGTAGTGCCTACTGATAAGGCATTGGTAACATTTGAAATATTCGGGAAGAAATATCCCAATCCTATACCTGCTGCCATTGCAAGGAATATCCATAAGGTTAGGTAACGGTCAAGAAATTTTAGTTTTGGTTGCATCGGTTATTGGCTTATTTGTGAAAAGACGTAAAACATTTCTGTTGCTATCTGCAAACTTCTTTCGGCATATGTCTTAGATTGTTCCGGCGTATTGTCCGAAATTTTAGGGTCTTCAAATGTGATAGGTATTCGTTTTTCTGCTCCTGCAATAAAAGGACATCCGCCGTCTGCCTGCGAACAGGTCATAATAGCTGCAAACGCAGATACAGGATTGAAAGGACTATCGTATTTTTTAGAAAAACCAATTACAGGCAAAGCGTTATCGCTGTATTTTATAGCATATACAGGATTATTAGTATCTGCAATTTTGAAAATGCTAAATCCTTGATTGGTCAATGTTTCCGCTACCTTCGGGAATAATGCCGTTTCTTCGGTACCCCCCGAATAACAATTTACATTTGGTAAGTTAAAATGTGTTGCTGCTACTTGTGCCCAAATCTGTGACAAATGGCTTCTACGGGAATTATGTGTACAAATGAAATTGATATTTATTTGCTCTTTGCTGGTTGTTTTCTGTTGTACAAAATCTATCAATGGTTGTAATGTTGCTTTACGTTCTTCACTAATGTTTTGTAGTTGTAATTGCTCGATTGTTTTGGATAACGTTTGGTACATTTTATTTTGTTTTATAATTGGTATAATAGATAACCTAACAATGCACCGCCTAAAACGATAAATGCACTGTTGATTTTTTTGAATTTGAATACAATAAATGCACTGATCAGTGCAATCATTATGGTTCGCCAGTCGGTAATAGTTTCTTTTCCCATTGAGAAACAAACAGCCGCTATAATCGCTACTGACGCTACATTTACAGCGTCAAGAAAAGCTGAAAGTCCTTTAGATTGACGCATCCTTTTCATTATTGGATTGAGCAAGGCTACAAAAACAAATGAAGGAAGAAAAATGGCAATGGTGGATAGTATGGCTCCCGAAGTTCCATTGATTTGATAACCGATAAATGTTACGGACGAAAAAACCGGACCTGGCGTGAACTGACCAACTGCAATGGCATCCATTAATTCCTGCCGGCTGAGTAAACCCTTCGCTACTAATTCAGTATCTAAAAAAGCGAAAAGAACATAACCGCTTCCGTAAAGAATAGCTCCGATTTTAAGGAAAATCCAAAACAAACGGATATTGGTTTCTGAAAAGAAATTTGAGGTGCTTATTTGCAGCAATACAAATGGAGCAATGCTTTGCAGGGTATTCTTCTTTCGATGTTGAAAATAAAACAATACAACAGCCAATATCCCTGCCCCAAACATTAAAAAAATCTCGTTTATGTTGAATAATGCCAGCACCAAAACAACAATTCCTGTACATGCTAAGAATGTTGATTTAACGGATTTCTTTGCCAATGGAAATACCGCTCCAATAATAATAGCGATGATTGAAGGTTTGATGCCATAAATAAACGGTTGTACTTCGGGCAGTTGTCCATATTGCTGATATAGGAATGCAAATATCCCGGTAATGAAAACCGCAGGGAGAATAAAACATAAACCCGCAGCCAGTAATCCTTTCCAGCCGCCTTTATCATAACCTATATGTATCGCCATTTCGGTACTGTTTGGTCCCGGAATAAGATTGGTAGCTCCAAGCAAATCCAGAAAGTGCTGTTCGCTCATCCATTTCCTTTTAACCACCACTTCCCGCTGCATCATTGCAATATGGGCAGCAGGTCCGCCAAAACCAATGAAGCCAAGTTTAATGAATAAACGAATGATTTCTTTTATACTTATTTTATTTTCCATTATTCATCAATTGCTTATCCAAAGACCAGTAACCACTGCCTTTAATCAATAAAAATATGCTTCCTAAAAGCATAGTCCAATCGGTACGGCTTCCGTGCAGCATTTCCCAAAAGCCCTCATTGGCCAAAACATCAGCTTTGGTAGTGACAATAGCGACCAGCATAATAATGATAAGCGGAATGCTTGCCAATCGTGTAAGCAAACCGAGCAAAACACAAACTCCGCAAAGAATTTCAAATGTCCCGACATAATTCCCCAAAATTTCAGGCGATGGCAAGCCGATTTTTTCAAACCGACCGGCTCCACGAGTAGCAGGAAACAGAAACTTCTGAATACCCTCTGATAAAAAAACAGCTCCAACAATTAATCGGACTAAAATTGTTGTATTCGAATTATCTGTATGAATTATTTTTGAAAACATCATAATTGTATTTTAGCAACATCCGCCACCTGGTGTACAAGTGTTAGCATTATTTACATAAAGTTCAGCTAAGTTTTTCTTGACTTTTTCGGAAGATATACCGCAAGCGTCCTGAGCCAGACAAGCCGTCGTTTTATTCTTCAATACAAATGTTTTTCCGTTAAAATCCAAATCGTACTTGCCAATGGTGTCACTTTGGTATTCTACTTCAATTTCTGCATCTTCAATGCCCAATTTTTCTTCAGATAGTTTGATGATGTTTAATAGTTTGGTCGGTTTTAATCGGTGTTCAAGGTCATGTGCATTCCATAATTGAAAATTGACTACTTTTTCCTTACGGATTACTCCGCCACAATCAATAAAGTGTTTTGTAATAACACCTACTTCTGTAACGTGGAAGTGTTCCGGTACAAATGTTCCGTTCTCTAATTGAAATTCAACATTATCTAATGCTGGCAAGATTTCTTTGATGTCTGATAGTTTCATTGTTTTTTTATTTAATTGTTATATTGCTTTATTACGATGTATATAATTAAAAAAAAGGCTTAACAGCATTTATCAACCCCTATATTATCCACAAAGAAAGTATTGAGTTCCTTTTTAAGCTGTTGCCAAACATTTTCATCAATACAGTAACATACACTTGTTCCCTCAATATTTCCCTTGATGATACCAATGTTCTTTAATTCTTTCAAATGTTGTGAAATAGTTGCTTGTGCCAATCCTAATTCCTCAACCAAGTCATTACAAATACAAGCATTCTGCTTGATGATGTATTGCAGGATTGCGATACGAGCAGGATGAGCCAATGCTTTTAACGATGTAGCTAAGTTATTTTGTTGGTCTGTAAATATTTCCGTTTTTGTTACACCCATTTCTAAATCTTGTTATATATTGCAATATTACGATAAATAATTGTTAACCAAACTATATAGTAGAAATTATATAGTCTTAAAGATTGGCAATGTGAAAAAAAATCGTTTCGGGCATACATAAATTATATGTCATTTCACATCAAACCGATAGCTTTCAATGATGTTGAAAAACTATAGAGAATACAAGAATTTAACAATGCTTAAATTTAAATAATTTATCATCTTTTGCTCAGACGAAACCACATAGATACAATTTAAATCTCTCTAACACTTTATTGCTTGTGTGTTGTCGGAGTTTTAGATATATGGAACGTAAAAATTTCAATTTGAAATCAATCTGGTAGTTTTATACTTTTATACTATGCAAAATCTTGATCAAGTTGAGGAGCTAAAATCATCTCCTGCGCTCATAGCCAAGCTATACGAAAATAGCATCATGAAAACTTATGAAGCTGGAAGCGTGATTTTAAACGAAAATGCGCATATCAGGGCTATCCCTATCGTAACCAAGGGCAGCATGAAGGTAATCCGTACTGAAGAAGATGGACGTGAGATTTTGTTGTATTACATTAAAGCGGGTGAAAGCTGTATCATGTCTTTTTTGGGTGGCATGCACAACGAAACCAGCAAAGTGAAAGCCGAGGTAGAGGAAGATGCAGAGATACTTTTTCTACCGATTGATAAGGTTTCGCTATTTATCAAAGAATATCCGCAGTGGCTGGATTACATTTTCCGTTTATACCACAAACGCTTTGAAGAACTATTAGAAATTGTAAATGCCATCGCTTTTAAAAAGGTAGATGAACGTTTGCTTAACCTGTTACACAAAAAAACAGCGCTAACCGACAATAAAATCATTGCCATTACGCACGAGCAATTGGCCAACGAGTTGGGTACGGCACGTGTAGTGGTGTCTCGCTTGCTTAAGCAGTTGGAAGATCAGGGCACTGTAAAGCTGGGCAGAAACAAAATCACACTTGTGTAACTAAAGTAACTGTAATCTATTTCCATTTGGGCTAGCTTTGAACTATTCAAAGTTAAAAATGGAAATTACAGGTTATTCGGCTTCAATTCTTATTGGCATTTCGCTTGGCTTGATTGGCGGCGGCGGCAGTATTTTAACTGTTCCGGTGATGGTTTACCTGTTTACTGTAGATACGGTTTTAGCCACAACTTATTCACTTTTTGTAGTAGGTTCTACCAGTTTGGTAGGCTCTTTCGCTTATTTAAAAAAGGGATTAATCAACCTCAAAACTACTTTGTTTTTTGGGATACCGTCTATCATTGCTGTTTTTTTTACCAGACATTTCATCCTTCCCAGCATTCCGGAACACATAACAAACATTGGAAGTTTTGATTTGAGTAGATCTATTTTACTAATGGTGTTTTTTGCAATACTAATGGTTTTTGCTTCATACAGTATGATTAAAAAAGGTAGTGTAGATGAGCTTCAGCACCATGACACTTCCATTTTTTCAGTAGTGTGGCAAGGCGCAGCTGTAGGCGTAGTGACGGGTTTAATTGGTGCTGGTGGCGGGTTTTTGATTATCCCAGCATTGGTTAACTTATTAAAGTTGCCCGTTAAAACAGCTATAGGTACTTCGTTACTCATTATTGCTGTAAATTCATTGGCGGGCTTCGGCTTTTCGCTCGGGCAAAGTCACATCCATTGGTCATTTTTACTCACCGTTACGGCAATGGCCATTGTGGGAATTTTTATAGGCAGTTACTTATCCACCAAAATAGATAGCAAAAAACTAAAGCCCGCATTTGGCTGGTTTGTGTTGGTAATGGGCATCTACATTTTGATTAAAGAAACCATTTTAAAATAATTAAGGTTGTGTAACCAAAGTAACTGTACAACAACATTATTAGTCGCAACTTTGTAACATCAATTTAAAAATCAAATCTTATGTTTTTTCAACACGTTTACGATAAAAGTTTAGCACAAGCTAGCTATCTAATAGGTTGCCAAGCCAAAGGCGAAGCCATTGTTATAGATGCACAACGTGACATGGACATTTACCTTAACATTGCCGCACAGAATAATCTTAAAATTACCCACATTGCCGAAACACATATCCATGCCGATTTTTTGGCAGGTTCTAGGGAGTTGGCTGCGGTGACCGGGGCCAAACTCTATTTATCAGACGAAGGCGGTGCAGATTGGCAATATCAATTTGATCATGTGGGCTTAAAACATGGCGATGTCATTAAAGTAGGCAATTTGACTTTAGAAGTATTACACACGCCGGGCCATACGCCAGAAAGCATCAGTTTTATACTTACCGATCATCCTGCAACCAGCGAACCTGTGATGATTTTTACCGGAGATTTTGTTTTTGTGGGCGATATCGGCCGACCAGATTTACTGGAAAAAGCGGCAGGAATTTTAGGTACGCAAGAAAAAGGCGCCAAGCAAATGTATCAATCGGTACAAAAATTTGCCGAGTTGGCTCCATTTATTCAAGTATGGCCAGGGCATGGTGCAGGTTCTGCTTGTGGTAAAGCAATAGGTGCGGTGCCAAGTTCAACCGTAGGTTACGAAAAAATAAGAAACTGGGCTTTCCAGTACCAAAATGACGAACCTGGTTTTGTGGATTATTTACTGGAAGGTCAACCCGAGCCACCAAAATACTTTGCCATGATGAAACACCTGAACAAAGTAGAAAGGCCGCTATTGGTAGAAGTGCCGCAACACCAAATCTTATCGACCGATGCCTTTAAAAAAGCGTATGCAGATGACATTAAAGTAATTGATACCCGCAACAAAGTTGATTTTGCCAAAGGATTTTTGCCTGGAAGCATCAACATACAACACAACAATAGTTTAGCTACTTGGGCAGGATGGATCTTAAACTATCAAGAGCATTTTATATTGGTGGCAAAGCCCGATGAAATGGAAGAAATTACCAGAAAATTAATGCGTATTGGACTGGATAACATTTATGGTTTTATTGCCAGCGTTGAAGATTTGAACATCGACTTGCAAACTGCAGCTGTAATTGATCTAGAAACATTTAAAAGTTATTTAGGTAAGGAAGATGTACAAATTGTTGATGTACGCAATTCGAAAGAATACCAAGATGGCCATATTGAAGGTGCAGAACCTATTTTTGTGGGCACTTTGCAAGATAACTTAGATAAAATTGATAAGGATAAACAGGTGGTAATCCATTGTCAAAGTGGCGATCGTGCGGCCATTGCTTATTCCATTTTAAGAAGGAATGGTTTTGATAATGTACTCATCTATTCGGGAGGGATGAAAGAGTGGTTGGCTAATGGAGGTAAAACAGCAAAAATATAACTATGATAGAATTTTTAAAACAACCTTGGCCTTGGTACATCGCAGGGCCACTTATTGGGTTAACTGTACCGACACTTTTAATATTAGGCAACAAATCGTTTGGTATCAGCTCTTCGTTAAGACATATCTGTGCCGCTTGCCTACCAGCCAATATCCCGTTTTTTAAATACGATTGGAAAAAAGAAGCGTGGAACTTATTTTTTGTCTTTGGCATTTTGTTAGGTGGAACTATCGCGATCCATTTTTTACCAAACCCTAACCCTATCGCTGTAAACCCAAAACTCGCTACAGAATTAGCAGGTTATGGTATTACCAATTACGATAATTTAATACCCCAGGATATCATGAATTGGCCAGCATTACTTAGCTTAAAAGGTTTTCTATTAATGGCGGTAGGTGGATTTTTAGTGGGTTTTGGTACACGTTATGCAGGCGGTTGCACTAGCGGACACGCCATTATGGGCTTATCCAATCTGCAATGGCCCTCGTTGATAGCCACCATTTGTTTTATGCTTGGCGGTTTTATCATGGCCAATTTAATTTTACCTCACATTTTAGCCCTTTAATGTTATGAAAAATCAAGAAAATACAGATTTTGAAGTACGTTCTTTAGATGCCATTTGCTTAAACGAAAGTCATTTAATCCACAAATGGTACCACAACATCAAATACTTAATTGTGGGTATATTGTTCGGTATAGTTTTCGTAAAATCTGAAGTGGTTAGCTGGTTCCGTATTCAAGAAATGTTTCGTTTACAATCGTTCCACATGTATGGCATTATTGGTAGCGCCATTGTAGTGGGCATGTTATCAATCTGGTTAATTAAAAAGTTCAATATCAATACTATTTATGGTGAAGAAATTGAATTTCATCCAAAAACATTTAATAAAGGGCAAATTTTTGGCGGATTACTTTTTGGTTTAGGCTGGGCTATCACAGGTGCTTGTCCAGGCCCACTTTTTGCACAAATTGGTACGGGTGCAACTGTAATTGTTGTAACCCTGCTAAGTGCTATTGCGGGTACGTGGGTGTATGGCTTATTGAGGAATAAACTACCTCATTAAATAGTTTTGGTGTAAGTTTTTTGAAGATATGCTATTCATAGCATGGGGGGGTGTTTTATTTAAAATCCCCCAATGATGGAAAGAAAATTCTCTTGCCGTGTTGCCTGAACCATTTCCGATAAGCTCAAACAAAAAAATGGTATTTTTGTAGATATCTTATTGCAAGGATGACAGTTAACAAAATCCAAACTTTATGAAATCCAATTATTTCAAGGTACGCAGGAGCTTCGATTTTTCTCCACATCCCTACGACATCGGAAATGCCTTTGGCCCCTGGAAGCGTACAGCGGACAGCCATTTTCTATTGAAGATATATCAATTGGACGAAGGGGAATATGGCGAGTATTATAATTACCACCTACGGTATACACTTGATAACCATATAGCCAGCGAAGAGGAATTCTTTAGACAGGTATGGCAATTGGTGTACGACAGAATAAGATATTTCAGAAATAAGAACCCTTTCAACAGCAACCGTCAACAACATCTGGATAATATCGACAAACTTCAGCAGTTCCAAAAAATTCTCGAGGGCATCGATAAATGGAACGCCCGCCCCTCGCATCTAGTCATTACCGAAAAGGAACTGCTCATACAACAACTTAAGGAAGAAAACGAAAAACTGAAGCAACAGCTTGCACAGCTTAACCAATATGAAGTTAAGCAGAAGATCAGCATCGAGGACGAACACCTGCCCACGCTAATCGATGTCTTTCAGCAGATGAGGAACCTAAAATTGCCATCTGACAGATTGCTATTACGATGTGATTTCAGGGCGACCTATGCCAAGCTCATCGCAAAGTATTTTTCGCATGGTGAAAAGGATATTCCGGTGGAAACGGCACGCAATTATTTCGTAGAAAAGTCCGGTGATGTACCATCCAAGGGAACCGAGATTGATCCGTCGATGAAAATTTTCGAGATTCGACCAAAAAAATAGAAAATAAGCTCCTATCCACCTTCTAGACATGACCATGTCAACCTGATGGTCATTGCCTGACCAAATCTTTGGCTCAAATTTGTTTCCGTATTTATTAACCATTAACGGAAATGCACCATGCCTTTAAGATCTCCAGCCAAGCCAACTCCCAAAAACCTTGTACAATATTTTAGGTGCCCCACCGATTTATGCGCACACAGGTACGCTCCGAACACTAGAATAACACTCCGAAGATTGTTACCATTAGGGCGGATGCCTCCTGCCTTGGATTTCCCATGACCATGCCGATCTGAATATCAAGCCAAACCATAAATAAATTGTCACTAGTAGAGATTATGCGGATAGAATTATTAGCTATTTGCACAATCATCAAAAAATATTGATTTATGACCACACTAGACCTGATTACAAAAGATGATCTCGAAAGCTTCAAAAAAGAATTGTTCGATAAATTGGAAAAATTGAATATAAACGGACCGCAACGCCAACCGAAGAAATGGCTGAGAAGTGCAGAGGTACGAAACCTGCTCAATATTTCGCCGGGCACGCTGCAGAACCTCCGCATCAACGGCACCCTGCCGTTCAGAAAGGTCGGCAGTATCCTCTATTATGCCTATGCCGATATTTCAAAACTGTTGGAAAGTGAGGATAGACGATGATCGATACATCCAAGATACACCTGGGTTTCCTGAAGATTTCGGGAGCCAACAGAAAACTGTTGCCCAGCCATATCAGCCTGTTTACCGCCATGGTCATCTGTTGCCAGATGCAGGGAAGTATCCAACCCTTCAGGGTCTGTCGGAACGAACTGATGAAGCTATCGGCCATCCGTTCCTACAACACCTACCACAATTGCATCAAAGAATTGGTGCGGCAGGGGTACATCGACTACCTCCCCAGCTATAGCACCATCATTGCCAGCAGGGTCAGTTTCAAGCTCGGTCCCTAACAGCACGGACTTTCCGGGTTGCAATTCCGACCATATGGGTCTTGCATGATGCCGGTTGTCCTTTTTTCCTTCAAAAAAGGAGCGAGCGGAGGCTGGGCAAAGCCCTGCCTTTCTCGCCCCAGGCTATCGCCATGGGGGTTGGAAGCACCCTCCAGGGGTGCTTCGGCCACTTTAAAGTGTGATAGGACTAATTTTTTGCACCCTATGGGAGGTGCGATATAAACAGCTATATAACTGCCGAGTAACAGAACATATAGATATATAGCTATTTGATGAACCAAAAATCTATACCAGACTTATGAGCAGTGACATTCTAAGATCAATCAAATATTCGGAAGTGGAAGGTAAAAAACTGGACCTGATTTCCCTTAAGCTGGGTAGGTCAAAGCGGCAGGTGTTCCTGCAGATGATCGACTATTTCCACAGGACGAGAAAGGATCCACTGGATATCAATGATGAAATATTGAAAAACACACTGTTGAAGCAACATCGGGAACACATTGGATTTGTGAAGACGCAGGAGAACGATCTGCTCATCCCTACAAAGCGGGAGGTCGACCGTTTGGTTGAATCGCAGAAAAAGGTGATACATGGTTTCAACGGGCTTGTAAAGCAGAACGAAATAATTCCCCAATTGATGGATAGGCAAAACCAATATCTGCACCAACTGGAGATCCACTACAAATCGATTGTCTTCCAACTTTCCGACAAGGAAAAACTGAAGCGACTTTTCCTCAATATTTTTGAAGGTTATGCAGCGGCCCGTGACCATGCTTCCGGTCTGGGCTCCAGAAAGGAAAGGGAACATTTGCTGGCTACTACGCTCAGCCAAATCAAACTTCTCTGACCATGTTCATCAACATTACTGATAGCAGAACGGCAGATAACAAAGGCGGTAGCGGACAATTGGTCAATTATCTGGAAAAAGAGAACCGATTGTACGTAAAGGAAGAGCCCGAACATTGGTTCAACCATATGGCAGATAAATATGAACCTTATGAGGTGCGTAGGAAGATCGACGGCAACATTGCAAAGCTGGGCAGGGACGATGCCAAGTTTTTTCTCATCAATATCAGCCCCAGTCAGAAGGAACTCAAATTCCTGGAGGAGAAATATGGAAAAGATAAAATGTCTGGAGCGCTAAAGGACTATGCCGTTAAGGTAATGGACGAATATGCCCGTAATTTCAACAGGCCTGGAATTAGGGACAGCAGTGATCTGGTCTGGTTCGCAAAACTGGAACATCACAGGTATTATACCTTTAATGATAGGGAGGTCAAGAATGGAACGGCAAAACGTGGCGAGCTCAAGCAGGGCGACCAGCGCCATATACAGGTGATCGCGAGCAGAAAAGATGTGACAAACAGTATCAAGCTAAGTCCGATGAACAGTTCCAGGGGACGTAACGTCGAGCATTCCAAAAAAATGGGACAGTTCGACAGGGTAGCTTTCAAACAGTGCGGCGAAACGCTTTTCGATAAGGAGTTCGGATTTGACCGGGGACTTAAGGATACCATGGCCTATTCCAATATCCTAAAGAACGGGACATTGGAACAGAAAAAACAGCTCGATACATTGGTTGCAGGTGTGCCAATCAACCCTGGTAAAGATGGTCAATTCCATGAATTGGCACAGGATATTTCAAAAGGAATATTCATGACCAGTTCCGATATGCTGGCCACAATCGGTTCATCGGTAGGAAAATTCCTTGACATCATGTTGGAGCCAGTATATGAACCACCAGTACAGACACCTAATGATGAACTAAGGCGTAAAAAGAAAAAGAAACAAATGGACCAGGGCCAATCAAATGGCTTTGGTATGTAAAACATAAAATATGAAAACACAGCAAGAACAACTGGGTGAATTTCGCGAAAGCCTAAAATCACATGGCGAAAGGCTGTCCAGACTGGAAAACATTATTCCGAAATATCCCAAGATCAGGATACCGGACTACACCAGCGACCTCCACGCTGTTCGCAAAAGTGTAGATACATTCCTTCAAAGCAACCATCAGGAAAATATGAAAGAGATCATGTTACAGATAAGACAGCTGGTCGCAGCGATGCCCGAGGTTGTGCGGGTAAGGCACCATCACCATTTTGCAAGACTGACCAAAAGGGTAATCATTGTTTTCTCCATACTCATCGTTCTGTTGTGCCTTGCGATAGGGCTTACCTATTACTTCTATAGACATTGAACTGTAAACCAAATTTTTAAAAGCATGAAAAATTCCGTAAATTTGAATACCGCAGAACATCAGCCATTGGCACTGAGCATCCTGGTAGATGCCAAAGACCATCCACTGGGTATATTTCTCCCATTGGAAGAATGGCCAAAACTGAGGGCGGACATTAATCCAGAAAATCCATTGTACAAGCTTATGGCAAACCTCACTTTTATACCATTCCACGAAATGAGCCTAGAGGAGCAATCCCTAGTCTTGGAGGAAAAGGTGCGTGATGCCCAAATGACTAACCTTGAAAAAGGTTCGTTCATCAGCTACAGGAATGAACTTTGCACTTCCCCGGACCTTTTTATCAATGAGTATGGGGATAGGAAAGAGCTTGTGAGCGTTGATGCCAAAACTGGCAAGATTACTTTAATTAAGTTATTGGAGTAACATGAGGCCTTTACAGCTCTATGTTTTGTGCGGCCCAAATGGTGCCGGCAAATCGACCCTGTCCGAAACCTTTGTGCCTCCCAGTACGGACATTTTCGATGGAGACAGGGAAATGGCGTTATTGAGGCACCAATATCCGATGACCGATAGCGGTACGCTTTACGAGGCGGCCAATGGGATTATTTTCGACAAGAGAAAGGAAAATGCCATCACTTCTGGAAGCGATTTCGCCTTTGAGACCAATTTCAGAACGGCACAGGTGATGGAAAGCGTACGGCAGTTCAGGGATGCAGGCTATGAAACAAGGATGATATTTATTGGTCTTCCATCCATAGAAGCTTCCATCGACAGGGTCAACATGAGAGTGAAGGCTGGAGGACACTTTGTCGATGCCGAAAACGTGAATAAAAACTTTACCGGTGGGCTGGAAAACTTGGTCAGATTTTACGACGGGTTCGATTCCGTGGATCTTTTGGAGAGTACCATCGACCAGAACGAACCTTTCAAGGTGGCCGCACTGATGACCATAAAAAACGGCGTGGTTGTTGCCAGGGCTGAGAAATTGCCCGAATGGGCGATGAAGATACCCAAGTAAATAGAAAGGAAACTTCAACAGCAGATCGAAGAGAGGCTGTCCAAGGGTAAGAATGTCGGTAAGGGAACAAGCAGGGATAACGGCCACGGTTTTGGAATGGGTAGATAATCCTGAAATTCCAGTTTGCCCCACGCTCTTTTTCGGCCTGCGGAACCCCAACCCACAACCCACCTCTGTTCCCGCTTTTTGGCTTCTACGGTGGAAAATTTAAGGGGTTACTGCCTTTTGGCGAGTTACATTGCGATATTGGCGGTAGTTTCTAACATAAATGCCATGTAGAAGCTTTGTCTACATGGCATTTGGGTTATTCGTTTGCTATTTAGGATGCTTCTGATATGTCGTCTTTCTCAGTGTATTTTTTCTTTAACGGAGCCATGTCCCTGCTTACCTTCACATCTAGCACTTTGGCATAAAGCTGTGTAGTACGGATATTGGTATGCCCCAGCATCTTTGAAACGCTTTCTATCGGAACCCCGTTCATCAGGGTTACCGTAGTGGCGAAGGTTCGTTTGGCGATACGGTTGCCAAGTATTTTATTGATACCGCATAGCGCAGCGATTTCAATAAGGTATTCGTTCATTTTCTGGTTACTCGAAATCGGTAATGCCCTGTCGTTGTTGGCGCAGTACGGGTGGTCATGGTAACGGTCTAGGATGTCAGTTGCAATCGGCAACAGTGGAATGGCGGCCCTGGTATCTGTTTTTTTTCTGTAAGCGAATATCCAACGTTCTCCATCGACACCGATGCCGATATCTGATGGCCTTAACTTCTGTACATCTGCATAGGAAAGCCCGGTATAGCAACTGAACAGGAAGAAGTCGCGTACCCTTGACAGTCTTTCGGTACTGAATTTTCTTTTGGTGATCTTCTGCAGTTCGTCGGAAGTTAAGTATTCACGATGTACTGGTTTTGACTTCAGCACATGTCCAAAGAATGGATCTGTAGTTATCCATTTATACCTTCGACAGATGCTGACTATCTTTTTGAGGTTTTTTAGGTGCTTGTTCGCCGTATTGGTATCATTTTCCTTGTTTACATGAAGGAAATGGTCGAAGCCGTCTATAAAGCTGTGGTCTATATTTTTTACGTTGATGTCGTTTTTACCGTAGGAAACATTAAGGTAATCTTTGATATGTCTCTCGAGTACCTCAAACCGTTTAAGGGTTCCCTTGGCATATTCTTCCTTTTCTACCAGTGCATCCATCTTTTCGTTATGGACCTTGATGGCCTCAAGCAATGTATGGGATTTCTCTTCTTTGCCCAGATACCGACATTTGATACTTTCGGAAGTGATTTCCAGATTCTCTACAGTCATCAGCGTATAGATTGCGAATATATCGACCCTCATTTTTTCAAGATATGCATTGATCGTTCTTATTTCCTCCCTGTTGCCGACCACTTTTCCCGATTTGGAATTCCAATACTCGGGATCGCAGCTTCTGCCAGTGGACATTTCCGAACGGACACTATCCACTGTAATTCTAAGGTAGATGAAACAGGGATTACCCTGTCTGTAGTTCTTTGGCTTTTTTAGAAAGAAAAGCACGCTAAGATTTGTTCTCATAATGATAACATTAAGGTTTAACAAACTTGTCCGATTTTCGGATAAGTGCTACACCGTCGTCGGAGTAATGTCAAAGACGATGTAAAATTAGCAATGCAGTGCCGGATGTACAAGATGTATAACTTCTATACTAGCTGTATATCAGATCGTTATAACAAAATCGGTGAGTCTTTTATTTTTTCGGCTCGACGCCCCTAATGACGCACATATTCGGTGCGTTTTAGTGACTATTTTGTTCTAGCCCTTAAAAACAAAAACCCTGCAATCATTTGATTTGCAGGGTTTTGTTATGATTTGACATTGTTGTCTGTGATCCCGCTGGGGCCACCAAAAACATTGTAAGTCACTATTTTTTAGACAGACAAAAAACAAATGTATCTTAGGGTACCCTTGAAAGCACCCTCAATGATTGTTTGAGTTTGTAGCAGTTTGGGAAAGAACTATCAATACAAAGATAGAAAAATGTCAAAAAAACCAATTATTATTTATTTCTTTAATATCTTAATACTCATAAGTATAAAAGGAATATTATTGTGAGAAAATCTTATCTACATAACGCTGCGGTATCTTTTCCTGCTCCAGCCTAAGACTTTTTTCCCTTACCAGGTTGTACAATTCTTGTTCGGCATCTGTAAGCCATTGCCGCAGAATGATGTTTGATTTAGTACCCTGTGCTTGGTAAACAGCAAAGCGGTTAAAGGTTTCCTTATCCATCATAACTGATATCGTTTGAGGGTAGTAACTGCGCAACTGAGCTAATATTTCAAAGCCTTGCGCATCTATATCTCCCCAGTATAAAATCGCTTTACCCTTAAGCCATTCTATGTCTTTGAGGTTTTTTACCGCAAAACCACCGCCCCAAATTGCTACGGCATCTTTCATTTCGGGCAGTGTTAAAAAGTTCATTTTATTCTCGGTAATAATAATCCGCCTGCAATCGAAATCTGCATCGGCAAATTCATGCAACGGAATACTTATATCCTTAAATCTACCCTCAACAAATAACCGTTCGTCAAGGAAGCGAATTCTAATACGAGGCTCTGCATATTTTAATCCGAACCGTTTTTCAAACATGCGCTCGTCATGTTTTATCCTATCAGGTATCAACACCTCCAGCAGGCTTTTTATTACCCCCGTATTTGCTTCAATAAACTTGGTATGTATATCAATGGGTAATTCCCGTATGTAAAATTCTCCGCGGCGATAATTGTGTAAAAACCATTTGCAGACTTTCAACAGGTTTTCCCATTCGTTTTGGTTCTGAACAATCTTTAGTGGGTTTTTAACTGTCCATTCTTTTAATTCCGGTATTTCTGAATTGATCAAATTACAGGCGCATTCAAATTCTTCGTACTCTTTTACCTTGCCAATAAATTTCAGAAAATCTTGTAACGTATCGAACCTAATAGACAGGGGAATATCTTGGAATCCATGCGATCTAGTTTTAACTTTTTCGGAAATAACGTTATAGCCATATCCCTTCCTGTCTTTCGCCTCCGACATCAAATGAGCTATCTCTCTGCTCATCGCGGCAAAATCTTTGGAAAGCTTTTTATCTGAACGTAGATTCAGCGGAAAGCTTTCCACACAGAGAAGACTACTCCTGAGGATGTCCGGATATATTCGCGCAGCTTTTTTTCTTATTTCTTCAACTGTTATCATAGTTATTCCGTTACCTGTAAATATTGCTCCTGGTGTTCCCGTAATTGTTTAATAGGCATATCGTAAATTACGGAGTGGCGATTATCTTTCCGCTGAACAAAATGTACACGGGCGATGTACGGTTCCACAATGGCAACCTCCTCGGCTTTCGCCGGAGAAACCACCATTACCTGTAAATGGAGTTGTTTACATAGTTCCATAAGAAACTGCGCTTTTTCGTCATCCTGTTTGCTAAATGCTTCATCAACACATATAAAACGAAATGAGTTGGTGTTGATACCTTCGCTATGTATGCCAAACTGATAGGCAATGGCAGACCCTAAAATAGTATAGGTAAGCTGAGCGCCTTCCCCTCCTGATAGTTTGGCCGTTCCGGTGTAGCTCCTGAATATTCTTGACAGATCTTCCCGGTAATGTTCCACTGCCCGGAATTTTAGCCAATTGCGGACATCCAGTACTTCTTTTCTTGTATTTTCTTCGTTTGTAAGCTGATCAAGCAGCAACTTTATCTTATTAAAACTTTCTTCTAAAATATCATAATCCTTGGTTCGCTCAAATTCTACGATATTGGGTTTCCAGTCATTTAGTTTAATCTTGAATTCTTTTACCCTTGTGGAATAACCCTTCTCTACGTGTAGTTTAATAAATGTAGGCGGAGTCTTCTTAAAATTTATTTTCTCAAGAGATTTATTCAATATCTCAATATTTTCTTCAATGTCTTCTTCCTGCCTTTCAAGCCAAGTCTGGAAGTCGGACATTTTTGTAATCATTTCATCGTTCAGGTATTGTTTAAACTGTTGCCTGTAGCCAGCTAACTCCTGTTTCTCTATCCGATCCAATAGGACGGTATATTCTTCTATAAATTCAGCACGTTCAGTAAGCCGGTGCGTGTCGGCATTCCAATCTTCAAACTTATCGCTAATTGCCCTATCAGGGTTTTTAAAGGCTCTCATCAAGCCTTCTGCGGTACTTTCTTCTCGTCGTATACTATCTTTTAATTTTTCGATGTCACTGTTTATCTTCCTGCTTATTTCGGATCTTATCGCATCTACATTGCCCAAGCTAAAGGATTTTTCCTTTATGAAGGTAACCTCAAAAAAAGTCGTAGCTTCCTGTACATTCAGCCCCTCGTAATTTTCAAGTACTCCGGAAATCTCTCTTAATTTTTGTTGCTGTTGGGCAATCTGGTGTTCTATTGAATTTAAATCACTTTTAGCGTTGTCAACCCTCTTCGTTAAAATGCCCAACTCCTTGAGGATGTCATCTCTTTGGGCTTTTAAAGTATTTACTTTGCTATTTGTATTTCCCAGTTCTTTGATCTTTATTTCATTTGCATTGATTTGTGCCGCAACGGACCACCAATCTATTTTCCTAAAAAGTTTAACCTCCACAAAGCGTGTCAAGTTGTCATCTTCCTCTCTTATTCTGTTTTGATGATTTTTCTGATAGTTGATCTTGTTTGTTAATTGTGACAATTCGCCGTTTAGTATGCTGGCTTCTTCTTTAAGGGCAGCGATCTTTTCTTTGTTATCCCAACCTAAAACATACTGTTGCCTGTTTTTTATTTCCGGTCTGTCGTCTTTCTCGTGCCTCGATGCGTTTTTGGTAAGGCCGCGTTTGGTAAGTGCCTTGTCAGACAGACTAAATTCCTGCATATCGTCGATACACAGGTAGTTGAACTTTGTTTCAATTTCATTTCTTACCCAAAGAGCGTATTCCGAATTGCTGAATTCGATTTTGTGGATCAGCTCATTTTCTTCCCTAGTTTGAAATATTTGTGGAGCGACCTTTTTATGCTGGAATTTATGATAAATAATCCTTCCCCTAAGGTCATTCTCCTGTACATATTTATTTACCTGATGATAATATTCTTCCGGCACGATTAGCCGAAGTGCAAAGTTATGCAGTACTTTTTCTATCGCATATTCCCAATCCGAAGCATCGGTCCTCCTTACGCGGATGAGCTCCCCGACAAAAGGGATATCTGTTTCAGATGCACCCACAAACTCCAATATTTCATTTCTTATTCTGGCGGGTGCTCCGGTTATGTTGTTTTTTTGCGATCGAAGTACACTAAGTTTATCGGAAACATCGTCAAATTGCTGTTGAAGTTCACGTTGCTGCATTTTTAAATCTACTATTGTCTCATCGTTCTGTGCTCGGATACTTTTTGTTCTTTCCTTCTTCTCAATGGCCGAATTTCTTTGTTCTTCGAATAACTCAGCCGATTGCGGATCCTGCTGAAAGCCCACAAGCTCAGCTAATTTATTGTAGTTGTTAAGTTCTCCCTGCCTGTCTTCCTTTTCAGCTTTTAGCTTATTGTTTTGCTGTTCTAAAGCGCTAATCCGCGACCCTATTTCATCATTTTTGATCTGGATATCAAGTTCTCTTTCCTGGTTGACCAGGTTAGCAATCGTTTGGCTTCTTGTTTTGATTTCCTCATCCAATGATAACTTTCGCCTTTGCTCGATCTCGATATATTCATTGATAAGCGCCTGATGTTTTTTGGCAAACCAATGTGGGAGAATTTGTTTGTGGCTTTCCTGAATGGCTAAATCTGCCTTTTGTTTTGTGAGCGATATGCTGATATCCCTGATAGGCGTGAGTAATTCAATTTGCTTATTAGCCTTCTCAATAGCCCGGTGGGCATCATTTAAGGTTTTAAAATATGATTTTATTTTCTGGAATTCAGTTTCGGCATCTCTTTCCTCAAGCATCTGAAAGCGTACAAACTCATCCAGGTTACCCAAAACCTTTAACCCTATGGTCTGGCTAAAAAGCGTATGTGCTTTTTCAGATCGCATACCAAAAATCTTACGCATCAGCCTGCCGTATTCCATTGGGCTATCCATCAGGTGTATAAAGTCCTTGTTAACTTGCTTGGGGTATTTTTGTTTCAATCTCTTTTTCCATTCCCCGGCACTATCAAACGGCGTAAAATCATCGGCTATGGATAGTTTTTTATAAGCCAGGATAAAAACACGTTTCAAGTCTCCGCCGGAATACCACCTTGCCTGAGCTAAAGTAACATACTGGGTTTCATTCTGGAATACAGCCAAAAGAATAGACTGGGCGGTGGTTTTGTCGGCCCTTAATTTCTTAACCTCCCTTGTTTGCGTGTCTGCATTTTCCGTCTCACCATACTCTCCGGTTACATAGCTATCTTCCGTACGTTCTCCTTTAGATCCTGCGGTCTGGTTATAAAAACGCATTCTCTTTTCCGGCACAAGCAGGGTCAACAATCCATCTACCATTGTCGTTTTCCCCGATGCATTGGCCCCGGTAAGCAAAGAGGTTTCTCCGCCAGGTTCGATAGACCATACCTGTTTGTCGAACGTTCCCCAGTTCAATACCTCATAGGTATGTAACCTGAAACCTGCTTCGCTTGGTTTTGTGCTAAACAGACTTAAATTCATCTTCCAGTTGTTTTTTAAATCTAATTAACTCTTCATTTGTTATTTTTGCCTTGATAATCCGCTTTACTTCGTAGCGATGTTCGTCCGGATTTGTTGGCTCTTTGTGGACTAATTTCAGGAACCCCATTTTCTCGCAACTCTCTAAATGCCTGTTCAGTTCCTTTATAAATTTAAGTTCATTTGCTTTTTCTTTGAAAAACATCTCTAACCGGTCTCTGAATTCTTTAGATGTGATATACAGGTTTGCCGTTTCTGTATCGTTCAACTCAAATTCCATTAACCATTCCCTAAGCAGCACACAAACGAGTGTGAGCTCATAGGTTAATGGTATGCGCCGGATAAGGCCGATTGTCGTTCCAAGATCATCCAAGGGCATCTGTTTAAGGTAGGCATATCCATCCCGGTTATCTATCACTAATTCTATCGCTATCTTTTCAAAGTATTGGGTAAGCTCAGACCGGTATTTGTTGGTTTCTGCCCACAATTCCTCCTGGTCTTCAAAAACAGAGCCTTGCAGCAGTTTTGTAGCTGCTTTGGCATAAGGTGCTATACGAGGGTTTTGGTATTCCATATGCTTAGGATGAAAATATTATTTGCGGTAATTCTAAATACTTGCCGGCAACAGGATCAAACAGTATCGTTTCCCGCAATGCCTCGTTGACAAAGAACTTGGTTGACTGATTGACCAATGTAACATAGGCCAGCAATTCTGCCAATCCCTTTGTAAGCCTTTTTTGTTCAACAACCTCTTTTAAGGATATGGACGGCCTGTCTGCCAGCAGTTCACGGATATTTTTTAACAGTGCCCCTTTATCTATTAAATCAGGATTATAGATTTTATGGAGATCATCAAGGTCGTTAAGACTTAACACTCCATTCTCCGGTTTTAATAAGAAAGTATTGATCTCGGGCTTTTCCCCCAGCTTTTTTTCCAATGGGAGATTAATAAGCGGATTTCCATCCAGTTCAAGAAAGCTCAGAGCTTCATTGGATTTATCAGAATTTTGTACAGCCAGCTGTCTTATTCTTGAAATAAGCTCCCTGGTTTTTCTACTTTCCAACTGATCTTTCGATACTATTTCCCTGCTCAGCTTATCGGCTAAAATACCGTTCTTATCCAATACCTTTCTTGCAGCCAGGTGCAACAATGTTTTAAGTTTTCTAAGAGAAGTAGAAGGTACGTCTATACCCCGGTCTTCCATTACCTGATACACCTCTCTGGTCAGTTTTTGGAAATCAGACTGGCTAACATCATCGAGCATAAATTGCCAGAAAGCATAAAAACTCTTTCCCTGGTGCGTACTCCTTAGCTCATATAATGCATCAAATGTCTCGGCTATCAACTTACCTTTGGATAAATCTGCCTGTTGCTGGCGTTCGTAAATTCTGCGGGTTATTTCTTTAAAATTATCTTCTACTTCTTTAAAATCTCCTATCAACTCATTGGATAGTCTGTTTACTTCTTCGTACCGGGATTTTATCTGGTAGTCTTCATAGGTACTTACATAGCCATCAATCTTAATCTTTCTGATCTCCTCCTCAATAGCCTGTTTCCGCTTTTCAAGTTCAGCCAATCGTTGCTCCTTATCAGGATTGGCATTTTCAACTATATCCCTTAGCTTATGAAAGATGTCTTTAAATTTTGACTCTGTGCCTACAAATTCTTTTTCTTTGAGGAGTTCAAATATCTGGAATACCTTTTCAACGTGTTTGGATAGTAACACCAGAGGCTGCTTATTGGCATCGTCCATCACATTCCTGAGATAGTGGAGATCGATCCACTTATTGATATACAGTTTGGCTTTCTCATCAAAATCCAAAATCAGTTTTCCCGATTTTACTTCATCGTCATCATCCGAATATTCAATATCATCCAGAAAATCGCCAAGCTTTTGAACAAGGTTCTGATAGGGTATAGCTATCTGTTCATTTTCTTTGAACTCTTTGTACAGGAAGGTAATAATCAATGGAAGGTTTCTTGCCCGTAATAGCTTCAATGGTATGGTTGTCTCTGTAAACGATTTTACCTTTAATATAGAATTGAACGCTTCAAGCATACTTCCATTGATTAAATCTTACCAAGACTATCTATTTCTTTTTCTATATACCTGAACCTGTCTTTTACATCTTCGCCTTGATAATAATTAAGTAAATCCTCTTTCGTTAATGTGCCATCCGTCAAAAATTTTTTGAGGTATTGTTGACTAAACTCCATTAACAACACACTTTTTTCTAATTGTTTAAGGATGGCTTTATTATTCTCAATATTATTATGAACCAAGTTTTTTATCGTTGTGATTTCGTTGATATCTTTGATAAGCCGATTGACCAATATCACTAACAAATCCTTATCCAGTTCCACCTGTATAGCATTTAATGCGATATCTCTCGCCAGCATATAGGCAATTGCCAAATTGGAATAATCTCCCTTTTGAGAATTGATGATGGCAACCAACCCAACACCAGGGATATACCCTACATTTTCAAATTCTTTAAGAACAGAATTATCTACCAATGAGATATCAAATACAATGAGGCTTACTTTTGCGTCCCTATTGGCCTGTGCTTCGAGCAACTGGCTCCAGGCGGTATCGGTCTTTCTTGTAAATAAGTCTTTGGTTTCGACATCTCCTAACCGGACACTTTTGTCGAATTTACATTCAATAGCGATTCTAAGATTGGGATTGCCGTCTATTTCACAAATGATATCGCCCGTTTTATTTTTCGGGATAGTTCCTGCCGTATTTCCAGTTAGTATTGCACGGTCTTTTAATCTTTTCTCTGCAAAATATTGATTGAGAAAATCGGCTATTTCGTCCTCCGCCAATATTCCTTTGATAGAGGATTTGTAAAACAGCTCCTTTTTCATATCAAAGATCATTTTAAGACTTTCCAGTTCTGTTCCCAGTTCATTGCTGGTTTTGGAAAGAAATGCAGACATACGGTCTTCCATTAATGCTAGTACTCCGATATAAATAGCTCGTAGTAATTTTTCATCCCGTTCTGTTGCCGGAAGATTGTCGAAATAGTTGAAAACGATTTGGTTTTCGATTTCGAATTCTTTTATCTCTAAGCGTTTAAGCTGTTGGTTTATCTTAATTGTTGACATATTAAACTCTTAATTTATTGAATGCTTCCTTTATTTTTAAAGGAATGGTATTCTCAGTGTTCATAAATTTGAGAAGGAACTCAGCCGATTCAGCCCCTTTTGACGGTATTCTTTTGACAGAGTCATATTCTATACTTGAGTTTTCACACTTTAATTTTATTGCCTTTTTAAGTATTGGATAAAATTTCTCATAATCATTGCATTTAGCATTTTTTGCTACTGACTCTTTCCAACTATTGATCTCTTCCAAATTGAATTCTAATATTCCTTGATAATAGTCATTGAGAATGTTAAGCCACACCTCATCATCAATGGAATCTTCAATGTCTTGCTCTCCCACAAAAAACATATTTTCAGTAATTACACCCCTACCAATTTCAAAACTCATATCATTATCAAATAAGAAAATTAATTGGTCTTCTGATTTCTTAAAATCCCCTAATACTTTATCTATGATTCTTTTGTTTTCATTCCACTTGTTTTTTCCCTGAATATTCAGTAGTTGGATATTATCTGCTATTAACGATTTACCTGTATATAATTCATAAAGCTGGGGTATCAGGTATTGTTCAGTGTCGCCTTCAACAATTAAAAATTTATTATAGAATAAAAAATCACTGTTCTTGACACTTAATGATAAAAATATCGAATCAATATCTTTACAAAAATTGATTTCTGTATAACCATTGTTCTCTTTTTTGACACTATTTATTTTGTTGAGATTAGATTTATCGATAAAAATAGTTGAATGTGTGCTGATTAATGTTTGTACATTACCAATAGAAATCTTATTTAGGATATCAAAAAACTCTCTCTGCGCTCCGGGATATAAATGCGTTTCGGGCTCATCAAACGCCCAAATAAATTTAGTTTCACCTTGTTCTTCGCTGGTTGCCTTCGCTTTAATCAAAGAAAACCATATTTGACGTTTTAATCCTTCACCTTGATTTTCGAGATGAATAGGGCCGTCACTATTGGTTTTAGTAACCATTATATCCGAAATTTTTTCCTTGACATCAAAATGTACTTTTGAACTAATGCCTTCTACCTCTTTAGCAACCTCTTTGATAATCGAACTGATTGCTCCGAACTTTTGATTAATCGCTTCCTCAGCTTTTCTCGCTGAATCACTCGCCAATTGTTTGATGGGTGTTATGTGCTCATTAATTTCTTCTTGCATTATCGCATTAGCGGTAGAGATAATTTCTTCCAATGACGTGTTCCAATCGAACAAATTGAAGGACGGAAATATATCCTTATCACTCTTTCCAAAGCTATACTCCACCCATTTTAATGAACAATTCAATTTACCGTAAATCGCTCTTATTTTTTCGAAGTTTGAAAATCTCCCTTTTCTATTTTCATTTTCAATATCTTCATTGGTAACAGCCAATTCTCTAATTTTTCCATTTATTGTCGCTTGCGTAGCATTCCAAAGCTCTAATGGTTCGTCTGCTTCTGAGGAAATTAAATATGTTTGGACTCTATTGTTGTAATATCTTTTGGCAATCCACAATACATTAGTAGGATTGCATTCAATAGACCATTTTAATGCGGTGGTTAGGTTTAGATCTGTATATTTTTCAACTTCATCATCACTATAAACCAATTTGCCGATTATCAGTGTAGAATCGTCCGTAAAATCAAATAAAGGCAAATTTTTACTTGATAACGTAGCATTTAATTGTTTGATACTTGCCAACGAATTAGACAAATCACTTTTGTAACTTCCCTCTCCATATGAACTATATTTAGGCTTATTGCCTAATAATAAGTCAAATGCTTGTAGAACTGTAGATTTGCCGGAATCATTTAACCCTATAAATACGTTAGGATTCTCTTTTGATAATTCTAAGTCCAGAAATTTACAACTACGGTAATTGAAAATGATAATGTTTTCTATATGCATAGGGAAGGTATTATTAATCGTATAAATTTTTCACATATCGGTTGATGTAACTATTCAAACCACTACCACTTCTGGCCAATCTTTTCATATTTTCCACGTGATGCTGACCTGCTTTTCGGTAGCTATATCGATAGGTACGGATAGAGCCTGAAAACCTTACGCTGATATAATCAACACCTATTTCAAAGGAGGAGACGCCTGAATCCCCTCCTGAATTCCTGTATCTTTCCATAATATCTAACTGATTACTCTATCCTTTCGTACGGATAAACATTTTTGAAATTCCTATTCAGATAAGAACCGTGAGAAGGAGCTTCCATTAGATTTTGATACTCGTGTGGTGGAACGCCTTTATATACATAAAGGCTTCCATTCAGAAATCTAACATAGACTTCTTGATTTTGCTCATCATAACCAATACTATTAATGTTAGATGAACTTACTGGGGTCATTTCTGGTAAACTCATATTTTATAATTTTTATTACGCCAAGATTTTAATAGTTTTTTGTATTCATTTTGTACATCTTCAATGGTTTCCAGCCATTTTTCAGAAGCTTTGGGGTCTGAACTTTTGGGAGCATTTGCAATCTTAAAGAATTTAACCCGAGAAGGGATTTTTACTGCTTCACCCGATATTAAAGCTTCCCCGGTTCTCAAGCTCGGGAGCAAATCAACCATACTTTGCAATTCATCTTGCACCGCTGAACGAATATGCCCTCTATCTTTGGAATTGTTCATACGCAGAGCAATCATAGTTCCACATTGACTCAATACTGTTTCATCCAGTTCTGAAGGTCTTTGGGTAACAAGCAACAATCCTACACCATACTTACGTCCTTCTTTGGCTATCATCTGAACAGTTCTGGATGAAATAGAATGTTCTCCAGATTTCAAATAACTATGTGCTTCTTCTAAAACAATAAGTAAGGGCTGATTTTTTCCACCGACTTTAGTATTGACACCCCAAAACAATCCATCATAAATAATTTTCAAAAGCGTTCCTGAAATGGATGACATTATTTCACTCGGAATTCCAGATAAGTCTAAAATAGTTATTGGTAAGTCATTTCCCAACCAATTGAAAAAGAGGTTATCCAAATCAGTAGTAATTTTACCAGTTAAATCGGGGGTTAGTTTAACCGGATTAAATAGAAAACTATAACTTGAATCATTAAGCCGAGTACGCATACTGTCTAAAAAACCTAAAAGTCCTTTAGCCTGATTATTGAGAAAGGGACTACCGCCTCCGGCACTTGCGGGTTGATATAAATTTGAAATCAACTTTTCTGCATCACCATTTTGTATCTTTTTTGTTATTGTTTCCGGTTTTGCTCTTTCGGTGAACGTTTGTCTTTCAAAATCATCTAACTCAAACCATAGTCTCTTTATGCTAAAAGGGATAGGAGAATCAGCAGTAATAGATTCCTCTACAACTTCTATTTTATTTTCTTTCGCACTTTTAATTTTTGCTTCTACTACTTTCTCTCGTATATATTCTCTATTTTGATCTGTTAAGTTTCCTGAAAATATTTTTATTAATTCATTAAAAGGTAAAGCCCAAAATGGGATTTGAAGTTTATTGTCGTCATTTGCTGAGTTAACTTCAATCACTTTTGAATATTTCGATAAGGCATCATTATACTCTCCGTGTGGATCAATCACCAAAATCCTTGAACTTGGAAACTCTCTGCTTGCAATGGATTGAAGCAATACAGAAACAGAATTTGATTTTCCACTTCCAGTTGAACCAACAATAGCACAATGCCTTGATATGAGTTTATCTAAATCAATTTTAGCATCTAAACTTTCAGATACGCTAATATTTCCAACAGTAACTGAATTTGCTTCTTCATATCCTCCATAGATAATATCTAAATCATTTATGGTTACCAAATGAACTTTATCTCCTGTTGTCGGATATTGTGTAACACCTCTTTCAAATCTTTTTCCGACTTGCTCTCCTGCTAAAACAATATTTATCCAACGGGTATTTTTTAAGTGATCATAATCCTTAGCTACAGCTTCTCTCAGGCTCTCTGGAATGGCAGCCGAGCCTATTTGTGTTACGATTCCGTAAAGATTAGCATAACCTAAAGGAATTCTAACAAATGATCCTATTTGTCCTACGCGATAAACAACACCATCTATAATTGGCATATTAGATTTTATATTATCAAAAAGCTTAACAGAAATACTGTTTCCGCTGATACTATCAATTTCCCCGATTTCCGTTATTTTACTTTTTGACATTTTCTCCTAATTTTTTAATCTCGTTATCGCTGACCATAGAATTAAGGAACCTTACAAGGTTGCTGAAATCAGGTAGTATAAATTCTCCCTTTCCCGTCCATACTTCCTCACCTTTTACTTCTTTTTTTTTCTCTTCTTTCGGGTCAATTGCTGCATCTTCATCAAAATACAAATCAATGTTTACAGAATCTTCTTTTGAGGGTTCAGATTTCAAAGTCCATTCACCAAAATTGCATCCAATTACTGCCGATCTCCCTCCGTAAATAGAGATTTTAGGGTTATCCATTCCAATTTTAGCTAATTTGCTGTCTTGGTTTAGACTATAAAAAATAGTACCCTTATCATCTTTATACTTATCAAAAATTAATCCTATAATATGAGATGTAGTATTTGTTTTTAACGCAGAAATAATGCGGGAATTAATATGTTCGTCACCCCAGGAGTAGCCACAAGTTATCAATATGGCATCATCTTGTTTGAGGAAATTAGACAATCTGTCCAATAAACTTTCATAAGGCTGTTTTTTTGAATCTTTGTACTTTAAAGTAGAAGGATATATTAGAATATCGTCATCATCAGGACTAACTCTTAATATCTTTTCGGTGTCCTTATCAAAGTGCCATCCCAAAGAACCGTGTATTTTCCAAAGCTTTGTTTGTTTTGGTAAAAATCTAAAATCTTCTACTGACTCTGGATTAAAAAATGCTCTTAAGCTACCGCAGAAACCATCGTAATAGGGAATTTCTTTGTGCTCTAATCCAAGCTCAAATAGAAAATCGTAGTTAGTAGTAAATATTTCAATCGGAAATTTTCTTTCCGCTTGTCCTATCCAATTAGCAAAATCAGTTTGAACCAATTCAGAAACTACATCTTTGGTTACAATTTTATCTTCCTTATTTTTATGGACACTGACTTTCTTTCGTACTTCTGTTTTTACCTTTTGAATTAAATCAGCAAATTCTTTCTGATCTAGCTTATTTAAAGTTCCCTTACCTATGAAGGTGTATTTCTGTTCAAGATTGGATAATATCGTTTCAATATTAAAATTATCATTTCCAAGCTCTTCCTTAATCTGAACAAATGCTTCTTTATATTTTTTGTTGGCTTTTCCAACTTCTCCTACTATTTCGGACGTCATTTTCCCTATCGCCGGAACTGTAAGAGACTTGCCACTTTTATAAGCCAATGAACTTCCTGCACCAAATAGGAAACCTATTTTCTTTTTGTCGGATATTAGAATTTGTTGGATTCCTCTTATATATTCAGAAGGATCGTGTGTTAGTTGGTTCATTATGTGTTTGTATAAATTTATTAATATGAAACACCCGAAAACAGATGCTTAATATATAATTAGCGGTTTTTTCTATTCTTACAAAGTTTGTTTTAAATGTTTAGATTGCCGGATTGGGTCATGAAAGCTCATTTATAATTTACATTTGTTTTCTACTTATTCATTAAATTAATTGACGGTTGATTAATATCTCTCCATACTAAGATAGTAATGCGTCGATATACTATAAACAGATTTTATCACAATATATAAAAAATATTTTTTCGATTGATAGTATTGTCTTCATAAGTATTAAAGGCAAATCTTTTGAACGAGAAAAATATGAATAACGAAATTATTCAAATAATTATACATGTATAACTAGCCCAAAATATATTTAATAACCAATCTAGAACGACTGCGAAGTAAAAAGTATGTATTAAACATAGGGTAATTGCACGCGACTCAAGTAATACCAAACAGTAGAGAAATAACCGTTCAGGCGTGTTGTCTTTCAACTCATTCCACCTGTAGCCTTTCCCGGTACACCTTTCCCTGCCTGTCCTCCACATGCAGCAGATAAGTTCCGGTAGCCACATGCAATGAAAGCTCCGCACTCCCTTTACCTAAGTCTGTCTCCTGTCGGTGCACCAAGCGCCCTTGCAAATCATACACACGCAAAGAGACATCGCCAGGCACGTCTGCGGAAATGCTGAAACGTCCGTCCGATGGATTCGGATAAACCTGCACTGCTTTCTTCTCCCAATGCTTCACACCCAATGCTGCGGTATAGACCGTAACGGTATCACGGGTGATGTTGCCACAGATGGTTTGTACCACCACATAGGTATCGGTAGCGCCGACCAAGGTATTGGCAGGCACAATAATCCTTACACCACTGTCTATCAGCATACCCTTATGATACCATTTGCAGTCCAATCCGAATGCTGTAGTATCGGGATTACCGATCTCTACCGTTCCGCCCTCCGGCACATGACAGTCAGGCCCGGCATTAGCTTTATAGTCAATGGGAATAACAGAAACATCGTCGAAATAGAAATAGGAATATTGAATTAGTCCTCCCCAGATATTATGAAAAGTATCCACATCTTCATTTTTGGCGAAGCAGCCTAGAGTGATATGGGTCTCGTTGCCGCTAGCCACAAATGAGCCCTCTACTTTTGTCCAGTTGAAAGTATCTTTAATAATCTCGGTAGAAAACACTTGTGGTATTACATCCGTAATCTCTGCACCCGGCGTATCTCTTGCATTGATACTGCCGTCATCAAGATAGGCTCCTATTTTGTTCTGGCCGTATGCTGATGCCTCTCCCATGACTACCCAAAAGCTGACACAATAGGTTTGCCCAGTTTTTAAGTGCTTATGTAAGCGTCCTTGGGCATAGTCTCTAAAATTAGGAGGAATAATTGACGGTGGCAGCGGCATCGTTTTATCATAATAAGTATGTAGTCCAACGTAAGCATTTCCTGTATTAGGAAATTGATAGCCTCCTGTATTTTCAGGAATGCCTGCTTGATATATCGATTTTGCACAAACATTGAAATACTCCGGAGCATACGGTGGGTTATCTATAGTATCTACCGCACAACTCCAATGCTTAGCATAAGATATTTGACTCCATCCGTCAGGGCATTTCACGGTATCCTCAAAAGAAGGATTTTTTACATAATTGATAATCTGTGCCTGTGTAGTTAAACAGGCACAGATTATAGCAATTGTTATCAGAAGGCTTGTTCTCATACGGCATCTATTGGATTACAAAGCGCAGACAGGTGACCGTACCCGTTATACCGGTTATACCGGGAGTTTACTCTACCTGTAGCCGCTCCCGATACACCTTTCCCTCCCTGTCCTCCAAATGCAGCAGATAAGTTCCGGCAGCCACATGCAATGAAAGCTCCGCACTCCCTTTGCCTAAGTCTGCCTCCTGCCGGTGTACGAGCCGTCCTTGCAAATCATACACACGCAAAGAGACATCGCCAGCTATGTCTGCGGAAATGCTGAACCTGCCGGTTGAAGGATTCGGATAGACCTGTACCGCTTTCTTCTCCCAATGCTTCACACCCAATGCTGCGGTATAGACCGTAACTGTATCACGGGTGATATTACCGCAGATGGTTTGTACCACCACATAGGTATCGGTAACTCCCACCAGGATATTGGCAGGTACGGTGATCCTCACACCACTGTCTATCAGCATACCCTTATGATACCATTTGCAATCCAGTCCAAAAGCAGTCGTATCCGGATTACCGATCTCTACCGTTCCTCCTTCCGGTACATGCACATCAAAGCCTGCGTTTGCCATGTAATCAATAGGAATAACAGAAACATCGTCGAAATAGTAATAGGAATATTGTAAAAAACCTCCCCAAATGTTGTAAAAAGTATCCACATCTTCATTTTTGGCGAAGCAGCCTAAAGTAATGTGGGTCTCATTGCCGCTAGCCACAAATGAGCCTTCTACTTTTGTCCAGTTGAAAGTATCTTTAATGATCTCTGTTGAAAAGACTTGTGGTATTACATCCGTAATTTCAATGCCCGCTGTATCCCTAAAATTTATGCTTCCATCATCCAAGTATGCTCCTATTTTATTCTGTCCGTATGCAGAAACCTCTCCCATTACTACCCAAAAGCTGACGCAATAAGTTTGCCCAGCAGTCAAATTTTTATATAGACGACCCTGAAAATAATCACGCCAATTAAAGTGTAAACCAGGAGGGGCTGGAAGGGTTTTATCATAATAAATAGTCCCTCCCAAATAGGCATTACCCGTCCTAGGGAACTGATAACCACCGCTATTTTCTGGTATCCCACAACGGATAGGATACGATGTTCCCGAACAAGTATTGTAATATTCAGGCGCATAATATGGTTCTCCAACTGTATCTATTGCGCATGTCCAAAATTTTGAGTAGCTGATCTGGTTAATTTCGTCAGGGCATCTAATCGTATCCTCAAAAGAAGGATTTTTTACATAATTGATAATCTGTGCCTGTGTAGTTACACAGGCACAGATTATAGCAATGGTTATCAGAAAACTTATTCTCATAAGGCATCTATTGGATTACAAAGCGCAGGCAGGTGACCGTACCCGTTCCGTCTTCTATGCAAAGGAGATAAAGTCCGGCGGCCTGTTCTCCTATATCCAGGGTCACTTTACCCTTATTAAAGGTACAAAGGGATTGATGAACCAGTGCCCCCAACGCACTATACACTTTGATACCGGCTGTAGCGACCTGTTTGTCTCTAAGCGCTGTAAGCGTAAAGCTGCCGGTATTGGGATTCGGATACAAGGTATAGGCTCCATCTACCGCTTCGCCTCCCGTGATCGCCCCACCTTTTACCCGGCGCTGCTGCCCACCACCATAGCGGCAACTGTCATCGTGGTAAATGATCATCGTATCCCGCATCAGGCTGTAGAGGCTCCGGGCCTTGTACACCACTGCACCTTCCAGGTCGGGACACCTGTCCGCCAGGTCGGCAATGGCTGCCGTATCACTTGCATCCATCGTTTCCCGCATAAAGCGCAGATAGGTACGATAGTACTGCTCATAATTACCCACGATGGCATCGGCCTCCGGATAATCGGTAAGGAGGATGTTGCCATTTACCCGCAAAGTATCCATTGCCGGCACGGGATTGTCCAGCAGGGTTTCCGCCAGCGTAGTATCCCCGGCAGCCAATGCCTGCTCTATAGCCGTCAGCCAGCCGAAACGGCTGTCGGCTGCCACCGTCATAAAACTGTCCAGCGTGGCAGAAGAATCCCGCAGATCGGGCATCAAAGTTGCCCTTTCGTAGAGCGATAATTGTGCCATCCATTGGTTTACCTTAAACTCTTCATCGTAGCCAAGGCCGTCCACGAGGATAAGACCACCCAGGGGCCTGGGGCCGCCATGCGTACCTACGGCCGGGTCTCTGATCACAACGGTAGGATTGATACCACCTTGGCAATTCGCATCCCATTGAGCGTTTGAAATTAAAATACTACCAGACGTACCGGAATAATTATAAAGATACGGTGGGGGCATTCCCAATGGAGTAGTTTCATTTACTGTTGGTCTTTCCACAGAGCCACCAGAGGGTATATTTGACACCCACAATTTAGAAAACATGGTACTTGTTGGGTGCACTCCAATCGTTTGGTACCTAGATGCTCCACCTCCCCACACTCCACCAGACCAAACATTTTTGGTCGCACCCCAGAAATAGGTCGGTGTCATGGTCACAAAATTGTACATACCTCCCTGATCGCCGATGTCCGTACCCAGCACCATACCCTTGTAGGCATGGCTCATGGTATTGCCGATCCAGCGGGTTCCCGTTTGTGCGTAAGGCCCCGCAAATTCAAAGGCCCGGCCTATATTGGTACTGCTGTTGCCGCATACACGCAGGTCGGTATTGGCTACCGCATATACGCCCCGCATACGGTCGGCTGTACTTATAGGTCCGAGTGTACCCGTGTACAGGGTATTGCCGCTGATGGTCGCCTGTTGTGAATAGATGCTACGGATGGCGTATTGCCCACCACTGGTAATGCCAGCCACCAGGGTATCCCAGAGCGTGATGGTATTGGCATTGACCGTTGTTTTTGGGGTGTGCATATCACTGAACAAAATACCGTTCCAGACCATGCTCATCGAATTACCATTGATGTTCAGCGTATTGGCCGCTCCCCAGCCGCCACAGTAGGCTTCGATACCCTGGGCAATGTACTGCCTGCCCGTATAGGCGCTGTAGGCGGGGTCGGGGTTCTTCGCATAGAAATTGTTGTTGTTCAGGTCGGCCACCGCACCCGCAGGCGGATTGAGCATGTACAGGTAGATACCGCAGTTTACATTGCTGATGCTATTGCTCGTGATACTGTACTGCTTGTAGTTCGTTCCCGCCACGATCCACATCGCCTTGCCCGTATAGATCTCCCAGGGGTAGGCCGCTCCCGGAGCCGTTTCGCCCGCCCGGTGGCTGGTCGTGATGACCGCACTGCTGATGTCCAGTTGCGAAACATTCTCCGAACCGATGGCTTCAAAACAATCGTGGAAATAGTTGGTAAGGTTGCCGCCCGAGGCCGTCAGCCGGAGACGGTTGTGGTAGGCCCCGTCACTGCGGGCAAAGATGCCCAGTCCGCCCCAATCGGGCAGTACGGATGACGGCTGTGTGGAAGGCTCATAGCGTTTCGACATATTGATAAACACGCTGTTGCGCACCGTCATATTGCTCCGGTTGGCAAAGATGCCGTATTTGTGGTTGTCGAACAGGTTGGTGGAATCGGTGGAATTACCGCCGCCAATGGCCGTTTCATAAAAAGTTGCGCCACCGCCCGTAGTCGCCCCCACATACTCAAAGCGCAGACCCATGTACTTCATCATGCTGTCCTTGCACATCGCACGCGGATAGCTGCGGCTCAGCCTGTAGGCATCCTTCGCACTGTTTACCGTCAGTTTGGTGCGCAATGCGCTGGCCGTTGGCCAGTTGTCGGGATAGCCGCTCACCGTATCAAAGGCACGGGCCGTAAACACGCTGCCCAATACGGAGAACGGATAGGTGGTGGATGTGCTGGGATTGTAGTTGCGTACGGAAATATCCAGTTGGTTCCGGTTAAACACCGATGAGGTCGCCCTGATGATATGGCCCGAACCGGGTGTGCGGGGATTGTTGGCATAGATGGCCATCACCGCATCTTCGATCAGGCTGTTGTTGCGTACCTCTATCCTTCCCGATGAGCTGACACCGCTGGCCAGCACGATACCCTGCCACATCATGTTACTGTCGGGACAGGTGAACCAGTGGCTGTGATCCAGGGTGAGCATGGCATTGTTGTCCACCGTTACGGTCACGTCCTTGCCGATCAGCACTTTGGCATCGGTAAAGGTGGTGGTGCCGGTAATGGTGATGTTGTCGGGGATATAATAGTAGCCCGCTCCGAAGGTACCGCTGAACGTACCGCTCAGGGTTGTGGCGGATGTGCCGAATACGTCTACCGGCGAACAGGCACAGGCGCCAGCCGTTGTAATAACGGAGCTTGCCGTATTGGTACAGCCGTTGGCATCCGTTCCCGTCACCACATAGGTACGGGGCGAGGTCAGGGGCCTTACTTTTACCGGATTGCAGGTAGAGCAGGAAATACCCGTTGTCGGAGACCAGGTATAACTAAGGGCCCCTCCGGCAGTGAGGGTCGCGGAATCGGTACCGCAGATCGTAACACTTGCCGGACTTACCGTAACGGTCGGCAGGCTGTGCACATTGATCAGGAAGGTATCCTTATTGCTACATCCGTTCGTATCGGTTCCCGTCACGACATAATAGGTCGGCGCCATAACAACGATGGAGGTTGCCGGACAGGTCGGACAGGCGATGCCCGCAGTCGTACCCGAAAGTGTAGCCCAGGTATAGGTGGATGCGCCTGCTCCGCTTACCGTTGCGCTGGAATACTGACAAACGGCGGAGGGGGCGATGGCATGCACCAGCGGTTTGGGATGAACTTTTACCAATATGGAATCCCTCGCCAGACAAGCATTGGTATCACTTACCGCTACTGCAAACCATTGGTCTGTGGGCGGATTTACCGGGGTAGACGCACAGGTAGTACATCCGATCCAGGGGGAACCCCGCCAGGTATAGTCCATACCACCGGAGGCGGTAAGGACCACAGGGTCAGTGCCACAGGCAAAAGGAGGAGAAGCTACTATACTCACAGGGATTGCAGGCCGGACAGCTACGGAAACGGTATCTTTCAGGGTGCATCCCCCGGAAGTGGTTACGTCAAATACATAATCTGTTGAGCTTGTCAAATTGGGCGTGATTACCATTCGGCAGGTATCACAAGACAAAGAACCGTCATACCAATAATAGGTATAGGTACCCGATGTAGCGATTTCCAAAGCAGTGCGGCTATTATGGCAAATGACCGTATCCCTGATGGTATACTCCGGAAGGGATTTTACCGTAATGTTTACCGGATAGGTGAAGCAGCCAAGTGCATCTGTTACGGTCAGATAATAGGTGGTACTGGCCGATGGATTGGCTACGGGGCCGGAGCAGCTGGTGCAGGAAAGGCCGGAGGAGGGTGACCAGCTATAGCTTACCGTGCCCGTTGTCCCGCTAATAACAGGTGTCAGCAGCATAGAATCGCCCTGACAAATGGAGGTATCCCTCAGTACTACTACCGGGCCTGACGCCGGGTACAGGATAATGGAATCTTCCACCAGCCGGCAACCATCATAAACGGCCACTTTATATAAGGACGTATCTTCAGGTAATACATAAATAAGGCTATCCCTGCTGATGGTGTCTCCATTGAGTGTCCAGGTATAGTCCAGGGCGGTGCCCAATGTGTCTATACAGCTCCGCATCGTTTTGTTCTCTACGACAGCTTTCAATCGTGTATTGTTACAGGGCGTCCATAGGCTGTCATGAATGCTTACTACAAATTTGGAGGTATCTTCTACAAGAGAGACATTATCCAGATAGAGCTCCGGAAACATATTCCCTATCTTAATCGTCAGCATATCCGAAGGAATGTCTGAACAATAGACAAATGGTATTTCCACATGTGTCCAATCAGTACTTACGGCAAATTCAGAGACCGGTTTAAGGGTGTAATTGGTTTTGGGGATATGAAAATCGGTAAATGTAAGTCCGCCATAGCCTACTTTCCCCGTGTCGGTAAAACCAAATTCAACGGGCAGCCTTGTACCTGAAATGGCGGGGATATGATTGGGGATATGGTAATCCAGGGCAAGTTTATAGCGTTTACATGTCCTTAAGGTATCTGCCAAATAGTAGTGGGTTGCGGTACCCGACCGCATCAATTGGTAGCGGTCACCGGAATCTTTCGGCGGCAGAATGCGCAGCATATCGGGGTCGGGGAAGTTGTTCTGAAAAATCCCGAAACCGGATGTCGTTAATCCTGTCGAATCACAATTTGCATAGGCATTACGAATCGCACATCCTCCTCCGGAAGGCATATAGGCATAGGCCCAGTAATCAAACGGATGGCTGTCGGCAAAATGGGCGCCATACAATCTGCCGGCCCGGCCCGCTATCAGAGAAGTATTATTGACACTTTCATTAGCGATGCGGACCTTTACTTCCGTACCTTCCTCAAAGCCACCGTTTAACACTAATTCTTCACCCGGCTCCGCACCCACATTGTTTCCACGATATACATCTATGGTATGCATGACAAAGGCGCCTTTTTCCTTCCCGTCATATAGGTTATAGCCAAATTGCGCCCTGCCCATAAAATTGTGGCGGGGGGTATAGGTAATTGAGGTACCGCCACCCCCAATGGTCAGGCTGGCATGGTTGTTCCCCCCCTCGCCGCAGCCCCTGAAGTTGACCAGGGAGCCCGGATAGATCTGCAAGGGGTCTCCGTCCGCATCGTGCAGGGAGGTATCGGCATTCAGGTGTATGGTCCATACCGTACCGGAATCATTGATTAAAATGGTATCGGCATCCATTTTCTCATGGAAGGCATCAAGTGCATATGTCGTATATAATCCACTGTATTTAACGGAGCTCATTCTCGACGACCAGGGAACATGGTTGGTAGCGGCGGCAGAAGTGCTAAGCGGAGCGTTCAGGGTATAGCCCAAAACATCCCGCAGGGTCACAATCTCCCCCTTTGTGTAGGTTCTTCTTGTTACTCCTTCCCGGCTGAAAGGCCCCATAACATAATCCTGTGCATCGCCCGGTGAAATTCTTTGCCTTGCGGCAAAGGCATCATATTCATCATCCATATGGGCAAAACTGCTTGCCCATTTGGTATAGGTAAAAAGGTAGGAAGCCAAATAGACGGGGTAATTATCAGGGGCTTGTTTACCATTGACCCAGTAGGAATAAGTACCGGGGCTATAGAGTACGGTTCCCGATGAAAATGCCGGACTAAGCGTGGTAAGGGAAGTGCCATGCGATGCGGCATGTAAGGCCGTATCGATACTGGAATAGATAGGAGAAGGAGTGCCTGAAGGGAAAATGCCCAGATAGCTTGACCAGCCCAATGTATGGGTAATCTCGTGCAGAACGGTGGACATGAAATCGATCTGGCAATGTGCCACCGGTCCCAGGCTATCGTTGTAGTTGACCGGCTCATAATCCCCCATAAGTACACCAAAGTCATCAGGAACATGAACGCGGTCAAAATTAATTTTCATTTCGGCATGGTAATCCGTCATAGCCGTGGGGTCGGTGCCGCTTGTAATAAATTTATGGACATCTCCATTGACCACGCCTGTTGCCGACGGGGAGTGCTTTGCCCCGGCCCTGGCAAAATAAGTGGTCGGGAAAGGGGCTATATGGGAACTGGTATAGGAGCTGTCCACATAAAGGCGGATATATTGGCCTGACGGGATCAGGCTCATGTCAATCACACTTTGTACATAACTGAGCACTGCACAAACCACAGCCCTGCGGTTGGCACCGGAAACAGGGTCGTCAAACCCCTTAGCGGAACCCATGGCTTTGTCGACATAATAGACCTGAAATTTGCCACAGGTGTCAATGGCCGTTACGGGAAAACTAACGGGAAGGATATAATAGCCGGAGCCTCCCCCTCCGGAACTGTTGACCAGCCCCGAAAAGTATTCGGCGCTCACGCCACAGGGAAAGGCCCCTTTGGAGAGTTCGCCCGATCTGATAAACAGGCTGTCCGGAGGGCTTTGTCCCCATACCGGACCAAAACAAAAAAGAAACAGGAAAAGGGTTGTGCACATTGCACTGATGCGTTTCGGCACAAGGCCGAAAAAAGCATATAGCACGAACAAATGAAATTTAGGTGTTATCATAAGCATTCTTTTGACGGATGAGAAAATAAACCCGCTTGTTGCCACAATAATGAAAAAACGGCACAGGGAACGGGCAATACATTTAAGCAAGTCGGACCATAGGCAGGCAGATTTTGGTGGTGAAGAAATCTCCCACTGCTGCCGGGACGAAAACGAAAAAGCAGCATGGGCTTTACTGTTTAACTCGCCAGTCAGGGGTTCGAAGCCCTTGTACGCAAGTACAGCAAACACCCACGCTGCTGCGCGGGCGTTTGGCTTATACATTGGCTGCGTACAATTAATTTCGAACTTTGACTGGCAGCTTTTTGTATAGCAAACGCTATAATGTCTAGTATGTCTTTATTCTTCTGTTGCTATCAGGTGATAACGGCTTTAAGTCCTGGCGAAACTACTAAAATTATCGGTTAAGCGTTTACAAAGAAGGTGCTCCTTAGACAAAGAGTAACCGTTCTTAGAACAAAAGAAACAAATTTTGAATAAAAAATCCCCAGTGTTTTCACGGTTGACTTTTTCAGATTTTTTCAATATTATACCGCCATTTTTACCCTCTCCAACAAAAGAAATACAACCTTTATTCAGGACGCTTAATGACAATGTATAGCCTCTTTGGAACTGCATTGTATACGCTAAATCGAACCAAGATATTCGGCAATAAATGAATTTTCCGGCTCCCCAATAGCTAGGACATTTCGGCGTGCATTCTATTTTTTTACCAGACAGGCAAAGATCTTTCAAGTGTTTCCCCCTATGGTCTTTTCTATGTCGGCTGATAGATATTTTACGGCAATTATTAGGGTTTTTCTCTGGCATTCGAGCCCGATTTATCAGCGTCCTTCTCTTTATGGCATTCAGAAAAACATTCACCATATCTGGTATATTTATGTCATTCATCCCGCCCACGACTTCGGAGTAAAGGGCGGCAAGATCTCCGTTGTGATACAACGGTACATCTTGCCGTTCGCAGTGAAACAGGCGAACCGCCCCAACGTTGCCAAACCTACGCTTAAGAAGGTCTGTTTAGCCGATGGGTATTTGTCCAATAAAAACTCAGTAGATTATAAGGTGCTCGCAGCACTCATTGCTTAGCTATCAATTAAATATTCCATGTAACACATACCACGAAAACGTCCTTGACATTTAGGAAGAAACAACTTTACATACCTCGTAATTCCCCCAAAAACACAGTGCCGTTTTTAAGATGGACGAACTTTCAGAAACTATAAAAAGATTTTTTTCAAAAGAAAAAACGGAAAAAAGGAAAGCAAAAAACATGTGGACGGATAAAAAAATGATGCGGAGAGCTATAAGTCCCGTAGGGTGGATTTGTGAGGCACGAACAAAAACATTATGCGCTCGTAGCATCTGCCGTCCACTAGCTTGGCTGCACTTTTTGTCCGTTTTTCAGGAAAGAAACAACAGCAATGTATGTAGGAGAAATTAACAAGCAGTATGGTTCAAATACAATACAGGCTTGCGTTTGTGTTAACATTTTTTTAAGTTTGGTTTACCAAAAGCAAACAACGTGAGTACCCAAGCCCTATATGACGACAAGGCACTACTTGGCCAAATGGCACAGGGTAGCGAGCAGGCTTTTGCCCTTTTATACAACCAGTACAGACACTTACTGTTTGTACACATCTACCGAAAATTGCAAGACGAAGATGAAGCCAGAGATGTGGTACAAGAGATTTTTTTAAACCTTTGGGAACGCAGGAACAGCCTACAAATAAAGGATAGCCTCTCGGCATATTTGTACAATGCCGCCCGTTATCGCATCATCAACCGTATCAGCAAACAGCTTAATGCTTCACGATATATAGACCATTTTCAAGCCTTTGTAAATTCCTACGCAGAGGGTACCGACCATAGGGTACGCGAACGTATGCTTACCGCTCTGCTTGAAAAAGAAATTGAGCAGCTCCCCACAAAAATGCGGCAGGTTTTTGAGCTTAGCCGTAAAGAAGGCCTTAGCCATAAAGAAATTGCCGAACGTTTAAACATCACAGAGCAGAGTGTACGTAGCCACGTAAAAAATGCGCTGCACATTTTAAGGCCAAAGTTTAATATATACCTGCTTGCCATGCTGCTGCTACGCCAATAAAACTATTTTCATTTTTTTTACCCCCCAGTTTTCATCTTAGCTGACCTATAGTTAAACAGCCCTTGGGCATTTAACAACAGATATGTCAAAACACTCCCGTATTGCGTATGAAATTATAGAACGCTACAATGCCGGCACCTGTACCCTACAGGAAAAAGCAATGGTAGAACAATGGTACGAAACCATCGAAACACCAGACTTTGACCTGCCTGAAGAGCGCATGGAAGAAGTTTTATACGAAGCATGGAAAGGCATAAACGCAGCAAAAAAACGAGTACGGCAGCAAAAAACATGGCGCCGAATTGCTGTGGCCGCAAGCGTACTGTTGGTAGTGGGCATCGGTATTTATACCATGCTTGGACGTAACAACCAAACAATAACAGATAGCGCAACAGCAATAGCCAGCATTAAGGCCGGCACACCAAAAGCCATGCTTACACTTTCTAACGGCGAGAGGATAAGCCTTGCCGATGCCCAACAGGGCAAACTTGCCGACGATGGCGGCACCGAGATTACCAAAACCGCCGATGGCGAAATTATTTACACCCCCCAGGCCCCTAAAGGGGGAGCAATTGGGCTTAACACCATTGAAACCCCAAAGGGCGGCGAATACCAGATTGTGCTGCCCGATGGCACTAAAGTATGGCTAAACGCTGCTTCTACGCTAAAGTACCCTGCCTCGTTTGGTGCGTTAAACGAAAGGCGGGTAACGCTAAGTGGCGAAGCCTACTTTGAGGTGGCACACAACAAGGCCAAGCCCTTTAAGGTGGTAAGCGCAGGGCAAACCGTAGAGGTACTGGGCACGCACTTTAACATTAACAGCTACGCCGATGAAGAGCGAACTTTAACCACACTTGCCGAAGGTAGTGTACAAGTAGCCCTTAGTAATGGCAGCACCGAAAAACTTAAGCCAGACCAACAAGCCATAAATACCGGAAATAAATTAAACGTACAGCCTGCCGACCTGCAAACCACTCTGGCATGGAAAAATGGTAAAATGTACTTTAAAAAAGCTGATCTGCCAACCATAATGCGACAGGTGGCCCGATGGTACAACATAGAGATACAATTTAAGGGAGACCCTTCTAAGCAATATTATACCGGAGGCGTAGCACGTAGTTCCAACCTGGCTACACTGCTTAAGATATTCCAGTCGAGCGGCATCCATTTTAGTATAGAAAACACGCCGAAAGGCAAAATACTAATAATAGAACCTTAAAAACCCAAAGCCTATGCCATAAAAACAGTTAATAATTAATTGATGGCCTCCATATAAAAAAGCCAGCAGTACTGTGACGAGTACCGCTGGCAAATTGGGGCCAAATGAAGATCGTAAGAAGTAATCACTTAAACCCTAACACTCAAAAGTATGAATTTTTTTACATGCTTTTGGCATGCCTGTGCGCAAAGCCGAAAGCAACTGACCAAAACCCTATTGGTTATGAAACTAACTGCCCTGTTCATATTGTCCTGCTATCTAAATGTATCGGCAACGGTATATGGGCAAAACATAACCCTAAAGGCACACCAAATCGCTATTGAAAAAGTATTTGAGCAGATAGAGCAACAAAGCAGCTACAGTTTTTTCTACAACGAGCACACCTTGGCAAACACCAACAAAGTGAACATGGACATAAGAAACAGCAGTATTGATGCAACACTAACCGCCCTGTTTAAAAACCAGCCATTAACCTACGAGATACTGGATAAGACCATTGTGGTAAAACGCAAAGAAAAGAGCTTGTTAAACCGCATTGCCGATTACCTGAAAGCCATTACCATAAATGGCAAAGTGGTAGACGAAAGCGGCCAGCCCTTGCCCGGGGCGGGCATAAAGGTTAAGGGCACTACCCTTAGCACTACCACCAATAGCGAGGGGCAGTTTACCATAGCCAACGCACCCGATAAGGCCATACTGCTAATTTCTTTTATAGGCTACGAGGCCAAAGAAATTACAGCTACACCCAATATAACCATTACCCTATTACGAAGCAATTCTAAGTTAGATGAGGTACAGGTTATGGGCTATGGTACAACAACCAAACGCCTAAATACGGGAAATATATCTACTGTTAAAGCAGATGTGATAGAAAAACAACCTGTAACCAACCCCATATTAGCTCTTAGTGGACGCGTGGCCGGGCTACAAATAGCGCAAGACAGCAGTTTGCCGGGAGCAGCACCAAAAGTTAGGGTTAGGGGGCAAAATTCTATGAATGCAAATAATGATCCTCTTTATATTATAGATGGTGTACCATTACCAACCACATCATTAGAACGTTTTAATTACCTAAACACAGCAAATGGCGCAGGAAATGGCTCTCCTCTAAACACGATTAATCCCAATGATATTGCTTCCATAGAAATTTTGAAAGATGCGGATGCGACCTCAATTTATGGCAGCAGGGGTGCTAATGGAGTGATATTAATTACTACTAAAAAAGGCAATGTTGGCAAGCCGGAAATTAAGGCTACTTTTCAAAGTGGATTTGGTTCGGCTACCCAAGTACCAACTTTACTTTCTACCAGCCAGTACGTACAGGTACGCAAAGATGGCTTTGCAAACAGTAATGCAACACCCACTACCGCCAATGCACCAGAATTATTGGTATGGGACCAACAAGCATCTACTGACTTCCAAGATTTGCAAATTGGAGCCACTGCCAAACAAACAGATGCCAGCCTAAGTTTAAGCGGAGGTTCTAAACAAATTACCTTTCTGTTAGGTGGCAACTTTCATAACGAAACAACACTACAAGGAAATAACTCTGGATTTAAAAGAGGTGGCGCACATCTTAATCTGAACTATGTATCAGATAATGGCAAATTGCAAATGCAGTCAAACACATTTTTTAACACGGATAAAAGCAACATATTAGGGGCTAATGGGAAACTATCATTATTCAACTTTCTAGCACCACCCAATTTCCCTCTGTATAATGCTGATGGCAGCTATCATTGGCGAACTGGGTATACAAACCCCAAAATAGATTATGAAAACCCATACAAAGCATCTAACTATAATTTAAACAGTAACCTCTCGCTCGAATATAAGGTGATAGAGAAGCTATCATTAAAAGCGAATGTGGGCTATGGGTTAATCAACAACAGACAATATTCCGGTACTACCATTATCTCGCAAAATCCGGCAAGTAACCCTACAGGTACTGCTGCATTTTTTCAGGCATCTTCGCAAACTTATATTTTTGAGCCACAAATTGCCTATAAAGACAATTTATTAGGTGGAAATCTATCACTTTTAGCTGGCGCTACACTTAATGGTAGTTCTATCAGGGGTACAACAATTGCGTTGAGTGGCTATACTAACGATTTGCTGTTAGAAAGTCAAAACTTCGGTTCGCTTCTGACCAAAGGAAGTACAACTACTGAATACAGGTTTGCATCTGTTTTTGGCAGATTAAATTATAACGGGCAAGATAAATACCTGTTAAATGCTACATTTAGAAGAGATGGCTCCACCCGTTTTGGCCCCAATCGCCAATTCGGAAATTTCTTTAGCATAGGGAGCGCATGGGTATTTACAAACGAAGCCTTATTGAAAAATAAGTTACCATGGTTAAGTTATGGAAAATTAAGGGGTAGCTACGGTACAACGGGAAGCGATGGTATTGGTGATTACCAATATTTGAACCTTTACAGAGCAGCAAGTAATTATGGGGATGAGATTGCTATTATACCCACAGGCTTAGCCAACAATAATTTTCAATGGGAGGTTAATAAAAAATCGGAAATAGGTTTAGAACTGGGAGCTTTTAATAATAGGATTGTATTCAATACGGCCTGGTATTTAAACAGATCAAGCAATCAATTGGTAACCTATGCGCTACCGACTATTACAGGCTACACCGGCTATACCGCCAATTTGCCCGCAGTAGTGCAAAATAAAGGATGGGAATTTGAGCTTGAAACCCAAAACATCACAAATAAGGATTTTCAATGGTCAACTTCTTTTAACCTAACCATACCCAATAATAAATTAGTTAGTTTTCCCGGTTTGTCTGCTACTACCTATGCCAATAGCTATGTTGTAGGGCAATCGTTAGGTATTGTACAACGATACCACTTTCTGGGCATAGACCCTCAAACGGGTGAGGCTATTATTGAAGATGTTAATGGTGACGGAGCATATCAGGCCCGGTCATCCTATAACGATCAGAAGGGAGATTATGTAATTGCCGGCAAAACTGACCCTTATTGGTATGCAGGGTTAAATAACTCTTTTCAATACAAAGGATTTGAATTAAACTTCTTCTTTAACTATGTAAAACAAGATGGTTATAACCTGTTCAGATTTTACAACTACGCAGGTAAACTACAAAATGTATGGACTGATTTTCTGGGATACTGGAAACAGCCGGGAGACCTGGCAAACCTGCCCAAACCTACATCTGCTAGTTTAGCATCAACTAGTCGTTACATATTATCTGATGCCACCGTTTCAGATGCTTCTTTTTTGCGGCTTAGAAACGTGTCTATTTCTTATCAACTCCCTGCCAAATGGCTAAATAGTGTAAATGTGAAATCTTTTAAGGTTTATGCCCAAGCACAGAACTTATTAACCTTTAGTAATTACGTAGGTTACGACCCTGAATTACCCATAGGAATATCTGCTACAGCGCAATATCCCCCAAATAAACTATTTGTTTTTGGTGGTTCAGTAAATTTTTAATGGAGTAAAAATGAAAATATTTAAAAAACAAAGTCCGTTGCGCTTACAAGGTAAGTTCAATTGGCTAATTATATACTTACTATGTTTAACAGTATCATGCAAAAAGTTTGTAGAGGTTAATAATGTTACCGATCAGCTTTACGCTGCCGAAGTTTTCGATAATAGAGGTACCGCCAATAGCGCTATTGCAGGTATATATAGCACTTTTAAGCAAAATCTATTTATGTCGGCTACAAGTTCGATGTCTATTTTCACAGGGCTTGCCAGCGATGAATTAAAAAACAGAAGTAGCAGCATTACTTTCGATAATTATTTCCAAAACAACCTGTTCCCGCAAGATATGTCGTGGGCGGGCAATTACAACACCATTTACCTCTGTAATGCGGCAATTGAAAGGCTTGAAAAAAGCTCTTTGGCAGAAAACGTAAAAAATCCATTTATAGGCGAAGCCAAATTTTTGCGTGCGCTCAATTATTATTTTCTGGTAAACCAGTATGGGGCCGTTCCTTTGGTATTGGCCACCGATGTAGAAATATCATCAAAAACTGTTCGCACACCTGTTAACGAGGTATATGCGCAAATGATTGCCGATTTACTGGACGCACAGACCAAACTCAACCCCGATTACTCGTTTAACAGCAACAACCGAACAAGGGCAAACAAATGGGTAGCTACTGGGCTTTTGGCGAGGATTTACTTGCATACCAGTGATTTTGCCAAGGCCGAAATACAATCTAATGCAGTTATTCAATCTGGCTTATATAACCTTATCGGCATTAGTAGCCAACTCTATGGCAGAAATAATAATGAGGCCATTTTTCAGATTACCAATTTAACCTCTAACCAAAACTATGAAGCGGTGTTGTTTCTTCCGAGCACTAATCCAAATTTTGTGTTGACCAGTTCAATGACAAATTCTTTTGAACCAAATGACCAACGCAAGGAAAAATGGACCAAAAGATATACCGTAGGTACGGAAACATTTTATACGCCTTTTAAATTTACGGTAACCGCTGTGGGCAATACCGAACAAACCACCCTATTGAGGTTGGCAGAGCAATACCTCATAAGGGCGGAAAGCAGAATACAGCAGAATAAAATAGCAGATGGCGTAGCAGATTTAAATATACTAAGAACTAGAGCAAGCCTGCCAAGCCCTAACCACTTAGTACCTATTGCTGATAACATTAGCAAAGAAAATGCACTGCTTGCTGTAGAACGTGAAAGACGTAATGAACTGTTTGCAGAAAACGGTCTGCGATGGTATGACATTAAACGCACCGGCAGGGTAAATACCATTATGGCACTAGAAAAACCCGGCACATGGAAAGCTACCGCCGCACTCTGGCCAATCCCGTTGGGCGATATACAGAAGTTCAACTCGATTACACAAAACCCGGGCTATGAATAGAATTGTTACAAAAGCAACTAGCTTAATAGTTTTAGGTTGTTGTTTAATTATACTCAATGTACTTAATCTAAAAGCGCAAGACAAGAAAGTAGGGTTAACCATTGGCGATCAGGTGCCAGACCTTCAGTTTGCACAGGTAATGAATGCGAACTATAAGAGCGCACGCTTGTCAGACTTTAAGGGAAAGTATGTTATCATTGATTTTTGGGCCACCTGGTGCGCTCCTTGTGTAGGTGCATTCCCTAAACTGGGTAAGCTTGCCGAAAAGTTCAAAGACAAATTAGTGATACTGGCGGTAACAAGAGAAACAGATAAAGTAATTGGTAGTTTTTTCAAACCCAGACCGGGAGTATTACCGTCTAATATTCCAGTGGTATATTCCGATACTTCCGTTAATAAATTATTCCCACACCGAATGATACCGCATGAGGTGATTATTAATCCAGATGGCAAAGTAATTACCACTACTTCTACTGATGATCTGACCGAAGAAAATCTGGAAAAACTGTTTAAACAACATGAGGTAAATTTTAAGGTAAAAAAGGACAATGTTAGTTTCAATCCCTATAAACCATTGCTGTTAGGCGGACTAAACGAAAATGCAAACTCAGATGTTATCATTACGTATAGTTCAATTTTTACGCCATTTAACCCTAGCATTCGTGCGGGAGCTGGTCAACCATTTGTAAAAGACGGTTACGCTATGATACAGGCTACTAACGCAGATATTGAAACGTTGTACCAAACAGCATTCGCCTCTAAGCCCAAACCATATACATTAGTCAACGATCCAAACTGGCCTTTGCGCTACCCTTCAAGGTTAGTTTGGGAAGCCAAAGATAGTACGAGATATTACTATCCCGGTCGGCCACGTTCTAATAGAAGAGTACAGGAAGACAGCCAATTTTGTTACGAGGTGGTAATGCTTGCAAAAGACGTTGATAAGTTAAACAGTTGGATGGTTGCGGATCTTAACCGTTATTTTGGAGAACTGTACGGCATTGAGGGTTTAGTTGAAAAGCGGAAAGTAAAGTGCCTCAGTTTAGTGAGGATACCCGGTATTTCTGTAATTCCATCGAAAGGAGGTAAAAAAGCTACAACTATAGATGGGGCAAGGAAAATATTTGATTTTTCTAACTCAACTACTGATGAGTTTCTTTTTATGTGGATGAGCTTTCATTTATTTAGGTACATGACGCCGATCCTTAACGAAACCGAATATAAAACACCGCTTGACTTCCGTTTAGATGCAGACCCTAAAGATATTTGGGCAGTATCAAAAGCATTGGAAGCATACGGCTTTAAGCTGGTTGAAACAGAGAAAGAATTGGATATGATTGTAATCAGAGATAAAAAGTAAACTGAAAGAGGTCGATAAGAATTTATCGACCTCTTTATTTACAGTTCAATGCTATAGTTCTGTTTTTCTAATTGGCAGGTTCGTTTCAGCGTCAAAACAGCAGATTACCTCAATAACATTCTGACAGTCTTCAGGATTGTAGGACATATCTGGCTCTGTTAAAAACGGACTTGATTTGCAAGGAACATTTTCACTTGTGCTTTTTGATGTAGTGGCATAGGTAATGCCGGTAGCCAAAAGCAAGGCTACTGCTGCTAAGGAGATTTTTACTTTTTTCATTGTTTTTAAAATTAGATGGTTAAAAAATGGGGCGTTTGGTATTCGATTTTATATACCACAACAAAAATTAAACAATCCGCTATCTGTTATCAGCGTATCGGGCGGCATTACCGGCTACGCTATTGTTGAGGGTTAATAAATTATTCCTCTTTCAAGATATTTATGTGGGCAACTGCTTTAGGTTAAGCGAATAAATACTCAACAGGTGTTTGCTCAATACAATAACCCGGTCGTTATAAATTTTAAATAATGGCACCTGCTTTTTGGGCTTAGGCAGATAAAAACTTCCGCTATACCTACCATCTGTAACACTATAAACATCTATAACCGTATGGTCATTATCCGTAGTCTCGTCATCGGCATTCAATAAAGATTTTACGTAAAGCCTACCTGCTGCCACCGTACTGTAAGCATTAATGGTAAATGGTGGCTTAGCAAACGATACATAAGATGATGTTTTTTTTAGCCCTACTGGCGAAAACTTTACCGTATCAATGGTACGGGAGTTATAAACCTTTTTCAATGTGGTATCAAAACAGGTAATCTGGTTATTGTAATAACAAACGTAAACCAACAAGCCCAACGAGGGGTCGTAACTCAGTTTACCATCTAACGTAATTCCCGCATCTCCCAATTCGGGAGACAGATTTTTCTCCACAAGTATTTGCCGGCTGGCCGCAGCCACCTTTTTAAATTTGCTGTTAAAAGAGGGGGTATCAATAGCTTTTACAACCACATCGCCATTATGCAGCATAACTGCATTGGTAAAACCTCCGGTTAGCAATTGCATAGTATCAACCTGTGCATTTAATAGATTGTATCTGATTTGGCAGCGTGCGTAACTACTATTGATGTAAACAAAGGGATAAAGCACCTCGGTAGAAAAAGCATGAGCAAAACCAGCAATTTTAGGCATGGGAATAATAACGGTATCAAGGGTATGCGATTGGCTTGAAAATTTATACAGTTTACCCACCGTAGCCGTTTCTATAAAAATCCACTCATCGTAACTGCCACATACATTACGCACCTCGTCTATAAAAGGCAGTTCTGTTGTAAGTGTTGGGCTAAGATGAATTATAGAGCGGCTAAACCCATTTTTGTGCCGGGTCTTGTTGCTAACATTGGTGCCTAATGCCAATAGTATTGCAAAAGCAGCAACTGTTAAACCCACTAAAACGAATATCCTGTTTTTCATAACCATGCAGTCAATTGAAAGCGATTTTCATTGCGGAATTACTTTTTGGCAACAGCTTAAAAAGCAAAACCCCAACTAAAGCCAGTACCGTAAAACCCACATTAAATATTAGATGGGCGTGCCAGTCCATCAGGGCCAATATGCCGCCACAGCTACAGGGTATAAAATAGCTATGGTGCAGCATCATGTAGATATAGCCCGTAAACAACAGCATTAAAAAGAACGAACCATACAGTGCCAACAAGCGTGTTGCTTTGGGCACCAACAAAACGGCTAGTACAATTTCGCCCAAGGGCAATAGCCAGGCGATTACACCTGCCATACTTTCTATGTAAGGAGAGCGCCCCAACTGAAACCGGAACTTGTCGTACTCAAACAACTTGCTTAGTCCGGCGTACATCCAAAGAACAATAAAAAGGATAGTAATAAGTTCTAGTGTAATTCTTCGGAGCATGGAAAACTATTTTAAAGGGTCATACTGTCTATATTCCGTTGATCGCATTTCATCTGCTCAGAGTTTCTTCCGTAACGCCTCTTCCGTAACGCCATGTAAAATTAGAAGAGCCTGTTTATCCAATCACGGCAAAAAGTTATCCAAACCAAGCAAATCGTTATCCTATTGCGGCAGTATATTATCCAAACGTGCCTGCCAAATTTTAATCGTTTGCAAAGCCTGCATAATACGTTGGTGGGTGGCCATAATATTTGGTAAAAGCCTTTACAAACGAAGGGAGACTGCGATAGCCTACAGCATAAGCAGTTTGGCTAATACGCATGGTACGAGAGGTAATTATGTTCATGGCCGTTTGCATCCTTTTGCGATGTATGTAGTTAAAAACCGGCTCTCTGTACATAGCTAAAAATTGCCGTTGCAATGTGCGGGTACTCATTCCATACCGTTCGGCCAAAGCTGCAATAACAAGCTTTTCATGGATGTGCTCATCAATGAAACTTTTTAGTTCCTCTAAACGGGTTCTATCACTTTCATATAATACCATATTGCTGTGGCTTTGGGTAGACTAAATAGTGGTGTGCCCATACGGTAAGGCCACACTACTAATAATGGTTGCAATTACAAACCAAAAATAAAGCTATGCGCTTCCTTAAACCAGGGTAATATACACGACTTTGCAAGTGTGAGGAGGAAAGGGTGAACCGTAATAGAGAGTTGTTTAATGTAAATATACTGCCCCGGATATTTTATGTAATTTTAATTCATATAACCAAACTATAAGAATGCAAAAAACACTTCTTGTAATATAAATCTGACTTAGGCTAGCAAATTCAGACCAGGTTTCTTGTGAATAATTTAAAAATTTGCTAACTAGAGTATAGAAAAATTTATCTAAATCATGAACACAACATACTACCAAAATCAAATAAATAGCATTGAAAAAGAAATAGCTGATCTATATAAAAAGATAGCCGATGAAAGCAAAAAAGAAAATGACAAGACCAAACAGATTGATACCGTAAACAGGTCTATCAATAAAAATACTTCACTTGCATCCCTGCAAAGCAAACAACGTCAAATACAAAGCTATCAAAATGAAATTTTCAACTGTAAAAAAAAAGTAGCCGACCATCAGAAGAAAATAGCAACAAAAACAAGTGAACTAGGACGGAAGAAACAAGAACTTAGAAAAGCTGAAGAAAATGAACAAAAAAAGCAGAACCAGAAACAATTAGATTTTCAACGGGAGTTACAGCGTTCTATTGAGCAACAAAAAAGCCAATTAGACTATTTAATTAATCAAAACTACTCATCTAAATTAATGTCCAACCAACAAGAGGCTTTTGAAAATGAGATTAAGCAATACGATTTCTTTATCTCTCATGCATCAGAAGATAAAGACGGCATTGTGAGAAGCCTTGCAGATGCATTAAGAGATAATGGGTTTCAAGTGTGGTATGATGAATTTGAACTGAAAATCGGAGATAGCCTGAGAAGAAAAATAGACACAGGTCTAATAAATTCAAGGTTTGGAATTGTAATCATATCCCCTTCGTTTGTAAAGAAAAACTGGACAGAATATGAACTCAACGGTATGGTTGCAAGGGAAATGAACGGACACAAAGTAATTCTTCCAATATGGCATAAAATATCCAAAGACGAAGTTCTAAAGTTCAGTCCAACCTTAGCGGACAAGATGGCGTTGAATACTTCAATTCATTCTACAGAGGATATTATAAATGCATTAAAGGAACTATAACAAAAGAACGTTTACGTAAAATAAATCTTTCTCCCTAATTTAACTAACAAACCTGATACTCCGCAAAGCCCATATCCAATCGCAAGCAAGTGTTTTCCAGTTTTTAACAGGCCTGCCTTTAGTATCCCTCCAGTTGTGCTGTTGGTGGTATTCATAAAATTTTAGTGCTTCGCTCTCATCCAGCCCCTTTTGCATAAAATATATGCTAACAAACCTAAAGGGAGGCGGTACCTGCCGCCCCAGTCCACGTGTATTAAGAATATCCATTACCTACGGATGTTGGAATTTCCTCGAAGAAAACATTTGTTGTATGTCATCCTGGTCGTAATAGATTACCCCGCCAATTTTAGTGTAAGGGAGCGTTCCGTTGATACGCAGGTTCAACAATTTTCCGGCCGATATGCCCAGTATCTTACGTACCTCATCGGTTTTCAGCCATTTTTTGGGAGGTGGTGTACCATTAGACTTTAATAGCTTTTTCATGGCTTCCAGCAGTTCAAACTTAAACTGCTCCATATCTTCAACGGTCAATAGCTGTTCCCTGTACAGCCGGGGTCTGTTCTCTAAAGGATTTTTCATCTTGTCTTTATTTTTCAACTTCACATTATCATTTCCTCACTCCGAAAGACAATTCGGGATAACGACACCAAAAATACGAAACCCTTAGGCTAAAAAGTTTACACCTACAAATTCTGTACCTATGAGGAACATGGAAAAAGCCCATCCCATATTTGGGACGGACTTAATAAACAGCCAAAGTTTATGCCGATTTGCTTCCCAGCATAGAGACCGGCATTTTTATACTCAACCTGGCTTTCAGAAGCTTCATGTCCGAACTGACTTTCTGTGCCACAATCTTTGCATAAATCTGTGTCGTTCTTATAGATTTATGGCCCAATAGCGCACTGACCGTTTCCAAGGGTACACCGTTGGCCAACGTTACTGTAGTGGCGAATGTATGCCTTGCCGTATGTGTAGTCAGGTTCTTGTTGATGCCGCAGATATCAACTATTTCCTTCAGATAGGCATTGAACTTCTGGTTGCTCTTCAACGGGAGAAGGGTGTTATTGGCAACACAAGAGGGATGGTTTTCATACTTTTTTATAATCTCTTTGGCTACTGGCAACAAGGGTACGTTTTCGCGGCACCAGGTCTTTTCCCTATTCTTGACAATCCATTCTTCTCCGTCAAAAAACGTGGTAACATGTTCAGGGGCAAGCATACTTGCATCCTTGTAGGCAAACCCTGTAAAGCACATAAACAGGTAAGCATCCCTTATTTCCTCCAAGCGTTTTATGGGCATCTTCTTTGAATACAGGAGTACTAATTCATCGTCGTTCAATATATCCCTGTCGGGGTCTATATACGAGCACTTATAACCGGTAATGGCATTCTTCCTTACCCAATCCCGTTCAAGTGCGGTCTTAATGACATGTTTGGTATTCTTGATGTGCTTCATGGCCGAGTTGTTTTCTAAACCCTGTTCCAGCATCAGGAAATCGGTAAAGTCCTCCGCAAAGGAGTAGGTGATCTTCTCCAATGCCATGTCCGCAACATTGTACTCCTTTTTAAGAAAGGAGCATACTTTGTCCCTCGTTCCCTTTAGCTTAACGAGGGTAGGCCTAGCCCTAAGCCCTTTTTCTACCTTTTTCCCCATTCTTTCGATCACAAAATCGAAGGCCTGTAATAATGTCTTTTCATTCTGGCGCTTTGTTTTACCCTGGAATGCCTCTTTTACCATAGCCGCCGAAACATAGTCGTACCGGGATGACAGCAGATCGTAATGCTGCCGGAGTTTACCCTTTACACGGTCAATAACCGTATTGATCAGACGGGCCTCCTGTGAACTGCCGCGGGCCATTCCGGCATCCTGGCTCCACATATTGGCATTTATCTTCTGCCCGAGCGAGAGCTCGGCTCTTTTGCCGTCCACGGTAAGCCTTACCGTAATGGGCGATTTGCCATCTTTTGTTGTCCTGGCCTTTTCCAGCATCAGCAAGATGGAAAGCTTTTCGTTAACCTTCATAACACATTTTTTAGGTGGTTGAATAATTGCTTTGCTCAATCCTAAAAACCCTACGCACAAATCCATTGGGTCAATCGAGGGTACCAATTTAGACAAATAGAATGGGTACCCGAATAGGTACCCTACATGTCTGTAATTCTTTGTTGTTATCTGTTATGCTTTTCTCAACAGAACCGCATATTTGAGCGGTTTTAAACGAAAAAAGCCACTCTAAAAGAGTGACTTTGCGGACCGGACGGGCCTTTTTGTGATCCCGCTGGGATTCGAACCCAGGACCACTACATTAAAAGTGTAATGCTCTACCAGCTGAGCTACGGAATCTTCCTTCGTTCTAAGGAGGTGCAAATATAGAAACATCCAGTTTTACCTGCAAATAAAAAATGCTTATAAGTTGTACTGCGTTGATTTTTAGTCGGATTATTTGCAACCTGCCTATTTTGCACAATGAATAAAAGTTCCTTTAGTCCATTAAAACGTCACATTTGCGATTTTACCTACACATTAAAATACGCATTGTATATTTGTGCTTATGCAAAAGAGAAAAATTGTAGTAGCAGTTACAGGTGCAAGTGGGTCTATTTATGCTAAGTTGTTGTTAGATGATCTTCGCAAGCTGTCGGCACAAGTAGAAAAAATAGGCGTTGTGATGTCTGATAATGCTAAGGAAGTTTGGCAATATGAACTGGGCAACGACCACTACAAACACTACCCATTTGACTTCTATGCCAAAACAGATTTCAATGCGCCTTTTGCCTCCGGATCTGCAAAGTACGATACCATGATTATTGCACCTTGTTCCATGGGAACCTTGGGGCGTATCGCCCATGGTATTTCTAATGACCTGATCTCGAGAGCTGCCGATGTTATCTTAAAAGAGCGCAGGAAACTGATTGCTGTAGTACGTGACACCCCCTTCAGCCTCATCCATCTGCAGAATATGAAACTGGTGACCGAAGCAGGAGGGATCATCTGTCCAGCCAACCCATCTTTTTATAGCTTGCCCAAAACCATTGAAGAAGTGGCGCAAACCGTGGTAGATAGGGTGATTGATTTAGCAGGATTAGAAAAGGAAAGCTACCGTTGGAACGACTAGCACGTGGTAAGTTTAAAGCAGGACACTAAAAGTGGCGTTTTAGGTTTAACTTATGACTTAAAAGTTACCACAGGTAATCTACAACTTATCACATTTTCGTATCTTTGCTGCCTTAATGAAAAAAGTAGCTTTTTATACACTGGGTTGTAAGTTGAATTTCTCCGAAACTTCAACCATAGGCAGGTTGTTCACCGATGCTGGTTACAGCGTGGTTGAATTTACCGATAAGGCAGACGTGTACGTGATCAACACTTGTTCAGTAACTGACCATGCCGATAAAAAATGCAGGAAGGTAGTAAAAGAAGCACTTAAATATTCGCCTAATGCCTATGTAACCATTGTAGGTTGTTATGCTCAGCTCAAACCACAGGAAATTGCCGAGATTGAAGGTGTTGACATGGTTTTAGGTGCTGCCGAAAAATTCCGTATCGTAGAGTTTATTACCGATTTGACCAAACAACCCAAAGCGGTAGTGCACCAACAGGATATCGAAAAAGTTAACCATAATTTTATTGCAGCTTATTCTATTGGCGACAGAACCCGTACTTTCCTAAAAGTGCAGGATGGTTGCGATTATCCTTGTACCTATTGCACCATTCCTTTGGCCCGTGGCGGCAGCCGTAGCGATACCATTGAAAGTGTGGTTCAAAAAGCGCAGCAAATTGCAGCTAGTGGTGTCAAAGAAATTGTACTTACAGGCGTAAACCTTGGCGATTTTGGCATTAGAGCAGGAAAAAGGGAAGATCGCTTTTTTGACTTGGTGAAAGCTTTGGATGAGGTGGAAGGAATCGAGAGAATCCGTATCTCATCTATTGAACCTAATTTGCTGAGCAATGATATTATTGAATTTGTGGCCAGCTCCAAACGTTTTGTGCCGCATTTCCATATACCATTACAATCGGGTTCTAATAAAATTTTGGGCCTAATGAAACGTCGCTACCAACGCGAACTTTATGTGGACAGGGTAGCTAAAATTAAAGAACTGATGCCTAATTGCTGTATCGGGGTGGATGTAATTGTGGGCTTCCCAGGCGAAACTCAAGAAGACTTTCTGGATACCTACGAATTCCTAAATGGCCTGGATGTTTCTTATTTGCACGTATTCACCTATTCGGAGCGTGAACAAACCGAAGCGGCCATCATGAAAGGTAAAGTAGCTGGCAGCACTCGTTTTGAGCGTAATAAAATGCTGCATATCCTGTCTGATAAAAAACGAAGAGCTTTCTACGAATCGCAGATAGGTGCAAATGCTCAAGTGCTTTTCGAAGACGATCAAAAAAATGGTTTCATGCATGGTTTCACTAAAAACTATGTGAAGGTAAAAGCCAAATACGATCCTTTAATGGTAAATGAATTGAAGGAAGTTAGATTGGTAGCCCTCACCGCCGATGGTGAAGTGGAAGTTGCAGAGCTGGAAACCGTTTACGCACATCATTAAGATTTACGAGTTACGATTTTAGGTTGAAATAACTGCCTTTGTAATTTTAAACATTAAGGCTTAATATACTTAATTGTTTAATGGTTGATTTTATGGCGAATCTATTTAGAAAAGCAACTTCAGTAGCTCATCACAACGCTAGTCCCGCTTTACATTTCAATCTTTTTGTTGGCCCCTTCCCCAAACCTCATAGGTTGATCGGTATGATGCAAGGGGAAACCTATGAGGTTTTTCCCGCACCAAAAAGGATTTCCATTGCAATCGGGTTTATAGCACATTAACCTGTGCATAAAACTTGCCAGCTAAACCCGATAGGAGCGAGCACGCAGCGTAGCGAAGTAAAGCGGATAGCGGGACTACCGCAACGATAAGCACAGAACCATGCTTTTCTAATCCTAAAAATGACTTTGTAAAGGCTTAAAAAGCTCTTGAAAAGGGCAAAAGAATGGGCAAATTTTATATATTCGCCTAAACTTTTTACGTATGTTCCCAACCGTATCACATTTTATTTCGTATTTATTTGGCATTGAAGTGCCATTGCCTTTTAATACGTTCGGTGTATTTGTCGCGTTGGCCTTTTTGGCCGCTTATTGGGCTTTTAGCAAAGAGCTTCAACGCAAGGAAGCGCTAGGATTGATTAAGCCCACCAAGCGCATAACCACCATAGGCGAGCCTGCCAGCACTTTGGAATTGGTTTCGAATGGTGTTTTTGGCTTTTTAATAGGTTATAAATTAATCTATGCGTTGGTGAACTACCAGTTGTTTGTGGCCGATTCGCAAGAGGTTTTGCTTTCAACCAAAGGCAACCTGTTGGGAGGCTTGGCTTTGGCGGCGCTTTTTGTGTACTGGTCCTATAAAGAAAAGGAAAAAACTAAGTTGCCTAGCCCCAAAAAAGTGGAAGTAACCGTACGTCCACACGAACTGATGAGCAACATGGTTGTTTGGGCAGCCGTTTGGGGCTTTTTAGGCGCTAAAATATTCGATAACCTAGAGCATTGGGATACTTTTGTTAAAGATCCTATTGGTGGCCTGCTTTCTTTTAGCGGTTTAACCTTTTACGGCGGTTTGATTTGCGGCGGTGCCGCGGTATTGTATATTGCCCGCAAAAACGGCATCAAGCCGCTTCACATGCTTGATGTTGGTGCGCCCGGAATGATGTTGGCGTATGGAGTTGGCCGTATTGGCTGCCATCTTTCTGGTGACGGTGATTGGGGGATTGTGAACCTCAACCCTAAACCGTTTAGCTGGTTGCCAGATTGGTTGTGGGCCTATACCTATCCAAACAACGTAGCGGGCGAAGGCAACCCAATTCCTGGTTGTGTGGGCAAATTTTGCAATGAATTAGCGCAGCCAGTGTATCCAACGCCTATTTACGAAGTGATTGCTGCACTGTTGATTTTCTGGTTTTTGTGGAAAATTAGAACCAAGGTGAAATTGCCTGGGGTAATGTTCGGTATTTATTTGATGTTTGCCGGTGTGGAGCGTTTCCTGGTAGAATTGATCAGGGTAAACTCTAAATATACCGTAGCCGGAATTTCATTTACACAGGCCGAGCTGATCTCATTGATCTTGTTTATTGCTGGGATATTGCTGATCTCATATTCATCTAAAAACAAGGATAAACTAGCAAATTACTAGCAAATGAACTACGAATTATTGTGTAACAAGGTAATTGCCATTGCTAGGCTTACGGGGAACTTTATTAGGAAAGAATCCTTAAACTTTGATGATGCCAAAATAGAATATAAGGGACTTAACGACCTTGTTTCGTATGTAGATAAAACAGCAGAGCGACAATTGGTTAAAAACCTCAAGAAAATATTGCCTGAGGCTGGGTTTATTACCGAAGAAGACGAAACGGAAAATACCTATAACCAACCTTTTACCTGGATTATTGATCCTTTAGATGGTACCACTAACTTCATCCACGGAATTCCAACTTTTTCGATCAGCATTGCACTTTACGAAGGTTTAGAGCCGGTATTGGGCGTGGTATATGAAATTAACAGGGGCGAGATGTTCTACTCCTACAAAGGCGCTCCGGCTTATTTGAATAACAAGGAAATTAGGGTATCGCAAGCTAGTAATTTATCACAGTGTTTGCTGGCCACTGGTTTCCCGTATTATCAGTTTGACAAGCAGCCTCAATACATTCAATTATTTACCGAAATGATGCAGAAGTGCCATGGTTTGCGTAGGATAGGTTCGGCTGCGGTTGATTTGGCCTACGTAGCTTGTGGCAGGTTTGATGCCTATTTCGAATATAACCTGAATTCATACGATATGGCCGCCGGTGCATTTTTGGTGAAGCAAGCCGGCGGACAATTGCACAATTTTTCTGGCGGCAACGAGTATTTGAATACCCGGGAAATTGTCGCTTCTAATGGGCTAGTTACCCAGGAAATTTTGGACACGATTAAGAAGCATTTTTAACTTTCGTTAATTCGTTCGTCATTGCGAGGTACGAAGCAATCTAAAGGGTATAAAGAGATTGCTTCGTACCTCGCAATGACGCTAATCAGTAGCCGCTTTCTATATCAAAAAACATAAAAAAGCCGCAGTAGGTGATACTGCGGCTTTCATTATTTAACCAATGCAATCTTATAATGCTTCAGAAACAACTTCTTTTACTTCTGGCACCATACGTTGCAATAAATTTTGAATGCCTGATTTCAAGGTGATGGTGCTTGACGGGCAACCACTGCATGAACCTCTCAATTCTACCGTTACAATGCCTTCTTCAAATGATTTGTAGGTAATTGCACCACCATCTTGCTCTACCGCAGGGCGAACATAGTCGTGTAGGATTTGTTGGATTTTAATTTCAGTTTCAGAACCTTCAAAGTTAGGTGCTTCCTCTGCAGCGTCCTTAATTTTTAGTTCTGCTTCCACAGCACCTTTCACAAACTCTTTTAAAATCGCTTCGATATCGCTCCATTCTGCATCATCAGTTTTAGTGATGGTTACAAAATTACTGGCAAAGAAAACACCATTTACAAAGTTGAACTTAAAAAGTTCTTTGGCAAAAGGTGAGCTTTCAGCACTTTCTCTGGTCGCAAAATCTTCACTGCCATTAATTAAAAGCTTGTTCACCATGAATTTCATGGTAGCAGGATTAGGAGTTTGCTCTGTATATACGTTTATGGTCATGTCTAATCAAATTTACAAATACAAAAATATATAATTGCAATGCCAACTCATGTCTATTTTAGGTCATTTATCTTTTAGTGGCTAAGAACTCGTTTAAGTCCCAAACAACTAAAAAACAAACCAACCAACCAACCAACTAAAAAATGCCTGTATAGCTAAATGGCGTAATTTGTTTCAATTCTGCTTTAATGCTATCGCTAACCTCTAAACCGTCGATAAATACAGCAATGGTTTCAGCGGTAATTTTCTGGTTAGTTCTGGTGAGTGCTTTTAAAGCTTCGTAAGGATTAGGATAGGCTTCTCTACGCAATACCGTTTGGATAGCCTCGGCAACTACTGCCCAGTTATCTTCCAAATCAGCATCAATGGCCTGTTGGTTGAGGATGATTTTGCCCAAGCCTCTCATGGTCGAGTTGATGGCAATTAAAGTATGCGCCATTGGCACGCCAATATTTCTCAGTACGGTTGAGTCGGTTAAATCTCTCTGTAAACGAGAGATTGGCAATTTAGCCGCTAAAAATTCAAAAACAGCATTGGCAATTCCGGCATTTCCTTCCGCATTTTCAAAATCAATAGGGTTTACCTTGTGCGGCATGGCCGATGAGCCCACTTCACCCTCTTTAATTTTTTGTTTGAAGTAGTTCTTGGAAATATAAGTCCAAATATCGCGATCAAGATCGATGATGATGTTGTTGATGCGTTTCAGAGCATCACATTGTGCCGCAAACTGATCGTAATGCTCAATTTGGGTGGTATATTGGGCCCTGCTTAAACCTAAAACTTCATTTACAAAGTTATTGGAAAAATCAACCCAGTTAATTTGAGGATAAGCAATGTAGTGTGCATTGAAATTTCCTGTAGCACCGCCAAATTTTGCACCGTTTGGAACATTTTTTAGATTGGCCAATTGTACTTTCAAGCGCTCTACAAACACCATAAACTCCTTGCCCAGTTTGGTTGGCGAAGCGGGTTGTCCGTGGGTGTGTGCCAATAACGGTACATTTTTCCATTCTTCGGCCAGTTCACTTAGTTTTTCAATCAATTGCTCCAAAGCGGGCACATAGCTTTCGGTTAAAGCCAATTTGAAAGTATAAGGAATAGCAGTGTTGTTGATATCCTGTGAAGTTAGGCCAAAGTGGATAAACTCTTTATAAGCTTGTAGGTTCAGGCCATCAAATTTGGCTTTGATGAAATACTCTACTGCTTTTACATCATGGTTGGTTACGCTTTCGGTATCTTTTACATTTTGCGCATCAGCTTCGCTAAAAGATTGGTAGATGTCTCTTAACTGTGGGAATAAGCTCCTGTTAAAACGCTCAGTTCCGGGTACATTGGCTTCAACCAAGGCAATGAAATACTCAACCTCTACCAAAATGCGATATTTGATCAATGCGTACTCAGAAAAATAGTCGGCAAGTTTAGCGGTGGTTTTTCTGTAACGGCCATCAATAGGGGAAATAGCTTGTAGCGGAGATAAAGTCATATTTTGCTGATTTTTATTAAGATGTGCAAAGTTAACATTTGTTGGCTATTAACATAGCCGAAAAAGCAAATAGACTAGTGCCGTACCATATTAGATTGGTTTGGCAACTAAAAAAGCTCTGCACATTGATAGCCCAGTTTTTTAAGGCTATCTACCACTTTTTGGGACGAAATTCGCTTCCCTTCGATACGTAAGATGCGATCACAGTCCTGCAGGTCAAAATGAAACTGGCAGTCGGAAACCAATTTTTGTAAACACAGCATAATGTAGCCGGCATCCTTAGCGTTAACTACGTTCGTTTTAAAAATTTTGATATCATTCATCATTAGATTGAAATTTTACTTTTGCCCTTGGCAAATGGATTAAAGGAAATACCCAGATTTAAATACATGGCACCGTTAGGTTTAGCTTCAAAAACATAGTTGTCAAACGACTTGCTCTTTTCAAACACCCGCCCCGAAGTGATGCTCTTGTAGCCTGTTTTAAGGGTTCCTATCAATGAACCGCCGAAATAATGTTCGTAAATGGCACCCATGTTAATTTCAATTTGCCTAAATTCATGCGTTCCAGATGATCTGTTGAACTGATAAAGGTAAAGACCTGTACCGTCAAGTTCGCCACCAAGTGAAATCCTGCCATTGCCAAAAACTTCTTTTTTAAGAAGTAATCGTTGTGGTAAAACAATATCAAGGGCCCAGTTTCTTTTAAATTTATGTTCATAGGAGAAAGTTGGGATGACCGGAATTTGTGCGCTAGGATCAACAATACCCACCAAGCCAAGTGTCATTTTGGTTTTTAAATTGACTTTCAATACCATGGTAGCGGTAAACAGCCCTTTTACCCTTTCGAAATTTTTCTCGCTGCCATCCACTGCTACAGCGCCAGAGTAAATCACCGTTTTATCTAAAAGTTTTGAGAAATAGGCGATACTTAAGGCAGAGGTATGGTAATGGTAGCTATTTTTGGTAATGAGCTGCATTTGGCTAGCAGGATCAGTATATACGGCGGTAGCGCCAATGTGCCGATAGGTAAATGACCCACCCAGCGACCATCTTCTTTTTTGAATGAAGTTTTGGTTGAGGTTAATCTTTGTTTGGTACATGTTGGTGATTTCACCATGGGTTTGCGGGCCATTTAATAAGGTAGAGTTGAATTTGTGCGAGGCCAACTGGTAATGCTCAATATTGAGTACCCGGGTTGAGGGAAATTTATCAGCCACATAGGCAGTAATTTTTTGGGGAATGCTATCTTTCTTTTGCCCAAAGCAGGAACTGCCAATGAGCAACAAAACAAAAGACAGGGGAGCGTTTCTATTAGAAGTAAGAATTTTGAGGAGCGATCTTGGGGGGTACTTCGTTAATCGTAAAGGCATTTTTTGTTTTTAATGCAAAAAAGAAGAAAGTGTGGCAGGTTTTATTTCTTTTTATACCAAGCTTGCCTTTTTTTATACTAAGGTAAGTTTGGTATAATTTTAATGCCGTTTCGTATAATTTATAGCCCTCTTAAATGCTATATATCGCTATTTTTGAGACAATTTGAATATGAAAGACTATTTTTCTGTGGATGATGGCTCCAAGGCTTTTCAAAATAAAAAGCTGATCAGTTTTTTAATAGATAAGCACTACGCTTACGTGAGGCATGCTATCATGCTATTGAGTTTATTGTTGATATTGTTTAATGCCAAAGCCAGCAACGATTATAGTGGCAGCTATGAACAATATAGCTTATTGGTTTACTACTCCGTCATTGTTTTTTTGGTATACATCAATATCTATCTGTTAGTGCCCATGTTTTTCTTTAAGGGCATGTACATTGCCTATTTAACGGTATTAATGGTGTTGCTGGCTTTGGTGTTATCTATCATGTTTTCGGTGATTGAAAAGTATTTTGAGCCTTATCGTATTTTGGAGCGGCATCCTATCAGTTTAACTAGGGTGATTATCTCTGGCGTGGTATTTTTTGTTCCCTTTATTATGGTATCAACCACTATTAAATTGGTGCAGCGTTGGATTAAAGATAACGAGCGGATCAGCGAAATGAAAAATATTACCCTAAGGATGGAACTCAATGGCCTCAAGAACCAGATTAATCCCCACTTTTTGTTCAATATGCTGAACAACGTAAATACCTTGGTGAAGGTTAACCCGCAAAAGGCATCATTGGTAATCTTGAAATTATCCGACTTTTTGCGCTACCAACTTTATGATAATGATGAAGAATATACCAACCTCGCAGCCGAACTGGATTTTTTGTCGAATTTTCTCAACCTGGAAAAGATAAGGCGGGATGATTTTGCCTTTGACATTAATGTTAGCCACGGAAATAAAACCATATTATTGCCGCCTAACCTTTTTACTACTTTTGTGGAAAATGCCGTAAAACATAGTGCTGATGATACCGGTGGCCATAGTTATGTTCATTTACGGATTGTGGCAGATGAAAGCCGCTTGCATTTCAGGTGCATTAATTCCATTGTGGGCCACGAGCGGTTTCGGCCTGCGCTGGCTAGGGGAGGAATGGGCCTAGCCAATATTAAAAGGAGGCTGGAACTGCTGTATGCCAATAACTATCACCTTACTTCAGAAACATCCGCTAAAGAACATGTTGTAAATCTAATCATTCCCATATGAACTGTATCATTGTAGATGATGAGCCTTTGGCCCGAGAGGGCTTACAAGCATTGATAGCGGAAGTTGCCGATCTGGAAATTGTTGGGAAATTTTCAAGTGCTTTCCTTGCTTCCGATTTTTTGGCAAGGAATGAGGTAGACCTGATTTTTTTGGACATTCAGATGCCCAAGGTTACCGGATTGGAATTTGCCGCTCAAATCCCAAAGCATACCTTGATCATTTTTACAACGGCCTATGAGCAATATGCCTTAAAAAGTTACGATTTAAATGCTTTTGACTATTTGTTAAAGCCCATAGGTATTGAACGTTTGGCCAAATCAATTAGCAAGGCACAGGCCTATAAAAAACTGTTGTTGGCTAAAGCATCCAAAAACAGCTCCGATGAAGACGATCAGGAGTATTTGTTGATCAAGGCCGATAGAAGACAGTACAAAATCAACTTTAGGGATATCCAATTTATTGAAGGGCTAAAGGACTACGTGATTGTTTACAGTGGAAATCAGAAACTTATTACCGCAATGAACTTGAAAAATATACAACGAAAAATCAGTTCAGCCAGTTTTTGTAGGGTAAGTAAATCATACATTGTGAATATAGATCATGTAGTTTCATTTGACGCCCGTACAATATATATTGATCCGTTCGAAATTCCTATTGGAGAAATTTATCGAATGGATTTTTTGGAGCGATACTCATTGAGATTTACCCAGGGGCGAAAAACTTGAGGTAAAAAGATGCTATCATAAAAAAAGTCCCACATTTGCGGGACTTTTTTTATGCTTTCACTAAATTTTGGCTTAGTGTTTTACAGTTGAGTCAACAACAGTAGTGTCAGTTTTAACAACTGTGTCGGTTACAGTAGTATCAGCAGTTACAGTAGTGTCAGCACCGATAGTGTCAGTACCTTCAGCTTTTTTCTCAGAAGAACAAGCAACTACAGTTAAAGATAATGCTAATGCTAAAAAGCCAAATTTGAATAAGTTTTTCATTTTAATTTCTAGTTTAAACTATTTTATAATTAATTAATTGTTCATTAATACGGCAATCGCTAAAAGGTAACCCGATAAAATGATGAAAAAAATAATTTAATTTTTAATTAGCTGTTTGTCAGTGTGATAAAAATATTTTTTAAGCGTATTTTTTGTGGTTATTCATTTCCCGGATATCAAAAAAGTCCCACATTTGCGGGACTTTTTTATGCTTTCACTAAATTTTGGCTTAGTGTTTTACAGTTGAGTCAACAACAGTAGTGTCAGTTTTAACAACTGTGTCGGTTACAGTAGTATCAGCAGTTACAGTAGTGTCAGCACCGATAGTGTCAGTACCTTCAGCTTTTTTCTCAGAAGAACAAGCAACTACAGTTAAAGATAATGCTAATGCTAAAAAGCCAAATTTGAATAAGTTTTTCATTTTAATTTCTAGTTTAAACTATTTTATAATTAATTAATTGTTCATTAATACGGCAATCGCTAAAAGGTAACCCAATAAAAGTTCAAAAAAATCAAAATTTCTGAAACGGCTTGTTTTTAAGCGTATAAGAGCGTATAAGAATGTTTTTGGTATCTGCTAAAAGCCCTTTGCTTTCTGTCATAAAAAAAGCCTTTCCAATTTTTGGAAAGGCTTTTATACTTTGTTTCAACTATTGACTAGTGAGCAGCAGGAGCAGCTTTAGTAGTATCAACAGCGGCAGTTGTATCAACTACAGTTGTATCAACAGCAGCAGTGTCAGTACCTTCAGCTTTTTTCTCAGAAGAACAAGCAACTACAGTTAAAGATAATGCTAATGCTAAAAAGCCAAATTTGAATAAGTTTTTCATTTTAATTTTCTGATTTAATAATTAATTAGTTTTACATCTTAATGCCGCAAAGGTAAAAAGGTAACCTCAGGTTTTAGCAAAAAATTAAAATATTTTTTTCAACTTTTTTGCGGGTTACTATTTACCGGATTTGGTATTAAAAAAAAAGTTTTTTTGTACAAAAGGGGCATTATAAACCCGATTGTAGCGAGCATCCCGAGTAAAACGAGGGATATAGCGGAAAGCGGGGCAAGACGATGATTATAGCACAATTATTGCTTTCCCAAATAGATATAGATTGCTTGCTTGTGGATAGCTTGTGATTTTTTTGATTATTATTGGGTTACCATTTGATTTTAATTGTATTAATAGGTGAGTATAAAGTTTAGCAGTCAGATACCAACAGATAGAGAAGTTGTACTAGGGATACTCAATAACTCGGTAGAGGCTTTAAATAAATTGTATTTGGCATATTTCCCCATGGTGCTGCAGTTTGTTTTAAATAACAGTGGTGATGAGGATGATGCCAAGGATGTTTATCAGGAGGCCATTATTGTGCTTTACAATAAGGTGCGCAGTGGGAATTTTGAGTTGAGCAGTAAGCTGAAAACCTATATCTATTCGGTAGGCAGGCGGATTTGGCTGAAAAAACTTACCCAGCAGAGCAAGAAGGCTAATAACATTGCCGATTTTGAAGATGTGTTGGCGGTAGATGACGAGTTGGAAATGCATGAGGAAAAGGACATGCAGTTTGATAAGATGAAAGTGGCACTGGATAATTTGGGCGAGCCTTGCAAAACAATTATCCAGGATTTTTATATCCATAACCATTCCATGCAGGAAATTTGTGAAAAGTTTGGATATACGAATACAGATAATGCAAAAACACAGAAATACAAGTGTTTGCAGAGGTTAAAGAAATTATTTTTTCAATCATAGGAAATGAGAAACGAGATAGAACTTGAAGCTATTATTGAAGATTATCTAAAAGGTAAACTTACGGCAGAGGAGCGCATAGCGTTTGAACAGTTGCGCAGCAATGATCCCGTGATTGATCACAAGGTTGTAGCTCATAAGGTTTTCTTGGATTCGATGGCTCAATATGCACATGTGGTGAAATTAAAGGAACAAATGGACGCTGTGCACTCGCAAATTGACGTTGCAGCCCTGGCTGAAAATTTAAGACCACATCCTTCGAAATGGGTGAAGCTTTGGCGTAACAATAGATCGGCAGTGGCTATTGCCGCTTCGTTTATATTGTTGGCTATGGTTTCGTTGTACTCTATACAAAGTAATAATAAACAAGCAGGTACTTTTGAGGCGATGAGCAAGGATATGGCTAAGATTAGAAGTACGCAAAATACCTTGATCAGGGATATTAAAACCAGGGAGGCTAATAATAGTAGTAATAATAATAGCAATAACGCAAGATTTGGCGGAACTGGTTTCGCTATTTCTGGTAACGGTTACATTGTTACCAATTACCATGTAGTTCGTGGTGCAGATTCTGTTTATGTACAAAATAGTAATGGTTCTTATAAAGCGAAGTCGTTTTATAGCGATCCTGTAAACGATATTGCTATCCTGAAAATTAGCGATAAACGCTTTGAAAGTTTACCTGCATTGCCTTATACCATGAAACGTGGCTCTTCTGGCATTGGCGAATCTGTGTTCACTTTGGGTTTCCCTAAAGATGATATTGTATTGGGCGATGGTTATGTGAGTTCAAGAAATGGTATTAATGGGGATACTTTGGCCTATCAGGTAGCTATTCCGGTAAATCCGGGCAACAGTGGCGGCCCTTTGTTGGATAATAGCGGTAACGTGGTAGGGATTATTAACGGAAAAGAAAATAAAACCGATGGTGCTACTTTTGCCGTAAAATCAAAGTATATCATGGAAGCTTTAAATGCTATTCCTCAAGACTCATTAAGCAGAAAAGTTTCTTATGGTAAGAAAAGCAGCTTGCGTGGTTTGAAACGTAATAAACAAGTGCAAAAAATGCAGGATTACGTATTTATGATTAAAGTGTATAACAACAACTAGTTTTTACAATTTATATAGTTCGAGCCCCGAAACATTTGATTGTTTTCGGGGTTTTTCTTTGGAATGAAGTTTTTGTGAGCCACAGCTACGCAGATTGTTTGTTTGTTCATATTGTTGAGTTTGCTATGTGCCTATGTGTTCAATGAGCCACATAGGCACATAGGGTCAGCTATAGGTGTAAATACACATTGCCCAAATATTATCTGTGGTTAATTAACTATATTTAACCATGGAATTTGGAAGAGTTGAACCCAGTGAAATTAATCAAGTAGATTTTACCTTGCCGCCAGATGGCGAACAAACCAAGCTTACTTTAAAAGGCAAGGCTGTTGCCGACCCAAAGTTTTTTGTGGGTTGTGCCAAATGGGGCAGAAAGGAATGGGTGAATTTGATTTATCCCGCTAAAACTAAAGAGAAAGACTTTTTAGCGGAATATGTAAAGCATTTTAACTCTATAGAATTAAATGCGGTTTTTTATGGGATTCCTAAAGAGGAGCAGATTTTGAAATGGAAGGAAATGGCAGAACGGCGTCCAGATTTTGTATTTTGCCCGAAATTTTCGCGAGCGATAACCCATATTAAACGTTTAAACAATGCACAGGCCGAAACGGATTTGTACTTAAAAGCCATTAGTGCCTTTGGAGATAAACTAGGCCCTTGTTTTTTGCAGTTGGGCGATAATTTTGGGCCTAAAAACTTTGATGCCATGCATCAATATCTAAAAGCTTTACCAAGAGATTTGAATTTGTTTTTGGAAGTACGCCATGAGGATTGGTTTGCTAAGGCTGATGATCGAAAAGCCTTATTCTCGCTTTTAGCAGATCTTAACATAGGTGCCGCCATTACCGACGCAAGTGGCAGACGTGATTGTGTACACATGGAACTCCCCACACCTAAAGCATTTATTCGTTTTGTAGGGAATGGTGGCCAGTTTCTGGAAAGCTCTGATCAAAAAAGGATAGACGATTGGATGGTACGTTTAGACGATTGGTTGAACAGGGGACTAGAGGAAATCTATTTCTTTTTGCACCAGCATGATGAAAGTGATACGCCCATTATTGCCGACTATACCATCGAAAAATTCAATCAAAAATTAGGGAGTAAACTGCCTCGTATCAATTTCTTAAAAGGGCAGGGCGATTTGTTCTCTTGATTTTTTCGTAACTTGAACATATAATTAATCGATTTTTCATTTAAATATTAATACGATGAGCATAAGAATAGGCGATATCGCTCCAAATTTTAAAGCTACAACATCTATAGGTGAGATAGACTTTTATGAATACCTTGGCGATAGTTGGGGAGTTTTGTTTTCACATCCCGCGGATTATACACCAGTTTGCACCACAGAACTGGGTAGAACAGCTGCTTTGAAAGGTGAATTCGATCAAAGGAATGTAAAAGTTTTAGCATTAAGTGTTGATCCTGTAGACTCGCATTTAGGCTGGATTAAGGATATCAACGAAACCCAAAATACGAATGTTGATTTTCCCATCATTGCCGACTCCGACAAGAAGGTGGCAAATCTTTATGACATGATCCACCCGAATGCTTCGGAAACTTTAACCGTACGTTCGCTTTTTGTAATAGGGCCTGATAAAAAGGTAAAACTGATCATCACTTATCCTGCATCTACGGGTAGGAACTTTAATGAAGTACTAAGAGTGATTGACTCATTGCAGCTAACCGCTAATTATAGCGTGGCCACACCTGCCGACTGGAAGGACGGTGAAGATGTAATTGTGGTAAATAGCATTAAAACGGAAGATATTCCAGCTAAGTTTCCCAAAGGACATAAAGTGATTAAGCCGTATTTGAGGACAACTCCTCAACCAAATAAGTAGATTAACTTTTGGATAAACGATAAAGGCTCCCAAATTGGGAGCCTTTATCGTTATGGATCATGATGCGATGCCTATTTTACACCGTGCATCAGCTTTTTAACAATTGGGCCTAAAGCAAAGGCTAATAAAGATGCGGCTAATGATACACCTGTTAGTGTCCAGAAGAAATAGCTATAGCCTTTTTCACCTGCTATGCTTTCTGAAACCTCACCAAATATACCGGCCAACTTGTTCCCGATAGCTACAGCTAAGTACCAAACCCCAAACATAATGGCAATCATGCGGCCTGGTACCAATTTACTAACATAAGAAAGTGCTACCGGTGATACACAAAGTTCGGCCATGGTATGGAATAGGTAAACGAATACTAGCCACATCATACTTACCGATGCTGATTTAGCTCCCGCAGGGATAGAGGCTGCGCCAAAGGCTACAAAAGCCATTCCGATAGCTAAGAACAACATCCCGATAGCATATTTGTTATTGGCCGATGGGTTGCGTTTACTGCTCCACCATTTAGAGAACAATGGGGCTAAGGTAATGATGAAAAGTGAGTTTAAGATGTTGAACCAACTGGCGTTTACTTCGGTAGCGGCAACTTTCGAAGTGATAGTTGCCTTGATAGGCGAAGTTTGATCAGCATCGTATTTGATGTTGTGGTTAATCAAAATTTCTTTAGTATCACCTACTTTTAATGACTCTTTTTCGCCTTTTGCCAATCTGATTTCTCTTTTGAGTGTTTGGCCTGCAGTGTTGGCAAATTCTATTTCGGCATAGCTCACCACTGTACCGAATGCACCTGGTTTTTCCCGGTCAACAATATTGCTGATTTTACCGTTAAATACATCGCCAAGATAGTTTTTGTCTTTGTCTACCAAGGCGTTGTTCTCCACGGTAGTTTTCTCATCAGCTTTATAGAATGAAGTTCGTTCGATATCTAAAATGGCGATTTCTTGGTTGTCTTTATAAGATTCGGACGAAACCACCTTATCGTTGTTCACTACGCCGTTAAGATTTTTATATTGAACATTGTATGAAGTAGACTTGTATTCGTTGGTTACCATCCAGATGGCAATTCCCCAGATGATCAAGAAACTGAAACCTAAAATCAAGTTGGATAGTTTGTACTTGTTGAAGGTTTGCCCGAACAATTTAAAGAGCACCCAGGTAATGATGGCCAAAGGACCAAGGGTGATTAAGGAGTTAACGATTTTAAAAATAGTGCCCGAAGTTCCTTCTAAGATCCGTTGCGTATAATCTTTTGCAAACAAGGTTAACGAGCCTGGCGCCTGCTCAAATATCGACCAAAAGATCATCGTAATGATGGCAAAAAACACAATGGCAATCATCCTGTCTTTAAGTACCTTATCGTATCTGTTAATTCTGGATACCAATAAAATTAAGAAAAGTACCAAAGCTGTTAAGATGATGAAATTACTGCCGTCAACTCCAAATAAACTGAAACTGAATAGGTTTGTTGTGCCTTCCGAGATTTTATTAACAGGGTCATTTAAAATCCATGCCAACCCTAAACCAACACACAGCACAATTAATACCATGTGAAAGCGTGTAAATGGATTCAATTTGCCACCTTCTTGTTGTACTGAGGCCGCCGCCGCTTTTTCTGCAGGGGTTGCTTTCACAGGCTTTAGGCCAATGGTTCCAAAAATATTTTGGGCAAGCCAGAATTGCAACAAGCCAAACAGCATAAAAATACCTGCTACGCCAAATCCCCAGCTCCAGCCAATTTTTTCACCTAAATAGCCACAAAGCATGATTCCGAAAAATGCTCCAGCATTTACGCCCATATAGAAGATGGTGTAAGCCCCGTCCTTTTTTTCAGGAAAATCTTTGTACATTTCCGATACAATGGAAGTCATGTTGGGTTTAAAGAAACCACTACCGAACACCAGTAAAACCAAACCTGCGTAGATAAAAAACGAGGTTTCCAAGGCCATACAAGCGTGTCCTAAGGTCATTAACAGTGCACCTATCACTACGGCCCAGCGGATACCAATTACTTTATCGGCAAAATAGCCGCCAAGCATGGTTGAAAGGTAAACTAATGCAGTATAGGTTCCGAAAATGGCCAGCGCATGTTCTTTTGGCCATCCCCAGCCGCTATCTAAAACAGAAGCGCTGAAAAACAAAACCAATAGGGCTCGCATTCCATAGTAGGAGAAACGCTCCCACATTTCGGTAAAGAAAAGTACAAAAAGCCCCGATGGGTGCCCTAATACCTTGCTTTTAAAAAAATCGTTTGGATTTTCTGCAGTATTTGTTTGCATAGATTATTTAATAAGTTAGTCTTAGTTTTTTAAAAAAAATTGGTGCAATATAGGCGAATACATTTACATTTCAGCAAAATTAATGTTTGCCCTTTTGGAAAAGTGTCGTCGCTTTACGCGGAGTGCTGTATAGTTCGTCTAAATTAGAAGCGTCGTTTCTTACTTCCACATTCTCCTTCAAATATAGCCTTGGATAGCTAATGGCGTAGCCGTCAAAGCTTAAATCGGAAGCATAATATTCGAAGTTGCCTTCCATATTGGCTTCAAAAGGAGCCAAATGGTCAAAAACAATCATATTTACCTTTTTGTCGAAAGCTAAAGTCATGGAGTTTTTCTTGGCATATTCAAATACTATCCTGTTTTTTACAGGTACTTTTCTGCTCAACTCGAAAACATTTTTGCCAAATACAGCGTCGTCTTTTTCGAAGGATAAAACCTCGATAACTTTTTTGTTGGTCTTGTTATTGTTGCCTTTCCATCCCAATAAAATATAATAGGGGTTTTTGCCAGGATAGGTCACTGGAATCATTTCATAATAACGGGCGCCGTACCATTTCTTTTGGTTGGTAATGATGTTGTCGTCGGTAAAAGTTTCCGTCGCATCGTTCAGGGGGATCATTTTTAAAGAACCATCTTTGGTGGCTAATTGGATTGTGCCATAAAATTTATAGCCACCATCGGTAAGTGGAACCGACCAAGTGAAAATCCGGAACGATTGGTTAGGGGCATTGAGCACCGTTACGTTGGCAAGGGAATCGAAATTAAACCGGAAGGAATGAGGGGTTTTTAAGACGCTGATGAGTTTTTTTACAAACATGGTGTTGTACGCCGCCCGTTCTACGTCATCCTTAACACTTACGGTCGAATCGCTATAGGCCGCAAGGGTGTCTTGAATTTTTAACAATTGGGGCAGTTGAGCAGGTGCTGCGGATTGTTGGGCTTTTAAATTCCCTGCAATCAAGCACACTACTAAAAGTGGAAAAAATGTCTTCAAAAAACTGCTTTGCATTTAAACCTTTTTAACGAAGATTTTCAATAACTATTGCACTGGCACCACCTCCGCCATTGCAAATTCCGGCAACGCCTATCTTTCCATTGTTTTGAGACAATACGGATAACAACGTAACCACAATTCTGGCACCTGAAGCACCAAGAGGATGGCCAATGGCTACTGCGCCACCATTCACATTTACTTTGTCGCCATTAAGGCCCAAAGCTTGGTTATTTGCTAAAGATACCACCGAGAAAGCCTCGTTGATTTCAAAATAATCTACTTGCTCTTTGGTGATATTTGCTCTTTGCAAAGCCAAAGGAATAGCTTTAGAAGGGGCCGTAGTGAACCATTCTGGGGCTTGTTGGGCATCGGCGTAAGCCAATACTTTCGCTAATGGAGTAAGTCCTAGTTCTTTTGCTTTTTCGGCACTCATTAAAATTAGGGCAGCAGCACCGTCATTTAGGGTGGAGGCGTTGGCTGCGGTTACGGTTCCATCTTTTTTAAAAACAGGCTTTAACGTAGGAATTTTGTCGAATTTTACTGCTGCTGGTTCTTCATCATGGGCAAACAAGGTGATTTCTCCTTTTCTGTCCTTGATTTCTACGGCAACAATTTCGTCCTTGAATTTTCCATCGCTTTGCGCTTGTTGCGCTCTTTGGTAAGATTGGATGGCAAAGTTGTCTTGATCTTCGCGGCTGATGTTGCAAGTTTCGGCGCAAAGCTCCGCTGCCGAACCCATGTGATAATCATTATACACATCCCACAAACCATCTTTTACCAAGCCGTCGGTAATTTGTCCGTGCCCCAGGCGATAGCCATTTCTGGCTTTGTCCAAGTAGTAGGGAACGTTGCTCATGCTTTCCATTCCGCCAGCAACTACAATGTCGTTTTGGCCCAAGGCAATGCTTTGCGCAGCCAGCATAATGGCTTTGGTGCCTGATGCGCAGACCTTGTTGATGGTGGTAGCGGGCAAATCAGGTAAGCCAGCGTACTTTGCCGCCTGTGTAGCAGGTGCCTGACCCAAATTGGCCGACAATACGTTGCCCATGTACACTTCCTGTACCAATTCTGGTTTAAGACCAATGCTTTCTAAGGCTCCTTTGATGGCAAAACCACCTAGTTGCGTAGCCGAAAATCCTGAAAGTGAGCCGCCAAAACTACCAATAGGAGTTCTAACCGCTGATACGATAACTACTTCTTTCATATAGTAATGTTTATATTATATTTGGTTGGGCGCAATTTAGGGATAATCTTTAAAATACCGCCACAAGCCACATTTTATTTACGTTAGCTATACATTATCATCGTTCGTTTTTCTATTGGCTTTTTTCCTTCTAGATTTTACCGCCTCGTTCAGCAAAAATTCAATTTGGCCATTGGTGCTCCTAAACTCTTCGCTTGCCCAGGTCTCTATCTCTTTGAGCAATGTGGGGCTTATCCTCAATGCAAATGCTTTCTTATCTTTCTCGGGCATTGTTTTTATCATTAAAAGATGATGTTTTATTTGGCTCCTGCTCGCCTTATATTACATCGATTCTATTCATCTGAGTTCGATTGGTAGTTAATCTGTATAGCTGATGCTGAACTAAATTCAGCATGACGGAGCATTGATTTAGCGTCACCCTGACCTGTAGCGAAACAGAAAGTTATGCAATAAATTTATTTCAGGGACCGCCGTACATTAAAATGGTAAAACGATTACAAATTAGTTAATTACTAATTGAACTCAGGTTATTAATTGTAAAGTGTACCGGCATTTACCACTGGCTGCGCATTCCTGTCGCCGCAAAGCACTACCAGTAAATTGCTTACCATGGCGGCTTTTCTTTCTTCATCAAGGGAAACAATTTCTTTTTCCGACAGTCGCTCTAAAGCCATTTCTACCATGCCCACAGCACCTTCAACAATGAGTTTTCGGGCGGCAATTACGGCGGTAGCTTGCTGGCGTTGCAACATGGCGCTGGCAATTTCCTGTGCATAGGCCAAATGTGAAATTCTGGCTTCTATCACTTCAATGCCGGCTCTTGACAAGCGTTCATTCAACTCTTCTTCCAGTAATGCGTTTACCTTTTCCGCACCATCTTTAAGGGTAATTCCAGCATCTTCATCTTCCAAGTTGTCATAGGCAAAGCTATTGGCCAGGTGTCTAACGGCGGCTTCGCTCTGTATGCTTACATATTGGATGTAATCCTCCACCGAGAAACTGGCTTTGGCAGTTTCCTGTACCTGCCATACCACCACGGCACCAATTTCAATGGGATTGCCCATCTTGTCGTTTACCTTTAATTGCTGGCCGTTGAGGTTTCTGGCTCTCAGTGATAGTTTTTTCTTGGTGGTTAGGGGATTCACCCAAAAGAAACCATCCGACTTAACGGTGCCTACGTATTTGCCAAATAATGTTAATACTTTGGATTCATTAGGATTTACAATAATTAATCCCGGTAAAACCAAGATGAAATCTACCAATAGTACTGCGGCGCCCCAGCCAAACTGACGAATGGCCATCAGGTAGATGCCAGCTGCGAGTAATACGATAAAAATGCCTAAGGTAAGATAGCCCGATGGTGGCCTGATGATTTTTTCTGTTTGCATATTTGATATTATTTTGATATCAAATATAAATTAAAAAATTGGAGAATAAAATGCTTTTTTGCGCAAGAGATTTGTTTCTCTGAGGTGCTTTGTAGGCTATTGCAGAAATAAATACTAATTTTGGTTGAAATAAAGGACTATACATTTTGGCCAAAATTAAAAAGAACTCGCACAAAATACTTTACCGCAAGTATTCATCTAACCTAAAGTACGTGATGATGGCGGTTTGTGTATTGATAATTACACTTTATTTGCCCAAGCAGCCGCGATTCAGGTATGAATTTGAGAAAGGTAAAACTTGGTTGAACAAAGACCTGGTTTCGCCTTTTAGCTTTGCCATTTTAAAAACGCCACAACAAATCAATCTGGATAAAAAAACGGTACTTGATAATGTTTTGCCTATTTATGAATATCAGGAGGAGGTGTTTAAGGACCAAGGCGATGCTTATTTAAACGAGTTTGATGTGAAATGGAAGTCAAACACCTTGAACGATCGCGATAAGGAGGTGAACAGGCAACGTTCGTACCAAATCCTGCAATCTATTTATACCAAAGGCATTATCGATATTAATCCCAAACATCAAAAAGGGGGCGGCTATTACGATTTCTCTCTGGTGCGAAACAATATTTCGACCAAGAGCAATTCGCAAGATGTTTTTACAACAGAAACGGCATTGGCTTATTTGAAAGCAAGTTTTAAAGCCAGTGAGCCTGAAATTGCCAAAACGGTGTTTGATTTGGCAGAAAGCCATCTTAAGCCTAATATTAAATTTAACGAAACCTTAACGGCTACGGTTCAAAACAATGCCCTAAACAGTATTTCTACTACCAAAGGGATGGTGCAAAAGGGCGAACTGATTGTGGCAAAGGAAACGGTAATTGATGAGGAGGTATATCAAAAGCTAGTATCGTTTAGGGAAAACTACGATGCACAGACCAAAAGTGTAGGCGACGATAAATTGGTGTTTTTTGGGCAGGTATTGCTGGTGGGCTTTATCGTAACGCTCCTGATGGTATTCCTTTATCTTTTCAGAAAGGATATTTATGCAGATAACCGCCAACTCTCTTTGTTGTTGTTAGTGATCACCTCGATGTTGCTGGTACTTACCTGGTCCATTAAATTCAACCTTTCTAATCTTTATTTGCTCCCTTTTTGTATTGTACCAATTATCATTAGGATATTGTTTGATACAAGGTTGGCGTTAAACCTTCACTTGTTGGTGATTTTAATTGCCGGTTTTTTTGTGCCCAACAGCTTTGAGTTTGTATTTTACCAGACCACTGCGGGCATGGTGGCCATCTATAGCATCAAGAATTTGGTGAAACGTGAGCAATTGCTGATTTCGGCCTCATTTATATTGAGTGCCTACTTTGTGTCCTTTGTGGGGATTGCTTTGCTCAGAGAGGGCTCGTTAAGCCATATTGAGTGGGCTAATTTCCTTCCCTTTGTTTTCAGCGTGCTTTTATCGTTATTGGCCTATCCATTAATTTACGCTTTTGAAAGGGTTTTTGGAATCACCTCTGATGTTGCACTGATCGAACTGACCAATACCAATAATAAACTATTAAGGGAGCTTGCGTTTAAGGCGCCAGGCACTTTCCAACACTCGTTGCAGGTAGCCAATTTAGCGGAAGCGGCAATTTTTAAAATAGGAGGGGATGCTTTGCTGGTGAGGGCAGGAGCTTTGTACCATGATATCGGCAAGATGGAAAACCCGCAATATTTTATCGAAAACCAAACCGGGCAGAGTCCGCATGATAAATTGCCATATGAGCAAAGTGCGCAAATTATCATCCGTCATGTGCATAAAGGTATTGAGATTACCAGGAGACATAAATTGCCGGAGTCAATCATCGATTTCATACGTACGCACCACGGGAATACCCGGGTGGATTATTTCTATCAATCTTTCCTGAAAAATTCGCCAGAAAAATTCATCGACGAGAATATTTTCCGCTATCCTGGACCTATTCCGTTTTCGAAAGAAACAGGCGTTTTAATGTTGGCCGATTCGGTGGAAGCGGCCTCCAGAAGTTTAAAAAATCCGGATGCACAGAACATCAATGACCTGGTTGAACGCATTATTGACTACAAATTGGAGCAAAACCAATTAGATAATTGTGATTTGACGTTAAAAGATTTGGAAACTATTAAGTTGATTTTCAAGACGATGTTAATGAGCATCTACCATGTTCGCGTAGATTATCCACAAACTACGTAATTTTTTTTTGCAAACATTAATGAATTGCTATATTTGCAACCTCGAAACGCAGAAAATGTGTAGAGAAGGTGAGGTGCCTGAGAGGCCGAAAGGAACAGTTTGCTAAACTGTCGTACTGGTAACGGTACCGCGGGTTCGAATCCCGCCCTCACCGCCAAAAGGTGATACCACCATCGGGGTGTAGCGTAGCCCGGTATCGCGCCACATTTGGGATGTGGAGGTCGTAGGTTCGAATCCTGCCACCCCGACGAAACCCTTCAGATAATAACTCTGAAGGGTTTTTTTATTTCTGAAAACTGTGTCCAGTATTTAAGGGGTTGAATTTTTTTAATGGATTTATAAAAACTATAACTTCATGTTGGATGATTGGCATACCAAATTAACTGGCTGTAAGTAAGTAAAATGGCAAAAAATTTAGATAAGATTTTAGTGGTGGATATTGAGGCCACTTGTTGGGAAGGCAGTTCTCCAGAAAATATGCAGAGTGATATTATAGAGATTGGGGTATGTTCATTGGATGTATCCTCATTTTGGTGAACTACACAAGCTTTTTCCATGGATTTTCCGCTGGTGATGTGGATGGATTTCCGCTGCTAACTTTATATTGTGGGATAGGTATAGCCCCTCTTTGCAAGTTTTTTGCTAATCTCTGCTTAATGTTTGCTTAACAATAAGGTTGTTATTTTGCGGCTAAAGTTCAAAAAGCACATTTTATAGATAAAACTTTTAAGAATATCTACCTTGTTGTAGGTTGATTTTCTTTTTGTTACTTTTACTTGCGTGCTTCATTTCAAAAAGAAAGTAAACGATAGAAAATAAAACAATATTTTGGGGTTAAGATATGCTTCCTTTCCGGACATTTAGTAATGAACAAATAAAGCGCTTGCGAGAAGGAAATGAATCTGCGTTTCAACACGTTTATCAATCCCTTGCGCCAAAAGTATACGGTTTTGCCTATCGCTTCTTGAAAGATAAGGCGCAAAGTGAAGAGGTGGTACAGGAAGCCTTTATCACGCTTTGGGAAAACAGAGAAAAACTTGACCAAGAAAGGCCATTGGAGCCTTATCTGTTTACCATATCCAAACGTTTGGTATTAGATAGTCTCAGAAAGGCAACCAGTTCTCAAGCTTTAAGGGAAAAATTAATGCTGAAAATTTCCGAAAACCATAACGAGACCGAAGAAAGTATTATTCTTTCTGATTTGATGGCTTTTGCCGAAAAAGCGATACGGGAGCTGCCCAGGCAACAACAAGTTGTTTTTCGTTTAAGCCGCTTTGAAGGACTGTCCTATGAGGAAATAGGAGAACGTTTAAACCTTTCAAAAAATACCGTGAAAAATCATTTGGTAGTGGCCTTAAAAACCTTGAAAACACAATTGGCTAGCCAAGAGATGACTTACGCACTAGCCTTTCTGATTTATTTTGTTTAAAATTATTGTGCTCATTATTAGTTGGTTGTGTTTTATTTGATGAAATGGAACAATTCAACTAGTCCTAATGTGCTGTTGGTACGTATTCTTGATAGGTAGCCGCAATTTGCTGCTCTTTAACCAATATGAACTCAGAAAACTACCGGTTGCAATTTTTGTTACAAGCACTGATTGATCAAACCATTACCAGGGAAGAACTGGATGAGCTTGCAGCGCTGCTGAAACATTTTGAAGATAGCGAAGGCATTGAAACGCAAATGAGGCGCAACTGGGAAAGTAGCGACCTTGCTGCTGACGATATTGATGACGGACTGTATGCCAAAATTGTTAACCACCCTCGTTTCAAAACCGCTGCTCCAAAGAAGCAAACCCTCATCGCTAAATTAACTAATCGCAATGCCTTAAGGTATTACGCGGCGGCGGCAGTACTTATTTGCTGTTTCTTGGGGCTATATGTTTATAGGCATCAAATACTAGAATTAAAGCGTGGCACAAACACAACAAATGCATCGTATGCCAGGAAGTTGGATGAACAAAGCGGACACATCGTATTAACCCTGTCTAACGGGAAAAAACTTGTTTTAGATCAAACTGCCGATGGAGAGCTGGGGAGTGACAAGCATGCGCTGATCTCCAAAACTTCGGATGGACAGATCATTTATAACTTAGAAAACATGGACGTGGGAGATGATGAATTGGCCTATAATACCATTTCTACGCCTGTGGGCAAAACCTCCCAACTGATTTTATCAGACGGAACTAAGGTTTGGCTAAATGCCAAGTCAACACTTAAATTCCCTGTGGCTTTTGGCAAAAACCAACGTAGCGTTGAATTGGAGGGCGAAGGTTATTTTGAAGTTGTGCACAACAAGGCCAAGCCTTTTCTGGTTTCGGCCAGAGAGATGAATATCCAGGTATTGGGAACACATTTCAATATTTCAGCCTACGATGACGATAACGTGGTTGAGGCAAGTTTGATTGAAGGTTCCGTTAAAGCCAGCCACGGGAACTCAGCCCAGTTGTTAAAGCCCAACCAGCAAGCTGTTTTAAAAAGAGGTTCATCACAAATTGTGGCGAAAAACTTTGACCCTGACGAGGTTATGGACTGGAAAAATGGCTATTTCATTTTCAGAAACGAGCCCATCAGCGAGATCATGAAAAAGATAAGCCGATGGTATAATATAGAAGTTAATTATCAGGGCAATATCAGCAACGAAGCTTTTGGTGGAAAATACCTGAAAGACAGCTCGCTCGCCGAACTGCTCAGCAGTTTGGAACTTACAGGAACCGTGAAATTTAAAATCGAGGGAAGGAGGGTAACTGTAATGCAATAATGCTACCAAATCCCCAACAGTTACAAAAAATCAGGAGAGCTTGGACCCTCTCCCGATTTACAAGCATCAAATGCTTTCCGGTAACTAAACTGACAAAAGAAGAGACAGATTTAATTTAACCAGTAATCAAATGTATAAAAATTATACTTCTTTATTACGTGGAGTTTTCCGCGTGCCTATAAAAATATTGCTCATAATGAAACTCATCATTGTTTTATTAACCACGGTAGGTTTGCAAATGGCCAGTGCTACAAGCTTTGCCCAGCAAATCTCCATATCCAAAACCAACGCAAAACTGGAAAGCGTAATTGCCGAACTGGAAAAGCAAACGGGTTATAACTTTATCTATAACTCTGGGATGATCAGCAAGATCGGTAATATCAACATATCCCTTAAAAATGCTTCCCTCAATCAAGTGCTCCATAAGGCCTTGGAAAATCAATCGCTAAGCTTTACCATCAATGGCAATACCGTTGTTATTGTAGAAAAGGAGCAAAAGCAAGCCCAAATTAAAATTACGGGCACCGTGGTTGACAAGGACAATATCCCCATTCCCAATGTTTCGGTAACGCTTAAGAGCACTAAAGTGGTTGAGCTCACTAATGCCGACGGGAAATTTAGCATTAACGTACCCCATAGCAATGCCGTTTTGGTATTTTCCTTTTTGGGCTTTGAAAGTACCGAAGTCAAAGTGGGCAATCAAACCAATTTAAAGGTGGTGCTCAAAGAAAATGTTAGTGCGCTGAACGAGGTAGTGGTAACGGCCTTGGGCATTAAACGCGAAGAAAAGTCATTAGGTTACTCGGTAACCCAAATCAAGGGCGAGGAACTTACCGACGCCATGTCTAACAATTGGACCGATGCCCTAACGGGTAAGGTAGCCGGCCTAAACATGATCAAATCAGGCGGTGGCCCGGCAGGTACCAATAAAATCATCCTAAGGGGCGAAAGCACTTTAAGTGGCGACAACTCGGCCCTCATTGTGGTAGATGGTGTAGTGGTAAGTTCAAAAATATCGGAAAGCAATGGATCTTATTTGGGTTCGGAAAATCCGGTGGATCACGGTAACGGAATTAGCGATCTGAACCCCGAAGACATCGAAAGTGTATCGGTATTGAAGGGGCCAGGTGCTGCGGCACTTTACGGCTCAAGGGGCGCCAACGGAGCCATTATCATTACCACCAAATCAGGTAAGGAGAGCCAAAAGGGCTTAGGTATTTCGTTCAACTCAAATGCAACCTTTGGCACCATTAACAGATGGCCCGATTTTCAATATGAATATGGACAGGGTGCCATTGGCGTTAACGATTATTACTCGTGGGGAGTTACCGAGGATGGGCCAAATACCAAAAACACGGGAGCCGCTTGGGGCCCTAAGTTTGATGGACAGGAATATTATCAATGGGATCCAAACTTATTTACCAGAGGTAACGAAAGAACACCCTGGGTACCATACAAAAACAATAGGAAAGATTTTTTTGATGTTTCACAAACCTACACCAACAATTTGTCGATCAGTGGCGGCAATGCAAAAACTACCGCACGTTTAAGCTTCACCAATCTTCAAAATAAATGGATTGTCCCCAATACAGGGTACGATAGAAATACCATTGCTTTAAACGTTGCACAAAAAGTAAACGATAAACTTTCCATCACTACTAAATTAAGTTATAACAATAAAAGTAGCGATAACCTCCCAACTACGGGGTACAATAACCAAACGGTGATGTACAATATCATCGCCTTGGTGCCAAATGCAAATCTTGATTGGTATAAAACCTATTGGGTACCAGGAAGCGAAGGACTGAAACAGCTGCGCATGTTTAGCAACGGTTTAGACAATATTTACCTATCGGTATATGAAATGCTGAACAAGATGAAAAGAAATCAGCTTATCGGTACCATTAGCGCAAATTACGAATTCTCTAAAAACCTTAACCTGATGGTAAGAAGTTCCATTGATTGGGCAGCTGAGGGGAGATCACAGCAAAAACCAAAAGATGCAGCGAGATTTCCGGAGGGGATGTTCCGTACACAGGATATAGACCAAAAAGAAACCAATACCGATTTCCTGTTAACTTATAAACCAACATTGGCCAAAGACTTCGAAACTACATTTACATTTGGCGGATCAACCATGTTTAATAGCTATAAAATGATTTCGCTAAGCGCAGATAGGTTGAGATATCCTGGCATTTACACTTTTGCAAACGTACAGGATAAGGTCGAATCTAGCTCCGTTACCAGTGAATATGCGGTAAATAGCTTGTACGGCATGATACAAACCAGCTACAAAAATTATTTATTTGCTGATTTTACCAGCCGTGTAGATTGGGCCTCAGTTCTGGCTTCAAGATCTTCTACAAGTAATGTTAGTTTTTTCTATCCATCTTTAAATTTAAGCGGTTTGCTGTCGGAAATGATCAAGCTGCCTAAAAGTATTTCATTTTGGAAAGTAAGGGCATCTTGGTCGCAGGTTGGTGGAGGTGGCACCACGCCTTATAGAACGGGGTATTATTATATACCTAAATCCGTGTACCCGTCAGGCATGGCCAATCCAACATTTATATCCAATGAAAACCTGAAAAATGAATTATCTACGACCATTGAACTAGGTACTGATATTCGCATTTTAAATAGCAGGCTAGGTTTAGATGCAACTTTCTATAAAAGTAACATCAAGAACCAAATCCTGAATGTACCGTTAGACCGGGCAGCTGGATATAATTATAAAGTGATGAACTCGGGCCTGGTGCGTAATAAGGGCATAGAGCTGGCACTAAATGGGGTTCCGTTAAAATCAAAAAATGGCTTGAACTGGAATATTAGCGCCACATTTGCCGCTAATCGAAATACCATTGTTTCCTTGGCCGATAGCGTAGATACGTATTTGATGCAAACCGGCCCCCGCGGTTCAATGGAAGCAAGGGTAGGTGGCCGTATGGGCGATTTATATGGATTGGGCTATCTGCGCTCGCCAGACGGACAAATCGTATATAATTCACAGGGCTATCCCATGCTAACCGAGCAGGCCATTTATCTGGGCAGGGCCACACCAGATTTCAATTGGGGAATTAGTCATGATTTTAGGTACAAACAATGGAGGTTAAAAGTATTGGTTGATGGCCAATATGGTGCCGTAGCTTATTCTCATACCCATTCGGCAGCCTCGGTTGCAGGTAAATTGACCAATAGCCTACCTGGAAGGTATACAGGGATTATTGGTAAGGGCGTACAGCAAAACCCTGATGGGACCTACCGTCCGAATGATGTGGTAGCAGAGCAGATTGGCACCTATTACACAGAGCATTTTAAAGGTGATAACGTAGAGGCAAATACCTTCAGCACCGATTTTATCAAGCTAAGAGAAATGAGATTGGATTATACCCTGCCAGCCAAATTGGCGAAGAAACTGAAACTGCAAAAGGCGGTAGTAGGTGTGTATGGCCGCGACCTTTGGGTGTGGAGCGACTGGCCCGCGTACGACCCAGAGTTTGGGACCTTGGGCAATAGCGATATCCAGCGAGGATTTGAGGTGGCCCAATTCCCGTCCGTTAGATCATTCGGCGTTAACGTATCATTTAGTTTTTAAAAAGAAACCAAGATGAAAAAGATTATAGCAACATTAATCATTACAGGAAGCTTAGTTTCTTGTACCAAAAATTTTAGCGAATTAAATACCAGTAAAGACGGTGCGGTAATGACCACCCCCGAAACTTTGTTGGGCCCCGCAGTGCACGATGTATTGAAGAGAAACCTGAACAGGTGTTTGAGACTTACCCACGAGCTGATGCAGGTACACGTAACGCTTTCAGATAGCGACGAAATACACCGATATGTTATTAGGCCACAGGAATCTGACTATATGTGGAACAATTGGTACCTGCAGTTAACCAACATTAGGGATATGTACACCGGAGGCGACGCCATTAACAGCAATGCTTACATGGGCATTTCTTTGGTTTTGGATGCTTGGGTATCTTCGCTACTAACGGATGTATATGGTGATATCCCTTACTTTGATGCCAACAAAGGCCGCGAAGGTATTTTACAACCTCGTTTTGATAGGCAAAAAGCCATTTATGAAGACCTGTTCAAGAAATTGGAAAAGGCCAATGAACTATTTAAAACTGCATCTTTGATTGATACAGAAGCTAAATTAGACCCCATTTACGCAGGTGATCTAACCAAATGGAGAAAATTTGGAAATAGCCTTTACTTAAGATTATTGCTAAGGGTTTCGGGCACTGGCGAACTAAATGCCGTAAGCAAAATAGGGGAAATTGTGGATACCAAGAAGACCAATTATCCCATTTTTACCAGCAACAACGATTCGGCAATCCTGAAATTTCAAACTACGGCTCCCTATCTGTCAGAATTTGCAGAATATCGTGACCTTGATTTTCAGGTGAACAACAGCCTGGGCGAATTTTTTATCGATAACCTCAACGAGTGGAATGATCCACGACGCGAAAAATGGGCTTCTAAAAGAGATAATGCTTATGTGGGCATTCAAAGCGGTTATCCCGTTGGGCAGGTTCCCGCACCGCAGTCGCAATACCTTGCCAGTTTAAAAAGTGAACCATTGCTGGGAAATATCATAAATTATCCCGAGCTGCAATTCATCTTGGCAGAATGCGCTTTAAAAGGATATATCCCAGGTGATGCGCAACCTTATTACGAAGCAGGGGTAACCGCTGCCATCACCATGTGGGGCCTTACCGTACCTACAGGTTACCTTACCGATTCAAGCGCACAATGGTATCCCAATGACGATGCTTCTTTGAAACTGCATAAAATCATGCTCCAAAAATACTACTCCTTGTTTTTTACCGATTTCCAATCCTGGATAGAATATCGTCGTACTGGTTTCCCGGTGCTACCTAAAGGTTTTGGCTTGCAAAACGATGGCGTAATGCCAACCAGATTAAAATACCCGGTAAACGTACAGCGTGTAAACAGGGAAAACTATTTAACTGCCGTAGCCAATATGGGCGGCGATGATTTGAAGACTAAAGTTTGGTGGAATAAATAATGATGGAAATGAAAAAGAATTTAAAAATAGCCCTGGGATTTATCTTAGCCTTGTTCGTTTTAACATCATGTTCAAAAAATGAAAACGAAGCCGTTGGAATGGTGAGCCCTGTGGTGGGCATCAATTACGTAAAGGCGCTTCATAATGGCGACGACGTTAATTTGGTTAAAGATAAATTAATGGGAGCCACACAAATTGCTGGCGTGGTAATCTCTGATAAGAACAGCGGAAACTTTGATGACAAAGAGTTTGTACTGCAAAATACAAACAAAGGAACTACTGCAGGTTTGATCATCAAACTAAACGATGCAAACACCTCCATCAATTATGGAGATTCAGTTAAAGTAGAAATTGAAAACTGTGTGCTAACCCGGGAAAAAGGTGTGATGAAAATTAAAGGGACCAATCTGGCACTTTCAAAAGTAACCAAGGTATCTTCCAACAACACCCTTAAACCTACCGTGTTAACCCCAACACAGTTGTTTTCGCAGTTTTACACCAGAGAAAGTACCTTAATCCAACTAAATAATGCCACTATTCCCAATTTAACGGGAGGTGAAGTTTTTGCAGGGGAGTATAAATTGAGCGAAAATACCGCGATCTCTTTATTGTTGAGCACACGTACCGATGCGAGCTTTGCCCAAAAGTTTTTGCCCATGGTGGCTTCTTTTATCGGAATCCCTACCTATTACAACGAAAGTTCCGATTATTATAACACCGCAAAGCTGCTGTTCAAAATGCCTAATGAAGACGCGGTCTTTAATCAAACGGGCTCTGTTTATTTAAATTTTCCAGAAGATTTTGAAGCGGCACCGGCAAGTGCTAAATCACAGTTTTTAATGCCCGCAATTAATGATAAAGTTACTTTCAGAACGGGTACATGGCGAATTTATCAGGGCATTATAGGCGATAAGGTTAATCAGGATAAGTTTAATCCGATAGGAAAGCAAGCCATTAGGCTACAGGAACAACTGAGTGAAGCAGCTTATTTGGAGATGGACTTTGACCTGCCAAACGGCGCATCGCAGATCACCTTTTCCTACGGTGCTACCAATCCCGCAACGGGTACCGCAGTGCCAAGCACTTTCATTTTGGAATATTCTAAAGATGGCGGAGCCACTTGGGCACCAATTGGCAATTCCTTAACCAGCGATGCCACCGTGGCCAAAGAAGCGTCATTTAGTTTGAATATTGTTGGCAATGTAAGGTTTAGGATCAATAAGCTGGGCTTGGGAGCCAACGGGGCAGTGGTGAAAAACGGCCTGTTGAACATAGACGATTTTAAAGTATATCAAAATGTCGATTAAACATTAATCATATAATTATGAAAAAGATATTATCTATTTTCTTTGCAGCGGTTGTTTTATTGGTTGCCTGCAAGAAAAATACATCTGAAAATACGCCTACCAATCCATCTATCAGCAGTATTGTGCCCGCTGTAGCACAAGCCAATCAAATAGTGGCTATCAATGGAAAACGTTTTTCAAAAAATGCTGCAGAAAATATAGTCAAGTTTGCAGGCGTGAGGGCTGAGGTCATTTCGGCAACCGAAACAGAGTTAAAGGTGAAAGTTCCTGTTAACGGCAGTACGGGCAATGTAACCATCACCATTAATAACCACACTTCTAAAGGGCCTGTTTTTACCTACGGAGTTGCCGGAAACGACCCCGTGGAATACGAATACGTCACTTCTACTTACGCTGGTTCCGCAACCGCTGGCAATACCTACGGACCGTTGCTCGAAGCCCAATTTTCAACACTGGAAGGCGTGGCACTTGACGAAAGTACTGGCGATTTGATTTTGGCAGATAGGGGAAACCAGATCATCAAAAGGATCAGGAAAAATGGAACTTTGGTGGAGTTTGTGGCCGGTGTAAAAGGTGCAGGTACCGTAAACGGCGCAGTGGATGTGGCCAAATTTAACAATCCATACAAGGTTGCGGTAGATAAATTTGGGAATATTTTTACGGTAGATAACGGTGGGGCACGTATTAGGAAAATTGATATTGCCACCAATTTGGTCTCTACCTTTGCCGGGCCAACTGGCGCTACGGTAACTACCGGCTTTATTGATGGGCCTAGTACCACCGCAAGGTTTAATGTTCCCATTGATGCCGTGGTGGATAATGAAGGGTTTGTTTACGTAGCTGATGCAAATAACAGTGCCATCAGAAAAATTAGCCCTGATGGAACGGTGACTACCTTGGCAGGCGCAGGCCCTTCTCAAAATGGACTGGTTGATGGGACGTGGCCCAACGTGAGACTAAATAGACCCTCGGGCATTTGCCTGGATAAAGATGGGATGTTGCTGGTGGCAGATCGATATAATAACGCCATCCGAAAAATTGACCGACATACCGGGAAAACAACTACCATTGCAGGAACGGGTACGGCCGGTTTTAAAGACGATGAAGCCCTAAAAGCCACATTTAACCATCCTTTCGGTATCCATGCGGATAAACACAATAATATTTACGTTACCGAACTGAACAATAATGCGGTAAGGATGATTACGCCCGAAGGTAGGGTAGTTACCATTGGAGGTAATGGTACCCTAGGCTTTGCCGAAGGGAAACCCGGGGTATCTCAGTTTTACAACCCTACGGATGTTACTGTAGATGAAGATGGCAATATCTTCATTGCCGACATGAGTAACAATAGAATTAGAAAAATTGTTAAGGTACCTAAAATCTAATTTCGAAACATAAGGAGCTGCTGCCATTGGCAGCGGCTCCTTATCAATTCAAAAAACGAATATCCAAATCACCTGGATCCTTTTCAACGGATAATGGGATTGCTATTGATCAACTGCAAGCCTATAAAAAAATCAAATCAAATGAAGAAAAAGCTACAAAAAATTAAGTATGCCTTACTGAGCATCATGTTATTGTTTGTTGTTTTGGGAACTAAAGCCCAAGTAAATATCTCATTTCCAGAAGTAGTGTTTACAGACATGGCCACCGTAGCAAAGGGCAACTCCTCTACAACAATAATGAATAGGTTGATCACGCTCATAGATAACACACCAACAGGGCAAAGTATCCATATCTCCATTTATATGATTAACTATCAGCCCTTAATGGATGCCCTGAAAAACGCTGAAACAAGAGGTGTTGATTTGCACCTCATTGTAGATATGAGCCGGCCCGACCCACAAAATGCCAATGCAACCTCATTGCCTTGGTTGCAGAGTAATTTAGCTAGTTCAGAAGTTATCGTAACCACAAATGATGTGAGTGCCAATGCCATTAATCACCATAAGCATGTGCTATTTTCTGGTGTAAGTACTACAGCTGGATTGGCCACCAACGTTACTTTCCAAACCTCTCATAATTTTACCACATCAGATATGGGCAAAATTCAGGATGCGCTGATATTTAACGAAACGGATATTTATAATGCGTTTTTGGACAATTGGCAAGTGATGAAGCAAAATGCCGCTTCGGGAATGAAGCAGAATTTTAATTACCATACTTACAACTTAAACGCGATAAATGCTAAACTCACATTCTTTCCTCGAATTACTAATGGGGTACATGATGGCGGAGATGATATTGTAGAAAACTTAACAGCAATTACCGATGTGGCAAATGCAAAAATTAAGATAGCCATGTCTGATTGGTCAGATTCCCGCCCAGCAATTGCCGATAAGTTGATTCAGTTGCGTAACCAGGGCGCTACCATTGAGGTTTATGCAAAAGATGCCGCAGGCGTACAAACCAAGGCAAAACTTCGTCAATTAGCGAATTTGGGAGCTACGGTAAGAATTTTTAATCTGGAAGAAGGTAGCGATGCCAAATTTAACATCCATGCTAAAATGATGTTGATAGAAGGAACATGGAATGGCGTTGCCAATGCAAAGGTTATTTTAACCGGGTCCCATAATTATACGGATGGCGCCTTAAAAACCAATAATGAAGTGTTAGTTACCCTGTTGAATGCTAATTTATTTACCCAATATGCAGCTTATTTCGAAGGATTTAAAACGGTTGTGCCAAGTGTCCAATTATTGGCCTGGAACTTTAACACTTTAAACACTACAGGTAATGAACTTAACAACCTTTCAAGCCTAACCTCAGGGGGTGTTTTTAATGCCACTTTGCAAAGAGGAAGTGGTTTTAAGATTTCAAGCCTTTCCAAAGGAATGGGATCATCTAGGGTAAATACAGATTTGGCGACCACAAGAGATAATGCAATTGCCAGAAATGAGTACTTTGAGTTCAAAATCGTACCAAAGCCAGGGCGGTCTGTTAGCTTATTTGAAATAGAATATGCAATCAGAAGATCATCTACAGCTGCACCGTCAACAGGGGCCTGGGCTTATGTGATAGAGGAGGGGGGAATTGCAACGCCCTTAACATTCATTACACCAGATTTTTCTTTTAGGCACGAAGGTGCAAATACTTCGGCAAATATTTCACTTGGCTGGCAGCAGGCCGCCATTGACTTAACCCAAGTTCAGCAACTCCAGCACATTGGCTTTGGAAAAACTGTTTCCCTCAGGTTGTACGCCTGGGGCGGTACAACTACTACCGCAACCTTTGGCCTGGGCCCATATTCGGTAAATAATACTAACAGCGTAGTGATAAATGGCGATATCGAAGCGGTGTTGGATCATAAACTGCTCATTGGTTGGAGTGCCAATTCATCGTCGGGAGAAGCTTCAACCTTAAATTCAACCTTAAATTCAACCGCAATAAGCCCCGCCGCAATTTCCAGGGGATCAGGTTTAGAGGCATCGTCGCTGAGCAAAGGATATAGTTCCAGAACAAATGCAAATCTCAATTTCTCCAATATCGTAGATAAAGCTTCGGCGGTAGCAAATAACAGCTATCTGGAATTTTCCATCAACATAAAACCAAATTATAAAATCTCTTTAGAAACAATTTATGCCAAGCTGCGCCGCTCGGGAGCTGGCGCAAAAAAATATTCCTGGAGTTACAGCATTGATGGTGGCACTTTTGAAGAGATTACAACTACACCGGTTAGTTTTACCAATGCAGCTACCAGTGGCGTACAACAGGAGCCTATAAATTTGACCGCAATTTCAGCACTGCAAAATTTGGAAGGCGCCAAAGCCATCAAATTTAGGCTTTACTCTTGGGAATATACCAGCGCCGCTGGCTCATTTGCATTAGGCCTTTCTGAAAGCAATTCAGACGATGCACTTACCATTACCGGAACCTCAACCTACACGCCACCGCTTCCCATTACCTTAACTAAATTTGAAGCAAAAAGGCTAAATAGCTCGGTAAACTTATTTTGGGAAACCATCTCTGAGCAAAATAACTCCCATTTTGAAGTGCTTAAATCCAACGACGGTGAAAAATGGATCGAACTGGCCTCAATTAAAGGAGCGGGCAATAGTAATCAACTGATCAATTATAGAACTGTAGACCATGCGCCTTCAGCCGGACTCAATTACTATCAACTGAAGCAAATTGATTTTGATGGGAAAAGTAGTTTATCCAAAGTACTAAGCATAGATTTTGGCCTGGTGCCAAGCGCCAACCTGATGGCTAATTACCATGCTCAATCGATAAAAATATTTACCAATGGTTTTGCCCAAGGCGATGCTAAAATAGTGGTATATAATTTAAATGGACAAGCTTTAGCGTCAAAAACAACCTACCTGCAAAAAGGAACCAATGAAGTGGTACTACCTATTGCCCTGCATAAAGGTTTGTATGTTGTGGCACTTTACAACACCGAGGGGAAAAAATCGGAGAAATTTATAGTGGGGAACTAAAAAGCCAATTACTCATGAATAAATACAGCTTAATTTGGGCATTCATTTTTCTACTGGTTTCCTGTAAAGAAGATAGGCCAGCCATCAACGTTGGAGATCAAACCCCAACCGAAACTGGCGGTACAGTTGAAGAAAGTTTAGAGGTTAAACTCGTAAGAAATACCACATTAATTAAAAAAGTGGTTTCTTTCAACGAAGCTCAGCTAGCAGACGGTGTAAAAGAAGCAAGGTTGGAATACCTTAACCAACATTCGCAACCCATGGCTTTATTCTTTTTTAAGGTAGACCTGAACAATAAGGATATCCAACTAAAACCTTTAACACCAAACGGCGAAAAACGATATGCCATGCAAAGTATTCCAGATATGGTGAAAGTCAATACATTTTCGGGATATAAAATTGTAGGTGCCGTAAATTCCGACTTTTTTAATACCAGCACCGGAGAGCCACGGAGCATTGTCATTTTAAACAAACAAGCAGTGCGTACAACCCTGCCAACCATTCGCAGTTATTTTGGGATTAATGAAAGCGGAGCACCCATAATAGGCGACTATTCTGTTTTTTCAACACAGCAAACTACTATTGTTGATGCCCTGGGCGGCTATCATCGCTTAATTAAACAAAACTTTCCCATTGCCCAAACAGATTTAAGTGTGCATCCCAGAACTGCAGTAGGTTTTACAGCAAATAAAATCGTGTATTTTCTGGTGGCCGATGGTAGAAATCCAAGTTATTCCAATGGATTGACCTTGGCAGACGTAACGGCTATCATGAAGGCTTTGGAGGTAAAGGAAGCCATCAATTTAGATGGCGGAGGTTCCTCAACTTTCGTAGTCAATAAAACGCAAATCAGCGTAAGCAATCAACCTTCAGATGGAAGCCCCAGAAAAGTAGCAAATGGTTGGGCCATCTGCACAAAGCATAGTCAAAAATAAACATAATGAAAAGAAAGATCATATTATGGTTGGCATACGTTTGCTGCGTGCTTAATTTAAAAGCGCAATCAGGTCCCGACCGACGTCTGGATTATCTTGACATTACTTGGGAACTGGTACAAAATAAATATGAAAGTAAACCTAACCAGTTTTTGGCCCAATTAACTATCCATAACACATCAAAAACGGAGGTTTTTCCTGCAAGCAACTGGACCATGTACTTTAATTATCCCCGAGAAGTAATCAAAACACTCACAAAAGAGGTGAACTTTAATTATTTGCGAGGCGATTATAGTAGTATGCAGCCAACGAGAGATTTTAAGGCCATATTGCCCGGTAAAAAAATAATGATTCAATTTGTGGCCAAGGGCTTTACGCAAAACATTACAGATGCCATATCGGGAGTGTATTTTGTGATGGCTAACGAGGCTATTCCTGTGCATAATTTTACGGTGAAACCCATTTTGACTGCAGGAGTAGAAAATATAAGCGCAGAAACACTATTCGAAAAATATGGACACGCTGCAAATTTGAGTTATGCAAACCTGGGCGTTTTTCCAACGCCCCAAAGTTCTGTTAATAAAGCTGGCGCAGTGAACGTGCACGCCAACCTGAAAATTAGCACTGATAAAGCATTCCTTAATGAAGCAAAATTGTTGGCCGGTGATTTTAAAATAATCTTTGGTAAGGAATTGATGGTTGAGGGCAATGGGATTTTAAAAGGTGAAATTCAGTTGCAGCGTGTGGAAGGTTTGGGTGCCGAAGCGTATGAGCTGATCATTTCGGATAACATTTTGATCAAAGCAAGCTATCCGGCAGGTGCGTTTTATGGGGTAAAGTCTCTTACTAATTTGTTTCCTGCGCATGTTTGGAAAGGCAAAAGCAAACCTTTTATTCTGAAAGGAGTAGCGATCAAAGATCAGCCCAGATTTAGCTACAGAGCGTTTATGATGGACGTTGCCAGAAATTTCCAACCCAAGGCACAAGTGAAAAAGGTAATAGATCTCATGTCTATCTATAAGTTAAATACCCTGCATTTCCACTTTAATGACGATGAAGGTTGGCGTTTAGATATTCCTTCGCTGCCAGAGCTTACACAAGTAGGCGCCAAAAGAGCCCATAACTTCACCGATGCCAATCTGCAGCCCAGTTATGGGTCGGGGCCAACTACCGCCAATCAAGCAGGTACAGGCCATTATACCAAAGCAGATTTTATTGAAATACTACAGTACGCCGCCCAGCGTCACATTCAGGTAATCCCAGAAATTGAAACGCCCGGCCACGCCAGAGCGGCAATAAAAGCCATGAACTATCGCTACCGGAAACTGATGGCCTTGGGCAAAAAAGAGGCCGCTGAAGAATTTTTGTTGGTAGAAACTGATGACCCTTCTGTGCACATCTGTTCAGGGTTTTACCGATAATGTCATGAATGTAGCCCTAAACGCTACCTATCGCTTTATTGAAACAGTGGTTGACGATCTGATCAGCATGTACGCCGAGGCTGGATTAAAACTAAAGACCGTGCACCTGGGAGGCGATGAAGTGCCAAATGGCTCTTGGCATCAATCCAAAGCTGTAAAGCAGCTGCTGCAATTGGGAACTATTGAAACTACAGATCATTTGTGGCAGTATTACTTTTCTAAAGTAAGCAAAATGTTTATGCCTAAAGGTTTGTCGTTGGCAGGTTGGGAGGAGATAGCTCTGCGTAAAACCAAGCTCAATGGAAAATCAACGCACCTTGTAAATACCGGTTTTGTAAACGAAAACTTTCAGGTGTATGTATGGAATACCGCTTGGGGCAAAGGAAACGAAGATTTAGCCTATAAATTGGCCAATGCCGGTTATAAAACGGTACTGGCCTCGGTAAGTAATTTCTATCTGGATATGGCTTATTCCAGGGATAACGATGAACGGGGACTGTATTGGGGAGGCTATGTAGATATTGATAAACCATTCTATTTTGTGCCTTTTGACTATTATAAAACAGCGAAAGAAAATTATTTGGGACAAATGGTAGATCAGCAATTGCTAGCAAATAAAGAACGCTTAACAGACTTTGGAAAAACAAATATATTAGGTTTGCAGTGTTTGCTATGGTCAGAAAAAGTGACCACACCACAACACCTGGAATATATGTTGTTCCCTAAATTGTTGGGATTCGCAGAGCGGGCATGGGCAGTTTCGCCAGCTTGGGCCGAGGAAAAAGATGAAAAACTGGCGGATGAAAAATATAGACAAGCCTGGTCAATTTTTGCGAATGCTATTGGGCAAAAGGAATTGCCAAAATTAGATTACTATATGGGAGGCGTTGCCTATCGGGTTCCGCCGGTTGGCCTAAAATTGATTGATGGCCAGCTTGTTGCCAAAACGCAGTTCCCGGGCTTACAAATACGATACACTACGGACGGGAAGGAGCCTACCATTAAAAGTAAATTATACACTGCCCCCATTAACTATACCAAAAGCTTAAAATTTAAAGCTTTTAGCAGTAATGGCAGGGCTTCCAAAACCACACAACTTATATAAATAAATAAACGGACATAAAATGAAAAATAAAGCACATCTGGCAATGTTTTTAGCTGCTTTTTGGGTATTAGGATGTTCTCCAAAACCGCATGTGGCAAGTTTGGCCACCAACGCTGAACTGTTGGATAAAAAAGGTTGGAAAATAGATACCCTGCGTAAAGATGTTATTTGGTACCAGTACAGCTCGGCTAACGACCCTGAATTTGCCAACCAAAACGTAAATGTAGTAAGCTTTGATCCCAACAAGAAAATGGGGATTGCGCTGTTGGAATATAAAAAAGAGAAAGACTCGCTTTCCGTATTCGCTTCCAGAATTGACGGGGCCATTGCTGGTATAAATGCTACCTATTTTATTGAAAAGAAAGACTCTGCAGATTACATGCACCTACGTTTGAAAGGTAAGGATATCCAGCAGGTAAAAGTTCCCCAAAGCAGTATCTATTGGTGGAAACATCAGGGGATGATGACTTTTAACGATAAGGGTACCCAGTTTGAGATCGGGTTTTCTCCAGCGGATTTTTCAAAAGTTAAAGCATCTAACATCATTACCGGCGCTCCCATGTTGATTGATGATTTCAGGCCCGTGGGCTTAACCTTTGCCGATACTACAGGGCTAAAGGTAGACTTGAAAAAGCTCCATTATGAACACTATCTTAAACATCAAGGCGTGCGTCATCCACGTACTGCCGTGGCAGTTACTAAAGCGGGCAAATTGCTACTCATTACCGTGGACGGTAGAAACCCTTTGGCCAAGGGAATGTCGGCAAAGGAACTTACCCAGTTTTTAAAACGTTTTTTTAATCCCAAAGCTGCCATGAATATTGATGGAGGTGGCTCAACCATGATGTGGATCAAAGGACAGGTGCCCAACGGTATCGTAAACTACCCTACAGATAACAAAAAATTTGATCACTATGGGCAGCGCATGGTAGAAACCGCCCTGTTTATCAAATAAATAGCTATTGTAAAAATAAATGTTAAACACATTTCAGCATATCATAAAATGAAAATTAGACTATTCCTTTTGACTTTATTTGCTTCGATGGGAGCATTGAGTTATGCCCAGGGGCCGCACAAAATTGGCTTTTCTATCGGTATTAATGCATTAACCGCAAAAAAAATGCAGCAAATTAAGGAAGCAAATATTGATTGTATCGAAACCGGACTTACGGCCTATATCAACAAAGATTCCTTGACGTTTAAATTTCCAGATGAAGTGATGATCAGCAAGATCAAAGCCGCAAAAAAAGCTGCTGATGATGCGGGCATACAGATTTGGTCTATCCACATGCCGTACGGAAAAGAAATAGACATCTCTTTTGTTGATGAAGAGCGCCGTCAAAAAGTGATCGCTTTCCATAAAAAGGCCCTCGAATATGTTAAGCTATTACAACCAAAAATTATTTTGTTTCACCCAAGCTATTACTTGGGTTTAAACGAACGTCAGGAGCGTATCAAACAATTGGTTAAATCAGTGAAAGAGCTTAATGTTGAAGTAAAAGCAGCTAAAGCTACTATGGTGGTCGAAAATATGCTGGGCCCAGCACTATTGGTAACTAAAGGCGATCAGGAACGACCACTGTTGCGTACCGTAGAGGAGGCCACCGCAATATTTAAGATGTTTCCTCATGATGTGTATGCGGCGGTAGATTTAAACCATATCGCAAAACCAGAGCAATTGTTGCTGGCCTTGGGCAAACGGGTAAAAACATTGCACGTAGCGGATGGGGATGGTAAGGCCGAAAGGCACTATTTCCCTTGTGATGGTAAGGGCGAAAACAACTGGAAGGCCATTTTTGAAGCTTTGACAAAAATCAATTATAGTGGTCCTTTTATGTATGAAAGTAGCACCGGTGATCTGAAAGCTTACCGGGAGTGCTATAACAAGCTTAAGGCATTGTAGTGTATCAATAGGCCGTATCCATTATTTGGCAACATAATTTGATGTGTGCCTTTGGAGATGCTCGAAGTGCCTTTTATGGGGAAAAGATAGGTCGAGCATCTTTCAAAAACAATATGGGCTATGCTTTATGAGGCACTGGAGGCCTGCTGGTAGCAATCCACCAATTAACTGCAGCCAGAATAAACGAGTTAGCTACGCCAAGATAAATAACTGTGGCATTGAGGCCAAAAACGTAGATTACCGGAATCCAGTAGCTGAAAATACTCCACACCGAAGACATGCAAACAGGGCATTGCATAATTGGTTTGCGCAAGTATTTATTGAAACGATACTGCACGTACATCTTGTAAAATCTTAAACCGGTATCACGCAGTTCCACCTGTAAGTTGGGATCTATGCGTGGAGTCCTTTCGTTCAATAAGTGAACAAACTGTACATAATTGGGATGTTCTCTGGTCATCAATATTTCCTTCTCCGAAAAAGAAAATTCAAACTCTGGCAGCTGAACTTTTATCCTTTCAACCAACTGCTGTAGGTACTTCCCCTCGTAAAACACTTTTTCTTTGGTGGATTGCGTCAAAAATTTTTTAATCGGGAAGAGGATCATCTCACTATCATAATCCTTTCCATCTGGTTTTTTCTCGGTATCTCCGTGCGCAGAGATCCATACCCCAATCATAAAAAACGATTGTAGAGCGATATAGCCCAAAGCGGCTAGTACAGCATAAAATAATGTGCTTGCTTCCATGATTTCTTGATTTTAATTTTTGTGTTAAGTGTTTGATATTTCATTGTTTTTTATTGATTGATGCTTGGTACATAGGTTTGTGGGCGAGCAAAATGCCGCATTTACAGTGGCTAAAAATCCTTGCTGCCATTGGCCTGTTAGTTTTGGTTTTGGCCCGCAAACAACCTGCTGTATTCAGCTTTAATTAACTCAAGTGCCGAGAGTTCCTTCATATCTACATTTTCTGATGGATTTCCCCTTTAATGTCATTTGTCAAATATTGTTGGCCAAATCCATATCCTTCAAAAAACTCCTTCATGTCCATTCTACCTGATCAGGATGTTGTAAATATGCCTCATGTTAGGAAGCAATGCAGGAGAGCTCTCGGTACTTAAAGATAATTTGATTGTTCATAGGTCTTTATAGGGTCTGAGTCAAAGGTATATAAAAAATTCAATCATTCAATTAAGTTGTTGAATAGTTTTTTTAAAAATATGTTCGGATCGTGTTTTGGGGGCATAAAAAAAGCGATCGGTTGATCGCTTCACTTATGGTTTTGAGTTTTTTGTATAGGATAGCCCTTCATTTTCCATTCCGGATAACCTTCGTCAGTTCGTTTGGCATCGTACCCATGGTCTTTGAGCATGGCAACAGCCATATCAGAGTAAATGCACAATGGGCCCCTGCAATAGGCCACTACTGTTTTATCGTGAGGTAGCTTTTGAATAAAGGCCTTTAATTTATCGATAGGAACACATATAGCTTTATGGATGTGTCCACGGTTAAAATCTTCTTCGGGCCTAACATCCAATAAAATCACTTCATTATTCTCGAGCATTTTTTTCAACATGTCCAGATCTATGGCATCAAGGCCACTGCCGTATCCCGCCCTAAAATCTTCGATGATTTTTTTTACTTCCGCATTGTAGGCAATTCCCAAATCTCTTAATGCAATCCAAGCCCTAAATACATTATCGCCAGTAAGGGAGTAATAGATAAAATTGCCTTCGCGTTCTATTTTTACCAATTTGGCATTCTTTAATTTTTGTAGGTGTTGCGAAGCGTTTGCTACTGATTGGTCAATATTGTAGGCAATTTGCTCCACAGATAGGGGCCCGTGTACCAATAGGTCTATGATTTCTAGTCTAACTGGGTTGGCTATTGCTTTGGATACTTTTGATAACTCGCTATATACACTGTCCTTAAATTCTTGCCTGTTCACTTTTCTGCTTTAATTTTGATGATGAACAAAGATAGCCTTTTTATTGTTTCTATTCAATTTTTTTATTGAATAGTTTAAGGTTGGTTATGTTGTATTTGTGTAAATATAACAACTTTTAAGCGGTATATTTTTTGTCAAAAAAACGGGCTGTTGAGCTTGCGGTTTAAATATTTGTCCAAGTATTGGCGTGTAAAAGTTTAAACTTTTATACCCGTTGCGCTAAGCATGAGATTATGCAGTTCGGTGTTGCGTACCAAGGGAGACATTAAAGTACTGCCCGGGCCAAAAGCTGCCAATTCTACGTAATCTGCTGAATGTTCCATTGAACCCCAGTTTACTGAAGTATAATTGCTTTGTATTTTTCCAAACAACTCAAAAGGTAGTTTACGCACATTGTATAGTCCCTCGCCATCTAGTTTTTCGTAGTGCGCTAATAGATTTTTTGCTTGTTCGTTGGAAATAGCGTAGCCTTGCGCATCATCAATCATCTCAATGAGGTTAGCTATCGTATCATTTGGCTTGATATTGTTCAGTACCCAGTCGTTGCTATGTTTGAATTTCTGTAACAGATCAAATTTCTGATCGGTATTTTCTTCTCCAAAAAGGCCAGGATTTCCATTTCCGTGGTCGGTAGTGATGATAACCAATGTATTTTGATCTTTTTCGGCAAATTTGATGGCCTGCTCTACTGCCAAATCAAATTCCAATTGATCAAACAATAAGCCCGGCGTATCATTTGAATGCGCAGCCCAATCCACTTTTCCACCCTCTACCTGCAATACAAAGCCTTCGTGGTGATCTTTCATGAGTTCAATGGCCTTCATGGTCATTTCTGATAGGGTTGGGATAGTACTTTGATATTTCTGATCGTGGACATAATCTATGCTGAAAGGGAGCGCATCGTGGTCAAATACGCCAAGTATGGGTTTTTTATGATCCAGTGCCAACATTTGCCGTTTGGTTTTTACCACCTGATAATCTGCCTGTTCAAATTGCGAATAGACATCTACCCCGTCGCTTCTTTTACTTGCGTTAAAGTATTTGTCGCCTCCACCCATCATTACATCAAATTTAAGAGGAAGATATTGCAGGGCTATTTCGGCTTGGTTGTTCCGAGATTTATTGGCAATACAGAAACCCGCAGGGGTAGCATGTGTAATGGGAACGGTAGTAACGCAACCCACTTTTTTACCTGCTGTTTTAAATTTTTGCAATATGGGCGTGTTAAATGAGCCGTCGGCGTTTACGTTTAGTCTTCCGTTGTTAACCCTTACACCACCGCCCCAAGCTGAGCTCGATGCAGCCGAATCCGTTACCATGCAATTGGCCGAAGCAGTGTCCATGAAGGACCTTACCACCTTGTTTTCATGGTATAGGGATATCCATTTGCTTTCGCGACCGTACATGCGACTGGATAGCAGATTGGCCATGGTAAGGGTACCATTGCTCATTCCATCGCTCACTAAAAAAATAATGTTTTTAGCAGTGCCGATGGCTTTTTCGTCCGTCGAAAAGAACTGCCCAAAGGTATCTGTAGCACTTAATAAAGAAATACCCAGTGCCGATAGTGTGCTGGTTTTAAGAAAGTCTCTTCTGATCATAGCACAAAATTAGCTGCCGAATATTAAGTGCATATTAACTTGTGCCCTGCATGAGGTTAAATCAAATTGAAGGTTCAGAGGTGTTTATCTAATGCATGAACATCCGTTTGCCAAATACCGACAAACGGTGTAGGATAAAAGGTTTAAAATTAGGCGTAAACTGCCCCGCTTTCGGGTAAATTTACAAAACAAATCATCATAAGGCCTTCTTTATGTAACAATTGGCAACCAACCATTGCATTTTTGCCTCATTTGGCTAATTTTGGGGTGTTGAAAAGAATGTTCCACATATTGCTGTTGAGCTTGTACTTGTTTTCCTCTACCGAGTTACAGGAACTGGCCCGGCTGCCCGTGCTTTTTCAGCACTATTTTGAGCATAAAAGCCTGGATAGTAACATGACCTTCTTCGCTTATTTGGAGCATCATTATAACGATATTCCGCATACCGATAACGACGAAGCAAGAGATAATCAACTTCCCTTTAAAACGCATGGCCTTTCCGCGGCTAATGCGTTAAGTCCTGCTTTGCCGCCTTCCTTTGGGCTAAGCCTTAAAAAAGTCTATCAAATACTACCCAAACAAAAGATCTTGATCAACAATGATCATATTCCAAATTCAGCCTATGCTGGAAAAATTTGGCAACCGCCAAAATCTGTCATCTTTTCTTAATACTTGAACGGCTTTTATAAGGCCGTAATGATTGATTAGAAACGATTATCCCCATTTTCATGCTGAATAGAATTATTGAGTTTTCTATCAAGAATAAACTCATTATTGGGCTATTTACCATTAGCCTAATCATATACGGGAGCTTTGAGCTGACCAAATTACCCATTGATGCCGTGCCAGATATTACCAATAACCAGGTACAGATCATCACCACTGCGCCGTCTTACGGTGCAACAGACATTGAGCGCTTGGTAACTTTTCCAGTGGAACAGGCCAACAGCAATATTGCTGGCATTAAAGAAATACGAAGCTACAGCCGTTTTGGGCTTTCGTTGGTGACCCTTGTTTTTAACGATGATGTTGATGTGTACTGGGCCCGACAACAAGTGGCCGAACGCTTATTGGTGGTACAGGAGCAAATTCCGCAAGGCATTGGTAAACCAGAAATGGGACCCATTTCTACAGGTTTGGGCGAAATTTACCAATATGCCGTAAAACCCAAAAAGGGTTACGAAAAGCGATATGACATTACCGAACTGCGTACTATTCAGGATTGGGTAATTAGACGCCAACTTTTGGGCGTTAAGGGCGTAGCCGAGGTGAGTAGCTTTGGCGGCAAGCTTAAACAATACCAGGTAACCATTGACCCTAATAAGTTAGTCGCCCACAAGGTTACCATCAGCGATATTTTTAATGCGCTGGAAAGTAATAACCAAAACACGGGCGGCGCTTATATCGAAAAGCAATCTACCGTGTTGTACATCAGAAGTGAAGGTTTGATTGGCAGTAAAGAAGACATCGAAAATATTGTGGTAAGGAACAACCAGGCCTCAACACCACTGCTCATTAGGGATGTAGCCAATATCGAAATCGGCTTTGCCACCAGATACGGTGCCTTAACTTTTAACAACGAAGGCGAGGTTTCGGGTGCCATTGTCATGATGCTGAAAGGTGCCAATAGCAATGTGGTGATTGACGACATCAAGGCCAAAATCAAACAAATAGAACAAACCCTGCCAGAAGGGGTAGAGATTGTTCCTTTCCTGGACCGTACCAGCATGGTGAACAATGCCATCAAAACGGTGGAAACCAATTTGCTGGAAGGTGCGCTCATCGTGGTATTTGTGCTGGTGATATTTCTGGGGAATTTACGTGCGGGTTTCATTGTTGCTTCGGTAATCCCCCTCTCTATGCTGTTTGCCATCATCATGATGAACATGTTTGGCGTAAGTGGCAACTTGATGAGTTTAGGGGCTTTAGATTTTGGATTGATTGTAGATGGTGCCGTCATTATTGTGGAAGCCGTGATGCATCAGCTCAGTCACAGTAAAAAATTTGCGGGCCTATCCATCCTGAAACAAAATGAGATGGATTTGGAAGTGAAAAGTGCTTCTTCCAAAATGATGAACAGCGCCGTGTTTGGTCAAATCATCATCCTTATTGTTTACCTACCCATTTTTAGTTTACAAGGCATTGAAGGGAAGATGTTTAAACCTATGGCACAAACTGTTGCTTTTGCCTTGCTTGGCGCATTTATCCTTTCGTTAACCTACATTCCAATGATTTCGAGCTTATTCTTAAGCAAGAAAATCAAAACCACACCGAATATTTCCGATAAAGTAATGGCCAAGGTGGAGAACAGCTATTCCAATATGCTTCGTAAAGTGTTGGGTATCCCCAAAATAGTGATTGGGGTAGTATTGGCCCTGTTTGTGGCTGCGGTAGTGATCTTGTCTAATTTAGGTGGCGAATTTATTCCGTCTATCGAAGAAGGAGACTATGCGGTAGAAACACGGGTGCTTTCCGGAAGTAATTTAAACACCACCATCGATAATGTGCAGAAAGTGGCTGGCATCCTTAAAGCAAGGTTTCCAGAAGTAAAAAACATTGTTTCCAAGATAGGAAGTAGCGAGGTGCCCACAGAGCCATTGCCAATGGACATGGGCGATATGATCATTAACCTCAAACCCAAAAGCGAATGGACCTCGGCCAAGAGTTTCGAAGAATTATCAGAAAAAATGGGCGAAGCTGCCAGCGAAATCCCCGGAGTAACCACCAGTTTCCAATTTCCGGTGCAAATGCGCTTTAATGAATTGATGACAGGAGCCAGGCAGGACGTAGTGTGTAAGATTTTTGGGGAGGATTTTGATACGCTGGCACTGTATGCTAAAAAACTGGGCAACTTGGTAAAGAAAGTACCTGGCGCTACCGAAATTTATGTGGAGCAAATCTCAGGAACGCCACAAATTGTGATCCAATATAACCGGGCGGCCATTGCTCAATATGGTTTAAACATTGCCGACATCAACCGAAACATCAATACGGCATTTGCTGGACAAAGTACCGGCTTGGTGTTTGAAGGTGAAAAGCGTTTCGATTTAGTAGTACGTTTACAAAATGATAAACGGAAAAACATTAAAGACGTACAAAACCTATTGATTCCTACCCCTTATGGCAATCAAATTCCTTTGGCACAGGTGGCAAATGTTTCTTTAGTGAATAGCCCGAGCCAAATCCAAAGAGAAGATACCAGGCGCCGTATTTTGGTAGGTTTTAATGTGGGTGGCCGCGATGTGGAAAGCATCGTGAACGAACTGCAGGAAAAAGTCAAGGCCGAAATTAAATTGCCCACGGGCTATAGCATTACCTACGGCGGATCATTTGAAAACCTTAACGAAGCCAAATCAAGGTTGATGATTGCCGTGCCCGTTTCGCTCATCTTGATCTTTCTGTTGCTTTATTTCGCCTTTGGCTCTATCAAATACGGCTTGCTTATTTACACCGCCATTCCTTTATCAGCCATAGGCGGGATTTTCTTATTGGCGCTGCGAGGATTGCCGTTCAGTATCAGTGCGGGGGTTGGTTTTATCGCTTTATTTGGTATTGCAGTGTTGAACGGAATTGTACTGGTTGCTGAGTTTAACAGCATCAAAAAAACGGGAGAACCGGATATGAAAAAAATAGTACTAAAGGGAACTAAAACAAGATTGAGACCCGTGCTGATGACTGCTTTTGTAGCCTCCTTGGGATTTTTGCCCATGGCCATTAGTAATGGTGCGGGGGCATCTGTACAGCGCCCGCTGGCTACTGTAGTCATTGGCGGATTGATGATCGCCACTTTGCTGACGTTATTTGTACTGCCAATTTTGTATGTGAGTTTTGAAAAAGGTTTGAAAAGAAAAAAGAAGCACCTTAAAGTATTGACAGTGATATTGATTTGCTTGGGTGGCTCGCTTACTGCCAATGCGCAACAAAGCATTACCTTAAATGCTGCCTTAGATAGTTTGTACAAAAACAATATCAGTTTAAAAAGCCATCAGTTAATGGCCGATTACAGCCAACAACTGAGCAAAACTGCTACCACCATTGCGCCTTTAAATATCAATGGGGAATATGGCAAGTTCAATAGCAATTTGGCAGACAATAAGCTGAGTGTTAACCAAAGTTTTAGCTTGCCAAGTGTTTATGCCAGGCAAAAAGATAAATTGCTGGAAGAGTGGAAGACCACACTTTTACAAAAAGAACTGAGTAAGGCAGAGCTTACTAAAATTACTACCCAAGTATTTTACGACCTGCTAATACTGTTGCAACAACAGAAACTTTACCAACAGGCCGATAGTGCTTACCGAAAGTTGAAACAGTTGGCAGAAATAAGATTAAAAAGCGGTGAGAGTAATTTGTTGGAAGAAGCAAGCGCCGAAAATCAATTGCTGCAGATTAACACCAAACTGAAAAACCTGCAAGTGCAACAATTAACGCTGCAACAGCAATTAGCCTTTTTGCTTAACACCCAATTATGGTTAAAGCCCAAAGCAACAGATTTGAAAGTGCCTATTTCACGCCTTGACACACTGAATTGGTCGGCCCATCCTTTGATTAAGCTACAGCAGCAAGAGGAGAAAGCCGCATTGGCCAGCACAAAAGCCGAGCAAGCGAAGCTTTTGCCGGAGTTTAACTTAGGTTATAACAATACCACCTTGAGAGATGATGTCAGGTTTGATCAGAGTGACCGTTTTCAGTCGTTCCAGCTAGGTTTGAGCATACCGTTGTTTGGAGGCTCACAGCGCAACAAGGTCAAATCGGCCAAGGTTTACCAAGCGTATCGGAAATCGGAAACCGAAAATGCCATGAAGCAGGTCAACACGCAATTAAAAGCGGTTTATCTTCAATATCAACAGCAGATGGATATTGTAGAAGGATTGGAAAAAAGCGGGTTAAAATCTGCCAAGGAAATTACGGCCACCTTAAACAAGCAACTGCAAAATGGCGAAATCAATTATTTGGAATGGACCCTATTGAACAATCAGGCCATAGCCATTAACGAAAGCTACTTTGAAGCTGTACAACAATTGAACAAAAGCATTATAGAACTTAATTATCTTTTAGCGCAATAACATGAAGTATCCATTATACTTAGGCATAATAGCCATAGCCCTCACTTTTGCCTGTAACAGTAAACCCGAAACTCAAAAGGAAGTTGAGGCAACGGTGAATGAAAATGAAGTAAGCTTAACCCCAGCGCAAGCCGAACATATTCAATTGCAAACTGGACAAGTGGCTTTTGGAGAAATTAACGAGACCTTGAAACTGCAAGGAAAGATAGACGTGCCGCCGCAAAACTTGGTGTCGGTAAGTATTCCATTGGGCGGCTACCTTAAAGCTACCAAAATGCTTCCAGGAACACAGGTGAGTAAAGGACAAGTGATTGCCGTGATGGAAGATCCGCAGTATATCCAATTGCAGCAAGATTATTTGAATGTGAACAATAAACTCAGTTATGCCACCAAGGAGCTCGCCAGACAAAAGGAACTTAATTTAAGTAAGGCCAATAGCGATAAAACCTTGCAGCAAGCAGAAACAGAATACCAAAACCTAAAGGTAGAGCATGCGGCACTGATTGAAAAATTGAAGCTGATCAATATCAATGCTTCCCAGCTTAATGAGGGAAAGATTTCTAAATCAGTAAATATCTATTCGCCCATTAGCGGTTACGTGAGTAAAGTAAATGTGAATATTGGTAAATATGTGATGCCGTCGGATGTGATCTTAGAACTGATCAATCCGAGTGATATTCATTTGAACCTGACCATTTTTGAGAAGGACTTACCTAAAATAGGTATTGGTCAAACGGTGATCGCTTTCACTAATGTAAAGCCCGAGGTAAAATATGAAACCAAGGTGATTTTGGTTAGCCACAACGTGGATGAGGGCGGAAGCAGCGAGGTTCATTGCCATTTTGAGAAATATGATAAAAGCCTTGTACCAGGGATGTATATGAATGCCGAACTGCAATTTGCAAATCAAAAGGTACAGTTTGTGCCAGAAGAAGCCGTAGTAAGTTTCGAAAACAAGGATTATGTTTTTGTACAGACCGCGGTTCGTAAATTTGTGATGCAGGAAGTACAGGTGGGAGAAACCTCAGCGGGTAAAACAGCCATCACTACTGATTTGAAAGGCAAGCAACTGGCCATAAAAGGCGCTTACTCGTTACTCATGAAACTAAAGAACACTGGCGACGAGGAGTAGGCAAGGGAGTTTGCTTGGTTTAGCATTGCCTCTCAACCCTGCGTTATTCCCGCATAGGCGGGAATCTCACAACTTATCTAAGACAATTGTATGAAGATTGCTTCCTTCCTTGCAATAACGTTTTGTGAAAGTAAGTTGGGAACCTTAAACGTTATTAAGGCCTATTATTGCATAACGATTCCAAAAAAAAAGCCTTAGCCACTCTTTACGATTGACTAAGGCTTTGATGTGAATAGATTTTTAGGATTAGTTTTTCAACGAAGCCATATCAATTACAAAGCGATATTTGATGTCACCTTTTAACAAGCGTTCATAAGCCTCATTGATTTGGTTCATTTCAATCATTTCAATGTCGGCAGTAATGTTGTGTTTACCACAGAAATCAAGCATCTCTTGAGTTTCGGCAATGCCACCAATCATTGAGCCAGCAAAGCTTTTGCGACCTAAAATAACGCTGAAAGCGGCTACAGGAAGTGGTTGCTCAGGAGCACCAACCAATGCTAATGAACCATCTACACGAAGCAGGCTCAAATAGGCATTGATATCGTGCTCGGCAGATACCGCATCTAAAATGAAGTGCAATTTACCTCTGAATTTATTCATTTGCTCAGGATCGCTAGAAAGCACGACTTCATCAGCACCTAAACGCTGCGCTTCTTTAAATTTACTTTCCGAAGTGGTAAAGGCAACTACGTGCGCACCCATAGCCTTGGCAATTTTGATGCCCATGTGCCCTAAACCACCAATACCTACAATCCCTACATTTTTACCAGGGCCTACGTTCCAGTGTTTCAAAGGCGAGTAGGTGGTAATCCCTGCGCATAACAAAGGTGCTGTAGCAGCAAGGTCAAGGTTTTCAGGAATACGAAGCACATAATTTTCATCTACCACGATGCTCTCCGAATAACCGCCATAAGTTTGAACGTTTGGCAAATATTTGTCGGGAGAATTGTAGGTGCCTGTCATACCTGGTTCGCAAAACTGCTCCAAACCTTCGTTGCAATACTGGCATTCGCGGCACGAATCTACGATACAACCGATACCTACCGTATCACCAACGTTGAATTTTTTAACATGGCTGCCCACACTTACTACCTTTCCAACCACCTCATGTCCAGGTACGTTTGGATAAACGGTATTATGCCATTCGTTTCTGGCCGTGTGTAAATCAGAGTGGCATACTCCGCAATAAAGGATCTCGATTTTTACATCGTGTGCGGCTACTTCTCTCCGCGGAATGCTGAGGCCTTGTAATGGGGCATCGGCCGCCTCGGTGCCGTATGCTTTTACGTTGATGGTGTTCATGATTATTATTTTTGTTGGGGTTTGAAATTTATTCTAATTTATTAAAGTTTGATCGTACTAAATAGCATTATCGTTAAGCTGCTTACAGCATTGCCTGCCAGGCGCAAAAAAAAAATACTTTATGGTTAAGTCTAGGATTTTAATATCACAAAGTTCGTTAATTGCGATGTTGGCAGTTTATAATCATCAAACCAATGATTAAGAATTTCAAACTAAATTTTCGCGAAAGGCTGAGGGATTGGTTCCCGTTATCTTTTTAAAGAAGTTGTTGAAATAGGTAGGATATTCAAAGCCTAGAGCGTAAGCGATTTCGGCAATGTTCCAATCTGTATGTTGCAATAGGGCCCTGGCTTCTCGGGCAACGCGTTCGGTAATGTGAGTGGTGGTTGATTTGCCAGTGGTTTCCTTTACGGCCCGGTTCAGGTAATTTACATGAATGGCTAAAGCGCTGGAATAGGCTTGGGCGGTGTTGAGCAGTAACGGACGGTCTGGCGTTTCAATGGGGAACTGACGTTCCAGTAATTCGAGAAAAACCGAAGTGATTCTAGAAAGGGCGTTTTTATGTTGATCGAAGCTTTCGGAAGGTTGTAGCTTAAGCGCCTCGTGAATAATGAGATGGATGTAATTCCGCATCAAATCATCTTTGTAGAGATACTCTGTTTGCTGTTCCTCGATCATTTTTTGGAAAATGGTATTCAAAAACTCCCGTTGTGCTTGACCAATGTTTAAAATAGGGGTACCGCCAATTTTAAAAAAAGGCGATTGAAGCAAACTTTCCGAACGCTCGGATAGCCTCAGGAAATCTTCCGAAAACAGGCAGGCATAGCCAGTGTAGTGGGGAGAGTGGGTTTCCCATGAGTAGGGAACATGAGGATTTCCAAAAAACAATACCGTATCATTTACTTCAAAACTTCTATCGGCGTAGTGAATGGTACTGGTTCCTGTAGAAAGGCAAATTTTGTAAAAGTCTTTTCGGCTGTAAACCCTCGTCGCTTTACAATCTTCGTCCAGTTCCCACACATTAAAGCCTTTTAACTTAAGCTCATTGTTAAATTTAGATACGGAACGTTCTGGTTTTGTTGCCATAAAGCAAAGTTAAGAAAATCAAAACATTTTGATGGGTTGCTCAAATTAATGACATCCGGTTTACACACTAGCATAAGTAGGTTATAAGTTTCCAATGTTGTCATTATTTCCGGCGTAGGTGCAAATCAGAAAAGGTAATTATTGATGTTGGTTGAGCTTGAAACCCATTACGGGTAAATGCCTGTACACGTTACATGAAGAGATTGCCCAAAGAATAACCAGCTTTGAGCAATCTCCAAATGCTATTGTTGAGGTCGTTCCATTCTAGTGGTGTCTGCCGATACGGTATCGGTTCTTGTCGAATCTGTAGTAGTCGAATCCGTGTTTCGGCTCGTACTACACGCCGAGAATATCAAGCCTATGGCTAATACGGCTAATGCTAATTTTTTCATTGTTAATAATTTACGTTCCTAAATAAAATACTAACAATGCAATGAGCTTGGTGGTTTATGGCTAAGTACTGATTTGTGCTGCGGTAAATACTTGAAAATAAAGTTGTTTTTTGTTGCCTAAAAAAATTAACTTGTTGTCAAATCTATATTAATAATGAATTTCCTTAAAAAGTGGCTGGGCCGTTCCTCCAAGCAGGAAGAACAATCTGAAAATGTTTCCGCTCAGCCCCATAACAATGTCCAGCAACAATTAACCGGAAATATTGCTTCGCAAGATCAGCTCTCTGAAGAGGAGCGGGAGCTGCTACTTAAAATGCTCGGTAGGTCAGAGGCTCTGGAACAGAATACTCCAGACCAGTTTAAGACTGAACTCTATGCCTCCCTGCAAAGATATTATAGTGTTCCAGATCTCGAAATTAACCTGAACCTGACCGATGCGGAAGGAAATACCTATCTGGAACACGAGGCATTTGATGGAACTTACGCCCATTGGAAAGGCATTCGCTCCGTCTCTGATCGAAGAGGTGTGCTGTTTGCCCACTGGGACGAAACTGAATTGACCAAACTGGCCAAATGGCAGGTGCTGGAACGTTGGGTCAAGGACCGTTATCCTACCAGGGCTTTGGCTTTTTTCCGGGAACAGGTAACCCAAGAAGATTTTCAGGACATTCGGCTGATTGTTGCCCTTTCTAAACTGTACCGTTGCTTAGATATGAGGGAGGAAGCCATGCGTTATGCTAAGGGAGCCTATGAACTTCGCCCAGACCTGGATATGGTTAAGGTAGAGTATGCTAATATGCTGCATATTTCTGGTGATCAGTCAGATAGGGAGCTTGCGCACACTTTGTTCAACGGGGTGTTGGAAGGGAAAATTAGCAAGGATAGCCAAACGAAAATCGGGCTGCTTAATTATTTCTTATTTGGAAAGGATTACCTGGATTCTTCTATTTTTGCCATCCATTTTTTAAGAGCTGGAAATGCTGATAGCCACACATGGGAAATTCTTGCCAATGAGTATTACTGGTGTCCCATATTTCGTATGGAACATGCTGTGTTTCTTTCCAATGATCATCAAGAACTGCCAGCAATTGCCAAACTGTCGTCATTGGCTGACGAGTTTCCCTGGTTTAAGCAGGGCGTACTGGGCTTCATCAGTGCGATAGCGCAGCTAAGAGTTCAAAAGGGCGATCCAAATTTTATGTCTGAGGATATGGAACGGATGGAACGTTATAAGTCATCGTGGTAAAATTATGGGTTCAATAAGCGGTTTTCCTGAAGCAGGTAAAAAGAAACAAGCGGAAAAAGTGATTAGTTTACATTAATGCCCGCTATCATCAAGCACCGGCAAACAAAAAATGCCTTCTGGTTGGGAAGGCACTTAGAGCGAAAGACGAGATTCGAACTCGCGACCCCAACCTTGGCAA
>NZ_QMHO01000004.1:42867-224907 GCF_003313505.1 Pedobacter nanyangensis | reverse complement strand
GGCACTTAGAGCGAAAGACGAGATTCGAACTCGCGACCCCAACCTTGGCAAGGTTGTGCTCTACCAACTGAGCTACTTTCGCATGATCAACATCCGGAAGATGTTTTTTATTTTATTTTTTTCAAGCAATCATTACCATGAAATCTCGAAAAAAAACCTCCTTTATCTGATAAAGAAGGTTCGTACTGAAGGCGGGAATCGAACCCGCACGCCTGTTGAGGGCACAGGATTTTAAGTCCTGCGTGTCTACCAGTTCCACCACTTCAGCAAGCAATAAATGCTTTTTAAAATTAAATGCCCCCTGGTAGGAGGGCACTTAGAGCGAAAGACGAGATTCGAACTCGCGACCCCAACCTTGGCAAGGTTGTGCTCTACCAACTGAGCTACTTTCGCATTGTTAATATCATCCGATATTTCAAAACTTTTAGGCTTCTGTAGAGGCCATTTCCGTTTTGGTGATGCAAATATACGCAGATTTATATTTCTGCCAAGAAATATTTAATAAAAAATTAACGTTTTATTCTAACTGGTTGTTTTTCATATTTATATACTTGTTGTGTGCTAAAATCATGATGATTTTAGTAAAAGAAAAATTAAATCTTTTTCATAGCCCTTGCTTTGAAGGTAGTTTAAAAGCTTTAGTTGACGCTTTAAAACATTTTTCTCTCGCTCCACAGCTTGCTTTTTTTCAAGTAAAAGCTGCAAAGTCTGCAAATATTCATCTTCATCGATACTGCTTATTGCTTTTTTGATGATTTGCTCAGGTACCCTTTTTAATTTGAGCCCCTGTTTTATTTTTAACTTTCCCCATTGTTTGATCTTGAATTTTCCAGAAACGTAGGCAAGTGCAAATCGTTCTTCATTTAAAAAGTTCTCCGAAATTAAAGTAGAAATGATGTCTTCCACCTCATCAGGTTTCATCTGCCATTCGTAAAGCTTGTCTCGGGTTTCCTGTTGTGAGCGTTCCTGGAAGGCGCACCAATTGGCAGCTTTCTGTAAAGCTGTTTTTTTATCGTAATTGTATTTCTTTTCTTTATCGGTTTTCATAAATATTTGCTGAAATTCGTAAAAAAATCCCATTAACCTATCATGGCTATCGCAAAAGAGCACTATACCATCCAGCAAATTGCTGAAATTTTAAATGGCAAAAGCTTACTGGTCAACCCGCAAGCGCTTATTAAAAACCTCATTACCGATAGCCGTAGTTTGGCAGATGCCCCCTATAGTTTGTTTTTTGCCATTAAGGCACAAAGAAACGGGCATCAATTTATCGCAAATGCCTACCAACAAGGGATCAGGAATTTTGTGGTATCACAATCCATTGTTGCCCATCAGTTTCCGGAAGCCAACTGGATTGAAGTAGCCGATACGCTCGAGGCCTTACAGCAGTTGGTGGCCTATCACCGAAACCAGCATCATTTAAAAGTGATTGGCATTACCGGGAGCAACGGAAAAACCATCGTTAAAGAATGGCTGTACCAACTGCTCTCGGCCGATCTGCAGGTGGTGCGAAGCCCCAAAAGCTATAACTCGCAAATTGGGGTACCGTTAGCTGTTTGGCAACTAAACCATCAGCATCAACTGGGGATTTTTGAAGCCGGCATTTCCAGGCCGGGGGAAATGGAACAATTGGCAACACTTATTCGGCCTACAATAGGCGTACTTACCAATATCAGAGAAGCGCACGATGAAGGTTTTGCCAGCAAGGAGGCGAAGTTAGGGGAAAAACTTAAGCTGTTTAGGGGGGTGGAGACGTTTATATACGCTCCCGAATACCTAACTGCTAAAAATGTTGAGATACCAGGAAAACGAAAATTTACTTGGAGCTTTGTTCAGCCGGCAGATCTGCAGGTCATCAAAGTGCTAGCAGAAAACAGAAAAACAAAAATAAAGGCAGTTTACCAGGGAGCGGAGGTAGAAGTAGAGGTTCCTTTTACTGATGCGGCTTCTATGGAAAATATCGTGATTTGTTGGGCAACTTTGCTTGCTATGGGCTATGCCGTTAAAGAAGTGGTTTCGAGACTTTCAAAGTTGTCAAAAGTAGCTATGCGTTTGCAGTTGGTAAATGGTATAGATCAATGTTCGTTGATTGATGATAGCTACAGTGCCGATATTTCTTCATTGGCCATTGCATTAGATTTTCTTAATCAGCAAAATCAGCATCCAAAACGTACGTTGATCTTATCTGATTTGCAGGAAACGGGTAAATCGGCCGAACAATTATATCAAGAGATTGCCCTGTTGCTAAAACAAAAAAAAATAAACAGACTAATTGGGATTGGAGCGAATATTTCGGCCTATGCGCATTTGTTTGACCTGGAAAAATCTTTCTTTACTGATACTGCCAGCTTTTTGGCTAACGTAGCTTTGCTCAATTTTAACCACGAAACCATTTTGGTAAAAGGTGCCCGTAAATTTGAGTTCGAAAGAATCATTAAACGCCTAGCGCAAAAAATACATGATACGGTGCTCGAAATTAATCTTAATGCGCTGCTAGATAACCTACAGTCCTATAAAACCAGATTGGCTCCAGGCGTGAAAACAATGGCCATGGTCAAGGCGTTTTCGTATGGCAGTGGCAGTTTTGAAATCGCCAATTTACTGCAGCACCATAAAGTAGATTATCTTACAGTGGCCTATGTAGACGAAGGCATTACCTTGCGTAAAGCGGGTATTTCCCTTCCTTTAATGGTGATGAGCCCAGAACCGTCGGCTTTTGAGCCCATGTTGAGATATAAGCTAGAGCCCGAAATTTATAGTCTGGAACTTTTACAAAACTTTCTGCATTTTTTGCCCGAGGAAGTGAATGGTTTTCCCATCCATATCAAATTAGATACGGGAATGCACCGTTTAGGGTTTCAGGAAGAACATTTGTTACAGCTGCTGCATTTGCTAAAAGGAAACCAAAAGCTGAAAGTAGTTTCTGTTTTTACTCACCTGGTAGCAACAGATGATGAACAACACGACTCGTTTACCGAAAAGCAAGTATTGCTTTACCAGCGCATGTACCAGCAAATTGCAGAGGTGCTACATCATTCGCCTCTTAAACATGTGTTAAATACTTCGGGAATTAGCCGCTGGCCAAAATACCAATTTGATATGGTGAGGCTGGGGATTGGTTTGTACGGCTTTGATGCGGCGCACAAAATACCCAGTGATTTGCAGACGGTTGCGGTTTTAAAAACCACCATTTCGCAAATTAAGCAGTTAGCGCCGGGCGAAACCGTAGGTTACAGCAGACGGGGAGTTTTACCAAATGGCGGAACCATTGCCACCGTTAAAATTGGCTATGCCGATGGATATAGCAGGGCATTTGGTAATGGTGTGGGCAAAATGTTGATTGCTGGCAAGCTAGTGCCTACTATAGGCTCCATTTGTATGGATATGTGCATGCTGGATGTTACCGGAATGGAACTTGCCGTAGGCGATGAAGTGATTGTTTTTAATCAACAGCATAGTATTGTTGACCTGGCCACCGCCATTGGAACCATTCCTTACGAAATACTTACCAACGTATCGCAAAGAGTAAAAAGGGTATATTATTACGAATAGTTGGCTGGTTGATTGGCTTGCTGGTTAGTCGGAGCACTAAAAAAACAAACACTCAAACATCCAAAAACTAAACAACCAATTTGAAAAACGTTAATTTTGCGCCATGAATAAGATTGGAAAAGCCTTGTTGAGCTACCTTATCAGAGGACTATTAATTGTGGTGCCCATAGCGCTAAGCATTTTTATTGTGGTGTGGGCAGTAACCACCGTTGATAGTTGGGTAAACATCAATAGCATTTTTGGCGTAGATCCCAAAACGGGCGAAAGCCGAAATATCCCGGGGCTAGGTTTGGTGTTCGTAATTTTGATTATCCTGGGTGCTGGTATTTTTGTGACCTACTTTGTTACTGAGCCCATGTACAACTGGTTTCAGCGCTGGTTAAATAAATTGCCGCTGTTCAATTTTATTTATACTTCTATTAAGGATTTAACGGAAGCTTTTGTGGGGGATGAAAAGAAATTTAACCATCCAGTATTGGTTGAAATCGAAGGTGATATGAAGCGTATCGGTTTTCTTACCCAAAATGATTTGAGCAAATTGGATATGTTGGATGAAGCGATTGTTTACTTTCCTTTTTCTTATTCTTTTGCAGGGCAGATCTACATTGTTAAAAAAAATAAAATCAAGCCTTTGAACATGAGCGCTGCCGATGCCATGAAACTGGTGGTAAGTGGTGGAGTTACCCATCTCTAAATCCCTCTGATAATTACCATGATCGCAATTAGCGAGATAAATGCTACCAACAAACGGGAAAAGAATTCGCGGATATAGAGCCCAACCAGCAGGGCAAGCTCGTGGTCCAGGTTTTGTCCGTTTACCATTCCCGAACTGGATGAGGATTTGTAATGAAGCTGGGTGTCCTGGTGGTTGCTAATTGTCCATTGGTTTAACCAAGCATTGCTGTAGTTCCAGGTGAGGGGAATTTGGCCCGGTAAATTAATGATTGCACGCATCTGCCAAACGTTCATCTTGATATGGCCCAGTTCCACATGGTTGTCGCCATAGATGGTAACGGCAGTGTCAATAAAACCTTTACATTTAAAGTGATAGTTGGTTTGCGACATAATGCCAACGGCATGGTTGTTCCAGGTCTCAAAAATAAGATTGCCGCAAATTTGTCCGTTGCAGAATATTTGATAGGAGCTATCGAATACGCCCTTAGTCCATGTTACTATTTTTTCCATGATAGCTTTTACTGGTTAGATGTTTTAAAGGGGCCCACGTTACAAAATAATTGCACTGAAGTCCTCAATTAGCATTTACACAACAGATAAAACAGGGCCTTGTTTGGCGGCAATGAAACTTGAAGAAAGCTTACTGCATAAAAAAATCCCTATAGCGTTTGATGTTCTATAAGGATTTTTTGAGGAATGAATTCCTAGAAATTAGGTTTCAGTACATATTTGTCGTAGAACCTGAAGATATGTTCGGCGGCTTCTTCTGCCGTGTCTACCAATCGGAACAAGTTCAAATCTTCGGCATGTATGTTGTGCTCTTTCTCCAGCATGGTGTTTTTTAGCCAATCTACCAAACCACCCCAGTAAGCTGAACCTACCAGCACAATGGGGAAACGAGCGATTTTGCCAGTTTGGATCAATGTTAAAGCTTCAAAAAGCTCGTCCATAGTTCCCATGCCGCCAGGCAGTACAATAAAGCCCTGCGAATACTTCATGAACATCACTTTCCTCACAAAAAAGTAGTCAAACTCAAGCAACCGGCTAGGTTCAATATATTTGTTGTGGAACTGCTCAAAAGGCAAATCAATATTTAAACCTACAGATTTGCCGCCATTCATGTGAGCGCCCTTATTTCCAGCTTCCATGATACCTGGTCCACCACCTGTAATAACACCGTAGCCGCGTTCGGTTAACAAGCGGCCGCACTCCACCGCAATTTGGTAATAAGGATTGGTTTCAGCTGTTCTGGCCGAGCCAAAAATACTTACGCATGGCCCAATTTTCGATAATTTCTCAAAGCCATCTACAAATTCGGCCATGATCTTGAAAATCTGCCAGCTGTCCGTTACCTTAATTTCTTGCCAATCTTTGTTGGCAAAAGCACTTCTTATCTTCTCTTCACTATTCATACTTTTTAATAGGGTTTTAAAATCTGGTTTGCTGATCCGTCTTTTTGCTGATCAGCAATAGTCCCATAAAAGTAATGAATCCATTTATTAAAATAAGTTCTACACTAAAAACATATCCACCAAGCAGCTTTTCGGCATTGGTAGCAAAAAAGTAACACAAAATTGGAGAAATAACACACACCCAGGGAACCAGTTTGTCATGTAGTCCGCGTGATTTTACAAATAGGCCAAATGAATATAGTCCTAAAAGCGGTCCGTAGGTATAGGAGGCAATTAGGAAAATTAAGCTCACCACCGATGAGCTATTTAAGGCGTTGATTGCCAAAATCACGAAAAACATGATCAATGAAAATGTAATGTGAACGGTATGTCGTTTTTTAACCGCTTTTTTATTTAAATCGTTCATTACCTTCGAAAATTCTTCTTCGTTTTTTCCAAGCTTATCGGCAGTATCTTTAATGTCCGTTTGATTGAGCATATCCGTTTTTCCCATTCCAAGGAAATCCACGCAAAAAGAAGTGGTTAAAGCGGTTAATGCACTATCTGTAGTGGCAAAAGTTGCCGCGGTTAAACCTAACATAAATACAATAGCCGGTATGGTAGATAGGTGATTAAGGGCAATTTCCGGAAACAGTAGGTCGGTTCTTGGTTTGCCGGTAACATGGTCCAAAGGAATTTCGATGCCGTTTTTAGCAGCGAAGATGTAAAGTAAGGCGCCCACACTTAAGAAGAAGATGTTTAACACCACAAATATTCCGGTGAAGGTAAACATGTTTTTTTGAGCTTCGCCAATGGTTTTCATGCTCAGATTTTTTTGCATCAAATCCTGATCAAGGCCCGTCATGGCAATGGTTACAAATATTCCACCAATGAACTGTTTGCTGAAATAGAACTTGCTGGTCAAGAAATCTTCGAAGAAAAAGATCTTGGAATAGCTGCTGTTTTTTACGGTTTCAAATGCTTCTGGTATGCTTAAGCTTAAGCTATCACAAATGAAATAGATGGTTAAAAAAACAGATAGCACCAAGAAAAACGTTTGTAGCGTATCGGTAATGATGATGGTTTTTAAGCCTCCCTTGAAGGTGTACGACCAAATTAACCCTAAAGAAATTAGTACGGTTACCCAAAATGGTACGCCATAAGTATCAAATATAAAGCGTTGCAGCACAATAACTACCAGGTATAGTCTGGTGGCTGAGCCTAGGGTTCTGCTTACCAAGAAAATAAAAGCAGCCGTTTTGTAACTGTAATAGCCTAATCTTTGTTCAATATAACTATAAATGGAGGTCAGGTTCATTCGGTAATACAAAGGCAACAGCACTGTTGCAATGATGATAAACCCAACAGCATTTCCCAAAACAAACTGGAAATATTGGAATTGGTTTCCTGCGGGGGCACCAACTTCTCCTGGTACCGATATAAAGGTAACGCCCGATAATGCCGTTCCAATCATACCAAACGCAACTAAATACCATTTGGAGTTTTTGTTGGCCAAAAAGAAAGTTGAGTTGTCTGATGAATTTTTCGACGTCGCAAATGCAATCGCAATCAAGACACCAAAGTAGCCTATCAAGAAGCAAAGTAGTAATGTTGAACTCATATTATAATCTGATTTGTTGCTAAAAGTAGCAAAAACTTGCTAAAACTCGCAACTTGGTTTTTAAAAAACAGCAAAAGTTAATAAAAATAAGTGGTGTTGAAAGTAACTTGTCAAACACCGCATCGGAAGCGGATTTAATTTCTCCCGTGGAAGTAAATGTACAACAAAGCAGCAGTAGTTTGGCACTATGCTTATACTTAACTGTCTAATAAATAAACATCCTATTTTGATACCGTTCCCAAAATGTACAAGAGATTAAATAAATCTGTGCATCTGTGGCAAATAACTAATAAATTTGCATCATGAATTTTTCTTCCAAATTGCTCGAAGATGCAGTAAATGAGTTTGGTAAGCTACCAGGTATTGGCCAAAAAACCGCACTACGCTTGGTTTTGCATCTTTTAGGTAAGGAGCAGGCTGAGGTTGCACAATTTGGAAACACTTTGATCAAACTTAAAAACGAAATCAAAAACTGTAAAATTTGCCACAACATTTCCGATTACGACACCTGTAATATCTGTTCGGCACCAAAAAGGGAAAAGGAGGTGATTTGTGTAGTGGAAGATGCCAGGGATGTAATGGCCATTGAAAATACCCACCAATATTTTGGGGTGTACCACGTGTTGGGTGGATTAATTTCGCCGATGGATGGCGTTGGCCCTGCTGATCTGAATATTGAAAACCTGGTAGAAAGGGTAAAAAACTCCGAGGTCAAGGAAATTATCCTGGCCTTAAGCGCCAACATGGAAGGAGATACCACGTTATTCTATCTCCATAAAAAACTGAAAGATTTTAATATTCCTATTACTACCATTGCCCGGGGCATAGCCTTTGGCGGCGAGCTGGAATATGCTGATGAGGTTACGCTTGGACGCTCCATTGCCACTCGCGTACCCTATGAAAACACCCTAATAAAGTAAATATGAGCTTAAAAAATAAAACTGTAGTCATTACCGGGGCATCATCTGGCATCGGAAAAGCGCTTGCCCAGGAAATGGCAAAACGGGGCGCCAATGTAGTGCTTGCCGCCCGCCAATATGTTACCCTGTGTGAAATTACAGCCTCGCTGGAGAAAGCATATGGGATCAAAGCTTTGGCCATACAGGCTGACGTGAGCAGGGAAGAAGATTGCGAGGCACTGGTTAAGCAAACCGTACTTACCTTTGGCAAGTTGGATGTGCTCATTAACAACGCAGGTTTGTCCATGCGTGCCCTGTTTAAGGATTTGGATTTAGCTGTGCTTAAAAATTTAATGGATGTAAACTTTTGGGGCACTGTGTATTGCACCAAATATGCGCTGCCCCACATATTGGAAACTACTGGCAGTATTGTGGCCGTTTCTTCTATTGCAGGCTACCGAGGCTTGCCGGGCCGTACGGGCTATTCATCTTCAAAATTTGCGATGAACGGTTTTATGGAATCCCTGCGTACCGAATTGCTGAAAACCGGTGTTCATGTGATGGTGGCCTGTCCGGGTTTTACCACTTCAAATATTAGGGTGGCCGCCCTATCGCAAGATGGCACTGCCCATGGCCAAACCAGTATGGAAGAAGGTAAAATGATGAGTGCCGAAGAAGTGGCACAACGTATTTGCGATGGCATTGAACAAAGGAAACGTACCTTGATCATGACACGTCAGGGGAAACTGGCCGTTTGGGTAAATAAATGGTTTCCGGCCTTTGCCGATAAAAAAGTATTTGAACTTTTCACCAAAGAAAAAAATCCCCTGATTAAGTAATGACGCGTCACAAGCAAAAAACGCTCATTTTTGTCTTGTTTGGATTTTTGTTAAATCACCTTTTCATCTCGGGGATTTTTGCCCAGCGGCCTTCACTTGCACTGAACTCAAGTAAAGACTATGTTCAAATGGTGAAACATTACCGGTACCTAAACCCCGATTCGGCACTTTATTATGTGAAACAGGGACTTAAATTGGCTGCGGCCCAGGGTGATGTTTTGGGTAAGGCTGCCTTGTTAAACCAATACGGGATGATCGAAGATAATGCCACCAGGTATAGAGATTCCCGGGAAAAATATTTGGAGGCCGAAGCTATTTACCGGGAACAAGGCGATGATACTGGTTTGGCGGCAACATTAGTGCGTTTGGGAGTAGTCGAAAAACGTAAGGGAAATTATGATAAGGCCCTCGCTTATTTCATGGATGCACTCAGTATCAGTGAAAAAAATGGCCATAAATTAGGTATGCTCGAAGGCAGGGTTGTTTTTGCAGAGGCTTATTATAGCTTGGGCGAGTATGAAAATGCACTGAGCAATCTGCGTATCGCCGAAGAAATTGACCGCCAAATCCCCTTATCTAACTTATCCCTGAACATGTACATTAACTACGGTTATGTATATACCAAATTGGGAAACTATGAAAAAGCCATAACGTATTTGAAAAAGGGACTTGCCAAAAGCAACCGGCCTGATTTTAATGGTTTAAGGATAAGTTTAATGGTACAACTGGGAACTGCTTATTTTAAAAGTGGCAGGCGTAACGAGGCTATCGGTATTTACAAAGAAGCGCTGGCCTTTACCAAGGAAATCAAAAATGTGCTGCGGGAACAATCAACCTTGGTAGAGCTTTCTCAAGTGTATGTTAAAAACCAGCCCGATAGTGCGCTTTTTTACCTTTCTCAAGCCCTAAAAATTGCGGCACAGCATAAAATGCACCGCCAGCAAATTGTAGCATTGGATAAAATTGGCGATTTATATAAGGCAAAAGGCAATTTAGTTAAAGCACTTTACTATCGTGAACAGCGAAACAGCTTGGCAGAACAGGTGTTTTATACCGACATGATGAAACAGGTTTCGAGCCTCGAAAGTGCTTATGAGCTTGAAAAATCAAAAGCGCTGCTCACCGAGCTAACCGCACAAAGCAAGGAACAGAAGATGATCAAAAATATCATTCTGTGTGTGGCCATCGCTATTTTTTTGGTGCTTATGGTTACTTTGGGCAATTATTTCCGTTCCAAACACCTGAACAAGCTGCTCACTAAGGCCAATAAGGAACTGGAAGAAAGCAATGAAATCAAAGACAAATTTTTCTCCATTATCGCTCATGATATTCGGTCGCCATTGGTTTCAACCATCAGCATCCTGAAACTCATTTCCGATAGGGAATTAGATCAGGACATGCAGGAAAAGATGTTGGGCAAATTGGTAGCGCATTGCGATAGTAGCCTGGAAATATTGGATAAGCTTCTTAAATGGGGGCAGATGCAGATCAAGGGCGTGAGATTAAATGTTTCCGAGTTTAACCCGCTGCCAAATATCTATCGGAACTTAGGCTTGTTGCAGGAATCGGCGGCGCAAAAGGAAATTGAAATAGACATAGATATTGAAGAGGGCATGGTTTTAAAAGCCGATGCAGACCATTTTGATTTTATTGTAAGAAATTTGCTGGCCAATGCCATTAAATTTACCGAGAGAAACGGTGAGGTGGCGCTAAAGGCCAAGACCATCGACAAAAATACTGTTAAATTTGAAGTGAAAGACAATGGCGTGGGCATTAGCCAAGCCAGGATAGAAAAGCTTTTTGAGCTATCGGCAACGGGAACTAAGGGTACATCGGCAGAAGAAGGTACCAGTTTGGGCCTAATTATTTGCCGAGAGTTTGTAATTGCTAATCAGGGCAGGCTCGAAGTACAGAGCCAGATAGGCAAAGGCACTACTTTTTCTTTTACCATGAAGGGCTTTTTAAAAAATATTAGCTAAAAAAATAAAATCGTTTTGCATTTAAAGAAAAACAATTACATATTTGCCTACAGAATGAGACAAGTAAACGTAAATACAATTTGGTGGTGGCATAACGCAATAGCGTGATGTGACCTTTTGTACGTTTATTTTTTGAATAAAAATATTTTAGAAGGTTGCTGATGAGGCAACCTTTTTTTGTTGATAACCATGAAGAAAATATTAAGCCACCTTTTCGAGAACAAAACTTTTAGCAGCGCCGAGGCTCAAAAAATATTGACCTCCATTGCCATGGGCGAATTCAATAACGCTCAAATTGCTGCTTTTATTACCGCTTATTGCATGCGTAACATCACCGTAGAGGAATTGCAGGGCTTCCGTGACGCCATGTTGGACCTCTGCCTGAAAGTGGATTTTTCCGATTTTGAGCTGGTAGATCTTTGCGGTACTGGTGGCGATGGCAAGGACACCTTTAATATTTCCACTTTGGCGTCGTTTGTGGTTGCGGGAGCAGGACATAAAGTTGCAAAACATGGTAACTATGGCGTTTCTTCAGGCTGTGGTTCCAGTAACGTGATGGAGCATTTGGGCTATCGTTTTACCGATGATGAAAGTGAACTGAAACGCAGCTTGGATAGGGCGGGCATTTGTTTCATCCACGCACCTTTGTTCAATCCTGCCATGAAAACTGTCGCACCCATTCGGAGGGAATTAGGCGTAAAAACCTTTTTTAACATGCTGGGGCCAATGTGTAATCCGGCAAAGCCGAAAAATCAGATGGTAGGGGTGTTTAGTTTGGAGCTGGCTCGTATTTATGCCTATTTATACCAGCAAACTGATAAAAATTATACCATTATCCACGCGGTGGATGGCTTTGATGAAGTTTCGTTGACCTGCGATTTCAAAACCTTCAGTAAAAATGGGGAAGCCCTGGTTAAAGTTGCCGATTTGGGTTTTGAGGAACTGCGGGAACCACAGATACAGGGCGGAGACACCATAGCATCATCCGCTAAAATATTTATGGATGTGCTGGAAGGAAAGGCAACGGATGCTCAAACCAATGTAGTGTTGTGCAATGCGGCACTTGCCATCCAAACCATCAAGCAAAAGGTGAGCTTTGCAGATTGCTACTACGAAGCGGAAGAATCATTGCTGAGTAAAAGGGCTTTGGGAAGCTTTAAAGGTTTAATCACAGGATAATCATTTAACCGCCTTAAACGTTTTGGAACAGCTAAGTCTGAAATGCCTAAGGTGGTTAGACAACAACGCTCCAAAAGTAAAAATGTACTAAGGTGTATGAGGAGATTCAAATAAAAAAACGAATTAAAAAATGAAAATCAAAGTTTGTGGAATGAAACATGCGGCCAATATTGCCGACGTGGCCAACTTACGTCCCGATTACCTGGGCTTCATTTTCTATCCCAAATCTCCAAGGTTCATTAGTGAAGTATCTGCGGAGCTCATTAAATATGTTCCTGCTGATATTAAAACCGTAGGAGTATTCGTAAACGAGGGAATTGGTGAACTGAAATTAAAAATAGCCAAACATCAGTTAAAGACGGTGCAACTGCATGGAACAGAAAGCACTGATTATTGTGCTGAGCTGAAAAATTTGGGAATAGAAATTATAAAGGCATTTGGCGTTCATCCTGATTTTGATTTTAAGCAGTTAGAAGCTTATGCCCCGCTTGTAGATTACTTCCTTTTTGATACCCAAACGCCAGCGCACGGAGGATCAGGTAAAGTATTCGATTGGAAACTACTTGAAAACTATCACCTGGACAAATCCTATTTCTTAAGCGGCGGAATAGGATTGGAACATGCTCAACAAATTAAAGCAATACCAGATCCTAGGCTTTATGCCATAGATGTAAACAGTAAATTTGAGCTTGAACCAGGTCTGAAAGATGTGGAGAAATTGAAAGATTTTTTTGGGAAGGTAACATCTCGGTGACGGGAAATATGGTGTAAAGTTTAGCAAACAAATACGTCAAGCTGAATTTATTTCAGCGTCAGTTTTTAAAGAGTTATTGTTTATTAAGAACATAAAACATGAATTATTTTGTAGATGAAAGAGGATACTATGGTGATTTTGGTGGTGCTTACATCCCAGAAATGCTTTATCCAAACGTAGAAGAACTGCGTCAAAAATACCAAGCAATTATTGACGACGAACAATTTCACCAGGAATTTAAAGCCCTGCTTAAAGATTATGTTGGGAGGCCATCGCCACTTTATTTAGCCAAGCGTTTGTCTGATAAATATGGCGCAAATATTTTTCTTAAACGGGAAGACCTAAACCACACCGGAGCTCATAAAATTAACAATACCATAGGCCAAATTTTACTCGCCGAAAAACTAGGCAAAAAACGAATCATTGCCGAAACCGGCGCCGGCCAACATGGGGTAGCTACCGCTACGGTTTGCGCCCTGCGTGGTTTAGAGTGTGTGGTATATATGGGCGAGGTAGATATTAAACGGCAGGCACCCAATGTAGCCCGTATGAAAATGTTGGGCGCAAAAGTAGTAGCCGCCACTTCTGGCAGTAAAACACTCAAAGATGCAACCAATGAAGCCATGCGTGATTGGATCAGCAACCCTGTAGATACCCATTATATCATTGGTTCGGTGGTTGGCCCACATCCTTACCCAGATATGGTAGCCCAATTTCAATCAATCATCTCATTTGAAACCAAAAACCAATTGCTAGAGCAAACTGGAAAATCATTGCCTGATTATGTATTGGCCTGTGTTGGCGGAGGTAGCAATGCCATGGGAATGTTCTATCATTTTATTGATGATGAAACGGTGAAACTAATTGCCGTGGAAGCGGCAGGAAAGGGAATTGATAGCGGTTTCTCTGCAGCAACTACCACGTTGGGAAAGGAAGGCGTATTACATGGCAGCAGAAGTATCTTAATGCAAACGGCGGATGGCCAGGTCGTGGAACCTCATTCGGTTTCGGCCGGATTGGACTATCCGGGCATTGGGCCGCAACATGCGCATTTGTTTAAAACCGGCCGCGGACTTTACGCTTCGATTACTGATGAGGAAGCTTTGCAAGCTGGTTTGCTTTTAACCCAATATGAAGGGATTATTCCGGCCATTGAAAGCGCCCATGCCTTAGCTTATCTTGAAAAAATGCAGTTCAAAGCAGGTGATAATGTGGTGGTTTGCCTTTCGGGCAGAGGCGATAAGGATATGGAAACTTATATGAAATATTTTAATTTATAAGGTGCCTCTCTCAACTGACCACTAATCACTAACCACTAACCACTCGACATAAATGAACAGACTTCAACAATTATTTAAGGAACAACAAAAACAGTTGCTCTCTATTTATTATACCGCAGGCTATCCTCATCTGGACGATACTTTGGAAATCGCCGAAGAATTGGAAAAGACGGGAGCCGATTTTCTGGAAATAGGTTTTCCCTATTCAGACCCAGTGGCCGATGGGCCAATTATTCAGGCCAGCAGCAAGCAGGCCCTAGATAATGGGATGACTTTGGCCTTGCTATTTGAGCAATTGAAGGATTTGCGCCAAAGGGTAACCATTCCTATTTTATTAATGGGCTATGTAAACGTAGTTTTGCAATACGGTGTAGACGCTTTTTGCAGCAAATGTAAAGAAGTTGGCGTTGATGGCTGCATTATCCCTGATTTGCCCATGTACGAGTATGAAGAGCTTTACCAGGCAACTTTTGAAAAGTATGGTTTAAGCAATATCTTTTTGGTAACGCCACAAACCTCCGAAGAACGTATTCGTAAAATTGATGGTTTGAGCAATGCTTTTATCTATCTGGTATCTTCATCAGCTACTACGGGAAGTAATTTGGCCGTTTCTGAAAATGCAACAAACTACTTTAAACGCATTGCAGACATGAAACTGAAAAGCCCGGTGGTAATTGGCTTTGGTATTTCCAATAAAGAGACTTATTTAGCGGCAAGTCAGCATGCAAGCGGCGCAATTATAGGCAGTGCTTTTGTGAAAAATATTGACGCAAACAACCTAAAAGCAAGTATTAAGGGATTTATGGAGCAGTTTTCGTAAAGCTTAAGTTTTTTTACCGCCTGTTGGTCAAAGCTAATTGATGATTGTTTGCTGCATCATGTTTCAACATTCAAGATAACCACGTAGAAGCGGCTGCGTAACTTTTAAAAGTGCTTGGAAATATAATCCATGGCTTCCTGTTGGCTTAAGGCCGAAAAATCTTTGTAACGATCATGCACATCAATGATTTCGAGGATAGCCTGGTTTACCAAATCCTTGTTTTGCCAGGTTTTTAGATCGGCAATTACCGTGGCTAAACACCCCTTTTTATAGGAAATTTGGCCAATTACATGCACCAGTGTACTGCTTACTCTTTTGGTTGGATCAAGTTCAAGCTGTTTAAGCAAGGGTAAAATGTCTTGTGGGTATTTTCTGCCCCTTAGTTCAATCCCGTGGCAAATTTCACGCCTAACTTCTTTATCGGGATGCTGCAAATAATTTTGCGCCCAAGCCAGCACTGGAGCAGGGTTCACTTCGCCCATTTTTTTTACGGAGCCAATCACCGCATTTCTCACCGAATGGTGCTCGTCAAATAGTCCCGCATCAAAAAAAGCCTGAACCTTTGGAAAGTTCCATTTGCCAATTTCGCCAGCGGCATTAATAACGGTTTGCCGTACTTTAAAGTCGGGGTGTTTCAGCAGATCGTTTAGTAAACTGATTGTTGCGGGCAGCAGTATTTGGTCTGTTTTGCAGATTTTCCCAATAGCCAAATAAGCTGTTTTTCTAATATAGGTGTCCTCATCAGCAAAATATAATGATATATGGACGTTTTTTGCGGAAGTAACATCTATTAGGATAAGCTCTTGAATTTGCTTCACCAATAAATCGCGATCTTGTCTTGCTAAATCATAAAAAGCCATATGGTCTAATTCTGTGAATTTAAAAACGATTTGCTTTTTGCCATTCTTTTTTGGATAAGGAAAAGAAACGATGGGGAATGCTGTCAAAATCAAAGGTCTCTAGCTGGATTAAACCACATTTTTGCAAAACATTTGCAGAACCGACGTTTCCTGCTTCGCACATGGCATACACGGTATCTAAATTCAAGGTTTCAAAGGCATGGTCAATGCAAGCTTTTCCAGTCTCGGTAGCAATGCCTTTGCCCCAGTATCTTTCTATTAATCTATAGCCAAAATCGTGGTAGTTTACACGGTTGTTAATAGGGTCAATAATATATTTAAAACCTGTCCATCCTATAAAATCAGCAGTGGCCTTATCGGTAATTGCCCATCGGCCAATGCCCAAATCAGTATATTGCTTACAGATAAATTTGATTGTATTTTCAGCTTCTTCTATGGTTTTGATGGGGTTTTTTCCTAAAAATCTGTGTACTTCGAAATTGCTATCCAATTCAAAAATTCCTGCGGCATCCGTTAAAGCCAACGGCCTTATCAAACATCTTTCCGTTTCAATAATTGTACTAGGCATATTTGCTTTTTAGGGATTTTAAAAAGATGAAGCCCACCATGCCCGATAAAATCGAGGCGCATAAAATAGCAAACTTGGCCTCCACTACATGAAGGTGGTCTGAAAATGAAAGCATCGCAATAAAAATAGACATGGTAAAGCCAATGCCCGCCAGCATGCCAACACCAATAATATGTTTCCAATTGGCGGCCGAAGGTAAATTGGCCAGTTTCAGTTTTACGGCCAGGTACGAAAATAAGCTAACACCAAGCGCTTTACCCACAAAAAGCCCTAAAATAATGCCAAGCCCCAAAGGGGAAGCTAAACCTTTAACCATGCCGCTTTCAAAGGTAATGTTGGTATTTGCCAATGCAAAAATAGGCATGATTAAAAAATTAACCGGTTTGGTTAAAGTGTGTTCCAAGTTTTCTAAAGGCGATATGGCCTTTGTTCCCATAGGGATGGTAAAGGCCAGTATTACACCCGCAATAGTGGCATGGATACCTGAATGATGCATGAAATACCAAAGGAAAATGCCGGGGATTAAATAAAACCAAAGGGATTTTATTTTGAAATAATTTAGGGTAACCAGTGCGGCAACAATAGCGCCGGCAAGATAAAGTTGTTGCCAGTGGATTTGCTCTGTATAAAAAATGGCAATCACCAAAATGGCTCCCAAATCATCTACAATGGCCAAGGCAGCTAAAAAAATCTTTAGGGATGGTGGTACGTTTTTGCCTAACATGGCTATAATGGCCAAAGCAAAGGCAATATCCGTAGCCATGGGAATACCCCAGCCACCAGAGGTTAGGTTTCCTTGGTTAATGGCCCAGTAAATACCTGCCGGAAGCAGCATGCCCCCAATAGCGGCCAGCACAGGGAGAGAAGCTTTTCGTGCATTGGACAGTTCGCCGGCAACCAGCTCCCTTTTGATTTCAAGACCAACCAGCAGGAAAAAAACCGCCATTAACCCATCGTTGATCCAAACGGCCACACTATAATTGATTTGGGCAATGCCCAATTGAAGGCCCAAGGTGTAATCTAACAATCGCTGAAAAGCTTCTTTACCACCAGAATTTGCAATCATTAGCGAAAAACATACACAAAACAACAAAAGTATTCCGCCCGTTTTTTCGGAATTGAAGAAATTGGTAAAAGCGTTTCTATTGGATTTTTGCATTTGGCTAAAATACCAAAATTGTAGCGCTATTGGAAAGATTTGCATAGCTATTAGATCATATTTATGGTAAACATAGAAGTGCTATCCAATTGGATTGCTCGTGATGAACTCATTTGTTTGTGGAATAAAGCGATACTAAGCCAGTCCTATCCCTACACAGGAACAACGGCCATTTAGAGCAGCAAATTGAAGCTTAATTGATCCTATTTAAAGCCATGTGTTTATGTCCTGTATAGTTCTGCTTTTCAGTTCCTAAAAAGTAGGGTTTGCAGAAATGAACCCCAGTAGGAATATTGCAAAGTTGTTGTACCACATGTGCTTAGGACGTCTTATTTTAAAGATCACCAAAAAAGGGTGCCAAAAAGGCACCCCTTCAGGATTGTATATGGTGGTTGGCCTTATTCTTTTACAAACTTGCTTTGGTAGGTTGTTCCGCCATCCGTAATTTGGACAATGTAAACGCCCTTAGCCAAGTTTTTAACTTTTTGGTTAAGTTGATTGTTTAAATCAAGTATATGGCCGGTAGTACGTAACTTAGCTTGCCCATCAATACCGCTCACCAATAATTGTAGTTGATTGCTGTTGCTAGAATAGTTTAAGCTGATATTGTTTTTTACCGGATTGGGATAAACCAAGAAAGCAGTTTGGTTGCCGCCTAAAAACCTTACTGATTTTACTTCCGACCAGCTGTATTGGCCATCACGATCTACTTGCTTAATCCTGTAGTAATTTAAGCCTTGAACCGGATTTTGGTCAATATCTTGATAAATGCCACCCTGTGCGCCCTTACTTTGCTGCTCGGCCACTTCAGCGAAAATTTTGCCATCCAATGAACGTTCCACTACAAAATGGCTATTATCGGTTTCCGATTTGGTTTCCCATTTAAGCGTAACCACATGGCCGTTAATACTAGGTACAAAATAGCCCCAGTTTACGCTCAGTGTTCCGTTGAAGAAATATCTGGTTTGAATAGGGTAGTGGTCTGTAGTAGTGCTGCTGTAGCTATTTACTAAAGCGGTAACCTGGTCCAATACCTCGGCCGAGTTGCTTAAGTAATTGTTGTTTAGGCTTTTGTTGATGATCACATTGTCGATTACCGTAGCATAACCTGCGGTTGATCTTTTTCCAGCTAAACTTAAAGGTAGCGTTACCGGAAAGTAATTGGTTTGATCTGAAGTGAAATCACTGTACGAAGTTCCCGTACCAGCAGGTTTAGGGGCAATGGTTTTATCCGGATTAAGCACATCATTAAAATCTCCTAAAATGATTACTTTTTTACCTGCTAAATTGGCATCAATATATTGTTTGAGTTGTAGGGCGCCACTTTTTCTTCTATCGTACGAATCGTTTTGGGCGGCTGCATCACCGGTGTTGGCCTTGGCGTGTATCTCTATAAAATAAACGGTTTCTTCCTGGCCATTAACCAATACTTTTGCTTCCATGGCAAATGGGAAACGGCCCGATGACCAGTTTTTGTAAGGTGATCCAGTGCCGTTATTCGAAAGGTTGCTTGGATAGTAGGTATCTCTGAGTACCCCAAACCAGCGTACCGGTTTAATAATATCAGTACGGTACATGAAGGCTAGTTTTTGTGCCTGGGCATAACCCGAGTGGTTTTTGTCGTCGGCATACGAACCAAAATCACTAAAAATTACGTTGTAGCCAACAGGCAGCGAACTGTTTCTGAATAAAGCAGTGTCCACCACTTCCGATAGGCCATAAATATCGGCATTTAGGTTGCCAAATATGGTTTTAACGTTGGCTGCTTGCTGTGTTTTGTTGCTAGGGCCATTTCCGCTGGCGCCAAACCACTCAATGTTCCAGTTGACTACTTCTAAAGTGTTGTTGGTGTCAAAAGTATTGCCTGAAAGGTTTAAGGTTTGCGTTGTCGTACCGGCAGTGGCAATGCTCAATTGTTGCGCGTAATTGGTGTTGGCAGTGGAGGGGGCAAATTTCACAAAAACAGTTGATGAAGCATTATTGGCTTCGGCTAAGGTATAAGTAGCAGAGGTATTGAAAGCGCCGCCGCTGGTTTTAGCAATGCTAAAGTTGGCAGGAGCGGTTATGGTAACATCATTGGTAAGGCCGCTGGCCGAAAACGTAAACGAACGCACGGCCGAAGTGCTGCCAGCTGCTTGGTAACCAAAGTTTAGCGACGATACCGGCAGACTAAGTTCCACTGGAGCTGGGGTGGAGGAATTGCGGATAGAGAAATCATCCAAAGTCCAACGAGATCCGTTGGAGGGGGTTGCATTTGGCGAAGTATATACAAAAGCGATATAAACGGTGCTGGTTTTATAGTTGCTCAAATCAATATTGTCTGATTTGGTCCAGGTATCTGATTGCGCTACAGGGAATTTACCATCGATATTGGTCCAGGTGGCAGCATTGGGATTGCCGGTTCCTGTATAATTGGTGGATATTTTGAGCTGCAAGGTGTTGCCGGCAAATGCAGTTCTGCTCCAGAAAGATAGCATTGGATACGCCATTGCCGAAAGATCAAATACCGGAGAAATTAACCAGTCTTCGTTTTCGGTACTCGAAGAAGCAGAGCCGCCATTAATTTGCACGGCATTACCGCTGCTGGCTTTGCCTGTGGGATCTGAAGCATCCCTGCCAAAAGAGGTACAGGCCCAGGTTTGGGTGCCAGTAATGCTCTGGTGGGTGAAGCCGGCAGGAAGGGTAGTACTTCCAGAAGGAGTACAGGTTTCGAAATCAAAAGACGTTGTGTTAGGATCAACACCCGTGCCGCTTAGAGCTACACTTGCTGCACCTGCCAAGCCACCGCCTGTAATATTGATAGTGCCATTGTTTGCGCCTGTGGCTGTTGGATGAAATTTTACAAACACATTTTTACTACTGCCGGTTAAACTGGCTCCCGCAAGCGTAACGGTATTTACGAAAGTACCGCCGCTGCTTGTCGAAATAGCATATGGTGCTGTGGTGGTTAAGATAACATCGCTACCATCTAAGTTGGTATAGTTTAGGGATAGGGTGCGTTCGGCAGAAACAACATTAATGTTTTGGTTGCCAAACAACAATGGGCCTCCAGTAATCGAAGGCGCATTGCTTGGCGTTTCGTAGTACACTTCAATTTCATCGATATAGGCTCTTTTGGCAGTAGTCTCTATCTTGATGGTAGCATTGTTAGTACCTCCGGTAAACGATAGTGCTTTGGTTTCGGTGTTACTGCTGCCCATTACAGCGGTATAACTAACGGTTTGTGGGGCAGCAATTCCGGTTACCGTAACTTTAATGGAACCTTCTACAGCAGTCCAACCCTTTACTTTAAAATCGACTTTAAAGTTGCCCCCATTAGCACTCAGGTTTAATGTTTTACTGGTAATGGAACCTGTGGCACTGCTGGTGCCCAATTTAACCATCCCTCCGGCTTGGTAGGCTCTGTCTACGATAGGGAAATTGGTGTTTCCCGACCAGGTGCTATTGGCGCCGGTAGACGTCGTGTTGTCGCCAGAGGTAATTCCAGCAAATGTTTCCTGTAAGAGGTAGGTTTTTTGCGCAAAGGCGAAAACAGGAAAAACCAACATCACTAAGACAATGATTTTGCGTAAAATTTTTTTCATATAACAAGTTTTGCTATCCAAACTATTTTGGACGCAACAAAGCTATCCGGCACTTGTTACGGTGGTGTTAATCAGATATTAAGATAGAAAGGATAACAAATATTTAACAACCCTAGGTTGTTATTAAATGCCTCATGACAGGCTGGAAAGTTGCTAGGCGTTTATAAGTAATCTTCAATGTTTCCTTTGCCCTCCCTAATCACCTCAAAATCACCACTGGTGCAGTCTACTACGGTTGAGGCTTCGTTATCACCATAGCCCCCGTCAATGACCAGATCAACCGTGTTTTCGTATTTTTCGTGGATAAGTTCCGGATCGGTTGAATATTCGATTACCTCATCATCATCCTTAATAGAGGTAGAAATAATGGGATTTCCCAATGCTGCCACAATTTGGCGGGCAATATTGTTGTCGGGCACACGTATACCCACCGTTTTTTTGTTGGAGCTCAGGAGTTTGGGTACATTGTTGTTGGCATTGAAAATAAAGGTAAATGGCCCCGGGAGTGCTTTCTTAAGTACCCTGAAAACTGTGGTGTCTATGGGTTTGATATAGTCCGAGATGTGTCTCAAATCAGAACAGATGAACGAGAAATTGGCTTTCTCGGGCTTAATACCTCTTATCTTGCCTATTTTTTCGATTGCCCGATGATTGGTGATATCACAGCCCAAACCATACACCGTATCGGTTGGGTAAATGATCAGGCCACCTTTCTTTAAAACCTCTACTGCTTGTTCGATGGCCTTGGGATTGGGATTTTCAGGATATATTTTAATGAGCATGCGTAAAAATAACAAATTGATGGCGTACTTGTTTTAGTATCGGATTTTATATTGCTACATTAGCAAAAAACGAACATTAAATGATTTGAGATGAGAAAAGCATTTGTAGCAATTGCTGCTTTTTTGGTAGCATTTACGGTAATGTTAGGGATGTACCAGCCTTTTTTATGGTGGACTTTTCTGTTCACTGGTCCATTTGTTCTGTTAGGCGCTTACGATATGATACAGCCCAAGCACAGTATTGTGCGTAACTACCCTGTTTTTGGCAGGTTAAGGTATTTCATGGAAAACATGCGGCCTAAAGTTTACCAGTACTTTGTAGAAAGTGATACCAATGGCACGCCTTATAACCGATTAAACCGTTCGTTAATCTACCAAAGAGCAAAAAAAGAACTGGATACCATTCCTTTTGGAACACAGTTAAACGTTTACGATAATGGCTACGAATGGCTGAGCCATAGCATTATGGCTATTAGCCATCACGACCTGAACCTACATCCGAGGGTGTTGGTAGGCGGGCCTGAATGCAAACAGCCCTATTCTGCCAGTATCTATAATATCTCGGCCATGAGCTTTGGCTCGTTGAGCCAAAATGCTGTTTTGGCCCTAAACGGCGGTGCCAAATTGGGCGGTTTTGCGCATAATACCGGCGAGGGTGGTATCAGTGACTATCACCGTCAGATGGGAGGAGACCTCATTTGGCAAATTGGTACGGGTTATTTTGGTTGCAGGAACCTTGATGGAACCTTTAATGACGAGGCTTTTGGAGAGCGGGCGCATGAGGAACAAGTAAAGATGATCGAAATCAAGCTATCTCAGGGTGCCAAGCCTGGCCACGGCGGGATGCTGCCCGGGAAAAAGGTAACTGCCGAAGTTGCCCGTATACGTTTAGTGCCCGAAGGACAGGATGTTTTGTCGCCTCCTGGGCACTCCGCATTTTCTACCCCTCTAGAACTGATGGCTTTTATCAAGAAGCTAAGAGACTTGTCAGGTGGAAAGCCGGTAGGTTTTAAATTATGTATTGGCCGCAGAAGTGAGTTCTTCGCCATTTGTAAAGCAATGGTAGAGACAGGTATTTACCCTGATTTTATTACGGTAGATGGGGGAGAAGGTGGGACGGGAGCAGCGCCGCAAGAGTTTTCGAACTCGGTAGGGATGCCTTTGCGTGATGCCGTAGCTTTTGTTTATGATGTGTTGGTAGGTTTCGATTTGAAAAAGCACATCAAAATTATTGCTTCTGGTAAAGTATCTACTGGTTTTGATATTGTTAAAAATATCGCACTGGGAGCGGATATGTGTAATGCCGCCCGCGGAATGATGTTTGCTCTAGGCTGTATCCAAGCATTAGAATGTAATAGCAACACCTGTCCAACTGGCGTAGCTACGCAAGATCCAAGTTTAATGAAAGGTTTAGTGGTAGAAGATAAAAAGGTAAGGGTTAAAAATTTTCATAATTTAACGGTAGCCAGTGCGGTGGAGCTTTTAGGTGCTGCGGGTTTGCGTGAACCAGGCCAATTGACCAGAGCATATATCAATAGAAGGGTAACTCCCAATGTGATCCAAAACTACAGGGAAACCTATCCCTATATTCCAGAAGGTTCTTTGTTGAAAACCCCATATCCGTCTCGCTTTGAGCTGGGGATGACTTTAAGTACTTCCGCTACTTTCTTGCCTACGGATTATAAAGTAACTGAAGTAGATTACCAAACGGCTAACCCTTATCACGATTAAAATGAAGCTATAAAAAGAATTTGTTTACATATTTTCTAATATTGTTTCCAGTCTCCATATTTTCCCAAACGCCTTACTCGATTACAACGACTGAGAGCCAATTAAAAGATGGAAGTAAAGTGTATTTGGTTTATACTGAAGGCGATCGCAGGATTACGGACTCTACATTGGTGCAAAGTGGTAAATTTAAATTTGAAGGCTCATTGAAATATCCAGTGATATCTAGGATGTTTTTGCATAAAAACCCTTACGTGGTTAAGCTGAACAAAGGAGAGCAAATAGATTACTTAATGTTCTATCTTGAGCCTGCTCAAATTAAAATGGCAATTTCTGATTCTATAAAAAACGCAATCATTAGCGGGTCTTCCGAAAATGCTGGCTTTAAAGATTTGAAATTGATGTTGAAGCCAGTCGATAATCAGTATGCAAATTTAAGGAAAGAATACGAAGCCTTGCCAATAGAAAAACAAAAGGACTCTTTGATACTGGCTGGTTTTATCGGTAGAGAAAATGAAAATACACAGAATGCTAATCGATTACATTTAGCTTTCGCTAAGAAAAACGTGGGCTTATTTGTAGGGCTAAATAGTTTGGCACATGTAGCTGCCGTACCAGAGTTTTCAAGTGAAATTAAAACTATTTATGCGGAATTGCCAATGGCACTTAAGGAAAGTCCTGTAGGGAAGGGGATTTTATTGTCTATGGCTTCAAATCTTCATACCAAGATAGGGGCAGTTGCTATAGATTTTGAACAAAATACTCCTGCAGGTAAACCTGTTAAGTTGTCTAGTTTTAAAGGTAAATATGTGCTGGTGGATTTTTGGGCAAGTTGGTGTGGGCCATGTAGGGAAGAAAACCCTAATTTGGTGTCTGCTTATAAAAAGTTTAATGCTAAAGGGTTTGAAATTCTAGGGGTGTCATTAGATCAGCCTGGAGAACGTGCAAGATGGGTTGATGCAATAAAACAGGATAACCTTGTTTGGACGCAGGTTTCAGATTTAAAAGGCTGGGATAATGAAGCGGCAAAAGCTTATGGGATTAAGTCTATTCCTTCAAGCTTCTTATTGGACCCTTCGGGGAGAATTATTGGGAAAGATTTGCGGGGCAAGGAATTGAATAGCAAGCTAGCAGAAATATTCTCCAAATAATAAACAACAAAACCCCGGATTGTCTTGTTTCCCATTACCTTGATGTTAGTATATGTTGTTTCTTAAAGTTGAGGGCTTCGCCATTTCAAAACTTGCTAAGTCTACATAACAGAAAGGCCGCTTAAATTTTAAGCGGCCTTTGTTATAGTCTTTGCTCCTTGTTCCTCCTTGTTAAAATTCAGCGCTTTTAGGGAAACGAGGGAAAGCAATGACGTCGCGAATATTAGTCATGCCTGTTACGAATAGCACTAAACGTTCAAAACCTAAGCCAAAACCAGCGTGCGGGGCAGATCCAAAACGGCGGGTGTCTAAATACCACCAAAGTTCCTCCTGCGGTACACCCATTTCGTCCATACGTTGTTTCAATACCTCTAAACGTTCCTCACGCTGCGAACCTCCAATCATTTCGCCGATACCAGGAAACAAGATGTCCATTGCTGCTACCGTTTTATTGTCGTCATTTAAACGCATGTAAAACGATTTAATGTCCTTAGGATAGTCCGTTAAAATTACCGGACGTTTAAAGTGTTTTTCTACCAAATAACGCTCGTGTTCACTTTGTAAATCGGCGCCCCAGCCCTCAATCAAATATTTAAACTGTTTTTTCTGGTTAGGTTTCGATGCCCTTAAAATATCAATGGCCTCGGTATAAGTTAAGCGTTGGAAATCATTGGCCAAACAAAAATCTAATTTCTCCAATAAAGAAAACTCGCTGCGCTCGTTTTGAGGTTTTTGTTTTTCTTCTTCGGCTAATCGGGTGTTCAAAAATTCTAGTTCCTCTTTGCAGTTTTCTTTAGCATAGCTGATCACATATTTCATCATATCCTCGGCCAATTGCATGTTGTTTTCCAGGTCTGCAAACGCAACTTCTGGTTCAATCATCCAAAACTCAGCCAAGTGACGTGTTGTGTTCGAGTTTTCGGCTCTAAAGGTAGGCCCAAAAGTGTAAATGTGGCCAAAAGCCATGGCCGCTAACTCACCTTCAAGCTGTCCGGAAACAGTTAAATTGGTGGATTTTCCGAAGAAATCTTCTTTAAAATCTACCGCACCATCTTCAGTACGCGGGGTGTTATCAAAATCCAAAGTAGTTACCCTAAACATCTCACCGGCTCCTTCGGCATCGCTGGCCGTAATTACAGGGGTGTGCATATATACAAAACCACGCTCGTTGTAAAACTGGTGAATGGCGAAAGCCAAAGCATGGCGGACTTTGAAAACCGCATTAAAAGTGTTGGTTCTGAAACGCAGGTGCGCAATTTCCCGCAAAAATTCTAAGCTGTGTTTTTTAGGTTGCAATGGGAATTTCTCCGGGTCGCTGTCGCCTAAAATTTCAACAGCTGTAGCCTTAATTTCAACCGATTGGCCTTTGCCCAACGATTCAACCAAAACCCCAGTGGCTTTAATGGCTGCACCCGTGGTAATCCTTTTCAACAAATTATCATCGGTATTATTAAAATCAACTACTACTTGGATATTGCCCATGCATGATCCGTCGTTTAACGCAATAAACTGATTATTACGGAAGGTTTTTACCCAGCCCATAACCGTTACCTCAGTGTTAAAATCTGTAGATTTTAATAGTTCCTTAATTTGTTGTCTCCTAATCATATTGATTTTTTATTGTAAAAGCTGCAAAAATAAGCATTTACGCTTTAATTTTAGATATATTGCTTGTTAATTTTTAAAGCAACTTTACCTATCTTTCAATGAATATGGTTATGTTTGTTTTTGGTCTTATTTTCAATAAACGGTGGCAAATATACGTTCCTGGTTCAGTGCTGATTATATCATAGGTAACCCAAAGAAGTTTTCACTCGAAGAAAGAATTTTTAATACTTTTTGTGTTATCGCTGTTGTGGCACTTTTCTTGGAAATTTTCTTTAACTATTATATTGAATTAAAGGTTGTTGCCCTGATCTGTTTGTTCGGAACGCTGTTCTCTGCTGGACTTTACTATCTTTCTCGTATTCAACGTAAAACTAAGTTGGCCATAAGAAGCTTGGGCATTGTGGCCAATTTTACTTTTTTGCTCAATTACTTTTTTAATTCGGGTATTTATGGGCCTAACATGGTTCTTTTTTGCTTGATTTTGTTGGTAACTATTGTGGTAGTTCCAAAAAAAGAGCTTTTGGGCTGGGTGGCGTTAAATATGATAACTGTTTTCGGCGTGCTGATTTTTGAATACCTCAATCCGGGAGCCATTCCCAATGTTTATGTAGATAATCTGGCAAAAACGGTTGATTTTGGAGTAACTTATGCCGTGGCGGCTTTGTTGATCTGCTTGAGCATTGCCTTTATCCGCAATAACTACGATAAAGAGCGGAATATTGGTATCCAAAAAAAAGCGGAAATTGAAGAGCAAAATGCGAGGATAGTTTCGCAAAATATTGAGCTAGAGAAGCTCAATTCCGAAAAATCAAAAATGTTTTCCATTGTAGCCCATGATATACGGTCTCCTTTAAGTTCTATATTGGGTTATTTGGAGGTGTTGGCCGAAACAGATATGACCGAAGAAGAAAATTATAAAATCAAACAGCGCTTGTTGCAGGTGACCAAAGATACCTCAGAAATGCTCTCTAATGTATTGGCCTGGTCAAAGTCGCAATTGGACGGGGCCAGGGTAGATATTATTGCCGTAGATGTAGCCCGTGAACTTGCCAAGGGCCTAAACTTGGAAAAAAGTATTGCCGGCAAAAAGAACATAGCATTTGAATTGGCCTTGAAGGAGGGTGTGGTAGTTGCCGCCGATTTGAACATGTTTTTAATTGTTGTGCGCAATTTGGTCAATAATGCCATTAAATTTACCCCAGAGGGAGGTAGCGTAAAGGTTTTAATGGAAGTTAACCACGAAAATTGCTTCGTGAAAGTGAAGGATAATGGTTTGGGGGTGAGCCCGCAAGACCAAGATAATTTATTTAAGTTGAGGGCGCATTCTACCTTTGGTACCAATAATGAAAAAGGGGTAGGACTGGGGCTTTTGCTCTGTAAGGAGTTTACCGAATTGCAGGATGGTAAAATCTGGTATGAAGCCAATGAGGAAAAGGGCAGTACTTTTGTGGTTTCTTTTAATCTTTATGGTGTGGTTAAAGGCAAAGAAATATAAAAGCAATAGCTGCCAGTTTGAGGGTTTTGTGCCGTGCTGATTTTTCCCCTGTGCATTTCAATTAGTGTTTTGGCGATGGATAGCGCATTGCTTTGTGGTTCGTTGGTCGATAGCTCAAAATTTTCGTTAGGATAATTGGTGATGGCGATTTCGGTATGGGTTTCTTTTTCGGTTAAGGTGAAATGAATATTGTTGATGCCTGATAATTTTGACAGGTGTTGTAAGAGATGGGTGAAAGCTGCTCTGAGCCTGTGTGGGTCGCCGTAAATTGCTATTTCTTTTTCGTTTTTTACCATGGCATTTCCTTCTGTAAAATCCTGTTTAACCTGTGCCAATAATTGTGATAAAATGATTTCCTGTACATTCAGTTTGAATGAGCTATTGTGGATGGGGAAAGCTGATTTTAACCTTTCCAGGTTATTGAAAATCCTATCGTTAGCTTTCTCGATGCGCTGGGCTAGCGTGTTTACCGTTTTGCTGTCATCAGCTTTTCTTTTTAACAATTCGGCGGTAAGGGCAATAGATGTAAAAGGATTTTTGAGATCGTGTACCGTTTTGTGGAGAAAATCTGTAAAAACCTTTTTGATTTTTTGAGTTTCGAAGTGTTTTTCTAAAATAGGAGCTGCTATTTGGGCAATGTTTTCAAACAAGGCAATTTCTGTTGCATTGAGATCGTCTTTTCGGCTATCGATAGCAATGATTGCCCCCAAGGTATCTCCTTTTTTTGAAAGGATGGGCGTGCTACAATAGAATTTGAGGGTTTCGGAGCCTTCTAAGGTGATGTTGTTGCGGATAATGGTTTTCGATGAGCTTAAGCTTTCGTGGTATATGGCGGGTGCTTGATCAGGTTCGAAACTTTTGATCTGCTTTTGGTAAATAACAGAAAGGCTGTCGCCACTATTCAGTAGGATTTGCCCCGTACTTACGTTTATGCTTTTGGCAATTAGGTTATTGAGGGGGCCTATAATATCATATAAATCAAGGCTGCTCAAGGTTTCATCGTTATTCTTTTTCATGGTATTTTAATTACCCCCCGAAATCTCACTGGTTTGTATCTGCTAATATACTGCAAATAATTTTTAGTGATTTTTATGGTGTTTTTATTTTTTTATAGTTTTTTATAGGTTTTTGTTTATTTTTTTAATGAATTAGTGTTTTTTTGATTGTTATTTATGGTTTTTTATGTCTTTTTTTGATTTAAATAGTTATTTGTTTTGTATTTGATTGTTTTTTTGATCAATTTTTTTGTGTGTTTTGCGTGTTTTTTATTTTTTTAGTTAAAAAAATATTAAAAAACTTAAAAATTTGTTTTGAAAATGAAAATTATACCTTATATTTGTTGTGTTCATACAAAAAAGTACATTTATATTTGGTTTGATTAAAGCTCTGGTTGGATGGCCAGAGCTTTTTCATAAAACAAATGAAATGACAAAAAGATTTTAAACTAAACCTAAACAACCTATAAAAAGCCAGTCATTTTGATTGGCTTTTGTTTTTTTGCATTATTATTTCTCTATCCGTTCCCAAGCCATTTCTATTGGCGTATAACGAAATGGAGTAAAATCTAATCGTATTTAATTTTTCTTGCAATTACAATCGTGTGTATATCTGGCTTTTTAAAAGCCACTTTGGAAACTTGAATGTCTCCAAATCCATTGGCTTGTAACTGCGTTTCCACTTCCGCTAATTCATGGTATTGGAAGTAAACCCTGTCGCCTTCGTGATTGGTTTTAAACTCAGAGGCTTCGGGCTCGCCTTCTACAAAGCTCAAATAGATGAGGCCCTTAGCCCTTAGTAGTTTGCTTGCATTGCTAATGAACTCATTACATTCGGCTACGGATAGGTAGGGCAGGTAAAAACCTGCAATGACGCCATCAAAACTGCCATTGATTTGGCCGATTGCTCTGGCATCCATTACCTCGAACTTTGCAGTGGGATTGTTTTTTCGTGCCAGTTCAATCATTTTTGGGGCTACATCAATGCCTAGGATTTTAAAATCAGGTCTTTTGTTTAGCAGGTATTTGGTAATGTTGCCGGGGCCACAGCCAATTTCTAATAGGCTGGCGTTTTCTGTATTGATGTTTTTGCAAATGAAATCATAGCTTTCGTTGTACAAATCCATATCCATGAACTTGTCTTCGTAAATCTTTGCAATTTTGTTCCAGGTTTCGAAAGTTTCTTGGTATTTGTCCATTATTTAGCGATGTATATGCCAATTTTGTTGGTTTTTAAGTCTGCAATGTGCAGCTTGGTAGGGTTGCCGAAATATCCAGACTCTATTTTTGAAAATTTGGCAATTGCCGAGTCTTTTTGGTAAATGGTGTTGTTGCTAATGCTGACATTTTTTTCGATATCTAACCAGTCGCCCAGGTGGTGCCCCTGTTGGTATTTCCATTTTCCGCTAACTGACTTTTCGTTCTTGCAGCTAAGAAAGAAAAGTGCCATCATGAAAAGCGGTAGGTTGTTTCTCATTTTTTGCCCCAATTTTTTTTTACCATTAAAGCTACATAAAACTTGTCAATCTTCCGTTGCTTAGCGTATATAGGGGCTGTAAATTTTGTGCAATGGTTTTGATTGGCTAAACCCGATTGAAGTGGAAATCCTTTTTGTAAGGTAGGGGAAACCTACGAGGTTTGGGTGAGGGGACTTACGAAAAGATTGCAGCGTAAAGCGGGGCTTTGTTGGCCGAAGTGCTGCTGCAATTGCTTTTCTGAAAAAAATAAAGGCATGTGTGTAAAATAAAAAAGACCAGTTCGATGAACGACTGGTCTTTTTGTATGTGTTTTACTGGCTTTTAAGCCAGTACCTTAGTTACTAAATCTGCGGCCTCTTTTAACAAAATGGCAGAGTAAACTTTTAAGCCCGACTCATCGATCAGTTTTTTAGCTTCTTCAGCGTTGGTTCCTTGTAAACGAACAATGATTGGAACTCTGATGTCGCCAATTTCCTTGTAGGCATCAATTACACCTTGGGCAACCCTGTCGCAACGTACAATGCCACCAAAAATGTTAATCAAGATTGCTTTTACGTTAGGGTCTTTTAAGATGATGTTAAAACCAGCTTTAACGGTAGTTGCGTTAGCAGTACCACCAACATCCAGGAAGTTAGCAGGCTCACCACCAGCAAGTTTAATGATGTCCATGGTAGCCATAGCCAAACCGGCACCGTTAACCATACAGCCCACGTTACCGTCAAGTTTTACGTAGTTAAGATTGCTTTCGCTCGCTTCAACGTCTGTTGGATCTTCTTCCAGTTTGTCACGCATTGCTGCATAATCTGGGTGACGATATAATGCGTTTTCGTCTAAATCAACTTTAGCATCAACAGCTATGATTTTATCGTCGCTGGTTTTTAATACCGGGTTAATTTCGAACATTGACGAGTCGGTAGCGTCGTAAGCTTTGTACAAAGCCGCCACAAATTTTACCATTTCTTTATGTGCAGCACCGCTTAAGCCTAAGTTGAAAGCAATTTTACGAGCTTGGAAACCTTGTAGGCCAACTTTAGGGTCAATTTGTTCTTTGAAAATCAAGTGAGGAGTGTGTTCAGCAACTTCTTCGATGTCCATACCGCCTTCGGTACTGTACATGATAATGTTACGGCCAGCAGCACGGTCTAAAAGTACGCTCATGTAGAACTCTTTAGTTTCCGATGGGCCTGGGTAGTAAACGTCTTGTGCTACTAACACTTTGTTTACTCTTTTACCTTCGGCACCAGTTTGTGGCGTAACCAATTGCATTCCCAAAATATCGGTAGCTCTTTGCTTTACTTCATCCAAATTTTTGGCCAACTTAACGCCGCCTCCTTTTCCTCTACCTCCAGCGTGGATTTGCGCTTTAATCACAACCCAGTCAGAGTTAAAGTCAGTTTTCATTTGTTTAGCGGCCTCAACAGCTTGGTCAACTGTATCAGCAACAATGCCTTCTTGTATAGCAACGCCAAAACTCTTTAGAATTTGTTTACCTTGATATTCGTGGATATTCATTTGATTAAAAATTTGCCCAAATCTACAATTTCAAATGCTTTATGCCAACAGGAAAATTGATTTAAATGTAAAGAAATCGCAATGTTGAGTTCTGCTAACGGTTAAATAGATGAATTGTTAAATGATTGATCCCCTTAATGATGTTTCTATTGGGTTTTTTGAAAACCTCAGGCAGTGTTCCTTGGCAGTTTTAGCCCCGCTTTTGTTCCAATCTTTTTGTTAGGTACTCCTGTTATTCCGAGGAAGGGGGAATCTTCTTCTTGTATGCGATAATCAACAGATCCTTCTCCCGAAATTTCGGGAGAAGGACGACAGATCAAAACAAAAAGGATTTCCACGCCATCGGGTTTAGTTAACAAAGGTGCTGCATTAACTTTGAGCTGATGCAATAGGCGAAGAATAAAAAAGTACCTATCAACCTACTTGAATTTCAAAGTTACCTTTCATTTTTTGGTTTAGCTTTTTAAGGTTCCTGTTTCAAGATTTTCGCTGTTTCCCATTCTAAATAGCTAAAGGATAACCATGAGCCGATAGGTTGTTTTTTTAAAAGCCAGTTTATTCTGTTGTCAAGATGGCGATTGAAATTGTCTTGGGCGGTTTTGGTTGTCAACGCTTTGCGTTCTAAATCACTTAGCGGCTTTACCGCTGCCAAACTATCCGCCACGGCAGTGGTGTTGGGAATAGCTACAGCTGCATTGGCACCTTCTACCTCATAGCCGCTTTGGTAAGTGATATGTTTGGTTATTTTCTCTCGATTTTTCTTAAGCAGGGGCAGGGTTTTGTCAGAAAAGCTCATCAGATGCGCGGTATCTACGCCAATTTTATCCATTTGCTTAATATTGTAGTTTACCATCCATACATCCCAGTTTACAAAACTTAACAAGATTAAAAGCACGTACCATATTTTTGAGTTTACACGGTAGAGGTAAAAAGTAGTTTTATGTTTGGCTACCTTGATATTCACGGTAATGAGACCAATTAAGCTGAGCGTGGCAAAAACCAGCACGCCAATACGTTTATAGGTGAGGCCGTGGTTAAAAATGTAATCGTAATCTCTATGGAAAACAGAAGCAACCAAAAACACATTTTGTGCCATCCAGATGTAGGCCAATAGCTTAATCCATTTGTTTTTTCGGTAGAAATTAAGGTTCCCACTGAAAAAGAAAACAATGATGAGCATGGCGATCACTATGCTGAAAATTAAGGTGTAGGTGCCATCATGGAGCTCCGCAGAATAGTTTTTACCGGTTTCAATAGCTTTGTTGAACCATAAGGTGGCAATATCGATACCATTTAGCAGGAATAACAACACATTTAAACCAGCAAAAGAAATGATGCCGATGATGTTTTCGGTCTTTAAAGCCATTTTTCGCTTGATCAAGCTGCCTGCCAATAAGGTGCGGAATTCGTAGCCAAAGGAAGGTTTTTTTAAGTCTCTGCGTTTACGCGTAAGTTCATCGGTTTGAGCCAATTCAGCTTCAGCCAATATTTTGCTACGTAAGCCTATGATAACTCCGCCAGAAACACAACATCCAAATAAAATGAACAGTAGCTTTTCAACACTAATATCGATGAAAAAGAAACTGAATATGTTAGTGAAAAAATCTCTGATGCTATGGGCAATGGCATTGGTGTACTTTGCAAAAATGGGGTTGGCTATGCTGTACAGAAAGCAGAAAACGGCCAATATCACGAAGGGTAACACAATGTACTTCGCAGGTCTGATGATGGGTTTGATATCCACTTTCCCAAGCTTGGTGCCTGGTAACTTTTTGATAATACCGTAGGGCCCGCTGATTACTTGGAGCATGCCCAGTAAAAGTGCTGTTCCCTTAGATTTTAGCAATTCAAAATGTGTATTTCCCAAATAAACCAGCATGGTAATAAACCAGGTAATAATGGCCAGCACTGAATTGTTGTAGATTAGATAAAAAGCAATGGCTAAATGACCTATGGCGGTAATCAGCTGATTTTTGTGATAGGGGATCTCGCGGTCTGTAAAGGTCGCGATCATTACTAGCACGGAGAATATGGCGAAATTGCAGCCAATGGTTTCGTTCCAAAAAAGCAGATTGAAAATCAATCCACCAATAGCGGCAAGGATTAGTCGATAATCAATTTGTGGTTTCATAATTTGATATGGTTTAATTCAGAGATCTGGATAGATAGCCAAGCAAATAATATGGCTATGGGAATATTGCTGAGCATGAGAAGTGCCGCTAAAAGGATTTTTCTCCAAGCAGCACGATGGTTAATGAGGTGAAGTAATAAGGCGAACAAGACCAACCCGTTAGTAAAAACAGCCAATGCAATAAAGAAAGCGCCCAAAATCATAATTTCTCCAACACCACTCATGGCAAATAGTAAGAAAATGCTGGTGCCAGCAAGTAACGATATTCTGGCACATTGTTTAGCCGTGGTAACAATGATCAATTCATTATTCATGTCCTTTAGTTATTTAAAGTACTTTGTATTTCAAAGTTTAAATTCAAAAAAAGATCTTGCTGGCATTAGCTCCCAGCAAAAGGTGTCCCGAAAATGCCTACCGCCAATTCAGCCCATACTAAGAAGAGAATTAGGAGTATTACCAGCGTGATGATGATTCTCCAATTGGCAGATCTGACCTTACGTGTCACCAGTTCAATGGCAAGTCCGGTGATACTGAGCAATGCACCCATCACTACAAAATCGAATAGTTTCCAGTCTACCTGGTTGGTAAATTGCATGGCTACCAGCGGAATGGCCAAAATTAACCCTACAGTGGCAAACATTATGGCCAGTCTTTGTTTAACGTTTGTTTTTAAATTTGTTTCTGTTTTCATGATTTTTATGGTTTTTATTTAAAGTACTTTGTTTTTCAAAGTTTAAGTTTAAAAAAAATTAAATGCCTTTGATCATTTTTTCCAAGCCGTCTAAATGAGCTTTGAAAGTTTGTTTCCCTAGTTCGGTAGCGTTATAGGTGGTATTTGTTTTTCGACCGATGAATGCCTTGTGCATCTTGATAAATTCCGCCTGCTCCAAGGTATTTAAGTGCGAAGCAAGGTTGCCATCGGTAAGCTCCAGCAACTGTTTGAGGTCGTTAAAGCTCACACGATCATTCACCATAAGCACCGACATTACGCCTAGCCTTATCCTGCTATCGAAAATTTTATTTAGTGCGCCTATCGGATTTTTCATTTTATTGTGGTTTTTTAGTTGTTTGGCCCTAACTGTTTGGCGGTGCTTTTGCGCAAACATTTGCCTAAAAACTTTTTACTTCTCACCTCGCTCATATTTGAAATACATGACGCTGCCATACAAAATATGCAGTACACCAAAGCCAACAGCCCAAAAATATAAGCCCAATCCGATATTGAACATGGCAATAACACCTAATATAACTTCGCAGATGCCCAGAAAGCGAATGTCTGAATAAGTATATTTACTGGCATTAATGAGTGCCAAGCCGTAAAAAACTAAAGTGCTGGGGGCAACCAAGCCAACAGCATTGCTATGGTTAAGCAAAAGCGCTATTACAAAAGCACCACCGGTAAGAAGTGGGATCAATAAATTGATGAGCAAATTTTTGCTGGTATTGTCCCAAATAGGGAGCTTTTTCTTTCTGCTTTGCCTGTAGGTAAAAAAAACACCTCCCAAAACTGCTGTAACAAGTACCAATACACCAATTTTCAGTAATTCGATTTCAATGTCAGAATCGGCATCCATGCCATAGCCATAATTGCCAGCAACGTATCTCTTTAAAGCTTGATGCGCAAAATAGGCTCCTACAAGCGCCGTTATTCCGGCAAAAATACCAGATAATCCGCTTAAGGAGATAAACTTTGAAGAACGGTTCATGATATTTCTAATATCATTCAGCGTATCTAACTGCTCTTTTTGATTCATTTTAAAGTGCTTTGTGTTTCAAAGTTAATGATGGATTTTTGATTTGCAAATTTTTGTGGAATTTTTTTTGGCGGTTTCATGGCCAACACTACTTATTTATGCTTGCTTTTGTGGTAAATCAGTACATTTGCCTTATGTTGCAAGCCAAAGGGATAAAAAAAGCATACGGAAACCTCCAGATCCTTAAAGGAGTAGATTTTGAAGTGGCACAAGGTGAGATTGTAAGTATCATCGGAGCTTCTGGTGCCGGAAAAAGCACGCTGTTGCATATTCTTGGCACACTTGATCAGCCTGATGAAGGTGAGGTTAGCCTAAAAGGAACCGCTATCAGTAAGTTGTCGGGCGGGATGTTGAGCGTGTTCAGAAATCTTAATATCGGATTTGTATTCCAGTTCCACCACCTGCTGCCAGAGTTTAATGCTTTGGAGAATATTTGTATTCCGGCGTTTATTGCAAAAAAGAGTAAAAGAGAAGCAGAAAAAAGAGCAATGGAGCTTTTGGATTTGTTTGATCTTAAAGAGAGAGCCTATCATAAACCAGCAGAACTTTCCGGTGGCGAACAACAAAGGGTTTCGGTAGCGCGGGCTTTGATTAACCAACCCTCCATTGTACTTGCTGATGAACCTTCCGGGAACTTGGATTCAGCTAACGCAGATGCCCTGCATCAACTTTTCATCAGCCTCCGCGACAACTTTAAACAAACCTTCGTAATTGTAACACACAATGCTGATCTGGCACAAATTAGCGATAGGGTAGTGACCATGAAAGATGGTTTAATCGTTTAATAGGTTGTTTATCATCGCTTTGCTAAACAAAATTCACTCATTCAAAATAAAAATCATTCAAAATTGAAGATTCTAATAACCGGGGGTAAAACGGCTACCTCTTTAAAACTGACAAAGGCTTTCGGGGATGCATCAATAATTTTAGGCGATTATGGCGACGTGCCCTCTATCAAAGTTAATGCTTATGATTTTGCCAGCTTGGGACCATGGAATGTTGAAGTTTTAGCGCATAACTTACTGACTAAGTGCTTGGATTATAGTGTCGATGTTTTGTTGCCGTTGTATGAAGCAGAGATCAGCGCTGTTTCAAAATCAATCATTTTGTTTGAAGAATTTGGATTAAAGGTTTTGTTGCCCGAAAATCCTCAATTGAGTTCAACTAAATTTAAAGATTGGTGTGTTTTTGCGGAAGGCAAATTGATTTATACTTCTGTGGCCATTCAAGTAGAGAATGGCAGCGGCTTAAATGGCGCATATTCTTTTGATGCTGAAACAGGGAACTTTGCATTAACTTCAGTTGCTGATCCTCAATAGGTCTTTTGACTTTTTATTTTTCATTTTTCATTTTTAGCATGTCTTTCGAAAAATATTTAACCGATAAAAAAGCGCTCATCCTTACGTTGGATGATGCCTTATTCCCCAAAAAAGATTATTTGCTCCAGGTTTATTACTTGTTTTCAGAATTTATGGCCTACACGGAGCAGCATGATTCAAAAGCCATGATTGATTTTATGAGCAAAACCTATGCAGCTGAAGGCAGCGAAAATATTTTCGATAAAACAGCTGAACAGTTTGCCATTCCAGAAAAATACAGGCATAATTTTGAGCTACTTCATGAAACTGCCAGGCTGCCCTTAAAATTGCTATTATTCCAAAATGTACTGTGCTTGTTGCAGGAAGCGGTGGTCAATCGTATCCAGATTTTCCTCTTGGCAGAGGGAAATCCGGCAGAAGCGATCAATAAAATCAAACAGGTAGAATGGCATGGATTGCAGGAATACCTAAAGATATATTTTACGGCAGAATATGGCCATTCGATAAATAATGCTTTACAGGGGATGCTAATTGAACAAGTTGTTGAAAAAGATGTGGTTGTGATGTTTGTTTCTGAAAGCCAATTTAAAAGTGGTTTAGCTGGTTTTGGTTTAGAATGTTTCTCTGTAACAGAAATATTGTAAGAAATATTTCGTTAATTAGGGGTGCTTATTAATTATTAAACATGAACAAAAAATATTTCTTGATGCTCTCTGTAGTATCATTATTGGCTTTGGAAAGCTGTAAAAAGAGCAAGGTTACCCCAACACCAACACCTCCCGTGGTTACCCCGCCTACAACTGCTACCGGAACCAGGACACAACTGACTTTAGATTCTATCTTCCTTTACGCAAAGCAAGTTTATTTATGGAATGATAAACTCCCAACTTATGAGGCTTTTAATCCAAGGCAATATATAAACCAGTCAACTGATGCTAAAAATTATGCGCAAGCACTTTTTGAAATAACTAAATATTCTATCCCTTTTGAGTGGAATAATGGCGATACCAGGTCTAAGTTTTCTTATATTTTCGATAAGGCAAATAAAAATCCTGTAGCGGTAATAGCTCCAACATCATCTGTTGATTTAGAAGGTAATGGAAATGACGTAGGTTTGGATGTTGGTTTTTATGGAAATGTACAAAACTATACCGTTTATGTGAGGGCGGTATATCCGGGCTCTCCGGCAGCCCAGGCAGGCTTTGTAAGAGGTGACAAATTGACCAAAATTAACGGAGTGTCTTATGGCCTCAATTATACCGATGCCAAAGGGTCGGCAATACTTAATGCACTTGAAAATTCTGTTAGCTTAGAGGGCGTAAAAGGAGCTGATGGTACTACTTTTACTGCTAATTTGACTAAGACAGTTTATAGTAGTAGTCCAATTTATAAATCGCGTGTGATTAATGCGGATGGTAAAAAGATTGGTTACATATCTTATGCCAGGTTTGCAAAACTAACTAACCCCGGCACACGTACAACACCTCCTTCTGACACGAGATTTGATCCTATATTCCAGAACTTTGCAACTGAAGGCGTAACGGCTTTGATTATCGACCTGAGATATAATGGTGGTGGTTATGTGTCTACAGCAGAGTATCTTACAAATTTAATCGCACCTTCTACGGTTAGCGGGGTGATGTTTAGCGAACATTTTAATCCGCTTATGCAAGCGGGCAATGCCAAAATCTTGGCTAATCAGCCCTTGCTAGATGCGAATAATAAAACTCAAGATCAAAATGGAGATGGTAAAATAGATACTTATGCCGATGTAAACTATTCTGTTGCGGCTAATACCGTTAGTTTTTCAAAAAGAGGTCCATTAACAGGTGTAAAAGATGTGGTATTCATCGTTGCAGCAGGAACGGCTTCGGCAAGTGAGTTGCTGATCAATAACCTAAAGCCCCATGTGAATGTTACTTTGGTGGGAAAAAAGACTTATGGAAAGCCCGTTGGTTTTTTCCCGATAACTATAGAGAATAAATATGATGTTTATTATTCTTTGTTTGAGAGCAAAAATTCGTTAAATCAGGGAGGTTATTATGATGGGATGAGTCCTGACTATGACCTGTCTGAAGTTCCTGCTAACACGGCAATGTTCGATTTTGGGGACCCAAATGATGCGTATCTTGCCAAAGCAATTGGTGTTTTAGCTAGTTCGGCCAAATCCAGCAACCATAATGGTACAATGTCCAGCGTAAGGATGTTTAACACAGTATCATCATCCAACGTCATAAGTCCGGAATTAACCCGAAAATTTAACGGTATGATCGAAAACAGATTTAAACTGAAAAAATAAAATACAGTTAAAATAAACGAAAGGCCGCAATAGCGGCCTTTTTTGTATGCAAAATTTTTACAAAATATTGTTTAAAAATTAAGATGCAAAATTGTCTTTCTTACAAAAAATCATTAAGCTTGTTTACACATAAATTTGAATACTTATGATAGGGGAATTAATTGAAAAGGAAGAGATCGACGTGACCGAATTTTTGCCTGCAGATGTACAATTATCTGAAGAGATGCTATCCAAGCTTTCCTATGCGCAAAGGCTGGGGAATGAATTCAAGTCCAAAGCCTACATCGCTTTTAATACTAAGCATGGTATAAAAAAGGTGAGTACAACGGTTTGGTCAGTCACCGAAAAATATCTACAGTTGAAAAACAACGTTCACGTGCCAATTAAATCAATTGTTGATATAGACTTTTAGCAAAAATCCCAACCTTTTGAGGTTGGGATTTTTTTATTGCTTATTCATTTTTAAGTTTTCTCGATATACCATCTGTAGTGCTTTTTGCTTATCTATATTGACAATAACCTCTTGGATCACGCTTACGGCATTCACATAAAACTCTTTGTTGATGTTTTTAAACTCGTCGGTAGCTTTATGGTAGTCAGGATGGTCTTCTACCCCAAAATAAATAAATGGGATGTTTTTGGCGTTAAATGCGCCTTGGTCACTTTGATTGGTCCAATCATCATGGCCCAGTTTAGGATCATCATGTCCCAATAATAATTTGATATTTGGATTGTTGGTCACTAAGTACTTTTTCAATTCGGGATATTTAAAAGTTCCTGCGGCATAGAGTTCGCCTTTATCGTTATGGCTAATCATATCCATGTTAATGTTCAGTTTAATCTTGTCCAAGCCCACCGGAGGATTAGCTACAAATGCTTTTGCACCTTGCAAACCTGCTTCTTCGGCATCAAATAGCGCAAAAATAAGGGTGTAGTTGGGCTGGTGCTCCTTAAAATACTTGGCAAAGCTCAATAATGCGGCAACTCCGGAAGCGTTATCATCGGCACCGTTGTAAACCTCATTTTTAATGATCCCAATATGATCATAGTGTGCCGAGATTACAATCACCTCATCTGTTTTACCTTTTACGTAGGAAACCAGATTAATTCCCTTAGTGATGCTGTTTCGGCCTTTGATCTCGAAATTCTGTTCATAAGATCCCATCGAAGGAAGCGGTGCCACGCCAATTTCCTTTAAGCGCTTGGTAAGATAAGCCCTGGATAACTCACTGCCCTTGGTACCCGATTTGCGGCCCTCATATTCATCAGAGGATAAAATTTCAACATCCTTTAACAACTGACTGTTTACCGTTTTTGCCTCCTTTACCGAACCACAGCCCAATTGCAGCGCCAAGGGTATAATCAATAATAATCTTTTCATAAATTTTCTTTGAAACTTAAAGTTATAAATATCTATTTAAAAAGTTTTGTTTTTGTAAAATCATTCCAAAAGGTACTATCCTCTGCCAATAACTTTCTAAATTGCCCAATCAAATTTTCATATCATGGAATATAGAAGACTAGGAAAATCAGGGTTGCAGGTAAGCGCCCTTTCGTTTGGTAGCTGGTTAACTTTTGGCAACCAAATTAGTGATAAAGTAGCTGATGAACTGATGGGGCTTGCCTATGATGCAGGAGTCAATTTTTTTGACAATGCAGAAGGCTACGCCGAAGGGAAATCGGAAATTGTGATGGGTAATATCCTAAAAAAACAAGGTTGGAACCGTGAATCGTTTGTGGTTTCGAGCAAGGTTTTTTTCGGTACAGAGAACAAAGGGCCTAACCAGGTAGGTTTGTCCCGCAAACATGTTATAGAAGCTTGCAATGCAGCATTAAAGCGTTTGCAGGTAGATTATCTGGATCTATATTTCTGTCATCGTCCTGATAAGAATACGCCTATTGAGGAAACCGTTTTGGCCATGAACACGCTTTTGCAACAAGGTAAAATCTTATATTGGGGAACTTCGGAGTGGAGCGCTGCCGAAATTATGGAAGCCGTTGCCGTTGCAAAGCAATACAACTTAATAGGGCCAACCATGGAACAGCCCCAGTATAATTTATTTGAGCGTAACAAAGTGGAAAACGAATATCTGCACCTGTTTAAGAACCATGGTTTGGGAACCACCATTTGGTCGCCGCTAGCTTCGGGTATCTTATCTGGGAAATACACCAATAGTGGGGTAGAAGGAACCAGGTTGGGGATGGCCGGCCTAGAGTGGCTAAAGGACAGAACCTTGGCCGCGGATAGAATGGAAAAAGCAAGCAAATTGCAGCAATTGGCCAATAAAATGGATGTTTCTTTGGCAAAATTATCTATTGCCTGGTGCCTGAAAAATCCAAATGTGAGTACGGTAATTTTAGGCGCTTCCAAAGTGTCGCAATTGCAGGAGAATCTTCAGGTGCTGGAAGTGTTGCCATTATTGACCGAAGATGTGATGGCAGAAATTGAAGGCATTGTTGAAAACAAGCCTAAGCGCCCTGATTTTTAATTTGGAAGCTTGTACACCTCAAGGCCGCTGAATTTTCTTAGCGGCCTTGAGGTGTTTTTAAAGATATATCTCGCCTTTAAGATAGGTCACCGCATTGCCGCTCATGAGCACTCGGTCAGCTTTTAGCTCGCACCATAATTCTCCTTTTCTTTCAGAGATTTGACAAGCGTGCAGTTGAGTTTTGCCCAGTTTCTCGGCCCAGTAGGGGATCAGGTTGCAATGGGTTGAACCTGTTACCGGGTCTTCGTTAATGCCCGCTGCAGGAATGAAAAATCGTGATACAAAATCGCAATGGTCACCTTTTGCGGTTACCAGCACCCCATCTTGATCAATTTTTGCCAGGGCAGAAAAATCTGGCTGTAAATTCTGAACGTCTTTCTCACTTTCATAAACCAACATGATGTCTCTAGCCCTAAACACGTCAATTGGTTTTTTCCCACCCAGGGCTTTAATTAACGCATCTGAAACTTCATGTTTCTCCACAGGACGAGCGGGAAAATCTAGGGTATATAACTTGCCCTTTCTGGTAACGGTTAAGGTTCCGGCTTTTAAGGTGTGAAAGTGGATTTCATCTTTGGGGTAATTTAGTTCTGTAAATAAAATATGGGCCGTAGCCAAGGTTGCATGTCCACACAAGTCTATTTCAAAGGTTGGCGTAAACCAACGTAGTTCAAAATGATCACCTAGTGGAATAAAGAAAGCTGTTTCGGACACGTTGTTTTCAGCAGCGATTTTTTGCATTTCACTAGCGGATATCCATTGTGATAAAGGTACTACCGCTGCGGGGTTACCTCCAAATAGTTGATCGGTGAAAGCATCTACCTGATAAATGGGAAGTTTAGTCGTCATGTGTTGGCTTTAATTTTCCAAAAATAAAAAGGGCGCACCCGATTGGGAATGCGCCACAATATAGTAGTTTGTTTGGTTAGTGACTAATAATAAGTAAGCCTAACTACGCCAGCAATTTTTTTGGCCAAGCGGATTACTTGCCGGGTATAACCGTATTCGTTATCATACCATGCGTAAAGGACTATTGATTTACCATCTTTTGAAATGATCGTAGCCGGACCGTCCACAATAGAGGCATGGCTGTTGCCAATCAAATCAGTGCTCACCAGTTCATTGGAAACGGAATATTCCAGTTGCTCAGAAAGGTCTCCAAAAAGGGAAGCCTGTTTCAGTACCTGTTCCACGTCGTTTTTACTTACTTCTTGGTTTAACGAAAGATTTAAAATGGCCAATGAAACGTTGGGAGTGGGAACACGAACGGCATTTCCAGTCAGTTTTCCAGCAAGCTCAGGAAGCACTTTGGCCACTGCTTTATCTGCGCCAGTTTCCGTAATTACCAGGTTTAAGGCTGCTGAGCGGCCCCTACGGTATTTTTTATGGTAATTATCTAGCAGGTTTTGGTCGTTGGTGTACGAGTGAACCGTTTCAATATGACCTTTTTCTATTCCAAAACTATCGGCTACTATTTTCAAAACCGGGATAATGGCGTTGGTGGTACAAGAGGCATTGGAGAAAATCGTTTCTTCGTTAAAATTAAAATCAGCATCGTTGATACCGGTTACGATATTGGGAATATCGCCTTTGGCCGGAGCCGTCAGTAAAACCTTGCTTACGCCCTTAGCTTTTAAGTGCCTACCTAAGCCTTCTCTGTCGCGGTATACGCCTGTATTATCAATCACCAAAGCATCGTTGATATCATATGGCGTGTAATCGGCATCCTCTGGGTTTTTTACTTCAATAAGGTAAATGGTTTGTCCGTTTACAATCAAAGCTTTGTTTTCGTGGTCTTCTACAATAGTTCCACTAAATGGGCCGTGTATTGAGTCGGTACGCAGCAGTTCTGCACGTTTAGTAAGCTCCTCATCACTGTAACTACGGGTAACAATGGCTCTTAAACGCAGTTGTTCACCTTTGCCGGCCTGCACAATGAGCTCTCTGGCCGCAATACGCCCGATACGTCCAAAACCATATAAAATAACATCTTTTGGTTTTAAGCTGATTTTGTCTTTGCCAATATGGTTGCCCAATTTGCTGATGATAAAGTCATGCATAGACGATTGTGTATTGCTTTCATCAAGCCATTCAGAAGCTAATCTGCCAATATCAATACGTGAAGGGGCAATGCTAGATTTTGCGATGGTATTGGCAAGTTCCAGGGTTTCGTAAATAGAAATATCTTTCCCGCTAATTTCTTTGGCGTACTGATGGTAGGCAAGGATTTCGCTACTGCCAACATCAAACAAAGGCTTGCGGAAAAGTACCAGTTCGATAGATCTATCAAACCATAGGTGGCCTACGCACTTAATTAATTCAAGTGCTTTTTTTTCTTTTTCAATCCAGTTTTGAAACTCCGATTGATATTTATTAGACATACAAGAAATTATTTTGGTTAGAAATGCCGCAAAAGTAAAAAAGATTGGGTACTCTCCCAATCTTTTCTGTTATTATTTTCTTGTAAAATACTGCTTTTTAGTGTGTTAAAAGTACACTATGTGGGCTTTTTAACCCAGGTACGATTTCAAGATTTTGCTTCTTGAAGTGTGGCGTAAACGTTGTAGAGCCTTGTCTTTGATTTGACGTACACGCTCACGGGTTAAGTTAAATTTCTCTCCAATTTCTTCTAGCGAAAGTGGGTGATTAGTACTTAAACCGAAGAATAATACGATAATTTCGCGTTCTCTTTCGGTAAGTGTAGAGAGGGAACGTTTAATCTCTTCCGAAAGCGACTCGTTGATCAGATTGCTGTCGGTATTAGGCTCATGGTTTTCCAGTACGTCAAGTAGGGTATTTTCTTCACCTTGTACAAATGGCGCATCCATGGAAACGTGGCGGCCAGAGTTGCTTAAAGTATCTGAAATCTTATCAACTGTAGTTTCTAAAATATCTGCCAGTTCTTCTGGAGAAGGCTCACGCTCATATTCCTGCTCTAGTTTAGAAAAAGCCTTGCTAATTTTGCTTAATGAACCTACTTGGTTTAAAGGCAAACGTACAATACGGCTTTGCTCAGCAATGGCTTGCAAAATTGACTGACGAATCCACCAAACGGCATAGGAAATGAACTTAAAGCCTTTGGTTTCGTCAAAGCGTTTTGCAGCCTTAATTAAACCTAGGTTTCCTTCGTTGATTAGGTCGCCAAGTGTTAAACCTTGATTTTGATATTGTTTGGCTACCGAAACCACAAAACGAAGGTTGGTTTTGGTTAGTCTTTCAAGAGCGGCTTGATCTCCCTCACGAATCTTACGGGCTAAAATTACTTCTTCTTCTGCGGTAATTAAATCTACTTTTCCAATCTCATGCAAGTATTTATCTAACGATTGACTTTCGCGGTTGGTAATGGATTGGGTTATTTTGAGTTGTCTCATCTATGTGTATTGATCCTCGTTTTGTTTTTCAGTGCTGCAAAAATAGTGTTTTTTTAAGCATATCTGAAAGTTAAATTACTGAAAATGTTATGTTTTGTCATGTATTTTTGAACGAATTCTTTACTACAAAAATCATTCCAAGTTGAGTTTATGTCAGTTTTAATAGTTTATTAATTTATGGTATATTTTTATCGAATATCAATTAAAATGTATTGTTATTTAATTATTATATAGCTATTTTGATTTTGAATTTTTCAATTTTAATTTGATAAATGGACATTGAGATGGCAGTTGCTAGGACTGCTGGCCAAATAGTTCATGACAGGCCTGTGCAAAAATCGCTACACCATTGTTAGCGATGGGTTATTTGAGATACAGCCGGACACCGTATCCCATAAAAAATATCCTGCTAATGGGAGTAGTCGTACGATTTTCGTACCAACTGATGAGGTAAAGATCATTCGTATTTGTTTCGGCATAAAGGCTTACCGCTTTGATGGCAGATTTCTGGCTGCCCAAAATTTTCACTTCGGTACTAAAGCCTAAATGCACTTTTAAGGCCGTAGACCACCAATAATAGCCATCTGGGTATTGGTCAGGATCAAATTTTTTATCAAAATTACGGCCTAAAGTATAAGAAATAAACAATCCGGGATTAAGGGGTTTCCACTCCACGTTTTCCCCAAACCGTACGTTAAAAGGTTTATAATCAAATTTAGGGGTTAGGATATTCAGTGGCCCGCCCTTGCTGGCAGGAACAAAACCATAATTAAAGCTTAAGGAAGTCTTTTCCCCAAAAAAATGATAGCCTACGCCACCACTTGCATATCCTATGCTGCCGCCGTATTGTAAATTAATATAATCGGGGGTTAGCGCTTTCAGTATTTTGCTTTGGCCTAAGCTTAAAGATGGTGCAAGAAAAATGCTAAAAATTAACAGGAGTGGTCTCAATTTGTCCATTGGAAATATCTAGGATCGTGTAGGCTCTTTTAAGTACGGCGTTGGTAATGATAAAAGGTACACTGTTGTTGTAAGGTTTGTATGTTTTGTCAGGCTGATGTTGGTGGGCATGAAACGAAGCTAAAAAGCCCGGGGTACTATTGGCCAGTTGTTCGTATATAGGCCTAAGGTTAGGATCAAAATCGGCATCATTGGGCGGGACATGTGAAAAAGCAATGATGTTTGAAGTGCCAGGATCAAGCTTAAAATTGGCCTTTAGCCATGCGATGTCGGGAACAGCACCATTGAAATTATATTCACGGCTGTTTGAATCGAAGCACACGAACTTTATGGTGCCATAGTTAAAAGTAAAATTAAACTCGCCAAACATCCTCCTGAAAATGTGGGGGCCGTTAGCTACCAAATCATGGTTGCCTACAATGGATATGAATGGTACTTTTAATTTTGAATAGATGCTGTATATACCTTCAAACTCCAGCAATTGCCCAAAGTCAGAAATGTCGCCATTTAAAATCACAAAATCGATGTCGTTCCTGGCGTTTATTTGGTCTACAAATAGTTGGGCCTCTTTGTACATGCGTTGCGTATCGCTCGATATGGCAACCCTGATTCTTGGTCCAGGCGTTTGCTGCTGTAGTTTGGCTATTTCGGTATTGTTGACATTTTGCGGTGTGCCATCCCTAAATTTCTGGTTAGGGCTAAATTCTACCCCATTGCAGCCAAAGGCAAGTATGGTTGCAGCAGTGAGATAAACGAAAAGTTTTTTCATGAAAAGTTAACAAGAGCGTTTGGCTATTGTTTATAAAATATCTTTCAGTGGGAAGGTTTCCTTTAGCCGCACTCCTTTTTCCGTTTGTTGTACCGTGCAGCATTCGCTAATAGGGTCGTGCTCCAGATACAGAATGTAGTTGTTGGCGGCGGCTTCTTCTAAAAATGCCTGTTTTTCCTTCAAAGTTTGCAGTGGGAACATATCGTACGACATCACGTAGGGCAGTGGGATATGTCCGGTAGAAGGCAAAAGATCGGCCATGTAAACAATTGTCTTGTCTTTGTACTGTAGCTGCGGTAGCATCATGGCATCAGTATGGCCGTATGCAAAGCGGATATTGATTCCGTCGTGGAAATGGACGTTGTTCTGTGTAGGGATGAAATTTAATTGTCCACTGTCCTGAATGGGTAAAATGTTTTCTTTTAGGAAAGAAGCTTTTTCCCTGGCATTAGGATTTACCGCCCAATCCCAGTGTTGTTGGTTGCTCCAGTATATTGCGTTTTTAAAAGCGGGAACCAGCTTTTCACCTTCCCTTTCGATAGAGCCGCCGCAGTGGTCGAAATGTAGGTGCGTTAAAAAAACATCAGTGATATCATTTCTATGAAAGCCATGGGCCGCTAAAGATTTGTCTAACGTATCATCACCATGCAAATAGTAGTGCCCAAAAAATTTTTCATCCTGTTTATTGCCCAGGCCATTGTCAACCAAGATCAACCTGCCGCCATCTTCAATCAGCAAGCATCTCATGGCCCATGAGCACATATTGTTCTGGTCGGCCGGATTGGTTTTTTGCCAAATAGATTTTGGGACTACGCCAAACATAGCACCGCCATCCAATTTAAAATTTCCTGTATTTATAGTGTAGAGTTTCATGACGTAAAGGTATAAGGTTTATGGTTTGGAGGTTAATGTTTGCAAACAAACTGACCTAAAATAAACAAAAAGCCCTATCGATTTTAGTCGATAGGGCTATGTTTTATTGGAATGCCTTTAGCTTACAAGCTCAAGTTATATTGAAAACTCACTGGCAATCAGGCTTTGATCGCTGATGCTGAAATAAATTTATTTCAGCATCAGCGATGTATCTAAACGAGTGTAAATTAACTATATAATAATCGAACTCAGCTCTTACAAGTGGATTACTTCTCCGTAAGCATCTGCAGCAGCTTCCATAATGGCCTCGCTCATGGTAGGGTGCGGGTGAACAGATTTGATCATTTCGTGCCCGGTAGTTTCCAATTTACGAGCCACTACAATTTCGGCAATCATTTCGGTTACGTTAGCGCCAATCATGTGAGCACCTAACAATTCACCATATTTAGCATCAAAAATTAACTTAACGAAACCGTCTTTTGCACCCGCAGCACTTGCCTTGCCTGAAGCCGAGAAAGGGAATTTACCAATTTTCAATTCATATCCAGCCGCTTTAGCTGCTTTTTCAGTATAACCTACTGAAGCAATTTCAGGTGAGCAGTAAGTACAACCTGGGATATTGTTGTAATCCAATGGTTCAACGTGCATTCCAGCTAGTTTCTCCACGCAAAGGATACCTTCTGCAGAAGCTACGTGGGCCAAGGCTTGGCCTGGTACCACATCGCCAATGGCGTAATATCCTTTTACGGAAGTGTTGTAATACTCGTCAACTACAATTTTACCTTTATCGGTTTTGATGCCTACTTCTTCCAAACCGATGTTTTCGATGTTGGCCACTACGCCTGCTGCCGAAAGTACGATATCACACTCGATGGTTTGCATACCGTTGGCCGTTTTAACCTGTACTTTACAGCCTTCGCCGCTAGTGTCAACCGATTCAACACTTGAAGAGGTCATGATCTCGATGCCTGTTTTCTTTAAGCTGCGCAACAATTGTTTGGATACGTCCTCGTCTTCTACCGGCACAATGTTTTCCATAAATTCAACGATGGTTACTTTAGTGCCCATGGTTGCATAGAAATAAGCAAACTCCACGCCGATGGCACCAGAGCCTACTACTACCATTGATTTTGGTAGTTGCGGCAATACCATTGCCTGACGGTAGCCGATTATCTTTTTGCCGTCTTGCTTTAAGTTAGGTAACTCTCTTGAGCGTGCGCCTGTAGCAATCACGATATTTTTAGCGCTAAGTTCTTTTTGCGAACCATCAGCGCCTTTAACTTCTACTTTGTTGCCTGGCTTTACTTTTCCAGTGCCCATAATTACGTCAATCTTGTTCTTTTTCATCAAGAACTGAACGCCTTTGCTCATGCCATCGGCAACGCCACGGCTACGTTTCACCACTGCTTCGAAATCAGCCTTGGCCTCAGCGGTGGTAATGCCGTAATCAGCGGCGTGGTTGATATATTCGAAAACTTGTGCACTTTTTAATAAGGCTTTGGTTGGGATACAGCCCCAGTTAAGGCAAATTCCACCCAATGATTCGCGTTCTACAATGGCGGTTTTGAAACCTAATTGAGAAGCTCTGATGGCAGTAACATATCCGCCCGGACCGCTACCTATAACAATTAAATCGTAGTTCATATTCTTTTTAAAAGGAAATTAACGTAATAATTTGCTGCCAAAATTAAAAAAAATGTTGATTAAACCATGCCATGCAGCCGTAAGGTTATTGTAATAAATGAATAGCCTTAATGAAAGATTGGCAAACTTGGCTTTAAAATATTATTAATTTATCATTTAATCTGTTATGGGATACCACTTTACGTAGTACCTAAGCTATGTTAAGTGTGGAAAAGTTTTGGCAGACTTAACAATTTATTCATATTAGGAATACATCTATACAGAATATTATTCCCTAGATTTGTAGCGGTATTTTTAACATATCTTAACAAAACAATTAAAAATTCATTAGAAAGAGCATGAAAAAATCTTTACTATTAAAAGTTGTAGCGATTATTCTTGTGGTGGTTGGTTTTGTGGGTTCAGTGAACGCACAGGTAACTACTTCATCAATGACCGGTACAATTAGGGATTCGAAAGAATCACTACCAGGTGCGGGAATTAAAGCAACGCATACTCCAACTGGTACGGTTTATACAACTACTACCAATAATGACGGTAGGTTTAATATCCCGAATGCTAGAGTAGGAGGTCCTTATAAAGTAGAAATTAGCTTTGTTGGCTTCCAAACTAAAACTATTGAAGGGATTTATTTGAAATTAGGTGATGCTACAGTGCTAAATGTTCAATTAGATGATAATGTTAACACACTTAAGGATGTAGTGATTACCGGTTCTGTTTCTGGAAACAAGTCGAAAATGGGCTCGGCAACTTCAATTTCTAGAAAACAAATTGAAGAACTTCCAGCTATATCAAGAAGTTTAACTGATTTGACCAGATTGACACCGCAATCTAGCTCAGCTGGTGATGGTTTCTCATTTGCAGGTAGAAATGCATTGTTTAATTCTTTGACATTAGACGGGGCTCAAATGAATAACGTTTTTGGTTTATCGGCATTACCTGGAGGACAAACAGGAGCCCAACCGTTTACCTTAGAAGCGTTGGATGAATTGCAAATTAACTTAGCCCCTTATGACGTAAAGCAGAGTGGTTTCACCGGAGCCGGCGTGAATGCTGTAACAAAGTCGGGAACTAATAAGTTTTCCGGTGCAATATATACTTACTACAAAAACCAAAACATGCAAGGTTACGAAGTAGGTGATTTTACCGTGCCTAAAGATGCAGGTTCGTCTTTCACAAACAAACAATATGGCTTTAGGTTAGGCGGCCCGATCATTAAAAATAAATTATTCTTTTTTGTAAATGGAGAGTTGAGCAGAAGAGCATCACCTTTCTCTACTATTCAGGTAAATAGAGGAACTACTGGTAGTGGTGTTTCAAGAGTAACCTATAGTGATATGTTAACCGTAAAGAATTTAGTTGCTTCTAGATTTGGTTACGATGCTGGAGAAATTGATAACTACAGCAATTTAAGAGAGGCTGATAACTTAACTGCGAGATTAGACTGGAATATTAGTAACTCTCAAAAGCTGACGATAAGATATAACTATCTTAACTCATTTGAAGACAAAGCTCCTAGTGGTTCAGGTTCTAGAAGCGGCAGGGGACCGAGCCCAACCTCGATGATTTTCTCTAACCTGCGTTATAAACAATACAATAACTTAAACTCTATTACTGCTGAGTTAAACTCGAGATTTGGAAACAAATTTGCAAACAACCTTCAATTGGTGTACTCAGGATTTAGAGATTACAGAGAGCAAAACGGTGGTGCATTCCCGTTAGTAGATATTGAGGATGGTGCGAATGGGAACTATATTTCCTTAGGTTCTGAACCTTTCAGTGGTTTAAATAGGTTAAATCAAGATATTTATACCTTAAACGAGAACTTCAATATTTTTGCAGGTAACCACACCATTACATTAGGTGGTTCTGTTGGCTACCAAAAATTTGCCAATGCGTTTGCGCAGTTCTTTAGTGGCCAGTTCAGGTACAGAAGTCTTTCAGATTTTATAGCTGCTGCTAACGGTAATACTTCAATTATTCCTTTGCAATATCAGCTTACTTATTCGGCAAATCCTAACGATCCTACACCATACGCAACTTTCAGCCAAATGCCTTTAGCTTTTTATGCTCAAGATGAATGGTATGTGAAGCCAAACTTCAAATTGTCTTATGGTGTAAGGATGGATGTGCCAATTTACACGGGCGATATCCCTTCAAATCCACTGGTTACTGCAATGAGCTTTAGAGATGGGGAGAAACTAGATGTAGGTAAATTGCCCAAATCTCAATTATTGTTCTCGCCGCGTATCGGAGTTAACTGGGATGTGTTGAAAAATGGCAACTTTATAGTACGAGGTGGTACAGGTATTTTCACTGGCGCTTCTACAGGGGTTTGGCTTACCAACCAAGCGGGTAACACAGGGTTAATGTTCGGACAAGATTTCTTGACAAATCCAACCAATCGTCCATTTAATCCTAATCCTTCGGCATACATTCCATCGAATGTAAACGTGCCTTCAACATTTGCCATTAACCTTACTTCTCCTGATTTTAAATTACCTCAAATTTGGAGATCGAGCTTAGCTATTGATTACAAACTTCCAGGTGGTATCTTAGCTACGGTAGAGGGAATGTACACCAATTCGATTAATGAGATATACCACAGAAATGCCAACTTGGTTAATCCTGCTGGTAATTATTCAGGCACAGGTGACACTCGTCCTTATTTTCCCGGTGTGAGTACTGGTCCAAATTCAAATGCGGGACCTAATAGAGTTAATGCGAATATAACTAATGCAATTGTGTTGGATAACACTTCATTGGGATATGCTTACAACGTTACAGCTCAGCTTCAAAAACGTTTTGGAGATATCGCTAATGTAATGGTGGCATATACAAGAAGTGATGCAAGGGATATTACCTCAAATCCGGGTTCTCAAGCTAACTCTGCCTTTTCTGGAAACCCAGTAATTGGTGATCCTAATAAGCCATTTTTAGCTTACAGCAGTTTTGTGGTAAGGAATAGAATTATCGCCTCAGTTAATTTCAATGTTAAACTAATTCCTAACTCTCCAACTTCAATTGGTGTAGTATACGAAGGTGCTCCTTATGGTGACGGTTTTGGTAATACGAGATTTTCTTATCAAGTGTCTGGTGACGTAAATGCTGATGGTAACTCAAATGACCTGATGTATGTGCCAAAGGATATCAATGATATTCAATTGCAGGCTATTACAGGCTCTAATCCTCAAAGTATACAGGCACAATGGGATAAGTTGAACAGTTACATCAACCAAGATGAGTATTTAAGAACTAGAAGAGGTCAATACGCAGAGAGGAACGGTGCTGAATATCCTTGGGCTAACCGTTTTGATGTTAGAATTATGCAGGAAATCAGAACCATCTTTGGAAAAGAAAATGGTAACAGATTCCAATTAAGCATGGATATTATTAACTTCGGTAACTTATTAAATAAAAACTGGGGTATAACTAAAATTCCTTCTTTAAATACTCCGTTGGTGTACCAAGGAAGAGATGCGGCTACTAACAAGCCTAAATACACTGTGAATACGAATTTAAGTAATTCTACATTCAGAAATAATACTAACTTTGCTTCTAGATATCAAATCCAAATTGGAGCTAGATACGCATTCAACTAGAACATTTTATTCCCGAATGATAAAATCCCCAAGCGAAAGCTTGGGGATTTTTTTGTTTTACAAAATTACGGTTAGGGTGGTTGCGATGATATACAAGAGCATAGTGTTATCTTGTAAAATACACCGTACAAAGCAGAAATCTATAGGTTAAGCTTGGTGGTATTTGATGGATTGGTTAAATTGCATCCTACTTAAACCCGGTATCATGGATCAGAAGGTCATCAATTTGTACGATTCGTACACCCATAGCCACATTAGCCGTAAAGAATTTATGAAAAAGCTGGCTATTTTAACAGGCAGTACGGCCTTGGCCTTAGCCATATTGCCATCTCTGGAGAGCAATTACGCTGCGGCGGCCACCGTGAATGATGACGAGGTGTTTAGCGAAGAAATAACCTTTCCCGGTGCCGATGGCGATATGGGCGGGCTTTTTGCCATGCCAAAGGGAAATAAAAAGAAACTTGGGGCCGTGGTGGTTATTCACGAAAACAGAGGTTTAACGCCGCATATTAAAGACGTGACCAAACGTGTTGCAAAAGCTGGGTTTTTAGCCCTAGGTGTTGATGCCCTAAAGGCATTTGGCGGTACACCCGAAGATGAAAACAAGGGAAGGGAGTTGATTGGTAAACTAGATCCAGAAAAGAACTTACAGAATTATTTAAAAGCCTTGGCCTTTTTAAGAGCACATCCACTAGGAAACGGCAAGACAGGCTGCGTAGGTTTTTGTTGGGGCGGTGGTATGGCCAATAAGCTAGCGGTAAACGATCCGCTGTTAAATGCAGCGGTAGCCTATTATGGCTCTCAAGTTAAAGCAGAAGAAGTGCCAAGTATCAAAGCCAATTTGCTGTTGCATTATGGTGGTTTGGATGAGCGTATTAATGCAGGTATTCCTGCTTATGAGCAGGCATTAAAAACCAACAACATCAATTACCAGTCATATGTCTACCAGGGTGTAAACCACGCCTTTAATAACGATACTTCGCCAACGAGGTATAATGAAGCTGCCGCTAAATTGGCTTGGCAACGTACCATTGATTTATTTAAGAAGAAGTTGGGTTAGCTTAGGTAAACAGCGTCACCCTGACCTGTAGCGAAGCGGAAAGCTGTGGATAAACCGAGCCTTAACGAGCTCACCGAAGGTCATTTATTTCAGGGCCTTTAAAGTTAAAAAAAAGGTGCTGAAATGAATTCAGCATGACGGTAATACGAAAAGTTTTAACCTGTGGTTGGTGTTATCACCATACCATAGAAAAAGATGCTGCGTGTATAAACATCGTTCAAAGATCTCTCCGCTGCGGTCGAGATGACGGAAGCAGGTAGGGTTTTTGCTAGCAATGCTAATTTAACCTGTGGTTGGTGTTATCACCATACCACAGAATCTAATCATTAAAGGATCCTTCGTTACACTCTGAATGGCAAGTTTAAGGGCCTAGTTATAAACAAACTCGCCAAATTCGCTTTTGATCGTAACCTGTTTTTGTTGGCTGCTCTCAACCCGGCCAATAACCTGTGCCTCAATGTTAAAGCTTTTGGAGATGGCAATAATGTCGTCGGCAATTTCGGCAGGTACATAAAGCTCCATACGGTGCCCCATGTTAAACACCTTGTACATTTCTTTCCAATCAGTGCCAGATTGCTCCTGGATCAATTTAAAAAGCGGCGGAATAGGGAATAGGTTGTCCTTGATCACATGCACATCGTCATTCACAAAATGAAGCACTTTGGTTTGCGCACCACCACTGCAATGCACAATGCCATCAATTTGCTTGCGATATTTGTCTAATATTTGTTTGATTACCGGTGCGTAGGTACGGGTAGGGGATAACACCAATTTTCCAGCGGTTACACTTTCAGTATCGCTAATTTGAACCAAATCGGTTAACTGCTTTCCACCAGAAAATACTAAATCAAAAGGTACGCCGGGGTCAAAACTTTCAGGATATTTAGTGGCGATAGATTTTTCAAAAACATCGTGACGGGCAGAAGTTAGTCCATTGGAACCCATGCCGCCATTGTATTCACTTTCGTAATTAGCTTTGCCGTAAGAAGCCAAGCCTACTACTACATTGCCTGCCTTGATGTTGTCGTTGCTGATAACCTCGTCGCGTTTCATGCGGCAGGTAACCGTAGAATCTACGATAATGGTTCGTACCAGATCGCCTACATCGGCAGTTTCACCGCCAGTGGAGTAAATCGAAATGCCTAAATTTCTCAGTTCGGCCAAAATTTCTTCGGTGCCGTTAATAATTGCGGCAATCACTTCGCCCGGTACCAGGTTTTTGTTACGGCCAATGGTTGATGACAAAAGGATCTGGTCGGTAGCGCCCACGCAAATCAAATCGTCGATGTTCATGATGATGGCATCTTGCGCAATGCCTTTCCAAACAGAAATGTCGCCGGTTTCTTTCCAGTAGGTATAAGCCAAGGACGATTTGGTGCCAGCGCCATCGGCATGCATAATGTTGCAATAATTTTCGTCGTTCCCCAGGATGTCAGGAATGATTTTGCAGAATGCTTTGGGGAATATGCCTTTATCGATATTCTTGATGGCTGCGTGTACATCTTCCTTAGATGCCGATACGCCACGCTGGTTGTACCTATTGTCGCTCATAATTGCTGCAAAGATAGCTTTTTAAGCCGAAAGCATAAAGCTGAAAGCGCAAAGAAATAGTGGTATAAATTTATTTAGAAAAGCAGTTTCAGTGTTCGTTTTTATCGTTAGTCGGGCTTTACGTTTTAATCTTTTTGTTTGGACTTCTTGTCATTCGGAGGAACTAGGAATACCCAAATGAAGTGATCCTTTAATGTTCAGGATGACAAGTAAAACAAAAAGGATTACCACTTCAATCCCGTTTAGTTGATTAACGCTTTTGCAGGTTAACCACGGATAGTTGCATAGCTGGTTGTATAATAAACCCAATTGTAGTGGAAATACTTTTTTAGCTGGTGGATAAAACCTTATGGGTTTTTTGGGTAAAGAGCGCAGGCAATCCATAAGGTTTGGCTTAGGAGAAAAAGATTGTAGCGGAAAGCGGGACTGACTTTGTTTGAAAGCTAGTTCTTGCTTTTCTAAAATTATGTTTTATTAAACTGATGCTGAAATAAATTTGCTTCGCAGCTACTTCGTGGTCAGCATGGCGAGAAATCGATCGATACAAAACAAAAAAGGTGCAAAGTTGAACTCTGCACCTCTATTATAAAAAGAAAATTTGCTGCTTATTTTAAGAACAATAATTCTCTGAACTTAGGCAATGGCCATACGCTGTCGTCAACAATCTGCTCAAGTTTGTCAACATGGTAGCGGATGGTATCGAAGTGAGATTTTACTTTCTCATCGTAGCCGATTGCCTTTTCGCGGGTGTCTTCGATTTTGTTTACTTGCTTGCGGTCTTCCAACATTTGGTCTACGCTGGTTTTAACGATAGATAGGTGGCTGGAGATTTTGTCGATGATGGCCAACGGCGTAGCGATCACCTCTTTGCTTAAACCAAGTTCCTTTAATCCTTTGGCGTTTTCGATCAATGAATTTTGGTAGGCGATTACCGCAGGGATAACTTGGCTGTTGGTTACATCGCCAAACACACGGGCCTCAATTTGAAGTTTTTTGTAGAAGTTCTCTAACAAAATTTCGTGACGGGCATGTAGCTCGCGTTTGCTGAACACGTTGGTTTTGGCAAAAAGTTCAGTGGTTTTTTCACTTACATAAGCATCAAGCGCCTTAGGTGTAGTTTTGATGTTGGATAAGCCACGTTTTTCTGCTTCTTGCGCCCACTCGTCGCTGTAGCCGTTACCTTCAAAACGGATCGCTTTAGATTCCTTGATGTAGCGTTTGATTACGGTCATCAAGGCAACGTCTTTTTTGTCGCCTTTTTTGATCAGTTTATCAACGTCTATTTTGAATTTAGTTAATTGGTCGGCAACAATGGCATTTAACACGGTCATAGGCGCAGAGGAGTTGGCAGAAGAACCTACCGCTCTTAACTCAAACTTGTTGCCGGTGAACGCAAACGGTGATGTACGGTTACGATCGGTGTTGTCCAATAAAATCTGAGGGATTTTAGGGATGCCTAACCATAGTGAGTTGTCTTCTTTCAGTTTTTTGCTTAAACGTGAGTGTTCGATTTCGTCCAGGATCTCGTCCAGCTGCTGTCCAAGGAAGATCGAGATGATTGCCGGAGGAGCTTCGTTGGCGCCTAAACGGTGGTCGTTGCTTACCGAAGCAATGCTAGCTCTCAATAGATCGGCATGCTCATAAACTGCTCTGATGGTGTTCACAAAGAAGGTTAAGAACATCAGGTTGTTTTTAGGTGTTTTGCCAGGTGCCAATAAGTTTTTGCCGGTATCGGTAATTAACGACCAGTTGTTGTGCTTGCCCGAACCGTTGATACCTGCATAAGGTTTTTCGTGCAGCAACACTTTAAAGTTGTGGCGACGGGCAACTTTCTCCATCAAGTCCATCAACAATTGGTTGTGGTCAATAGCCAGGTTAATTTCTTCGTAAATAGGAGCGCACTCAAATTGCGAAGGAGCTACCTCGTTGTGGCGGGTTTTTAAAGGAATGCCTAATTTGATGGCTTCGTTCTCGAAATCGACCATATAGGCAAATACACGCTCAGGGATAGACCCAAAATAGTGGTCTTCTAATTGTTGTCCTTTAGCAGACATGTGCCCAAATAATGCACGGCCAGTTAATACTAAATCTGGACGGGCGTTGAACAAAGCTAAATCTACCAGGAAATATTCTTGCTCGATACCTAAAGAAGCATTTACTTTAGATACGCCTTTATCGAAATATTGGCAAACTTCAACGGCTGCTTTATCAATAGCTGATAGGGCTTTCAATAAAGGAGCTTTGTAATCTAGCGCTTCGCCGGTGTAGGCAACAAAAACGGTTGGAATACAAAGGGTTTTGCCCGCAGAGTTTTCCATAATGAAAGCTGGTGAAGAAGGATCCCATGCTGTATAACCGCGAGCTTCGAAAGTGTTACGGATACCGCCATTAGGGAAACTTGAAGCATCAGGCTCTTGTTGAACCAAAGCGCTGCCTGCAAATTTCTCGATGGCGCCATCGCCACTAGGTTCAAAAAACGAATCATGTTTTTCGGCAGTTGTACCCGTTAGCGGTTGGAACCAGTGCGTATAATGGGTTGCACCTTTGCTCATTGCCCAAGCTTTCATGGCCGTAGCAATCTGGTTTGCATCGTCATGGTTAATTAATTCGCCTTGGTTAATCGATGAAATTAGTTTTTCAAAAACATCTTTAGAAAGATATTCTTTCATCTTCTTTTTGTCGAAAACATTCGAGCCGTAGAATTCTGAAATTTTGGTTGATGGTGCTTTTATTTCAGGTATTTCTCTGGTTTGTGCTTCTTTTAGTGCTATGGTTCTTAAGCTTTTCATTTATTTATTTGAATTTTTATTCAAAAATAAAATATTTTGTGGTTTTTGGTTAATTTTTTATGAAAAAACGTGAAAAAAAATATTTTTTTTGATAAAAATTGATTTTTTGTGTGCGTTTTTGTCTTTTTTATGTGTTTTGTTGGCATTTGGTTCGCAGGCCATGTTTTTTGCTGTTTGCAGATTTGGCCCGGCAAACTGTTTAAATTTCCTTCGGGGAAAGTGCCTTGAAACAAAAAGCTATTTTGGCCGCAAGGTTAATGTTGGGCACCCCTAAAAACCACCTGCCATTGATATGGTTATTTAAACGGGGTCAGATCCTAAGAAAATAATTTTTGCACTTGCGTATGGATTTTTGGTATAACTAACATCATAGTTGAAAAACCGATTAGCGATGTTCAATAAAACTTCAAATTTGTACGGAAGCGAGTGGCTTGCTCTCGTATTTGCCAACAGGAACCAGAATTACGGCGCTTATGAATTAAGGCGCCAATCTTCCAGCACTTTGTTAAAGGCATTTTTTATTGCCGCACCTTTGTTTGTGGCGGCGTTTGTTGGCCCTTCCATTGCTTCGGCATTTAAGGAAGATAAGGCAGTGGTTGGTCCGGTAGATAAGGTTTTGGAGGTGGATAAGGTCATTCATCATCTTCAACAGCGGGAACAGCCAAAACAAGAGGAGCATCAAACAGTTCCAGAAACGCCAAAGGTGGCTGCTCCTAAGGTGAAAACGGTAAGGCTCACTGATAACATCAAGGTCGTGCGGGATAATCTGGTTACCCTGCAACCGCCAACTTCTGATGAAATTAATAGCGCAGTAATTGCCAGTACTACGCAAGATGGTGCGGCAGGGAAAATAAATGCCGACGTGCCGGCAGTGCCAGCCGGCTTGGGCTCTGGTGCTGGTACGGGAGGCAATGGCAATGAAATTATTGAGGCCTCGGGTGTAGATGTTTATCCTGAATTCCCGGGGGGAATGGAAGGCTGGTCTAAATACATTCAAAAAAACCTGCGCTATCCAAGTATGGCTCAGGACGAAGGGATACAAGGAAAAGTGTTCCTGAGCTTTGTAGTTGAGAAAGACGGTACCATTACCGATGTGAAGGTGGTTAGGGGCATTGGTTACGGTTGTGATGATGAGGCCATAAGGGTAATCAAGAAATCGCCACGCTGGAAAGCAGGCATGCAGAATAATTTGCCAGTTAGGGTAAGATACAACATGCCGATTAGTTATACCATAAGCAATTAGTTTTAAGTTTAATATTGATTTGTAGGGCGGTGGAAGTAATTTCCATCGCTTTTTTTATATTTTTATCTTCGTTATCACAATATGGAGTTTGAATATAAAGCGTTAACCGCAAATGAATGGTCTGAGGTGCTTGCTGATATTGCTAATCGGTCTGTTTTTGGCAACCTAAGTTATTTGGAGAGCTTTGAACAGGCCTATGGCGTTGGCAAGAAACTGGTTGGTGTTTATGCCGATAGCAAACCTTACCTGTTGATAACCTTTTTTGAAGATAAAGGCCGGATTGTTTGCCCCAATCATTATTATTTCCAGTTTGTATGGGAAAAGGAAAGCTCCGCCTCCTGGCGTAAAATTATGGTATGGGAGTTTTTAATGAACGAACTGAAAAAAAGATATTCCCAAATACATTTCAGGTTGCCCCTATCTGTTCATGATGTAAGGCCCTTTGAATGGGCCGGATTTACTTATCAGTTAAAGCATACCTATATCAAAACATTGGATGAAAGGCCCTATCACCAAAACCTCAAACGAATTTTAGCTAAAAAGCACAATTATACTTTCGGCACCCAAACAGATGACAAATTGGTTTGGTCAAAACATCGGGGAGACTTGAAGGCCTTTCTTTTTTCGGCCTCTTTTATTTCTAAAACAATTGCCTACTTTGAAATACTACAGCAAAAGGAACTGGTTGCTACCTATAATATATATGCCGATGGCGGCCTCCTGTCATCCATCATTGTTTTAATAGATAAACATGAACAAAAAGCCTATTTCCCGCTTATCGGTAAAATAGATTTGGCCCAATCTGGTGCTGCCGCTTATCTGTATGATTATGCGTTTTCCCAATTAAAAAAGCAGGGGATCAAACAAGTAGACCTTTACGGCGCAAATATGAAATCCATTGCCAGGTTTAAGCATAAGTTTGAACCTGAATTAGAGCGCTTTTTTGAAGTGGAGTATAATCATAGCGCAAACGTTTTGGTTGGCTTAAAGAGCAAACTGAAAGAAGTGGCCAAGAAAATAGTTAGGAGCTAATGGTATGATTAACCTGGTAGATGAATCAAAATGGGAGCAAGCTTTTGCCGGTAAATATCACAGTATCTATTTTGATCCTAAATATCTTAATATCGTCAAACAATCTTTTGGATACGAAATAAGCTACTATGTTTTTTTAAAGGGCAATAATTTACTGTTTGCTGCCGCTTTGTTCTCAAAGGATGCGAAAATTGTAGTGCCTTACGGCTTTACCTATAATTCTATTTTTTTTGACAAGAATATTGGCGATAGGGTATATCTCGAAATTTTTGGAGATCTGGTAAGAACATTAAAAATTAAGCACAAGAAAATGTGGTTAAGGCTTCCTCCTGAAATTACAGATTTAAGACCATTTATCTGGGGGGGCTTTCATGTAATGAATAGGTACACCTATTTTAGAAAATCAACGGATGGATTTTCTGCCAAGATTTTAAAAAAAGTAGCACAGCAGAGAGTTGGTTTGACATTAGAGATTGCTGATGCCAATGATGAAGACGTGGATTTAAATTTAGAAACCTGTTTTGCCCATGGGCTCGCAAAAAGCATGTATCCAAACTATAAAACCCTGTTCACCCAATTATCAAAAAAGGGATATTTAAAAGCATTTCGAATATATAAGCAGGGTGAACGGCAAGTTACACGTATTGCACTTATAGATAAGGAGGCAAGCAGTTTGTCTACAATTTCCATGAATGTAAGTAATTCCACGGTATTGCCGTTTTTAAATTATGAAATGTACAATTGGTGCGCCAATAATAAAATAGAGCTTGTTGATATGGTAGGGGCCAATGATAAAGGTGTAGCCAATTTTAAATACTCGTTTAATGCCAAGTTAACACCATATTATTTAGTGAACTATAATAGGCGTAGAGCGATATTTTTACGGTTGTTTGGGGAAATAAAAAACCAGTTGAAAAATATTTTGGGCAAATGAGCAGGGAGAGAAAACTAAATGTGATTTTTTTTCCGGCTTGGTACCCAAACAAGTTTAGCAAAGTAAGTGGGCTTTTTGTCAAAGAGCACGCCAGGGCAATTAATCAACAGGTAAATTTGGCCGTATTTCATGTATGCGCCCACCCATATTTGAAAAGCCTATATTCGTTTGAGGAGGAATTGGAAGATGGAATTTTAGTTTATCGCATTTATTACCGCAAGTTTTCTAGAGCCTGGTTAAAGCCCATAAGCCTTTTGCTTTTTGCTGTAGCGGCGGTAATTGGATATTACAAAGTTAACACTCGCTTTAAGCCTGATTTAAACCACGTGCATGTATTAACCCGTATGGGGGTGGTAGCTTTGTTTATAAGATTGTTTTATCGAACACCTTTTGTGATAACCGAGCATTGGACCCGATATTTGCCCGAAAGGAACAGCTATAAGGGCGTTTTTAGAAAATGGATGACCAAACTTGCCGTGAAAAATAGTTTAGGGATATCCACGGTGTCTCAAAATTTGAAATCAGCGTTGTTAAGCCACAATTTAAAACACCAAAACTTTAAGGTAATACCAAATGTGGTAGATACCGCTTTATTTAGGCCAAACGCTCAACCAACAGAAGATTTTACTTTTTTGCACGTTTCGGGTATAAACGATACCGCTAAAAATATTAGTGGTTTGTTAAGGGCTTTTAAAAAAGTACTTTCAAACCTGCCAGGAAAAGTACTGAGACTGACCATAGTGGGCGATGATGATTTAGAAAGACCTATTTTGGAAAAATATGCAGCAGATTTGGGCTTAGCTCAACAGGTTTTTTTTGTGGGAAAGAAATATGGGAAAGACCTGGTGAGCGAATATCAGCAAGCGAGTGCTTTTGTGATGTTCAGTAATTTTGAGAACCAGCCCTGCGTGATTTTGGAAGCCATGAGCTGTGGGCTGCCCATCGTCAGTTCCTCAGTAGGAGGTATTGCCGAAATTGTTGACGAGAATATCGGTATTCTTGTAAAAGCCAGAGATGAACAGGCTTTACAGCAGGCAATGCTGAGCATGTACTATAATGCCAGGAACTACTCTGGTGAGTCGATCAGAAAAACAGCTGAGGAAAACTTCGCCTATCCATCGGTTTGCTCCAAATTTTTGGCATTTTATCTGCAAGCAATGGCTAATTCTTAAAAGCCTTATAAATTTTATACATCAAATTGAAAGGGCTTACGGCAATGTTAAAAAGGTAAACCAAAGTTTGGCTGTATTTAAAATCGTACTTTTTTATACCATAGTCCAAAAAATTAACCCTATTGCTTAGCCAAAGAAACCATTTGCTATGATTAGCCAAGTTTTTTCCGTGTATATACACTATCCACAGTGGTTTTTGGTTGTAAGAAATGATTTGGGCCGCATTTTTCCAATCATTGTGCATTCTTGAAAGTACGGTTTTAACTTGGGCATCCGTTTCAACGAGGCTTATGAACGGATTGAAATTACCCTGATGTTTTCGGATGATGGCTCGTTGGCTAGATAGCTCAAGCTGATGCCCGCTGGTGAGGTCTATTACGGTATCGTTTTTAGCGATGGCAAGTTGGCCAATGGTTTCCAAAAAATCCTGATGTATAATATCATCATTATCTAGGCGGGTTGTAATTACAAAAGAACTGGCAATGAAAGGCCGGATGATCTCTGGCAGTGATGCGTTGAGCTCCTTAAATCCATCGATAAATATGACTTTTATTTGCGCAGAAAGCTGTGGCAACGCCCGAGCCTTTTCTTTAAATATTTCTGGGGTGTGTGTATCGAAAAAAATTATCCAAAGAAAGTTTTTTTTGGACTGATTGAGTACCGAAGGGAGGCATAGTTCATAAAAAATTTCAAACCTGTGCGCTAACCATTCTTCGGTTAGTCCAATATTTTGTTCGTTATTTGCATCTGGATTTATTTTTAGATTAAACCTGGTTAAAAGGATGTGTTGCATTTTTTTGGTCTAGCGCATCAAGTAAATCTTGCCAAAGTTCTTTTTGAAGAAAACATCGGTACTGTTTGCCCTATGCTTAACATCAGATTGATCATTGTTTTCGAGGATCACATGGTAGAAATATACCCCGTTGGCAAGCCTGTCGCCAAACTGATCGGTGCCATCCCAGGTAAAATCAGAGATGTTATTGCCGATATTGATAGTACCCAATTCATTTTTGAAAACCTCACGTACAATTTTACCTGTTACAGTCATGATCTGCACTTTTATTTTATCGGGCACTTTCCCCGTTACCTGAAAAACAAACTTCATTGAAGTGGTGAAAGGATTTGGATAGGGCAGGAAGTTGGTAATGGTCTGTTCGTTGATTACTTCAAAATCTACCAGATAATCATTTGAAGTATTATAATTCCCACTTGCATCTTTACCACGTAGTTTTAAGTTATACCTGCCATCGGCCAAGGTGTTGGGACTGTAAAGGAAATCAATTTTATTGTTGCTGGCCGTGCCTGTATTTTGTACAACTACTTTGTTATCGCTAAATGCAATTCTCCTGTAAGCTTGCTCATCGTCTTTTTTCAGGTATAGTTCAATGTTGGTGGTGTCGTTCAGCAGCAGGAATTTGTTCTCATCGGCAATACTTATCGAGATTTTTGGATTTGGGGAAACTACCTCTCCGTTGATAATGCGCTTGTTGTCAAAAAATACATCAATTACAGGTTCTTTATCATCTTTAACCACATTAAAGTTATAAATGGCATAGTTGTTTAGTTCATTTTTGTCTTTATTGTCTTTGGAGTTTACCGATAACTGAAGCGTATTTGCGCCCGGTATGTCCTTAGTGGACAACGAAAAATTCACTTTATCGGTTTCATTATAAGCCAGTGGTTTATTGGTTTTGATCAATCCATTGACCACAGACCTGTCAGCTTTGGTAAGTTTGTATTTCACCACAACAGAATCCGAGACTTGTTTCTCCAGGTTAACATAGCCGATGGCTAGTTTCACCGAATCTCCCTGGTTAACCGTACTGCTATGGAAAGTATTTTGTATATCAGGATTAAAGGCAATGTCGGCATACGGATCATATACCACTCTCCAGCCTTTTAGGTGCGGTACCGATTTGTTTTGCGTATCGGAAATATTAACGTTGATCCTTAAAAAAGGATAACTATCAGCCGCAATGTCGGTTAAGGCAATTGTGGGCGTGGTAAGGTTGGATTTTAGCGTTGTTTCTGCTCCGCTGGGGTTAATGCCAATCACATTGTAGGTTAGGTTGTCGGAGCTTTGTGTGTCAAAATCAAATATCGCTTCGCTCCAATTTGAGGCGGGGCCAATTTTTTCCGACGTTAAGCTGCCGTTGTCCCAAGGATAGCGCAAATCGTAGGAGAAATCTATAGATTGTTGGTCTGCCGGAACCGATGAGCTATAGTCGGCGGTGAGCTCTAAGGGGGTTATCTTTTTGTGGTTGCCCTTTTGTGTCCAAAAGGCATAAGGTTCGCCGTTATTGATGGTGTTTGCTTTATTTAAATTTAAGCCAGCAAGTAAGTTTTGCGTGGTTTGGGGTAAGCTTTTTGGGTTAAAGTTCCTTCCGCTAAAGCCCATTACATAATACCCGTCGGGAATATTTTGCAAGTATTCGTTCAGCGCATCAACGTCTGCCGCATTGTTGGTGTCGAATAAAAACTGTCCGGTTCCATTCACCCCATCGTTTTTAAAATTATACACGCTAGGATAGCTATACATGTTAAAAGGCGTAACCGGATCCACGGCTGCGATACCCAGTCCTTCAAAATCAGCATTATGGAAGGCAATTGCACCTACCGAAATACTCATTCTCATGCGGCGTTCTATATTGCTTGTGCTATTGTTGCCCTTGGTTCTGAGCAAAACCGGAAATGCGGTGGTTGTAAACTCAAGTTGTTTGGAATTGCTGTTCAGTACAATGTTTTTTAAAGTGATTTCGTCATACTGCTGATAATGCGACTGGTTCCAGCCATTTGAAATATTGCTCATATAAGCGAACGAGCTGCTTTGCCAATCGCTATTTTGGTTGTCTGCCTGCTTGGCCCTCCAGTAATAAACTTTTCCACTTTCAAAAAGTGCGCTAGGCTTCCAGCTGATAAAAGCATTGCCATTAACGTTGGGAGATGTTTTTTTCCAATTGCTATTGAAGGTTTTTACCGTATCAATCTCAAATACATACTGCTGTTCTTTGCTGAAAATATCGTTAGCTTGAATTTTTAGGCTAGGGGCTGCCTCATTGGTGATGGCAAATTCCGTGGGTGATATTAAAGTAATTCCCGTAGATCTGATGAGGTAGCTAAATTCGGCAGTATTGTTGGCTTTGCTGAGTTCTTCAATGGTATTTTCAGGATCAATGGCTATGGTAAATTTATTGTTGCCCGCAACATTGGGCAGTGTGTTATCCAGCTCTATAATTACCGTGTCGGTATTTAACACTTTTTCATACGAAAAAACAGGATAGCGATGAATGGTATTGTTAGGCAATGTTCTGGTTACCAGTACAGGGATATTGTTTGAGGTAGATTTGCCAATGTTTTTAACGATGGTGAATAATTTAATGCTTGGCGAGTTAACCGTTACATTTTGATCTTGTAGCCCGATATCTTCATTTTTGATTTCATAGTCTGGTAAAGAAGGAGAATAAAGGCTAACCGTAGGATCGCCCAGCAGCACGTACTGCCTTAAATGTGCCCAGTTCCAAGTATCACTAGGGTGCTGGTAGGCTCTGGCGGCCCTAGCCATATTTTGCGCAATTGAACCTCCATAGTTAGTGTTGAACGCATTTTGGTAGAAAAGACGCGTATAGTTATAAAGGTATGAGGCCAAGCCTTGGCTACTGGCGCCAAACCATGCAATAGCGCCTTTGTTGTTCTGGAAAATATAATCTTCGCCCAATGATCCATTTACAAAAGCATTGCCCGTACTACATCCATTAATGATATACAATAGTAACTTATTGCTGTTGTTTAAAAAAGATGGATTTCCGATGGATACTGCCGTGGTAGTGGTACTTCCATGGCCCAAAAAATTTAACACGCTCACCCCATCATTAATATTGCCGCTTATTTTGGCCATGAGGTTATCGGTTACCGGATCGGTTACCGATTTATAATAGTTGATTGTTTTGGCCCCGAAGTATTCTTTGTCGGCTATGGCAGATAAATTCTTCAGGTATCCCGAGAAAGAAATATCTTCCGAGTTGTTTGCGCCACCTGTAATGTTGATGATGTTTTTTCTCCAGATAAAATTGTCTTGCTGGTCATACTGCTTCAATTTGTTTAAATAAGTACGTACATCGTCATTGGTTTTGGCGGGCACACGGCCGGTAGCTAAGGCTGGGGCCATGGTATTGTCCACAATTTCGGAAGTTAAATAGGTATCGGAAGGAGGATAGCCCATGGTTGGCACCAGATCGTCATCAAGCCTTAGCCTGGGCAATTCGTAACCTTTGCCCAGCAGCAATAAGTATTCGGGCCTGATTGTTGCGCCGCTCATGAGGTAGCGTACAAAATTTTTGATGGCCAAAGGATGGTGCTGCCCATAGTAAAACTGGTTATACAAATCCTCGGTAGTTACTATGGCGGTATTAAAGCCTTTTGATATTTTGTATGCCGCATACTCATTTGCTCCGTCCATTAAATTTTTATGCGTAATAATCAAAAGCTTTGCCTGGTTTGAAGCCGCTTTTATCGGGTTCATGCTTATGCTTTCAACCACGGGCGTTTTATATCCGTTGTTGTTGCATAGTACGAGCTCGCTTGCCGTGTTCTTTACCACAAAGCTTGTGGTGGCTCCGGATTTTGATCCGATATATCTGAACTGGTTAACTTCGTCTAAAATATAAGCCTCATTCCAATTGGCGTTGTTGAAATTAAGTAAAGCTTCGGGGTTGTTGGTGGCTATTTTAAAAGGTAAAAAACCAATTCCCGTGCCATCTAATCCACGGGCATAGGTAATGCGGGCATAAGCTACCGATTGATAGTCGGTAACTGCACCCAAATCGTTGATAGAAGAAAAATTAACGCTAGTAGTGTTGCCAATGAGGTTATAAGTAAGGTTGGCAACAGCAGTTGTAAAAGCATAGCCTTTAAATTTGGCATCGCCCAAAACGGTATTGCCAATACTTACGTTAAGATGGTGATTATTGCCCGCCGGATCAGTAGAGTTTGCATTTGACCTTCCGGCCACATAATAGGAAAGTGTTGGGGTAAGGCTGGCGGTACTGTAGGCATTTGGCGTTGCCAGGCTGTAGCTTTGCGTGGTGCCAATGGCATACATGTTGCCCATGTAGCCTTCTGCCGCCTGATATTCTGACAGCGACATCTGATCAATGAGCAGGGCCGCGGGATTATAGTTTTGGGCAAGGTTTAAAGATGCCGTATAACTAATAAATGATTCGGATGTTAAACTGCCTGCAGCAAGCGAGGTGTTGGTGTATCTTTTGCCATTTGCAGTGCCTATGGTTAAAAAATAATAAGCATCATCGGTAAAAAGGCTAATTTCTGGGTTTGGTTGCTGATTACTTGGATTGTACAGGGCTTGATCTAGTTTTCCGTCATTTCTTTTGCCGCTAAATTCAATAAAATCCCCGTTTTCAAATAGGTTATCGGTTTCGCCCTCGATGTACAATGGTATTTCAATACCTCTATAAAAGATCTGGAAATTCTTAGGATTTGGATTGTTGGCCAAAAAACCTACGCCAGACAGTTGGCTGTATGAAATGCGGTACACACCATCTTCAGATACTTTTATCCTTAGATATTTCTGCCCGTCCTTAATCCATTCGTTCCCAAACGTGCCTTGGCCAAAAACAATGTTGGATAATAGGAGCAGGAAAAAACAAAGAAAGAGCCTCATAATGGATTTTTTAAATAGCATACCATCTGCTAATTTATTGAATATTTTGGTTTTTTGAAGCTCGCTTTATCAAGAAGCTATAAAGAAATAATTTTATGGCACCTAAATTAAAAGGTTGTACCTTAATAGACTGTAGCAAATGCTGAAAAGCCAATCTCTTGTTTTGGTGCCGGGTAAGATAAATACCCGCTATACGATTGTGGTATAGCGATTTTTTTTGGCGTTTGCTTAGTTTTGTTAGCGATAGGAATTGATCTAGTTCGTTTTTTTGGAGGCTTTTGCCCTTTAAATAAAGGTTGCTTATTTCTTTTTGCTTACGGTATAGCTTTTTTGTTTTGTTAGAAGCACTGTAAGGAGTTAGCCTGTAGTCTACCAGCGCTTTGTCCAAATTGGCCAATTTTCCGTATTGAAACATCTCGGCCCATAACAACTTATCTTCAAAATGATGAATGATCTCTTCATTATAGCCTCCACATTTAAGGTATGTTTCCATCTTAAAAACCACACTGCTGCTGATGAAGGGGTTTTGGTCTTCAAATATTTCCGCCTTTTCAATAGTTTGCAGTAGTTTACTGGTGTAAAGAAAATTTCCATCATCATCTATCACATGGGCGTTGGTACCAAGCAAAACAAGATCTGGATGATTGCAAAGGAAATCCATTTGCGTGGAAAATCGCTCTTGATGGCATCTGTCGTCTGCATCTAAACGGGCAATATATTTGCCTCTTGCGGCCTTAATGCCTATGTTCAGGGACTTAGCATGTCCCACATTTTCATGGCTGATGACTTTTATCCTGGGATCGTTATATGATTGAATGATTGCTAGGGTACGATCGCTGGAGCCGTCGTTAACAATGATGAATTCAAAGCCGGTATAACTTTGGTTTAATACACTATCAATGGCTTCTTTGATATATTTTTCGCCATTATAAACAGCCATTACAACGCTTAAATCCATTTTTTTGTACTGATTATGGCAGGTAAGTTACCTAAAAATAGATTTTTAATTTGTTTGATCGAGGTTAATTATCAAAAAAAATCGCCCGCTTACAGGCTAAGCGGGCGATGGAATATTATTTCTGACGGTTTTCCAGCCACTTTCTGGCATTTACAAAAGCTTCCATCCATGGAGAAACCTCGTCTTTACGGCCGGCAGGGTAGTGTGCCCAGTGCCATTGGAATAAGGAACGCTCAATGTGAGGCATCATCACCAAGTGCCTTCCGCTATCGTCGCACATCATGGCAGTGTTGTAGTCAGAACCATTTGGACTGGCGGGATATTGCTCATATCCATATTTGGAAACGATTTGATATTTCGATTCTTCGTAAGGCAATTGGAATTTTCCTTCGCCATGCGACACCCAAACCCCAATGGTGCTTCCCGCTAAGGATGACAACATCACAGAGTTATTTTCCTGAACCACTAACGAAGTGAACACACTTTCGTGTTTATGGCTGTCGTTATGGAGCATTTTGGGTTTTACTTCGTGGTTTTTGTTGATCAGTCCCAATTCGATGAACAATTGGCAACCGTTACAAATACCTACCGATAAAGTATCTTCTCTGCTGAAGAAATTCTCTAAAGCCACACGAGCTTTTTCGTTATACAAAAATGCACCTGCCCAACCTTTTGCAGAACCTAGTACATCTGAGTTGGAGAAACCACCAACGGCACCAATAAATTGGATATCCTCCAAAGTTTCGCGGCCCGAAATTAAATCGGTCATGTGAACATCTTTCACGTCAAAGCCCGCTAAATACATCGCGTTAGCTACCTCACGTTCAGAGTTACTGCCTTTTTCACGTAAAATAGCCGCTTTTGGACGAGGTTTGCTCGCATCAATTACAGGCTTTTTACCATCAAATTGAGCTGGGAAATTGAATTTTAGTGGTTGGTTTTTATAATTGTCGAAACGTTCTTTGGCTTTTACTTCACCACTTTGTTTGCGGTCAAGCAAGTAAGAAGTTTTATACCAAACATCACGCAGATGTTTAATATCGAACGAATAGTTTTGTGAACCGTTTGCCACATTCAAAGTTGATTGGTTGGTGGCCGTTCCAATTTTATGGAACTTAACTCCTTTAGCAGTTAAAGCAGCTTCCACACTTTCATCTGCTTGGAAAACCAAACTGATATTCTCTGCAAATAATACCTTTAAAGCGTCGGTTTCACCTAGGGAAGTTAAATCAAGGTTTGCACCTAAGTTTTGATCTGCAAAGCACATCTCTAAAAGCGTGGTGATTAAACCACCGCTGCCTACGTCGTGGCCGGCTTTAATTTTTCCAGCTTTGATTAAATCCTGAACTGCGTTAAAAGCGGTGCTAAATTGAGCAGCATCTTTTACATCAGGAGTTTCACTGCCAATTTTATTCAAGATTTGAGCGAAAGAAGAGCCGCCCAATTTATAAGCATCGTTACTTAAGTTGATGTAATAGATGTTACCGCCATCTTTCTGTAAAACGGGCTCTACTACTTGGGTGATGTCGTTACAGTTCCCAGCTGCCGAAATAATTACCGTTCCAGGAGCAATGACATCGCCATCTTTATATTTCTGCTTCATCGAAAGCGAATCCTTGCCTGTTGGGATATTGATTCCTAAATCGATGGCAAAATCTGAACAGGCTTGAACTGCTTGGTACAAACGGGCATCTTCCCCTTCGTTTTTACAAGCCCACATCCAGTTGGCCGAAAGTGAAACACTTTTTAAGCCATCTTTTAGCGGCGCCCAAACAATGTTTGATAAAGATTCGGCAATCGCAATTCTGCTGCCGGCACCCGCATCAATCAAAGCGGAAAGAGGAGCATGGCCTACCGAAGTGGCGATACCTTCTTTGCCTTGGAAATCCAAAGCCATTACGCCTACGTTGTTCAAAGGCAATTGCAATGGACCAGCACATTGCTGTTTGGCAACACGGCCACCCACACATCTGTCTACTTTATTTGTTAACCAGTCTTTACAAGCCACGGCTTCTAATTGAAGCACTTGCTCTAAATACTCGTTGATTTTATCTTGGTTGTAAGCTACTGCTGCATACTGATGGTCAACGGTTTTATCTTCCATGATCATTTTTGGAGAACTGCCAAACATGTCGCTAAGTGCTAAATCCATAGGTTTAACACCCGTAGTGGCCGATTCGAAAGTAAAACGATGATCGCCAGTCACTTTTCCTACGGTGTACATTGGCGAACGCTCACGGTCGGCAATTTTTTGTAGGGTGGCAATATGTTCTTCCCCAATTACCAAGCCCATACGCTCTTGAGACTCGTTACCGATAATTTCTTTTGCAGATAGGGTAGGATCGCCCACAGGCAATTTATCTAAATCAATTTTACCACCAGTAGCCTCTACCAATTCCGATAGACAGTTTAAGTGACCACCCGCACCGTGATCGTGAATAGATACGATGGTGTTATGGTCGCTTTCTACCATGGCACGTACTGCATTGGCTGCACGTTTTTGCATTTCAGGGTTAGAACGTTGGATGGCATTTAATTCAATGCCTGAGCCATGTTCGCCAGTATCGGCCGAAGAAACCGCCGCACCGCCCATGCCAATACGGTAATTTTCGCCGCCTAAAACCACAATGTTGTCGCCAGTTTTTGGCTCTTGTTTTTTAGCCTGATCTATTTTGCCGTAGCCAATACCACCAGCAAGCATAATTACTTTGTCGAAACCTAACTTACGGTTGTGTTCTTCGTGCTCGAAAGTCAACACAGAACCTGTAATAAGTGGCTGACCGAACTTGTTTCCAAAATCAGAAGCTCCGTTGGAAGCTTTGATCAAGATATCCATTGGGGTTTGGTATAGCCATTTGCGTTCCTCTACTCCTTTTTCCCAAGGGCGATTTTCTTCCAAACGGGAAAGGGCCGTCATGTAAACTGCCGTTCCTGCCAAAGGCAATGAGCCTTGGCCACCAGCCAAGCGGTCTCTAATTTCACCCCCAGAGCCGGTAGCAGCACCATTAAATGGTTCCACCGTGGTAGGGAAATTATGGGTTTCAGCTTTTAAAGAAATAACTGAATCAAAATCTTTAGTCTCGTAAAACGATGGCTCATCGGGTTTAGACGGTGCAAATTGCTGCACTTTTGGGCCCTTTACAAAAGCCACGTTATCTTTATATGCCGAAACAATGTCGTTTGGATGTGTTTCTGAAGTTTTTTTGATGAGTTTAAACAACGAAGTTGGTTGTGCTACGCCATCAATGACAAATTGACCATTGAAAATTTTGTGACGGCAGTGCTCAGAGTTTACTTGTGAAAAACCAAAAACTTCGGAATCTGTTAACGGCCTTCCCAGTTTTTTGGCCAATCCATTTAAATAATCTACTTCTTCGTCACTTAAGGATAAGCCCTCTTGCTTGTTGTAGGCGGCAATGTCCGTGATCTCTAAAATAGGCTCAGGCTGGATGTTTATGGTAAAAACATCCTGATCAATTCCTTGGTATTTTTGCGAAAGCATGGGGTCATAAGCCGAAAAACCTTCATCAACTTTCTTGAATTCTTCAATTCTGATGATGCCCTCCATGCTCATGTTTTGCGTAATTTCTACGGCATTGGTGCTCCAAGGGGTAATCATGGCCGCTCTTGGACCAACAAAAAAGCCGGCTAAAGTATTTTCGGCGCTCCATTTAGCTCCGCCAAAAAGCCACGCTAGTTTTTCTGTATCAGTTTGGGATAAAGTATGGTTTGTTTGTACAACAAAAACCTCGTCGGATTGACCTAAAAAGAAATGAATCATGCTTATTTTTTGAAGACGCAAATTTAGGTTTTTTTTAGGAGAAATTTCGCTGTTTTTGGGTTTATTTCTTGTGTAATTTGGATGTTGAAAATTGAAAAGTTATAATGTTGGAAAGTTAACGGATATTTGGATCTTTCAATCGTCATTCGTCAATCTAAAATCGTAAATTAAGAAGTGTTTAAACGTATTCATCATATTGCTATTATTTGTTCAGATTATGAACGGTCTAAAGATTTTTATGTCAATAAATTAGGCTTTGAAGTGCTTGGCGAAGTTTATCGTGAGGAGCGTAAATCGTGGAAGTTGGATTTGGCCATCAATGGTGTTTATCAAATCGAATTGTTCTCTTTTGAAAATCCACCGGCAAGGCCTTCGCGGCCAGAGGCGCAAGGGCTAAGGCATTTGGCTTTTGAGGTAGATGACGTGGCTGCAACAGTTGCTGAGCTGAATGGGAAAGGAATTGCGGCTGAGCCCGTAAGAATTGATGAATTTACCGGGAAGCAATTTACTTTTTTTACCGATCCTGATGGGTTGCCTTTAGAAGTCTACCAAAAATAAGATGAAGCATATTTTTCGTTTTAAACAGTTTGAAGTTGACCAAAGTGGCTGTGCCATGCGGATCAATACAGATGGGGTATTGTTGGGAGCAATGGCCAAACAGCAGGGGCCGCAACGGATATTGGATATTGGCACAGGCACTGGCGTAATTGCATTAATGTTGGCACAACGTTTTTCCGAGGCCCAAGTGCATGCCGTAGAGATCGATGAGCAGGCTTCCATAACGGCTGAAAGAAACTTTCAAAATTCAGTTTTCCGTGGACGCTTGTCCATTCACCATACGGCAATTGAGCAATACACCAGTTCAGAAAAGTTTGACCTTATTGTAAGCAATCCTCCCTTTTTTGTGAACGATCTTAAAAATGTGGAAAAAAAGAAGGAAATGGCGAGGCATGCAAGCGATGCTTTTTTTGGTGATTTGATTAAGAAAGTGGCCGGGTTGCTAAGTTCAGATGGTTGTTTTTGGGTAGTTTTACCTGTTAAGCAGGCCCAGGACTTGGTGCACAAAGCTAAGCTGGAAGGTTTGTTCCCATCCCGTTTAGTTAAATTGCACTCCGATGCTACCAAGCCAGAATTTAGGCGCATTGTTTGTTTGGGGCGAGAAAAATCTTCTGAGATAGAAGAGGATTTCACGATCTACGAAAGCGAGAAGAAATATACCAAAGCATATGAGTTGTTGCTTAAAGATTTCTTTTTGGCGTATTGAAAGATTAATAATTTTGATTGTTGGGCTTACAAAGTTTTCAAAAACTTCGTCAGTCTTTTGGTATAACAAACCCTGCGCTTGCACCGTTTGAAAAACTGGCTTTGTAAATTAAACGGGATTGAAGCGGAAATACTTTTTGTTTTTTTATCGGGGCGAGGAATATCCTGTTGATGTGCAATAGCTTAGGGTTTTTTGCTGACGTTCACAATGACAAAAAAAAACAAAAAGATTGTAGCAAAAAGCCCGAGGGGTTTAACATCGTTGCGATGGAAGTGCTTTTCAAAAAAAAATAATAATATAGTGCTGTTGTCTAGCAAACCTGCAAGGTTTAGTGTTAATTCTTGATACTCAGTACTTACCTCCAATGGCAAAATGAAAAAAATAGGTTTAATATCAGATACGCATGGTTTTTTGGATGATGCGGTGTTTAAATATTTTGATGATAGGGACGAAATTTGGCATGCAGGTGATTTTGGACCGAATGTGATTGAGCCACTGTTTGCCTTTAAGCCATTACTGGGCGTTTACGGGAATATAGATGGTGCCGATATTAGAGCGCAATTTCCCGAGCATTTAAGATTTAGGTGCGAACAGGTGGATGTTTGGATGACGCATATTGGCGGTTATCCCGACAGATATGCGCCGCAGGTAAAGAAAGAAATTTACACTAAGCCTCCGCAGCTTTTTATCTCCGGGCATTCGCATATCTTGAAAGTTGTTTTCGATAAAAAAATACAATGTTTGCATATTAATCCCGGTGCGGCTGGAAAACACGGCTGGCACAAGAAAAGAACTTTGATTAGGTTTTGTATTTCCGAAGAAAAAATCCATACCTTAGAGGCCATAGAATTAGGGGATAGATAACGTAAAAAATACACTAAGTAAAAATGTCGGGTATAAAAACATTAGGCCAGTTTATTATTGAAAAGCAAGCGGATTTTCCGTATGCTAAAGGAGAACTTTCTCGTTTGTTGAGGGATATTGGTATTGCTGCAAAGATTGTAAACCGCGAAGTGAACAAAGCTGGTTTGGTTGATATTTTAGGTGATGCGGATACCATTAACATTCAGGGGGAGGGGCAAAAGAAGCTTGATGTATATGCCAACGAGCAATTTATCTCGGCCTTAACCAGTGGTGGCGAATGCTGTATTGTGGCCTCGGAAGAGGAGGATGATTTTGTACGTATCGATTCGCCGGTGTCTAAAAATGCCCGGTATATTGTTTGCATTGATCCTTTGGACGGTTCATCAAACATTGATATCAACGTTACGGTGGGTACTATTTTTTCGATTTACAGAAGAAAATCGACCGAAGGCCCAGCAACTTTAGATGATGTGTTGCAAAAAGGAACGGAGCAGGTAGCTGCGGGGTACGTGATTTACGGTTCATCTACCATGTTGGTTTATACTACCGGCAAAGGGGTGAACGGTTTCACGCTTGATCCTTCTATTGGCGAGTTTTGTTTGTCGCATCCAGATATGAAAATTCCTGACGATGGCGTGATCTACTCTATTAATGAAGGGAATTATGTCCATTTTCCGGAGGGGGTAAAAAAATACATTAAATATGCGCAGGTAGAGGATAAAGCTACCAACAGGCCCTACACGTCGAGATATATTGGTGCTATGGCAGCAGATATCCACCGAAGTTTGATTAAGGGTGGTATTTATATGTATCCAACTACTTCGGCGTCGCCAAAAGGAAAGTTGCGCTTGCTGTACGAATGTAATCCAATGGCCTTTGTGATTGAACAGGCCGGGGGTGTTGCTTCTGATGGCTTGAATAGGATTTTGGATATTGAACCTACGGAACTTCATCAGCGGGTAGCCATTTTTATTGGTTCGCCCAAAATGGTGAAAAAGGCCGAAGAGTTTATGGCGGAGTTTTCGCCCGTTGAAAAACAGCAGGAAAATACGGCCGCTACCAAATCTGCTTAAGTGCGTAAAAAATATCCAGGAGTTTGAAACAATCTGTTGCTTTAAGTATTAACTTAGTGGAAGTTATACTCTAATTATTAAGTTATGAAAGCAACAATCAAATCACTTACTTTTTTATTATTTGCTGGCTTGGTTTCCTTTAGCGCAATAGCACAAGATGCTAAGCCTAAAGCTAGTCCGGCGGCTACGGCTACGGGAAAGGTTAACGGAGCCACCATTACCATTAATTACAGCAGCCCGGCGGTAAAGGGCCGCAAAATTTGGGGTGGGCTAGAAGCTTACGACAAAGTTTGGCGTGCTGGTGCCAATGATGCCACTACTTTTGAAACCGATAAGGATATTAAGGTGGAAGGTAAAACCTTGCCTGCTGGAAAATATAGCTTTTTCTTGATTCCTAGAGAAAGTGGCACCTGGACCGCCATTTTTAACAAAGAGCCTAAACAATGGGGTGCTTATAAATATGAAGAAGCTAAAGATGCTTTAAGGGTGGATGTGAAAGTTAAACCCCTGGCAGAAACCCAGGAAAGGTTGGTTTACAAAGTACACGGCAAAGGATTTTCTTTAGATTGGGATAAGGTATCTGTTCCAGTTGTCATCAAGTAGCTTTAACCTGTTGTTGCAACAGCTAGCGCTAATGACGCAACAACGTTCATTAACCATCATTGCGAGCTTTGCGAAGCAATCTCAAAGGATTAATAAGGGAGTTGTTCGGCAAGGAAGCGAAATGGCTACAGCACATCAATAAAAACCCCATGTCCTTGGATATGGGGTTTTGTGATTTAAAGTAAGCTGTTACTGTTTCGCTCGGCTTCAAAAGCGCTATCAATGGCCCAGTTGGCCTTGTCTTGCGAAGCCGCCACGGCCAAACGGTCACAGCGTTCGTTTTCTGGGTGTTCGTTGTGGCCTTTAATCCACTTGAATTTAACCTGGTGTATTTTGTGCTGCTGAAGGTATTGCAGCCACAGATCTTTGTTTTTTTTGTCTTTAAAGCCTTTTTGTGCCCAGCCAAATACCCAGCCTTTTTCTACGGCATCTACCACATATTTACTGTCGGAGAAGACAATGACCTGTTGCCCCGGCGTTTTTAACGCTTTAAGGGCAACAATTACTGCCAAAAGCTCCATACGGTTATTGGTGGTCATTCTAAAACCACCACTTAATTCCTTATAATGTTTGCCCGAACGCAGGATTACCCCGTAACCGCCAGGACCTGGATTTCCGCTTGCTGCTCCGTCTGTGTAGATTTCTATCATAATGCTTGGCAAAACTAAGTTTTATGAGTGATAGTTAGGTATTGATGTGGAAAAGAAGCTTGTTGAATTTGAAGAGATTGCTTCGTCATTCTTTCTCGCAATGACGTTAAAGGAAGCGTCATTGCGAGCTTAGCGAGGCAATCCCTCAAGGTTTTACTTCACTACTTTCAGTAATTCGGCTATAGCCACTTCCAGCTGTTGGTCTTTTCCATTATCTATCACGCCAGGCATGTTTTTTACTTGGATATCAGGTTTGGTTTCGTTGTTTTCTAACCATTGGCCAGCTTTGTTTTTGGCACTGATAGGTACAGATCCCCAACGGGTTCCATCAGGAAGAGATTCCCAGCCTGCAAAGCTACAGGTTCCGGGTACCGGCATCCCTACGGTTTTTCCAATGCCCAAATCTTTATAGCCGCATGAAAAGCAATGACCATCACTGTAATTGGCTTCATTGAACATGGCCAGGGTGGGTTTGGTCCATCTAAAGGTTGGTTCATAGCCTACAGAGCGTTGTTCGGTGGCATAATCCAAAAACTTTTGTCCGGTGAAGAACATGGCCAAATCAGATACCAAATCGCCGCCGCCGTTAAAGCGAGTATCCACAATCACTGCTTTGCGGTCGGCAAATTTTCCCATCATTTCCTCATAAACACTACGATATGGTCCGTCGGCCATACCTGGAATATGCACATATCCCAACTGGCCTTTACTTAGGCTATCCACCTCTGCCTGGTTGATTTTTACCCAGCGTCTGTAAAGCAACTGATTCTCGGCGCCAAGGCTAATTGGTTTGATGGTGATTTGTTGTCTTTCTTTGGTTTTGGGATCAAGGATTTCCAATAAGGTAAACTGATCTGATTTTCTGTTTAAAAATTTGGCGATATCTTGGTTCGCTTCAATTAACGCACCGTCAATTTTTTCGATGATCATGCCTGGTTTTACGCTTAATTTGGCTTTGTCCAATGGCCCGCCAGAAATCACTTCGTCAATCAAAATACCATCGCCTTGGTGTTTATAGCTTGCGATAATGCCCAGCGAGGCTGTTGCATCGGCATTGGGAATGGTTCTGCTGAAACGTGCCCCGGCATGGGAAACATTCAGCTCTCCCAACAATTCTGATAACATTTCTGCAAATTCGTAACTGTTGCCAATATGTGGAAGGTACTTCGCATAAGCAGGTTTTAGGCCATCCCAATCGGCACCATGCATGGTTGGGGTGTAAAACATGCCTTTATTGCGTAGCCAAACGTGTTCAAACATATAGGCCCTTTCGGCTACCGTGTTTACCTCCACTTCGCCGTCAATATTGATTTGCTCACGCTTATTGTTATCGGTGTTGATTTTTGAAATACGGCCGCCACTTAACAGGTAAAGGTTTTTTTGAGCTTTATCCCACGAAAGACTACCGCCCATGCCATCTAAAGGGATCTCCATCTTGGTTTCTTTGGTACGCAGGTTGGTGCTCCATAAATTGCTTCCTTTCTCGAAACTAGCCAGGTAATAAAGCTTTTCCCCGTCTTTGGAAAGTACTGCATCACTCAGTGATGATGAGTGGATGGTTAACCTGGCCTTTCTGGTGTCCAGCCCATCCCAATCAAATACGATGGTCGAATCAGGTTTTACAGGTTTGGCTTTTGGGTCCTTGGCTTCTTTTTTTGCTGCCTCTTCTTTGGCTTTCTTCTCGGTAGCTTCCATGTCTTTTAGCAAGGCAAAATCGTCTTTGCTCAAGTTAAAACGGTCCCAGCTATCTTTAGTCAAAAATAAACTATAAACATCACGTTGTGAAGATCCGCTATTGGCATGGGCCTTCATGCCGTCGCGATTGCTGAACCAAATCAGTTGCTTGCCACCGTTCACCCATTTGGCGCTGCCATCACCATAGCCGCTTTTGGTCAGGTTTTTCATGGCTTGTTTGCCCGTAGCATCTAACAATACCACTTCGCCGTTGGACATGGTTGGCCTGTAAGTGGCCAATAACCATTTGCTATCAGGGCTCCAGGTAAAATATTGGTCGCCATCCTGCATGTAAAAAAGCTGATCGGGCGTAAGCAAGGTTACGGTGTTTTTATTGCCAAGCTCCATTACCTTCAGTGTTCGGCGGTTTTCAATGAAAGCCACTTTTTTGCCATCTGGAGATAGGGCGGGCATGTAGTTGTCGTTTGAATTGCTGATCAGGGGTTTTTCTTCCAAGAGTGTAGCGGCAAAGAAATAAGGTTCTTCTTTACGGGTTTTTCTGGTTTCGTAGATGCGCCATTTGCCCTGGCGTTCGCTGGCGTACACCAGCGATTTGCCATCTGGAGCAAATTCAACAAAACGTTCCTGCTCTGGGGTATTGGTAATTCTTTTGGTCATTTTGCCATCTACCGAGGTCACAAAAACTTCACCTCTGGCAATAAAGGCCACTTCTTTGCCATCGGGAGATACCGACATTTCCCTTACGCCACCGTTAATGGTGATGAAGCCGTCGTTATTGGCTTTTTCTTGGGTGTTGATGGTTACGTTTAATTTCTGAGGGCCTGAACCTGGTTTTAAAGTATAAAGTTCGCCATCGTAACCAAAAGATAAGGTGCCATTGTTGGCGGCACTTAAAAATCTCACCGGAAAATTCTTGAATTTGGTGATTTGCTCATTTTTGGCTTTTTCTTTCAGCGGCATTTTGTGAATGTTGAAGGTGCCGCTTTCTTCGCTCAAATAATAAATGCTTTGTTCGTTATCCGCAAATACAGGGTTTCTGTTCTCGCCATAAAAACTGGTGATTTGCGTGTGCTTGTCTGTTTTTTTGTCGTACACCCAAATGTCGCGTGCAATAGCCGATTGGTGGTGCTTGCGCCATTCGTTTTCGCCACCTTTCTTGTCGTGGTAAATCATTTTTGAGCCATCCTTGCTGCTTTGCACGGCTTCTGCGGGGATAGTGAAAATTTGGGCAATGCGTCCACCAGTAGTAGGCACTGAATAAAGCTCCGGCTGAGAGCCCGTAGGAAATTGGCGGTGGTTAACGGCGTCTTGCCTGGCTGCGCCAAAAACTACCGACTGGTTGTCTGCGGAAAAGCTGAAAGGTACTTCGTCAGTTGAGTGATAAGTTAATCTTTTTGCTGGTCCACCATTCGCATCCATCACAAATACATCAAAGTTACCGTAGCGATCGGAAGCAAAAGCAATTTGCTTGCCGTCTTTACTCCATTGAGGCATAAAATCATGCGCTTCATGAAAAGTAAGTTGTTGTGCATTTCCTCCGCTGCTCGCTACTCGATACAAATCACCCTTATAGGTGAAAACGATGGTGCTTCCGTCTGGAGAAATGGATGGATATCTCATCCATTGCGGTTTTTCTTGTGCAAATAGGGGCGATGCCAGGAGAAAACCTAGAGATAAGGTTAGTAGTTTCTTCATAAACTTTGTTAGTTGAATCTTAAAGCTAAAATAAGTGATACTTTTTAGGAAAATGGTAACAATGCTGATGTGTTGTACTAACCTTTCTAGATAGTAATATCAAAAAGCTGTAAATATTTCGAATTAAGTAGCTAATAGTAGCTTTGTTGGGGATACGCCGTATTTTTTCTTGAACGAAAAGGAGAAATGCGACAAATCTTCAAAGCCAACTTCTAAATAAACTTCTGTAGGTTTTAGCTTTTTTTGGGATAAATGATGATAAGCCAATTCCAATCTTTTATCGGTTAGCCATTTTTGTGGCGTAGTATTAAACAGCTTTTTAAAATCGCGGTTAAAGGTTGATAGACTTCGTCCGGAGAGATAGCCTAGTTTTTCTAACGACATGTTGAACATGAAATTACGTTGCATGAACCCAATGAGGTCTATCTTTCCTGGTGCCTCAAAGTGGGCCAAAACGCTGTCTACCTTTGGGTCGATAGTGCGTAAAATGCTGATCGCCTCGGTGATCTTCAAGTGGGCCAAGCTTTCGGGAAACTCACCAGAAATGTCAAAATAGGGGATGAGCGAAGCCAAACAGCTTTCCAATAACGGATGGTTGCTAAAGCTGTATATTTTCTGTTCCGGCGGGTGTTTTTCGCTGGTGTCAATATGCTCGTAAAACTTCTTGAGCCTTTCTATGGTAAGGTGCATCACTACCGTTTTGTGGGGTTGTCCATCTTTTGGGTAATTGATCACGGTGGCCAGCTGGTTTCTGGGGATAAGAAAGATATCGCCTGTTTTGAAAAAGAAAGTGCGATCAGCCTGGATAATTTTGGTTTCTCCCGAAATGAACCACACCAAGATATGGTCGTCGAACATCAAGTCTGATTTAAAGAGCTTGTCCTCATAGCTCGAGAGCTTGATTTCTTGGGTGAGATATCTAGAAATATGTTCCATTGCCATAAAGTTAATTGTTTTCTCCATTTCTAATCGTTGTTGCTCCGCTTAGTTAGCCAAAAACTGGAAACCTAAAAGTGTTTCGCTCAATGCCCAAAGACGTTGGGCGTTTTCTTGGTCTACCGAGTAAGGTTGCACGCCACGCAGGGTTTCGGGCTTGTCGTATTGATGGTCGATCTTGCCGGTGTCCAATTCGGCAATGTCGGCATTTTCGCAATAAACGCCGCCAATGTTGTTTAGTGCAGGACTTGTGGCGCACCAAATGGTGGTGGCGGCACCTTGTGGAATGGTTTTTAAGGTGGCCGCTACTTCAGGTTTGAGCTCTCCATTGGCATCATGGGTGCCCAATTCCTTAAACAGTTCGATTGGTTCTTCTCTGCCAAGATCAGTACCGATAACGCTGCCAGGGTGCAGCGAATAAGCACGAATGTTGAACGGCTTTCCACGGTGGTCCAGTTCTACTGCAAAAAGATTGGTAGCCGTTTTGGATTGTCCGTAACCTTCCAAAGTTTGGTATTCCCGATGGTTAAAATTAGGATCTTCAAAGTTGAATGGCGCCATTTGATGCCCAAAGGAAGATACGTTGATCACTCTGGCGCCATTGGCTTTTTTAAGTGCCGGCCATAGTTTGGCGGTAAGCTGAAATTGGCTAAGATAATTGGTTACTAATTGAGATTCGTAGCCACGTACATCTCTGCGTAAAGGCACCCACATGATGCCCGCATTGTTAATCAGTAGGTGCAAAGGTCTGTTGGAAGCGAGGAACTTGGTGCAAAAGGCATCTATGGATGCACTGTCCATTAAATCCATGGCTTCCAATTCTACGTTTTTAAGGTTTTCCAGATTTCTTTTTGCTTTCTCTACATCTCTGGCAATTACAATCACTGTTGCTCCGGCACCTGCCAGTGTTTTGGTAGTTTCTAGGCCAATCCCTGTGTGTCCGCCAGTTACGATGGCAATTTTTCCAGTTAAATCTATTCCTTTGATTACTTCGTTTGAAGTAGATGTTGCGTTAAAGCCAGAACCAATGGGTTGCTGCAATGCGCCTTGATAATTGTTTTGTGTCATGTCTTTTATTTATTTTGATACCACAAATTTAGGGAGCTTGGCAACCGAGGATTTTGTTGAGCCTGTCAACTTGCTTTGTTCAGCTTGTCATAGGTTTTGTTAAGCGGGTTAGTCCATGGGTTTACGTTACAGGAAGTTGCTTTATTATTACCTTTTAGTGTGCACTGAAGCATATTTTATGGTAACTTAGTTTTAAGGCAGACTGATAGGTGCAATTTTAAGGAGGTTTGGTTGGAGGTGTAATTTGTTTCGCTTTCATCGCTGCCTAATATTTATTTTTGGAACAAATTTGTAGATCATGAACTACCAACCGTTGCAGCAAGAGGTGGAAACCTATGTGGTGAATTATTTTAACGAGCACCACAATAGCCAGCTTGTTTATCATAATTTGGCACATACCAAAAGAGTGGTTCAGGCCGCTGTACAAATTGCCAATCATTACCAACTAGCAGACGATGACTTTTTTATCGTTTATGTAAGCGCCTGGTTTCATGACACTGGATATTTCATCGAAACTTTAAAGCATGAGGAAAAAGGAGCGGAGCATGCGGTCGCTTACCTAACCGGTCATCAGGTGGATGAAAAGATCATTGCTGCGGTAAAGAGTGCCATTCTATCTACCAGGTTGCCACAAAGTCCTAGTGATTTGAATGAACGTATTTTATGTGATTCGGATTTATTTCATTTGGGAAGTGAAGATTTCAGTGAACGATCAAAACTTCTACGTAAAGAAGTGGAGCTGCTTTGCAATAAAGAAATTGGCAAAAAGAGCTGGCGCTTAAAGGATATTGAATTTTTAGAAAGCCACCAATATCATACAGACTATGCCAGGTTATTACTTGAAGCACAAAAGAGCAAAAATTTGGCAAAGCTTAAAAAGAAGTTTAACGAAGATATTTTAGCACTAGCAAATAAAGAAGCGGATCAATTGAAACACAACAAGAAGGAAAAGGCCGATAAGCCTGCCAAAGAAGACAAAGAAGCCTTGCCGAGCAAAGGCGTAGAAACCATGTTCCGTATTACTTCGGCCAATAACCAACGGCTTAGCGACATGGCCGATAACAAGGCACAGCTGCTCATTACGGTGAACTCCATTATTTTGTCGTTGATTGTGAGTTTGCTGCTGCGCCGTTTAGAAGACAATACTTATTTAGTGGTGCCCACCTTTATTTTGTTGATGGTGAGTTTATCGTGCATCATCTTTTCTATTCTGGCCACTAGGCCCAGCATTCCAAAGGGGATTTTTACGCAGGAAGACGTTGACCGCAAAAGGGTGAACCTGGTTTTTTTCGGTAACTTTTACAAAATGCCTTTGGAACGATATCACCAAAGCATGGAAAAGGTAATGGCCGATCGGGATTTTCTGTACGGCACTTTAATTAAGGATGTGTATTCGCAGGGTGTAGTGTTGGGCCGTAAGTACAAACTCATTCGCATTGCCTACAATATTTTCATGTTCGGTTTAATCACTTCAGTATTGGCTTATATCATTTTCTCTGCCATTTATGGTAAATTCTCCTAATATGCTTAGTGTGGCTGCGCCTATGTTTGATCGGGATTTGAGTTGGATTTCTTTTAATGAGCGTGTTTTGCTCGAAGCCAAACGAGACACCACGCCGCTTTTGGAGAAAATCAAATTCCTGTCTATTTATTCTTCCAATTTGGATGAGTTTTACCGTGTGCGAATGCCTGTTTTGCAGGCCCTTAAAAAGCTGAGCAAAAAAGAAAACAATCCTATACAACAGCAAGACCATTTATTAAAGCAAGCTACAGAAACCATTCATGGGCAACAGGAACTGTTTGGTGATATCCTGAAAAATATCGTTTTGCCGCAATTGAAATTGCATCATATTCATTTTGTTTATAACGAGGCCATTCCAGAAAGGCTGGACAATGAACTGAGCAATTATTTTTTAAGCACCATTTTGGCATTTCTTCAGCCCGTAGAAATATCTGATTCTAAAACCGAGTTTTTCCCGAATAACAATGAGCTCTATTTGTTGGTGAATGCCGAAGCTGAAGGAAAGATGGCCAGTTATGTGGTGAACATACCTTCCAATGAACTTTCCCGTTTTTACGAAACGACTGTTGATGGCCAAAAATATGTACTGATCATGGATGATATTATCCGTCAGAATCTTCCGCTGCTGTTTAAAAACAAACAAATTAAGGGTTGTTATAGCTTTAAAATAACCCGCAATGCGGAAATGGAACTGGCAGATGAGTATAACCTGGATATTGCTGATTTAATCGAAAAACAGATCCAAAAACGCGATTTGGGTTTAGCTACCAGGTTTTTACATGAACCCAATATCCCTTCCGCTTCGCTGATGCTTTTAATTCAGCAGTTAAATTTGGGACATGCCAATGTAATGGCGGGAGGCAGGTATCATAATTTAAAGGATTTAGGTGATTTTCCGGTGAAGGATGCAGCATTGAGCAATGAGAAATGGCCCAAAGTTGTATATCCTAAATTTAGGAAAGACCTTAGCCTCCATCAGCAGATTGTAGCGCAGGATTTGCTCATCAATCCTCCGTACCAATCGTACGACAGTGTATTGCGCTTTTTTAATGAGGCTGCCACAGATGAATTAACCACAGAAATTTACTCCACTTTATATCGGGTTGCCAGCAATTCAAAAATAGTTAACGCTTTAATTACCGCTGCTAAAAACGGCAAGAAGGTAACGGTACTGGTAGAGTTGAAAGCACGTTTTGATGAAGCCAATAACATTAAATGGGCCAAAAAGATGAAAGCTGCCGGAGTAGAAATCATTTACAGCGTTACGGCGCTAAAGGTTCATGCCAAAGTGGCTTTGGTAAAGCGCAAACAAGGGATTAGAACGCAATATACCGGCTTGTTCGCTACCGGAAATTTTAATGAAACCACGGCCAATTTTTATACCGATCATATTTTAATGACCGCAAACCAGGGCATGTTGCGTGAGTTGGAATTGCTGTTCCTGTTTTTAGCCCGACGTGAAAAACCTTCCAATCCTGATTTGATCAGGTTCAGTTATCTTTTGGTGGCGCAATTTAATTTGCAAACCCGCTTTTTAGCCCTTATACAGCGTGAAATTGAACATGCTAACCTGGGTAAGCCAGCTGCAATTACCATTAAACTGAATAATCTGGAAGAAGAGGTCATGATCAACAAGTTATATGAGGCCGCACGTGCAGGAGTAAAAATTTCCCTGATCATTAGGGGGATTTGCCGATTGGTGCCTACCGAAAATATCTCCATCAAAAGAATTGTTGACCGCTATTTGGAGCATGGCCGAATTTTTTTGTTCCATCATAACGGAAATGAAGAAATGTTTTTAGGTTCTGCCGACTGGATGAGCAGGAATATTTATAGAAGAATTGAAGTCTGTTTTCCTATTTTTAATCAGGAAATTAAGGATGAACTTAAGCAAATGCTGGCCTTGCAGCTTGCGGATAATGTGCAGGCGGTAGATATCGACTCGGAAATGAACAATGTTCCCCTGCCTTTACAGGGCAATGCAGTTCAGTCGCAATATGCCATTTATCAATATTTAAAGAATAAACCATGAAGAAAATATACCAAAAATACCTGTTTTTAATGCTGGCCTGCAGCTTGGGCTGTGCCATTACGCTACTTTCATGTGCCCAGGAAAAGCGCAAAAAAAATGAAAATCCGCCGGGTTATGATTTGGCGGCGCCCCAAAAGTACAACATGCCTGATGTGCTACAGGAAATATCGGGAATTGCTTTTTTGAACGGCAATAACACCACGGTTTATGCCGAGCAAGACGAGGAAGGAAGGGTATTTGTACTGCCATTGGGTTCAAAAAAATATACTTCTACCAAGTTTGCCAAAAATGGCGACTATGAGGATATCGCCATTGCCAAAAACAAAATCATCGTGCTGAAAAGTAACGGCGATCTGTATGCGTTTCCTATAACGGAAACCAAAAAGGAAGAAGCTTCAGGGGTGGTGGAAACCAAATCGCTTTTACCCAAAGGCGAATACGAGGCCATGTATGCCAACCCGGCCAATGGGCAGCTTTATGTGTTGTGCAAGGAATGTAAACAAGATAAAGGTTCAAAAAATACCAGCGGTTTTATCCTCAACATGCAGGGTGATGGCCGTTTTGTATTGGCCAGTAACTTTAATGTAGATGCCAGCTCTCTTGAAAAATTAACCGGACGTAAAAAGGGGACGTTTCATCCATCGGCTTTGGCCCAACATCCTATCACCAAAGAATGGTACATCGTTTCGGCCATTAATAAAGCATTGGTAGTGGCCGATCAGCATTGGAAAATCAAGGCTGCCTATCATTTAAGCTCAAATACATTCAATCAACCAGAAGGAATTGCCTTCGACAAACAAGGCAACTTATTTATTTCTAACGAAGGCAGCGATGCCCAATATGGAAATATTTTGAGATTTGATTATAAAGGAACTAAAAAGTAGCTTATGCTTAAAAAAATTACGCTAATCGTTCTACTTACCCTAACTAACTTGTTTGTGTTTGCACAGCAAGAGGTGAAATACCGTGTGATATTGATTGGCGATGCCGGGGAAATGAATACCGGCCAACTCGCTTCCTTAAAAAGTGCCGCAAACCACGTGATCAAAGGAAAAACAACCACGCTTTTTTTGGGAGATAACATTTATCCCACAGGCATGGCCTTGCCAGGAAGTAACAACCTTAAGGAAACCGAGCAGATCTTAAAATCGCAGTTTGAGCCCATGCGGGCCAATGGTGCTGCGGTTTATTTTGTGCCCGGCAATCACGATTGGGACAAATCTGGCCCCAACGGATTGGCTAAAATTCAGGCACAGGGACAGTTTTTGGCTTCTTTTAATGATCCTTTGCTCAAACTTATTCCCGATAATGGTTGCCCCAATCCCGTAGCGATTAACCTTACCGATAAATTGACCATTATTGCTTATGACAGTGAATGGTGGCTTTTCCCTTACGATAAGACTAATCCAGATTGCGAATGCAATAGCAAGGAAGAGGTGATCATGCGAATGCGGGAGCTATTTGATCAAAATAAGGACAAAATGATTATCCTGGCTTCTCACCATCCTTTCCAAAGTTATGGTGCGCATGGTGGTTATTTTACGTTTAAAAACCACCTTTTCCCACTCACCTCGCTCAATAAAAATTTATATATCCCTTTACCCCTTATAGGTTCCTTATATCCTTTTTTAAGAACTACCTTTTTAAATCCAGAGGACATGAAACACCCTTTGTATAAGGAGATGATTGAAAAGGTAAATGGCATTTTTGGCGATGCGCCCAATGTGGTTTACGCGGCAGGGCATGAACATGGCTTGCAATTAATCAAAAGCAAACAATTGCAGGTGGTAAGCGGTGCAGGAGCAAAGCACTCGCCCAATAAGCTGGGAAAAAATTCATTGTTCCATAGTTTCGAAAATGGTTACGTAGTGGCCGATCAGCTGATGAACAACGACATGCGCTACGAATATTACACCTTTAGCGATACAGGCGTGAACAAGGTTTTTAGCTATACGCAGCCTTTTCGAAAAGTAGCAAATATACCCTCAAAGCTAGCCAGTGTAATTACCGCCGATAGTGTGATGGTGAAGGTAAAGCCTTCGTTTGATAGCGTAAGCAGGTTTCACCGTTACCTCTTTGGCGACAATTATCGGAAAGACTATGCTACGGATACCAAACTGCCCGTCATCCGGATTTCGGAAATTAGCGGTGGCTTAAAACCAACGCAGTTGGGCGGCGGAAACCAATCCCGATCATTACGGTTAGCGGATAAAAATGGTAAGGAGTATGTGCTGCGTAGCGTAGAGAAATACCCCGAAGTATTGCTTCCTCAAGGGTTGAGAAACACTTTTGCAAAAGACGTGATGCGTGATAATATGGCTTCGCAGCATCCGTTTACGGCATTGGTGGTGCCGGTTTTGGCTAAAGCTGCGGGAGTACCCCATAGCAATCCCATCATCGGTTTGGTTTCGCCAGATCAAAACCTAGGTGATTATGCTTCGTTATTCGAAAATACCATCTGTTTGTTGGAAGAAAGAAACCCATTGGGCCCTTCGGACAACACGGCCAAGATGTTTAAAAAGTTGGATAAGGATAACGATAACACTTATGATGCGAAACTGTATTTGAGAGCTAAGGCCTTGGATGTATTGCTTGGCGATTGGGACCGGCACGAAGACCAATGGCGTTGGAAAGCGGATAGTACCAAAAAGGGGCTGAAATACATTGCCATTCCAAGAGACCGCGACCAGGTGTTTTTTAGGGCCGATGGCAAAATTCAGCGTTTTGCCCAAAAATCTGATTTATTGCCCATGATGCAGGGGATAGAAAAAGATTTGAAAGATGGGAACTGGTTTTTATGGGAAGGCAGGGCCATGAACAGCAAATTGTTGTCGCAATATACCGAAGAACAATGGGACAAGGACGTGAAGGAGTTTTGTGACCTTTTTACGGATGAAATTTTTGAGGAAGCTTTAAAAAGATTGCCTAAGGAAAGCTATGCTTTAAGGCACGAACAGTTTTTGGCACAGCTTAAGCAACGTAAGGCCACTATTCCAAAGGTGATGAACGAATACTACCACTTTTTCAATCGTATTGTGGATGTGCAAGCGAGCCACAAAAATGAGAAGGCCGAGATTAACAGTTTAGACAATGGTCATTTGAAAGTAGAACTGTACAAAATCAACAAATCTGGACAGGTAAAAGATGTAACTTTCAGCCGCGTTTTCGATCCTAAAATCACCAAACAAATCCGCTTATACATGCGAGACGGAAATGACAGTGTATTCCTCAACAATAAAACTTCGCCCATTACTTTGAAAATCATTGCTGGGCATGGGAAAAAAGTGTACAATGTAACCGCTTCTCGTCAATCAGTTCGCTTGTTTGGTTTAAGGGATGAAAATATATTTGAAGGGGAAGCTGCTCATAAACTACGCACCAAACTCTCTACCGATACGGGAAATGCCACTTATTTAGGGAAAGACCTGTATAGCAGAACATCTTTATACCCAAATGTGGGCTATAATGTGGATGATGGTTTTTCTTTGGGGGCTTTCATGAATATTACCAATCCGGGGTTCCGGAAACAACCTTATGGCAATTCCCAATCTTTCAGTTTGTTATATGCCTTTGCTACGTCGGCGGTTAGGTTTAAATATACCGGCGATTGGTTGAAGGCCCTGGGCAATGCCGATGTGGTGGTGCATGCCAATGTGCAGGCACCCGACAATACCCGAAACTTTTTTGGGGTAGGTAACGAAACCTCTTTTGACCAAAACATCAGATATTACCGCACCCGAATGAACCTTTTTCAGTTGGAAACCAATTTACGTTGGCGCAGGCCTAAATCTACGTTTAGTATTGGGCCAAGTTTCCAATTCTATACTTTCGATAAAGAGGACAACCAAAATAAATTCATCAATAACGTATCCGAATTAAATTCCTCAGATCGTTTCGTGATTGACCGTGAAAAATTGTATGTGGGGGCCGTGGTTAACTTTATTAATAATACCAAAGACAACGAAATGCTGCCAACTTTGGGGAGTTATATCGATTTTAAGTTGTTAGGCTATCAAGGAATAAGCAGCGCCGCAAGGTCATTTGCACAGTTCAATGGCGCTATCGCCTTGTACAAAAATTTAGATGGACGTGCCAATTTGGTGCTGGCCAATAGGTTTGGCGGGGCTGTAACGGTAGGTAATCCGGCCTTTTATCAATATGCGTATTTGGGTGGTGAAGGAACTTTGTTGGGCTATAGACAATATCGTTTTGCGGGAAAGCATAGTTTTTACAACAATTTGGAGCTAAGGCTAAAACTAGGTGATTTTATCAGTTACGTATTGCCGGGCCAAGTAGGACTGATGGGTTTGTATGATGTGGGAAGGGTATGGGAAAGAAAAGATTCGTCCGATAATTGGCACCACGGTGTGGGTGGCGGCTTGTATTTCTCACCTGCCCAGCTAACCATTTTAAGGGCAATTGCGGCTTATTCAAAAGAGGGCTGGTACCCTCAATTTTCAATGAATTTTAGATTTTAAGTAATGAATACCAACGTTATAAAAATAAATAAGAACGAATGTATCGCCTGTCAGATAGAATGGAGCCTATCTTTTAGGCCACTGGTTGCTTATTTAAAAAGAAGGTTGAAAACAGAGGAAACCATTAAGAAGGAATTTTACAGGTTTTTGCTTGAAAAGATAGAGAAGGAAGGGGCGTTGGCTAAAAACCTAATGGTTGAGGATTTGGCTCAGTATAAAGAAACGTTGGAACTCATCTTCACTATTTTAACACCTTTAATGGCCAATGAAAAAGAATTGTATTGGGCATTGAGCACACCCGTTCCAGACCAGATTTTCTTCAGTACTGATTTGCTTTATAATTTCATCCAGAAAAATGTGGAAGAACATGGCAAGGCCGGTGGAGAATATCAAAAGAAAAAAGAGAAAGACCAAATCAAATTCATCTATAACGTTATTTTAAAGAGATATTACAATTATTCGGCGTTAACCGATAACGAAATGCGCTTTGCCTACAACAACCCGGAAACCGGGCTTACGCAGTACTATAATGTAAATGTAGACACGCAGTTTGTAGACATCACTTATCATAAAAAAGAACTGCCTGTACTCAATTTTGAGCAGTTTTCGGGCTTTGTGAATGATGAACGTGGTTTGGAACTTTTAAATGAGGTATTGCCCCTAAATGATTTCAAGTTTGATGGCTTTACCGTGATTTCGATCACTGATGTGACCCTGCAACACGCCATCGATGGGATTAGGGAGTCGTTGGTTAACCACAACTACCAAACGGAGGCCTATGAACACGTTATTCAAACGCTCAGGACATTAGGTGGAAATGCCGATATTGAATTTGGTTTATTGCCCCTAATTACGGTTAATGGTAAGCCCGTACTGGATGTTGACGATGGTTCCAGTATCCTGATTAATGCGGGCAGGCATTTTGGGATAGACCATAGTGTTTTTTACGAACAGCTCGAGTTATATAAGAATAATCCCCAACCCATCTTCTTTAATAAAATTACGGATGAGCAAATAGAGAAAAGACCATTTATGGAAGCTATCCGTAAAAGTGGTATTCAATCGTATTCTATTTTGCCCGTTTTTTATAATGGGGAACTGGTAGGGATGTTGGAAATATATTCGAAAAAAGAAGTGCTGATTGATGACATGTTACTTTCACGTTTGCATTCGGCCATGCCGCTTTTGGGACAGCTTTTCCAGTATCGTATAGAAGAATTCGATACCAAAATGGACGAAGTACTGATGGATAAGTTTACCGCATTGCAACCTTCAGTACAGTGGAAGTTCAATGAGCAGGTTTGGGAGTTCATCAAGAAAAATAAAGGCAACAAAAATGCGCAGGATATTGAAACGGTTACCTTCAAAAACCTGTACCCTTTATTTGGCGCCATTGATATCAGAAACTCTACCATTGAAAGAAACCAGGCACTAAAGGAAGATCTAAAAATACAGCTCGATAAGCTAAGTGCTTCGTTAATTGCCCTGAAAAAATCAATCAAACTGGATTTGATCGACAAAATTCTGCACAGTTGTAAAAATTGGATGCAGCGGACCGATGGTTTTATCAGTTCGAGCGAAGAAGATTCATTGAATGAATTTCTGGAGCTTGAGGTTTATCCGGTGCTTAAGCACGTAGAGAAAAACCATCCCACTACCAAAGAAATTGTAAGTGAATATTTTGAAAGCATCAATCCTGAAACTGGAGAAGCTTTTGAAAACAGAAGAACTTTGGAAGCTTCTATGCAGTTCATCAATGCTTCGGTAGGAGAGTATTTGGAAAGCGCCCAAGAGGAATTGCAGAAGACCTTTCCGTTTTATTTTGCGAAATTCCGTACCGATGGAGTTGAATATGACATTTACATTGGACAGGAAATTGCCCCAGATATCCCATTTGATATGCTTTTCCTTAAAAACATGCGGCTTTGGCAACTGCAATCCATGGCGGAAATTGCACGTTTGGCCAACCGTTTGGTAGACAAAATGGAGAAGCCATTGCTAACTACACAGCTCATTTTTATTCATTCCAATCCCATAGACATTAGCTTTAGAAACGATGAGCGACGCTTTGATGTGGAAGGTACCTACAATATCCGTTATGAGGTGATCAAAAAACGGATAGATAAGGTTAAAATCAAGGATAAAGATGAAAGGTTAACCCAGCCAGGAAAAATTGCCATGATTTATTACAACACCTTTGAGGCTAATGAGTATATGGCGTATATCAGTTATTTGCAGGAACAAGGGTTTTTAATGTTGGATGTAGAAATGCTTGACCTGGAAGAATTGCAAGGGGTAAGTGGATTGAAGGCGCTAAGGGTTGGCGTAAATTACGACGCTGAAAAACAAGTGATGTAACTGGTAAAGCAACAAGGAATTCCTGGAAACGACGATGAAAGATTGGAGGTGAATTTCTATTCATCTGCATATTTGTATCCATGGGCCTGCTAATCAAAAAAATCGTTAATTCCTGGCCCCACTGCCAAACAGTAGGGCCAAGCAACATCAGAATTGCCTGGGGCATATCGGGGTTTTTGAATGGTTTAATATCCCTTTACCACCAATTTCCCAACAAAAGCATTGTTTGAAGCCAATCTTTGGGTACTCAGGATTTTGGCAATATCTGTCCATTTAACGAAATCAGCCTCTCCTCCATTTAAACCTACGGTAACACATCCTTCGCTAACACTGCCTGTGTGCAGGTACCTGTCCAGGTGATCGGTATCTTCAATAAAAAACCAAGTTAGTGCAAAACTGGTTCTATCCAAATATGGCCTACCATAGATATGCGGAGCATCGGGCAGCCGCAAAAGATACTCTCCATTTGACATTGGATTATTGGGGTCGATACCGGCCTTTACTGTAATGCCACCAGGATTGACCGTTAACGTTTTGGCCTTGTGGTCATAGGTAACAATGCTGCCCACATTGTAGTCTACATTCCCAAATCTGGAACGAGAATCTGGCAGGGCCGCAACGCTGCAAACTTCATTCACATAAGGCCAATCCACGATCGTGAAAACCTCTCTTTTGTTTGTGCCAGTGCCGCTAAAGGAAACATTGCTTACCCGGCAGTATTTAGGGATGGATATGATGGCACTATTGGAAGATTTTTTGACCTGAAGCCAGTTGTCGCTCCCTGTTTCCAGTAACCCTTTTGCTACCGCCATCTGACGATTTTCGGTTTTCAGAATATCATTGCTAACCGCAATTGATGTTGTTTTTGTTTTTTTGCTCATGATTTATGGGTTTGGTTTAGTAAATTAATTCAACAAATCTGACCCTCATTTCCTCGTTGTCTACCACATCGGTATCAAGCAGTTTTGGTTGTTGGTTTTCGTATCTTGTCATCAGCGCTTCCCAGGTTTCGTTCTTAAACCATTCTACTTCTATAAAGCGTACCCTAAAATGGGTGTACTTGGCTGAATGCCCCGTGCTACCAGGCTTGGCCCATTTTGTAAATTTCAGTTTAAGCCTTGCCATATTTTGCTTTTGATCAAGCACGTTTTCGCAAAGCAGTGGATGATGGGGTTTGCTATCCATAGGGGTAGTTTTTCCGTTATCTACCCAAGAATCCACCGGGTGCCAGTCGAAAGGCTGGCCAGAAGTACTTCCCTGTATAGATACAATGAAATTAGAGCGTATTTTCCATTCATTTATATTCGAGTTGAAATGGTGGAGCGACTCATGATCGAAGGAAACCGTGAGGTCAACTTCTCCAAATCTGTCAAACAGCCAATTGGGCTTATCGAAATAAACGGATAATTTCCTTTCCGGCAAAAGGTAACACCATACCGAGTTTTCTACCTCTGAAATTCTACAGTCCTTCTTGATATCCAGTAAACTGGCATCTGATGTTTTATCGTTGTAATTGATGGAAAAGGGTTGGAAATGTACCAGTGAAAAATTGATAAACGGGTTATGCAGCTGTTTCCCATTTTGGGTTTTGATGTCCAGTTCCACCTCAAATTTCCAAAGTTGCTTGGCTATATCAAATTTTGGCAGAAAGTGGTACATGCCCAGTTCGTTGTCATAGCCAACATTATATTCGTTGTTCTTTGGAATAACCACATCGCCATATTGCAGGTATTGGTTTCTGTTGGCGTACCTGTCTGAAACAAGATCTTTGCCTGCTTTAGAAAGCATTCCGCTGTCTTTGAGTAATTTATTGTACAGGCTATGGGCATCTACCAGTAGGCCAACCCGCTCATCTTTTCCAGATGATAACCTGCCACGATTTAAATAAATGGTCACAATATTCCCTTTTTGGATGGCCACTGTTTTCTTTTTTGAAGGAAGCGACCTGGTTTCCTGTATAGTAGTTACGGCAAAGGCCACCGTAGGCTTGGCAGGTTGGCTATTGTTTAGGGTAATAATGCTGAATACCAGTCCGTTCTTACGCTGTTTGATGCTTGTCATTACATCTTTAAGTTTTGGGAGTGAAAACTCTTCTAATTTCTCCAACATTTTTTGGTCAGCAAGGTCAGGCAGCGCTTCGTTGGTGAAAAAGCCCCTAAACTTGGATAGGTTCTTTAAGTAATACTGACGTTCTTCGAATTTTCTTGTTTTAAAATCGTAAGCCAACTTTATTTTCGTGATCAGTGAGCGGAACACGTCGTCAACATGGTTGATGTCTTGTACATTCTTGATGTCCTTCAATTGGGCCATCATTTCATTTGAAAATTCAATTTTATGGTCCAAGTTGAACACATTTTTTGGATCTGAAAAATCTACCACTGGCTGGTCTGGGAGGTGGTTGTTTGCCGATCCGGCGGTAAGCACAGCCTGCTCAGGGTCATCAATGTATTCTTCTTTCCTCATCCAAAGTTCTAAACCTCCCGTAGGGATCACTTCTTTGAGGAAATTGATCTTCTCCATGGCATCTAATCTTTCAAAGTGGGCGCTAAGCTCCACTTGGGTATGAGACGAGTCAATTTCGGGTTTGCTGGGGTCATCTCTGTTCACCCGGTTGGCAATTACGTTTAAGCCAATTTTATATGGTTGATAAGCTTTTAGGCCAAGCCAGTTTTCGATATGTTCGATGTGTTTCCTGTCGTTGGATGTGGAGAAAAGCTTTAAGATCCTGGGCATAACCAAAGGTTCCTTTACGGCATGTGTTAACCTGATTATTTTGGGAGCGTTTTTTAACTTTACGATTTGCTTTTCCGTATCGGTTAACGTAGTTTCCTTAGATTTTTGCTTTAATAAATCCAAAACCTTGTTTTTCGCCACCACTTTATTTAACTGTAACAAAGCAATTCCATTGATAAGGTTTCTTGGTTCCCCTTTATCCAACATGTTGGTGAGTTCGGCATATAGTTGAGCGCCTTTTTTTAGGTTAAAGATGAAGGAGTTTTCCGAAGGCTGGTCTTTCATAAAGGTTTCAGATTTGGCACCTTTGGCTTCTAATAAATAACTTTTCCGGCCAATGCCTGGTTCTCCTTCAAACACCATTTGCTGCGGATTAACGCCATTTACCGGGGTGCACCGGCTTTCATCAGCATCCCATTTCCAAAATAGCCTCACCTGAAGCCCGGTTATGGTTGGGTCGGTAATAAAGGGTGGGAGGAATGATTTTTTGGGGTAATATTCCTTTAATTGGGTGCCACCGCAATAGCCTAGTTTTTTGCATTCAGTACATCTTTTCTTTTTCCCGTTTTTACCTACATCCGAGTTTCGATGCGCTTCATCGGTATAAGGGCAATTTGATCTTGTTTTCAAGTCAAATGATTTTTCTGCACTAAGCTTATCGGGAGATAATAAACCGTAAAAAAAGGCCGTTTCCAGGTTTATTTTCGGAAGCACCACTGATCGTTTATCGATAAAGGGCCTGGGATCGCTTGGGGTATCGCTTCTCACCACCAAATGCTCTAGCGAAGGTTTCTCTAAGATACCGTCGGAAAATTCTTTGGAGACTTTTCGCTGATGGACAATCATTGGTGCCTTTTTGTTTTCCGCCGGAAGAAAAGGTGCATCCATTTTGATCGTTTCCTGTCCTTCTCGGAGAATATCGGCCAGGGTAAGCTGAATGGGCGAAGTGTTTAACTCCTCTAAAGGCAGCCCCCATCCGTTAAGATATTCCTGGTTGATCAAAAATTCGTATTGTTTATGGAACCTAAGTTTGGGGAAATTTTCGGGGGCTGTAAACTTTGGAATATCATAAAAGAAGAGATATTTTTGTTGATCTTCTATTTTAGCCTTCCTAGCCGGATAGACATAAAAATTCATCAAACTTTGCCATCTTTCTTCCATTTTGGATAGGCCACCATCGTCGTTATGGTTTACCGAGTCGGCGATGTACTCTTTTTTGCTCATCACCTGTGATTTTGCAAAGGCAGTTTTTAGGGTGAGCAGTTCGCCGCTGTATTCGAACATGGCATTGCTGGTGGCAGATTTGATTTGCCCGTCTTCTTGCATGTAAGACATTGGCGCATCAAAATTGAGGCAAGAATCAACCTGTTTGTTGGCGTAAAAGTTGTTGCCAAGGTACGAGATCCTGACTGATCGATTGGTGAGCGGGTAGAATTTTTCTTCGTTAAGGTAGGAGATATAAACTCGGTGGCCCCTTACAAAATATTCATCCGTTAGTGCGCTATCTGTAAATTGGGTTGGAGCATTAATGTCATTTACAATTTCCAGCGGTTGTATAATCTCATCCAATTTTTCGTGGGTAAGGATAATGCCCCTGGTCAAGTCATCTAACGTATCCGATAAATTGATCGATTCACCTCTTTTCGCTTTTTGTGTGTGGTTATCCTGCTTGAGTACTTGTGAAACTAAATCTGTGGTTTGAAAGCCCACATGCTCCTTTTTTAGGATAGATTTTTCAAAATATAGGTTTTTTTTTGCCGGGTTGTTTACCAGATAGGCCCACTTGGATTTTGCGGCATTGCTTATCACGGTAATTGGCGTTTTTAAAAAGTAAAGATCGTCCTTAATGGATGTGGCGCTGAGCGTAAAAAAGTTGCCGGCAGGTATGGAGGTTAAATTCAATTTGTAGTCAATGGTGAGCCCCATCAATCTGGCGAGTATTGGATCATCGGCAATTTTAGAAAAACTATGCACAATTTCGTCGATCTCGATCTCATCTGAAGCTTCTACATAAAGTTTTGTATAGGCTTTTTGCGGATTGATATTGAGCTCTTCCTCGAGGGATGCTTTTTTGCTTTTACTGAGTTTTTCCAGCAGAGTGTTCATTTTTTGCCGCACAAAAAAGGCCTGTGCCTCTTTGTTTGCTACGGGGGCTCTATCCGCGGCAAATTGATGGATCAGATCAAGTTTGTGCATTACACCAGATTTTATCTCAGTAATTTTGCTCAGCTTAGCCAGGTTTTTGGTTACATTAAAATCAAAGGCTCTTAAGTATTCGTAGTCCGAATCTTCAACAAGCATTTTGGGTTTGGGATGGTTTTGCGTTTTTACGGTACTTTCGGGATGGATACTTTTACCTTTGCTGAAATAGGACTTGCCCGAAACGGTATCCCTGGAGGTTTGAAATATCTTGGCCCACAGGTCGTCCTTAATGCTTTGGTATTGCTTGGCGGTCATCTTGATGTCGTTTTTCATAAAGTGCTCAAAAGGGGCCGTTGGCTCGGCGGGCAGGGCAACTTTATCCGCATTGAATTGAATGGCCAAATTGTTGTCTTGAAATGCGATCAGGGAGTTTATAAAGTCATGGTATCTATTTGATGATTTATCCTCACTGTCGGCAAAATCTGCCGCATATTTGTTGATATTGAAACATACCGAAACAATCAGCTCATTTTTATCATTTTTTGGGATGCCAGCTGGTATGGCCATACCAATAAAGCGTATCTTCCTGGGGTTTACATTGTTCATTTTCGATGGCATTAAAATAAGGTTACAAAATCTTCCCATTCTTTTCTTTCAACCGCTTCTATGATGATGATTTCTTCATCTTCGTAGTTTTCAAGTGCTAAGCTAATTTGATTGATGATCTCGGCTCGTGATATTTCCCTGTTTGTATCAACCGTTTCGCTTTTCAGTTTGGCTTGAGCAGCATGGTAAAGGTTAGTTTTATATTGGAGATGGGCCAAGGCTATTTCCTTGTTGGCAGCATCATTGTTGTTGCTTTTGGCACCCGCAATTTTTTTGCGGAAAGTTCCCGAGAACGAACGTTTTACGAAACCTAGTTTTACGGAATAGGTTACCGTACACATGCCCTCCACATAGTTGTTGTAGCTCACTACGCCCAGATAAATTCTTGCGGATACCTCGAACACCCAGAATGATAGCCTGCCCTCGGCCACGATGTATCCTTCAAGCCGTACCCCAAATTCATTTTTGGTGTAGCGGAAACCGAAAGCAAGCTTTACCTCGCCGGAGAACGGGCCAAAACGAATGCCTGCCCAGGCCCCTGCTTCAAGCGCACAGTCAATTTCAACAATGCCCTTTTTGGGATCGGCTACAATGCTGAAGAAGCCAAAACCCGCGTAAATTCCAGCCGCAATACCGAACTTTGATTCTGGCCTTGCCAATGAAAAACCAAATCTTAGTGGCCTTTTATCGAAATACACCCTTAGGTCAAAATTCAGCGATAAATTAAAAAAGCTAAACGCTGGGGTGTTGATGTTAGGAATGGGGAGTGAATAGCCCAGGGCGGCGTGGTCGCTGTTTACTTGAAGGATCAGGCCTTTGCCCATGGTTTTGAGCCAACTTTCAAAAGCTTGTACAAAAGAGAGGGCCCCATCAAATTTTACGTCTTTGATTTTGACATCAAAGTGGGTGGGGCTGTGGGAGCCGGCGATAAAGGTAATTTCATTAAATCCAACGGTAATACAATTCAAAAATCCAATGCCAAAATTGGTAAATCTATTTTCTGAATAGGTAACCACTTTTTCTATTGTTGGCGGGAATTTTCCGGAAGTGAAATGCGTGGTTGCTCTTACATCTACTTTTAGGGTAGTATTGGGATTGGAAAATTTCTTAAAGGAAACGATGCCTAAATTGACGTCCCTGAAATTGTCTGTACTCCACTGGTAGCTTAGGCTCTGTTGTTTAACAGCGGTAAGCAGGCGGTAAATATTTTTCGCTTCATTAATCTGGTTTTGGATTTGCGTAATTTGTTGTTGGCCAATTGCTTTTGTCAACTCTTTTTCCTGCTCGTCGAGGTATGTTTTAACTTTTTTGTCCAACTCATTTACATAATCGGCAGCTTGCTGTTCAAATACCAGCTTTAGGTTATCCAGGTATTTTTTAAGGTTTTCCTGATAATCTTTTACTTGTTTCATTAAACCGCTGGGTTTGTGAATAACCTCATAGATCTCTTTTAGCTTGCTGAATTTAGGATCGTTGATCAGCGAACGAATGATTTCGCCAGATTTGCCGCCCAGTTCCTTTTCAAAGCTGCGCCGATAGGCGATAAAATTTGCTCTTTCCTCGTTTAGTTTTTCCTGCCCAATTGTTTTGATACTTTTGATGGCGTTAGCGTATGCTTTTGCTTTTGATGCATATTCCGTTACCATGCCGCTTACCTGGCTCCTGATAGCTACATACTTATTGAAATACTCCTTTTTGAACCGTGTTTCGATATCTGCTATCTCTTTTTGAAGGCGCTGTTGTTGGCTGTAATAAAAGTAGGGATCGCATTTTCTGAGAAGGTCAATATAAGAGCCGGCATTGGAAATAACCCCTTGTATTTTGATCAGTGCGTCAATGGTTTCGGCTGTGAGGTTTTGCTGCGTAGTTAAATAGCTATCGGTTTTTATTTTCCAAACGGCTATTTCTTTCAAAATTTTGCCCAGCTGCACCTCTTGAAAATCAACCGCCTTTTTTTGGAGGTTTTCCAGTATTGGATTATACTTTTGGAGAAGTTCCTGTAGTTTTTTTGCCGCCGCTTTCTGAAAGTCATTGCCGTCAATGTTTCTGATCACAAATTTCTTGAGTTGTTCGATCTTGGTTTCGAGCTGTAGCAGTTTTACATTGGCGGTATCATTAAAGACCAAAAGAGGGGAACCCTTACTGGCTTGATCGGTAAGCTCGTAAGTGATAGATGATGATGATTTGCTTTGGTCTGCGACATAATATAAGGTTTCATTTTTTACCTGAGTGCCTACTTGGAAACTAACGGTTATTTTGAGCGTATCCTGAACGGTATTGTACAGCTCGTTCAACTTGGCAGGAAATCCACAAAAATCAACTGAATTATAAAAGGGGTTAAGCTTATCTTCCAGATATTTACCTATATCTATGCCTTCTATTTTTTTGATTTCGTCGGGGAGTTTGCCTAATATCTTAAGCTCTTTCCCGTAATTTTCGAAGAAATCAGTGAGTTTTGCTTTCATCACGTTCATTTCTTCCAACAACACAGGCTTTGCATCTTCAAAAAAAGCATTAGCCCTATCTTTGATGCTCTTGATCTCACCTTCAATTTTTTCAAAAGGGATTTCAGGAAGTAGCGTTTGAAAGGCCTGTGTTCGATAATATTCAAAAAGGCTCTTAACCAAATAATCTAGCTCTTCGGCATTGGGCAGTTCATCGCTAAGCTCCTTGATTTTTTTGTTCAGCTCCAACCTGGCCAACTCAAGGCTCAATCTCAGTTCGGCAATTTTGTCGTTATACCTTTTGATGAGCTGGTCTGGAGGCAGTTTGTCGCCAGATAGTGGATCGTAAATCTCAAATGCTATAATTTTTTGGTAGATAGGGGAGTTTAAAACTTCGCCCTCAATCTTATCGAGCATTTTGTTGATCTCAAATAAAGGGGTTTTGTTGTCATTGGGCGTAGCAGGAATAAGCTCATCCAATATAGCCGTTAAATCTAGCCCGCAAACATTTGAGAGCTTACCCCTTAAAAGCTCCCGTGGGTTAAAACTCTGGATTTGGCGAAGCTTATTGTCAAAAACAGTTCGTCCTTCCTTGATCGAATTGCCCATGTCCTTAGGCAGGGTGATCCCAAATTTTTCTAGCGAAATAGCGTCGGGTATAATATCAGGCACAGCAAGGTTCCCCAATTTATCTTTCGCACTTTGTAGGGCTGTTTTGATTTGCTGATAAGTTTGGTTGGCCTGTTCTTCTTTGGCCTCAATAAAAGCATTTGTATTGGCCAGGATAAGCTTGGCGGCATTGGCGTAGGTGTTTGAGGCTTCATCAACTATTTCTTTGAAACCATGCGCAATATAGTCTGCTTGATATTCCACCACTGAGGGGATTTTTTCGAGTGTAAGTTCCCTGATATGGTCGATATATACTTTAGCCCTTAATACCTGTGGCAAAATTGGAAAGCGTGTTTTGGCAAAGGTTTGTTTGGCGATAATGTCTTTTTGGGTGAAATCAAAATAGGTTTCTATAAATGCCGTTTCCAAGATGTGGGTTTTGCTATTGGATGGGTTAACCGCCTTTTCCAACGCATTTTTTTTCAGTGAATTGGCGTTGGTTGCTGGAAGTGGCTTGGTAAACGCAATTTTTTGATCTTTGATGTTAATCCTTCTCCTGAGGTTGGTGTGGGCGGTTGGATCATCGTACGAAAGCTGGAAATAGCTTTCGGTGAGCCGATCAATTTCTTTGGTATCGTTTGATTCGAGTAGTGATTTCCGGATAAAAATAAAGGGCGTTTCCAAGTTTAGCCGGCCGTTGTCCCAATCTTCGGCCTCAAATTTAGATAATAGGTATTTTGGGTTGGGAAGTGTCCCTTCGTGAACCGGCCAGAACCACAGTGCACAGGCCGGATTATCCAAGGGGGTTGATCCTTTTTGGTCTTGTAATAGGTCTATGGGAATTCTTTCTTCTTCCGTGGTACGGATTTCTTTCCACGGATACCTACGGTAATGTGAGGCATTGGATAGGGCTGGCTGGAATATTGGATGTAGCTTGGCACTGGCAGGCAACGGGCTTTTAAACTGGGCGGCATCCCATTCGGCTTTGCTAGGATTGTCGGGAAATTCGTAGTTTTTGATCTTTTCTATACATTCGCAATATTGTTTCAGTTCGATGAAAGAAGTAGGTTCGGGGATTGTGGACGCACCTATTTTGTTTTCTATTTTTCTTTTCCCTTCAATAACGTGTTTGTACCGCTTTCCATTTTTGTTATGTACGCCAATTCTGGCTACTTTGATAAATATATCGCGCCCTTGGGTAATGGTGTGCTCATATTCGATTAGGTCAATTCCCTCTGGGGCATCTTCGTTATAATATTTCAGGTGGCTAATTACGCCAAGTCCGGTGAAGAAAAGGCCGTTCGATTCTTTGATGTCAAATTTTTTGTTCGTAAAATCAATATCTTGAGATGCTACTTCGCTCTTTGCAAATTGCGTTAAAAAAGCTAACTCTTTCTTGTCGAGCAAACTTGGCAGGAAATTTTTAGCCTTGCCTTCTTCGTATACCTGTTTACAGTCTTTATTTTCGTTGTCACGACAATCTATCTTTTGATCGGTAATGAGGCCAATAATCCTAAAGGAGGGTGTTTCTATGTTGAAGTTTGGGCCTTGGTCTGTTTTTTTGTCTAGTTTGGTTTTGTAAAAAAGTGTATTGTTCCACACTTCATATTTCCTAAATCCTTCGCTGGCTTTTTCCGGGTTAACCAGGAAGTTTTGCCAAAATTGCTTGCTCGGTTTTTGATCGTTTTTGGCTAAAAGGCCCATTTTGTCCCTGGCAATGGGCACCAAGGCCACACCCTGCGGAAATTCCAGGAAAGTAATGGGCACAAAGGTATTTACGCTTACTGAAGGTTTTAGGTTTTGGTCGAGGAAGTGTCTGACCAGAGATTTGTACTTTTTGTAACTAAAGCTTTGTTTAGGCTCATGTTTTTCTTTGTGATAATAGCTTTCGGCAAATTCCTTTTCAACTTCACTGTTGGATAAATTCCATATTTTTTTCTGATGGAAATCGTTGCATTTTTTATAGTCGGCAAAGGCCAGTGCATCAGTATTTTTGAGATCAAGCCATTCCACTAGCGTAATGAGGTCAAAATTTTGCTCGTTGTTCCAGTTCAGTATATTATCTAGGGTGAATTTCAGCTTTCTTTCTTTATCAGCCCCGTTGCTATCGCCTGATTGGTTGGGCCAAAGTTGAAAAGCCAGGTAGGAATATCCCGATAGGTTGGCATCAGGCAGTTTTTTTTGGTCGCTATTCCAGTCGTCGTGCCAAAACCCTTTTTCGCTCACGTGCATTTGGGGCAAGCGTACCACCATAAATGAATTAGGGCTTTGGGGCACGGGTAGGATGTAGTTCCCCTTTTTTTTTGCGCCAATAAAATAAAAATGAAGATTGAGGAGGTTGTTGTCTATCAAATGGAATTCAAAATCACTATTGAATGAATCATCCAAAACTGCTGCCAGTTCTTCTTCATTTTTATCGAAAACTTTAGCCAACGCTCCAGCCACAGGGACTAGTGTTGCAGATGCTATACTAATGACTTTGATAAAGGTTCGCCTGTCCTGTGCCATTTTTTGAGATGTTTAAGATGGGGGCAAACCTCAGCAGTAAAACATGGGGAACAGCACTTTTCATTTTATTAGGTAGCTATGATTATGCCCATAAAAAGTTCGGTAATTTCTTTGAAAGTCCGAGCAGTTAATTAACCTAAAGCTAGCCATAACATTTGGTTTATACAATACTCAAATGTTGGTATTTTGGTAGGTAACTTGTTGTGTGCTAGTTGTTAGTGTGCTGTTTGGTGTTGGGGCGCATTTGTGTGGGTAGCGTGGCGGTTCTGTTGGATTCTGGTTAAACGTACAACATCCATCTTACATCAAAAGCATCGGTAATTTCGATGATTTTTTCGTCGAGATTTCCGGTAAAGGGAACTTTTTTGTGAGCATCCAATTTTTCGGTAAGCGCTTTTCTGGTTTCCATGTTGGAGCATTGTATGAAAATTGAGATATGGTTTCCAAGAATTCGGCCTTCGTTGTGCACCAGGTCTGAACCGTGGATAACGACGGTGTTGGAAACGAGCGATCCACTGATCACCGGTTTTTCTGCACAGCCTTGTAATTGTTTTTCAAAAATCTCGAGGCGCAACGTACCGCCAAAGCAGGTTTGGTAAAATGTGAGTGCTTCCCTACAGTTTCCAGAAAAGGTAAGGAAAACAGCACTCACAAACGAATTACGGTTAGCTGCGGTCATGGCAAAAGTGTTAGGCATCTGGAATTTCAGGCTCAACCAACTTCATCAATTTTTCTAAAGATTCCTGCCAGCCTAAATAGCACATTTCCGCAGGGATCACTTCGGGAATTCCTTCCTGCACCACTTTCAATTCTGTACCACAAATTACCTTGTTGAGCCATATGGTGGTGGTCATTTCACCAGGCAAATTAGGATCATCAAAAGTGTCGGTGTATTTGATAAATTCGTTAGGTTTAATCTCCAGATAAGTTCCGCCGAAAGAATGGCTATTGCCTGTGCTGAAGTTGATAAAGGTCATCTTAAATTGACCACCTTCTTTAAAATCCATTTGTTGTACGGTACAAATAAAACCGTAGGGTGGTAGCCAGGTAGCGTGTGCTAAAGGATCTGCAAAGGCCTTGAATACTTTTTCAGGACTTGCTTTAATTACCCGATGTAGGGAAACTGAATTACTTTTCATTTCGATTAAGATTTAAGTTTACGATGATACACGTAGGAAACCATGAGAATGGCCAGCACCACCAGTGGCATCAGCATATAGGCCATGTTTTTGTCTACACAGGCATGGCTGATGAAGGCAAAAACCAAGCTGAAGGTAAGCCCTGCGTAGGCCCATTCTTTTAACCTGCCTGGTATTTTAGGAAATACAATAGCCAAACAGCCCAGTACTTTGCAAATGATCAAGGCGTAGGCAAAGTATTCGGGGTAACCTAATGGTTGGGTGCCTGCGGTTACATATTCGGGCATAAATAAAACAGTGCTCAAGGGCATTACGCCTTCCCAAAGTACAATGATGATGGTGGCTATCCAAAAGATAATTTTGCGAGTTTTCATGGCTATTTCGATTCAACGTATTTAATGAAGTTGTTTAAGATCGCTTGCCATCCCGCTTTCTGGAATTCGGGATCATTTTGAGTTTCAGGATCAAAAGTGGTGGCCAAATGGGTCTTGCCATCTTTCTCGGTAAACAAGGTGGTTGCTTGTCTGCCATCACCCATGGTGTAGGTAATTTCTTGATGAGGAATCACGCTGTCGTAAACGCCCTCAAAATCGAAACCAAAACTGCCATCCTTAGCTTCCATTCTGTTTTTGAACTTGCCGCCAACCCTTAGGTCGTTTTCGCTGCTTGGGGTATGCCAGGTAGCGGGATCAGCCGTATTCCATTGCATAATATCGCTTGGGGTATTCCAAGTCTCCCATACTTTTGCTACGGGAGCATTCACTGTTGCTTCTACCGTAATTTTTGATGATGGTGTCATTCTTTGTTTTTAGATTGATTTGATATTTCAAAGATAGGGCGGTTGTGAAAGATCTGGCTGTTGCAAAAACGACAAATAAAGGGGCAATTGTGACAAAATAATTTCTACCTTGTATTACCATAAAATGTAATTGAGATGCAGATTTCTGTTTTTGTGCCTGAATACGGGGTAATTGAAGCGGTAACCCCACCTTTTAGGACTTTTCACACCGCCAATGAATTTTTAGCTACGTTTGGTAAAAAGCCTGTTTTTAAAGTAGAATATGTGGGGCTAAATGAGTATGTGCCTGCCAACAATGGCGAGTATATGGTCAAAACGAATCGATTACTCAAAGATATAACCAAAACAGACCTATTGATTATACCACCTACCTTTGGGGATACCGCCAAGGGAATTCAGGCCAATGCCGAAGCCATTCCATATTTTAAAAAGTTGCATGAGCAAGGTGCCAGCTTGGCCAGTTTGTGCATCGGCGCTTTTCTGTTGGCCGAGACAGGCTTGTTAAACGGTAAAAAATGTTCCACGCACTGGGCCTATATTAATGAGTTTAAGGAAAGATATCCAGATGTTGGGGTAGAAGATGGAGCGATCATCACAGAACATGATAATATTTACAGCAGTGGCGGTGCAAGCAGTTTGTGGAACTTGATCTTATACTTGGTCGAAAAATTTTCGGATAGGGAAGTGGCCGTCATGGTTTCCAAATATTTTGCCTTGGATATCGGCCGAGACAGTCAATCGCAGTTTGCCATATTCAAAGGCCAGCGAAATCATGGTGATGAGGATATTCAACAGGTACAGGATTACATCGAAAAAAACTACAGCGATAAAATATCCATAGAAATTTTAGCCAAGCTGATTAACTCAGGCCGCAGAACTTTTGAAAGAAGGTTTAAGGATGCCACCAATAATACGCCGTTGGAGTATATCCAAAGGGTGAGGATAGAAGCCGCCAAAACGTTCTTCGAAGCTTCGAGGAAAAATGTTACGGAAATTATGTTTGATGTAGGTTATACCGATACCAAATCGTTTAGGGAAACCTTTAAAAGGCTTACTGGACTTACCCCAATTGAGTATAGGAATAAGTTTGCGAGGTTGGTGAATGAGGTTTGATGAAATATGAAAGATAGGCCGCCTTTTTCAGCAACTCATAATTGTATTTGTGCTTATGCAGATATGTCTATCCTCGAATTTTATAAAGGATATTTTGATACGGTGTATGTAATGTTGCATCCTTTCTTTAAAGAGAAGGACAATAAAATTACGCAAGTAATGACATGGAAGGAGATTCAAATGCTCGCTGGATTTAAAGATATTAATCAGTTAGATATAGCGTTAAGAACTAGTATTGGCGGGTTGCGTAGAGAGTATGAAAACAAAAAAGATGCCGACATCTTAAGCCAGTTAGCTGAATTACATGATTTTTGGTTTCCTTCTGAAGGTAATTTTCAAGATACGCTTAAAAATGAGATGCTCAAGAGTTTACAGGATCAAGGGCACCATTATATGTACATGGGTGATGAATGGGGCTTTGAACGTAAACGGAGTTATATTCAGGAAGTGATAGACGGAAAAGACAACACGCTTTTAGAGTATGGGCCAGAAATGAATTGGTATACTACTAACAATGAGATTTTATACACTACTCATTGGGACAGTCATTTTACCTTGTTATGTTCAGACAAGAATACCGTTGAAAATATATTAGCCAAGCATCCTTTTGAAGGTTTTTACTGTAATGAGAAAACTGATATATATTGGAGCACCAAATAGCAATTATCTTAAATAAAAGCCCATTCTAGCGCAAGCGTACGCTTGTGATACCATGAATCACTTCAAATAAAAAAAGCAGTTCCGAAAAGAGCTGCTTTTTTTATAAAAATGACCTTGAAAATTAGATCATTTCCTAAATGATCAATATTAAGCTTGGATAAACTCCAAAAGATCTTTATTAATGGTTGCCGCTTCGGTAGTTGGCATGCCATGGGAGAAGCCAGGATAAGTGATCAGCTTTCCATTTTTCAATAATTTAATAGATTTCAAAGCTGCATTTTCATAAGGTACAATTTGGTCATCCTCGCCATGAAGCACCAAAACTGGAATATCCACCGCTTTCAAGTCTTCGGTAAAGTCAGTTTCCGAAAATGCTTTGATCCCGTCATAATGAGCCACAATTCCGCCCATCATTCCCTGTCTCCACCAGTTTCTTTGGATGCCTTCTTTTACCTCAGCGCCTTCTCTGTTATATCCATAAAAAGGAATGGTCAAATCAATATAAAACTGCTGTCTATTGTTCAGCGTTTGCTCTCTTATGCCGTCAAAAACCGACATCGGGACACCATCAGGATTACTGTCGCTAGCTACCATGATCGGCGGAACAGCACTAATTAACACCGCTTTCTTAGCCCTGCCATTAGCATATTTGTTGACGTAACGAATCACCTCGCCACCACCAGTAGAGTGGCCAATGTGAACCACGTCTTTCAAATCCAGAAATTCTACCAGCTCAGCAGCGTCCGAAGCGTATTGCTCTATCGTATGTCCGTAAATATCTTGACTAGAACGGCCGTGACCTCTTCTGTCGTGTGTCACTACGCGATAACCTCTTTGTAAAAAGAAAATCACCTGTGCATCCCAATCGTCGGACGATAGGGGCCAGCCGTGGTGAAACATCAAAGTTGGTCCTTGGCCTTGGTCTTTGTAAAAAATCTCTGTGCCGTCTTTTAGTTTTAGTGTACTCATGGTTTTAAGTTTTTGTTTATGGTCAATGATGTTGTTGTCTTTTTTCTTTAACAAAAGTAGTCCTGCTAAAGTTGATAAATCTTGATCTATGTTAAAATCTACTCTTTTCTGTTTTAAAAAAATCGTGTTTGTGAGTGCCAACAAGTGAGCAGCAAAGACCATCAGACTTTGTCTTATATCAATGGTCTCGATATTCAATTACCTTTAGTTTTTGATAAAAAGCTGTACTCATGCAACGTTTATGGGAATGTTAGCGTCATTTTGGAAAATTCATAGTTTAATCACATTTATCTGCAATCACCAGTGGCAAATCATCTTTATAATCGCTTTTTTTTGTTAAGCATTAGTTATCATCTGCTTATATTTTCATTTAGCCTGGCTCTACCTAATTTTTGCCTGGCTCAACAGATGTCGTCTTCAGAAAACCTTACCAGGCAACTTGTCCGTTTGGACTCGGCTTTTCTTGTAGGAGACGTACAGCGTTTCAACCAAATAGTGGAACTGGGCAGTATGAGGGAGCTGTTTGCTGCGGTAGTGAAAGAAGAAATAAAAAGAGAGCCTGGCAAGTTTAAGATCATAGCTGTTCAGGGAAATACGGCTTACGTGTTGATCAGTGGCATTTTCCGCTATGGTAATTCGGGAGACGAAACCAATCTATCTACAAAGTACACGGGTATTTATAGGTTTGCGTTAACGGGAGGATCTTGGCGTTTAATGGAGCGGATCGAGATCGATCGTTCAAACAAGATCAACAAACAGCGTCTTTACCTAGCGGTTAATCCTGGAACGGGCGTGAAAATTATCGACACCTTGACGATTGATGTTAACGACCAACTGGGATTTGCCGCTAAATTGAACCATAAGGCAGCATTGCAAAAGGTTTTATTAAATAACTCATCGGTTGATTACCTATTTAGTGGTGGCATGCTTTGGCTAGGTTCACCACTTCAGAAAGATCAACAACTGATCATTGAATATTCACTTGCAGTAGAGCGGGACGATAATAATACCAATTCCAGTTACTTCGGACCATTTTACGGTCATCTCCGGAATCAATATTTCTGGCATCCTTTCTTCAGTTTTTCCAGTGCTAACGATAGGGCTGATTTCGAAATTCGTTGCCAAGTGCCAAAATCTTTCCAGCTTGCTACAAGTTTGCCGCAAAAAGATCTTCTCTCAGGAGATGACAGGATAATTACGGGAAAATCTGAAATTCCGACATTTGGATTGTCTATTTATTACGATAGAGATTGGAGACTCAGGACATTTAAAAAAGACCAGATTGATATGGTGGTCTACGCAACTCCAGATTTCGCTCCCGGCGATCAGTTGTTGTATGATCAGTTTTCAAAAAGTTATGACATCCTGCACAAAACTTTCGGAAAGCCTGTTAGCAATTACTTAGGAATTGTACAAGATCGTACCGGTGGAAATGGGTGGAAAAATAGAGCCAATAGTGTGGTGGTTGCTGGACAAAGCGGAAGTTACCTGATCACCAACAAGCCAAATCCGAGGGCTATTTTTGGGCATGAGGTTGCCCATGGTTGGACAAGCCCAACGGGACCTGCCACTAATTTCCTGATGGAGGGGTGGGCTACGTATGCAGAGTCTGTTTTGCTGAAAAATGTTTACGGCGATTCCATTGTGGCGCCATTTTTCCAATCGCAAAAGCAAAACTATCTTAATGGGAATTTTGAAGGAGAAAAAAGCTTGTGGGAAGATTACAGCAATAGTGGGATATCTTACTCCAAAGGGGCATGGCTATTTTATATGTTGGAAACGCAATTAGGGAAAGAAAAATTTTCAGAAGGAATGAGGGGGTTTGTCGGTAGTAAGCAGCATACCATCCACGCATTTATGAGGGAAATGAGCAGGGCTGCCAACAAGGACATGGAGCCTTTTATAAGCTCGTGGCTGAAAAGCAAACACATTCCCCATTTGAAAATCCAAAAAATTAAATCTGGGATTGAGATCGTACAGGAAGGCGAACCCTTATGGTTTCAACTAGAAGTACAAATACTGCTAAAAAGTGGCGTTAGGCTAAGTAGAACGCTTGATTTTAGATCTGGCAAACGATCGCTAAAAGTAGCGGAAAGAGAGATGGAAAGTTGGGTCATTGATCCTAACCAAAAACTTCTGCACCAAATAACATTAGCTGAGCCTACGGGTGGAAGGAAAAATTAACAACTCCATAAATGTGGATGCGATCCAAAGTAATACGCCATCTATATCTCAAGGAAATCTTTGCCGATAGATTATGGTGAAAAAATTATACTAATGTCTTCATCACAAGTCCTAAAGCGGCCGCAATAGCTAAAGTAATCAAAGGTGCATCGGTCATCATAATGGGAATATTCTACGCCTGGCAAATCAAAGGTATGGCATCAGGTTATGCAGCTTTCGTCAGTACTTCTCCATAAGGCGCATAGATAATTTCGGCATTGCGATCAATAAAACGCAAGATCAGCCACCGACAGGCAATTCGATCAATTTTTGGACGCTCGCACGTAATCCATTTTATGTAGCTAAGCTATTATTCGATAAAATTAGCAATCAATTTTGTCTTACTAATTTTCGCTACGCTAAAATTTTCTACTGCTAGAAAATCTATTATAAACAAAAACGCCTTTCAAGATAACTTGAAAGGCGTTTGGGTGGAATATGGGGCTCGAACCCACGACCTCCTGAACCACAATCAGGCGCTCTAACCAACTGAGCTAAAACCACCGTGTTTTTGAGAGCTACAAAAGTACAACTTTATATATTCCAAACAAATATTTTTCTGCTAAAAGGTGTAAAAAAATACAATTGGTTATTTTTCAAATAATTGCGTTTAGGAGGCGGAAAAAAGCAAGGCCCTAAATGCGCCATAGCGATGTTTTAACAAATCCAAAGGATTACGTGGAGCCACAGTAAGTGAAATTTTTAGCGATTTTTTGGCCATTTATTTAGATAGTGGATAAAATAACGACGTAAAAACTAAAAAAAATACGAGATTATTATGTAGACTTAGTCTAAATAAGTAATTTCGCAAGCGAATTCATAATCCCATTCTTCAAAATGAAAAAAGTAATGTTCGTTGCCGCATTTGTTCTTGGGCTTGGCTCAGTAAAGGCACAAAATAAAAATACGTTGTTACAAGCTGATTTTTGGAAACAAAACCCTACGGTAGAAACAGTAAAGGCCGAAATTGCCAAGGGAAACAATCCAGCGGCGCTAGATCCTAGAGCCTTTGATGCCACGACCATGGCCATCAATAACAATGCGCCTACTGAAACCATTAAATTTTTGGTAGAACAACCAGGGAATGGCGTAGCTAAAATTACGCATGATAGCCGTATTTATTTACATTGGGCAGCGCTAAGAGGCAATGCAGAGCTGGTAGAATATTTGATTGCGAAAGGTTCAGATCTGCAAACGCCAGATAGCCACGGAAGTGAACCTATTGTTTTTGCCATATCAGGCGGACAAAAAAACGTAGCGGTTTATGATGCTTTCGTAAAAGGTGGTATTGATCTTAAAAAGAAATATAAAAATGGCGCCAATTTATTGTTATTAGGTATTGCTAATGATAGTGATTTAGCCATTGCCAACTACTTGATTTCTAAAGGACTTTCCTTAAAAGATGTAGATGCCGAAGGAGCCACTGCATTCGACTATGCGGCTAAAAGTGGTAATGTAGAAGTATTGAAGAACTTATTAGGTAAAGGCGTGAAAGCTACCAATGCCGCTTTAATTTTTATGTCGCAAGGCGGACGTGGTACTGCTGCACCAATAGCGTCTTATCAATATTTGGTAGAGGAGCTTAAACTTAATCCAAACTTTGCGAACAAAAGCGGTAATGTATTACACACCATTGTGCGTAAACCCAATCAAGAGGAAATCATCAAGTATTTTCTGGCAAAAGGAGTTGATGTAAATAAAACTGATGCAGAAGGAGTAACACCTCTTATGAATGCTGCTGGCGGTAAAAACTTAGCCGTGGTAGAATTGTTGGCTCCAAAAGTTAAAAACATCAACGCCGTAAACGAAAGAGGCGAATCTGCCTTAACAGCGGCGGTAGCTACAGGTTCTCCAGAAGTGGTTGCTTTTTTGCTAAATAAAGGGGCTAACGTAAAAATTGAAGACCAAGCTGGACATAACCTCGCTTACTTTGTGGTACAAAACTACAGACCTGCAGGTCCTCAAGCTGGTGCCAATGCCAAAGATGAGTTTGCAGAGAAACTAAGCTTGCTAAAATCAAAGGGACTAAACGTGGAAGGTCCTCAAAAAGATGGCAGCACTTTATACCACATCGCCATTGCAAAAGCTGATTTAGGTTTATTGAAAAAATTGGCAGCGCTAAAAATCGATATCAATGCCAAAAACAAAGAAGGTTTAACCGTACTGCACAGAGCTGCTCTAATTTCAAAAGACGACGAAATCCTTAAATATCTGATTGCTTCGGGTGCCGATAAAAGCTTGAAAACAGAATTCGACGAAACTGCTTTTGATCTAGCTTCGGAAAATGAATTCCTATCTAAAAAGAACATTTCTGTAGACTTCCTTAAAAACTAACTTCCCAATACTAATACTGTAGATATATCCATGAAATCTTTTCTTAAAATAGCTGTCTTAGGTTTGTTGTTGAGTTTCTCTTCACAAGCCATGGCACAAACTTCAAAATATAAATGTATGCTGCAAATGAATGCCTACACAGGTGAAGGCGCATACATTGTGGTTTCCTTAATTAATCCCAAAGGAGAGTATGAAAAAACCTTGTACATGATGGGTAAGGACAAAAAATGGTACAACGGATTTAAAGAGTGGTTCAAGTTTTTCTCTAAAACCCAAAAGTTGGATGCTAAAACCGGTGCCTCTGTTGGTGGTGGCGACAGAACCATGGTGAATTTGGATATTGATGATGCGGTAGTAAACAAAGGCTATAAGCTACGTTTCGAATCATCTGTAGAAGACCAAAAGTATTATTTATCAGATGTAGAGGTTCCCTTAACTACAGAAGCTTTAGCAGGCAAAGCCGATGGAAAAGGATACATCAAATACATTAGATTTAGTAAAGTTCAACCGCAATAAAGAATGACCCTATCCATTTGGCGCTACGCCCATTTGGCATTGGCATTAATTTCATCGCTTTTTCTAGTCATGGCATCGGTTACCGGTGCCATACTTGCTATTGATGCGATCCAGGAAAAAATGCCTTCTTACCGTGCTGCTAATTTCAACGAAATTACCGTAGCGCAAACCATTCCCGTGCTCAAAAAAAACTTCTCTGAGCTTAGTGAACTTGAAGTAGATCATAACGGTTTCGTTCGCTTAAAAGGTTTTGATGGAGAAGGTAACGAGGTAGATGCTTATGTAGATCCCACTACGGGTAAAATTCTGGGTAAGCCTATCGAAAAAAGTGCTTTTATAGAATGGATTACGGCATTGCATCGTTCTATGTTTTTAAAGGAGACAGGTAGGCTTATGGTAGGTGCCGTTTCCTTTTTGCTATTATTGATTGCCATTTCTGGTGTGGCGTTAATCATCCAAAGACAACGCAGTTTAGCCAAGTTTTTTACTAAAGTGGTAAAGGAATATTTTGCGCAGTATTATCACGTCATTACAGGTAGGTTAATGCTTATTCCGGTGCTGGTTATTGCCCTTACTGGAACCTATTTGTGCATGGTAAGGTTTCAGCTCTTTCCTGAACATAAGGCCGAGCATCAAGAAATTAAAGCGCCTAATGAAACACCTGTTCAGCAAAAAATAGAAGATTTTGCTTTGTTCAAAAATACGAAGCTAGCTGAGGTTAAAAAGATAGCATTCCCTTTTGCGGAAGATCCTGAAGAGTACTATAATTTTAAATTGGGCGATCGGGAACTGATGGTTGATCAGTTTAGCGGTAAGGTGTTAAGCGAAGTAAAATACCCTACCACGTTGGTGCTTGAAAATTTAAGCCTCGATTTGCATACCGGCCGTACCAATATGGTTTGGGCGGGTATTTTGGGCATTGCCTGTCTCAACATTTTGTTTTTTATCTATTCGGGCTTTGCCATTACCTTAAAACGTAGGGCAACCAAAATCAAGAACAAGCATAAAACCAGCGATGCGGAATTTATCCTGTTGGTAGGCACTGAAAATGGCAGCACTTTACGTTTTGCCAATGCTATTCACGAGCAGTTGATTGCCCAAGGAAAAACATCTTATTTGGCGCAGTTGAACCAATATCAGGTTTTCCCTAAAGCGAAACATCTTTTGGTATTTACTTCCACTTATGGTTTGGGCGATCCACCTTCAAATGCGAATAAAGCATTGCAACTGATTGATAAATTCACACAAAAGCATCCCGTTAATTTCTCGGTTATAGGGTTTGGTTCGCGTGCCTACCCCGATTTTTGTGAGTTTGCCAAACAGATTGACGAAAAATTGGCTGCACAAGCCTGGGCTAAACCGCTAACGGAACTTCACACGGTAGACGATAAGTCGCCTATTCAATTTGTACAGTGGGTAAGAACATGGAGTGAACAAGCTTCTATTGAACTGGCCACTACGCCAGCGCTGTATGCCAAAAAGCCCAAAGGCCTGCAAAAGATGATGGTATTGGATCGGACAGAGGTTTCAGCAACTGAACAAGCCTTTATCCTCACCATTAGAACCCCAACACGTACCAAGTTTACTTCTGGCGATTTATTGGCCATTTATCCCGCAAATGATAGCAGGGAACGCCTATATTCGGTAGCGAAGTGCCAAGGAAATGTACAATTGGTGGTAAAACTCCATCCATCTGGATTAGGATCCAGTTATCTGAACAATTTAAAAGTAGGCGATACTTTTAAGGCCAGAATGGTGGCAAACGAATCTTTCCATCAGCCTAAAAACAAACCTTTGGCCATGATTGCCAATGGAACAGGTATTGCGCCTTTTTTGGGAATGATTTTGCAGAGCCGTAAAAATGCTGATAACCATTTATATGTAGGTTTCCGTAAAGAAACAGAAATGATTAAGCAACATAAGCTATTTCTCGATCAGCAGATACATAATCATAAGCTGAAGAACTACCAAATTGCTTTTTCAAGAGAACAAAACCATTGTTACGTGATGGATTTGATCCACAATGACGCTTCTTTTTTAGCGCTTTTGTTAAGCAATGGCGGTGTGGTCATGATTTGTGGATCCTTGCAGATGCAGCAGGACGTAGAGAAGGTGTTGAACGAAATTTGTGTGAAAATAAATGGTAAAAGTTTAACGTATTATAAAGAAAAGGGCCAGTTGCTAACGGATTGTTATTAAGCGTTGGCTTTATGGTCGTCATTTCGAGTGCAGAGAAACGAAAGCACAACGAAGTTAGATCTTTGGACTATGCATCACTTTAAGAGACTGCTTCGTAAACTCGCAGTGACGAAAATAGGCACGTCATTGCGAGTAAGCATGACGAAACAATCTCTTGGGTAATCATTCGTTTATTTATCAGTTTTAATTTGAATATTTTGATCATACATCATTTTAAGAGATTGCTCCGTAAACTCGCAATGACGAAAATAAGCCAGTCATTGCGAGGAAGAATAACGAGACAATCCTTAAGCTTTACCTTCTTCTTTCTCTTCACCTTTTATGCAAATGCACAAGTGCTAAAGGAACGAGCAGTTACGCTTATGGGCAGCCGTTTCGATATCAGCATTGTGGCTGCAGACCCGCAAACCGCTGATCAGCACATTGACGAAGTCATTGCAGAAATGTCCCGAATAGAAGAGCTCATTTCCGACTGGAAGTCAAGTTCCCAAATTTCAGAGGTAAATCGTAATGCAGGCATCAAAGCCGTAAAAGTAGATCGTGAAGTTTTTGAACTCACCAAGCGCACCTTATATTTTTCAATAATTACCAAGGGGGCTTTTGATATCAGCTATGCTGCCATGGATAAGATATGGAAATTTGATGGTTCAATGAAAACCATGCCTGGCGATGTCGAAATCAAAAAGTCAGTAGCCAAAGTAGGCTATCAAAATATTGAACTCGACAGTGCTGCCTGTACCATCTTTTTAAAGCTAGAAGGCATGAAAATTGGTTTTGGAGCCATGGGCAAAGGTTATGCGGCAGATAAAGGTCGTGAACTGATGGAAGCCAAAGGGGTAAAGGCCGGAATTGTGAACGCTTCAGGAGATATGACCACTTGGGGAACCAAACCTGATGGCAAATCGTGGCACGTGGGAATTACCAATCCTTTTGACGAGGAAAGTTACATTGGTATTGTTGCTTTAAAAAGGGAAGCCATTACCACTTCTGGTAGTTACGAAAAGTTTGTAGAGTTTAACGGTAAGCGCTACGCACACATCATTAACCCCGTTACGGGTTATCCGGCTACTGGTTTAATCAGTGTAACGGTGTTGGGCCCAAGTGCCGAAATGGCCAATGGTTTCAGCACTTCCATCATGGTTTTGGGTAAGCAACAAGGATTGGCTATGCTGAGTCAATTTCCAGATTACAGTTGCGTAATGGTTACCGATGAAGGTGCAGTGATTAAATCTGAAAACTTCAAAGGCAAAATAAGGAAGAAACTAAAATGATAATAAAGGTAAACTTGCTCGGTTTAATCACGTAGACATATAGGAGATGCAATAGCATTAGAAAGATATGCCTAATGTTTAACCCACAAATATTTTTATCTTCGCTTTTAGCTTTGAAACTCCTTGGATCATGAAGAAAATCTATTTATCGCTTTCGCTATTGTTACTGTTTTCAAGTGCTTTTGCCCAAAATATCTTTCCCAAAAAATACGAGGACTGCAATACTTCCCGCTTTTGTCTTGATTGTGGCGATACCAAAGTCACGGTAGACAGTACGGCTTTTGCGGTAATGTTTAAGGAGGTGACCTCAAAAGCTTACGTGAATAACCTAAAAGGCAGCATTATGGTACAGGTATTGGTCGATTCGCTGGGGCAGAGCTGCGTGTTAAGCCACACTGAAACCAAAGGGCATATCGTTACAGATAAAATTGTAATGGCACTGAATGATTTTAGGGGCTGGAAACCTGCAATTACCAAAGGGAAGAAAGAAGAATTGGTGTCGATTAACGTGCTGGTAACCATTAAAGAAGGGGAAATTTCCGGTAGGATAGAGCGCATGACCGAGGAGTTTATCAACAGGTTATTTGGAGATAGAAGTAAGAAAAACTAAAGTTGGTGCTCGTCAATCAATTCGCCAATTTGAGCAGCGTAATCATCATTCAATTCTTTTGAAGTCCACCGTGTACCGCCGTTAACTGAAATAGAATGTACTTCGCCCAATTTTTCGTTGCCATCAAAAACGTCGTAAGTTTCGTTCAATCGCGGTTGTATTGTCAATACCTGTCCAACCAAGTTAATTTCGAAAGGTTCCATCATGCTATTGGTTTTAGGTTTAACAATAAGCAAGCGAACTTGTTTGGCCATGCTTTGGAGTAGGCTTAATAAAACTGCAGATAAGTTTTGATAATTAGCCAAATGGCAAAGCCGATGATGATTACACCGGCCACCTTGTTGAGTTTCTTTAAGGTGTTTTCCTTAATGCGGTAGCGGAGTTTGCTGGCATAATAGGTTTTGAGGGCATCAACAGAGAGTTGTACCGCCATAGCAATTAAAAAACAGAGGATCTTTTCGGGAAGGCTATTCAGCTTTACCGAGATAATGCCACTTACAATCACCCAAAACATCAAGGTAGAAGGAGTAAGGATACACATTAAAAATCCCTTTAAAATATAGCCCCGCTTGCTTACCTTAATATGGTCGCCTTCGGTATAGTTGATTTTTACATTAGACAACAGGTAATAAATGCCCACGCCAACAATAAAAATACCACCAATAATGCCCACATATTTGTCAAACTCTTGCTGGTATTTAAAAAATTGGGAACCAAAAAGTACAACACTGATTAAAATAAGATCACTTACAATCACACCCGAGGCTAAAGAAAAACCTGCCTTAAAGCCCCGCTCGATACTGGTTTTAATCATGGCAAAGAACACGGGGCCCGTTACAAAAGATGAAATCAGACCCGCCCCAATACCCAAAATGATTGCCTCAAACATTTATTGTTCCTGTAATTTCTGCTAATATGCAATTTTCACAGCTAAAAGGCCAATTTTTATTTATAAACTCTTTAACTTCAATAGCAGAAGTATATGAATGGTGAGGGTGCAGTTCCTTTGATATCATGGCAGGGAGCGATCTCTTCTTCAAAATCTACGCATAAAAACGGTTGCTGTTTTTTATCCAATTTGTGTTTTTTTTGCATTTCCAGAAAACAGGCTTTCTGGCGAAGATCGCCACACAAATCGATGGCTTTTTTTTCAAAGTGTACTAAGTACACTTTGAAAAAAAATAGCTATGTTTAGCGCAAATTTTTTCAAACCTTAAATTTTAACCAAATATGGAACAGCATGTAAAAACCAATTGGGCGCAGTTTATCCCCTTAGTAACTGTGTTTTTCTTTTGGGGCTTCGTAGCGGCGAGTAACGATATACTCATCCCCGTTTTCAAAGAAGCATTTAAATTATCGCAATTTGAAAGTCAATTGGTCTCCTTTGCTTTCTATATCGCCTATACCGTAGGCTCATTGATCTACATCGGTATTTCGGCAGTCATGAAAACAGATTTGATCAACAAAATAGGATATAAAAATAGCTTGGCCCTAGGCTTAAGCATTTCCGCTGTGGGTACCTTGTTATTTTACCCGGCAGCAAATTCAGGTTCTTTTCCATTAATGCTGTCTGGGTTGTTCATTGTGGCTTTGGGTTTTTCGTTACAACAAACCGTGGCCAATCCTTTAGCCATTGCTTTGGGCCCGGTAAGCACCGGATCACAACGTTTAACTCTGGCAGGCGGTATTAATAATTTAGGCACTACAATAGGCCCGCTAATTGTTAATATTGCCATTTTTGGCTCAGCGGTGCACGCCAGCAATACCTTGGATGTTCAGAGCGTTAAAATACCATATTTGGTATTAGGGGCAGCCTTTTTAGTGGTAGCCATTTTCCTTAAGTTTTCGCCGCTGCCTGATAAGCCTGCCATTGCAGAGGCTGAAACAGAAGTTTCCGGAGGTAAAAGCTCTGCACTTAAATACCCTCAGTTGGTTTTGGGGATGATCGCTATCTTCGTTTACGTGGGGGTAGAGGTGTCCACGGCCAGTAATTTACCCGAGTATATGATTAAACATTTAGGGTTTACCACCGGGCAAGTTGCGCCTTATATCTCTTTGTACTGGGCCAGCATGATGATTGGTAGGTGGACCGGGGCAGTTGAGGCCTTTACGGATAAAGTCCAATTAAGGAAAATTTTAAGATTTGTGGCCCCATACTTGGCTTTTGGTGTGTTTTTGGCCGTTAATGCATTTTTTAACCATGATTTGGCGCCTTTTTACGTATACGGCTTGATCATTCTGGTGTTAATTGTAGCAGATATTTTAAGTAAGGGCAATCCGGCCAGAATGTTGTTGATTTTCTCTTTAATAGGTGTTTTAGCTTTATTAACAGGAATGTTCACCAGCGGCATGGTGAGTGTTTATGCTTTTACCAGTGTAGGCTTGTTCTGTAGTACCTTGTGGCCGTGTATCTTTACGCTAGCGGTAAGTGGCTTAGGAAAAAACACCAGTCAGGGAAGTAGCTACCTGATCATGATGATTATGGGCGGCGCTATCATTAGTCCATTACAAGGTTTGGTAGCCGAAATGATCGGGATCCAATACAGCTATGTAGTAGGTATTTTATGCTTCGCTTATTTGGTGTTTTATGCCCTAAGAGCAAGTGCAATCTTAAAAGCACAGGGCATCAATTTCGACCAAAAAGTTTCGGGCGGCCATTAAGCTTAAAGCATTTTATAACGAAGAGCCCCGCACGTGCGGGGCTCTTTTTTTGCACCCTACACAAACGTTTGCGACTTTTTAATTATTAAAAATATTTAAAATGCTAGTGCTTTTGCTTAAGTTAGACGAAAATTAAACCAAACTGAAATAATGAATTCAAACCAACCCCAAAACAGAACGGCATTTGGCCCAATGGTAATTTGTTGCGCTTTGTTTTTTATTCTGGGCTTTGTTACCTGGGCTAACGGCTCGTTAATTCCATTTGCAAAAAAAGCCTTTGACCTAGAAACTGATTTACAAGCTTATTTAGTAACGTTTGCATCTTATATTGCTTACTTTTTTCTTGCTATCCCAAGTTCGTGGATCCTGAAAAAAATTGGTTTCCATAACGGGTTGGTAGCCAGTTTGGTCATTTTGGGAGTAGGTTCTTTGTTATTTATTCCCGCCGCTGAAAAAAGCAGCTACGTTCTTTTCTTAACGGCAATTTTTGTGCAAGGTTCCGGAATGGCCTTGCTGCAAACAGCCGTTAATCCCTACCTTAGTATTATCGGACCAATTGATAGTGCGGCACAACGTATATCCATTGCCGGCTTTTGTAATAAAACCGCAGGTATTACCGCACCTATCATTTTAAGCACTTTGTTGCTAAAAGGTGCCAATGAGGCCGAAGCAAAACTAGCACAAGCAGTTTCGGAAACAGAAAAGCAAACCATTTTAAACGATTTGCTGCAACAACTCCATGCACCATATATTGCTTTGGCCATAGTGTTAGGGTTATTTGCCATAGTACTTAAGTTTGTGAAGCTTCCAGAGGTAAATATGGAGAAAGAAGAGGCCGCAGAGGCAAATGGCCAAGCTTCTAAAAAATCGATATTTGACTATCCGCATTTGTTTTTGGGCGCACTTGCCATCTTTTTTTGTGTAGCGGTAGAAGTAATGGCGGGAGATATCATCGGCACCTATGCCAGGGAATTGGGAACGGTTCCTACCGTTTTTAGAGATAACGCAACGGCCTTTACCTTAGGATTTATGCTAGTGGGATATCTTATCGGTATCATCACCATACCAAGGTTTATTAGCCAGCAGGCAGCGCTTAGGGTATGTACTTCCGTAGGGATCTTATTTACCCTTCTGTCGGTTTTTACTACGGGTGTAATTTCATTTTGGTTTGTAGCCCTGTTAGGCTTAGCCAATTCTTTGATGTGGCCGGCAATTTTTCCGTTGGGCATTAAAGGATTGGGCAAATTTACCAAAACAGGCTCTGCCATCATGATCATGGGTATCGCTGGCGGTGCAGTTTGGCCATTGGTTTACGGTTTCATGAAAGACAAATTGCATATTGACTTTCAACATGCGTTTTTATATGCCATGGTTCCAGGCTATTTGTATATCATTTATTTTGCTTCAAAAGGTCATAAAGCAGGTAATGCTAAACGTTAACGGCCATTTAATAATCATTAAAAAATGTTAATTTTGAAATCTCTCTGGCGTATCGTTAGGGAGATTTTCATTTTCATTGACCCATGGCAAAATCATTTAACGAGATATATATGAACTTAGCATCGGATCTGGCTGGACGTTCACACTGTGTGAGGGCCCATGTAGGAGCGGTGCTTACTAAAGATACCCGTATCATCTCCATAGGTTACAACGGACCGCCGCCAGGTACACACAATTGCGATGAAGAATGGCCTGAAACGGGCTGTGATAGGGACAGTAAGGGAAGCTGCTCCCTCGCTTTGCACGCCGAAGAAAATGCCATCCTTTATGCGGTTAAAAATGGTTCCAAAATTGAAGGCGCCACTTTGTACACTACCCTGTCTCCATGCATTGCCTGTGCCAGACTAATCTTGTCTTCGGGTATTAAAGAAGTTTTTTATAGAGATTCCTATGCCGCCTATAAAGGCTTGGCCAGCGATGAAGGTGTTGATTTTCTGAACAGATTTGGCGTTAAAACCACCCTTTTGAATGGTCATTAATTTTGCTATTTTCGAATGTGCAAATCATACCATCTAAAAAATTACCCCGTAGTAAGCTCTTTTGGTTGCCTATCCTTTTAATTGTTTTTGCTTCTTGCAAGGATACCCCCCATAAAGAGCTTAATCATCTGATAGACTCTGTGGCAAATAAAACGTCATGGGGGTATAACGATGAAAAAGTTAAAACTAAGGCCCTGCAAACCCTAAAGGAAGCACTTGATGGTGATGTAAAGCTTCCCGCAAAATCCAGATTTGATATTTATAACGCCTTTTACTTCTACTATTTCTTTGGCAGGAAATATGAGAAGGCCTTGCCCTATACCGATAGCATGCTTAATGTAATTGAGGCCACCAAAGACAAAAAGAAATACATTAAGGAGCTTGCTGCGGCCTATTATTGCAAAGGCGATGTCCTGTTCAGGCTCGGGGCCTATGAGGAGGCCTATAAAAACTACTTTCTGGCCAAAAAACTGCAACCAGTTATCATTGATCAATGCGCCAATAGCAACTATAGCTATCGCATTGCGATGATTTTGTATAAGCAATCAAAATTTAAGGAAGCTATCCACTACTTTAAGGAAACCTTGGTAGAAGTGCGTACCTGTAAACAGAACTTTCAGGAGGTTTATAAGCAACAGGAACTGTTCAATAATATTGCCCTGTGCTACTCCCGATTAAACAATGCGGATAGCGCTTTGGTTTTCTATCAAAAAGCATTGGTGTTTGTAGAAAAAAATGATACCGTTCCCAGTAGAAATTGGTACTATAAATCTGCAAGAGGCGTAATTTACGGAAATATGGGCGGCGAACTGCTGCTGCAAAAAAAGTTTGAAGAAGCTGAAAAACTATTGAAACAGAGCATAGCCATTAACGCTCAGCCGAGATACGATACCGTAGATGCGGTTACCGCAAAAATAAAATTGATCAAAGTTTATTTAGAAACCAGTAAAACCGATTCGGCATTTAAATATCTCCAAATTTTAGCGAAAGATAGTAAAAGGCTTAAAATGCCTGATTTTCTTCAAGCCTTCCACCTCTTAAATGCCAAGTATCTGAGTAGTGTAGGCCAAAGCCGGCAAGCTTTTGATCATTTGTACCGTTACACTAACTTAACAGATTCCTTGCAAAAGGAACTGGACAAGATTAAATCCACCAATATTGATGAACGTTTCCGTAATTTGAACAATGAGAATGAGATATCCAACCTGAAAAGAGAAGCCGAAATACTGCAGCGCTACCTCTACATTACGTTATTGTTCATTTGCATGGCTGTTTCCATTGTAGTGTTGATTTATAGCTACTGGCGAAAATCTAAACGCAACGTAAAACAGCTTACCACACTCAACAATGAAATTTCCCGACAGAAAGACAAACTACAGGAAGCCTTAGTCAAATTAGGGCTGAGTGATCAGGAAAAGGATACCATTTTAAGGGCCGTTGCTCATGATTTAAGAAACCCCGTGGTGGGTATTTCTAGTTTAACCAAATTGATGATTTTGGAGGACGTGGACCACGTTAACATGGATAAACTTAAGTTGATAGATGGTGCCTGTAGCAACCCCTGCACCTCATAGACGATATTATCGAAGCTGCAGAAAATAAAGAAGGCTTGGATATTTCGCAGAAAAAGAAGAAACAGGATCTGGTGGCGGTTGTAAGAAATGCCATAACCCTAACCAAATACAGAGCTGACGAAAAGAAACAGACGATCAATCTGGAAACCGATATCCAACAGTTGGACATCAATGTGTACGGGCAAAAAATAGAAAGGGTGGTGGGCAATTTGATTAGCAACGCCATCAAGTTCAGTGAAATGGGAAAGGAAATAAAAATTAGGTTGGCCAAAGGTCAAAAAGAGATACTGGTGAGCATTATAGATCAAGGTATCGGTATCCCCGATAAAATAGGGAAAGATGTTTTCCAGCTATTTACACCAGCTAAGCGCTTTGGTACTAAAGGTGAAAAATCTTATGGATTAGGGCTTTCCATTTGTAAACAGATCATTACCGCACACGGAGGGGAAATCTGGTACCAAAATAATCCAACTGGAGGTACTACTTTTTGTTTTACATTGCCGTTGTAGTTATTTGGCTGGTTCATCGGTTCAAATAGCTCATTGGTGTGCACTAAACCATCATCTCGGCCGCAACGGAGAGATCTAACAAGGAGATGATGCTTAAATATTCCAAAACTAAAACTGCTCCTCAAAAAAGTAAATGCTAGGTAAATATGGGGCACTTGCATCTAAATACTAATATCTACTAAAATCGTACCTCTAAAATCGTAAATTTCCTTACCTTTGCGCATGCTAGAAAAAATCATTATCCTCGATTTTGGTTCGCAATTTACACAGCTAATTGCACGTCGTGTCCGCGAACTAAATGTGTACTGCGAAATTCATCCATTTAACCACATTCCAGAACTAGATCCTACAGTTAAAGGAGTAATCCTTTCTGGTAGCCCATTCTCGGTACGCCAAGAAGATGCGCCATTTGTAGACTTGAACCTGTTTAAAGGCTACCCATTATTGGCGGTTTGTTATGGAGCACAATTTATAGCGCAACAAAGCGGAGGAAATGTTGAAGCATCAGCCACCAGAGAATATGGTAGGGCTAATTTAAGTTTCGTAAATAACGAAAACCCTTTGTTTAAAGGTATTTTGATAGACTCGCAAGTGTGGATGAGCCACGGTGATTCAATTACCCAGGTGCCTGAGCATTTCGAAATTATTGCCAGTACCCCAGAAGTAAAGGTAGCCGGCTATCAGGTAAAGGGCGAAGAAACCTACGCCATCCAGTTCCATCCAGAGGTGACCCACAGCATTGATGGAAAAACCTTGTTGAATAATTTCCTGGTAGGTATTTGTGGATGTGCGCAAGATTGGACTTCGGATGCTTTTGTAGAAACCACTATCGCCGAGTTGAAAGCTCAATTGGGCAATGATAAAGTTGTTTTGGCTCTTTCGGGCGGGGTAGATAGCAGTGTAGCTGCGGTATTGTTGCACAAAGCCATTGGTAGAAACCTTCACTGCATTTTTGTGGATAATGGTTTATTGCGTAAAAACGAATACGAAAATGTACTAGAGCAATACAAGGACTTTGGCTTGAATATTAAAGGTGTTGATGCTAAAGACAGGTTTTTAAGCGCACTAGCAGGTGTAGAAGACCCAGAAAAGAAACGTAAAATTATTGGTCGTGTATTTATTGAGGTATTCGATGATGAAGCGCACCAAATACAGGATGTAAAATGGCTGGCTCAAGGTACCATCTACCCTGACGTGATCGAGTCGGTTTCTGTTAAAGGCCCATCGGCAACCATCAAATCGCACCATAACGTAGGCGGCTTGCCCGACTTTATGAAACTTAAAGTAGTAGAGCCGTTAAAAACTTTGTTTAAAGATGAAGTACGTAGGGTAGGAAACACTTTGGGCTTAGAATCGTTTATCTTAGGCAGGCACCCGTTCCCGGGCCCAGGCTTAGGAATCCGTATCATAGGAGAGGTTACTGCTGAGAAAATTGCGATATTACAGGAGGCAGACCATATCTATATCCAAAACTTGAAAGATGCTGGTTTGTATGACCAAATTTGGCAGGCAGGAGCCATCTTTTTACCGGTACGTTCGGTAGGGGTAATGGGCGATGAACGTACCTACGAAAATGTAATTGCTTTAAGAGCTGTTGAATCTTTAGATGGGATGACCGCTGATTGGTGCCATTTGCCTTACCCAGTGCTCGCTAAAATATCCAATGAAATTATCAATAAAGTAAAAGGAATTAACCGAGTTGTGTATGATATTAGTTCGAAACCGCCAGCAACTATTGAATGGGAATAAGCTTTTAGGATTTAAATCCAAACCACATCATCACCTTGAGGTGTTTAACAAAATAAAAATGTTCTTTAAAACAGTTCGGTATGGCTATGTGGCTAAAAAAAACCTGGGGTTATATTTCCTAACTTTTATTGCAGTATTGGCGAGCTGTTCGCCTAAAATAACTAAGCCGGTGGCCACAGCCCCGGCTAAACCAGTTGAACAAAAGCCAGTTGCCAAGTTTACGCAGGGCAACATCAGTGTTTTTATCCCCTTTCAGCTTAACCAGTTCAATTTAAAAACGGTTACCAAAGCTCAAATTGGCAAGGCCGATATGGCACTTGATTTTTATCAGGGCTTAATGTTGGGCATAGACTCCGCTGCCAATGAAGGATTGAATTTTAAAGTAAATGTTTTCGATAGCAGGGACGATAACAGCCAACTGGCAGCCTTAAGTAAAAAAGAGGCGGTAAAGGCTAGCAATTTGCTCATTGGCCCCATTTTTCCTGATGGAGTGAAATACATGGCGCAATTTTCCGAAGCGCACAAAATGCCTATGGTATCGCCTTTGGCGGCATCAAAACCTGCGGAATTTAACAATCCTTATCTCATTTCAATAGTCAATAACATTGATCAGCACGGCGTTAAAATTGCTGATTATATCGCCAAACAGTACAAGGCCGATCAATGTATCGTAGTATTGATCAACACCAAAAAATCGTCTGACGAGCAATTTGCTGCACCCATCAGAAAACGGTTCGCTAAGCAATATCCAGGGTTTGTGGTACAGGAATTTACTTCTACCTATATTTTAGAGACCAAAATGGTTAAAGATAAAAAATATGTAGTGGTATTATGCGCTGACGACACCCGTTTTGTAAGCCCAAGTTTAACCAAACTTTACCGATTGAAAAATGTAGCGGGTTATCCCATCCAATTGTTTGGACACCCAAACTGGGTTAAACAAACCTACAATATCGAGCAGTTACAGTATCTGCAAACGGTATTGACTACTTCTTACTATATCGACTATAAAAGCCAACCAGTGGTAAATTTTATCAAAGCTTACAGAGCCAAATACGAATTTGAGCCTACCGAATATGCTTTTAAAGGATTTGATACCGGTTATTATTTCGGAAAACTAATGGCTAAACATGGCCTAAACTATCTCGATTTTTTAGTGAAGGAAAACTATAAAGGGCTGCACAATGATTTTGATTTTGGCTATGATGCCGAATATGGTTATTATAACAAACATTTGATGCTGTTGCAGTACAGGAATACATCATTGAGCCAAATAGATTAGGAGCTAGCAACTAGCGGTTAGTAATTGGGAATAAGTTACCGGCGGTTGCCAGTTATCTGTCCCAAATGGACTAATGAGCTAATGAACCACAACTAAAAACCAACTATTCATGAAAGTACATCATCATATCCGTGCGTTTGAGCAGGTTTTAGCAAGTTACGATGGCAAGTTGCCCCTGCACCGCCATTTGATCGTTTATTTTAAGCAGCACAAACAGATGGGTTCATCGGATAGGAGGTGGGCCAGTAGGTATATTTACAGCTACTTTAGGTTGGGAAAAGCACTGTTGGACGTGCCCACAATAGAGCGGTTGGCGGTAGCGGATTTTTTGTGCAACAATGAGCTCAGTTTGATTACCGAACATGCTTTTCCCGCCGCGGCAACTCAAATTGCGGCCCCAATTGAAAATAAGCTTGCTATTGTTAAAGCACAGTTTCCATCTTTTCAGCTAAAGGATGTTTTCCCTTTTAATAAACAACTGTCGGAGGGGATTGACACGCACCAGTTTTTACTTTCGCTATTTACACAGCCTGATCTGTTCATCCGTGTAAAAGAAACTCATTTACCCACCATTAAAGCTAAATTGGAAAATGCGGGAGTAATGGTGAAAGAACTTTCTGAAACTACCTTAGCCTTACCCAATGGAACCAAGCTGGAGCAGGTGATTGAAGATGCCCGCTTGTATCAGGTACAGGATTTCTCGTCGCAAAAAACGGGAAATTACTTTGAGCCTAAGCCCTATGAATATTGGTGGGATTGCTGTGCCGCATCGGGAGGTAAATCCTTATTGATACACAGCTTGGAGCCAAAGGTGAAATTGCTGGTAAGCGATGTGCGGGAAACCAGCTTGGGAAATTTGCAGGAGCGTTTTCAATTGGCTGGAATTAAGGATTACCAGAAAAAGGTGATTGATCTGTTGCAGAACAATGACCAGATCTTACACCATTATGAATTTGATGGGGTTTTGCTGGATGCACCCTGCTCAGGTGCAGGTACTTGGGGCCGTACACCTGAAATGCTTTATTTTTTTGAGGAGCATAAAGTGTCCAACTACGCCAAGTTACAAAAGGCCATTGCCGAAAATGTAGTGAAATACCTGAAGCCGGGCAAACCGCTAATTTACATGACTTGTTCAGTATTTAAGGAAGAAAATGAAGAAGTAGTTGCCCATTTATTAGAAAACTTCCCCTTAAAACTGGAAAGCCAAGAACTGATTAGCGGGTACCGTGACAAAGCGGATAGCATGTTTGTGGCCAGATTGGTCAAAACGGATGATCAGGGCTGATTCCTAATTGCAGGCCCGCCACCTTCATGTTGTTATGGCAATATTAATTGGCTTGCCTTTTCCGTAATCTTATTAACGGGGATACATCCATGCTTGTGCCACCCTTTCAGGGTTTTGGGCGCATTGTTTAATGGGGCGATAATCATTTCACCATTTTGATGCTGTAGTGTGGTGCTCAAGAGGAGATTGTTAGCCACCATTCATTGCGGAGGACTGGCACAGGATAAAAAAACAGATTTGATAAAACCGCGAAGCGGTGACATTATTTGCGTTAAATAGTTTCGATAAGCTAATGCTTGCCCTTTAGTTTGCCACGCAAGTAGCTGATGGCTTCAAGCAAAATGGCCAAAGCGCCAATATAAACCGTAAATTGTTCAAATAAGTTCATCTACTGGGTTTTCTTATTAGATAAATATACAGATTTAATGTTACACGCACCACATATTTATTCGTTGTACCTAGTGCAAACGCGCTGTTGGCTTTGATGATGGAAACCATTACCTATCAAAGGCAAAGTTGTTTAATGCAGCAATTTCCTTTTGAATTAGCGCTTCCCATTCTTTTTGTTTGATCTCATTTTTTCCATAATCTGTTTCCCTAATGTAATCCATTCTTCTTTTAGAGAATTCGGCCATTATATTCTGATTTAATTCCTCGGCAATTTGCGTTCCCATAATGATTTTTTTGCGGTTTTCTCGCAAAGCTTTTCGGAATTGCCTGGTATAAATTTCACTGATGTTGAAAAGCGTTTGTTGGTAACGGAGCGACTGTGGTATATTGGCCGAGGTGTCTATCCATGAAGCAGACCTAATGAGGTAATTGCGAACTTTCTTGTTGAAATTTCGGGCCATGAAATCAAATCCATTTAACTGATAATCCAACGAAAACTGTGCAAAGGAACTAGAATTTTCGAGGGAATTTGTTTTTATCCCAAAATCACTAACGGTAAGTTGGTAATTGCCATTCCATAGCAGGCGATCATCGCTTTGCTGCGCCAAACAATCCGTGTTCAGGATAAAAACCGCAAATAGTGCCAGGGAAATTTTAATTTGGATACAATTGTTCATGTAGTGGTTTATTTTCGCCATTGTTTGGTAAACAATGGCTGGAAGAAGCTATAGTCCGGTATTGGTTCTGAAAAGCTTAATGGCAATGGCCAGCAAAATTACCCCGAAACTTTTTCTCAATACGTTTAATCCGGTTTTTCCTAAAAGTTTTTCGAGCCTTGCGGTATTTTTAAGTACAAAATATACAAATACCATGTTAAGGATAATGCCTACCAAAATATTTTCTGTGCGGTATTCGGTTTTTAGCGATAGCAAGGTGGTTAGTGAGCCTGCACCGGCAATTAAAGGGAATGCCAATGGCACAATAGACACGGTTTCGGGCGCATCGTCCCTAAAAAAGTGGATGCCCAAAACCATTTCCATGGCAATAAAGAAAATTACCAGCGAACCTGCTATGGCAAACGACTGCACATCTACACCGATAATGCTCAATACTGCTTTGCCGCCAAAAAGAAATAGGATCATGATGGCCGTGGCCACAATGGTTGCTTTTTCAGATTGGATATGCCCTGCTTTTTTGCGCAATGATATGATCACCGGGATGGAGCCCAAAATATCAATAATGGCAAATAAAATCATGGAGGTAGATAAGATCTGGTTGAAATCGAAGTACAGGCTGTCCATAGATTTGTTTTTTTGTAAAAGTACAGCTTATTTGTTAATTACGTAAACAAAAATCTGTGCAAACCTGCTTGGTTTTAAAGCGGTGTGCAGGCTCATGAGGTTGGCCCTGGGGGATAGCCCCGACAGTAATGGAAAGCCCGCAAGGGAGCGTAGCGAGTGCGGACTTGTAATGGATGGCGGGACTACCGGGAGTGCTTTGCTGGAGTTTTGCGCTTCAAATAATGTAAAATGCCTAAAATATTTAATGCAGCAAAAAGGCGCCCTTGAAAAGGCGCCTTGGTGAGTGGTTTATCCCAGTTTTTTATATCGGATCCTTTTAGGGGTTACGTCACCTAAACGTTTTTTACGGTTCTCCTCATAATCAGAGTAGTTGCCTTCAAAGAAATACACTTGCGAATCGCCTTCGAAAGCTAAAATGTGCGTACAGATACGGTCTAAAAACCACCTGTCGTGCGAAATCACCACGGCGCAGCCGCCAAAGTTTTCCAAGGCTTCTTCCAAAGCACGCAGGGTATTTACGTCGATATCGTTGGTAGGCTCATCCAGCAGCAACACATTGGCACCTTCTTTCAGGGTAATGGCCAAGTGGACACGGTTGCGCTCGCCACCTGATAATACGCCAACTTTCTTTTGCTGGTCGGCACCGTTAAAGTTGAATTTAGAAACGTAGGCTCTGGAGTTGACCTGTTTGTTGCCCAACAGCATGTTGTCCAGCCCGTCGGTAATGTTTTCGTAAACCGTTTTATCGGGGTTAAGGTCGTTGTGCATTTGGTCTACATAGCCCAATTTTACGGTTTCGCCTACTTTAAAATCACCGCTATCGGGCTGCTCCTGGCCGGTAATTAAACGGAACAAGGTAGTTTTACCTGCACCATTTGGGCCAATAATGCCCACAATGCCCGCTGGCGGTAGGGAAAAGCTCAGGTCTTCGAACAACAATTTGCCATCGTAAGCTTTGGAAATATTGTTGGCTTCGATGACAACATTGCCTAAACGCGGCCCCGCTGGGATGAACAATTCTAATTTTTCTTCGCGTTCTCTGCCGTCTTCGCTAGCCAGTTTGTCGTAGTTGGATAAACGTGCTTTTGATTTGGCATGACGTGCCTTGGGGGCCATACGAACCCATTCTAGCTCACGTTCCAATGCTTTTTGGCGTTTGCTTTCGGTTTTTTCTTCTTGTGCTAAACGTTTTGCTTTTTGGTCAAGCCATGAGGAGTAGTTGCCTTTCCATGGAATACCTTCGCCACGGTCAAGTTCTAAAATCCAGCCTGCAACATTATCTAGGAAGTATCTGTCGTGGGTTACGGCAATTACCGTTCCCTCATAGTTTTGCAGGAACTGCTCCAACCAGTCGATACTTTCGGCATCCAAGTGGTTGGTAGGCTCATCCAGCAACAAAACATCTGGCGATTGCAGCAGCAAACGGCACATGGCCACGCGACGGCGCTCACCTCCCGATAGTACACTGATTTTAGTGTCGGGATCAGGGCAGCGCAGGGCATCCATGGCACGCTCAAGCTTATTGTCCAGTTCCCAGGCGTTGGAAGCATCAATTTTATCTTGCAGCTCGCCCTGGCGTTGCATCAGCTTGTCCATTTTATCGGCATCCGAGTAGTTTTCTTCTAGTCCAAATGCCTCGTTAATTTCTTCGTATTCCTTAAGGATGGCGGTAATTTCGGCCACACCTTCTTCCACTACTTCACGTACGGTTTTTTCGGGGTCTAACTCTGGCTCCTGTGCCAAATAGCCTACAGAATAGCCCGGAGAAAACACCACCTCGCCCTGGATCGATTTATCTAAGCCAGCAATGATTTTTAATAGGGATGATTTACCCGAACCGTTCAAACCTACAACGCCAATTTTTGCTCCGTAAAAAAAGGATAAGTATATATTTTTTAAAACCTGTTTTTGTGGCGGATAGATCTTGCTCACTCCCGCCATTGAAAAGATTATTTTTTCGTCTGACATGCTAAAAATTTTGTTTGTGCAAAGATGCCATTTATTTTGGAAAGTCCTAAGCCATAACGCCGATGTAGGGAAGTTTGTGGAGTTTGATTTTTAGAAAAGCAATTGCGTGCAACTATTTGCGCAAGCCGGGCTATACGCTGCAATCTTTTTGTGCCCCAGGCCTAAACCCAAAAACAAAAAGGATTTTCGCTGCTATCCCGTTTAGCGGGCAAAACCTTTTGTACTATTTAGGTGCCTTTTTGGCCGCCAATTCATGTACGGTTGGTACTCGCAGCAAACCCAACGGGCGCTAAAAATCTATATCTTTTTTGCTTATCTCGTGAACTTTGTTCTTGATATTCCTAATGATTAAATCGCTTCTTTTCCTATCCTGTCTTGCTTGCTTAACCAGCTTTCTTATTTCCTGTTCACTTATTCCCAATTTTATAGCATGGTATTTAATCTCCAGGTCTGTTTTGGTGATCATGATGTTGAGATAAGCCACCCTAATTAACACGATGGCCATGGATAGGAACACCACCATCTTTTTCATACTATCTGTGTCGCTAAATAAAAACATTAATAAAAAAGCACAGAAACCCACGGAATAAATCTTGGTGAATAGTACAGCGTACCGTAAATCGGGCAGGGTTTTGTTAATTTTTAAAATACAGAAAAAAGAGATGCGCACAATAATGACATCCAAAACCGAAACAGCAATTAACCCGGCGATGATCAACAAAGCATAGAATTTGAAATCGCTCATTTCGGTATAGATAAGATCAACCTTATTAAAAAGCCAATAACAAAGGCGTGTTAATGCATAATACTGCGCACTAATGTATGCAAACATGTTTAGGGAAAAAGAGAGGTTTTTAAAGCTGTTCATGATTTGTACGTGTATCAAATTACGATATTCTGATTTTTATCTTAAACCCGCAATTTTTGGAGAATGTTTTTGGGGAAATCGATGTTGTTAGCCGGTTATTTTATATTGTTAATTCGCTTAGATCTCTCCGTTGCCGTCGAGATAACGGGCTAGTGCACACCAACGGACTATTGAACCAAACAACCGCTCATAATTTCCAAACTCCTTTGCATTTCATCAGTAGTAAGGTGCCCGAAACCAATGCGCATGGCAATCAAATTTTTGTTTTGATAAAGAATGTTCTTTGGAATGAACAAATCTTTGGTCCTACAATCTTTGGCCAGTTTCCATAAAGAAACGGGGATATTCCATTGGGCCCAAACGGCCAGGCCACCGCTAGGTACAGCAAATGAAAGCTGATGCCCAAAATGTTGGGCCAGTAGCATGCAGCAATGATTTCTTCGCTCTTGATAAACCTTTAGCGATTTCTTCAAATGGCGGTGGATATCACCCTCGGCAATCATTTCTGCTAAAACCTGCTCCATCACCAAATCTCCGTGCCGGTCTAAAATGCCCATATATTTCTGCATTTCGTTGATCAGGTTTTGGGGCGCCACCACAAAGCCAGTGCTAAAGGAAGGTGCCAACGATTTGCCAAATGAACCAACGTAAATTACCATTCCGGCCAAATCAGCGCTGGCCAGGGGCATAACCGTGCTTTTGTCGTATTGGAAATCGTAGTCATAATCATCCTCAACAATAATGAAACCATGTTCCTGTGCCAATTGAAGCAGTTTCACCCTTCGTGGTGCACTTAAGGTTACGGTAGTAGGGTAGTGGTGGTGGGGGGTAATATACACCATGCGCACTGGGGTAGTTTTCAGTTTTTCGGCCAAATAATCTACATCAATACCATTTTCGTCAACAGGTAAGGTTTTAAGGTTAGCGCCAGCTTTATGGAAAATCATGTTAGCGGTAAATAAGCCCAGCTCCCCAACCCAAACCGTATCGCCCTGCGCAATTAAAAGCTGCGCAATAATATAAAGGCTCATTTCGGTGCTACGTGTAATTAACAAGTTGTTTTTGGCAATGTGCAGGCCGCGGGAACTGTTCAGGTAATTACTGAGCTGCTCTTTGAAATATAGACCGTCCTGCAAACTGTTTCCCGCCATTTTCTGGTGGATGTTTTTTCGCTTCATGGAAGCACTGTAAAGTCCAGAAAGGTAATGTATTTGGGTGAGGCGTATGTCAGGCACCCCATCGTTAAATTGATAGTTGCAGGCCGTTTGTTCAAAAGGATCATCCAAAATACTCGATTGCTTAAAGGCATACCCTGTTTGAGCCGGATAATGCGCCAAGGAAACCAAAGCATCGTAAGGCCGTTCACTTTTGGTTTTGTTGTCCATCACATAGGCACCTTTGTTGGGGTGTATGGCTATCCAGCCTTGGTGGTGCAAGTCTTCATAGGCGGCAATAACCGTTTTGCGGTGCAATTGCAGGAGTTCGCTCAGGGTACGGCTGCCAGGCATTTTACTTCCAGGCATTAAATATCCCCTTTGTATGGCATTGATAAGTTGTTGTGCCAACTGTAAAAAGATGGGAGTTTTGGCTTTACGGTCCAATTGTATAAAACTTAGAAAGGGAATTTTAACCGGACTATTCATATTCTTAAAACTGGACTACTTTAATGTTCCGGAAAGATACGAGTTTTGCGGAGAAATTTAGATGGCCAGCATTGGAAGTTCAAAGATCAGTAACTAACACCAGGCGCCAATTTAACAACCCAAACAATTATCAAATCATGAGTAAATACCTTCTACTTACGTTAACACTCTCGTTTTCCTTTGCCGTAGCCCAGCAGGTTAAGCAAGATACCACCAAGCTAAATGAAATCATCATTTCCGAAAACAGGTTGCAAAGCCCTTTTTCTAAGCAGGCTCGTAACATTCAGCTGATTACCAAAGAACAAATTGCCCAAATGCCCGTAAAATCTATCAACGAGGTATTGAGCTTTATTGCCGGAGCAGATGTGCGCCAACGTGGCCCCTTTGGCACGCAGGCGGATATCAGTATAGACGGCGGTAGTTTTGAGCAGACCCTCATTTTACTGAACGGCGTGAAAATTTCCGATGTTCAAACGGCCCATCACTCCATGAACATTCCAGTGCCACTGTCGGCCATTGAACGTATAGAAGTATTAAAAGGCCCTGCGGCAAGGGTGTACGGGATCAACGCTTTAACCGGAGCCATCAACATCGTTACCAAGGCCGATAAACAATCGGCTATCGAGGTAAACCTTCAAGCAGGTTCTTCTTTTAAAGATAAGGCCGTGGGTGATGGCAGTGGCATTTATGGTGGAGCAGCGGCGCAAGTGGCCATTAATATGGCAGGCAAAAATAGTAGGCATTTGGTGGGCTTTGGCGTTACCGATTACAACGGACAACGTTACAACAGCAGTACTTACGACCATAAGTTCTTTTATCAAGGGAATATCGATTTCAATGAAAATAATAAGTTGAATTTGATGGGCGGCTACCTCAACAATGCTTTTGGCGCTAGCGGTTACTATGCTGCACCGGGCGATAAAGAGGCTTTTGAAATTGTGGAAACCGCTTTGCTCGCCGTAGGTTCATCACATCAGTTAAGCAAAAACTTTAGCCTGCGTCCTCGCATCAGTGCCCGCTACAACTGGGACGATTACCGCTATTATCGCAATGACTTAACCAAGGCCAGGTCGTTACATCAAACTGGGGTATGGTCGGCCGAGCTAAACAGCACTTTGCACTCTGCCATCGGCGATTTTGGTTTTGGCGTAGAAAGCCGTTCAGAAGATATTAACAGTACCAATATTGGCGATAGGGAAAGGTATAACCATGGCGCTTATGTAGAGTATAAAACCGAAGCGCTCAAAAATCTGCTTTTAAATATCGGTACCTATGTAAACTATAATACACAGTATGGTTGGCAGGCTTTTCCAGGTTTGGATGCCGCTTACTTATTTGCCCCCAAATGGAAGCTGGCCTTTAATGTAGGCTCTAGTCAGCGCATCCCTTCATTTACAGATTTGTACCTTAACCAGCGCCCGGGAAATATCGGGAACCCCAATTTAACTTCCGAAAATGCTTGGCAATACGAGCTTTCCCTGCAGTATAAATCAGCGCATTTTAATGTGCAGGGCGGATATTTTTATCGCAATATTTCCGATTTTATTGATTGGGTTAGAAATTCGGCCACGGTGCCTTATCAGCCACAAAACTTTGGAAACCATAAAATCCAGGGTTTTAACCTGAGCCTGGGACAGTCTTTGGATTTAAACAACAGAAGCAATTTGACTTACCAGTTGAGCTACAACTACCTGCATGCGGGCGAGTTGAGCTACGCCAATAATGTAACTTCAAAGTATGTGCTTGAGAACCTGAAACATCAGGCTTTGGGCAGGTTGATCTATAAATACACCAACTGGCAATTAACCCTAGCTGGCAGATGGATTGAAAGAGAACTGAAAAGCCCATACCTGCTTGCTGATGTGCGTTTACTGTACGGAAAACAGAACTGGAATGTTTATGCAGAGGTAACCAATGTTTTAAATAAGGACTATATCGAAGTAGCGGCAGTACCATTGCCTAAGCGTTGGTTTGCCTTAGGAACCAATTATCGTTTTACGTTATAATGGTTGACTTGTTTGTTGGTTCATTCCAGGGGGGCTCGCAACAAAACTATCCAATCATAGAAAGCAATTGATAACGGTTGGTAATGCTAGGGAAACTATAACGAAGACCTGCGGAGTTTATCAAACTCCGCAGGTCTATCTGATGCCCTAAGCGATTAATCAAGGGATTCCTCGCTGTTAAAAAATCTATAAACAAATCCGGCAATAAGGGCTCCCAAAATAGGAAAAACAATAAATAGCCAAAGCTGTGATAAGGCCCAATCGCCCACAAATACGGCCTGGCTTATGCTCCTTGCCGGATTTACGGAAGTGTTGGTTACCGGGATGCTAATCAAATGGATTAGGGTAAGTGCCAAGCCAATCGCTATGCCCGCAAAACCTTTTGGAGCCCTTTTATCCGTTGCTCCTAAAATGATGATCAGGAACATGAAGGTCATCACCAGCTCTGTAATCATGGCCGAGTTCATGTTGTAGCCCCCTGGTGAATGTTCGCCATAACCATTTGCCGCAAAATTTCCAATACTGCTTCCATTGCCTGTAGCGATAACGTACAAAACTGCCGCTGCGGCAATTGCCCCCAAAATTTGTGAAATAATGTAAGGGAGCACGTCTTTAAAGCCAATGCGGCCACCTGCCCATAAACCTATGGTTACTGCGGGGTTTAAATGTGCACCGGAAATATGCCCCAGCGCATAGGCAATGGTAAGTACGGTTAAACCAAAGGCCATGGCCACACCAAGTAGGCCAATGCCTACGTTTGGAAAGGCAGCGGCCAATACGGCGCTACCACAACCACCCAGCACCAACCAAAAGGTGCCTAAAAATTCAGCTAAACTTTTTTTCATAGTTTTTCATTATTGAGTTTTCCTAATCGTAAGGCTTTTCGGTACGCCCCGTTTTTTTAAGTGGGTTCTGGTCTCCACTTATGTTTGTGGTATTACAATCAGATAAATAAGCGGATACAGCTTGAAAAAAGGGAGGTTAACTTAAACCAGTGCTGAAAAGGAAAATGGCAAATGAATGTGCTGATACTGGTTGGTATGGGAAGCTTCGGTAGGCGATAATGGTGCTAGAAATACATTTTATGGAACATGTAGGTATTGATACAAAATGAGCGGATGCCGAAATGGTGGATCTCCAAATTGGACATTGAGATTGCCATTGTTGCGGATAGCCCCCAATATATTTTGATGTGCAGTATATTTGGTTAAGTACATTGCTAATTCATGAGGTTTAACCAAATTTAATGAAAAAATGTCTTTATTTATCAAAATATAATTGGTTAATGTTTTTGCTGTCAATTGGTTATTGATAGATCAGGGTTATCAACCAGGTGGTTGTTTTGCCGATATGGAACGTGGAGGCTGTGTTTATGGGGTTTGTTTCAGGTCGATAATTGGGGGCATTCCCGTGCATGCCGAATCTTAAAACGAAGTAGATTTTTAAATCTGTGCTTAAGCAGGGAAATTACGTTGCCAATCTGTTAAAACATTACGCTCTGTAAATAAATTTGTTTCGTAGTTGCTGCACCGCTGGAAAATGGCGTGGCAAAGGGAATGCAAAGCTTCCAAGCGCTTTAAAATCTGCTTTAAAAACCGTATTTTTGCAGTAAATTTTTTTTACCATATAAATGAGCATATCTACAAAATACAATCCGCAAGAAACAGAAGAAAAATGGTACAGTTACTGGTTGGACAAACGTTTTTTCCACTCAGAGCCTGATGAGCGTGAGCCTTACACCATCGTCATCCCGCCACCAAACGTTACGGGAGTGTTGCACATGGGCCACATGCTTAACAATACCATTCAGGATGTATTGATTCGTAAGGCCCGTATGCAGGGCAAAAACGCATGCTGGGTTCCTGGTACTGATCATGCTTCTATCGCTACGGAAGCCAAGGTAGTTGCTATGCTAAAGGAAAAAGGCATCAATAAAAAGGACATCACTCGTGAGGAGTTCTTAAAGTATGCTTGGGAGTGGAAAGAAAAATATGGCGGTATTATCCTAGAGCAGTTAAAAAAACTGGGCGCCAGCTGCGATTGGGACAGAACCCGTTTCACCATGGAAGAAGACCTTTCGGATGCGGTGATCAACAGTTTTATCCATTTGTATCAAAAAGGAAATATTTACCGTGGCGTACGTATGGTGAACTGGGATCCGGCAGGTAAAACTGCGGTATCTGACGAAGAGGTAATCCGTAAAGAAGTGAACCAGAAACTGTACTACATCCATTATCATATTGCAGGTACCGCTAAAGATGTTTTGGATCATACCACTTTTTTGACCATTGCCACTACTCGTCCGGAAACAATCATGGCCGATAGCGCTATTTGTATCAATCCTAACGACGAGCGTTACAAACACCTGCATGGTAAAAAAGTGTATGTTCCCTTAATTAATCGTGAAATTCCAATCATTTTAGATGATTATGTAGAAATGGATTTTGGTACGGGATGTTTGAAAGTAACACCTGCCCATGATTTAAATGACTACGAGCTTGGATTGAAACATCATTTGCCTGTTATCGACATTTTAAATGACGATGGTACCTTAAACGATAAGGCAGAGATTTTAATTGGTGAAGACCGTTTCATTGCCCGTAAAAAGATTGCCAAAATGCTGGAAGAAGCAGGGCATCTGGAAAAAGTGGAAGACTATAAATCGCAGGTAGGTTTCTCGGAACGTACCGATGCGGTAATTGAGCCAAAACTATCTTTACAATGGTTCAGTAAAATGGAAGAGTTGGCAAAACCAGCTTTGGAAGAGGTGTTGAATGGCGAGGTGAAGTTGATTCCAGAGAAGTTTATCAATACTTATCGCCATTGGATGGAAAACGTAAAGGACTGGTGCATTTCCCGCCAATTATGGTGGGGGCAACGCATCCCTGCATGGTATTTCCAGCATGAAGAACCTGTAGTTGCCAAAACAAAGGAAGAGGCAATTGAGGAACTCATTAACCGTGTGCCTGAACGTAGAGAATGGAGCGAAGAGAGCAAGGCTGGCTTTAGGAAACAGGCCGAAGAATTTATTACACAAGATGAAGATGTAATGGATACGTGGTTTTCTTCATGGCTGTGGCCAATTTCCGTTTTTGATGGCTTTAAGAATCCTGACAATAAAGATTTCAATTACTATTACCCAACCAATGATTTGGTAACTGCCCCGGAGATTTTGTTTTTCTGGGTAGCCCGTATGATCATGGCCGGAAAGGAGTTTACAGGCAAAAAGCCGTTCACCAATGTTTATTTAACGGGTATTGTTCGTGATAAACTGGGCCGTAAAATGTCTAAATCATTGGGGAACTCACCTGATCCCATAGGTTTGATTGAGCAATACGGTGCCGATGGCGTGAGGGTAGGCATGTTGATGTCGTCGCCGGCAGGTAATGATTTGATGTTTGATGAAGCGTATTGTGAGCAGGGCAGAAACTTTGCCAACAAGATTTGGAATGCCTTCCGCTTGGTAAAAGGCTGGGAGGTTGACGCTTCTTTGGCTAATCCTAATGAGCAGGCCATTGCGTGGTTCGAAAGCCGTTTTAGCGAAGCTTTAACCGAAATTGAGCATAACTTTAAACAATACCGTTTATCAGAAGCTTTAATGGCTACTTATAAATTGGTTTGGGACGATTTCTGTGCCTGGTACCTCGAAATGGTAAAACCTGCTTACCAACAGCCGGTTGATGCCGCTACCAGGACAGCTTCGGTGAAGTTCTTTGAGCAGATCTTGAAGCTTTTACATCCGTTTATGCCATTCATTACCGAAGAACTTTACCATGATGAACTGTTTGGTGAACGTGCGGAAATGGATTGCTGTATTGTGGCCAGCTACCCAACGGTTGGAGAAACCAACGAAACTTTATTAAAAGAAGCAGAGTTGGTAAAAGGTTTGGTTTCTGAAATCAGGAATGTAAGAAATACCCGTCAAATTTCCCCTAAAGAGGCTTTGGAACTGAATATCAAGATTAATTCTGAGGTAGCTTACGATAAATGGCTGAACATTGTTTGCAAATTGGCCAATATCAGCAAGGCTGAGGTAGTAACCGATAAAGTAACCGGGGCGGCCAGCTTTATGGTGGATAAAGATGAATTCTTTGTTCCGTTAAGCCAAAATATTGATGTAGACGCCGAAAAGCAACGTTTAACCAAAGAACTGGAATATTTGCAAGGTTTCTTGAAATCGGTAGATGCCAAGTTGAATAACGAACGTTTTGTACAGAATGCTAAGCCTGAGATTATCCAGAACGAGCGCAACAAAAAAGCCGATGCGGAGTCGAAAATAGCAACCATTCAAGAAAGCTTAGCCGCTTTGTAGTTGGGTTGCAGGTTACAGGCCTTTGTAGCACTTCATAAAATTGAAGCCTTTTAGTTGATACTGAAAGGCTTTTTTACGATATACAGCCGCTCTGCAATGCATGGTTCCGGCCACAGGTGGAACCTTAAAGGTTGTACATCTCTGTTATGGCATTACGATTGGCGGCCAATTGGGCGATGATGGACAATCGAGCTAAGTAGGAGAAATCCTTGGCCTAAAAAACGCCAAAGTACCAAACGTATTAAACCTTTTACAAGTAAAGCGCCAATTTTTAACCGAAACTTACTTTCTTTATGATTACAATTAAAATTGCCAAATATGAAAAGATTATTACTCATATTAATAGCTGCGGCTGCAGTATCATGTACAAGCAATCAACCTAAGGAAACTGTAGCAACTTCCAATGTATTTGTAGAGCAAAAGGTAAATGAGTTTGTAGCCCAGCATCCCGAGTGGACCAGCGGTGAAACTGCTAACGAGGAAATTACTGAAAAGTTTAAAAAAGAAGCGATCAGATGGAGTAACGAAGAACAGTTTCTTAATGAAATGCCCCTGCAATTTAAAGGTTTAAGAGATACCCTGCTAAGTGGGCAGAGCTTTAAAATTGCAACTTTTACTGGCTATAACGATAACACTCGTCCGGCAGGGTCCCTGCTAAATTATATTCAATTGCAAATTGACGGCATTGTACCAAATGATTTATTAAAAGACTTGCATAAAGATAAAAACTATCATCTTACTGGAATGCTATACAAGCAAGGTAAACGTGCTGACGTTAAGGTAATTAAAGTGGCTGATTTTAATGGTTACGACTTGGGCAAATACACCTTTTCCATTACCAAGGTAAAACCCCTGTAGCGCACTACGGTTTGCTAGTCGTTCTATCATGATCCTGGGATAGTTGCTTTAAATTTCCCGTATTTTTTGATGTCCCTGATCTAATGTAGCATTTTAAGATAGGAATATTTTAATCCCGTGTTTATCCCATTGGGGTGCAAATTTCGACTAAAAACCCATCGATATCCCTTACATAGGCAACCGTTTGTCCCCACGGTTTTTGTTTAGGCGCCGCAACTTGGGCTGCACCGTGCTTGGCAGCTAATTCGAATATGGCGGCTACATCATCCGTAATAAAGCCTAACTCAATTGCAAAAGGTTTTTGGTTAAGTCCGCTAGGCGTAAAACCATCTTTTAAATTGGATGCGGCCAAAGTATGGGACGCAAATGAAATGGTAGTTTCGCCAGTAGCTAGTTCGCCATAATCATTGTCGGGAGAAATGAATTTTCTGTTAAAGCCAAAAGCCTTTTCATAAAACTCGATTGATTTTGTAACGTCGTTAACGTAAAGAATGGTGTATCCAAATTTAACCATGGTAATTGTATTTTGATATTCAAAGTTAAGGCAATAATGTGAACATGAATGGGCGTTTACTTCAACCTTTCCAATTTACCCTTACGTTTAATTAAATTTTTGTAATCCCATTGGATATCCCTTGCTTTTTCCAGCCAGCGCTTCAGGTCATCAATAGCCACTTGCTCAGCCTCGGTATAACGGGCTTCGGCGGCTTTAAAAGTTCCTTCGTTTTGTAGAGCAGGTTCTTCAAAAGATTGCCCGCTCCAAAATAACAAGCGGATACAGTTTTTGAGCTTGCTGTAGCCAACAATGGGATTGCCTGCTAAAAACCAAACCGGATGTCCATGCCATATCTTGTTTTCGGCTTCGGGGAGGTACTGATTAATGTTACTGGCCAGCAAATCGCAAATGGCTTTGTCTGCTTCAATTTGCAGATTGTTGTAATCTTGTATTTCTTGTTTCATGAAGATTGTTCTTTAGTTGAATTATCTAAATACTCATCGGTAAAGTGCCTGTTTTGTTTGGGTTGAGCAAATTTATCATGGTTATAGGCTTGCGATTTCCCTTTGGGAATGGATAGGGACTGCCAACCGTCTTTTGCCAACATTTTGCCCAGCATTACAATTTGACCAACGTGGTAGGGGTAGTGGGCCAATTGTCTGTTAATCGCTTCAAGAACGGTATGTCCCTGATTACGGATATAAACGATTTGGTTTAAATCTTGTGCTGTTAATGGGTTGATGGCATTGAATAAACAATTCCAGCCCTGTTCCCATTTATCTATGAGTTCTTGTTTTGAAGTGATCTGTGGTTCAAATTCTTCATCTCTGTTTCGCCAATCTTTTTCTCCATCAGAAGACAGGAAGTCTGTCCAACGAGAAATCATATTACCAGAAAGATGGCTTACAATAATGGCAATGCTGTTACTGTCTTCGTTGAATTGCCAAAATAAGGCATCGTCACTTAATTGGGCAAATGTTTTGTCGCCCAGCTGTTTGTAATACTGAAATTGCTTTTTAATGCTGTCGAGATAATCGTTGGTCATGAGGGTTGTTTTGTAATTTAAAGATAGGATGAATTTGGATTGGTTTCATGCCTCTTTGCGTTCTTTGCGTAACTCTTTATTCCTTTGCGGTAATCTATTAAAAGAATTAGAAATTTCACCGCAAAGATTGGCCAAGTAATCGCGAAGAACGCAAAGTTGGTAAGATGGATTTGCCAGTTAAACCTGATTGAAGTGGAAATACTTTTTGTTTTCTGTTGTTATCCTGAACGTTAGTGAAGGATTTGTAGGTTAAGTGGTACATTGGTAGATCCTTCGTTCCTGGGGATGAAAGCATTATGGGAGCGGAACAAAAAGATTGCAACGGAAAGCAGGACTTTCGGTAAATAGTGCTACGGGTTTTGCTTTTCAAAAAAAAAATATAGCTTTGCAGCATCAATAAGGGGTGCCTTGTTTTGCATAAAACACAAATAAAGGCTGAGATCATACCCATTTTGAAGTGGAAAGTTAAAAGTTGAGAGTAATAAGTAGTAAGTCGGAAGACGTATAACTTAGAACCTACAGCTTAAAACTTAAAACCTCAAATGCACCTGATCCAGGTAATGCTGGCGTAGGGATGGTTTATGAAGTTTAACTAAAGTCGGGAGTAACCCCTACTTACCGATGGGTTTAACTAAAAAACAACAAAAAGTTGAAAAAATTAAGATTTGCAGTTTTGGCTGCATTGTTGTGCCCGTTTTTGGCGATGGCACAGTTCAGGATTTCGGGAAAGGTAACCGAAGGAGATGGAAAAGCACTTTCTGGTGCGAGCGTGAAATTAAAAGGCAAGGGATTTACGGCGGCCAGTAACACCAACGGAGTGTACGAGTTTGCAAATTTGCCTGCCGGTAGCTATACCGTGGCCATCAGTTACGTAGGTTTTGCTACGCAAGAGAAAAAAGTAAACTTAACGGCTAATGCCGAACTGGATTTTGTGTTGCAGCAGTTATCTTTTGTGGCCGATGAGGTAGTGGTAAGCGCTACAAGGGTAACTAAAAATGCCGCGTTTACCTATAAAAATTTAAGCAAAGCCGATTTGGACAAAACCAATCAGGGACAGGATTTGCCGTATTTACTGAACCAAACCCCTTCGGTAGTGGTTACTTCGGATGCCGGTGCGGGAATTGGATACACGGGAATAAGAATTAGAGGTAGTGATGCTACCCGTATCAACGTAACCCTAAACGGTATTCCGCTGAACGATGCGGAAAGCCAAGGTAGTTTCTTTATCAACCTGCCAGACCTGGCTTCCTCGGTAGATAATATCCAGATACAGCGTGGGGTAGGTACCTCAACCAACGGTGCAGGTGCTTTTGGAGCCAGTTTAAACATCCAAACCACCACCAGGAGAGACTCGGCCTACGCCGAATTGAACAATACTTTTGGTTCATACCAAACTTGGAGAAACACAGTAAGTGCAGGAACGGGTTTGATTAACAACAAGTTTAGCTTTGACGCTCGTTTATCGAGAATTAAATCTGATGGTTATGTAGACAGGGCATCGTCTAACCTGAAATCATTTTTTGTGACGGGTGCGTATTATGGTAAAAACGACATCTTACGTTTGAACGTATTTAGCGGGACAGAGAAAACTTATCAGGCTTGGAATGGTATTAGCGAAGAAATGTTGGAAACTAATCGCCGTCATAATGATTTCACGTACGACAATCAAACCGATAACTATCAGCAAGATCATTATCAGTTATTTTACACCCGTAACATTACCAAGCAATTGGTGGCCAATGCCGCTTTGCACTACACTTATGGTAGAGGTTATTATGAGGAGTTTAAAACGGCACAATCATTGAAGAAATATTCAATTGACCCTGTGGTGATTTTAGATCCTATCACCAATTTGCCAGTTAAAACCATTGACAAGTCTGATTTGGTTCGTCGGTTATGGTTGGATAACAATTTTTACGGTACCACTTATTCATTGTCGTACACGCCACAAAGCAACTTGAACTTTACTTTGGGCGGTGCTTATAACCGTTATGAGGGCAATCATTTTGATGAGGTGGTTTGGGCACAGTATGCCAATTATGATGGTTCGGGCTCTATACGCCACAGATATGATGATAACGATGCTTTTAAAAGTGACTTTAACATTTTTGGTAGGGTAAGCTATCAGTTAGATAAACTTAATATCTTCGCTGATTTGCAGTATCGCAATGTTTTTTATTCATTTTATGGGAAAGTTGATGCGAATAACTTTGCGCAACAAAATGCCCGTTTGGAGTTTTTTAACCCTAAATTTGGTTTGAGCTATAACTTGGATGATAAAAACAATGTGTATGCTTCGGTGGCTGTAGGCAACAAAGAGCCTAACCGCAGAGACTTTACAGATTCGAACACGGGAACACGACCTAAACACGAAAGCTTAACAGATATTGAGTTTGGCTATAGGACCCAACAAGCTAACTTTAATATTGGCGCCAATGGTTTTGCCATGTTGTACAAAAACCAACTGATCAATACTGGTAAGTTGAACGAAGTAGGAGGACAAACCCGTCAGAATGTGCCCGATAGCTACCGCATAGGTTTAGAGTTGGATGCCCGCTGGCAGGTTGTAAAGAACTTCTCGTGGTCGGCAACGGCTACGTTAAGTCAAAGTAGAATCAAGAATTTTACGGAGTATGTTTATGATGACGTAATAGATGGGGCTTTGTTGACTTTCGATTACAACAATACCAATATTGCTTACTCGCCAAAAATTGTGGCTTCAAACGAGTTTGCTTACTCGTACAAAAATGCCGGAATAGCCTTGATCAGTAAATATGTAGGTGAGCAGAACCTGGATAATACCTCTGCGAGTGATCGCGTTTTGGATGCTTTCTTCATTAATGATTTACGTTTGACGTATAACCTTTCTTTACCAGGAGTTAAAAATATTGGCTTAAACTTTTTGGTGAACAATATCTTTGATGTAAAATATGAATCAAACGGTGGCAGTGGTGCTTATTTATCTAACGGAGATTTTGGACGCTATAAATACTTTTACCCGCAAGCTACACGTAATTTCTTGTTAAGCTTGAACTTGAAGTTTTAATATTTATTGTTCTAGTGAAAACAAAGAACATATCAACCTCGCAGGTTTTAAAACCTGCGAGGTTTTGTGTTTAATTAAAGTGGAATCTATAGATCTTGTAACCTGAGTTAGGTTGTTATTTGGTTGCTTTGCAGTTATGTGGATTCTTTCTTTAATTACAGACCCTGAAATAAATTTATTGCATAGCTTTCCGCTTCGCTACAGGTCAGGGTGACGTTAAATCGACGTTCCGTCATGCTGAATTTATTTCCGCATCAGTTTTAATGTGTCTTTTTCACAACTTTAATTATCGGACCTAGGTTGCGAGGTTTTTTTATGAAAGCTTATTTCTTTAACGGCTGTAATAAATATTCCAAGCCATTCAGCTTAATTTCATAAAGGGTAGCTAACAACATTCCCAATTTTCCAGCAGGAAACCCCTTTTGATGGTACCAAACCAAATAGTATTCGGGTAAATCGCATAACAGCTTGCCTTGATATTTACCGTAGGGCATACGCATCTGCACTAAATCTTTTAAAAGCTCGGGATTCATTGTGTAAAGGTAAGCTTTTAGGAACTAGGAATTAGTAGTTAGTAGTTAGTCAAGGTGCATTGTCCTACCTTTTTTCGTCATTTCGACCGTAGCGGAGAACCGAAGCTCAACGAAGTTAAATCTTTGGAGGTCGGTTATTGTGTTTTTAGTGGCCAGGGATTAGGAATTAGTTGGGTGGTTGGTTCTAATGCATAGAGCTTTAATCGTTTCGCTTTTTTTTCCTATAACCTCTTCGCCAGCTTTACTTGTATTCATATATTGATTCGTTTTAGCATATATCAGTTTGTTATTGCAAACGCTAACATCCTACACTAATTAGCTAACAAGTTGGACTTTACGCGGCCTCATGAAGCTTAATTTTGGGTAAACTATCCAAATAAATTAGCTTAACCGTATGAAGAAGATCAGCACTATCAAATGCGTGGTCATTTGCCTTTTTGTTTCTTTGTTAAATATTGTCTTTTTTGCCGAAGCGCAAACCACCTTTCCAGGTACCGTAATTGCCCAAAGCCCTAATCCACTTTCACGCAGCTATGCCTCGCCAAGTATTGCGGTATTGCCCGATGGAAGTTATGTGGTTTCTCATGATTATACCGGTACCGTAAGTTCTATTTATCGTTCTACAGATAACGGCCTAACCTGGAGCCTTACCACACAAGTACCCAACTGTCATTGGGCTACTTTATTTGTGCACAACAGTGCGCTTTACTTAATGGGAACTGCAAAATCCTTTGGAGATGTGGTGATTTATAAGTCGTTGGATGGCGGCTACAGCTGGACACGAGCGGTAGACAACACCTCGGGCTTATTGCTGAGCGGACGATACCATACGGGACCTGTGCCGGTAGTGGTACATAATGGTCGAATTTGGAGAGCTTATGAGGAAAGCCCTGATCCGGATAATGAAAGAGATTTTCACGCTTTCGTGCTTTCGGCACCCGCCAATGCAGATTTATTGGATGCTTCCAACTGGACAAAATCTAATATTCTCAGGTTTGAGGAAAGCTGGCTCAACGCCAAACGTCCTAATTGGTTTGAGGGAAATATTGTCGTTACACCAACGGGCGATGTCGTAGATTTTATGCGCTTGGAAACTTGGCAGGCCGTGGGTGGTGGAATGCCGATCACTACTGGCGGAGCTACGGGCTTGCAACGTTACGAGGTGGCGGCGAAGATTTCGGTAAGTGCTGATGGTAGCACGGTTTCGTTTGGCAATACGGCTGCCGAATATGCCCATTTCCCAGGTTCAGAATCTAAATTTACCATTCGCTACGATGCTACTTCAGGTAAGTACTGGACCATTGTCAGTAAAATCAGCGTGTTTACCGATACTTGGGAAACCTATAATTTGCCATCGCATCAACGAAATGTTTTGGCGCTTTATTCTTCTTCCGATTTGGTCACCTGGGACCACAAATATGACATCATAAAATGGAATGAGGGTTATCCGGTAAAAACCTGGGATGTGTTTGGTTTTCAATACGCCGATTGGCAGTTTCAGGGTAATGATATTGTAGCCGTTAGTCGTACGGCCTGGTATGGCGAGCGTTACCATAATGCCAACCTGATTACTTTTCACCGCATCAGCAACTTCAGAACAAAACAATTGAGCGATTCGCCCGCCGATTTATTGCCACAAACCCAATCTACAGCGATTCTGTCGTGGAAGTTCAGTAATCCCGACGCTGCCGGGAACCAAGCCACCAGTACTTCAACTTTTACCAATACCAACCTAAATGTTTCTACGTTAAGCCGTGGAGCGGGCTTAACCAATACCAACGGCTTATTGCGGTCTTTTAATTCCACAGCACCCTCTCCGGCCAGCTCGTTGGCCACGGCCATCAGCAATAACCAATACCTGGAATTTGAAGTTTCGCCTAAATCGGGCTATATGGCCGCTATACACAGTATCGATGCAAAACTGCGAAGAAACGCTGCCGGTGCAGTGTATTATAAATGGGCCTATAGTACCGATGGAACCAACTTTACAGAAATAGGCGATTACAACATTCCATTTACGGATAATAATAGCGAAGGAGTGGTGCAATCAACTATTCATGTAGGTGGATTGGCATCATTACAAAATCTAGCTGCGCCGCAAAAAGCAACTTTCCGTATCTATTTTTGGGGAGCAACTACTTCAAGCGGTGGTTTTGCCCTCGGGCGATATCCATCAGGAGACAACACTCCCAGTTTGGTGGTAGGGGGAGAGGTAAAGGCCATCCCGCCAGCGGCGCCCACTTTGTTAGCCTGGCAGTTCAGCACGGTTTCGGGAGTGGTAGCGGGCAGTTTAAACGCCACAACCAATCATAGCTACCTAAATACTTCTGTACTCTCAAGGGGAGCAGGATTAACCGCCTTGAGCTTGGCAAGAGGATATTATTCTACCGTAAGCGCCTATGGAACGGCAGGTTCTTCTGCCAACTCAAAGGCCACGGCCATTGCCAATAATGATTACTACACCTTTACGATAAAGCCAAAAATTGATGTGGAGGTCTCCTTGGCTACGCTTAACGCCAAAATTCGTAAAAATGGGAACGGGCCAGCCATGGTTAGTTGGTACTACAGCCTTGATGGCGTCAATTTCAAGGAAATTACCCAAAGTACAAATATCCTTGCCGGTGACACCGAAGGTGATTTACAGCCTACCGTTGATTTATCTGCCATTGCAGAACTACAGCATTTAGACGACACCAAAACCGTAACCTTTAGGATTTATGGCTGGGGAGCTACCACCAGTGCCGGTGGATTGGGCATCGGGAGATATGGCACCGGAGACACCACACCAAGTTTATCCGTGAGCGGTAGTGCCACGTATAATGGCGTTGATTTGGCCAATTGGAATTATGATCTGGCTGCAAAAAACTCGGCAATTAACGCCAATATCATCCATCCAGATGTGCAACAAGCAACCTTGAGCAGAGGTGCAGGTGCTCCGTATGTCAACAATTCAACACTATCTTATGTCGCCACTTTTGCTGCGGGTGCTAATTTTGCCACTGCACAAAGCACTGGCGCTTATTTTCAGGCGGCACTCCATTTAAACACCGCCAAACAGGTAAGTTTGAGCAGTATCAAAGCAAGGCTCAGGACTTCCAATGCCAAATCCGTGAAAAACTATAAATGGTATTACAGTTTGGATAATATCAACTATCAGGAAATTAACACCGGCAACCAGAGCATGGGTTTAACAGATGCACAGGGTGAAGACCAACCGGAAATTAGCCTAAAGCACATTAACGCATTGAAGAATTTGAGTGGTACGGCCAATGTTTACCTTAGGATTTATGCTTGGGGCGCTGATGCCGGAAGTACCGATTCAGAAAGAGGCTTTGGTTTCGGCAAGGGCGAAAATAGTACAGCTGGCCGAACGGTATTAACCTTTACCGGAACAGTGGTTGACGATGAGCAAGTGATGCCCGTAAATGATCTTCGTTTCTTTGGAAAGGCCAATAAAAACGTGGTGCAACTGCAATGGTCAACCTCGGCAGAAAAGGATAATTCCCATTTTGAAGTCCTGCGCAGCATTAATGGAGGGCAATTTGCCACATTGGGGCAGTTAAGTGGCCAAGGTAGCACTTCGCAAAAAAGCGAATATAGATATACCGACAATAACCCTGCATTAGGTTTAAACTATTATCAGTTAAGGCAAGTAGATTTTAATGGAAATAGTAAGCGCTCAACACCTATTGCCGTAACTGTTAAAATGAGCGAGCACCATTTTCAGGTTAATGCCCCAGCACAGCAAGAGGTGGTCAATATCTTTACTTCTTCCATAAGTGGCAACGCAATCATCGAAATTCATGATATGGTAGGCAGAAAAATGTGGCACCAAAAAATTAAATTGGTGGGCGGCGAAGAACGTTTAACCCTGCCGGTATTTTTAAATAAGGGAGTATATTTAGCCAGTTTGTGGGTAGAAGGGCAGCAAATCATCAGCAGTAAGTTCATTAAGCAATAGTAATGATAAAACGTAGTATTTTTTTCCTGGCATTAAGCCTAAGCAGCATTGCGGTTAGGGCGCAAAGCGATTTTCTGGTAAGTGGTCAGCCTATCAAAAACGGATCTGCTAGCGGTATTGGCAATTTTGCAGCACCTTCGTTAACCGGAATGGTGATGGGAACCGCTAAAGTAAACGATGATGATTTCCCAGATCTGTTTGTGCAATCGGATATTAGGGCGCCAGGAACCTACCTTTACCATTTCAAGAAACTTACCGAAAAAGGAGCGCCTGTTTTTTCACAGGGGATTAAGCTGGGCCTACCTTTTGAAGATACGGGCGAAAATAAAGCCATTATCTTCCAAAACCCCGATAAAATGATTTTTGGTTTCTGGCGCTTTGGAGGTAAACTTCTCAAAAAAGCTACCTTCAATTCAAAAAGCAACAGTTTCGAAGGCTTAGGCAACATTACCATTAATGGTTTGCCTTGGGGCATGTCAACCTACGGCGTAATCAGGACCTTACAGGGAAAATATCTATTTCTATTTACGGTACCAAAGCCAGGCAAAGACTACGTGAAAATTGCCGTAGACAGTGCCTATTATACCCCTGAGGGATATTGGCCAAATGCGCTGACAGAAGTGGGAATTTACGGCGCTGTAGCAGACAATTTGGAGAACCTCAGCAAACTGGAAGCAAAGCCATTAACCGAGTTAGATCAAACTTACTTTGGAATTAGTGGCTATACCAGCTTCCAATTTAGCGATAAAGAACAATATGTGCTTTGCGGCACACGTATGGGCAATATACATGCTTACCGGGTAAATGGCGAACAACTGTTCCCTCACCAGTATGTGGTTGATCAAAAGCACATCCTGCGGCGTAGTCCAACGGTAAATGCCTTTCCCGCTTATTTTAAAATAGAAGGTAAAACCGAAGGCGTTTTCATTTCTGGAGAAGGAGGAATTGTTTATTATCCAAACACCAAACAAAAGGACAAACAAGGCAATTTGGTTTTTGGCGATGCCATCAGTGTTAAGCAAGAAAATCCTTTGTTGTACGGTGGTTCATTGGTGGTGCCTAGTTTAGCCGATTGGGATGGCGATGGCTTAATAGATCTGGTTTCTGGAAATTCGGCGGGCAATATTCTGTTCTTCAAAAATACGGGGAGCAATCAAAAACCAGCATATCAAGATCCAGTGGCGCTAAAAGCTGGTGGTTTTGATATTCATGTACAGCCGGGCTACCGCGAAGATATTCAAGGACCGCACGAAGCTCGTTGGGGCTATGTTTGTCCTGTGGTTTACGATTGGAACGGCGATGGTTTACCGGATATCCTTACGGGCGACAGTAGGGGGAAGTTTATGGTGTACCTCAATATTGGCACCAAAACCAAGCCCGAACTGGATGTGGAAAAGCCACTTTTCTATAAAGGATTAAATGTGCACGGTGGTTGGCGCTCTATTCCAGGTGTGGGCAGCATGGCCGGGAAAGATGCCTATATCATTCTCGATTCTGATAATCAGTTTCATCTCTATTATAAAATCGATGCCTATAATGTAAGCGATGGAGGTAAACTCAAATTAACAGACGGCACTTTTATCAATGGTCACAGGCGTAAAGGCGGGCAGGTAGGCCGTGCCAAAACCCAAATTGTAGATTGGGACGGCGATGGAGTAAAAGACTTGCTCATTGGAACGGGCAGGGGAGCTGCAATTCCGAATCCAGTAAATGGCCTGCCTTATTTCCGTAAAAAGAAAGGCGAAGGCGCAGCCGTACTTTTTATGCGTAATGCAGGTACAGATGCCGAACCCCTGTATGAATTTCCAAAGATGATGAAGTTTAAAGGAAACGATATTCTTTTGGGCGCACATGAGTGTGCCCCTACTACGGCTTACATCGGTGGCGATGGCAAAACACTAAACCTGGTGGTAGGTACGGAGTATGGCACCTTTATGTTTTACGACAGGAAAGACCTTTCCTGGAAATAGTAAAGTTAGCAACCACCCTGTTAAAGAATAATCGGGAATAGGCAGGCCGTGGCCAAGAATATAGTTCCATGCGGATTGGCGTTGTTTTTTTAACGCCCTTGTCGTAGCCACAGCATATGGAACTTTTGGAGCTGTGTTTATCGCAAGCCAAGATGATTTATCAAATATGTTGCCAAATAGCCACAAATACTTTTTAACGCTATTGTATTTTGCAAACTTTTGTTTTATTGTTGTAATAGCAAATACCTATGCTTTTAACATGAGATAACGAGTTGTTGCGATATGATAATATGCTACAACAAATAGCTAATAATCACAATTATTGGTGTAAAGTAATCAGCTATCTTTATCATGTTGAAAAACCAAATATGTAACCAAACAACCATGAGACACTAAAATCTCCTTGGCAAACTAAACAAACAACCAATAAACTGAAGATAAATTAATGGGTATGAACGTCCAACTATTGCTTTAGGCAAACCAGCAGCAAAACACAACGATCTCTCCAGTAAATTTTAATAACCAAATGAGTTAATTCATTTCGGCGCAAGCTTTTTTTGTCCCGAAACATGGATTGGCAATAGACAGATATGAATTTTAAATAGAAGCGATAATGCAGTACCTTTTAAAAACTACGAAGCTTTTGTTGTTATTATTGTGCTGTTTCGGCAGTGCCTATGCGCAACAGGATTTAAAGCTATTTAGCGGAACCATTACCGACGACGAAGGCGAAACCTTAGTAGGCGTTTACGTGCGGGTTAAAGAAGATACCAAACGTGGGGTAGCCTCTGATAAAGACGGTAAATTCTCGCTACGTGCCCGCGATAACGAAACGATTGTGTTTACCATGGTTGGCTATCTGCAACGAGAAATATTGGCTAAAAACCTGGGCAATAAACCCATCAAGCTAAAGCAGGATCCAAAAGCACTGCAAGAAGTGGTAATTATTGGTTACGGACAAGTAAATAAGCAAGATATTACCGGCTCGGTAGGGCAGGTAAAAATTGAGGAAATGACCAAAGCGCCGGTAACCTCCTTTGAAGAGGCTTTGGCAGGGCGTATTGCAGGGGTGCAGGTGTCGTCCAATTCGGGGCAGCCCGGTGACGATATCAATATTGTGATCCGAGGGGGAAACTCCATTACCCAAAGTAATGCACCGCTTTATGTGGTAGATGGCTTTCCTATCGAAGATTTTAACGCAAGTTCCATCAACCCTGATGATATCGAATCCATCAGCGTGCTCAAAGACGCCTCGGCTACAGCGATTTATGGTACCAGAGGTGCAAACGGTGTAATCATTCTGGAAACCAAAAAAGGAAAAATAGGAAAGCCCCAGGTTTCATACAACGCATTTGTAGGCTATCACGAAGCTACCCAAAAAATGGATATGATGACACCCTATGATTTTGTGCGCTATCAATTGGATAGAGACCCGGTAAACATGACCGAAATGTACTTAACCAAGCCTGGATTTACCTTGGAAGATTATCGGAATGCCGATCAGATTGACTGGCAGGACCACCTTTTCAGAAATGCTTTGGCCCATAACCACAGCTTGTCGCTCCGTGGCGGCAGCGCACAAACCAAGTACGCCTTCTCCGCTAATTTTGTAGATCAGGACGGGGTAATCATCAAATCTGGTTTAAACCGCAAACAAATGCGTGCGTCAATTGACCAAAGCATCAACGCTAAATTAAAGGCTTCTTTAAACATCAATTATGCTTACGATAAAAACTACGGCCAAACTGTAGCCAGCCAGGCCTCAAGTGCCAATGCCTATGCAACCTATTTGATGTACCGGGTTTGGGGCTACAGGCCGCTAAACACAGGCGATGTGGATCTTTTTGAAGATTTATTTGATGATGACGTGAGTTCGGCAACGGTTCTGGTCATGAACCCTATCGTGTCTACCAAAAACGAAATCCGCCAGCAGGGTAGAACCACCTTGAACATTAATGCCGGAATTACCTACGATTTTTGGAAAGACTTTAAGCTGAACATCCGCGGAGGGTATAACACCCGCATCACCAGAAACGAAAGCTTTAACAACTCAAAAACCTACCGGGGTTTTGCTACGCCCAATAACCTGTTGGGAGTAAATGGCTCCTTTGGTGAAATTACCCTGAACGATTGGATGAACGAAAACATCTTGACCTATAAAAAGCGCATCAATAAAGATCATCAGTTTGATGTGTTATTAGGGGCAACAGCTCAGGGAACCAACGTAAATAATTATGGTTTTGTAGCCATCAACATCCCTAACGAAGAGCTCGGATTAAGAGCTTTGCAGTTAGGTATTCCTAATTCCGTAACTTCGTCTGCCGGCGTAAATACCTTGGTTTCGTTTTTAAGCCGAATAAACTATAACTATAAATCTAAATATTTGTTTACCGCCTCAATCAGGACCGATGGGTCTTCTAAGTTTGCTCCAGAAAATAGATGGGCCTATTTCCCCTCTGCCGCTTTTGCGTGGCAATTGGGAAAAGAAAACTTTATGCGTAAGCTGAACTTTGTATCTGATTCAAAATTAAGGATCAGTTATGGGGTAACCGGAAATAACCGTATCAACGATTTTGCGCCTTACATGTCATTGGATGCCGGCGACTACTATTCCTTTAACGGCGAAACCCCAAAATATGCCATGGTAATCAACAGCTTGGGCAACCGCGAGCTGAAGTGGGAGCGCACTTCACAGTTAGATATCGGTTATGAACTTTCTATGTTTAAAAATAGGATAAGCCTAACGGTTGATGCTTATAAAAAAGTAACCAGTGATTTGTTGCTGAACGCCAATGCACCCTTAAGCTCTGGTTTCAATACCGTGGTCAGGAATATTGGTAAAATACAGAACACGGGTTTGGAGTTTACCCTGAATACGGTAAACATCAAAACCAAAAACTTTTCTTGGTCAAGTGATTTCAATATCTCTTTCAACAGGAATAAAGTATTGGCCTTGGCCGATGGCGAATCGAGCATGTTGACCAATGTTTCGTTTACCGGAGATTACAATGGTACGCCCCTTTATTTTGCACAGGTTGGCAAGCCCGTAGGCTCTTTTTATGGGGTAGTATGGGCCGGAAATTATCAATATTCAGATTTTGACAAGAGAGCTGATGGCAGTTACACCTTAAAAGCAACCGTGCCCACCAATGGGAACGACCGTGCCACCATTAAGCCCGGCGACATTAAATATGTAGACCAGAACGGTGATGGCGTAGTAAATGAAAAAGATATGGTTATCATTGGCAGGGGCTTGCCAAAGCACATCGGAGGTTTTAACAATAACTTTAACTACAAAAACTTTAGTCTCAATGTATTTTTTCAGTGGAGCTACGGAAATGATATCATGAACGCCAATAGATTAATGCTCGAGGGTAATCCAGCAAACAGGCCAAACCTTAACCAGTTTGCCAGCTACAACAACCGTTGGACCCCACAAAACCAAAACAATACCTATTACGGTATTGATGGCGCCGGCCCTAGGGGCGTTTATTCGACCCGTACTTTAGAAGATGGCTCTTTCCTAAGGTTGAAAACCGTACAATTAAGCTATAGTTTCCCTAAAAAAATGATCAAATCACTTACCGCTTTGCAGCTCTATGTATCGGGTCAAAACTTATTCACTTGGACAGACTACACCGGAATGGACCCCGAAGTGTCTACCCGTAACTCTATCCTTACACCTGGTTTCGACTATTCGGCATACGCCAGAAACAGGATCACTACTTTTGGACTCAAGGTAATTTTTTAACAAGATAACACATGAAAACGATAAACAGATTATCCCTACTTTTCGGATTGATGCTTAGCCTATCTTGTAATAAGATATTGGACGTAAAACCAGAGGAATATATCATTGTAGCCGATGATTATTATAAAACGGAAGAACAGTTGAACGCGGCATTAAGGGGCGCTTACGCCATACTGGCCGATGGAACCCTATATGGCGGAAACATGTTGGGACGCCTGGGCCTGGAAACCGATGAAGGCTACGAATCGTACGGATCGGATCTGGCCACCGTAGGCGATTACACCGTATTTGCCAGCGACTCGAAAATATTAGGCTATTACCGCTCGGTGTACAGGGGCATCAATAGGGCCAATTTGCTTTTGGAAAGCGTTGATGACCCAACCATTGACATTGCTTTGGCAGAAAGAAACCACATCAAAGGCCAGGCCTTGTTTTTAAGGGGCTACTACTATTTGATGTTAGCTACCAGGTTTGGTGGCGTACCCGTGCAACTGAAGGCCACACGCTCTGCCAAAACAGAAGATCTGCAAATTCCACGTTCGTCTCTAAAAGATGTTTATCAGGTGGTTTTAAATGATTTAAATGCCGCAGCCGATTTGCTAAAGCCCATTACGCAGGTAGCGGCAGGTACTATAGCTACCAAATCTGCCGCTTGGGGCATCTTGGCAAGAACCTGTCTATACATGGCCGGACAACCATTAAACGAAACTGCCAGGTATGCTGAAGCAGCGAATTGGGCCAAAAAAGTAATGGAAACCGGTCAGCACGATTTAAATGCTTCCTATCAGCAGGTTTTTGTGAATTTGGCCACCGATAAATTCGATACCAAGGAAAGCATTTTTGAAGTAGATTTTTGGGGAAATGGTACAGGTATCTATACCAATACCGGCGGCATGGTAGGTCGTAACAACGGCATCAACTATCCGGCCGACGACACCAATATCGGTTATTCCATTGGCGCCATTAGGCCAAGTGCCTGGCTGTATGAAGTGTATGAAAGCACTGACGTAAGGAGAGATTGGGCTATTGCTAATTATTACTACACCGGCACACCCCGCGTAAAAACGTTTTATACCGGCGGAACACCATTTCAACGTTATTGCGGCAAATTTAGACGGGAAAGCGAAGTATTGTTGCCTAAAAGTACCACCAGCACGCCGCAAAACTTCCCCATATTGCGCTATTCAGACGTGCTGCTGATGTACGCCGAAGGAATCAACGAATCCTTAAATGGGCCAAATGCCGAAGCAAATGAAGCAATTAACCAAGTAAGGCGCAGGGGAGCGGGCTTACCCGTTAACACACCAAATGCGCAGGTAGATGTGAACAATCTGCTATACGATGATTTCAAAGCCGAAATTAAGGAGGAAAGAGCTAGAGAACTGTGCTTTGAAGCTTTAAGAAAAAGTGATTTAGTGCGCTGGGGCGATTTTTATAACAACATGAAATTCGTATTGGGACAGGTGCCTGCTGGTACTTCTTCCTATCTGGTAAGTGCCAGATCGTATTATGGAAATGCCATGCCTCGCGACGTGGTATGGCCAATTCCAACCTATGAAATGGGCGTAAATAGAAAGCTTACACAAAATGTAGGCTGGTAAATGTTTAAGGATATGAAGATTTTTAAGTACAAATTAGGAATGTTTTTGGCTTTCTTAGCCCTTGGATGCGCTAAAGAGTATCAGGTGCAAGAGCCTACACTGAAGATCAACGTGGTCAAAAACACCGTAAAGGCTGGGGAAGTAGTTGTTTTTAATTTTGATGGCAATGCCGATTTCATTTCTTTCTATTCGGGCGAAACAGGAATGGATTATGCGTTCCACAACAAAGAAAGAATTTACCAGTCCAACAATGTCCTAAATTTCAGATCTGCAAAATATGCGGGAAACAACACTGATTGTGCCCGTCTTAAATACTCCACAGATTTTAATGGACAGTATGATAGGGAATCTATAAGAGCTGCTACTTGGATCGATATTAGCGATCAGTTTACCATACCGCCCATTGTAGGTACCAGTGCAACGTTTTCTAATTCAGGTGATCTCGAGATCTCTAATTTGTTTCCTGCCGATGGTAAGCCCATTTATTTCGCTTGGTTTTTTACCACTCAGGCCAATTCCCAACGCACCCAATTCCAGGTAGCCGAATTTAAGATACAAGGCGTAGTTACCCAGGATCCCAGCTTATCTGGGGTAGTGTACGATTTTGTAGATTGCGCTTTTAAATTGGTTTTAGGCGAGGGTTTTGATCATGTAACCGTATCTCCCGCACCAAATATCAACTCCACACGCATCTTATGGTCAGGCACATTTGCCAACGATACCTTTAAGGAAGGATGGGCCGTTAGCGCACCGTTGTACAAATCGGCACAGGTAAATCTAGGGCTCGACAAACCCAACCCAATCAAGGTGGTATCCGATCCCGAGTCAGCTTCCTATCAATATGTGTATAAAACTGCAGGAAAATATACCGCAACTTTTGTAGTGGCCAATAGCAGTGTTTACGGCCGTAAAGAAGTGGTGAAACAAATTGAAATCAATGTTGAACCCTAAAAAACGCTTACAGATGAAGAAAATAGCATACTTATTGTCATGGTTGTTGTGTGCGGGAACAGGCAACAGCTTTGCGCAGGTTTTTTCACAAAACTTTAGCAGTGCTAATACCGCATCGAGCTATGTAAATGCAACTACGCCAAACTCAGGGCAATTTACCTTCTTCAGTGCATTTGGTTCTTCGCCATTTGTGATCGATAATGGAAGACTAAAAATTAACAAAAACGGAACAGGCTCGGCACAGGCGGTAAGAAATGTGAATTTTGCCACTACGCCAAAAGTGGCCATTGTGAAATTTAAATTTGAGGTCGCCAATGCGGTTAATCCATCAACCGCCATTACCAATCAAGGTCATTTCTTTATCGGAAACGGATTTGAAAACAGTGCCAATTTGCCCGACAACATTGCTACTGCCGGTAATGCGCATAGTAAATTCGGGTTTTCCATTTCGGGCAATTCGTTTTCGGTCAACATCATGTCGGCTTTAAACGGGCAAACCAAGGCGCCCGAGTCGTCAACGCAATTGTTTTCCGGCGAACAGCAAATCACCTTTGTGGTGAATAATTCTGATAATCCAATCGTATATCAGGCGCCAGATGCTTCCTTTGTAAGTTTGGAGAACGATAAATGGGATTTATGGGTAGGAACCACCAAGGTGTACAGCAACCAGGCAGCTTTTGGCCCTGCGGTACCCCTCAATCAATTTAGAGTTGGTTTCCACTCCAATATCACTACTACCAATATCCTGCAGATATATTTTGATGATATTAATGTGTACGACGAGTCGATATTGCCCTTGTTTGTAACCTTTAATACCAACGGAGGGTCGGCAGTGCCCGAGATTTATGCCAATCCCAACCAAACTATTGCCCAACCTGCCAATCCAGCTCGTACCGGTTATACCTTTGGCGGATGGTATAAGGACGTAACACTTAGCACACCTTGGAACTTTGCTGCCGATGTAGTTACTGCTCCTACAACGCTTTATGCCAAGTGGAACCCCATTACTTACACGGTTGGTTTTGAAAGTAATGGCGGTACAGCGGTAAGCCCGGTGCAAGTGAATTACAATAGCACGTTTGCCGCACCAACGGAACCCACCAAAACCGATGTGGTTTTTGGAGGATGGTACAAAGAAGCCACCTTAACCACCCCATGGAATTTTGCCTCAGATGTGGTAACAGGAAATACCACCTTGTACGCCAAATGGAATGATCCAAGGCAGTACATTACCTTTCCTGCCATTAGCGACAAGGTTTATGGAGAAGCGCCATTTGCCCTAAACGCAACGGCCAGTTCAGGCCTACCGGTTGCTTATGAGGCCGTAACCAATAATATTACCATCAGTGGTTCAACCGTAACCATTATCAATACAGGCTTGGCCACCATTAAAGCCACCCAAGCAGGCAATGCTGATTATAATGCCGCTACCCCCGTAGAAATTAGTTTTACCATTGGTAAAGCTTCCCAAACGATCACTTTTGATCAGCCTACGCCTATTAGCCGATATGCCGGAGTGGTTACTTTGGCGGCAACAAGTTCATCGGGGCTTCCTGTTAATTTTTCGGCCAGCGAACCTGGTGTGGGGCTGATTACCGCCGATCAAAAGCTGCTGGTGAAAGGCCTGGGCAAAATCAAGATCACAGCGTCACAAGCCGGTAACGAATTTTATTTGCCAGCAACAAGTATAGAAAGGGAAGTGCTAATTCATACGGCGGGAAATTCGCAAATATTGGTTGCCCAGGCTTTATCGCCCAATGGCGATGGTATTAACGATGTGTTTGTGATTGAAGGCATCAAAGCTTATCCCGAAAACCAGGTGAAAATCATAAATAGGGGTGGAGTAAAAGTTTACGAACAGAAAGGTTACAACAACGAAAATATTGTTTTCAACGGAAAAAGTAACGGCGGCGACAAGCTGCCCGATGGAACCTATTATTATTCCATCGAGTATAAGCAAAATGGCCAATGGGTACAAAAAAAGGGCTATCTATTCCTTAAAAACTAATGCCGTCAATTTCAAAACTAAGAAAATGAAGATTAGATATATTTTTACGATACTGGGCTTTTGTTTTGTTCAATTAGCCGTTAAGGCCCAACAAAATACCAACTATAATCAATACGGTAACACCGTAATCCCGGTGAATACTGCGGGAAGTTTTCTGTATAAAGATGCACAAGTAAGTTTAATTGGGCGCTATCAATGGGTTGATTTAGAAGGGGCGCCTACGGCTTACCGTTTGGCCGCCAGTATGCCCATTGGAAAATCAGATCTAAGGGTAGGCTTAAACATCAGGCATGAAAACGTTTCTGTAGAGAAATTGGGCGAAGCCTTGGCTTTTGTGGGCAAGCAGGTACAGCTTTCAGGAAAGGATTATTTGGCAGTTTCGTTGGGGGCCGGGGTGAGCTATTATAACGGTAATTTTTCGCAACTGTCTTCATCAGACCCTTTATTTAGCAATGATTTAAGGGAAACCGAAGGCATGCTTACCGCAAGTGCCATGTATTATCGTCCCGATAAATTTTATGCCGGACTTTCAGTTCCCCGTTTAACTTTTTCGAAACTGGGCTTAGGCTCCAGCTCGCTGAATTACGATGCCAGTACTTTGTATCATTTCACGGCAGGGGCGGTTTTTTCTTTGGGGACAGATTTTGATTTAAAGCCCGCAACCTTGGTGAGCTATGCCAAAAACCTAGACATACAAGCAGATGTTTCGGCAATGGTTTATGTGAAGAAAACCTTTGGTTTGGGCGCAAATATTGGAACAGCGGGCGAAATTGCGGCTTTGGCTAGCTTGTTCATCAAGAATTTGAATATTGGCTTTGGGTATCAATTTGCTGCCAGCAGTGAGCCGCTTACACGAACTTTTAACAATAATACTTACGAATTTAGCCTGACTTACCGTTTTGGCAAAGGTTTTGGAGGGCTGTTGTAGCAATTAGGCTTCCAGCGCCCAAACCATCACTTTTTTATCGTCGCCAGTAGAAATCAACTTACTGCCGTCGTGGCTCCAAGCAACTTTATTAATGGAATGGGTGTGTCCAATGCCCATTTTTTCTATGCTCACAATTTTGTAGAGCTTAAAATTTTCGGCATCCCAAAGTTTAATGCTCTTGTCTTGGCTTGCCGTAACAAAGTAGGGCAAAACCGGATGGAAAACAATGTCGTAAATACCAAACATATGTGCCGGAATACTGGTGTTAGGTTGGTAGCTGATACCATCCCAAACTTTAAGCTGCGCATCCCTGCCGCCCGAAATTAAATACTTTCCACTAGGGTGGTAGGCCAGCGAAGTTATGCCTAAAGTATGTTCTTTTAAAACGGCCTTTAAGCTGTAATCATCGGCATGATAAATATGGATGGCGCTGTCTTTACAACCAAAAGCAATTTCTTTCTCATCGGGAGAAACAGCAATGCACCGCACCGTATCATGAGAGATCGGCAAACGATAAAGCTCCTCAAAATCATTTAAAGACCATATCGCCACGGTACCATCTTCACTACTCGTTAGCAGCTCATTTTTTCGTGAAACGGTTGCCATACCAAAAATAGGTTTGGTGTGCGCATTTATTCTAGCAATAACCGCTTGTTTTTGTAGGTCGAAAATAGAGAAAGCGCCGCTTCTTTCAGCTATAAATAATTGATTTTGATTAAGATGCAGGTAATACACCGAACTTTGCACGGGTAATTTAACCGATTGAAAGGCCATTTTTGCCAGCGACCATTCTACCACACCTTTGTCGTTGCCCGCGGTAAAAAAAATCCCATCCATATCGGGTTTTACAAGGGCGTACACCGGATTTTGATGTCCGGTAAAGGTGTGTAGGTGTTTTAGCATAGCACAAAAATAACTTTCTCTGCTCATAAATTTAAGGCATTAAAGGTTTTTGACAAGCCTTTGTCATTTCATGCAGGCATTTAATCAAACTTTTTTTGTCTAAATTTGTATTCTAATTACTTAAACAAAAGGTGATGTTGCTATGGGGGTCGTCGCAAAATATTCTATCAAAGATCTCGAAATACTTACCGGCATTCGAGCGGCAACCCTTAGGATGTGGGAGAAACGGTATGGGCTGGTTAAACCTTTAAGAACGCCAACCAATATTCGTTTTTATGGGAATGAGCATCTTAAATTATTGCTCAACATCAATGTGCTTAACCGTAATGGGATCAAAATATCGCACATTGCCAAAATGACCCATCAGGAAATTACCGAAAAGGTGAAAGATTTAAGCTTTATCAGAAGCGGCGATGATGATCTTTTTGATGGCCTAATGCTCAGTATGATTGATCTGGACGAAACGTTGTTCCAGCAGGCATTTTATAAAGCAGTTGCCAGGCTAGGTTTTGAAGATACGATTAACCGAATCATTTTTCCCTTTTTTAGCCGTATCGGGATCATGTGGCAAATTGATTCCATTAACCCTGCACAAGAGCATTTTATGAGCAATATGGTGCGGCAAAAGCTTATTTCGGCTATTGATCATATTCACGTAGCTGCCAATCCAACGTCTAAAAAAGTATTGTTGTTCCTTCCTGAAAACGAACTCCATGAGCTGGGCTTGCTCTTTTTTTGTTATCTGTTAAAAAATAAAGGCTATAAAACCATCTACCTTGGGCAGGCGGTTCCTTTAACAGACCTCCCAAAAATCCTGGAAGTAAGTAATCCAGATATTTTGATTTGCAATGTATCCAATCCCATGACAATTGGCGATGTAGATTTGTTTATCTCAAAACTGAAAGTGGTACCCCTTGGTAAAAAGGTGTATATCGCCAGCGCCAATATTTTTGAGTTAGCCCCCCAGTTACCCCAAAACTTTCAGCTTTTTGCCAGTTTAAAACAATTGGCAGCAGCCTTTTAAAGCCCGCTAAAAATCCTAACTGTTTTACGTTTCAGCTATTCGTTGATCGGCTAATATTGTTGTTCTTTATTTTGTTTAATTTTTTTTTAAAAAAGTTAAACAAAATAAAGTTAAGTTTGTTCACTGAAAGATGATGGTTAAAAATCCCCCACATGTAGTTGTTATTGGAGCTGGTTTCGCCGGACTAAGTGCGGCCATTACTTTAGCCGATAAAGGCTATAAGGTTACCGTAGTGGAAAAAAACCAGGAAGTAGGGGGCAGGGCCAGAGTTTTTGAAAAGGATGGTTTTTCCTTTGATATGGGGCCCAGTTGGTATTGGATGCCTGATGTGATGGAGAAATTTTTCAATCAATTTGGGAAATCTGTGTCAGAATATTTCGAGCTAAAACGGCTTGATCCTTCCTATCAGGTAATTTATGGTAAAGATGACGTGCTATCTGTACCTGCCAATTACGAAGCCTTAAGAAACGCTTTTGAAACAATTGAATTGGGTAGTGGAGCTCAACTGGATAAGTTTTTGGCAGAGGCCGAGTATAAATATAAAGTAGGCATTAACGAATTTGTGCACAAACCAAGTTTAAGCCTATTCGAATTTATGGATGTTAAGGTAATGAAAGCCGCATCCAAAATGGACTTGCTACAGTCCTTTGCCAAGCATGTGCGGCGCTATTTCAAATCGCCCAAATTGTTGCAGTTGTTGGAGTTTCCAGTATTGTTCCTGGGAGCGGTTCCCAAAAACATTCCTGCTTTGTACAGCATGATGAATTATGCCGATATTAAATTGGGCACCTGGTATCCAATGGGAGGTTTTGGCAAATTGGCCCAAGCCATGCATCTGTTAGCGTTAGAAAAAGGAGTTGACTTTAAAACCGGAACCGCCGTAACGGCTATCGAGGTGTTTGATCGTAAAGTGAAAAAAGTGATCACTGCCGATACAGAGATCGCCGCAGATATGGTAATAGGAGCGGGCGATTATCACCACATAGATCAACAGCTGTTGCCAAAAACGTTGAGCAACTATACAGAAAGTTATTGGGATAAACGGGTAATGGCGCCTTCATGTTTGCTATATTACGTTGGTGTAAATAAAAAACTGCCTAAACTACAGCACCATAACCTCTTCTTCGAAACTGATTTTGAAAAACATGCTCAAGCAATCTATGAAACACTAGAATGGCCTGAAAATCCTCTTTATTATGTGTGCTGCCCATCAAAAACAGACCCTTCGGTAGCCCCAAAAGGCATGGAGAATTTGTTTATGCTTATTCCCGTTGCACCGGGGCTAACAGATACCGAAGAAATCAGGACTAAATATTTCGAAGAACTGGTAGACAGGTTGGAGGATTTTTGTGGCGAGAAGTTCCGCGAAAACATCGTCAGCAAAACTACCTATGCCTATACCAATTTTGTAAATGATTACAATGCCTTTAAAGGGAATGCTTACGGTTTAGCCAATACCCTGGCGCAAACTGCCCTATTAAAACCATCTATCAAAAACAAAAAGATCAAAAACTTATACTATACGGGGCAGCTCACTGTGCCAGGGCCTGGTGTTCCGCCAGCCATTATTTCTGGACAAGTGGTAGCCAATTATATTGTAAAACATCAAAAATAAGTAGATGAAAGCACTGTTCGACCAAGTCTCGGCCAAATGTAGTCAAATTACCACGCAAAGTTATAGCACGTCCTTTTCGCTGGGAATTAAATTTTTATCACCTAGTATCAGGCCGGCTATATTTGCCATTTATGGTTTTGTGAGATTGGCCGATGAAGTGGTGGATTCTTTTCAAGGCTATGATAGAAAAGGCTTATTGGCGCAGTTAAAAATGGAAACATACGCAGCCTTGGAAAGTAAAATCAGCTTAAATCCAATCATCAATAGTTTTCAGCAAACAGTACATCAATATCAAATTGACGTAGAACTGATCGAAGCCTTTTTAGATAGTATGGAAATGGATTTAGAAAAGCAGGTTTACACCAAGCAGTTGTATGAAAAATACATTTTTGGCTCGGCCGAAGTAGTGGGCCTAATGTGCTTGAAGGTTTTTTGCAACGGCGATGCCCATGAATATCGTACTTTAAGGCATGCTGCCATGAAATTGGGCTCGGCATTTCAGAAAGTGAACTTTTTAAGGGATATCAAAGCTGATCATCTGGAGTTGGGCAGGATGTATTTCCCTAATATGGATTTTAATTGTTTTACTGAAGAAGATAAGGCCCTGATTGAACAGGAAATTAAAGCTGAATTTGACGAGGCGCTGATAGGTATTGCCAAATTGCCGCGTTGCGCAAAAAAGGGCGTATATTTGGCCTACGTTTACTATAAATCATTATTTAGGAAAATACAGGGAATTCCTGCTAAGCACATTATGGAAAAAAGGGTAAGGGTGCCTGATTTTCAAAAGGCCTTGTTGATGTTGAACACTTTTTTTGTGCCGCAGGTTACCGGAAAATTATCTGCCAATGTGGGTTAAACCAATTGTTTTATTGATTTCGGCTTTTTTTTCGCTTTTGGCAGATTCGTCAAAGCAGAACATCAGGTCAATGTACGCTAAATCGGTAGATAGTAAGCAAATGGCGCAAAATCTGCTTTCAATTTTAGAGAAACAAGAGCAGAGTGCTTTTGTGCTGGGATATCGTGGGGCAACCAAAATGGTGATGGCTAAACACGTTTTCAACCCCTTTACAAAGCTGAGCTATTTTAATGCCGGAAAGAAAATGCTTAACACGGCCATTTCAAAAGATAATGATAACGTAGAACTGGTGTTTTTAAGGTATGCCACCCAAGTATCTGCGCCGGCCATATTGGGCTATAATCGCCATATCAACATGGATAAAAAGCAAATTTTAAATAGCTTGGGCAATCATGAAATAGATGAACAACTGGCCAAAACCATTATTTCGTTTATGAAAGTTCAAGAATTAACGCCCCAAGAGCAACAACTATTAGCCATAGCCACCAAATGAAAGAAGAAGTAATATTGGTTGATGCCGAAGATAGAGAGATTGGTTTGATGGAGAAGATGCAGGCTCATCAGGAGGCCAAACTGCACCGTGCTTTTTCTGTTTTTTTAATGAACGATAAAAATGAAGTGCTGCTGCAACAACGTGCGCTTGATAAATATCATTGCGGCGGCATGTGGACCAACACCTGTTGTAGCCACCCAAGGGCGGGAGAAACCTTGCAGAATGCCGTGAACAGACGTTTACGGGAAGAAATGGGAATTGCTTGCGAAACAAGTTGGGTTTACAGTTTCATTTATCAGGCAGATGTGGGCGGTGGATTATTTGAACATGAATTTGATCATGTGTTTTTGGGAAGATTTTTAGGCATACCGCAACCCGATGACACTGAAGTAGCGGGTTGGAAGTATGTAGCCTTGGACCAGCTGCAGGCTGATGTAATGACCAATCCAGGCCAATACACCCCTTGGTTCAAGATCATTTTGGCAGAAGTATTGAAGAAAAACCTTTTAGATGGCTTGCTTAGCACATGAAAAAGTACGAATTATATAGAGAAACCGTTTTGCCCATTACCTCGTTGGAGGCTTGGGACTTTTTTAGCAACCCAAGTAACCTTGCCAAAATTACGCCGGTAGAGATGGATTTTAAGGTGATGACAAAAGATTTGCCTGCGCATATACACAACGGCCTGGTCATCGAATACCTGGTGAGGCCTTTGGCACGTATTCCGTTAAAATGGATCAGCCAGATTAGGGCGGTAAACGCACCCTATTCATTTGTAGACGAACAATTGAAAGGGCCTTATGCGTATTGGCATCACGAGCATATTTTTGAAGAAAAAGGCGGTTCCGTTTTGATGAAAGACAAGGTGACCTATGCCATTTCTTTGGGGTGGCTAGGACAGTTGATAAATCAATTGATAGTGCGCAAAAAACTGGACCAAATTTTTGATTATAGAACAGAACAGGTCAAGGCCATCTTTAAATCGAAATAAAATGGTTTTAACAATAATTGTTTGTGTAGTATTGGCTTTTGTGGCAATGGAGTGTGTGGCCTGGCTGGCACACAAATACCTGATGCATGGTTGGCTGTGGAGTTTGCACAAGGATCATCACAAAAAGGATGATGGACAGGTTTTTGAAAAAAACGATTTCTTTTTCCTGATTTTTGCCACACCTGGAATTTTATTGTTTTTATTTGGCTCCATTTGGGGCAACGCCGTGATGATAGGCACCGCCGCAGGCATTACCTTATATGGCTTTTGCTACTTCCTGGTGCATGATATTTTTATCCATCAACGTTTTAAATGGTTCAGAAATACCAATAATATTTATTTGAAGGCCATTAGAAGAGCACATAAAATGCACCATAAACATTTGGGCAAACACCATGGCGAATGTTTCGGCATGCTTTGGGTGCCTTTTAAATATTTTAAAGAAGCTGTACGCCAACAGAAAATGCAGCAAAAAACCTCATGAAACCATATACCTATTTGCTTGTTAACTTCTTTTCGGTGATTGTGCCATTTTTGTGTTCCTTTCATCCGAAATTGATGTTTTGGAAAAATGTGAAGGCTTTTTTGCCCGCCAATATCATCACTACGGTTTTATTTTTAGTTTGGGATGTTTGGTTTACTCAAAAAGGCGTGTGGGGCTTTAATCCCGATTATGTGATTGGGGTTTTTATATGGGGCCTGCCCATTGAAGAAATATTGTTTTTTCTGTGCATTCCGTATGCCTGCTTATTTTCATACCACTGTTTTGGCGTTTGGAAGGAACAATCACTGAGAAAATATCCCACCAAAGCAATTTCTATTCTTCTGGTACTTTTTGGAGTGGTGATGTTGTTTTGCTTCTATCATAAAATGTACCCGATGATGAATTTTGTGGTGTTTATTTTGCTGATTTCCTATTTGGCATTTGTGAAAAAGCCCAACTGGTTGGGGCAATTTTATTTCACCTACCTCATCATGATCATTCCATTTTTGCTTGTGAATGGCGTGTTGACAGGAACAGGGCTGGAGGCACCCATTGTTTGGTACAATAGCAGTGAAATCATCGGGTTGCGTATAAAAACCATCCCTTTTGAAGACGTTTTTTATGGGATGAGCCTTATCGGTTTGAATATTCTGCTTTATGAGAAGTTTCTGTTAAAGCGCAGTAGGGGAGTAAAATAGCTATCTGCGTCCATTTCGATGAAGAATAAGTAGAATGGAAAATCAACGAAGTTAAATCTAACGATTAGTAAATACACATATCGTTAGCATGAGCTTTTCTTATTTCAATTATCCTTTAGTTGATAACATGACGAACTACTTCAAAATGACGAAAAGCCTGTGTTTATCTAAATGGATTACTTATGCCTTTTCTCTAAATTTTCAGCAATATCCTTAATGCTTAATCCTTTCTCTTTGAGTAAAAACATTAAATGAAAAACCAAGTCTGAAGCCTCGTTAATCAAATCTTCCCTCGTTTCAGCCAGGGCAGCTATCACGGTTTCCACACCTTCCTCGCCAACTTTTTGGGCTATTTTATTTAACCCCTTTCCCCGCATCTTATTAATGTAGGAACCCTCCACTGGGTTTTCGTACCTATCGTTAATAATGTTTTCCAGTTCGAAGATGAAGTTTTGGTTGAATGCTGTTTTAAAGCAACTTCTTGAGCCAGTATGACAAGTTGGTCCAACAGGATTCGCTTTAATCAATATGGTATCATGGTCACAATCCAAAGCAACAGACTGGACAAATAAAAAATTACCGCTTTCTTCGCCCTTTGTCCATAAACGGTTTTTAGAGCGAGAAAAAAAGGTGACTTTCCCTTCTTGTTGTGTTTTTTGAAAAGCTTCGGCATTCATATAGCCCAGCATCAGCACTTCTAAAGTCTGGTTGTCTTGCACTACTACGGGAACTAAGCCGTCCGTTTTGGTAAAATCTATTTGGCTGGTATTGATGTTGCTCATTTGTTGTTTTGTTAGGTCGTCATTGCGAGGTACGAAGCAATCTCATAACTTTAGCGTATTTTAATCGCTTTAGGATTGCTTCGTACCTCGCAATGACGGTACAGTTTTATATTCTTACTGGTATCTGATGTTTGCTTAATTCCTGTTTTAAATCTGGGATTAAAATCTCCCCATAATGAAACACCGAAGCCGCTAAGGCCGCATCAACGTTTGCTTTTTGGAAAACTTCCGTAAAATGTGCCATATTTCCCGCTCCGCCCGATGCGATGATGGGAATATTGATCATTTCGTTTACTTTTTTCAATAAATCGCAGTCAAAGCCCGCCTTGGTGCCATCGTGATCCATTGAAGTCAACAGTATTTCACCAGCACCTAATTCCTCGGCTTGTTTAATCCAATCTTCGGTTTGCAGTTCAGTAATCAATCGTCCACCGTTTAAATGCACCCAGTTTTTTCCGTCTATGTGTTTGGTGTCTACAGCAACTACTACAAACTGCACTCCGAAAGCCCTGGCCAGTTCCTCGATCAGTTTGGGCTTGCGCACCGCTGCAGAGTTGATGCTGATTTTGTCGGCACCTGCATTGAGCAAAGCCTCGGCGTCTGCAATCTCGGTAATGCCACCCCCAATGGTAAAAGGAATATTCAGTTGCCTGGCTACGGCTTTCACCATCTCAATCATCGTTTTACGACGCTCATGAGTAGCGGTAATATCTAAAAATACGAGTTCGTCAGCACCTTGTTGTGCATATTGTGCGGCCAGTTCTACAGGGTCGCCAGCATCTCGCAAGTCAACAAAGTTTACACCTTTTACGGTTCGCCCATCTTTTACATCCAGGCAGGGGATAATGCGTTTAGAAAGCATAGAGGTGTTTGGGTATTTAGATATTAGTATTTAGAAATCAGCAAAGGCTGCCGTGGTGAGTGGTATAGCACAAAGTCTAAATACTAACTACTAACTACTAATATCTTTTAATCTATTTTATATCGAACTCAACTCCTTCAAATTCCATTGCTTTACTTCCTCAATGGTGATTCGGTTTTCGTAAATGGCTTTGCCTACTACCACACTTCTGATGGGTAGCTGGGCCAATTCCCTGATGTCGTCCATAGAACTAACGCCTCCAGAAGCAATGAGTTTGATCATGGGCGAGTGGTCAAGCAGTTTTTTATAAAGCGCTACGGCAGTACCGCCCAACTTGCCGTCTTTATTGATATCTGTACATAAAAAGCGGAAAAAGCCTAAAGCAAGGCACTTGTCCACGTAGTCCATGAGTTTAATCGGCGAGCTTTCCATCCAGCCAGAGTACTTGATCACTTCATCTAATACGTCAATGGCAATCACGATGCGGTTGGCATAGTCATCCTTTTTGGCAAAAGCCTCGCTTAGTTGCGGTAAAAAATCAGGGTTGCTGATGGCTTGGGTGCCTACAATTACACGGTGTATTCCCGCATCCAGCAAATTGGTAACCTGCTCAATAGTGCGGATACCACCACCATATTGCACTTTCATGTCGGTTTTTTTGATGATTTCGAACAATGCTTTTTGATTGCTGAAATCGCCTTTGGCGCCATTCAAATCTATAATATGGATAAAATCTGTACCGTTAGACCGATATTGCTCGATCATGTCTTCGATAGAAACGTTGTATTCAGTTTTCTGGTTGTAGTCGCCTTCACGCAAGCGAACTACCTTGCCATCTAAAATATCAATTGCAGGAATGATATACATTTTCTATAAGTTAAAGTTAAAAGTCTAAAATTAAAAAGGTTGTGGTTGTCTGGTATTAGCTAATCCTCAAATTTATCATGTCAGCCAATTATCTGATCATTGAAAAGTTTTTTAATAACTGTTCTCCGGCTTCGCCAGATTTTTCTGGATGGAATTGAACGCCGAAGAAATTGTTTTTTTGTACCGCTGCCGAAAACTTATTGCCGTAAGTTACCGAAGCGATGTCAAAAATAGGGTTATATTCAATAAAATAAGAATGAACAAAGTAAAATTGTGCATGAGGTTTAACATTGGTAAACAACGGATTGTTTGCAAAATTTACATTGTTCCATCCCATGTGGGGTATTTTTATTCCCAGCGCCCTGTCAAACAATTTAGTTTTTAAGGGCACAATGTCCAATAAATCCGCATTTCCTTCTTCAGAATGGCTGGTAAGGAGCTGCATGCCCACACAAATGCCCAGCACGGGTTTGGTGAGGGCTTTAATCGCATCAACTAATCCGGTTTGTTGCAGTTTTTGCATGGCCGCACCAGCATGCCCCACCCCCGGAATAATGATGTGGCTGTACTTTTCCAAGTCGGCTTCTGTGTTAACCATTCCGTAGCTGATCCCTTGCCGGTCTAAGGCTGCCGTTAGGGAGAAAATATTGCCAGCGCCGTAACTTACAATGCCGATGCTGTTATTTGTTGTGTTTTCGTTCATTTTTTCAGTTTTTGAAAACGAATGTTTGTATTTTATAGCTTCTGTAGCCCCGCTATCCGCTATAAGTTTTAAGGCTATTTGTTATTCCGAGGAACGGGGGATCTCATTTGCTTTATGTTATTTAACCGGAAGTGGCCACCTAAAACTTTCCGCTACTATCGGGTTTAATTCACTTTTTTCAGTGCCTTGTATTGCCTCTAATCAGTCCGTCGTTGCAAGCTTTGCGAAGCAATCTTAAAGCGTTTAATAACTATCGTTGTAAGATTGCTTCGTTGTGCCTCCTCGCAATGACGACAAAGTTTCAGTAAGCCATCTTTATCGTTAGTTCTCCTCTCTCCTCAAAGAGGAGAGAAAAGCATTTGGGAAAGGAAGTTCTTACTCTTTGCTCTTTACTCCTTACTCCTTACTCCTTACTCCTTACTCCTTGCTCCTTGCTCCTTGCTCCTTGCTCCTTGCTCCTTGCTCCTTACTCCTTGCTCCTTACTCCTTGCTCCTTACTCCTTAATCCTTACTCTCTATAACACTCCCTTCGTGCTCGGTAACACCATTTTTTCTGCGTCACGTTTAACCGCCATTTTAATTGCCTTGGCAAAAGCCTTAAAAATCGCCTCAATTTTATGGTGTTCGTTTTCCCCTTCGGCTTTAACGTTCAAATTACATTTAGCTGCATCGCTAAACGATTTAAAGAAATGGAAAAACATTTCCGTAGGCACATCTCCTACACGTTCACGTTTAAAATCGGCCTCCCAAACAATCCAGTTCCTGCCACCAAAATCAATGGCCACCTGGGCCAAGCAATCGTCCATAGGTAAGCAAAAGCCGTAGCGTTCTATGCCTAATTTGTTGCCTATTGCTTTGGCAAAGGCTTCGCCTAGGGCAATGCCTGTATCTTCCACGGTGTGGTGCTCGTCAATGTGTAAATCGCCTTTGGCAATAATCTCTAAATCCATTCCTCCGTGACGAGCGATTTGGTCCAGCATGTGGTCAAAAAAGTTTAAACCCGTGTCAATCTTGGCCTTGCCCGTACCATCTAAATCTAATGTGATGCTAATATCCGTTTCGTTGGTTTTACGCTCATGCTTCACCGTTCGGGCGCCACCACGCAGAAAAGTGTAAATATCTTCCCAGTTTTTGGTTTCCAAAGCAATAATGTCGCTTAAGGTTTCGTATTTATCCAAATTCTCGGCAGACCCCAATCCATCGTTGTTGCGGATGTAAATCCCCTTAGCACCCAAATTCTTGGCCAGCACAATGTCGTTAAGCCTATCGCCAATCACAAAGGAGTTTGGCAAATCGTACTCTGCTCCAAAATATTTGGTCAGTAGGGCAGTACCTGGTTTACGGGTTGGCGCATTGTCTTTCGCAAAAGTTTTATCAATTACAATCTCATCAAATACTACACCTTCCGCGGCATAAGTATCTACAATAAAATTATGTATGGGCCAAAAATTTTCTTCAGGATGCGACAGGGTGCCCAATCCATCCTGATTGGTTACCATCACTAATTTATAGTCTAGCTCTTTGGCAATTTTGGAAAGGTAATATAACGCCCTAGGGTAAAATTTCAGCTTTGCGAAACTGTCTACCTGTTCATCTTCAGGTTCAAGATTAAGGGTGCCGTCTCTATCGATAAATAGGATTTTGGTCATTATAGTTTTTCTAATGCGGTTAAAAGTTGGTTGTTTTCTTCAATGGTGCCAATGGTAATGCGCAGGCAGTCGTCGCAAAGCACTACTTTGGAGCGGTCCCGTACAATAATGCCCCGGTCTACCAATTGGTGGTAGGTCCAGTGTGCATGGTCAATTTGTGCTAAAATAAAATTAGCATCCGAGGGGTAAACTTTTTTAACGTTTGGTAATCTGCCCAATGCGTTGCTTAATCGCTCTCTCTCGTTTACCGTTAATCTTATCCAGTCATTTACTTGTTGGATGTTTTCCAATGCTGCCAAGGCCAAATCCTGGGTAGCTTGGTTAATGTTGTAGGGAGGCTTTACCTTGTTCAGGATGTCAATTACATGGGTCGAAGAAAATGCCATGCCCAAACGTAGAGCCGCCAGGCCCCAGGCTTTCGAAAAGGTTTGCAGTACTACCAAGTTGGCATATTCCGTTAATTCTTGAATAAAGGTCTTCTGCTTGGCAAAATTGATGTAAGCCTCATCAATCACCACCAGGCCTTTAAAGTTGGCTAAAATCGTCTCTATATCGCTTCTGTTTATAGAGTTTCCTGTAGGATTGTTGGGCGAGCAAATGAAAATGATTTTGGTGTTGGCATCAATCGTTTCGGCAATCTTCTCCAGGTCCAATTGGAAATCGGGAGTAAGGTTCACTTTTCTCACTTCAACGTCATTGATGTTTGCCGACACTTCGTACATGCCGTAGGTAGGCGGTAGGATAATCACATTGTCTTTCCCAGGGTTGCAAAAAGCCCTGAAAAGTAGGTCAATCGCCTCGTCGCTGCCATTGCCCAAAAAGGTGTTTTCGATGGGAACTCCTTTGATTTTGCTGATGGCATCCTTTAGGTCCAATTGCAGGGGATCTGGATAGCGGTTATAGTCGGCGGGCAGTGGTGAGCCAAAGCTATTCTCATTGGCGTCTAAATAAACACTGGCCTGTCCCTTAAACTCGTCCCTGGCGGTAGAGTAGGGGCTAAGGTTTTTAATGTTTTCTCGTTGTAGGTCTCTTATGTCCATGTGGGTTGTTTTTTGGGATTAAAGAGCAAGGAAAAAGATAAAAGACTGAAATAATAATTTGTCCAGTATCTACTTCTTTGTTCTTTGCTCGTTATTCTTTGCTCTTAAGTCTAATACTCACTGCATTTTTGTGCGCCTGTAGGCCCTCGGCTTCTGCAAGTACTTCAACCGTACCGCCAATATTTTTTAAACCATTGACAGATAGATGTTGAAACGTGATTTTCTTCATGAAAGTATCAACAGAAACCCCAGAGTAAGCTTTAGCAAAGGCACTTGTAGGTAAGGTGTGGTTAGTTCCCGAAGCATAATCTCCTGCGCTTTCGGGGGTTAGGTTGCCCAGGAATACAGAGCCCGCATTACTGATGGCTGGGATGAGCTCTTCGTATTTTTCTGTGGCCAATATCAAATGTTCTGGCGCATAAAGGTTGCTAAATTCCATGCCTTGGGCAAGGTTTTCAACCAGCATTACATAAGAATTGGCGATGGCCGCTGCGGCGATGTCTTTCCTTGGTAAAGCGGGCAATTGCTTTTCCAATTCGGCTATAACTTTATTTGCAGTATTGTTTGAGGTAATCGTTAAAATCGACTGACTATCAGTTCCGTGTTCTGCTTGAGCTAAAAGGTCTGCGGCAACGTATGACGGAATGGCAGTCTCATCGGCGAGCACCAAAACCTCTGATGGGCCAGCAGGCATGTCAATGGCAACGCTGTTTTGGACCTGTTTTTTGGCTTCGGTAACATATCGGTTTCCGGGACCGAAAATTTTGTAAACCTGGGGAATGCTTTCGGTACCGTAGGCCATAGCTGCTACGGCTTGGGCGCCGCCAACCAGGTAAACCTTTTCGATGTTGAGTAGGGTAGCCACATAAGCAATGTAGCAGTTTACCTTGCCGTTTTGTTGGGGTGGGGAGCAAACCACAATTTCTTTACAGCCCGCAATTTTAGCGGGGATGCCCAACATTAAGAAAGTGCTTGGTAATACCGCGGTGCCGCCCGGGATATACAGGCCCACCCGTTCAATTGCTCTTGCCTCACGCCAGCAAATTACCCCTGGCATGGTTTCTACTTTGTTCTCTTGCCTAAGTTGTGAAGCATGGAAGGTGTGGATATTTTGGTAGGCGGTATCGATGGCATTTTTAACCGATGAAGGAATTTGTTTCGCGATTTCGGCCAGTTCGTTTTTGTCGATAAAGAGCGAAGAAAGTTCAATGTTGTCGAACTGTTGAGCGTAACTGAACAAGGCATTGTCGCCATTGCTTTTTACGTTGTTGATGATTTCTTCTGTCCTCGATTTAACCAAATTGTCGTCGGAAATGCTTCGGGAGCACAGTTCTTTCAGTTCTTGTTGAGTTAAATCTTTAAAGTTGTAGATTTTCAATGTTTTAAAATTTTAAATTAACTAATAGTTAATAGTAAAAATTAAATATTTTGAGTGGTTTTATTCCTTTTTAACACATATAGGCATGTCATTTTTTTTAAGTCGGTCGTCATTTCGACCGCAGCAAAGCGAGTGGAGAAATCTTTGAAAATGGGTTTAAATTCTTGTTCAAAGATTTCTCGACTACGCTCGAAATGACGAAAAGCGATACTTGTTTCTTTATTCATTAGCCTGTAATTTTCTGAACTAACACGGGAAGAAAAACGAGTTTGGCTTCCTTTTTTGAAACTGCTTTCTATGCGTTTATGTGGTTCCAATATTTCAAACTTACGTAATGATTTTCTCGATAGGCATCACCACGATACCTTGTGCCCCTGCGGCTTTTAGGCTATTGATTTTTACCCAAAAATCTTGCTCATTAATTACCGAATGAACGGCTACCCAATCGTCCTCGAACAAGGGAACTACCGTTGGACTTTTTACCCCAGGTAATAATTCAACTACTGCTTTAAGGTTTTTCTTCTCCACATTAAGCACCACATATTTGGTCGTTCTGGCCCTTAGCACCGATTGGATTCTTTGCACCAATTCTAATACTTCGGTATTGAATTCCAGGCCTGGTGTACAGATCAGTGCCGCCTGCGAATCCATCACGCTAGTGAAAGGCCTAAGGCCGTTGTTTTTTAAGGTGCCGCCAGTAGATACGATGTCGAAAATGGCATCGCTTAAGCCTAAGCCCGGACCAATTTCTACCGAACCCGAAATATTCCTGATTTGCGCTTCTACTTGATTAGCTTTTAGGAATTTTTTCAAAATCACGGGGTACGAAGTGGCAATTACCTTGCCGTCTAGCTGCGCTACGCTATTGATTTCACTGTCGTTTTTAACGGCAATTTTTAGCGTGCACTTGCCAAAACCTAGCTTTTGAAGGTAAGATACCTTGGCTTCTGTTTCAACAATCACATTTTCGCCCACAATGCCCAAATCGGCAATGCCGTCTTGCACGTATTCGGGGATATCATCATCCCTAAGGAACAGAATTTCCAAGGGAAAATTGGTTACTGTTGAAATCAACGAGCTTTTATAGTTTTCGAAAGATAAACCACAGTTTTTAAGAATTTCTACTGATTTTTCGTTTAATCTACCCGATTTCTGGATAGCTATTTTAAGAGTTTTCACTTGCTAAAATTAAAGGATAAGAAATATAAAATCTATTTTAAACCGCTCTGAAGTACAGAACATCACATTACATATCGCCGCAATGGCGATGGTGGTAATGTACGTGATGGTTTAAAAATTGAATCATTATACTAACTTTCTTTTCCTTAATTTTGCAGGAACGTACGGCAAATATATACTAGTTTAGTATACAATGCAAAAAATAATGGCATTTTATTTGTATTGAATGCTCATCTAAGATAAATTAATGTTGATTAATCCCCCGCTAAGTTTGAAGAAAACGCTACTTATTTCTCTTTTTTGCAGTGTTTTATGTGCGTGTAGCTGGTTTAAGGAAAAACCGGAAATTGCTGTAGTACTGACTGAACATTTTAACAATAAGCTGTACAACAAATTTGACACCGCTGTATATAAGCCCATCTTTAAAGCAAAATTAGAAGCACAGCGCAAAGGCTTTTTGAATCCTAAGGTCATTACTGCCTTTTATGAAAAGCATGAATATTTGCCCCAATTAGTGACCCGTTTCTACGTGAACGGACAGTTAGACAGTTTGAAAAACTATCTATTCAATAGCAAGTTGGATGGTTTTAATCCAGAGATATTTAACTACACTGCTTACGAGAAGCAATTGCAAGTACTTAACCGAAACCAGTTTAAAAACATTGATGAGGTTTATGGTGCCGTAGCTGATCTTGAATTAAGCACTGCCTATGCTTTAAACAAGTACACCAATTTTATGGGCTATGGAAGTATCAATCCGCGAAACTTCTTTAACCGGTTTTATATTCAGGTACAACGTCCTGATAGCCTGAAAATGGACTCGGTATTGAACACCGACAATTTGGTGGCTAAATTAAAAAAGGCACAGCCTGCTACGAGCGCTTATTTGGCGCTTAAACAAGCATTGGCCCGTTATCGCGATAGCTTGGGTACTGATGACGCGCCACCAGTAAAAGCCATTAAGATGAACCTGGAGCGCATGCGCTGGCGTTTGCCGCTACAAACGGAGGAGTTGGTGGTGGTAAATATTCCTGATTTTACGCTCACCTGGTTTAAACAAAGCGATACCTTGGCGCATATGAATGTTTGTGTAGGAGCTAAGCGTGAAGCAACCTATGCCGAAAAGATGAAAGTCTTTTTGAAATCGGGCAAGTTGGACGATAAACCTAAAAACCACGAAACGCCCCAACTGTTCAGTGTTTTTAATGCCATACAGGTAAACCCCATCTGGAACATTCCGGTGAGTATTGCCAAGAGCGAAATTTACTGGATGGCCAGAAAAGACCCTTTTTATCTTTCGAATAACAACATCAAGGTTTATTACAAAGACAAATTAGTGGCCGACCCCGATACCATTGATTGGAACAAATATCCACGCGAAAAACTGCCATTTAAATTTAAGCAAGGTTCTGGAGAGGGCAATGCATTGGGCAAGTTCAAGTTTGTGTTCGACAATAGTTCGAGCATTTACCTGCACGATACCAACAACAAATACGGGTTTAAGTTGGCCAATCGTGCCATTAGCCATGGTTGTGTGCGTATTGAGCAACCTTTAAAATTTGCAGAGCTGATGGTAAAAGACAAGTATCAATACGATAAATTACGTATGGACGTGGATTTGCCGCCGATTGATACCACCAAAAACGAGATCTTTAAAAAGAAATTAGCCAAGAAAACGGATACGTTAAATGTGTTCCAGTTGAAACCCACTTGGTATTCGCCCCGCAAGAGTATTGGTGTATTTATTGCGTATTATACGGCATGGGCCGATGGTAAAGGAAATGTCCAATTCAGGCCAGACGTTTACGAGTACGATCCAATTCTTTGGGAGGCATTGAAAAGATATATGTAATTTCTAGATTGAGGCATGATGTGTCTATGTAGTTTATTGAATAGCAATATAGCCACATTGCGGCATTGCAAGCTCGATTTTAGTAGAACGAAGAAGCTTTGCTACGGATTGAGATGATGAAAAATCACTAAAGGCTTACCACGAACTCATTCCATTAAAATTTTCATGGAATACACTCCCTGTTCGCCATGCTTTCTGAGGTGAATATTGAATTTATCATAAAAGTGCTTTATCCACTTATGTAGACTCTTTGGTGTATGCACAGCCATGGCAAAAAGTGAAGTAAGAGTGATTTATAATTAGGACAGCGAAAAGAAGGTATCCCTGCCTTCTCTCATGCTTACTTAGCGACATGCACGTCAGAAAATTACCCGTACCAACACCAAAGACAGAATATTGGAAATTTTTCCATCTAAAAAGCCCCGTAGTAAAATACCGCGGGGCTTTTTGGATTGTTTTGGGCCTGCTACTTAAAGTTTAATAAGCTTGTGTACACTCTTTTTACCCTCGCCGATAAGCACAATCGTATAGGTTCCAGGAGGTAGCGCCGCTACATCAATGGCTTGCTCGGTATCGGCCGTGCCAATCTTTTGACTTCTCACCACCTTGCCCAGCATGTCTGTTAACTGTACTTGGGTATAGGCTTTTGGTTCAAAAGTTATCGTTACCGTATGTCTTGCCGGATTTGGATGCAAGGTCACACCATCCTTGGTCACCGCAGTAAAATATACTGTTTTGATACCGTAGTCCTTGCGGTCCCCATTATTGTCCAGTTGCAACAGCTGGTAGTAATTGTTGCCGTTGCTTGGCTGTTTATGTACAAACGAATAGCGCTTTCCAGTATTGGAGTTGCCAAGGGCATCTTGTCTGTTAATGATGCTGAACTTTCCATTTTCTGTAGCGTGCAGCAGTTCAAAGTGCGAGGAGTTGGTTTCCGAAACGGTATTCCATGAAACTTCTACACCTCCAGAAACGGATTTGGCCGCGAAGTTGGTTAGCGTTACCGGAAGTGGGTCTACCACGGTGATCGTGACCGGTACAGACCAGGAGCAGGAATTGGCATCCGTAGCAGTGACATTGAAGTTGAATGTTCCTGTTGCGGTAGGAGTGCCCGATAGTACGCCGCCCACAGAAAGGTTTAGTCCGGTAGGTCTAGTTCCCGTAGTACTATAGATGTAGCTTGGAGTGCCGCCTGTAGCCGTAAAGGTATAGCTAAAGGCTGCATTTTTACTGATGGCAGTACTGCCACCGTAACTCATAGTTACAGCCGTTGCCGGCTGTCCAACGGTCACCGATCTGGTGATCTGGCAGCCGTTAAAATCGGTTACGGTTACGGTGTAGGTGCCTGAGGCCAGTCCTGTAGCTGTAGCATTGCTGCCACCGGACGGGGCCCAGGAGTAGGAGTATGGGGTTGTTCCTCCCGTTGCCAGGATGGTAGCGGTACCGTTTGATCCACCGTTGCAACTTACGTCAGTTTTGGAGGCTGTTCCGCCAAGCGCCGCCGTCGGCTGTCCAACGGTCACCGATCTGGTGATCTGGCAGCCGTTAAAATCGGT
>NZ_QMHO01000004.1:0-42857 GCF_003313505.1 Pedobacter nanyangensis | reverse complement strand
CGGCTGTCCAACGGTCACCGATCTGGTGATCTGGCAGCCGTTAAAATCGGTTACGGTTACGGTGTAGGTGCCTGAGGCCAGTCCTGTAGCTGTAGCATTGCTGCCACCGGACGGGGCCCAGGAGTAGGAGTATGGGGTTGTTCCTCCAGTTGGGGATACGGTAGCCGTACCATTGTTGCCGCCATTGCAGGAAACATCGGTTTTGCCCCCGCCGGTTGTTAGATTCAGTGCCGAAGTTGGTTGTGTGATGGTGATGGTTTTAGTGATTTGGCAGATGGCGTCACTGATGGTTACCGTATAGGTTCCAGCGGCCAGCCCAGTGGCTTTAGCAGCAGTGCCTCCTGAAGGTGCCCAGGAATAAGTAACGCTACCTATGGCACCTGTTGGCGCCGTTACTTCCGCAGATCCTGTTGAAGCACCATGGCACAGTACGTCATTCTTAACTATAGAGCTCGCCATGTTCGAGATGTTCAATGTGGCATTATTCGAATTGGTAAAGCAGGTACTTACGCCGTTTATCGCTTTCAAACGGTACTGGTAACCATTCATGGATGCCGTAGCACCCGTAATATTTAAGGTAGTGGTAGTGGCGTTGGTGTAAATACCATCATTGGTGATGTCTGTAAACCCCGATCCCGTATTGACCTGCCATTGGTAGGCGGTAGCTCCTGTAGCACTGGCAGTAAAGGAGGTATTGCTGTTTACACATATTGATCTGTTTGGAGGATTGCTAGTAATTACAGGGGATGTACAGGCCACGGTTACCGAAAACGAACATACCGTACTGGTAGCGAAATCGGTAGTGTTGTCAAATACCCAATTATCAGGATTGTTAATGAGGGCCAATAGCGCTGCTTTAGTTCCACTTGTAGTTTTGGTGCAATTGTACCGCATATTTTTTTGCTCTTTAGAAACCCAGGCCCCGCCACCAGCTTGAGGGAACATCCCTACGGCATCTAAACCGTTGGTAAGCCCGGTAGGAAGCACTGATGCTTGGCCACCTTGGGTAGAAATGGCCCAGTTGGAGGCACTTACCCAGCCAGTAGTTTCATTGGAAAGTTTTGTTCCACTGGGGGTTTGTACAGCACCGCCGTCATCGGTATTGATGGCGGCGATAAAACTGGGCGCCGCTGGTTTTACCCCGGTAGTGCTTTGGTAGGCAATGATCTGATCACCTCCTGATATGGAGAAGTTTGGGCTAGTGGTTGCCTGTAAGGCCATAGTGCCCCCGCCACCGGTAACGGTGAAGGTGTTGGCACTGGTTTCGTCGCAATGTACTACGGTTCCGGGACTTAGCCCTCCTGCCGGAGCGGTGTATAGGAAATGAGCTTCAGCATCAATCCATCCCGCATTTCCCCAACTATTGTCGGTGAAATAAATTTGGGTCCCAGCGGGAATGGCTACCAGCGCCACGAAAGAAAAACCATCGATGGTTGACTCATTAAGCCTCACAAAGGCAATATCGCCCTTGGCTAAGGTTTGTGCCCTGGCTTGCCCAACTAAAAGCAGGGTAGCTGTAAGCACTACGAGCAACATTTTTAGGGTAAAGTAGCATTGTTTCATGAAGAGTAATTTGGATGAATAAAAAGTGATTTGAATAGTTGATAGCATGGCGATAGCCCAGCCGTAGCTTTTCCGAGAAAAACATCGTTTTTTCGGATAGGACCAAGAAAAATGGTTTGTTGAGGCATGGCGCATTAATTTATACGCTCTGCAAAGGGTATGGCTGGGCCATGGGTTTGATAGCGAGCGTTTCCTGCCCAAGTTACAAATGTATATCTGTATACTAAAACTTATTAGAATATTTTTTAATCTGTCTCCCGGATGATTAGCTTTGTGCATGGCGAAATCAATTGTGGAAAAAGATGCACTGGCAGCAGGAAATTTGAGCGTTTTTGGAGAAAGCGTTTGGCATCGCCAGTGGAAAGAGGCTTTTCCCATTTCATTCCGTGAAAAAACTTTTTATAGTGAGGAACAGGGTTGCCACCATCGGGCTGATGTGCATACGCCCTGCGGAACCACCATCGAATTTCAACACTCGCCAATCTCATTGCAGGAGCTGCGCAGTAGGGAAAACTTTTATCCCAATTTGGTTTGGGTGGTTAACGGCAAGAAATTTAAGGGTTTTAAGATCCTCAAACACCTGCCTGATGTAGATGACCCCAAATTGGCCGACTATGAATTTTCGCACACGGCCAACCTTACCCTGTTCCGCAAAACAGAACTGCATAGCCCCAAGCCCCGTTTGTTATCGTTGTCACATCCTGAACTCTTTGGCCTGAAACTTACCTCGCACTACTTTTCGTTTACCTGGAAACATCCACACAAGGTTTGGTACCAAGCGCAATGCCCCATGATCTTCGATCTTGGAGGTTACTTTCTATACCAACTGAAACAACGGCCACAACTTTCGGGAGCTTATGCCTACCTGCAAATGATCCCCCGAAAAGATTTCATCAAGTCGTTGGTAAGGTAGGAGTTGGTTGGTTAGTTCAATTGTTCTTCGTTGAGGAACAAGGAGAAAAAACTAACCAATGAACAACGAACCAAAGGCCTGGCCAGTGTTTTTAAACAATCAAAAAATAGCCATCCAAAAAAAACTCCCCGCAGGTTTGCCTACGAGGAGTTTTTAAATTTGAGCAATGCTATTATTTGCTTACTGCAGTGGCTTTATCAATCAGGAATGATAATGAAGCCCTATGCGCCTTGGTTTGTTCATCGGTGCTTGTTGCCGTAGCCAACTGACCTTTGATTTTTTGCAAGGTAGATAGTGCGGCGGCTTTGCTGGCATTGTCGTAGCCTCCTGGAGCCGCAACAATGGCTGCATTGGCTTTTACGTACTCGGTTTGCAGGTTCTGACGGTATAAATTCACGTTGCCTTTGAGGTCAGCCGCAAAAATGTAGTCGGTCAAATCGTTCAATACATTGGCCACAGCATAAGTGTTGCCGTATAAACCACTGTTGTTTATCCTGGTTAAGGTACTAGGATGCAGCAATTGGGCCAAAGTACCTAACTGTAGCGATAAGAATGTGCTTTGTGGTTTGATATCTTCGTTATTGCCAAAGAAACCAAATCCCCTACGTTGAATTTGTAGGTAAGGGAACAATGCCTTATCTGCATCGAAGGCATTAGGCGCAAACACGTAAGTGTTTAACAAAGCCAGGGCTTTCTTTTGGTAGGCCTCTGGTACCGGGGTAAAAGGTGCCGTGTTGGTTTCTTGTCCCACAAAGCTGCGGTCAACATATACCCCGCCAATATAGCGGCTCAAAGCGGCGGCCATGCTGTTACGTTGGCCGTTCAACTGTTGATATTTGCTGCGCAGGTTCTGGTAGCTTTCGCCAGGTTTGGCAAATCTCTCCTTTAATTTAGGGATCATGCTGTTGATCAATTTGAAACGATCTTCGCCATAGGTAACCATGTCGTTGGTGTGGTCGTTCACGTTCACTCTTGGGTCGATCCCGCTGCCTGGGCTGCGCATATCGTCTGCATCGTTACCAAAAGCAAGTTGAGGATCTGTGCTTCGGCTCAGGATCTTGTTCAGGCCAGCTTCTTCGTCCTTTTCATCAAAAGGTGTGTAGCCATATTCGATTGCCCATAAATCATAAGGGCCTGCCTTGGTGGTGTAGTAATCACCTTGTTTGCTGCGATCGTTGCTTACGTTAATGGCCGGATAATCCATTACCGAGCCCTGTAAGCCAATTTTACGGGTTAGGGCCTTGTCGTTCATTTGTGCTGGGCTCAACATTTGGCTAGCCTTCATGTTATGGTTTAAACCCAAGGTATGGCCCATTTCATGCATAATCAGGTAGTACAGAAATTGTTTGTGCATTTCCTTAACGGTTGCTGCCCTGGCCGCTTCAGATACATTGGCATCTAAAACCTCAATGGCCGCTAAACCAGTTTGGTATTGCATGCTCAGCTCTTGCGCCAACGAGCAAAAAGCCATGTGGTTTTTACCATTGTGGCTGTGTGCGCCCTGTTGGGTTAGCGCCAAGGCCTCTACGGGGTTTTCCCAAGGCAGGTTCATGGCCATTGAAGGGCCGCCATTGTACAGGTCATCCTGTACGGCAGTACCAGCGCCCGATTTCCATTCCACTGTGATATCAGCACCTAAAATTTGACCGGTTAAAGGATTAAAAAAGCTTGGTCCAATGGCACCGTACGACGGATAGGGCGAAGATACCCAACGGATAACGTTGTATGAAATATCAGAAGGATCCCAAGTGGCATCATCTGGCATTTGTTTCATTACCACGGCATTTTTAAAGCCAGCTTTTTCAAAAGCTTCGTTCCATTTCTCGCCAGCTTCCTTAATAATAGAACGGTATTCTAAAGGAGTGGTATTTTCGATCCAAAACACAATTGGTTCCACCGGTTCGCTTAGCTTGGCGTTGGGATTTTTCTTTTTCAAATGCCAACGGCTAATGAAGTCTTTGTATGGGCTGGGGCTTACGGAAGTTAAATTATCTATCTCGGCACCAAAATAACCTACCCTTGGATCGTCCCTGCGAGGTCTGAAATCATTTTGGGGAACCTCTAAGAAAGAGTGTTGCATTTTAACGCGTACATATCTTGCATCGGTAATATCCTTGCCGCCGCCGTTTAATGGCATCGGGTTGTCATAAGCTAAGTCTACCACTATGTCGGTATTGCCATTAAAAGATTTTACGGCTTGATATTTTGATTTTGCGACGTTTAAACTGCCTAAATTAAACATGGCTCCCGGAGGTAATCCCGGAGGGGTTGTTGGTTTAACCGGATCAAGTTTATCACTTAAAAACAGGCCATCTACAGAAATCAGGTAGCCGTCATTGTCCTTAGCCGAAAATTTGTCGGCAAAGAAAACCGCATCAGATACGTCAACGTTAGCCGCTTTACTTACGGGGTTTGCCGGGTCATAGTAAAAGGCAGTGTTTTTCTCCAAAAACTCAATCTTATCATCAACCTGTTTAATACTGAACAGCTTGGTGTTTCTGATCATGTTCTGGTTGAGGAACAATCTGGTGGGGCCACCCATCGAAAAACTCTGATAGATGTAATCTTTGTTCAGCTGATCTTTCCTTACATACAGTTGCAGGCTACCGGTTACGGTGTCTTTGTAAAGCGTAAATAAACCATCGATTTTTTTGCTCGATTTGGTTTTGTCGGCAACGGTGGGTTTTGGAGGAGTTGGTGGGGTTGTTGGCGCAGTGGCCTTTTTAGTGGTGTCGGCTGGTTTGTCGGCCTTTTTTGTTTCCTGAGCGTTAGCGGTAAGCACAAATAGCGCCGCCGCAGGAATTAACCATAAATGTTTCTTCATTTTTAAAGTTAGCTAATGGTGATTGATTCGCGTGGCTAGAATCTAATAATGATTCTACTCCTTTTTGATTTGCCAAGATAATTAATTAGTCCCAATAAATAAATACCGATCGCCAAACCAACGATGTGATCGATGAACGAATGTTTTAGAGGTATAGGGAGCAAGGAACAGAAGATCCTTCGCAGGCTCAGGATGACAAAATGTGTGGGGATGGCAAAAACCACTGATGGGCGGTGCACTAAGCAGCCAACTAATAAACCAGCCCACATAAACCAATTCAGCGCAAACGTTTCCGCATTTTTATTCAAAACATTTTCATTGTGTTTTAAACGTATCAGAGGTTTTAAAAAGGTTTGCGATATGTCGCAAATAATCAGCCAATTGTCTTTTGATATGGATGAGACTTAAGCGTATCAAAATTTTTGCAAACAGTTAATTATCAGTATTTTGTGTGTTTTTTGGTGTTGCGAAAATGCTTTTTGCCCGCCTATATTTACGATGTCAAATTTTTGGCGACAACTAATAACAACCAAATTAACTGTATGAGTAAAATTCTACTAAAAAGGATTTTGCAGAAAATTTCAATTACACTACTGTGGTGTTTTTTTCTGCAACTAAATGCTTCAGCTGGAAATGGAATTTCTGTTAACACTTTTTTGAAGCGCTTTGTATATGCCGATGAAGTGACGGGAAGAGTGACCGAACTTTCTGGCAAACCACTCCTAGATGTAGTTGTGCAAATTAAAGGTAGGCCTAACGCTTTGGTATTAACAGATGCAGACGGCAAATTTAGCTTAAAGGCCGATCCAGGAGATGTACTGATTTTTAAAGTAAGTGGGTTTAAACCACAGGAAGTGGCCTTTAATGGCCAAAAGCAAATTAATATCACCCTGTTGGAAGATGATAGCCCTTCGGACACGTTTAATGTGCTGTACACCACGCAGAGGAAAGCAACCAATCTTGAATCGGTATCAGAAATTAGGACCAACGATTTAACCAAAACCATTTCTTCGCCTATATATGGCACGTTAACGGGCCGTTTGGCAGGTTTAAGCACCTATCAAAGCAGTGGCGAACCAGGTAATGATGGGCTGAGCTTAAGCTTGAGAGGTTTAGCACCGTTGGTTATTTTAGATGGTATTCCGCAAACCTTTACCTCCATTAATCCAGAGCAAATAGAATCGGTAACGGTGTTGAAAGATGCCTTGGCCACCGCCATGATGGGCATTAGAGCTTCGAACGGCTTGGTTTTGATCACTACCAAAAAAGGACAGGAAGGCCCTCAACGTATTGGTTTTAAAGCCATGTACGGCTTTTCCAGACCAACGCAATTACCCAAAACACTAGATGCTTACAACTATGCATTGTTGTATAACGAAGCTTTAACCAATGACGGTAGACCAGCGGTTTATACCCAAGCAGATTTGGATGCCTATAGAGATGGTAGCGATCCATTTTACCATCCAAACGTAAACTGGCAAAACGAAATATTAAGGAAAGAAACCCCTTACAGTCGTTACAATGTTGATATTTCTGGGGGTAAACAAACCGCCAAATACTATGTAAGTCTTGATTATTTAGATCAACAAGGACTGTTTAAAGAGTCTGATGCAAACGCTAACAGCACCAATTCCAGTTACAAACGTTATGTATTCCGTTCAAATGTTTCCTTGGATTTAAGCAAGTACATCACCACAAGTTTGAACTTGTTTGGACGTTTGCAAACCGGTAACGAGCCAGGTGTTTCCACCAATACGTTGTACAGCAACATCATCAATACCCCAGCAAACGCTTATCCCATTTTTAATGCCAACGGAAGCTTGGGCGCTAGCCAAGACTTTCAGCAAAACAATATCTACGGACAAAACTACATGTCGGGCTACCAGGTGGGCTACACCCGTGATTTTAGGGTTGATCTAGCCGTAAAAGCAGACCTGCAAAAAATAACGCCCGGCCTTTGGTTTAGAGCCTTAAGTGCTATAAACACTTACTTGGACCAAACCACCATGAGGAGCAAGGCCTTGGTGGCATTTTTACAAAGTAAAGATGGTGCTGGAAATCCTGTTTATACACAGTACGGTACCCCAGCAGATCAAACCAACTCTTTGCAAACCAATACGCAAAACCGCGTTTTTTACTTGCAAGGCGAATTTGGTTACAACAAAAACATAGGGGCGCACAGCTTTGGAGCTTTATTGATCGCCAATAACGATTACCGCATGGGCGGAGCCAATTTGGCCTATAACATTAGAGGCTTTAGCGGAAGGTTGGCCTACAACTATAAAGAGAAATATTTGGTTCAGCTAGCCGCTGCCTATAACGGTACTTCAGAGCGTTATGCCAAAGGTTACGGTTATGGCCTGTTTCCGGCATTAGGCTTGGGATGGAACCTTAAAAAAGAAAGCTTTTTAGAAGACAAGGCCAAATGGTTGAACGATTTGAAATTGAGAACCTCTTTTGGCCGTACCGGAAACTTTAACCCCAACAACTATTACACCTATAACCAATATTATACTGGTGGAACTGGCTATAACTTTGGTACCAATACAGGTGGCACCGTGTCGGGGATAGAGCAGGATGCTTTAGCCAATCCACACTTAACTTTTGAGAAAGCGAACAAGTTTAATGTAGGTTTTGATGCTGCTCTGTTCAACAACAAATTAACCTTAACTGCAGAATATTTCAACAACAAGTATTTTGATTTGCTCCAGTTAATCGGTAACAATACCCAAATTACCGGTGCTACTTATACCGTACGTAACTTGGGCAAACGCAACTATTCAGGTTTTGAATTTCAATTAAACTATCGCAACAACATTGGAGATTTTAATTACTTCCTCTCTCCAAACTTCTCCACAGTAAGAACCAGAACAGTTTTTGCTGATGAACCCGCACGTCAATTTGCCTATCAGCAATTTACGGGTTTGCCAGTAGGACAAGCTTTTGGCTTAGTGGCCAGCGGATTGTACCAAACACAGGCAGAGATTAATGCTAGTGCAAAACCTGCCAACTTGGTGATTGTACCTGGCGATATCAGATATGTAGATCAAAATGGCGATAACATCATCGACGAGAATGACTACGTAGCCATTGGCAGAACAGCACCAACCTTAAATTTCGGTTTAAACTTGGGCGGTAGTTACAAAGGATTTGATTTTTCGGCTTTGCTACAAGGCGTAGCCAACAATGATATTTTCTTAACAGGAAACTCTTATTGGGCTTTTCAAGGCGCTAGGGGACAAGCTTATGAACACAACTTAGATAGATGGACACCAGCCACTGCGGCTACTGCGACCTATCCACGGGTAAGTGTGGGAACCAACGTAAACAACCAATACACTTCTAATTATTGGTTGCGTAACGGCGATTTCTTGCGATTGAAGAGTGTAGAGTTGGGTTATACTTTCCCTATCAACTGGGTTAAAAAAGTGAAAGCTTCTAATGCGAGGTTATTTGTAAATGGTACCAATCTTTTCACCATTACCGGATTGAAAAACCAAGACCCAGAAAACTACCTCAACGCATATCCTATCCAAAAAATGCTTGTGGCAGGCGTTAGTGTTAAATTTTAAGAACGAAGAATATGAAGAAATTATTGATAGCAGTAATGACTGCACTTTCTTTGGCAGGCTGTACTAAAATTGAAGACGGACCCCTGGAAAGAATTACCGAAAACTATGTATTTGATCCAACCGATAAGAACGGATTTTATGCAGAACAATTTTTAAATAACATTTACTCCATTTTACCTAATGGATATAACCGAGTAGGGGGCGATTTACTGGATGCCGCAACAGACGATGCCAAGCCATCGAGGAATGCGGTAAGCATCGAAAGGTTCACCACTTCCTCATTAAGTGCCTTAAGCAATCCCGATGATGCTTGGAGTAAAAACTACGAAGGAATCCGTAAGGCCAATATCTTTTTAAAGAACATTGATATTGTACCTGTACCTGCCAAAATTCCTTTTTGGAAAGCCGAAACCCGTTTCTTAAGAGCCATGTTTTACTTTGAACTGGTAAAAAGATATGGAGGTGTGCCCCTGGTGGGCGATGAAGTTTTGGACGCCGAGAAGCCAAAGAACTTCACCAGAAACAGTTTCGAAGAATGTATCAACTATATCGTGGCCGAATGTGATGCCATTAAAGGTGCCGTAAGGCCCGATCCTTTGGCCCCTGGCGATTACGGTAGAATTTCTAATGGAGTAGTGCTGGCACTGAAAGCTAGAACCTTGTTATATGCGGCTAGCCCACTTTACAACGGTGGTAACATTGGCGGTACAGCAGACCAGAAGAAATACCAAGGCTATGCCAATTTCGATGCCGAACGCTGGAATTTGGCCGCACAGGCAGCCAATGATTTAATCGCGACTGGAAAATTCAAAATTGATGGGGTAACCTTTAACAACGTGTTCATCGTGAGAAAAAATGATGAAGTGATTTTAGGTTACCTACGCAATAACAGTTCAGATTTAGAAACCAACAATGGCCCGGTAGGCTATGCTTTGGCCAGCGCTCAGGGCCGAACCAGCCCAACCCAGGATTTGGTAGAGGCATTTCCGGGCTTAAACGGTAGAGACATTACTGACCCAGTTTCTGGTTTTGTGGCTACCAATCCTTATGCCAACCGTGATCCTCGTTTAGCCAGTACGGTGCTGTACAATGGCGTAAACTGGCTAAGCCGCCCCTTACAAACTTATGAAGGTGGTTTAGATAAGCCCAACAATAACACTACGCAAACCAAAACGGGCTATTACCTGCGCAAGCATTTGGGCAATTTTGCTACGGCAACCTTATACAGTGCACAACCACATAACTTCCCGATTTTCCGCTATGCCGAAGTTATGTTGAACTATGCCGAAGCCAGAAACGAGTATTTGGCTGCGCCAGATGCCAGCGTATATAAAGTATTGCAGGATATCAGAAAAAGGGCAGGCATTACCGCAGGTACTACCGCCGGCTATTTGTACGGCCTAAAATCATCGGGTATGACCAAAGACGAAATGCGTATGGCTATCCGTAACGAACGCCGCATAGAAATGGCCTTTGAAGAACAGCGTTTTTGGGACCTGAGAAGATGGAAAACCGCCGAAATCGAGTTGAACAAAAATTTAAATGGGATGATTATCACTAGGAATGCCACTACTGGCGCATTGACTTACCAAAAGTCGGTAGTAGGCAAAATCAGCTTTGCTAATCCTAGAATGTATTTCTATCCGATACCATACGCTGAAATCATAAAAAACACAAACCTGGTACAAAATACCGGCTGGTAATTAATCCATTTGAAAATGAAAAGATATTTATTAACGATATATTTATTGTTGCTCTGCGGCATTTCTTGGGCGCAACAACAAACGGTTACAGGAACGGTTAGCGATAAATCTGAAACACTTATTGGGGTGTCGGTTATCGAAAAGGACCAACCTGCCAACGGTACACAAACCGATCAAAATGGTAAGTTTAAGCTTACCTTAAAGGGAAGTAGTAAAACCATCATCTTTAAGTACATTGGTTACCTATCCAAAGAAGTGGTAGTGGGCAACCAAGCCAATGTAAACGTTACTTTGGAAGTAGACGCCAAAGGTTTGGAAGAAGTTATTGTGGTGGCTTATGGTACACAGAAAAAAATTACCAATACAGGGTCTACCAGCGCCATTTCGGGCGATGACATTAGGCAAACCCCGGCGGCCAGTTTACAAAATACCCTGATTGGCCGTGTACCGGGCATCACAACGCAACAACGTTCTGGCCAGCCCGGCAGCGATGGTGCCGTATTGTTGATCCGTGGCTTGAGTACCACCAACGGTAACGGTGCACCCCTGATTATTGTGGATGATTTGGAGTATTTTGGCAACATTGCCGAAATAGATCCCGACCAGATCGAAACCTTTACCATTTTGAAAGATGCGGCTACTACAGCGGTTTACGGGATCAAAGGGGCCAACGGGGTGGTGGTAATTACCACCAAACGAGGCAAAAGCGGCAAGGCGCAAATTACATTCCGTACCGAAAACAGTATCCAAACCCCAACTTACATGCCCGAGTATTTGGATTCGTATCGAGCTGCTTTGTTGGTCAATCAAGCATTGGTTAATGATGAGCAAGCACCTCGCTATTCGCAAGCCGATTTAGATCACTTTAAGAACGGCACCGATCCTTATGGCCACCCCAATGTAAACTGGACCGAGGAGCTATTGAGAAAGTATAGCATTCAGTCCCGTAACAACATCAACATACAAGGTGGGGTAGACAAGGCGAAATACTATGTTTCTGCGGGATATTTGTTCCAAAATGGTTTGATCAAAGACTTTTCTAAACTGTCTGGAATGAATAACAACTACTATTACAAACGTTATAATTTCAGGTCAAATTTGGATTTACAGCCCACCAAAACCCTCAACCTGAGTTTAGATTTATCGGGTACTTTTGCCGAAAGAAACAGCCCAACCAACGGTGGTAGAAATAACCGTAACAACATTTTCTTTGAGCTGAGCGATGCCAACCAGTTGCCACCGTATGCTTATGCTATTTACAATCCAGATGGTTCATTTGGCGTAAACAGCAATATCTTAAACAATAACGTGGTAGGTCGTTTAACCTATTATGGCTACAATCGTCAGTTTACTAATGATATTACCGCCAACTTTAGGGCCAGTCAGAATTTAAACTTCATCACCAAAGGATTATCTGCCAAAGGAGTAGTAGGTTTTAACGGCCAATATGGTTTCAATAGAAACATGAATAGGGGAACAGGTAATGACTTCCCATCGTACTATTATAACCCAACCAATGATACCTACACCATTTCTAACCCAAATTTTTATCGTATTGGCCTGCCTAATTTGAGTTATTCGGCAACGGATAGCTACAAACGGTTAAATTGGCAAGCATCTATTAACTACGATCGTACTTTCTCTAGTCACCACGTGTATGCCTTGGCTTTGTACAATACACAAAACAACGTCACCAATGCGAACGAGCCAAGTGGTTTTAGAGGTTATACGTTTAGGGCTGGATATGACTACAAACAAAAGTATTTGATTGAGTTAAATGCAGGTTACAACGGTTCAAGTGCTTTCATCTCTGACAAAAGATATGCATGGTTCCCTGCCATCTCCTTAGGTTGGAACGTAGCAGAAGAATCCTTCTTTAAAAACAATATCAAATTCATCGATTTATTTAAGATCAGAGGTTCATTTGGTAAAACAGGTAGTGATGATATTGGGAACTTTGCTTACACCTATTTGCCTACCTACGTGAACGGAGGTTCTTATTCCATCGGCGAAAACCATAACGCGATTACAGGCATTAGAGAAGGCTTGCTGGCACAAAACCCCACTTGGGAAACAGAAGAACAAGCCAATATTGGGGTTGATATCAACCTATTTAAAGGTAAGCTGAAAATTGTAGCCGATTGGTTTGACCGTTACCGCTACAATATTTTAACTCGTAGATCTTTATCAACCATTGCTGGTATTACAGATTCTCAGTTGCCACCATCCAACATCAATAGGGTAAGTAACAGGGGTTTCGAAACGCAGATTACCTACTTGGGCAATATCGATAAGTTCAGTTTTAACATCAGCGGTAACATCTCGGTATCTAAAAACAAAATCTTGTTTATGGATGAAGCCAAGCCACCTTATGATTACCAACGCCTCACCGGAAAACCAATGGGTAGCATTTTAGGCTATAATTTCTTAGGTTTTTATACACAGGAAGAGATTAATAATCCTGCGGTGCCAAAGCCTACCACTGGAACCACTAGGGCGGGAGATTTGAAATACGCCGATTTAAATGGCGATGGTGTAGTGAATGTAGATGATAGAATGGTGTTGGCGCTGCCTAACCTACCTAATACCATTATGGGTTTAACCCTTGGTTTAAATTATGGAAACTTTGCTTTCACCATTACCGCTCAAAGCGCCTTAAACTTTGCCAGAAGATCGGCCGCAGAAGCCATCAGGCCTGGTTTAAATAACTTCAGGGAGATCCACGAACAAGCTTGGACGCCACAAAACAGCGTTAACCCTAGTTTCCCTCGCTTAAGCTTAGCAGGTTCTAACTTAAATGATCCAGCAGCACATCCGTCTAATTACTGGTTTAGAAGCAGCGATTATCTAAGGATCAAAACTGCTGAATTTTCTTACTCATTACCTAGAACTTTTGTGAATAAAATAGGCTTGCAAGTGGCTAGGATATATGTAAATGGCTACAACTTGGTAACCTGGGGGCTGAAAGAAAAGAACATCTACAATACCGATCCAGAAAATACTTCTGGTAATGATGGTGCTGGCTTTTACCCTCAAACCAAAGTTTACAATTTAGGATTACAAATTTCATTTTAAGGACATGAAAAGAAAGATATACAGCAGCTTATTTATAATCGTGGCCGTTGCCTTGATTTATTCATGCAAAAAGACCGATATTTTAGATGGAAAGCTCAATACCGAGCTGAATGAAGAAACCACCTTTGCAGATAGTGCCAGAACCAGTAATTACTTGTTTGGGGTGTATTCTGATATATTCTTCGAGTTTAGTTCAAGATACTATAATTCAGGAAACGGTAGCGGTATCACTGCAGGTACTGCCGAAGCCTGCGACGAAGGTAACCACCGTTTATTTGGGGCTACCCAGCCTTTTGTGATCATTTACACCGGAAGTTTGGCACCCGTAGTATCAAGTGGATCCAACCAAAACCCTTACGCCGTAGCCTACGATAAATCGTATGCGAACATTCGTAGGGCCAACATCTTTTTGGCCAATGTTGATCGTTCGCCCATATCTGCTGCGTTGAAAAAACAAACCAAAGCCGAAGCCAGATTTTTAAGGGCATGGTATTATTCCATCTTGATTAAACATTTTGGAGGCGTACCGCTGTTGGGAGATAAGGTTTACCAACCAGCCGATTTGATTGATGTGGCCAGAAGCTCTTACGAAGAGTGTGTAAACTATATTGTGAGCGAACTGGATGCCATTACGCCCGACTTACCTGCCAACTATAATGCCCAAAACTATGGTCGTATTACCAGCGTGGCTTGTAAGGCTTTAAAATCCAGGGTTTTGCTTTTTGCCGCAAGTCCATTGTTTAATGGCGGAAACATTGGCAAAACCGATGCCCAGAAAAAAGTGGTAGGCTATGCCGCCTTTGATGCCACGCGTTGGACAAAAGCAGCTACAGCGGCCAAAGAAGCCTTGGATTTCGCTACGGCTAACGGCTATGCGCTGTATGAAGACAACTCCATACCAGGCCTAGGTTTCGGAAAAGTTTTTACCATGCGTGTAAATACCGAGTTTCTGTTAAATGGGATGGCTGCAGGTTCCAAAACCTTAGAAGGTGCTTTGTTGCCGGTTTCGAGAGGGGTAACTACGCCACAGGCTATGCCCTCCCAAAATTTGGTAGATGCTTTTGGAACCATTAATGGCAAGCCAACCGAAACCGATTTAAAATCGCCAACCAACCCAACTGGTTTTGACCCGGCTAATCCATACGTAAACCGTGATCCACGTTTAAACTACACCGTAATTTACAACCAAATGCCGTGGTTTAACAATGCTACGGGCAATAAACAACCTGTAAATACCTACATTGGCGTGCAGGATGGCTGGTCGGTAGCGGGTTCGGCAGGTTTAACTTATGCTACAGGGTACTTCTGGAGAAAAATGATGGACGACGGGACTGCCAACAATGGCGGACCAACCTTGCAACGTACCTGGGGCTTAATTCGCTTGGCCGAAGTGATGCTGAACTATGCCGAGGCTGCGAACGAGGATAACAACATCACCGCTGCTTATGATCAATTGAAACTATTGAGGAAAAGAGCAGGTATTTTAGCTGGTACCGATGGCAATTACGGTTTAAAACCATCGATGACCAAAGACGAAATGCGTTTGGTAATCCAAAATGAGCGTATGGTTGAATTGGCTTACGAAGGACACCGTTTCTTTGATGTGCGCCGTTGGAAATTAGCCATGGAAAAGTTTAATTTTACCATGATGGGAATGCAGATTACCCGCACAGGAAATACCTACACCTATAACAAAGTACCAATTACCAACAACGCTAACCGAGTTTTTAAAGAAGCGAACTACTTTTTTCCTATTGCACAATCAGAAATCAGTAGAGTACCTGCTTTGATCCAAAACCCAGGCTATTAATCCATCAGGCGTTCCCTGGGCCCAAATACTTAGGGAACGCCTATATTTAATCCATTGAAAATGTAAATCAACGCACATGGCATTACCTTCCAGAATAGCATCCATAGACGTTTTAAGAGCAATCACCATGTTCTTCATGATTTTTGTAAATGATGTGGCTGGTGTGGCACGTATTCCAGCTTGGATTGGTCATACTGCCGCAGAGGTGGATGGCATGGGTTTTTCAGACTTGATTTTTCCGGCCTTTTTGTTCATCGTAGGCCTATCATTGCCCTTTGCCATTCAAACCAGAATAAACAAAGGGGATGGAATGCTGGCCATTGCCGCCCACATTTTATTGCGTTCCCTTGCTTTAATTGTGATGGGCTTTTTTCATGTCAACCTTGAGAGTTACAACAGCGACCTGGCAGGTTTGGCAAAACCCATTTATACCTTATTGCTCACTACGGGCTTTTTTCTGGTTTGGTTAGACTATCCAAAAGAAATATCGAACATTAAAAAATATGGTTTTACCACCATAGGCGTCGTCCTTATTTTGGTGATGGGTTACTGGTATAAAGGAGGCAGTGCTGAAAATCCACATGGTTTAGCACCACATTGGTGGGGTATTTTAGGCTTAATTGGCTGGGCCTACCTATTCTCGGCATTAACCTATCTGCTCACCAGAGGAAAAATGTGGTGGCTGTTGATTGCTTTTGTCATTTACGCCCTCATCAATATCACTACCCACATGGATTTGCTACACGTTAATTTGTGGCAAATAGGCGATGCCTCATCCATTACTTTAATGATGGGTGGTGCGGTAATTGCCACCGGTTACCAATACCTTATCGCCCAACAACAAAGCAAAAAACTATGGTTTTTACTCAGCCTGTCTGGTTTGCTTTGCATTGCTTTGGGTTTTGTACTCAGGCCATATGCTGGTGGAATTTCAAAGATATACGCCACTCCAGCTTGGGTGTTCATTTGCATGGGAATTACTATTTTAACGTTTAAGTTTATCATCTATTGGGTAGATGTGAAAGAAAAAAAAGATTGGTTTAAATGGATCAAGCCAGCGGGCACCAGTACACTTACCTGCTATCTCATGCCTTATGTACTTTATGCTGTCCTTAGCTTGGCCCACTTCAACTATCCTTCCTTTTTTAATGCAGGTTTAGGGGGCATTGTACGCTCGTTCTTGGTGGCATTTATCGTCATCAGAATTGTAGCATTGATGGAAAAATACCGTATTCGTTTAAAAGTTTAACATCATGAAAAAAATAAAACAGCTCTTTGCCCTAATCACAGTGGCAGTGGTTTTAATGGCCGTCCAAAAAACACCTGTCTCCAAAATAAAACCTGTAGTAATTGCTTATGTAACAGGCTACAGCGGCTTAGTTAATCCAGAACAGATCAATGCGCAGAAACTAACGCATATCAATTATGCTTTCGTCAATATCAGAAACAATCAAGCTTATTTAGATAACGCAAAGCGAGATTCGACCAACTTTGTACGCTTAAATTCACTGAAACTAAAGAACCCCAATCTTCAAATTCTGATTTCTATAGGCGGATGGTCGTGGAGCGAAAACTTTTCGGATGCCGTTTTAACCGATTCGCTGCGCAAGGGCTTTGCCAAGAGTTCGGTCGATATTATTCGCAAGCATCGGTTAGACGGGGTAGATATTGATTGGGAATACCCCGGAATGCCCGGAGAGGAAGGCAATGTGTACCGACCAGAGGATAAGCAGAACTTTACCTTGATGTTTAAGGAATTAAGAAAAGAGCTTGATCTTTTGGAAAAGGAAACAGGCCAAAAAAAACTGTTAACCACGGCTACAGGCGGTTTTGCATCCTTTTTGAACAATACCGAAATGGGCGAGGCCGCACAGTATTTGGACTATGTAAACCTCATGACCTACGACTATTATTCTGCTAAACAGGCCAAGCACCATACCAATTTGTTCGATTCTAAAGCTTACCCGTCTGACAACTCTGCTGACAAAGCCATTAAAGCTTACCTTGCGGCAGGCGTACCTGCTTCAAAAATTGTCATGGGGATTGCTTTCTATGGGCGAAACCTACTGTTAAATGCCAGTGCCAGCAAAGGAATCGGCGACACCATCCGTTCTTCGGCCAATAGCTATGGCAAGGGATACACGTTTTTAAAAGATAGCTTGCTAAACAAAAAAGGTTTCATTGCTTATCAGGATGAGGATGCTAAAGCACCGTATTTGTTTAATCCGCAAACCAAAGCCTTTATTTCTTATGATGACGAATGGTCGGTAGACCATAAGTGCCAATATGTATTGAAGCACAAATTGGGCGGTGTAATGTTCTGGGAATACAGTTCGGATAGAAAAGAGTACCTGTTGAACCAGATCAACAAAAGTTTCGAATAAAAAACCGGAAAACCTCATCCGGGAATACAAACCATTCCCCGGGTTAAAACCCTGAAAATTTTATCGCCAAATGGCATAACGACCAACAGCAAATACCGGACGCCATTAATGAACTACCATTCAAATTGCTGCTGGTGGCATGGCGTGGGCATTGAAAAACATGCTATTGGAATCGGCTTACCAAACTGATACCGATAAAAACCATGGCTGGGATGCCGTGTGGATGAACCGGTAGAAATGCTTGGGTAAGTGGCGTAACCAGTAAATTTTTAAAGATAGTTGGGCCGCTGTCGCAATTGGCTTGTCTAAATCAGTATATTTATCCTTAAAAACGAAATTATGCTAACGCTAGACAACTATTTGGACAACCACTACATTCACCGAAGCAATTGGCTGCGGGCTGCTGTTTTAGGTGCCAATGACGGCATTATCTCCATTTCCAGTCTTGCCATTGGCGTTGCAGCTGCCAGCACCACCAAAGAGCCTGTTGTGCTGGCAACGGTTGCAGGGCTTGTAGCGGGGGCCTTGTCTATGGCCGCCGGCGAATATGTTTCGGTAAGTTCACAAACTGATATAGAAAAGGGCGATATTGAGCGGGAAAGAAAGGAATTAAAGGAAATGCCCGAACAGGAACTGAACCTATTGGCACAAATTTACGAGCAAAGAGGGCTAAAAAAGGAAACCGCAAGGCAGGTTGCCCTTGAGTTGACCGAAGCAGATGCCCTTGGCACCCACGTAAGGGATGAACTGGGCATTAACGAGATCAGTCAGGCGCATCCCATACAGGCAGCAATGGCCTCTGGTGCGGCCTTTACGGTAGGAGGTTTGCTACCGCTATTGGTTATTCTTTTTGCGCCCGTAAAAGGCATGGAATATTGGCTGTATGGCTTTACTATCATCTTTCTGATGGTTTTGGGGGTTGCCGCTGCAAAAACCGGCGGATCTAATCCCCTTAAAGCGGTGCTGAGAATAGCCATTTGGGGAACCATTGCCATGGGGCTTTCTGCCTTTGTAGGTTATCTTTTTGGCGTAAAAATATGATCATTAACTTTGTCCAAAGAATAAACTGCCCGATAAATGTCCTCGTAAAATAAAGCCATGGAGCAATTGGAACAAATCCCCGAATTTAAATCTTCTCCAGGTCTTGTAGAGAAGCTTAATCAATATAGCATACGCAAAACCTATCAGGCGGGCAGTGTCATTTTAAACGAAAATGCTTCTATCCGTTCAATTCCCATGGTGGTTAGGGGTACCCTAAAGGTGATCCGAACTGAGGAAGATGGCCGAGAAATCCTTTTATATTACATTAAAGCAGGAGAAAGTTGTATCATGTCTTTTTTGGGCGGCCTGCACAACGAAACCAGTAAAGTAAGGGCCGAAGTAGAGGAGGATGCCGAAATTCTTTTTCTGCCTACCGATAAGGTGTCGCTATTGATCAGGGAATATCCGCAATGGTTAGATTATATTTTCAGATTATACCACAAGCGCTTTGAGGAACTTCTACAAATTATCAATGAAATTACCTTCAAAAAAACAGACGAACGTATGCGCTCGCTATTGTACAAAAAACGGGAAATTACTGGCGAAAACATCCTGCACATCACGCATGAACAATTGGCCAATGAACTAGGTACTGCCAGGGTGGTTGTTTCAAGACTGCTCAAACAAATGGAGGAAAATGGCATGGTGCGCTTAGGTAGAAACAAAATTACCCTTATGTAACAAATGTAGCTGTGTAGGTAAGAGAATTGCGGCAGCTTTGTGGCAGCAAATTCAAAACCATATGGAAGTAGCAGGCTACATGGCATCAATTTTTATTGGTATTTCTTTAGGGCTCATCGGTGGCGGAGGGAGTATCCTTACCGTTCCGGTGCTGGTGTATTTATTTAATGTTGATACCGTACTGGCCACGGTTTATTCTCTCTTTATTGTAGGTACCACAAGTATTGTAGGCTCGTTTTCCTATTTCAATAAAGGTTTGGTAAACCTTAAAATAGCCTTCTTTTTTGGCATTCCATCTGTGTTATCCATTTTCTTTACCAAGAGATTTTTGCTGCCCGCCATACCTGTTGAAATTTTCAGTATCGGAAAATACATGGTTACACGGGATATTTTACTGATGCTGCTTTTTGCCCTTTTAATGATTGCCGCCTCATACAGCATGATTAGGAAAGACCAACAGGAACATCAGGCTATATCTCCAAAGCAATTGTCCAATTATCCGCAACTTTTGCTGCAGGGAGTTTTTATAGGTGCTCTTACAGGCTTAATTGGTGCGGGTGGCGGTTTTCTGATTATCCCTGCATTGGTTAATCTGTTAAAGTTGCCCGTTAAAACTGCGGTGGGAACTTCGTTGGCGATCATTTCCATCAATTCTATCATGGGCTTTTGGTTTTCCCTTTCCCATTACACCGTACATTGGGACTTTCTGCTAGGTATTGCGGCTGTCGCCGTAATAGGTATTTTGATAGGCAGCTATCTCTCGGCCAAAGTTAAAGCCACCTTGCTAAAGCCCGCTTTCGGCTGGTTTGTATTAGCGATGGGCCTTTATATTGTCATAAAAGAAACATTATTAAAATAAAACGGCTTGTGTAACCAAAGTAGCTGTAACCTAAAAATAAGTAATGGAACTTTGCCATTTGGTATCAGTACCTTTAAAAAAAAACAAGATGAAAAATTATCTTAAACAATGGAATTTTATGCGCTTGCTGCGTTTGGCATTGGGCATTTTGATCGTGGTGCAAGGCGTTGCAACAAATGAGTGGTTACTGGTAGGGCTTGGGGCATTGTTTTCCGTAATGTCCCTCATGAACCTCGGTGGCTGCGGCATATCGGGCTGTAGGGTGTCTGTCCCTTCAAAAAAGTATCAAAAAAGCCAACTATGTCAAATAGGCGCAGCGCCAAATAGCTTAGTAAACGAAAATACTTTGTAATCAATGTTAGAATTTTTGAAACAACCCTGGCCGTGGTACGTTACGGGCCCGCTAATTGGGTTAACCGTACCGTTACTTTTAATTATTGGCAATAAATCCTTTGGAATTAGCTCATCGTTAAGGCATATCTGTGCATCCTGTATTCCTGCCAATATCCCGTTCTTTAAATACGATTGGAAGAAAGAAGTTTGGAACCTTTTTTTTGTATTCGGTATATTTTTAGGTGGGGTAGTGGCCATTAGCTTGCTGTCAAATCCGGCACCCATGGAGGTTAACCCTAAATTGGCGGCTGAATTGGCCGGTTACGGCATTACCAATTACAACCATTTGGTTCCTGTAGATATTATGAGCTGGTCATCTTTATTTACCTTAAAAGGCTTTATCCTAATGGTGGTTGGCGGCTTTTTAGTGGGCTTTGGTACACGTTATGCGGGCGGTTGTACTAGCGGGCATGCTATTATGGGCCTGTCTAATTTACAATGGCCCTCGTTGGTGGCCACTATTTGCTTTATGATTGGTGGCTTTGCCATGGCAAACTTCATTTTACCCTTTATCCTTTCATTATAATATACAGAAAAATGCAGCAAAATAGCACTATAGAAAAAGACCTGCAGCTTCGCAAGCTCGACGCGATGTGTGTAAACGAAAGTCGTTTGGTGCACAAATGGTATCATAACCTCAAATATTTGGTAGTTGGTGTGTTGTTCGGCATCGTGTTCGTGAAATCAGAAGTGGTGAGCTGGTACCGCATACAGGAAATGTTTCGTTTGCAGTCGTTCCACATGTATGGCATTATTGGCAGTGCGATTATTACGGGTATGGTATCCGTTTTTTTGATTAGAAAGTTTGATGTTAGGACCATTTATGGCGAACCTATTAAAATTGCACCCAAAACATTTAATAAAGGACAGGTTTTTGGTGGTTTGATATTTGGTTTGGGCTGGGCAATGACAGGAGCTTGCCCGGGCCCGCTTTTTGCCCAAATTGGTACCGGAGCTACCGTGGTGGCTGTTACTTTGTTGAGTGCTATTGCAGGCACTTGGGTGTATGGCCTGTTGAGGGAAAAGCTACCGCATTAAAAATTGATTTTGGTTTGCTGAACAAGTTGGCCAGCTATTTTTGCAGTGGCCCAACATATTTGTAGGTATTGATCATTACACCTGTTGGGGTGGTTAAGGTACTTTTGTATTCCAACCGAAGGGCATTAAAGTGGTTTGCCAATATTCGTTTGCCTTTGTCCAGTAGTACCGGATAAACAATAAGCACCACTTCATCTACCAGCCCGGTGGTTAGTAATGGAGAGATAAGCGATATGCTCCCGGCAAGTATCAGATCTGGCCCTTCGGTTGATTTCAGCTTGTCAAGTTCTTCGACGATATCGCTGCCCAATTGCTTAACGGGCCCCCAATCAAGTCCTTCGCTGCGGTGGGTGGCTACGTATTTATGGGCGGCGTTTATGGCATTGGCCATTGGGAAATCTCCTGCTTTTGGCCAAAATGCCAGCCAGGCATCGTAGGTGCGGCGTCCAAGAAACAGATCGAAAGTTGTTCCGTAAGTTTCCAGCAGCATGGCCATTCCCTCAGCCGAACGAAAAGGCATAGTCCAGGCACCATAGGGGTAGTTTTCGTCATGTTCAATAACGCCATCTAGTGAAATATGTTCAAAAATCCTTATTTTTCTCATGTTCCAGTTATTTGTTGATAAACCAAATTTACCAATAGATGTGTGCAAATAGCGGGGGGGATTGGGACAATAAACAGGGCCGAAAATGTCTTCAAACACCAATTGGACAGGCTTGCAAAACACCGAGGAGGTCCTTCGTTGCACTCAGGATGACAGGAGTGCGGGGAAATACCTGTTATTTGGTATTTGTTGCCAATGTGTTCTATTTCAGGGCGAGGTTTTGGCGTCCCCGCCAAACCATACCCGGCTAAATATCGCTTTGCACTGGTACGCTCCATAAAAATCCTCATAAATAAGTATTGGCAATCAAGCGCTGATTTTTCAATTTTGATTACTAGCAAACAAATCACCATGAGCAGCAAACAAGTAATTTTAGCATCAATACTAGCCTTGGCCATTTCAACAGGCTTTGCACAAAAAAAGCAGCCAACAAAAAAAGCAGTTCCTGCAAAGGCAGCAGTTAAAGCCAAATACGGTGCATTGGCCATCGACAGGAGCAATGGTTTTTATTACGGATGGTCATTTGACCAAGCTACGCTGAGCGAGGCCGAAAATAGAGCGTTGGAGGAATGCAAACGCAGGGGCGGCGATTGCACCGTGGTGTTATCCTACACTGGGGCAGGTTGTGCGGCCTACCGAACAATTGACGGTAAAGTAGGCACTGCCTTTGGTTGGGGCCTTGCCGCCACCAAAGAAGAAGCCGATGCCATTGCCACCAGGGAGTGCCTTAAAAGAAGCAACGGAGCACCTGCCCAAAACTTCGTATGGAGCTGTAATTCGGCCAATGGCCCAATGTTAAAAGAAATTTACAACGCCAGCGACGAGATTGAGGCCCCGGTGAAAGTAGGTAACCAAGTGTGGAGCAACCGAAATTTGGACGTAGCCACTTTTCGCAATGGTGATCCCATTCCCGAGGCCAAAACACCGGCCGAATGGCAGCAGTTTTGCAAAAACAATCAACCAGCTTTTGTTTACCTGAACTTTGATCCCAAAAACGGCAAGAAATATGGCAAACTTTATAATTTTCACGCTGTAATGGACCCACGTGGATTGGCACCAAAGGGATGGCATGTACCTAGCAAGCAGGAATACGAAACGTTAATGGTTGCGCTTGGTGGTAAGTATGAAGCAGGTAAGAAGATTAGGGGGAAAACTGGTTGGGACCTGCCCGATAAAAAATATGGTGAATATGCTGGGAATGGTACCAACGAATCGGGCTTGAATTTTTTGCCGGGCGGAAGGGCCTGGAGCAATGAATACGACAAGGAACCCAATGCAGCCTCGGTATTTAATTATTACGGCGATGGCCAATGGTGGACTTCTACCATTGATGGGCCAAGCCGCTACAATGAAAACGGCGGTTATGGTTATTATAGAAACGGTTTCGCCTTTGGCTTCAGCTCCTACAAGAAAAATCTTAGCGGTGTGGGATCCGAATCGCCCCAAAGAGGCTTTTCTGTGCGGGTGGTAAAAGATTGACCCAAAGGGATATGTCCCAAAACCCCATCATTTAAACGGCTCCATATATTGGCGGAGCCATAATTTTCTGCTCTTAAAACTTATTGTTAGTTTTAGGGTAAAGTACCTAATACTACATGATGCCAAAACATATTGTCATTTGTGATGATCACCTGCTTTTTTTGAACGGCATTGCCGAGCTGCTAAAAAATGCCGATCAAGGCTATGAAATCACTAAGTTTAACCGTGCTGATGAATGCAAGGCGCATCTTAGGCAGCATCAGGCTGATGTGTTGATCTGCGATCTGAATATTGGTGATACCGATGGTTTTGTGCTATTGGAGGAACTGCGGGAACAGCTTAAGCAGACCAAAAAAATCATACTTACCGCCTATTATGAAGATTTTCTGATCCAAAAAGCCAAAAGAATGGGCATGGATGCTTTTCTTAAAAAGGAAACTACCGCCGAAGAACTGATCAAGGTGATTGAAATGCCCGCTAACGATGGTTTCCATACCAATGGCCGCGATAACAGGAGCGTGGATGTGTACCGCACCATTGATGAACCCATTGTGAACAAGTTCAGGATATCTAAGCAGGAAAAGGAAGTGATCAGGCTGATTATAAAAGGACTAACCAGTAAGGAGATTGGAGAAGCCCTTTTTGTAAGCAAAACCACGGTAGATACCCACCGCCGGAACATCTACAAAAAACTGGAAATCAGCAATAGCAGTACCCTCATCAAATTTGCTCATGAGAATAACCTGCTTAATTAGCCTATTGCTACTGCTAGGCCTATCAAAATCCCTGGCGGGCGGTAGCGCAAACATTTCGGTAGCGGCAGGATATATGGTTGATCGGGGTTCGAAATGGACATTGGCTGAAGCAGTGCAAAAACAGTTTAGCCCCTTTGTAGAAAAACAAAAGGTTAATTTAGGCTATAACCGTAATGATGCCGCATGGTGTTATTTCAAGTTTAAAAATAAAGATGCCAGCCAGGAAGCCAGGGTATGGTTATGTTTCGACAATTACCATATCGATAGCCTGAGTATTTTTGAGGGGCAGGGGATGAAACTCATGGGCGACCGAACCACTGGCCGTTCGCCTTTTATGAGCAGTCTTGCCTACGAACTGCGGCTTAAACCAGGAGAAGAACGTACCCTTTGGGCCAGGCTCAAAAAGCAAACTTCGTTCTTCGATTTTTCCTTTCGTTTGGATAGTGCTGCGCAGTTGGAAGCCCAGTCGTCCAAAAAAATGACCTTGGTTGCCTTTTTCATCGGAATTGCCTTTTTGCTGTTAATGATCAACGGTATCCTGTTGCTAATGACCCGCAAACGCTTGTACGCCTATTACATCTGCTACTCGCTGTTAACGGTTTGCTATGTAGTGGTTACCATGAATTTCGCCAAGCATCTGCTATTCCCCAACCTGTTGCACCTCAGTGAGGTCAGGATTTTCAGTGGGGCTTTGTGGTACATTGCCTTAAGCTATTTTCTTTGCTGTTTCTTAGAGTTAAAGGAGCACCAGTTTTTTAAATACAGACTCATTAACGCCTTGTGTGGCGTAAATTTGTTTTTGGTGGTGCTATCGGCAACTTTCCTCTATATTTATCCCGATTTTGATTTTAGGTATTTCTTCATCTCGGGTTATATCGTGTTTATGCTGGCCATTGTGGTACTTTTTTGGTCGGCCTTAACACACCTGCGGATTGAAAGGGACCAAGCCATTTATGCGCTTTTGGCCTTTGCCCCACAGCTGGCCTGGGGCGGCTGCCTGATCTTGCGCACCTTTGAAATTATTCCTTATTCGCTGGGCGATGACTGGATGGTTTTTGCCAGTTTGTACGAGGTGTTCTTGTTTGGAGCAGTACTTTCCAGAAATTATATTGAAGTGTTTTTGAAGAACACCGAGCTGATGCGGGAGGTAATTCTTGAAAAGGAAAACTCGCTGCGTACCATTAACCACGTGCAGCTACGGGAACGGCGGAATATTGCCAATATCATTCATGATAACGTAGGCAGCAAAATTGCCCATATCATTCATCTGTTTGACATGAAGAACGCCAAGCTGGCCAAACAGAACATTAGGGAACTGGCCAGTGATATCCGCGATATTTCCCACAAAATTTTGCCCAAGGCGCTTGATGAAGGCGCATTGGTTTCTAGCTTGCGCAGCCAGATCGCCATTTTAAATGCTGGACTAGATGATGCGGAGATTGAGTTTTTTTGCTATGATTTTCCCGAGCGCATTGAGCAGAAATGGGTGTACGATATGTACCTGATTGCCTTAGAGGCTATTAGCAATGCCTTTAAGCACGGGCAGGCCAGTTTAGTAACTATAGAGTTTTATGGCTATGCAGATAGCTATCACTTCCAGTTTACCGATGATGGCCGTGGCTTTGATATGCAGCGCACCGGAATGGGCTTTGGTTTGGATAATATGGAAAAACGTGTGGGTTATTATCAGGGCCATTTTGAAATCAGTAGTGTGGTAGGGCAAGGCACTGTCATCCAAATTGTTATTCCGGCATAATGCTACGCAAATTGTCCTAATGAATCTCTTTTTCCATAATAACAATCTCTTTGCTCTCGTGTTGAATACGCTGTATGGTTATCCAGTTTAGGGAAATGTAAAAACTTTCAGCACCAAGTGTAAAAAGATAAAGTTTGGAAATACCTTTTTGTAAGGCTATTTTTTCGATGTGTTTGCATAGCAATGCAGCATAGCCCGTTTTGGTATGGTTGGGCACTGTGTACACCAATGCCAACCAGTTTTTAAATTTAAATAGCTCCGGATATCTTCTAACCACCAACTCATCTAAACCATTATAGCATTGGCCCAGGATAGGTTTTCATTTAGCGTTTTTTCGGGTTTAAAAACACTGCCGCATTTTGATCCACAACTTATATCTTACTTAATTGTTGGACTTTTCGCATCATTGAAAAAGATACGCAACTCTGCGTATTGCCGCACAAAGTGCACTTTCCGAATTTTAAGCCTATCAATTGACGAATAATGATATGAAAACTGTAACTAAACAACTCATCGTGAAAAACCTATTATTAACAAGAGATTTTGGCCTCAAAACCATCTTAACGGTCTGTATGGTGGCCGTTTTTTCCTGTAGTAAAAACAGTGCGCCTGCAGTAGAGGAAGAACCCCCAAAAGATACTCCCAGTACCGGAAGCGCCTCGGAGTTTGCGGTAGGCATTGGAAAAAACTTTTCGGGGGCTACATCGCTCAGCTTTACAGACGTTAATGCCGTAGCCGATTTTTATGCAGGTGAACATCCGGTAGCTATTTATGCTACGCCGGTAGGCAAAGGAAGTGATATTGGCAAGGGAAAGCTGGTAGTGCAACGAAGCGGAACCACCTTTAGCATGAAACTGCTGAACGCAAAGGGCGAGGTATTGGCCCAAAATAATGTAGACATTAATGCTAGTGGCGGTAGCAGCTACAAACAATTCATCCGTGTATCGGGTACACCGTCCAACACCACCATTACCACTTGGGCAAATACTTCCGACTTTAAACGCCAACAGATATTTGTGCTTGCCGACGATAGCGGAGAGTTGTATGATGGCTTCACATCCATAGAATTTTCAAGCCAATATCGTTTTCGCAATAATGTAGAACATTTTGGTACGACACCACCAGCCGCTTTGGCCGCATTAAAAGGAGTATGGGAGGGGGCGGCCCTGCAGCCTACCTGCAATCCCAACACTGTTACGGTTACCATTGCCGAGGACGGCTCGATTAACTTTAAAGGTAAGGCCTCGATGACTTGTGCCGTTCAGGATGCAACTGTGAAATGGGATGGACAAGATGACTTTGTACGTCCAAATACTAAAGAATTTAACCAAGTGGATGCAGGTAGCCAAATTGCCATTGATTATGGCAGCACCATTCGGGATAGCCAAAATAACAATAAAAGGGGCGGAGCGCTAATTGTAGTACCTCAGCTTAAAGATCCCGTAAATCTCATTGATGCACAATATTATGCCGCACCTAACTATGTGGGAATGGTAATTGTACGCAAGCCAACAAAGAAATAAGAATTAACCATTTATCCTTAGGTTGGTGAAAATCACCAACCTAAAATACATAAATCTTTGCAAGAGTTGTGGTTGTTTTGTGCTGAAAAGGCTGTCGGTAATTCAAGCAAATCAGATGAAAGCAGAAACGGAAAAGACAATTCACTATGCCTTACTGGCCGAAGATGTTAGAGAAGGTAGCACAAAAAAATTGGCGAAGTTAAGACCGGATTTGCTGGTTGGCCCCTAACAGGTACAAAATGATGAACATGCCTTTGGAACTACCGGAACAAGGCACAGACGGATTTTGCAGAATAATTATAGCCATTTATTGGCTCTTGCGATATTTACGGCGCTTACCTTATTGTTTACTTGTAATTTACGGTAAATATGTTCGATATGTTTGCGGACAGTACCTTCGCTAATAAATAGCCCTTCGGCAATTTGTTTATAGGCCAGCCCATCTTTTAACGCGGTTAAGATCTCCATTTCACGGGCAGACAGGATTGCGGCACTTGGTGAAATTCGTTCCATAGGAGACGACGAGTGATATTTGATATGGTTGAGCGTTTTTAAGGCAATACCAGGCGACATAGCCGCACCTCCATGTTGAATGTCGACAATAGATTTACTGATGGTCTCTGGGCTTTCATCCTTTAGCAGATAGCCAGAGGCTCCGGCAAGTATGGCATTGAAAATTTTATCGTCATCGTCAAAAGTTGTCAATATTAATACTTTGATATCAGGGTAACTTTCCTTTAGGCCATGTGTGGCGGCAATTCCGTCCATCATGGGCATTTCAATGTCCATTAAAATCACCTCTACTGCCTGTTCTTGAAGTTTTTCTAGTAAATCAAGACCATTGATGGCCGTAAATACAATTTGAAGTATTGGACTATTGCCTAACTTCTTTAAGATAGACTGTAGTGCCAAGGGCTGGTCTTCGGCAATGGCTATGGAAATAGGGGACATATTTTGCTGCATAAGGGTTGATAAAACTCCTGTTTTTTTAGTGTAAATGCCATACGCATTACTGCGTATTTGCTATAAAATGAAAGCTGACGATAATTTTGGTTCCCTTGCCTGTTGAACTTTCGATGTGGAAACTCCCATCCAGTTCTTCAGCATTTTGGCGCATGTTTTCCAGTCCAAACCCCTGACGGTTAGCAAATTTCTCAAACCCTTTGCCATCATCGCTAATGTTTACCTCCATTTTCTCCAGGTTGGCCCAAACCAATATGGCAATGTGGTCTGGCATTGCATGCTTTAAGCTGTTGTTTACTGCCTCCTGAATAATGCGGAAAATCAGCGTAGCTTGCCTTGAAGTGAGGAACAGGTTTTCGTCGGAACTTTTGGTAGCTATTTCAACCTTCTTCACTTTTCGGTAATATTCCCTCAATTTTACCAGCCATTCATCTAATCTTACTGATGGTTTGTTAATGAGCCAAACCGTTCTTCTCAATTCAGCAATGGTGTTGGCAACCAGATCCTTTACATGTTGTAGCTCCTCGGGTGTTGGATCGGTTTCAGCTATGGAAGTTTGGATAAAAGTAAGGTTAGCCCCGATATTGTCGTGTAAATCTTTAGAGATGCGCAAACGGTCATTTTGCAAGCTGTTTTTTGCTTCCAATTGTAACAGCTCAGCCTGTAAAATGGCTTCCTGTTTAAGTTGTTGTTCTTTGGCCTTTTTGGTTCGGTAAAGGTGCCAAAGTGTTACCAAAGTACACAAGACCAATAAAAGTGCCATGGATAAGTACAGGTTACGTTGGCCAATGCCCAGTTGCTGTATTTTGTTTTTTTGGGTAAGTATTGCAATTTCCTGTTCCTTCTTTTCGGTTTCGTGCCTAACGGTAAGTTCGGCAATGGCCTCTTGTTCTTCCGCTTTGCGCAATGAGTCGCGGAAAACAGTGTACGCCCTGAGGTAGTGATAAGCGGAGTCGTTTTGCTTGAAATGGCTATATTGGTTGGCAAGCTCCTCCAGTGCTTCGTAATGTTGCTTGTTGTTACCTATGGTAATGGCAATAGCTAAGGCCTTTTTCAAGTTGCCCACCGCTTCCCGTTTGTTGCCAATTTTGCCATAGGCCATTCCCAAGTAACCGTAAGAGTAAGCAATTTCCGAGTCCTCTTTTAACTTTTCTCTAATAGCGATGGACTTTTTAAGGTAGGCAATGGCCTTGTGCAGCCCGTTGTTTACTTCAATATAGGTAGCCCCTAGATCATTGTAAGCGAAAGCTTGGTCGGTTTCATTGCCCAGTTCTTTGGCAATTTTGAGGGCTTGCTGGTGCGCTTGGATAGCTTCGGCATATTTGTGCTGGCGTTGGTATACAATGCCTTTATTGGTATAGGTGCGCTGTATGCGGGTACTGTCATTAATGGCTTTGGCAAGTTCCAGTGTTCTTTCGTAATAACTTAAGGCTTTATGGTACTCCCGGCGGCCAACATGCATAATGCCTATTAAGTTGTTAAATGCAGCCTCTGCTGTTTTGTTGCCCAATGCTTGGGCCATGGTTAAGCCTTTGTAAAAAACTTCCATAGCCTCTTTATCCCGCTTTTTTCGCCTGAAATAGCTGCCCTTACAATATAATACCCAAACCAATTCGTTGCTGGGTTTTTTGGGAGAAATATAGGACAATGCTTTTTGGGCGTGTTGTTGTAACCCTTCCAAATCACCTTGCCCGTTGGAAATGAAGCCTAAAAGAATATGGCTTCTGCTTTTGCCCAAGGGATAATTTGCTTTTTCTGAAAGGTTAAGCAAGGTATCTGCAAGCTGATGAAAAAAGACATAGTCACGGTAGTAGTAATTGGAGCCCCATTGGTAAAGGCTATCTATTTTTTTGTTTTGCGGCCAATTACACTGTAGTATCTTATTAACGTGTACGTTAAAATCCTGTGCAAATACTGAACTATCCGCCAATAGCGGAAGCATCCATATAAAAATGTATAGGAGGGTGCGTTTCATCAAGAGTGGCTTGGTTATACTAAAATAAAGAAATACAAAATCACTTTCATACAAAATACGCAATTCATCGTATTGTGCTAAAAGGGAGGCTCCACGATCTTTATAGGCGTTCAAATCCTTTTAAATACCGACCATTGGCACCACTTGCGAAATCAATTGTTTTAATAAGCCTATTGTTTAATATCTGCAATGTTTATGGGCAGTTTAAGGAAGTTTTCCCTCAGCCGCCTAAGCTGGATGACCATCCCGCTTGGCAACAGCTCAGCAATGCCAATCAAGCGGGAAGGTGGGTAGAAACTTTTAATCTCGCAATTGCTTTGTCCGACAGGTACCCCGAAGCGGAAAACCTTTATTTTTATGCGGCAAACGCCTTGTACCAAAACAAACAATATCCCACAGCTTCGCAATATTACCAAACGGTAGTGGCCATATATCCCTTTCAATCGGCTAACCTCACGGCTACAGTAATGGGAGCGATGTATGCCAAAGAGCCGCAAGTGGTAAATTATGCCTTGTACGTACTTTCCTTTGTGCCCATGAGTCCAGCAGAAAAGATGCAGGCCGATCATCAGTTGCAAAAAGTACTGGATAATTTTGTGCCTTACACCGATTATGCTAGCGTAACTGCCGCCTTACAACGGGGGCTTCAGCAATACAGGGAAAGCTACGCGGATCACATGGCTTTTCACGAGCAATATGTGAAAAAATTGATGAACTTGGATTTGAGAAATAGCACTTTCCCCAAAGAAGCTTTTGCACAACTTAAAGCCTATAAAAATGCGGGGAACTATCCCGCGGTACTGTATAATTATTTATTAGGTAGCATTGCTACGGCCTGTTTAGTGGGTAACGAAAAAGCGGAACCGGCTTTTCAAGACCTTTTACCAGATTTTAACGCTTCACTTGCCGACAGGCGCAGCAACCCATTGTCTAAATATTTGTTGTACAGCCAAATGGAGCGTTACGCTGAACACGTAAAGGATTACGAATCAGTTATTTCTGCATCTAAAATTATGTTGGCCGAACTGAATGCCACGGATATTGCTCCAGCTTTGTCTTACAAGGTGTTAATTAACCTCGCTGATGCTTTTTTGAAGAAGAAGGACATCAACCAAGCAAAGGAGTACGGACAGGCATTGGCCAAAATAATTCCAAAAATAGCTAATCAACAGCATAAAATGGATGCCTACAATATCGCCGCCGTGGCCATGAGCTATTTGGATAAAACTAAAGCGGCACAAATTTTTGATGAGGGGATTGCCTATGCACAAAAAACAGGGGTGAGCAGTTTGGGCTTGATACAAAATAAGGAAGGCTTTATCAATGGGAAAGTAACCAATTTGCTCAAGGATGATGAAAGTTCATTTATGGTAGCCGAAAACCAAGGTGTTTTGTTTACCAATCAGCAAAAATATAAAGAAGCCATTCCTCATTTTATTCGTTCAAAAAAGATTTTGGAGAGCCAAATGGCTAAGGCTTCGCCAGAAAAGCAAAAAGGTTTGTTGGCCGATTATAATAGGGTATGTAATCTTTTGATAGGCTGTGTTGCCCATGTACAAGATGGTGTAGCTTTGCTACCAATCATGGAGGATGTAAAAGGATACAGCCTTGCCGAAAGCACCTCAAAGAACAGTAAGCGGGCCACAATAAAAGAGATACAGGCTGTGTTGCAACCTGATGAAGCATTGATCTACTATATTGATATTTCGGCCGAACTGTATGATGGTTATTATATCCCGCTATTGCTCACAAAGGATAAAGTGCATTTTGGTTTTTCTTTTGCAAGAGATAGCTTCCTGCCTGAAATATATGCAGGTTTTAATGCTGAAATTGGAAACATAGAGAAAGATTTGGCCCGAAAAGAATTTCGCAATCCCGCTTATACCCAATATCAAACCAGGGAGCAGGCAAAAGGACAAGATTTTAAACAAGGTGAAATGGGGCTGCTCATTGAACTTTACCGTCACAAGTTAAATCCTTCTGCCGAAGAACTCCGAAACGGCACTTACCATCCGAACATTGCCAAGGGTATTGGGATGGCATTTTACCACATGCTACTTCAAATGTTCGAACCACAGCTTGTAGGCAAAAAGCATTTGATTTTTGCTTTGGATGGCGAACTCAATTACTTGCCTTTTGAAACCTTGGTGACTGCTGATAAACAGTATTTGGTGCAAAAATACGACATCAGCTACATTCCAAGCGGTACGGTTTTAACCAATCTTCGTCAACGTAAACAAAGAACCTATGCTAAATCGGTACTGGCTTTTGGGGATGCCCGGTATAGTGCCAGAAATTCCAAAGGTTATCCGCTAAAATCGCAGACAGATGTAGAGCGTATAGAATTAAAGGTAAAGGAATCCATTGCACTCAGCCACAACCTTGATCAAGCATTTGCCACTTTTAGCAAAACGGCTGCCAACTACCTGGAAGGGACTAAAAAGGAGGTAGAAATGATCAAGACCATTGTCCCCGATGCTGATATCTTTCTCCATGAGAAGATGACTGAAAATGAGTTTAAGCGCTTGAATGCTTCAGGAGCCCTAAATCAATATCGTATTATCCATCTAGCGAGCCATGCGGGCGTAAATCCTTACGTTTTTGACCTCAGCGGAATTATGTTTTCTGTTTTTCCAGAACCCGTAGGTGGCGAAGATGGCGAGCTGGTGGTAAGTGAGGTGGCCAAACTGAAAATGGCACCCGAGCTGGTGATGTTAAGCGCCTGTCAAACTGGTTTAGGCAAGTTGGTACCTGGCGATGGGGTAGCAGGTTTAAACCATGCCTTTCTCATGGCGGGCGCTAATGCTACCATTACTTCCTTATGGAATGTAAGCGATTACGCTACCTCAGTGTTGGTCTCTAAACTCTACCGGAAGGTTTTTCAAGAACGAAAATCCTATGTAAGAGCGCTTAACGAAGTGAAAAGAGAGTTTATCAACAGCAGTGATCCCATGCTTAATCTAACCTTGGCGTGGGCGCCATTTATCTACACGGGAAAATAGAAAATCAAAACTGAACAATATATTTTAATAGAAGATGAAAACAACAATGAGTTTATTGGCGGCCTTGGCATTTACCCTATGCTTTAACAGAGCCGCGGCACAATGTCAGGGCGACTGCAACAATGGTTATGGTACTCTGGTGGCAGGCAAAACGACCACTACAGGGTTTTTCAAAAACGGGAAACTGGATGGTTTGGGCGATGTATATGGGGAAAATCTGTATTCTGGACAATGGAAAGAAGGAAAAAAGGATGGGTTTGGAGTGTATAAAGACGAAAGTAATATTAGTTATGGGATGTTTGTGAACGACTTGAAGCAAGGGCTGCACGTTACCCCGCTTGGAGATGGAAGCATTATCGCGAAGACTTTTGATAAAGGCGTACTGAAAGAAAAAAATGTGGTACCAAAAACCGCTGTGGCCAATTGCCCCTATGGGAATTGCCAAAATGGGATAGGTGTAAAGTTGGAAAGTTTGCCAGAAGGAAAAATGATGGTATATACTGGTAAATTTGTAAATGGCGCTTTGGAGGGACCTGGTTACGCCTTATATTCATCGAGTCCAAATCGAATCTTTGCTACGTATAAAGCGGGCATTACCCATGGTTTTATGATCATCATGTATGGTAACGGAGGAGTTGAAATGGCCGAGATGCAACAAGGTAAAAAGCATGGAAGAGTAATCAATATTTTCCCTAATGGGAAATCGAAAGTAAATTACTACGAAAACGATGTGGCGGTAAAATAATTGAGATAACCGATAGAATGATTTCGATTCGGGTTCTGGGCAAAGTGGCTACAAATTTAAGATTGCAAACCGTCTGCTTTTTTAAACCAATGGGCCCGAGGAGTAGAAACGTCCCTTTTTTTGTAGCAAAAAGATAGCCATTCCACTTTCACAATTCCAGTTTTCCTGAGCGAATATATTTCCCGCCACAATCATTAATGTTTATTTCATTTAATTTTGGGTTTCAAGTTCAAGTACCTTTTTAAACATTGGATCTTGATTTAAAAGAAATTCCTTTCCATAGATATTCGCTTTCGTAGTAGTACGTAAGTGTAAATGTTCAATAGTATATGGAACAGGGTATTCCACATGGTTCTGAAAAATATCACTTACGGTTTTAATGTTTGTCAAATCGATTTGTGGCTCTACCCTGAAAATCAATTTGCTGTAAGGGAGCATCATCACAATAGGATTGGTCTGAAGTCCACCGAATAGGTCAGGCGTCTGTCCAATGCTTATCAATTGCTCACTATTATTCGCTAAACTTGATAGGTTGCTCGCAGAAGAGTAAATATATCTGTCCTGTAGTATATAAATTTTTCCAGTGAAAGGAAGTTTAACCTTCTCGGGAACCACAAAACTGTAGGATTGCTTGATATAATACATTTCTATGCCTTTCAAGGTTGGATTATCGACTTTGAATGTGTGAGATTGTCTTCTTTCAACAGAGTCTCGATTTATCTTAAAATATTCTTGATTGTAGGGACTAAAATTTCTTCCAACTACAATATTTAGTTTTAAGGTGTCCTGCACAACTGATTTTAAAAACCTACTGTAGGTATTATCACTTCCGCCACCATTACCCCTAATGTCAATTACAATCGAATTGACTTTGTTTTTTAAAATAATTGCTTCCAATTTTTGTTTTACAGAATCTCCCAATTCTTCTTTCATCATTGGAACTTTAGCATAGAAGATACCTTTTTCTTTAAAGTAGTGAGTGATTAGAGTGTCATTGTTGTTGTTGTATCCGTATTTCCAATTCTTTTCCTGCAAAATTGATAGGCTATCCTTTTTAGCTATATCCAGATGGTATTTGTTGTTTCCCTTATCAAGGAAAACCAGTTTTAAAACTCCGTTTCTATAGTTTTCCGGATGTGCGTAAAAAGTCTCTTCGTAAGTCCTATTGTTTGTTCTGCCCCAACGCAAAGGCGATACCAGTTCTGTAAGGCCAGCTACATATCTGTGTATTTCAATTCCATTGCAACTTATTAATTTCATGGATGCAGGATAACTGATTTCCTTGTATTTGAAAGGTAACAGGTTATAGTATTCTCCAGATGTATAAATTAGATTTAGGTCTAGCTTGGTGTAATTTGCATTTTTGAAGTAATCAGCATACTGGTAGCTATTTTTCGTAGCTGAACTATCTATGTTTTTAACAGATCCGGATGGAATCCAGTATTTTATCAAATTGTCAAGTGAACTTTTCCCTAGTCGACTGGTGTGCCCATCTTGTGCTACGTTGATTGTTTTTTGAATTATTTGAAGAAATTCGTCTGTCGTGGTCTTCTTGTTGATTTGACTTCGCAGATGTTTAGCTTGTTTCTCGAAATCAATTCCTCTAATTTCTTTGTTGTAATATATAATTGGACTTGTTTGCCTGATATATGACACTAGTGAATCATGATCTTCCAGCATTTGGGCATAAGATAATTTTGGAAGATTTTCGGGATTACGTGATTGGTGTTTTGAGGTTGAACAGGCAATAAAAAGACAAACCGTGATTATTAAAAGATACTGCTTCATTTTTTACTTTCTTTTGAACGCAAAATAAAGTAATGCAGAAACTCAAAAATTGTAAAAATCGTTCAATCTATTTTTTATTGTAGATCCAGGTTAGATCGTTTTGTTGTATAGAAATCTTATCAAATAATTGTTTCGGGGAATAACCTGAAAATAATTTGAAGTCGTGGATGAGATGAGCCTGGTCGTAGTATTGATTTTTATAGGCGATTTTTGTTAAGGAATGTGGCTCATGTAAAATTTCATTTAATACATTTCTGAAACGTATTGTTTTGAGATAGGCTTTAGGGCTTTGGCCCAGATTGTTCATGAATAACCGGTACAAAGTCGGGATGCTTATTTCAAGCATTTTCGCAAGTACTTCAACAGTCATATTGACACTGTTGTATTTAGAAATGTAAACTAACGCTTCCTTCAGTTTATAAGGGATTTCAAATCTCAAATTACTTAACAATATATGTTCAATTAATTCAGCTCGTTTTGAAAAGCTGTTTTCTTCAAATATTTTTTCTAAAACGGCGGAGTCAGCTCCTGAAAAAATATCGAGAACATTATTTGATACCATTAAATCATTATATTTTTCACAAGTAAAAGCTCGCAAGGCCGAGGGATGGAAAACGATGCATATTTGGTCAAGACGAGAATTAATGTTCACGTTGAAAGACATCTTGTGAAAGTAGCTAACCTTTTCAAAACCTTTTAGCCACGCAAAAGACTACATCTTCGCCAACAATATGCGAAATTATGAACGATAATCCAACTATCAGAGCAGGTAATAATCTTTGATTTTAGGCAAGTTTAAGGATGGATTAACGAATATAAAAACTATTCATTACCTGAAATTTTGTTGTATAATATGAGACGTATTCAACATCATTCCGCACAGTTTAACTTAATACTTAGGCAAACTATTGACAAGGTCCTAAATTGGGTAGGTCAAGCAAAGAAACTTACCGAAAAATAAACAACCAAAATCAAACTTATAAAAGGGAAGCAATTTTAGAATACCGCCTCGAATGGGCATTTTTTTTAGTTTTAAAGGTTGATAAATCCGATTGCTTTTAGAAATAAAGCTTTTAAAGATAAATTATCGCTCTAATTCAAATACATGTATAGGATTTTTATAATTTAGTTAAGTAATGAGTTGTTTTGATGTTTAACAACAGCCATTACTGAACAATAAGCAACCAAGATGAAATTGACCATACTCTTATTTTTTAGTATCTTATCTATTTTGACTTCGTGCAATGGGCAGACTTCCAATTCGGAGAACCAATCTATCCTTGCAAAAGAAATGAAGGACCATTCTGTCCCTTTGAAAGAAGTAAATATAATGGGTGATACTGTAAAAGAACTTGGAAGCAGTATTATGGTAATTTACCAAGACAAGGAAAATACCTATTGGTTTGGCAGTTGGAAAACGGGGGTGTACAGATATGACGGTAAAACTTTGATCAATTATACCACAAAACACGGTTTGTATACCGATAGAGTTGATGATATCAAAGAAGATCAATCGGGCAACATCTATTTCTCCGGGATGAACCCAAATGCTACGATAACGAAGTTTGACGGAAAATCGTTTACGAATATTAGGGCCACTCCAAGTAATGAATGGAAACTTGGACCGGATGATCTGTGGCTAAAAAATCCCCATCAGGACAAACAAAAAGTTTATCGCTTTGATGGAAATACCTTTTATGAATTGACACTTCCAAAGCCACCTCAACTTAACCAACCATTTGATGTTTATAGTATTTACAAAGATAGGAAAGGTAATATTTGGTTTGGCACCAATCCGGTTGGAGTGTGTCGATACGACGGAAAATCATTCGAATGGATTACTGAAGAAGATGTGACCGAATTTCGCGATGGAGGGAAAAATGGAGTGCGATCCATTACGGAAGACAAAAATGGTGACTTTTGGTTCAATACCGAAAAACGTTATAGTGTTTATGACAGCACAACTTTAAAAAGCAATAAGTTTTATACAAGACACGAGAGCATAGGGAGTTTAGACGGAAAAAACACAAGTGGTTTAAACGAGTACCTTTCAACGGTAAAAGACAACGAGCATAATTTATTGTTTGCAACTTATCGTGATGGCGTTTGGAAATATGATGGAAAGAAAATTACTCATTATGTAATTCAAGATAATTCAAAAAACATTAAATTATTCAGTATTTACAAAGACAACAACGGAGACCTTTGGCTTGGGACGCAAGAAAATGGGGCCTATAGATTTAATGGAAAGACATTTGAAAAATTTAATCCATAATGAAGAAAAAAATAAAATTGATTTATCTATTAGCCATATTGACACTAAATTTTTCTTGTGTTGAAAAGCAATCAACAAAAGAAGAAACGACCACGCCTGAATTGGTAGTAAACCAAAAAACCGACACCTTAAAATTTACTTCGGGAATACGAGCTATCTTTCAGGACAGTAAAGGCAATTACTGGTTTGGAAGCCATAAGGAAGGCGTAAGTTTTTATAATGGAAAATCATTTCACTACTTAACAGCCAATGAAGGTTTACCGGACAATCAAGTCCGTTCCATTCAGGAAGACAAGAATGGCAAAATCTGGATTGGAACTTCAAAAGGAACAGGTGTTTATGATAAAGGAACGTTGACTAACTATCCGACAAAAAACAACGAACCAAAACAAGAATGGAATGAAACCAATGGAGATTTATGGTTTTATGCGGGTGAAGAAGACGGGATAAGCCGTTTTGACGGCCAACATATGAACTATCTGATTTTTCCAAAACCCAAAAATGAAAACCCAGATAATTCCTATGGTGTTACGGGTATCTCAAAAGATAAAAACGGTAAAGTTTGGATGGCAACCTACTCGGCACTATTCAGCTATGATGGTAAAATGGTAAATATCTTTGATGATGAAAAATTAAACCTAAAAGATGATGAGCTTTTGCATATCAGAAGTGTATTGGCAGATTCAAAAGGGCGGATTTGGATAGGGAACAATGGGATTGGCGTTTTGCTAATGGAAGGTGATGCCGTTATAAATTTTTCTGAAAAGCATCATTTAATCCATCCAACAAGCACAAGAAGAGGAGATAAATCACAACCAGGTACACTTGAACACGTTTTTGCCATTGAGGAAGATTCAGAAGGCAATATTTGGTTTGGAGATCGAGATACGGGAGCTTGGAAATATGACGGCAAAAAGTTGGTTAACTACCAGATTGATCCAAAATTGAACGCTCAAATGATTTGGAGTATTTATGAAGACCAGAACAAAAACTTGCTTTTTGGAATGGCGGGAGGTGGTGTTTATAAATTCAATGGTAAAACATTTGATAAACAATTTTAAAGATATGAGCCTACAACAGCAGTTTGGCAATTTGATTGAGTCCCTTTTTTTTAAAGTTTGCTATGGTAGCTAACAAAATAGTTTAGAGCTTAATTCGCAGTTTGTATTCGTTTTATAACTTAGAAAATGTTAATTTTTGCGATATGAAGATGCTATTATTGTTTTTTGCACTAATTACCTCCGGCGCTATTGCGCAGCAACCGGCCGATCAAACCGAACTTGTCAAAACTTCGGAACAATATTTTAATGAAAAAATGGCATCTGACCATATCGTCGGACTGAGTGCTGCGATCATACTCGACGGCAAGGTAATCTGGAAACAGGGGTTTGGTTATGCCGACAGGGAAAACAAAATTGCGATGACGCCGCAGACGGTGGTCAATATCGGTTCTGTCACCAAAACCTTTACCGCACTGGCCCTGATGCAGCTGTACGAGCAAGGGAAGTTGGATATCAATAAGCCGCTAAAAACCTACCTGCCCCAGTTTAACCCAATGGCAGGACCGGGCATCAACCCCGACAAGATTACGGTGAAAACGGTATTGACGCATACCTCGGGCATCCAATCAGACATCTGGAAAAATTCGGACCTGGAAAGTGGAAAATATACCGATATTCCCCGCTTTGTTAACCAAACCCATTTGTTATACCCAGCGGGCATGGTAGGGCTTTATTCGAATGCTGGCTATAACCTCCTGGGTAATCTCATTAAAGCTGTTAGCAAAGAGGACTACGCTGAATATGTTCACCGCCATATCCTTGATCCGTTGGGGATGTTGCACAGCGGATTTGCCATGGACAGCCTGCAGAACCGCAGTAATATATATGCATACGGGCAAAACTTCAAGGCGTTTGAACTCCGGGATATCGCCTCTGGTGGTATTTATGCGGATCTGAATGACTTTGCCAAATATGCGACCGGCTTGCTGAAAGCTTACCGGGGCGAAACCAATTCTTTGATTAAAGCGAGCACCCTTCATCAGATGTTCAGCCTACAGAATGCCTCCGTCCCAATAGAAACCAACAAAAAAGGCCTGGGCTGGTTTATGTTTAAAAACGACTCGACCTTTGCCGTTTACCATGCGGGAAGTGCTGGTTTTGCCCATGCCAAATTGCTGCTCTTTCCCGAAAAGAATGCCGCTGTTATCGTGATGACCAATACAGCCGAGGGCGGACAGGCAGCAGAAGATTTCTGTTTTAAACTGTTGCCCAGGTTCGGTCTGCGTATTTCTGATCTATTTCCCGCTCCTAAAACTGGCTTAATCCATGATACTTCTCCTATTGTTCAACTGTCGCCAGCAGAGCTAAAGAAACACGTGGGCAGCTATGCCAAAGCAACGTCTTATGTGACCATTTCCCTAGCGGATAAATACCTTAGGATGAGTGAGAATGATAAAATAACGATCTTAAAGCCGCTCAGTGCAAATCAATATGTGCCTTATGAAATCATTGGCAACGACACGCTGATGAAAAAAAGTGACCAGCGTTTTTTCTTTACCAACATCCAAGGGTATCATTATCTGATCCAGCGGAAGGGCGAAAGGGAGTATAACTGGGGTTATCAACTGAAACCGATTGACATCGGCCTTTGGCAGAAACGGACAGGATTATACCATCAATACGGTTACCAGATGCTGATCGGTGACAGCAAGTTTAAAAGCGTTGAACTTTATATCACCCCTGATCATGTACTGATGTGCCGGCTCAAAACGATGGGCAGTACCAATGAAATCCCTTTAGATGTTATCGACAATAACCATGCGCTTTCTTCGGGTGTTAACGCTGGTTTTGGCGGCTTTACGGTTACCTTTAGAACAAATAAAGGGGAACAGTTGGTGGATTTTGCCGGTATCACCTTCAGGAAATAAACGTTACCATCATTTAAGTAGAAATACCACTTCCTGAAAATTTGGAGCGGTAGACTGCTCATTTTTATTCAGGAGTGCCCGTAAAAGAACTCCAGTCAATATTTTTTCGTCCACTGTTTTTCGGAAGTTGTAGAGATACCATTGTTAAAAACGTTACTTGCTATAATTTGGAATAGCAGATTATTCTTTTTCGTTCAGACTGGCTGAATTAGGGATATTTTTGCCTTGGCTTTTTGTGGCAAATAAGGTAGCAGCTCCAAAACTGCAAAGCCCATAAACATGTAACACAATCTAAAATACAGCTAAGGCACACGCTCCATTTTTTTATTACGTATAGCAATTTTTTGTCATTCTTATATAATTGTATAGCATCAAGTTGTTTTAGTTTGTAACCTGTTGATTTACTTGGTGATAAGTAGTGTTAATTTCGCTTCGCATGGTTATCCGCTCTCCATGTCCAATTAAAATGAACGCACATCATTCTCAAACTTTTATGAAGATAGGATCACAATCTCTGCTATCTACCGAAAAAGCACAGGCTCTTCAGAAAATTAGTAATGCTCAAGAGCTTTTATATCATCGTCTCGCCAATTTTATGGGTAAAGCTATTTGGATTGGTTTAATCTTTGGGTGCCATACTATGGCATTGGCTCAGCAAAAAATAAAAGACGGTTCAATTAGCGGGAATAACTTGCCAAATAAAGACGCTTTGCTTGAATTAGAAAGTAACAACAAGGGGTTGTTACATGCAAGAGTGGCTTTAAGGCTAACTACAGATGCGTTTCCTTTGACTGCGCATGTAGCGGGTATGATGGTTTACAATACTACAACGACTAATGACGTTGTGCCTGGAATTTATTATAACGACGGGTCTAAATGGGTGTTTGTAAAAAGTTCAAATGCTATTCTTGTAGAAGATCAGTGGGGAAAAACTGGTGCACCCGGTATCCCAGGTACTGTAGGTGGACCGGGCATCGGGGTTACAATAGTTAATAATGATAGCGGCACTTGGGTCTTTAATCCTACTACTAATACTTGGACTAACATCCGCGGTCCACAGGGCCCGCAAGGGATACAGGGTATTCAAGGTCCTCAAGGAGTACAAGGCGTTGCGGGTACCAATGGCACAGATGGCAAGTCTGTAAGCAGCGGTACCGGTGCACCAACTGGCGGCAACAATGGCGACACCTACATTAATACGACTACA
>NZ_QMHO01000003.1:457463-617154 GCF_003313505.1 Pedobacter nanyangensis | reverse complement strand
GCACCCTGTATTATCACCCACCATTAGAGAAGCGAAAATCCGAAGGATTTCAATCCTTATAGAGAAATATGTACGCGAAATCATGCGACTCCGTAGGAGTCGTACACAAAGAGGCCTATTTTTATAAATATTTGACCTCTTCGAGGTCTTAAACCTGAATTTATGGACAAGGCCTATACTTATTGCTCATGGAACCCAGGTTTATTAAACCCGGATTGTAATGGAAAGCCCACAGCCGAGTAAAACGAGGCAAGGACTTGTAATGAGCGGGGCTGCAGTTGTTGGGCTGCACTAATGTTCTTTTTCTAATTAAAAACTTAACGTTTTATAGGGAAGTGATTACTATGAACCTAAGTAGCTGAGTGCCTGTTTAATCATGGCATCACTTAAATTATGCGCTTTGTAATAACCATTATCACCCAAGTAATATTTATACAGCATTAGCTTTAAGTTTTTGTATATCAGTGGCTTTGAGGCGATAAGCTGTTTGGTGTCTATGGGTATTTTTTTGTTCTCCACATATTTAAGGAAATCTACATAGTCCCTATCGGAGATATTAAAAACACTTATGGCCTTATTAAGATAGTCGGACGTGTAGCGATCAGCCAAAACGTCAAAAACAAAATCGATGAACACCTTTTTTTGCAGTAAGGTAGCGTAAAATTTGTTGTAGCCAATGGTATCCAATTTTACATATATATCGGGTTGTATGCCGCCGCCCGCAAATATCTTCTTGCCGTCCTTAAGGATATAGGGCATATTGTTCATCAAGCTGTCGGCCTTGGGTGCATCAGAGGTGAGCTCGCCGCTATTTAGCCTGTCTTCGAGGTCGTTTTGGTAAGCTTTGTAGCCTCTTTTGTAGGGTTTTTGTATGCTTCGGCCCAAAGGAGTGTAATAACGGGCAATAGTAAGGTTTAGTGCCGAGCCGTCTTCGAAAGCAAATTGTTCCTGCACCAATCCCTTGCCAAAAGACCTGCGGCCTATGATAACGCCGCGGTTAAGGTCCTGTATGGCACCTGCAAAAATCTCGCTGGCCGAGGCCGAATTTTCGTTGATGAGTACGGCTAGTTTGCCCTGCTCAAACTCCCCTCCGCCAGTAGTAAAATAGTCGGTACGTGGATCATGCTTTCCCTGGGTATATACAATCAATTTGTTTTCGGGCAAAAACTGGTTGGCCAATGAGGTAGCAGCAGTTAAATAGCCGCCGCCGTTGTCCCTCAAATCAAGCACCATTTTTTTCATGCCCTTGGCTTTTAGGTTTTTAATGGTGTTGCTGAAATCGGTTTCGGTGGTGGCGCCAAACTTGCTGATTCTGATGTAAGCCGTTTCGGGGCTCATCATGTAGGCGGCATCAATACTGCTCACTTCTACCCGGCCACGTTTTACGTTGAGCACTACTGGTGAGCTGTTGCCTTGGTGCAGAACGGTCAATTGTACCGTTGTGCCTTTTTTTCCCTTTATCCTGCCCATCATGGCCGAGCGTGGCAACATGCGGCCGCTCACTACGGTAGTATCTACCTTTAAGATTTTGTCGCCCTGCCTAATGCCACTTGAAAAAGCTGGCCCATCTTTAATTACATTGGTAACCAGCAGGGTATCGTTAAGGATATAGTATTCAACGCCAACACCTTCAAAATTTCCTTCAAGAGCTTCCGAGAGCTCAAATGCTTCGGTAGGTGGCAAATAGGCGCTGTGCGGGTCTAACTGATGAAGAAGACTGTCGATGGGTAAATGTTTTAGGCTGTCGGCATTGATATCATCTACGTATTTTTTCTTGATGATATGGATGATATCCTCAACTTTTTCTTCCTCAGTATTGGCATACCTGATATCTTGTTTGACCTGGAAACCTTGGTCTTTTAAAAATCTGTAGCCCAAATACATGCCACCAATTAACGTGACACAATAGGCCAACGCAATTAATAGATTGAGGCGAGTACTTTTTTTCATCAGTTTGGATAGGGCAAAGGTACTAAAATTACTTGCTAGTAAAAAAAGAACGTATAAATTACCATTTAGTTTTTTAATAATTTATGCCGATATTTGAAAATTCTTGCAAGAAATTGCGGTTATGTGCAAATTTGTGAAAAGAAAAACCTATTTTTAATTTTAAATGAAAAGAGTAACCGAACAGGAATCTAAATACAAAGACATTGATAAAATGTCGGTAATTGAAGTTTTAAAAGGCATTAACGAAGAGGATAAGCTTGTTCCCTTGGCGGTTGAGAAGGCTTTGCCACAAATAGAACAGTTGGCTACAGCCGTTGCCGAGCGGATGAAAAACGGGGGGAGGTTATTTTATATTGGTGCAGGAACCAGCGGAAGATTGGGCGTAGTTGACGCTTCGGAGTGCCCGCCAACTTTTGGTGTACCATTTGACTGGGTGGTGGGTATCATTGCCGGCGGCGATAGCGCCATCCGTAAGGCCGTAGAGTTTGCCGAAGATGACGACAAGCAGGCTTGGATAGACCTTCAGGAATATGACATCAATGAAAAAGATTCGCTGGTTGGCTTGGCGGCTTCGGGCACTACACCTTATGTGGTTGGTGGTTTAAAAGAAGCTAGAAAACACGGGGTGTTAACCGGTTGCATCATTTGCAATACAGGCGGGCCGGTGGTTGCCGAATCTGATTTTCCAGTAGAAGTGGTTGCTGGTCCGGAATTTTTAACGGGCTCAACCCGCATGAAATCTGGAACTGCACAAAAATTGGTGCTAAACATGTTAAGTACCACCGTGATGATCCAGCTGGGGCGCGTGAAAGGAAATAAAATGGTTGATATGCAGTTGACCAACCATAAATTGGTAGACAGGGGTACGCACATGGTGATGGAAGAACTGAATATTGGTGAGGAGCAGGCCGCGGAACTTTTAAATAAATACGGCAGCGTACGTAAAGCGGTAGAGGCCAGTAAATAAAGCCAGCTACCTTTATAGATAGCCACAGATACACAGCTATTTTTTATTGTGAAAGATAAAATCTGTGTATTTGTGGCTAACTTTTTTAAGCCGTTTGGTCCATGCACGTACAGGATAAAATTGTAAATTTACCCCATGCACGAAATTGAACCATACTATCAGTGGAGAGACGATTATATCGCTGCGGAAGACGAGCGTTCACCTTTCTATAATACAGAATACTCGGAGTTTTATTACGATAAACAGCTATATAATTACCTCATCCATCCCCAATGGGACCTTTTTGGTTCTAATACACTTTACCTTAAGGTGCTGTATGCAGACTATGACAGGCATTACACCATTATTGAACTGATTGGTGAGTGGAATGATGCCATCACCAATGACATCATGATTTTGAAAAGGGAAATCTTGGAATTGATGATGGACGAAGGCATCCATAAATTTATCCTTATTGGAGAAAATGTGCTCAATTTCCATGCTTCAGACGACAGCTACTACGAAGAGTGGTTCCAGGAAGTGGATGACGAAGATGGCTGGATCGCTGGTATTAACTTCAATGAGCATGTGATCAGAGAATTTCGGGAAAACAGCATCGACTACTACATCAACTTTGGCGGACAATTGGACGAAATGCATTGGCGTAAGCTAAAGCCACTACAGTTTTACAAAAAAGTTGAGGAACTGCTGACAAAAAGATTAAACTAAAATTGTACTTTTAACCGTTAACCAATTTAAATTAATGATGGAACAACAAAATTATCAATATCAAGAACAGTCGGTTTTTGTGCAGGAAAAATCGGTATCTAAAAAATTCTTCGCTAACGTGTTCACTTGGATGTTTGTGGCCTTGAGCTTGTCCACCGTTGCGGCGTATTTATTTAGCACTAATGAGGGATTATTACAATACTTGATTACCTATAACCCAGAAACAGGTAAAGGGGGCATGTCTATTTTTGGATATATTGCCATGTTTGCACCGCTTGGCTTGGTACTCACCATGGGCTTTGGCTTAAGCAGACTGTCGTATGGCGCCTTGGTAGGTATTTTTATTTTATACGCCGTACTTACAGGGATCAGCTTAAGCTTTATTCTTTTAGCATATACTACCGGCTCTGTGGTAAGCTGTTTTGCAGCGGCGGCGGGAATATTCGGGATTATGGCATTTATGGGCTACACTACCAATATTGATTTGAGTAAGTTTGGCCCTATTTTAATGGTAGGCGTTATAGGTTTAGTTATCGCAAGTTTGATTAACATGTTTGTCCAAAGCGAGCAGTTTAGCTTGTTCATGGCATTTATCGGTATCGCTGTATTTACCGCCCTAACTGCTTATGATGTACAGAAAATCAAAAGAATTGGGGAAGGGCTTGAAACAAACGGCGAACAGGCGTTACAGGTAGAAAGTAAAAAGATGGCTATTGTGGCCGCTTTGTCTCTATATTTAGACTTTTTGAACATCTTCCTTTTCTTGCTACGTATTTTTGGAAGCAGAAAGTAATCTCGTTCAACCAAATAAAATTACAAAGGCCGTGCAGATTTGCATGGCCTTTGTAATTTTATTTGGGTTGTATCGCCGATATTTTTGGAAATGATAAGCGGATGTTGCACCTTTGCATTGCTTATTAAGAAAGACGGAGGGACTAGACCCAGCGAAGTCTTAGCAACCTGTGCCAACAAGGTGCTAATTTCTAATCTCAGCAGTGGCGAGAGAAGATAAGTTTAGCGGATATACTCATTTCCGACTTTTTTAATAGGCTTTTAATTGATCATATAGTTTTTCAAATATCGAGCGCCGAAGTGCAGGGTATGTATTTGTCTGTATGAAGTTAGTGCATTTATCAAGGTGATTGATACTTGATGCTAGCAACTTACTATCACAACCGCATGAGCATTAGAGAAGAACTAGAGAAACGTATTTTAATTATAGATGGTGCCATGGGTACCATGATCCAACGTTATACCCTAACCGAAGCAGATTTTAGAGGCGAGCGTTTTGCAGGCCATGCCTGCGATGTAAAGGGAAATAATGACCTGCTGAATATTACCCGCCCAGATATTATTAAGGCTATCCATACCGAATATTTGCAGGCTGGTGCTGATATTATTGAAACGAATACCTTCAGTACGCAGCGCATTTCCATGGCCGATTACCAAATGGAAGAGCTTTCGTACGAGCTGAGCTATGAAGGGGCAAGAATTGCTAAAGAGGCAACTGCCGAATTCATGGCCAAACATCCCGATAGGAAATGCTTTGTTGCCGGCGCTATTGGTCCAACCAACCGTACACTTTCCCTATCGCCAGATGTGAACGATCCTGGTTTTAGGGCCATTTCATACGATGAACTTTTTGAGGCTTATTATGAGCAAATCAGGGGCTTGGTTGATGGAGGATCGGATGTACTGCTTATCGAAACCATTTTTGATACCCTAAATGCAAAAGTGGCCATTGCTGCCATTAAGCAATATGAAGAAGTAGTGGGCAGGAAGCTCGAGATCATGATTTCGGGAACCATTACCGATGCTTCGGGCAGGACTTTGTCTGGACAAACGGCAGAGGCTTTCCTCAATTCGGTGGCACATGCTAATCCGCTGAGTATTGGTTTTAACTGCGCTTTGGGAGCTAAAGAAATGCGTCCGCACATTGAAGAATTGGCCGCTAAAGCCGCTTGCTACGTTTCTGCTTATCCAAATGCAGGTTTGCCTAATGAGTTTGGCGCTTACGACGAGCTGCCACACGAAACGGCACATTTGGTAGATGATTTCATCACCTCTGGTTTTGTAAATATTGTAGGTGGTTGCTGCGGTACTACGCCAGACCATATTGGCTGTATCGCTAAAAAGGCGGCTCAGGCTAGCCCCAGAAAAATACCAGTGCTTGAGCCCTATTTGCGTTTAAGCGGATTGGAACCTGTAACCATCACGCCAGAAAGCATTTTCGTGAACATTGGCGAAAGAACCAATATCACAGGTTCGCCTAAATTCTCCAAACTGATTTTAGGTGGCGACTATGAAGCAGCACTTGCAGTAGCCCTACAACAGGTAGAAGGCGGCGCACAAATTATTGACGTGAACATGGATGAAGGAATGATCGATTCGGAAGCGGCAATGACCAAGTTCCTCAACCTGATTGCTTCGGAACCTGATATTGCCAAACTGCCAATCATGGTCGATTCCTCTAAATGGACCGTTATTGAAGCCGGGCTTAAATGTTTGCAGGGAAAAGGTATCGTTAACTCTATTTCCTTAAAGGAGGGAGAAGATGTTTTCAGAAGTAATGCCCGCAAAATTATGCGCTATGGGGCCGCCGTAGTGGTAATGGCCTTTGATGAACAGGGGCAGGCAGATAATTACCAACGCCGTATCGAGATCTGTAAGCGCAGTTATGATATTTTGGTACACGAAATCGGTTTCCCGCCACAGGATATCATCTTTGACCCCAATATCTTAACCGTAGCTACCGGACTGGAAGAGCACAATAACTACGCAGTAGATTTTATTGAGGCTACCCGCTGGATTAAACAAAATTTATCCCATGCCAAAGTAAGTGGCGGGGTATCTAATATTTCGTTCTCATTTAGAGGGAACAATGTGGTGCGTGAAGCCATGCACTCGGCATTTTTATACCATGCCATCCATGCCGGATTGGATATGGGCATTGTAAACGCGGGGATGTTGGAGGTTTACCAGGAAATTGAACCTGAGCTTTTAGAAAAGGTAGAAGATGTACTCCTAAACCGTAGAGAAGATGCCACCGAAAGATTGGTAGAGTTTGCCGAAACGGTAAAAAATAAAGGCAAAGTGGTAGTGAAAGACGAAGCTTGGCGACAAGGAACGGTAGAAGAACGTTTGTCGCACTCGTTGGTGAAAGGCATTGTAGAGTTTTTGGATGATGACGTAGAGGAAGCTCGCCAAAAATATGACCGACCATTGCAAGTGATTGAAGGCCCATTGATGGATGGAATGAACATTGTTGGCGACTTGTTCGGCGCTGGCAAAATGTTCCTGCCCCAAGTGGTGAAATCTGCAAGAGTGATGAAGAAGGCCGTTGCTTACTTACTGCCATTTATTGAAGAAGAGAAACGCTCCAATCCCGATGCGGGGCAAAGCTCATCGGCTGGTAAAATATTAATGGCTACCGTAAAAGGTGACGTGCACGATATCGGAAAGAACATTGTAGGCGTTGTTTTGGCGTGTAATAACTTCGAAATAGTGGACATGGGCGTAATGGTGCCTGCTCAGGAAATCATTAAAAAAGCCAAAGAAATTAATGCCGATATTATTGGGCTAAGCGGCTTAATCACCCCGTCGCTAGATGAAATGGTGCATTTTGCCAAAGAAATGGAACGCGAAGGATTTAACATTCCTTTGATTGTTGGTGGTGCCACTACTTCTCGGATACATGCGGCCGTGAAAATTGCGCCAAACTATTCCGGCCCCGCTATCCACGTATTGGATGCCTCCAGAAGTGTAACCGTTTGTAGCACTTTAATGAATGGAGAACTGAGAGATTCTTATATCAGCCAAATCAAGGCCGAATACGATAAAGCCCGTGAAGCGCATTTGAACAAACGGTCCGATAAACGTTTTAAAACCCTGGAAGAAGCTAGGGAAAACAAATTCCGGATAGATTTAACACAGGTTGCACAGGCTCCAACGTTTACCGGTACAAAAGTTCTGGAAGATTATCCGCTGGAAGAATTGTTATCCTATATTGACTGGACACCGTTTTTCCATACATGGGAATTAAAGGGCAGCTATCCTCGCATTTTTGATGACAAGAATGTAGGTGATGAGGCCAGGAAGCTTTTTAATGATGCGCAAACATTGTTGAAACGCATTGTTGACAAGAAACTATTAAAAGCAAAAGCGGTATTTGGTTTTTGGCCTGCACACACCATCGGCGATGATATTGAGCTTGACGTGGCGAGCAGTAGTTTAAGGGCTACGCCTGAACTGAAAAATGGCAAAGCCGATAAAGTTCGCATACATACCTTGCGCCAACAGGCAGAAAAAGTAGATGGCCAGCCTTATTATGCCCTCGCTGATTTTATTGCCCCTAAAGAAAGCGGAGTAGAAGATTATTTTGGTGGCTTTGCCTTAACCGCCGGTATTGGTTGTGATGAATTGGTAGCTGAATATGAGAAAAATCACGACGATTACAACAGCATTATGGTAAAAGCATTGGCCGACCGATTGGCAGAAGCCTTTGCCGAGAAATTGCATGAACTGGTGCGTAAGGATTATTGGGGCTATGCTAAAGATGAGCATTTTTCCAACGACGAACTGATTAAGGAACAGTATATTGGCATTCGTCCGGCTCCAGGCTACCCCGCTTGTCCAGAGCACACCGAAAAAGGGACCTTGTTTGCTTTGCTGGAAGCCGAGGAGAAAATAGGTTTACGCATCACCGAAAGCTATGCGATGTATCCTACAGCTGCGGTAAGTGGATTTTATTTCTCCCATCCAGAGTCGAAGTATTTCGGTCTGGGAAAAATTACTAAAGAGCAGATAGATGATTATGCTTTGCGAAAAGATTTAACGATAGAGGAAGTAGAAAGGTGGTTAGCGCCTAATTTGGCTTACTAGGCGTTTGGTTAGTTAGTTTTTTTGTTGTTTGGAATAACATAGTTTTATAATTAATATGGCATATCAAAAATACACTGAGTTGGAAGTCTGGAAGACAGCAAGGGTATTTGCAGCCTATATTTATAAGCTGACGGTTACATTTCCAAAAGAAGAAACATATGGGCTATCTTCTCAAATTAGGCGATGTGCAGTTTCTGTACCGTCAAACATTGCGGAAGGTTCAGGAAGACAACATGTAAAAGAAACAATTCAATTTTTAGCCATTGCTAGAGGTTCATTGTAGGAATTAGAAACTCAAATATATGTTTCATTTGATATCGGTCTCCTTTCGGAAGTACAATTGAATGAGAGTATTCAACAAATTGAAGTTCTAGGAAAATTGATTAATGGGTATATCAGGTATTTAAACAAGGAATAAAAAGAAATTAGTTGATTGACTTGTCGTTAACTAGGCTTTAGGGCTAAACAACCAAACAACCAAACAACCAAACAACCAAACAACGTCTAATGAAAATTACAGAACATATTAAAAACGCAAAAGGAAAAACCTTATTCTCCTTTGAACTTTTACCACCAATTAAAGGCCAAAGTATCGACTGGATTTACGATGGTATAGAGCCGCTGTTGGAATTTCAGCCGCCTTTTATCGACGTAACTTCGTTAAGGGAAGATTATATCTACAAAGAACAGCCCAACGGTTTATTGCAAAAGGTTTCCTATCGCAAACGTCCGGGAACCATTGCTATTTGTGCAGCCATTATCCATAAATATAAAATTGATGCGGTACCGCACCTGATTTGCGGCGGCTTTACCAAGGAAGAAACAGAAAATGCACTGATCGATCTGCAGTTTTTGGGTATCGACAATGTGCTGGCTTTGAGAGGCGATGCCCGTAAGGCCGACAGTTCCTTTGTGCCTACGCCCGGTGGACACGCTTACGCTACCGATCTTATCCAGCATATTAAAAACCATAATGATGGAAAGTTTCTCCATGAGGATGTGGAAACCTTCAAAAGTGATTTTTGTATAGGCGTGGCGGGCTACCCCGAAAAGCACTTTGAAGCACCCAACCTGAATACCGACTTCAAGTACCTGAAGCAAAAGGTGGATATGGGGGCAGAATTCATCGTAACCCAAATGTTTTTTGATAATCAGAAATATTTTGATTTTGTGCAGAAATGTAGGGATAGCGGGATCAATATACCCATTATTCCAGGCTTAAAGCCAATTAGCACATTGGGGCAGGTAACAGCACTGCCCAAAATATTCCATATTGACTTGCCAGATGAGCTGACAGATGCCTTATCGCATGCTAAAACCAATGCCGAAGCCAAAGAAATAGGAACCGCCGCCATGGTTAAACAATGCAAAGAACTGATCGAGTTTGGAGCACCGGTATTGCATTTTTATACCATGGGCAAGCCAGATCAAACCAAGGAAATTGCAAAGGCTGTTTTTTAGCGAATACCAGTTAATTGGTATTGCAAAATGATCGCTCCTCCAAGGCCTGGAAGAAGGTGGCGGGCTTGGCATAACCTGGTATTTCTGGGAGCTTTGCGAGAAGAAACAGTGAGGTGGCCTGAGGCCATTTAATTTTGATCACGACAGATGAATTTTGAAGGCAGCTGGCTTTAGGTAATGTAAAAAATACAAAACCATTTTAAAATTAGACAGTTATCTTACAAAGATATGCTTGCATAGTAAAATTGAAGATTTATATTTGCTCCATGAAAAAACAAAAACTTAGAAGCCTACTGATGCTTTGCCTACTCTTTTTGCTGGGCCTGGTATATAGCGTGCATGTTTTTGTAATGGATAGTAAGGTAGCTGTGCAAACAGAAATGACCGATACCAATGATAACAATACGGAAAGTGGTGAAGAAAATGTGAAAGAAACCTCACATCATCTTTTCTTGCCAGAAAAAATCCGCTATTATTTAAAGCCGGGAACATCAATTGTGGTTAACTTAAACGACCACATAAAAACCGCCCTTCCGGAAGCTTACCTCCAGTTAGCTACACCTCCGCCCGATTTTGCTTAAAACCACAGCAGAAAAATCAAACCACTGCCAAATTTTAATAGATATAAATGTACAAACGATGAATCAATATGATTTGCTGGTCAATCATCGTTGGCTCATCATCATCCACAAAACAACATGAAAAAATTATTTTTATTGAGCGCTATTGCCATGGTTGGCTTTGCCTTTAACACCAACGCACAAACAGTTAAACAAACAGAAATTACTTCGATAGATAATTCCTTAAATACCGTTTTAAAACTTACGCCAATCAATTTTAGTTACGATAAAGATTGGGCCGGTAAATTGAAGTTAAGCACCCAAAAACAAAGTGGGTTTGCGGTAGAAGAAGTAGCTAAAGTTGCACCAGAGTTAGTGGTTAATCAGCAAAAAACATATAGCGCTGGAAAAAACAGTACTAAAACTGCTACAGTTCCAATGGTAGATTACGAAACCCTTATTCCGCTTTTGGTAGGAAGCATTAAAGAACAGCAGCTACAGATAGAAGCCCTAAAAAAGGAAATAAGCCAGTTGAGAAGTGTAAAGTCAAAATAAAAAGGCCATTACAAATTTGTAAAAACCTCGGGCAATTATACGTTGTTCGAGGTTTTTTTATACGTTGCTTTCTGTGGCAAGGACATCTGGGGACCCAAGAAATGGCGGATGTTTTTATTGCGTTGCCACAAGCTTATAAATAAAGCTATCTAAACAAAACTGCTTGTTAAAAATATTATAGATGAAATGCAGTTAAATGAAGTATTTTGCTGGTATTTGCTGTTATTTTGGATATTAATTATTATTATTGGCATAAATTATTACAACAATATGCTCAAAAAAATCCTCCTTCTTTTATTTGTATTTGCTTCCTTACGGGTAGGTGCACAAATTAACACGGGCCCAAAAATACAGCGTGAATTTAGAGCCGCTTGGGTGGCCAGCGTAGCCAATATCAATTGGCCTAGTAAACCAGGTTTAACTACTCAGCAGCAGCAAAACGAAGCAATCGCTTTGTTGGACATGCTCCAAAAAAATAATTTTAATGCAGTAATTTTTCAAGTTAGGCCACAAGCAGATGCTTTTTATAAAAGTGATTTAGAGCCATGGTCGTACTATTTAACCGGTGTACAAGGACAGGCTCCAAATCCTTACTATGATCCCTTGGAATTTTGGATTGAAGCTGCGCATGAGCGTGGCATGGAATTGCATGTGTGGTTAAACCCCTATCGTGCACACCATACCGCTGGTGGGCCAGTAAGCGATTTATCCGTGGTTAAAAAATATCCAGATCTGGTAGTGAAGTTGAAACAGGGCTATTGGTGGTTTGATCCTTCCAAAAAAGGAACTCAAGATTTAGCTGCCTCGGTAGTGACAGATATCGTGAAGCGTTATGATATTGATGGCGTGCATTTTGACGATTACTTTTATCCCTATGCAGAATACAACGGCGGAGATGATTTTCCCGACGACGAAAGTTACATGGCTTATCAAAAAAGCGGAGGAAAGTTGTCTAGAGGGGATTGGCGTAGAGACCAGGTTAACAAATTTGTAAAGCGAATTTACAAGGAAATCAAGGCCGAGAAGAAGTTTGTGAAGTTTGGCATCAGCCCATTTGGTATTTGGCGCCCGGGTTATCCCGAATCTATTAGAGGAATGGATCAATATGAAAAGTTGTACGCCGATGCTAAACTTTGGTTGAATAAAGGGTGGATTGATTATTTCATGCCGCAGTTGTATTGGCAAATCAATAATATCCCCTTAAGTTATCCAGTATTGTTGGCTTGGTGGGAAAGTGAAAACACTAAAGGCCGGCACCTGTGGCCGGGACTGAACAGTGGCATTGGTGGGGGCGACAAAAATAGTGACGAAATCATTAACCAGATCATGATTTCAAGGGGTGTTACGCCAAAATCTCCAGGGGTTTCGCACTGGAGCATCGCTGCCTTAACCAAACATGAGAGCTTGCAAAATGATTTACTGGCGGGCCCTTATAAAGACGAAGCTTTGGTGCCAGTATCGCCTTGGTTGGGTAAAAAAGCTCCACGGGCACCTATGCTCAGTTATGAAGACAGAGGTAATGACCTTTATTTGAAATGGACAGCAAAAAACGAGGAGGAAGTGTTTAAGTACGTGGTTTACACTCAATATGGTGATAAATGGACTTACCGAACTTTAAATGCCAAAAGTAGCTTTTTTCAAGTCCCTAAACAGGTAGAAGCAAACGCCAAAACAAAGGCCGTAGCCAAATTGAAGGCCATTAAAGTAACGGCAGTTGGCAAAACCGGCCACGAAAGTGAAAGCAAAATCATCACGCTTTAAAGCAGTAACAGGCCACCATAAACTTGCGAAATTTAAAAGTTTCGCAAGTTTTTTTGTTTTAAAGAACCCGGCCTGAACGCTCGGCAGAAAAATCCTTAAGTAAAAACGCAAAAGAATTTTTCGACTACACTATTTTGTCCCAAATGAAGGGTTTGGGTGCTTATATTCTACGGATTTCTAACCTGTCCATCGCCAGTAACCAGCCACTTATAGCTGGTCAGTTCCTCCAGGGCCATGGGCCCCCGGGCATGAAGTTTTTGAGTGCTAATGCCAATTTCTGCACCTAACCCAAACTGGGCACCATCTGTAAATGCGGTTGAGGCGTTAGCGTAAACCGCCGCAGCATCTACCTGATTTAAAAATAGGGCAATATTTTCGGCATCCTCACTAATAATTGCCTCGCTGTGCTTTGAACTGTAGGTTGCAATATGATCCAAGGCTTCATTAATATCGCTCACTACTTTAACGGCTAATTTTAAGGATAAAAACTCGGTTCCAAAATGCTCGGGTTGGGCCGGGTGCAACAGCTCTTCGGGGTACTTCGCTTTTAGTGCCTGATAGCTTTTTTCATCGGCGTAAAGCTCTACTCCCTTCTCGGCCAGGGGCGATAAAAGATCTGTGATATCCCCGGTGCGGTCCCGATGGATCAGTACGCAATCCAGCGCATTGCATACACTAACCCTACGGGTTTTGGCATTGGCGATAATCCATTTTCCCTTCTCCAAATTAGCGGAAGCGTCAAAAAAGGTGTGTACAATGCCAGCTCCCGTTTCAATAACCGGGATTTTGCTATGCTCACGTACGTAATTGATCAAAGATTGGCTTCCCCTGGGAATTAATACATCTACGTCATTCACGGCGTTCAGTAAAGCCTCGGTAGCACTTCTATCGGGCGGCAATAAAGTTAGTACGTTAGGGTTAATCTGATGCTTTTCCAAAACCTCTCGTATTACTTTGGCGATAGCGGCATTAGAAAATTCGGCATCGCTACCCCCCTTTAACACGGCCACATTTCCAGTTTTAAAACATAAAGCAAAAACATCTACGGTAACGTTGGGGCGGGCTTCATAAATTACGCCAACCACCCCAAGTGGCACCCTTACTTTTTTAATGTTTAAATTGTTTGGCAAAGTTTTTTCGTGGATCAGGCTTCCCAAAGGATTGTCCAACAAAGCCACATTTTTTATTTCGCTGGCAATATCCCTGATCCGTTGTTCGGTAAGTTTTAGGCGGTCATATTTAGGATCACTCTCGGGCATGCGGTCCAAATCCTTCTGGTTTTCCGCCAGTACGAAGCCGCTTTGTTCCACTAGTGCTTCTGCCAATTTATTCAACAACAGGTTAATGGTTTCTTTATTGAGCGAAACCATGGTTCTGGTAGCCTGTCTTGCGTTTTCAAAGTATTGTTTCATCCTTAGGTTTTGGTTGGTTCGTTGTTTGGTTGTTTTGTTTTTAGAAGCCCAGTCTTTGTTCCTTGCTCTTTATTCCTTGTTCCTAATTCCTAACCACTAATTAAATCGCCGCATAAAAATAATCGTAATGCACCAGGGGTTTCTGGTTTTTTTGGCCAATCCGTTCGCGTGCTTTATCTGAGCCATATTTGGCAATGCCTAGGCCAATTAGCTTTTCATTTTCGTCAATAATTTTGATGATATCGCCCTTTTTAAAGTCGGCCTTGATGGCAATAATTCCTACTGGGAGTAAACTGGTGGCTTTTCCGGAGGTAAGCACTGTTTTGGCGCCATCATTTAGTTGTACGGCTCCAGTGGCTGCGGTTTCTGCATGGGCAATCCATTTTTTCTGGCCTGATTTTATTTTATCGGCTACAAAATGGGTGTGTAGCACACTTCCGTTCAATAGAGAAGTGAGAATATCGTCGGTTTTGCCATTGCTGATGTGCACATTGATACCAAGCTTGGCTATTTTTTGGGCAATGGTAGATTTGGTAATCATTCCGCCTCGGCCAAATTGCGACTTTCCAGCACTTACAAAGTTGCTGAAATCAGTAGGGTTGCCCGCTTTTATTTTTTCAATCACTTGGCTATCCGGTAGTTTAGGATCACCAGTATAAATGCCATCCACATTGGATAAAATAAAAAGTGCATCGGCATTCATCATCGAGGCAATAAGGCCTGCCAGCTCATCATTATCGGTAAACATCAGCTCCGTTACCGAAACCACATCGTTTTCGTTAACCACTGGGATTACGCCGTTTTGTAGTAGAATGCGCATACAGTTTTTCATGTTCAGGTAATGTACCCTATCTCTAAAATCCTCTTTGGTAACCAATACTTGTGCACAAGTCATTTGGTGCGCTCCAAAAAAGTCTGAATAAGTATTGATTAATTTTACCTGTCCAATAGCTGCTAACAGTTGTCTGGTAGCTACAGCATCTTGTTTTTCTGACACTTGTACGAGGCTCCTGCCAGAGGCCACAGCGCCAGAGGAAACCAGAATCACCTCAATGCCTTTTTGCTTGATTTGAGCAATTTGCGCCACCAGGTGTTTGATACGGTCGGTATCAGGTAGTCCGTTGGCTTGGGTGATCACATTTGAACCTATTTTAACGACAATCTTTTGATAAGGTAAGGACATGCTTGATAATAAAAAGGCTAATCTACCAAATAAGTAGTATTTTTTTAACCAAATGTTTGTTTAAATGAAAAATTAATAAAAAAAAGCCACATAGGTTTGCTATGCGGCTTTGACAGATCTATTTTGATTTGATGTTATTTTTCGATAAGGAAACTGCTTTTTGGTTGACGAACTTTTTTCAAGCCTACTAACCAATCATTTTCTGTATCGCGGTAGCCTAAAGGTAAAACGGTCACACTTTTTAGCCCCTGTTCGTTTAATTTTAAAATCTCGTCATATTTGGCATTATCGAAACCTTCCATTGGCGTAGCATCTACTTTTAACAAAGCGGCTTCGGCAATAGCAGTGCCAAATGAAATATAGGCTTGGCGTGCGGCGTGCTCAAAATTTACTTGTGCCTCTCTTGACAGGTACATGCTTTTTAAACGCGCTACATAATCTGCGGTAGCTTCTGCTGGTAATCCTCTTTCGCTGTTCATCAGGTTAAAAGCATGGTCTATGCGTTCTTCTGTATAGTTGTCCCAAGCAGCGAAAACCAATACATGTGAGGCGTCTACAATTTGTGATTGATCAAAAGAGTGGGCCCTTAAAGTTTGTTTTAATGCCGGATCGGTAATCACGATGACTTTAAAAGGTTGCAGGCCAGATGATGAAGGAGCTAAACGTGCAGCTTCCAAAATTTGGTCTACTTTTTCTTGTGGAACGGCCTGTCCGTTCATTTTTTTAGTGGCGTAACGCCAGTTTAATGCTTCAATTAAGCTCATTTTTTTAGCGATTGATATTTTTAATAAATCCTTGTATGGCATCCAAAAGAATTTGCTGTTGCATCTCATCTGGAGCGGCAGTTAGGTTCACCATATTGATAGAAGTTAGTCCGTGAAGGATGGACCAGAGCGTGTGGAACTTCAGAAACTTTCGCTGTTGGTCTGCTTCTTGCATCAAGCTGCTGATCACCTCAATGAGATTACTGCTAAAGTTCCCGATCTCGGTAATTTCCTTTGCTTTTTGGCAATTGGGAATGCCAAGTCCGAACATCATTCTGTAGTATGCGGCATTGCTGAAAGCAAATTCAAAATAGCTTAATGCCATTTGAGTAAGCTGTTCCTCAGGATTAGTGTATTTTTCTCTGGTGCTTTGCATGGCCATTGCAAGCATCCAAAACCCCTGTTTTACAAATTCTCCCTGTATGGCATCTTTACTCTCAAAATGATTGTACACTACTGGTAGGCTATATCCTATCGCATCGGCTATTTTCCTGATGGATACCGCTTGCCAGCCTTCCTGTAGCACAATTTCTTCCGTGGCTTTCAAAATGGCATTCTTGGTCAGCTCTTTCTGCTTCTGTCTATCCGTTTTAACTAACATCTAATTAGGTTAACACTGTTAGCAAAAGTAAAAGTTAACACTGTTAGCTAAAAGGCCTTTTGTGGTTTTTGACTAAAAAATGATAGAAGTAAATCTCACATGATAAAAACAATTTGCTCGAAATAAGGGTTGTTTGTTATGCAAGCATAGTTTTTTGATGCCTGTATGTAAATGACGAGGCTTTTATTTAAAATGAACGGTTATGAAAAAATTAGTATTGTTGGTGGTGTTGATGGTGTCAGTTACCACCGCCGTACTGGCACAAGAGGGCAGGGGTTTCTATATCAAACCTACTGGGAGTTATTTTGTCAAAGTTACTCCTGTAGAATTTCCCAATGTGGGTGAACTGCAACCCAGAGACAGGGTGTTCAATATCAATCCTTTAACTGGGGCGCAAACCTTAATTTCGGAAGAAGCCATTACGGGCTCTTTTGGACAAGGCTGGCGGGCTGGTTTGACAGGTGGTTTTAGGTTTAGTCCCGTAGTTGCGTTTGAAATGGGGGTTAATTATTTCCAGAGTGAAAAAAATACCATGGCGCGCCAAACTGGATATAATGCCAATAACGGTAGCGTGCTGTTGTCTATTCACTCTAGCGGACAAGTGAAGGCGCTGGATTTAACGCCATCCTTGGTTTTTCACGTGCCTACCAGTAAAAACTTTAGGCCCTATTTGAAAATTGGCGCTGTGCTGCCCGTATATGGTTATTTGGATATTAAAACAACCCTTAACGACCAAACTGGCACCATTGCTAGCGAGATTAACCCAGCTTTAAGGGCAGTTGAACTAACTAGGGAAGAGCGTATTGAACCAAGGCCAACCATTGGTTTTTTAGGTGCTGCAGGCTTTAGTGTGCCTATTGGTAAAAATATCAGTTTCTTCAGCGAGGTAGAGTACCGTAACGTATCTGTGAGCAGCAAGGAGAAAGAAGTGCGCAAATTTGATGGAACGGGAACCACCTTATTGGGAACAAAGGTGCCTATTACCATTAATGATTTGCCTACTGCACAACGTTATACCGATTATCACAAAAAGATTGATCAAAGCTCCAATACTCCGGGGAATGCCAATTACGATCCTAACAAAAGGGGAGATGATTTGAGGTCTTATATTAATATCGGCGGTTTGGGAATGAATGTTGGCCTTAAAATTGGATTTTAAGATTGTTGCACTGCGTTTGCCACACCAAGTCCATCTCTATTAGACTGAGATGGGCTTGGTGTAGCAAAGATATCCTAGCCAGGAATTTGTTCCACTAAAATTTCCTTTCCTGCTCGATCAAAATAAGCGCAGGTCATTTTTTCTAAATCTACGATCCATTTTTCGATACCTGTTTCGGCACAATCTTTACAAAACGTATAATAGTCGGTGCCGCCTTGCTGGTGGATTTTCAACTGTGTAGTAAATTTGTCTTTATCAGTGGTTGCTGAGATAAAAAGACTTTCATATTGAGGTGTTGAAGAAGTTTGAAAGCCATTTGTACCGTAGTAATCTGTATGGCTATCTTTCACCCAGGTTTCGAAACTTAAAACGCCCATGCCCTTAATCTGTTGGATGTACTTTGGAAAATCAGCGCCGGATTTTACTTGATCATGAGCCTGTTCAATAGCTGCTACCGTAAACATTTTGTATTAGTGCTTTAACCTCGATTTAAATAATTTCTCTAATTTATCCATCTTTGGCAAAATCACCACTCTGCAATAAGGTTGCTCGCCATTCCTTAAAAAGTAATCCTGATGGTAGTTTTCTGCCACATAAAAGGTTTGGGCCTTTTCCAAGGTGGTTACCACAGGTTTGCCAAAGGCATTTTCCTTGTTTAACAAAGCTTTGTACTTTTCGGCAGTTGCTTTTTGCTGCTCATTGTGGTAAAAAATCACCGAGCGATATTGCGTGCCCACATCGGCACCCTGTCTATTTAAGGTAGTGGGATCGTGGAGTTTCCAAAATACCTCCAGCAGTTCGTCAAAGGAAATCTTTTTAGGGTCATATTCAAATTCAATCACTTCTGCATGATTGGTAGTGCCGCTGCAAACCTCATCATAAGTGGGGTTGGGGATGTTGCCCCCTTCGTAGCCCGACTTTACGTTGTACACGCCATCTAATCGTTGGAAAACAGCTTCAGTACACCAAAAACAGCCCATGCCAAAGGTTGCTTTCTCCAGTTTTGGTTTTTGTGCATCGGCACCTAATATCGAGAACAAAATTAAGGACGTCATCGTTATACTTTTCATTTTTTGAAATTTCTTAATATGTAATTATACGTAAAAGCTGGTGCAAAAGTTTCCTGACGCCCTAAAAATGACAAGCGGCTTAGAATGTAACTTGTTAACATTTTTTACTGCCCTGAAAGGCATGTTAATAACTTAATTGTCTTGTTTTTAGTTTTTTATGCTGATAAAATTTAAATAAATAAGGTTTGTTAACATATCTTTTCTAAATTTAACTTGAACATTAAAAACAACGATATGTCAACACCTTACATCCCGTGTTTAGATTTAAACACTTACATTAACGGAACAGAGGAACAGCGCAAAAAATTTTCTGATGAACTTGGTAAAGCCTTTAACGATTCGGGCTTTGTGACAATCACCAATCATGGGGTAAGCCAAGAGCTTATAGATAAACTCTATAAAAACATCAAAGAATTATTTGCATTGCCGATAGAGGTAAAACGTAAATATGAAAAGCCAGAATTGGCAGGGCAACGTGGTTACACCAGTGCAGGTAAGGAAACGGCAAAGGGCGCAAAAACAGCCGATTTGAAGGAGTTTTGGCAGATTGGCCAAACTGTAACGGATGGTGATCCCATTAAAAACGAATATCCAAATAATGAGATAGTTGATGAAATTGCCGAATTTAATACTGTTACCAGGGAGATTTACCAAAAACTTGAGGAGAACGGAAAGCATTTGTTGCGTGCCATTGCTACTTATTTAGGTTTGCCTATCGATTATTTTGACAAACATGTACACAATGGAAATTCTATTTTGAGAGGAATCCATTATTTCCCAATCGAAAATCCTGATTCAATTCCTGCTGATGCCGTGCGTGCTGGTGCACATGAGGATATCAACCTCATTACTTTACTTATTGGCGCCAGCGCTGATGGTTTGGAAGTATTGACTCGCAGCAACGAGTGGCTGCCAATTAAAGCACACCATACCGATATTGTAGTAAATGTGGGCGATATGTTGCAACGCTTAACCAACAATAAATTGCGTTCAACCACGCATCGGGTAGTGAACCCCCCGCGTGAGCTGATGAAAACTTCCCGTTTTTCAGTGCCGTTTTTCTTGCATCCGCGTAGCAATATGGATTTAACCAGTTTAGAAAGCTGTATCGATGCTGAACATCCGAAATTATATAGCGATATGACTGCCGGCGAATATTTGGACGAACGCCTGGCGGAAATTGGCTTGAAAAAAATGTAACGATATTTTGATGCCATAAAAAAGGCGGCCATTCGGTCGCCTTTTTTTAGTTCCGCTTTTTCAAACTATCTGTTTTTAAGGAATCGGTAGTTTTGGGAAAAGATTTTTGGGTATCCTGCGCTGGTGCTATTGGTTTAGTAACCTCTTTTTCTACAGGATTTACAGGCGTTTTGGCCACGCTGTTGGTGGGTGTTTTCCCTTTATTGTTAGTAGGAGCTTTTTTAGCAGGCTTGCTTGCTGCTTTAGGTTTAGGAACCGATACGCCCCTAATAATATCTGCTTTGCTTGTAGGCCTAAGTTCCGGCTTCCATATAAACCCCGTAAGCAGCGGGTCTTTTTCCAATTTGTCTATAGGGTCAACGGCTCCTTCAACTTCCCTAACGGTTACAATGTGGGTAAGCGCTTTGTTGAGGAATTTAAAACGCAGCCTGCTGCTCACCGTTTGGTTTACATTATCGTAGTTGCCCTTGTTGTCTTTGGTGTAATAAATACTTTCGGCATTTCCGTCTACATACATATTCCGGATTTCGCCATCTGTAAAAAAACCAGTAATGATTTTTCCCTTCACTTGGTTGAACTTGGTCGAGTCGCCTTCTATATTGACAATAAAGCCATTCTGTAGCACTTGAAAGGTATGAATTTTGTTGTTTTTAAAGAAAACATGAATGGTATCGCCCGTTTGTTGGCTGCCATCTGACCATAAAATTGGATTTTTATACCAACGTAAGGAAGAATCGGCCGCAGTATAAAACAAAGAATCGGCCTTGGCCTGCATGTTAGATTTGTACACCCTAACGTTATGATATGCTTTAATGATTCGGGCCCTTATGGTGTCTGCGGGGTTAACGGCGCTATCGGGTAACAATGGTTTAACCACTTGGTTCGCATCAGCTTTTAGGTTTCCGGTGGGGTTTGTTTTTGCTGCGACCTTGGTTTTTGTGGTAGCTGGTTTCTGCAAGGCGCTTTTCACCGAGTCTGATTTCACCTCTGGTATAATTTTCTTGAGCTTGGCAATACTGTCTGCAATTACACTATCCCGCTTCAACTTGTTTTTGATCATCAACAGGCTGTCAATGGGGGGAGAGCCTTTTTCCAGTTGCTTTTTGGCTTCCTCTTCCAGCTTCTTTCGCTCTTTTCTGCTTAGTTTTTTATCATTTCCTGTAGTGCTGTTCTTCTTTAGGTCGTCTGCCTGTTGCAATAATAACTTTCTGGCTTCGGCTTTTTCCTTGTCTTTTTCTGCCTTCTCTTTTTCGTCCTCAGCACCAATTTCATGGTCTTTTTTAACAACTGGTCTAGTCAGCAATTTAAGCGATTTAACCAAGGAGCGTTGGCTTTCCAAGGTATCGGCGGCTAACCACAAAGTGTCTGGCGTTTTTTTGGTGTTAACAGTTACGCTGTCTTTAGTGCCTATGCCAACGTAGGCTTTTTGGGTGACTACCACGCGTTCTTCGGTACGGTAATATTCGCCCAACTGCCCATACATAATGGTTTGGTCTTTGGTGTCTTTGAAAATGATGTTTTTAACCGCCCTGCCATAGCCTTGCTTGCCGTTATAGTGCAAACTATCGCCTTTTAATGAGCGACTGCCATTGGTATATAGGTTTTTCTTCCCGAAATAGGCATTTTCACTCTTGGTATTGTATCTTCCGTTTTCTGTGTAAAGCTTGTCTTCCTTGTTTTTGATATTGGTTGGGCCATAAAAAAACGTCCAATTGGAGCCCGTGTTGTACCTTAAATTGTCGGAGGTAATGATGGTTTTTTCCGAAGTTACCACCAGCACGTCGTTTTTGAAATAGGCGTCCCGGTAGTTGGAGAAATAGAAACCTTCTTTACTGGTAATGGTAGCATCTTTGTTTACCAGCTTTCCACCGGTAGTGTACTTGCCAATTTTGGCCACCATATCGTAGTCCAGTACATTGGAAGTGAGGGTGTTTTCTCTATCGATTAATTTAACATTTTTATCCAAATGTGCTTTTTTGGCATTTCCGTCATAATTCAAGAAATCTGAATAGATGTTCAGGGTATCGCCCTGGTTAATGTGCACATTGCCAAAGGCTTCAAAAAAATTGCGATTTTGATATAGTACGGCACTATCGCATTTCAATATGGCGCCATCGTGGTTAAAAACCGGTTTTCTTAAGTGTACAGCTGCTGTTTGCTTAATGCCGGTCCAGTTTTCTGCCGTTTCCAGTTTAATTTGCGTACGGGCCTGAGCAAACAATAATAATGGGCTAACCATCAACAATAATAAAAGGCGAAACTTTTGCACGATACAAATTTAAGGTTTTATTTTTCAGCTATGCTTATGTGCTTCATGAATTTATAGATATTTTTGAGCAATGTTACCAGTACAGCAATTTATAGACCACGTTTTACAGCAGCAGCTTTTTGAAGCTTCGCACCATGTACTGCTTGCGGTAAGCGGGGGCAAGGATTCTGTATTGATGGCACAGCTATTTAAACAGGCAGGTTTTAATTTTAGTATTGCGCATTGTAATTTTAATTTGCGCCCAGAGGAGGCACAGCGAGATGAGCTGTTTGTGAAACTATTGGCCGAAGAAATGCAGGTGCCTTTTCACCTGATCCGATTTGATACGAAAGGTTTTGCGGAAAAGCATAAAATTTCTACACAAATGGCCGCTAGGCAGCTGAGGTATGATTGGTTCGAAAACGTAAGAAAAGCACATGATTATGCGTGTGTGGCCGTAGCCCACCATCAGAATGATGCCATTGAGACCGTGTTGCTGAATTTGGTTAGGGGTACGGGTATTCGTGGAATGCATGGGATTTTGCCGAAACGAGGGTACCTGATCAGGCCGCTGCTTTTTTTGTCGAGACAGGAAATAGATCAGTTGGTTGAGGAAAATGGGGTGCCCTATGTGGAAGATAGTTCGAACCTGAGCAGCAAGTATGCTCGGAACAAGCTTCGTTTGGAGGTCATTCCGCACCTGCGGGAAATCAACCCTAAACTGGAGCAAACCTTTGCAGAAAACATTGCCCGTTTTGCCGAAACAGAAGAGCTGTTACAACAAATGGTTTTGCAGACCCGTAAACAATTGCTCAAAGCAGAAGGAAATGCATTTTCTTTGCCCATTAAAGGAGTGAGGGCTTTAAAACCGCAAAAATTGCTTTGCTTCGAACTGTTAAGACCCTTTAATTTCAGTGCAGTAGTGGTTGATGAAATTCTGCTTTCGCTAAGCAAGCAAAGCGGGACCTCGTTTTATAGTCATACCCATCAGCTTATTATTGATAGGGAACGTTTGCTGATTACACCTTTATTGAATACCTCCGGCCAGGTTTTTTACCTACATGGCCAAGGAAATTTGGATTTGGATTTTGGGCAGAAAATTAAACTGGGATTTGCCGAAGACAGTGCTTTTGGAACTGAAAAAAACTTTGCCCATGTAGATGCCAGTTTGTTGATATTTCCCCTAATTGTGCGTTACAGGCAAGATGGAGATAAATTTATGCCCTTGGGGATGAAAACATTGAAGAAACTTAGTGATTTTTTGGTGGATGAAAAAATACCACTGCCACAAAAGAAAAAAGTACCGTTGTTGATTAATGGAAACGGAGAAATGATATGGGTGGCTGGTTTGCGGCAAGATGAAAGATATAAAGTGCGTGCAACAACGAAAAAAGTTGCTATATTCGAATTATCAAACTGATTAATGGACGGAAGATACACTTTTATTGAAAAACAGTACATCGGTCGGGATTATATCCGTATTTCTATACGTTTAATCATGGCGGCATTTTGTTTTGCAGTGTACGTTTACGAAAGAGACAGGGACAATACCGTTGACCTGTTCCTTGTGGTAGGCTTTGGTATCATTGGTGTATCTATCATTCTGCTGTTCATGGTGCAGTACAAAACCGTTATCGAAAATAAGAAAGTACTGATAGATGGTTTATGGACTGCCAAAAAGGTGGAGATAGATCTTCATAAAATTGTGAACATCCGTAAAGCTACCTATAGCCGGTTCTTTTTCAATAATCCGGTGTACAATCTTCATAAAAATGGTACGGTGCGTTTCTTTTCATCAGGCAAAGATGCAATTGTACTTACCGATAGAGATGGTTTGGAGTATTACATCGGAACCCAAAGGCCTAATGAAATGTATCTGGTACTGCAAAATGAAATGCGGGCCGATTAAACAAAAAGCGTCTTTTCCTAATCATTTTATTACCCAAAAATAACAATCTTTAAACAGGATATCAGCTACATTTGCCTTTGTAAATCTTGAACATAGAGATTGCGTTACAACCAACAGATGAAAATAGGAATAGTTTGTTACCCTACCTTTGGAGGTAGCGGAGTGGTAGCTACCGAGCTGGGCAAAGCCTTGGCTAATCAAGGGCATCAGGTACACTTTATCACATATAGCCAGCCGGCAAGGCTCGATTTTTTTTCAGCCAATTTATTTTACCACGAGGTTTCCGTAAGGGACTACCCCTTGTTTGATTACGCTCCCTATGAATCGGCTTTGGCAAGCAAGCTGGTAGATGTGGTGCGTTTTGAGCAATTGGATATCCTCCACGTGCATTATGCCATTCCGCATGCTTCTGCTGCTTTTATGGCTAAACAAATTTTGGCTACATACGGAATAAATATTCCTGTAGTAACTACTTTGCACGGCACAGATATCACTTTGGTAGGCAAGGATGCCACCTACAAGCCTGTGGTAACTTTTTCCATTAACCAGAGCGATGGGGTTACTACAGTTTCGGAAGATTTAAGGGAGGATACCTACCGGCATTTTGAGATCTCGAAAGACATCAAGGTTATTCCTAATTTTATTGATTTTAACCGCTTTAGCTTACAGCCCAAAGATCATTTTAAGAAAGCAATTGCGCCTAACAATGAACGCATCTTAATCCATACCTCTAACTTCAGGAAAGTTAAACGCACCGAAGATGTGATCCTCATGTTCCATAAAGTGCTGGAGAAAATTCCGGCTAAGCTCTTGATGGTAGGTGACGGCCCAGAACGCTCGGCTAATGAGCAGTTGTGTAGGGAATTGAATATTTGCGATAGCGTAAGGTTTTTGGGTAAGCAGGATGCCGTAGAAGAAATCTTATCCGTATCGGATTTGTTCATTATCCCTTCGGAAAATGAAAGTTTTGGGCTCGCTGCGCTCGAAGCGATGGCCTGCAAGGTGCCCGTAATTTCGTCCAACGCAGGTGGCTTACCTGAACTTAATGTTGACGATTTTTGTGGCTACATGTGTGACGTAGGCGATGTGGAAGATATGGCAAACAAGGCCGTAACTATTTTGAGCAACCAAAAAACGCTGGATTATTTTAAGGAAAATGCGCTCATTCGCGCTAAAGACTTCGATTTAAGGAAAATATTGCCTCAATACGTTGCTTTTTATGAAGAAGTAATTGCAGGTCAACGTAAATCTTAATCAATTAGATGTTATCCTAAAAAAGGGAGGCATATTCCCCTTTTTTAGGATGATTATTAAAGTGGCGTAAAGCCCATAATGGTATAAATGGTCATCTTGATTTCGCCTCCAGCCGGGTTTGGCATGCTGATCGTTTCCCGGGCAGTTAAGGTCAGGTTCTTATTTACAATCGCAGCTTCGTAAACAATAGGGGAATCCGTATTATTGATGATGTTGGAGGTCAAGGTAAGTTTTTTCTTGTCTGCCGAAAGAGACCAAGTTCCACTTTCTTGTTGAGGTGCATCAGGGTCGCATTTGGTAGGGCCCTCATCGTAAATAAAATTACCACCGGCGTTAAAGTGCACCAGGTCGTCCTTGCTACAGTTTTCTGCAATTAAAAAAAGATCGGCTTCATTTTTTACACCACTTACTTCTTGGCCAACAATCATGGAGGTTACTTTCCATTTGGTGCCTTCTAAGTTGGTAATGGCGGCGCCTTCTTTCTTGTCTTTTCCAGGCTCCAGGTAATCTGTAGGCGTTTCACAAGATAGTAAGGCAAGGATGGTAAATAAAAAGGGGAGTAGTCGTATTTTCATATTGTTAATGAATTTTGCTAAGTTGTTTTGTAATAAGCTGAGGTTTACCGGAAATCACTATTTTTCCATCTAAATGCTTGTTTACGAATAAGTGCTTGGTCCCATAACGTTCCACTAGATATGGTAGGACAGGGCAGGATCCTGATTTGCAGAAAATGCTTTATAGATCGTTTTTTGGGCAAAACAGCACAATAAATTTGGGAGAAAATAAATAAGACAGGAGATTTCCTCATTAAAGTTAATTTAGATAATTCCCAAAAGTACTAAAAGTAAGCTATTTACCAAAAATTAAACACACCGGTGAACCCACTGCGATACGCTTTTTAGAATCAGTTAATTTTCCGGTTTTGGTATTTCTTTGAAAGATGACAATATCGTTGGAGTATTGATGCCCTACCAAAAGGTAGTTGCCACTTGGGTCAATACTGAAGTTGCGAGGACCTTTGCCCAGGGTGCTAACGGTTTCAATATATTTCAATTGGCCATTCTTTTGTACTGCAAAAACACTGATGTTATTGGCATCGCCACGGTTGCTTTCATATAAAAATTTACCGTCGGCAGAAATGTGGATGTCTGCGGCGTCAATTCTGCCTTTGAAATTATCATCGGCGGTAGCTACTTCCTCTATTAACTTGAAATTGCCATCTGAATAGCTAAAAACGCTAATTTTCCCATTAAACTCATGTGCCAGATAAGCAAATTTTCCATTGGGGCTAAAAGTGATGTGCCGTGGACCAGAGCCCGCATTAGTGCTGATACTATGCTTTAAGGTCAAAGGTTTTTCGGCATTAGCCTGATAATTGTAAACATATAATTTGTCTTCGCCTAAATCAGTAGAGATTAGATATTTGCCATCGGGCGAAAATAATGTTTGGTGAACATGTGCGCTGGCCTGTCGCTTATCGGGCCCGCTTCCGGTATGTTGTATAAGTTGTTTTACAGGAGTAAGCGAACCATCGGGCCTGATGCCAAAAACACTGATGCTGCCCCCACTATAATTTGCGGTAAATACGTGCTTGCCATCGGTGAGGATAAAGCAGGGGTCGCCGCCTTTAGTAGCCTCTTTGTTGATCAGCGCACCTTCATTCGTTTGCAGATTAAACTTAAATGCCGCCGCGGCGCTGTTGGTCCCAACCTCCGATACACTATAAATGGCATCTTTATTTTTTCCTAAAGCTACATAGCTAGGGTTGGCAATGTTTTTGATCAGCCCCACCTGTTTTGACTCGGCTGTTTTACTATCAAAATCATACACATAAATCCCCTCGCTAGCTCCTTTAGACGTATAGGTGCCAACAATAAGTTTGTGGTTTTGGGCTAAGGCAAGCAGCGAGATATAACAAAATAGGGGTAAAAGCAGGAGTTTTTTGAGCATGATTTTTGGTTTTTTTGAGAAAGATAGTAATAAATAAAAAATGCGCAAAGCTTAACCCTGCGCATTTCAAATCATTTTATTTGATCAGATGCTTGATCTGTATCAATTCATGTTCTTCCAGATATCTCCATCTTCCGCGTGGAAGGTCCTTTTTGGTCAGGTTACCATAAACCACACGGTCAAGTTTTACCACCTCATAACCAAGGTGTTCAAAAATACGGCGAACAATCCTGTTTTTTCCGCTGTGAATTTGGATGCCAACCTCATTTTTGCTTGCACCGGCAACATAAGAAATGTTGTCTGGCTTGATAAAGCCATCTTCCAGCTCTAACCCGAACTGGATTTTGTTGAAGTCGCCCTGCGTAAGATTTCTGTTCAATTCTACCTGATAGATTTTGGTGATGCCATTTCTAGGGTGAGATAACCTGTCGGCTAAATCCCCATCGTTGGTCATCAACAATAGTCCAGTGGTATTTCTGTCTAAACGGCCAACTGGATATATGCGCTCGCGGCTGGCCTTGTCAACCAAATGCATTACCGTTTTACGTTCCTGTGGGTCATCTGTAGTGGTGATATAATCTTTAGGCTTGTTTAAAAGCACATATACTTTCTTCTCACGCTTTAACAGCTCACCATTGTATCTTACCTCGTCTTTATAAGGATCTACCTTAAAGCCAAGTTCGTTGATCACTTTGCCGTTTACACTAACCACGCCGGCTTCAATCAGCTCATCGGCTTTACGGCGTGAGCAGATGCCTGCATTGGCGATGTAGCGGTTCAAGCGGATAAGGTCATCTTCAACTTTTGATTTTCTGTTTCTTAAAGTAGGGGCAACACGTTCGCCTTTATCCTCTTTTTTATTTTTGAAACCTTTGTCGTCCCTTTTTCTAAAAGGGCGGTTATCGCCATAACGGTTGTCTTTTCTATCGCCAAACTTGGCCGAGGCACCATCTTTGGCGTAACTGTCTTTTTTTACATAGCTTCTTTTGCCTTCTTTGTGATCAAAGGATTTTTTGAAACCATCCTGATTGTCGAAATTGTTTTTGGCAGGTCTGCCAGTTTTAGATTTGAAACCCCTTTTGTCGTTACTGTCGAAACGAGGTCTCTCGTTTGTTTCGTTAAACTTCTTTGGTCTTTCGTCAGCAGTACTTCTTCTTGCGCCGTCACGCTCATTGCGTTCCCTTGGCTCGGTACGTTGGGTGCGTTCTGTGCGCTCTCTACGGTCTGCGGTACGCTTGCCAGCATTGGACTTGTCATCCCGACTTTTCCCTTTGTTACTATTTGTCATGATACGATTTTAACCGCATAAATAATGCGGATGCAAAGTTAGCAAATTTGTATGGATTAGCAATTGAAAATAACACGGATTTTCGCTGAAATGGAGTGTTTAAAAAACTAGCTTCACGATGTTTTAAAGGCCGATTTTAAGGCTTGTTTTTATAAGTGCTTGATAATTAAATAAATAAATTGTACCTTTGCGCACCAAGTATTAAGTGTTAACTAAAAAAGGAGGAAGATGTTAAAGAAACACCTCATCCCATGTGCAGTAGTTTTAGGATTGCTGATCATGGCCAAAGTGTTTGCTTATAAGCTACCAACCAAAGTAGAAAATCTTAAGAAAGATAACTATACCAATAGTATAAAAGAAACCGATGAGCCGGTATTTTCAATAGCTCAACTAGAGTTTGCCGAAGAAACATTACCAATTGGTGATACAAAGGTAACTCATAAAATGAAGAGGACTTTGGCTTCATTTTCTTATGGAAATTTGCAGACAAATCGTTTGCATAAGAAAGCAGCAGAATGGTTTCCAGTGATAGAGCCAATTTTGGCCGCCTATGGTATACCTAATGACTTTAAGTATCTGCCTTTGGTAGAATCTGGCTTAAAGGGAGGGGTGTCACCTAAGGGAGCAGCAGGCTTTTGGCAATTTATGCCAAGTACTGCCCGTATGTATGGATTGAAGGTGAGGAAGGGTGTAGACGAGCGCTACAACCTGAAAAAATCTACCATTGCTGCAGCAAAATATATCAAAGAACTTTACGAGATTTTTGATAGCTGGACTTTGGTAGCAGCTGCTTACAATGTTGGCGATAGCCATATGCGTAAACAGATTAACCGCCAAAAGCAGGATAATTACTTCAAGATGAAGCTGAATAGAGAAACAGGGGCGTACGTGTACAAACTGATCTCGATGAAGGAGATTCTGGAAAATCCGCACCGTAATGGTTACAAAGATCAGAAAGCGTTAATCGCATACAAACAAGTACAGGACGTAAGTGCCACTACTGTAGAATAAAAAATTGGTATAGCTTTTTTATAAGCATTTTAAAAGCGGTTTCCGAAATAAAGGAAGCCGCTTTTTTCGTTTATAGGCTGCCAATATGTGTTTGTATTTAACCCTTAACTCAAACTCTATTATAAGGCCAATAAATAATCTGTTTATCTGTGGCTTATTTAATGGCATTTTCGCCTTTTTACTTTTAACTTTCTACTTTTGGCATATGTCTCTACAACATTTAAAAGTTGCTGCGGTACGCCAAGAAGTGAATGAGGTTATCAGTATTGTATTTGAACCTGTGGAGGGCTTGGCCTATAAAGCGGGGCAATTCCTCACTTTATCATTTACCCTTAACGGAAAGGAATTGCGTCGTTCTTATTCTTTTTACAGCTCGCCTGTGGTGGACGAGCCTCTGGCCATTGCGGTAAAGCTGGTAGAAAATGGCGAAATTTCACGTTTTCTGCATCATCAAATTGCTGCTGGAGATATCGTAGAAGTTGCTGAACCCAATGGGCAGTTCTTTTATGAACCAAATGCCGAATTGCCGAGAACAGTATTCCTGTTTGCAGCGGGAGTGGGGATTACCCCTTTGTTTTCTATCTTAAAAACAGCCTTAGTTGCCGAGAAGCGATCCAAAATTGTATTGATTTATAGTAGCCGTTCTGCTGGGGAAACTTTGTTTATTGATGATTTGAAGGCTTGGCAACAGATCTATCCTGATCGGTTGGAGCTGATTTTCTTGTTCAGCAACGCTAAAAATCTGTTAAGAGCACGCTTAAATGGTTTCCTGGCACAGGAATTAGTAAGAGCGCATTTGGCTTTTGCCAAGGAAGATGCTTTATTTTATACTTGTGGCCCGGTTGATTATATGGATGTTTGCCGCATTTCTATCCTGGGAATTGGCTTTAAGCCACATCAGGTGAAACGAGAAACTTTCGTGCTGCCCGAAGATGAAATTGACGAGGATGATACGACAGAAAAAGTCATCGATAAAAATACCTATTCCATTCATTTAATTTTTCAGGGAGAAACCCATCATTTGGAGGTGCCTTGGCCCAAAAGGATTTTAGATGTAGCCCTGGAACACAAGATAAACATCCCTTACAGCTGTAGCGGGGGTGTTTGCAGTACTTGTGTGGCTACCTGCATTTCGGGCGGTGTAAGAATGGATTATAACGAGGTGCTTACTGATGATGAAATAGCCAAAGGCAGGGTGTTGGTTTGCACGGGCCATCCCACCGAAAATGATACAACAATTACTTGGGGGTAGTTTGTTGCGAGTTATAAGTTAAAAGTTTCTGGCTGTAGGTTTTAAAGCTTAATGTATATCCCCCCTCTTTGAAAAGGAGCGGGATAGTTATTGCCTAAATTTACTTCACATTCCTCGTTTGGGGAGGTAACGGTACAAATTCAGTTTCACCTGGTACAGGGGCAAATTCTTGCCTTAGCCATTTTTCTTTGGCCTCTTCAATGAGTGCTCTGCTGCTGGCTACAAAATTCCAGTAAATAAAACGCTCTTCGGCAAAAGGCTCGCCGCCGAAAATATAAACCGTGCTATTAGGTTCTAAGGTAAATTCGCAGAGTTTGCTGTCTTTGGCTACCAAGAAGTTCTTTGGGCCAAAAGTATTGCCTTCACTGCTTACACCGCCTTCTAAAATATATAAACCGCTTTCGCCAAAAAGATGCTCCCCAATATTTAGGGTTTTAGCTGCTTTATTTTTGATTTCTATAAAATACAGTGGGCTATATACGGGTATGGGTGATTTTCTGCCAAAAGCCTCACCAGCAATTAACTTAAAATCTACCGCATCATCCTGCCAAGTGGGAATATCCTTGCCATCGGCATGAAAAAACTCAGGGTCCATTTGCTCGAGGTGCTTGGGCAATGCCACCCAAATTTGCAGACCGTGTAAAAACTTGTCGCTATGTCTTAACCTTTCAGGGGTACGCTCGGAGTGGGCAATGCCCTTCCCTGCCGTCATCCAGTTCACTTGCCCCGGATTAATCTCTACCGTGGTACCTAAACCATCGCGGTGCATAATGGCGCCTTCAAACAAATAAGTCAACGTCGATAAACCAATGTGTGGATGAGGCGGGATGTCGATGTTCTGATGGTCGTTCATGGCGGCGGGCCCCATGTGGTCAATAAAACAAAAAGGACCTACCAATCGCTTCTCTCTAAAAGGTAGCAATCTGCCTACTAAAAAATTACCAATATCACTTGGTCTTTCTTCTATGATGAGTTGGATATTTGACATAATTTTGGGTTTTACTGTTCAAGCAAATATACTTAAAAGGCCTCTGAAAAGTCGATTTTCTTCTTTAATCTCGTTGTTAAAAACCTTTGCTGTAATTTAGCGGTTTAAATTCCAAAATGAAGCAGGCATTTTCTCTTTTTGATTTTAAGCAGCCCATCAATTATAAGAATGAGATTTTGGCCGGCTTAACTGTTGCAATGACTATGATTCCCGAGTCCTTGTCGTTTGCGATACTGGCTGGCTTTCCTCCGCTCACAGGTTTGTATGCTGCCTTTATCATGGGCTTGGTTACAGCCATTTTAGGAGGTAGGCCTGGATTGGTTTCGGGCGGAGCCGGTGCTACGGTAATTACACTCATCGCTTTGATGAAGTTGCATGGGTTGGAATATGTGTTTGCTGCCGTAATCGTAGCAGGTGTCATTCAAATTACGGTAGGTATTTTTAAGCTGGGCAAGTTTGTGAGGTTGGTGCCGCAATCGGTAATGTATGGTTTTGTGAATGGTTTGGCTATCGTGATTTTCATGTCGCAGTTAGACCAATTTAAAGTGCGGGAAACTGGCGAATGGCTAAGCGGAACGGCCTTATATACCATGTTGGGTTTGGTGGCTTTAACTATTGCGATTGTGTGGCTCTGGCCTAAAATTACGAAAACGGTTCCTGCTTCATTAGTGGCTATTTTAGCGGTTTTTGGTGTGGTGCTAATTGCAGGCGTTCAAACCAAAACGGTGAGTGATATTGCTTCGGTAGCAGGAGGTTTGCCGCCTTTTCATATGCCACAAGTGCCTTTTAATTTCGAAACTTTGCAAATTGTATTTCCCTTTGGTTTAATTATGGCCATGGTAGGTTTAACCGAAGGTTTGCTCACCTTAAATTTGGTAGATGAAATTGTAGGCAATAAAGGCAATGGCAATAGGGAATGTGTAGCGCAGGGCAGTGCCAATATCCTAAATGGTTTCTTTTTTGGAATGGGCGGCTGCCCCATGATTGCCCAAACCTTGGTCAATTTAACTGCAGGAGCTAGGGCAAGGCTGTCGGCTATTGTTGCTGCCCTCACCATTTTGCTCATTATCTTGGTGGGTGCGCCAGTAATAGGCAAATTGCCCATGGCGGCTTTGGTAGGGGTAATGATGGTGGTGGCTATTACCACTTTTGAATGGAGTAGTTTAAGGGTGATTAACAAAATGCCAAAGTCGGATATTTTTATTGGGGTGGTCGTGGCTGCGGTTACGGTATTGATGCACAATTTGGCGCTCGCTGTTTTAATAGGGGTAATTTTATCCGCATTGGTTTTTGCTTGGGAAAGTGCCCGACGGATTAGAGCCAAAAAGCATATAGATGAGGAAGGAGTGAAGCACTACGAGATTTATGGACCTTTGTTCTTTGGTTCTACTGCGGCTTTCTTAGAAAAATTTGATGTTCAGCATGATCCCGATATGGTGGTGATAGACTTTAAAGACAGTAGGATTAGCGATATGAGTGCCATTGATGCCGTCCATAAAATTACGGAACGCTATCGCAAATTAAATAAGAAAGTTACCCTAAGACATTTGAGTGCAGATAGCAGGTTGTTGCTAAGGAATGCCGGAAATATCATCGAAGTAAATATTGACGACCCAACTTATAAAGTGGCGAATAAATAATTAGTAATGTGATGATTGGTTGATTAGCTAATTAGCAGATTTGTTAATGTGATAGTTGGTCGACTAAAAAATGCCCTTTCAGTGAGGAACGATACGTTGTAGGGATCACGATATGGAATGCTCGGTAGTGCTTGAACAAAAATCCGAAGGATTTCGATAATTGTAGCACAAACCTTCCAAAAGCATACGACTCCTACGGAGTCGCATTAGCGTTAGTCAGTTTTTTATAGGCATTTGACCGCTTCGAGGTCTTGAAAATATAGGGTAAAATCCAAAGTTTCCGCTAAGTAATCTTTGGGATTAAGCTACGGATAACATTAGCCAATCAGCACATTTACCAATCAGCTAATTTATTGATGAGATAATTGGATAATAAAAAAAAACGCCATTTCGCTCCCAAAAGTTCGGGGTCGAAATGACGTTCTATATCGTTGAATTAGCTAATTATCCATCAGCCAATCATCACATTCAATTAAGCCTGTACTTGTTGCAATCCAGGTATTTCAACCATTTCATTGGCTTCAGCTTGGTAGTCTACACCTTCCACATCAAAACCAAAAAGGTTTAAGAAATCGTGTTTGTAGCCCGCTAAATCGCCAGTTGCTGGTAAAGTCTCCGTATCGGCAGTCTTCCAAAGTTCAGCTACTTTAGCTTGTACATCGTCACGCATTTCCCAATCATCAATTCTAATACGGCCTTTTTCGTCCACAGGAACATCTCCGCCAGTGTAAAGCCTTTCGTTGAATAAACGTTGGATTTGCTCAATACAACCTTCATGAATGCCCATCTCTTTCATCGTTTTGTACAAGAAAGAAATGTATAGCGGAATTACAGGGATAGCTGAACTCGCTTGGGTAACCAAGGCTTTGTTTACCGAAACGTAGGCTTTTCCCTTAAGTTCGGCCAATTTATCGCTAATGGTAAATGCCGTTGCTTCCAAATGGTCTTTAGCACGGCCAATAGTACCTTTGCGATAAACCGCTTCCGTTACTTTTGGACCAATGTATGAATAAGCCACAGTGGTAGCACCCTCGGCCAAAGCTCCAGCTGCTTTCAAGTCGTCAATCCACATTTCCCAGTCTTCGCCGCCCATTACCGCAATCGTATTTTCAATTTCTTCTTCGTTGGCAGGCTCAATGCTCACTTGCGATACAATGCCGGTATGGAAATCAACCGTTTTGTCACTGAAAGTACCGCCAATAGGTTTTAAAGTCGAACGGTGCGTTACGCCAGTTTTTGGATTGGTTCTTACTGGAGAAGCCAAGCTATAGATAATTAAATCTACCTGACCCCAATCCGCCTTGATTAAATCAATGGTTTGTTGTTTTACTTCGTTAGAAAAAGCATCGCCGTTAATACTTTTGGCATATAACCCATCTGCAATGGCTTGTTTTTCAAACGCAGCGGTATTGTACCATCCCGGAGAGGCAGTTTTGCCCTCTTTAGGTTCCTTTTCAAAATAAACGCCAATGGTAGCAGCACCTGAGCCATAAGCCGCAGTTATTCTAGAGGCTAAACCAAAGCCTGTTGAAGCACCAATAACCAACACACGTTTAGGGCCGTTAATTGCTCCTTTAGATTTTACATATTCAATTTGGTTTTTAACGTTTTGTGCAGCACCATCTGGATGGGCTGTTAAACAAATAAAACCACGCATTCTAGGTTCAATAATCATAATCTTGTATTATATAATGCCAAGTTACTGGCAATCCTTTGTCAAAGCTACCTATTTTTTTGTGCTCTGCAAATTTAGAAAGTACCTTGTCCGGCGCATGGACGCCAATACAGGGCAAAATTTTTTTTTTGAAAAGCAAATCCTGTAGTTCTTGGCCAGTGTAGCCCTTTGCTCCGTTCAAATGGCTTTATTACGCTGCGCTCCATTTTGCCATAACCACTTCGCCAAGGTTTATTTTACAGCGGTCGTGAAAATGGCAGGTGCTAAATCGCAGCGTTTGTAGTTTTTAAAGAATCTTCTCTTTACATAGCCGTTACTACTTACACATCCGTAGCGACAGCTGTAAAGCATGTACGGCCAGAGAATACCTCTCCCTCTCCGCCGTGCGGTTTCTCCCTCAAAGGCAAAGCGGCGTGCTTACCAGCATTATCTTGTATGGTATCTCTAACCACTTCTTTACGAAAAAGAATATATTTGTTGATATCTCTAGCGTAATGCGTTACAAAAAAGCTCCTACAGAAGATGTCGCCTATATTTTGGCAATGCTGGGTGCCATCTGTCCAATCAGTAAAGAACTATCCACTGCTTTTTATGAAAAAACAGTAAGCCTGAAAGTTAAAAAGGATACAATTTTATTGAAAGAAGGCGAACGATGTCAGTACATGTATTTCATCAAACGTGGAGCAATGATGGGACAAACCATTCATCAACGAAAGGAAATTGTGACCTATATTTCCATTGACAATGAATTTGTAAGTTCTATTTCTGGTTTACACGGCGTAGTGCCATCGCAAGAAGCTATTATTGCGGTAGAAGATTCGGAACTCATTGCCATGCATAATGATGATTTACAAGAGCTCTTCTCGAAATACTTTGACATGAATTACCTTTTTAGGGTAATGGTAGAACAGTATTACAGAGATGCGCAAGAACGTACGCATATCATTAGGGTGGGAAATGCCAAAGAACGGTATCTTTATTTTGTAAATACCAAACCTGGATACATCGAACGCTTGCCCCTGCACCTGGTTGCATCCATGTTGGATATGAAATTACAGACCTTGCTGCGGGTGCAAAAGCAACATCAGCTTTCTTTACAAAAAGATAGGGAAACTGAAGATTGGTGCGCCAAAATTGAAGATTACATTATCACAAAGGAAGCTTTTAAAACAACTGATTTGAGTTTGGAAAAAGTGGCCAATACCTTGTCGAGCAGTACCCACAAGCTTTCCGCTATATTCAACAATGTCTATAAAATGACTTTTGCTGATTTTGTAAACGGACAACGAATCAAAAGCATTCAACTGCAAATGGCCAACACCGAGGCCATGCGCAACTTCACCATTGAGGCATTGGCTAAACAAACAGGATTTGCTTCACGCAGCGCATTCTATAACGCCTTTAAAAAGATTGTAGGCGTAAGTCCTGCAGAGTATAGAAGCGCATTATCATCATCCTCTATATAGTTTAATTAAATATATAGATCGTCAATTCTGAAATATTTCTGAGATACATTAAGTGCAGTTTTTGAAAACTTTGTCCAGTTTTATAAAACTGGACAAAGTTTGTGCTTTAAAATTACAGGACAAGTTTTGTGAAGTTTACTTTTGTGCCTGTAAACCACGATAAGCCGTTAACAGCTTGCAAACTAAAAACTTAATCATGTATCGCCTTAATAACTATTGCAAAACAGCATGTGTGCTCCTATGGATTTTATTTTTCAATACGGCGCTTCAAGCGCAAGGAACATCCCTACATTTTGATGGTGTTAACGACTATGTTACGGTGCCCACCAAAAATGTAGAAATTAAAGGGAACTTTACGGTAATGGCTTGGGTAAAGCCCGAGAACACCACTAAAGCTATGCACATTTTTAGTTCTAGGGAACCTGCCGAGTTTGGTTTTGATATGCAGCTCACGGGCGGCAATAAGGTGCATGGTGATATTGGAAATGGAACTTCTTTTCTTACCACTTCGGCAGATGCCAATTACAGTTATGCCGTAGGAAAATGGCTGCATGTGGCGTATGTGATTACACCAACCGCATATAAAATTTATGTGAACGGTAATTTGATGGTGACTAGTCCTCTAAGCGGAACGCCATTGCTGTTAAATAATACGCATCGAATCGTCATCGGGAAAAATGCCAGCGAGGCTACTTATTTCCAAGGGAATATTGATGAAGTAAAGTTGTTTAGCAGTGCTTTAAGCGATTTAGAGGTGGCTACCGAAATGATGAGCAGCGCTGTTGCTGTACCTGCAAGTTTGGTGGCACATTATGATTTTAACCAATCGGCGACTATTTTAACCGATTTAAGTGGGAATGGCTACGACGGAACCCTTACTAATTTTGCGCTTACAGGAACGACAAGTAATTGGGCAGAAAGTTATGCGATGGTTGTTCCTGGCCTATCATTGCCAAGCAATGTATCCAGTTCAGGCTTTACGCTCAACTGGCAAGCGCCGGCCAATGGTGTTGCCGAACAGTACACGTTAGAAGTAGCCACTAATTCGAGCTTTAATAGCCCTATTGCCGGCTCACCCTTTACCGTTACAGGAACATCGCAAAATATTACCGGACTTTTATCGGGAACAGATTATTATTATCGGGTATCAGCCCAAAAAAATACGGGCATTGCGCAAAAAGGAGCTTATAGTGCCGTTACAAAAGTGACCACTGCTTTAGCGTTTGATTATTTAAATGCACTTTCCATCAATAATATTAATTTCTCTCCAGTTTTTAGTGCTAGTCAATTTACCTACACTGCCATCACGGCCAATGCAGATTTTCGGCTATTGGCGACACAGCCCAATGTTAGCTCAGTCATAGAAATGAAAGTGAATGGCGGAAGCTTTAGTGCACTCACCAGTGGAATTTTATCGCCTATCATTCCCTTAAACTTCGGAGTTAATATTCTCGAAATTAAAGTAACAGATGGTTCAGCAAGTAGAATCTATACTTTATCTATCAACAGGGTTAGCCCAACCACTCGTTATGTTACCCAAAATGGTGCTGGCAATAAAGATGGTTCGTCGTGGGCAAACGCTTCAGACGATTTGCAGCTCATGATCAACAATTCATCTGCATATGATATGGTATGGGTGGCAAAAGGTATTTATGTACCCAATAGGAGAGCAAATGATGTCAATAACATCACCGTCAACGACCATGATAATGCCTTTTTGTTGAAAGCAGATGTAGAGGTTTATGGCGGTTTTGCTGGCGTCGAACAGTTTTTGTCACAAAGAGATTTAACTATTAAAGCAAATAAGACTACACTCAGCGGCGATTTTCAGGGAAATGATATATTGACGGGTAAAGGTAAAGGTTTAAGCATGCAAAATATGACCGATAACGCCTATCACGTGGTAGTTAGTGCCGGGAATGTGGGGACAGCATTACTTGATGGCTTTACCATTTCTGGTGGTAATGCCGTGAGATTTGGATTTACAGAGTATATCACGGTAAACGGGGTGTCGGTTTACACGGGGAATGGTGGCGGGGTAAATTGTACTGAGTCTTCGCCACGATTAAGTAACCTGCAAATCATCGGTAATTCTGCTTATGTGGGCGGGGGCGGTATATGTAACCGATCTTCTTCACCACTCATTGAAAATGTAACCATAGCCCGAAATTTAGCCACTGGACATAACGCAACTAGCTTGGGCGGTGGAATGGTAAATTATACCTCGTTCCCTGTGATAAAAAATGTGATCATAGACGGAAATACAGGATACTCTGGTGGTGGGATTTATAATAAGGGTGGTTCTAATGCAACTTTTATCAATGTTAATATTACGGATAATCATGCCGTAAAAGTATTTAATTCAGGTGGTGGCCTTTGTAATGAAGAGTCGTCGCCCACTTTAACCAACGTATTGTTTGCTAACAACACGGGTTTAGAAGGTGGAGCGATTTATAATGGCTATACCAGCATACCTGTTTTAACCAATGTGACCATTACTAAAAATACCGCTGACGCTGGGGGTGGCATTTTTCATTACAGCAACTCGTCGAGCAAGATTCGTAATTCCATTATATGGGGTAATAATAGCGGGATTGGCGACCCGGGAGCTACTACAGTGGAACATAGTTTGGTGCAGGGAGGTTTTTTAGGAACGGGTAATATGGCAGCCGATCCACAATTTAAGGATGCCAATGGCAATTATCAGTTGAGGAGCGGCAGCCCAGCCATTGATGCAGGCAGTACAAGTTACTATGGTAATGCCGAAATACCTAATATCTCTACGGTTACCAGAGATTTGGGCGGCAACAAAAGAGTGCTTGGTGCAGGCATTGATATGGGTGCTTATGAAATCCAAGAACTTGTTGCGGCGTTGAATTTTGATGGTGTAGACGATAAAATTACCTTTAATAGCAACCATACAGTGTTGGGCGCATTTACCGTGCAGGCTTGGGTACGCCCTACAGATTTTACCAAAACCATGCATGTGTTGAGCACCAAAACCGCAGGGGGCTACGGTTTTGATCTGCAATTGAAGCAGGGTAACATCATTCATGCCAATATAGGGTCTGCCAATGCCTGGTTGAGCAACACGGCCGATGTAACTTATGATTATAGTGTGGGCAGATGGATGCACATTGCTTATGCGGTATCTGCTACAGGCTATCAAATTTATGTGAACGGCAGCCTTAAGCAAAGTGGTTTTTTTTCGGGCACTCCCTTGTTAATGGATGCTAATCATCTGTTGCAATTGGGTTTTAGCGGAACAGAAAATACCTATTTCAAAGGGGATATGGATGAAGTGAGGATTTACAATAAAGCATTGAGCGCAGCAGAAATCAATGGAGAAATGCTGAATGCTGCAACTACCTTGCCGCTTAATTTAGAAGCACATTATAATTTTGATGAAGGCGCCCCTTCCCTAAATAACGCCGCAAAAACAATATTGGAAGACCAGGGAGCCAATGCTCGAAATGGGGTGTTGAGTGGCTTTGATTTAAATGGAAACAATAGCAACTGGGTGGAGAGCTATGCCATGGTATTGCCAGAAGCGGCAGTGCCCATCAGTTTGTCCTCATCGTCTTTCGAAGCTCGTTGGAGGTACCCTCAATTGGGGATTGTAGATAATGGTTATGTGTTAGAGGTAGCCGCTGATGCTGAATTTACCACGCCTGTAGCAGGTTCGCCTTTTATGTTGGCTGCACAAACGAAAACCATTACAGGTTTGTCGGCGAATGCCACATACTATTATAGGGTGGCGGCAGACAAGCAAAGTGTTACCGGACAAGGGGCGTTTTCTCCAGCCACAGCGGTTACATTGCAGTCTTTCAGCCCTCCAGGGAATGCCCTGAATTTTGATGGGGGCGACGACCATGTGGTAATGCAGCCTCAAGCTGCGGTGGTGAAGGGAAATTTTACGGTAATGGCTTGGGTGAAACCCGAACATGCCACTAAGGCCATGCATATTTTTAGTACCCGAGAAGGCGGCGATAATACTTTCGACATGCAATTAACAGGAGGAAATAAGATCCATGGCGATATTGGAAAGGGCACAGCGTGGATGACGAACACTGCCGATGCCAATTATAACTATCCAATTAATCGCTGGTTGCACGTCGCTTACGTGGTAACTCCTTCGGGCTATAAAATTTATGCCAATGGTAAAGAAGTGGGTAACGGTACCTTAACCGATGAAGCGGTATTGCTTGATGCTACACATTACATCACCATTGGTAAAAATGCGTTGGAAAATACTTATTTCAAAGGAAGTATTGACGAGGTAAAGCTATACAGTGCAGCTTTAACAGAAGCCGAAATAAAGACGGATATGTTGAACAGCATTTCAAACCCAACAGCCTTGGTAGCTTACTATAATTTTAACCAGGCAAACAACAGCCAAAGCGATGTGCTTACCGACCAGGGAAATAACGCTTACCACGGTAGTTTAAAGTATTTTGAATTGCAGGGTAATGTTTCCAATTGGATAGAGAGCTATGCACAGGTAGTGCCACAGGCCACTGCGGCTGTTGGTATTACCGATAAACAATTTAGGGCCACTTGGACCGCACCAACAGTAGGAGTGGTAGAAAATTATGTACTGGATGTGGCTACCGATAATGCCTTTACACAACCTGTTGCAGGTTCGCCGTTTACAGTGAATGCTTTGTATAAAGATATTACCGGCTTAACTGCACTTACTAATTATTATTATCGCTTAAGGGCCGAAAAGGCCAGTGTTACAGGTCAGGGAGCACTGTCGGAAGTGGTTGTTGTAACTACCTTAGAGCCCGCGTTGCCAGTAGTGTTAACCACTTACACCGCAAAAATAGAAAGTAATTATGCCAAGCTTTCATGGCAAACCGCTTCGGAACAGAACAACAAAGGCTTTGAAATTTATCGCAGTGGCGATGATAAGCAATTTGTTAAATTAGATGATGTAAGTGCCAAAGGAATTGGCGCATCGTATACTTACTACGATAAACAACCTTTAAAAGGTAATAACTACTACCGTTTGGTACAGGTGGATATGGATGGTAAACCTACAGGATTGGGTGAACGTGTATTGAACTTTGCACTTTCTGCTACGGAGGTGAGTGTATACCCAAATCCAACAGCTGGAAATACTAAACTAACATTTGCTGAGGGTGTATATCAATTGGTTTCAATTTCTGGAATAGATGGAAAGATATTGGAAATAATTAGGCTTTATAAAACGGACTTTTATAAGGAGATTGATTTAAGTAGGTATGCTAAAGGACTTTATTTTATAAGGCTCGATGGAAGTGGAGGCAGTAGTGTAGTAAAACTGATCAAAAATTAAAAAATATTGGGGTAGATAAAGGATTTTGATTTTGTATGATAGTTTTGTTAAAGTGTTTAAAATCATATATTTGTGTAACGATGTGTGGTTTTTGACGCTGCATGTATTGAGCCTATATGTCGTTAAGAAGTGATGCTCAAAAATCTGTATTTTTCAATTATGAAACCTTGTTTTTATGCCGTTTTATTGGCTATTGCGCTACAATTAAGTTTTTACAATTCGAATGCGCACACAATGTTGGTTGCTGGTGATAGAGCCCTTGTAGGCGAAGAAACTGAGATGGTGGGAGATGATTTTTCCTTTGCTGCCTTAAAAAGGACGGTGTTTACAACTTCTATTTCTAGTGTTACCCATACATCAGCTGTCGGTGGAGGAACGGTATCTTCTACGGTAACAAATGATTGGATCACCGAGGTGGGTATCGTTTGGAGTACTAGTCAAAATCCAACAGTAGTTTTAAGTACTAAACTCTCTACTACTTACACTTATGGCACTCAGTACTATCCATTAACTTTCAATGGACGCATGATGACAGGCTTAAATCCAAGTACCACCTATTACGTGAGAGCATACGTAAGAAGTGGCGCAGGTGCAGGAACAGTAGAATATGGGCCTCAGGTTTCTTTTGTTACATTAGCCAATCCATTGCCTGTAAAACTTAATGGTTTTGCCGCTAAGGCAGTTGCTAATGGCATCACCTTAAACTGGCAAACACTTAGTGAGATAAATTCTTCCTATTTTGAGCTTTTTCACGGGAGTAGTAAAGATGATTTCAAACCGCTTACTAAGCTATCAAGCCTTGGTAACTCTTCTACGGGTAAGTACTATAGCTATTTGCATAATGATGCTATTTTGGGTGATAATTATTACAAGCTAGTGGCTGTAGATGCAGATGGTATTAAAGAAGATTTTGGAGTTGTTGTAGCAAGTTTTGCCATTGTACCAGAGAATGAAATTGTATTATCTCCAAATCCAACTCCAAACAAGGTAAAGGTAGGCTTTTCGGCAGGTAGATATCAAAAATTATTGCTAAGCACTGTTGAGGGCAAGATATTGCAACAGTTTGACCTTCTGCCAACTGCTGCAGAGATAGAGTTAGATTTAATTGCTTATCCAAAAGGTATTTACTTGGTGAAATTAAGTGGCGGCGGACATGTAGCAACCACTAAAGTAGTTAAGAATTAAGAAAGGCTTCGGTATTGAAATGCCTATCTTTTGCTCGTCGTTTTTGTTTACAGGCTTATGTAAAATAGCCCCGATTGAACGGAAAGCCCGCAAGCGAGCGCAGCGAGTGCGGACTTGTAGGGAAAGCGGGACTGCCGTTTTGATTGCATTTTCGTTGCGCTTCTCATCTCCTTGTAAAACAACTCATCTCCTTGTTCCGTTATCTGGAAATCAATAGCTTTTGTGCTTTTATTTCGTTAATTTTGCAAGCTATTTTTTAAAACGGAGCGAATAATATATGGCGAACAAGCATGTAGATTTGGGTGAGCAAAAGGATGTAGAAGTATACGGTGCAAGGGTGCACAATCTGAAGAATATCGATGTAAGTTTCCCAAGGAATAAAATGGTGGTGGTTACTGGCCTAAGTGGTAGCGGTAAATCATCATTGGCATTTGATACGATTTATGCCGAGGGACAGCGCCGCTACATGGAAACATTTAGTGCCTATTCACGTCAGTTTATGGGTGGTATGGAGCGGCCAGATGTAGATAAGGTTTCGGGACTGAGCCCCGTAATTGCCATTGAGCAAAAAACGACCAGCAAAAACCCTCGCTCAACGGTAGGTACCATTACCGAAATTTACGATTTTATGCGTTTGCTTTATGCCCGTGTGGGCGAAGCTTTTTCGTACAATACTGGCGAAAAAATGGAGCGTATGAGCGAGGACCAGATTTTGCAGAACATCTACAAAAAGTTTGAAAAATCTGCCGTAAATATATTGGCACCTGTGGTAAAAGGGCGTAAGGGCCATTACCGTGAATTGTTTGAACAAATCCGTAAGCAAGGTTATGTAAAGGTTCGTGTGGATGGGGAAATCAAAGATATTGTAGCCAAAATGCAGGTGGACCGTTACAAAATCCACGATATTGAAATTGTGGTTGACCGACTGATTATTGACCCTAAAGACCACAAGCGTTTGTTGGATAGCATTCAAACGGCTATGCGATTGGGTAAAGGGATTATTAAAATTAGCGATAAGGACAATAACGTAGCGCATTTCAGTAAGTTTTTGATGTGCCCAACTACGGGTATTTCTTACGATGAGCCACAGCCGAATAGTTTCTCGTTCAACTCGCCTTATGGCGCTTGTGAAACCTGCGATGGCTTGGGCTACATTTTTGTGGTAGACAAAAAATCTATTATGCCCAACATGAAGCTGAGCATTTTGAACGGAGGCTTGTTGCCACTTGGTGAGTATCGTGATATTTGGGTTTTTCAAGTATTAAAGGCCTTAGCCAAAAAATATAATTTCTCTTTATCTACCCCTTTGGAAAAATTGGGCGATGAAGCCATTGATTTGATTTTGAACGGTGCCCCTGATTTGATTTCGGTGGAAGTGGCCTACAACAAATGGAACGTACAAAACTACCAAGTAACCTTTGATGGGATCATTAAGTTGCTGGAAGAGCAGCAGGAGAAAAGAGGTGAGGGCGCAGCCGATGACATGGAAGCTTTCAGGAGATTGGAAACTTGTCCAGCCTGTCACGGAGCAAGATTGAAAAAGGAAAGCCTGCATTTTAAGGTAGATGGAAAAAACATCTTCGAATTGGCGGAGATGGATATCAACAATTTACACAAATGGTTTGATGGGGTAGAGGAAAGATTGAGCGAACGCCAAAACACCATTGCCAAAGAAATATTGAAAGAAATTAGGGCTCGTATTGGCTTCTTGCTGGATGTGGGTTTGAACTATTTGACTTTAGACCGCACTTCGCGTACTCTTTCAGGTGGTGAGGCACAACGTATTCGTTTGGCTACGCAAATTGGCTCTCAGCTGATGAACGTAATGTACATTTTGGATGAACCGAGTATTGGTTTGCACCAACGTGATAACGAAAGGCTCATTACCGCCCTGAAAAACTTACGTGATTTGGGTAACACCGTTTTGGTGGTGGAGCACGATAAGGACATGATTTTGGAGGCCGACCATGTGATTGACATCGGTCCTTCGGCGGGCGTGCACGGTGGTATGGTAGTGGCCCAGGGAACACCTAAGCAAATCCTGAAATCGAACACCCTGACAGCCGCTTATTTGAATGGTAAGAAAGGAATTGAAATTCCTAAAAAACGTAGGGAAGGTAATGGGCATCAATTGTCGATTATCAAAGCTTCTGGACATAACTTAAAAGATGTTTCGGTAGATTTTCCGTTAGGTAAGTTTATTGCCGTTACGGGTGTTTCGGGTAGTGGTAAATCCAGTTTGATTACTGAAACCTTGTACCCGATTTTGAACCATCACTTTTTTAGAGCGAAGAAAAAACCTTTGCCTTACGAGAAGGTTACGGGCTTAAAAGAAATTGATAAGGTAATTGAAATTGACCAGGCACCTATTGGTCGTACCCCTCGTTCTAATCCTTCTACCTATACAGGCGTTTTTTCTGACATCAGGAATTTGTTTGTGGCTTTGCCAGAGGCGAAAATTAGAGGCTACAAACCGGGGCGTTTTTCGTTCAATGTAAAAGGCGGACGCTGCGAGACTTGCCAAGGTGCGGGCATGAAGGTAATTGAAATGAATTTCTTGCCTGATGTGCAGGTGCCTTGTGAGGAGTGTGGCGGCAGAAGATACAATCGTGAAACTTTAGAAGTTCGCTATAAAGGAAAATCGATTAGTGATGTGTTGGATATGAGCATTGAGGATGCTTGTCATTTCTTTGAACACATGCCTTCCATTTATCGTAAAATTAAAACTTTGAACGATGTTGGTTTAGGTTATATCCGTTTGGGTCAGGCATCGACCACTTTATCGGGTGGTGAGGCGCAACGGGTGAAACTAGCCACGGAACTTTCTAAAAAAGATACTGGTAAAACGTTCTATATTTTAGATGAGCCTACTACGGGACTGCATTTTGAGGATATTAGCGTATTGCTGGGTGTGCTGAATGAACTGGTTGATAAGGGCAATACCGTGCTGGTGATTGAACACAATTTGGACGTGGTTAAAGTAGCCGATTGGGTAATTGATTTGGGCGAAGAAGGTGGTGCTGGTGGCGGTAAAATCATTTTTGAAGGTACGCCGGAGGGATTGATTGAAAACCCAATTAGCTTAACGGGTAAGTTTCTGAAAAAGGAAATGGAAGGGTAGTTTTTGTACCTTGTGATCCTGAGCATAACCTGTACGGATTATTCGTTAGAGGAGAATCTGTAGGTAAAAGATACAGTTAGAGATTCCTTTTCAGATTTTTTAGTTGTTTGGAAACGAGGATGAAAACATCCTAAAAGCGGATGCTGAAATAAATTCAGCATGACGGAGCGTCCATATATACCGTCACCCTGAATTTATTTTAGGGGTATGCCTTGCTAAACGTAATTTCCGCGTAGGCGGGAAATCATAATGCTATAGTTAAGTTTATGTACGATTGCCAATCGAGCTGGCAATGACAGGCCAGCAACGGAATGCACTAATTATCCAATTATCTAATTAGCTAATTCTCGTCTGGCAATCGGTCTTTGTCTCCTTTTTTTCGGTTGAAACGATAAACCACTGTAGCGTTAAATACCCTGCCCAAACCATAATTGGTTGACTGTAATTGATAACTTGGTGTGTTGAGCTCTCGACGGTCAATAAGCGTGTTGAGTAGGTTGTTGGCGGCTAAATTCAGGGTCATTTTTTCGTTTAAAATATCCTTGCTTAACCCTATGTTTAGCCTGTAAACTGCTTTGTTAACAGATTGTATATCCTGAAATTTAGCTCTGTAGCTAAAGATGGTTTCAATGGCCAAATTCTTCGGTAGTTTTATTTTGCTGTTCAACTGACTGGTCCAAGTTTTATTATTGGCACCATATTGCCTTCCTTCAAATTCCCCTTGCTGTTTAAAGCCGTAATAGTTAAAGTTGAGTGATAAGCGCCACCATTTCAATGCGTTGTAGGTGCTAGAAATTTCTACGCCATATCTTTCCTCCTTATCTAAATTAATGGGTGTGTTTAAGAAAAAGCCATCATCTGTTTGTTTCAATACATATTGGAAATAGTTTTTGGTATGGGCATAGTAAACAGAAGGCGTTATGGTGAATTTATCCCACTTTTTTAGCAAAGCCAGTTCAAATGAATTGCTGTAGGTTGGGTCTAGGTCGGGATTTCCAACGGTAAGGTTACGCGCATCAGAAAGCCCGCCAAACGGATTTAGCTGCCAAAATTGAGGGCGGTTAATTCTACGACTGTAACTTAACTGCAAATCGGTGGTTTTTTGTAGTTCGTAGGTCAAATGAACGGTTGGGAAAAAATCGATGTATCGTTTGCTGTCGTCAAACGTGCCAGCCCTGTCGGAGATACCAATGAAAGACATTTCTGTTCTCAATCCCAAAAGGTAATTCCATCGGTTGATTTTTTGTCCCAGTTGTACGTAAGCGCTTACCAAATTTTCGTCGTAATTAAGCTTATTGTTGTATTGGGGTAGGGCAATGCCGTTGGAAATAGCCCAATAGTCACTTTTAATGGCTCGCAAATCACTTCTCACTCCCGTCTCAAATTTTCCGCTCTCACCTAGTTTGGTGTTATAGTCGCTTTGGATATAAATGTCGTTGCTGCTTTCGATGTTTTTGGTGATGAGATTGCTTTCTGGTGTTCCTGTAGGAAACATTTTCTTTTGGCTGATGTTTTGATTTTCGTCGTCATTCCAGAAATCGTAACGCAAACTCGTTGTCCAGCTTTTGTCCTTTTTATCAAAGGTTTTCACGTAGCTCAGCTCAAGCTGATTGTATTTTTTAGGCTCCTTGTAATGCTCAAAGCGATGTAGGGTGCTGTCGTTGGTATTATTGTCATTGAAATAATTGTAACTGTAGTTGATTTTGTTGTTAAGGATGAGGGTGCTGTGATAAAAACTCCCTGTAAGCGTATTTTTAGGATTAAAGTAATAATCGCCACCGATATAAAAGTTGTAGGAGTCGTCGCGTCTGTGCGTAAGGTTGTTTTGGCGCAATACATTTGTTGTGCCATTGTTCAAGGTAGTCTGCAATCGATCTTCTTTAATTTCAAAATCTCTAAAACGAACACCTACATTGCTGAACAGGTTAAATTTTTCTGTTTTGAAACTTAGGTTAACGTTGCCATTGTAATTGGTAGGGCTACCAACTCCAGCCTGTACCGAGGCATTTAAACCAGATAAACTGTTTTTCTTGAGTACAATATTGATAATGCCCGCACCACCTTGGGCTTCATATTTGGCCGAAGGGTTGGTAATTACTTCTACTTTCTCAATACTGCTGGCAGGAATTTGCTCCAAGCCGTTGTTGGCCGATATCATGGAAGGTTTACCATTGATGAGGACCCTCACGCCGCTATTCCCCCTTAAACTTATGGTGCCATTGGCATCAACATTTACAGAAGGTACGTTGTTGAGGATATCGTTGGCATTTCCGCCTTTAGAAATAAGGTCTTTCCCAACGTTGAAGGTTTTTTTATCCAGGTCTAGCGAAACCGATGATTTCTCGCCAATCACATCTACAGCTTTTAATAATTTAACATCAGTTTGCAAGGATAAACTGCCCAGGTCCATGTCCTTGTCCAATAATCTATTCTCCAGGATGATGGCTTTAAAAGAAATAAACTCAATTTTGATATGGTAGTTTCCCCTAGCCATTTGCAGGATAAATTCTCCATTTTTATCCGTAGCTATACCAGCTATTTTTTTCTGGTCAACAGGATTTAACAGGGTAATTCCAGCACCTTCAATAGGCAATTGGGTTTCACTTTCAAGCACTTTCCCTTTAAGGTAAACGGTTTTGGTTTCCTGAGCAGTACTTTGTAAAGTGCTAAATAAAACCAGTAGTAATGCAATAATCTTGGTAAACTTCATCTTTGATATTTGATGCTCCAAAGATGTGTTACAGGGATATATCAAATGAGAATGAAAGCCAGATACTATAGAAATGTGGTTGTATAATCTCTACGGGAAGATGATTCTGTTTTGTCTACGATTTTTACCTATTCGGATGTTTTTTTAGAACATTTGTCTACAAACACCTTTTGAATTTATACGATTGGTATATTTGATTAATGTCCATTTTAGACAAAGCGATACGTTATAGCACGGTTTACCGGGTTTCTAGCCATGTCATATTCTGGCTGGTGGTTTTCATTGTTCCGCAAGTTCCCGAGGGCATGAGCTTTAGGGATGCCTTAATTGATAATGCTTTTTGCTTGGCATTTTACATGATGGCCTGTTATTTTGTAGCCTATTTCATTATTCCAAAGCTGCTTAAGGATGATAATTATTTGGTGACTATGATTTATTTCATTGTTGGCAGCTATCTGATTAGTGCGTTTTCCCGTATTATGGTAGTGCATGTGCTGGAGCCCATTATTCGTAAACCACCTTTTGAACAAGAATCTATTTGGGAAATTCTAACCGATATTCGGCAGTTAATCGTGGTTTACTTTCTGCAAAATTTTTCCTTGGCCTGGATTTTTGGCTTCCTCAAATTAGTTAAAGACAGGTATTTGATTAAGCAGCGCACATTGGTGTTGGAAAAGGAAAAGGCCGAAGCAGAGCTTCATGCCTTAAAAGCGCAGTTAAATCCACATTTTCTCTTCAACACCCTTAACAATATTTATTCGTTGTCCTTGGTCAATTCGCCAGTAACCTCTAAATCTATTGCTGGCCTGTCGGAAATTTTGGACCACGTACTCTATCGTTGCAAGGGCAAATTTGTACCCATATCTACCGAAATTACCTTGCTGAAAAACTACATCGACCTCGAAAAACTGCGGTATGATGAGCGTTTGGAAGTTAATTTCACTCATTCCATTGACCAAGATTTGGATATTGCTCCTTTAATTTTGCTGTCTATCGTAGAAAATGCCTTTAAACATGGTGCTGGTGAGGATATTGGTCGGCCATCCATTGCTATTCATCTTACGTTGAGTAATGGCAATTTCTCTTTTATGGTTTATAATTCTTTTGTGCCTAAGGATGAAGAAATGCCAAGCGATGGCATTGGCCTCGAAAATGTGCGCAAACAATTGGCATTAATCTACCCGCAAAACCACGAATTTAAAACTTACATTAGTGAAAGTACCTTTGTAACTTTACTGAATATAGCTGATTTGAAAACAAACAAAGTCCAGGTGAGTGATGAAAGTAAGATGTCTTTTAGTTGATGATGAGCCTTTGGCGATACAGTTGCTTCAAACCCATTTAGAAAAACTGGATTTGTTTGAGGTAGTAGCAACCTGTAGTAATGCCATTAAAGCCTTAGAGGTGTTGAGGACCGAAACAATAGACCTTTTGTTTTTGGATATTAAAATGCCACAGCTTACTGGAATTGATTTTTTGAAGACGCTTAAAAATCCACCCGCTGTAATTATTACTACCGCTTACAGGGAATACGCCGTAGATGGGTATGATTTGGATATTGTAGACTATCTGTTGAAGCCGATCACTTTTGACCGCTTTTTTAAAGCGATAGATCGGTATTTGAGAACAACGAAAGTGCAACCGCCGCTAAAAGCTACAGCCGTAACCAACCAGTCTATTTACATCAAAGCTGGTGGGAAGTTTCATAAGTTAAACGTGGAAGATATTCTTTATCTAGAAAGCCTAAAAGATTATATCGTGATTCACTGTGTCAACCAGCAAATCACTGCTAAATATAAAATCAGCGACATGGAACAGGAGTTAAAGCCTTTTCATTTTTTACGGATTCATCGTTCTTATATCGTTAACCAGAAGAAAATTACTGCCTTTACCATGAACGATATTGAAATTGGTGCTCGGGAAATTCCTATTGGCACCAATTACAAAGAATACGTTTTTCAAATCTTGAAAGGCAGTTTCTCTCCTGCTAAATAATGAATTGAAGGAGAGAAACCAATTTCAATTACTTGCCTTCTTTCAGCCCCAATCCTTTCAAATAGCCATCATTGGTTGTAGCCTTTTCAAACTTGCAATTTTCCAAGAGTTGGTTTAAAACCACTTCAATAGCCGCACGGTCTTTCGGAGCGTACTTTCTAATATCGGCAAAATTTGCTTTGGCTTGGTCGGCATATTTAATGATCAGGTCGTAGTTTTCAGGTCTAGGGAAACTGACAATGCCTGCTTTGGCATCCATCTTTTTATAAGGCCAAAAGTGCCAGCTAATTTGGTGTTTCTCCATTAAAGTTCTAAACTCCAATATCCACTGGTCGTTGTTTTCTCCTGTTTCCCCTACATGAATGGGCACGTTATATTTGTCTCTAAAATCTAGATATTCCTGAATAACGTCTTGCGTAGTGGCCGTCCAATATTTGTGGAAACTGTAAACTAGCTTACTGTCAAAAGGCGCACCGAAAACTTTAAAATTAGAGTTCCATTGTGCGCCACCTAAAAAGATGATATGGTTTTTGTCCACTTTTCTCACCTCGGCAGTAATGGCTTTATATAAAGGTTCAAGATGCACATTTAAGGTTTTGGTATCGAAATAGTGCGCAATAGGTTCGTTCAATAAATCATAGCCCAAAACCGCAGGTTCATTTTTGTAGCGTTGTGCTATTTTTTTCCAAATGGCAATGGTGAGTGCCTGGCTTTTTGGGCTTTCAAACAAAAATGGATAACCATCGCTATCGTCGATATTATCGCCTGTTTGCCCGCCAGGAGCACAGTGCATATCTAAAATTACGGGTAAGTTTTCCTCTTTACACCATTTGATCACTTTGTCTAAAAGTTCAAAACCTCTATTTGGATTATTGGAGCCCAGGTAGCTTTCGGTAGTGAACATCTTATAATGAAAAGGAATACGGATAGCGTTCATTCCACTACGTTTTAAGTATTGGATATCTGCTTGGGTAATGTAGTTGTTCAGGTACTTCTCCCAAAATTCGGCAGTTTTGTCCGGGCCAATCAGTTCGGTAACTACTTGGTTGATCATTCTTGGCGATGATACATCTTTGAATTTGAACATGTAGCCTTCGGGTACCAACCAATTCCCTAAGTTGGTGCCTTTTAATACGATGGGTTTTCCCGCGGGGTCAATAATGTCTTTGCCTTTAACGGAGAAAAATTTTCCCTGAGCTGTGGCAAGCAAAGGGAATAGCAAAAAGATGAGCAGTTTAAATGGTTTCATATGTTTAATATCTGGTTAACTAAAAGTAGTTTAATGGACGTTAATTAAGCGGCAGGTAATCAAAATTTTACTTAAGTGTTCTTTTTACACTAAGCAGCCATTTCTTGGACAACAAAAAAGCGCTACAAGTTTTTACCGGTAGCGCTTCCATTAATTTGTGGTTTCTTAATTCAATGGATGTTTCCCTTTTGCAATTTGGCCATCTCTGGTATTTTTCTGTACCGTAATGGCGCCAAACAAGGCAAGTAGAAAAGCAAAGGCATAAAAGCCCTTTTCGCTGGGCAGCAAATCTGCATTCCATAGCCCAATAATGAGTAGGGCAATGGTGAGCAAGGTAGCAAACCAGCTGATGCCATAGTAAAGTTCGGTTACGGGAATCCCTTCCAGTTTGTCTCTTACTGCCTTTTGCAGGGAAACTACGGCAAACAAACCAAACATCAATACGGCAAAATAATAACCTTTTTCGTTGAGGAGCATGTTTGAGCGCCAAAGGCCAATAATAAAGCCAATCATGCCTACGCCCAATGCAATCCACGAGGCTGCAATAAAGGCATTTGAAGGTTTTTGAGTCATTGTTTTAAATTTTGGTTAATCATTTAACAATTGCACTACAGACTTTTGGACTTGTTAATTGTTACAGTATTTTGCGTATTATGACAAATGTGGTGAGCCTCAGATACACAGATGTTTTGGATGTATATGGCGTAACTTAATCTTTTTAAAAATGTTAATTATTTGATGTTCGCCTTGCTAATTAATTTAGCTAGATTTGTGTTATGGATAACCTAGTGGCTGAAAATCCCATTGCAGATAAAGTTTTCGAATTTATTGAATATACCAATCAATCTATTTTTTTGACCGGTAAGGCGGGTACAGGAAAAACGACCTTGTTAAAGCGAATCAAAAAAGAGAGTTCGAAAAAAATGGCCATTGTAGCACCTACTGGCGTGGCGGCAATGAATGCCAAAGGAACCACCATCAACTCTTTTTTCCAACTGCCCCCAGGTTCTTTTTTTCCAGGTGATATTGGCCTGCAAAATTTACAGGAAGGCTTTGTTTCTATCCGTTCGGTAGTAAATGATTTAAGTTATGGCAACGATAAACGGAAGCTTTTTAATGAACTGGAACTGTTGGTGATTGATGAGGTGTCGATGGTGCGTTGTGATGTGATGGACATGATTGACGTTTTGCTGCAAGCTGTTCGGAAAAACAGCAGTCCTTTTGGTGGTTTGCAACTTTTATTAATTGGCGATTTATACCAACTTCCGCCAGTAACCAAACGTGAAGATTGGGCGGTTTTGAGCAGGGCATATCCGTCGCCCTATTTCTTTGATTCGCAGGTGGTTCGCCAAAGCCCGTTATTGCAAATTGAACTGACCAAAGTGTTCAGGCAAACGGAAGAAACCTTCATCAAAATCTTGAATGATATCAGGAATAACCAAATTAATGACGAAGGTTTGGCCCTGCTCAACCAACGGTTTGATCCCGAGTTTAAAGATGACCGGGACATCAACCCCATTATCATCACTTCGCACAATGCCGAAGCGAACCTGATTAACAAGCAAAAATTGGATGAATTGGAAGGTGAAATCCACACGTTTGATGCAGAAGTGAACGGTGATTTCAAAGACTTGGGCTTGCAGGCAGAGCAAAAGCTTGTATTAAAGGTTGGGGCGCAAGTGATGTTCATTAAAAATGATACCGGAGAAGATAGAAGATTTTATAACGGCAAGATCGGGAAAATCAAATCCATAGAAAATGGAGAGATTTACGTTTCTTTTACGGATGAGGAAGATTTGTTATTGGCCAAAAGTTCGTGGCAATCTTTTGAATATAAATTAGACGACCAGGAACAGGTTTCCCAAAATCAGGTTGGTGAGTTTTTACAATATCCCATTAAGCTGGCATGGGCAGTGACCATTCATAAAAGCCAGGGCCTAACTTTTGACCATGCCATTATCGATGCCGGAAAATCGTTTATTGCAGGGCAGGTTTATGTGGCGTTAAGCAGGGTCAGAACCTTGGATGGATTGGTGCTTAAATCTAAAATCAATAAGGATAGCTTAAGGTCCAATAACGAGGTGATTAACTTTATGAAGCCGCTTAATTTGGAGCAGCTAAACCAAATAAAGGTAGAGGCACAGGAAAAATTCATCATACAGCTGGTCCTTAATCACTTCCGTTTTCATCAGGTAATAGATGAGTTGAATTTGATAGATCATGACCCCGAAATTAACCGGGCCAATATTCCCTTGTTTAAAACGCAGCTTGGCGAAATCATTGCGGCAGTTTCGGCGCTGGTCCCATTGGTCAGCAAGTTTCAAGCACAGGTAATGCTTTTGCACCAACAAGGTGGCTTTGCTGCCCAGCAAACGATTCAGTCCAGAATTACCGCCGCAAATACTTACTTTGCTAAAGAACTTGCCATAAAAGCACTTAACCCAATGCTGAAATTGATTAGGGTAAAGCCTAAAAACAAGTTACAGCAGCAAATTCAGCACCAACTGCAAAAAGTAAGGCAACATACAGACAACAGTATTACCTTAATGCACATTGGAGCCCAGTTGTTAGCAACACCAATAAAAGCTGCGGATTATCAGGCCTGGATCGTGAAACATCGAGCCAAACAAAAGAAAGTTCAGGAGAACAGTTCCAATGCACAAGAAGCGGTTACCTTACAGCTATTTTAAAAAACCATTAATCGTTAACACGGATGAAAAACCTGCTTACTGCTTCACAAATTAAAGCCGTTGATGCTTATACCATCCAACATCAACCCATTGCTTCCATTGATTTGATGGAAAAAGCAGCTTTAGCGTTTGTAGCAGCTTTTGCAAGGGCTTATCCTGATCGGCAGCAAGCTATTTTGGTGGCCTGCGGACAAGGAAATAACGGTGGCGATGGTTTGGCTATTGCAAGGATATTGGCCGGTAAAGGTTTTTCAAATGTTCGGGTACTGTTAACCCACTTCTCCTCAAATTCCTCAGCCGATTATAAGATCAACCTTGAGCGATTGAAGCAACAGGTGCCCAGTGTTCCTGTTTTCAACAACACGAATGAGCTGGAATTCTTGAACAATGAAATCGTGATAGATGCGCTGATAGGTGCTGGTTTAAACAAGCTTTTGACTGGAGCCTATGCGGAATTGGTTGCTTTGATCAATGCTTCAAGCGTAACGGTCGTATCCGTAGATGTACCTACCGGTTTCAGTAGCGAAGGCGAAATAAAACTGCCTTACCAAGGGATCAAAGCAGCTTTAACCATCAGTTTTCAATTGCCAAAAATCAACTTTTTCTTCCCCGAAAGTGCCAAAGCTTTGAAAAAGTTTAAAGTAGTACCTATTGGCTTGGACGAAGATTATATTCAAAGTTTACCTAGTGATTGGAAGTTAATTACCCATCAATTTGTTGGTGATACCTTAAAACCCCGCGAAAAATTTTCTCATAAAGGAACTTACGGACATGCACTAATACTTGCTGGCCATACCGAAACCATGGGCGCAGCCTTATTGGCAACAGGTGCCTGCTTACATAGTGGCGTGGGTTTGGTAACCGCCAGCATTCCGCAAAGCGGCTTAACTGCTTTAAATGTAAGTTTGCCAGAGGCGATGTTTTTAAGCAGGAACGCCCTTCAAAAAACATCATTAAACAAATACCAGGCTGTTGCCGTTGGACCAGGGCTTGGGGTTGGCTTGGAACAAACCCAATTGCTTGAATATTTGCTTGCACAAGCCCAACCGCTCATATTAGATGCCGATGCGCTAAATATCATTGCTGCTCAACAGGAATTGTTAAAGAAAATACCTCAACAAAGCATCATCACCCCGCACTTAAAGGAGTTTGATCGTTTGTTTGGCGAACATCAAAACTGGTGGGATAGGGTGGAAACTGCCAGGCAAAAATCCAAAGCACTACAAATGGTGATCGTCCTTAAAAACCAATACACTTTTATAGCTTTGCCATCGGGCGAAATTTGCATTAATCTAACCGGCAATCCCGCTATGGCACAAGGCGGCATGGGCGATGTTTTAACTGGGATGATCACTGGTTTTATGGCTCAGGGATATACAGGTGAACAAGCTGCTATTTTAGGCGTATATCTGCACGGGAAAACTGGCGATACTTTGGCGAAAAATCGTGAGGTAATTTCTGCCTCGACCTTATCTAAAGCTATTCCTAAAATTTTAAACAGAATCAAATAATTGGCAGCCACCCTAACGAATACTTTTTGCTGATATTGTAGCTGACAAAAAAAAGTAAAAGATAAAATCCTTGGGTTTTAGTCGGCTATAACTTCATTTTCAACGGTTTCTGTGGCTTTTTTGAGCCTTGTAAGCATTTTTTTTTCCGAGAACGATTGCACAGTTTTCTCTTTCATTAAAAAAAACAAATGCTTAAATCTGTAGTAGATTTTAGATAATGATGTGTTTTTTAGCCTTTTGCATGCGAGGTAAAAAGGTACGCTAAAATCTTACCTGACCAAATTTGTAAACCTAATTGTTATGAAAAAAACTTTACCTTTTTTCGCATGCCTTTGTATGCTCTTTGCCCTGGTAACCAAAGCTCAGCAACTTACCTATAAAGTTCCTGGGCCGGCAACAACAACATCTACGGATGTAGTTAGTGGAACCAATACTCAAAACAACATCAAGCTCGACTACGAAACTACCGGTGTGGTAGCAGATGGTACCTCGGGATTTTTTTATTACACGTTAAATAATACCACAAGAAATGTTGCGCTTACCTCATTGTCGGCAAATAATATCACTAAAATTTCTGTGCAATATAGAGGCACAGGAAACTCGAGTGTATCTGGGATCTCGGTCAGTTATGGTTCCAGTGCTTCTGCCATAGAGGGGACGTTAACGCACACCATGTCTGCTGGGGCTCCCGCTCCCGGAATTTTGGCCGAATTTACCATCCCAAATGGAGGAGCCAAATTTGTACAAATCAAGCGCACCTCCAGTACCGCCCGCTTATATTTTGTAGCGGCTGGTTTTGCAGATTATACCCTGCCAACTGATTATCTGCCCCTGGAGCTGCTCTCTTTTGCTGCAAAGCCAGATGCCTTAGGGAAAACCGTAAACTTAAACTGGAAAACCACCAATGAAGTGAACACGCAAGATTTTGTGGTAGAAAGAAAAGCTGATGGCACGGATTTTTCTGCAATGGCCACCGTGCAAAGCAAAAATACAACGGGTGTACATGATTATAGTTTCACCGATAAAAATCCTTTTGTGGGCAATGCTTATTATCGCTTAAAGCAGCGTGATAAAGATGGCACGCATACTTACAGCGATGTTGTCCATGTTAAAATAGAAGGCATTAGCTTAAGCTTACAACCTAATCCCGCAAGCCACGAGCTGGTTGTAAACCACGAAAATGTGAAAAGCACCGGCGTGTTAAAAGTGGTAGGCTTGGATGGAAGATCGTTGATAAAAGCCAATGCCAACACCGGCACTGCTTCCACCACCATCAATGTGGCCTCGCTTGCCTCGGGTACTTATTTATTGGTTTACGAAATCAACGGACAAACCCAATCACAAAAGTTTATCAAAAAATAATCCGTTCCAATCATTAAAATATCCAACTGTCTTTACGGGGCGGTACTAGATGGCTATTGTCTAAATTATTTGAAGAGATGAAATATTTAAAACCTTTTTTATTAGGCATAATGTTCCTTTTGTGCGTATTGCAGCTGCATGCACAGCAGGTAACCTTTGGCAGCGATGGGAAATATAGCTATAACTTTCAGCAAAGTGCCTTGCCCGCGGGCCTTACCAGTAATGGAACGCTTAGCCCAACCAAGGCTGCCGATGGCGTTTGCTCCAAGGGAATGGTGCAAATAAATGCCACTACACAATACCTTGACGTAAATTTGCCAAGCTGCAGTGTTTTCAAAGTGAATATGAAGAGTACAGCTACCTCAACCAGAACGGTAACGGTAAGCTACAGTACCAATAATGGCACTTCGTTCCAAAATATCGCCTCTACGTTAAGCGTATCTACCGCAGCTGAATTTGATTTAACCAGCCAGGCTGCTTTCCAGGCTTTAAAAAGCGCAAACAACATCATTATCAGATTAACAGCTAGCTCGGGAAATACCCAGATACACGATTTGTATGTGGAAGCTGGAGAGGCTTCCATCAGTTCTGATGTAGAAGTAACCGCGTTTAAACTGCCTGGCCAAGTAGGTACAGAAACGATTAACTATGCCGCAGGTACCATTAACGTAAATGTGGCCACGGGAGTTAATTTGGTTAACATAGTACCTGGTACTTTTACCATTTCAAATGGTGCCACCGTTAGCCCTTCGGCAACAGCCGCCCGTGATTTTACCAATCCTGTAAATTATGTGGTAACCGCTCAAGATGGTACCACCACCAAAAGCTGGACGGTAACCACCACCGCAGTGCAGTCTACAGAAAAAGAAGTTACGGCCTTTAAACTTTCTAACGACCAAATTGGAAACGCTTCTATCAATAGCAATACAGGACAAATTTTGGTCACCATGCCGCTTGGCACTAATTTAACCGCTTTAACGCCCGTTACTTTCCAAGTGTCTCCGTTTGCCTCGGTAAATCCCGCCACCAATAGCGCTCAAAATTTTAGTGTCCCAGTAAATTATGTGGTAACGGCTCAAAATGGCAGCACCAAATCATGGACCATTACCGTAGCCATTGTTGACCCAAACCTCACTTTCACCACTTATGAAGCAGAACATGCTGACTTTACGGGTAAAGTGGATGCGCAACATATAGGTTTTACCGGCTCAGGTTTTATCGACTTTTTGGCGGGTGGCGAAAACCAAATTACATTTACCGTATGTAACCAACAAGCGGGTGTACAAACTGCTAAGTTGAGATATTCTTTTGCCAAGGACGAAAACCGCACCGCAGCATTATATGTAAATGATGTTTTTGTACAAAATATTGATTTCCCTCGTACGGCAACTTTTACCGACTGGACAGAAGCGATTGTTTCCGTGAACCTCAATGCAGGCGTCAATAAAATTAAACTGACCTGGGAGACTACCGACGGACCAAATTTAGATCGCTTGGATTTATCAGGATCCCAATGTGCTTCTTATGCCTTAAACATAACAAGTACCAACGGCGGAACGGTGGCATTAAGTCCAAGTAGGGTAGGTAATAGCTACTTTTCAGGCGAAACCGTAACCCTTTTGGCAGAAGAAAAACCTGCATTGAAATTGGACAACTGGACAGGCGATTTGACAGGGAATACTAATCCTGCTACTTTGGTCATGAACAGTAATAAAACCGTGGTTGCCAATTTCAGGGTCATCAATACGTATAAAATTAACGTAACTACGGCTGGAATTGGAAGCGTGACGCTTAATCCAGCGGGTGGAGAGTATCCCGATGGAACGCAAGTGACCGTTACTGCCAGTTCGGTGCTGGGGTCTACTTTTCAAGGCTGGTCGGGCGATTTGACAGGGAATACGGCTTCACAAGTGATTACGGTAAATGCCCACAAAAATATCACCGCCACCTTTACCGATAACCTGAACATTAACTTTAAACAACCAGTTGGTTTTGCTTCCATAACTGCCGATGGCTTTACAGGACCCACTACCGGTGGAGATGCTGTAGTGCCAGGTTTTACCAATAAAACCATCTACATCAATGGCCCGGCAGAATTTAACAAATTGGCGCAAACCCTTTACAACAGGATCCGATACAAATACATGGATGCCAGTCCGCTCACCATTGTTTTGGAACCAGGCATTTATGAAGATGTGACTTTAAACCCTTCGATCAGTGTTTGGGGAAATCACATGCTCGATATCCAGGAGCAGGCCAACTTAACCATCATAGGACGTAAAAATGTGGTGTTCAAGTTTGGGATTAATATCAAGAGAAGCCAAAATATCATCATCAGAAATATCTCTTTTCAAGATTACTACGATGATGGCATCAACATCGGTAATACCGAAACCAACCACATTTGGGTAGATCACTGTACCGTTGGACATCCTACCACGATGCCTACTGATTCGGAACATCCTGATGGAGGAATTGACATTAAGGATGGCGCAAGTTATATCACCATTTCCTGGACCCTTTATCGCAATAGCTGGAAAACGGGATTGATTGGCCACTCGGATAACAATGCCAGTAAAGATGTTGGCCGTTTGAAAGTGACCCATTATGCCAATCATTTCCTAAATACCAATTCTAGAAACCCAAGGGTGAGATTTGGTGAAGTGCACGTATTGAACTGTTTAAGTGAAGGCGTAAAACTTTACGGAATTGCAGCAGCTATTGGCGCCAACGTATTTGCAGAAAACAACTTCTACTTGAATACACGTTGGGGAATGTATGCCGACAGGACATCTGCAGATTTTAAAGCCGTTTTTGGTAATAATACAGATGATACCTTTACTTCAAAAACAGGCAATAAGCCAGCAGTTGGATTAAAACAAGTAGGCAATGAATACGATGATTCGGGTTTGCCGGTAATTACTGCCCAAATTAATCCAGCCATGCTAAACCCTGGCGGCAGGTCGGTAAAATTTGATGAACTGAACCCTGGTAGTGTTTTCGACCCATCTACGTATTACAGTTATACCGCATTGCCAGCCTCGGTGGTAAGGGTATTGGTGCCAATTTATGCCGGAGCAGACAAGGTAGATTGGTTCCCAGATGTGCTGCCTTTGGATTTATTGAGCTTTGAAGCTAAAAAATCAGGAACGGCTACTAGCCCACAGGTAAATGTAACCTGGAAAACCGCTAACGAAAGAAATACAGACAAGTTTGAGGTATTGAGAAAAGGTGATGACGGCGATTTTGTGGTCATCAATACGCAGGCTTCTTTTAATACAGCAGGCGAACATCAGTATCGTTTTACAGACCGTGCGCCTTTATCTGGCAATAGCTATTATCAGCTTAAACAATATGATAAGGATGGTCAAGCCACCATTAGTGAAATCAAAAACATTAATCTTTCAGCGATAGTAACCCAATTCAGCGCCTACCCAAATCCCACTAGTAGTTTAATTACCGTTGAACACGCTGCGGTTAAAACCACAGGAACATTAAGCGTTTACGATACACAGGGGCAGCAAAAAGGCTTCTTAAAACTAAGTAAAGGACAAACAGATACCAGTATCAATCTCGCTCACTTGGCTAATGGATTCTATATCATCAAAGTAAATATAGACGGACAGCAACAGCAGGTAAAAGTAATCAAGAAATAACGCTATTCTCGACAGCAACAAAGGGAGCGCTCGTTGGCTTCTCCCTTTTCTCCAAATTCATGAACATAAAAAAATGAAAAGGCATCTTTTAAAAACTATTTTCGGCATGGTGTTATGGCTTGCGGCCCTTCAGGCGAAGGCACAATATCAGGCTACCGTTGATCCGAACGGGACGGGTAATTATACTACCATCCAAGCGGCACTAAATGCAGCACCCGCTAACGCTACTGCTCCGTATCGGATATTTATCAAAAAAGGAGTTTATTATGAAAACTTAACCATCAGTAAACCTTTTATCCAGTTTATTGGAGAAGATGTGGCCAAAACCATCATCACCTACAACAACTATAACGGAAAGAATATCCCGGGAGGTGGTACTTATGGTACGGCAAATTCGGCTTCGGTAATTATCAATGCTGATGATTTTAGTGCGGCACACATCACCTTCGAAAACACCACCGGCGATGCGCCACAAGCTTTGGCCATTAATGTAAGTGGTGACAGAGCCTCTTTCAAAAATTGCAGGTTTTTGGGCGGGCAAGACACTTTTCTTTCCTACAATTCTAAATACCCGCAATCCTTATACAAATGTTATATCGAAGGTGTGGTTGATTTTATCTTCGGCAATGCCAAAACGGTATTTGATGAATGTACCATTTATCCAAGAGATCGGGTGGACAACCAGACCAGCAGTTATATCACGGCATCCAATACCAGGGAAAGCAAGGGCTTGTTATTCAGAAATTGCGAAATCATAGCCAATAGAGGTACCACCAAATATGTGTTGGGCAGGCCTTGGCAAAATGATGCCGCCACGGCCGAACCTAAGGCAACTTCGGCCACGGTATTTGTAAACACCAAAATGAGCAATGTAGTGAAACCAGAAGGATGGTCAATTTGGGACGCAGGTACTGATGTCAGTAAAATCATTTATGCGGAATACAATTCGATGGACATGAGTGGAAACCCGTTAAACATTGCCTCGAGGGTAAGTTGGTCGAAGCAATTAAACGCCGGTGAAGTTGCCGAATACTTGGACAATAACATCGTTTTCAAAGACAGAAATAATGTGGTTTGGGATCCGTATGCGGTTTTTTTAGACGGCAACGCCGTGCCCGCAAACAGGCTGGCCATTTCCAATTTCAGGTACACCAAAACAGGAACAGAACTCACTTTTAAATGGAACTTGAACTGGCCTGAAAATAATGTGACCTACCGCTTATATCGCATAGCGGATGGTGGAAGCCCAATTTTGGTGAACGAGCAAACCATTACTGGCAACGATGTAAACCTAGCTTATGCGCCAAGCACTGGAAAAGAAACGGTTCCTCCTTCCATGTCTACCTATGAGTATTATGTAGAAGCGAGCTCCGCCAATGGAACCGTGCGCTCAGAAAGTGCTACAATTGCCGCAATACCCGTAATGAGCTTAACCGGTACGTTGCAGGCATTTAAACAAGGGATAGATAAACCTTCGGCAACACAGGTTTTATCTTTAAGTGGCGAATATTTACAAACGGATGTTACGGTAACACCACCTGTTAATTTCGAGGTAAGTGCCGACAATGGCCTAACCTGGAAAGATAACTCAAGTCCGTTAGTATTAACGGTAACCAATGGTTTGCTGGTTTCTAAATCTGTGTTAGTGCGTTTAAACGCAAGCGCCGCGGGACTTTATTCGGGGAACATTACTTTCGTTTCTGGAACAGGGAGCCATAATAAAACCATTGCAGCCAGTGGCGAAACCTTAAATCAGCCTTTGGTAAATAGCAAGGCAATCGCTAGCATCAGCTTTGCGCAAAACTTAAACGCTTCTTATTTGAAAGAAGGTATAACAACTGCTTCGTTAGATTTAAAGAGTTATGTTTTATCTAATCAATCGACCGGAAATAACGTGCCTTTTTCTACTACTTCTGGGGTGCAATTTGCCCCTGCGGCAGATGGTGGAAGCTGGCAAACCGACAATGGTTTAAAAAACATGACCGATAAAACCAAACATATTGAAATTAGTGTAAAGCCAAGCAGTACCTATGAAGTAAGAGTGGATTCTATTTTGTTCAATTTGGCCGTTTTTAATACCACTGGAAATTTTGCCATCGAGTACTCTACCGATAATTTTGCCACCAGTACGTTGTTGAAATCTGGGTTGTTAAACGGTAGTCCATTAGTGGTTACAGGCAGCTATCCAACTTTTGCAAATGGAACCTGGTTGTTAGAGAATCAGAATGCAGGTGCAAAAAGATATGCCTTTGCCCTAAACGGTGCTACTGGCGTTAACGTGTCACCTAGTCAGGAACTTAAATTTAGGCTATACTTTAGAACCGGAAGTTCAAGTGCCACCAGATATGTTACCCTTAAAAATGTAGATATTAAAGGCGATGTTGGGCTAGCGGCCCAAGAAGGCGATTACAGGACCATTAGTAGTGGCGCATGGCTAGACCCAAGCATTTGGCAAAAAATGGTGGCCGGCACATGGTCGGCAGCACCAACCATTCCGCACTTTGGTACTGGGCAAACCTCTTTCATTCAAGCTAACCATACCGTTATTGCTCCCAATGGCCCTGATTTAACCACCGCACAAAGTGGATCTTATGGTTATGTAAATTCCATTGTGGTAAGAGATGGCGGCAAGCTAATGGTAGAAAGTGGTAAAACGTTGAACATCCACCGCGATCAGCTGTATCAAATTGATGGGGAGTTTGAAAATAATGGCACTGTAAATAACGATGGTAAATACGATTTGATCATCAATGGTTTAGTGACCAATAATGGCACCTTAAAAGTTGACCAAACAGGAAGTAACGTGTTCATCAAAGGAAAGCTTACCAATAAAGCTTCAGTGAATTATAATTATGTAACCGTGAAAGATGGCGGGGTTTATGAGCATGCCGCAAATTCAAACACCATGCCGGCCGTGATTACTTTCGAAGATGGTGCTACCTTTTTGATTTCGGGAATTACAACTTCCCAAACGGGTATATTAAAAAATACGATAAGTTATTACAATGTAATTTGGAATAACACCGGACAAGGTAACTACTACGCTTTTCAGGGAAACCTTACCAGCAATGTACGCGGTAAATTTACGGTAAACAGTACAGGAACTACTTACCTGGCTTTATTAAATACTAATGGGACTATTGGCCTGGGAAGTTATGAGCAAAATGGAGGACGGGTATTGGTGAGAGAAAATGGAACGGTAAACGCAGTATTAAATATAGCGGGAGATTTTGTAGTGAATAGCGGTACGTTCGAATCCAACTCGGCCGCCTCGGTAAAATTGAACCTAAAAGGAACAGCGGGCATGTATAAATACAGCGATGCCACTACTTTGTTAAAAAACCTTACGGTAGATGTGGTGGGGAATTACACGCTGCAATCGCCAGTAATTTCAGATAACCTTACCGTAGAAGCTGGAATTTTAACGCTGGGAAATAACTCCCTAACCGTAAATAGTATCACCAGGGATAATACGGCCACTGGTTATGTCATCACCAACGGTACAGGAAGTTTGATTGTGAAAAATGTTGGCACAACAAATACCTTAATTCCATTGGGAACAAGTGTAGGCTATTCGCCTTTGAGCATTAGCAACACGGGAGCCAGCAATGATTTCTCAGTAAGCTTAAAAACAGGGATAGACAATGCACTGCCATTTAATGCTAATAACTCAGTAAATCTGCAATGGAATATTACGCCATCAGGCACAGGAGCCAATGCCAATATTCAGTTTCAGTGGACTGCGGCCAACCATAATGCTGGCTTTTCAACCAGCTCGCCCGTAAGTGTGGCCAATTATCACGGGGGAGCTTATGTTGGATATGCCGCCACACTTGCAGGGACTAATCCTTACACCGCTGCCATTAACAACATTAGTCAATTTAGTCCATTTGTGGTGGTTAATGATGGCGTATTGCCTTTGGATTTACTTTCTTTTGAAGCCAAAAAATCGGGTACAGCTACCAATCCGCAAGTAACGGTTAATTGGAAAACTGCCAACGAGCGAAATACAGATAAGTTTGAGGTGTTGCGTAGGAGCGAAACCTCAGCATTTGAAGTGGTGCATGTACAAAGCGCAAAAAATACTACAGGCGAACATCAGTATGGCTTTGTGGACCGCTCGCCATTGATGGGCAGGAGCTACTATCAATTAAAGCAATATGATAAAGATGGAAAGGAGACTTTTAGCGAAGTAAGTTTGGTAGAAATACAAGACTTGGGAATAACTTTAGTTGCTTATCCAAATCCAACGGAAAGTTTAGCTACGCTTAAATTTGCAACCTTAGCCAAAACTACCGAGGTGGCGGTGTATGATTTGCAGGGGCGAAAACAAATGAGCCAATGGGCAAAAAAAGGGGAGAACAGTGCTACTTTGGATTTCAATGTACTTCCAAAAGGTTTATACTTCATCAACCTGCTTAACGAGGGTAAAAAACAAACACTTAAAATCATCAGAAAATAAGTGGAGGCTTGCCATTGCTGGTTTTGGTTTTACCAGGGTAAGTTTCATCCCACGCTAAATTAACAAACGAAGGAGGCACCTCTGGCGATCATGTCAGGGGTGTTTTTTATGGATAGAATTTAACGTGATTTTGGAATAGAGGGCTTGTGATTTTTCATGGCCTGAAGTCCTAGCAAACCCGCTTCGTCCTGCTAAAAACTGAGCCTATTTGGTACGCACTCTTAAGTGTTTATGAGGTTGTTTTTTTACCAAATACTTCCTAAATAAACCACACAGGCACACCGTAACCCCAATGGCATTAACAAACTCGCGAGTGATTCCGCTTTAAGATGGCTTTTCCGAAAAAACGGAACAAGCTATTCTTCGCAATGACGCTCTTTTTTTCGTCTTTGCGAGGAGGAACGACGAAGCAATCTCATTATAGACTACTTATTAGTATATAAAGGCAAGATGATTAATCTCATCTTAGTTACGGATATTTTTGTAGCTAAAAAATAAGGAACACGGTCTTTATTCTTTGTTCCTTATTCTTTAATCCTAAAAAAAACTGTACTTATGCTATTCCTTCAATATCAAAAAGGTGTTTTTCTGCGTGATAAGAAGAGCGCACCAACGGGCCGCTTTCCACATATTTCAAACCTTTAGCCAAACCTACTTCTTTGTATTTAGCAAATTGGTCTGGATGGATCCAGTCAACAACAGGATGATGAGCTTTGGTAGGTTGTAAGTACTGACCTAAAGTTAAAATGTGTACACCATTGGCCACCAAGTCGTCCATGGCTTCAAAAACATCTTCCTCTGTTTCGCCTAAACCTAGCATGATACCAGTTTTAGTACGTAAACCAAATTCCGAAATTCTTTTAAGGCATTCTAAGCTTCTGTCGTACTTCGCTTGAATACGAACCTGCCTGGTCAAACGTCTAACCGTTTCCATGTTGTGGGAAACCACCTCAGGTCTTTCTTCTAAAACTCTGTATAAGTTGTCCCATTGGCCTTTAAAGTCGGGGATTAAAGTTTCCAGGGTAGTGATTGGGCTTTCACGTCTGATGGCTTGCAAGGTTTCGGCCCAAATAATAGAGCCGCCATCTTTCAAATCATCACGGTCAACCGAAGTAATTACGCAATGTTTTACCCCCATTAACTTCACCGAATTGGCCACTCGGTTAGGTTCATCGGTATCTACCGCCAAAGGACGGCCTGTTGCTACAGCACAAAAAGAGCATGAACGGGTACAAATGTTCCCTAAAATCATGAAAGTGGCTGTACCTGCACCCCAGCACTCGCCCATATTCGGACAATTACCGCTTTCGCAAATGGTGTGCAGCTTATGCGTATCCACTAAACTCCTTACTTGTGCATATTCTTTACCCACAGGTAATTTCACCCTTAGCCAATCAGGTTTACGTGCTTTTTCGGTAACTGGCGCTACAACTGGAAGTTCAATCATGGTACAAAGTTAAACAATCTTTATTAATTGTTGTAGCCTTAGAATGTTGGTAGCTTGTAATGTTTAATTGACGGTTTGCGGATTTATCCTCAACTATGGGTTGTTTGAACCCAGGGGAAGGGTGATGTGGAAGGTAGTGCCTTTGCCCAATTGGCTTTCTACTTTTAAGCTGCCGTGGTTTTGGGCAATCATATCCTGGCATAAAATTAACCCGATGTGGTAGCCTTTTTCACCAGCGGTACCGGTATTTGGGGTATGCGCTAAGTTGAATAAATTCTCCAAGTCAATGTCGCTAATGCCTGGTCCAGTATCACGGATGGTGCAAATGATCTTTTCATTTTCTACCCGGGCTTCAAAAACCACCTCATCATTAGCTTTACAAAACTTTATAGCGTTAGAAAGCAAATTTCTGATGACCACATGAATCATATTCAAATCAACAAAAGCTGAAATTTCTGCTGGAACATTGTTTTGAACCTTGATAGATTTTGTCCGGATTTGGGAATCCATCAATTTGATGTTGTGCGCTACAATTTGATGAAGTTCAACCTGAATGGGGTTTACCGTAATGCCATCTAATTGGCTTTTTGACCATTCCAATAAATTGTCTAAGAAAGCTGCGGTATTGTAAATGGTATCTTCTAGCCGGTTCAGTAAGCCCCCAAGTTCTTCTTTGTTCAAAACACCATCACGATACATTTCAAACAAGCTTTTTAGGGAATTAATAGGAGCCCTTAAATCGTGCGAAACAATGGAGAAGAACTTGTTTTTTACGTTGTTCAGTTTTTCAAGCTCCACATTTTGGGTGTTGATAATTTCCATCTGGGTTTTTAGCTCCTCGTTTACCTCGGCAATTTCCTGTTTCTGCTTTTGCAATAAAACATTAGCGTTTTTATTTTCCGAGTTACGTTTATAGTACAGTAGCAATAAGATAGCCACCACCAATAATAAAACGGTAACGATAACAATGACGATCGTGTAATCGTTGATTTTCTCAGAAATCTTCTGATTGTGCTTTTCCAGGTTCTTATTGTCGGTGTTTACCCGGTTTAAGTCACTTAAAATAACTTCTTTTTTGGTTCTGGAGTTATTCAGGCTATCATTAATGGCCATATAATCGGCCTGATGCTTTAAAGCCAGGTCAAATTTTTTCTGCGCAGCTTCTATCTTTACCAGGTTTTCAAGTGCCTGTACCACCAAGGTTTTCGATTCGGCTTCTTTTGCTTTTTCCAGCGCCAACTGGATGTTTTCTTCCGCTTTTTTATATTGCTCCAAATGCAGATAGGCATGGGAGATGGACATTAAAACAATAGCTTCTTGATAAACATTTTTTGTTTTACGATTATTTTCCAGCGCAACTTTCAGGTGGGCCAGGGCCTGTTCAAATTTATTGGTGTTGTTTAATGCCAAACCAATGCCCCAATTACTCAGGGCAATGCCATTTAAGTCGCCTATTTTTTCGCGAATGGCTAAACTTTGACGAAAATATTCCAACGATTTTTGCTGGTTGCCAAGCTTTCGGTTTGAATTGCCCAATGAAAAAAGTGCACTGGCTAGGCCCGCTTGGTCGTGAGGCGTTTCCTTTACGTTATCTAATACCTGATGAAAATAGGCATCGGCCGTTTTGTACTCGCCCAAATCAAAATAAAGCGAGCCCAAGTTCATGATGCATTGGTTAATGCCTTTCCTGTTATTGAGCTTTCGGTAGATTTTTAGCGATTCTTCGTAATATTTTACCGATTCTTTTTTCTTGTCCTGGCGGTCCAGAATAAAGCCCATGTTCACATAGCCCCTGGCAATGCCAGGGAGGTAGTTGCTTTCCTTGGCTATTTCGTGACCGAGTTTGAAATAATATAAACCACTATCTAGTTGACTTCTTACCGCATAGGCAATTCCCATATCCAAATAAGCATTTGAGATAGATGAATCGATGTTGTTTTTCTTGGCTAATTGCAGATATTGGTTCGCATAATAGAACTTTTTAAGGGGATCTACCGAAGTATAAGCGGCCGATAATTTTCTCAAAACCTTGATTTGAGCAGTGTCAGGGCTATTTTTATCCCATTGGCCAAGCAAGTCATCAATTTTGGAAGTTTGCGCTTTTACGGTAACGCCAATACACAGCATGAGCATGCAAAACAGCAAATGTTGTTTTTTGGTGGTGCTAAGCGTCATAAAGAGGTTCTTCGTTTGTTTGGGATTTACTCGATAAATATAAAGAATTATTCCTTGAATGTGTGAAGAAATTAAGGCAGGTAAATCTGTCAAAGCAAAATAAATTGCTTTGTAAGGGGTTGATATCTAGGAGTGAATGTGTTTTTTTGTTTCGTGTAGGTAAACGCAAGTTACAGGGGCATTTCAAACACCTTTTGCGCTTTATTGCTGATGAAACCCAGTGCTTGGTAAAATTGATGACTTTCTGTACGGACAACATTACAGCGGATACGCATGATAGAGATATGCTGGCAACGGCCCCAATGCTTACTGGCTTCAATAAGCTTTTTGCCAATTTGCTGGCCTCTTGCGTGTTCATCTACCACTAAGCCGGCCACTTCAACAAACACCGGGCTTTCTATACGGATACATACCAAGCAATGCAGCCAGCCAACTATTTGGCTGTCCAATTGAGCAACAAAAACAGCATGATCCTTTAAGGAAACAATTTGTTTTAATCTCTTAAATAACAACTGTGGGTCGTTTTCATAGCCTAGCTGGTTGCTTAGGTCATGAATTTCCAGTGCTTGGCTTTCGGTAACGGTATTGAGCTGGATAATCTCCATTAGGAAATAAGTTTTAGCATGCGCTCGATAAAGTTAGCCAATGGTTTTTGTTCTTTTAACCAATTAAATGAAAATATGCCCACTAGGGCAGTGGCAATGCCCGCCAATACATCAGCTAAATAATGATGGCTGGTGTAAACCGCCGCAAACCATATTCCCACCATCACCGTGATAAAAAAGACATTCGCTTTGCGAAATTTACCTTTGGTACCATAATAAACAACAATTAATGGATAAGCGGAGTGCAACGAAGGCATTGCAGCAAACACATTGGAGCCTTTGGCGTAAATTGACTTGAACAGTTGGATGTTAAAGAAATGGTCAAAACGAGCTAAGCCTGCAGTATTTCCAGGGGTACCCGCAATAAAATCAAAACCGTGCTGCTGCACATACCAAGGTGGGGCGGCCGGGTACAGATAGTAAACCACAAAGCCCAATAAATTTGCCCATACAAAAGTGAGTAAAAAGTATAAAAAGTATCTTTTGTTGGTGAAGAAAAGGTATGCTGCAAAAGCGAGTGGAACGGGGATCCACATGAGGTAGAAAAAACCAGTAAGCACATCTAAAAAGGCATTGGTGTGTAATAGCCAATACTCATTTGGCGTCACTAGCGATTTGCCTTCGGTAATCCCGAAAACACTTTTTTCAAAATTGTAGAGATCAGCGATATGTACAGGGTTATAGTTGTAGTTGGGAAAGGCCTTCATGTAATCATAGATAATCCAGTACACGATGAAGATGGAAAAGCCTATAATGAATTTCCGCGTAGTAGCCGATAGGTAATATAAGGCATTGAAAATCCCAATTAAAACCAATTGGTCAGTTTTGTAGCCAACTAAAAAATAAGAGAGGATAAGGTAAACAGCCGAAATACCGAGCGTTAATGGCAGGTCTTTTTTTAAGTTTCTTTTTGGTTCCTCAGAAGGAATATCTGATGTCATTATTTTTTTCTATTAAATGCCGTCATTGCGAGGGACAAAGCAATCTCAAAATAATTGTATTGTAAATCGTTGTAAGATTGCTTTGTGCCTCGCAATGACGAAAAAGGCCAAAGTTTATTGCTGTTTATTCTTCTCAAATCCCGATCTGAATATACCATCCCAAAACATCCAGCTTACCCCAAAACCTTTGGAGGCATCCTGATAGTGATGTAACATGTGGTGATGTTTCAATGTTTTCCAAAATCCACTTTTGAAATTGGCATGATGAAGGGCATAATGCACCATATCGTAAAACAGGTAGCCGCCAATAAAGCCAATAAAGAAAGCATAAACTTTAGTATCGGGTAAAAGCCAATCGAATAGAAAATAAAAACCTAGTGCCAACGGAATGCTTGCCGACGGGGGCATTACCAAACGGTTGGCATCATTGGGATAATCGTGATGTACACCATGGAAAATGAAATGGATGCGTTTGCCCCAGCTACTTGTTGGGTAAAAATGGAAAATCCAACGGTGTAGCACATATTCGGTAATGGTCCAAATGAACAGGCCAAAAGCAAGCCATCCGAAAAATTCCAACACAGGCGTATTTACGTCAAAGAGTGCTTTCCATGCCAAGAAAAAAATCAAAGGCACGTAAATAAGCAAGGGCACATAATATTTTACTTTCGAAAGCGGCTCTAGCAAGTCGCTCTTAAACATCCTAACGGATTCCTTAGAGTTTGAGATAAAATTCTTTGCCATGATCTTACACTTTTATTCTTTCGGTTACGGCCTTGCTGGGGTTGCTGGCATCGTAACCTCTCAATTCAACATATTTAACGTTCGGTATCCAGAACGAACCGCCTTCAATCCTCAAAAAAATCCTGTCCAACAAAATCTTTTTGTTGTTGGCCGTTACATAAACATGATATTTTTTATCTATTGCAGATTTGGTGAGCAGCAAAGGGAATTTTTTGTATGATACAAAGCGCAATTCGAAGTTTCCATTGCCAATGTCTTTGGTTTGTATGCCATAGGCAAATTTGCGCTGGATGTAGTTCAGGTCTTTCTTTCCTTCTTTATCAGCATAGCGCATCCAAAATACATTTACGGGCTTTTCCTTGTTTGGTTGGCCGTCATCGTCCAAATTTAATTGGCAGATAATGGTATTGATATTGGGGTCTCGCTGTACATAAAACAACTGATTGTCGATGTTTTTGGGTGTAGGAAAAGCAAGTGGTGAGGGGTCGCTGTCCTGTTGTGCTTTTAAAGCGGTTGGGTTACCCAAAGCTAAGCCACTAAACAAGATCATTGCGGCTACCAATGCCGCTTTGTTCTGGTTGGCTTTAATAAAATCCTGCGCATCCAGGGCTTTTTTGGCATCTCTTAGCCTGTTCACCGCGGTAATGTTGGTCATTATGGCCATAATGGCGATAGGGAGGGTAAAAATGCTCATGGTTTCAAATACATGAAATTTGATTCCGGGAACGAAAACCTTATAATCGCCACCTAAAAAGTTGTAGGCAATACCGCAGGCAATAGCAAAAACGCCGATGGTTACCACGCGCTCTGGGCGCTGCATTAAACCACCTTTGCACTCCACACCTAAACCTTCGGCCCGGGCCCGGGTGTAACTTACCATCATTGAGCCTATCAAGGCAATGAAAGCAAATAGCGAACTTAAAAAGTAGTGGTGCGAAACGAGATAGTAGCAGATGCCCAAAAACATCACCATTTCGCTGTAACGATCTAATACAGAATCGTACAGAGCACCAAATTTCGAGCTCATATTGCCCAAGCGAGCTACTTGACCGTCAAGCATGTCAAATAGGCCTGCAAAAAGAACCAATGCACCTGCCCAGCCCACATATTCCAATTCTCCACGGTTCGCTTTCTCGGCCCCAATAATAAAAATAACAGCTACACCAATGTTTAAGATCAAACCAATGGTGGTTACCATGTTTGGGGTAAGACCAATTTTGATCAGTCCTTTTACAAAAGGATTGATTACTTTATAAATACCTTGTTGAAGGTTATCTCTTAGCTTCATCTTTTAAAAATCAAGTTTAACTCGCGTTCTAATTCCCCACTCAGAAACCTCTGGGTTATTAAGATAGTTAAATCTTTTAACCAAATCTACCCTAAGTAGTTTGAAAATATTGCCTAAACCAACGCTGCCCTCCATATAAGGTTCTTTGTTTAATGAGTAAGTTCTTTGCATCCCGTTTTCGTAAGTAGGCATTTTGTAAATGCCGGTATTGGTTTTCTCGGGATTGTTCTCATCTCTTAGTCCTCCATAAATGGCTTTGAACGATATGATCTCACGCAGCTTCAATTTATTTAGCAAAGGTATCTTATTTAGAAAAAATCCGTTAAAGCTATGGTCAATATTTATACTTGCATAGTGGTCGCTTACAAACTCAAGGAAGTTCATGAGGTTGTAGGAGTTGAGCTGATAGGCGTAGGTTTGGTTGGCACGGTGCACTGCCAGTAGTGGAAACGGCAACTTACCAGCAATATAGCCTGCTTCTAGGCGAACATCGGTAAAACCTAATTGCGATACATAAAAGCGTTTATCTACACTACCCATGATGTTGTGGTAATTATATTCACCACCCAAAAGGCCTTTTAGGCCCATGGTATATTTTAAATTATAGATGGGGTACCTGTCGATAATTGGTGTGCGGTATATTTTGCCCTGATAGAATTTTTCGTTTTTAGCATATCTTAAACTTACACTAAATTCGCTGGTAGTAAGCCTGTTGATGAACGCGTTACTGCCCGCATCGGCGTAATATAAGCCACCAGCTGGCGTTTGCGACCATTTCTTAAAACCAATAGCATAGGAGAAGCGATTTTCAAACTCCTTCACATAATCTATACGGTAAAAATCGTTGTAGAGCAACATGTCATTTACACCACGTTTAAAGGACAATAAGAAGTTGTCTTCCTGCACAAACTGTAGTTCCTGCCCAGGTATTTTGGTGTCTCTTTGGAAACTTGCCCTGATATAGTTTTGTGGGAATTTGTAAATGGATTTATTATTCAGTGAATAGGTGGCCGATAGGAAGAACTTCCATTTTTCGTCCTTAAATCCGTAGGCAGCATAGTTCTCAAAATAATATCTTTTGCTAAGCTCTGGTGTGGTACGCCCACCCAAGCGCAAGCGGAAACCCTCTACGTTGTTAAAACTATAAAAGGTATTTACAGGGCCAATTTCATAGGGCCCCAGGTTTTGATACCCTGCAAAAAGCAAAGTTACAATTTGCATGGTGCGCTTAAACGAAGGCAGGTTTTGGAGGGTATCTATATTGCTGTAGATCTTAAGTTGCTTTTCTGGAATGGTATCCAAGCGGTTTTTCAACCAGAAATCATCGGATCTTTTTCCCGCACCGGCAAGTACTTCAATTTTCTTGCCAGAGAACACCGTATCGGGGATTTCGATATTGGTTTGGTATTCCTTGTAGTTAACACTACGTTCGCCGGTAAAGCCCAAGCCCTTGTTTTTGTTGATCCCGAAATCAGCAATGAGGTTGCTCTTGCTCAGGTAATAGCGCTTGTCAACATTCTTTTCGAAATCTAAATCTATCTGCAGTGCCCTAACAAAGTTAAGGTTAATGTTCTTGTTAACTCCAAATGATGCTCTTTGTACGGCATAATTGCCATCCATGGTGATGTATATCTTTCCTTCAAACAACATATCGCCCTTATTACGTGGCGTAAAGGAAAGTTCAATCACATTAGGGCTTTGGTTTTTTAAAGTATCCGTAATGAAAAACTTATAGAAGGTTGGCGACGAATTGGCGATAGGGCTCAAAAAATCGTTACTCATCACAGAAATGTTGTTATCATAGATGTTGATATTTTGGTACATCCTGTCAAAATAGGCTTTCATGCCCTCGTTGTCAATAAACCTGCTATCAAACTGCACCTGTTTTTCTGCCAGTACCACAGTTTTGCTTTTATCCGGGGAGAAGCTCAGATACTGGTTGGCCAGTTTTTCCTGTATATAAATTGGAAGTAGATTTTTGCCGCCAATTTGGGTAGAATCTTGCTCCTGAAAAAGGAATTGGTAGTTCCTGAACATCCTTTTGTTCTTAAACTTCTCAGAGATATTGCTCATGGAGAACAGCATCTTTTCGTATTCCTTGTACTGTACCGTTTCGTAAGCTTTAGGCTGGTTGGCATCTTTATGCTCAATGACCTGCCTAATGAGTTCAACTGCCGGATTGTTCTTGTTCGAGTATCTTTTTTTACCGGCTATAATGGTCACTTCATTTAACGACTGGGCATTGGATTTTAAAAGCACATCTATTTTTTGGGTTTGCCCCACTACAATGTTCTTTACCAAAACCTCATAGCCCACGTAGTTAAACTTCAGCTGGTTGTAATCTTCGTTGGTACTGATTTTGAAATTTCCGTCAATATCGGTTTGTGTACCAACGCGGGTATCATTAAAAAAAACCGATACGTAAGGGAGTGTTTCCTTGGTTACGGCGTCTCTAACAGTTCCTGTGATGGTAGTTTTTTGGGCAAATGCCAATGATACACCTGTTACAGTAGCACCCCAAAAAAACAGTGCGTAAATCAATATTTTATATGTCTTTTTCATTTTTACTGCGTGAAAATGAATTGCTTCTGCATGAAGTAATTGTAAATGGTACCGATTAACCCAGAAACGAGAATCTTTGACAGCATATAGTTAATGCCTAAAAAATGAGTGAGGATGTAAACTCCTGTGGTTACGATTAAAAGATTGCCGCACCACACTAAAATATACTTCAAAATTTGAGGCTTGATGTCTTTCTCGGTTGAGTTAAAGACCCAATTACGCCCCATGTAGAAGTTTACACAGCCACCAATAACTGTTCCCGTTACACTCCCTGCAACATACCAAACCCCTAAAAAACCTACACAAAACCATGTGGTAAAATAATCAACCAACGTTGCCGTTAGTGAGGAGGCCTGTGCTTTTAAAAAGGTTAACATTTTCTTTAAAATATCTTGAAGAAAATTATCGCTTGCAGGACAATGTTTGCATAAATGCCCGATAAAACATCATCGGCCATTACGCCCCAACCGCCTGGCCATTTTTCCAGTTTCCTAATACCTAGTGGTTTAATAATGTCAAAAAACCTGAACAATACTAAGCCAGCAGCTACATATCCAATGGTTACTGGGATAAAAAGTAGAGAGATGCACATCCCTGCAACCTCGTCAATAACCACTCGGTTATGGTCTTTGCCCCAAAGTATTTCTACTTCGTTTGCGCTCCTTATTCCCTGTAGCGTTATCAGCAAGGTAACTAAGGCGGGGGCAAGCTTCGGTTCATATTGGCCAGCCAGAAAAAAGTACCATAAAAGGCAGGTAAAAATAGCAGCATAAGTGCCAGCTCCTTTACCTATATATCCAATTCCCAGGCTGGTTGATATGATTTTGTGAAATATCACTTTTCAATTTCTTTGGGTTAAAGCAATTCACTTTCCTTTCTTTTAACACCACAAAACTATGGAAACTTTTTTTAAATCGGCAGTTTCCTCGAGTTGTTTTTTACAAGGTCAGGTAGTAAATTACAATTTGCAGACAATAGAATATTTATGTTTAAACTGTTTAAGCTGATGGCTTGCTTTCGCCGAGAAAAATTGCCCTCCCAGCTTAAACAGTTTGGTTATTCTAGGGCTGTAAATTCCCTATTTTATATTAGTTTTCTTCGTAATAATCAAGGCCTAAGTGAGTGATCAATTCTTCACCCATGAAATAGCGCAAGGTATTATGTAATTTTTCTAATTGTTTGAAGATATCATTCTCTGGACGTAATCCTTCTTTGGTTTGAGGAGATTTCAGATAGAATGATAACCATTCTTGAATACCGCTCATGCCGGCACGTTTAGCCAAATCCGAGAATAAAGCCAAATCTAAAACGATAGGGGCAGCTAAGATAGAGTCGCGGCACAAGAAGTTGATCTTGATCTGCATTTTGTAGCCCATCCATCCGAAGATATCGATGTTATCCCAGCTCTCTTTGTTATCGCCGTGTGGAGGATAGTAGTTGATACGGATTTTGTGGTACATATCACCATACAGATCAGGGTTTTGCTCTGGTTTGAAGATATCTTCCAATACGCCTAATTTAGATACTTCCTTGGTTTTGAAGTTATCAGGGTCATCCAATACCAAACCATCGCGGTTACCTAAAATGTTGTCAGAGAACCAGCCACGCACACCTAATGAACGAGCCATTAAGCCTGGTGCCAGTACGGTTTTCATCAAAGTTTGGCCAGTTTTAAAATCTTTACCAGCAACCGGCGTTTGGGTTTCTTTAGCCAACTCCAACATGGCCGGAATATCTACGGTTAGGTTAGGCGCCCCGTTTGCGTAAGCATAACCTAATTTTAATGCGGCATAGGCATAAATCATACTTGGTGCAATATTCGGGTTGTTGTCTTTTAGGCCTTGCTCAAAAGCTGCCAGGGTTTGGTGAACTTCACTTGGCTCTAGATAAATTTCAGTAGAACCGCACCATACCAATACGATACGCTCGCAATTGTTTTTAGCTTTAAAGTCTTTGATATCTTCAATGACTTGTTGAGCTAAATCCCATTTTGTAGCAGCTTCTTTAACGTAGGTTCCGTCTAGGTTTTTAACATAGTTTTTGTCGAATGCAGCCTTGTAAGGTTTAATGGCTTCTAATTCATCTTTAATGTCATACAAAAGATGTCCATCAATAACCTTTGCTTTCATTGCAGCATCGTACACATTATCTTCATACACATCCCAACCACCAAATGCTAAGTCTTCTAATTTTGCTAGGGGAACAAAGTCTTTAATTAACGGCTCGTTATTATCTGTTCTTTTACCAACACGGATAGTTCCCATTTGTGTTAAAGATCCAATAGGTTTAGATAGGCCTCTTCTCGCAGCAACTACACCAGCAATCATGGTGGTCGCTACAGCACCCAGGCCAGGCATCATGATACCTAATTTCCCATTAGCTCCTTCTACTTGCTTTTTCATTATTGTTATTTATTATGTGTTTATATCTATTATTAATATTTAGTAATGAGTACTTAGTATTTAGACCTCGTACTTTCAACTTTTACGCTCAACTTTGTACTTTTAACTCTCCGCTCCTAAATCTTAAAACCTGGTTTATTTTAACCAATGGTTCGCTTTGTACCACTTTACAGTTTCCTCTAGGCCTTTCTCTAAATCATATTGAGGCTCAAACTGTAGGTCTCTTTTCAAGTTGTCAATATTGCAGGCCCAATTGGGAGCGGTCAATTCCTTGATCTTTTCTTTGTTTAACGTTGGTGTTTTGCTGCTTCTGGCATAAATGGTGTCCATAAAACCAGCTAAACCTTTGATGATTCCCAAGGGGATGTGCACTTTTAGCGTTTTTTTGTGCAGTGCTTTTTTCAGCCCCTCGGATAAAGCATATCTATCGTAGGTCAAACCATCGGTAATGTTGTAGGTTTTATGTACAATTTCCGACTCTAGCAGACGGATAATGATCTCTGCCAGGTCCTTTACATAAATGAAACTCAACTGTTGGTTAAATTTTCCAATATAGGGCTCCAGCCCTTGGTTAATGGTTTTAAAAAGGATGAAAATGTCTTTCTCCCTTGGGCCATAAACTGCGGTTGGTCTCACGGTAATTAATGGCAGGCGCTCAATTTTATGGAGTTGTTCTTCTGCCAATTTTTTGCTCATTCCATATAGCGTTATGGGTTGGGCAATTGCATTGTCGTGAATGCTTGCGTTAAAATCAGCAATTGGACCAATAGCAGCCAAGCTGCTTACAAATACAAATTTTTCAAGCCTGTAATTTACCAACGAGGCCGCTAGCGCTAAATTTCTGCTATACCCGGCATTAACCTTATTGTATTCCTGTTGGTTTTTTGCTTTAGTAGTGCCAGCAGCATGTACAATATAGTGGTATTGTTTTTCTTCGAGCTCGGCTTTTAATTCATCAACCGCATTAAAATTCAGTTGAACGTAATTGATATGCAATCCTTTAAGGTGGGTGGTGTTGCTGTTTGGGCGAACGGCAGCGTAAACCTCCAGGCCGTGCTCAATTGCGGTAACAATTAAGTGATAGCCTACAAATCCACTCGCACCCGTAATCAACACCTTTTTGCTCATAAAGATCCTATATCGATTTCTCTAGTATTCTGTATTCTCTGTATAGCTGTCCGCCTATGTTTTCGATAGGACGGTTCACCATGTCATTGTCTTCCAAAGTCCAGCTGGCTTCTGCATACTGGAAGTTTCTAGCTTTAAATGCTTTGATAATTCGTCCGTACAAACAAGCTTCAATGCCTAGCTTTCTGTAGCCATCAACTACGCCCAACAGCAAGATCCGGATGCCGTTGATTTTCTTTTTGCCCAATAGTAATTTTAACAACCCGGTAGGGAACAAGCGGCCCTTTTTAATTTTAATAAGGATTTGGTTGATATCAGGAATGGCTAGCGCAAAGCCAACCAGCTTGCCCTCTTGTTCTGCAATGTAACAGAAATCAGTATCCAGTACCATTTTCAAATCATTGGCCGTGTAGTCAAATTCTTTGTCGGTCATGGGCACAAAACCTAGGTTTTTGTCCCAAGCTTTATTATAAACTTCCCTTAATGCAGCAGCTTCTTCCTTAAATTTCTTAAGGTTGATTTTTCTGATAACGATGTTGCTTCTTTGTAACCTGTTTTCCAGTCCTTCTAACAGGCTTACGGATCTGTCGCTGTAATTACCGGCCGTGTATTTATAGGCTCTTAGATCTACCTTTTTGGCAAAGCCGAAATTTTCCAATAAGTGTAGATAATAAGGGGCGTTGTAAGGCATCATCGCAACGGGTGGGCCATCAAAACCTTTGATAAGCAAACCGCAGATGTCGTTGGTAGAAAAGTTTACTGGGCCAATAATTTTGGTTTGTTCATGCTCTTTTAGCCAATTTTGCGCTGCATTAAGCAACAGCTGGCTAACTGCTTGGTCATTTACGCTATCAAAAAAACCAAAGAAACCTTCGTTTACATTTTTGGTTTTGTTGTGGTTGCCATTGATGATGGCCGCAACTCTACCCACTATCTTTTCACCTTCGGCCGCTAAAAACAATTGCATTTTTGCATGTTCGTGAAAAGGATGCTTTCCGGGGGTTAGCATATCGCGTTGCGCAATAAAAAGTTCGGGCACGTAAAAAGGGTCGTTTTTGTAAAGTTCATGAGGGAAATCGATGAACTTTGCTAACAGTTTCTTGTCTGTTACAGGTATAATCTGTGCCATTTTACAAGGATGCGCCTACTAAATTTACACTTGCTTCTTTAAAGGCTAGCTTAAGCTTGTCAATTGCTTTTTCTATCTGTTCAAAAGAATGTGTTGCCATTAACGAGAACCTGATTAAAGACGCATCCGAAGGAACGGCCGGAGAAACCACAGGGTTTACAAAAATGCCGTTTTCTTGCAGGATATTGGTGATTAAGAAGGTTTTTTCGTTGTCTCTAATATAGATTGGCAGAATTGGGCTTTCAGGATGTCCAATCTCAAAACCTGCGTCAAGCAATAGTTTTTTTGCGTAGTTGGTGTTTGCCCACAACTTGTCAATTCTTTCTGGTTCTGATTCAATGATATCCAAAGCGGCAATAACGCTTGCCACCGCGGCAGGAGGCATGCTTGCGCTAAACATTAATGAACGGGCTCTGTGCTTGATAAATTCAATCGTATCTTCGTCGGCGGCAATAAAACCACCTAATGAAGCTAACGATTTACTGAAAGTGCCCATAATCAGGTCCACTTTATCCGTTAGGTTAAAATGTGAAGCGGTACCAGCACCGTTAAAACCAATTACCCCTAAGCTGTGGGCATCGTCCATCATGATGTTTGCGCCAAATTCATCAGCAATTTTTACCATTTCAGGCAGGTTTACCAAATCGCCTTCCATGCTAAAAATACCGTCAGATACAATTAGTTTGGCGGCATCTTCAGGTAAACGACTTAGTTTTGCACGCAAATCATTCATGTCATTATGGGCATATTTGATGGAGCGGGAAAATGACAGTCGGCTGCCATCAATAATCGAAGCATGGTCGTACTCGTCTAAAATAAGGTAGTCGTTTCTGTCTAGTAAGCAAGAAATTACGCCCAGGTTCACCTGAAACCCGGTGCTGAAAAGTACAGCAGCCTTTTTGCCAACATAGGCGGCCAGGCGGCTTTCAAGTTCCAGGTGGATATCTAAAGTGCCATTTAAAAATCTTGATCCAGCGCAGCCCGTGCCATATTTTTCAATCGCTTTTTGGGAAGCCTCCTTAATTTTTGGGTGGTTGGTTAACCCCAGATAGGAGTTGGAGCCAAACATCAGCACTTCTTTTCCGTTAATCATTACTTCTGTATCTTGCGCAGAGTCGATAGAGCGGAAATATGGATACAAGCCTCTTTCTTTAATAATTTTGGCATCTTGAAACGAAGCTATTCTATCTTGTAATTTTTTACGCATATTTTTATGCAATTAGGTCATTTGTAGTTTGATATTAATTCTCTCGAGCTTAAACAGGATAACACTTCGATTGATGTTAGACTTGCCTTATGTTAAACATGTTACTCTCCTTAATAACATAAATTTAACGATTTAATAAATGAGAATTAATAAAATCCCGCAAATTTAATAAAAGTTTTAATCCGAGCGGGTGGTACAAAAGTAGTGCTTATTGGTCAAAAAGTATTATTTTTGTAAATCTGACATTTGGCAAACAAAATATCGATTGCGCTTTAAATAACTAGATTTTTCCTGTTCCATAGGCTTTAGGAACTGCTTTTATACCTCATTATCTTTTTAAAAATATAATTTGCTGTTGGTAATTTTGTAATTCTTTGTTCAACTTTGTAGCGTATGTATAGTACTTAACGTAGTTATGCAATAATCTATATAAATTGTAAAACAATGATGCACAAAGTAGAGCAGAAGTGCTTGGAGGAAGGGCTGATTAACGGAGGTAACATGAATGTGCTTACCAGTGCCGAAATTAAACCTTTTATGATCTTTAACGAGCCTTTCAGGTCTAATTCCTTTGCGGTTATTGTAGTGCAGAAAGGTTCCTTTGTTTTCCAGAGTAACTTTGTGAAAAACTGCATGACGGCAAAGGACGTATATTTGGTTACCCCAGGGAGTTTGTGCGAACTATATGAAATGTCTGATGATTTTGAATTCATCAGCATGGGCTTTAAGAAAGAGTACCTGAAAGAACAGGGCGTATTCCTGAACGGTGCCGAGATCATGCACCTTTTTTCTACTGATTTGGTTCACAAATTCTCCCTAAATGACGATGAATTTGGGGATTTGGTGTTCTCGCTAAAATCGTTAAAAAAGAAGATCAACCTGCCCGATTCTACCCCTCATTTTAAAGATGTGGTACGCCACAGTTTTATTTCAGTGTTGTACGAAATCCTTATCGTGTACAGTAAATACCGTGTTTTTATTCCGGTAAAGCTAAACAGGCAAGAAGAACTGACGACAAACTTCCTTAACCTGCTGAGCGAAAACTTTAAAAGCGAAAAGCGTGTTCAACATTACGCAAAACAACTGTTTGTAACCTCTAGGCACTTATCGCAGGTAGTAAAAGCCGTAACGGGTAAAACGGCCGGTGAAATTATAGATGAGATGGTTATTAACGAGGCAAAGGTGTTGCTGTCGTCCCATTTGCTGAACGTTTCGCAAGTGGCCGATGAACTGCGCTTCAGCGACCAGTCTTTCTTCGGGAAGTTTTTCAAGAAGTATACCGGCGTCTCTCCCTCAGTTTATAAATCTAGCGCTACGGTGGCCGTTAATCCGCCATTTTAATAAAAAAAGGGGCTCTTGGGCGGTGTTTTTTATGGAAATGATAAAAAAAGCGATGCTGCCGTAAATTAGGCTTTGATAGTCTTTTGAAGTTAAATATGAAATAGTGAATAAAACTTCAATTTTATTACATAATTTTTTGATTTTAAGCACTAAATTTGCGAAAATTTGAGCTATGAAAACGTCGGAAATAACTTATAACGGAGATTTGAGGACTACCTCGGTGCACTTGAGGTCAGGCATGGAAATTATTACCGATGCTCCTGTTGATAATCAGGGAAAGGGAGAAGCTTTTTCGCCAACCGATTTGCTGGCTACCTCTTTGGGCAATTGCATGCTAACCATTGTGGGCATTGCGGCAAGAAACCACGGATTTAACATTGATGGAACGAAAGCTCAAATTACCAAGGTGATGGCCGAAAACCCTCGCCGGGTGAGTGAAATACAGGTGGAGCTCCAGTTTCCGGCCAATAATTACACCGAAAAAGAAAAAACGATTATTGAAAGAGCGGCTAAAACCTGTCCAGTGGCGCAAAGTTTGCACCCTGATATTAAGCAACAAATAACGTTTAGTTATTAGCATATTCTCCTGCTGGCTACGGCAGGTATTTATATTTGGTTTAAAATGAGTAGAAAAAGAAAGACGGTTGTTGAAACCGACGCAGATGTTATTTTAATTGGGGCCGGTATCATGAGTGCAACGCTTGGCGTGCTGCTCAAAGAGCTTAACCCTGATTTAAGCATAGAGATTTATGAACGTTTGGACGTTGCCGCTGCTGAAAGTTCTGATGCGTGGAACAATGCGGGAACTGGTCACTCGGCTTTTTGCGAGCTAAACTATACCCCACAAAAGGCTAACGGTACGGTTGACGTGAAGAAGGCGGTTTCTATTGCCGAGTCTTTTGAAGTTTCTAAACAATTCTGGACTTATCTGTTGGATAAGGGCATCCTTAAAGATCCTTGTTCATTCATCAGGAACATCCCTCACCTTAGTTTTGTATGGGGCAAAAAGAATGTCGATTATCTAAAAACACGTTACAACAATCTTAAAGCTTGCAACTTGTTCAACGAGATGCAGTACAGCGAAAATCCTTCAGAAATAAAGGAATGGATTCCGTTGGTGATGGAGGGCAGGGACGAAAAAGAACCCATTGCGGCCACTAAAATGGATTTGGGAACCGATGTTAACTTTGGCTCATTAACCAGGGAAATGTTCAACTATCTGGCCAAGCAGGATAAAGTAGCGCTGCATTTCCACCACGAAATTCGTGACCTCAATAAACAGGATGACGGTTCTTGGGAAATAAAAGTGAAGAATCTGGATAGCGGAAAGAAAAGGAAGCGCCTGGCCAAATTTGTATTTATCGGTGCAGGCGGCGGGTCTTTATTACTGCTGGAAAAATCTAACATCAAAGAAGGTAAAGGCTTTGGCGGCTTCCCGGTAAGTGGGCAATGGCTGAAATGTACCAACGAAGAAGTGATTGCACGCCACCATGCCAAAGTGTACGGAAAGGCTGCCGTAGGAGCACCACCTATGTCGGTACCTCACCTAGATACCAGGATCATTAACGGAAAACAGGCATTGTTGTTTGGGCCTTATGCGGGGTTCTCAACCAAGTTCCTTAAAAACGGTTCTTACTTTGATCTGGCTGCTTCTATCAAGTTTAGCAACATCCGTCCGATGATTTCGGCAGGATTAAAAAGTATTGACCTTACTAAATATCTGATTGAGCAAGTTCGTCAGTCGCCTGAAGATAGGTTTGCTGCGCTGCAAGAATATATGCCAGATGCGAACATTAAAGATTGGGAGCTGGAAGTTGCCGGACAGCGGGTGCAGGTGATTAAGAAAAAGCCAAGCGGTGGTGGTATTTTGGAATTCGGTACCGAAGTAGTAAGCGCTGGCGACGGCTCAATTGCAGCGTTGCTGGGTGCCTCTCCTGGAGCTTCAACAGCAGTTTCGATTATGTTGGAGCTATTGGGCAAGTGCTTTAAAAAGCAAATGCAAACTGCCGATTGGCAAAGTAAAATCAGGGAGATGATTCCCAGTTACGGGCAAAAGCTGGCAGAGGACAATGAACTTTGCCAGGAGACACGTCAACGTACTTCTGCGGCATTAAAGCTAAACGAAACGGTAGTAGCTTAATCAGTTTTAAGTATAACGAAAAAGCTCCGAAGTAAATTTCGGAGCTTTTTTATTTGTTTTAGGGGGCTAAAGCAAAGATTTGTAGGTTAATCTATTTTCGGGAAAGATAAACGCAGCCTTAACGCTTAATCCCCTTAACTTCTTAATGGTTTAAAATAAATTTAGGCATTAACCACCTCTGCCACTTCCTCTGCAGAGATGTCCCCGTGTGAAGCATCTAAAATACACTGGCCATCTTTAATGAGCAGTATCTGTGGCGATTCATGATGGACTTGGAAAGTATCCGCAATGTAGGCCGAAACATCCCGGTGACTGATCAGGTCAAGAAAATAAAGGCTAACCTTATCCGGGATCACATCCCAATATCTCTCAAAGGTTCTTTTGGCCATCATGCTAATGGAGCAACGAGTACTATGCTTAAAAATTAAGCTATAACCCTGGGCAACCTTAATGCCATCAATTTGGGAAATGTGATTTAATAGTATCCAATCTTTCATTACTATCTTCTCCCTTTTGACTCTGGGTAAGAGCTATAGGCAGGGCATAGGCGGTTGGAACAGGATTGTAATACCGTGATGGCGCAAAATGCGAACAACAACAGGATAGCTATTTTTTTCATCTTGAAATGATTGTTTTTGAAACCTAAATTACAAAAAAGTTGTAAGATGTACGTTTAAAGTTGAAAGTTTTAAAATGAAGCACTAACATTTAGCGAATATTCCACCATTTTAAGGGCGGTAATAGCCGCTTCGTCACCTTTATTGCCATGTTTGCCCCCGGCCCTATCAATGGCCTGCTGCTCGTCATTAGTGGTAAGTACGCCAAAAATTACCGGCTTGCTGTATTTGATGCCCACATTGGTAATGCCCTGTGCAGCGGCTTCACATATAAAATCAAAGTGTTTAGTGTCCCCTTGGATAACACAGCCAATGCAAACTACCGCATCAATGTCTTTCCTTTTGTTCAAAAGGATATCGGCCGCTCCAGTAAGTTCAAATGTGCCAGGCACACTCAAAGAAAGGATCTTGGTTTCTTCAACTCCGTGTTTGAGTAGCGTATCAAAAGCGCCTTGGTAAAGGGCTCCGGTTATTTTTGCGTTCCACTCGGCTACAATAATCGCTATTTGATAACCTTTTCCTGATGGAATAGTGGTATGCGAAAAATCTGAAAGGTTTTTAAGGTGTGTTGCCATGCCAGCAAAGATAGGTTTTTATTGTTTATTTATCTGAAAGACGTAAAGTTTGCCCCTGAACAAATCATTGTTTTTACCAAAGGAGGCGAAATAAAAAAAAGCTTCCAAATCGGAAGCTTTCTTTTAAATGTCTTGTTGGAATTTATTTCGTTTGCGCAGCAGCCCTGCCAATGTAAGAATCAATCATTTGGGCCTCGGCGCTTTCAGGAAATTGCGTTTTGATTTTGTTGTAAGCCTCCTCAGCTCCTTTATAGTCTTTCTGAGCTTCGTTTACCAAGCCTAATTTTTTAAGAAATATAGGAGAGGTGAATTTATTGGAAGATTTATCAATTGCTTTTTTGTAATAAGTAGCCGCTTGTTTGTAATCTTTTAGCTCACTATAAGCATCGCCCAAAAGACCAAGTGCCAATGGATCAACAACTGGGCTGCCGGTTGCGCTATATTTGCTCAAGGCATCAACAGCTTTTTGGTACTCGCCTTTGCGCAAGTATATACCACCTAAGTAAAGGTTGGCCAAGTTCGCAGATTTCGTGTTTTCGTATTCTGTTGCAATTGTTTCCAGTCCAGTGAAACCACCTTCACCTTTAATGGCTTGGTTAGCTAACGAGTCAACGCCCACAAGCTGCTCAACTTTGAACATTTTGCTGGCTGCTTCTTCGGTTCTGTTTTTTAAGTATACTCCCTGGTACCAGATGAAAATACCAATTAAAACAATTATCGCTCCAGCAATAAAAGCCAAGCTTTTAGTGTTTTCTTGTATAAATGAGCCTTTTTTTACTGGTTGTACTGTTTCTTTCTCTGTTGCAGACATTTTTAGTTTAAAATTAAAGGATTGCAAAAATACATTTTTCATTTAAAGTATCAACTCTTTTTAAATCATTTAATTAGAAACTGTTTAAAATAGCTTGTAATTTTATAGATGGGTTTGGCAGGGCCACCAAAGCCCAATATCAAGCCAAGGGAAGGTGATTTTGGCAGCCCATGTACTTGCTTTGGCCGGAAATTTAAACACTTTGTAAAGTTAAGTATGTAAGCTTGTGTAAAAAAGGGTAACTTTGGCTCTCTCTGTTATGTGGCTAAAAGATCTTACCCTTTTAAACTTTAAAAATTATAATTCTGCCGATTTGATTTTTTCTAATTCGGTAACCGCATTTGTGGGTAACAACGGTGCCGGTAAAACCAACCTGCTCGACGCCATACACTACCTTTGCCTTTGCAAAAGCTATTTCAACCCCATCGACAGCCAACAGATTAAAGCCGGAGAAGAGCTTTTTTTGGTACAAGGAAGTTTCCTGCGTGACCAAAGGCCAGAGAAAATATCCTGCGGACTAAAACGCAACCAGAAAAAATCCTTCAAGAGAAATAAAAAAGAGTACGATAAACTGGCAGATCATATCGGATTATTTCCGGTGGTGATGATTTCACCTTATGACATTAACCTTATTATGGACGGTAGCGAGGAGCGGCGCAGGTTTGTGGATAATGTAATTTCCCAAACAGACAGCCGGTACCTTGACGAACTGATCACTTACAACAAACACCTGCTCAACAGAAATGCCTTGCTTAAACAAGTGGCCGCTACCAGAACGCTGGATGTAGCACTTTTGCAGATCTTAGATGAACAGTTGGTAAATTCGGGAAACATCATATTTGAAAAAAGGAAGGAGTTTTTGCTCAACTTTATCCCGCTTTTTGATAAGCACTACCAGTTTTTGACCAATGGCGCTGAGCAGGTTTCCCTAAGTTACCAATCGCAGCTAAATGATCAGGATTTTGAGATCCTGTTAACACACGCAATGGAAAAAGACAGATTGCTTGAACGCACTACGGTGGGCATTCATAAAGACGAGCTGGCTTTTGAAATTGCAGGGATGCCCATGAAAAAATTTGGATCGCAGGGGCAGCAAAAATCATTCTTGATAGCACTCAAATTGGCACAATACAGCTATCTGCAAAAATTCAAAGGCTTTAAACCATTGCTATTGCTCGACGATATTTTTGATAAACTAGACCAACACCGCATACACAAATTAATGGAAATGGTTTCCCACCATGATTTTGGACAAATTTTCATCACAGATACCGATAAGCAAAGAGTAGCAAAGGTATTTGAGGAAATTGCGATCAAGGTTGATTTATTCAACGTAAGTGAAGGGAGCGTAAGCCATGCGTAAGCCCAATGATATCACCCTAAAACAAGCAATAGATAAATTGCTGGCCCATTATAAACTGCGTGGTAAATTTGATGAAACCGGTGTGGTGGCTATGTGGCCCGAAATTATGGGCACTGCCGTGGCCAACAGAACCAAGCAAATCTACATACACCAACGCAAACTGTTCGTCAGGATAGAATCGTCGGTAGTGAAAAACGAATTGCTGATAGTTAAAAGCGCTATCGTAGACAAGCTCAACGAAAAAGCAGGCTCACAGGTCATTACCGATATCGTGTTCTTGTAGGCCTAATCCTTGCTTCCGCCAAAAAGTTTTGCGGCAATCCAAATAATGATCGCAACAACCAACACCACTAAAATTACACCGGTCCACATGCCAGCTTTAAAAATGCCTTCAACCAGTTCACAGCTGCTTAGCATGCTTGCCAATAAAACTACAAGAGAAAGGGGCATCAATTTTTTCATAACCATTAAATGTTTTCCTTATCTAACAGCTTTCCCCTTAAAAGGTTTTGGATTCAGTTAAAGTACAGTTTTGTAAGGCAAAAAAAACCTGCCATTTATAAATGGCAGGCTACGGAATCTTAAGTTTTTTTATTGGCCTTCTTCTTTTGCGCCAACTTTGATCAGTTCCACCTCAAAAATCAGGGTGCTAAACGGCGGGATGTCGTTGCCCATGCCCCTTGCTCCATAAGCTAATTGGTAGGGAATAAAAAATCTGTATTTCGAGCCCTCCTTCATCAATTGAACACCTTCCGTCCAGCCAGGAATTACCTGGTTCAATCCAAAAGTTGCCGGCTGCTCACGCTTGTACGAACTATCAAACTCAAAACCATTAAGTAAAGTGCCCTTATAGTGCACGGTTACCTGGTCGGTAGCCTTAGGCTGTGCTCCGGTACCCGCTGTAAGCACTTCATATTGCAGCCCGCTGGCGGTGGTTTTAACACCTGCCTTGGTTTTGTTTTGTGCCAAAAAGGTTTCTCCCTCTTTAATGGCAGGTTCAAACTTCTTTCTCGAAAGACTTTCGAACAGGTTGTTGATGGCACTTTGAGAGGCCTGCTCGCTCATTAAGGTTTTAGTCCCCGTAAACACATCTTTTAACGCCTTGCTCAATAATTCGTAGTTGATCGTTTCCAATCCGCCCGACTTTAGGTTGCTGCCCATGGCCATGCCAAACGCATAACTTGCCGAGTCTATCTTGGTTTTTAGCGTTACAGGCTTAGCCGCAGGCTTGCTGGCAGCTGTTTTGGCCTTAACAGGCATGGTTTTGGCTTTGGTTTTAGTCTGCGCAGTGGCGTTAAAAACTGCCGCAGAAACTACTGCTATTAAAAAAATCTTCTTCATTATTTAGGTTAAAAAGCGAAAGATACAATAAAAAATAAGCACCCAAAAAAGGTGCTTATGATATTTTACATTGTTCACAGAAGTGAAGCATTCCAAAAATGCGGTTGCCAAAGCCAATTAGAAACGCTCGTCGGCAGTAAAAAAGAAATCGCCCTCAATTTGAGCATTCTCGTCCGAATCAGAACCGTGGATGGCATTAGCATCAATCGATTTTGCATATTTTTGGCGGATAGTACCTTCCGCAGCTTCAGCAGGATTGGTAGCACCAATCAACTTTCTGAACTCTTCAATAGCGTTCTCTTTTTCCAAAATAGCAGCTACAATTGGCCCAGAAGACATAAAGCTAACCAGATCATGGTAAAAAGGACGTGCTTTGTGGATAGCGTAAAACTCACCAGCTTTTTCAGCAGAAAGTTTAGTGTATTTCAATGCAATGATTTTAAAACCCGCATGAGTAATATCATTTATGATCGAACCAATGTGCCCGTTGGCCACGGCATCAGGCTTAATCATAGTAAAAGTTCTATTTGTGCTCATTTTTATAATTTTTTGCAAAAGTACAATTATTGACGTAAATAATTAAAGCAGAGCATAAGAAAAACTTTCCAAAGGTTTTATGGAAAACACCAGTAGGGGCGCTTTTGTTCCGAAAGCCCCGCTTTCAGCTCTAGTCCTCGCTCGCTTAAGCTCGCTGCGGGCTGCCGCTTCAATCGGGTTTAACAAGCAAAACCAATGCCGCAAAGTACGTAATTGCCTTTAGTGGCGGTAAACAATTCCCCAATTTAACAGTTAACCAATAAATCAGTAACTTCGCAAGCTATAAATATGATATCGGTACCAGAACTTAAAGAATTACTTTCAACGCCTCAGCAAATTGTCATTACCACACACCATAAACCTGATGGTGATGCCATGGGATCGTCGTTGGGCTTGTATGCCTATCTGATCCAGAAAGGTCATCACGTGAGTTTAATCACGCCAACGGACTATCCTGAGTTTTTGCACTGGATGCCGAACAATTCAGACGTCATCATCTACACCGAACAGGTACAGCAGTCCCTAAGCTTGGTTAACGAAGCGAAGCTGATCTTCTGCCTAGATTTCAACACCCTGGCCCGTATCAACGAACTGGGCGAACATATCAGGAACAGCACGGCAATCAAACTGATGATTGACCATCATTTGGAACCCGAAGATTTTGACGATTACCGCCATTGGGATATCAATGCCTGCGCAGCTGCACAACTGGTTTACGACTTTATCGTGAATGTGATGGAAGAACCAGAAAAAGTGAACAAAGATGTCGCTACTTGCCTTTACACCGGTATCATGACCGATTCAGGCTCGTTCCGTTTCCCTTCTGCAACCTCAACGGTGTACCGCATTGCGGCCGATTTGATTGACCTCGGCGCTGAACACTGGCGTATCCATCAACTGGTGTATGACAACGTATCGGAAAACCGCCTGAAATTTTTGGGCTACTGCCTGTCCAACAAATTGGAGATCTTGAGGGAATACAATACGGCCATCATCAGTGCCACCAAAGAAGAACTGGAAAAATACCAGATCATAACCGGCGATACCGAAGGAATTGTGAATTATGCCTTATCCATCAACGGAATAAAACTTGCCGCTTTCATTATCGAAAGAACAGACCGCGTTAAACTATCCCTGCGTTCAACCGGCGATTTCCCCGCAAATGAAATCTGTAAGAAATACTTTCAGGGTGGTGGACATAGAAATGCTGCCGGTGGCGCTTCAGATAAAGGCTTGGCCCAAACCATCGCTGATTTTAAGGCCATCTTGCCAGAATATAAAACCCAACTGCTGCAATAGTTTAGAAAATAAACAAATAAATATAAAAAATAATCAGAAAGCTCGTTAACTTAGCGGGCTTTTAAAGCAAACATTAAAATAACTTAAAACCAATAAATGAAATAATTCCAACTTCGGTTGGGAGCATTCACATTAAAAGACAATTTAAATCATAAATGAAAAAAAGTTTAGTAATTCTGCTAGCGGCTACTTTGGGTTTAGCAGCTTGTAACACGGAAAAAAAAGGCCCAGGAGGCTTGTTGTACAAAATCCACAAGTCGGAAGGTAAAGAAAAAATCAAAGAAGGCGATGTGGTAAAATTGAATTTTATCCAAAAGAACGAAAGAGATTCAATTTTGGGCAGCACCTACGACAGTGAGCAGGCGCAGATTTTTCCGGTAGGTAAAAAGCAATATGCAGGTGATATGCAAGACGTGCTGACCCTTTTCGGAGAAGGCGATAGTGCTACGTTCAAAATCAACTTGGATACCATGGCTTTCCACACCAAACAGCCTAAACCAGAAATGTTCAAAAACGATAAGTACATCGTGTTTACCGTTAAAATCGAAAAAGTTTTCAAAAAAGGCCCCAAAGAAGCAGATTCGACCTTCCAAAAACGTGCAGGTGATTTCTTCCAGGCAGATTATAAGGCTGATATGGATAAAAAGAAAGCCGCTGAGCCAACTAAAATCAAAACTTTTATTGAAGACAACAACTTAAAAGTACAAACTTCTGCAAGTGGTTTGCAATATGTAATTACCACTCCAGGAAGCGGCGAAAAAGCAGTTGATGGGGACACGGTTTCAGTAAACTATACTGGTAAGTTCACTAAAAAAGGCGAAGACAAGAAATATAAGATTTTTGATACCAGTGACGAAAAAGTGGCTAAAGAAGCTAAAGTTCATCAGCCAGGCAGACCATATGGCCCAACTAAAATGGTTGTAGGTGGTACGGTGCCAGGATTTACAGAGGCCATCAAATTAGTAGGCAAAGGCGGTAAAGTAACAGCCATTATTCCTTCTAAATTAGGGTACGGAGAACAAGGTGGCGGCCCAATTGGACCTTTCAGCCCATTGGTATTCGATATCGAAGTTGTAGATATCATTAAGCCTAAAGCTGGTACTGCTCCAGCTCCGGCACCAGCTGCGCCAGCGGCAGGCCACGCTGCAAATGATGGTCACAAGCACTAATCAGCAAGCAAGAAAATAAGAAAAACCGTCCTTTGCGACGGTTTTTTTGTGCTTATAGTTTCTAATCATTAAGGCAATAAACCAAGCAAAAAGCTAACTTTGCAGCATGTTACTTACCGATACCCATACCCATCAGTACTACGAAAAAGATTTGGATAAAAGAGCAGCACAGATGCAACGTTGTTTTGATAACGGTGTAAAACGTTTGTTCCTGCCCAATGTAGATTTGGCTTCTATAGCAATGATTGATGAAATGGTGAAAACCTACCCTGAAAACTGTTTTGCCATGGCAGGCCTCCATCCCTGTGATGTAAAGGATAATTACCAGGAAATATTGGCCGAAATTTATCAGTGCATTGCTGGCAGAGCTATTTATGCTATCGGTGAAATTGGGATAGATCTTTATTGGGATAAAACCACCCTCCCCATCCAGAAGGAAGCTTTTAAGCAACAAATTGAATGGGCCAAACAATTGGATTTGCCATTTGTAATTCACTGCCGCGAAGCATTTGACGAAGTTTTTGAAATATTGGAAGAACAAAGGCATGAAAAAATGCGTGGTATTTTTCACTGTTTTACCGGCGATTTGGTGCAAGCAAAACGAGCGATAGATTTAGGTTTTTACCTCGGAATTGGCGGGGTGATCACTTACAAAAAAGCCGGTTTAGATTTGGTTTTGGCCGATGTGCCCATAGCTAACGTTGTTCTGGAAACAGACTCTCCGTATTTGGCACCAGTTCCTTTTAGGGGAAAGCCAAACGAAAGCAGCTATTTGGTGCATGTTGCTCAAAAAGTAGCCGATATTTATGGAATGAGCATTGAAGAAGTGGCCGAAATTACCACAGAAAATTCCAAAAAAATATTTGGAATTTAGTCTTAGCGTTCTTGGCGTACTCTTTATTTCTTAGCGGTTAATGTTTTTACCGCAAAGGTTTTTGAAGCCTTCGCAAAACGGCGCAAAGGCGATATCAGATATCCGTTCCATTTTATGAACAAATCAAGGTTTCGCTTATACATTTCTCAATCTATCGCCCAAATAGTTAATTATTTGATAAATATTTTCTGTATTTTAAAAAGCTCTGCGATTGTTACTTAATTTGTAAAACAAAACCATAGCTGTACTTTAATGACCAAGATACTAATCATCTACACTGGTGGTACCATAGGAATGGTAAATGATGCCACAACCGGAGCGCTAGTTCCATTCGATTTTGAGCAAATTAAGGACAATGTTCCCGAACTTGCCCGGTTAAATTATCAGCTATCTGTACATTCATTTACGCCAATTATTGACTCCTCGAATATGCATCCCAGCCATTGGAATGCGATTGCCCAACTCGTTAAGGACAACTACGAAGGGTTTGATGGTTTTGTGATCTTACATGGATCAGATACCATGTCCTTTACGGCATCGGCATTAAGCTTTATGCTTAAAAACTTAGCTAAGCCTGTAATTTTAACCGGTTCGCAATTACCTATCGGCGAAATTAGGACTGATGCCAAGGAGAACCTGATTACTGCATTAGAAATTGCCGCAACCAAAGCCAATGGAAAAGCGGTTGTGCCTGAAGTATGTATCTATTTCGATAATCAGTTATTTAGAGGTAATCGATCTATTAAATTCAATACGGAAAAATTCGAAGCATTCCGCTCGCCCAACTATCCAATTTTGGCCGAAGCAGGAGTGCAGCTTACCTTCTTCCATAAAGAAATTTTGCCTGTTCCAACAGCACCTTTTTATATCCAGACTAAATTTGACGCCAATATTGGCGTGTTGAAAGCTTATCCCGGAATGACAGAAGAAGTGGTAATGGCGGTCACCAAATCAAAAGTAAAAGCTATTGTGCTAGAAACTTTTGGCTCGGGCAATACCACCACAGAAAAGTGGTTTATCCATGCATTAGCGCAAGCCATCAAAGACGGTAAAATTATCGTTGATATCTCGCAATGCTTAAGAGGATCGGTGCAATTAGGAATGTATGAAACCAGTAGTGAGCTCAAAAAAATGGGTGTGCTGAGTGGTTATGACATGACTTTTGAAACTGCCGTAACCAAGTTGATGTATCTTTTGGGCGCTGATTTGAGTGCCGAAGAAATTAAGCAGCAAATGGAAACTCCTATTGCGGGAGAGTTAACTAACTAACATGCCATTGGCATTTAAGGTTGTTTTGCGCTTTAACCCCATTGGCAGCAACAGTGGCTGCTTAGTGCATTATCCTTCACCATTCTGTCAGTCTTTCATACGCTCAAAAGTAAAACTTCTGCAATTATGATCGTTGTCATACCACAAACAAAGCATTAATGCTATTTTTGTTGAGGATTGGCAGGTAAATTGCTCACCTAACTTATACTTATAGAAATGAAGATAGAACAAATTTACACTGGATGTTTGGCTGAGGCGGCCTATTACGTTGAGAGCAATGGCGAAGCTGCCATTATTGACCCGCTCCGAGAAGTAGAGCCCTATTTGATGAAAGCATCGCAAAACGGAGCTAAAATAAAGTACATCTTCGAAACCCATTTCCATGCTGATTTTGTATCAGGCCATGTAGATTTGGCAGAGAAATCAGGTGCAACAATTGTTTACGGGCCAACCGCAACTACTTCTTTTAAAGCGCATATTGCTACCGATGGAGAACAGTTTAAAATAGGTGAACTTACCATTACCGCCTTGCATACTCCTGGGCATACACTTGAATCAACCACTTATTTGTTGACCGATGCCCAAGGCAAAAACCATTGTATTTTTACGGGCGATACCCTTTTTATTGGTGATGTAGGTAGGCCAGATTTGGCGCAAAAAGGAACCCTCACCATGGACGATCTTGCGGGTTTGCTTTACGATTCGCTGAATGAAAAAATCAAGCCTTTGGCTGACGAGGTGATCGTTTACCCTGGCCACGGCGCCGGATCAGCTTGTGGTAAAAACATGAGCAAGGAAACGTTTGATACCTTAGGCCACCAAAAGCAGGTGAATTATGCTTTAAAAGCCGAAACTAAAGCGCAGTTTATCAAAGAAGTAACCGACGGTATTTTGCCCCCTCCACAATATTTTGCCAAAAATGCAGCCATGAACAAAGGTGGGTACGAAAGTATCGACGAAGTTTATCAAAAAGGACTTAACCCACTCTCGCCGCAAGCTTTTGAGGATTTGGCAAACCAAAGTGGCGCATTAATGCTCGACACACGCGATCCACAGGTTTTTGCGCAAGCTTTTGTACCTAATGCCATTAATATTGGCTTAAATGGCCAGTTTGCACCGTGGGTAGGTGCGCTAATTCCTGATTTAAAACAAAATATTTTGTTGATTACCGATGAGGGAAGGGCCGAAGAAGCGATTACCCGTTTGGCTCGTGTAGGTTACGACAATACCATTGGGTATTTGGATGGCGGTATGCAGGCATGGAAAGATGCCGGTAAGCAAACTGACCAAGTAACTTCTGTTTCAGCAAGTGAATTTGAGCAAGCCTATCAGGAAAACCCGGAAATTTTAGCACTTGACGTGCGTAAGCCCGGAGAGTACGAGTCGGAGCATTTGGAGTTTAGCCATTCACGTCCGTTGGATTATATTAACGATTGGACAGCTGAAATAGATGGTAATAAAACCTATTATATCCACTGTGCTGGCGGCTATCGGTCTATGATCGCGGCTTCTATCCTGAAAGCCCGTGGTATAGATCAGGTGATAGATGTTGCCGGTGGCTATGGCGCAATCAAAAATACATCGTTGAAACGTACAGATTTTGTTTGCCCAAGCAAGCTGGCTAAAGCTTAAGCTATCTCGTTATTACCACACGTTTTGGCAATTGCAACAAAGTATTTCTTTATGAAGACAGTTTGCTGATACAGGTTTAATTTTAAAGAATCATCACTTGGCAACATCAGAAAAACAACATTTTGAGGTTTTAATTATTGGTGCCGGGCCCATAGGTTTAGCCTGTGGAATAGAAGCGCAAAAAGCAGGAAAAAGCTACGCCATTATTGATAAGGGCACTTTGGTGAACAGTTTGTACAACTATCCCGTGTTCATGACTTTCTTTTCTACTTCGGAACGTTTGGAAATTGGTGGGGTGCCTTTTGTAAGCATTAGCCCAAAGCCAAACCGAAACGAAGCGTTAGAATATTACAGGCGTGTAACCGAAAAATTCCAGCTGAACGTAAAGCTGTTTGAGGAGGTGTTGAGCTGCCAAAAACAGGTAGATGATTTGTTCCATGTGGAGACTTCTAAAACAAATTACCAAGCTGAGCATGTAATCATTGCTACCGGTTTTTACGATGTGCCAAATTTGATGGACATCCCGGGCGAAGATTTGCCGAAAGTTACTCACTATTATAAAGATCCCCACTACTATGCTTTTAGCAAGATTTTGGTGGTTGGGGCCAACAACTCCTCTGTGGATGTTGCTTTAGAAACTTATCGTAAAGGTGCTGAGGTAACGATGGTTGTTCGTGGTGGCGATATTGGGCCGAACGTGAAATACTGGGTGCGTCCAGATATTGAAAACCGTATCAAAGAAGGTTCCATCAAAGCCTATTTCGAAAGCAAATTAAAAAAGATAAAGGAACAAACTGTTGTTATTGCTACACCTGAAGGAGAGATAGAGATAGAAAATGATTTTGTGGCCGCCATGACAGGTTATCGGCCTGATTTTAAGTTTCTGCTGAAACTGGGCGTTGCTTTGGATGAGAATCAAACCCCAGCCTATCATCCTGAGACCATGGAAACCAATATTCACGGCTTATACCTGGCAGGCGTAGTTTGTGGAGGCATGGACACGCATAAGTGGTTTATTGAGAATTCTCGTGCTCATGCAGCGCAGATCATGAAGGATATTGTTGCTAAAACTAGCTAGTGCAGTTTGAAAACTTAAATGCCCGGTAGTTTGTGCGAGAAATTTAGCCAATTTTTGATGCGCCACTTCATGTGGGATACGAAGCAAATAACGATGTTGGTAAACGGGATTGCAGCGGAAATACTTTTTGTGGCAGGTACCATACAACAAGCCCGTAGGTACGGGGTTGGCGCAGTGCCGTTGGCAAAAAGATTGCAGCGTAAAGCCCGGCTGTTGGAAGTGCTTTGTACTGGCTTTGCTTTTCTAAAAAATATCGACGTTTTTGCCTAACTTTGCGGCTCGAAAATGGTTTAAGGTATAAGGTTTAGGGTGTAAGGTTGGAGATCGTGTCTCAAATCTTATATCCCGATACTCAAATCTAAGAATATGAGCAAAGTAAAAGTAGGTATGGTGCAGATGAGCTGTACCGCCGATAAGCAAGAAAATTTAGATAAAGCGATTGTAAAAGTGAGGGAAGCTGCTGCAAAGGGCGCCCAAATTGTATGTTTACAAGAGCTTTTTACCTCGTTGTATTTTTGCGATGTAGAGGATTACGATAATTTTGATTTGGCGGAGGCTATTCCAGGACCATCTACCGACGCCTTGCAAACGGTTGCCAAAGAGCTTGGCGTGGTAATTATTGCTTCGTTGTTCGAAAAAAGAGCCGAAGGTTTGTACCATAACACTACTGCCGTTTTAGATGCCGACGGTTCTTATTTGGGCAAATACCGTAAAATGCACATCCCTGATGACCCGGCTTATTACGAGAAATTTTATTTTACTCCTGGCGACCTGGGCTATAAGGTTTTCCAAACCAAGTTTGCCAAAATAGGTGTCTTAATTTGTTGGGACCAATGGTATCCCGAGGCCTCGCGTATTACCGCTTTAATGGGCGCCGAAATTATGTTTTATCCAACGGCCATTGGCTGGGACACTACACAGGACGAAGAGACCAATAAAGATCAGTACAACGCTTGGCAAACGATCCAACGCTCGCACTCAGTGGCTAACGGCTTGCCTGTAATTAGTGTGAATCGTGTAGGTTTTGAGCAAGAAGGACGTATGAAATTTTGGGGGGGTAGTTTCGCAACCAATGCACAAGGTAAGTTGTTGTATTTGGCTTCGCACGATGAAGAAGAAACTGAAGTAGTGGATATTGACCTTACGCAAAGCGATTATATCCGTAAACACTGGCCTTTTTTAAGGGATAGAAGGATTGATTCTTACCAGCCAATTACCAAGAGGTTTATCGACGAAGATTAGTTTTTAAGTCGGGAAGATGATAGTCAGGAAGTCCGAAAGATTATAGTCGGGAAGTCTGAAAGAGTTTTTCAAGACAAAGTTGTATCTTCATTTCATCTAAAATACAACCTATGTCATTTAAATTTGAAAAACTAAAAGTCTGGCAAAAAGCTTTGGACTTAGCTGACGAGATTGACCAATTGACTAAGACATTTCCTAGAGAAGAAATTTATATCCTAAACTCGCAAATAAAAAGAGCTGCAGACTCCATTTCGCTAAATATTGCAGAAGGAAGCACAGGACAAAGTAATGCTGAATTTATAAGATTTCTGCGTTACGCATTAAGGTCTGATATTGAAGTTGTTGGTTGTTTGCATCTCGCTAAAAGAAGAAAATATATATTAGAGGACCGTTTTACGGAACTTTATTCAGCTTGTGAAGAAGTTCTTGTAATGATAAATGGTCTTATAAAATCATTAAGCTAATGTCCGATAAAGCACATCATAAATCTAATACAGCTAGTCTTTCAAAATCTCACACTTCCAGACTTTCTGACTTTCCGACTTTCCAATTTTCTGAAACACCGAAAGCAAAAGGCTACGCATTTCCCGCAGAATGGGCTAAGCACGAGGCAACTTGGTTAAGCTGGCCACATAAGGAAGCTTCATGGCCTGGGAAAATAGAAACTATTTACGAGCCTTACTGCTTGTTCATTAAGGCGGTTGCCAAAGGTGAAAAAGTGCGTATTAACGTAAAGGACGAGGAAATGAAAGCCTTTGCCGTATCGCAACTGGAAAGGGTACGAGCCGATTTAGGTCAGATAGAGTTTTATTTTAACGAAACCAACGATGCTTGGTGCCGTGACCATGGACCTGCTTTTGTGTTAAAAGGAAATGAGAAAGCGGTGGTAGATTGGGGCTATAATGCTTGGGGAGATAAATATCCTCCCTACGACTTGGATGATGTAGTGCCCACCAAAATAGCTAAGCATTTCAACTTGCCATTATTTACGCCTGACATTGTGATGGAAGGCGGTTCGGTGGAGTTTAATGGTGCTGGAACTATTTTAACGAGCGAAGCCTGCCTGCTGAACGAGAATAGAAACCCTCATTTAACCAAAGCGCAAATAGAAACCTATTTGATGGAATTCTATGGGGCATCACAAATTTTATGGGTGGGCGATGGTATTGTAGGCGATGATACCGACGGCCATATTGATGATATTACTCGTTTTGTAAATGAAGATACGGTGCTTACCGTGGTAGAAAGCAATCCTTTAGATGAAAACTACTTGCTATTGAAAGAAAACTTGGAGCGTTTAAAGGAAATGACCTTGTTGGATGGCAGAAAGTTGAACATCATTGAACTGCCAATGCCTTCGCCAGTGATTTATGAAGATACCAGATTACCTGCCTCATATGCCAATTTTTACATTGCAAATGCTGCGGTAGTTGTCCCAACTTTCAGAGACGTAAACGATAAAATTGCTTTGGAAATTATACAAAAAGCATTTCCAGACCGTGAGGTAATTGGGATTGATTCGACAGATATTATTTGGGGCTTGGGTAGCTTCCATTGCTTAAGCCAACAAGAGCCAGCAGTTTAGTTGGTTACTGCCCGAAAGCAATTAAGCAATACAACAATTGAACAATTTGTTAACTTTACGATATAAATTATCACAACTATACACATTTCATAAATGAAATTATTAGAAGGAAAAACAGCACTGGTAACGGGTGCATCAAAAGGAATAGGTAGAAAAATTGCCGAAGAATTTGCAAAACAAGGCGCTAATGTTGCTTTTACCTACTTGTCATCAGTAGAAAAAGGACAAGCTTTGGAACAAGAATTACAAAGCTTTGGAACCCAGGTAAAGGGATACCGTTCTGATGCCTCTAAATTTGACCAGGCAGAGCAATTGATCAACGACATCGTTGCTGATTTTGGAACGATCGATATTGTGGTAAACAACGCCGGCATTACCAAAGACGGCTTGTTGATGCGCATGAGTGAAGAAAACTGGGACGATGTGATGAACGTTAACCTGAAATCGGTATTTAACGTAACCAAAGCTGCTTCTAAAGTGATGATGAAAAACCGTAAAGGTGTTTTCATTAACATGAGCTCGGTAGTTGGCGTACAAGGTAATGCCGGACAAGCTAACTACGCTGCTTCTAAAGCCGGAATTATTGGTTTCACTAAATCGGTGGCTAAAGAATTAGGTTCTCGTAATATCCGTGCCAATGTAGTGGCACCAGGCTTCATCAAAACAGAAATGACCGAAGTACTAGATCCTGCCGTAGTTGCGGGTTGGGAAAAAGATATCCCCTTGAAACGTGCCGGAGAAACAGAAGATATCGCCAATGTCTGCGTCTTTTTAGCGTCGGATATGAGTGCATACGTAACCGGGCAAACACTTTCTGTTTGTGGCGGTATGTTATAAGATTAAGGAATAAAGCGCAAAGAATAAGGCCTTCCAGTTGGAGGGCTTTTATTTTACCACATAATTTCCACCAACTTGGCTCACCTTAGGCAAGGTCTTGTGTTGCATAAAATACAGATAGCCTGCTTGGAGCGTTTTCCATAATGCCAAATTTTGAGGGTATTTTGGTCCGTATTTTTCTAAGTTTGCCTTGGTCATCCTGAAAGGGAAGATATGGACAGGGATTTGCGTTTGCCCTTTATCCTTAGCTTCCATGGCCAACAAATACACCTCCTTTATTTTATCATCCGTTAAAGGAATACAGCCCACCGTAACACAATCTCCGTGGATGTAAATATCTCCCCCAGTTTTTCGATCTTTTCCTGTTCTGGCTTTGTCCACTTCATTTGGGTAATCAACACCCAGCGATAAATGAAAGTTACTCATCGGGTTAAACACATTAATGTAGTAATAACCCTCAGGTGTTTGTAGGTCGCCTTCCATAATCTTTGGCCCCAAAATCCCTGAGTGGGCACAAAAAGCATAGGTTTTAAATAAAGTAAAAGCCAATTGGTTTTGCGCCCTTAGCCATAATTCTACCTTGCCCTCAGCCTTAAAAGCAGCAATATACAGTTGATAACCTTTATCAAAACCTGCTTGCTTTAACTCCTTTTCCAAAAAGGCCCACTTCAGGTCATAAGCAGCCTTCACCCGTTCAAATTTTAGCTGCTGTTGTTTAAAGCCTTTTTGTGCAGAAGTAGAGAAGCCCATGAGAATAAACAAAGTAAAAGCAATAAATAGTTTCATTTTCGCCCGTTGATTTGTATGCAATTTACAATTTTAGTTGTTTGGTTGTTTAGTTTTTTGGTTGGAACTCCCGCTAAGTCTTTGCCCCTTACGCCTTGCCCTTTTGTTCCGCTCTTTACTCCTTTTTGTATGTCTGTCCCTCATCTTCTTAAGCCCAAGAGTAACTTTTAGTTTCTGAAGCGCAATATCCAGGCTGCTATCCTCCGCCAGTCCAGCTTTACGCTCCAATCTTTTTGTTCCAGCACGGTCCTCCCGAACCCGCCAGGTGATGCCGCATCGGCAACAAATGCGTCGATAAACTCCGCATCGCACGACACAAAAAACAGCACAACAAAAAGTATTTCCGCTGCAATCTGGGCTATTGAACCAAAAACACTGCACAGCAGTCCCAAGCCTTTGCACCTTGTTTAAACCTTGAGGCGTTTAAAAACTTGCAAGGTTTCCAATATAACTTTACGTTTTGCTACTCGTTCTTTTTTACTTTTCCCTTTTAACTTTTGACTTAATGTAGCATCTTTACGGTAAGCGTATGGCAAATTTTCTGTCTTTTTCAACTCTTCTTACTTTTGTGGGCTGTATGGGCCTAGGTGCGCTGTATGCTTGGGTGTTGTACGGCAGCAATAAAAGCCTACCTAAAAAAACGCGTGATATTTTAGCTTTGGCAAGAACCTTGGCCGTAGCCACACTTGCCTTTTTGATATTTGCGCCTTTAGTACGCAGAGTAAGCCACACCCCCCAAAAGCCGGTAATTATTATTGCCAATGACAACTCTATTTCCATAAAGGCCATAGAGCCAAGCGGGTTTAATGCCAAAAAATATGAAAACGATTTAAAAACCTTAGCTGCCAAGCTTGCGGAAAGGTACGAAGTGAAAACTTATACCTTCGGCGACAGTGTAAAATCGGGCCTTGAATTTACGGGCAACCATCAGGTAACCAATGGTACCGCCTTGGTTAATCGGTTAAATGATGAACTGCTGAACCGAAATGTAGGTGCCATTATCATCGCTAGCGACGGTATTTTCAACAGGGGAGGCAACCCTTTATACGAACTGAACAAAATAAAAGCACCTGTTTATACCATTGCCCTTGGCGATACCATCCCCAAAAGAGATGTACTGGTGGCTAACGTTAACTATAACAATATCGTTTATTTGGATAATGAATTCACCTTGGATATACAGGTACAGGCGTTCGAAAGTAAAGGCGAAAGCACCAAATTAACCATTCTGGAAAACGGAAAGCAAGTTGCAGAACAAACCATCAAAATCAATAGTCCTGGTTTTGTGAAAGATGTGCAAGTGAAGCTAAAAGCACACAAAGTGGGCATACACCGATATGCCATTAACTTAGGTACGGTTAAAAACGAAATTACAACCAAAAATAACAGCCAAACTATTTTTGTGGAGGTAATAGATGGCAGACAGAAAATCCTGTTGGCTTCGGCATCGGCACATCCAGATTTGGCCACTTTAAAACAGGCCATCGAACTTAACCAGCATTATGAAGCTGACCTAGCGCTAGCCGAAGAAATAGAAAAAGTAGATCTGTCCAAGTACAGTTTGGCAATCCTTTATCAACTGCCGGCAACAAGCTATTCGGCAAGTTCGTTAATAAGCAAGTTGCGCGAGCAAAAAGTGGCTACCTGGTATATTGTAGGAGCACAAAGTAACCTTGCTGCCTTTGATCAAATTCAGCAACAGGTAAGCTTTGCCAGATCCAGCGGTAGTTTACAAGAGGTTTTTCCTTATTATCAAGACAGTTTCACCAGCTATAACCTTCAGGCCGAGGCCTTAAAACAACTTGAAAACTATGACCCATTGCAGATTCCCTTTGCAAATATGATGGTTAAGGGAAACTACACTGCGGTATTAAACCAGCGTATTGGCAAAGTAAACACCCAAAGCCCAATGCTGTTTTTTGCCGAGGAAAATGGTAAAAAGCTGGGATTTTTAATTGGCGAGGGACTTTGGAAATGGAAACTGGAAGAAGCTAAAAACGAAAACAGCTATCCTTTGGTAGCCGAACTGATTGCCAAAACCGTACAATATTTATCAGTAAAGGATGATAAAAGAAAGTTTAAGGTTTATACCAGTAAAAGCACTTTCGAAGAAAATGAGCGTGTAGTGCTTAATGCAACCCTGTACAACGATGCTTTTGAACCAGTAAACACTCCTGAAGTAAAGGTACAACTGAAAAATACAGGCGGTAAAGTGTACAACTATACGTTCTCGAAAATGGGTAGCGGATATCAGTTGGATGCCGGAAACTTACCTCAGGGCAATTATTCTTATGTGGCCTCTACCAGTTTGGGTGAGAAGCAATATACTGCAAACGGCGCATTTTTTGTGAATGCCATGATCAGCGAATACCAGCAAACTACCGCTAATCACCAGCTGTTAAATACCATGTCGCAGCAAACACGAGGCAACATGTATATGCCGGCCAACTTGCTGGATATTGCAAATGAACTGGAGAAAAGTGGTCAGGTAAAAACCATCAGCTACGAAGACAGAAGATATGAAGAGGTGATTAATCTCAAATGGATTTTTGCACTCATCTTAGTTTTATTAAGTGCAGAATGGTTTTTTAGGAAACGTAACGGCGAAGCATAGTCATGAACATCGACACCACCGACATTATTGAGGTATTGGGTACCGTTGCTTTTGCCATATCGGGTACTTTTGCCGCGGTGCAAAAGCGTTTGGATCCTTTCGGAGTACTGATTATTGCCTTTGTAACCTCCATAGGCGGAGGTACGGTTAGGGACTTGCTATTGGGCGATACTCCCGTAGCTTGGATGCGTGACGTGAACTACTGCCTGCTCATTTTGGTAACCTCTATCCTAACTTTGTTTTTTAAGCACCACATCAAAAAGTTTAAGGTCACCCTGTTTTTGTTCGACTCCCTGGGCCTTGGCCTATTTACCTTGGTGGGCGTTCAAAAAGGAATAGTTTTTGGTTTGGAACCTGGAATGTGCGTAGCCTTGGGAACCATTACTGGATGTTTTGGGGGAATTATCCGCGACACCTTGTTAAACACCATTCCGCTTATTTTTAGAAAAGAAATTTATGCCACGGCCTGTATCGCTGGTGGTGCATTATATTTTGGCCTGCTCTATTTCGGCTTAGCAGCTGATATTGCTAAAATAGCAGTGATTGTATTTATTGTTACCCTTAGAATTTTAGTGGTAAGGTATAAACTGGCTTTACCAAGGTTTGGTTATTAACACAGTTCCTTCATTTTGTACAATAGCCTATAAACGTAGCCTAACAAAGTTAAGGCTGCTAAAGTGGTCATGTAAACATCCGAAGTTTTCTAAACTTCGTATCTCTTATAAAGTCGAAACAACTCTTTTCCTGGGCTTGGGCTGGTAAACTCGAGATGACGACATAGGAGCTGTAATGAGTTTGAACAAAAATCCGAAGGATTTCAATAGCTATAGCACTAACCATCAAAAAAGCATACGACTCCTACGGAGTCGCATCAGTATCAGTCAGTTATTTTATAGAGATTTGACCTCATCGAGGTCTTTAAGGGAAATATGATGAAATTTCAAGATCTTTTTTCCCAAAAGATTGGGACTACGCAGCAGAAATGTCGGAATGCAAGTTTGAGAGAGCAAAAATAAGTGCTAGATTATAAAAGAACAGAAGGATCCAGATCAGCTATGGGTAAAGATATTCCTTCAGTTTGCCATTTTCAGAAGCATCATATAGCTGCCACAATTCTTTAGGCCAAGTTTTTTTATCGCTTTCCTGATATAAATACGGCAAAACCAATTGCATGGCACCCAGCGCTTGTTGTTGCTTGCCTTTCTCGGTGGGGTTAGCTAAAGAGAATTTGGTTAGCGCCGCCATGTACATCAACAAAAAGTCGGCATTTGTACTAAAAAAATTGGTTTCCCTTTCCTCCAGGTAAAAAACATAATCCGGCGTGCCGTTCATCCAATCTACCAAGAAATTACCGGCATCATTCCTGTCCCTGTTCTTTTTTTGCATGGGTGTTCTAAAGAGATAGTCAACAACCTTGCTAACAGTTGATTCCGCATGTTTATAGCTTGCCCGTTTGTTCAGTTTTACATTTTTAAGGTTGGGGAGCTCCTGCGCGAAACTAAAGCTGGCTTGCAGGGGGAAAAAAAGGAAAATAAGCAACAAGGTTTTCCTCATGGGCTTGGAGATATTTTAGGCCTAAAATAGCAAAAAGTGATTACTTTTTTGCTTCTTCCCTAACAATTACAAAAACATCTTCATTTGCTTTTTTCATGAAGTATTTTTCCCGGGCAAATTTCTCAGCACTGTTTAAATTGCTGTCCAATTCCTTTAGGTCCTTCTTTACCAAAGCAGTTTCCTTGGCATAAAAATCTTTTTCTTGCTGCAGCTTTTTAACCTGAACGCTATACTCGTATTGCGCTATAATATCATTTTTATCAAAAAACAACATCCATACTGCAAATGCGGCTATGGCAATGAAATATTTGTTGCGGAAAAGATCTATTAATCGCCTCATTCTTTAGGAAAATAGTCATTGCGGGGCACGAAGCAATCTCAAAGTTTTGGCCTGTAGCGATAAAGATAGCGCCGTGCCCCGCAATGACGGGTAAATATAAAAAAACATCCGAAGTTTTTAAATCTTCGGATGTTTTACAAATGGATTTTATTAACACTCCAACTCCTAAAGGGGCTCATATGATGTGTAGTAACTATCTTAACATCATTGGCCGTGTTGGTAAAATCCCCTTTTAGGGAACTTAGCGGTTATTTCTTTGCGAATTTGAAGTTTTTGCCGATGAATTTTGCGGCATCACCAAGTTCTTCCTCTATGCGCAACAATTGGTTGTATTTTGCGATCCTATCAGAACGAGAAGCAGAACCGGTTTTGATTTGTCCACAGTTTAAGGCAACGGCCAAATCAGCAATGGTAGTATCTTCTGTTTCGCCTGAGCGGTGGCTCATTACCGAAGTATAACCGTTGGTTTGAGCCAGGCTAACCGCATTGATGGTTTCTGTTAATGAACCAATTTGGTTTACTTTTACCAAAATTGAGTTGGCAGTGTCAGTATCAATCCCTTGTTGTAAACGTTTTACATTGGTTACGAACAAGTCATCACCTACTAGCTGCACGGTAGCGCCAACTTTTTCAGTTAATTCTTTCCAGCCATCCCAGTCATTTTCATCCATGCCATCTTCAATAGAGATGATGGGATATTTTTGGGTCAATTCTGCCAAATACGAAGCTTGTTCAGAGCTGCTGCGCACAGCACCTTTGTCGCCCTCAAATTTGGTGTAGTCGTATTTTCCATCTTTGTAGAACTCAGACGAAGCACAGTCAAGGGCTAAGCAAATATCAGCTCCTGGTTTGTAGCCAGCTTTTTCAATTGCTTTTAGCACGGTTTCGATGGCATCTTCAGTTCCTTCAAAAGTAGGTGCGAAACCGCCTTCGTCACCTACAGCAGTTGATAAGCCCCTGTCGTGCAGAATAGCTTTCAGGTTATGGAAAACCTCAGTGCCCCAACGCAAAGCTTCAGAAAAAGAAGGTGCCCCTACAGGCATGATCATGAACTCCTGGAAAGCAATAGGCGCATCAGAGTGCGAACCACCATTGATGATGTTCATCATCGGGATGGGTAAAGTGTTGGCATTAACACCGCCAATATAACGATATAGAGGTTGGCGGCTCTCTTTGGCTGCAGCTTTGGCTACGGCTAAGGAAACACCTAATATGGCATTAGCTCCTAAATTTCCCTTGTTTTCGGTGCCATCTAGGTCTATCATTAATTTGTCGATTAAATTCTGTTCAAAAACATCAACTCCTTGCAAAGCTTGGGCAATTTTGGTGTTTACGTTCTCTACCGCTTTTAAAACACCCTTTCCTAAGTAGGTTTTCTTGTCACCATCACGTAATTCAACCGCTTCATATTGACCTGTACTTGCGCCAGATGGAACTGCCGCACGGCCCATAAAACCGTTTTCTGTCATTACCTCAACTTCAATTGTTGGATTGCCTCGCGAATCGAGGATTTGTCTTGCATGGACATCAATTATTAAACTCATTTTATACTTGTTTTGAATTAAAAATACCCTTAGTGTAAAAAGTACAATTAGTTAGGGGTTTTTCAAAGTTATAACATTTTTTAAACTTACCTACCAATTGGCTATATTTTTTATGGGAGCAGGGGGCACAAAAAAGGCAGTCACTGATAAAGTAAACTGCCAAATACATAGGTAGAAGAAATAATGTTGTAGGACTTAAAATAGCCTATTATGGTGTAGTTTTGCTCAATTTTAAGGGCCAAATTAACCATTTGTTGAAGCAGCAAACGATTGATGATACAAAAATGGCTCTCCAAAAAGGAATACTCGGATAATAACCGTTTATAAACGCTTATATTCGAATAAACCCTCTTATCAGCTTTCTACACCAAAATTTATTCGTAGTTTTATTATGTAAAAACCGATAAAGCCTATGATTCGATTTTGCTTAGACTGCCATACCGAGATTAGAGGCCGTGCTGATAAAAAGTTTTGTGATGACCAATGCAGGAACAATTACAATAACAAGCGCAAAAGCGTGGACGGCGAATTTGTAAGGAAAATAAATCAAGTATTGAACAAGAACAGAAAACTTCTACGAGAGGAATCCAATAATGGAAAAACTAGCGTAAAAAGGGACAGCTTGGTAAAAAAGGGATTTGATTTTGACTATCATACACACCATCACCTTTCTGATACTGGGAAAGTTTATATTTTCTGCTATGAGTTTGGCTATACCTTGGCCGGAGATGATGAAATTATGCTAATGAAAAAGGAATAATTCATCAGCATTTGCCGAGGTTTCCTAACTTTGGGGAAATGGCCTGTTAATGGAACAAATTTTAATTATTACTGGGGGTAGCAGGGGAATAGGGAAAGGAATTATTCTGGCTTATTTGGGCAGGGGAGCGCGTGTTTTTTCGTTAGCAAGAAGCATAGATGCTGAACTTAGTACTAAAGGGGTTACGCAAATATCGCTAGACCTTACCCAAACCCATAAAGTTGAACAAGAACTTGCGGCTGTTTTTGAGCTGTTTAGCGCCCATGATGTTTCCAAAATTACGCTTGTTAACAATGCCGGAACATTGGGCCAAATTGGACCATTGGAGAAATTGGAACCAGAAGTGGTTGAGCAGGTTTTTAAGCTAAACACCATGGTCCCTTATATGCTTAGCGCCGCCTTCATTAGGCTTACCAATAACCTGCCTGCGGCGAAATCAATTCTGAATATCAGCTCTGGTGCAGCCCTGAAGCCTTATTACGGTTGGTCAACTTACTGTGGAAGTAAGGCAGCCTTAAATATGCTCACACAAAGTTTGGCACTGGAGCAACAGGATGTGGCTAACGGAGTAAAGGTGCTGGCCATTGCCCCTGGGGTAGTGGATACCGATATGCAGACGCAAATTCGTAAAACTGATAAAGATGATTTTAAAGATGTGGGACGATTTGTGGCCTTGAAAACTGATGGCGGGCTGAATAATGCTGTTTCGGTTGGAGAAAGGATCTGCCAAATGGATCATGACCAAACCATTGCCAGCGGCTCTATTTTGAGGGTGGAAAAGTAATTAATCGGGGTTTGGACAGATGTATGTGCCTATTTAAACACCGCATTGTTGTGTTCGATTAACGAAGGGCGGGCGTTTAAATGGTATTATGTTTTTATACCCAGCTAAGGTGCCCAGATCATAAAGCTACCTCACATTTAAAAAACCTCTTGAAACATTTTACAACCTTTTGGTGTTCTTTAAATCAGCTAAAACTGAGATAGATGATGAAAGTTGTAATTGGATTGTTCATGCTCGCTTGTTTGGGTGCATGTACGCAAACTACTAAAGTTACGGGCGACCAAGCACAAACAGACTCGGCCACCAATATTCCTGTTGCCGAACAAAGCTGCTACGTGTACACTAAGGGGAAAGATACCGCCGAACTTACTTTGATGACCACAGGGATTGTTTCAACTGGCGAATTGAAATACAAATGGTTTGAAAAGGATCAAAATATGGGCACAATAGAAGGGGAAATGCACGGAGATACCTTGATTGCCACTTATACCTTTAATTCAGAAGGGCAAAAATCAGTGCGGCAAGTGGCGTTTCTTAAAAAAGGCAACCAGCTTTTAGAAGGCTTTGGCGAGATAGAGGAAAAGGATGGGCAAACCCGCTTCAAAGACCTCAAGAAAATAGATTTTAGCCAAGCCTTGGTGTTTGAAAAAATTGCTTGCAAGTAGGCTGCCCTAAGCAGCAATAGCGGATGTTGCTAGGATTTTAATATTGCCAGGTTAAATTGCTTGCGCCAATTATCATGTTACGGGTATATGTGTTGGTTAAGCTAGCAGCGGCTTTGATGTTTAAAGACATTTGCTCAATTTTCACGCTTTGCGAGGAACAAAGCAATCTGAACGGAGCTGATTGGGGTTTATCATGCCATTTACTTTGCGATAACTTAATTTTTGGTGCGTATTAGGGCTATCGCTTCCTCAAAGCTCATCTGTTCAATTTCTTTGTCCTTTTTTAAATGTGGTTTAAAATTTCTCAAATTTTTCCCAAAAACCATCTTTAGGGAGCTTGGCAAATATTTTTACAGGCTCTTTTTTAACGGGATGGATAAATTCCAGCTGGCGTGCGTGTAAGCAAATACTGCCTTTTTTACTGCCACGAGGATAGCCATATTTATTGTCGCCTACAATAGGGCAGCCCATATTGGAAAGTTGTACCCTAATTTGGTGTGAACGTCCGGTAAGTGGGTTTACCCTTAGTAAATAATAGCCATCCAGTTCTGCCAACAATTGATAGTCGAGCTCGCAGTATTGGCTTCCTTTTACCTGATGGTCGTATGCCGTAACTACATTTTTTTTGGGGTTTTTAATGAGCCAATCTACCAGTTTGCCTTGCGGTTTGGCAGGTTTTTTTCGCACTACGGCGAAATAGGTTTTCTTGATTTCGCGGTTTTTGAAGATGGCATTCATCCTGTCCAAGGCTTTACTGGTTTTGGCAAAGAGGATGAGACCGCTTACGGGCCTGTCTAGGCGATGTACCACGCCCAAAAATGCCCCTCCTGGTTTATCGTATTTGGCGGCGAGGTATTTTTTTACCTGTTCGTCCAAGGGCTCATCGCCAGTTTCGTCAACTTGTACAATATCTCCGGCTCTTTTATTAACGGCAATTAAATGATTGTCTTCGTAAAGGATATCTGCGTCAGTAATGGCCATTTTATTGGTTGGGGATTAGTCGTTTGTTTTTAGTAGTGGTTTTTGTGGGATAAACCCGATTGTAGTGGAAACACTTTTTGTGGTATCCTTCGATAGACTTAGGATGGCAATCACAAAAAGGTTGGAACAAAAAGCGGGGCTGATTTAACCGATGAGCATGAAATTGCTTTTCTGAAAAGTCTTTATTGCTTGCTTTTTGTTCCTTTATCCAGTTTAATATTGCTCTTTTTCGTTGGGGAAATCGTTGGCTTTTACATCGCTGATGTAAGATTGTGCCGCTTCTTTGATGCCTTCGTACAGGTTAAGGTACTGTCGTAGAAAGCGGGGCCTGAAACCTTTGGTTAAGCCAATCATGTCGTTTACCACCAATACCTGTCCGTCGCAATGGGGGCCAGCGCCAATGCCAATGGTCGGGATTTGTAGGCTTTCTGTGGCTTCTTTGGCCAGTTTAGCGGGGATTTTTTCGAGTACGATGCTGAAACACCCGGCTTGCTGTAGGGCCAGCACGTCTGTTTTGAGTTTATTGGCTTCGGCTTCGTCCTTGGCTCGTACGGTATAAGTTCCAAATTTATAGATGGATTGCGGGGTGAGCCCCAGGTGCCCCATTACCGGAATGCCTGCGGTAATGATGCGCTGAACGGATTCGACAATTTCTACTCCGCCTTCGAGCTTTACGCCATGTGCACCAGATTCTTTCATGATGCGGATGGCCGAGTTGAGCGCTTCCTTGGAGTTGCCTTGATAGGAGCCAAAAGGGAGGTCGACTACCACAAAGGCTCTATGTGCTCCACGCACCACTGATTGGGCGTGGTAGATCATTTGATCGAGGGTAATGGGCAAGGTGGTTTCGTGCCCGGCCATTACGTTAGAAGCCGAGTCGCCCACTAATAAAACATCTAGGCCGGCGTCATCTAAAATGGTGGCCATGGAATAGTCGTAAGCGGTAAGCATGGCAATTTTTTCTTTGCGCTGCTTCATCTCCTGTAAAATATGCGTGGTTACACGCTTTATTTCTTTGTTTACCGACATGATTTTTGTTTTAGTGTACACAAAATTAGGGTTTATTATTTGGAATAAAGAACAAGGATTAAAGAACAAAGCATAACAATTTAATGAGTTTTGAGTGTAGATGCTGGCCGTGCCAAAAAACCAGCCAACTAAAAAACCAAGCGGCGACTAAATTTTTTGAAAAAAATCTTGAAAAAACCATGTAAAAGACATACCTTTGTACTCCGAAATGAGAGAGTTCAAACAGCAGGTTTTATCATCTAGGAAAAGCGGTATGTCCGTTAAAAACTCTCTTTCTTTATTGTCTTTTTTTATCCCCAATTTTTATTGTAATTTAAATGACTAACTACACTAAGTTACCAGCGATTTTGTTATTGGCCGATGGCACCGTTTTTTATGGCAAGGCTGCTGGAAAAATAGGAACTACTACTGGTGAGATCTGCTTCAACACAGGCATGACAGGTTATCAGGAAGTTTTTACGGATCCTTCTTATTTCGGGCAAATTATGGTAACTACCAATGCGCATATTGGTAATTACGGGATGCACCGTGATGAGGTGGAGTCTGACGGGATTAAAATTGCGGGTTTGGTCTGCAAAAATTACAACATCAACTATTCAAGAAAACAAGCTTCGGAGTCGATCCAGGATAGTTTCGAGAGCGAAAATATTGTAGGTATTTCTGACATTGATACACGAGCTTTGGTACGTCACATCCGTAACAAGGGAGCAATGAATGCCATCATCTCTTCGGAAATTACGGATTTGCAAGAGTTGAGGAAAAAATTGGAAGAGGTGCCGCCGATGGATGGTTTGGAACTTTCGTCGGTAGTTAGTACCAAAGAAGCCTACTACTATGGTAATCCTGAGGCGCCAGTTAAAGTGGCTGCTTTGGATCTGGGCATCAAAAAGAATATCCTTCGCAATTTTGACGACAGAGAAATTTACGTAAAGGTATTCCCTGCCAAAACTACTTTCGAAGAAATGAATGCTTGGGGCGCTGATGGCTACTTCATTTCAAATGGCCCTGGCGACCCTAGTGCAATGCCTTATGCGATTGAAACGGTAAAAGCAATTTTAGCGGCTGATAAACCCATGTTTGGGATTTGTTTAGGTCACCAGTTGTTGGCCGAGGCTAACGGTATTGGTACCATGAAAATGTTTAACGGTCACCGTGGTTTAAACCACCCGGTTAAAAATATCATTAAAAACCACTGCGAGGTAACTTCTCAAAACCACGGTTTTGGGGTAATTCCTGAAGAGGTTAAACAATCGGACAAAGTGGAAATTACCCACGTGAACTTGAACGACGACTCGATTGAAGGCATCCGCGTGAAAGGCAAAAGAGCTTTTTCAGTACAGTACCATCCAGAGAGCTCACCAGGCCCACACGATTCTCGTTATCTTTTTGATGACTTTTTGAGCATGATCAAAGGCGATTTAGTTTGGTAAGAAGAGGTTAGCGGGTAGAAGGCCGAAGGTATAAGGCATTTACCATATCAAATAATAAGAGGATGTTTGTTCAGCAAGCATCCTTTTTGGTTTGAAGGAGTTCCTAAATAACGTAAACAACCAAAACAAAACAACCAATTGCCGAGCTAATTCATCATTTCATCCTCATAATCATTCCAATTAGCGGAAAAACATTTAGCGTTTAGCGCAAGCTTCTTACTTTTATACTGATGACAGACAGAAAAGCAATTATTAGCGTAAGCAACTTAGTAAAGCATTACGACGACTTCAAAGCGGTGCAAGGGCTTTCGTTTGATGTTTATGAAAACGAAATATTTGGTTTACTGGGGCCTAACGGCGCTGGTAAAACTACCACCTTGGAAATTATAGAGACTTTGCGCAGCAAAACCAGTGGCGAGGTAACCGTTGATGGCTTGAACATTGATACCAATGCCAGCGCCATTAAGCAAATTATAGGCGTGCAATTACAAGCTGCAGGTTATTACCCCAATTTGAATTTGGTAGAGCTTTTGGAGCTTTTTGCAGGATTGTACGGTGTAGATATTAGCCCAATGGAGATGTTGGCCAAAGTGAATTTGCAGGATAAGGCCAAGGCGAAATATAAAGAACTTTCTGGCGGACAGAAACAGCGTTTCTCTATTGCCACTACACTCATCAATTCGCCAAAGATTATCTTTTTGGATGAGCCTACTACGGGATTGGATCCGCAGGCCCGCAGAAATTTATGGGACTTGATCAGCGAAATCCGTAACAGTGGCACTACGGTAGTGCTAACTACGCATTACATGGACGAGGCCGAACAGTTGTGCGATAGGGTAGCTTTTGTGGAGGCTGGAAAGATTATCGCCTTGGATACACCAGATCAATTGATCGATAATTTAATTGCCAGCGGTTTCGAACGTAAGAAAGAAGTGAAAGCTGCCAATTTGGAAGATGTTTTCATTAACCTTACGGGCAAAGAGTGGAGAGAATAAACCCCTAAATCCCCTAATGGGGACTTTTAATATACAAACTTATAATCATGAAGACTAATATAGAAGATAAAAAACCAAACTCCCATTCAGGGGCTGGGGGGTACAATCATACAAAAGCTACCTTGGCCTTGGCCAAAGCAAGTTTCCGGTCTATTACCCGTAGTCCTTCGGCGGTGATTTTTACACTCGCTTTCCCTTTGATATTCATCGTTGTGTTTGGTTTTATTGGCGGTGGCGGCATAAAGCTGGATGTTGCCGTTGCGCCTGGTTCTGATTTGAACAATCCCGTGATTGTTGCCTTGGAAAAAACAAGCGTAATTCGTTTAACCAAAAACGATACGCAAGAAAATATTGATAAAAACTTAGAAAAAGGGGCTTACGATGCCTTGATTAGCGTAGAGAAAAACCCTAATGGTTTGCCTGCGTATTTTACCAACGTGAAATATACTTCGGCTTCGTTAACCAATGGCAATGTGCTGCGCTCGGTACTGAATGATATTGCCCAGCAATTAAACACGGTGAACCAAAAGCCAGCCGTTACCGAAATTAGGGCAACAACCATTACTGGCAGATTACATCGTACCATTGACTTTATTTTACCTGGACAGCTAGGTTTTTCGCTATTGAGCACAGGGGTGTTTGGTACGGCATTTATCTTTTTTGCCTTAAGACAAAACCTGGTGATCAAACGTTTTTTTGCTACACCTGTGAGGCGCTCAAGTATTGTGCTAGGTGAAGCCATTGCCCGTATTGGCTTTGCGCTATTAGGTGCGTTGTTCATCATCCTCATTGGGCATTTTTGTTTCCAATTTACCTTGATTAATGGGGCGCTCACGGTATTTAACATGCTGGTGTTGGCCACTATCGGGGTAATTGTGTTTATGGGTTTTGGTTTTGTGGTATCTGGTTTGGCTAAAAGCGAAAGCACCATTCCGCCAATTTCCAACATCATTACCTTGCCGCAGTTTTTATTATCGGGTACTTTCTTTTCCATTAATGCCTTTCCGGCATGGTTACAGCCTATTAGCAGGGCCTTGCCTTTAACTTACTTGAATGATGCGATGCGTAAGGTAGCTTTTGAGGGGGCTAACCTTTGGGACGTAAGGCAGCAGATATTGATCATGTTGCTTTGGGGCATAGGAATTTACGCTGTGGCAGTAAAAACTTTTAAGTGGGAGTAAGTTTTATCAAACAACCCATGGGATATTTGGTTAAATTAGCGGTATACTGTTAATTCAAAATCAAATGTCGAAAATTGCCATTATTTCAGCGAGTGTTAGGAGAGGGCGTAAAAGTCATAGTGTTGCCTTGTATTTTAAACGTTTTTTAGAAGATAGGCAACTGGCGGAAGTGGCCATCTTAGATTTGGATGCTTATGATTTCCCTATTTTTGAGGAGAGATTACGCTTTATTGAAAATCCTACAGCGCAGATGTTGTCGTTTGCCAAGCAGATTGAAGAAGCCACTGGGGTAATTATTGTTACTCCTGAATATAACGGCGGTTATCCTGCAAGTTTAAAGAATGTGATTGATTTGCTATATGCGGAGTGGAAACGCAAGCCTATCGCTATTGCCACGGTTTCGGCAGGTGCTTTTGGGGGAGCCCAGGTGATTACTTCGCTGCAGTTCAGTTTATGGAAAATAGGTGCTTTAATGGTTCCGGCCATGTTCCCGGTACCTACTATTGATAAGGCCTTTAACGAAGAGGGTGTGCCTGCAGATCCAGAAGCAATGGATAAGAAGGCTGGCGTTTTTATCCATGAACTGTTGTATTGGATTAAGGCCAAACAAAGGGCAGAGGCTTAAAAAATGCTTTTGGATAAAACATTTTTTAAAATCGTTTGCTTGGTGTTTTAAAATGTTTATCTTTGCAGCCTCGTCAAGAAATCCTAGGATTAAATGAGAGGAAAAAGGTGATACCACCATCGGGGTGTAGCGTAGCCCGGTATCGCGCCACATTTGGGATGTGGAGGTCGTAGGTTCGAATCCTGCCACCCCGACACAGACGACAGTCGATCAAACCCTTCAGATTCACCATCTGGAGGGTTTTTTGTTTAATTGCATTTTAACGGAAATGCAAAAAGCAGTATTTAATTCTTCCCATTTGGGATATGTTCCATGGAAACGGTAGTCGGTTTTCGAATATCTTTTGTAGGATCAATGATGATCTGCCCATCCGGACGCATATCTGTCAAATCAACTTTTAGTTGTAACAAGTACAACTTTTTTTAGCGCAGATGTAGCAGTTTAACCATCAGCTAAATATAAATCATCCCTTCCCCCAATTACAAGAGAGGTTGAACCATGATAGGAATTGGCACTAAACGGGAGAAATTTAGGGCACTTATCAGCTTTATTGCAAAGCTTGTTGGTTGTTTGTTGGCTTCCTAAAGATGAGTATGCCAAAATTGTTGAATAATTCGCCAATTAAAATAGCCGTTAATCTGTGCTTTATCATTTACTTGCAGATACCAAATTTAAACTTAAAAGATATGAAAGTACAGACCCACTCATGGCCTCCTGGCTATTTGCGCCCTACCTGTCCAATTTCAATGGTAAACCGTTGCAATGATTGGCAAACCAACCAAGATTTTATTTCTGTTAATTTAAATTGATTCATATATGAAAGGAAAATTTACCCAAAGTTTCTCTATATGGGCTGTTTCGATGAAATGTGCAATCATGATAGGATTATGCGCATTGGTCAATCTGAACGTATCGGCTCAAAATCAAAACCAAATAAAGGTTAGTGGAACGGTTAAAGATGCCGCTGGCGCAAGTTTGCCAGGCGTAAGCATTAAAATTAAAAATTTAGCTGGCGGGGCAATGAGCGACGGTGACGGAAAGTACACTATTACAGTGGCCAAAGACGCTACTTTAGTATTCAGCTTAATTGGCTACGCTACCGTTGAAAAATCTGTAAACAATTCAGTGCTGAACGTAGTACTACAGGAGTCGGCCAATGAGCTTAATGAAGTGGTCATCAGCACTGGTTTTGGCGGAAAAGTAAGAAAAAGTGATTTGACCTCTGCCGTATCCTCCGTTTCTTCAAAAGATATCGAACAAAGGCAACCGGTTGATTTGTTAACTGCTTTGCAAGGCAAGGCCTCAGGGGTATTGGTAACTACCGATGGTGCCCCTGGCGCCGAAGGTACCATTCAAATTAGAGGGGTAACTACCTTAAACGGAGGTGCTGGGCCACTTTATGTGGTTGATGGGGTAATTACCGATAATGGTAGAAATATTAACCCCTTGGATATTGCAAGTGTAGAGATTTTAAAAGATGCGGCATCGGCCTCCATTTACGGGGCACAAGCAGCCAATGGCGTGATTTTAATTACCACCAAAAAAGGTGCCGATGGTAAGGCGAAGTTTGAGGCACAATACACCCACCTTTTTGGCAAGCTTGCCCATAAATTGCCGCAAAGTAATTCCGCAGAAGTAAGGGCTTTCCGTAGATTACAAGCCCCCACAAATCCCACTGCGGGAAGCAATGCCGATTCGCTAAATATCGCTTTAAATGCCGATAATGATTTACAGGATATATTGTTGGGCAACACCGGACACCGCCAACAGGTAAATACCAGTTTATCCGGCGCTTCTAAAACCTTTAATTTCTATGCCAGCGTAAACTACATCAACGATAAATCCATCGTGGTCAACAGTAATGCACAATCATTGCAGTCGAGGTTAAATATTTCTTATCAGGCCATGCCTAAATTGAAATACACGGCCAATGTTTCGTTGTATTACCAAATGAAAAACGAAATCCCGATTGCTAGAACGGTGAACGTTATTTTTGATCGACCAGCTTACTCCTTAATTTACTATCCGGACGGAACTTTGACGAGTTATATCGCTTCTAAAAGAAATCCTTTGGCCAATGCTTTGTACGAAATCAATAAAACAGAAACCTATTCGGCCCAAGTGAACAACCAAGTTGATTTTGATTTGACCAAGCATATCAAGTGGACTACGCTTTTCAATTTAGCTTACGAAAATCCGCAAAGTACTTTCTTTTCCCCACGTTATGTAAGCGCTAATAAAAATACAAATAATGGGATCAATGAGATGAAAAATAGCTTTAGATACGAGGCTCAAACGTATTTTAACTATAACCAAAGTTTTAACGACCATAATATTAGTGCAACCTTAGGTGCAAATGCTATTCGCAGAAAACAAAATACTTTTCACTTAGAGTACTTAAACTCGGTGAGTGAGGAAATTTACGTGGCACTTCCTGCTTTCTTAACCGCCATCAACACTTATACCAATGGTACGGCCAATACAAATCAGGCTATTTTTGCGAGGGTGAATTATAACTACAAGGGCAAATACATTGCCAGTGCAGTGTATCGTAATGATGGCTCTTCTAGATTTAGTCCCGAAAATAAAAGAGGGTCTTTCTATTCAGGCTCTTTGGCATGGCGTTTTTCTGCGGAGCAATTTATGGGATGGTCTAACAAGTTTTTGGATGACGCAAAACTTCGTGCAAGTTACGGACGGGTAGGTAATGACCAGATTGAAGACTACGGCTTTATCAATAAAATTGTTTTTGATGCCAGCTACAACGGCGTTCCAGGGGCTACTTATAGTACCACGCTTGGCAATAGTTTGATCAGGTGGGAAACAGGAATCCAGACCAACTTGGGATTAGACCTTGCTTTCTTTAAAGGCAGGTTGTCTTTTACAGGTGAGGTGTACGAAAAACGATCGAAAGATTTGCTATATCCACGTCAGCTGGTAAAAGAAACAGGTTTCTCTACGGTAATTGTAAACGTGGGAACCATTGCCAGCAAAGGGCTTGAGCTATCCGTTTCCGGAACCCCAATTTCAAAAAAGAACTTCCAATGGAGTGTTGATGCCAATATCTATTTCGAAAGAGGTACCATTAAAGACCTAGCTGGCGCAGGTTCATTTGTTGCTGGTAACAAATGGTATGTACAAGAGGGTGGAAAAATTGGTGATTTTTACGGATGGAAGAATTTAGGAGTTTATCAATGGAATGAATCTAACGCTTATAACGATAACTGGGAAAAACTGACAGTTGTTTTAGGACCTGATAATAAGCCATTGTATGTGAACGGAAAAGCACAATATACCTTTAACGGAAAACCTTATACGGGTACCGTACACAACATGTACGATCCGGGAGGTAAACTGGTGGGTGGCGATACCGAATGGGCAAACATACAGCGTGACAGTTTAATTGACGATGGTGATCGCCATGTAATTGGTAATGCACAGCCTAAATACAATTTGGGTATTGGAAACAATTTTACCTACAAGCAGTTCACCTTCAATATTTTGTTTAACGCTTCTGTAGGCGGGCAAGTGTATAACACCTTGTTATACAATGCCAATAACCCATCGGCAACCGGGCCGGGTAATCCAGACGTTTTATATAACTCGTGGCAAAAGCCAGGCGATATTGCTAAATATCCTTATTACCCTAACCGAGCAAGCCGCGGAAATTTAAAACAACACGGCAACAGTGCTTACCTGGAGGATGCCACTTTTATAAGGCTTGCCAGTATGAGGCTTGCCTATAGTTTGGATGCTAAAACAGCTAAAAAATTGGGCATGAGTAGGGTAAGTGCATTTGTTTACGGTACCAATGTGGTAACGTGGACAAACTACAGAGGCTACGATCCAGAATTTAGTACCAGGAACCCGCTTACCCCAGGAGATGATACGGGTAGGTATCCAAGAAGAAGAGAATTAGGTTTGGGTTTAAATATTACTTTATAAGTAGAGCTATGATAAAATTATTAAAATATACTTGCCTCATTACGCTGTGTGTAACCATGGGCAGCTGTAAAAAATTTCTTGACGAAAAACCTGTGTCGGAAGTTAAAATCACTGATTTTTATAAATCTAAAGTGGATATAGATGCCGCAACCTCGGGTATGTATTCCTCCTTTCAACAAACCATGGTTGGTGAAAGCCAATACTTAGATCGCTATCATTATTGGGGAGAATTTAGATCTGATAACTTCGATAGGTTCTTGAACTACACCACCACCCATGTTACAGAGGTGGCCATGAATGCCATTACGCCAGATAATATCTATACCGATTGGTCTAGGCTTTATACCGTTATTGCTAGAGCAAATAGCAATATCAAATATATTCCAGGGGTAATGGCACTAGATCAAAACGTAACCCAGGCCGTGGTAAACGCAAATTTGGCCCAATCTTATGCCATGCGTGCCATCTGTTATTTTTATATTGTAAGGGTTTGGGGCAATGCACCTATTTGGCTAGAGCCCTATGAGGATGTGCAAGTAGATGCACAGCGGCCTCGCGAACCAGCAGCTAAAATTTTGGATGAAGTAGTCATCAAAGATTTAATCACTGCATACGACTTGATGGTGAAAAACCAAAACCCTACAATATACACCATTAACGAGGGGGCAGTATGTGCCGCACTGGCCGATGCCTACATGTGGAAAAAAGATTATCCCAATGCAATTATCTGGATTAAAAATCTATTCAAAGCAAGATCTGCTAAAGGTGTTGCCTATGCGGGTGTATCTGAAGTAAATTTGGAACCCACCGCTACCTGGAAAAGCATATTTACCGCACCAGCTACAAGTACAGAAACCATTTGGTCAATCCACTGGGATTTTGTGGCCAACGGATGTGCTTGTAACGTTACATCTTTTACGCAGAATAACAAAACTTTTCAGGTTGATCCGTTATTGTACACTAAGTACTTCTTGCCACATGCGCAAACCGTTCGTCCTAATACTGATATTAGACCAAAGCAAACCCTAGATTTATATACCGTTACTAATCCGGCCAATAACAACAGGGACCGTTTTCTGAAATATTACGCAAGTCCTGTCAACCCAACGGCGGCAACTTCAACCACAGCGCTTAACCAGTTTTACAACCAACAGGCACCTGTATACCTTGTGATGTACAGATTATCAGATATGTATCTGCTTTATGCGGAAGCTTTGAATGGTAGCGGTGATTTGCCAAATGCCCTTAAGTATTTGAACTATGTTAGAAAAAGAGCCACCATACCAGAGTATTTAGCAACCGATCCCAAAGTAAGCACGCAAACAGCAATGGAAAACGCAATTTTGGAGGAGCGCCAGTACGAGCTTATTGGAGAGGGCAAGCGTTGGTTTGATTTGGTAAGGACCAATAAAGTTAAGGAAGTGATGGATCCTGTATTGATCGATCGCCAGACCAGAAACGGTAACACCGACTTAATAGGGTTTGGAGACTTGAGAAGATCTTTGTGGCCAATCAGTAGAGCCGTGATGAACTCTAATAAAAAACTGGTACAAAATCCAGGTTACGGTGAATAAATCGATATAATTTTTAATGATCAAATTTGATATAAATAAAATTGATATGAAAACCTTAAAAAATAGCCTGTTGCCAGCAATAGCACTGTTGCTTGTGGCCTTTACTCAAAGTGGCTGTAAAAAGTTATTTGGGTTGGAACGCCAAAAAGATTATGAATATATAAAGAAAACGCTTGATCCGCATATTGGCATTTCGGCACGGCAGTTCCTCGAAAATAGGAGCCAACCAACAGGCTTGCCAGATGATACGGTGTTTAAGTATATGAAACAGGGGCTCGAGTATGCAGAAATTGATTTGGCCGAATATGAAAAAGCAGACCGTACATTTCTTTTCCTCCATAATGATGGCGTTAGGGTGCTGCCAACCAAAACCACAGCAGGTGTGACCACTACCACCAGTAATATTCCAACTGCCGGATTATGGTTCGATTTTCCAATTGTTACGGGAATTAATCCTACAACTGGGCAGCCTATCACCAGGCCTGCCACCAAATGGAGCGACTACCCTAAACAAGATGTAAAAAACTATTTTTTATACCTGATTGGGCAGGGGCGACATAATTTCGACAACTTAAACGCTAATAATAAAACCATTAAGTCAATTTTACCTGCAGGGGCAACCCTGTCAACTTCAACCATGTTAGGTTATGCAAATGCCGGTAAGGGTTTTGACGAGAATGGTAATTTCTATTTAAGGATATTGAATAATAGTGATTTGGCACCTATTGTACACAATAACAGAACCAATGCTAGGAGTGCGGGATACATTGCAACAAATGGGATTGTGCATGTTTTTGGAGCATCTGTAGCGCCTTCTCTGCCTTCTTTGTAATTCCTGCTAGTAGATTAACGTGAGTTTGGGATTGGGATAAGCGTTTGGCTATTTTTCATGATCTCCAGCCTTAGCAAACCCTCTCCGTTCTACTAAAATCGGCCTTGGCCTGTTCGGGATGCACAAATTAGCCTTGCTTGTTCCTTTAACAGAACAGGGCGCAGCCGTGGATTTTTTTGCATACTTTTTTCATCTACAGGAAAAAAGTTTGTCCGCGAAGCGACAGAACTGAAAATAGTAACAGAAAATGGATGTTTTTGGCATAAAAGTCCAATTAAAGTAGTTTCTCGAGCCGAACTCAGAGGATATAAAAAAAGCGGCGACTTTCAAATGAAGGTCGCCGCTTTTTTATGAAGTTACATTTTTGGTTTATTGGTTAGCGCCAGACATAAACTCTTTCTGATAATTCATGGGGCTTTTGCCAGTAGTTACCTTAAAATATTTGTGAAAACTGGCCAGGTTATTGAAACCGCTTTCGTAGCACAACTGTTTCATGTTAAGCTTGTTTTCCATCAACAGTTTGCAGGCATGGCCAACCCTAATTTCGGTTACAAATCGGGAATAGGTTTTTTTCGTTTTAGATTTAAAATACCTACAGAAAGAATTAGGGCTAATTACCGCCACATTGGAAATTTCTTCCAGATGTATCTTTCTCCTAAAATTCTCAAGCGTGTAATCGTAAATAGCATTTATCCTGTTGTTCTCAGTCTCATCATAGTCTTGTTTAAATCCAATGGACGATAATTTTACGGTTTGGTTGCAGTTGGCAATGAGTGTAAGCGCTTCCAGCAATAATAGGATCCGAGGAGTGCCTTCGGCAACGAGCATCTGTTCTAATAATTCCGAAACCTGTGTTTTAACTTTTCCATTAATTTGCAAGCCCCTTTTGCTGTTTTCGAGCAAGGTTTTAATGGCCTTGTTTTCTGGCAGGTTCAGGAATTGATCGCCCCAAAAATTCTCACTAAAATGAGCTACCCTCACATCGGCAGTAGTTTTGGATTGCTCACTAAAATAAATGTCGTCAAATCTCCAATAGTGGGCCAAGTGGGGCCCTACTAAAATCACGTCGCCAGATTTAAAACTTTTAATGCTATCGCCAATAAATTGTGTGCCCACACCCTTCTTCAGGTGGATCAGTTCTATTTCTGGATGATAATGCCATTTGTTGTTCATGTAGGGTACAACATCTCTCCTTACACTAAAGGATTGGGCAGGTCCCGTCGAGACCTTTAATAGTTGCGGTTTCATCTGGTCAGTAATTATATTTGGTCAAATAAATATACTGTAAAATAATATATACTTCGGTTATAATGCCAATTTTGTTGAATATTCGGGTAATCTTAAAGAATATCCAGAAAAGATTATTCCTTTCTTTGTAAGAGGGGAAACGGATATAAATTAACCGTAGCCCAATAAATTTCTCCAATGGATAACCAAATTGAACAGTTTCTTGACGGCTGTAAATTTTAAACTTTTATTGATGGAACGACTACTGCTTTTAACGCTAATTTGTTGCTTTTTTGCTAGCAATGCACAAGAAAATCCACACTTAAAACTCTGGTACAACCAACCAGCAAAAGCCTGGGAAGAAGCCCTGCCGTTGGGTAATGGCAAAACAGGGGCTATGGTATTTGGCGGGATCAAAAAGGAGCGGTATCAGCTTAATGATAATACCTTATGGTCGGGCTACCCAACTTCGGGGAATAACCCCGATGGGCCAAGCATACTTCCAAAGGTGCGCAAAGCGATATTTGAAGGCGATTATACCAAGGCTACTACGCTTTGGCGCAAAATGCAGGGGCCTTATTCAGCAAGGTATTTGCCATTGGGCGATTTGGCCATCAACTACCACCTAAAAGATACAATAGCAAGTACCTACTACCGCGATTTAAACCTTAACAATGGTGTAGCTTCGGTACGTTATAAAGTGGGGGATGTGACCTATACCAGAACAACCTTGGTAAGCTATCCCGATAAGATCATGGTGGTGCATTTAACCGCCGACCAAAAAGGAGCGCTCAATTTTTCGGTGGGGCTAACCAGTTTATTGCGTTACAAAACCACAACTGCAGCCAATGATTATCTTTTGTTAAAGGGAAAAGCACCTAAACATGTGGCAAATAGAGATTATGAACCTTTTCAAGTAGCCTATGATGACAACGAAAAAGGAGAGGGAATGAATTTTGAAATACATGTAAAAGTGAAGCTTGATGGTGGTAGTGTGAAGGCAAATGGCGAACAATTGACCATTAAAGATGCCAATGCAGTGACGCTTTATTTATCAGAGGCCACCAGTTTCAATGGTTTTGACAAGTCGCCAGGTTTTGAAGGCAAAGATCCAGCGATTGAGGCCAAGGCCAAAATGCAGTTGGCATTTGCAAAATCGTTCGAACAAATTAAAAACACCCATATCAGCGATTATCAAAGTTTATTTAACCGGGTTTCTTTTCAATTGGAAACCCAAAAAGATTTTTCGGCAAGCCCAACGAACGAACGCCTTTTAAAATTCAAGGAAAATGGCGGCGACCATCAATTGCAGGTATTGTATTATCAATTTGGTCGTTACCTGATGATTGCCAGCTCTCGTCCTGGCTCTAGGCCAACCAATTTGCAGGGCATTTGGAACGATAAGGTGATCCCGCCTTGGGGTAGCAATTATACCACCAATATCAATACCGAAATGAACTATTGGTTGGCTGAAAACACGAACCTTTCCGAATGTCACCAGCCCTTGTTTGATTTTATGAAAGAGCTGGCCATTAACGGCGCAAAAACAGCTAAGGTAAACTACAACATTAAGGAAGGATGGACAGCTCACCACAATTCGGATCTTTGGGCCAAAACATCGCCACCAGGCGGATACGATTGGGACCCTAAAAGCGCACCACGATGGTCGGCATGGCCCATGGCCGGCGGTTGGTTCAGTACCCATCTGTGGGAGCATTATCAATTTACGGGAGATAAAAATTTCCTTTCAAAAGAAGCTTATCCGCTCATGAAAGGTGCAGCGCAGTTTCTGTTAAACTGGCTCATTACCGATCCAAAAACGGGTTATTTGGTCACCAACCCATCAACTTCTCCAGAAAATACCGTAAAAATCAAGGGCAAGGAATATCAGTTGAGCTTGGCAAGCACCATGGATATGGCCATTATCCGCGAACTGTTTACCGCTTGTATCAAAGCTTCCAAAATATTGAATATTGATGCTGCTTTTAGCGCTAAACTCGAAGCCGCTAAAAATAAGTTATACCCTTATCATATTGGCCAGTACGGACAATTGCAGGAATGGTATGGCGATTGGGATGATCCAAAAGATACGCATCGTCATATTTCGCATCTGTTTGGCCTATTTCCTGGTAACCAGATTTCCGTACGGCAAACCCCTGAACTGGCTGCTGCTGCTGAGCAAACACTTATTCATCGAGGAGATATTAGCACAGGTTGGTCTATGGCTTGGAAAATCAATTGGTGGGCCAGGATGAAAGATGGAAACCATGCCTATAATATCCTAAATACTGCCTTTAATTATATCGATCCTACGCAAAGCCGCGGACAAATGAGTGGCGGTGGCACTTATCCCAACCTTTTTGATGCACATCCACCGTTTCAGATCGATGGTAATTTTGGAGGTACAGCGGGCATGACAGAAATGCTGTTGCAAAGCCATGAGGGCGAAATCAGTTTATTGCCAGCTTTACCAGATGCCTGGTCTGCTGGATCTATCAAAGGCATTAAGGCCAGGGGAAATTTCGAAGTAGCAATCGCCTGGGAAAATGGAAAGCTTACCCAAGCAAAGATCAAATCGATAATAGGAGGTAATTGCCGTTTAAGAACACCCATCCAGGTACGGGTGGTAGAAGTTACAGGAAATCAAACGAATGCTATTCCAGTAAATGCCCTAATGCAGAATTTCGAAAAACCATCTTATCAAAAAAATGCCAATGCAAAGCTTCAACCTATTAAAACTGATAAAGGCTACACCATTAGTTTTAAAACGGAGAAGGGTAAAAGTTATACCATTGTGCCTGTAAAATAAAGCGCTGGACTAAAAATCAATGGAATAAACCAACATGAGGTTGAACTGGTCAATCCAATGGTAAAATTGCTGAATAATGAGGTAAATAGACAGAATAAAACCTCATTATTTATTGCTTATTTGCAATAAGAGGGAAACAAAATCTCAAATTTTAACCGAATATTTAAACCATGAAAGCTGCTCGAATACTATTAGGTATTGCACTATTGTTGTCGCATTTTTTTAAGGCCAATTCGCAAAGTATCACTTGGTCTGAAGTAATGCCCGGCGTATGGAAAGGCGTAGTAGGTAGCCCCGAGGCTTACGATCTTTTAAAAGCAGCTGGAACCTCACCCAATATGGAAGCTTTAACCAAGTTGGGGAAGGCTGATTTTCCTTTTGTTCAGCAAAATATTGTGGCTTCATTACGTGATGGGAAAACCCAATTGCGTTTCCCGCTCGAAAAAAATGAGCAGCTTTATGGTTTTGGACTTAACTTTCAAACCGTACACCAAAGAGGTAAAATCCTTGAGTTGCATGTAGATCATTATGGCGGTAAAGATAATGGGCGTACCCATGCGCCAACACCCTTTTATATCTCCTCCAATGGCTATGGTGTTTTTATCAATACGGCCAGATACCTTAAAGTTTGGGCCGGAACGGGCGTAAGAAAAGACAGTGAGAATTTTCCTACGCCAAAAGATAGAAACACCGATAAAACATGGGCTTCGAGGCCATATTCCGATGCTGTAGAATTTCAGGTACCCGCTGCTGGCGTAGAAATTTATGTATTTGCTGGACCAAAACCGCTTGATGCCATTAAAAGGTATAATCTTTTTAATGGTGGGGGATACCTGCCTCCAAAATGGGGTTTAGGTTTTACCCAAAGAGTAATGACCAGGTTTACCGCTGCCGAAGTAGAAAAAGAAATATATACCTTTAAGGAAAAAGGTTATCCGCTTGATTTTGTGGGCTTAGAACCTGGTTGGCAAAGCAAAGCCTATCCTGGCACATTTACTTGGGATATGGGACGTTTTCCAAACCCTCAAAAGTTTGTGGCAGATATGTTGAACAAAGGTATCAGACTTAATTTGTGGCTCAATCCCTATGTTTCTCCTGATGCACCATTTTACAAAGAAATTTTACCACTGACAAGTTCCCACACGGTATGGCTGGGTGTGGTTCCAGATTTAACCCTGCCCAAGGCAAGAGCGCTGTTTTTTTCGCAATTGCAGCAAAATCAAATAGAAATAGGCGTAAGTGGCTATAAAATAGATGAAGTGGATGGTTACGACCATTACCTGTGGCCAGATGTGGCAACTTTCCCATCGGGTTTAAGCGCCGAGCAAATGCGACAAACCTATGGATTGTTAATGCAGCGGTACACTGCCGAGATTTTTAAAAAACGTAACCAACGCACATTTGGTTTGGTAAGAGCATCTAATGGAGGAGGAACCTCATTTCCTTATGTGCTTTATAACGATTATTACAACCATGAAGATTTTATCACCGCATTAATTAACAGTGGTTTTGCAGGCGTGCTATGGACCCCCGAAGTGCGTGCCTCCAAAACTGGCGAGGAATGGTTGCGGCGGTTTCAATCCAATGTATTTTCGCCCATGGCCATGATCAATGCCTGGTCTAGCGGTACCAAGCCATGGAGTTATCCCGAAGTAGAAAAGCAGGTGAAATCATTCGCCCTGTTGCGGATGCAAATGATGCCTTACTGGTATACCGAGTTTGCAAAATACCATTTTGAAGGTACGCCGCCTTTTAGGGCAATGAATTTGGAAGATGGCTTTAATCAGCAACTCAACACAGAAAAAGCCAATTTAAATCTCGAAGAAAATCCTTATGCCGAAGCCGTTTCCAAGGAAATTAAAGACCAATATATGGCAGGTGAATATCTTTTGGTGGCCCCAATGTTTACCGGACAAGTTACCCGAAAGGTAGTGTTGCCAAAAGGTAAATGGTACGACTTTTACACCGGCGAATTTGCTGGAGAAGGTACCGTAATTACCGTTACACCAGGTTTGGATAAAATTCCTGTTTATGTAAAAGATGGCGGAATTATACCGATGATGCCCGCCATGCTCCATGCGCCAAAATCGGGTGAGAAAATTGACCTTGAAATTCGTTACTATGGAGAAAAACCTGGTCAATATCTTTTGTATGATGATGATGGCGAAACTTTCAATTATGAAAAAGGCCAGTACAGCTGGCGACAAATCAATATTCAGCGCACCGCCAATGGAATAAAAGGAAACATTTCGGCTCCCGAAAAAAATAAACCTAATACCTTAGGGAAAATTATTTGGACCTTAATGACTAAATCATGATGCGACTTTTGCTTAAATATAGTTTACTCCTTTTTGTTGTGGTTGTTTCAAACGCTGCTCTGGCTCAATCGTATAGGGACGAAGCTGCTAAGGTATTACGAAAACAAATCCTAAAGGAAGCCGCTTGGGCATTGAAACAACAACCCGTCACGGTAACGGCGCAAAGCTCGCCCAGAAGTGCTGGAGGTAAGCACGATTTCTTTTCCGAAGGCGATTATTGGTGGCCAGATCCTCAAAATCCATCGGGACCTTATGTTCAAAAAGATGGTATGACCAATCCCGATATTTTTGTGGCCCATCGATTGGCCATGATCAGATTTAGCCGTATTGTGGGGGCATTGGCATCGGCCTACAAACTCACTGGCGATAAAAAATATGTAGAAGGTGCATTGGTACACTTAAAAGCTTGGTTTTGCGATGCCGCAACCCTCATGAATCCCAATTTGTTATATGCCCAAGCCATACAGGGCAGGTTTACGGGACGCGGCATTGGCATTATCGATACCATCCATTTAATGGAAGTAGCGCAGGGCATATTAGTCATGCAATCAGCTATCCAAGCTTCTACACTTAAGGATTTAAAGCAATGGTTTGCCGATTATCTCCACTGGTTAACTACCCATCCATACGGTAAGGATGAACTGAATGCAAAAAATAACCACGGTACTTGTTGGGTCATGCAGGTGGCCTCATTTGCCAAATTAACGGAAAACAAAAAACTACTTGATTTTTGTCGTGACCGTTATAAAAATGTATTGCTGCCCAATCAAATGTCGGCTGATGGCAGCTTCCCTTTAGAACTGGCCCGTACCAAGCCTTATGGTTATTCCATCTTTAACCTCGATGCCATGAGTATGATCTGCCAAATTTTATCCGTAAAGGATGACAATTTATGGAACTACGAAACCGCCGATGGAAAATCGATCAAGAAGGGTATCGCATTTCTTTATCCCTTTGTGGCCGATAAAACCAAATGGCCTTACCCAAAAGATGTGATGTATTGGGAAAATTGGCCAGTAGCACAACCTTTTTTGCTAATGGGTGCCAATGCTTATCAAAATAACAACTGGTTAAACACTTGGAAAACATTGGAACACGAGCCAAAGGTGGAAGAAGTGATTAGAAACCTACCCATTCGTAACCCGTTAATTTGGCTATAGCTAATTCATCATCAACAATGAAACTGAAAAAACTACTTATCTGTTTATTAGGCTTGTCGGTTAACAGCTTGGCTTTTGGTCAGGTAGCGGGCGATGAGGATAAGGAAATGTTCAACCAATCAAAGGAACGCGATCAAAAAGCCATTGATCAAGCCCTTAACACTTGGTGGACCGCTTCCATGAAAACACATGAACAGCGCATTCAATGGTGGCGGGATGCCAAATTTGGGATGTTTATCCATTGGGGGATTTATTCTTTACCTGCCGGCGAGTGGAAGGGCAAAAAAGTAGGTGGCTATGCAGAGCATTTAATGCGCAAGGAAAAAATTACCAGAAAAGAGTACTTGGATATCGCCCATCAGTTTAATCCCATACTTTTTAATGCCGATAAATGGATACTGGATGCTCAAAAAGCGGGAATGAATTATTTTATCATTACCGCCAAGCACCACGATGGTTTTGCGATGTATCCCTCAAACGTGGGTGATTTCGATATCGCTAAACAAACACCTTTTAAAAGAGATCCCATAGCCGAGTTGGCCGCCGCGGCTAAAAATCACGGAATGAAGTTTGGCTTTTACTATTCCCATGCCTTTGATTGGGAACATCCAAATGCGCCGGGGAATGATTGGGAATATAAAAATCCGGGGGGCGATTTGGGATTGTATGGCGGTGTAAATTGGTATGTAGAACATCCGGAATTGTTGCCCAAGGCAGTTAAATATGTAGATGAAAAAGCTATTCCGCAAATTAAAGAGTTGCTTACAAAATACCATCCAGATATCTTATGGTTTGATACGCCACAGAAGTTGCCACTTTCTGAAAACATTCGGATTTTAAAAGCCATCAGAGAAACAGACCCGAATGTGGTGGTGAATGGAAGGTTGGTAAGAAGTGCCAGTGCCAATTTTGGTGATTATAAAAATACCGCAGATAGACCTGCTGAATTTTATCCCGTGGAAGGCGATTGGGAAGCTATTCCAACCACTAACGAATCCTATGGTTATAGCAAATACGATCATTCGCATAAATCGCCAGGGTTTTTGATTCAGCTTTTGGCTAAAGCAGCCTCCAGAAATGGAAACCTGTTGATGAACATTGGGCCCAAAGGAGATGGTACTTTTGATGCCAAGGATCTGCAAATACTGGCGGGTATAGAAAAATGGGTAGGTAAAAATGCAGAAAGTATTTACAAAACAAATAAAACACCATTGCCCTTGCAAAATTGGGGCGTAACTACGCAAAATGCCAATAAAATCTACCTGCATGTTTTTAATTGGCCCAAGGATGGAAAATTATATGTTGGTGGTATAAAATCGAAAATAAGTAAGGCTTATCTACTGGCTGACCCTAAAAAATCAAACTTGCACATTCAAACCCTAGGGGAGGGTGATTTTTATATTGATGTACCCAAGCAAGCTCCAGACACCGCCAACACGGTCATTACCTTGCGCTTAAACGAACCCCTTAAAACGGATCAGGTACCTTACGTGGCTACCAATATCCCTTTAACTCGCTTGCTGGCTTTTGATGCCAACCTAAGCAAAGGGTTTAAGTTTGGAGATGGGAAAACCGACCGTTTTTATGTAGAAGGATGGGAGAAAAAGGAGCAATCGGTCAGTTGGGTTTTCAGAACAAGCGCAGCACAAAAATTTAAAATAGAGATAAAATACCTAGCGGGAAAAGAAAGTGGCGGCAGCTACAATTTTAAAATAGACCAACAGGATTTTAAAAAAGAGGTACTGATTGGCGATACGAAGGTAGTGACACAAGTGATTGGCGAAATACCATTGGCAAAAGGTTTACATCGCATAGAAATTAATCCCAATACCATTTTAAAAAGCGAATTGATGAAGCTCTTAGAAGTTCAGTTGATTCCGATCAATTAATCATAAAAAATTACAGATGAAAATTAGACACCTAGCCGTAGCCATTGTTTTATTAGGATTGCAGACTGCTGTTTTTGCACAGAAGGTAGATGTTAAAAAAGCTTTCCAGCATGCGGCAACCCAAACAGACCTTCTTTTAAAAGAGGTAGAAAAAGCAAAAGATCCCCAAAAACCTCAACTCTTTTCGCCACGGACCATTGAAGATGGGCATCTCAAACTTGTAGCATCCAGAGATTGGACGAGTGGATTTTTCCCCGGAGTTTTGTGGTATTTAGATGAATTTTATGGAACCGAGCACTGGAAAGCCGCTGCGAAGAAATTCACTGCCCAGGTGGAACAGGAAAAAAACAACGGAACCACACACGATATGGGCTTTAAGATTTATTGCAGTGTGGGAAATGGTTACCGTTTAACCCATGATCCTCATTACCGTGACGTGATCATCACCGCTGCAAAAACACTGTCTACACGCTTTAACCCTAAAACTGGGGTCATCTTGTCGTGGGACCACAGCCGCGATAAATGGGTAAACCCAGTAATTATCGACAACATGATGAACCTTGAACTGTTGTTCGAAGCCACCAAGCTCACTGGCGATTCATCGTTTTACAAAATTGCAGTGAGCCACGCCAACACCACCATGAAAAATCACTTTCGTGCCGATTACAGCTCTTATCATGTGATTGATTATGATCCAAAAACAGGAGCGGTGCTTAAAAAGAATACGCACCAGGGCTATAGCCACGAATCGGCATGGTCACGTGGGCAAGCTTGGGCCCTATATGGCTACACCATGTGTTACCGCTATACCAAAAACCCACGCTACTTGGCACAAGCAGAAAATGTCGCAAAGTTTATCCTCAATCACCCCAATATGCCTAAGGATTTGGTGCCATATTATGATTTTGATGCCCCTGGAATCCCTAACGAACCTAGAGATGCCTCTGCTGCAGCCTTAATTTCATCAGCGTTGTATGAACTAAATACATACAGCAAAGCCAGAAAAGATTATCGTAAAAAAGCCGATCAAATTCTCGAATCGTTGGCTACCAAATATACAGCACCTGTAGGCTCTTCCTTTGGCTTCATTTTATTGCACAGTACGGGTTCAAAACCAGGCAAATTTGAGGTAGATGTACCTTTAAACTATGCTGATTATTACTACCTGGAAGCATTGCTAAGAAAGAAAAACCTGAAATAATCATTAGATCATTAACCACTAACCGAATATGAGATTTAAGTTTTTTTTAACTGGCTGTTTAATTTTCTTGGCGTTTCAAGGCTTTGCCAAAAATTATTCCATTACTTCGGCTGCCGAGCTTGCCAAGCTAACGCTAAAGCCGGGTGACAAGGTGATGCTTAAAAATGGCAACTGGCAGGACCAACAACTGATCTTTAAGGGGAAAGGGACCAGTAAAAATCCTATCACATTGAGCGCCGAAAATGCTCCGTTGATAAATCTGACAGGCAAGTCATCCATTCAGATAGACGGCACTTGGTTGGTGGTGGAGGGCTTGAACTTTATAAATGGCGCAACCAATGGCGAAGATGTGATCCTTTTTACGGAGAAATCATCCAATTGTCGTTTAACCAACTCCGCTGTGGTAAAATTTAACCCTAGCGAAAAGACTAAAGAATATACTTACGTTTCGTTGTACGGAAGCCGTAACAGGGTAGACCATTGTTATTTTGAAGGGAAAACCAATCTGGGGCCTACCTTAGTGGTATGGCTTTCGGCCAAGCCTAACCATCATCAAATAGATCATAATTATTTTGGACCGCGGCCAGACATTGACGGCAACGGTGGTGAAACCATTCGTATTGGAACCAGCACTTGGTCAATGTACGATTCGTTTACCAAAGTAGAGTCGAACATTTTTGCGCAATGCAATGGCGAAACCGAAATTGTTTCGGTAAAATCTTGTCGTAACACCATTTCCAACAACCTTTTTTACGAAAGCGTAGGCACCTTGACTTTACGCCATGGAAATTATAACCAGGTTTTCGGAAATATCTTTATCGGGAACAATATTAAAAATACCGGTGGAATCAGAATTATTGGCGAGCATCATCAGGTGTACAATAATTACTTGCAGGGCTTAACGGGCACAGGCTTAAGGGCCGCAATTTCAGTGATGGATGGTTTGCCAAACCCTCAACTGGTGAGCCATTGGCAGGTTAAGGATGCCACGGTGGTAGCCAATACCATGGTGGATTGTAAAGAGGCCTTTTCCATTGGAGCTGGAAAAAATGCAGATCGTATTTTGCCACCACAAAGAGTAGTCGTAGCCAATAACCTAATCAGCAATTCCACTAATACAGTAACCATGGTAGATTCAGCGGCAGACGTAACTTTCGACGGAAATTTAGTTAACGATAAATCAACCGCTATTGAGCTTCTAAAAGGTTTTAAAGGGGTTGATGCCAAGCTTAAAAAGGATGGGCTGATTTGGCAACCAGAAGTTTCAAGCCCGGTAAAAGGCGCATTTAGGGGTACTTTTTCTTTCATCAAGCAAAAAGATGTAGGCGCACAATTGAGCGAGTCGCAATTATCCATTTTGAAGCATACGGATATTGGACCAAAATGGATGACCCATAAAATAGCAATATCAAGCAAATAAGTTTTAGTAATGAAGACAAAACATCATATCATCACGATCAAATCAATCATCATGTTAAAAAGAATAAGCAAATTATGGTTGGTATTAATGCTCATCACCCCTTTAGCGAAAGCGCAACAAGCCCTTGGCAAAGAAGAAAGAATGAAATGGTGGACCGAAGCACGTTTCGGCATGTTTATCCACTTTGGTGTATATGCGCAAATGGCCGGACAGTACAAAGGTCACGAACAAGCTAGAGGTGGCGCCGAATGGATCATGAATAGGATGAAGGTACCTGTAGCCGAATATAAAGAAATCGCTAAGCAGTTTAATCCCGTAAAATACGATGCCGATGCTTGGGTGAAAATGGCCAAAGATGCGGGCATGAAATATTTGGTAATTACCGCCAAGCACCATGATGGTTTTGCGCTGTTCAACTCAAAAGCTAGCAAGTGGGACATTGCCGATGCCACACCGTATGGAAAAGACCTGTTAAAACCATTGGCCGAAGCATGTAAGAAATACGGGATAAAATTAGGATTTTATTATTCGCAAGCGCAAGATTGGGGCAATGCAGGAGGCTCGGTAGCTCGTAAATTGATGCGGGAAGGTTGGCCTAATCCCGACAGCACCAACATTGATAACTATACTGCGGCACATAAAGGCAAGTGGGATCCTGTACAGGAAACAAAAACCTTTGATCAATATATTGATGATGTGGCCGTACCTCAACTAAAAGAGTTGATGACCAATTATGGTGATATTGCCGTGCTTTGGTGGGATACGCCTACCAACATGACCGATGAAGCCGCATTAAAGCTTCAGGAAGTACTTAAAAAACAACCTGCAATTATTACCAATGATCGATTGAAACGACCAAACTTTCCAGGAGATACCAAAACTCCCGAGCAAAAAATACCTGACCAGAGCGAATTGGATGGACAGTATTGGGAAACCTGCATGACCATGAACGGTACTTGGGGCTATCGTGTATCTGACCATAAATGGAAACCCGCATCAACCTTGATCCGTAACCTTATCGACATTGCCTCAAAAGGAGGGAATTACCTGCTTAACGTAGGGCCAAAGCCCGATGGTTCTTTCCCGCAAGAAAGTATAGACCGGTTAAAGGAAATTGGAAGTTGGATGAAAGTTAATCACGAAGCAATTTATGCCACAACGGCCAATCCATTGCCAGTGGTGCCCTGGGGGCGAATTACCAAAAAAACTGAAAAAGGTAAGACCAAATTATATCTTTCCGTATTTGATTGGCCAAAAGATGGAAAACTGATCATCCCCCAACTAAAACATCCAGTGGTAGCTGCAACCTTGTTGAGTAACGGAGCAAAATTAAAAACTTATGCCCAAGGCGATGCGGTGGCGATAGAGGTTCCAGCGCAGGCAATTGATCCCATTGCTACCGTGGTTAAATTAGAAGTAAAAGGAGAAATAAAGGGAAGTTCCTTAAAACCTACCAGCAAAATGAAAACAGGAGCGATAGATTAAAAACCGATAATGATTTTATGAAAAAATTTTTTTTAACCATGTCAATATTGGCATTGTGTAGCGCTACCTTTGCCCAAAAAGTATCTCCATTGTGGGCCGATTTTGTGGCCGCCAAGCAATCTGGAAAAACGCCGATACTGCCAGATTTCTCTTTTGCGGGATATCATTTCTCCGAAAAATCAATCCCAGAGGTTTCGGGCAAAAAGGTATTTAACGTGGTTGATTACGGCGCAAAACCTAATGATGCAGGCTATGATGATGAGGCCATCCAACGAGCCATTGATGCGGCCGAAAAAAACAAAGATGGCGGAGTGGTATTTTTTCCATCGGGGAAGTTTTTAATTGCTGCCGACACAGATAGCACAAAATTTATCCGTATTTCTAAAAGCAACATCATTTTAAAGGGCAGTGGTAGCGGCGCAGGAGGAACAGAAATTTATCAAGATAAAATGCGGATCAATGGCCGCCAAATTCAGTTTAAACCAACGGATTTAAGTGCAAAAAAGTTAACCACCATCATCAAAGATGCCGATAGAGAAAGCTTTTGGGTAGAAGTGGCAGAGGCTTCGGCCTTAAAAGTAGGACAGGATGTGGTGATACGCCATAAAAGCGAAGAATTTACCAAGATTTATTTTGCACCGCTACAGTTAAAGCCAGAGTGGTCGAGATTATTTGGCGATAAAGGCGGGATGCTGATCAACGAAATTCATACCATTGAAAAGATAGAAGGAAACAAGGTGAAATTTAAAAACCCCTTGCACTTTGATTTAAGGATGGTTAAAAGCGCAGCATTTGAATTAGCTACCTACAACTACATGGAAGAATGCGGCGTGGAGGATATTTTATTTACCAGCAACTGGAAAACCTATGGGGAGGATTTTGTACACCATAAAAATGCCATTCACGATTATGCCTGGGAAGCCGTAGGCATGGAATACGTAAAGAACAGTTGGGTGAGAAACTGCGAATTTCGCGATTGGAACGAAGGACTGTTTATCCGTTCAGGTTATCAGGTAAGCGTACTCAACGTCAACTTTAAGGGAAAAAAAGGTCACGCCTCCGTTCATGCCCGCACGGGGTATGGCGTATTGATTAAAAACTGCAACTTCAACGATGCACAACATCACGGTGCTGGAACTGGTTATAGCGCAGTGGGTACCGTAATTACGCAATGTACTTTGGGCAGCGATCAAAACATCGATATCCACTCGGGACAACCCTTTGCCACTTTGTACGATGACATTAAGGGTGGTGTTTTTTATAACTTGGGCGGCCCTGAACCTGGTCACCCGCATCATGGCAAGCATTTGGTGCTATGGAATTTTCAGCATCAATCAGCAAAAGATCAACACTACAATTTCTGGGATCTTCATAAACGCCGAAACTACACCATTGCACAGCCTATTTTGGTAGGTTTTCAGTCTGATCGCAAGGTAACTTTCGAAAATGCAGGCATCAATCAAGATCAGGGTAAACAAGTGTTGCCAAAATCGTTATTCGAGGCACAGCTTACCTTGCGGCTAACAGGAAAAAATGTTGCTAAATAATTCGTTATGAAACGCTTTTATCTTCTCCTAATTTATGGCTGTTTTGTTTTGCCGGTGATGGCCCAATCTCCATTAACCGAAGAAAAAGAAAGCAAGTGGCGTCATTTCCAAAAAAATGAATTTAAGTTCAAGGGTTATAACGCCTGGATCATTGCCCCTAAAAAAGCTTTGCCAGGTAAACCCTGGGTTTGGAAAGCCTATTTTCCCGATTGGCATGTACAACCAGATAGCATATTGCTGGAAAGAGGTTTTCATGTAGCCTACATCAATACCAATGATCTTTATGGTCATGCCAAAGCCTTAAACATATGGGACGAGTTTTACCAATACCTCATCTCAAAGGAAGGATTTGCACCCAAGGTAGCACTAGAAGGGATTAGTCGCGGTGGATTATACGTGTATGGCTGGGCAAAGCGACATCCGGATAGGGTGAGCTGTATTTACGCCGAAGCCCCGGTTTGCGATTTCAAAAGCTGGCCAGGCGGTAAGGGAACCGGTAAAGGATCAGCAGCGGACTGGAAGAAATTACTCGAAGTGTATGGTTTTACAGAAGAACAGGCACTACAATACGATGATCAGCCCAAAGATAATCTAGATCGTCTAGCTTCCTTCAAGGTGCCCATACTGCATGTAATCGGTCTAAACGATGGCATTGTGCCCATCGCCGAAAATACACTCTTATTAGTGCATAATTATATTTTAAAAGGCGGCCCGGCAACCATTATTCCAATGACATTGGGCAAGCAAACCTTAGCAGGCCACCATTTCCCAATAGAACAGCCTGCTAAAATTGCTGACTTCATTTATGAAAACAGCGTGCCGCACCTCAGTTACGTCAACACAAAACCATAGAAAATCTTATCAACTATTTAAAAATCAATAATATGTTACAAGGAGCCTTATTTCAAATGGATGGAGAAATACCCTGGGAAGATTTAGGAAACGGTATCAAAAGACAATGCTACGGCTATGGCGAAAACGTAATGCTGGTAAAGGTGAAATTTGAAGCGGGCGCCGTTGGACAACTGCATGAGCATTACCATACCCAAGTGACGTATGTAGAAAGCGGCATCTTCGAAATGACCATTGGCAAGGAGAAAAAAATCATTAAAAAAGGCGATGGTTATTATGTGCCCCCACACGAAATACATGGCTGTGTTTGTTTGGAGCCAGGCATGTTGATCGATGTTTTTAGTCCTTATAGGGAAGATTTTTTACCGACATCAAGTATTTAAAATATGAAGAAAAATATTGGTTTATGGATGATGCTGTTAATAGGTACCAGCATATCCGCACAGGCACAGAAAGCTGTAAAAGAATTTGAAAACTGGCCGAAAGGTACCTCTCCAGCGGAGATAGGTAAGCGGGTTGCCGATCGTTTTATCGTAACGCCGCATACCAACTTTGGAAGGCCAACACCCCCTAAAGTAATTACCTATGCCGAAACCTGTGCATGGTATGGCGCATTAAAGTTTGCTAAAGAGAGCAATAGTAATGAACTGTTATGGCAACTGGCCAAACGTTTTGAGCCCTTTTTTGGTGAAAAAGCGTCGATGATACCTGTACCAGACCACGTAGACTATTGTGTATTTGGGACCGTACCCTTAGAGCTTTACAAGCAGACCAAAGAAAAGAGATACCTAGAAATGGGCCAAAGCATAGCTGATAAACAATGGGGCCCACCCGAAGGCAAAAGAGTAGTGCCCGAATCGCATGTGTTTTATAGCAAAGGGCTTACTTGGCAAACCCGCATGTGGATTGACGATATGTTCATGATCAATGCCTTGCAAACGCAGGCCTATCGAGCTACGGGAGAAAAAAAATACTTGGATCGAGCTGCCAAAGAAATGGTGGTGTACCTTGATTCGTTGCAAAAAACAAATGGCCTATTTTATCACGCACCAGATGTGCCTTTCTTTTGGGGACGGGGAAATGGATGGATGGCCGCAGGGATGACCGAAATACTCACTGCCCTTCCTAAAAATCACCCTGAGCGAACTCGGATTTTGAAGGGTTACGAAACGATGATGGCCTCCTTGCTTAAGTACCAAACCAATTCTGGAATGTGGCGCCAGTTGATAGACGTGCCCGCTTCTTGGGAAGAAAGCTCGGGTACCGCCATGTTTGCCTACGCCATGGTCACCGGCGTAAAAAATGGCTGGCTTTCCCAAAAAACGTATGCACCTGCGGCACGTAAAGCTTGGTTGGCCCTCGTCTCTAAAATTGATGCCAATGCCGAGGTAAGCGATGTATGCGAAGGCACCAACAAGAAAAACGATTTGCAATACTACCTCGACCGTAAACGCATCACAGGCGATATGCATGGGCAAGCACCAATATTATGGACTGCCGCCGCATTTTTACAATAATAAACCCCCATGTGTCTATGTGGTTATATTTCTTTTTTAATAAATACAAACACATAGACACATAGTAAACTCACGTTAAATGCCAATGCTCTAAGGTTGATGTATTGTATTGACCCTATGAGCCTTCCCTCCCGAATATAACCGCCTCCCTTACTTTTCATCACAGATTGTTGGAAATAGAATAACCTTTTTTAAATGCCGATAGAACCGTAAGTCTGTTGAAAAGCAATTAACCTATTCAATTAATTAATAACCAAATATTTAAAACCAGTAATCATGAAAAAAATCAACATTCTTGCAATTGTTGTAGCCCTTGCTATGTTTCAAAGTGGCTGTAAAAAAAATGGTGAAACGCAAAACGATGCCCTGGAAGAGAAGAAAGCTCCTTTCTCAAAAAACACATCTGGCGGTATCACCACCCAATCTATTTTACATAACGGAGATGCTTCTCTTGGCAGTGCTGCGGTATGGAAAGCAATTAATGTGGAGCAAAGCGGTACCGTTACCGTGGTCAATGACGAAACAGGAACACCAGTATGGAAATTTCTGAAACCAGCGGGTAGCCACCGTGCCGAAGGGCATGGATCGGTAGGTTTTAGTGCGCCCGAAGGAACCTCATTTTATGTGGGCTGGCGAAGTAAGATATATATGCCAACTAACCTTAAAACCGATGCGATTTGGCAATGGAAATCTTACCCAACGGAAGGCTCGTTGGCCAATCATCCTTTAATGCTCAGAACCAAAAACGGAAACATCGAATTGCAGTATTTTGATGCCAATCATACCGCTTTTGTATTGTGGTCTACGCCGTTAACTACAAGTGCTTGGTTGGATTTTACCATGCGTATCAATGCTTCGTACAGCGCCTCAACAGGTTATGTGGAGCTTTGGTACAACGGCGTTAAGCAAACCTTAAGCAACGGAAGCCAGCGTTATTATTGCCGGACGTTGGATAGCGACTATTGCGATCCTAAATGGGGGGTGTACGGTGGCGATGAATCGCAGGCTACCCACTTTGTTAAGCGTATCAGAATTGCAACCACGTATGCCGAGGCAGCTCCTACAGGTAGTACAGCACCAACGGCGGTTACCCTTTATCAAAATTGCAACTATGGCGGCTGGAGCGCTTCCCTTGCTGTTGGCTCCTATACAAAGGCACAGCTTGAAGCCCTGGGCTTTGTTAATGATGATGCTTCGGCCGTAAAAGTACCTGCGGGATTAAAAATTACCTCATATAAAAACGACGGCTTTGGTGGTACGTCAGTTACACTTACCGCAGATGAAGATTGCCTGACCGATATCAGTTTTAATGATAGCGTGTCATCAGTTGTAGTTGCCGTTAATTAAGCATTTTAACCATAGCCAGCTCATTTTGCAGCTGGCTATTTTTTGCGCCAAACCCATCAAATGGGTACAGCTTTAAGCTACCTGTTTCAATCACAGATAGATATGTGGAATTAACAGTTTTGGCCGTTTTAGTCAAAATAGTTGTTAATAATAGCCAAAATAGCTTAATAAATTGACAATCGGAGATGTCTTTTAACAGTTTTTTTGTAGTTAATTTGCTTTGAACCAAATTTAAAATTTTACATGAACCTAAGTGAACATGCTTCTGCGGAACACGAAATTTCCACTGCCGCAGTTTCCCGAAAGCAATACCTTTTTCCGCTCATACTAATTACCAGCCTTTTCTTTTTTTGGGGATTGGTACATAACATTGACCCCACGTTAATTGCTCATTTAAAAAAGACATTTACACTCAATAACTTAGAGTCTTCACTGGTCGACTTTTCGGTGTTTATCGCCTACTTTTTAATGGCTATCCCCGCTGGTATAATGATGAAAAAGTGGGGCTACAAAGCCGGAATTGTATTTGGCCTACTTTTATTTGCCGGTGGCGCTTTTTTGTTTATCCCTGCAGCCAACACCCATCAATATTTTTATTTCTTGGGGGCTTTATTTATCGTGGCCAGTGGTTTAGCCTTTTTAGAAACCGCTGCCAATCCCTATGTTACGGTTTTAGGGCCACCACAAACATCCTCGTTTAGGTTAAATTTAGCGCAATCATTTAATGGCATAGCTGCGGCAATAGCACCCATCATTGGCAAATACACCATTTTAACCAATACAGAGGTAACCAACGAAAGCATCCAAAACATGGATGCCGCTACTAAAGCAAAGTTTATTGAAGAAGCATCGAACAGTGTTAAAGCACCTTTTATGGTGCTGGGGCTCATTATTTTGGCAGTTGCGATAATATTTATCTTCCTCAAACTGCCCGAAATCAAAGCACAAAGTTCATCCGTAAAAGAAAAATCTATTGTAGAGATTTTTAAGATCAAACACACCCGTTGGGCAATTATTGCGCAGTTCTTTTACGTAGGCGCACAAATTTGTTTCAGCAGTTTTTTCTTGGTGTATGCCGAAAATGCAGCAGGTTTAGACCACCATTCGTCCAGCAATTATCTTGCGGTTTACGGTGCGCTGTTTATGATTGGACGGATCATCGGAACTATTTTTATGCGGTTTATTGAAGCACCAAAGCTGTTGGCCATCTATGCCCTACTAGCAGTAATACTCACCATAGTCGCCATTTTTGGCAGTGGCACCTACACCATCTATTGCTTGTTGGGAATCGGTTTTTTTATTTCCATTATGTTTCCTACCATTTTTGCCCTTGGTATTAAAGATCTGGGCGAAGACACCAAAACAGCTTCAAGTTTAATCATCATGTCAATTGTAGGCGGAGCAGTTATTCCTTTGGCGCTAGGCTACATTGCTGATATTACCCATAACATCCAATACGGTTATTCGGTACCTTTGGTTTGCTTACTAGTGGTATTGTATTTTGCATATAAAGGCTATAAGCCATCATTTAATAAATAGATGAGTACTAAGGTTTTAAAAATTGATGATAAGGACAATGTGCTCGTGGCATTGGTCGATTTGGCAAAAGGCACAGAATTGAACTATCAAGGGGTAGATTATACGTTACTCGAAGATATCCCTGCCAAACATAAGTTTTTTATCAACGACATGTATGAGGGCGAGGAAGTGTTTATGTACGGGGTGCTGGTAGGTAAGGTACAACACCAATTAAAGGCCGGTGTCCGAATGACGGTTGAAAACACCAAACATGCTGCAGACCCCTACCACTACAGAAAATCAGATTACCAATGGGAAGCACCAGAGGTAAGTAAATATAAAAACAGTAGTTTTTTGGGTTACCATCGAGACGATGGAACGGTGGGGACAGCCAATTACTGGCTGTTCATTCCCACGGTTTTTTGTGAAAACCGTAACCTTGATATTATTAAAGAAACACTTTATAGGGAGTTGGGCTATGCCGTTGACGATAAATATAAAAACTATACCCACGCACTGTTGCAAGCCTACCAAAATGGTAGCGATTTATATGAAATAGACCTTCAGCCCACTTCAAAAGTAGAAAGACCTTTCAAAAATGTGGATGGAATCAAGTTTCTAAACCATACCGGTGGTTGCGGAGGCACCCGTCAAGACGCCAATACCCTGAGTAAACTGTTGGCATCCTATGCCAACCACCCTAACGTAGCGGGCGTTACCGTACTTAGTTTAGGTTGCGAGCACCTGAGGGCAAGCCAACTTAAAACAGATTTACTTGCCTTAAACCCCAACTTTAAAAAGCCGCTGATATTTTTAGGTCAACAACAGTTGATGAACGAAGAAGAACTTTTAAAAACAACCATCAGGGAAACTTTTAAAGGTTTAATAGAAATCAATCAGATAGAAAGAAAGCCGGCACCTTTGAGCAAACTGTGCGTAGGGGTTAAATGCGGCGGCAGCGATGGCTTTAGCGGTATTTCGGCTAATCCTGCCGTAGGGCACTGTGCCGATTTACTGGTAGCCTTGGGCGCAAAGGTATTGGCTGCCGAGTTTCCTGAACTGTGCGGCGTAGAGCAGGAGCTGATCGACAGAATGCCAGATGAAGACACCGCCAGAAAATTCATCAGGTTAATGACCGAATACGATGATTTGGCGCATAAAGTTGGTTCAGGTTTTTACATGAACCCGTCGCCGGGCAATATCAAAGATGGCTTGATTACCGATGCCATTAAATCCGCTGGGGCCGCTAAAAAAGCAGGAACCTCTCCAATTGTGGACGTGCTGGATTATACCGAGCCCGCCACCAAAGCAGGTTTGAGTTTAGTGTGTACCCCAGGCAACGATGTAGAGGCCACCACAGGTAAGGCCGCCGCAGGCGCCACCTTGATTTTATTTACTACAGGCCTGGGAACACCCACCGGAAATCCGGTTTGCCCTACCATAAAAGTAGCTACCAATACCAGTTTGGCCATCAGAATGGCCGATATTATCGATATAGATGCTGGAGCAGTGATCGAAGGTCGTAAAACAATAGCCGAAATGGGCGAAGATATCTTGGAATATTGTATAGCCGTAGCCAGCGGGAAAGAAATTCCGAAAGCCGTACAATTAAACCAAGACGATTTTATTCCTTGGAAAAGAGGAGTGAGTCTTTAAAAAAATAGTCGATAACCAATGCCCAATAACCAAACAACCAAGAAACTAATAAAGAAATGTTATCCCTAAAAAATAAAAAAGCCGTAATTACAGGTGGCGGTAGTGGCATTGGAAAAGCCATAGCCCAACTGTTTGCCAAGCAAGGGGCCGAAGTTCATATTATTGAATTGGCCGTTGAAGCTGCACAAGAAGCAGCAAACGAAATCAAAGCGTTTGGTGGCAATGTAGAGGTACACGCCTGTAACGTAGCCAATCATGCGCAGGTGTTAAATGTGTTCGATCAGATTGGAAACCTTCATATATTAGTGAATAATGCTGGAATTGCCCATGTAGGCAAAGCCGATAATACTTCCGAAGATGATTTTGACAGGGTGATGAATGTGAATGTAAAGGGCGTTTACAATTGTTTATTTGCAGCCATTCCTAAAATGAAAGCTGTAGGAGGTGGGGCAATTTTAAACATGGCATCCATTGCAGCTTTGGTGGGTATTCCCGATAGGTTTGCCTACAGTACGGCCAAAGGTGCGGTAAAAGCAATGACCATGAGCGTGGCCAAAGATTACCTGACAGACCATATCAGGTGTAATTCCATTTCGCCCGCACGTGTACATACCCCATTTGTAGATGGATTTTTAGAGAAAAACTATCCCGGACAAATTGCCGAAATGTTCGATAAATTGTCGAAAACGCAACCTATAGGCCGTATGGGTTTACCCGAGGAAGTTGCTACATTAGCATTGTATCTATGCAGTAACGAAGCCGCATTTATTACTGGCTGCGATTACCCGATAGACGGCGGTTTTACTACTTTAAACAACTAGAATTACGATATGAAATTAGTTAGATACGGCGAAATAGGAAAAGAAAAGCCGGGTGTGATCATTGGAGAAGATATTTTTGATGTAGCTCCCTATGTGAATGACTATAACGAAGATTTTTTTAGTGCCAATGCCATTGAGGAATTAAAAAAGAAAGTAGAAGGCGGCTGGTTAGAAAAAGTAGAAAAACCGGTAAGGTTGGGTGCCCCACTGGCACGTCCATCTAAAATCATTTGTGTTGGGCTTAATTACAAGGACCATGCTGCCGAAACAAATGCCCCGATACCAACAGAACCTATCTTATTTTTCAAGTCTACCACCGCCATTGTTGGGCCTAATGATGATTTGATTATTCCTAAAAACAGTACAAAAACCGATTGGGAAGTGGAATTGGCCGTTGTGATTGGAAAAAAAGCCAGTTACGTAGACGAGCAAGATGCCCTTGACCATGTGGCAGGCTATGTTTTGCATAACGATTATAGTGAAAGGGCATTTCAACTGGAGCGCAACGGACAATGGGTAAAAGGCAAAAGCTGCGATACATTTGCACCCATAGGCCCATTTATTGCCACTAAGGATGAAATTGCCGATGTACACAACCTTCGCCTTTGGCTAAAAGTAAACGGCAAGCTGTTGCAAGATGGAAATACCTCAAACCTGATTTTTAATATCCCTTTTTTAGTGAGTTATATCAGTCAATTTATGACCCTTTTACCTGGCGATATAATTACTACCGGTACGCCAGCAGGAGTGGGTTTGGGCCAAAAACCAGAACCGTGGTACCTAAAACCGGGAGATGTGGTAGAATTGGGTATCGACGGATTGGGAAGTAGCAGACAAGAAGTAAAATCTTATCCATTATAGCATGAAACGGTACGCATTGGCATTGGATTTAAAGGATGATGAAAAGCTAATAGCCGAATATGAAGCTTATCATCGGGCTATATGGCCAGAAATTGCGGAGAGCATAAAGGCTGCAGGTATCTTAAATATGGAGATCTACAGAATTGCTAACCGTTTATTCATGGTCATGGAAGTAGATGATACTTTTTCTTTCGAAGCGAAAGCCAAGGCCGATTTGGCTAATCCCAAAGTGATGGAATGGGAACAGCTGATGTGGAAATACCAACAGGCCCTGCCAATGGCTAAGCCTGGCGAAAAATGGTTGCTGATGGATCAAATATTTGCTTGTAAAAATGATTGACAGCCACGTACATTTCTGGAACTATCATCCGGTAAAAGATGCTTGGATCACGGATGATATGGAAATACTTCAGGCAGATTTTACACCAGATGAACTCGAAGTAGAATTGCTAAAAAACGGTATGGCCGGATGCGTTGCCATACAGGCCGACCAAAGTGAACGAGAAACTGAATTTTTATTGGCACTGGCCCAAAAATACAGTTTTATCAAAGGGGTAGTAGGTTGGGTTGACCTGCAGCGTGAAAATTTACCAGAAAGACTGGCCCTATTTTCAGCAAATGAAAAATTAAAGGGCTGGCGACATATCGCCCAGGCCGAACCTCAGGGATTTCTGAATTCTGCTTCATTTTTGCGAGGTATAGCTCAATTAAGCCATTTTAACCATACTTACGATATTTTAATACATCAAAATCAGCTGGGGGAAGCTATTGCCCTGGTAGAAAAATTTCCTGAACAGCGTTTCGTGTTAGATCATATGGCCAAACCCGATATCAAAGGAAATGGAGGTTGGTTAGCATGGTACGATGGTATCAAAACATTAGCTACCCATCAAAAGGTGTACTGTAAAATTTCGGGGATGGTTACAGAAGCCAATTGGACCAATTGGAAATACGATGACCTGAAATATTATCTGGATGTCGTGTTTGAACATTTTTCGACCGATAGGATCATGTTTGGATCAGATTGGCCGGTATGCAAATTAGCTGCAACCTATACAGAAACAAAGCAGATTGTAACGCAATATATTAATCAGTTAACAGATTTACAGCGAAAAGCGGTTTTTGAATTGACTGCGAAGGAATGCTATCAATTATAATCTTTAGAAAATGGATTTACAATTAAAGGATAAGGTAGTTCTAGTAAGCGGCGGAGCCAAGGGAATTGGTGAAGCGATAGTAAGATCATTAGCCTCGGAAGGAGCAATTCCTGTAATTATAGGTCGTAACCCAATCGATAACTACAAGCTTGAAAAAGAAATTACACAAACTGGAGGAAAATGTAGTAGCATCGTTGCTGAACTTTCAAACCCTGCCGAATGTGAAAAAGTGGTTTCGGAAGCCGTAAATATATACGGAAAAATAGACGGCTTGGTGAACAATGCAGGGCTAAACGACGGCGTGGGCCTGGAGAGTGGAAACTACGAAAGCTTTATGCAATCCGTTCATAATAACTTGGTGCATTACTATTTGCTGGCCCACTACGCCCTTCCATATCTTAAAAAAACTAAAGGAAGTATTGTGAACATCAGCTCAAAAACAGGTGTAACCGGGCAAGGAGAAACTTCGGGATATGCCGCATCCAATGGTGGCCGCAATGCCCTCACCAGAGAATGGGCAGTAGAATTGCTTAAATACCAAATTAGGGTAAATGCCGTAGTGGTAGCCGAATGCTGGACACCGCAATACGAACGTTGGATACAAACTTTGCCCAACGCCGAGGAAACATTGGCCGAGATCAATTCCAGGGTCCCTTTAGAAAATCGTATGACAAAACCCAGCGAAATAGCCGATACCGTAGCCTTTTTACTATCTGAAAAATCAAGCCATACCACAGGCCAACTGCTTTTTGTAGATGGAGGATACGTGCACTTGGATAGAGCTCTGTTGCGCCAATAACTTACACTAAACATGGACTTAACATATAATCAAGCTTATCCAGGCATCGACGATTTGAGGCTAAAGGCCAAAAATAGAATACCCCGTTTTGCATTCGAATATTTAGATGGAGGCTGTAATGAAGATGTAAATCTGTACCGCAATACGGCCGAACTGAGGGAGATACAACTCAAACCAATTTACCTGAACAATTATAAAGGTACAGACATGAGCACCACTTTGTTCGGAAAAACCTATTCGGCACCCTTTGGTGTGGCACCAGTAGGCTTGCAGGGATTAATTTGGCCAAATTCTCCCAATATTTTGGCCAAAGCAGCCAAAGCTCATAACGTGCCGTTTATTTTAAGCACCGTGACTACCAGCGGAATTGAGGAAATAGCTAATATTACGGAAGGTGATTTTTGGTATCAGTTATACCACCCGGCAGAGGAACCCTTGCGTGACGACATCATCCGGAGATTGAAAGAGGTGAACTGCAACGTGCTGGTCATTTTAGCTGATGTGCCTACGTTTGGTTTCAGGCCGCGTGATATTCGTAACGGCTTGGCTATGCCGCCACGGATGACCCTCAAAAATATCCTCCAAATAATGGGTAAACCCAACTGGGCACTCCAAACTTTGGTGCATGGGGTTCCCAGTTTTGCAACATTAAAGCCTTACTTGCCAAAGGGATTGGATATGAAGCAGCTTGGTGCTTTTATGGACAAAACTTTCTCCGGCAGGTTAAATCAAGAACGAATAGCCGCAATAAGAGATCAATGGAAAGGAAAATTGGTCATTAAAGGCGTAGCCAGTGCCGAAGATGCCCAATTGGCGGTTGATTTAGGTTTGGATGGCATCATCGTCTCTAACCATGGTGGTAGGCAATTGGATGCTGGAGAATCAGCTGTAAAATCACTTTCGGATTTGTTGGCCTTTAAAGAAAAACTCACGGTAATGATGGATAGTGGAATTAGGTCGGGTGCAGATATTGCAAGGGCACTCGCCGTAGGTGCCGATTTTACTTTCTTGGGCCGCACATTTATGTATAGCACCGCTGCCTTGGGTAACCAGGGCGGACAACATGCCATGGCGATATTAAAACGTCAATTAAAGCAAGTAATGGAGCAGGTTTGCTGCCCAGATGTAACCCATTTCCCAAAACATTTGATCATCAATAAGTAAAATAAATGTGGCAGTAATGGTGTCCTACGCAAAAGAAGTGGCGGGCTTGCCCGACAGAATATAGCAGCAACCACCAAGGGAACTACCTGTGTTCGTGTGGTGCAGACAGACTTTTGAATAAGTATCGGCTATTGATGAAAATATATATAAGCAAAAAGCGCTTTTAAGAGGCGTTAATACCGTGTGTCTACGAATAAATCAACATGTCGATGAAAGTACTGTTGTGGCGGACAAGGAGCAAATAAGCTATGATGTTGAGTTGTTGCTTAGGGGAAATAATAAAGGTGCACTAAATTTCTGTCCATTTATTATCGATCAGCTCCTCCATTAAGTTGCCCTTGGCCAATGTTTTACATATGCTCCACCATCAAAAGACCTGTCTGCATGAGCGTTGTAGCTGACCTATCTAAATCTGGTATTTAAACCACCGGTTTATTCGCTTGAGTTCAGAATTTTTACACTTCAGTGAGAAAAAGCGCCATCTCCCGCTTTGGAACAATTACCTTTGTAGCAACAAAACAGGACATTATAGATAAATGCCACAAACCGAAAGGACATTTTTAAGTAACAAGGCTAAACGAGCAGTTTTCGTGCCCCTGGCTTTTGTCCTCTTTTATCTGGTTTCCTTTTTGTTAGATCCCTACGCTACCTTTTGGCAAGAATATTTTCAGAGGAGCTTTTGGAAACTTTTAACAGAATGGATGGTGTCGTTGGTGTTCTGCTTTTTGGTTTCAGAAGCTTCCATTTTCATTCATTCGCGCTTAAATAGAACGCTTCCTTGGACAGATCAGCCACTGAGACGCCTCATGACCGAAGCACTTTTCAATATGCTGGCCGTTATGGTCATTATTTTCCTGGATATTGCTTTCATCGTATTTATCGAAAAGGAACACGTAGGTGATCCCTCTACAGAAGATATTAAAAACCTCATGCAATGGGGGGTAGTAAGTACCATGATTTCCTTCACCCTTATCGCCATTAACACCGGGAGCCACCTGGCCGCCAATTGGAAGAGCTCCGAAATGAGTTTGGCCCAGCATAAACTCAGAGAAGCAGAGCTCAAGCAGGCTTCGGTAGAGGCGCAGTTAAATGCGTTGAAACTGCAGTTAGACCCACACTTTATCTTCAACAGTTTAAGTATTCTCTCAGAACTGATTTTAGAAGACCAACAGTTGGGATACGAGTATTCCGAACGATTTTCGAGGGTGTACCGCTTCCTCTTGGTGAACTCCAAAAAAAACACCGTTTCGTTGGAAGAGGAACTCAAATTTTTGGATTCATACATCTTCCTGATCAAGCATCGTATTGGCTCGGGCGTTACCTTTGATATCGATGTGGCTCCACATTTCAAATCCCTGTATCTGCCTCCGTTAACCCTGCAGCTGCTCATCGAAAATGCGCTCAAACACAATTCTACCAATAAAAATAGCCCCCTAAACATCAGGATTTACACCAAGGATATCCCTGTTTTAGTGGTAGAGAATTCCTTATCTTTAATAGAAAATCAAAACCTTCGGTCGTTTGGCATAGGCTTGCCCAATATCATGAACAGATTTCAGCTTTTGCAGGGAAAATTGCCCGAAATTGTGAAAGATGCCGCTACCTATAAAGTAATTATTCACCTTATGGATTATGAACAATAACATCCTTATCATTGAAGATGAAAAGCTCAATGCCGATCGCCTAAAACGCCTTATAGGGATGATTAGGCCACAGGCCACTATTTTGGCGGTATTGGAAAGCGTACAGGAAGCGGTACATTGGCTGGAAAATTCGGCTATGCCCGATCTGGTGATGATGGACGTGCGGCTGGCCGATGGACTAAGCTTCGAAATTTTTGAAAAGGCGAACATCACTTGCCCCATTATTTTCACCACAGCCTATGACGAATATGCCGTTAAGGCTTTTAAGTACAACAGCGTTGATTATTTGCTGAAACCTGTAGAGCACGAAGAGTTGGCCCTGGCTTTGGAGAAAGTAGAACAAAACCACTCCTTCAGCAACCAGCAATCCATTGAGAATTTGGTAAGATACCTAAAGCCAAAAGAGTACCGGAGCCGATTTTTGATTCCCTTTAAAGATGGTTATAAGGCTGTATCGGTAAGCGATGTATATTATTTCTATTTGGAATTTAAGATAACCAAGGCCAGACTGCAAGATGGCACGGAAGTGGTGCTGCCCCATACCATGGAAGAACTGGACCAGCAGTTAGATCCACATTTGTTTTTTAGAGCCAACAGACAGTGCATAATTCACGTAAATGCCATCGCCCAACTGCACAACCATTTCAATGGAAAAATAAAGGTTGCTTTAAAAAACAGCGATATGGAGGTAATTGTGAGTAGGGAAAAAGCGGCGGCACTAAAACAGTGGATGGATTGTTGATTAGAGATTAGTTCATGGGTTCCTTAGCTTATTGGTTGGTTAAAAAAAATAACGCTCCTATACCGTCATTTCAACCAAAGGGAGAAGTTTAGCATCCAAAAAAATCCCCTCCTCCCTTTTCCGATAGTTGGAACAGGCAGTCGAAATGACAACGTATTCCGTACCAATAAAATTGTAAGGCGTACTACAAAGGAAGCGACAATAGCGGTACGCTATTGCCCGAAGCCATTACCCTAGTTTTGCTTTTTCGCAACAAGCTATCCCAAAAGCCATGTCGGTAAGGAACCATTACCAATAAATCTGTTTCCGATGCTTTAATTTCATCCTCAATAGCTTTGATGATTTTTGAAGATTGCACTTGTTTATAGAAATGGTCAACCTGTGCCAATGAGGTATCTACCAACGCCAATTCTTCATGATTTGCAAGGTCTTCAGCTTTTTGACGCACATGGAAAACTTCTACTTTGGCTCCAAAATCTTTGGCCAATGCCTTAACATCGTCCAATATTTTGGCATGTACCCCGCGGGCAATATCGCAAGCAAAAAGAATATGCTTGATTCCTTTATACTGGGCTTGTAGCGGAACCGATAAAGTGGGGAATTTTAACCTATCGATAACCTGGGTAGTGGTATTGCCCAATAAATCCTGCTCCAATGATTTTTCTGGCATGCCCATCACCAATAAATCCGCCCGATGCAGGTGGATACAGCCTACTAATTCTTCATAAAAGTCACCAGAAGCAAAATGGATATCGGTTTTGATATGGTAAATGCCACTGATCAGGTCGGCAATCTCTTTTAGTTTATCTCGCCGCCAAGTTAAAATCTTATCCATTTCACTACCCGATACGCGGGCATTCATGGCATGGATAGAAGTGTTGTAAAGATTGTAAAGTACCAACTTATAGCCTCTCTCGGCTGCTGCTGCTGCGGCATAGGTCATGGCGTGGTCTGCTTCGGAAGAAAAATCAGTGGCAACAATAATCGTTTTCATTTTTACAAAGTTAAACAGCAAAAACCGTTGGCATGCAAAATGCCTGGCAGTTTCCAGCTGTGCGTAAATAGATTAGTTTTATAATAGAAACCTCAACTTCAAAGGCATTCATTGCTCCGTTGTTTTAAGGTAATGGTATAAAACTAGCGCTTCGCTAGGATTAAATTTTCATGATCATGTCATTAATAAAATGCTTGGTAATGCAAAAGTAAAAACAAGGAAATCCTGTAGGTATTTTAAGTGCCCGAAACGGAAAAAATCTCGCCTCAAATGAAGGCGTATGCCTGCTGAAATGTCTGGAGTTGAATGGACAATGATCAACAGGTATCTGTATTCTTTGCCATTGTAGGCCCGTTAAAACGTTTGGGTCGAAACTGTTTTCACTTCGGATGCCAATTTATCCGTTTCGGTCATTTTTACACCTTTAAGCTCTTAAAATCTACTTTCTTTTGCACCGAAAATTTAATTTGAAATAAGATGTCACAAAAAAATACAACAAAGACAGCAGCTTATTGGCTGGTAGGGCTAGTCGCTATCTTGCTATCGGCCTGTGGCCAGCCTCAGCAGGGTTTTGAGATGCCGCCCGTGAATACCGACTTCATGACGCTTGGCTTGGCCGACGCTTCCATTGAAAAACGTTACCCAGGCATGATTGAAGGTACTGTAAACGTGGAAGTAAAAGCGCAGGTAAGCGGTTATTTAGAAACCATTTATGTTAAGGAGGGTGACTACGTTAAAAAGGGGCAATCGCTATTTAAAATCAAAGGCGATGTTTTTAATGAACAAGTGAACAATAGCCAAGCTAATTTGAAGGCTGCTTTGGCGGCACAGGCAAATGCAAAAATAGAAGTTGAGAAAATCAAGCCGCTAGTGGCTGAAAAAGTAGTTTCGGATATCCAGTTAAAAACAGCACAGGCCAATTATGATGCCGCTGTTGCACAAGTGGCGCAAGCTAAAGCAGCTTTAGGTTCTTCGCAAATCAATGCTGATTTTGCCATCATTAAAGCCCCCGTAAGTGGTTACATTGGCAGAATTCCTAACCGTATTGGCAATTTGGTAACCCCAGCAGATGCGGCTCCATTAACCACTTTGTCGGAAATTGACCAAGTATTGGTGTATTTCTCCATGAGTGAGGCAGATTTTATCGCCTTTAATCAAGACCGTAAAACAGATCTGGGGATGAACACCGTGAGCTTGATTATGGCTGATGGCAAACCTTACGCCCATCAAGGTAAATTGGAATTGGCCAGCGGTAATATCGATAGAAACACGGGAAGCATTGCTTTGAAGGCGGTTTTCCCTAACCCAGATAAACTGTTGCGTTCTGGTGGCGCAGGTCGCGTGATCATTACCAAGAAATTAAAGGATGCCCTGGCGGTACCTATGGCCAGTGTGAAAGATGTTCAGGACAAATTCTTTGTGTTTACCCTGGCTGATAGCAATAAGGTGGCCATGAAAGCCATTGAAATCCTGGGGAAATCAGGCGCCAACTACATTGTGAAATCAGGCGTAGCCAAAGGCGAAAAAATTGCGATCAACAGTATAGATGCCTTGGCAGAAGGTGTAAAAGTAGTGCCTACGGTTGCTAAATAACGCGCCAAAAATTAATCGTTTTAAAAAGCATTTTATGTTAAAGAGAATTATAGATAGGCCAGTATTGGCCACGGTAATCTCGGTAGTACTGGTAATCTTGGGGATCATTGGACTAACGAGGTTGCCAGTAACAAGGTTCCCCGATATTTCGCCGCCAACGGTTACCGTTTCGGGAAGTTATCCAGGGGGAAATAGCGAATCGGTGATCCGTTCGGTGGTAACGCCATTAGAAGAGCAGATCAACGGGGTAGAGCAAATGGAGTACATTAAATCAACCGCCAGTAACGACGGTTCATTCTCTATTTCGGTTATTTTTAAGCAGGGGGTGAATCCCGATCAGGCTGCGGTAAACGTGCAGAACAGGGTGCAACAAGCCACACCTATTCTGCCGCAAGAGGTAATCCAAATGGGTTTAACTACCTCTAAGCAGCAAAACAGCATGATCATGATCTTCGATGTGTACACCGAGGACAATAACAAGTATGATGAAACTTTCCTGCAAAACTACATCAACATTAACATGGTGCCTCAAATAAAAAGGGTGCCAGGCGTAGGGCAGGTGCAATTGTTTGGGGCAAAAGATTACTCAATGAGGGTTTGGCTGAACCCACAAAAGATGGCCAGCTATGGCTTGATCCCATCGGACGTAAACACAGCCATTTCACGCCAAAGTGTGGAGTCGGCCCCAGGTAAACTAGGTTCCGAATCTGACGCGCCATTGGAATACGTAATGCGTTACAAAGGCAAGAAGAACCAAACTACGGAGTATGAAAACATCATCGTGAAACGAAATGGTGGAGAGTTGGTACGCTTAAAAGATGTGGCCAGAATTGAATTTGGTTCTATTTATTACGGTGGTAACAGTACCTCTAACGGGAAAAATGCGGTAACAGCGGCGATCTTGCAAACTACAGGTTCCAATGCCAATGCCATTGAAATTGGGGTAAATGCCGAGCTGGAAAAAGCGGCCAGGTCATTTCCTCCAGGCATTAAGGTTGGTAAACTGATGAGCACCAAAGAACGTTTGGATGAAGCGACCAGTCAGGTAAAATCTACCTTAATCGAGGCATTTATCTTGGTGTTTATTGTGGTATTCCTGTTCTTGCAGGATTTTCGTTCAACCATTATCCCAGCCATTGCAGTGCCGGTAGCCATTATTGGTACCTTCTTCTTCCTGTTGGTATTTGGTTTTACCATTAACATCCTTACCTTATTTGCCTTGGTATTGGCCATTGGTATTGTGGTGGATGATGCCATTGTGGTGGTGGAAGCGGTGCATAGTAAAATGGAAGGTTCTAATCTATCAGGAAAAGAAGCTACGCATACGGCCATGGGCGAAATTACCGGAGCGGTTATCTCCATTACCTTGGTGATGTCGGCGGTGTTTATCCCAATTGGCTTCATGACGGGTTCTTCGGGTATTTTCTATAAGCAATTTGCTTACACCTTGGCCATCGCCATTATCATTTCGGCTGTAAACGCTTTAACACTTACGCCGGCACTTTGTGCGTTGCTGTTAAAGAACAATCATGCAGGTGAACATACACATCAGCCTACGGAGCGTGGTTTCAAAAAACGTTTCTTTACGGCGTTCAATGCAGGTTTTGATAATCTCACCAATCGCTATATCAAGGGACTTCGTTTCTTGATCAAAAAGAAATGGCTGGGTGCAGGCTTAACGGTAGGCATCAGCGCTATCGCGATTTTCCTCATGGTAAGTACACCAAAAAGCTTTGTGCCAATGGAAGACGACGGCTTTATGGTATTTAGTTTAAGCATGCCTCCGGGTACAGCTTTAGATCGTACCACAGAAGTTGCCAAAAAAATTGATAACATTTTTAAAGGAAACGAAGCCGTAGAAAGTGTAGCGAACATTACAGGTTTCAATATCTTGTCCAACAGTGCCAGTCCCGCTTACGGATTAGGTTTCGTGAAATTAAAACCTAAGAAAGAGCGTGGAGCAGTACAAGACATTGATCAAATTACGGCCAATGTTTCCGCACAGTTAGCTGGCATTAAAGAAGGTTCGGTCATGGTGTTTAGGATGCCGCCCGTAGAAGGCTATGGCGTAGCCAGCGGAGCTGAAATCGTATTACAGGATAAAACAGGTAAAGATGCGGCTGCTTTAAAAGCGATGGCTGATAAGGTAATGGGACAGATTATGCAACAACCAGGCGTACAATACGCCTACACCACGTTCCGTGCCGATTTTCCGCAGTTTGAAGTTGAAGTAGATGAAGATAAAGCCAGCCAAATGGGATTGAGCGTAAGCGATATCATGCAAACCATACAGGTATATTTTTCTGGAGACCAAAGCTTGAACTTTACCAGATTTGGTAAGTTTTACCGGGTAAGTGTAAAAGCCGATGGTGTTTTCAGGGCTGATGAAGATGCGTTCAACGAAATATTTGTAAGGAACGACCAAAATCAAATGGTGCCTGTAAAAGGTTTGGTGAGCCTGCACAAGGTTTATGGCCCCGAATCCATGAGCAGATACAATTTGTACAATGCCTTAACCATTAACGTAATGCCGGTTCCAGGTACAAGTAGTGGCGATATTATGGACAATTTGGAGAAAAACGTATTAAGCAAATTGCCTTCGGATTATGGCTACGAATGGACTGGATTAAGCTTGGAAGAGAAATCTTCAGGTGCACAAACCTTAGTGATTTTATCCCTTTGTTTATTGTTCGTGTACTTTTTGTTGGCTGCACAATACGAAAGTTACCTATTGCCATTGGCAGTACTATTATCTATTCCAACAGGGGTATTAGGGGCTTTCGGTGGCATTAAGGCCATTGGCTTAGACAACAATATTTATGTACAGGTTGGTTTGATCATGTTGGTTGGTTTGCTGGCCAAAAATGCCATCCTGATTGTGGAATTTGCCGTGCAACGCAGAGCTTCTGGCTTGTCGATTAAAGAAGCGGCTATTGATGGTGCAAAATCTAGGCTACGCCCTATTATCATGACTTCCCTGGCCTTTATTGTAGGGATGATTCCCCTGATGATTGCTACGGGAGGTTCGGCCATGGGCAATAGATCCATCAGTACGGGAGCAGCTATAGGGATGTTAACCGGGGTAATTTTTGGGGTATTCGTTATTCCATTGTTGTACATGCTGTTCCAATTTTTACAGGAAAAGGTATCAAGTAAAAAGCCATTGCCTCAACCTGAATTAAATCATTAATTATGAAACGAATTTTAAATTATATTATCGTTTGTGCGGTGGGTTCGGTGAGCTTGTCATCTTGTGCGGTGGGCAAAAAATACCAACGCCCTGATTTGGCTACGCCTGAAACCTATCGTACCACCGCGGCCCTTACCGGCGATACGGTGATGTTGCCGTGGAGAGCTTTTTTTAAGGATCAGCAATTGGTGACCTTGATTAATCAGGCACTGGAAAAAAATAAGGATGTAGCTGTGGCCATGCTCAATATGGAGCAATTGGAGCTTTCTTTTAAGCAAGCTAAGTTGGGTTTGTTGCCAACTTTAGATCTTAGCGTAGGCGCTTCAAGGATCTACCAGTCTAAAAATTCATTGAACGGTTCACTTAGCCAGCAATTTGTGGGAAGTAGCTACCTGGATGATTACAGTGCAACCCTATCCCTATCATGGGAAGCCGATATTTGGGGCAAAGCAAAAATGCAGAAAGATGCCGCAAGAGCGAATTACTTTATGCAAAGGGAAAACCTTTCGGCCCTAAAAACAAGGATCATTGCGCAAGTAGCACAGGCTTATTATAATTTGCTGGCCCTTGATGAGCAATTGAAAGTAGCCGAGCGAAACATTGTACTTAGTGATAGCACTTTGAGGATGATCCAGTTGCAATATCAAGCTGGACAGGTGAATTCTTTAGGAGTGGAGCAAGCGGTGGCACAGAAAAAAACAGCCCAGCTTTTGGTTCCCTTGGCCAAGCAAAACATTGCCATTCAGGAAAATGCCCTAAGTATTTTATGTGGCGATTACCCTAAAAATATTGCCAGAAATTTTGCCTTTAAAACAACGGATATCGGCGAGGTTTTTCCTGATGGTGTACCTGCAAAACTGTTGAGTAGAAGGCCAGATTTGAAAGCGGCAGAATATGCGGTAGTATCGGCCAATGCCAATACAGGATTGGCTAAAGCCGCCATGTATCCAAGCCTTAGCATTACACCGTCCATAGGTGCAAACTCTTATCAATTTAGCAATTGGTTTGACTTGCCAGGCTCGTTGGTAAAAAACATTGGGGGTAACCTTGCTCAACCGGTTTTTAGAAAAAAAGAGTTGAGGACTAATTACGAGATTGCCAAATTGGAGCAGCAAAAATCAGCAGAGCAGTTCCGTCAGGCTATGATGTTAGCCGTAGGCGAGGTGTCTGATGCCTTGGTTAAATCAAGCCATGCTAACGAGCGAATGGTGTTGGTGGATGAAAAGCAAGCTTCCTTAAATAAGGCGGTAAAAAACGCATTACTGTTGTACCGTAGCGGGATGGCTACTTACCTGGAAGTAATTGTAGCACAAAACAACGCCTTGCAAAATGAATTAGATGTGATATCTCTTCAAAAAGAAAAAGCAGACGCAAAAATCGATTTGTATCGTGCTCTTGGAGGGGGTGTAGAATAGTTTTGATGTTGGGTAGTTGTTAGTTGATGCCCCGAGCTATGGATGTAGTTCGGGGCATTTTTTTGGTAATGTACCTGTCATCTCGAACATGCCAGTGCCGAGCCTTCTGGAGAGAGCTAGTGACCTTTTCCTTTAAATCATACATTTTACGACCTCGATGAGGTCAAATATTTATAACGTAGTCGATCAACATTGATGCGACGCTGTAGGAGTCG
>NZ_QMHO01000003.1:0-457363 GCF_003313505.1 Pedobacter nanyangensis | reverse complement strand
CAAATATTTATAACGTAGTCGATCAACATTGATGCGACGCTGTAGGAGTCGTTAGTTTTTTTACGTTAGTGCTATAATCATTGAAATCCTTCGGGTTTACTCCAAACCTTCTATCGTTCGTATATCATCATCCAGACCCTATGGGAGAGAGCTGGCGACCTTTTCCTTTAAATCATATATTTTATGACCTCGATGAGGTCAAATATTTATAAAATAGGTAATTAACACTAATGCGACTCTGTAGGAGTCGTATGTTTTTTGTATGATAGTGTTATAAACATTGAAATCCTTCGGATTTACTCCAAGCCTTCTATCGTTCGTATATCATCATCCAGACCCTATGGGAGAGAGCTGGCAACTTTTTCCTTTAAATCATATATTTTATGACCTCGATGAGGGCAAATATTTATAACGTAGTCGATCAACATTGATGCGACGCTGTAGGAGTCGTTTTGGTTTTTTGTACGTCAGTGCGATAAACATTGAAATCCTTCGGATTTTTGTTTACGTCTTCTCAGTTAATACTTAATTATCTAACACTAATTCCATTTGTATATTGGCACGGGCATAAGGGGTAGCCCTACTCACTACCTTTTTAAAACCTAATTTATGATACAAATTGATCGCAGGCTTAAGCAAAGTGTTGCTTTCCAGATAAAGTTTTTTGCCACCTAGTTCTTTGGTGGCCTGTACAATGGCATTGCCCAACAACCAACCAATGTTTTTGCCTTGTGCTTTTGGCGAAACCGCCATTTTGGCCATTTCAAAATCGTAATCGGGATCGTCCATTTTGATCAGTGCGCAAACCCCAACGGGTTCATCCTTGTAAAGCGCCACAAAAATTTTCCCCCCTCTATCTAAAATATAAGTCTGCGGATTATCCAAGGCCTTGTAGTCAGCTTCTTCCATTTTGAAATAAGTAGAAATCCATTCCTCGTTCAAAGCTTTAAATGCCGATTGATATTGCTCCTCGTATTCCACAATGCGTACATCTTTACTTTCCCTTAATTTTTTCTCCTCGTTCACCCTACGTAAAAGCGATTTATGATCTAACAAAAACTCCCATTCTGCAATAGCCTCCCAAAGGTTGTGCCTGGCTTCGGCTGTTAAGGTTTCTACCGCGGCTTCTACATCCAGCAACTGTACCCGCAGTTTTTCAGAAAGTTGCTTGCCCTTTTCGCTCAGTTTCACCACGTTGGTACGCTTGTCTGTCGATTTCAAATTAGAAGCCACTAGTCCTTCGGCGGCCATTTCTTTAATTATTTTGGTTACCGATGGTTGGGAGTGACCTATTTCTTCGGCAATTTCTGTAATGGTTTTTTCATGCGCTTCGGTCAAGGTGAAAAAAACGGGGAACCATTTGGGCGATAAGGGTAGGTTGTAAAGTTTATAGATCTCTACACCATCATCGGTAAATCTCGAAGTGAGCATTCTTAACCTGCTTCCCAAGGCCATTTTTCCTGTTTTTTCAAAAAAACGATTCATTTGTATATCTAATTACATAACTGATTATGCAAATATCTGAATATTCTATGAATAATCAAAAAATGAATAGATATAGGACATCATTTTTAATACAGGAATAGTGTAGGATTTTATCCTGTTACGATGTACGATATTAGCCTGTTTTAAGTCCAAATTGCTTTTGGCCATCAAAATACATAAGTTCAACCAAGAAAAACTAAAAAATATAAATTGCTGTTTTATAGATATTAAGGCTGTTTTTGAAGGTTTGTGTAAAAAAAATGAGCGGTTAATTAATCCTTTCCAAAACTTTCAATGTCTTAAAGAAGAACTAGACCAAGAGATATGAAAAGTAATATTCGTAATTTTTACTTGTGCGTAATTTTATTCTGTTGCGCTATTGTGTTCTCCTCATTTGTGCGCATAATGGGAGCCGATAAGGTAGCAATGCCTTATAAAAAAGCCGGATTGACCACGGAGCAGGCTGCCGCCCATCTATTAAGTCGTTTTACTTATGGCGCTGAGCCCGGACAAGTAGAAGAACTTACTAAAATGGGTTTAGATAAATGGCTTAGAAAACAATTGGAAGGTAATTTGGAGGATAAAGAATTAGACCAAATGCTATCTAAATATGATGCCATCAATTTCACCAACAGCGAAGTGGAAGATGTATTTCCACAGGGATTCAGGATTAACCGTTGGGCAATAAAAGATGGTTATCTCCATAAAGATTCGCTAAACAACGGAAATAGCAAAGCACAACGCGAAGCTGTCCAAGCGTTCATGAAAGATAAAGGTTATCGCCCTTTGCAAGAACTTTACAGACAGTTTATCAGTCAAAAGATATTAAGGGCCGCTTATGGGCAAAACCAGTTGAGAGAATTAATGACCGACTTTTGGTTCAACCACTTCAACGTAGCCTTGAACAAAAACCAATGTGCCAGTTTTGTACCTGCTTACGAGCGTGATGTGATCAGGCCAAACGTATTCGGAAACTTCGAAGACATACTGTTAAAAACCGCCAAGTCTCCAGCAATGCTGATGTACTTGGATAACTTTTCTAGCTCAGGGGTGAATGTACCTATGGAAGATCAGGAAATGATGTTGATGGCGGATGGAAACAAGATGAACGTAGAGGAAAAAGCGAAGAATAAAGCCCGAATCAATAAGATCAAACAGCAAATTCAGCAAAAGAAAAAACAAGGTGGATTAAATGAAAACTATGCCCGTGAGGTGATGGAACTTCATACCCTAGGCGTTGACGGCGGTTATACACAGAACGATGTGACCCAGGCAGCCAGAGTGCTTACCGGTTGGACAGTTGCCCCACTTGGAAAAGAAGGCTATGGTGTCGGCAATAGAAATATCATTGAACGTTTGGGTTCAAATGGATTAAGAGATAAAGGTTTTGTGCTTGATGGCGATTTCTTCTTTAACGCCAATAGGCACGACAATGGGGAGAAAGTGGTATTGGGGAAGAAGTTCCCTGCGGGCGGCGGATATGATGAAGGCGTGGAATTATTGAAAATGTTGGCGCACCATCAATCTACTGCAAAATTTATCTCTAAAAAATTAGCCGTACGCTTTGTAAGTGATGCACCCCCAGCGTCGTTGATTGATAAAATGTCAAAAACGTTCATTTCTTCTAAAGGTGATATTAAAAGCGTATTGGTTACCATGGTCAACTCGCCTGAATTTTGGTCACAAGATGCGCTAAGAGAAAAAACAAAATCGCCATTTGAATTAGCCATGAGTGCGGTTCGTAGTTTGGATGCACAAATTACCCAACCTTACGAATTGTATACTTGGATCAACAGAATGGGCCAGCAAATGTACTACTATCAAGCGCCTACAGGTTTCCCGGATAACGGGCAATATTGGATCAATACAGGCTCATTGTTAAACAGGATGAATTTTGGTTTGGCATTGGCCTCACAAAGAATCCCCGGGGTTAGCTTAAACTTAGCGGCTTTAAATAATCATAAAGAGCCCGAAAGCGTAGAAGCGGCATTGCTCACTTACAGTAAGTTGATCATGCCCGAACGTGAGCTGGGACAAACCGTGGCAAGGTTAAAACCCATGCTTAACGATCCTAACTTACAGCAAAAAGTGGCCAAAGCGGCCGAGCAAAATAGTGCCAACAAGCAAAACGGGGAAATGGCCGATCAGCAAATGGACATGAAACCAGATAAAAAGGAAAAAATGAAGCTTGGAAATGGCAAAAAGGCCATGGAAAATCCCACAATTAAGGAGCAGAAAGGAAATAATACCATGCTAGCTCAAGTAGTTGGTGTAATTATTGGTTCACCAGAGTTTCAACGTAAATAGTTTAAGATATGGTTTCTAGAAGAGGATTTTTAAAAGCAGGTGGTTTAGCCTTATTTGGAATAGGGCTGGGCGGTATTCCTGGATTTTTAGCCGATGCGGTAGCAAGCACCGTAACGCCATCATTGTTTAAGAAAAAGAAAATTTTGGTTTGCATTTTCCAAAGAGGAGCAATGGATGGCTTAATGGCGGTAACTCCCTTTACCGATAATTTTCTGAAAGCAGCTAGGCCTTCATTGTTCATGACCGCCGCCAAAGGAAATGGGAACGAAAAACCTTTAATTGATTTAGATGGCAGGTTTGGTTTGCACCCCTCAATGGCTGCCTTTGAACCTATGTTCAGGGAGAAAAGACTGAGCATCGTACACGGAATAGGATCACCTAATAATACCCGTTCGCATTTTGATGCGCAGGATTTTATGGAATCGGGTACGCCATTCAAAAAAGGTACCAGCAGCGGTTGGTTAAATAGGGCAGTAGGTCTTTTGGGGCATGAGGCCGCTACACCCTTCCAGGGAGTAAGCATTACCTCATCGTTGCCCAGGTCATTTTATGGAGAGAATCCAGCGGTAGCGATCAGGAACCTTGCCGATTTCAATATTCAGATGCGAGGCAATGTGGCCGGTGCTAAAATGGCTTCAAAAAGTTTCGAAGATTTATATGATCAAACTTCTTCAAGTTTATTGAAAAACACTGGTAAGGAAAGCTTTGATGCCATCAAAATGCTTCAAAAAACGGATGTAAAGAATTACAAGCCAGAAAATAACGTGGTTTATCCAGCTTCTGCGCTTGGAAATTCCCTGAAACAAATAGCGCAGCTTATTAAAATGGATGTGGGCATGGAAGTGGCTTTTGCCGAGTCGGGAGGTTGGGATACACATTTTAACCAAGGAAAAGATACGGGAGTTTTTGCCCGTAACGTGAACGATTTAAGTAACTGTATAATGGCGTTTTGGAATGATTTGGTAAAATATCAGGATGAAGTAACCGTGATGACCATGACAGAATTTGGACGTACAGTAGCACAAAATGGTACGGGCGGCACTGATCACGGGCGTGGATCTTGCAATTTTATTTTGGGCAATGGCGTAAATGGCGGTTTGGTTCATGGCCTGGTTAATCCCTTGGCTAAGGAAAATTTGGAAGATGGCAGGGATTTAGCGGTAACTACCGATTTTAGAAGTGTATTTAGTGAAGTGGCCGATACCCACCTGGGAATTAACAATGACAAAGTACTTTTCCCTGATTTTGAGGGTAAGAAAATTGGTGTAATGAAAGCATAAATGATGTGCAAAGTATAAACATCGCAGCATCAAACGAGGCCCGAAAGAATATTTCTTTTGGGCTTTTTTATACCGGAAATAACTTGCGGAGCTCTTGATAATTTGAATTACTTTTGTCAAACAAAATTGGAAAAATGAGGAAATTCATCGTATCAATTCTTTTGTTGGTTTGTTGTTGCCAAGGCTTGCTGGCCCAGGTTTTTTCACAACAAATTGAAAGTGGTAGGCAAAATAGCGAATTGCAGCTCAAAAAGCCTTATGTCATCTTTATTTCGGCCGATGGTTTTAGGTTTGATTATGCAGAGAAATATCACGCTAAGAACCTGCTAGGATTAAGAGAAAAAGGGGTTAAAGCCGTGTCAATGAAACCTTCCTTTCCATCGGTTACTTTTTCCAATCACTATACCCTAGCTACTGGGATGTACCCTTCTAGGCACGGCATTGTAAACAATTCGTTTTACGACCCTCATAAAAAACAGCTTTATGTTAAAACAGACCCTAGTGCCATTAAAGATAGTACTTGGTACGGAGGTGTGCCCATTTGGGTGCTGGCCGAGCAACAGCAGATGCTCTCGTCCGCATTTTATTGGCTAGGTTCGGAAACTCCGATTTTGGGCATTAAACCCACATATTGGTATAATTTCAACAATCAAATCCCAATGGATACCCGCATTGAAGCCGTAAAGCAATGGTTGTTGCTACCCGACGAAAAACGGCCACACCTGATCAGTTTTTATTTCCCTGAGGTAGATGTAGCGGGCCATCATTTTGGGGCCAACTCAAAAGAAACCGAAGCTGCGGTTAAACTGATAGACGATTGTGTAGGGAAAATGGTTCAGCTTACAAAAGACACTGGTTTGCAAGTGAACTTTGTTTTTGTTTCAGATCATGGCATGACCAATGTAGATCATGTCAACACCCTGCCTCTGCCTTCAATTATCGACATGGAGAAGTTTATTGTCCCCAACGGTGATGCACTTTTACAGATTTACGCCAAGAACAAAAAGGACATCAAACCATTATACGAAAACCTGAAAAAACAATCTGCGGATTTTGAGGTTTACCTTGCCAATAAAATGCCTAAACGTTGGCATTACCGTGCAAAAGATAATAAAGCGGGTAGAATTGGAGATCTTATCCTGATCCCCCGGCTGCCGAAGATTTTCAACCTGACGGGAAGGCCAACCACCGTTGGTAAGCATGGTTTTGATAATGACATGCCTGATATGCAGGCCGTTTTTTATGCTTGGGGGCCTGCATTTAAAGAAGGTTTAACCATCCAGCCCTTTGAAAATGTACACGTTTATCCATTATTGGCAAAAATTTTGGGTTTGCCCTTTAGCCATAAGATAGATGGGGATATTAAGGTGCTGGCCCCCATTTTGAAATGATTGTTAACAATTTAGGATATTTTATAATATTACCCCCTTCGGGGCTATGGTCCATTGGCCACCAGCCTGTAGGCATCAAATAACCATCAGTATCAGTAACATTTTAGTGTTAATTAGGTGTTTGCCTTTCACTTTGCAGATATTTATGGACAACAACCTTAAACCTTATAAGAATGAAGAAAACCATTACCATCGCTAGCTTAGCATTGGTGCTGTCAAACGTGGCGTTTGCCCAAAGAACCCAACCACAAGGTACTCCTCCTCCGCAAAGGACTAACGCAGCAAATGCACAAGCCCCAAAAGAAGAACCTGCATTAAAAATCAACAACAATATCGCTTCCCGAAACATAGTGCCAGAAAGTGCCGTGGTAACTAACCATAGTGTAAACATCAACGGCAAGGCGGTGCCCTATAAAGCTACCGCTGGAACCTTGCCCGTTTGGGACGAAGAAGGCAAAACCCTGGCAGGTCTGTTCTATACCTATTACGAACGAACCGATGTTTCCAATAAAGACAGCCGGCCATTGGTGATTTCATTCAATGGTGGCCCGGGCTCTGCTTCAGTTTGGATGCACATTGCCTACACCGGCCCCGTAGTACTTAATATCGATGATGAAGGCTACCCCGTACAACCCTACGGCTATAAAGACAACAGTACATCCATATTAGACGTGGCAGATATCGTCTACATCGATCCCGTAAATACAGGCTATTCCAGGGCAGTAAGTAAAGACGTGCCCACCAACAAGTTTTTTGGAGTAAGGGCAGATATCAAATACCTCGCCGAGTGGATCAATACCTTTGTTACCCGTACCAACAGATGGGCCTCGCCCAAATACTTGATCGGGGAAAGCTACGGTACCACACGTGTATCAGGCCTAGCTTTGGAACTGCAAAGCAACCATTGGATGTACCTAAACGGTGTAATTTTGGTTTCACCAACCGAGCTCGGCATTGAGCGGGGAGGCGTAATGGATGCTGCCCTGCGCCTACCTTATTTTGCGGCAACCGCCTGGTATCACAAAGCTTTGCCTACAGATCTCCAAGCTAAAAAACTAACCGACATGCTGCCCGAGGTAGAAACATTTACCATCAACGAACTAATGCCGGCCATGGCCAGGGGAGGCTTTATCTCCGCCGATGAAAAAAAGAAAATGGCGGCTAAAATGGCCCGTTTCTCTGGGCTCCCCGAAAAAGTAATCCTACAGAACAACCTCAATATCTCCACCAATTTATTCTGGAAAGAACTGTTAAGAGACAAAGGTTTTACTGTTGGACGATTGGACTCCAGGTATAAAGGTATCGATAAATCGGATGCGGGCGATCGCCCCGATTATAATGCCGAACTCACTTCATGGCTGCACTCCTTTACACCGGCCATCAACATGTACCTGCGCAACCAGTTGAATTATAAAACCGATCTAAAGTATAACATGTTCGGCCCAGTGCATCCTTGGGACAGAACCGGCGACAATACCGGCGAAAATTTAAGGGCCGCCATGGCGCAAAACCCCTACTTGCACTTGCTGGTACAATCGGGCTATTACGACGGTGCCTGCGACTATTTCAACGCCAAATATAACATGTGGCAAATGGATCCAAGCGGTAAACTAAAAGACCGAATGAGCTGGGAAGGGTACGAAAGCGGCCACATGATGTATTTACGCAAAATAGATTTGGCCCTGGGAAATGACCACATCCGGGAGTTTATCAAAAAATCTACCCCTAAACAAGGACAGCCAGCCAAATTTTAAGCCTAGAAGCGCAATTACCGGGCTACTGTCCAAGGCAGTCCCGCTTTCCGTTACAATCTTTTTGTGATCGCCAATGCCTAACCCTCGCAGGTTTTCAAAAACCTGCGAGGGCTTTTTTTGTGGATGACCTGCAGCAAAAAGTATTTTCACTTCAATCGGGGCTATTTTGCAAGGCCTTTGCCCTAACAAAACAACAACCTTCAGGGCCACTTAAACTTTACCCTAAATTTTATTGTTAATTGTTTGCAGATAAATGCTTAATTTTACCGCCCCATATGCAACAACTGAAAACATCTTTTGATTTCGAAAAGCCTTTGTCAGATTTGTACCAACAAATCGACAAGGTGAAGCAAATAGCCGACAAAACCAAAGTTGATATGTCGGCAACGCTGACAGAGCTTGAAGAAAAGGCTGAGCAAACCAGTAAAGATCTTTATTCGAACCTAACCGGTTGGCAAAAAGTTCAAATGTCCCGCCATGCAGAACGCCCGCAAACATTGGATTACATCAATGCCATTTGCGACGATTTTATCGAACTTCATGGCGACAGAACGGTAAAGGACGATAAGGCCATTATTGGTGGTTTTGCCTCCATCGATGGACAAACCGTTATGATCATCGGTCACCAAAAAGGCAAAAATACCAAGGAGCGCCAATATCGGAATTTCGGTATGGCTAACCCCGAGGGCTATAGAAAAGCACTGCGCTTAATGCGCCTGGCCGAAAAATTCAATAAGCCAGTAATTTCGTTTATCGATACCATGGGTGCCTACCCAGGCCTTGAAGCCGAAGAACGTGGACAAGGAGAGGCCATCGCCCGTAACCTGCTGGAAATGTCGGTCCTTAAAGTACCCATCATTTGCTTTATCGTAGGTGAAGGCGCTTCTGGCGGTGCATTAGGTATCGGTATTGGCGATAAGGTATATATGCTCGAGCACACCTGGTACTCTGTAATTTCTCCTGAATCTTGTTCTTCTATTTTATGGAGAAGCTGGGACTTTAAAGAAAAAGCTGCCGAATGCCTGAAACTTACTTCCGAAGACATGTTCAAAAACAAATTGATTGATGGCGTAGTGAAAGAACCCCTTGGCGGAGCACATCAAAATCCGGAAGAAATGGCCCAAACGCTAAAGACACAGATTTTGGATGATTTAAAATCACTGAAAAAGACCGATACTGAAAAACTGATCGCCAAGCGGATTGATAAATTCTGCGCAATGGGCGTAGTAAACGAAGGATAAAAGAGTTATATCTCACTAAAAGAAGCACAATCAGCAATGGTTGTGCTTTTTTATGCAGGTCATTTGAGTTGAGGCTTTTTTTATCGCCTATCTATTGTTTTCTCTGGTTTCTGAAAGGACTTTAATGGTGTACAAAGGATAAAATCTACGATGCCATAAGTCATGTTGTTAAATTAAAGTGCCTTATCACGCTGAGCATAGCGAAGAATCTTCGACAATTACAGGGAGATGCCTCGTAATCTCGACATGATAGTGGTTTTCAGACGGTTTCATCTCGGATAACTTATCGCATCTGCACTCCGCCTTTATTCAGTATATCCGTTCCTTTCCATCGTCCCGGCCTTGCGGAGAGATCTTTGAACCATATCGAAAGGCTAATCGAAAAAGATTATGCCACACTAAAAAATCACCCAAATATAAAGCCGCTTGAATCATTTCAAGCGGCTTTATATCTCAGAAGACATTCATCTTATAGTTTCATAAAATCTGGAGGCAGCTCGCCTAGGTACTGGGCAAACCCCCCATGGTTAAACAATGTCATAATCTGTTTTTCTAAATCCTTGGCCAATTTAGGCTGGTGGTATTGTTCCGCAACTTTTGCCATGGGCATCAAACCGTAAAATAGCCCAATTTGCACGGCATCACGGCCGATCATTCTTTCCTTGCTTCTGGTTACATCACCTAAGTAGGTAATTTCCTTGCCAATATAATCCGAATATTTCTTGATCAGTTGGGTTGCTCTTTCCGTTTCGCCTAGGATATAGAGATTTTGTGCCATGGTTGCTGCACTCATAGCCGCACGCATGCTATAAATCTTGCTTGGGATCACCTCATCATATCTCTTCATCACCTTTTTGGCATCCTCAAGCCTTCCTGCATGGATAAGGCCGGTGGTTAAGCTATTAAAAATATTGTTGAAAATAGAGATGTCATCAGCAGATTGGATATCCAAATATTTCGCATTTTTAATGTTGCCCCATTTGAACTTGTTCATGACATGTTCATACATAGGCTCCAAATTAACTGGCTGTTCCTCTTCAATTCTTTTTGAAGGATCTAAAGGCAATAACCTTAAGGCTAAACCTTCACTGTACAAATATTTGTCCAATCCGTTAAATTGGTCTGAAGGAATGGTGCTTGCAAAATAGATAGGGCGTTTCCAGTTGTTGTGCGCCAAAATATCAAGCATGGCCAAAGTCCCTTTAGTTACGTAACCTTTGTTGAAAGTCCATTCAATACTTGGCACAATTTCTCCGGCACGGCTGGCAGGCAAGGTTTTGGTATTGATCACATCCTGTGGATTAACGGTGAGCTTAAACTTCTTGGTAGGGATAAAGTTGGTTGATGTACCATCCTGCAACGGAAGCTTATCCCCGGCATCATCAGACAATAGCAAGTCTACAATCTGTTTAAGTTCAACAGGTTCTGCAATGCCCATTTCTTTGTAGTACATTACATCCCTTACGCCAGAAACATATTGTTTTTCGGTCATCGAGATAGGCAAAGCTTCCGATTCATGCACCTTGCGCTTCATGCCGTTGATATACCAATCCGTGTCAAATAAACTTAAATTTACCAATCTAATGTCAGGTCTGATGCCTTCAACCTCCTGTGCATACCAAAGCGGATAAGTATCGTTGTCGCCGTAGGTGAAAAGAATTGCATTTGGCGCACATGATTCCATATAACTAATGGCAATGTCCCTGGCCAGGGTTTTGGTAGAACGATCGTGGTCGTTCCAGCCTTCTTTGGCCATTAATACCGGTGCAACGAGCAAACCAATTGCACTTGCGGCAATGGCCCCGGTTTTTGGATCTAATTTTTTAAATAACCACTCCCTAATGGCAATAATGCCCAAGCCTATCCAAATGGCAAAAGCATAGAAAGAGCCCACGTAGGCATAATCTCTTTCCCTTGGCTCTAAAGGCTTTTGGTTAAGATAAAGCACAATAGCGAGGCCCGTAAAGAAAAACAACAGCCCAATGATGCCTGCATCTTTAGGATGGCGGCCAAAGTGCCAAACCGCACCGATAACGCCTAATATTAAAGGCAGGAAATAAAAACGGTTGTATGAGTTGCTGTCTTTAATAGATGGGGGTAAGTTACTTTGATCACCGTATAGCATGGCATCAATAGGTTTTACGCCACTAATCCACTGGCCCTCGTAAAGGCTGCCCTGCCCTTGTTCTTCGTTTTGGCGGCCGGCGAAATTCCAAAGGAAATATCGCATGTACATAAACCCAACCTGGTGGCGCATAAAGAACCCTATGTTATCGAAAAAATTAGGGAAATGATTTTCGTCAAAGCCCATCATGTCTTGATAATACTCAATATGCCTCTGTTCATCGCTGTACATGCGAGGGAACAGCACTTCGTGCTGAAGCCTGCGGATACTGTCGGGGAAGGTTTCGTTCTCCCCATAGATCCGTTTGCTCCTAGTTCCCGAAACTTCATATTTGGTATCGCCTTTGCGATAGGTTTTGCCCGTTTCTACGTAGATAGGAGCTGAACCATCGTCCTTATATTTTGGGATCGAATTGTAATTTGGACCAAAAAGCAAGGGCCTATCCCCATACTGCTCACGGTTCAGATAGCTTAAAAACGAAAATGCGTTATCAGGGTCGCTGTTGTTCAGGTTTGGTTTCGCCTGTGCCCTAATCAAGATCATGGCAAATGAGCCATAGCCAAAAATGATCAGTACCGTTGACAATAGAGCTAGATTTAAAACTCGTTTTTGATGTTTGATGGAGTATCTAATGCCCCAAACCAAGCCTCCAATAAGTAAAATTGCAAAAAACAATACGCCCGTTCCAAAGCCCAAACCTAGCGTGTTTACAAAAAACAGGTCAAAATAGGCGCCAAATGAAACCAAATATTGGATAATTCCATATTGTACGAAAGCCAAAATCAGGATGCCTACACCTAAGGTTTTAAATATGCCTGCAGTGGTAGGCTGCGGTGTTTTTTTGAAATAATATACAAAAGCAATCGCTGGGATGGTTAACAGGTTTAAAAGGTGTATCCCGATAGATAAACCCATAATGTAGGCGATGAACAGTAACCAGCGATCTGATTTAGGTTCTTCGGCAACGGCTTCCCATTTCAGGATGCCCCAAAATACAATGGCCGTAAATAGCGATGAGAGTGCGTAAACTTCTGCTTCAACCGCTGAAAACCAAAAGCTATCAGAGTAGGCGTAGGCCAAAGCGCCAACCACGCCTGCGCCCATAATGGTGATTAGCGTGGCACTTGAAATCTCTTCGCCTTTTTTCACCAGTACTTTTTTGGCTAGGGCTGTAATGGTCCAAAACAAAAATAGGATAGTTGCGCCACTGGCCACCGCAGAACCAAAGTTCATAAAGTAGGCAATCTTGGTTTTATCGCCCATGGCAAGTAAAGAAAAAAAGCGCTCGATCATTAAAAATAAGGGAGCTCCGGGTTGATGTACCACCTGCATTTTATAGGCTGAGGCAATAAATTCGCCGCAATCCCAAAAGCTTACGGTTGGCTCTAGTGTTAAAACATAAGTAATAGTGGCAATCAGGAAACAGGCCCAGCCAATGATATTGTTTACTTTTGAATAGTTCATATTCTGATATGGTTTCTTAACCCTTGGTTTTGATGCATTAAATGCTGCCGAAAATAAAGAAATAGATTGATATAGAAGTTAGCGAATATTCTTATTTAACAAAAAATAACTAAATATATCTGACAATCAGTGGAGGTAGAAAATATTTTAAAAATTTTTGCGCAAGATGTTTGCAAGTATCAAAAATGTGCGTACATTTGCATTCCCTTTCAGCAATACGCTTGAGAGCGCCGCTGAAAAGGAAGATTGTCCGATAGTATAAGGGTAGTACAACGGTTTTTGGTACCGTTTGTCTTGGTTCGAATCCAGGTCGGACAACAAAATCACGTCGGGTTGTGAATGAAACCGCAACCCGATTTTTTATTAACAAGCATTGATACCCGCAAATCATGCCATTGCAATTTAACCCTGTTAAAATTTTTGCTGGAAGTGGAACCAAAGACCTTGCCAGTAAAATAGCTGAAGAATACGGTAAACCCCTCGGAAATGTTACCTTAAGTAAGTTTAGCGATGGCGAATTCCAGCCCTCATTTGATGAATCGGTTAGAGGTAGTGATGTTTTCCTAGTGCAATCTACGCACCAACCTAGTGATAATTTAATGGAGCTTTTGTTGATGGTTGATGCCGCTCGCAGAGCATCTGCGCATTACATTACCGCAGTAGTTCCTTACTATGGTTTGGCCCGGCAGGATAGAAAAGATAAGCCACGTGTGGCCATTGGCGCTAAATTGGTTGCTAATTTATTGAAAGCGGCGGGAATCCACCGTATCATGACCATGGACTTGCATGCGGCGCAAATTCAAGGTTTTTTTGATATCCCGGTGGACCACCTAGATGGAGCGGTGATTTTTGTTCCTTATATCAAAAGTTTGGGTTTAGAAAACCTAACCATCGCTTCACCAGATATGGGCGGTTCTTATAGAGCCAGAACTTTTGCCAAGTTTTTTAATGCCGAGGTGGTGATTTGTGACAAACGTCGTAAACGTGCTAATGAGATCGAATCAATGTCGATCATTGGAGATGTGACCGGACAAGATATTGTGCTGATTGATGATATTTGTGATACCGCCGGAACTTTAGCTAAGGCGGCCCAGCTGATTATGGATAATGGAGCGAAGAGCGTAAGGGCAGTATGTACTCATCCTGTACTTTCGGGTAAGGCCTACGAAACTGTCGAAAACTCGGTGCTTGAGGAATTGATCGTTACAGATACCATTCCATTGAAGCAAAGCAGCCCGAAAATTAGACAGCTGAGTACGGCAAAGTTATTTGCTAAAGCTATTGCCAGCGTAAATGAAAACGGCTCAATTAGTGAGCTTTTTAGAGTGTAATTAAAGGTGTAAGGTAAAAGGTTTAAGGCGTAAGTCTTGATACTCGATACCAAATACTTGATACTAATAAATAAATATATAAACATGAAAACTATCGCTATTAGCGGTTCTCTTAGGGAGAACGTAGGGAAACGCGATGCCAAAGAGCTTCGCTACGAAGGTAAGGTTCCCGCTGTATTGTATGGAGGTAAAGAGCAAGTGCATTTTGCTGTTACCAGAACTGATTTAAACGGAGCTATCTACTCGCCAGAAGCTAACTTTATTGAGATCAACCTTGATGGTAAAGTTGTAAAAGCTATCGTTAAGGATACTCAGTTTCACCCATTAACTGATTTGTTGTTGCACGTTGATTTTCTTCAATTGTTTGACGATAAAGAAATCACCATGGAAATCCCTGTGAAATTAACCGGAACTTCTCCAGGTGTTAAAATGGGGGGTAAATTAGTTCAAAAATTACGTAAACTACGTGTGAAAGCATTGCCTAAAAGCATGCCTCAAGTAGTTGAAGTGAGCATTGCTAAAATGGAAGTTGGGAACTTGTTCCGCGTTCGCGACCTTGAAAAAGGCGAGTACTTTGTAACCAACACTCCAGAGGATACTATCGTATCAGTAGGAATGTCAAGAGCATTGAAACAAGCAGAAAACGCCGCTAAAGGCGGTAAATAATCCAAAGATTTAGGTCTTTGATTGACAAAATAAGATGGCATTCCTTAACGGGATGCCATTTTTGTTTACAGGCATTTCGCTTACAACTTTTAACTCGTAACTTTCCACTTTTAACGGTTAACTGCTTACCTTTGCGCACATGAAATTCTTGATTGTAGGTTTGGGCAACATTGGTGCCGAATATGTAGGGACGCGTCATAACATAGGCTTTGATATTGCCGATGAACTGGTTGCTGGCTTGGAAGGTAATTTTGAGCACGGCAGGTTGGCCTATCATGCCGAAGTTTCCCACAGAGGCAAAAAACTACATGTCATTAAACCAACTACTTATATGAACCTGAGCGGGAAGGCGGTGAATTATTGGATGAAGGAACTGAAGATAGCCCCCGAAAATGTACTGGTTTTGGTTGATGATTTGGCTTTGCCGCTGGGCAAGTTGAGAATGAAACTACAGGGAAGCAGTGCGGGCCATAACGGCCTAAAAAGTATTGAGGAAGTATGCGGGGGCCAAAACTATGCCCGTTTGCGTTTTGGAATAGGCGATGATTTTCCAAAAGGTAGGCAAGCTGAATTTGTGTTGGGGCAATTTGATAAAAATGAGAAAAAAGAACTGCCCGTGCTGGTAAACAGGGCAGTAAGTATGATTAAAAGTTTTGTAACGATTGGTGCGGCCCAAACCATGACCTTGTTTAATAAATAGCCGGTTTACCTTTTGGTTAGCGTGCTAATTTTCTCATGCAGCGTGTCAATTTTAAATGGCTTGCCAATAATATCATCGGCACCAACTTCTTTGGCCGTTTCCTTGTCATGGTCCAGCACCCCGGCAGAGAAAGATATGATAGGTGTTTTTTCCTTGCCGGGAATGTGGCCAGCCCTAATCTTTTTGATCGCTTCCAACCCATTCATCACGGGCATGTAGGTGTCCATCAGGACCAAATCAAAGTGTTCTTTTTCCAAGGCATCCAGTGCTGCGGCACCGTTGGTTACCACCGTAGTTTGTACCTTCCAATCGTTCAGGATTTTTACGATAAGAAACACGTTGATCGAATTGTCTTCGGCTACCAAAACCTTTAACCCGGTAAGGGCGGCCAATTGCTCCGGTCCTTTGCCAACCTTTATCTTTTCCTCTTTCTCTACCACATTGTACCACTTGGTGAAAGAGAAGGTGCTGCCTTTTCCAAGCTCGCTTTTCACATCAAGCTCACCACCCTTAAGTTCCGCAAGTTTTTTAACGATGGAAAGGCCCAGTCCCGTGCCTCCGTAAACTCTGGTATGTACGTTTTCTACCTGCTCAAAAGAATGGAAAATGGTTTCTATATTTTCCTGCGAAATGCCAATACCAGTATCAATTACCGAAAAGCGAAGAAAAGCAGTGCTTGGTTTTTCGTCCAAAACCTCTACCTTAAAAATCACTTCACCCTCATTCGTAAATTTTACGGCATTGCTTAACAAGTTCATGAAAATTTGGTTAAGGCGCAGGGAATCAGCCATGATAAACCGAGGTACGTTATCGTCAATCAGCAGTTTTAGGCTAATATTCTTTTCAATCGCTTTAATGTTTAGCAGGTTGGCCGCTTTGGAGGCCAAATCCTTGATATCGGTTTCCGCAAAGCTGATGCTATATTTGCCAGCCTCAATTTTTGAAAGATCCAGGATGTCGTTAATTACACCCAGGAGGGAGTTGGACGATACATCAAGCAAATTGACGATTTCATTTTGCTCATCGCTAAGGGCCTCTCTTTTGAGGAGATGAACAAGGCCGATAATTCCGTTAATAGGCGTACGTATTTCATGGCTCATATTGGCCATAAAGTTCTCTTTGGCTCTTTTGCCTTGTTCGGCATCTTCCTTCGCCTTAATTAAATCAGATTGGATTTTTTCCAGCTGGAGATTTTTGGTCTTGATCTCAATCTGGGTCTTCACTAGCTGTATAAACGAATCAACTTTGGCCGAAGTGATATAGGGATCCAGTGGTTTGTATAGATAATCTACCGCTCCGGCGCTTAAACCTTTGATGGCATATTTGGGTTCCGTGGAAATAGCCGTCACGAAAATGATCAGAATATCTTGCGTACGGGCATTGTTCTTTAGGATTTCTACAAGCTCAAAACCATTCATTTCTGGCATTTGGACATCAACAAGAGCGATGGCAATTTCTTTTTCCCAGCAAATACGGAGCGCATCATTAGGCGAAGTTGTGGTAATAATATTGATGTCGTTCCTATTTAAAAGGGCTTCCAAAGCAATAATGTTTTCTTGCTTATCGTCTACAATTAAAAGGTTTATCTTGCTCATTTTAGGGAAATTAGTTAATTTTTTGGTAAATGTTGTTCTTTTTGTCGATAGCCTTGAACTTTTTGGCCAGGTGCGGGTCTCGGATGGTTTCTTTTCCCCCAAGGCAAAGAAAGCCAAAGTTGGCCAAGCTCTCGTAAAATAGGTTGATTACGCTTCTTTGCAGCTCCGGATTGAAATATATTAGCACATTTCGGCATGAAATAACCTGGAATTCATTGAATGGCCCATCGGACACCAAATTATGCATAGAGAACAGTACATTTTTTTTCAGTTGTCGGGAAATAGAGGCTGCGTCATATTGGGCAACATAATAGTTGGCCAAGGATTTTCCACCGCCCAATGCCAGGTAATTTTCAGAGTATTGCTTCATTTTTTGTAGGTCGTAAATGCCCTCTTTTGCGGTTTCTAGCACTTTATAGTTAATGTCTGTGCCGTAAAAAAAACTTCGTTTATACAAGCCCTGTTCTTCAAATAGTATCGCAAAAGAGTATAATTCCTCCCCTGTAGAGCAACCCGCATTCCAAATTTTTACATGTTGGTAGGAGCTGAGGTAGGGGATAACGTTTTCTTTAACCGATTTGAAGAATTTTGGATCACGGAACATCTCGGTTACGTTCACGGTCACCTCATTCAAAAAATCATGGAAAAAGTCCTTGTTGTTGGTTAGGGTACTTCTTAAATCAAAGAAATCCAGTCTTTTGAGCACCATGATCCTATTGATCCTTCTTTTTAAGGATGCCCTGGAATATCCATCAAAATCGAAGCCATAGATGTTTCTGGTTACCGAAATGATTTCTTCTAGTTGTTCGTCTGTAATCGCGTCTTTTGTCATGTTCTCTAGCTTAGCCAAACCCTCAACATCGAAAGTAGTTTGTCGATATCTACGGGTTTAGAAATGTAATCGCTGGCTCCGGCCTCTATACATTTTTCGCGGTCGCTTTTCATGGCTTTGGCAGTGAGGGCAATTACGGGCAGGTTGGCCAAATGTCGCTGCGCCCTTATTTTCCGCATGGCTTCATAACCGTCCATTTCCGGCATCATAATATCCATCAGCACTAAATCTATTTCCGTATGCTGTTCCAGTTTTTCAAGTGCCTCTATACCGTTATTCGCAATGAGCACTTTTATTTTATAATCCTGTAGTGCCGATGATAGGGCGAAAATATTTCGCATATCATCATCGGTAATCAAAATGGTTTTATTTTCAAGCGCTTTTTCGATGGTTGGAGCATAATTTTTGGGGGTTTTGGCAATTTTGGGCAGTTCTTCTCTGCTGGGAGCATCGGCTTGTAGCTTGTTCATAAAAAGGCTTACCTCGTCCAGCAGCCTATCATTGGATTTGTTGCTTTTTAACACCATCGCCTGCGAATACCGCATGATGCTGGACATTTTGTCCTTGTCAAGTTCCATGGCCGTGTTAATGATCACCGGAACCTCCTTGGTATCTGGATTGGATTTAATTTCGTCCAACAAGTCGAAACCAGAAATATCAGGCAGTTTCAAATCTAAAATGATGCAATCGAAAGTACTTTCTTCCAGCATTTGCCTAGCTTCGGCTCCGGTATATGCCTGTGACACCTTAGCGCCTTTTTTGATGAGCTGCTCGGTGAGCTCGTTACTTTGCAATACTTGGTCTTCAATAACCAGTACGTTATGGAAATCATATTTGTACTGATTGGAAAGCAGTTCAAAGGCATGATCAAGCTTTTCTTTCTCTACGGGTTTTTTAAGGAAACCGATAGCGCCCTCTTTTTTGGCTTTGGCGGGTTTTTCGTCGCCAGCCGACATCATGTGGATGGGGATGTGTTGGGTTGCCGGATTAGCCTTCAGTTTTTTAAGGATCGTCCACCCATCCATTACTGGCAGCATTACGTCCAATACAATTGCGTCGGGCAGTTCCGAAATGGCCAATTCAAGCCCTTTATCTCCACTGTGTGCTAAAATTGGCTCAAAACCTTTCTCAATGGCATAGGCTTTCAAAATTTCGGCAAAGTTTTCGTCATCTTCCACAATCAGCAGTTTGTTGCCATTACTCAGTTTCAGCGGAACAATCTCGATGTTTTCTGAGATACTTGCCGTTGCCGCTACGGCAAGGTCGATAATGTTATCTTTTTCAGTGGTTGTTTTTAAAGCGTTTTCCAGGGCCAAATCCTGCGGGATAAGTAGCGTAAAGGTACTGCCTACCCCAACTTCGCTGGTTAATTGTATTTCCCCGCCCAATAAATTAGCCAGCTCTCTGCTGATTGACAGTCCTAAGCCTGTGCCGCCATATTTTCTACTGGTTGATCCGTCTTCTTGTTGAAAAGCCTCGAAAATGATTTGTTGTTTATCCTTGGAAATACCTATTCCACTATCGTTAACGGCAAAATAAATCGGGCTTTTATCGAGCTCCAGAAGCGACTTGTTGTATTTGATCTGTTCTTTTTGCGCTAATCCAACCTCAACGCTCACTTTTCCTCCTTTCCGGGTAAATTTAAAGGCGTTGGATAGGAGGTTTTTGACCACTTGTTCAAGCCTCGTTTGATCGGTAGCTATAGTGCTGGGAATGTTATCCTTGATGTTAAAATTAAACTGTATCTCTTTCTGTTTGGCCAGTTCGTTGAACAGCGACTCAATTTGTGCCTTTATTGCCGTAGGCTTAACCTGTTCGATCACCAGATCTACCTTGCCCGATTCAATTTTTGATAGATCTAAAATATCATTGATGAGCGCCAATAAATCTGAGCCGGCGTTATGGATTACCCCCGCATACTTGATTTGTTCTTCTGAAAGATTGTTGAGCTTATTTTCTTTTAAAATCCTGGCCAAGATGAGAATACTGTTGAGCGGCGTACGCAATTCGTGGCTCATGTTTGCCAAAAACTCAGATTTGTACCTGCTGCTTAACTCCAGTTCGGCCGCTTTTAATCCAATGGCTTCCTTAGCTTGGTTAATGGAAGCATTTTTTTCCTCAAGTAATTGCGCTTTTTCCTCAAGTTCTGAATTGGCTTGCTGCAGTTCTTCTTGTTGTACTCTTAGTTCTTCTTCAGAAGCCTGTAGTTCTTCAGTTTTATGGATGAGGTCTTCATTGGTTACGCGAAGCTCTTCTTGCTGGCTGATCAGCTCCTCGGCCTGTTGCTGGGTTTTTTCGAAAAGCTCTTGCAATTTTACCTTAGCTACCATGCTATTTACAGCAATGCCGATATCGGTGGCAATTTTCTCTAAAAAAATGAGGTGTGCTTCAAGGGGCTCATGAATTAGGCCAATTTCTAAAACGGCAATCGTTTCCTCTTCAAACAACACCGGTAGACATAAGATATGGCTTGGGTTGGCATTGCCCAAAACCGAACTGATTTTGATATAGCCATCTGGAACCGGACTAAATACCCTTATCTTTTTTTCCAGAGCAGTTTGTCCGGCCAGGCCTTCTCCAAAATGATATTTCCTGCCGGCTAAATTTTCGTGGATAGCAAAGGTGCCTCTAACAGATAGTGTTTTTTGCGAGCGGTTTGCCAAATAAAAAACCCCAACTGGGAAATTTAATATGTTGCAAATGGATGAAATGATGTTCTGCGCCAATTGGTCCATGTTAAACTCGCCCCTCATCACATCATTTACCCTTGCCTCGCTGCTTAACAGCCAGTTGTGCTGCTCATTTTTTGCAGATAACTCCTGCAACTCCGCATTTGTCAGGAGAATGTGTTTCTCCGTTTCCTTTTGCTGGTCAAAAGTTTTTCTAATATACCTTAACAGGAATAAAATCAAGCCGAAAATAATGAGGGCACTTAAGCTAACAATAATAATGGTTTGATTGCTTCTGGCCGCCATTACCGCCCTTCTTTCACCTAGCAAACGATATTCTTCCGCCGTCATCAAATCGGCAAATTGCAATAGTTTATTTTTATAGATGCGGCCTTTGTCGGTTAAAATATGCTGTTTTGCGGCTTCAAAACCAAGCGTACCTGTTTTGGTCATGATTTGCTTCATGTCCGCGGTTTTAAGCCCTGCATACATGGCCATACTATCAATTTTCGCTTCCTGAACGCTATTATCGCCTACCAAATTCTGTAGTTTTTCAACTAAAGGCATTATTTTATCAATGCTTTTTACGTAAGGCTCGCGATAGTATTCTTTCTCGGTAAGCACGTACCCCCTCAGGCCGGTTTCCGCATTGAGCAGTTCAATTTCCAAACGCTCGGCGGTTTTAGTAACCTCTTGTGTATGTTCTACCCAATTATAACTATCGTTTAAAGATTTGAAACTTAGATAAGAAGCAACAGCAGAAATGAAAACAAAGACGAGGGAAACCGCAAATCCGGTAAGTATTTGCTGTTTAAAGGACAGTTTTAGCATAAGCCACTTCTTTTAAAAATATGGCTAAGATAGTTATAAATGGAATATTGCTATAATGTAAAATGAATTCCACAAAATATAGCTATCCAACAAAGCCACGGTTTTGTTAACTTAGCCAGCTAATGCAAATAAAATGATAAAACTATACGGCATCCCCAATTGTAATACAGTAAAGAAAGCGCAGGATTGGCTGAAAAATAATCAGGTTGAATATGAATTTCACGACTTTAAAAAGAATGGAGCTGATCCGGCCAAGCTTACCGAGTGGTTTAATATTTTTGGCTGGGAAAAGGTGATCAACAAAGCTGGACTTACTTTTAAGAAATTAAGCAAGGAAGAACAGGCCAATATTAATTCGCCAGATCGGGCCATTGCTTATTTGTTGGCCAATACCAGTGCTATCAAAAGACCAATTGTTGAAGTAGATGAACAGGCGGTTTTGCTTGGTTTTAAAGAAGATGAATATCAGCATTGCTTTAAAAAGTAATTTGCGTGTTAAATTTTGTTAAAAGGATTAGTTAGTGCGTAAAGCACCTTAAATTTGAATATGTTAAAGAAATTATCTTTATTGGCTTTTTTATTATTGCCGTTTTTTGTGCAAGCGCAAACTTATATGACGGGAAACGTTTTCGATAATGAACAGCGTAGTACCGCATTACAGGGCGTAGCTGTACGCAATCTTGCTACAAAAGCGGTGGTATTTACCGATAAGGATGGCCACTATGCTATTCCTGCTAAAACGGGCGACTTGCTTACTTATGCACTGGTAGGGTATCAAACAGATACTGTTTATTTGGTCAATCTTTTCCCCAAGAATACTTACTTAAGAATGGCGATAAATAATTTGAACCCCGTAAACATTACCACCACTAAAGTTTCGCCATTTTTAGATGCCAAAGATGCAGAAGCTACCCCCGCCCGTAGGGTAGATTATTCCAAAAACAGGGGCGGACTGCGTTTGGGCCTAGGTTATGGTAAATGGCGCAGGCAGCAGGAAAAAGAGCAGAAATTGGAAGAAGCAGCAGATATTAACGAAGAAATTTCCAAGAACTTTAATAAGGAAGTGATACAAAAGCTAGTAAAGTACAAAGAGAAGGACCTGGACGATTATATTGGCATGTACAGGCCAACCATAGATCAGGTTAAGGCTGAAAAGCCATTTAACTATACGCTTTATATTGCCACTACTTTCAGCGAGTGGCAAAAGTTGCCGGCAGATGCCCGTAAGTTGCCCCCGTTGCCTAAATTAAAAGGAAATAACTAAAAAAGTTTAGAATCCCGAACTTACCAGAAACAGATGTGAAAACTGTAACTCTGGTGTTGGGATAAGCTTTGGCCTGGCTACCAAACAAGCTCCTAAAAAAGTACGTGTTATGTTAAAACCGGCTCTCGGTAATATTCGTGTGCTATTTTTGCATATTACTTCTTTTAGGATAACTTAGCATTATAATATCAGACATAAACATGCGGAAAACATTTTCTAAAACCTTAGTGGTACTGCTTACCCTTTTATGCGGACAATTAAGTTTCGCCCAAGATAAGCCAGTAACCAAGTACGTGCCAGAAGAAGCTTTTGGACCTCTTTTTTATACCCAAAACGGTAACGAATACCGCTCGGCAAGCGGGGCTCCAGGGCCTAAATATTGGCAAAACCGGGCCGATTATAACATTAGTGCCAGCTTGGATGAAGCAACTAGCCGAGTAAAGGCCACTATAACAATTACTTATAGAAACAATAGCCCGGAGAAACTACCCTATTTATGGTTGCAGTTAGATCAGAATTCTTTTGATGGAAAATCAAGAGGACTTGCCATTACCCCAGCCCGTAGCAGGTACGGCGCCCAAGGGGAGAAATTTAAAGGTGGTTACGAAATCAGCAATGTTTCTGTTTCACAAAAAGCAAAGCCCGTAAAATTTACTTCGTTGGTAGAAGATACCCGGATGCAAATTCGCTTAGACCAACCTATGGCTGCCAACGGAGACATTGTAGTGATCAAAATGGATTATGCGTATACAATTCCAGTGCTGGGCTCAGATAGAACTGGGCACTTGGCAACCCAAAATGGAGAAATATTTGCCATTGCCCAGTGGTTTCCTCGGATGTGTGTTTTTGATGATGTGCTGGGATGGAATACCCTTCCTTACTGGGGAGCTGGTGAATTTTATTGCGAGTATGGCGATATTAATTTTGACGTGACTGTGCCGGCAAGCCACATTGTGATGGGGTCAGGCGAATTGTTGAACCCTCAGGAAGTGTTTACCGCCGAACAATTGAAGCGCTGGAACGAAGCTAAAAATAGTGATAAAACAATCCATATCCGATCAGAAGCCGAAGTGACAGATCCCAAATCCCGTCCAGCAAAAGATAAATTAACTTGGAAATTTAAAATCAACAATACCCGCGATGCCGCTTGGGCTTCCTCAAAAGCATTTGTATTGGACGCCGCCAGGATTAACCTGCCAAGTGGCAAAAAATCTTTAGCCGTTTCTGCCCATCCAGTTGAAAGCAATGGTGCTGATGGCTATGGAAGGGGTGTTGAATATGTAAAAGCCTCCATTGAGCACTACTCTAAAATGTGGTACGAATATCCATATCCAATGGCCGTAAACGTGGCAACCAATATTGGCGGTATGGAATATCCTGGTATCGTGTTTTGTGGTTGGAAAGCGAAAAAGGCAGATGCTTGGGGAGTAATTGATCATGAGTTTGGCCACATTTGGTTCCCCATGATTGTGGGCTCTAACGAACGCAAATTTGGATGGATGGACGAGGGTTTCAATACCTTTATCAATGATCTTTCAAGTACTGAATTTAACAATGGTGAATATAAGCCGCGTCAAATGAATATGAACGCTATTGGTAAACAATTTATCGGAAACCCTAAATATGAAAATATGATGCTTATGCCCGATGGAATGGCCGAGGCTAACATTGGGGTTAACCTATATTTTAAGCCAAGTTGGGCATTACATATTCTAAGAGACCAGATTTTGGGCAAAGACCGGTTTGATTTTGCGTTCAGGCAATACATTCACCAATGGGCTTACAAGCACCCAACGCCTTATGATTTTTTCCGTACGATGGAAAATGCCGCAGGCGAAGATTTAAGCTGGTTCTGGAAAAGCTGGTTCCTTAATAACTGGAAAATGGATCAGGGTATTGCAGAAGTAAAACAAGTGAATAGTAACGGATTTGCAGGTTATACGATCAAAGTTGACAACCTAGATAAAATGCCCATGCCAATTATTTTGGGCATTAAAACCAAAAGTGGTAAAACAGATGTTGTAAAAGTCCCTGTAGATGTTTGGATGAAAAACACAAGCTGGATCGTAAGGTATCCAACTACTGACGAAGTTGTTGAAGTGGTGATAGACCCTCAGCAAGTTTTCCCTGATAGTAATGTAGAAAATAATAAGTGGACTGCCGGCAATTAATTAAAGCAGTTAAACAATCTGTTAAATCCCGTAAGTTTACTTGCGGGATTTTTTTATTAAAGATTTCATAACCGGGAGCGCAATTGAACTTCATTCGATTTGTTTAGTATTGCACCCACGAAATAAAGAATATGAGAAATAAGATTTTTGGCATTTTAATGCTGCTAACGGCCCAGTTTAGCTATGGACAACAAAAAAATAACGAGATAGCCGCCGTTTCGAAACTGCTTTTTGAACCTAAAAGTAAAGAGGTATTGGTTGTAGTGCATAGGGGCGATTGGAGAAATGCTCCCGAAAATTCAATCAAAGCAATTGAAAATACCATAAAAATGGGAGCAGATATGGTGGAGATCGATATCCAAAAAACTAAAGATGGCCATTTAGTTTTAATGCATGACAAAACCTTAAATAGAACCACGAATGGAAAGGGAAATGTTGCGGATCTTACCTTGGAAGAAATTAAAAAGCTTCATCTCAAAAGCGGAATAGGGATAGAAACCCACCACAAAATACCTACGCTCGAGGAAGCCATGCTGGTGGCTAAAGACAGGATCTTCGTGAATATTGATAAGGGTTACAATCACTTTGAGGAGGTTTATAAAATATTGGAGCGCACCGGCACCTTGAAACAAACCGTAGTAAAAAGTGGAGGCAATTATGATAAAGTGATCTCTGAAAAAGGTAAAGCATTCTTTGACCAGGTTGTTTTCATGCCAGTGGTAAATTTAGACAAGCCCAATGCCGCCACCATTATCCGTAATTATAGTGCTAAAATGAAGCCTGTAGCATTTGAATTGGTATTTAGCAGCGATACCTCGAAAATCATCAACCAGTTTGAACAGCTCAAAAACACCGGTTCCAGAGTTTGGGTAAATACCTTATGGCCAAGTTTAAATGCAAATCATCATGATGATTTGGCCGTTGACGAAGGGAATTTAAAAGACAGCTGGGATTGGATTATCGCTAAAGGCGTAAATATGATCCAAACCGATAGGCCGCAGGAATTATTGCAGTACCTTAGAGGGAAAAAACTGCATCGATAAGTTGGTTTAACGAGTGGCCAGTACTGAATGTGACAGCTTTTTGAAATTATTTTCAAAAAAACTGTCACATTTTGTTTCCCGCTGCGTCTTGTACATGAAGGTTGCGATAGCCCCTTTATTAACCAAAAAACTTTAATGAAAAAGAGCTTATTTTTTATCTTCTGCTGCCTATTAACTACGAAAGTCTTCGCACAAAATCATCGTTTGAGCGGTAAAGTCCTATCTGCGGCAAATAACGAGCCCATCGGCTATGCCGCCGTATTACTAACCGAACAATCAGATTCGACCAAAAGAAACGGAGCGCTTACCAGCCATAACGGAGACTTTTTGCTTAAGGATTTGAAAAATGCTAAGTATCAGCTAAAAATATCGGCCTTGGGCTATAAGACAATTGTAAAACCTATCGAAATTAACGGTAAGGATTTGGCATTGGGCACTTTAACCATGAGCGAGGATGCAGTATCGCTAAAGGAAATAAATGTAACCGGGCAACAGGCCAACGTAAAAATTAAAGCAGATACCATTGAATATAATGCCGGGGCGTTTAAAACCCAGCCCAATGCCGCAGTGGAAGAGCTGTTGAAGAAATTGCCAGGCGTAGAAATAGATCGAGATGGCAATATCCTGGTGCAGGGGCAAAAAGTTTCCCGATTAACGGTTGATGGAAAAGATTTTTTTGGTACAGACCCTAAAACCGCCACCAAAAACCTGCCTGCAGATGCTATTGCTAAGGTACAGGTAATTGATAGTAAAACACAAGAAGCAAAAGCTACGGGGATAGATGACGGACAACGTGAAAAAGTATTGAACCTAACCATTAAGGAAGATAAAAAGCGAGGTTGGTTTGGGAACGCTAACTTGTACGGGGGCACTACAGATAGGTATAACGGCTATTTGAGCGCAAACCATTTTAACAAAAACCTACAGTTTGCCATATTGGGGATGAGCAACAACGTGAGCAATTCAAGTTTCCAATTTGAAGATCTTAACAGCTTTACAGGTGGAAACATCGGCAATATTTTTGCCCCGCCTGCAGGCGGTAGCTTTTCTGTGAGTGTAAACAACGGCCGTACAACCATTGGAGGCTCAGGTGTATTTGACAATAGTGCCATTGGCGAAGTGACCACGCATAGCGGAGGACTTAATTACAGCAATAGTTGGGGGAAAAATAATAAGTTGGCCATTAGTGGCAGCTATTTCACCTATTTCTCCAAAGGGATAGGCAACAGGATATCAAGTATCCAGGATATTAACCAGGATGATGTACTGCGAACCCAGGAAGCTTTAAACCGCAACTCGGATAATGAAGCGCATCGTTTTAACTTCAAATTGGAGTATCATCCCGACTCGCTTACGGACATCACGTTCAGGCCGAATGTAATCCTCAATTACACCAGGAATATGAACATCAAAAACTTTAATTCAAACTTTGATGCCGCTGGCAAAAATAACGATGGCAACCAATATTTTAACCAGAAAAGCAGTACGCCAGCACTTTTTGGAGAATTTTCCGCACTGCGTCGTTTTGGCAAAGGTTCTATTTCCTTAAGGTTAAATGGAACTCAGAATACCTACAACACCAATTGGACCAATAAATCTTTGATCAATGCCTATACCAACGGTGTGCAGGATGCCAAAACGATAGATCAGCTGGCCGACCAAGAAAACGTAGCCAAAACTTATACCGCTAACCTTAATTATATGCGTCAGCTAAATAAAAAATGGAGCGCCAATGTAGGCTATATCTACAACCAAAGTGTGGTTGATGCCCAGCAGTTTACCTTAGATTATAACGACGTTACAGCTCGATATGAAATTGTTGTTCCCGATTTGTCGAACAGCATAGATAATAAGAACTGGTTGCAGGCTGCAAGGTTTGGCCTTATTCATACCCGCACACAGTGGACCTACAATTTTGGCTTTGGATTGCAAGAAACAGGTTTGGATGCCACAACTTATAATGTTTTGGGAAATAGCACAAATCATTTGGATAAAAAGTACTACAATATTTTGCCCAGATTGAGCATTAATTTTAAAAATAAAGCCAACCATACCATACAGCTCAATTATAATTCTTCCGTAAATCTACCTTCGGTGACTGATTTACAGCCTGTACAAAACAATACCAATCCACTTTACCAACGAATGGGCAATCCAAATTTAGCCGCAGCTAAAAACCATCGGATGTCCATCAACTTTAATACATTTAGTGCCGATAACAATAAATATTGGAATGGATATTTCCTGATCAATTATGCTTTTGACGATATTGGTAACAGTGTGAGCTACGTAGACGGCGTGCAGTATGTGCAACCCAAAAATGTAGATGGCAACTACTTTATCAGGACCGGAACTTTCTTTGGGCAGCCTACAAAAATAAAAGGTTTGAGAATGGGATATGGGCTTAACTTATTTATGTCGCATACTTCTTCGTTTATCAGTGCAGAAAAAAATATTACCAATAGGTACAATGTTGGGCCAAATACCAACTTTAGTTACGATATAGACAATAAATTGAACACCGGCATTTATCTGGGCGTGCAATACAGCAGAGTGAATAATTCGCTGCCAGCGGCAATTGATAATAAATATTTCAGTTTTTTCAACAACGCAGTCTTAAGTTGGGAGTTTGTGAAGAACCTGCGCATTAGCGCCGAGCTGCAACATAATGGCACGGCGGGCAGGGCCGATGGTTTTAATAACCATGTTTTTTTACTAAATGCTGGCCTTGAACAGTACCTGATGCAGCGAAAAATAACCTTGGCAATTAGAGGTTTTGATATCCTGAACCAAAATACAAATATTGATAGGATCGTAAATGCTAGCCGTATGGAAGATGTTCGTTTTAATACAGTTACACGTTATTTTTACTTTTCGTTAAACTATAAGATATCCAGAGCGGGAGCTACCACTACTCGTTCAAACCCTCGTAATACGGTTGGATAGTTACAATTGATTAAAAGGATTGGCCAATGTAGCTTTGCAATTACGCCAATCCTCTTAACTTTGTGCATGGACCATATCCAACAAAAAAATAATCCATTGCACGGCAAGACACTAGCGCACGTGGTAACCCGCCTGAGCGAGCATTACGGCTGGGCAGAGCTTGGCTATCTTTTACGTTTCAACTGTTTCATCAAAGATCCCAGCGTTAATTCCAGCCTAAAATTTCTGCGCAAGCAAGCGTGGGCCCGCAAACAGGTTGAGCAACTTTATATCGACACCTTTAATCACTAAGCAAATGAAATTTGTACTTGCCACAGTTCTAGCCTTTACGCTGTTTTTTTATCCCAAGGAATTAAACGCAAAAAGCAAAAAGGAAAATAAGTTGCTTATTTTTTCATTGACCAAAAGTTATCGCCACAAATCCATTAAGGATGGCATCGTGGCCATTAGGGCGCTTGCGGCAAATAATGGATTTGAAGTAGACACCACCGAAAGCGTAAATAGCTTCACCTTGGAGAATTTGTCAAGATATAAAGCATTGATTTTTTTAAACCCAACCGGTTCCAATGTTTTTACGGAAGAACAAAAACAAGCACTCAAAAGCTATATCAATAAAGGAGGAGGTTTAGTAGGCATACATGCCGCTACAGATTTCTGTTTTGAGTGGGAGTGGTATGGAAATATGATAGGGGCTTTTTTCACGGATCACCCAAAAGTGCAGCAAGCTAAACTGGTTGTGGTGAAACCAAAAGATAGGCTCATGAAAGATATTCCCCAAAGCTGGCTGCACACTGATGAATGGTATAACTTCAAGTCCTTTAATCCTGAGGTGAAGGTATTGATGAGGGTAGATGAAAGCTCTTATCAAGGCGGAAAAATGGGCGAATTTCATCCTATAGTTTGGTATCATAAATTTGAAGGCGGGCGGATATTCTATACCGGGCTTGGCCACACGCCCGAAGCCTACACCGATCCATTGTTTTTAAAGCAACTTTTAGCCGGCATTAAATGGGCAATGCGCAAATAATTTATATTTTTGGGCAATATAAACCCTTCAAAACAATGTCTTTCCGTTCTTGCCGATTGCTAAGCCATGTCACGCTGCTCGTATTTGTGATCGGCGTGTTTACCGTTAGCGCTCAAAACAATGCGCATAGTTTAGAGTTGAACCTGCAGCGATCTATTGATAATTTCAGTGCCAACAAAAATTTTCTACAGGGAAGTGCCTATGGCGGGGAGCTTATTTACCACTATAACGTGAACAGAAAGCCACAAAAATGGTCAAGTGACTTGGGGATAAAAAGCATTGATGTTATTTTCAACTACAAGCGCATGGGCAATGTAACCCGAACTGCAAATCCGCAAAAGGGCGAGTTTGGAGACACCTATGGTTTACTTGGCGGGCTAACTTTCCCGCTGCTCCAGGTAAGTAAGGCTGAGCTGGCATTTACCCCAGGTTTTGGCATATTGTATGCTGGCCAATCTTGGTTTAGCAACCAAAACCCTATTGTAGGTAGCCGCCTTAATTTTGGGCTCAAAGCCGGTTTAAAGGCCAGTGTGCCTATCGGCGAAAAAACGGCTGTTTCAGCAAATCTTGATGTGCTGCACTATTCGAACGGAGGTAGTAGGGTGCCAAATAATGGATTGAATACCGTGAGTATAGGCTTGAGCGTAACCCGGGCGTTAAACAATAATGTTGAAGCAGAAGCACCTTCGTTTGCAGGCGAGGACTACAAAAAGCACACTTTTGATTTGGGAATCAATGTTGGCCGAAGAGGGGTATTTCAAAGTAGGGATGGTTTGTATCGGACGGGTATTTACGGCGGATATAACTATCGTTTAACCTCATATCTAGGTTTAGGCGCAGGTGTGGATGCCGTTTATTATCATACAATATACGACCCCCAACGTAATCTGGAAACTTATCAGTCGAAGGCCTCGTCTTTCGACAGATGGCGTGTGGGGGCTGCCATTGGACCAGATTTATGGATGGGCAGGCTCGCCTTTATGGCAAAATATGGCTACTATATACACTACAATAGCTTATTGCCCGTTAAAACCTATTGGACTGCCGGGGCCAAATATAAATTGAACAGCTGGTTGGGCCTACAATCAAAAATATACATTCATCAAACCGAAGCCGATTATGTAGGCTTTGGATTAATGTTTACCAAATAAACAATGATTAGACTGACCGAAGAAACCCCCTCAGAAGTGCTTAACGATATCAAAGAGGGCGACCTGGTAACCGATACGTTTAGCAAAACCGGCTTGGTAGAAAGTATATCCATGGTTGATGATGGTTTATACCGTATCTACAGCTTTACCCTGGTTACCGGCCGAGTGATTACGATCAAGAAATGATTAAACCAGCGTAGGAATTTTTACAGAAAACGTACTTCCTACACCATTAGCAGAATGCACATTGATTTCTCCATCTAATTTATTGATCATTTCTTTAACCAAGTAAAGCCCTATGCCACTACCCTTGTTGTGATGGGTGGTTACGTAAAACATATTGAATATTTTAGCTTGGTGCTCCTGCTTAATTCCAATGCCGTTATCTTCAAATGTTAAGCGCAATATGCCGTGGGCAACTTCACCAGAAATGCTGATAAATGCTTTTTCTTTATTGGGATCTGCGTACTTAATGGCATTTGAAATCAGATTTCTGCAAATGATGTCCAGCCTAAAGGCATCAATAGAGATAGTCGTGTCTTCCACATCAAGCTTAAGGTCAATCTTGATGTCGCCACTATGTTCAAGGTCTTGGGAAAGATGCAGGAAAAAGGAGGGTAAATGTATTTCCTCGATGTGTAGGTCTGTCCTGTTGTTTTTGGAGAACTGAATGATTTTTAGGATGAAATCATCCTGTCTGAAAAGGATCCGCTTCATCAACGAAAAGTATTGATGGCGTTGCTGTGGGTCCTGTTCTACTTCGGCCAATGCAATAATGCCCATTAGCGAAGTAATGGGCGACCGCAGGTCGTGCGAAACGCTATGGGTAAAAAGGTCCAGCTCCTCATTGGTTTTAATAAGCGCCTTGTTTTGGGCCATGGTATCTTTTTGTAACACCGAAAGTTTGTGGATGTACTTTACGGAAATACCTACAATGCAGATAAAGACAATGAAGGCCATCAAGGTGTTGATGGTAAGTACCGTTTTATTTACCAATCTTGAGTTTTCCGTTAAAGTTTCGTCAAACTCGTTTCCTTTTTGAGTAAGCAGTTTGCAGGTTTCATCAATGGCAAGTGCCAGTTGTTCCTTTTCGTACAAACTGAGGATAGTTTTGTGCTTGATGAGCCGGTCTATGTCTTTTCCCTGTTTTTCAAGGCTGATCACAAGCTGGTCGGCCGCTTTCCAAATAGTAATAGCTTTTTCGAACTGCGATAGCGATTTGAAGTTCCTGTAAACCCAAATGATATTGTCCACATCTTCGGGGATATTTTTGCCAAGCAATAAATGTTTTTTTACAATGGCTTGATTCAGGTTCCTATCCAGGGAAATTCTCGCCAAACTATCGTTGATAGGGACCTGAAGCTGTGCTAAGAAATTGGCGTAGTAGGATGGGTTTGAGGTAAAGACATAATTGGTGAGCTGTCTGGAGGCCTCTTGCTGCGCCTTCATGTAAATAGACTCTCCTGAGGTAAAGGCCCTAATCCCATCTATGGCCTTAAGTCCATAATGGTTCAGGCTAACAATTAGGGCAATAGAAATAAATATGCATATTACATAATTATATATAATACGTTTGGTTGGTTTTACAACAACATTCATCTGAGCGTAGTAGGAGAGCGGTTTTAGGTTTATAAGTTAAATATATAAAAAGTAACCGTTTCATTCCCAAAAGTATTGCTAAATCTTTTGAGACGTTTGAGATAGATCAAGCGTATTGTTTTAAACAGATGAAAAGAATGAAAAATACACTTGTTTTGGATAGGATTTGCCATGGCGGTTTCTAAAAAGGATGGAAATGCCGACGTGGGGGAGATAGGTTACGGAACCTCTTTTGGCATGTGCACTGATTATTGTGTTAACGACATTGCCCTGGATGCAACGGAAGTAAAGTTTACTAAAAAGGCATGGAATTAGCCTGGTTGGCAAAGAACTACAGCCATTGTTTCGCCTTTAAAATGCGCCGCTGTTTTAAGTTGAGGCAAAATTTATGTTAAGTGATTTTTAAATTGGAAATTTTTTGCCGTAACCTCTTGATAGTTAAAAGAAATTGTTCTACTTTTGCAGTCCCTTAATGTAGGCTAGTTGTAAACTGCTAACGGCAAGGAAATTAAACAAATAATAGAAACAAAAAGCAAGAAATGCCAACCATTCAACAATTAGTTAGAAAAGGTAGAGTAGCACTGGAGTTTAAGAGTAAATCTCCAGCGTTGGACAGCTGTCCACAGCGAAGAGGCGTGTGTACCCGTGTATACACCACTACCCCTAAGAAACCAAACTCTGCAATGCGTAAAGTTGCCCGTGTACGTTTAACCAATGGTAAAGAGGTGAATGCCTACATTCCAGGTGAAGGCCACAACTTACAGGAGCACTCTATCGTATTAATCCGTGGTGGTCGTGTGAAAGATTTACCAGGTGTACGTTACCACATCATCCGTGGTGCGCTAGATACATCAGGTGTAGCTGGTCGTAACCAACGTCGTAGTAAATATGGTACTAAGCGCCCTAAACCAGGACAGGCAGCTGCAGCACCAGCAAAAGGTAAAAAGAAATAATTTAGGAGGACAATAGAAATGAGAAAAGCAAAACCAAAGAAAAGAATCATTCTTCCTGATCCTAAATTTAATGATGTTCAGGTTACAAGATTTGTAAACAACATGATGTTTGATGGTAAAAAATCTATCGCTTATGCGATTTTTTACGATGCTGTAGAATTGGCAGAGAAAAAATCTGGAGAGAATGGATTAGAAATCTTCAAACGTGCATTAGCAAACATCAGCCCTGCTGTAGAGGTTAAATCTCGCCGTGTGGGTGGTGCAAACTTCCAAGTGCCTACAGAGGTGCGTCCAGAGCGTAAAACTGCTTTAGGGATGAAATGGTTGATCAACTATTCGCGTAAGCGTGGTGAAAAAACCATGAAGGAAAAATTGGCAGCTGAAATGGTATCAGCGGCTAAAGGCGAAGGTGCAGCAGTTAAGAAAAAAGAGGATACGCACAAAATGGCTGAAGCTAATAAGGCGTTTTCACACTTCAGATTCTAAGAAAAATAAATTGATTACACTGGTTTTCGGATTACACTGATTGATATCTGTGAAATCTTTTAATCGGTGTAATCATATATCAAAACAAGATGTCAAGAGATTTAAAATTTACAAGAAATATTGGTATCGCTGCCCACATCGATGCTGGTAAAACAACTACTACCGAGCGTATTCTTTATTATGCTGGTGTAAACCACAAAATTGGCGAGGTACACGAGGGTGCATCAACCATGGACTGGATGGTACAAGAGGCTGAACGTGGTATAACCATCACTTCTGCTGCTACCACCGTTTTCTGGAACTACCGTAATAACAAATACCAAGTAAACGTTATCGATACTCCTGGACACGTGGACTTTACCGTAGAGGTAAACCGTTCTTTACGTGTACTTGATGGCTTAGTGTTCTTGTTTTCGGCCGTTGATGGTGTTGAGCCTCAATCTGAAACCAACTGGAGACTAGCGGATAACTACAAAGTGCCTCGTATTGGTTTCGTTAACAAAATGGACCGTTCAGGTGCTGATTTCTTAAAAGTTGTTAAGCAAGTTAAAGACATGTTGGGTTCTGATGCGGTTGCTTTGCAATTGCCAATCGGATCTGAAGATGCTTTTAAAGGTGTGGTTGATTTGATCAACAACCGTGGTATTGTTTGGAACGAGCACGATAAAGGTATGACCTTTACCGAAGTGCCAATTCCTGATGATATGGTAGACGAAGTTGCTGAATATCGTGAGAAATTATTGGAAGCAGTAGCTTCTTATGACGAGTCTTTGATGGAGAAATTCTTCGAAGATCCGAACTCATTAACTGAGCGTGAAATTTTGGACGCATTGCGTGCGGCTGTTTTGGATAATGCTATCGTTCCTATGGTTTGTGGTTCATCTTTCAAAAACAAAGGTGTACAAACAATGTTGGATCTGGTAATGGAGCTATTGCCTTCGCCACTAGATCAAGAAGCGGTAAAAGGTACCAACCCTGATACTGGTGCAGAAATTTCTCGTAAACCTTCTGTAAACGAGCCTTTTGCAGCATTAGGTTTCAAAATCGCTACTGACCCATTCGTAGGCCGCTTATGCTTTATCCGTGCTTACTCTGGTAAATTGGAAGCTGGTTCTTACGTGTTGAATACCCGTTCAGGTAACAAGGAGCGTATTTCCCGTATCTTCCAAATGCACGCCAACAAACAAAACCCAATTCCTTTTATCGAGGCTGGTGATATTGGCGCTGTAGTAGGCTTTAAAGATATCAAAACAGGTGATACTTTATGCGATGAAAAACACCCTATCGTGTTAGAATCAATGACTTTCCCTGAGCCAGTTATCGGTTTAGCGATTGAACCAAAAACTCAAGCTGACGTAGATAAATTGGGTATTGCTTTAGGTAAATTAGCTGAAGAGGATCCAACTTTCGTAGTAAAAACAGATCAAGAAACTGGTCAAACAGTAATTTCAGGTATGGGAGAGCTTCACTTAGATATCTTGATTGACCGTTTGAAACGTGAGTTTAAGGTAGAAGTTAACCAAGGAGCTCCTCAAGTAGCTTACAAAGAATCTATCAATGGTTCTACCGAGCACCGTGAGGTTTACAAAAAACAATCAGGTGGTCGTGGTAAGTTTGCGGATATCAAAGTGGTGATTTCTCCAGCAGACGAAGATTTCGATAACTCTAAATCTCCGCTTCAATTCGTTAACGAAATTGTAGGTGGTGCTATTCCTAAGGAGTACATCCCTTCAGTTCAGAAAGGTTTCGAAGGTTCAATGAACAACGGTGTGTTAGCTGGTTATCCATTGTCGGGAATGAAAGTTCGTTTAATTGATGGATCTTTCCACGCGGTTGACTCTGATGCTTTATCTTTCGAATTAGCTGCTAAAATGGCTTATCGTGAGGCATTGCCTAAGTGTCGTCCAGTATTGATGGAGCCAATCATGAAGATTGAAGTTTTAACTCCAGAAGAAAACATGGGTGATGTAATGGGTGACTTGAACCGTCGTCGTGGACAAATGCAAGGTTTGGATACCCGTAACGGAGCACAGGTAATCAAAGCTCACGTGCCACTTTCGGAAATGTTTGGTTATGTAACTCAGTTGCGTACCATCACTTCGGGCCGTGCAACTTCTACAATGGAGTTTGATCACTACGCAGAAGCTCCTCGTAACGTACAAGACGAGGTTGTAGCCAAATCTAAAGGTAGAGTTAAAGCTATCGAAGACTAATTAAGGTATTAGGTAAAAGGTGTAAGGTAATAGGTTTTAAACCCTAGGCCTTATACCTTAAACCATTAACCTTTAAAAAATAAATCCACCGCTAGTTATTAATAGCTCTAACTATCGGTTTAATTAAATAAATAAAATGAGCCAAAGAATTAGAATCAAATTAAAATCTTACGATTATAACTTGGTAGATAAATCTGCTGAGAAAATCGTAAAAACTGTAAAGCCTACAGGCGCAGTAGTTAGCGGACCTATTCCGTTGCCAACAGAGAAAAAAGTTTTCACTGTATTGCGTTCACCACACGTAAACAAAAAAGCTCGTGAGCAGTTCCAATTGTGTGCTTATAAACGTCTTTTAGATATTTATAGCTCAAACTCAAAAACAGTTGATGCTTTAATGAAGCTTGAATTGCCTAGCGGTGTTGAAGTAGAAATCAAAGTTTAATGATTTTAATACAACGCTAAAAAAGAAGCCCCGATTGAATGTCAATCGGGGCTTCTTTTTTATAAATGCTTTTTGCCTTATTCAAAGAGCCTTCAGTAAATGATGATTATAGTAGAAAGTATTTTAAGAAGGGAGAAGTTTGTGTTTTTGTGTAAGTGTTTATTTATTAGCTTGTTATGTTTCTTGTTAAAAATCTTTATATTTATTATTCTAAAACATAATATTATGGAAAAACACAAAGAACTCCCTTTTTTACAGTTAACTGAATTATCTAGGGAAGAACAAAGAAGAATAACAGGTGGAACCGGAAACACGGGTTTCCACGCTGAAGAGAATGATGATGAGGTTGAAATTTTTGGCTATAAAGTTGGTCAGGGAGGTGCTAACAGTGGTAGCGGAATGAAATAGACTTATTAAGTTGAACGAACAAAGCCTCAAGATTCTTGGGGCTTTTGTTTTTTCATTCAGCATTAAAATAATCTGATTCATCCTGTATAAAGATTAATGATTTAAAATGCTTATACAGGATGAATATTGATTTTCTTTTTAATTCAAGCTTAAGATTTATGAAATTAAAATGAGGTGTTCAGATGTATTTTGAAATATTGGGCCATCACTTCTACAAAAGCTTTAGCAAATGCTGGTCGGCCAGCGGCATCACGTACCCCCTTAAAATTGCTCTCTATTTGCCAGCCAAACACATTCGGATATTTGATTGAAGTGTATCGTCGGGTATTGTACCCGCCGCTAAAATATTTGTCTTCCTCCAAAGGAGCTATATCTTGTTTAGCGGGCACAGCGTCAAATCCAGCGGAAGTAATTAATGTTCCAAATGCGGTTTCCCCAGTAAGTAGTTGAACCAGGTCCAGGTTTTTTTGGGATGCCAACAGGTTAGCCACTGAAGATTTTTCTGCCAATTGATTTTTTTCAACATCTGGCTTTCTTAGATCGGTTGCCGTTAAATTATATCCCAGTTCCAACCTTTGTTTGGTATGCCCGTGTCCGTGTAGGTCAATGTATATCGCTTTGCCAAATTTTTTGGTGGCCAGGGCAATAGCGGTATCTATATTATCATGAAATTGGTGCCAGGTTTTTTCCAATGCCTTATTACCGCAAGTGGCTTCCTCTATATCCCGGTTTTGATCCAGGTGTTTTCTGGAGAGGTTAGATAGGATAATAAATGGCCTGGCATGGTACTTTTCTAAAAATACCTTTTCAATTTCCTTGGCCAGTTCAATAGTTTTTGAATCGGTAACCGTAACAGCGCCTTTGCAATCACGAGCGGCTTCATGGGGAAGTGTAATAATTCCTCCGTGTGGCACGCTGATAATCAACGGTATATTGCCAACCGTAAATTCTGTCCATTTCTCATCGTCGGTATAGGTTTTACCAACTTCCCATTTTTGTGCGTAAGCAAAGCCCGAAATCAATAAAAACAGCAGGCTTAATTTTAAAAATCTCATTTGATATAGTTTTGTGATCAGGTTGAAAAGCGTATCGCTTTTAAGATAGACTTTCGTGATTCGAAAACGTACCGAAATTAATCCCCAATTTGTTGATTTTATATCTCCTTAAAAAAAAATCATATAAAAGTGGTCCTGTTGTATTTTGTAACAGTCTATCTTATAGTTTGAAAGAAAAGCTCGCTATCGATAGCGGGTTATCCCTTTAAACGGCCTAACAACTAACAAACTAGCAATTCATATGAAGAAACTTTACTTATTGCTTATTTTCTTTCCACTATTGGTTGGATTTGATGCGATAGCGCAAACAATTAGGTATGTAAAACCTGGTGGCACGGGCGACGGTTCCACTTGGGCGGCTGCATCGGGGGATTTGCAGGCCATGATTAATGCCTCGGCGGCCGGGAATGAAATATGGGTAGCAGCTGGTACTTACAAGCCAAACCGCAAGGCCGATGCGCTAGCAACCATTACGCTAAATGATAGATTTAATGCTTTTGTACTTAAAAAGGATGTTGCCATATACGGTGGTTTTTCTGGGACAGAAGCCGTTAGGGACCAAAGAAACTTTGCGGCCAATGTGACGGTTTTAAGCGGTAATTTGGGTGACGAAACCATTGATACAGATAATGCCTACCACGTGGTGGTGGCTTCTGGTGATTTGGGTACGGCTAAATTGGATGGGTTTACCGTAACTAAGGGCTATAGCAGCGGTACGGGAACTGGCGGCGGTGTTAGCGTAAATGGTTATACGATTCCGCCAAGTCGCTCGCCAGGAATTATCAATTACTATAGCAGCGCTACCTATGAGAACCTCGTGATCAGGGATAACGTAAATGGTTCAACAGACCAGAGCGCCGGAGCCATCTATATATTCTATGGATCGCCAATTTATAACAAGGTAAAGTTCATCAATAATAAAACATTATCAACAAGTGGAGGGGCTATTTTTATATTTAGTGCTGCCGCCACGCCTTCTAAGCCAGTTTTTACCGAGGTAGAGTTTATTGGCAATGAAGGAAGTTCTGGAGGAGCGTTGGCAATATCCACTGCAGGATCACCTGTTTTTACCAAATGCAAATTTGAGGGCAATGAAGCTACGACAACCAATGGTGGGGCAATTTTAATGAATTCGGCCTCAGCTTCGGCAACTTTTAGTGAATGTACATTTACTGCCAACTCGGCCTTGACCAACGGCGGAGCAATATACAATGCTTTGGGTACAACCATCAACATCAGTAACTCCACATTTAACAATAATACCTCGGCAAGTAGTGGTGGTGCCATTTATTTCAGCACGGGAACGATTAATATCACCGAAAGTACCTTTACCGCGAATAAAGCCAACTCTTCGGGTGCGATATATTTGGGCACCAGTACCCTTCCATCGGTATTAAATGGTCTAACATTCATCAATAACGAAGCCACTACAACGGCAGGAGCACTCTATTTGAATGCCAACAGCCCTGAAATGCACAACAACAAATTTTTGGGTAATAAGGCTATTACCAGTGGCGGTGCAATTTACCTTTTTGGCGTGGCGGGTAATTTGGCAAGCCCTGTACTTGTCAATAACTTATTCTATAATAATGAGGCTGGAAGCAGCTCCGGTGGTGGTGGTGCAATCTATGTTTCTACCAATGCGGCGCCAGTTATTCACAACACTACTTTTTACGCTAACAAAGCCACTGCATTTAAAGGTGGTGCCATTTATTTAACAGCCTCGGGGCAAGCCACGGTTTACAATAGCATTTTGTATAAAAATGAAGCCACTGATGCAGCTACAGTAGATTTCTTGGCTACAACAGCGGCCAATTTAACCGTGCGGTCTTCTATGACAGATGTTTATGGCACCAGTGGTGTAGACGATAACATCGTAGGCCAGGACCCGGTATTTGAAAGCGAAGACCCTAATAGCCCCGATTTCTTGCGTTTGCAGGATTTTAGCCCAGCAATAGATGCCGGACAGAATAATCTTTTGCCATTGGGCATCAGTACCGATTTGGCCGGAAACTCGAGAGTTAACAACCTTATTTTGGATTTGGGCGCTTATGAGTTTGATGGCGCTGCCCCAGTGCCACCGCTACAGATATCTATTAACGAGAACGCTCCAAATGGAACCTTTGTGGCAAAACCTGTTTCAAGTTTGCCGGGCGTACTTTCCAATTGGACCATCATGAGCGGTAACCTTAATGATGCTTTTGCGATCAATGCCGCCACCGGAAATATCACGGTTAACAAAAGCACCGAGATTGATTATGAGAAAGTAAGGAGCTTTACCTTAACCGTTAAGGTTTTTAACGATATAGGCGATGATCAGGTGATGCGTGTAATTATTTCTTTGGTGAACCTGATGGAAGACCCACAGGCACCGGTGGTTGCTAATGTGGCAAATGGAGTATTAACCAGCTACAGGCCAAAGCTAAGTGGGCTGGCCGAACCGGCAAGCGTAATTACCATTTATGTCGATAACAAAGAACATCCGGTTACGGTAATGTCTAACGATAAAGGAGAATGGGCCTACACTTTTACAGAGGAATTGGCTCCCGGACCTCACACGTTTCACGTAGTGGCTAGCAATAGCTTGGGTACAAGTAACCCAAGCCCTCAAACAACGGTTAACCTCAGGTTATATACAGGAACAATAGTAGCCAATAATATCCTTACGCCAAATGGCGATGGGAAAAACGATTTATGGATTGTTACGGATTTGAGTTTGATGTATCCAAAAAATGAAGTGATTGTTTATGATAAAACGGGGAAGACAGTGTTTAAGAAGGCAAATTATCAGAATGATTGGGATGGCAGCTACAATGGCAGCCCTTTGAACACGGGCACCTACTATTACGAAATTAATATTGGTGCTGGTTTAAAGCCAATTAAGGGCACGCTAACTATTTTGAAAGGAAGATAACAAGTACTGTTTGCTTTAAAAATTAAGAATTTGCTTAACCAAACAACAATGAAAACTAAACAAATTACATATATCATTACCACCGTCATCTTATTTTTTGCTTCTTCTCCATTAAAGGCCCAGGTAAGTCCGCCGATGTCTATGTACTATCTCAATGAATACCTGTACAACCCTGCGGCGGCAGGAAAAAGGGCAGGCTTAAATGTGGGACTTTCTTATAAAAACAATCTTACTGGAAGCAATGGTCAAAATGTGGCAAACACCGTTACCATTGATTACGGATGGAACAAAAATGGCTTTGGGCTATCGGTAGTTACCGATAAGGACGGCCTTTTGAATGTGAATAGATTTTCCGCTTCTTATGCCTATCATGTTGAAACATCCGAAACTGGTAATTTAAGATTTGGATTGTCGGCTGGAATATCTTCCTTAAAAGTAAATATGGCCGATATCATTGGCGATGGAACAGATCTGGTGCCCCAGCAGTTTAATGACCAAGGTTATGTTTTTGATGGTGATTTGGGTGTAAATTATGAGGATGGCAAGCTAAGCTTAAGTGCGGTAGCACCAAATTTGCGTAGCCTCATCTATACTGAAAATGTTAATGATGGCTATAACTACAGCACATTTTATGTTTCTGCGGCGTATCAGGTATTAGATGGCCCGATAAGATTGACTCCAAAATTATTTTACCGCGGACTTGATGGCTATGATAACGTAATTGACGTAGGTGTTAACGCACAATTTGCTGAAGATAAATTTAATCTTCTCGCTTTTTACCACAGTAGCAACAGCCTGTCCTTTGGATTAGGTTTTAACATACTAAAAAAATACCAAATGCAGGCATCGTATTCGTTGCCGATAAATAACAACCTGAAAAAATACACTTATGGCAGTGTAGAACTGGGTTTAAAAATAAATCTATCTAAATAATAGCTCTATGGAGAGCCTCATTTCGATGAGGTTCTCTTTTTTTTGTGAAAATCATTTGAGTAGTCAGGGCAATCTGTCTGCTTTTTTGCGTTTTTATCAAAAAAGTTATATAAGTAACACAAAAATGTTTTGGATAGTGAGCGAGGAATGCTAATTTTATAATAACCTAACCGACAAACTAGCTGATAAACTTTTCTAAAGTATATCGGTTCATATTTTACTTTATGGCCTTGTACGATTTAACAGCAGAAAAGCTATTGTTAAAGCAGATTTATGATGGAAATTCTTTGGCATTTAATAAAATGTTCAATCTTTATAGGGGCAAAATTTTGGCTTTTGTAGATTCCTTTGTCCATAGCAAGGCTGATGCTGAGGAGATTGTTCAGGAGACATTTTTAGTCATCTGGCAAAACCGTGAAAAACTGCTTTCCATCGAACACCCACGTAACTATATTTACACTATTGCTCGTAACAAAACCTACGATTATCTGAGCAAAGTAAGCAGAACAGAGAAAACGATCAGCAACGCATGGATCAATACTTCGGTAAGTTTAAATAATATCGAAGACCAGATCAATCTCAAAGAGAGCGTTTTTTTAATCAATAAAGTTTTGCAAACGCTGTCTCCACAAAAGCAGGAGATATTTAACATGAGCCGCAACCAGCACATGAGCCACGAAGAAATTGCCCAAGCTGTTGGGCTTTCCAAAAGTCGCGTTAAAAATGTAATTGTTGAGGTGCTCAAGCATCTTAAATACCATATTTCCAAGCATCATATCGTGGTGTCTCTACTATTGCTCTGGAAGTTGTTTTTCTAAAAATTCATTCTTTTTTGATCTGTTTTGTTCATCAAGCTAACCATTCAATAATTTTTTTTCAAAAAGTTGGTTTTTAACGGTCCATTGTTAAAGATGGGCAGTCTATATAGGACAAACAACAAACCTAACCAACAATTTATGAAGAAATTTTACTTACTACTTCTAATTGCGCTCAGTTGCCATTCTATTTCAGCACAAACAATACGCTATGTTACAGCTGGTGGTACCGGCAATGGCACTAGCTGGGGCAGTGCTTCAGGTGATTTGCAGCTAATGATAGATGAGTTGGCAGCACTTGACGAGGCTACATTTCCCAATCGTCAGGTTTGGGTAAGCGCAGGTACTTATTTGCCAACCCGTAGGGCGGATGCTACAGGAACAATCACGCTTAATGATAGAGGTAATTCTTTTGTGATGAGAGCAGGCGTTAAAATTTATGGTGGCTTTGCTGTGGGGCAAACTTCGCTATCTGCCAGAGATTTTGCAATAAATCCTTCCATATTGAGTGGTAACATAGGCAATGCAGCTATTGATACGGATAATGCTTATCATGTGGTAATTGCCGCCAATGATATGACTGGAGCCGTTTTGGATGGTTTTACCATTACCAAAGGCTATGCCACAGGCACAGGTACTAGCAGTAGTGCGGTAGTTGTAACTGTAAATACACGTAACATTCCGAGCTCTAGGGCTGCCGGCATTATTTTGTATTACGCTAACAATGCTACATTCAATAATCTAAAAATAGAAGACAACTATAATAGCTCATCAGATCAAAGTTCTGGCGCTATTTATTTGTTCTATAGTGGCTCGTTATCTTTTACTAATGTCGAATTTAAAAATAATACCTGCGCTAACGGTAATGGAGGTGCTATATACAGTTTTGGATCAACCACATTAGGCATAGTTAGTGCCACATTCAAAAACGTTTCTTTCACAGAAAATGTATCGGGTGCGGCTGGAGGGGCTATTTATGCTTCTAGTTTGAGCAGGTTGAACTTTTTTAACTGTAGATTTATCGGTAATAGTTCTACGGGTAATGGCGGTGCCGTATTTTCTTCTGGTTCTACAACCGCCGGAGAACAAAATGACATTAAGATATTGAACTCCGTATTCTCGGGTAATGAGTCAAATGGTACATCAGGGGGAAGCGCCTTTTACAATTCATCAGGTTCTATACTTTCTATTTCAAACGCTACTTTTTACGCAAACGATGTAAAAGCAGGAACCGGCGGAGCTGCCCTATATTTGGCTAATTCTGCTTCATCAAGCGTTAAATTATACAACAGCATTTTTAATTCAAATACGGCTGTAGCTGGAAATGGAGATATCTTCAGAAACACTGTTACCTTCAGTATGAAAAACTCGCTTAGCCAAGTGTATGGTACTGATGGTGTAGATGGAAATATCGTTAATCCTTCACCAGTTTCTTTGTTTGCTAGCACTGTTCCTACTGATCCGAATTTTTTAAATTTAATACAGGGAGCTGCGACAGAAAAAGGCAGTAAAGTTTTGTATAATGAAATAGGTGATGTGACTAATGATACAGATTTGGCGGGAAATCTTCGCCTTAAACATAATGAAATCGATTTAGGGGCTTATGAATATCAAGGAACTTTGCCCATAACGCTGATCTCGTACGCCGCTACAAAAAACGGTTCGTCCGCTTTGCTAACCTGGAAAACAGCCAGCGAGCAAAACAACCAGAAATTTGTGATCGAAAGAGGTACTTCAGCAAGCAATTTTACTTTTTTTAAAGAAATTGCTGGCGCAGGAAATAGTGCTACTACCTTGAGCTATTCCGTAACAGATTATGCACCTTTATCTGGGACTAACTATTATCGCCTAACCCAGTACGATCATAATGATACGCCGACGATTTTAGGCGTTGAAGCCGTAAATTTTGGATTAGCTTCAGAAAAAACCACCGTATATCCTAACCCAGCCAAAGCCTATATTTGGGTAGATCCATCTTCATCAAATGAGATCACTTCCCTAAATCTAATATCTTTGACGGGAAAAACCTTATTAACCAATAATTACGCTCAAACAGCAAAGCAAGAGAACGTGAAGTTCGATTTGGCTAACATCCCAGCCGGAACTTACATCTTGTGGATCAACAAAGGCAAGCCCAATGCAGAAAAGCAAAAATTATTGGTTGTGAAATAAATTAACGACAATAATTGTAAACATGAACAATCAAGCGCATCAGATGACACCAGAAGCTCATAGCAGACTGACCGAATTATTCCAAAAGTATGTTGATAAAAGCATTACCGAGGAGGAATATTTGGAACTGTTTGCCTACATCAACAATCCAGAAACCAAAGCGCAAGTACTTGCCTTTATGGATGAGCACAATAAAAAGGTGCAGTCTGATGCGTTGGTGCATGAAGTAGACTGGGACGGCATGTACGCTAATATTACTGGCCCAAAAAAGTCGGATGGCCGTAAGCGCCCATCTTTTTGGAAATATGCCGCCGCAGTGGCATTGTTAACGCTTGGAAGTTATACGCTTTACCATGCCTTTCAAGATAACTTAGTCAAAAAGGCACCTTTGGCCTATCATAATGATGTTTTGCCGGGAGGCGATAAAGCTATATTGACTTTGGCAGACGGTTCTAAGATAACCCTGGACAATAGCCCGGGCGGAAAGCTGGCTACCCAGGGAGATATTTCTATTGAAAAAGATGCTAAAGGCCAAATTGTTTATCTGGTTAAAGGCGGGCATGAAGATGAAAGCCAAAAAATCAACACCTTGGCCACGCCAGCAGGTGGGAAATTCAGCGTGGTATTGTCTGATGGCAGTAAGGTGTGGCTCAATGCTTCATCTTCAATTAAATTTCCGGTAGCTTTTACTGGTGAAGCCCGGAAAGTTGAGATCAAGGGCGAAGCATATTTCGAAATTGCGAAGGATCAGCGCAGGCCATTTTATGTAACCAATGGCAGTGCCGAAATTAAAGTGCTGGGCACCCATTTCAATGTCATGGCCTACCCTGATGAATATCGATCGGAGCTTACCCTGTTGGAGGGCTCGGTGCAATTTAGCAAACACGGCCAATCTGAACTGCTTACACCCGGTAAACAAATTCTTTATACCGAAAGCAGCGAAGATACCAAACAGCGTGTGGCCAATATTGAAGAAGTGATGGCCTGGAAAAATGATCTATTTGTATTCAACAATACCAACATCGACGAAATTATGAAAGAGCTAACCAGGTGGTACAACGTAAAGGTGAAATACGAAGGGGAAAAGCCCGACATTTCTTTTACCGGTGTAATTCCCAGAAATGCTAATGTTTCCAAGGTGCTAAAATCTTTGGAACTTACCGGCGACGTAGTTTTTGGAATAGAAGATAATGTAATTACCTGTCAAAAGAAAATGATGAGATAGCAGATATAGCCAAAAAGCTTTTCCCGGCGGCAACCGAGAAAAGCAACGGGCCAAACAAATAATAAACTAGAACGAACACTATTTATTCAAATCCCTTATATACAAATGTATGAAAGAAAAAATACATTGTAGATTGTCGTGGGCTATTTTTAGCAACGATTTTTCGACCAAACAAAACCAACTATTTAAAAAAGCCTTACTGGTTATGAGAATCATTGCCGTAATTGTGTTTGTTTTTAGCTTGCATGTAAGCGCCAAAACCCTAGGGCAAAACGTGAGCATCAAAAAGCAGAACATTACCTTGAAGGAAGTGTTCAAGGAGCTGAGATCGCAAACCGGCTACTACTTTATTTACAACAGTAAAGAAGTGGCCGACGATAGGAAAGTTTCCGCCAATTTTTCAAATGCACCCTTGGATGTGGTGTTGAGCTCGGTATTGAAAGGGATGTCGTTGAGCTATACCATCGACGAGAAAATCATCTCCTTGCAGCCAACTGCTGCGGGGCAGGAAACCAGACCCTTGGGAACCCAGGTACAGCAGGACCGTACCATAACGGGTAAAATTACCGATGCCGAGGATGGCACGCCGCTTTTGGGTGTTTCCATAAGGGTTAAAGGCTCTACGGTAGGTACAATGACCAATGCCGATGGGAATTTCTCCATCAACATAAAAGCTAACGATAAAGTATTGGTATTAAGCTATGTTGGATACGTAACCAAGGAAGTGCCACTAACAGCGCTCAATAAATACGACTTGGCCCTAACCAAAGACAGTAAGCAGTTAGATGAAGTAGTAATTGCCTTCGGTACTACAACCAGAAATGAATTGACTAACTCTGTGACAAAAATCTCTGCAAAAGACATTGAGCAAAGACCAATCAGCAATCTTAATTCGGCACTGGTTGGCGCCTCGCCAGGTGTGCAAACTACAGCTGGCAATGGCCAGCCAGGGGAAGGTCCAGAAATCCGTATCAGAGGGTTTGGCTCGGTAACCGGCGATAATGCGCCATTGTATATCTTAGATGGAGCACCATACGAGGGGATAATCAGTAACATCAATCCAGAGGATATCGACAATATCTCTATCCTGAAAGATGCTTCGGCTACGGCCTTGTACGGATCCAGGGCCGCCAATGGTGTAGTGCTTATCACCACCAAAAGAGGAATAAACAACGGCAAGAGCAATATTAGCGTAAAGCTAACCCACGCTTTTTCTGAAAGGGGGCTTCCTAATTACGAAACCCTGGATGCCTACCAATATTTCCCTGTAGTTTGGGAAGCTTTAAAAAATGGAAGTTCGGGTAGCGCTGCAGCCGCAACCAAGGATCTAAAAGGGTATGTAGGTTGGAATCCTTTCAACGTGGCCGACGATGAAATTGTACTCGAAAACGGTTTAATAAACCCACACGCCAAGTTGCTCTATCCTGATGATGTACGATTTAGGAATGAACTGCAAAGATTGGGGATGAGAACAGATTTGTCTGTATCCTTGAGTGGTGGTGCTGGAAAAACAGACCATTATGTTTCCTTAAACTATTTAGATGAAAATGGGTATGTAATTGGATCTGATTTCAAACGCTTTTCTGGAAGACTGAGACTCAATTCAAGCCCAATGAACTGGTTGAAGTTTGGTTTAAACCTATTTGGCACTTACACCAAATCTGATCAGGCCAATGAAAGCAGTGGTATTAACGAAAATCCATTTTACATTGACCTCCTGTTGGCCCCAATTTATCCGGTATTTAAACATGATGCCGTAACCGGTGCATATATACTCGATGCCAATGGAAACAAAATATATGATCCAGGAGATTATAGGCCGCTTTTTACAGGAAGAAACGTAGTTTACGAAACATTGTACAATATCAACCAGGTACGAAGAAACTCTTTGAATGGTGTGGCCAATGTTGAAGCCAACTTTTGGAAAGATTTCAAGTTCACTTCCAACTTTAGTTTTAACCTGGGCAACAACCGTAGCAATATTTACGACAATAGTGTAATGGGCGATGCCGTGGGCGTAGGAAGAACAACCAGGACCAACACTTCAACCAACTACCTGAACTTTAACCAGCTTTTAACTTGGAGCAAAACCATAGACAAGCACAAGATTTCGATTTTGGTTGGACATGAAAACTACTTAAACTACTACGACTACCTTTCCGGCTCCCGAAGAAACGAAGGAGTTTCGGGCCAACCCGTATTAGATAACATGACCACTACCACTGCGTTAAGCTCTAACGACAGAAACTACAAGACCGAGGGCTACCTTTCTAAAATAGACTATAGCTACAAAGGGCGTTATTTGTTCTCGGGATCATTCCGAAGAGATGGCTCCTCCAGATTTTATCAAGCAAGCCGATGGGGTAACTTTTGGTCGGTAAGTGGCGCTTATAACATCGATAGAGAACCGTTCTTTAAAGTTAAATGGGTTAATGCACTTAAAATTAGAGCTTCTTATGGCGAAGTGGGTAATGACCGTACAGGTAGTTACTTTACCTATAAGCGGTTGTACGACCTGGGCTACAACAACGGGACTGAGCCAGGGGCATTACTGATCCAGGCAGGAAACAATGATTTAGTTTGGGAAGCCAATCAGAATGCTGACGTAGCGGTGGAGTTTTCGGTGCTCAAGAACAGGTTTGGTGGAACCGTTGAGGCTTTTCGCCGCCAATCCAGCAATCTGTTGTTTGCCGTAACCTTGCCTTTAACTTCGGGCTTGCTTACCTACAATGATAATTTTGGAAGCATGCGGAATGAGGGAATAGAAGTTGAATTGAACGGCGTACCTATCAAAACCAAAAGCTTTAGGTGGAATATTGACGTAAACTGGAGCACTTTCAGGAACAAAATCATTTCGCTTCCAGAGTCTTATCAAGGCAGGGTGAGCGGCACCAAAAAATTTGAAGCCGGAAAATCGCTTTATGAGTTTTGGCTGAGGGATTGGGTTGCTGTAGATCCGAGAACGGGAAGCAATTTGTATGTACCCGTTGATAAAACCGTTTCTGCGGTAACTTACAATGATCAAACTTACACCACGTCAATTAGCAATGCTGCTTATTATTATGCCGGTAGTGCCATCCCTGATTTCTTTGGTAGTATCAAGAATACTTTCACTTATAAAAACTGGTCGTTGCAGGCCTTGGTAATTTATCAGGTAGGTGGATACACCTTTGACAATGATTACCGTTCGCTGATGTTCAGGGGCGGAACTACCACCAATGGTAGGGCTCTACATGTGGATATGTTAAAACGTTGGCAGAAAGCGGGCGATGTAACCGATATTCCGGCATTGAGTACCGCTACCACCATTTCCGATACCGATAGATGGTTAACAAAATCAGACTACCTGAACTTGCGTACCGTTTCACTAACCTATAATTTCCCAAAAAAGCTATTGAGCAGGTTAAAGCTTAGCAACGTTAAAGCTTATGTAAATGGCGAAAATTTATTTATTACCTCTGCGAGAAAAGGGATGGACCCAACGCAAACCTACACCGGGGATGCTGAATATACCTACGCACCTTCTCGTATCGTAAGTTTTGGTTTAAACGTAACATTATAGAATTTATCAGTAATGAAAAGATATTTATCAGCTTTAACAGTCTTTTTATTTTTGCTAGCCTTGGGCTCATGCAAGAAAAGCTATTTAGATACTACGCCATCTGATCAGATAGATGCCAGCAAGATCTTCGATAATCTTAACAACGTAAAAGTAGCACTTAACGGGATTTATCGGGCCATTTACATGCAATATTCAGATCAGGAACAGGATGGGCATCCGGCTATCATGATTGTGATGGATTTTATGGGCGAGGATATTGTGCACACCGCTACAGGCACGATCTATTTCAGGGGTGCTTACCGATGGACTGACCATCGCTCAGAATTGAATGATTTACCGTATTTTGCCTATAGGCTTTATTACAGGATCATTGCCAATGCCAACATTCTTTTAGAAGGCATTGATAGCGTGCCAAACGCCCCCGAGGCACAAAAAAACGTAATTAAAGGCGAGTGCCTGGCATTGAGGGGCTGGGCTCATTTTATGCTGGTACAGTTATTTGCCAAACGGTACAGCGTAACCGAGCAAGGTGTACCAAACAATTTTGATGCCGAAGGTAAGCCAAATTTGGGAGTGCCTGTAGTCACAAAATATTCGTTAGATCCCCAGCCAAGAAATTCGGTGGAAGAAGTGTATGCTCAAGTGAATAAAGATTTGGACCAAGCCATGCAGCTTTTGGATGGTGCTCCGCCAAGAGGCTTGTATAGGACCCATATTGATAAAAGTGTTGCCCAAGGACTTAAGGCTCGTGTGGCTTTAACCCAGAGTAAATGGACTGATGCAGCCTACTATGCGCAAGAGGCACTGAAGGGCTACCAATTAATGTCCAACACTTCATATCTTGACGGATTTACTGACATGAAGAACTCCGAATGGATGTGGGGGGCGCACCAATTGCCAGAGCAGTTGCCGGCCTATGGCTCTTTTTATGCTTATATGTCCTCAAACTTCAATTCGTCGCACACCAGGCCAAACCCCAAAAAAATCAGTATCTCTCTTTATAATTCTCTATCCAATACAGATGTCAGGAGAAAACTATTCTGTGATAATGTTAACGATTACGTTAATTTCCCAGGGGTGATAGATGCTTCTACGGGGCAGCCGGCAGGTTCTCAAACAAGAGCACTTTATATGCAGAAAAAGTTTGTAGTGTCTGATCCAGCGGTTAGTGCAGGAGACATCCCCTACATGCGTGTGGCCGAAATGTATCTGATTGCCGCTGAGGCCAAAGCAAAGGCCGGGCTGATCAACGAAGCAGCAGATATTATCGATGTTTTGGCCAAAAATAGAGACCCTAACTACACCCGTCCGGATAATATCTCTGATATTGACAATGACAAAAACGGTTTGATCATGATGCAAAGGAGGATAGAACTATGGGGCGAGGGATTCCGTTTCTTAGACCTTAAAAGGCTTAAACTGCCTTTGGACAGGAGCGGGACTGGTTCAACAGCAGCATTGGCTAATGTAGCTGTTAATACCCCAATAGATCCGGATAATGTCCGTTGGCAGTTCGTTATTCCGCGACGCGAAATGCAGGCCAATCCGTACATGGTGCAAAATCCTTAAAGCCGCTTAATATTTTAGTCAAATATGTTTTAACAAGGGGGAGCGAAATGCTCCTCCCAGTTATTCCTTTGCCTAATTCCTGCGCTCATATTAGTGTTTAAATCTCAAAAAATCACCTTAAAACCGTAGCGAATGAAAAAAATAGGACTTCTGCTGTTGATTATTTTGGCATTGCTGGCCGCCAATATTTTCGCAGTACCATCATCCAATAGCTTAAAAAAACAAACCGCCGAGTTTAGCCTCGATGTTTCCTATACTGTAAATGAAGATGCAACAGTCCCGCAAAGCTTTGCCGATACGCTAAAAAAGGCGCAGCAGTTATTGGAAAAGGTTTTCCGTTCAAAGGAATTTAGGGCGGCTATGTTCAAGCAAAGTTATCATGACTCGGCCTATAGCAAATCAAAAATGGCTTGCTTTCCTATGGTTTATGACCCGAAAACTGGCCGTATCAGCGGAGCGTCCGTTTATCAAAATCTGCTAAAGGAAAAAGAAGTCAAGCTTTTTATCAATATCAAGAACAATGGCCCCAAAAGAACCACCATGGGCGCTTCCTATGCCTGCAACTATAAATTTACAACCTATGATTTTTGGCTGCAGGAGAAAGGCGAGTTGGCTCGGCGATTAGCCCGCCATATCGCACATGAGTTTACGCACATCAAAGGTTATAGGCACGACAACAAAGTGTCGGCAAGGTTCAAATGGGGGAGAGATGTAAAAGAAGATCCGGCCTATGGCGTGGGAAATATAGTGGGAGAGATTTTAACGGAGTGGAGCAAAAAATCGATTATTTAATTTAAAGTATCAAAGCAATGAGAAAAATTAGCCTGTTACTATACATCACGGCATGCTTGCTTATCGTGTCTTGTAAAAAGGGAAACACTAGCAATGAAGATAAAGAGCCGCCCGTAACAACTAGCTATGAGCCTAACACTACGGTTTATGGTTCCAACAACTATGTAAAATTTATTGTAGGAGATTTAAAGTCGCCAATTATTTTGGCTTCTCCGCATGACGGCACAATTATCCCCAATAACTGGCCGGAAAGAGACCACCCTGATGCCGTAACGGTTAGGGATTTGTATGTTTCGGCCCTAACCACCGAGATCGCCAATGCGCTCTATGCTAAAACGGGCTTGCGTCCACATGTGATTATCAATGATGTAGCAAGATCAAGGATGGAGCCCAATAGGTCATTGGAAGAAGCCTATCATAAAACGGAGGCCGCAAACCAGCTATGGCGGGAGTATCATGCTTTTTTAAAAGGCGCACACGATATGGTGCAAAAAAATGTAGGTAAGGGCTTGTTTTTAGATATGCATGGACACGGCCATAGTATTCATCGGGTAGAAGTGGGCTACATTGTATCTAAAGCTAACTTGAACGGTACCGATGCCACGCTGAACGGCCTGGCCACAACTTCAAGTATTTACCATCTTTCAACCATTTCTGCATATCCTTTTTCCCAATTAATTAGGGGCGATTATGCCTTTGGAACACTGTTGGAAAACGAAGGCATCAGAGCTGTGCCCAGCAAGCAAGATCCAAAACCCAATGCCGATGACTATTTCAATGGGGGTTATTGTACCTTAACCTACGGCTCCAAAAATGGCGGAACAGTTTCGGCAATACAACTGGAAACCCACGGGCCCGATTTAAGGAACAATCCAACGGAGCGGAAAGCATCGGGAGCAAAAATTGCCAACGCAATCATCAAATACATGCAAAATCACTACGGATTGTTTTTGGGCAAATAAAGTTAGGCGATAACAGCTCGCTAGCGCCTGCCATTGGTCAGTTCCTCCAATTTATTCCGCTCGTCCTGAAGTTCCCGTGCCAATTTACGTTCCTTTTCTACCGCTTTTGACTTGTAGGCCTGGTATTCTTCGGCAACCTCGTTGTATAGTTGTGTGCGGTGTTTGGCTTCGCTGCTGTTTTTTCCAGATCTGGCAATGATGATGACCAATGCGAGAACCAAAGCCCCGATGATGCTCCAAACGATGATGTTATAAGTGCCCTTATCAAACGAGATCCCCAAAAATTTAATTTCATTTAGTTTGTTGGTGTTCTCGCTTAGCGAAGCATCCTTGCCGGAAATCTCAGTTTTCAGATAGCTAACTGTTTTTCCCTGTTCGTTAAATTTTTGTTGGAGGCTCTTCCTTTCGGCCCGCTCTTTTCTGAGTGTATCATTTACATTTTTCCAAAGTTGGTCCAATCGATATCTGGCTACCATTTTATAGCCATCGGGCGAAGTCCTGGTACGCGACAACATGAACTGATACTGCCCATTTAGACTTGGGTCAGTGTTTTTTACAGAATCGCGTTCCCAGGTTCCTGTTTTAACAGCAGTGGTAGTTGGTTTTTGAGGAGCATTGGTGGTGGTGGTTTGGGCAAAGGCGCTGCCAAAACAAAAGGTGAAAGATAAAATGCTAGCGATGGAAAGTATGGTTTGTCTCATAATCTAGTAAATATCGTTTATACTAAAACAGCATAATTAGATAAATATTATAGCCAATCAGCTTGGCATGTTTCGTTAATTTTGCTCAAGTTAGGATGTTTAATCAAGAAATCAATTGATTCTGCTCATTTTTTTATGTTCCTGCAACGATAAATTTGCACAATGCGCATTGGAATAATAGGTTTGGGAGACATGGGCAAACTGTACGCCACGGCTTTTGCAAAAGCAGGCTACGCAGTTTGCGGAACGGATGTTGCCCAGCGGCTACAGGAGCTTCGGCAGGAGCTTTTACCTCAAAAAATAGAGATACTGGCCGATGGGCACGAAGTTTCCAGAAAATCGGATTTTGTAATCTATGCCGTAGAGGCCGAAAAGATTGACGAAGTGGTATCGCAGTTTGCGAAATCAACTAAATATGGCGCAATTGTAGCCGGGCAAACCTCTGTAAAGCATCCTGAAATTGCGGCTTTTGAAAAGTATTTGCCTGCTGATGCTCACATTGTAACCAGTCATTCCCTGCATGGCCCTGGTTTTAGCACCGAAGGACAAATCTTGGTAGTGATTCGACACCGGGCCACTGACGAAGTTTATCAAAATGCACTGGACACTTACAAGGCCTTAGGTTCTACCATTATTGAAATGGATAGCTACCAACAGCACGATAAAATAGTGGCAGATACCCAGGCGGTAACCCACATGGGCTTCGAAAGCATGGGGTCGGCATGGAAAAATGCGGGTTTTTATCCTTGGGATAACCCCGTTTACGCGGGCGGTATCGATAATATTAAAATATTGACAACGCTCCGCATCTTTAGCTACAAATCACATATCTACGCAGGGTTGGCTATTTTAAATCCTTATGCGCAAATTCAGGTAAGAATGTACGCCAAAACCGAAAGTGAACTTTTTGCGCTGATGATTGCCGAGAATGAAAAAGCCTTTAGAGAAAAGATACGGGCCGCCAAAGATTTTGTATTTGCCAACCACCAAGAGCTCATACTTTTAAATGGCCAAATGATGGAAACCTTTAGCCTGGGCGATCAATCACATGCCAGAAAGCCAAACTCGCATTTAAGCATTTTGAGTATGGTTTGCACTTGGCACGCTATGGGCATTAACCCATACGATCATTTGATTTGCCAAACTCCGCCCTTTCGTTTACGTTTAGGTATCGCCGAATATCTTTTTAAAAGTGAAGAACTATTGGAAGAGACCATACAGGCCGCGCTGTATGATAAGAACATGAGAAAAGACGACCTTGAATTTCATACCGCTGTACATGAATGGGCTTCTATTATTGGCTATGGCGATATGAAGGGCTACAAAGCACACTTTGAAGCTGCTAAATCTTTTTTTAGCAACAGATTGCTGGCTGGCCGTGAGCTAAGTTCCGAAATGATCAGGCAATTGATGACTTAGTTTTTTTGGGTTTGAAGTTAAGCAGGTTTTTATACCAGCCTTCTTTCATGCACGGCCGTTCAACAAATAAAAAAAACAAAGAAGATATTGCCATTACGGTAATGAACAGGATAACCGTATAAATAAAAATATTGACGTAGCCGTTTTTTGTAAATTGATATTGAAGTAAAGCTCTGCCAAATAAACTGATGATAGGGTAGTGGATCAAATAGATGGAGTAACACATCCCCCCAATGTTGGTGATGATTTTATTTGAAAGCACAGATAGCGTTTGATGTAGTAAAACATAATAACAGAAAAGGAAAATGCAGATAGCCAAATAGCAATCCCAAAAAAATAGTCCAAATGAAGTAGGAGCAAGGCTAAAGTCTCTTGCCCAGATCAGACAAAATAAAACAACCGTAATTAAATTATCCAACTTGGTTTTGGGCAAAATAAGTTGTTTTCTGATATACAGATCGGCTAGGGCCATGCCGGCCAAAAAAAACTGGATAAAGCCAAACAAGGTCCGAACATCTTGCACAAAAAGATGGTTGCTGATGATGCAGCTTAGTGCCAGTCCAATATATATATAATATCGGGCGGGGGCTAATTTACGGCCATATATCATTGCGGCCAGCACCGGCATTAATAAGTAGAACTGAACTTCTATCTCCAAGCTCCAAGTAACGTCGTTAATCAAAGGTAGATGCTGGGGTATCACCAACCAGTGTACATAAAAGATAGAAGCGAAGTAACTTTCTATAGCTTCATTGAAACTTAATGTTTTTGCAACATAAATACTGCCGATAAGTAAAATGGTTAAACTTAATATGTACGGGGGTTCTAATCGGGTCAAGCGGCGGAGAAAGAATTTTTTCAAATTTACCGGTGGCCCATTGGAGATTTTTGATTTGCAGAACGGTATGCCCAAAATGAAACCGCTGATCACAAAAAACAATGGGACACCTATGCGGCCCTTCTCAAAAACATGCTGTATATAAAGAAGGTCAATATTGGGGTAATGGTAGGTGTTTTTGGTGGTAATGTATTTTACCGTGTGGAACAGCACTACGCTAAATATGGCTATAAATCGTAGCCCGTCTATCGCCGGTATGAAGGTAATTGTGTTGGTAACTCTTTGGAATGAAATCTTCATTTGCTTTTTAGTGCAGTCTGTTTGTAATGTCTAAAGTAGAAAATAATGTTGTTTTCTTCAGGGAGTAACCGCATAAAACGAAGCTTATCCATGTTAGCCTATATGGCCTATAGGCATTCTTTTATTGCTTTTTTATTGCATAAAGCCAATTGAAGTGGTTTATATTTGCCGCCATGTCGGTATTAATATTTACCTTAATTGTACTTGTTGGAGCTTTTTTAGCTGGCTTTTTGGGCTCGCTAACCGGTCTTGGCGGAGGTGTGATCATTATCCCTCTGTTAACATTAGGTTTGGGGGTTGATATCCACTATGCTATCGGGGCCTCGATCATTTCGGTAATCGCTACCTCTACCGGATCGGCGGCGGCCTACGTAAAAGAAGGATTGACCAATATGCGGATTGGCATGTTCCTTGAAATTGCCACTACTGTTGGGGCTATTTTGGGTGCGATTATCGCAGTTTATTTAAATGCAGCCTATGTAGCTGTTATTTTCGGATGTATTCTGATATTCTCTTCCATGATGACCTTGAAAAAGAAGGTAGATCATACCACGTTGGATTATAGCAGTAAAGGAGCCAGGTTTTTCAAACTGAACGGTTCTTATCCAAATCAAGGGGTTGAAACGCCTTATGCCGTAAAAAATGTAGCCGGTGGTTTTTTCATGATGTTGTTTGCCGGCACCTTGTCGGGTTTGTTGGGCATTGGAAGTGGTGCTCTAAAAGTAATTGCCATGGACAATATCATGCGTTTGCCTTTTAAGGTATCTACCACTACCAGCAACTTTATGATGGGCGTTACCGCTGCGGCAAGTGCGGTAGTTTATTTGCACCGTGGGCAAATAGATCCGGGAATTGCCATGCCAGTTTGTATCGGCGTATTGATAGGGGCAACCGTTGGGGCAAAAGTATTGGTAAAGGCCAAAACCGATAAACTGAAGATAGTATTTGCAGTGGTAGTAACCATCTTGGCCATACAAATGATCTACAAAGGACTTTCTGGCGGATTTTAACATAACACGGCAATGTATATCCCCCTTTTTGAGGGGGCAGGGGGAGGAAAATGGAACCAACTAAAAATATAACAGATAAAGACATTCAATCTCTGGTAGGTAACCTATTGAGAGCCGGGGTTTATATTTCTATGGGCATCGTAATATTGGGTGGTATCATTTATCTTTTTGATCACAGCAGTGAAAAAATAGATTATGCGGTGTTCGATTTCAATAAGGTCTCACTTAAAACGGTAGCGGGCATTTTTTCTGAAGTATTAACCTTTAAAGGGGTGGCGGTAGTGCAGTTTGGTTTGCTAATGCTGATATTTACGCCAATAGCTAGGGTATTGATGGCTGTAGTGAGTTTTTTTATTGAAAGGGACTACCTATACGTACTGATAGGACTGATTGTTTTGGCAATTATTATGGCTAGTTTAAGCGGCGGCTTTGCACATTAGACGTCATTTTTGTTTAGCTTTTGGGAGTTTTATGCAGTGCTTGGTGTAAAATAAACCCTATTGCAGCGGGCACGAAACCAAGCTGGGCTTGGTTGAGTAAAGCGGAAAGAGGGACTTGCCTAAGCCAAGTATTGCTGTGCGGGCTTTTCAACTAAAAATACTTCCGCTGTAAATGGTTAAAAGCCAGTTTTTTAGCTTTTAAGCCGCCTTTTTTGCCAATTTAAGGCCTGTTTGTTTTTCAGGCTTTAAATATGGACTAATCAATAGCTAAATTTTTTTTAGCTAACTATTTGAAAATTAATAATTCTTGTCTATCTTTGCCGTCCCTTTGCGGGGATTGTATATCCACCTTGAACGAAGCCCTACTGCTTCGATGGGTGTTAACTTAATTAAAGAAATGTCAGGAATTATTGGAAAAAAAGTAGGAATGACCAGTATTTTCGATGCGGAAGGAAGAAATATTCCTTGTACAGTAATCGAAGCTGGGCCTTGTGTAGTTACACAAGTTAAAACCGAAGAAAAAGACGGTTATTCATCTATCCAGTTGGGATTTGATGAAGCAAAAGAAAAAAACGTAACGCAACCTTTGAAAGGTCATTACGCTAAAGCAAACACTACCCCAAAACGCAAACTTGTTGAGTTCTCTGAGTTTGAAAATGCTTTAAACCTGGGCGACACAGTAACGGTAGATATCTTCAGTGAAGGTGACTATGTTGATGTGGTTGGAACTTCAAAAGGTAAAGGTTTTCAGGGTGTTGTAAAGCGTCACGGTTTTGGTGGTGTGGGTGGTCAAACCCACGGTCAGCACAACAGGATGCGTGCACCAGGTTCATTAGGAGCTTCTTCATGGCCTTCACGTGTATTCAAAGGAATGCGCATGGCTGGTAGAACAGGTGGCGACAGGGTTAAAATTCAAAACTTGCAAGTGTTGAAAGTTTATGCTGAGCAAAACCTAGTGGTAGTTAGTGGTTCCGTACCGGGAGCTAAAGGTTCTTACGTAATCTTAGATAAGTAAGCAAGATGGAAGTTAAAGTAGTAAACATTTCAGGAAAAGAGACAGGTGCCAAGGTGCAACTTCCTGAGTCGGTATTTGGTGTTACACCAAACGACCACGCGATTTATTTAGATGTAAAACAGTATTTGGCTAACCAACGTCAAGGTACTCACAAATCTAAGCAACGTAACGAAATTGCTGGTTCTACCCGTAAATTATACAAACAAAAAGGTACTGGTGGTGCACGTGCCGGAAGCATCAAATCTCCGTTGTTCAACGGTGGTGGCCGTGTTTTTGGTCCTCAACCTCGTGACTATAGTTTTAAATTGAACAAAAAGCTAAAATCATTGGCTCGTAAATCAGCTTTATCGTACAAAGCTCAAGATAACAGCATCGTGGTTTTGGAAGATTTCAACTTTGATAGCATCAAAACTAAAAACTATGTGAATTTGGTGAACGCACTAAACTTGGCTAACGAGAAAACCTTGTTAGTGTTGCCAGAGCAAAACAACAATATTTATTTATCAAGCAGAAATATCCAGAAAGCTAAAGTAATTACCGCAGGCGATTTAAACACTTACGATGTGTTGAACGCTGGTAAACTTTTGTTAACTGCTAATTCGCTTAAAACATTGGAGGAGGCATTTGCCAAGTAATATGGAAATCTTACAAAGACCAATTTTAACCGAAAAAGCATCTGCATTGACTGAAAAAGCTAACCGTTTTACTTTCCAAGTAGACCACAGAGCTAACAAGTTGCAGATAAAAAAAGCCATTGAGCAAATGTATGGTGTAACCATCGTAGCCCTAAATACAATGGTAGTACAAGGTAAGGCAAAAACCAGGAACACTAAAGCAGGTTTAGTAACTGGCCGTAGCCCTAAATACAAAAAAGCTATTGTTACATTGAAAGATGGCGAAACAATAGATTATTACGCGAATATTTAATATAAAGATTGAATAATTAATAACTATGGGCTTAAGAAAATTTAAACCAGTTACTCCGGGTACCCGCTTCAGAGTTGGTGCTAGCTTTACGGAGATTACAGCAACCAAGCCCGAAAAATCATTGGTTGTATCTTCTAAGAAATCGGGAGGTCGTAACAATACAGGTAAAATGACCATGCGCTATATCGGCGGAGGTCATAAAAAATCTTTCCGTTTAATTGATTTTAAACGCGACAAGTTTGATATTCCTGCTGTTGTAGCTACAATTGAGTACGATCCTAACCGTACCGCACGTATTGCATTATTGAACTATGCAGACGGCGAGAAGCGTTATATCATTGCACCAGAAGGGTTGCAAGTTGGACAAACATTGCTTTCAGGCGATAAAGCTACCCCAGAAGTAGGTAATACTTTGAAATTAGCGAACATCCCTTTAGGTTCTATCATCCACAATTTAGAACTTCACCCAGGAAAAGGTGCCCAGTTGGCACGTAGCGCTGGCTCTTACGCACAATTGGCGGCAAGAGACGGTAAATATGCTACCATCAAATTGCCTTCTGGTGAAGTAAGATCTATCTTAGTTACTTGTTTGGCCACTATTGGTACAGTTTCTAACTCTGATCATGCAAACGAAGTGTTGGGTAAAGCAGGCCGCAGCCGTTGGATCGGTCGCCGTCCTCGTACCCGTCCAGTAGCGATGAACCCTGTAGATCACCCAATGGGTGGTGGTGAGGGTAGATCATCTGGTGGTCACCCACGCTCAAGAAACGGCGTTTTAGCTAAAGGCTACAAAACACGTTCACTTAAGAAATACTCAAATCGTTTCATCATAGAGAAAAGGAAGAAATAATGGCTCGTTCAATTAAAAAAGGACCTTATATTGACCATAACGTAGAGCGAAAAGTAAACTCTATGAATGATTCAGGCAAAAGGACTGTAATCAAAACTTGGTCACGTAGATCAATGATCTCACCAGATTTCGTTGGTCACACATTTGCAGTGCATAACGGCAATAAATTTATACCAGTATACGTAACAGAAAACATGGTTGGCCACAAGCTAGGGGAGTTCGCTCCAACTAGAACCTTTAGGGGCCACTCTGAAAAGAAAAAATAATTAAAAGATGGAAGCAGTAGCGAAATTAAACAATTGCCCAACTTCACCGCGTAAGATGCGTTTAGTTGTGGATCTTATCAGAGGTGAGCGTGTTGAGAAAGCATTACAGATTTTGAAGTACACCAATAAAGAAGCTGCTATAAGAGTTGAAAAACTTTTATTGTCTGCCATCAACAATTGGGAACAAAAAAACTCTGGTTCTCGCCCTGAAGAAAGCCAATTATTCGTTAAATCGATAATGGTTGACGGTGGTCGTCAATTGAAAAGATTGAGACCAGCACCTCAAGGCCGTGGTTATAGAATCCGTAAACGTTCAAACCACGTAACCCTTGTAGTAGATAGTAAAAACGTTGAAACTCAAACTAATTAACAGAAATGGGACAAAAAGCACATCCAATAGGTAACAGGTTAGGAATCATCAGAGGTTGGGATTCTAACTGGTTCGGTGGCAACAACTATGCTGATAAATTAGTTGAGGACGAAAAAATCAGAAAATACCTTTCAGCACGTATTGCAAAGGGCGGTGTTTCTAAAGTAGTAATCGAGCGTACCTTAAAACGTATCACCGTTACTATCCACACAGCACGCCCGGGAATCGTGATCGGTAAAGCTGGCCAGGAAGTTGACAAGATCAAAGAAGAGTTGAAGAAATTGACTAAAAAGGAAATTCAGATCAACATTTTCGAGATCAAACGTCCGGAGCTTGATGCTCAATTGGTAGCAGAAGGTGTTGCAAAACAATTAGAAGCTAGGATCTCGTTCCGTAGAGCAATGAAATCATCCATCGCATCAACCATGAGAATGGGTGCAGAAGGCATCAAAATCATGACTTCTGGCCGTTTAGGCGGTGCTGAGATGGCTCGTACAGAACAGTACAAAGAAGGAAGAATTCCTTTGCATACTTTCCGTGCCGATATCGACTACGCTTTAGCAGAAGCTTTAACTACCTACGGTAAAATAGGGATCAAAGTATGGATCTGTAAAGGTGAAGTGTACGGTAAACGTGATCTTTCTCCGAACATTGGCGCAGCTAACAACGCACCTGGTAAAGGTGGCAGACCAGAAGGCAACTTCGGTGGACGCGATGGCGGAAGAGATAACAGAGGCGGCGGCGACAGAAGGAACAACGACAAACGCGGTGGCGGTCGTCCTGGTCAAGGCGGAAGAGATAATAGAGGCGGTGGCAACAACAGAGGCCCACGCAAATAGTTAACCAATCGTTCAACGATAATATTTAAATAAAATGTTACAGCCAAAAAGAACCAAGTTCAGGAAGATGCAAAAAGGCAGGATGAAGGGTTTAGCAACTCGTGGTGCTGAGCTATCATTCGGATCTTTTGGTATCAAATCTTTAGAAGCTACTTGGATCACAAGTCGCCAGATAGAGGCAGCACGTATCGCGGTAACTCGTTACATGAAACGTGAAGGTCAAGTTTGGATCAGAATTTTCCCGGACAAACCGGTAACGAAAAAACCAGCTGAGGTACGTATGGGTAAAGGTAAAGGTGCTCCTGAATACTGGGTAGCAGTAGTAAGACCGGGACGTATCCTTTTCGAAGCAGAAGGCGTGCCTATGGCCATTGCTAAAGAAGCCTTAAGGCTTGCTGCTCAGAAATTACCTGTTCAAACCAAATTTGTAGTACGTAGAGATTACGTAGAAGCATAAAAAGAGAGATGGGATCAATGTTGTAAGTAACTTGTTATTATAACCGCTAGACCCATCATATAATAAATAAGAAGATGAAAAACTCAGAAATCAAAGGGCTTTCTCAAGAAGAATTAGTAGCTAAGATTGCGGAAGAAAAACAAAACTTAACAAAGTTGAAGTTTGCGCACACCATTTCGGCTATCGAAAATCCTAACCGTATTACTGCGGCTAGAAAAACCATAGCCCGTTTAAACACTGAATTGTCTGCCGTTAAAAAAGCAGCAGTAGCTACAAAAACTAAATAATTTTTAGAGCCCAATGGAAAGAAATTTAAGAAAAACAAGAATCGGGTTGGTAGTAAGCAACAAAATGGATAAATCTGTTGTAGTTGCAGTGGAACGTAAAGTGAAACACCCAATCTATGGTAAGTTCGTGAAGAAAACTACCAAATTTATGGCTCATGACGAGAAAAACGAATGCGGTATCGGTGATACTGTAGAAATCATGGAAACTCGTCCATTGAGTAAAAACAAGAACTGGAGATTGGTACAAATTTTAGAAAAAGCTAAATAAGATGGTACAACAGGAATCAAGATTAAACGTAGCCGACAATAGCGGCGCAAAACAAGTATTGGTTATCCGTGTACTTGGTGGTACTGGCAAACGTTATGCATCAATTGGCGATAAAATTGTTGTAACAGTTAAAAGTGCCTTGCCTTCAGGCAATATCAAAAAAGGAACTGTTTCTAAAGCAGTAGTGGTTAGAACTAAAAAAGAAATCCGTCGTAAAGATGGTTCTTATATCCGTTTTGACGACAATGCAGCAGTGTTGTTAAACAACCAAGATGAGCCTCGTGGCACACGTATCTTTGGCCCAGTAGCAAGAGAACTGCGTGAAAAACAATTCATGAAAATTGTATCATTAGCACCGGAGGTATTATAAAATGGGAAACAAAGTTAACAAACCGGCAAAATTAAAGATCCGTAAAGGCGACCTAGTAAAAGTTATTGCTGGCGACTCTAAAGGACAACAAGGTAAAGTACAGGAAGTACTTATATCTCAAAACAGAGTGGTAGTAGAAGGTGTAAACCTTGTATCTAAACACACTAAGCCAAGTGCTGCTAGCCCAAATGGCGGTATAATTAAAAAAGAGGCTGCTCTTCATATTTCAAACGTTCAGTTGGTTGATCCAAAATCTGGTAAAACTACTCGTGTTGGCCGTAAATTAAATGCCGACGGAAAATTAGTTAGAGTTGCTAAAATTTCAGGGGAGGAAATTAAATAATGGCATACGTACCAAGATTAAAAAGCAAATATAAAGAGGAAATTGTAGGAGCTCTTAAGGAAAAGTTCAACTACAAAACTGTTATGCAGGTTCCTAAGTTGCAGAAAATCTCTATCAACCAAGGTGTTGGTCGTTACTCTGTAGCTGATAAGAAAATCATCGATAGCTCTATCCTTGAATTGTCTACCATCACTGGTCAGCAAGCGGTTAGCGCTAAGTCTAAAAAAGACGTTTCGAACTTTAAATTACGTAAAGGTATGCCAATTGGTGTACGTGTAACCTTACGTGACAATAACATGTACGAGTTCTTAGACAGATTGATTTCAGTGGCTTTGCCTCGTATCCGCGATTTCAAAGGCATCAACGATAAAGGATTTGATGGAAGAGGAAACTACACCTTGGGTGTAACCGAACAAATCATTTTCCCAGAGATCAACATCGACAAGATCAGCAAGATTTTAGGTATGGACATTACTTTCGTAACTACTGCCGGTACTGATGTTGAAGCGTTGGAACTTTTAAAACAATTTGGATTACCATTTAAAAATCAAAAAGCAGAACAATAATGGCAAAAGAAGGAGTAAAAGCTCGCGAAGTTAAACGCCAGAAAATGGTAGCTAAATATGCTGAGAAACGTGCAGCATTGAAAGCCGCCGGCGATTACGCAGCGTTAGATAAATTACCTAAAAACTCTTCGGCTGTGCGTTTACACAACCGTTGCAAGTTAACTGGCCGTCCTCGTGGTTACATGCGTACCTTCGGTATTTCAAGGGTAACTTTCCGTGAAATGGCTTTAGAAGGTAAGATACCAGGAGTAAGAAAAGCTAGCTGGTAATTATTTAAGTGATATAAGTTTTTGAGTTATAAGTTGTAAGTTGTATTTTTGCAGCCCTTACAGCTTATAGCTCATTAGCATATAGCTACAGAACAGAATATTAACCGATAATAGGTCCGGAAATCGGGTGATGCGTACGGAAACCATTATCACAATTCAATAAAAATGAATACAGATCCAATAGCGGATTATCTTACCAGATTAAGAAATGCTATCAAGGCAAATCACAGAATCGTAGAAATTCCCGCTTCTAACCTTAAAAAAGAAATCACTAAAGTTCTTTTCGACAAAGGTTACATCGCAAACTACAAGTTTGAAGACACTACTGCTCAAGGAGTGATCAAAATTGCGTTAAAGTATAATGCAATCACTAAAATCCCAGCTATCCGTACGTTAACCCGTATCAGCAAGCCAGGTTTGAGACAGTATGCAGGCGTTGAAAACATGCCAAGAGTATTAAATGGTTTAGGTATCGCAATCTTATCTACTTCCAAAGGTGTAATGACCGATAAAGAAGCAGCCAAATTGAACATTGGTGGTGAGGTATTGTGTCACGTTTATTAATAGGAGGATAACGCAATGTCAAGAATAGGAAAAGCCCCAATTAGCATCCCAGCTGGAGTAACCGTTACCGTTGATAACAACAATTTAGTAACCGTAAAAGGTCCTAAAGGAGAGTTAACCCAGTTAGTAGATCAAGATATCACTATTTCACAAGAAGATGGTGTTTTAACCGTACAACGTCCAACCGATCAAAAAAGACACAGAGCCTTACACGGTTTGTATCGTTCATTGATCAACAACATGGTGATAGGCGTAACACAAGGTTATAAATTAGAGCAAGAATTAGTAGGTGTTGGTTACCGTGCCTCAAATCAAGGTCAAACCTTAGATTTAGTATTAGGTTACTCTCACCACTACGTGTTCCAATTACCTCAGGAAATTAAAGTAACGACCACATCAGAAAAAGGTCAAACTCCTAAAATTATTTTAGAGAGCATCGACAAGCAATTGATCGGTCAAGTAGCGGCTAAAATCCGTTCGTTACGTGCGCCAGAGCCTTACAAAGGTAAAGGTATCAAGTTTGTAGGTGAAGTGTTAAGAAGAAAAGCAGGTAAATCAGCTTCTAAAAAATAATTAAAATGGCAGGAAAAAAATTATCACGCAGAGAGCGTATTAAAAAAGGTATCAGAAAAAGACTTGCTGGATCTGAAAACCGTCCACGTTTATCAGTTTATAGAAGCAATAAAGGTATTTATGCTCAAATCATTAACGATGAAACTGGTAGAACTATAGTTGCAGCATCATCTTTATCTAAAGATTTCAATGCTTCAGGAAACAAATCAGAGCAGTCAGTTGCAGTAGGTAAGTTAGTTGCCGAAAAAGCAATCGCGGCTGGTGTAAAAGAAGTTGTTTTCGACAGAAATGGTTACCTATACCATGGTCGTGTAAAATCGTTGGCAGAAGGTGCCCGCGAAGCTGGTCTAGTATTTTAATCATTAAATAAGATATAATGTCAACTATCAATATAAAAAGAGTAAAAACTAGCGAGATTGAATTAAAAGATCGCTTAGTGAGCATCCAACGTGTTGCTAAAGTAACCAAAGGAGGTCGTACTTTCAGCTTTTCAGCTATCGTAGTTGTAGGTGATGAGAACGGCGTTGTAGGTTACGGATTAGGCAAAGCTAAAGAGGTTACTGAAGCTATCGCTAAAGGTGTAGACGACGCAAAGAAGAACTTGGTTAAAGTTCCTATTTTGAAAGGTACTGTACCTCACGAGCAAATCGGTAAATACTCTGGAGGTTTTGTATTAATTAAGCCTGCTGCTGTAGGTACTGGAGTAATTGCTGGCGGTGCAATGCGTGCCGTGCTAGAAAGTGCTGGTATCCACAACGTATTGGCAAAATCAAAAGGTTCATCAAATCCCCACAACGTGGTTAAAGCTACTGTTGATGCATTAACCAAAATGCGTGATGCTTACACCGTAGCACAAAACCGTGGTGTTGATTTAAACAAAGTTTTTAACGGATAAGATCATGGCGAAAATTAAAATCACTCAGGTAAAAAGCGTTATCGACAGAAGCGAGCGCCAAAAAAGAACCATGAAAGCTTTAGGTTTGAGTAAATTGAACCAAAGTGTTGAGGTTGAAGCTAATGCTGCAATCATCGGCATGGTTAGAAAAGTTAATCACTTAGTAGCTATCGAAGCTATATAATTTTATTATCGGAATTTGCTTAAGATTTATATCTTAGGCAAATTTTTTTGTTTAATCGTTGTTTCCTGATTAGTGAAAGCGAAGGGGCAACACAATAAGTTTCAAAAAATGAACTTAAGTAATTTAAAACCTGCAAAAGGTTCTGTAAAAACAAGTAAAAGAATTGGTCGTGGTCAAGGTTCAGGTCGTGGTGGTACATCAACCCGCGGTCACAAGGGAGCTGGCTCACGCTCAGGTACTTCCACAAAAATTGGTTTCGAAGGTGGTCAAATGCCTTTGCAACGTCGTGTACCTAAAGTAGGTTTCAAACCAATCAACCGTACTGAATACGTTGGCGTAAACTTAGACGTATTGCAAGGATTAGCAGAAAAATTTAGCTTAAGCACCATAAATTTTGCTACATTGCAGGAGCATGGTTTAGCTTCTAAAAATGACTTGGTAAAAATCTTAGGTCGTGGCGAAGTTAAAGCTAAATTAGAAGTTACAGCTCATGCTTTTTCTGCAAGTGCGCAAAAAGCTATCGAAGCTGCTGGAGGCTCAATCGTAAAACTATAAAATGAAGAAGCTACTTACTACTTTAAGTAATATTTGGAAAATTGAAGAATTAAAAGGGCGTATTTTATTTACGCTTATGATTCTTGTGATCTACAGACTTGTTTGCCAGGTGGTATTGCCGGGGGTTGATCCTGCGCAGTTATCAAACGCACAAAAGTCAGGTCTGTTAGGTTTATTAGATATGTTCGCTGGGGGTGCATTCTCCAAAGCGTCAATCGTTGCGTTAGGTGTAATGCCTTATATCTCTGCATCAATTGTAGTGCAGTTATTGGGAATTGCGGTACCTACATTCCAAAAAATGCAAAAAGAGGGTGAAAGCGGACGTAAAAAATTAACGCAGTACACTCGTTACCTAACAGTGGCCATTACTATCGTACAAGCAATTGGTTATGTGAAAACACAAATTACTCCAGAAGCAATTGTGATAGACCATACTACTTTCTATTTCTTGTCGGCAATTGTGCTTACCGCAGGTACCTTGTTTGTGATGTGGTTGGGCGAAAAAATTACCGATAAAGGTATCGGTAATGGTACGTCTTTAATCATCATGGTAGGTATCATTGCTCGTTTGCCTATTGCAATCAGCCAAGAGATAAGCTCGGTATTTGCAGGTAATGACGGCGGCTTAATTAGGCTGGTATTGGAAATTGTGGCATTGTATGCCATCATCATGTTCACTATCCTAATTGTACAAGGTGTTCGTAAAGTGCCAGTGCAATATGCTAAGCGTATTGTAGGTAACAAGCAAGTAGGTGGCGTTAGACAGTACATTCCGTTGAAGGTAAATGCAGCTGGTGTTATGCCAATCATCTTTGCTCAGGCTTTAATGTTTGTGCCAAGTGCATTGATTGGGCTGTTCCCTAATTTGCAGGAAAGTTGGTTGCACCAATATTCGGATATCACTTCGTTAACTTATAGCTTAACGTTTGCGTTTTTAATTATTGCATTCACATTCTTCTATACTGCAATTACCGTTAACCCCACTCAAATGTCTGATGACATGAAGAAAAATGGCGGTTTCATCCCAGGCGTAAAGCCAGGTTTGGCCACTTCATCTTTCATTGATGAGGTAATTTCTAAGATCACTTTCCCCGGATCGCTGTTCTTAGCTGCCATTGCAATTATTCCTTCAATTGCGGTTAAGGTTGGTATTCAACAAGAGTTTGCGCATTTCTTTGGCGGTACTTCTTTGTTGATTTTGGTAGGTGTAGTATTAGATACTTTGCAGCAGATTGAAAGCTATTTATTAATGCGCCACTACGATGGTTTAATGAAAACAGGCAGAGTAACCGGTCGTTCCGGTGTTCCAACTGTGACAAGCACCAGCGGGGCTGCATTATAAGCAAGCGGCGATAAGATTGCATGTCTAAGATCCATTACAAATCTCAAGAAGAGATTGAATTGATTAGGGAAAGTTCCCAACTGGTATCGAAAACCTTGGCCGAGGTGGCCAAAGTAATCAAACCCGGTATTACAACCATATCATTAGATAAGCTGGCATACGAGTTCATCAAAGATCACGGAGCTGTGCCAGCTTTTCTTAATTACGGCGGTTTTCCCAACTCTCTTTGTATTTCTCCCAACGAACAGGTAGTTCACGGTTTCCCTAATGATTATGTCATCAAGGAAGGTGATCTGATTTCGGTAGATTGTGGCGTAATCAAGAACAACTACTTTGGCGATTCGGCTTATACTTTTTCTATTGGCGAAATAGATGAGGAACGCAAGAAACTGGTAAAGGTTACACAGGAGTGTTTAGCTTTTGCCATTGAGAAGGCGGTAGTTGGCATGCGCATAGGCGATATTGCCCACGCGGTACAAGCCCATGCCGAAGCTAATGGTTTCGGGGTAGTGCGGGAATTGGTGGGACATGGGGTGGGCGTTCAGCTCCACGAAAAACCAGAAGTGCCCAACTACGGTAAACGAGGAAGCGGTATAAAACTGGAAGAAGGAATGGTGCTGGCGATAGAGCCCATGATCAATGCGGGAACGGCAGCGGTAAAATTTTGGTCGGATGGTTGGACTGTTACCACAAAAGACAATAAGCCATCTGCACATTTTGAACATACTGTTGCCATAAAAAAGGGCAAAGCAGATGTTTTAAGCACTTTTTCGGTAATTGAGGAAGTTTTAAGAGAAAAAAATTAAATATTTCAAAAAAAATATTTAATTTTGCAACCCTGTTTAGTGGACACCTAATTAAGTAAAAATCAATAGAATATGGCTAAACAAGCCTCAATTGAGCAAGACGGAGTAATAAAAGAAGCATTATCGAATGCCATGTTCAGGGTAGAACTGGAAAATGGACATGAGATTATTGCACATATATCAGGTAAAATGAGGATGCACTACATCAAAATTTTGCCTGGGGATAAAGTAAAACTTGAGATGTCGCCTTACGATTTAACAAAAGGCAGAATCACTTATAGATACAAATAAAATGAAAGTTAGGTCATCAATTAAAAAGCGTAGTGCTGATTGCAAAGTTATTCGCCGCAAAGGCAAACTTTACGTAATCAACAAAAAGAACCCAAAGTTTAAACAACGTCAGGGTTAATTAAAAACATTGGAATGATCCGTACAACGGTGGCCCGCCGTTCGGTCGTTCGTTAAAAAACAATTTACAAATATGGCAAGGATATCAGGTATTGATTTACCAAGAAACAAGAGAGGCGAGATCGGATTAACTTATATCTACGGTGTAGGTAGATCAACTGCTCAAAACATTTTGACCCAAGCAGGAATCGATTTCAACAAAAAAGTACAAGATTGGTCAGACGACGAACTGTCTGCCATCCGTACCATCATCAACGATCAAATCAAAGTAGAAGGTGCTTTGCGTTCAGAGGTTCAATTAAACATCAAACGTTTAATGGATATCGGATGCTACAGAGGTCTCCGTCACAGAAAAGGTTTGCCAGTTCGTGGTCAACGTACTAAAAACAACTCTCGTACCCGTAAAGGAAAGAGAAAAACAGTTGCTAACAAGAAAAAAGCATCTAAATAATAATTAGATTACAGATTTACGGTAGGGGATTACTGAGTTAGTTCAAGTTCGTAAGTCAAATCGTTAAAAAATAACATGGCTAAGAGTAAAAAAGTTACCAAAAAACGTCTTGTTGTGATTGAACCGGTAGGTCAAGCTCACATCAATGCTACGTTCAACAACATCATCGTTACCTTAACAAACAATAACGGACAAACCATTTCATGGTCTTCTGCTGGTAAAATGGGTTTCAAAGGTTCAAAAAAGAACACCCCTTATGCAGCCGGTCAAGCTGCATCTGATTGCGGTAAGGTGGCTTATGATTTAGGTTTACGTAAAGTTGAGGTTTTTGTTAAAGGCCCAGGTTCAGGCCGTGAGTCTGCAATCAGGACTTTGCAAGTAGCAGGAATAGAAGTAATGTCTATTAAAGATATCACTCCACTTCCACACAACGGATGTCGTCCTCCTAAGAAAAGAAGAGTTTAATCAGTTTAATTTTTAAAGCTAAGAGTCGCCCGATGCGGTCGGGTTGATACTTTAAAACAACAAAAAAATGGCAAGATATACCGGACCAAAGTCCAAAATCGCCCGTAAGTTCAGAGAGCCAATTTTCGGTCCTGACAAAGCATTAGAAAGAAAAAATTATCCTCCAGGCCAACACGGTGCCTCAAAAAGAAGAGGAAAGCAATCTGAGTACGCAGTACAGTTGCAGGAAAAACAAAAAGTAAAATACACTTACGGTGTGTTGGAAAAACAATTCCGTAACTTGTTTACAAAAGCCTCTTCACGTCAAGGGATCACTGGTGATAACTTGTTACAATTGCTAGAAGCACGTTTAGACAACACCGTGTACAGATTAGGTATTGCTCCTAGCCGTTCAGGTGCTCGTCAATTAGTTAGCCATAAGCACATCACTGTAAACGGTGAATTAGTAAATATCCCATCATATCAATTGAAAGCTGGTGATGTTGTTGCAGTAAGAGAGAAATCGAAATCTCTAGAGGCAATTTCAAATTCAGTGGCTGGTAGAGCAATCAACAAGCACTCTTGGTTAGATTGGAACGCTAAAGAATTATCAGGTAAATTCTTATCATATCCTAACCGTGATGAGATCCCTGAAAACATTAAGGAAAACCTTATTGTAGAGTTGTACTCTAAGTAATAGATTTGGTTAAGGCCCTTATGGGCTTTAACTATTTTTACGTTACACAACATTAATAAACGATCTAAAAACATTAATAAATGGCAATTTTAGCATTTCAGAAGCCAGATAAGGTAATCATGCAGAAATCAACAGATTTCGATGGTCAATTTGAATTTCGTCCTTTAGAGCCCGGTTTCGGTGTAACAATTGGTAACGCCCTAAGAAGAATTTTACTTTCTTCTTTGGAAGGCTATGCTATTACCAGCATTCGTTTTTCAGGCGTTTCTCATGAGTTTTCTACTATCAAAGGTGTAGTTGAAGATTTGACAGAGATCATCCTTAACTTGAAACAAGTTCGTTTTAAGAAAACAGGTGAGTCTGGTGATTCTGAGAAAATCTTTATCATTGTAAATGGTCAAGAGCAGTTCCTGGCAGGAGATATTACTAAGTTCTCAAACAATTTTGAGGTGTTAAACCCAGAGTTGGTGGTTTGCAACATGGAGAAAAACGTTACTTTGGAAGTTGAACTAACAGTTAACAAAGGACGTGGCTATGTTCCAGCTGAAGAGAACAAAATTTCTGATAGTGTAGTTGGCGTAATCGCGATCGACTCGATTTTTACGCCAATGAAAAACGTAAAATACACGATCGAGAACTATCGTGTTGAGCAAAAAACCGACTATGAGAAATTGATCTTAGATATTTCTACCGATGGATCTATCCATCCAGAAGAAGCTTTGAAAGAGGCCGCTAAGATTTTGATCCAACACTTTATGCTATTCTCCGATGAGAATTTAGTATTGGAATCTCAAGCTAAAGAGGAAACTAAAGAAGTTGATGAGGAAATTTTGCACATGCGTAAAATCCTTAAAACTGAATTGGTAGATCTAGATCTTTCGGTACGTGCGTTAAACTGTTTAAAAGCAGCTGACATTCGCACTTTGGCTGATCTGGTATCATACGACGTTGCTGATATGTTAAAATTCAGAAACTTCGGTAAAAAGTCGTTAACTGAAATCCAGGAACTGGTAAAATCTAAGCAATTATCGTTTGGAATGAACCTTTCTAAATTTAAGTTAGACGAAGAGTAAAAAAGTTATAGGATGTAAGTTCTACGTTATACGTATCACTTATAACCTATCACTTAAAGAATTAAAATTAATTCACTGTGTGTAATTCCCTCAGATTAAGTTCAAAGAGACGGTACACACTTTATAAACAATAAAATGAGACACGGTAAAAAACACAATCACTTAGGAAGAACTACTTCGCACAGAAAAGCGATGTTGGCTAATATGGCTTCTTCTTTGATCACGCACAAGAGAATCACTACTACATTAGCTAAAGCAAAAGCTTTACGTGTTTATGTAGAGCCAATCATCACTAAATCTAAAAACGATACTACTCACTCACGTCGTACAGTATTTGCTTACTTGAAAGACAAAGAAGTAGTAACAGAGTTGTTCCGTGACGTAGCAGCTAAGGTTGCTAACCGTCCAGGTGGTTATACTCGTATCATCAAGTTAAACAATCGTTTAGGTGATAACGCAGAAATGGCGTTGATCGAATTGGTAGATTACAACGAAGTATACGGAAAAGATACAGCAGTTGCTGAAAAGAAAACTACGCGTAGAGGAAGAACAAAAGCTAAAAAAGCTGATGCTCCTGCTGCAGAAGTTAAAGAAGAAGCGGCTCCAGTTGCTGAAGTTAAGGAAGAAGTTGCTGAAGCCCCTGCGGCAGAAGAAGCTGCTCCTGAGGCGCCAGCTGCTGATGATGCAGAAGAGCAAAAAGCGTAATCTAACTAACTTATTATGCTTAAGCCCTTTAGGATTTCCTGAAGGGTTTTTTTATGCGCAAATGCGGGGGGATTTGATATTTTGTGAATAGAAATTGATGGGCCACAACGTTTTGTTAATGCTATTGGGTTTGTGCTGTGTGTCTAAAACAAAGCTAAAATAATCCTATATCCACACTAAATAGGCGGGCTTAATTCTTCTTCTTGAATTGTAGGTGTTCCAGTTTTTTGCCTACCAGCGTTTTCTCTCCAACAACTTCAAAGCCTAATTTTAAATACAACCTTTTGGCGTTTGGATTATTGCAGTCTACTAACAAGCCAAGTGTTTCATTTCTTTTGTAAACGTACTCATCAATTAGAAACTGAAATATTTTTGACCCGATGCCCTTACCTTGTTGGTTGGGATTTACCCCAACACAATCAATGTAATATTCACCAGCTTGGGTTTCATCTTCAGGGTTAAATGGCCTATTGAACATTGCTTGTATCTGCCGAGCTACGGGTTCTCTTAGCTCATGTAATTTGCTACCATCATATACCAATGCTGCTGCTATAATTTCATTTTCAAATTCAACCAGCCAACAGTTCTCGTAGGAATATTGATTATTCGTTTCTTCAATTAAGCTGTGGAGGAATTGTAAGGCTTTTTCTGCAGAATTTTCGCCTATAAATTGATAGGAAATTTCCTCCATGGCTAGGAAGATATAGCTGGCAATAATTTTAGACTCCTCACGTTTTGCTTTTCTGATCAACATACTGGGTTTATTTTTAGGTTAAAATGCTTCCAGGTTCAATTTCATAAGGAGCTTTGCCTTGCTCGAATATTCTGGTTTGAAAGCTACCTTCTACCGTAATCCTATCCTTAATCCTTCTGATCCAATTTCCCTCTCTCAAACCAACCACTTTAATGTTGTTTTGGGTCAAAAACTCTAATATTCTGGTTTCCCTGGTTTCGCCGTTGTGCTTTAATTTTGGTTGTGGGTCCAGATAATGTGGATTGATATTGAAAGGAACCAAACCCATGCAGTCGAAACTTGGAGGATATACAATGGGCATATCGTTAGTGGTTTTCATATTTAAACCACCAATGTTGGTTCCTGCACTACAGCCTAAATAGGGTTTCCCCTTTGCTACGTTTGTCTTTAAAACGCTCATCAAGTTAAGTTCGTGCAGTGTTTTAACCAGCAGGAAGGTGTTGCCACCACCCGTAAAAAAACCTTGCGCTTTTTCAATTGCTGCTACTTTATCTTCAAATTCATGGAGGCCCTTAAGCCTAATTCCCAATTCTGAGAAGAAACCTGCGGCTTTTGCGGTGTAATCGTCATGAGAAATTCCTCCCGGACGAGCGAAAGGAATAAAGATGATTTCATTTACCCCTTGGTAAAGTTTAATGAGTTCTGGTTTAAGGTAAGCCAAATACGTTTCGCCAAATAGGGTAGAGGTAGAAGCGAGGATGATATTCATACCGGTTTAATTAGTGCTTGGCAAATATAACTAAGGTGCTGTACTGTTGTGCCTACGAATAACGATTTATTATTCGCATAATCGTATTTTTGCACTTCAGTAATAATTAAGATGGATCAGCACGGAACAACCTTTGTAAATGAAATTAAGAAAGTGATTGCGGGATCGGCTTTTGTAAAGTTAGCCTTGGGCAACTACAAAGGTACGGAGGCGGGCCTGAAGCAGTTGTACGTAAAGCCGGTATTGATTAAGAACAAGCAGCAATTGGCTTTCAATTACAGATACAAAACACGAGATATTTTCAAAAACTTTGAGATTGCGGAGGGTTTGTCGCTTATTGATGGGTACTTAGCTGGCGATTTCCATGTGGCTACTTTATTTTCTACCAGCGAAGAAATGATTTTGGAGAGAAATGCTAAAGGCAACTTTAGGTTAAGAACTAAGCCGTTGGAAAAGAAAAAGGAAGCAGATCTGTCTCATAACAAAGAAAAGAAACGATTGATTTTAGCAAAAGACAACCTTTATCTTCATGAACTGGGACTTACCGATGAACGAGGAACGGTGTTTAAAAATGCGCAGGATAAGTACAAGCAGATTAACCAATACATCGAAATTTTAAGCTCGTTGATTAGAGAGCTGCCTGAGGGCACGATTAAAAATGTGGTGGATATGGGTTCTGGGAAGGGCTACCTTACTTTTGCGCTGTACGATTATTTACTTAACCACCAGCAAAAGGCCCATGTGGTTGGGGTGGAGTTTAGAAAGGATTTGGTGGATTTGTGCAATAAAATAGCGGTTAATGCAAAGTTTGAACAGCTTTCTTTTGCAGAGGGAACCATAGAGAGCTACGATACAGTAGCGATAGATCTTTTGATCGCTTTGCATGCCTGTGATACTGCTACGGATGATGCCATTTATAAAGGGATAAAGGCTAATGCCGATTTAATTGTGGTGGCCCCTTGTTGCCATAAGCAGATCCGTAGAGAAATAGAAAAAGGGAAGGCGCAGAACGAACTAAATTTCTTGACCAAGCATGGAATATTTTTAGAGCGCCAGGCGGAAATGGTGACTGATGGGCTGCGTGCCTTAATTTTAGAGTACTTTGGCTACAAAACTAAAGTGTTTGAGTTTGTATCCGGAGTGCATACCCCAAAAAATGTGTTGGTAGTAGGGATTAGGAATAAGGAACAAGGATTAAGGAGTAAAGAACAAAGAACAAAGAGCAAGGATGAGGTATTGCAAAGGATTAAGGAGACCAAGCAATATTTCGGAATTGGCTATCATCATTTAGAGCGTTTGCTGGAAATCTAGTTTTTACTCACTGTAAATCTACAATAAAACGGGTTTTTTCTTTTTGATCAATAGGTGATCTATTTGTGCGGTTTGTTGGTTGGCAATTACTGGACAGCCCGCACTTTGGCCAAATAGGGCTTGTGGATAGATCTCATAGTGGGGAACTGGTGTGTGCCAATGCAATACAATTATTCTTTTGAAGGCATTAAATATAGCGATTTGTATTTTTCCAGGCCTTGCATTTTTTATCGTGGTGGTGCAGGGGATACGTGGTTTGTTGTATAGGCCATTGTGCCATAAACCTGATGGAAGCGGATATCCTTTTTGTTAGCTGTTTTGAGACAGATTGCTTCGTCGTTCCTCCTCGCAATGACGCGATAGGGGAGGCATCAGACAAAAAGATAGTAGCGGACAGCAGGACAAGCTTAGCTATGAAATACTGCCAATCATTTCCAAATCATCTTAGGCTTTACCACACGCTCCTTTTCGCCTTTTACCTTAAACCTCCTTCAGCTTTCACCTCAATTTCTGCCAAGCTGTCAGCATGAATTTGGATTTCTGTTTACATTTTTGCCGCTTTTTTTGACAAAATCCTGCCAAAACTCTATTGGCACATCGCTTGTTAATAAGAAATAGAACGAAAAAATAATTAAGAAAATATATATTAAAATGGGAAAAATAATTGGTATAGACTTAGGAACTACGAACTCTTGTGTTGCGGTAATGGAGGGTAATGAGCCTGTGGTTATTGCAAACAGCGAGGGTAAACGTACTACGCCATCTATTGTTGCTTTTACGGAAAACGGCGAGCGCAAAGTAGGCGAGCCTGCTAAACGTCAGGCAATCACAAACCCAACAAAAACGATTTATTCTATCAAACGCTTTATGGGTAACAGCTTTAACGAAGTGGACAAAGAAGTTGGAAGAGTGCCTTATAAAGTGGTAAAAGGAGATAACAATACGCCTCGTGTGGAGATTGATGATAGAAAATATACACCACAGGAAATTTCGGCAATGGTTTTACAGAAAATGAAAAAAACCGCTGAGGATTTTTTGGGCCAGGAAGTAACTGAAGCGGTAATTACTGTACCGGCTTACTTTAACGACGCACAACGTCAGGCAACCAAAGAAGCTGGGGAAATTGCCGGTTTACAGGTAAAACGTATCATTAACGAACCTACTGCAGCAGCTTTGGCTTATGGCTTGGATAAGGCCCACAAAGACATGAAAATTGTAGTGTTTGACTGCGGTGGTGGTACACATGACGTTTCTGTATTGGAGCTTGGTGATGGTGTATTTGAAGTAAAAGCTACTGATGGTGATACTCACTTAGGTGGTGACGACTTTGACCACGTTTTGATTGAGTGGTTGGCTGAGGAGTTTAAAAACGAAAACGGTATGGACTTGCACAAAGATCCAATGGCGTTACAACGTTTAAAAGAAGCTGCTGAAAAAGCTAAAATTGAGCTTTCGAGCACTACTTCCACTGAAATTAACTTACCTTATATTACTGCCGATGCTAGCGGCCCTAAACACTTGGTCCGTACATTAAGCCGTGCTAAATTTGAACAGTTGGCTGGTGACTTGATCAAACGTACCATTGATCCTTGTAAATCGGCCCTGAAAAATGCTGGTTTATCGGTAGGTGATATTGATGAGATTATCTTGGTAGGGGGTTCAACCCGTATTCCTGCTATTCAGGAGGCCGTAAAAGCTTTCTTCGGTAAAGAACCTTCTAAAGGTGTAAACCCTGATGAAGTGGTTGCTATCGGTGCTGCTATTCAAGGTGGTGTATTAACCGGTGATGTGAAAGATGTATTGTTATTAGACGTTACGCCACTATCGTTAGGTATTGAAACTATGGGTGGTGTAATGACCAAGTTAATTGAATCTAATACAACCATTCCAACTAAGAAAACGGAAACTTTCTCTACTGCTGCTGATAACCAGCCTTCTGTAGAAATCCACATTTTACAAGGTGAGCGCCCAATGGCTAACCAAAACCGTACCATTGGCCGTTTTATGTTGGATGGTATTCCGCCAGCACCTCGTGGTGTACCTCAAATTGAAGTAGCTTTTGATATTGATGCGAACGGTATCTTACATGTAAGTGCAAAAGATAAGGCCACTGGCAAAGAACAAAAAATCCGTATCGAAGCATCTTCGGGCTTAACTGATGCTGAAATCCAAAAAATGAAGCAAGAAGCTGAAGCTAACGCTGAGGCTGACAAACAAGCTAAAGAGGAGGCAGATAAAATCAACGCTGCCGATGCATTGATCTTCTCTACGGAGAAACAATTGAAAGAGTTTGGCGATAAGTTGTCTGCGGATAAAAAAGCGCCAATTGAAGACGGTTTGAAGAAACTGAAAGATGCGCATACTGCTCGTAACTTTGCAGACATTGATGCGGCACAAACTGAATTGCAAAATGCTTGGAATGCTGCTTCGGAAGAAATGTACAAAGCAGGTCAGGAAGCTGAGCAGCCTCAAGGTGATGCAGCAGGCCAGGCGGGAGGCCAACAAAATGGCGATACCGTAACGGATGTTGATTACGAAGAGGTAAAAGACGATGATAAGAAGTAATAAGCATCGCTTATCAAACGAAAAGTCCTGGTAGTAATATCAGGACTTTTTTGTTGGAAAATTTTGCGATAAGCCTAAAAATAAGCGCTTTAAATTGCCGAATGGCAAAGTGTGCAAATTTTGCACACTTTGCCATTTTTGTTTTTTACTCGTTAAATTGGTTTTAACTAACCTAATATGTATGAAATTAATCGCTCGCTCAGTTGCCAATGCGATTGAGGTACCTCGGCTCTTGCTAAAGGAGCTAGGTATAAAAATCAGCAACCAAACCTTGGCCAATAAACTAGAAGAGCATCCGGATTTTCCAAGCTTAATGGCGGTGAGCGATTGTCTTAATGAATGGCATATCCCAAACGCAGCTTATCGGATCGCTAAGGAAGAATATAATGCCCAAGAACTACAGTTCCCGTTCATTGCACAAACGCCAGCTAACGGAGGAATGTTTATGTTGGTACATCAGATAGCCCATGGTACAGTTATTTATAGCGATGAAAGATCTAAAAGGAAAGAAATAAGCGAAGAAGAATTTTTAAAAAGATGGAGCGGCATTTTGCTCTATGCAGAAAGAGGACCGAAAAGTGGCGAAGAAGGATATGTGGGGAAGCAGCTGCGTGAAACCATCGCTAACCTAAAAATGCCCGCTGTAGTACTATTGCTGGCTATTGCTATTTTACAGACCCTCAATTTTAGCGAAATGAGCTGGGGCTACGGACTACTGCTATTGCTCAAATGCTTTGGAATTGGTGTTTCTGTGCTGCTGCTGCTGCACAGTATAAATGCCAATAACCCTTTGGTACAAAACTTATGTAGTTTGGGCAAAAAAAATAACTGTAATGCCGTTTTAAAATCCGATGCCGCCCAGGCCACCTCGTGGCTTAGCTGGAGCGAAGTAGGGTTTTTCTATTTTGCCGGCAGTTTCCTGGCTTTGCTTTTTGTTCCTTCATCTTTAACGTTCATTATTTGGCTCAACATGCTCTCCATACCTTACACCTTTTGGTCTGTTTTTTACCAATATCGACATAAAAACTGGTGCGTGCTATGTTGTACCGTACAGGCCATTTTATGGTTAGAATTGGTTACTGCCGCGCTGCTGTTGCCCGCTAGCTTTGATCTCACGACTTCCAACATAGGTATTTTGCCAACACTGCTTTTATGTTTTTTGGCTCCGGTGCTCCTTTGGTATGTTTTAAAACCGATGTTGCGCAAAGATGCCGAACATCAAATGCTTAAAGGACAATTAAAAAAATTTAAGTACAACAGCGAGCTATTTGTTCATGCCCTAACTAAACAACCACGTTATGCTGTGCCTAATGAAATAGCGCCAATTAATTTAGGTAACCCACAGGCCTCTACGGTAATCACTATGGTAAGCAACCCCTTTTGCGGGCCTTGTGCCAAAGCACACGAAATTTTAGATAAATGGTTAAAAACCAGAGACGATATACAGCTTAAAATTGTTTTTACCACTGCTGATCATGACGATGATCAAAGAACAAAGGTAGCGCGCCACATAACGGCATTAAGTTTAACCAATCAGGCAGAGTTAGTTGAAAAAGCCTTGAACCACTGGTATGCTCAGCGTGAAAAAAAATATGAAGAATGGGCAAGCGCTTATCAAGTGAATATGGGAGACGAGGTAAACGAAGCTTCTAAAAAGCAAAAGCAGTGGTGCGAAATGGCAGAAATAACCTTTACCCCAACCATATTGATTAATGGCTACAAACTGCCAGAACCGTACAGGTTAGAAGATATTAGGTATTTGATCAATTAAGATATGCCTAAGTCCGGACAGCGATAGCAAAAAAGGGGCAGCACGATTGCAAGCGACACTGCCCCAGCAACGAGTAAGGGCGTTCACCTTTACCGCCGTAAGCAGGCCAGCGTGGTAGGCCTGCAAAAACTTAAACAACCAAATTTATAAAAATCATGAACAAACAAAATTTGCTCAGCAGAGCTGAAATGAAAAAGGTAATGGGCGGTAACATTACACCTGAAGTTGTAGAGGATGGCCTAGGTGGTGGCGATGCCAATGATAATGTAAAAGCTTGTTCAGGTAAAACTGAAGGATCATCTTGTAGCTATTCAGGAAAGAACGGAACCTGTGTAAAAGGTACTTGGACTTCACTTTATTGTAACGTTCCGGGGTAGTAATTACTTACATTGTTCTGGCAGGCCTTTTACCAAGCCTGCTAGAACAAAACAAAAATGTATATGACTAAAACGAAAGGACTAGGTTTCCTTTATATATTCTGCTTTTTGCTCTTGTTGTCAGGTAAACCACCTGTTGACGGCTTAATAAATAGCCCTGCTATCGTTGCTGGTACAGCTAAAGTAACTGGCGTAATAAGAGCAAACAGCACAAACCAAGATAGTACTATGGTAACTATCGTAGCCTTACATCCAATTTCCGGAGAAAATGTTCAATACAAAGCGCTTGTTGATCAATTTGGGAAGTTCGCTATTGATGTTGAGGTGGAAACAAACATTTCTTTGATTGGCTTATACACTAACTTAAATACCAATAAACTCCTTTTTATTAAATTAGAAAGTGGCGGCGTTGCTAACATTGATATTGCCTATAATTCTGACAATGATATTGAAAATATCAACGTTAAGCCCACTATGAATCAGAATGATATAACCAAAGGCTTTGAAGTGATGGATAATATGATTCGATACAGGCCAAATAGGGCGCTTCAACCCTTGTATGATAAAAGTGCTGACTATTTTCTAAACCATATTAAAACGGCTATTTCAGAAAAATTAGCAATTGTAAAAAAAGATACCTTACTATCAAGAGAATTGAAAGAAGTGCTGGTTAATGACCTACAGTTATGGATGTATAAAATAAATGCCTTTAGTTACGAAGAAATGATGATGCTTAATTATCGCAATACAAGTAATGATACAAGTAAAAAGCCTGATATCCAAAAGATTGACAGGTCTTATTATCGTTTTTTAAAAAATCTTAGGCTCAATGATATACAATATTTGAACTGCTTCACATTTCAAGATTTTCAAAAGGAAATTCTCCAGAACGACCTCATAGGGCTCCCAGAAATAGGAGAAACCGATATTGCTACTTGGCTAAAAAGTGTAAAAGTTATTTTATCTGACTTAGTTGGATTTGACAATGGCCTATATTATGATATTTTGGCTGCTAATGCCTACGGCAAACAACTAAGCGAAGAATTAAGGCCACTAAGCGAAAAACAAAAGAAAAATATAGTAAGTTATTGGAAAACCGGAGAAATTGCTAAAATTTTATTGAGAAAAAATCAAAAGGTTGTTGAAGCAAATAAATTCAAATCACCCGCCGTTGTAAATGATGTTTCATCAGTTGCGAATGATAAAGTTGTAGAGGCAATTCTTGCCAAACATCAAAATAAAGTTGTGCTTATAGATCTTTGGGCAACATGGTGTAGCCCATGTTTGGATGCAATGCAGGAATTTAGGGATACAAAAAAAGACTTTAAGGATAGGGACGTGGTATTTGTGTATATCACCAACGGATCTTCACCTCGAAAATTATGGGAAGAGAAAATCAAAGGGATAGGCGATCAACATTATTATCTGGCAGATAGTCAATGGAAATATATCATGGACAAGTTTGATTTTGAAGGTATTCCATCCTATCTATTATATGATAAACAAGGCCTGCTCAGGAATAAATTTACGGCTTTTCCTGGAAGTAATGAAGTTAAGGGAATGATTAACAGTTTATTATAGCAAAAACAAAATTTTCAATGAAATTGACTACAGTGCACATCTTGAGAACGAGTTTACCTCATCCTAAACCTGGCCCATTGAAAGATACTTAGCAATTGATTGATAAAAGACCTTCCTGGTTGGGAAGTTTGAAAAAAAAGGGGCAGTACGATTGCAAGCGACACTGCCCCAGCAACGAGTAAGGGCGTTTACCCTTATCGCCATAAGCAGGCCAGCGTGGAAGGCCCGCAAAACTTAAACAATCAAATTTATAAAAATTATGAACAAGCAGAACTTGCTCAGCAGAGCTGAAATGAAAAAAGTAATGGGAGGTAACAACACTACACCTGAAATTGTAGATGATGGCTTTGCATGTGAAGATTGGAAGACAAAGCCAGATATTTGTTACAATTGTTGCATTACAGTGCATAGTGCAGATGACTGTGCTAATAATTATTGTAAATATTAACCAACTGCCGAGCCTTAGGGCTCGGCTTAATTAAATTATAAATTGAAAGTATTTCTGGTTGTTATTGCTTTTTGTGTTGTTTCTTTTTTAGCAACAGGGCAAGTTGTAAAATTTCGAATTGAAGGAATGGTGCTGGATACGGTAAGCCATAAATTTGCGTACCTAACGACTCTTTCTCAACAGCGAACCATATCAAGTGATAAATTGTTTGTAATGGCTCCCATCAAGAATGGTAGGTTTAATTTTGAGGGAGAGTTTGAATTGAACGGTGAATTTTATCAGAATGCCTGTTTGTTTTTCGATAAGAGAGCTAACATCAGCAAGAAGGAAGTAGCTTCAAAATTTTATAATTTAATTTGGGTTGTGGGGAGGGACGAAAATCTTAAGCAGATTATTTTAGAAGATATGAATATAAAATTATCGGCTGGTAATATTAGAGATAGCATGGAATTATTAAGGGAAGGAAAGTTCACAAAACAATTAAAAATTCTATCGGAAATGAAAAAGACACCTAAAGGACTGGAGTCTTTTATAGCGATGTTTCCAGACTCTCCAGTATCTTTTTATAGCTTAGAAGGAATATATGAAGCTTATATAGATCGGAATTTTGAAAGACTTTTGCGTGATGTAGGAGAACCATACGCTATGTTTAACTTATTGTCTGAGCGGTTAAAGAGGAGTGAAAAAGGTAAAAGACTGAAAGAAAATATGGATAGCTTTTTTAAAAAATAGATGAAAGAATTCCTTGTTGCGATGATGATTTTCTTCCTTTTTGGGGAAGCTAAAGCACAGCATCTTGTAGTAACTGGCCCCGCTGGTGCAGGAGTTAAAAAACTTGAGAAAATAGTGGTGTTTAGAGATGGACTGGCTCAATATAGTAGTTCTCTCGATACCATTTGGCCTCATCAAAACACTTTTACCTACGAAAGGCAATTAAAAGAACCAGAACATTATACTTTCAAATTTAATTTTGTAGGTGGTGCGGATGAAGTAATTGAGTTCTGGGGAACTTCCGGTAGATATCATATAGACTTTGATGAAAATTTGCGTATGGTGATACGGCAAGGAGATAAAGTATTCGATTCGAAGATAAGAAAGCTGGAGAAGGATATTGCGAACTATAATTTAAAATTACAGGATCTATTAAAAAATTTAAATTACGAAAACCAATCTATCGAAAGTGTTGAAAAGCAAATTCAAAAGATCAAAGATTCCATAGCGGATGAAATAGACCAAAAAATTTATAAAAAATACCAAAACTATTCTTCTGAACCGATAGCTCTTTACGCCCTTATCAAATATGCTGAACGCCCTTATGAAAAGCAACGAGTAAAAGACAAACCGCAAGAAATTTCCACAATTTTAGAAAGCTTATCTCCGGAAATTAAAAATCTCCCCTCTGCAAAACTTGTGAGAGATAAACTTAATACCGCTAAGAATCTAGTCGTCGGTAAGATGTTTCAAGATGTTGAGCTACCTGATACTTTAGGTGTCATGCGTCGTATTTCTTCTTATAGGGGTAAATATGTTTTGATAGATTTTTGGGCAAGTTGGTGCACCCCCTGTCGTGATGAGTTTCCAAATTTTATAAAAGTTTACAATAAGTATATGAATAGCGGCTTCGAGATAATAGGAATTTCTTTAGATACTAAAGAAATATTCTGGAAAGAAGCAATAAAGAAGGATGGGATAAGTCGATGGCCTCAATTGATTGATCAACGTGGCATAACAAGGGAAAAGTATGCTATCAGGTTTATTCCAGAAAATTATTTACTAGATCCCGATGGGAAAATCGTTGCTAAAAACCTAAAAGGAGAAGACTTGTTGAAATTTTTGGAGCAGAAATTCAAAGAATAGCTTGGGTACACTTGAACAAAAAGGCAGCTCATTACAGTTGTTGATGTTGGCTTGATTAAAAATAAGAGAATTAACTTGGCCCCGATATAAGAATCAGCATAAGTGCATAAACTTAAACAAATCATCTTAAAATTTTTGTGGCATAATAGCTAATTTCTAATAATTTGAAAACGTTCCCCTTCTATAAACAACCCGACCAAATGGACTGCGGTCCAACATGCTTACGCATGATCGCCAAACACTATGGCAAAAATTTCAGCCTGCAAAAACTAAGGGATATCGCTGGGATCAATAAGGAGGGGGTATCATTATTTGGCATCAGTGAGGCGGCCGAAAAAATAGGATTTCGTACCATGGGTAGCCGTTTAACGTCGCAACAACTAAGAGAAACAGAGCTGCCGGTTATTTTACATTGGAACCAAAACCATTTTGTAGTACTTTTTAAGGCCCCCGCTAAATCTTCTTCAAAAAAGGCCTGGCATATTGCTGATCCCGCCAAGGGCCTGATCAAATATACGGAAGAAGAATTTTTGCAGCATTGGCTGAGTACACACCATCATGGGCATAGCCAGGGTATCGCCTTAATGTTATCACCAACACCACAATTTTACGAGCAAGAAGGCGATAAAAGTGAAGCGTTAAATTTCAGCTTTTTGTTACGTTACCTGTATCGTTATAAACAACTTATTGCCCAATTACTCGTAGGCTTGGGCATCGGCAGTTTATTGCAGTTAATCGTGCCATTCCTCACCCAATCAGTGGTTGATATCGGGATCAATACCCGTAACCTCAACTTTGTTTATATTGTACTTATTGCACAAACCATGCTCTTTATAGGCAGGATGAGCGTGGATTTTATCCGCTCCTGGATATTGCTGCACATCAGTACAAGGATCAACATTTCTATCCTTACCGATTTCCTCATTAAACTGATGAAATTGCCCATGGGCTTTTTCGATACCAAGATGACCGGCGATATTATGCAGCGCATGAATGATCAAAGACGTATCGAATCCTTTTTAACAGGGGCATCGCTGAATACTATTTTTTCATTGTTCAATCTGCTGGTTTTCACTTTGGTGCTGGCCTACTACAACATTAATATCTTCTTTATTTTTTTGGTAAGCAGTGTGCTGTACACTTTATGGGTAGTGGCCTTTTTGAAACGCCGAAGAGAGCTTGATTTTAAAAGGTTTGATATCTCCTCAAAAAACCAAAGCAGTATCGTACAGTTAATTGGCGGTATGCAGGAAATTAAGCTGAACAATTGCGAGCAGCAAAAACGCTGGGAATGGGAACATTTACAGGCAGGTTTGTTTAGGTTCAGTATCAGAAGCCTTTCCTTGGGACAGATACAGCAGGCAGGTGCTTTCTTTATTAACGAAGGTAAAAACATACTGATTACCTTTTTGGTTGCCAAAGCAGTGATAGATGGCCAGCTAACATTGGGCGGGATGATGGCCATTCAGTACATTGTGGGGCAAGTGAACAGCCCTATCGAACAATTGCTAGGCTTTATCCAGCAACTGCAGGATGCGAAAATCAGCTTGGAAAGGCTAAACGAGATACACCAAATGGAAGATGAGGAACCGGTAGATAAGACCTTTGCGAAAGTGCTGCCGGCCAACCACTCCATCAGTTTGGTGAACATCAGCTTTGCTTACCCGGGCGCTGGAAACGAATCCGTACTAAATAAGGTTAACCTGCATATCCCACACGGTAAAACCACTGCTATTGTGGGAATGAGTGGAAGCGGTAAAACAACGATCCTAAAGCTACTGTTGAGATTTTACAGTCCCCAAAATGGAGAAATTAAGGTTGGGGCAGGACATCTTGACCAGATCGGTTTTGGCTTTTGGCGTGATCAATGTGGGACCGTGATGCAAGAAGGGTTCATTTTTTCAGATTCCATAGCCAAAAATATTGCAGTGGCCGACGAATATCCTGATATGGAAAAGCTCAGACATGCCATCAAAGTGGCCAACATCGATGACCTGATCCAAAGCCTTCCATTAGGCCTCAATACCAAAATAGGTGCAGAGGGCAATGGACTTAGCCAAGGACAGAAACAGCGGATATTGATTGCCAGGGCAGTTTACAAGGACCCGGCCTATATTTTCTTTGATGAAGCTACCAATGCCCTGGATGCCAACAACGAAAGCATCATTATGCAAAACCTCGAAGCGTTTTTCAAGGGAAGAACAGTAGTTGTGGTAGCGCATCGCTTAAGTACCGTTAAAAATGCCGACAACATTGTGGTGTTGGATAAAGGCGAAATTGTAGAACAGGGTAGCCATGAGTTGCTTGTGAAACAACGTGGAGAATATTATCACTTAGTTAAAAACCAGTTGGAGCTGGGAAATTAGTAAGCCATAAAGAAATTAGCCCATGCCTGTAACCAGAGAAGAAATATTGAATAGAAACAGTGATGAAATAAACGAAATCATTACTGCAGTGCCACGGTGGATCGTACGCTGGGGAATTTCACTCGTTTTTTGCGTTTTGCTGCTGATCATTTTGGGCTCGGCTTTTATCCGCTATCCTGACGTGGTGAAGGCACCGCTAAAGATCAATGCACTTAACGCTGCAAAAGGAGTAATTGCCCATCAGCAAGGCAAGCTGGTTAAGATTTTGGTAAAAGATAATCAGCCGGTAGTTGGTAACCAGGTGCTTGCCTATATAGAAAGTACGGCAAAACACGACGACGTGATTAAACTTAGGTCACATTTGGCAACCCTGAGCCAAAAAATAAATACGCAAGAGATAGACATTCAGCAGCTTCCAAGCGGACTTAACCTTGGAGAGCTCCAGAGCTCCTATCAAAATTTTTATCAAGAGTTCCTGAGGTATTCGGCTACCCAGCATGGTGGATTTTACCTCTCACAAAAAAAGTACCTACAACAGGACCTGAGCGAACTGGGCAAGCTACAGCAGCAAATCCTTAAACAAAAGCTCATTCAGCAGCAGGAATTTGCCAATATCGCCGAAGAATATGAAAACTACAGAAAGCTGAAAAACAAAAATGTAATCTCTAATAGCGAATTTAAGCAACAAGAAAATAAGTATCTTGCAGGTAAATATCCGCTGGAACAAACAGCAACTGCCCTAATCAACAACAATACCAGTTATTTGGCCAAGCAAAAAGAATTGGCTACGCTCGAAAATACGATCAGGGAAGAACAGAGCAAATTTATTCAATCATTGAACAGCATGATCACCGAAACCGAGAGTTGGCTTCGTAATTACGTGATCAGGGCTACCACAGCTGGTATGTTAAGCTATGTAGGTATCCTACAGGAAAACCAAAATGTAACCGCCAACCAGGAACTATTTGTCATTAACCCCGGCAACGCAAATTTTTTTGGCGAGATGCAGATTCCTCAGTATAACATGGGAAAGGTTGGTCTTGGGCAAAGGGTATTGGTAAAACTTCACAGCTATCCATTTGAGGAATATGGTGCCATTAATGGAAAAATTAGCTACGTAACAGAAGTTGCCGTTAAAGACAGCGTGTTTTTTGCCAAGATAGATTTCATGGATTTGAACAAAAATGACCAGAAAAATTCGATTTCGCTCAAACAGGGGATGATGGCCGACGCAGAAATTATTACAAAGGAGAGTTCGCTGTTGCAACGGTTTTTGAGAAATATCAACAAGCTCTTTAGCCAATAGCAACTTTGCGGAAACATCAGCTTCGACAATAAGGCCAAGCTGAAAATTTTATCGGATCTATTGATGAAATAATGCTGAAAAAGGGGCTTTTTATGCTGTTTGGATCCATTTTTTTGCTATCTTTGATTGATAACGGGCAAGACTTACCAGTCCTCTTTGCCCGCTATATGTATGAAAAGAAACCCTTCAAGACTTCAGGAGCTTGCCAAGCGATATCTGGCGCATACCATATCCAAAAACGAACTTCACGAATTATTTGATTATGCCAATGATCCTTTGTTCACACTAGAGATAAAGGACAAATTAGCTTCGTTATTTGAGCAGCTTGAGCCCCAAGCCCTGCAAGAAGAACAACAAAAAGCGATTCTCGACAATATTTTCAACGCAAGGAAACCCTAAAAACATAGAATTTTCGAAGACATTCTGATCTTTTTACCGTGATTTTTCCTGCCAACAGCAGGAGAGTTTCATAGCCATCTGGCAGAAAAAAACGGTAGAAATCTTGTCATCGAGACCAATGTAATGGCACTTCCAAGTCGCCCATTTCTTGCTCCAGCCAAAACTCGTAAAACTCCTTGTGATAGTCATTCCATTGTGGATAAACTTGCTCAAAATTGGATATTAAGTAGAGAATATTCATCTATTTAAAAAAGGTTATTGATTCTTTTACAGTTGTTTAGTGCAAAATCAAAAAAATTTTTTTTGGCTTCGTTTTTGATAAGGTTGTTCCACAAACCTAGAAAAACATATTTATGGCAATTGAACAATTGTTAGACGAAAGCGATTTGCTTAAAAAAATCGCCTACGGCAATCAGGCCGCATTCGAAACTTTATTTAAACACTATCATCAAAAAGTTTTCGCCTTTGGCAGAAAAATAACCTGTTGCGATGAAGTTGCCAGAGAACTTGTCCAGGAAATCTTCCTGAAACTATGGCAAAGAAGGGAAGCTTTTTTAACAATCGACAATTTTGGTCCTTATTTGAACAAGATGGTACGAAATCATTGTCTCAATATTTTCCGTAAACTTTCCCATCACCAGAAATACAAAAAGGAGTTTCTTCATACCACATTAAGCTACGAAAATACTACCCAACAGGATTTGTACTATCGGGATGTTAAGCACCGTCTGAATATTGCCCTCATGTCTTTGTCGCCTAACCAACGGATGGCCTATATGCTTTGCCATCAGGAGGGTCTCAAGTACAAGGAAGCAGCCCAGAAGATGAATATCTCTGTGCAGACCTTGCACGAATACGTAAAAATAGCGCTGCGCAAGATCCGTTCGCAGTTAAATCCGCTATACAACTAAAATTATTTTTCGGGCATCCCCCCCTCCAAAGAAAGCTTTGTGTCTTTATTCATGGAAAGAAAATCACTGGCTTGTAAATCGCCAGCGGTACCCTTTCTAAAGAATAAAAAGGGGCTGTAGCCCAAGTACATCATCTATTAAGGAAAACAACCAAACAATGAAAAAGCAATGGATATTTCTTGTTGCATTGGCATGCAGCATCTTAACCGTATCGGCACAACAACAAGTGGGAGATGGAACGGTTAACGGTAACAGATTGCCCAACAAAGACGCAGTTCTCGAACTTAGAAGCGCCAACAAAGGTTTTTTAAATGTAAGATTGCCACTGAAGAGTACCACCGATGCTGCGCCTTTATCCGTACATATTGCAGGGATGATGGTGTTTAACACCGCAACAACCGCCGACGTACAACCGGGAATTTACTACAATGACGGAACAAAATGGATTGCCGTAGGAAAAGGTCAAGCAACAAGTATTGATTACAATCCCGTTACTTTTGTACTGTCCTATATAGATGCTTCGGGAAGGCCAGTAACCATTAACCTAAAGGATATTGTGAAGGTTAACGAAACCATCACCACCTTGGTAGATAACCGGAACGGAACCTATATTTACACCGCTGAAGATGGAAAGCAAACCATTGTAGATATTCCTGCACAGGTAAAAGCCAACGAAACACTAACGATGCTCGTTTATGATCCGCTGACCAAAAAACTGATCTATACTGATGAGAAAAAGGTAGCCAACACGATCGACATTAGCAGTATGGTGAAATCGAACGAAACGCTTACGGTACTGGGCTATGACGCTACCACCAAAAAGCTCACTTATAAAGATGAAGCAAGTACGGTGACCATTCTTGACATGGCACAGCTCGTAGCGGGCAACGAAACCATCACCACCTTGGTGAATAACCAAGATGGGACCTACACCTATACTAACGAAAAAGGAGACAAAGTGATCATCGATGTCCCAGCAGACGTGGTGAAGAATTTCCAGGAGATTATTGGAAATACGCAGGTACTAAATCAGTTGGTCCAAAGCCTGACCAATACCTCTGTAGGTGGAAACGTTTCTTACGATGGGACGAAGTTTACCTACGTGGACAATACAGGCACAACCCACACGCTTGACATCAGCACATTGGTAAAGGCCAACGAGACCTTGACCAAGCTGGCCTATGACAATGCGACCAAGGTGCTGACCTACACCGATGAAAAGGGCATTGCCAACACCATCGACATCAGTGCGCTGGTAAAGGGGAACGAAACCTTGACGGTACTGGCCTACGATGCGGTAGCCAACACCCTGACCTATAAAGACGAAGCTGGGACGGTGAACACGCTTGACATCAGCACCCTGGTAAAGGCCAACGAGACCTTGACCAAACTGGCCTACGATAACGCCACCAAGCTCCTGACCTACACCGACGAAAAGGGCGTAGCCAATACCATCGACATCAGTGCCCTGGTAAAGGGGAACGAAACGTTAACGGTGCTGGCCTATGATGCGGTAGCCAACACCCTGACCTATAAAGACGAAGCTGGGACGGTAAACACGCTTGACATCAGCACATTGGTAAAGGCCAACGAAACGCTGACCAAACTGGCCTACGACAATGCCACCAAGCTCCTGACCTACACCGACGAGAAGGGCGTAGCCAACACCATCGACATCAGTGCGCTGGTAAAGGGCAATGAAACCCTGACCGTGCTGAACTACGATGCGGTAGCCAACACCCTGACCTATAAAGACGAAGCTGGGACGGTGAACACGCTTGACATCAGCACATTGGTAAAGGCCAACGAGACCTTGACCAAGCTGGCCTACGACAATGTGACCAAGGTGCTGACCTACACCGATGAAAAGGGCGTAGCCAATACCATCGACATCAGTGCGCTGGTAAAGGGGAACGAAACGTTAACGGTACTGAACTACGATGCGGTAGCCAACACCCTGACCTATAAAGACGAAGCTGGGACGGTGAACACGCTTGACATCAGCACATTGGTAAAGGCCAACGAGACCTTGACCAAGCTGGCCTACGACAATGTGACCAAGGTGCTGACCTACACCGATGAAAAGGGCGTAGCCAATACCATCGACATCAGTGCGCTGGTAAAGGGGAACGAAACCTTGACGGTACTGGCCTACGATGCGGTTAATAATACATTAACGTACAAAGACGAAGCTGGGACGGTGAACACGCTTGACATCAGCGCCCTGGTGAAGGCCAACGAAACGCTGACCAAGCTGGCCTACGACAACGCCACCAAGGTGCTGACCTACACCGATGAAAAGGGCATTGCCAACACCATCGACATCAGTGCGCTGGTAAAGGGCAATGAAACCCTGACCGTGCTGAACTACGATGCGGTAGCCAACACCCTGACCTATAAAGACGAAGCTGGGACGGTGAACACGCTTGACATCAGCACATTGGTAAAGGCCAACGAGACCTTGACCAAACTGGCCTACGACAATGTGACCAAGCTCCTGACCTACACCGATGAAAAGGGCATTGCCAACACCATCGACATCAGTGCGCTGGTAAAGGGCAATGAAACCCTGACCGTGCTGAACTACGATGCGGTAGCCAACACCCTGACCTATAAAGACGAAGCTGGGACGGTGAACACGCTTGACATCAGCACATTGGTAAAGGCCAACGAGACCTTGACCAAACTGGCCTACGACAATGTGACCAAGGTACTGACCTACACCGACGAGAAGGGCGTAGCCAATACCATCGACATCAGTGCGCTGGTAAAGGGGAACGAAACCTTGACGGTACTGGCCTACGATGCGGTAGCCAACACCCTGACCTATAAAGACGAAGCTGGGACGGTGAACACGCTTGACATCAGCACATTGGTAAAGGCCAACGAGACCTTGACCAAGCTGGCCTATGACAATGTGACCAAGGTGCTGACCTACACCGATGAAAAGGGCGTAGCCAATACCATCGACATCAGCGCCCTGGTGAAGGCCAACGAAACGTTAACGGTGCTGAACTACGATGCCGTGGCAAATACATTAACGTACAAGGACGAAGCAGGTACAGTAAACACACTCAACATTGGTGCACTGGTACAAAACAACCAGAGAACCAGTTCGGTAGTTAATGGAACTACTACTACGGTAACTTCGGCGGTAACGGGTAACAATACCGCCTATACTGTAGAAGTAACGCCAACGGGTGTCCAATCGAACCAAAAACTAACGACCCTTTCTGATGGTACCAATACTACGGTGTCGTCTACAACCACAGGCAATACTACCGACTATAAGGTAAACGTACCTACGGCAAACGGCACTGCACTAGGTGTAGTCAAACAAGCGGCCACCAACCCTACAGTGAATGTTGCTGCCGATGGTACGCTATCGGTAAACACTTCGGCTTCGGGTATAGGCAAAAACCTAACTTCTAGCAACCTTACCGTTACTGGGGGAACAGGTGCAACACTAACTGATGCCACCGTTAATATTGCCAATAATTCGATTACTGGAAGTCTTATTCAAACGGGAGCAGTAGGTACAAATCATATCCAGGATAATGCAATTACCGCAAACAAAATCCAGGATGATGCAGTAACGGTAGCAAAAATAGCCAATGCGGGCACCAGCCAAGTGTTAACCACCGATGCTTCTGGAAATCCAACTTGGGTAAACCAATCGGCTTTGCCGTATCAAAATATTTATACAAACGACGGTACTCTTGCCGCCGATAGGGTAGTAAGTATGGCCGGTAATAGACTTTTTTTTAGGGATGTTACCCGGCCGGTTGCAAGCCCCGAAACGAGAGAAACACAATTTAATTATGCCAATGGCGCAGTGATTACAAATGGTACCACAACAGGTAGGTCAAATCTCCGATTGATTTCGGGCAATAGTACTTTGGATTTGTTCCAGGATTTAAATAGTGCGGCACAGATTATAGTGAGCGGCACGTCAACTTCTTTGGTTGTAGGTTCGGCAACTGCCATCCCTTTACAATTAAGGACAGGCGGCACTCAGCGGATGATCATTCACGGTACAACTGGTAATGTTGGTATTGGTAACGTTGCTACTCCAAGCAATCCATTACATATTAATGGCGGTGCAAATCCAGTTCGTTTTGAAGGATTACAAACTGGCGCCACAACCGATCAAATAGTAACTGCTGACGCTACTGGGGTTCTAAGACAAATGCCCCTGGCAACGGTGGTTTCCGAACCATGGCAAATTCAAGGCACTACTAATCCAGCAACGACCAATAGCCAAAATATTTACCAAACGGGTAAGGTGGCCATTGGCGCTGGTGCCACTGCGCTTACCGGAACAGATGCTACAGCGCAATTATATGTTAACGGAACCATAAACACTGCAACTTCAACTTATGCAGACTATGTATTTGAAGATTATTTTCAAGGTTCGTCAAAACTGAATGACAAATATGCCTTCAAGACCATTAAGGAAGTAGAAGCCTTTATCAATAAAAACAAACATTTGCCAGGCGTAACCGGAATTAAGGGTTTGAGACAAAATGAAAGGGGAGAGTACGTGTTCAACATTTCGGAATTGTCGGTACAGTTGCTTGAAAAAGTAGAAGAGCTTTACCTGCATACCATTGCGCAGCAAAAACAATTGGATGCCAGAGAAAAGGAAATTGCAGATTTGAAAGCCCAGCAACGTAAAATGGAAGAACGTTTACAGCGCTTGGAAGAAAAGATGACGACTAAGGAGAAAGGAACAAGGAGCAAGGAATAAGGAGCAAGGAGTAAGGAGCAAAGAATAAGGAGCAAGGAATAAATTCCTAATAAACCGATCAACCTATAAAATAAGAGAAAAGAGATGAAGCGATTTTTGATTTTGATGATGCTATGGGTAAGTAGCCTACAGCTTTTGGCCCAAAATACAGGTGTTAACACCAAAACGCCAAGCAGCATACTGTCGGTAAACGGCTCTTTTGCTGCCGATTATAAAATCGTAACCGCAAACACTACCTTGGGCATTACCGATAATTATGTGGCCTATAACGGAAGCGCTGCAGGTACCATTACCCTGCCTGCAGCCATTAGCGGTACCGGTAATTTTAAAGGGCGTTTGTATTGTATTAAAAACACCAGCAGCTCTTTACTTACTGTTGCCGCTAGCGGATCCGAACTGATTGATGGAGCTAGTACTACAGATGCATCCTCGGTAGTGGTGCCCGCAGGTTTTTATATAGAGCTGATCAGCAAGGGCACTACCTCGGGCAGCACCTGGGAGCTTTCGGTTTTGGTAACCACCACCACCACAGCAATGATGCAGCCGGTAAATATAAGCGTAGCAACACCACAAGGGGCATTGGCAATTAGCTCGTTTAACGTTCCAAACGGTACGGCCTACGTAACCATTCCCGGTAGTAGCGGTACCTTTACGTTGCCCGCTGCCAAACCCGTATTTTTAAATTTAGCCCTGGGGCTTGATGATTTGACAACTGGGAGTGGTTTCCCCTATTTCCGTTGCGAGCTGTTTCTTAACGGCGCGGCTACCGGCCTTTTCCAAATTGTACAGGAAACATCCGTAGGCAACCAGTTGCAGGTCAATATATCAGGGGTGCGTAGTTTGCCAGCAGGAGTGCCACAAACCCTTGATGTTCGGATCACCCGATGGGCCAATAATGGTACGCCAACGGCGACTACCCAAAGCTTTGGGATTTTATCGATGGTATTAACGGCCACAACCATTAATTGATTTATAGTAAACGCCAGCGATGTCACATTTAATAAAATATTTTGTATTGGTGTTTATAATTACCCTAGCCACCCAAAGTTTTGGGCAAAACGTGGGAATGAATACCAAAACGCCGAGCAGCAGACTAACTATAAACGGTTCTTTTGCCGCTGATTATAAAATCGTAACAACCAACACCACCCTGGGCATTGCCGATTATTATACGGCCTATAACGGAAGCAGCAACGGCACCATTACCCTGCCGGCAGCCATTGCTGGGGCGGGTAATTTTAAGGGGCGTATTTACTGCATCAAAAATACCAGCAGCATGGCCCTTACCGTTGCGGCTAGTGCACCCGAACTGATAGACGGGGTTGCCCCCATGCCTTCGGTTATAATACCGCCAGGCTATTATATCAAGCTCATTAGTAAAGGCACTACCTCTGGTGGCACCTGGGAATTTTTTATGCTCGCCAATGGCAAAACCGATGCAATAGACCAAGTATCTGGTGCTCCTTATGCGGTGCCTACAACTGGTGCGCCGGTAGCAACACGATTTTTCGTGAACCATACCAGCCCTGTAGTCGTGTATAACAGCAGTAACACTTTTACCCTGCCAGTAAGTAAACCTATATTTTTTAGCTTTGCCCTGGGAGTAGATGATTTTACAACACCTCCTGCCATTCCAAGCTACCCCTATTTCCGCTGCGAGCTGTATATTGATAACCAGCCCTCGGGCCTTTATCAAATTATACGGCAGGGTGGCGCTGGGGTGAGTTCACAATTGCAGTTTAATTTTTCGGGTATCCTCAATTTATCGGCAGGCAGCCATACCATTGACGCCAGGATCATCAGATGGTATAATAATGGATATACGGGTAACCAAGATTTTAGGCCTTTGTCGGTACTTTTTGATGCGGTTTATCTCAATTAAACAGGCGAATAATGAAACTTCGCTCCCTAAAAACTATAAACAATGAAAACAATAAAATACCATGTGATGAAATATTTAAAATTTTGGGGCCTGATGCTTTCCGTGCTATGTCATTTAGGAGTCAGCGCACAAACCGGCGTCAATACCAAAAGCCCCGATCCTTCGTCAAACCTTACGGTCGATCCGCTTAGGGGCGGGGCGCCCAGGGGAACTTTGCTCAGTGCCATGACCTCGGCGCAGCGCCTGGCCATTGCCTCGCCCGCCACGGGGCTGCTTGTTTACGACCTCGATTTAAAATGCCTGATGAGCAACAATGGCACGCCAGCAGCACCCGTTTGGTCCTGCATTGGTTCAGGAAGCAGCGCTACTTCAACAGGGGTTTTCATAAAGCACTTCCATTATGCACTGCCTAATAATATTCCGAAAAGTACCGCTGATTTTAGCGCACGAAGTGGTCCGGTAACAGCTAATCAAACACTTCTTTCCAATTGGCTGGCTACCAATGATGCTGCACAGGTAGCCCAGTTACCTATGATGGATGGGATCAGGCTGGATATTGAGTTCTATGATGGCACCTATTATCGTTCCTTAATTGTCAATACCAATTCTACGGCCGTATCATTGGCAGGAGTAACCGATATGGGAATTTCGAACAAGTACCAATGGTCGCTTCCGTTGTCGTTACCGGCAAACAACTACTTTAACATTGATAGCGATCAGATTTTGGGCTGGTCATCCCAGGGGGTTCTGGAACGGAGCGAAGCGGTATTCAGGATTTTAGGGGATAATGGTGCATTGTATAAAATTACCTTTTATGGCTACAATAGTACGGGTAACACTTCGGGGAAGTATCATATCCACTTGATCTTGGAAAAATTTGATCCGCAAAGCGGAGGAGTACATAATTAGTAGAGAGTTTGAAGGAACAAGGAACAAGGAACAAACCAACCAATGCGCTACATGCTGAGATCCTTGGTTGTACTCAGGATGACAAAGATGAACGGACAATGAACCAGTGAACCAATAAACCAAACAACCAACAAACCAAACAACCAATAAATAAAATGTACCTAGCAAAAAACATCATCATTACTTTATGCGCTGTGGCCGGCAACTTGGCCTTGTACGCCCAAAATGGCAGTGGTAGTTTTACCAACGATAATTCTTTGGTGAACATTGCCTCGGGTACCACCGAAATACGTTATGCCGAGAGCGTGTACTTTGGCCCGCAGGCTAATTGGGTGATAGATGGTACCTTGGAAATTTACAGCAGAAACATTTGGATAGCCCCCGGAGCTACGTTTTCGGGCACTGGAAAAATCGTGATCTACAACCCTGGGGACAATCCTTTTTACCCTCAAATGTCAAGCGGGCCAACTTATATAGACGGCAACAATGGTAATTTTATTGATTTGATCATCGAAAACCACAACCAGCAAAACCTTACCCTTGCCGAGGTAAGTGATCCGGGTTATAACACGGCCAATCCAAGTGGCGAAATGGCTGCACAATTAAACATTGGCGGGTCGCTTGATCTGGCCATTAACAGTGCCCATATCTTTCTCAACGGACATAATTTGGCCTTTGGCTTAAATGGCAAAATAGATAATGCCAGCCGCAATAGAATGGTATTAACAGGTAATAGCCTTAAAGGTCATCTTATTAAAGAATTTGGAACAGGCGGTACATTTATTTATCCTTTGGGCATTACGCCAGCTGATTATGACCCTGCCACGCTAACCGCAGGAGCTCCTGGCAAAATATACGTTACTTTGGTTGATTATTTTGCGGCCAATAAGCCTATCCAAAAGCCCGCCTTAGGAATGGACCGTGTTTGGAATATCTACGCTACTCCCCAAATTAAGGCAACAGGTCTTTCCCTGCAGCACAACAGCAACAGTAACGGCGCATTGTACATTGACCGAACCGCTTCCATTGCAATATGCCAACAGGCAAGTTTATGGAATAGTGTGAGCACAAGTAATCCCGCCTTGGGGCTTCACAGCACTTCAAATGTTTTATTGTCAACAGATGCCCAGGCCAACAACAGCTTTTTTACCAAGCTTTCGGCCTCGGTTAATACACTTACTATTCCCAATCTTTTTACGCCAAACGGCGATGGGGTGAACGATGCTTTTGAGATTAGAGGCCTAGAGCTGTTTGCGGAAAATGAACTGCTTATTGTAAACCGCTGGCAAAATGAAGTATTTAAAAGCAAAGATTACCGAAATACCTGGACCGGCGAAGGCTTAAATGAAGGTACATACTTCTATGTGCTACGGGTAAAAGAAACGCAAGGTTCCGAATGGAAGGTATTTAAAGGATACATCACCCTGATCAGAAGCTTTAAAAAATAGTCCAGTCACATCAGAAACTGTTTAAATTTTGTTCAATAATAATTTTATGGATCCCAGATATATCATTGCTTGTGAAGATTCTAATAGGAACTTGAAGGCCTTACCCAAAAACTCCTTAAAAAAGACTGAATACCAATACAGTGACGATATAGGCCGCTTCGTGCCTCGCAGTGAGGCTCCTATTATCGTCTTTGCGAGGAGGTACAACGAAGCAATCTCTAGGCTATATAAATTATTTCGGCTGAAATTTAAACAGTTTCTCAACCAAATATCATCAAAAAACCTATGAAAACACTAGCAGATTATTTAAACGCAATTCCACCATCATTCGTCTTTTCAAAGATTTCTCCACAAGGTTTAGGTGAAAAAGCCCTGTCGTGTTTGCAAGGGGCGGTGCATTCTGATAAAATATTTGCCGTAAAATTTAACAGGCTTCTGAGAAAACTGATGCTGTTGATCTCAATAATGGTCATTAAAAATTGGGCCTATGCACAACAGGACGCCCAATTTAGCCAATACATGTTCAACGGCATTTACATTAATCCGGCTTATGCAGGCTATAAAGAACAATTGAATGCACATGCCTTTTATCGTAATCAATTTGTAGGGGTTGATGGGGCCCCCCAAACCATGTCGTTGGCTATTGACGCTATAGCCAACAAAGGAAATGTAGGTTTGGCTCTGCAAATTTCCAATGATATCATTGGCGCACAGCGTAATCTCTCTGTTTATGCCAACTATGCCTATCGTTTGCGGCTAAACGGTTATAACGATGAAAGGCTAGCTTTTGGTTTGGGGGTAGGGGCTATACAATTGGGCATTGACGGGGCCTTGCTTAATCCCAATGATTTCGAAAACCAACAACCACCGGGCATGCAAAGTACTATTGTGCCTGATGCCAGGGCTGGAGTTTATTTTGCCAATGACCGTTTTTATGCCGGTCTGTCGGTAGACAATCTCATTCCACAGCTCGTCAGCATGAGTAATTATCCTTTTATCATCAAACCAAAACCACATTATTATTTAACCGCTGGCATGCTGGTACCGCTTAATGAAAACATACAGTTAAAGCCATCGTTTCTCATCAAAGATGATAGGGGCGGGCCCACCAGTTTAGATCTTAGTACCTTCTTTATTTTGAATGATAAAATTTGGCTGGGAGGTGCCTATCGTACGGCAATTAAGCTGTATAGTAAAAGCTATTTGCAGAATGACCTTCGTAACATGAGTGCGGCGGTGGCTGCGGCGCAGTTTTTTGCCAGCGATACTTTCCGTATAGGCTATGCCTATGATTTTTCGGCAGGTGGGTTAAGCGGTAATTTGGGCGGTAGCCATGAAATTTCGATTAGCTTCCTTTTTAAAAAAACTTATCTAAGAGTATCCAATCCCCGACCTTTTTAATCGAGTAGTCATTCCAAATCTCCATCTCTATGAAAAATATGCTTATAGCCATTGTTCTCTCATTTGTAAGTGTGCCCTTGGGTGTCATGGCACAATACATCATCAAGGAGGCCGATGTACAATTTGAACTTTACAATTACAGCGAGGCCATTAAACTATACGAACAGGCATGGAAAAAAAAACCAACGGTTCGTACGGCCAGAAGATTGGCCTTTTGCAACCAGATACAGCAAAATTACCAACAAAGGGAAAGCTGGGCCGCTTTGGCGGCAGTAAGGGTTGATCGCGAGCCTGAGGATGTTTTAAATTACGCCAAGGCCTTACAGGAGAACGGAAAGTATAGCGAAGCCAAAATCCAATATCAACAGTACAAGCAGTTAAGGCCTGATACAAGCCCAGTACTTACCAGTAGGTGGATACAATCTTGCGACTCGGCCCTTAAATGGATGAAGGAACCCCGCTCAATACAAATTGTTAACCAAACCGTACTCAACAGTCCACAATCAGAATGGGCTGCGGTAAGCAAGGGAAATAGCATCATCTTCGTTTCCAACCGCAACCAAATGCCTGCCCTCGAAAAGGCTAAGGTGCCATTTCTGAAATTTGATGGGAAAAAGATGCCAGATGAAAATATAGATGGCTACCTGGGACACCGATATTTCAGCCTGTACTTCAGAAATGGAGCGGATAGCGTTAAGATTTTTCCACTGGAAGCCGGCATAGGCTATCATGTAGGGCCGGCAAGTTTTACAGGCGATGGCCGACAGATGTTTTTTGCGATGGCCAGGATACCCGAAAACAGCAAGGGCACCAAGTTAAAGATATTAGACGGCAAATTGGTTACCGCAACCGTAGGCATTTACCAGGTAACTAAAGATGCGAATGGAAACTGGGGCAAACCAGAGGCATTTAAATATAATGACCAAGCATACAGCAACACTGATCCCTATATTTCCAATGATGGCCGCTACCTTTATTTTGTTTCTAACCGTGCGGGAGGAGTAGGCGGAACCGATATTTATGTGAGCGCTAAAAATAATGCAGGAGAGTGGGGAGCGCCCATAAATTTACGGGAAATCAATACTGAAGGTAACGAGAGGACACCGGCATTTGACCTGGCAAATCATTTTTACTTTAGCAGCGACGGCTATGTGGGAATGGGAGGGCTTGATAATTATGTTGCCAATATGAAAAATGGCCAGCTGGTAAGCTTGCCCCAAAACCTTGGCTATCCTTTAAATTCGCCACAGGACGATTTTGCATTTACGTTTGACAGTAGTAGCGCCGGCTATTTTGCCTCTAACCGTATAGGCGGATTGGGAGAAGACGATATCTACCACTTTGCACAAAAGGCCGAAGGCGCCTACCGCCTTAGTGGGGTGGTTTATCAAAAAGGTACTAGACTGCCCCTGGCAATGGCCCTAGGCACTTTGCGCAATAGCAACGGGGAAAAAATGCAAGTAGAAACAGATGCCTCAGGCAAATATAGCTTTAGCTTAGATGCCCAGTCAAATTACGAGCTTACATTTGAAAAAACCGGATTTGGAAGTGAAGTAGTTTCTGTTGAAACGAAGGAAGTTCCCTTGGTAATAACGCAATTGGTTAGGGATCTCTTTTTAGAGAAAATACAGCTTAACAAATCCATCAGGATCGAGAACATCTACTACACTTTTGACCACGCCTATATCACACCAGCTGCTGCAATAGAATTGGATAAGTTGGTAACGTTAATGAAAGAAAATCCAACGATATGGATTGAAATCGAATCGCATACCGATAGCCGCGGCAATGCCCGATATAACCTTGAACTATCACAAAGAAGAGCCGAGGCAGTAGTACAATATCTGGCGAATAAAGGAATTGATAAAAGCAGGTTAACGGCAATTGGTTATGGAGAAACGAAATTAGTGAATGATTGTGCCGATGGTGTAAAATGTTCTGTAGAGGCACACCAGCTTAACCGTAGAACTGAATTTAAGATCGTTAAACAATAATCTCTAGTGAAATGGGCATGCTTGAAGATAGATTGCAGTTAATGATTTCCCATCAGCTACGCAGGTATTTGGGAAATATTAAAGGTATTTTTATTATCATGGAGGCAAGTGGTACACAGGAGAATGACTTTGTAGAAATGAGAGAGGCCTTAAGAGAGTCGATAGAGGCCTTAGAAGGAGCGGTTAAGGAGATGGAACATGAATTGAGAGCGAATCACTCAGGGCGTTAATTGTTTCTCCGTATTTTAGAAGTAATGATTAGGCTTAGGAAGACTTACGAAGTTTTTTGAAACTTCGTAAGTCCTTAAGGTTATATGTCACAAAGCGTTGTTTTTAGGACCTGTGGATAGAAGTTGCCGTAGTTTTTGCAAGGCAGTTTACAATAAGCTGCTGGAGTTTATCTTCGTTTTTTACCAGCTCCATCAATAATTTGAACTGGTTTTTGGTTCTATCCAGGTTTTGCGTAGCATAGTTGGTTGGATAATAAATGCTTCCGTTAAGGAAATCTGCCAAGAAACGTAGCGCCTGCATATAAATAATGTATTTTCCGCTGAACAAAATCGCTTTTTTCTCTGTTTCAGTAAGGATGTTGCCCATTTCCGACAAATAACCATCTATCATTGCAGCAAAATAATCCATGCGAATGGTAATTTTAGAAAGATCTGTTTCGTTTTCAGAAAATTCACAGAGATAGGTGCGCATCATATCGCCAAGATCAGATATAAATTTACCAGGCATCAAAGTATCCAGGTCAATTACGCAAACGCCTTCATACGTGTGTTGGGCCAAAAGTACATTGTTGATTTTGGTATCGTGGTGCATCACCCTATTGGGTAAATCATTTTTTAGGTTCTGGTATTCTGTGAGGATAGATTTAAAGCCTATTGCAGTTTCAATTTCTTGCGCTGCCTGTTCCCTCAACGTGGTCGAACTGTGTGCCAAAGCTGTTTGAAACTGCTCAAAACGCAGGTCTAGGTTATGAAAACCTGTAATGGTTTCATGAAGTGTACTGCTATCAAAATTATCGAGCAACCTGCTGAGCTTACCAAATTGTTTTGCCGCTTCGTAGGCTTGTTGAGGTGCCGTTAAAGTGTCTAGAGCAATGGTTTGGTCCACAAAAGGGCTCAATCTCCAGTACTCCCCTTGATGCGCAACCATAGTTGCGCCATTACGGTTGGCCAAAGGCGCAGGAAACAGATAGTCGGGAAACTTCTTGGTTAAAAAGTTGGCAATTTGTTTGATGTTTTCAGCAACCGCTTGTGGATTGGCAAAAACATTCGTATTGATTTCCTGAAGCACATACTTTTTTTTGCCTACGGTTTTTTGTGTTAGCAAATAGGTTCTGTTGATATGTCCAGAACCTATTTGTTGTATTTCAATATGTTGGTTGTTTAAGCCGTATGATGCTAAAATACTTTCATCAACTGTTAATTCCATAGTTTTTGCGGGTAGTTGCCATTTTTGATAAGTTCATCAATACTTGCTTGAACCAACGGCTTGTCTTCTTTATAAGTTACACCAAACCATTGGTTATCTGTTGGTACTACTTTAAAAGAAGCCTTTTGTGTATTTACCAAATGTTCGCCTACCAAAGGGATAAAAAACTCAGCTTTAGGCTTGTCTTTGTTTTCTAAGGCAAAGGTTTTGAACAGGTCTTCGGTGATTTTAAAAACAGCCGGAGTAAAACCCCAGAAATTCATCGAAACAGGTGTTTCAAATTCCAAAGGAAACTCTTTGCCATCCTCCTCATAAACAATGGTGTCATTTTTCTTGTAAACTTTTGTGCGTTCCACAATTTCGGTCAGGTTGCCTGCTTCGTCAGCCTTGCAAACACCTCTTGAAACCGCACCAAAGTCTGACAGGGTTTTGCCAATCTTATACCCAATGATACAGTAATAAGTATCGTTTACGTCAGAAGTCAGGAAATCTGCCATTTTTTTAAAGGCATCGTAGCCATAAAAATCATCGGCATTGATTACACAGAAAGGCTCATTGATCACTTTCCTTCCTGAAAGGATGGCGTGTGCCGTTCCCCATGGTTTCTCTCGGTAAATTTCTTGGTCAATGCCAAACTGTTTAAGGTCAAAGTTTTGGTAAACATAATCTACTTCAATCTTTCCCTTTAACTTTTCGTCAAAAATGGCTTTGAAATTTTCGGCAAATTCTTCTTTAATGATAAATACAACTTTTCCAAATCCGGCTTTAATTGCGTCATATATAGAATAATCGATGATGGTTTCGCCATTGGGGCCAAAACCGTCGATTTGTTTCATGCTACCATAACGGCTGGCCATACCGGCAGCCAAAATCAATAACGTAGGTTTCATTAACTGTTTAGTTTTTAATTGAATATTTAGTTGTTGCCAAAGTTAAGTTTTAGAATCCAAAAAGCCCACCTCCAGAAGATTTAGTTGAACGAGTTTTTTTGCCGGTGAGCATTCCAAAAATACCCCGAACAATCTCTTTTCCGATTTGCCTGGTAATGGTGGCTCCCATAATTTCTTCTACTAAACTTTTTTCGCCAGGTTTTGGTTTGCTCTCTTGTTCAATTCTTTTACGTTCTTCTTCTTCGGCCTTTATTTTGTTTTCATTGGCTTGAGTTTCATTTATTTTATCGGTAAGCATTTCATAAGCACTTACCGGGTCTACCGTTTCTTTATATTTGGTAAATAAAGGGCTTGCTTGCATCAATTTTTCGCAATCTAAAGTAGCCATTGGTCCCATTATTGCCCTTGGCGGGGTAAGTAAGGTTGCCGCAACCTCCGTTGGGATACCTTTTTCGTTTAACACGGTAATAAGCGCCTGTCCCGTGCCTAAAGAAGTCAACACTTTGTCGATGGTATAGAAATCGGATTTAGGGTAGGTGTTCACGGTTTTTTTCAAGGCATCTACATCATTCGGCGTAAATGCCCGTAGAGCGTGCTGCACCCTGTTCCCTAACTGTGCCAATACGCTTTCCGGAATATCCATGGGCGATTGGGTACAGAAAAATACCCCAATTCCTTTTGAGCGGATGAGCCTGATGATGGTGTTGATCTGCTCTAAAAATGCTTTTGGGGCGTCGTTGAACAATAAATGGGCCTCGTCAAAAAAGAAAACCAATTTTGGCTTATCTAAATCTCCGGCTTCGGGCATGGTTTGATAGATTTCGGCCAAAAGGCTCAACAAAAAAGTAGAGTAAAGCACCGGTTGGTTTTGTACATCGGCAATGTTCAGTAAACTAATTACCCCCTTGCCATCCACACGATTAAATAGGTCTTCGATGTCAAAGGAAGTTTCTCCAAAAATACCTCCCAAACCCTGTTGTTCTATGGCAACAATTTTCCGTAGAATGGTACTTGAGGTAGCCGTAGAGATAGATCCGTAGCTGGATTTAATCTCCTTGGCACCATCGCCTTCAGAAAGATAGCCAAGCAGCTTTTTCAAATCGTTTAAATCTACTACGGGCATTTTATGATCGTCGGCATATTTAAACAGTACTGCTAAAACTCCAGATTGCGTGTCGTTAAGTTCGAGTATTTTGGAAAGGAGTACTGGACCAAATTCCATAACCGTAGCACGCATCTGTGCCCCAAGCTTTCCCGTTAAGGAGTAGATTTCGATCGGGAAGCCACTAGGTGCGAAGGGCTTATTCAACTGTTGTGCCCGCTCTTCAATTTTAGGGTTGGTACTGCCAGCTTGGTTTAAGCCAGAAAGGTCGCCTTTTACGTCGAGCATGAAAACAGGCACGCCCGCATCAGATAGCTGTTCGGACAGCAATTGCAGGGTTCTGGTTTTTCCGGTTCCCGTAGCACCGGCAATAAGGCCATGTCGGTTCATCATGCGTAGGGGTAAATTTACTTCGGCCTCTGCCAAAGCCATACCATCCAACATGGCGGCGCCCAAATAAATATATTCGCCGCTAGGGGAGTAAGAGGCTTTTATTTTTTCGATAAAGGTATTTTGATTGGCACTCATAAGCTTATTTTGAAATCTCAAATTAGCAAAAATCAATTATAAACGGTGCTAATAATGATAAAAACATTAAGAAATTAAGATAATTAAGATTTGGAGGATATGCTTAATGTTTCTTGATACCTTAATTTTTCAAAACAATATATTTCAACTTATCTACTGGTTTTTGCAGTTTTTTGCAGTTTTTATTTTTAAAAAACAGCGCTAAAATGCTTAATTTTACCTTGTGTCAAGTTATATTCACCTTTCGGCCCCATTCCAACAGCTAGCAAATAGTTTTAGTGGAGAATTATTTTACGACCAATCTGCTGCTCATGAGGCGCAAAAGCTGGTTTACGCTACAGATGCGTCAGTTTATCAGGAAAAGCCTTTGGCCGTTGCGGTTCCCAAAACTACTGCTGATATTAAAACACTCATTAACTTTGCTAACCAACATCACTTAACGCTTATTCCCAGGGCTGCGGGCACCTCGCTTGCAGGGCAGGTAGTGGGTAATGGTTTGGTGGTGGATATTTCGAAGTATTTGAATAAAATATTAGAAATTAACCAGGAAGAGCAATATGTTAGGGTACAGCCTGGAGTAATTAGGGACGATTTGAATGTTGCCCTAAAACCTTTTGGATTAATGTTTGGTCCTGAAACGTCTACGGCAAACCGGGCCATGATTGGCGGGATGATTGGTAACAACTCATGCGGTTTGCACTCCATCGTGTGGGGCGATACCCGGCAAAATCTGTTAGAGGTAAAAGGCTTTTTGAGCAACGGGCAAGAAGTGGAATTTAAGGAGATGCCCCTTGCCCAGATCGCAGAAAAAGCTCGGGAGAACAGTTTGGAAGGAGTAATTTACAAAGGTGTTTCTGAAATGGTTAACAAGCCTGAAAATATCGAGGCCATTGAAAAAGGATATCCTAAAAAAACACTTACCAGAAGAAATACCGGCTATGCCCTAGATTTTTTGATCCCAGAGGAAGGAAAAGAAACCTTTAATATGTGCGAACTTATTGCTGGTTCCGAGGGCACGCTGGTTTTTGTAACCGAAGCTAAACTAAAATTGCTGCCCCTGCCACCAAAACAGGAGGCACTGGTTTGTGTACATTTTAATTCGTTGGCTGAGTCGCTTTTGGCTAATATCATCATCTTAAAACACCAGCCAATGGCCTCAGAATTGGTAGATAAATACATCATGGATTTTACCAAAGGCCATCCAGTATACCAACACAACCGTTTTTTTATTGAAGGCGAGCCCGAAGCTTTGCTGATGGTTGAGTTTTTTGCCGAGACACAGCAGGAGCTTGATTTTAAAACCGCTGGGCTAATTGCCGATTTGAAATTGGCGGGCTTAGGCTATGCTTATCCGGTAGTTTACGGCCAGCAAACCAAATTGGCTTGGGATGTGAGGAAGGCAGGGCTGGGGCTGATCAGGAATTTGCCAGGCGATAACCAACCGGTAAACCTGATAGAGGACTGTGCGGTAGCTCCAGAAGATTTACCCGCATATATCGGAGAACTTCAACAAATTTTAGATAAATATAACCTAAAGGCATCTTACTATGCACATGCGGGCGCTGGAGAATTGCATGTAGAACCCATGATTAACCTGAAAACCTCCGCAGGGAAAGAGCTTTTTAGAACGGTACTGAAAGAAACAGCGGCTTTGGTAAAAAAACATCAGGGCTCATTGAGCGGCGAGCATGGCGATGGCCGTTTAAGAGGCGAATTTATCAAAGATGTACTAGGTACGGAAGTGTACGAGCTTTTAAAAGAAGTTAAGCAATTATTTGATCCATTGGGCATATTTAACGCCAATAAAATTGTGGATACGCCACCGATGAACGAGTTTTTGCGTTATGAAGCCGACAAGCAAATTAAACCGGTAAAAACTATTTTCGATTTTTCGAAGAACGAAAGTATTTTGAAATTGGCAGAAAAATGCTCGGGTTCTGGTGATTGTAGAAGAACCCATATCAGTGGAGGCACCATGTGCCCGTCTTATATGGCTACTCGACAAGAGAAAGATACCACTCGTGCCAGAGCAAATATTTTAAGGCAATTTCTAAGTAACGATACAGGCGATAATCCTTTCAACCACCAGGAAATTAAAGAGGTAATGGATTTGTGCCTGAGCTGTAAAGCCTGTAAATCTGAGTGTCCTTCGAGCGTTGACGTGGCCAAAATGAAAGCGGAATTTTTGCAACATTATTATGATGCCAATGGCGTGCCTTTCCGTACTAAAATGATTGCCAACTTTACCAAATCGCAACGGTTGGCCGCTATTGCGCCGGCTGTTTATAATGCCTTGATCAGCAATAACTTTACGGGAAAGCTGATCAAAAAAGTAGTTGGTTTTGCGCCAGATCGGTCTTTGCCAAAAGTTGGTAAAACCACTTTACGCAGTTGGAAAAAACAGCATGATAAAAAACAAGCTCCGCAAAGCAAAGCCCGCAAGGTGTATTTGTTTTGTGACGAGTTTACCAATTATAACGATGTAGAGATTGGGCAGACTACCGTTAAGCTGTTGGAAAAATTAGGATATGAAGTGATTATTCCAGAGCATTTGGAAAGTGGCAGGACTTACCTGTCGAAAGGGTTGTTGCGCGAGGCAAAGGTATTGGCCAATAAAAATGTAGCGCTGCTTGCAGATTTGGTGGATATAGATGCGCCGCTATTGGGCGTTGAGCCATCGGCTTTGCTTACTTTTAGAGATGAATATCCTGAATTGGTAGACGCCGATTTGGTACAGAAAGCCAAGCATTTGGCGCAAAACTCCTTTTTAGTGGAGGAGTTTTTATGGAATGAATTTGAAGCAAAGAAGATAAACGTTAACCAATTCACTTCAGATCACCAATTGATCAAACTGCATGGCCATTGCTATCAAAAATCGCTGAATGCACTTGCGCCAACGGAAAAAATCCTATCAATGCCTAGCAATTACAAGGTGGAGGTGATTCCTTCGGGCTGTTGCGGAATGGCAGGTTCTTTTGGCTACGAGGCCGAACACTACGAGGTTTCTATGCAAGTGGCGGAGTTGGTGCTATTGCCCGAAGTACGTAAACAAAAGGGTGATACCATTATTGCTGCCGCGGGAACAAGCTGTAGACATCAAATTAAGGATGGGACACAGAGGGTCGCAAAACACCCGGTTGAAATTTTATGGGAAGCATTGAATTAGACCCACCTATTAATGCACTATAGGCTTATGTGAAAAGGCTCTTTTCATTGTTGGCTGGCAGTGTTGCTGAATTTTTATTGCCTTGGAAAACATCAGCGACGAAAGAAAAGAAATACTGCCCTATTGGATGTATTGGCTTATGCTGATGTACAATGAAACGCCATGTTCATCAAATTAGCAACATACAGCGTGCCCAAAGCAATGCCCTAGCCAAAAGGACAGTTTCTGCATCGCTTGCCCTTTAGGTATTTCTCGCAACAGTTTTTCTTTTTCTTGTCTTTTTTGTCCTGTTTCGAGCCCTTTTTCTTTTTATCTTTTTTAGACATAAGTGATGTTTCGTCATTGCGAGGCACGAAGCAATCTTGTTTTTAATAGATTATTCTGGAGATTGCTTCGTGCCTCGCAATGACGCTTAAATTTTCAAAATAAACAAAAAAGGTGCATACTTGTTGTACACACCTTTAATTATTGTTTTGTTTTGTTGTCGCTTTGCTAGTAGACTAAGTTGGTTTTTATCTCTAATGTTTGGGATCCCGCCACGTTCAACTTTCTACTTTTAATTTTTAATTAAGCTTCGCTGTCGTAAGAAATTTGGCCAACGTGCTTGTCAATTTGCCACCTTCCAGTGCCTTCTTCACCAATCACATCGAACAATTCCAGGGCTCTGCGGGCTTTGTATTCTTCTTCGCGTTGTTCTCTGAAGAACCAGTTCAGAAATTCCAAAGTCACATAATCTTGTTCTTTGTGGCAACGGGCAGCAATATTTTTGATAGATTGTGTTACGCTGATTTCCTGTTCCAAAGCTTCCTCAAATACCTCGCGGAAGGAATTATACTCTTGTTTGATATTGGTTACGTCGGGAGAAATTGCAGTTCCGCCCATGTCCAATACATATTTAAAGAATTTCAACTGGTGCTGTCTTTCCTCTTCTGCTTGTTTAAAGAAATAATCAGCAGAAAAATCGTAACCATTTCTGTTGCACCACGAAGCCATTGATAAGTAAATAGCTGACGAGTGTGCCTCTTTTTTTATTTGTTGGTTGATCAGTGTTTCTACATCTGATGATAGTAAACACTTTACACGCATAATATCTTTCATTTCCTTGTGTCCTTAGTTTTTAACGGTAGTGAAACGCTATGATAAAGTCAGTTGTTAAACCGTGTAAAAGGTCATTTTGTTTCGTTAATTATTTCCTTTGACACTACAAAGTTACAGCGATAATGTTCTGTAAAAGAAAATATTAATAATATGGAAAGAGTCTAAGTCTTAGTTTTAAAAGGCTAGACGATAAAGGCAGTCGTAGATGATGTGGTTAAGTTCCAACATTACAAAAGTACCCTGTAATAGCTCTTTAAGTTTGATGAGTTCCAATAAAGAAAGCACATAAGAATGGTCGCAAGCACAAATGAAGATGATTTCTACATCGGCAGTTTTATCACTGCTTAAAAGTTTCTCTTCAATGTCAACTTGATAAACCGCTTTTTTGAGCTTAAGAAGATTTCTATAATCAAAGCGGGCTAACTTACCAGCAAAATCAATGTACCAGCAATTTTCTGAATCCGATTGAAAAATAGCACCACTTTCGGTAGCGAATACTTCTTCAAACGTGGCAACAGGAAATAATGCTTCTTTGATTTTTTGCACAGCAGGTTAAATATTTATGCAAAAATAATACTATTTAGATTTAATACAAATAAAAATTCAATTTATGGAATATTAACCACTTCCCTTTTTTTCTTGAGGTTAGCAATAGAAAGTACAACAGCCACCAGTAAGGTAAAACCTAAGATGGCGAATAGATAAATATTGCCAAAGGGCTTATTTTTAAGCTCATAAATATTCTCGTCATCGGCATATACTTCGTACACCACAGGACGAACCTTAAGAATATCAGATTTCTTTATTTTAACCTTAATCTGGCCGGCGTATTTTAGTGATTTATGGACTCCCGTGAACAGGTTAAAGCCTTGATATACAGAGTCGACATTTAATTTAAGGATAAAGAACTTATTGCTCCCGTTTAGCATAAAGGTTAAATAGGCATATTCAATTTCTTTGTCATCCTTTTTTTCCTTCTTAGTAAATTGATGTGTTTTATATAATGTGCCTTTTAGTGCTATTAAATTATTTTCAGCAAATAAGATTTGTGTAAATATCACGTAGCTAAATAAACTTAATAATATAAGGATAATATATCTTGATTTGTTCATGATGAACTAAATTATTAGTTAAATATAGTGTGTCTTTTTCAATTAAACAATTGAGGTATTAAAATCTATGAAATTTAATGGCCAGAAAGTATATCGTTTTGTATGGAATGGCGTAATGTAGCGCCTGCCTGCGGTAGGCAGGGAAATACTGTCTGTTTATCCTTTGCTCTGGATTGAAAAAGGGGGGAACAAAAAAATGGAAGCATAAAGCAGGAAAATCGTTGCAGAGAAGTGACTGCTATTGCCCTTCTGTTTAAATAAGTGATTGGCATCATTTCGAAAACAAAATCGAAATGATTTGAGTTTATCTATTACTTAAAATAGATGTATTATGGACAATCAAAAGCCAGCCAAAGACAAGCTACATAATAGCAATTTGGGCGAAACCAAAGATTTCAACGAACTATCTTATAACAAGGATAAAAATAGTTTCGAATTTGATGTAAAAGGCGAAGAAGCCAATTATGACCATCCCCTGCCTTATGACACTTCGGCACCGAACGGAGAGGATAGTATTTCTACTTACGACGAATCAAACCCCTATGTTGGAAATGAATATGATCCACATGGCCAAGTTGATGAACAACTGGAGGATAACGGCATGCGGGTAGATGAAACGGGTGAGAGCGTGCTGCTTGATCCTGCGGATAAAATCCTGGCACAAACAGAAGAAGACTTTAGGGACGATTTGGACGAAGAGGGGTATCCTAAAAATGATTTGCCGAGCTAAGGCAGCAAATCCAGGTTAAAACGCTGGCGAAATTCCTCCAGCTGCGGGTTTTTTTCAACCAAATAAGCATACTTGTCCTTATTGGTATAAATGCGGTCGCTTTGTTTGGCCTCTACTCGTTTCGAGAATAACTGGATGTCAAAATTGCTCAGGTTTCCGCGAAGAAAGTTGAGCAGGTCAATCTTCTCGTCCTGTAGGGTGCTTTCAAGCGCAACGTTTTCTACCAAAACCGTTACATGTATGCCATCTAAAACCGGCTCGTTGCTGGTTAACAAAGTAAACAGGTGTATCTTGTCATCCTCTTTGGCCTTTTGCGCATATTGTTGCCAGCAGGCCATAAATTGTTCAGGGGTAAAAGCCTGTTTATCATTGCCTCGGATATATTGCGGCCCTTTGTCCTCGTTATCCAAATCAGCTCCGCTATTCAAATCCGTAAGCGACGGGATTAGGGAACCCGAAGTACTTTTGGACAGCGGTTTTATTTTAATGGAAGCCGTGGTAGGTGCTGTAGTTGCGGTAACGGCCGGAGCAGTTTCTGCTGGCTTTGCAGTAACCGGCGGTCCGTTTTTTCCTATTGGCGGAGCAGCAGGGGCTTGGGGCGTTGGGGCTGCCGCAAGGCTGTGGGCCGTTGCCGGGGCAGGAACTTCGTTTTTAACTAAAGTTTTTTTTTTATCCTGATCTGGATCAGTTGCTGTATTGGCGAGTTGTATTACCGAAGGAATGTGGCACATTTTAATCAGTGCCAGCTCTACCTGAAGCCGTTGGTTTTTGCTGTTCTTGTAGTTCAGGTCGCACTGGTTGGCCAAATTTAGGGCGGTTAAAATAAACCCCAAATTGGTGCTGTTGCTTTGCGCCAGATATTTCTGTTTGATATTTTCGCTAACCTCAAGCAATTTGATGGTTTGGTTATCCTTGCCTACCAATAAGTTTCTGAAGTGGCCCGCTAAACCATTAATAAAGTTGTTGCCATCAAAGCCATTGTTCAAAATCTCGTTAAATAACAATAAGGTATGGCTTACATCACCACTGGTAATATAATCTGTGAGTTTAAAATAATAATCGTAATCTAAAATATTCAGATTGTCAATGACCGCCTTATAGGTAACGTTCCTATTGGTGTAGCTCACAATTTGGTCAAACATCGAGAGCGCATCACGTAGGCCGCCATCTGCTTTTTGCGCAATAATGTGCAAACCGTCATTGTCAGTGGCAATGTTTTCCCGTTCGGCAATTTTGGCCAAATGGTTGGAAATATCCTCTACCTGAATCCTGTTGAAATCAAAAATTTGGCAACGGGACAAAATGGTAGGCAATATTTTATGTTTCTCCGTAGTTGCTAAAATAAAAATAGCATAGGGAGGGGGTTCTTCCAGGGTTTTCAAAAAGGCGTTGAACGCACTTGTTGACAGCATGTGAACCTCGTCAATGATGTAGATTTTATATTTCCCGGCCTGCGGTGGGATCCTTACCTGCTCAATTAAGCTTCTGATGTCGTCAACAGAGTTGTTAGAGGCCGCATCAAGCTCGTGGAAATTAAAGGAATGCCCCGATTGGAACGATTGACAACTTTCGCAAGTGCCGCAGGCTTCTTGCTCGGGCGTTAAACTGGTGCAATTAATCGTTTTTGCCAAAATACGGGCACAGGTAGTTTTGCCAACGCCCCTTGGCCCGCAAAACAAAAACGCTTGGGCCAATTGGTTGTTTTTAATGGCATTTTTCAAAGTTCCGGTAATATGCTGCTGACCAACCACGGTTTCAAACGTGGCGGGGCGGTACTTACGGGCCGAAACGATAAAATTTTCCATTGCCACGAAAATAGCAAAATTTTGATTGTTGCAGAGTTGAAAAGTTTGAATGTTGAAAAGTTGGTAAGCTAAACTGCTTTTTTGAAAATGAGCGGACAAAACATATCGGCAATTTTGGCCCCGCCTTTTGCTAAACCCAATTCCCTTCGATAAACTCAGGATAATTGGGTACCGCTGTCAGTCGGGTTTATTTAACAAAGCCACCGTATTTTGGCAACTGAAAACTGCCAACCGCCAATTGAAAACTGCCAACTATATACTTATATAATAGACTTCAGCTCCTTTCTATATTGCGAGGCACTCTTTCCTGTAAACTCCTTAAATATTTTATTGAAGTGGCTAAAGTTGTGGAAACCGCTTTCGTAACTGATGTTGGCAATGCTGGTGCGCTTTTCGGCCAAAAGTTTTGAAGCATGTACCACCCGGTACTCATTCACAAACTTAGTAAACGTTTTTTTGGTCATCTTTTTAAAATACCTACAAAAAGATGGTACGGTCATACTGGCCATTTCAGCAACCTGCTCCAGGCTGATCTCTTCGGTGAAGTGGTCTTTTACATAGTTGAAAATCATGCTGATGCGGTCGTTGTCCTGGGCCTGCATTTCCAACGAAAAGTTTTGGGCATTCAGTAATTTATAATCTGAGGCCTGCTCCAGCTCTCGCAGTACGCCCAATAAGGCCAGTAGTTTTTCAAAAGGCCACAAGCTGTTCATTTTTTCCAGGATAGGGCCAACCAGTTTTTTGGTATCTTCGCCAAAGGCAATGCCGTATTTGGCTTTTTCGAACAAGGTGGTAATGCCCTTGGTTTCTTTGAGGGCCAAAAAATCGGTGCCCAAAAAGTCGGGTTTCATCTGGATCACCACTTCATTGGTGTTGCCCGTGGTTTCGTCCGTAAATCCACAATGCGGCAAATTGCTGCCAATCAATATCAAGTCACCATCCGTATAGTAGGAAATGTGGCTGCCAATTTGCCTTTTTCCGGAGCCGCCGTTTACAAAAACCATTTCTACCTCTGGATGGTAATGCCAAACATGCGCTTTGTTATTGGTGTTCTGTAGGTATTTCGAATAATAAAAGGAACTCCCAAACGAGGGTTCAATAACTTCGAAACTTGGTTTGATCTTTTTCATATTTGTTGAGCCAAATTAACCAAAATATATGTGTTTTTGATTTTTTTGTGTATTTGTTTCAAATATAATGTTAAAATAGCATATATACTGGGAAATATGAAATATAATAAACGACTGATTGCTAACTAAATTTGCTCTTGTTAAATAAGTGTTAACAATTTAAATAAATCAGCAATGAAAAATTTATTCAGATTTAGTTTAGTAATCCTTTCGGTTTTAATGGTTAACGTAGCCAAAGCCGATGATATGGAGCTTTTAGTTAAAGTAGCGAAAGAAAACAACAAATGGGTGAGCTTTGCCACCAACGAATCACAGCATATCGACCTTACCTTATACTCGGAAAACAGCGAGGTGCTTTACGAGCAAAGGTTAAAAACGGTGGGCAACAAGTTCAAAACTTACGATCTAAGCGCTTTGCCAGTGGGACTTTACACCCTTAAAATGGAGTCGCCTTTAAAAACCATGACCTACCAAATCAACATTACCGCTGATAGCGCAATAGTGGCGGCCCCGGTAGTTAAAGTGGTTAAGAGACCAAGTTTGGCAAAAGAAGACCATATGGTAACGCTTGACCTAAACGGTGTGGCCGATGGTCAGGTGGAAGTAGATATCTACAATGAGTTTAATGAAAAACTTCATGAAGATGTTTATACTAGCGAAGCAAAAGTGATTAAGAAATACGATGTAAGCAAAACGCCTTCAAGACAGCTTACCTTTGTGGTGAGAACTGGCAATCAGGAGTTCTCAGAAACCATCAAGCTTTAAACAACTATATACTCTGATAAGTAAAGCACCGCCCCAAGGGGAGGTGCTTTTTTTTTTTGAATTTCTGGTGCGGTTTTGCAAAAAAATCTATATCTATGCAATTGTTTTTCATCTAAATGTTAACGTAATAAAATACTAATACTGGCTGTTTCTCGTCGGCCAGTTCTCGAGATTTTTGCGATGGATCAGTAATGATCCAAATCTAATGCTTTAATATTTTCAGATGGGCAACAGCCTTTAGAAGCGGTAGCTTCAGATGATGTAATAACTTGATAATATTAAATAATTAGATTAAATGAAAAAACTTCAGCTATTGTTGTTTTACGCGTTGGTCTCTATGCCTACGCTCTTATTGGCCCAAGTAAATTTTAAAAAAGGGTATGTGATGATTGGCCCCTCAAAAAAAATAAATGGATTTATTGATTTTAGGGAATGGCCTACCAACCCAACTGTAGTTGATTTTAAAGATGAAAATGGGGAACTTTCTCGCATTACGCCTTCTGACTGTTCTTTTTTCAAAATAGATGATCTGGAGCTTTATAAAAGCGCATCAGTGAAGATTAGTATGAGCCGTGTAAAAACGGCAGAGCTGTCCTATGGAATAAATTCTTCTTCCATTACTGATCAGGTATTTTTAAAGGCTATTTATGAAGGTGATAAAGTGAGCTTGTATTCATATTCAGATAAAATTAAGACACGGTTTTATATTCAAGAAGCTTCAGATAGGGTACCTTACGAGCTGGTAAGAGAGATTTACTTAAAACAGACTGAAAAAGGAGACGTTGTTTTCACCTTGAACAGGTTTAGAAACCAACTTTCTAGCTTGTTGGTTGGCAGCAATTTGCAGGAGAAAATCAATATAGAAGGTTTGGATTATTATGAGAAAGATTTGCTAAAGGTGGTGAAGTTGTTGAATGGCGCTGATATTAATGGGAACGAGGAAAAAGGAGCCTATAAAAAATCACGTATATTTTTTGGTATAGGTGCTACCGCCACTACCATTAGTTTTTCTTCTTCCACTAGCCGAGGCAATTCGATAAGTAACAAAGCTTCATATAAACCCCATTTTTTTGGAGGGATAGATTTTTATTTCAAACCTTCGATAGGCAAATTGGTTTTTAGGACAACATTATCGGCTTATATGAACAATAGCAGTGTGGCAGCTTATAAATCCGAAGACAAATATCCCTTGACGCATGAATTTAATCAGTTTTCAATAGAACTTGCTCCTCAAATTTTATACAACTATTATAGTAGGGGAGATGTAAAAATGTTTGCAGCAGCAGGAGTAGGAGCAAACTATTCGACTTACAAAAATGTACTTACTTACTATATAGATCAATCATTAAAGCCTGCGGTGAAAGAAGGTGGTGTAGCCCTTCAGGCATTTGGTGTTGCAATCCCAATTTCCTTGGGGATAACCTATAAAGATAAGTTTAGTGCAATATTAGGCTATTCTCTTCCTATGCCCAATGTTTATTTTTCGGCATATCGTATCTCTATCGAGAGATATAAATTTGGGCTAGGGTATTCTTTTTAATTAAGCAAAGGTTAGAAGCGTTGCTTTTTTAGTGTGCATTGGTTCCAAAGCGGGTTGCTTACAAGTTAAATGTTTTTAGCGTGCCCTTGTACTTTTAAAAACAACGCTTTGATTTATAGAAATATATTGTTACATTTGCAGCCCGTTTTAAGCGGAATAAATTAAAAAATAATTAAAATACAACAATGAATCAGTACGAAACTGTTATCGTTCTTACCCCGTTGTTGTCAGAAGATGCTGCAAAAGAGGCAATTGCTAAATTTAAAGGCATCATTACTGATGGCGGAGCCGAAATTATCGCAGAAGATAATTGGGGTTTGAGAAAATTAGCGTATCCGATCGAAAAGAAAGGAAACGGATTCTTTCACCTTACAGAATACAAATCTGGAGGTGAGTTAATAAGCAAGTTAGAGCTAGAGCTAAAACGCGATGAGCGTGTTTTGCGTTTCTTGACTGTAAGATTAGACCGTCATGCGGTTGCCTACAACGAGAAAAAACGTAGCGGAGCTTTTAACAAAACTAAGAAAGAGGAGGCTACAGCGTAATGGCAAGAGATCAAATTCAATATGTTACTGCTCCAAAAGTGGAGGATAACAGAAAAAAATACTGCCGTTTCAAGAAAAATGGTATTAAATATATCGATTACAAAGACGCAAACTTCTTGTTGAAATTCGTGAACGAGCAAGGTAAAATTTTACCTCGTCGTTTAACTGGTACTTCTTTGAAGTTCCAACGTAAAGTGTCGCAAGCGGTAAAACGTGCACGTCACATCGGTTTATTGCCTTTTGTTACTGACCAATTAAAATAGGAGCTGAGCAATGGAAGTTATTTTAAAGCAAGATATCAAATCACTAGGTGAAAAAGATGATATCGTAGTGGTAAAGCCTGGTTTTGGTCGTAATTACTTAATTCCGCAAGGTTTTGCAATTTTAGCAACCCCTTCGGCAAAAAAAGTATTGGCAGAAAACTTAAAGCAAGCTGCTTTTAAACAAGAGAAAATTAAGAAAGACGCTGAAGGTATTGCCGCTAAATTGGCTGATGTTAAATTAAGCATCGGTGCTAAAGCCGGCGAAACTGGAAAAATCTTTGGTGCGGTTAACACGATCCAAGTGGCCGACGCATTAAAAGCTAAAGGTTTTGAAGTTGACCGCCGTCGTATTACTTTCGAAACTGAGCCTAAAACTTTAGGTGAATATATCGCTAACTTGAACTTGCACAAAGAAGTTAAAGTTAAAGTTCCTTTCGAAGTAGTAGCTGAATAATTTTAGCTTACAAAAATATAAAGCCCCTTCACTAACCTGAAGGGGCTTTTGTTTTATAGAGCGCCTGTCTTTTTATAAATTAAGCGTTTTGCTATATTTGTTGCCCCCAATTTTGGAAAGGAAACAATCTAAATAGAGTATTAATGAGATATTGTAAACCTGTTAGATTATTACTATGCTTAAGCCTGTTGGTTTTTGTGGCCCAGGCGCAAGACATTGTATCTAAAGCACCCGATACCATTAAGAAAATCATCTTTACCACTTATTACGCCAAAAAGTTTGAAGGGCGTAAAACCACCAGCGGCGAGCGTTACCGAGCTAAGAAGTTTACGGCGGCACATCGTACCCTGCCTTTCGGGACCATTATTACCGTTCGCAACCTCCATACGGGTAAATCAGTACAGGTAAGGGTAAATGATAGGGGGCCTTTCAGCAAAAAATTTGCGCTGGACATTTCGCAGGCCGCCGCCAAGGAAATAGGAATTTATCGCTTGGGTTACGCCCGTGTGGAAATCTCCTATGTGCAGGAGTAAAAGCCAGTGAATTTAACCTCTTTTTAAAATTATTAACACTCATTTTGATTCCATAAGTGCTTAAAAAGAAATAATTAGCTTTTTTACTCCCTGTTTATGACAGAATTTTGATTGGAAATCCCCACAAAATCAGCGGCATGTTAACAACTTTGTAAGCTAAAAAATGCCCTAACTTTTATATTTGTTATACGAAGTTCTTTAATAGAAAGCACCCTAATTATTGTTATAACTGATTGCTATTTAGTTCGTTTGAAAAAGCAGATATTCTGAATTTTTTTAATATAAACTAAGTACGGTTCGTTAGGCGGCTTTACTGGCAAAGGATATCATGATATGCTGCAGCAGACATTTTCTAACAACGTAAAAAGAGAGTTTATGGAAGAAGAATTATTATTAAAGGAAAACAAAGACCGTTTTGTGTTATTGCCGATCAAATTTCCAGCTATTTGGGAAATGTACAAAAAAGCCGAAGCCAGCTTTTGGACGGCAGAGGAGATTGACTTATCAGACGATATTAAACATTGGGAGAACCTCAATAGCGGAGAGCGTCATTTCATTTCTCACATCTTGGCTTTCTTTGCGGCAAGCGATGGTATCGTGAACGAAAACCTGGCGGTTAATTTCATGAGCGAGGTACAAATTCCTGAGGCACGTTGTTACTACGGTTTCCAGATCATGATGGAGAATATCCATTCTGAAACCTATGCTTTATTGATTGATACCTACGTTAAAGACCCCGAAGAAAAAGATAGGCTTTTCCACGCCATTGAAACCGTTCCTGCGGTAAAGAAAAAAGCAGAATGGGCCTTGCGTTGGATTGAGAACGGAACTTTTGCTGAGCGGTTAGTCGCATTCGCCGCCGTAGAGGGTATTTTCTTTAGTGGTAGCTTTTGTTCTATCTTTTGGCTAAAGAAACGCGGTTTGATGCCGGGTTTAACCTTTAGTAACGAACTAATTTCTAGAGACGAAGGTTCACACTGCGAATTTGCGTGCCTGTTGTATAGCATGTTGCAAAACAAACTTAGTGAACAACAGGTCCATACCATCATCAAAGATGCGGTAGAAATTGAAAAAGATTTTATTAGCGATGCCTTGCCTGTTAAGCTAATTGGTATGAATGCAGATTTGATGAAACAATACATTGAATTTGTTGCCGATAGATGGTTGGGAGAATTAGGCTACGCCAAAATTTATAACGCTAGCAACCCTTTTGATTTCATGGAAATGATTTCATTGCAAGGGAAAACCAATTTCTTTGAGAAACGTGTAGGCGATTACCAAAAAAGTGGCGTATTAACTGCCTCGGAAGATAAAGCACAAGCTTTTTCGTTAGATGAAGATTTTTAGTGAATGATTAATTGAGTAAATTTTGAATGAATGAATATTGCAAACTATAGGTTCCATTCAATCATTCATCATTTTATCATTCAAAATTAAAATAATTTGAAACCAGGTGCCGCTATGTAGATATGCACCATAAAATTTAGTAAGGATGTTTGTAATAAAAAGAGATGGCCGCAGAGAAGCGGTGAAATTTGACAAAATTACAGCTAGGATAGAGAAGCTGTGCTATGGTTTTAATGCTGAGCTGGTAGATCCCATTGATGTAGCTAGAAAAGTGATTGAAGGTTTGTACGATGGGGTAACCACTTCCGAATTGGATAACTTAGCGGCCGAAACTGCAGCGTCTTTAACCACAAAACATCCTGACTATGCATTGTTAGCCTCACGTATTGCCGTTTCTAACTTGCACAAAAATACGTTGAAGTCGTTTTCTAAAACAATGGAACTATTGTATAAATACATAGACCCTAAAACTGGAAAAGATTCGGCCTTAATTGCTGATGACGTATGGCAAGTAATCCAAGACAATGCGGAAATTTTGGACAGCACCATTATTTACGACAGAGATTTTGGCTTTGATTATTTCGGTTTCAAAACATTAGAAAAATCTTACTTACTTAAAGTTAACGGTGCAATCGTAGAACGTCCACAGCATTTGTTTATGCGTGTGGCTATCGGTATCCACAAAGAGGATATTGAAAGCGCTATTGCTACCTATAACTTAATGAGTGAGCGTTGGTTTACACATGCTACACCAACGTTATTCAATGCGGCTACACCAAAGCCTCAAATGTCATCATGTTTCCTGTTAACCATGCAAGACGATAGCATTGAAGGTATTTACGATACCTTAAAGCAAACCGCTAAAATCTCTCAAAGCGCAGGTGGTATTGGTCTAAGCATCCACAATATCCGTGCAACAGGAGCTTATATTGGCGGCACTAACGGTACAAGCAATGGTATTGTGCCAATGTTACGGGTATTTAATGATACCGCTCGTTATGTAGACCAAGGCGGCGGTAAACGTAAAGGTGCCTTTGCCATTTATTTGGAACCTTGGCATGCGGATGTTTTTGAATTCTTGGATTTGCGTAAAAACCACGGTAAAGAGGAAATGCGTGCCCGCGACTTGTTCTATGCGCTTTGGATTTCTGACTTATTCATGCAGCGTGTAGAAGAAAACGGCGATTGGAGCTTGTTCTCTCCAGATGAGGCCCCAGGTTTAGCAGATTGCCATAGCGAAGAATTCAACAAGCTGTATGTTAAATATGAGCAGGAAGGCAGAGCTCGTAAAGTAGTAAAAGCACAAGAGCTTTGGTTTGCTATTTTAGATTCGCAAATTGAAACCGGTACCCCTTATTTGTTGTATAAAGATGCTGCAAACAGCAAATCAAACCAACAAAACTTGGGAACTATCAAGTCTTCTAACTTATGTACCGAGATTATCGAGTACACTTCTAAAGACGAAGTAGCGGTTTGTAATTTAGCTTCGTTGGCATTGCCTCGTTTCGTAATCAATGGTGAGTTTGATCATCAAAAATTGTATGAGGTAACTTATCAAGCTGCCTTGAACTTGAATAAAATCATTGATTATAACTACTACCCGGTAAAAGAGGCAGAAAATTCGAACTTCCGTCATCGTCCAATTGGTTTAGGGGTACAAGGTTTGGCTGATGCCTTTATCTTGATGCGCTATCCATTTGAAAGCGATGCGGCCAAACAATTGAACAAGGATATTTTTGAAACCATCTATTTTGCCGCAATGACCGCTTCGGCTGATTTGGCAGAGAAACATGGCCCATACAAAACTTTCAAAGGCTCTCCATTGTCAAAAGGTAAATTCCAGTTCGACTTGTGGAACGTTACCCCAGAGAGCAACCGTTGGGATTGGGATGCTTTACGCAAACGTGTGGTAAAAACAGGCGTGTACAATTCTTTATTGGTAGCACCAATGCCAACCGCTTCAACTTCTCAAATCTTAGGGAATAACGAGTGTTTTGAACCTTATACTTCAAATATTTACACCCGTCGTGTATTAAGTGGTGAGTTTATTGTGGTAAACAAACACTTGTTAAAAGACCTGGTGGCTTTAGGTTTGTGGAGCCCTCAAATGAAAGATAGAATCATCTTGGCTAACGGATCTATTCAAGACATTCCGGAAATCCCTGACTATATCAAAGAACTGTACAAAACCGTTTGGGAAATTAAGATGAAGAACATCATTGACATGTCTGCGGATAGAGGGGCGTATATTTGCCAGTCTCAATCATTAAACTTGTTTATCAATGCGCCAAATACTTCAAAACTAACTTCAATGCACTTTTATGCATGGAAAAAAGGATTGAAAACAGGAATGTACTACCTACGTACGCAAGCAGCTTCCCAAGCAGTTAAGTTTACGGTAGAAAACCAGGCAGGTAAGGCCATTGAGGCAGTTATTCCAGAAGTGATTGACAACCCAGCAGAAGAAATTATTTCTGGCCCGGTTTGTACCATGGAAGAAGGTTGCATTAGCTGCTCAGGTTAATCTTAAGCTTAAAGCCGAAATCGAAAAGCTTTAGGTAAACGCAATAATAAAGTAAGGTTTTGGACGAAAGTTCAGAACCTTATTTTTTGTCCGTACTTTTGCCTTTAGTTCATTGGTTCATTTGTCATTGGTTAAATAGTATTTTACGCCATATCAAATGAACTATTGAACCAATAAACTAATGAACAAATCAGTTAGCCATAGTAAACACGAAATTATTGCTTGCGAGCGATGCGGGACCGCTATTGAGTGCAAGGCCAATGCTTACACCAAGTGCCAATGTAGCGTGGTGCAGTTGAGCATCAACGAAGTACAATACGTGAGCGAACTATATGAGGGTTGTCTTTGCGCAAAATGCCTGCTGGAATTACAGCAGGAATATCGGGAAGAATTGGGATAACCAAAGGCCGTTTATTTCTTTTTCACACCTTTTAAAATCATTAAACTTAAGGGATTAATTACATATCCGCTAATGTTGTTTTGTAGCATCACTACCGATTGATCATATAAAATTGGCACTACCGAAGCATTTTCTAATACCATATTATCCATTTTATGGTAAAGCTCAAACCGTTTCTCCGGGTCGCTTTCATAATAGCTTTGCTCAAAAAGCCGATCAAATTCTTTATTGAAATAGCCAGTATAATTGGGGCCAAAAGGCACTTTGTTTTTGGAGTAAAATACCGAGAGGTAATTCTCACCATCTGGATAATCCGCAATCCACGAACCTCTGAAAAAGCCCACTTCATTTTTAGACATTAAATCTCTTAAACTTGTGCTGGGGCTCACATCTACTTTGGCCCTAATGCCGATATTGCCCAATTCGCCCTGTATGAATTCAATCAAGTCCTTATAGGTGGTAGAGGTACTCAGTTTGATCTCTGGCATTCCTTTTCCATTGGGAAAGCCCGCTTCAGCAAGTAGCTTTGCCGCTAATGCTGGGTTGTAGTCGTAGCCTTTTACCTGGGTACTGTCAAAGCCTGGCATCCCTTTGGGAATAAAACCAGAAGTGGCTGGCGTACCGATACCATTACGAAGATATTTGATCAGCTTTTTACGGTCAATAGCATAGTTGATAGCCTGCCTAACTTTTTTAAATCTTAGTGGCGAGTTTTTAACAATGCTTTTGCCGGTATCTACTAAAATGCCCACATATTCTGTGCACAAGTATGCGCCTTTGGTTAACTGGAACTCGCCTTTGTATTTCCTGGTCATTTGGCCACTCTTGGTTAAAATATCATCGCGATAGCTCCCATCAACGCTGTAAAAGAAATCCAATTCTTTTTTTAGAAAGTTCATAAAGGCACTTTGCTTATCGTTAATGAAAGTTACCTTTACGGCATCCAAAAAGGGCATACGGTTACCGGAACTGTCTTTCTCAAAATAATTTTCGTTTTTAAGCAGTACCAATACTTCATCCTCTTTCCAGTATTTAAATTTAAAGGGGCCCGTACCTACGGGATGGTTCCTGAAATCTTTTCCGTAATGTTCAACCACTTCTTTAGGTACAACTGAACAATATTGGGCGGTCAATAAGTTCATAAAAGCAGGGAAAGGCTTTACCAGCGTTACCTGAAATGTACTGTCGTTTAAAGCAGAGAAGCTGCTACGGTCCTTCACCTTGTCGCTAAAAATCCAGCCTCCAGAAGAAGCTACTTTTGGGTCGATCAGTCGGTAGAAACTATAAGCAAAATCAGCTGCTACCACCTTCCGGCCTTTGCCGTTTTCAAATAAAGGATCGTCCTGGAAAAATACATCGTTCCGCAGGTTAAAGGTATAAGTAAGCCCATCGTTACTGATTTGCCAAGATTTTGCAATGCAGGGAATGGTATTTAAATCTTTATCTACTTGCACCAGTCCGTTAAAAATTTGGTTGATCATCCAAACCGCATTTTGGTTGCGGGCAAAAGCGGGGTCTAGTGACGTGAGGTTTTGGTCGAGGTTTATATTGAATACTTTTTTGTCGCTATCCCTATTGCTTTTACACGAAAAAAGAATAATGATACAGCAAAAACAAAATATATTGAGCTTAATGGTATGCATCGAAAGGGGAAATACTATTTTTGTACAATTAGAAACATTAGGAAGTTAAGGTACATTAAGTTTTCGAGCTAACAAAACTACTTCTTCTTAATATTTACTAATGGCCTAGTGCTTAATTTTTTCGTGAACTAACAAGCTATACAGATGTCTTCTTTAAGTGAACTTATAAATGCCGAAAATAATCCCACCTTGCGGGAGGAATTGTTGGAACGTTTGGCCATTGTTGAACACAAGATCAAGTTCATGGACAAGGTACCGGTATGTTTTTTGGATGCCTTAGGGCAACCTCATGTTGAGCTGGCCCCTTTTGCAGCGCTGGGTGGGGCAGTGTTAACCACTTCGCCAATGGAAGCGGTGTACGTTATTTTCCACGAACAAGGAAAGGGATTGGGTGATTTAATGAGAACTGCTCCTGTATTGATGAGTGAGGAATGGCCTGCCGTGAAATTTAACAGGGTTTGCCTTTTGGCCGACGACTATAAAACCAACCAAGTGCTCGAAACAGTTTCCTTGGTAGAAGATATTGCCGAAATGATTCACCCGGGCCATTTTATTTTTGGTTATGAAGGGGATAAATGGATCAGGTTTACGGTTTAAATAGAGCAAAGATAAAGGAGCAAGGAATATTGATCTTTAAGGGAAATTATGGCGGCGGCCATTGGTTGGCTTCTTTTGCCGTTTATGCGTTGGCGCAGGAATAGTAGCTAGGTATTATTGGTTATTCACCTTCCGTGCTGCGGGCTTCCCATTTTAATAAGCAATAAACTTGTCCATTTGCTGGTTGGTAAATTCCACTGTATCCTCTTTAAAAAGCTCGTCGTTCTCATTAATTTCCTGTTTAATGTACGAAATATGCAGGCGCAACGGCATTACATGGAGGTGCAGGTATGCGCAAACACCATTGAAATGCTCAATTCCTCTGATATTGCCATATTTGCCAGAAGAAACTCCAACCAAACAAGCTTTCTTATCGTAAAAACTTTCGGGGAAAGCACAGGCATCAATCAGTGCTTTCAGCACCCCCGGGTAGCTGCCGTTATACTCAGGAATCACAAACAAAAACTTACTGGTATTGGTCATCAACTCCTGTATCTTTTCAAAGGCTTCAGATTTTTTTCCATATAAATCTTCTGCAATGAAATTTTGGGGAAGGTCTTTTAGATCGAACAGGGAGGTTTGTAAGCCCTTTTTAGCCAGTTCTTTTTGATAATATTTAGCAACTTTTAGCGTATTGCTATGGGGTCTGTTGGTGCCGGCTATGATGGTTACCATGTAAAAATTGTTAATAAGATGTGTAAAACACAAACAGCGCCGATACTAATATTTAGTTTTAGTTCGTATCTTAGCTAATTGTTAAAAAATGCCTAAACATTACAAAAATAGCATTTTTTAAAGATTTTTAGTTTAAAATTAAGCCATTACAAGTTGTGGCGTTTTCAAGGAGAATAAATGAGTAAGATAATTGCTTTAGCAAACCAAAAAGGAGGAGTTGGCAAAACCACTTCATCTATTAATTTAGCAGCTAGTTTGGCCGTTTTGGAATATAGAACGCTTTTGGTTGATGCAGACCCACAGGCTAACTCTACTTCGGGCATTGGCTTTGATCCAAGGAACATCAAGAATAGCATTTATGAGTGCATTATTAATGATGTTGAGCCTACTGAGGCCATCGTAAAAACGGAAACGCCAAATCTTGATTTGCTGCCAGCCCACATTGATTTGGTTGGTGCCGAAATCGAGATGATCAACCTAACCAACCGCGAATACAAAATGAAAGCGGTGCTGGACAAAGTGAGAGATCAATATGATTTTATCATCATCGATTGTTCTCCATCGCTGGGCTTGATTACCATCAACTCCCTAACCGCAGCCGACTCAGTAATTATTCCCGTACAATGCGAGTATTTCGCTTTGGAAGGTTTGGGCAAATTATTGAACACCATTAAAATTGTACAAAACAGGCTAAACCCAGCTTTGGAAATCGAAGGAATTCTTTTGACCATGTACGACGTAAGGTTGCGCTTGTCTAACCAAGTGGTTGAAGAAGTGAAAACACACTTCCAGGATTTGGTTTTTGAAACGATTATCCAACGTAACACACGCCTTAGCGAGGCCCCAAGCTACGGTATATCGGTGATTATGCATGATGCCAATAGCAAAGGCGCAATCAACTATTTAAATTTAGCCAGAGAAATTGTTCGCAAGAACGGACTGATCAGCGAAGAGCAGGAAGTAAAAACAGCAAGTATTTAACATATATAGATGACATCTTTTCAAAGAAAGACCGGATTAGGCAAAGGATTAAGTGCGCTTTTGGATGACAACGAAACGGTAAATGCCGTTAAGCCTGCCGTAGAAAATGTACCTGCAACACCGCAAGTAGGAAGTATTAGCCATATCAGCATTGCTGATATCGAAACAAACCCTTATCAGCCACGTACAGAGTTTGATCAGGTAGCACTTGATGAACTTTCCGAATCGATCAAAGTACAAGGTTTGATCCAACCCATTACCGTACGTAAAAACGGTGATAAATACCAATTGATTTCTGGTGAACGTAGGTTTAGAGCTTCTAAACTTGCCGGTTTAACAGAAATTCCGGCTTATATTCGTACTGCCGATAACCAACAGATGTTGGAAATGGCTTTAATCGAGAATATCCAGCGAGAAAACCTAAACGCCATTGAGGTGGCTTTAAGCTTTCAACAAATGATAGACGAGTGTAACCTTAAAGCTGAGCAACTGGGTGAGCGTGTGGGCAAAAACCGCACTACGGTGGCCAACTACCTGCGCTTGCTGAAACTGCCTCCGGCCATACAGGCTTCCATTCGCGACAATAAAATATCGATGGGACATGCCCGTGCACTCATTTCGGTAGAAGATGAAGCCAAGCAACTTTTTATCCACCAAGAAATCATTGATAAGGGACTTTCTGTACGCAAGGTTGAAGAATTGGTACGTGGTATCCATCATGTACAAATAAAAGCGCCCGTAAAAACGGAGGCGGTTTCTTTTGAATATCAAAAACTACAGAATGATTTGGCCTCAAAATTTGCTACCAATGTGAAGTTAAAGGTTAAAGACAATGGCAAAGGCGCCATTGAAATTCCCTTTGTAAACAACGACGATCTTAATCGAATTTTAGAACTGTTAGATTGGTAATGCGGGCATTCTTGCTTTCTGTTGTACTTTGTTTCGTGTTTGCCCTAGCCAATGCGCAAAACCCCGTGAACCCGGCAAAGCAGGATACTACAGCTAAATTGGATACCATTGCTCCCCCAAAATATGTTAACCAAGGTAAAATAGCCGGTAAAAAGGCGGTTTACCGATCGTTGATTTTTCCTGGACTCGGGCAGCTTTATAATTACGGCTTGGTGGTTGATGACGTGAAGAACGGCAGGACAGAAGGTAAGAAAATTGGCCAAAAAATTTACCTCCTTGGTAAAATTGGAGCTATTTATGCCGGTGGAACCATGTTGGTGATGTCGTACATCGATAACAACAACAACTATAAGAGATTTTTAAGGGAACTACAGTATAGGCAGGCCAACGGCGGTGCACCCGATCCTAATAACGGGTTAACACAATATCCAAATGTAGACGCCCTTACCACCGCCAAAAACATTTATAGACGTAACCGCGAAGTGGTAATCATTTCCTTGGTAGGCCTATACGGCTTAAACGTTTTGGATGCCTACGTAACCGCCCGGCTAAAATATTTCAACGTTGACGAAACTTTGTCCATCAAGGTATCGCCATCTATCATCAATACAAACACCATGTACGGCCTTAATAATATTGCGCCTGCATTAAAACTCACCCTTAGATTATGAAGATAGCGCTTTTAGGCTATGGCAAAATGGGCCAAATTATCGAACGCTTTTCTATAGAAAGAGGGCACGAAGTTGTGCTTAAAATAGGTATAGAAAACCTGGAAGACTTTACCGTAGAAAATTTGGAAAAAGCCGATGTGGCTATCGACTTTAGTGCGCCGCATGCTGCCGTTGACAATATTTATAAATGTTTTGAAGCCAATGTGCCAGTGGTAGTAGGTACTACCGGTTGGTATGGCGAACTGCAAAGAATTAAAAACGATTGTGAAGCCAGTAACAATACCTTGCTTTATGGCTCTAACTTTAGCATCGGGGTCAATATCTTTTTCCATTTAAATAAAGTGTTGGCAAAACTGATGAACAATTATCCAGCCTATGATGTACAGGTAGAAGAGATACACCACACCCAAAAACTGGATGCCCCAAGCGGCACGGCCATGACTATTGCCGAGGGAATAATTGACGCGATGGATAGTAAGAAAGAGTGGGTAAACGAATTGGAAGGAACGCCAATTTCAGAAAAACTGAAAAATGATCAACTCCTGATCGAGTCGCTCCGGATTGAAAATGTACCCGGAACACACACGGTACTATATAGTTCAGAGGTTGATGATATTGAGATTAAGCACACGGCACATAGTAGGGCAGGTTTTGCCCTGGGTGCAGTAGTAGCCGCAGAATGGCTGCAAAATAAAAAAGGTTTTTACAGCATAGCTGATATATTTAATTTTAAAGATTAAGCAATGAATTGGAAATTCTGGCAAAAAAGAAAAGATTCAGATAAGCCTAAAAAGAAAAAAACGAAAACCAGAGAATGGGTTGACGCCATTGTATTTGCAGTGGTAGCGGCAACGATTATCCGAGTGTTTTTTATTGAGGCCTATACCATTCCTTCGGGTTCCATGGAACGCTCACTTTTGGTAGGCGATTTCCTTTTTGTAAGCAAGGTAAACTATGGTGCCCGTGTACCGATGACCCCGGTTGCTTTTCCATTTGCGCATCATACCATGCCCATTTTTGGGACTAAGGCTTATTGGGATGGCGTACAATGGAAATATAGAAGACTGCCTGGTTTTCAGGAGATCAAGCGGAACGATGTAGTGGTTTTTAATTTCCCCGAGGGTGATACCGTAGTGTTGGAACGACAGGACGACAATTACTATCAAATGCAATTGCGGGGCGAAAGCAGGGAATCGATCTGGTCGCAATTTAGCGTGGTGAGCAGGCCGGTAGATAAACGTGAAAACTTTATCAAACGCTGTATCGCTATTGCGGGCGATACCATGGCGATGAAAAATGGTCTGGCCATTGTAAATGGTAAGCCATCGCCTTTAGTTGGTACTGGTGGTTTTGGTTATACTGTGGAGTTTAATACGTCGGAGGTTAATTTAAAGCTTTTTGAAGAAATGGGCTTTAAAGTTGGGCCTACGGCATTGCCCACAGTTTTCAGGTTTGAAGGTACGCCTGACCTGATCAAAGAATTGAAAAAATCTCCCTATGTAAAGTCCGTTAGCGAAGAATTGACCGCTCCAGAGGAATATGACCCGTTGATTTTCCCTCATGATAAAAACAGGAAATGGAATTTGGACAACTACGGACCATTTGTGGTGCCTAAAAAGGGATGGACCGTTACTTTAGACAGCTTAAACATGCCTTTGTACGAAAGAGCTATCCGTATTTATGAAGGAAATCAATTAGAAAAAGTAGGCAACGACTGGATGCTGAACGGCAAAAAGGCCACAACTTATACCTTTAAAATGAATTACTATTGGATGATGGGGGATAACCGTCATGCATCGGCAGATTCGCGCTACTGGGGTTTTGTACCCGAAGACCACATTGTGGGCAAGGCATTGTTTATTTGGCTGAGCGTCGATGGCGAAGGTTCCTTCTTTAACAAAATAAGATGGAGCCGGATTTTTAAAGGCATCCATTAGATAAAAACATCAGTGCGGGGTGCGAGACTTATTTCATATGCTATCGCATTAAGATTGCTTCGTATTGCGCAATAACGAGAATTTTAAAGCATCACTCTAAAAAGTGATGCTTTTTTTGTGCACTGGATCTAGGCTTGACTTATGAAGTAATTTCAATTGTTTTCAGCGGTAAGTAGTGGTGTCGTTGTTTCAAAACTTCGTAAGTCTTCAGTTCCTCTGATCGCCTGTCGTTTCAACCAGCGCAACGAGTAGTAGATCTGGCAATTTTTTCATTTATGAATATATTTTTTAGACCTCGAAGCGGTCAAATCTTTATAAAATCCACTAATATTTCATACGACTCCTACAGAGTCGCATTTGCCCATAATCTTTTCCTATAACTATTGAAATCCGTCGGATTTTAAATTGAACGCAGTTTAGTACTGGTGGATTATTATCTCCGCTGGAGAAGAAGATTGCTGCTCAATGAGATTGAGTTTTTGGAATATATTATGGTACGCGCAAAAAAAAGTATACTCTAAAAAGTGATGCTTTTTTTGTGGAATGTTATGCAAATAGAAATAGTCTTGCATCATGGTAGTATAAATTCATTAAATATGGGAAAGAAACTACTATCTGCATTGCTGCTCTTTATTCATTTCGCAGTTTTTGCGCAAGACAATCAAATCAATGTAAATTCAAAAATTGCTGGTGTTACCGTATTCATGAACGGTGCACAGGTACTACGCCAGTCAGATATGGTAGAGTTGCCCCAAGGGGTAAGTTTACTTGTTTTTTCGGGTCTTTCGTCAAGTATTGAAACCCAAAGTTTACAAGCCAAAGGTGAGGGGAATTTTACCATTTTATCAGTTACCCGTCAAAGTAATTTCTTGTTGGAAAAGAAGAAATCAGCGCAAAAAATGGCATTGGAAGCCAAGTTGGCAGAGATTGCTGATAAGATGGTTGCACTGAGAAATGAAATTGCCGTTTACAAAGCTGAAGAGGAAATGTTGATGAAAAACCAAACGGTAATGGGACCAAATGTAAATTATGATTTGGTTAAGCTTAAAGCGGCGTTGGATTTTCAGAAGCAGCGATTGAGCGAAGCAAAAACCAAGCAAATTTCGATAGAAAAAGAAATCAGTCAGCAGGAAGAACAGTTCAAGAAACTAAACAGGCAAATTGCAGAGGTAGATGGCAAGCCCATTGGTAATGCCAGCGATGTCGTGGTAAAAGTTTCTGCAAAAGCGGCTACTAAAGGTAAGTTTACATTGGCTTATTTAGTGAAAAATGCCAGTTGGTATCCAAGTTACGATATTAGGGCCATTGATGTGGCCAGCCCGATACAATTGGTTTATAAGGCCAATGTGAGCCAAAACTCAGGGGAAGACTGGAAAAATGTAAAATTAACTTTGTCTTCTGGAAATCCATCCAATAATAATGAAAAACCAAAATTGCCAACGTACTTATTGGGTTATTTAAGTGCTGGATATTCGTTTTTTAGTCCAACAGCAGCTACTTCAAATTTGGTACAAGGTAAAGTGGTAGATGATACTGATAATTCTGCCTTGCCAGGTGTTTCCATAAGGGTTAAAAATTCTTCAATTGCTACAGTGACTGATCCAGACGGTAATTATTCGATACAAATGCCTGTTGGCGCAAATAAGTTACAGTTTTCTTACATCGGTTATGATCCGCAGGAACTGACCGCTTCTTACGGACAGGTAAACGTGAGACTGAAGCCCGATACCAAACTTTTACAGGAAGTGGTGGTGATGGGATATGGAAGTGCTAAGTCAAACACAACGGCTAGCCCTTCGCCTCAACTTCGTATTAGAGGGGTAAATTCAATTTCGTCTGTCCCGTTGGAAGTGGCCAGCGTAGAAAAACAAACTAATGTTAGTTTCGAAATAAAAATGCCTTATACGATTTTGAGCGATGGCAAACAGGCTGCGGTAGACATTGGCAATTACGACTTTAAAGCAGCATACGAATATTACGCTGTTCCAAAAGCAGCAGCTGATGCTTTTTTAACGGCTAAAATTACCGACTTTAATGATATTAACTTGATTAGCGGCGAAGCCAATATTTTCTTTGAGGGAACTTACTTGGGCAAAACCTTATTAGATGTGCAGCAAGCAGATACGTTGACCATATCGTTAGGGGTAGATAAAAATGTATCGGTAAAACGCGAAAAGCAAAAAGGATATACGGAAAGACAATTTATTGGTTCGTCGCAAAAGGATAGCAGGCATTTTGTAATTGAGGTAAAAAACAGAAAAAGCCAAGCCATTAACTTAACCATAGAGGACCAAATTCCGGTAGCCACCAACAGCGACATTAGTGTAGAGAAGCAAGAACTTTCGAAAGCCAAGCTGGATGAAGCTACAGGCAAATTGATTTGGCAGTTTTTGTTACAGCCTAATGAACAAAAAAAGCTAGATCTGAAATATCAGGTAAAGTATCCGAAAAACAGGCCGGTTAATATTGAGTAAGGAGATTGATTTTGTTAGACTTACGAAGTTTCAAAAAACTTCGTAAGTCTTATTATATTCCAATTAGCTTACCATTGGCTTGTATTTGTTACAGTTATCAAAAATTATCCATAAATTGATGAGGAAGAATGGGGCGGCAAGTGGTAAACCTTGTGGTAAGTAAGTGGCGTGGTGTAGCATAATACCTACCATGATCGGAAAAATGACAATGGCCCCCAATGCCCTTGTTTTAGGGATCGCAAATAACAGACCGCCCAATATTTCAATAGTGGCCACTAAAGGCATCAGCCATTTTATGCTGGCCATAGCCATACCTACGGCTAAAACTTCACCTTCCATTTTTGGTATGGGCATGTAATGTAAAAACTTGTCGAGCCCAGCGTTAATGAACATCAGTCCGAATAGTACGCACAAAATTAGTTTTACAATTTTCATTAGTTTATGTTTTTAAATTTTGACTTGTAATTAAAGTTAAATAAAAATATTTACAAAGTTGCAAGTTTAACATGTTGTTTTTTAGAGCTTTAGGTTGTGTGTAGCCGGTTTTGTATGGGTGCCTTGGAAAGGGAAATGCTTTGATAGGAAACCATCAGGGAATCGAAAATCCGAAGGATTTCAATGCTTATAGATAAGTATGTGGGGGAAATTATGCGACTCCTGCGGAGTCGTACCCGGAGCGGTGGGGATGTTTTTATAAATATTTGACCTGTTCGAGGTCTTAGCTGCTCAAGTTATGGTTTGTTCTGTTTTTATACGGCTGCCTTGGAAAGGAAAATGCTTTGATAGGAGCTGTTTCACGCGCTTTTAGCAGTGGCGTCCTCTTGGCAAAAGGGCATAAAACGATCAAGATTAAACCCGATTGTAGTGGAAATACTTTTTGTTAGGGTAACGGAAATAAAGCGGTTATGCTGAGGAACGAAGCATTTGGAGGCGATGAAACAGAACCTTTGCTCACAGGTTGACAGGGGTTACAAAAAGATTGTAACGAAAGCGGGGCTGAAATAATCCAAGAACTACTATTTTTGCTTTTCGAAAAACAAAAAAGTGCTATGCCTAACAGCGGTATGGCCGCATCTCTCCTGAAAAGAAAATATTTTTTAACGTGCTTGCAACCTTTGGGCAGAAACCTACATCTACCCTTATGCAAGCGAACAAATGAAGGTGGCTAAAATATATACGTTAGATGAACTGATGAAAGGTTGTAAGGCCGGCAACAGGCAGATGCAGGAAATGCTGTATAAGCAAACTGCGTCGAAAATGTTGGCGGTTTGCATGCGCTATGCCAAGGATAGGATGGAGGCTGAGGATGTTTTGCAGATAGGGTACGTAAAGATTTTTCAAAAGGTTGGAGAGTTTAAGGGCGAAGGTTCTTTTGAAGGATGGATGCGCCGCATTATGGTAAATACCGCTATTGAAAGTTACCGCAAAAATTTACGGTCTTTAAATGTAGTACCTATTGAGGATGCTTATGAACAACCTTCGAATGGTTTTGACTTTGGCAGTTTGGGTATGCAGGATTTGATGAAAGTGATACAGAAACTGGCCGATGGCTACAGAATGGTGTTCAATATGTACGCAATTGAGGGCTATTCGCATAAGGAAATTGCGGAAACCTTGGGAATTACCGAAGGAGCAAGCAAATCGCAGCTTTCGAGAGCTAGGGCGATTTTACAACAGGAAATTTTAAAATTGGAGGGCTTTGGTTATGCAACACATGCCGGATAATGATTTTGACAATTTGTTTAGAGACAAATTGATGAATGCAGAGGTTGAACCCTCAGCAAATTTATGGGCCAATATTGAAGGGCAATTGGCGGTTAAGCCTAAACGCAGGTTTCCTTTGATGTGGGTGGCAGCCGCCAGTGTGGTTGCCGTAACCTCGGCAATATGGTTTAGCCAAGGCGGAGAGAAAATTTACCTGCAAAGTGCCGCAACGGAGGTTGCAGTGGCCCAGCCAGTGGTAGAGCAGCCTGTATTGGTTGTGGAAGCGCCTCAAACGGAGCAAAATGAACCTGCACCGGTAAATGTGCATAGGGTGGCTAACCGTAACCTGGCCAAAAGGGAAGTACCGGCTGCCGTAGTAGCGCAATTGGTAGATGAATCAAAAAATAATATTGCGGTCGTGCAACCATCTGTACAAAATGAACATCTACCTATTAAACGAGCAGAAGTTAGGGCACTGGATGTAGTGAATACGGGAAATGTTGTGCCGGTAAATACTGTAGCGCAAAGCGATGCCAGCATGATTGCAAGTTTGGGAAATTTAACTGATGACGATAATGCTACAGCACAAACGGCTGAAACCAATAAAAAGGGAATACGTAACATGGGCGATTTGATCAACTATGTGGTTGAAAAAGTAGATAAAAGAGAGAAAAAACTTATCAAATTCAATACGGATGATGATGATAACTCTTCGATTATTGGACTGAACATTGGCTTTGTTAGGTTGAATAAGAAAAAATAGGAGCAGGATTTTGGGCTTGGAGGATGAACAGGATGATTTTATAACCTTCCAACATGCCAACTTTACAACAATATAAACACACACAAATGAAACATCTAATTTTAAAAGCAGTATTGGTAAGTGGACTTACTTTTATAGCAGCGGGAAGCTTAAAAGCACAAGAGGTTAAAGATAGCGTTAAGCGCAAAAAGTTTGAAATTAACTACGGCGTTGGTATTACCATAGGGGAGAAGAAAGATAGCACTGGCAAAGTCGATCAAAATAAAGGTCGTTTTGTAGGCGGCATTACCTTTACACGTTTGGATATTGGCCTGGCCAAATTGATTGACAATGGAAGTTTTACCTTATCGGGCGCTAATGATTTCCTTGATTACAAACCTTGGAAAACGAGCACGCTTTCTTTTGATGTTTTACAGTTTGGCTATAGGTTTAACAACCACTTTAAAATTTATTTAGCGGGTGGTTTTGATTGGACACATATCCGTTTGGATAGGGATATTACCATTCAAAAAAACAAACCAACTTTGGAGTACAAGGAAGAGGACGTAATTTTCAGCAAAAACCGTTTTTCGAGCAGCTATGTTCACGTACCATTAAACTTTGAGTTTAGAACCAAAGAGAACAACCATGGCAAACGCTTTAGGTTTGTAATTGGGCCAGAGATTGGATTTTTATTGGGCGGAAAGGTTAAACAAATCAGCGATGAATTTGGTAAAGTGAAAATAAAAGACGACTACCATTTTGCTCCTTTCCGCTACGGCGGTACCCTGAGAATTGGTTACGGTGGCTTAGGATTGTTTGCTAAATACAATGCCAACGATATGTTTGATACCGATGCCCAAAAAGGATTAAAAAGCATGTCGTTTGGTTTAACATTTGGCTTGAACTAAACATTAAGGCATTAGGAAACCTTAAGCCTCAACTATACTTAATGTTTTGCATAAAAATACACGCACACAGCAATGAAATCAATCCCGTTTCTGATATAGAGACGGGATTTTTTTTATTGTTGGAAATTGTTTAGGTATTTGGCAGTAAAACTACATGGGCGTAGAGAGGGGAGGAGATGATATTAAAGCAAACAGTTGGTTTGAAGATATTTATTGATGTGTAACATTGCGCTAGCGAGGTCTTCGGAAGGCGTAAGTTGGTCTTTGGAAGATCGGAATGGTTTTATCGGATACAATGTTATTCTTTGGTTAAGTTACTGCCAAGGAAATGGACGATAAACAAAGGTTCTTTTTAACTATCTTTACCCACGTGAACGAAATCATCATTAGTGTTCAAAACTTAACTAAACAGCACCAGGCAGAGCAGTTATCGGGTATTTCTGGAGTTAGTTTTGATATTCAAGCGGGCGAAATTGTAGCCATTATCGGCGAAAGTGGTAGTGGAAAATCGACCTTGTTAAAATCTATCTACGGTTTGTTGAAAGTAGACGAGGGCGAGGTGCTGTTTAACGGAAAGCGGGTGAAGGGCCCTGATGAACAGCTTATTCCGGGGCATGCGGATATGAAAATGGTTACCCAGGATTTTTCGTTGAACATTTATGCCAAGGTGTACGATAATATCGCCGCTATGCTGTCTAATACCAATGTGGCGCTAAAGCAGCAGAAAACCATGGAGGTGATGGAGCACCTGCGCATTACTGCGCTTAAAAACAAAAAGATTATTGAACTGAGCGGGGGCGAGCAGCAACGGGTGGCCATTGCCAAAGCTTTGGTGAGTGACACCAAGGTGCTGCTGCTGGATGAGCCTTTTTCGCAAGTGGATGCTATTCTGAAAAATCAATTGCGTGCCGATATCAAACGTTTATCCAAAGAAACCGGGCTTACCATTATCATGGTTTCGCATGATGCTACCGATGGCTTGTTTATGGCAGATCGTTTGGTGATTTTAAGGGAAGGTAAACTGCAGCAACAAGGCAGTCCAAGGGAAGTTTATGGCCAGCCAACCAATACCTATACCGCCAAAATGTTGGGGAATGCCGTAGTGCTTTCTAAGCAGCAGGCCCAACAACTGGAACTTAAGGTAACTAAAGAGCAGGTTTGCTTTTATCCCGAATGGGTAGAGCTAAAGGCAAGCTGGTCGGCCAAGAAGTTTAACGTACGGGATATTTACTATAAAGGTTTTTATGATGAACTGCTTTTGGAAAGAAACGGCGTGCATATCAGGGCCCTACAGTTAAACAGCGGCGAGCATAAAAAAAACGACCAAGTGTATGTAAACATTGGCCGTTTTCTGGAATTTTAATTATTAATTAACCACAGATACACCGGTTTTCTAAACCTTTTATCTGTGCATCTGTGGCCTACAAATGTTTAAACATTTGCTTTAGCACTTTTATACCAATTTGAAATTGTTTCTCGCCATCCTTTACTGCGTAGGATTTTGCGTTAATTTTCCTGGGTACGAGTTAATGGCATCTTGAGGGATGTAGTAAATTACCCTAAAGTCGGTAGCTGCAATGTTTGCCGTTTGGTTATGGGGGCCAGGGTATTGGCGGTTAAGGGGCTTTCCGTTCCTGAAAACATCAAAACTGCGCTCTGCCTGGTAGGCCAGCTCCAACTGTCTTTCTTTATCGATCCTATCACCTGCATTGCTGGCATTTAGCGAAGTATAGCCGCCGTTAACGATAGAGCGGTTTCTGATGGTATTCAAATCGTTAAGCGCCAGGCCATAGTTTTGCAGTTTGGCGTAGGCTTCGGCCCTGTTTAAATAAACTTCTCCCAACCTGCTGATTACTGGAGAATGCAATTGCGAATCTTCGCCCTCTCTAGAGCATTTCACAATATAAAATTGAGGATAAACACGGTTTAAGGTAATGAAATAGTCGATATACCCGGTGTAGGTTTTGCCATCCTTATAGGTGATGGTATAAATACCCTGTGCGGCATCAACAGCGGTAAGGGTATAAGTAGCCGCCCCTTCAGCACAGGTAATGGTACTGCCGTTGCGGGTAGTATTTAACTGCACATAATTTAAGGTATTGTTTACATCATCTTTGATAAACCTAAATACTTCGGTGTAGGCTCCTGCAGCATTTTTGGCATAGGTAGGTTCAATAAAGGCAGCCCTGGCATCTACGATTTTATAGCTGTCAGGCCTCCAATCGTTTCTTCCGGTTTCGTTAAGCAAACCGATGTATTTTGCACTGGCATACATTTCGCCCCAACCCATACCGCCAATGTTGGAGTACATGCCACCTACCCCATAATAGTGGTCGAAACCAGAAAATTCTGAGGCCACACGTTTGATTGCGAAAATGGTTTCCTTGTTGTTTTCTGGGGTAAGGGTATTGTATTTCATAAACTGCGCTCTTGGCAACAGGCTGTAGGTTCCCGAAGCATCTATCACCTTGGTTGCATAATCCACGGCAAGCTGGGCATAATTTTGGTTGGGGTTTTCATAAGTTCCACTCATGTAAAGATAAACTCTCGAAAGCATGGCCTGTGCGGCAGCCTTAGAGGCAAAAATTGGCCCTTTATTTACCGAGATCAGTTCTTCGGCCTTTTTCAGGTCGGCAATTACCTGCTCATAAGTGGCCTTAACGCTTGATCTATCGGGCAGGGTTACATTTTTAATGTCGGCAGGAGTTCCGTTTACAATTGGAACGCCCAGGTTAGTTTCCGGATTTTGATAATATGGTCGGCCAAACGCACGAACCAAATAGAAATACATCATTCCACGGATATAATAGCACTCGCCCAATTTACTGTCAATAGCTGCGCTTTTACCTTGCGGGATCATGTTAATGATATTGGAAGCCTGTGCAATGGCTTTGTAGCCGCTGTCCCAAAAGGTAGATAATCTACCGTTGTTTGGTGTTCTGGCAAAGGATATAAATTCGTAAAAGGCATCTGTAGACGATCCCCTGATCATGATATTGTCGCCGGCGTATTCACCTAAACGGTGCATGGGGTCAGACCAGGCTTTAAGCTGCGCATACGTTCCGTTTAACAGGGCATCTATGGAGTTTTCCGGGTTTTTGGCTATGTTTTCGGCTTTGGCATAGCCGTATGGTTCTCTATCAATTTCGCAAGATGATAGAGCTATCGTAGTTAAAATTATCGTTAATATCTTTTTCATTTTATTTTTTTTAGAATGAAACATTAAGTCCTAACATGAATTTTCTGGTCATTGGATACACCGCTGGTCCGGTTGAGAACAGCACCGTTCCACCGTCGCTGGTAGGGATCTCTGGATCAACACCCGAGTATTTGGTGATGACAAACAGATTTTCTCCCGTTAGGAAAACCCTAAGGTTTTTGATCTTGTATTTTTTCAGGTTAACATGATATCCCAGGGCCAGAGAACGTAGCCTAAAGAAGTCGTTGCTTTCAATAAAACGAGATGATACTAGATTTCCCTTGTCCTGGTTGTTATATCGTGCAACAGGGTGTGTGGCTACATCGCCAGGTTTTTGCCATCTGCTCCAGCCATCCATTAATTTCATTTGGTTCCTATCGGTATAGGTTCCGTCCGAATCGTATTCCTGACGCGAATAGTTATAAACTTTACCGCCAATGGAATAGCCGAAAACGGCATTCATGTCAAAATTTTTCCAAGATAGCGAGGTGGTTATGCCCCCAAAAATATCTGGCGAAGCTTTATCTAATATTTCGAAGGTTGCTTTACTGTAATCGGAGGTAGTTGTTCTTGCGGTTTCCTTGCCACTTGCATCTCTGGTTACGATGTACCACATCGGTTTCCCGTCAGCAGGGTTTACTCCAGCCCATTCTTTCAGGTAATATGTATCAACAGGGATGCCTATTTTTAACAAGCGGCTAGCTGAACCGGCCACACCTAGTTTATCGTCCTGGATGATATCCTTGGCCGTATAAGTGCCATCTGCGTTCCTGGTTTTATAGATATCGGTAAGTTTGTTTTTATTATGGCCAAGGTTGATGTCCAAACTCCACTTGAAATCAGAAGTACGTATAATATCGCCTCCAAGATTTACTTCTATCCCCTTGTTTTTCATTTCACCTACGTTTTGGTCCATGAGGTTTACGCCGGTTAAACCCGAGATTCGCACACCAGTGATGATGTTGTCGGTATTTTTAACATAATAGTCTAAGTTCAATCTTAATCTGTTGTTAAAAGCGGCGAGGTCCAAACCTACCCCGGTAGTATAGGTTTGCTCCCAGGTAAGGTCTTTGTTGCCCGGAAAAGCGATTAACAAACCTGGTATTCCGTTGTAACTGGCCGAGGTATTCACCGCATATAGATCAAACTGTGGATATAGCGAAGTTGGCCGATTACCTACGGTACCGTAAGCAGCACGAAGTTTTAGGTTGTTGATTTGGCTTAGCTTAAACCAGTTTTCGCGATGAATGTTCCAGCCAGCGCCTACAGAAAAAAAGTTGCCGTATTTTACACCAAAGTTAGAAGCCCCATCCCTGCGCACTGAAAATTGTAAAAGATACTTGCCATCATAAGCATAGTTTGAATTAAAGAACAAAGATTGCATGGCCCATTCGCTTATTGCCCCTTTGGTTCTTTCTGGTTTAGCGGTTACGTCAAGCACTTCAAAACCGGGTACAATGCCGGTGCCATAAGCATCTAATGTTTTGGCACTATAATCGTTAAATTCATAGCCGGCCAAAGCATTAAAATCATGCTTGCCCCATAAATTTTGGTAGCGTAAAATTTGGTTGGTATAGCGTCTGGTATATTCCGATCGGTAATCGGTAATACGTCCGTTTACACTTTGTCCGCCGTTTGACCTGGGATCAGTATAGCTGCTGCCTGCATAAGCGTTGTATCTGTAGTTGTTAACCGAAGAAAAGGTAAAGTTTTTATTGATTTTGATGTCGAAATCAAAATTGCCCATAAATTCGTAATTGGTATTGGCAGACTTGTTCCACTGCAGGTCATACAGGTAATTGGTACTTGCACTGTTTACCCACAAACTTGAGCGGTGTCCTACCAAGTTGCCATTGGCATCATACGGACTATCCCATGGCAGGTTGGAATACATGGAGGTTACAGAGTACTGTTTGTCATCAACCGCACGGCGGGAACCTACAATGGAAGGCTTAATGGTTAACCATTCAAAAGGCTTATAAACAGTGTTCAACCTAAAATTGTAACGTTCGTAATCATATCCTCTTACGGCACCCGATTCATCATAGTATCCTACGGATAGGAACGATTGTAGTTTTTCGGTGCCTCCTTGTATCGAGATATTATGGTTTTGGTTAAAGCCCTGTTTGGTGGCTAAATCCCACCAATCAAAATTGCTGTTGCGCAGCTCGGGTTTCCAACGTGGAAAGGCAATGGAGCTGGCATTGGCAAATGATGCGTAATAATCATAAAGCTCTGCGCCGTTCATTACCTCTAGGTTACCATTGGTAAGGGTTGTTAAACCGGCTCTGGAGGAGACATCTATGCTCATTTGTCCAGATTTTGCCCTTTTGGTGGTAACTACTACTACGCCATTGGCTCCTTGCGAACCATAAATTGCAGTTGAAGCAGCATCCTTTAACACGGTAAGGTTTTCGATATCCTCTGGATTGATCTCGCCGGGGCTTGAGCCTACAATTACCCCATCAATTACCCAAAGTGGACTGGTTGTGCCGTTTAAAGTAGCTTGTCCACGGATAATCACTGCACCTACGCTTCCTGGTCTTCCCGAGCCTGGGGCTACAAATAAGCCAGGTGCTTTACCCGCAAGCAGATTTTGTACATTGGGTGAGGTTACATTTTTTAGCTTATCTCCGCTAATGGTACTTAACGAACCAGTTAGGCTTTCTTTTTTCTGTACCGAGTAACCTACTACCACTAACTCGCCTAGCGTTTCCGAAGATTCGCTAAGGGTGATGTTTCCTAGAGAAGCCCCAGTTACGGTAACTTCCTTTGTGGTATAACCTATAAAGTTGATGACTAATACATCGCCTGTTTTGGCCTGGATGCTAAAATTACCCGAATTATCGGTAGAGGTAACTTTGGTGGTGCCTTTTACGGTTACGGTTACGCCTGGTATGCCAAGTCCATTAGCATCTTTTACGGTGCCCGAAACGGCTTGTTGAGCTGCCATTTCCTCGGTGTTACTTGGATTTTTGTAGATGGCGATGTCTTTTGCGCTCGCGAAAGTGGAGATCCCCACGGTAAGCAGCGTGGCAACCTTCATGGTGGCAAAAAAGAGATTTAAAGGTTTTTCGCCTTTTAATCGCTGAGGTGGGTTGTTTTTTGTCTGGTTAGTTTTTTGTTTCATTGGAACTGAAGTTTTGTTCTTAATGCACTTAGTTAGTTTGGTGAAGTGTAATGCTTCAAAGTCGATCAGTGTTTTGGGTTAGGGTTTGTTTCAAGTCTGTTTTTTGTATTAGTAATGGTTGTATGGGTAATGGTGTTGTTTACTTTGCGTATTGTTTTTCACTGATAGGCGAAAGCGTTGGAGAGCGTTGGAGAACGTTGGAGAGCGTATAGGCAAATGATTTATTCACTCCCAAGATGTATGAATTTTCAGGTCATAGGTTTATGAAAGTTTGGTTTTGGCTAATAGTTTGGTTAGTAAGTATTAGCAAATCTAAAACTTGAAAGAGTAAGGTTTTAGTTAAAACTTAGCGCAAACGCTTGCGCAATGGGGCATGTTTTTCAGATGACAAATGATAGGATAGATGCTTTTAGCATACATATAAGGTACTACAGATAGGTATGTAACTTTTCCGTGTGTTTTTGAACGCAAACGTTTGATTTTTGTACTGCTTAGGAGGCATTTATCGATGAACTGTTTGCGAGTTATTACAGCCTTTGACGGAATATGGGGAGCTGTAAAAGTTTGGGAGGAGAAAGGCACAAAAAAACGGCCAATGTTTGTACACATTGACCGTTTTTTGAATTATCATCAGATTGTTTTACTCCGATGCAATAAGTATAATTTTTACTCGAACAGTTGAAGTTGGTTTAATTGGAGCTCTGTCTTGATAATCTGAACTTTGGATATCTATTGACAGTCCGCCATTGTAAACCTCATAACTGTAAGCATCTACATTATAAACAAATGGGAGCTGTATATAGCTTTGGCCACTATTATAGGAGATATAAACTAATGTTCCTTCATTATCAACATGGTATTTGTCAATTAATTTATCGATAACTGTAGCACTGAATGTTAATCCATCATTACTTGGGACCCATTGAGAAGGAGCAATATCTCTTACAATAGTAATATTAGGAGCTTGGTTAATAATGGTGTCTTTCTTGCATGAAGCCAAACCTAGTGTGGCAACGCAGAGTAGGAGTAGGGTTAGTTTTTTCATTTTGTGTGTGGTTTGTTTTTGGTTTAGAAACTCCTATGTGTGTGCAGTAGGATATTTCAAATTCAAGTTTCATTTGTGTGTGGTTAAGCTTATAACAAAACTATTGCCAAAATATTTGTAAGGCTTGTGCCAAAACACAAAGTTTAATAAACAAAAATCAATAAGCTTTGTTTTTAGTTGTTTTTAGGCCTTTTTTTAAACTTTTGTAATCAAAAAAATGTGCAGTTATTTTTTTAACTATTCTTTATGGTTGTTAAAATGGATATTTTTTGGAGCTTTTTTAAAGAAGAATAGGAGACAATATTTGCCTCCTATTTACTTAATATAAAAAAATAATGGAAAAGCTTTGCTATTACACTCGTCATTGCGAGGCACGAAGCAATCTTACAACATTGTGTCATTCCGACGTTAGGAGGAATCTTTTATTTAGTGCTACTCGTATACAGATTCTTCGCTTCGCTCAGAATGACAGAAAGAAAGATTGCTTCGTGCTTCGCAATGACGAAATTTGTGTTAAACCAAATACTCAAACAAAGTTGCGTCTTGGTTCAATTCAATTACATCAAACTTAAATTCCTTTAAGCGTTGTAAAATGCCTGCATAATCTTCTTTTTTGGCCAATTCAATGCCTACTAAAGCAGGCCCGTTTTCGCGGTTGGTTTTTTTAATGAACTCGAAACGGGTAATATCATCCTGTGGGCCTAAAACCTCGTTCACAAAAAGTTTTAAAGCTCCTGGGCGCTGCGGAAAACGTACAATAAAGTAATGCTTCAATCCCTCGAAAAGCAACGACTTCTCTTTGATTTCCTGCATGCGCTCAATATCGTTGTTTCCGCCGCTCACAATACAAACTACCGTTTTGCCAACAATCTGATCTTTTACCTGCTCCAATGCGGCTACCGATAAAGCTCCCGCAGGTTCTACCACAATGGCGTCTTCGTTGTATAGTTTTAAAATGGTGGTACAAATCTGTCCCTCTGGGATCAAATAAGTAGAACTCAATAAATCGCTGCAATATTTGTAGGTAATCCAGCCCATTCTTTTCACGGCGGCACCGTCAACAAAACGCTCTATGTTTTCTACGGTTACTGGCCCGCCATGTTTTAAGGCTTCACTTAATGAGGGTGCACCTAAGGGCTCTACCCCAAAAACCTTCACATTGGGTTTTACGGTTTGCAGGTAAGCGGTTACGCCAGAGGCCAGGCCGCCACCGCCAATGGGCACCACAATGGCATCCAGTTCGGGCAAGTCCTGATAAACCTCCATCATTACCGTAGCTTGTCCTTCAATCACTTTCTCATCGTCAAACGGAGGGATGAATGTGGCGGATTTTTCTTCGCTGTAAGCTAAGGCTTCTTTCAAGCAATCGTCAAAAGTATCGCCTATTAAAATCACTTCAACGTTATCGCCGCCAAACATATTTACCTGGGTAATTTTTTGTTTGGGTGTAATTTCGGGCATAAAGATAACGCCTTTGATGCCTAGCTTTTTGCAGGAATAAGCTACTCCCTGCGCATGGTTGCCCGCACTGGCGCATACTACGCCATTTTTTAATTGATCGGCAGTTAAACCACTGATTTTGTTATAGGCACCGCGTAATTTGTAAGAACGTACAATTTGCAGATCCTCCCGCTTCAAATAAATATTGGCATTGTACTTTAAAGAAAGTCCTGCATTATACTCCAAAGGAGTTCTTTTTACCACCCCTTTTAAGGTGGCAAAAGCTTTGTCGAAGTCGAAAGTATGTGTTGTCGTTGTATCCATATGCTTAATCCCGTATCTACGGGACTTTTAATTTTTATTTTTTTGAAAAGCAGTTTGGCTTTTCATTGGTTGCGGTAGTCCTGCTATTCGTTGCAAGTTTTTGTTGGTGCTGTCATGCTGGGCTTGCCGAAGGATTTTCATCGCTTACAGATGCTTCGACAAGCTCAGCATGACATTCAACGGTTGGTTGTGCTAACAAAAAGCTTTCCACTACTATCAGGTTTAGTTAACTTTATGCAATGCTTGTAAATCCTCCCCCAACCCCCTCCAAAGGGGGACACATGGCGGTTAGGCAATTTGTATGTCCCCCTCTCCGAGGGGGTAAGGGGGAGGAAATGAAATTCTACCGCCCTTAATTTAGTTTTTTACTTTCTATCGCTTTAAGATTGCTTTCCCGAAATGTCGGGATAAGCTCTCATTCCTCTCCGACAATTCGGAGTAAACTCTCGCAATAACGAAAATGGCTACGGAACTACGTTATTCAAAGAAAAGCTTAGCTCAATTTAGTTGCTAAATGCAAAGCCACCAGCTCGTTTAAATCCCCATCTTCAATACCTTGTTTTTTATCTGCTAAGTCTAAGAATGCGGTATAAACCACCGCCAATTGCTCTTTATCCAAAGCATGGCCTAATCGGTCTAAGTGGTGTTTCAAAGCATGTCGGCCACTTCTGGCGGTAAGTACAATGGTGGCATCAGGAAAACCCACATCCTCTGGTCTGATGATTTCGTAGTTTTCACGATTTTTCAAGAAACCATCTTGGTGAATGCCCGAACTATGTGCAAAGGCATTGGCGCCAACAATGGCTTTGTTAGGTTGTACCGGCATATTCATTAGGCTACGCACTTGGTGGCTGATTTCGTAAAAGCCCTGTGTATTGATGTTGGTATGTAGTCCCAAGGTTTTGTGCGTTTTTAAAATCATCACCACTTCCTCCATCGAAGTGTTGCCGGCACGCTCACCGATCCCGTTAACGGTACATTCCACCTGGCGGGCACCATTTTGTAAACCAGCAATAGAGTTGGCCGTAGCTAAACCTAAATCGTTATGGCAGTGGCAAGAAATGATGGCCTTGTCAATATTTTTTACGTTCTCTTTTAAGTATAAGATTTTTGAACCGTATTGATCTGGCAAGCAGTAACCATTGGTATCTGGAATGTTTACCACGGTAGCACCAGCGGCAATTACCGCTTCAATCATCTTTGCTAAATACTCAATATCTGCACGACCAGCATCTTCCGCATAAAACTCTACATCTTCAACATATTTCTTGGCATACTTTACGGCTTCAATGGCACGCTCTAAAATTTCTTCCCTAGTGCTGTTGAACTTGGTTTTAATATGCATATCAGAAGAACCGATACCCGTGTGGATACGAGGTCTTTTGGCATAACGTAGCGCATCGGCCGCCACATCAATATCATTTTTATTGGCTCTGGTTAAGGCACAAATAATAGGGTCGTTCACTGCTTTCGATAGCTCAATTACGCTATTAAAATCGCCAGGGCTAGAAACAGGGAAGCCTGCCTCAATTACATCTACACCTAGTAGTTCCAACGATTTCGCAATTTCAATTTTTTGAGGGGTGCTCAACTGGCAACCTGGCACCTGCTCGCCGTCACGCAAGGTGGTGTCAAAAATGTGTACTTTATTTGGGTCGTGTAACATAAGTTTTTAGGTTTAGGTTATTGTGCTAAATATTTTAATACTAATTGTCCCATTTCTTGGGTGCCTAATATTTTGCTGGCTTCGGTATTTTGGTCGGCAATGTCGCCAGTTCGGTAACCATCTTTTAAGGCTTGGTCCACAGCGCTCACCAGGGCTTTTGCTTCTTCTGGTAGGCCGAAACTAATTTCTAACATCAGCGCTGCCGATAGGATAGAAGCCAATGGATTAGCCAGGTTTTTGCCTGCAATATCATGGGCCGAACCGTGGATAGGTTCGTAAAAGCCTACCCCATCACCTACAGAGGCAGAAGCTAGCATACCCATTGAACCCGCAATTTGCGAAGCTTCATCAGTGAGGATATCGCCAAAAAGGTTGGCGGTTAGTACCACGTCAAATTTCTTCGGATTTTTAATCAACTGCATGGCCGCATTGTCGATAAACATGTGCTCGGTTTCTACATCAGGGTATTGTTTGGCAATTTCCTGCACCGTTTCGCGCCATAAACGAGAAGACTCCAGTACGTTCGCTTTATCTACCGAACACAATCTTTTGCTGCGTTGTTGTGCGGCCTGGAAAGCTTTGTGTGCAATGCGTTCTACTTCATATCTGTGGTAAATCATCAAATCTGAAGCGGTGTTTCTGTCTTCCGAACGTTTCTTTTCCCCGAAGTAAACATCACCTGTTAATTCTCTGAAAAATAAAATATCGGTGCCTTTTAAGATGTGCGCTTTGATGCTGGATGCTTCCAGTAATTCGTCGAATAAGAGGATAGGGCGAAGGTTCGCATATAAGCCCAGTTCTTTTCTGATTTTTAGTAAGCCTTGTTCTGGTCTAACCTTTAAAGAAGGATCATTGTCGTACATCGCATGACCAATGGCCCCGAATAAAATCGCATCGCTTTTACGTGCTTTTTCTAAAGTTTCCTCAGGGAGTGGATTGCCCGTTACTTCAATGGCTGCGTGGCCCATCAAGGCCTCGTCGAAAGTAAATTCGTGGCCGTAGTTTTTTGCGATTTGCGCTAGCGCTGCTTTTCCCCATTGGGTTACTTCTTGGCCAATGCCATCACCAGGTATTACTAATATGTTTTTTTTCATTGTATGTGATATGTTTTCGTGCGACAATTATCACGCTTAATTCTTGGAGATTGCTTCGTCGTTCCTCCTCGCAAAGACGACAATAGTTCCGTCATTGCGAGGTACGAAGCAATCTCATCGGTTTAAGGGTTAAGCTTTCTAAATCACGCTTTCTAATTCTTCTCTCTTTTTATAAATCTTGTTATGTATCACTTCGCCTTTGCTGAGTAATAATTGGTGCGTTAGGTTTTTCGGTAGTTGGTCATCGCTGTGCGATACATAAATCAAGGTTCTGTTGGTGGTGCACAAACCATCAATTAAGGTGTTAAATTGAAGGGTTTGGTGCGCATCTAAACCTTGGCAAGGTTCATCCAGTACCAACAACTCTGGATTTTTAATGACCGTTCTGGCCAATAAAACCAAGCGCTGTTTCCCCAAGGGCAGTTGCGCCAATAAATCATTTTTATTAGCAGTTAGTCCAAAGTACTCAATGAGTTCATCTACCTGTGTGCGTTTGTGCCAGCCAATTTCTTTGTACAGTCCAATGCTGTCGAAAAAGCCAGAGGCGATGCTTTGCCAAACGGTGGCATTAAAATCAAAATACCAATGTAATTCAGGGGAGATTAAACCAATGTGCTCTTTAATGTCCCAAATACTTTCGCCCGAGCCACGTTTGTTGCCGAAAAGATAAATCTCGTTGGCATAGGCCTGAGGATGGTCGCCATTGATCAAGCTTAACAAAGTTGATTTTCCTGATCCGTTATGACCTTGTAGCAGCCATTTTTCGCCTGCTTTAATTTCCCAGTCTACGTTTTTAAGCACCTGCTTTTCGCCATAGTTGATGTTTACACCTACCATTTTGATCAAGGTTTCACTGCTCGAAGGTGGCGCTTGATGTAAAAACTCAGGAATAGGTCGATCTTCAATGACAATTTCCTTTCTGCTACAGAAGGTGAAATGTTCCTCCAGTTGTCCGTCAACGATTTCAGCATACCTATTGATACAGGCTGGGATTTCGGTTTCATTGCTGATCAAGATCGTTTGTACACCATTGCTGGTGACTTCATCTAATAAGTTGTTCAGATTTTGACGGGATTGGATGTCTAAACCAGTGTAAGGTTGGTCTAGTAACAGCAACTGTGGTTTTAACCATAGGGCTTTTACCAGTTGCAGTTTTTTGTGTTCGCCACTCGATAGCTCGATCAATTGGGCGTTTTTAAGAGGTGCAAAACCAAGTGCTTCTAAAATAGGTTCTGCTTGGGGCAAGTTCAAATGATTTTCCTTAGCGTAATGGGCCAACTCGGCATTCACGGTTAAGGTATCTTGAACTTGTTGTGCGTTGTAGCGTTGTTGGTAGTAGAAATTGGCTACGCCTTCTACATTTTTAAATTGATACCATTGGGCAATGTACTGGCAGACGGGCCTGGCACTGCTTTGTTTATCAAAACTGACGACAATCTCGTCGGTGCTTTTTTCAATACCCGCAATGGCTTTCAATAGGGCTGTTTTACCACTGCCGCTAAGGCCAGTCAACAACCAGTTTTCTCCCGCCTGGATAGTCCATTCCAAATCCCTTAACACCGCTTTGTTGCCGTATTTTAAATTGAGGTTGGAGATTTGAACTATTGAAGTACTCATTATGTTTACTTTATAATCATTGATGCAAAGAGCTTGTGTAACAGGCCCTGAAATAAATTCAGGGTGACGCTAGGGGCTCGTCATGCTGAATTTATTTCAGCATCAGCTTTATCTAAGTATATTATAGCAGTTAATAAAATTTAAAAACTTTGTTTTTCTCAAATTCTTCAATCAAATCTGTTTGACTGCGAACAAAATCAATATCATCGTAACCGTTAATCAAGCATGATTTTTTGTAGGGATTGATCTCAAAACTTTCTTGAGCACCAGTAGCCTCGATGGTTACCGTTTGTTCTTCTAAGTTTACCGTCAACGTAGCTTTTGGATCTTTAGCTACTTGCGCAAAAATGGCCGCTAAAAATTCGTCACTCACTTGGATTGGTAATAAGCCGTTGTTTAGGGCATTTCCTTTGAAAATATCTGCAAAGAAACTGCTAATCACTACATCAAAGCCAGCATCTTGAATGGCCCAAGCCGCATGCTCACGGCTACTGCCACAACCGAAGTTTTTGCCAGCTACCAATATCTTGCCGCTGTAAGTAGGATCGTTTAGCACGAAATCTGCTTTAGGGGTATTATCACCATTATAACGCCAATCGCGGAAAAGGTTTTCCCCAAAGCCTTCACGGGTAGTGGCTTTTAAAAACCTTGCCGGGATGATCTGGTCGGTATCAATGTTCTCAATCGATAAGGGCACTACCGATGAGCTTAATGTTTCAAATTTTTTCATTTATATAGTTTTCTCGTTTTTTGGTTGGTTTGTTGTTTGGATTTACAACTTATCACCTAAAACTTATTACTTTTTAATCGCTTTTATCCTTAATCTTTTATAGTCTGCGGTCCACTCGCCATCTTTAAAATAGTTAGGCTTTAGGATGCTTACCGCTAAATCTGTTACTGCTTTGGCTTCTTCCTCGTTCAGGTTTACAAAGGCATGCTGTGCAAACTGATTGATCCACTTTAACATGCCGTCTTCACCAACTAATGCGGTTGGTCTATCAAACAACCACATTTGTTCTGTTTCGAAACCTGCGGATTCTAACAGCGTTGCGTAATGGCTAATGGAAGGGAAAAACCAGAAGTTTGAAATGATCCTGTGCTCCAATTGCAGTTGTTTGGCGGCAGTGTCAATGGCATCAACAATAGATTTAATATTCCCCTTACCTCCAAATTCGGCCACTAAACGCCCACCATGTTTTAAACTTTTATAAATGCCGCGCAATAGTCCTCTTTGGTTTTCTATCCAGTGGAAGGTGGCATTGCTAAATACGGCATCAAACTCTCTACTATAATCCAGTTGAGCGGCATCTTTTTGCTCAAATGAAATGCTAGGATAGGTCTGCTTGGCCAGCTCAACCATTTCTGCAGAAGCATCAACTCCTAAAACAGTTGCTCCAGCCTCCTGAATTTTAGCGGCTAAATCACCAGTACCGCAACCCACGTCTAAAATATTTTCTCCCTCTTTTGCGTCAAGCCATTGCAAAACATCCGCCCCGTAATCAGATACGAAACGATGTTGCTCGTTGTAAAGCTTGCTGTCCCAATGTATTTCTGGCATAATGCTCGTTTTTTTTGTTTAATTGTTTCGTTATTGCGAGGCACGAAAGCAATCTTACAATGTTGGTAATTAAAAGGCATTTGCTTTAAGATTGCTTTGTCGTTCCTCCTCGCAATGACCGACCAACCTTAAACCTTCTTGCCTTTAAGCCTCCAATAACTCCCTTACATCTGTAATTTTACCTGTAACCGCCGCTGCTGCTGCTGTTAACGGGCTAGCCAGCATGGTTCTGGCATTTGGTCCCTGGCGGCCTTCAAAGTTTCTGTTCGAGGTAGAGACGCAATATTTCCCTGCTGGAATTTTATCTTCGTTCATTCCCAAACAAGCCGAGCAACCTGGTTCACGTAATTGAAAACCAGAGGCTTCAAAAACTTTGTCCAAACCTTCGGCAATGGCTTGAGCTTCTACTTGCTTTGAGCCTGGAACAATCCAAACTTCTACGTTATCGGCTTTCTGTTTGCCTTTCACAAACTCGGCCACGGCACGTAAATCCTCAATACGAGAATTGGTGCAACTACCAATGAAAACATAATCTACAGGTTTGCCCAATAAACTTTCGTCATCGGCAAAGCCCATATAATCCAAAGCTTTCTTATAAGATGCCTGTTCTGTTTCTGGTTGTGCAGCAGTTGCAGGAATATGATCGGCAATGCCAATACCCATTCCAGGGTTGGTGCCGTAGGTAATCATTGGTGCAATGTCAGCCGCATCATAAGTTAATACCGCATCAAATTTTGCATCCTCATCACTGTACAAGGTTTTCCAATAAGCTAGTGCTTTGTCCCATTCTTCGCCAGCAGGAGCAAATTTTCTGCCTTTTACATATTCAAAAGTAGTTTCATCTGGTGCAATTAAACCGCCACGGGCACCCATTTCGATACTCATGTTGCAAACGGTCATGCGGGCTTCCATACTTAATGAACGAATGGCCGAGCCTGCAAATTCTACAAAATAACCGGTACCACCAGCGGCAGAAATTTTAGAGATGATGTAAAGGATGATGTCTTTTGCGCCAACGCCTTTTCTCAGTTCACCATTTACCTCAATTTTCATGGTTTTAGGTTTCGATTGTTGCAAGCATTGCGTGGCAAAAACCTGCTCCACTTGTGAGGTGCCAATACCAAAAGCAATGGCCCCAAAAGCACCGTGGGTTGACGTATGGCTGTCGCCACAAACCATGGTTTTACCTGGTAGGGTAATGCCCAATTCAGGGCCAATTACGTGTACAATCCCTTGAAAAGGATGGCCCAAGCCATAAAGCTCTACGCCAAACTCTGCACAGTTTTTGGTCAGCATATCTACCTGATATCTGGAAAGCTCTTCCTTGATGGGTAAATGCTGGTTTAAAGTAGGCACGTTATGGTCGGCTGTAGCTACAGTTTGTTTCGGACGGAAAAGCCCGATGCCACGTTTTCTCAAGCCATCAAAGGCCTGAGGCGAAGTAACCTCGTGAATTAAATGCGTATCAATGTATAAAATATCAGGAAAGCCTTCTTCACGTTTCACTACGTGAGCGTCCCATATTTTTTCTACTAATGTTTTCGCCATCTTTTTATAAATTATTTTTAGTTAGTTTGTCAGTCTGAGCCCGTCGAAGACTTTTCCGTAAAATTAGAAAAGAATTCCTTCGACAAGCTCAGGACGACATTCTTTTTAATATTAAGCGGTCTTGATCGACTTCATGGCAGTCATTGCTTTACGCAATTTTCTACCTACAACCTCCACTTGGTGGTCGCGTAAAATCTCATTAATGGCTACCAGTTCAGCATTATCCACCGAACCATCTTTGCCCTCGTTAAAGTTTTTACCTACTAAATCAGTATCAACCGTTTTCATGAAATCAGCCAATAAAGGTTTACAAGCTTGGTCAAATAAGTAACAGCCGTACTCCGCAGTATCAGAAATTACACGGTTCATTTCAAACAATTTCTTGCGAGCAATGGTGTTTGCAATTAGTGGAGTTTCGTGCAACGATTCGTAATAAGCACTTTCTGGTTTAATACCCGCTTCCACCATGGTTTCAAAAGCCAATTCAACGCCCGCTCTTACAAAAGCCACCATCAAAGTATAGTTGTCAAAGTACTCTTGCTCGCCAATTTTAACGTCACCAGCAGGTGTTTTTTCGAAAGCAGTTTCACCCGTTTCAGCTCTCCATTTCAATAGGTTAGCATCGCCATTAGCCCAGTCGGCCATCATGGTGCTGCTAAATTCGCCGCTCATAATGTCATCTTGGTGCTTTTGGAACAACGGACGCATAATATCTTTCAGCTCCTCCGAAATTTTAAAGGCTTTGATTTTAGCTACATTGCTCAAACGGTCCATCATACCACTTACACCACCATGTTTCAAGGCTTCGGTAATCACCTCAACACCGTATTGTACCAGTTTAGAAGCATAACCAGCGTCAATTCCTTTTTCCACCATTTTATCGAAAGAAAGGATAGAACCAGTTTGCAATAAACCACACAAAATCGTTTGCTCGCCCATCAAGTCAGATTTAACCTCGGCCACAAAAGATGATTTCAACACACCCGCTCTATGACCACCCGTGCCTACGCAGTAAGCCTTAGCTTGTGCCAAACCTTTACCTTCAGGATCGTTTTCAGGGTGAACGGCAATTAAGGTAGGAACACCAAAACCTCTTAAATACTCGGCTCTAACCTCAGAACCTGGGCATTTAGGAGCCACCATAATTACGGTGAGGTCTTTACGGATTTGCATTCCTTCCTCTACAATGTTAAAACCATGAGAGTAAGATAGGGTAGCACCCTGTTTCATCAACGGCATTACAGCACTTACTACAGCAGTGTGTTGTTTATCCGGGGTAAGGTTAATCACCACATCAGCAGTTGGGATCAATTCCTCATAAGTACCTACCTTGAAATTGTTATCCGTTGCATTTTTCCAGCTATCTCTTTTTTGCTCGATAGCTTCCTTGCGCAACGCATAAGATACATCCAAACCGCTGTCTCTTAGGTTTAAACCTTGGTTTAAGCCCTGAGCGCCACAACCTACAACTACCAGCTTTTTACCTTTTAATGCATTTACGCCATCCAAAAACTCGTCGTTTTCCATGAAATCGCATACGCCCAATTGGTTCAATTTTTCTCTAAGTGGTAATGTGTTAAAATAATTTGCCATTGTTCTATTTAGTTTTTTAGTGATTACACAGATTTTGTGATTATCTGCGATGAGCTCGCAAGCTCGGTTACACTGATTTATTGTTTACGTTTTAATTTTTTTCCTTCGGTTTGATTACACAGATTTTGTGATTTCACCGATAATTATACTATTGGTCTTTATTCTTTGCTCTTTAATCCTTGCGCTATTTTCTTGTAAAGCATGGTTCTGTGCGCTTCGGTTAAGGTAGTCCCGCTTTTCGCTCTAATCTTTTTGGCTTTCTGTCATTCGCTCCTTTTTCGTCATTGCGAGGAGGAACCACGTGGCAATCTTTTCTCGCTAGATCACCAAAAAGTATTTCCGCTTCAATCGGGTTTAGTTAACTTCAGTCCGTAAGCCCGAAAAGTCCGCAAGATATGGTACTCAATCGTCCTAACTTTCGGTCTTTTCCAACTTCCCGACGATTTACATCGTAAAAATCTTATCGCCCTTATCCAGAAACTCGTTTTCTACACGCTCTTCCCCGGGTTCCTCAGCCTCAAACTCTTTCAGTTTTTCGTGGAAACCAGCGCTATCTTTAATGATGGCCACCCTTGCCGAGCGAACAAATTCAATCAGTTCATAAGGCTCAAGGGCTTTTACCAAAGCATCCGTTTCTTCCTTATGGCCAGTTACCGAGAAAACGGTATAATCTTTTCTAATCACTACCGCAGTAGCGCCATATTGTCTCAACAAACGCTCTACCGTTACTTTCTCGGTAATCTCTTCGGTGGATACCTTGTAAAGTGCCAGTTCCTGCCAAATCACTTCGCTATCCGTATTGAAGTACACTTTCAGCACCTCAACCTGTTTCTCAATCTGGCGTGCCAACTTTCTTACCACTTCATAACTTTCGTTAATTAAAATGGTAAAACGGTGTATGCCCGCAATCTCCGACGGAGACGTGTTTAAACTGTCGATGTTGATCTTTCTTTTCGAAAATATAATCGAGATACGGTTCAGTAAACCAACCCTGTCTTCGGCGTAAACAGTGATGGTGAAGTCCTGCTTACCTTCGTAATTGGCATCGCCAGGAATGTATTTTATGGTGTCGTTACTCATTGTTTCTGTGGATTAAGGATAAAGGAACAAGGATCAAAGACATGATGTCTATACTTTTAATCGTTGCTCTTTGATCCTTGTTCTTTGCTCTAATTATTTCAATCTAATTTCACTTACACTGCAACCTTGCGGTACCATCGGGAAAACGTTGTTTTCCTTGCCAACCATTACCTCTAAAAGGTATGAACCTTGGTGATTAATCATCGTCTCCAAAGCCTTTTTAAGTTCAGCTCTTTGGTCTACTTTACTCGCTTCGATGTAGTATGATTTAGCTAAAGCCACAAAATCAGGGCTGGTAATATTCACAAACGAATAGCGCTTATCGTGGAACAATTGCTGCCACTGGCGCACCATTCCCAAGAACTGGTTGTTTAAAATCAGGATTTTTACGGCTGCACCAAACTGCATAATGGTACCTAGTTCCTGTGGCGTCATTTGGAAACCACCATCACCGATAATGGCCACTACCGTACGCTCTGGAGCACCATATTTGGCACCAATAGCGGCAGGTAAACCAAAGCCCATGGTCCCTAAACCACCAGAAGTAACATTGCTACGTGTTTTGTTAAATTTAGCATAACGGCAAGCCACCATTTGGTGCTGACCAACATCCGTAACAATGACTGCATCGCCACCGGTAAGCTCGTTTAAGGTTCGTAAAACTTCGCCCATGGTCATTTCCTCACCCGCAGGGTATAATTCAGGTGTAATGACCTGGTCTATTTCCTGTTGATTATAATCTCTAAATTGTGCAACCCAAGCCTCATGTCTGTTTTGTTTAACCAGGTTGGTTAAAATTGGAAGTGTCTCTTTGCAGTCGCCCCAAACACCCACTTCGGCTTTAACGTTTTTATCAATTTCCGCAGGGTCAATATCCAAGTGAACAATTTTTGCCTGTTTCGCATATTTATCCAAACGGCCAGTTACACGGTCATCAAAACGCATTCCGATAGCGATAATGACATCCGCTTCGTTCGTTAAAACATTTGGCCCGTAATTGCCATGCATCCCCAACATCCCTACATTTAGCGGGTGGTCGGTTGGAATGGCGCCTTCGCCCATAATGGTCCAGGCCGCAGGAATCCCAGTTTTTTCGATAAATGCTTTAAATTCTTTTTCGGCATTGCCCAAAATCACCCCTTGCCCAAACAATACAAAAGGCTTTTGAGCGCTGTTAATTAATTTGGCGGCCTCCTCAATAAACTCAACCCTCACTTTTGGTTTAGGTCGGTAACTGCGGATATGGTTACATTTTACGTAAGCTTCAAACTCTTCAATTTGTAGCTGCGCATTTTTGGTAATGTCAATCAATACGGGACCTGGCCTGCCGCTTTTAGCAATGTAAAAAGCTTTCGCCAATACTTCAGGGATTTCCTTTGCATCGGTAATTTGGTAGTTCCATTTGGTTACCGGTGTAGTAATGTTAATCACATCAGTTTCCTGGAAAGCATCCGTTCCCAATAGGTGGGCAAATACCTGTCCAGTGATACAAACAATAGGCGTGCTATCAATTTGTGCATCAGCTAAACCAGTAACCAAGTTGGTTGCACCTGGGCCACTTGTGGCAAAAGCAACACCTACTTTGCCACTGGTGCGGGCATAACCCTGGGCAGCGTGAATACCACCTTGCTCATGGCGTACCAAAATATGTTCTAGCTTGTCTGCATAATCGTAAAGCGCATCGTAAATAGGCATAATTGCACCACCTGGATAGCCAAAAATGGTACTTACGCCTTCCTCAATAAGGGCATTCAACAACATTTGCGAACCCGAACCTTTAAAGGTAGGGGAGCTTGTGGTTGTCTTTTTCGTCTCTGTATCTTGTAAGGTTTCCATAATTCTATATTTTATGAATGGAAGTTTTCGGTTTAGGTTAATTGTTAGGCTTCGTCGGTTACACAACCTCCGGCAGCATCTGAAACGGTACGGGCATATTTAAATAATACGCCCTTGCTGACTTTCAGTTTAGGCTGCTGCCATTTCGCTCGGCGTTCAGCGATGACTTCGTCGCTAACCTGTAGCGTAATTTTATTATTTACCGCATCAATCACAATGATGTCATCGTCTTCTACTAGGCCAATTAAACCACCTTTGTAAGCTTCTGGTGTAATGTGGCCCACTACAAAACCATGCGTGCCCCCAGAGAAACGGCCATCGGTAATTAGGGCAACGCTTTTGCCTAAGCCGGCACCAATAATTAGCGAAGTGGGTTTTAACATTTCTGGCATACCTGGTGCACCCACAGGGCCTTCGTTTTTTATCACCACTACGTCACCTGGCTTAATTCGACCAGAGGCGATCCCAGCCACTAAATCTTGCTCACCATCGAAAACTCTTGCAGGGCCCTCGAATTTCTCGCCTTCCTTTCCAGAGATTTTGGCTACCGAACCTTTTTCTGCCAGGTTTCCGTACAAAATCTGTAAGTGACCAGTCGCTTTAACCGGGTTATCTAATTTTTGTATAATCGGTTGGTTATAGTCGATAATTGATTTTACATCTTTCAGGTTTTCTGCCACGGTTTTTCCAGTAACCGTTAAGCAATCGCCATGTAGCATGCCCTCATCCAGCATATATTTCATCACCGCAGGTGTTCCACCAAACTGATGTAAATCTTGCATTAGGAATTTACCACTAGGTTTAAAATCTGCCAATACAGGAGTGATGTCGCTCATGCGTTGGAAATCATCCTGTGAAACTTCAACGCCAATAGCCTTACCTATTGCGATAAAATGTAATACCGCATTCGTACTTCCGCCTAAAACGATAATGGTGCGGATGGCATTTTCAAAAGCCTTCCGGGTCATGATATCCGAAGGTTTGATGTCTTTTTCCAAAAGGATGCGGATATATTTACCTGCATCTAAACATTCGTTTTTCTTTTCTTCACTAATGGCTGGGTTAGAGGCCGAATAAGGTAAGCTCATCCCTAGTGCCTCAATGGCAGAAGCCATGGTATTAGCCGTGTACATTCCGCCGCAGGCACCAGCACCAGGGCAGGTATGTTTAATAATGCCTTGATAGTCTTCGTCTGATAAATTGCCACAGATTTTTTGGCCTAAAGCTTCAAAAGCAGAAACGATGTTTAATTCTTCACCTTTGTAATGGCCTGGTGCGATAGTTCCGCCGTATACCATAATAGAAGGGCGATCTAAACGAGCCATGGCCATAATGGCACCTGGCATATTCTTGTCACAACCCGGGATGGCAATTACACCATCATAGTATTGGCCACCACAAATGGTTTCGATACTGTCGGCAATGACATCGCGGCTTACCAACGAGTAGCGCATGCCTTCGGTGCCATTGCTCATGCCATCACTTACGCCAATGGTATTAAAAGTAAGACCCACTAAATCGTTGTTCCAGACCCCTTTTTTAACCACAGCGGCTAAGTCATTTAAGTGCATGTTACAAGTGTTGCCATCATAACCCATACTTGCAATGCCCACTTGAGCTTTGGCCATATCGGCATCAGTTAAACCAATTCCATAAAGCATCGCTTGTGCTGCGGGTTGTGTTGGATCTTGCGTAAAAGTCTTACTGTATTTATTTAATTCCATTTATATTGTTGTTTGTTCTGTTCAATTCAAAAAAAAACCGCCTCTTTTTGGGAGGCGGTTTCGCTATAGTATCTTTTTCATTATATACAACGATTGCCTTCCCTCTGGTGAGGAATAATGATAATGTTGTTAATAATGACTGTATTTAAACGCATGTGTGGTTTTTGTTTCAGCCAAACATACTAACAAATTATCAAGAAGAGAAATTAAATGATCACTTCGTAGTTCACTTTCTCCAGTACCAGGTTTTTATATGCTCTTTGCAAGGTAGCACCAATGCTATCCCTCCATCTTTGTCTATATACGACATCATCAACGGTGTGAATGCCTACTACTTCTACTGCGGTTCCGCAAAAAAAGGCGCCATCTGCTTCTCTTAAGAAATCCACTGTGATCTCTTTTTCAATCACTTCGATGTCTAACACCCGGCAAAGTTCCATCATGGTTGCTCTAGTGATGCCAGGTAAAATGTTTCCTTTGGCGGGCGTATAAAGTTTTCCTCCTTTTTCAATAAAGATATTTGCCCCGGGAGCCTCGGCTACATGGCCGCTGGCATCTAACAACAGGGCTTCGTCAAAACCTTTGTTTTTGGCATCTGAGGTAGCTAAAATGGAATTGACATAGTTGCCGCTGATTTTTGCTTCAATTTTTATGGATTTTGGATTTGGGCGCTCAAAAGGCGAGATGCACACTTTCAACTGTCTGTCGCCCAAGTAAGCTCCCCATTCCCATGCGCAAAGCATGATAGAGGTACGCACCGGGGCAACCAATGTCATTTGCGGCTCGCTAAAAACCAGCGGACGGATGTAGGCGTCTTTTAAATTATTCAGTTCGAGTAGGCGGTAAGTTTGTCTAATCAAGTCATTAATGTCCCAATTAAATGGAATGCCTGTTAGTTCGCAGGAGCGTTTTAGCCGCTCGAAATGCTCTCTGGCCTTGAAAATACGGGTGGCATTATGGGTTTTATAGGCCCTAATGCCCTCAAATGCTGCAAAGCCGTAGTGAAGCGATTGTCCATATAAATCGGTCTTGGCTTCGTTGGCCTTTACAAACTGGCCATTTAAATAAATTACCGTGTTCGAATTGTAATAATTCATTTTGCTATGTTTAAAAAAAGCGTCCCATTTTTTGAAGAAGGGGACGCTTTTTAGATGTTATATCAATATCTTATAAGAAACCCTTACTCTGGTATGAAAGTACCACATTAAGCAGCAGCACCTCGGTAATACCGCTGAGGAGGACAAGGCTATTTAAGCTGGTGAATTTCATTTTTTACTGGGCTAATTATTTTGTGCTTTTTTTATAAATACCAATTTAGTATTTGGTTCAAAAAATAGCAATAGACAAAATGAAAATATTTAATTTGAAATAAAATTCTATTTTTTTATTGTTTTGCAAATTTAAATTTTAAGAAATAAGCTTTTGTTCTCCTAAAACACTATAGAAAGTAGACCAAATATGGAATTGGTATTCGGTATAGATATTATGCTTGCATTGTAAATTTTAAGATTTTCTGCCTAAAAGTGAGAAATGTCAGAAAATGCTTGCAAATTTTGGCTGTGGATATTGATCAAATGGATGTTGTGTTTGAAGCAGTGTTAAAGCTTAGCTTTCATCTCCAGTTTTGCCCATTTGTTTCTTGATTTGTTTTACAGCTTTCCAAACGCTATCCTTGGCGTATTCTCCAAAATGACTAAGGTAATCGCCATTTGGAGCAATCACTACAAAGCTTCCACAAGGATAGTGCTGCTTAAAGAAAGTTTTTTCTACGATATGTTCAGGATCGTTAATCCAGGGCAATACAGACGAACCTGTGCTATCCATGTCATTGATGTTCTTGGTGACGTACAAAGGCTTTGTTTCGCATAATTTCCAAACACCTTTTTGTAGTTCCTCATGCCAAGCCCTTTTTGATGCGGGTGTAGCAGCACCGGAAGTGTTGCATGGATCTTTACCTGGATAGTAAATAAATACAGTAGGCGAAATTTCCGAAAGCTTTTTTCTAGTTTGCGACTCTATTGCTTTTTTAAATGCGGCATAGTCTGCAAGTTTTCCTTTTTCTTCTCTAAGAATGAGCTTTGTGTGGTTGATGGAGTCACCAGGCATTCGTAGAAATTTTCCTGTTTCTAATGTCTCATCAAATTTTTCCTTTGAAATTTCGTTATTGTCCGAACCAAAATATCTTAACGACTGGGCTTTTGTGTAAAAGCTTCCCATCATGATTAAGAGACTAAGCCATAGTTTTTTCATGAGCGTAATTATTCTGAACATGAAGATAATTATTCTTAATCAGAACGGGAAATGCTTATAAAATATCTATCTATCTATCAAAAAGCCTTAGATATTTAGCGGGTACCAACCTTTTCCACTCCGGATGTCTTTTCACGTAAGCAAAAACTAAAGGACATAAAGGAACCAGTGCATAAGCATTTTCTTCCAAATAGTTTAGCGTTTTTTCAATCAATGCGGTTGCTACTCCTCTTCCAGCTAGTGCTTCGGGGCTTTCGGTGTGGATGAGCTTGATGATTTTCTCGCTTTCTTCGTAATCGATAAATGCCGTGTGGCCATCTACGGTGAGCTCGAAACGTTGTTTCTCTTCATTTTTGAACAGAGGCAGGTGGATAAATTCTTCTTTCATGATCTTGGATTTTTAATGATATCAACGAAGTTAGAAAGAAATCACTACTTGAATATTGATATATGGTAATTAACACCAAAGCTGCCTGTGTATTTGCGCTTAAAGCTAAGTTTGTTGTTTAAAATGGCATATTTGTTTAACTTAGAGGTAAACAAACTAATCTTTATAGCTATGTATGACGGGCTAGATTCGACATTTACATTTTTTAATGAAGATTTATCTGTCGAAGAAAATAAGATCTTTAGCCATTTATATAACACCCATTCCAAGCAACTTAAAAGGTTTGTGCAGCGTTATGTACATAGCGAAACTATTGCCGAAGACATTGTTCAAGACCTATTTGTAAAAATTTGGAACAATAGAGCTCAATTGAGCCATATTGAGGCGCTTGAAGCCTATTTGTTCCGTATGGCTAAAAATGCTTCATTAGATTGCCTGAAAAAAATAAAACGGATAGAGCTGATGCCGGATGAAATGATCCGAGAATTTAAGAACTATCACCAGGGGATAGAGGCCTTGGCTCACGAAAAAGAGTATTTTGTGTTTTTGAAACAGCAGCTGGCAAAGCTCCCAGAAACTTCGCAGAAAGTATTTTATATGTGCAGGCAAGAGGGAAAAAGCTATGAAGAGGTGTCCAAGGAACTAAATATCTCTAAAAACACGGTTAAACACCACATGGTAGCCACCGTAAAGAAACTCAAAAAAAACGTTCTGGAAAAACTAAGGATACACAATAATCTCAAAATAGTACTCTTCATTTTTATGGATAGATTTTTACCCTAACAGGGCTTCATATCGTTATAGATAAATAGGTTTACATTTTATGCAATCTCAATTTTATACAAGACTGGTTAAGGGGTATGTTGATAAAACGCTAACAAAGGAAGAATTGGCGGTTTTTTTTGACTTGTTATCCAAGGGCGAACTCGAATCTTATCTAAATGAAGATATGGATAGGGCCATTAAGGAGAAAGTTGCGTTAAAAAAAACTGGCAGCAATTGGAGCCTTTTGAAATATGCGGCGATATTGTTGTTGTTGGGTTTTGCCGGATACTATTTTATACCTGGCGGCGTAAAAACGAATGAAGGGACGTTGGCAGTATTGCCGGGATATAAACATGCTGTACTGCGTATGGCTGATGGGGCGGAGATTTTATTGGACACCAATCATCGCGAAGAAATTTTAACCCAAAGTGGCATTGTGCTATCAGCCAAAAGTGGGGAAGGATTGGTTTACGATTTGACCAAGCTGAACATCGCACAAAAGGAAAATTTAACCAACCAGTACAGCACTTTAGAAACTCCAAAAGGCGGAACGTATCAGTTAATGCTTTCTGATGGGACAAAGGTATGGCTCAATTCGGCTTCTAAGTTGAAATTTCCCTTATTGTTTAGCGGCAATACCAGATCAGTTGAAATTGAGGGCGAAGTATATTTTGAAGTTGCACATCGTAAAATGACACCTTTTGTGGTGAAATCAAGAGACCAAGAGATTAAAGTATTGGGAACGGTATTCAATATCAATGCTTATGCCAATGAAAGCCTTGTTAAAACCACTTTGGTTGAAGGTTCCATAGCTATCAGTACAGGTGCGGTTAGCAAGGTGATTTTGCCAGGGCAGGAGGCCCAGGTGGGTAAGCATACCATTAATGTTAAGCAGGTGGATGTTGCGCAGGCGGTAGCCTGGAAAAATGGCTATTTCAAATTCGATAAACTGACGGTAAGTGAGATCATGCGACAGGTGGAACGTTGGTACGATGTAGAAGTGGTTTACGACAGTGCCTTCAGGGATGAGCTGTTTGTAGGTAAGATACAGCGATCTGCCGGTATCGCAGAACTGATCTCTATTTTTAACGAAGGCGGTTTAAAAGTTACCTTGAAAGACAGGAAACTACGCGTTACCAATGGTAAATAACTAAAATTTAAAAAACTGTTACCCTATTTAATGCTATAGTCGTCATTTAGATACATAGCCTTATTGGTGCCTAGGCCACTTAAGGAGGTGAGTTAATCAACTTTCAAACTATTATCTAAAACAACCAAACACTATGCATTTAAATTTAGATGTAGGATGCTTTTTTGTGTCCGAACGGTATCGGAAAATCTTTTTATTGATGAAACTGGTCGTAGCGCTATTGATCTTTAGCTTTTTGCATGCCAGTGCAAAAACTTTTTCGCAAACCGTAACCTTATCCGCGAAAAATATCTCCATAGAGAAAGTCCTGGGCGAAGTGGAAAAGCAAACCGGCTATAATCTTTTTTACAAATATAGCGAGAAGCTGATGGGCAAAACCATAGATGTGGAATTCCACAAAACGGCGCTGCCCGCAGTACTTAACGAAGTTTTGTTAAAAAATGGCCTATCCTATAAATTAAAGAACAAGACCATTGTTATTATCTACGACAGGCAGCTGGGACAAGCTGCTCCCGCTGAAGTGATCCATCAAAATAACGAGGTGCCAGGTACGGTAGTAGACAGGACTACTAAGCTGCCCTTGATAGGCGCTTCTGTAAAGATCAAGGGAACTAACTTGGGAACCACCACAGACCAACAGGGGAAATTTCTCCTAAAAAATGTAAAACCTGAGGATGTTATCCAAGTATTCTTTATAGGCTATAAACAGCAAGAGCTGATGCTGGGAAATGCCACTAGGTTGGATATTGCGCTAGAGGAAGATATGGCCAATTTAGACGCAATAGTGGTGACAGGCTACACCGTACAGAAAAAGCGGGAAATTACGGGGTCCATTTCCTCTGTTAAGGCTTCGGATATTGCCGGGGCAATGTCCACCAGTATTGATGGCGCCATGCAGGGACGCATGGCCGGGGTAAACATCCAGTCCCGTGTGGGCATACCCGGTGCTGCAATCAAAGTTGAGATTAGGGGGCAGGGCTCTATCTCTGCCGGTACCGAACCCTTGTATATCGTTGACGGATTAATTGTGAACACTGAAAACTCCTCGAGCACCGTTTCCAGCAATCCATTGGCCAATATCAATCCAGAAGATATTCAATCTATCGAAGTTTTAAAAGATGCAGCAGCGGCTTCCGTTTATGGGGCACAGGCGGCAAACGGCGTAGTTTTAATTACCACAAAAAAAGGTAAGCAAGGAAAACCAAGTGTTGAATTAAGTTACAGGGGAGGCGGTGTAAAGCCCATCAATTTGCTGGATATGATGAATTCTCAGCAATATCTTAATGCCAGGTACGAAGCCATCAAAAATTACAATCCAACATTTACCGATGCACAGGTTTGGAATCAGGTGCTGACCCAATCTCAGCTACCTACTACCTACACCGCACAGGATATTGCCGCTTTAAAAACTTATGATTGGCAACGGGCAGCCTACACCGACGGAAAAACCGGAAAATATGATTTGGCCATATCCGGAGGGACCGAGAAAAGTAATTATCGGTTTTCTGGCAGCTGGGAAGATACCGAAGGAAGTATTATCGGTTCTGATTTTTCACGTGGTACAGTTAATTTGAATTATGCCAACAAGCTCACCAGCAGAATAGAGGTTTTGTCAAGCATCAATCTTTCTGCCATAAAGCAACATGGCCCCTTGGGCTCGGCCGGAACAACTACCCAGTTTTCGGCGCCCAGTTATGCAAATCCAATGATTTTGCCTTTTCTTCCCATCTATAATGAAGATGGCTCTTACAATATGAGCTATACCGGATTTCCGGGAACTTTTACCAGAAACACCCTGCACTCAACTGAATTAAACGAATCGTTAGAGAAAAACAATAGCTTGTTTGGAAATCTACAGGTGAAATACAGGATTTTAGACCACCTGTCTCTTAAAGGTTTAGTGGGCTTGGATTATCGGGACATATCCGCCCGTCAGTATTACGATCCGAGGAGTATTGACGGTTACCAAAGAAAAGGCATTTTAACCGAGTATCAGTTCAAGCCCATTACGTTTACTACTTCATACGTTTTACAGTTCGATCCGCAGTTAAAAGGCAAGCATCAATTAAATACACTTTTGGGGGTAGAATACAGGTCTTTCGAAAATCAGAGCAGTAATGTTACCGGTGAGGGATTTCCAAACCACCTGTTCCAGCAAATGGCCTCGGCGGCTACCATTACTTCTGCTTCCTCTTCTTGGACTGGTTTTAAAAGGTTGGGAAGCTTTTTTCAGGCCAACTACAACTATGATAGTAAATATATGGCATCAGGTATTATTCGCTACGATGGTTCTTCGAGGTTTGGCTCGGGCACTAAATTTGGTTGGTTCCCTGCAATTTCATTGGGCTGGGATATCTCCAGGGAAGATTTTATCGCCAATAAATCATTAATCAACCAATTGAAGCTGCGCATTGGCTATGGTGAAACCGGTAACGACCAAATAGGTAATTTCGATTCTCGATCGTTGTACGGTGGCGGAGTTTCTTACAATGGGCAAGCAGGTATCAGGGCTAATACACTGGGAAATTCTAAATTAAGATGGGAGCGTAACGTAACCTTAAACCTTGGCTTGGATTATACCCTGTTTAGGAACAAGGTATTTGGGGCTGTTGAAGCGTATAGCCGTAAAAGTACAGACCTCTTGTTGAGCAAACCGGTGGCCTGGGCCGGAGGTTATAATGACATTTACCAAAACCTGGGCGAAGTGGTTAACCAAGGTTTGGAGTTTGAGGTTGGAAGCAATTGGATCAGTTCCAAAAACTTCAAATGGACTTCCACCTTTAACATCTCTTTCCAGCGCAATGAAGTTAAAAAATTGTATGATCACTTAACAGAACTGCCAGGGGACAATACCGTTAGGGTAGGATATTCGCTGCGAACTTTTGTATTGCCGCAGTATGCAGGCGTAAATGCTGCTACGGGCCGTGCCGTTTGGTACGATAAAACAGGAAACTACACCTATAACCCAGGGGCAATGCAAACCTCGGACTATGCGCCTTATGGTTTCCCCAATGAACTGCCAGACTTTTTTGGAGGCCTAAACAATACGTTCGATTATAAAGGGTTTTCATTGGGCGTGTTTTTTCAATATGATTATGGCCGTACGGTTTACGATAACATGGGAAGAACAATGTCCAGAAAGGGCGACTCGCAAATCAATAGCATGCTCCTGTATTACAACAATCGTTGGACACACGAAGGCCAGATTACTTCAGTGCCGCGGCCTATAGACAATGCAGCGGAAAGAAACAGCGCCAGAGGCGATTTGGCCTCTACCAGATATTTGCAGGATGGTTCATACATCAGGCTAAAAAATATCAACCTCGCTTATACGGTTCCACAAAAATGGAGCTCTAAACTAAAAGTAAGAAGCGCAAAATTGTTTGTGCAGGGAAATAACCTCTACACATGGACAAAATTTACAGGTTACGATCCGGAGTTTTATGTAGTAGGCAGTAACACCAACTCCAACACAGGGGTAATACCCGTTACAAAATCCTATTACTTTGGCATTCAGTTGGGCTTTTAATTAAAAATGATAATCATGAAATTTAGATATTATATTGTTTTCATCGCATTGAGCTTGTTTTCCAGCGCCTGCGAAAAGTTATTGGAAATTGATCCAAAACAGTCGATAGATTCCTCTATGGCATTAACCTCAAAAGAAGGGATTGAGGCCGCCCTGGTATCGGTTTACTCACGACTTCAAAATTATACCCTTTACGGGAGAGACTACCTGGCGCTATCCGAAGCGCTTTCGGATAACGCCAAGCACACCGCAAATGCCTCCCACTTGGCCAACGAAAGTACCAATGGCAGAAACGCCCATTTTGCAAGCTGGCAAATAGCCTATTACGCCATTAACCAAACCAACCTGATACTTGATGCACTGAATGCCCAGAATTTTGAAACTAATTGGAAGGCAAATACACTGGGACAAGCCTACTTTTTAAGGGCTTTGTGCTATCATGATCTAATGCGTGCCTATGCTTATGATCCCACGGCAGTCATCAACCAATATAATTACGGTGGAGTACCTTTGATGTTGGTAGGTGTAGATGATGTCACCAAGATATCTTCATTGGCCAGGCCAAGTATTGATGCGGTTTACAATCAGATTTACGACGACTTGAACAAAGCGCATCAAAATCTATCGATATCAAATAGTACTACGATCCATCGGGTAACTAAGGCTGCGGTAAGTGCATTGTTTTCGAGGGTAGCTTTATACAAAGGTGATTATCCTAAGGCGGTAGAAATGTCCAACAGGACGATTTCCGAAACTACCGCCATATTTTCTACTACGGCTAATTTTTTGGCAGACTGGCGTAAGGACGTTCATCCCGAATCAATTTTTGAACTGAAGTTCAACGTTTCTGAAAACGTGGGCTCTGATAGGTCATTGAGATCTACCTACACTTCCAGAGCAACCTATGATGGGACGGTTTTTACCATTCAGGCGGTTTTGGCGGTTGATCCAACTTTTTATGCACTTTATCAAACGGCTGACGTTAGGAGAGGATTGATCAGGAATGGTGTGGGAAAAAATGCACCCTTTTTGGAAATGTATAAGTTCATCTCCAAAAATGGCACCTTGGGCCTGGATAATGTGCCTATCCTACGACTTTCCGAAGTTTACCTTAACCGAGCAGAGGCTTACTATAAAATGGGCCCGGCGGAGTACGGTAACGCATTGGCCGATGTAAACAAGATCAGAAATCGTGCAGGCCTGGCTTCGGTTAATTTAACTGATGTCGCACTTTTAGAGGAAATACTTTTGCAGAGACGCCTAGAACTCGCTTTTGAGGGACATCGATGGTTTGACTTGAAGCGCAATGGAATGGATGTAAATAAGCCCACAGGAAATTTGCTGTTTACGGATTACAGGATGCTGGCGCCAATCCCAATTAGAGAGGTAAACGCCAGTGAAGGGGCATTAAAGCAAAATTTTAACTATTAAGAAGATGATGAAAAGAAATATATTTTACCTGTTTGCCCTAATCATGGCTTTAGGGCTAAGCGCTTGTCAGAAAGATTTTAACGAGCGATATCTAATTACCGATAATAGCCTCGAATTTGAAGATGCGGTTACTACAACTTTTGCCGTTGGAAAAGATTACCCAATTGTAACCAGAACGGTTAATCCTGGTAACGCCGAAGTATCTTTTCAGGTTAATTTGATGGGGCTGCAACCTACAGAGAACCAAAACTTGCAGTTTAGGATCGTAGATGGTGAAACTACCGCAGTGGAGGGCAGGGATTTTGCAATTGCTAACGGAAAAGTATTTACCATAAATGCAGGCAGTAGCAAGGGGAACATTAAAATTCAATCTTTGCCTACCGGCGTGGGCACCACATTGCTCGTGCTGGAATTGGTGGGCAATGATAAGGTTAAGGTTTCGAAAAACTATAGGCGGGTGGGCGTAAGATGTGTTTATCCCTAAAGGATTAAGGCTTCGAAAAATCAATAACGGCCGCAGTTAATTCCAACAAAAAAGCCCCGCATGTGCGGGGCTTTTTTGTTATTCAAACGGCTAGCCTAAGCTACAACAGCTTCAGCTAAAACGATAATTTTATTATCCAGTACTTCTACCACACCGCCTTTGATGTTGTAGATATTTTCGCCTGCTGTTTCCTTTACAATCACTGGACCATCTTCTAAAGTAGAAATGATCGGAGCGTGGTCTTTCAAGATTTGAAAAGAGCCGGAAGTTCCGGGAACGGTAACCGCGGTTACTTCGCCTTCGAAAACTTTCTTATCTGGAGTTAATATTTCTAAGTTCATTACGTTGTAAGTTATAAGTTTTAGGTTATAAATTCAGAACCCAAACTTGATGATTGTAAGTAGCGAGTTTTAAACTTACTACTTACAACTTATTACTTTTAACTTTAGTTAGCTTCTGTCAATAATTTTTTGCCTTTTTCAATAGCATCTTCAATGCTACCTACCAAGTTAAATGCAGCTTCTGGATACTCATCAACTTCGCCATCCATGATCATGTTAAAGCCTTTGATGGTATCTTTAATGTCTACCAATACGCCTTGCAAGCCAGTGAACTGTTCTGCTACGTGGAAAGGTTGCGACAAGAAACGCTGAACACGACGAGCTCTGTGTACGGTTAATTTATCTTCTTCAGATAACTCGTCCATACCTAAAATCGCAATGATATCTTGTAATTCTTTATAACGTTGCAGGATCTCTTTTACACGTTGAGCAGTGTTGTAGTGCTCATCTCCTAAAACTGCTGGAGAAAGGATACGTGAAGTAGAGTCTAGTGGGTCTACCGCAGGGTAAATACCAAGCTCAGAGATTTTACGAGAAAGTACTGTAGTTGCGTCTAAGTGGGCAAAAGTTGTTGCCGGTGCCGGGTCAGTTAAGTCATCCGCAGGTACGTAAACCGCTTGTACAGATGTAATTGAGCCACGTTTGGTTGAAGTGATGCGCTCCTGCATTAAACCCATCTCGGTTGCTAGGGTTGGTTGGTAACCTACCGCTGATGGCATACGGCCTAATAGTGCCGATACCTCAGAACCTGCTTGGGTAAAACGGAAGATATTGTCAACGAAGAAAAGGATATCTTTTCCAGCGCCTTCGCCATCGCCATCACGGAAATATTCAGCCACAGTTAAACCCGATAAGGCTACACGAGCACGTGCACCAGGAGGCTCGTTCATTTGACCGAATACCAATGTTGCTTTTGATTCTTTTAATTTTTCAGTATCAACCTTGTCCAAATCCCATCCGCCTTTTTCCATCGAGTGTAAAAACTCGTCGCCATAGTTGATTACGCCAGACTCGATAAACTCACGCAATAAGTCGTTACCCTCACGAGTACGCTCACCTACACCCGCAAATACTGACAAACCAGCATAAGCTTTAGCGATGTTGTTTACCAACTCCATGATTAATACGGTTTTGCCTACACCCGCACCACCAAACAATCCAATTTTACCACCTTTTGCGTAAGGCTCTAATAAGTCGATAACTTTGATACCCGTGAAAAGTACCTCGGTTTCGGTAGAAAGCTCATCAAATTTAGGAGGGGCATTGTGGATGGGCTTACCTGCAGAATTATCTAAAGTGTTAATTCCGTCGATAGCTTCACCAACTACGTTAAATAAACGACCTTTGATCTCATCGCCTACAGGCATTTTGATAGGTGCACCAGTATCAACCGCATCCATTCCGCGTACTAAACCATCGGTTGAGTCCATTGCAATGGCACGTACACGATCTTCACCAAGGTGTTGCTGAACCTCTAGAACGATTTTTTGACCATTTTCTTTTTTAATCTCTAAAGCAGAGAAAATTTTAGGTAAAGTGGCATCGTTAACAAAGCTCACGTCAACTACCGGACCTATAATTTGCGCTATCTTTCCAATATTAGGCATATTTTGTATTTGGTAAAATTATAAAAATCAAAATGTTAAAGGCGTTTTTGTGCGCCTGCTTTTCGGATGGCAAAGTTATTAAATTTTAATGTAAATTTTATATAGAAATAAAATGTTTTTCAACAGTTTAATAAATGATAATTTAGCCGATATGAAAACAGTATTGGTTACAGGTAGTAACGGCCTTTTAGGGCAGAAAATAACCGAAAAAGTTTTAGCAGATGGTGTGGTGAATCTGGTGGCCACCAATAGAGGAGAAAATAAATATCCGATTAAAGACGGCTATGTGTACGAGCAGCTGGATGTTTTGGATGCAGGACAAGCGGAAGCTGTTTTGAAAAAGCATAGGCCCCATGTACTTATACATACTGCCGCCATGACCAATGTGGACATTTGCCACCAACAGAACGAGGCCTGTTGGAACCTCAATGTAAAAGCTACGGCTACTTTGGCTTCGCTTTGCGAAAAAATGGGCATACACTTTATATATGTATCTACCGATTTTGTTTTCGATGGGTTGAACGGTCCTTATCAGGAACTTGATGAGCCAAAGCCGCTAAGCTTTTACGGGAAAAGTAAATTGGAAGCCGAGCAGATTACGCAGCAAATGAGCGGCGACTGGACTATTATCAGAACTATTTTGGTTTATGGCATACTGAAGGATATGAGCCGAAGCAATATAGTACTTTGGGCCAAGGGCGCTTTAGAAAAAGGAAACCAGGTTAAGGTGGTGAACGACCAATGGCGTATGCCTACCCTGGCGGAAGATTTGGCCGAAGCCTGCCTGTTGGCCGTTAAGTATGGCGCAAAAGGGATTTACCACATTTCAGGGGGAGAAATGATGACGATTGCGGAACTGGTGCGAAAAGTTGCCGATTTCTGGAGCCTGGATAAGTCGCTAATTACCGAGATAAGTTCCAACAGTTTAGGACAGGAAGCCAAGCGCCCCCAAAAAACTGGTTTTATTTTAGACAAAGCCATGACCGATTTGAACTACCAACCGCATAGTTTTGAGGAGGGGTTGGCTTTGGTGCGCAAACAGTTGGGATAGAGGAACCATTGGCTAGTGCAACAATACGCTAATCAGCCAATCATCGAATTAAATAAATTATCAAATTATAAATATATGTCATTACAAGTAGGGGCCCAGGCTCCAGATTTTAAATTAAAGGATACAACGCTAAAAGAAGTTTCTTTGGGCGATTTTAAAGGTAAAAAAGTAGTGCTTCACTTTTTCCCTTTGGCTTTTACAGGGGTTTGCACCACGCAGCTTTGCACCATGAGAGATAACTTTGGTTATTACGATGGTTTAAACGCACAAGTTTTAGGCGTTTCGGTTGATTCGCCATTTACCTTGGCTAAGTTTAAGGAAGAACAAGCTTACCAGTTCCCTTTGCTGTCGGATTTTAACAAGGAAACGGCGGCAGCCTACGGTGCCTTGTATGAAGACTTTTTAGGTTTAAAAGGCATCGCTAAGCGCTCGGCTTTTGTGATTGACGAAGAAGGTAAGGTGATTTATGCCGAGGTTTTGGAAGATGCAGGCAACCTGCCAGATTTTGCAGCCATTAACAAAGTGGTTGCAGGATAAGCGTTCCCAAAACCGGCATCCTTACGGGGGCTGCTCAAACCTGGTAAGTTTTGAAAATTTACCAGGTTTGTTGAAGCGCAGCAAAAAGCATGGCCACTTCAATAGGGTTTAGCAAACGCTAACCAGGGCACGGTACCTGCAAACTAAACCCGATACGGGCGGATACCGGCCTGGTGGCTAAGGCCGGTGCAGTATGAGCCTGTAGCGGGACGAGCTTTAAATGGAGCAAATGCGTTGCTTTTCAGGTAATTAAATTTTGTGATTAGAATATTTGCAATAAAAATTGTGAATTTAAATTTGAAACATTACTTTTGCAGTCCCTTAGGGGGAAACGCATTCGTAGCTCAATTGGATAGAGCATCTGACTACGGATCAGAAGGTTTGGGGTTCGAATCCCTACGAGTGCACAAAAGGTAGAAGTTAACCGCTTCTGCCTTTTTTTGTTTACGAACTTTTCTGGTTTTCAATTGATAGTTTTTAAAGGGAAAGAGCCAAAAATTGAAAAAAATGACCGTGGAGCTAATATATATTTATATATTTGCAACCTCATAAAGAAATGGCTTAAGATGAGCCACTTCAATACAATAAATAGATTTCCTTTTAGGAGCGTAGTTAACTTAATTTGATGCTAAATTTAGTTCTTTTTGGCCCTCCAGGTGCAGGCAAAGGCACCCAATCTCAAAAGTTAATTGATAAATATCAGTTAGTACACATTTCGACAGGCGATTTATTTCGAGCCCACATCAAAAATCAAAGTCCACTGGGACAACAGGTTAGCAAATTAATTGCTGACGGCGAGTTAGTGCCAGATAGCATTACCATTGCCATGCTGGAAGAGGAAGTAGATAAAAATCCTGATGCAAAAGGATTTATTTTCGATGGTTTCCCGCGTACTGTTCCCCAAGCAGAGGAATTGGATAAGTTTTTGGTAGCTAAGGGAGAGAAGATCAACGGTGTAATAGCCTTGGATGTAGACCAGGATGAATTGACCCGCCGTATTGCCGAGCGACACAAAATTAGTGGCAGACCCGATGATGATGCTGAAAAGCTGAAAAAACGCATCGATGAATATTTTAACAAAACCATCCATGTATTGCCATATTACCAAGCTCAGGATAAACTAGTAAAGGTTAATGGTATTGGTGAAATAGAAGTGATTTTCAATAGCCTTTGCGAAGTAATTGACCAGTATTAAGGTTTAAGAATTGGTTAATTCGATAATTAGCTAATCAGGAATAAAGCATCCGTATAAAATACATTGGTTATTTTTGCGGATGTTTGTTTTTTTAGTTTAACCCCTAAATGAAAAATTAATTGCCTAAACCATCATAATATGTTAAGTGTGGTGTAAAGCAATTGTGGCCATTTGGCAGTTGTAATCTGTAAATCAAAAATCGTAAATCTCCATGTCTCAAGGTTCCAATTTTGTTGATTATGTAAAAATCTGTTGCCGCTCAGGAAAAGGCGGTGCTGGTTCAGCACATTTGCATCGTGATAAGCATACGGCTACCGGCGGGCCTGATGGTGGGGACGGTGGCCGTGGTGGGCACATTATCCTAAAGGGCAACACGCAGTTTTGGACGCTTCTGCACTTGAAGTATCGTAAGCACATTATTGCTGAGGATGGCGGTGCAGGAGGTAGTGGGCACAAATTTGGAAAACAGGGCAAAGACGAGGTTTTGGAGGTGCCATTGGGCACCATTGCCCGCAATGCCGAAACCGGCGAGGTGCTTTTTGAAATTACGGAAGATGGAGAGACTAAAGTTTTAACCGCGGGCGGCCGTGGGGGATTGGGCAATGCCCACTTTAAATCGGCCACGTTACAAACGCCACGTTTTGCACAGCCTGGCGAGGCGGGAAAAGAAGAATGGGTGGTGTTGGAGCTTAAAGTATTGGCCGATGTTGGTTTGGTGGGCTTCCCCAATGCGGGAAAATCTACCTTGCTTTCGGTGTTGTCTGCAGCGAAACCTGAGATTGCTGATTATCCATTTACCACCTTGGTCCCTAATTTGGGGATTGTTTCTTATCGTGATTCCAAGTCCTTTATCATGGCTGATATTCCGGGAATTATCGAAGGTGCATCTAAAGGAAAGGGCCTAGGTTTTAGATTTTTAAGGCACATAGAGCGTAATTCTGTACTACTGTTTATGGTTCCGGCTGATACCAGCAGAACGATTGCCGAAGAGTACCAGATATTGAAGAACGAATTGCAGGAATTTAATCCAGAGCTGATGCAGAAACCTCATCTGTTGGCTGTAACCAAATCGGATATGCTTGATGAGGAGTTAAAAGCAGAGATGGAAAAGGAACTGCCTAAAATTCCCCATATTTTTATTTCGTCGGTGGCCCAGCAGGGCTTGGTAGAATTAAAGGATTTACTGTGGAAAGCCATTAACGCTCCAGTGGGAAACGACTAGGTTTTACGATAACCGTATCAAGCAAAAGCCCCGCAAGTGTGCGGGGCTTTTGCTTGGGAGCCAGCTGTAGCTACCTTTCAATAAGAATATCTTCGAGCACCAGCATGTCCATTTTGGTGCGCAGAAAACAATTTAAAGCTTCTTCTGGTGTGTTCACAATGGGTTCATTTTCGTTGAATGAGGTGTTCAGCAATATGGGAACCCCGGTTTTTTCATAAAAATTATGGATCAGCCCGTAATATTTCGGTTCTATTTCCTGTTCAACGCTTTGTAGTCGGCCGGTGCCGTCAACATGGGTTACAGCGGGTATTTTGGCACGTTGTTCTTCCTTAATCAGAAATACTTTTTCCATAAAGGGGACATCGTCTACCTGTTCAAAGTAATTGGGGATATGCTGTTTTAAGATCGAAGGTGCAAACGGCCTGAAAGATTCTCTCCTTTTGATTTTAGCATTAAGAATTTCCTTGGCATCCTCACGTCTGGGGTCGGCAATGATGGAGCGATGGCCCAAGGCTCTCGGGCCAAATTCGGCACGGCCCTGGAACCAGCCAACTACGCCCGAGTTGATCAGGCAATCGGTTACCTTGCTAAAAAGCGCTTCGCCTTCAAGTTTTTGGTAGCTGATATTTTTTTGCTGGAGCAGGGCTTCTATGTCCTGGTTGCTGAAACGGCTGCCCAAATACCCGTGCAACATGGGGGCAGTTCTGGGCTGGCCCAATACCTGGTTGTAAACCCAAAGTGCCGCACCTATACAAGTACCGGCATCATGCCCGGCGGGCGGGATGTAAACTTTTTTAAAAGGTGTTTTTAATAAGATTTTACCATTGGCCACAGAGTTTTGTGCCACGCCGCCAGCAATGCAAACAGATTCCAGGCCAGTTTTCTGTTGAAGATGGGTAAGCAGGTGGTAAATTAGTTCTTCTGTGATTCTTTGTACGGAGGTAGCCCAATCTTTATGGACTTGGGTTAAAGGCTCGTCAGCTTTTCTGGCCGGACCAAATTCATTGATCAGCGTTTCGCTGTACAAGCTGTCCATTGCTGGAATTCCGCCTTCCCAAACCATGTTCACGCCTTTTTTAGGATGGTTGAAATATTTCAGTTCCAGTTCAAATAAACCGTTGTCCTTAAGTTTTATAACCTTCCGCAACTGTTCCAGATAACTCGGTTGGCCGTATGGCGCCAGGCCCATTACCTTGTATTCATCACCATAGTGCGGAAAACCGAGCCATTGTGTAAAAGTGGTATAAAACACACCAATGGAGTGCGGATAGGAAACGGTATCCAGTACTTCAATTTTGTTGCCTTTGCCAATACCGGTCATGGTACTGGTAAAATCGCCAAAGCCATCAATGGAAAGCAGGGCCGATTCTTCAAAGGAAGAAGCAAAGAACGCACTTGCCAAATGGCTTCTATGGTGTTCCACATTGTGGATTTTGGCTTTTAGCCCACCTGCTTTAAGGTTAAAGTGCTCCATAAATTCTTCTTCAATGGAAGCAGCTTTTTTCAGGTTCTTAACCCTGTTGATGATATTGCCCAGGTTTAACCTGTTTTTTAAAGCGGTTAATGCCTTTTTGCCCAAGTTGACTTTAGGATCCCTGGATATGGCAATATGGTCTATATCTTCGATATTGATTCCGGCTTCCTGCAAGCAAAATCTTATTGCTTCGATAGGAAATCCCGCCCAATGTTTTATCCGTCTGAAACGTTCTTCCTCCGAAGCAGCGATGAGTTGGCCATCTTTGTAAATACAGGCCGACGAATCACCGTGATAGGCGTTAATTCCTAAAATATACATATTCATTTGCTGTTAAATAACTGATTGCGAAGATATAACTAAAAATGAAAGATATATAGCAAAAAGGAGTAAAACTATAAGTTGTTATGCTGCTTGTTTAAGTGCTTGAGCCACACATATACAAGTAAGATAAGAATGGCATAAACTACCACGTTGAATAAGTCGTGGTGATCAATGGCAAACAGGGGTTTCCGCTTATCCCAATATAGCGACAATAAAATTAATCGTAAGGTATTCAGCAACTGAATAATTACTAGGCCCAATACAAGAAAACCATACCTGGCCCTAATACGGCCGGGAAAGGTTATCACAAAGGCACAAAAAACGCTCATAATGCCATAGCCCAAACAACTATAAACCATGGTAAAACCGTGCCTGCCAATCACCTTTAACTGGTAATCGTTGGTGTAAACCCGATAGTCCATCCAGCGCAATACCGTTGCGGAACTGTTGATGGTAAAGTTGCGCCACCAGTTGATATAGTTGAGGTGTTGGTCTAGAAATGGTACATATAGCCCTCCTTCGGCTGTAATGCCAATAAATGCAATGTTAAAACCGTAAAGCAACAGATACAGCAAAATGAAGTAAACAATAAACCTAAAGTAAGGTTCTGCCCAAAGGTTTTTACCTGTTTGAATAAGCTTATCCATTTTTATTGGCTTGGTTTAACTTTTCCGAGATCTTTATGTCAACAATTAGCCTGAACCAAAAACCTTGCAGGAAATGGAACAATATACCTGTTTTGCCATCTAAAAAACCCAATTGTAAGGTCATTCTGTAGCTAAAATAGATGAAAGGCCTAAAAAAGCGAGGTAGTTTCCACCATAGGCTCTTCAGGTAAGCTGTGCGTTGGTATGGGTGTCCAAACAGTTTTGGCTTAATGGTTTGTTTCCGAAGATTCAACATGCGTTCAATTTCTTCGTTGGCCACCAAATCGCTGTAACGGTTGTGCTTATCGATCCAAAAACGAATTTCGTTTTCCTTGAGATTTTCTTCAAGAATGTGCCCTTTTTTCCAAATGGCTGTATTTCCGCTAACAATAAACCGATGGTCCATATTTTCGTTAAGGTCAGAGTAGCCAATTCCATAACGAAACATTTTTAATTGGTATTTAGGGTAATAACCGCCGTGTTTAATCCATTTTCCTTTGAAGATATTCTTGCGGTTAAAATAGATTCCTTCTACATTATGATACGCTTCGTCGTCGAAATTAATTAGCAATTCGAGCAATTCAGGAGTAACCATCTGGTCAGCGTCTAAACCAATAATCCAAGGGGTTTGCACTTCAAAGTTCTTAAGGGCATAATCCCATTGTTTGGGATGGTTTTCAAAGGGATGATACTTCACATTGGCACCGAAACTTTCCGCAATTTTTAAGGTATCATCTGTACTTCCAGAATCCAGGATAAAGATTGGTGCATTTAACTGGGCGATAGAATTAAGCAAACGAGGAAGGTGTTGTTCTTCGTTGAAAGTTAAGATGATGAAACTAAATGCTGGGCTCATTAAATTGTGGCTCTAATCACCATTGATTTCCAAAGATAGGGTAATCTTCCACAACCTAGGAAGTGGGTTACCTTAAAGCCTTGTTCTTCTAGGAGTGTACTTAATGTCTTTTTTGACCATAATTTAATATGTCCACCATCCCAAAGAGGGCTGGCATGCTGATCCCATTTTCCTGTGATGGCAATAACTAGATTTTTGAGATAGCCATGATAGGGAGTTGAAAGAATAAGCTCTCCACCGCCATTTTTGAGGAGCACTCTTTTTGCAAAGGCGATAAAAGCACGTGGATCATATAGGTGTTCAATTACTTCGGTGGAAATGATGGTTTTGAATTCTTTGTCTTTTAGTTCAATAGGTAGATCATCAGAAGACAGATCCTGTACAAAAAAGTGATTAGGGTTTATACTGTTGGCCTGTTCAATACCATTACTGGAAGCATCGGTACCATAAACATCAAAGCCTTTCGCTATTAATTCATTAGCGAAAGCACCATTTCCACAACCTAAGTCTAGAATTGTGGAGGTGTTATTTAACAATGATACAATAGGTTGCCAGATATAATATTGTGTATGATCTGGTTGTGTATGGCTATAACCATATTCTTTATAAGTACTCATGATTCTCCTAATAAATGGCTGTACATGTCAATATATTTTTTCGCTAATGCAACTTCATCAAAATCTCGTTTAATTGTTGATGGAGCGTTAGCTCTAATTTGAGCACGTTTTTGAGTATTCCCAAAAGATTGAGAGATTGTTGTTGCTAATAGCTCAGGATCATTTGAGGTAATCCACCCCAAATTCTTTTCTTCTACATATTCTGCAACACCAGCATCCTTACTTACAATTACGGGAGTTCCTACGGCTAGGGCTTCGATGACTACATTGGCGAAATTTTCTTTATAGGAGGGAAGAACTAAAGCATCAGCGGAAGAAAGCAGGTTAAATTTCTGAATGTTATCAACATGGCCCACCCATCTAACTTTTGTGAAGATGTTCTTTTGCGCAGAAAGTTTCTTTAAGTTATCTACGTAAGCCAAGTCGCCATCACCGGCAATCGTGAGCTTCCAATTAACCGTTATTTGGCTTAAGGCTGAAAACAGATTTTCCAAGCCTTTTATTTCGTTGATGCGACCTAAAAAAAGCAACTGATATTCGCCATTTATTTTCCTCGCAGCAGGTTGTGCCGATGGGAGTTGGATGAAATTTGGGATAATTTGGGGCGATTTACCTGTAAACGCAAAAATATCAGCGTATTCTTGTTTGCTAGTGGCGTGATAAGCAATGCCTTTTAATAGGCTTTTGCCCAATAATTGATGAATCAGCCTTTTGGTTAGCGAATTTTTATGTTTAAGAGTGTAAGGGTTTAGCATCCCTCTAGGAGAAAGAACAACTTTTATCCCATACATTTTGGCGATCAAACACGAAAAAATAGACACTAAATTCCACCAAGCATGGATGTGTACGATCAACTCATTTTTACGGTCTGCTTTTTTCTCTTTAATAATCAGTTTGCGTAAAAAATAAAAAAGGGCAGGAGAAAAATGGGTATGATCTTTAGTTAGTCTTTTGAAATAAAAAACCTTTACGCCGTCAACTATTTGTTCAACACCAGTAGGAACATTTAATTCTGTTTTACCATTAGCGGTGGTCGTTAATACCATCACCTCCTGACCTGCCTTTACCAATGCTTCCGATAGTTTTGATACGGACATGGTTGGCCCTCCATAAACGTATGCAGGTTTATAGGCCGCACATATTTGAATGATTTTTAGTCTTGAGGTGTCCAGAGGATAAACGTTAGCGTGAACTTTTTTAAAACTGAAATAAATAAGAGGTTATTTGAATTTTATCCAAATAAAGTATACAGGCTCAATTTGGCATCTGTGCCGTTTGCATATTTCCTTTGGCCAAAACTTAAATTTTTCCTTAAACTACCCAAAATATTAGTGGCTTAAAGCGCCATTTTCTTCCTTGGCTAATTTGCTGTGTTTGTAGCCGTAAAAGAAATAGATCACTAAACCAACTGCCAACCATATTCCAAAGCCGATCCAGTTACTCAGTTCCAGTTCGCACATCATGTACAAACATGAAATTAAGCCCAATACTGGAATAAGTGAAAGGTTTTTACGGATGGATAGGTAGGTAATTATTGCGCAGATGATCAGGAAAATCCACATCGGGATTTTGTGTTTGAATAAATGCCATCCACTCTCATATTTCTTATGATAATCTACCGTTGATTTGCTCAGGAAGTTTTCATACTGCTCAGCATTGAGATTGCTCAAATAGGCTTCAGCATCAATTTGTTTGCCTTGGAGTACCACGGGGCTAGCGCTGATTTCCTGTTTGATGGTTGTTAATTCTTCACTGTTTAGAGAGGTAACGAAGGATACTGGATTAACTACTTTAGGTGTATTTGAGATAAAGCCCATTGTTTCCTTATTAAATTCTGTGAAGGCTAAAATAATTGCGCCTACAAAAAGTACAGGGATTACAAACTTTGCATTCACATAAGGAATTTTGAATTTGCCACGTTGTACATCGGGCCTGTTTTGAAGCACCAACACTCCTGCACATACCAGCACAAAGGCAAACAAGGTACCGATAGAACATAAATCTGTAACGGTGGTGAGGTTCATGAAAAGCGAAGGAATGGCTACCACAAAACCTACTACTACCGTAGAGAAAGAAGGGGTTTTATATTTTGGATGGATTTTAGAGAAAGATTTTGGCAATAGCCCGTCACGGCTCATGCTCATCCAAATACGAGGTTGCCCCATTTGGAAAACCAACAATACCGAGGCCATGGCAAATACCGCACTTACGGCAATAATGCCGCTCATCAGCTTTAGGTCTATTTGATCAAAAACGTAGGCCAAAGGATCGCCAACGGCCAAAGTGTTGTATTTTACAATTCCTGTTAACACCAGTGCGATAGCGATATAGAGAATGGTGCAAATTACAATGGCCCACATCATCCCCCTGGGTAAATCACGTTGTGGGTTTTTACATTCTTCGGCAGTGGTAGAGATGGCATCAAATCCAATGTAGGCAAAGAATACTGCCGATACGCCCTTCAGCACGCCCGAAATTCCGTTAGGTGCGAAAGGGTTCCAATTTTCGGTATCTACATAAAAGATACCTACTGCCAACACCAGTAAAATTACGGCAAGCTTTACAATTACCATGGCATTGCTGGCATTTCTGGATTCTTTCATCCCGCGGTAAACCAGCCAGGTAATGAAAATGATGATGGCCAGTGCTGGAATGTCGGCTACGAGGTGGAAACTACCAAGTTGAGGGGCGGTATTCCATGCGTTTGCGGCCACACGGGTGGCCTCGTCTATATTGCCCATGCTCTTGCCTGCATTTAACAGGGCTTCGGCATGTTTATGTCCATTGTAGGCGGTCAAATAGTCCATGCTGGCCCAGTCTGGCACGTGGATGCCGTTGATGCCCAGCGCCGGAATTTTAATGGAGGAGAGCAGGCCCGTAAAATAATCGGACCAAGAAATGGCCACCGTAATATTGCCTATGGCATATTCCATAATGAGCGACCAACCAATGATCCAGGCTACCAACTCACCAAAAGCTACGTAAGAATAAGTGTAGGCACTGCCTGATACGGGTACCATGGAAGCAAATTCTGCATAGGCAAAGGCTGCGAAACTACAGGCAACGGCCGTAAATATGAATAAGAAAATTACTGCTGGCCCTCCATCTGCGCTGGCTTTACCAATGGTACTGAAAATACCGGCACCTATGATTGCGGCAATCCCGAAAGCGGTAAGATCTCTAATTCCCAGGGTTTTGTGCAGCGAGGGCTCATGGTCGCCATAGCCTTTTGCGGCATCGGCTAATATTTTATTGACAGATTTTTTTCTGAACAGGTTTTTTAGCATGCGCTATTGTTTGATTGGTGATGTTTCAAACTTAAAAAAATAAATAGACTTCTTATTCATTCAGAAAGGAACGAAGAATCTAATTCGTCATTTTTTGTTATAAATCTACTCTTAGTCTAATTTTTCTAACTCAGTTTTTACAAAAGCTGCCAGCTCGTTGATATAAGCTGCACTAAAATCAAATTTGATTCCCGCAGTTTCGTAAATCTCGTTCATCGGCTTAGTATATCCTAGCGTCAGTGCATCAAGGTATTGTTGCAGGCCTTTCTGCGGGTTTTCTTTATAGTTTTTCCAAACAGCTATGGCGCCTAGTTGGGCAATGGCGTACTCGATGTAGTAAAATGGTACTTCAAACAGGTGCAGTTGTTTTTGCCAAACATTGCCAAATTGTTTTTCGTAGCCTTCCCAATTGGCAAAACCTGCCCCAAATCTTTGGTAAATCTGTTTAAAAGCCTCTTCTCTGTCGGCGGCATTGTGTTCTGGATTGGTGTAAATCCAGTGTTGGAACTGATCAATTATCGCCACCCATGGCAGGGTTTTCAGTACATCTACCAATTGTTCTTTTTTAGCCCTGATCAGGTCTTCTTCCTGGTCGAAATATACCGACCATTGGTCCATAGAAATCAGTTCCATGCTCATTGATGCCAGTTCGGCCACTTCTGATGGGCAGTGCTTGAAATCGTTAAGTTCCAGATTGGCCGTTAGGAAAGTATGGATGGCATGCCCGCCTTCGTGTACCATGGTGGTTAAATCACGGAAGGAATTGGCCGAGTTCATGAAAATGAATGGAGCACCTGTTTCGGCCAGGGGATAGTTGTACCCTCCTGGGGCCTTACCCATGCGGCTTTCTACGTCAAATAGTTGGTTTGCTTTCATGAGGGCTAGTTTTTCGCCCAGGGTAGGGTTTATCTGGTTGAAACATGCAATAGATTTGTCAATCAGCTCATCGCCATTTTGGAAAGGTTTTAACGCTGGTTTTCCAGTGGTGCTTACGTCCAAATCCCATGGGCGCAAATCATCTAAAGCTAGTGCTTGCCTACGTTTTTCGGCCTGTTCTCTTAAAATGGGAACAATTTCCTTTTCAATCGCTTCGGCAAAATCATAGCAGTCTTTAGGGCTATAATCAAAACGGCCAAGTGCTTGAAACATATAATCGCGATAGTTTTCAAAACCAGCATTTAAAGCCACTTGATGGCGTAATTTCACCAATTCATCAAAAAGAATGTTCAATTGGTCTTTGTCTACCAGTCTTCTTTGTTGAATGGTTTCCCAAGCATCCTGACGAACACTTCTATCGGTATCTTTGAGGAAATTTCCAGCTTGTTCCAAGGTATATTCCTGCTGGTTAAGCGTTACGCTCATGGCTCCGGTTACGCCTTGGTATTGTTGTTGTTTTACCTGTAGTTCGGTGAATAGGGGGATATTTTCTTCCCTAAATAATTCCAAAGCTTTGCGTACGCTCCGTAGGTAAACGAAATATTTTTGCTGGTCCAATTGTTCCACGAAAGGACTTTCTACCAATTTCTTATTGAGCTGGTTGGCAATGGGGGCTATTTTTGGCTCAATTTCGGTAGCAAAGTACTGAAAATCTTTAACCAGTTGCTGGTTGGCGGTATCGCAACTCATTTTGATGTAGCGCCATGCAAAATCTTCTTCTAATGCTGCTTCAAGCTCGCTTTTATTGCGTAGCCATTGTTCTAAATCGTCTTTATTGTCGATATTTCTGTTTTGCAGTTCCTCAAATATAGGGGATAGGTTTTCCCATTTGATTTCGAGATTTTGTGGGATATATGTTCTTGTTTTTTTGATGATGGTGCTCATGGTATGGAATGTTGTATTGCTTTGAACGTAAATTGGGGTTAAATGTTTTGTGAGCGTTCTTTAACTTGGGGGCTGTTTAAAAAATAGCCGATTAATTTTTGAGCAGGCTATCTCTAAGCTCGATACTTTTCTTTTCCACTACATGGTAAAATGGGTAGCTAACCAGGTAAATCAGGGCTATTGTAGCGATGTACTGTAGGTAGACAGATGAAATGGCGAGTTTCTTGAAAAGCATCATGCAAAAATGGATTACCAAGGGATGTACCAAGTATATGGAGTAAGCCATTATAGCGGTTTGGTGTATAAATTTCGATTTGGCTAGTTTCACCGTAGATGAATAATAGGAAAAAAGTAGCCAACAGCCAATGGAAATATTTGCCAAGGCAAGTCCGAAACTCCAGGTATAGATGTTTTCATATTTGCTTATGAGATAAAATACCACAATCATTGCGGCAAAGGAAGTGAGCAGCTGCCAATTTTTTGCCTTGACCAGCATTTTTTTAACTTGTACGAGATAGGCAAGCACTACGCCCGTGGCCAAACTGTCGATATGTAAAAATGAGGCCGTTTTATAAAAACCAAATTCACCTCCTTCGTGATAAAATAATATACGCAGGAAGGTGGGGAAAATAGCGAGTAAAATCCAACAGTAAAATTGGGCTTTTTTAGATTTTATTCCCCATATCAGCAAAGCAAATAGGAGGTAAAAATGCTCTTCTACTGCCAAAGACCATGAAACCAGAAAGTAGGGTATTTCTTTATAAAAGTTTTGTATAAGAAGCAGAAATCCGAAATCAAAATTCTCTTTTCGGGCAATGTAAACAGACAGCCAAGAAACCAATAACATGATAAGATATGGCGGATAGGTGCGCAAAAACCTAGATAACCAAAACCTGGAAGGCTTAACCTGCTCTTTTTTGTAGTATATCCCGCCAATTAGGAAGCCGCTTAACACGAAAAAGATAGTTACCCCATGGTGCCCTAAATAAAATAATGTTCTATTGGTAAACAGGTTTCCTGCAAGCATTTGGGTAACATGGTAGTATAGCACCAAAATAATGGCAAAGGCCCTGATAAGATCGAGGTTTGGTATACGGTTTTGAGACATGGTTATTTTAGCGTTTCTTCTTTTGGAGTAGAGCTTTTTTAATGATCAATTTCTATGGTCTACTTTCCAACCAATCAAAATGTTTTTTAAATAGATAAATGGTAGCAAACGCAATAAGCGAATACATTACAATAGAACCTAGAATTTTTTCAGAAGCCATTTCCAGTCCATAGAACTGAAAATAGAAAGGAATGCAGAATGCCCAATAGTATAAATCATTTATACCACTCTGAGATAACTTCTTCAGGAGCCAGCCTATAAAGAGTCCCAATATTATTATAGGGATCACAAATAAATAACTTCCAAAATCAACATAGCTTTCTGCCATGTAACCCAAACTAATAGAGGTACCTTGCTCTGCGCTAGCCAATAAAAGTCCCGTATATTCCATGGTCTTTTGAGAATCATCAATTTCTTTTTTATTCGGGAAAAACAAACGTGGTTGTGCTATATGTCTTAAACTTTCCATCCACAACATTCCGTTTGTGTGCGGACGATTATTTGGCACATATACAATCGATTCTGCAAAAAAATCTATATAGGAAATTCTATCTATGGTGTTATTGATCACTTTCTGTTCACTTTGAGAGGTTTCGGAAACTAAATCAGTTATCTTATCGTAGGCTTCTACAAAATCTACCGTTACAGATTGGCTTTTTTCGCCACCAGAAAGAAAGTTCCGATAATCTCCTTTGATGCTTTGCCAGGTGAAAATTAAGATAACGCTCAATCCTCCAAAGATAAAAAAGTACTTTGCCCTGATTTTTAAATAGTAGAAATCTAAAATGAGGAAGGCAATTAGAGTAACAAACAAGGCACTTTTAAATGTCGAAAAATACGACAGCATACTAACTATTACTTCCATTGCTACTACGCTGATAAAGTAATATTTCTTTTTTTGTTTCATGCTGGCGTAAACAACTAAAAAAAGAATACTCCATTTTAAAACGGATAGTTTATATACGAGCTGAAAAATCCCGCTGAGCTGACTCAAGGTGCCGGCTAAAAGCTCTATGAGCATAAAAGCGGCATATACGAAGAGTAATTTTTTTATATCGAGCTTAACTGGATTTACAGAGAAATTCTTTTTGGGCACAAAAACATATATGCTGCAACTTAAAAGAATAAGGCCAATGCAATTCAATCGCAATGCTTCTGCCAAATCTGCCTCAGCACTGTAATTGTTAAGTTCATTGAGCGAAATCTGATTTACCTCAGCAAAAAACACTTTAATAGTAGCCTGTAGCGCATGGTAACAAAGCGTAAAGAAAACTACAGGTTGTTTAATCAGAAATAGATTGGTTATAATGGCAAATGTTAAAATGCTATAACATATTTCAAAAATATTTTTACCAGATCCTAGGGCTACCAGCAAAATTAAAATAATCGCAAATATTATATTTAAACGATTTAGAAGTGCTTTTTGGTTAGTTGGTGTCAAATTTAAAATGAGATATTTGTATGCTAATTTTTAGCGGCAATTAGATTTTCGTATTCCTTTGTACATTTTTCAGAAGTGAAATTGTTTAGGATGAAGGTTTGGGCGTTAGACCCAATTTTTTTTCGGAGTGATTTATCGCTAAGCAAATGGTCTAAAATCTGTGGTAATTCTCCCGTATTGCTTAATTTAAATAGAAAACCTGTTTCGCCTGGTACAATAATTTCCTTGAAACTATCGATATCTGAAGCTATAATTGGTATCCCAAATGCGCCAGCCTCAATAATGATCCTGCCAAATGATTCGGACAAACTTGGAAATAGAACTATGTCCAGCTGTTGGTATATTTCTAATCTGTTTTTTACATAGCCCATCCAGTTCACCTTGTTCTTAAGGATATCTGGCATATTCAATTTTAGCGATCTGGCATATTCTCCATGATCGTCTCCATAAATATATAGCTGGTAGGGCTCAGTTACTTTCACCAATTCATCAAAAATAAAATCGAAGCCTTTTTCAGCATGTATTTGTCCTACTATGCCAATACGGGCAACTTCATTTTCTAAATGATTTAGAACGGTTTGACCCCTAAATTCTGGATCGATTGGGCTAGGTATGATTTTGATTTTTGCGGGCGGAACATTTAATTCTAGCAGCGTTTTTCTTACTGTTTGGCTAGGGCACACAAAATGATGTATTTTGTTTGATAGGAAGTTATATAGTTTGAAATTTTTTTGGCTTATAGTAGGATTATTGTGTTCCAGGTAGATATTTTTTAAACCTTTAAGCAAAGGATAAACCATTATAAAAGTTCTGTAACTAGAATGGAATATACAATTTGGTTTAAAATTTTTGATGATCTTTTTTACTTGTAGAAAAGCTTTTGGGTAATTAACTAAACTATCTAGGGTCCAAAATGGTTTGGTTATAAAGATAAAACCTAATTTTATGTCTTGATATGGAATGCCATATTGTCCAAGTCTTTGAATAAAATCACCATCATTCCAACTACTTACAATGACAAATACATGGTATCCTTTTAGGTGTAAATCCCTGATCAGGTTTAAGGTAGTAATTTCCGCTCCAGCAACATAACTGCCTCCAACCATAAATAAAATGTTTTTATTGGAGCTCATGCAATTGTTGGATAATAACTGCAACTTGCTGTTCGAATGACCAATTCTTGATGATCTGGGAGGAATGCAATCCAAACTGTTGCAATTGGTTTTTATCTTTTGCCATAATTTTTAGTGTCTCGGTTAGAGAAGATAGATCACCTGACCTAAATATCTTTCCATTTTTTGCGGTTACTAAATCCACCGCACAGCCCACTTTATCCGATGCGAGTATTGCTTTGCCTGCGGCCATGGCTTCGTTAATGGCTAGCCCCCAAGTTTCACTGTTTGAAGGCAAACAAAACAGGTCACAGGTTTGATAAATGACGGGTAAGTAAGTTTGATTCTGGAAATCCATGAAAATGATTCGCTTATCATCGTTTGCCAGTACTTTTAAAAGTTCCTCTTGAGGACCATTACCAACCAATAAAAGCTTTATGTTTTTTGAGTTGGAATCGATTAGTTTAAATGCGTTGATTAATATCGTAAGATTTTTAACCGCTTCAAATTTACCAGCATATAATATTACTACATCGTTAACCCTAATGCCTAACTTTTTTTTCAGCGCTGAAACGGCGTTAAATTGTGCTATCCCAAATCTTTTATTGTCAACAGCGTGCGGTGAAAAAATAAGCTGATTTTCTTTAAGACCAAATTTTTTAAAGTAAGCTTTACTATTGGTGCCTACATAAAACGCTTTATCAAGATGAGAAAATACCCACGTTAGATAAACTTTTTTTAAAATCGATTTTAGGCTGTTTTTCTCATTTAATAATGTCGAATCGCCTCGAAACCAGACAGGTACTTTCCCCTTGAAATGCCGTAAAGTGAGTAGATGGCTTTTGTAGCTATATCCGTGCACCAGAATTGCATCAGGTCCAAATCTCTTTATTTCATTAATAATGGTAGGATTAACAATCCCTTTAGTATGATGGGAACCCGGTTCAGCTGAAATGTTTTCCACAAATTCGAAATCGTAGCCTTCCAGAAGCGGAATGTCCCATTCAATGGTTTTTTCGAAACCAGGATCATATCTACTTGTTAACCACGCTTTACCCCACGTATAAAAAACCTTCAAATGGCATTTTTGCGCCAGCATTTGGAAAACGGGCACATAATACTGTATGGGATGTGTGATCACAATGGCAAGTCTCTTCATTTGTTTCTTTTCTGAAGTAGATGATAGGCCCTGACCTCAAAAATATAATAGCTGGCGTAAGATATTGGGATCAGCAAAATCGAGCTAACGATGAAATTAATTATGGCCAATTTGAAATCTCCGTGCTTAGATAGATTTTTAATCAGATAATTTCCTATGATGATATGTACAAGTCCGTGCCACAAATAGAAACTATAAGATATTTTTCCTATGAAGCTAAATAGTTTGTTGTCTACGAGTTTTTTAAGAAAGTTGTTCAGCGTTAGGCATATATATATTAACCCAGCAAAACCCATCGACATAAGGTTGTAGCCCACTATCTTAATTAAGTTCCTATACGCTCCTCCATGTTGCAGAATGCTATCGGTAAGAAAAAACCGGCCTGTATATGCCATTATTGCGAAAACTACAACCAATAGGTTCGCATTTAACTTTGGAACGTAGCCTAACAAGAATAACCTGCCAATAATGATGCCCCATAAAAACTCAAAATACCTGAAAATGATTTGATCTGTTAAAAAATCAGATTTACTGCCCAATATAAGTACGGATACTATGGAGATTAGGAGAAAAATGATTGTAATAAGCGAGATTGTTCTGTTGAAGCCCAACTTATTTTGATAAATAAGCAAGATTGGAATGATCAGGTAAAATTGCCACTCGGTTCCCAGTGACCACATAAAGCCTTCTGCATTATACGGGGATATGGAATTTAGATAAAAAACACTGGTTAAAAATTTAAGTATATTTTGTAATCCGCTGGAATGGCTAAATATGAGAATATAGACCAGCGTGCAAAAATAGAAGACGGGCGATAGGCGTTGCCATCTCTTTACTAAAAATCCAAAAAAATTATTGCTTGAAAAGCTACTGGACTTAGCATAAAAGTAGTACATGCAGAAACCACTAATGACGAAAAATAAATCAACTCCGTTCCCAACAATATTAATGGGCATGAGTATATCCATATTATGGAAATATACCTTGGGTTGCCCATGTATCGTCCATATATGTATCCACAGTACACCCAAGGCGGCTATTGCTCTAAAGCTATCTAGTACACGAATTCTATTGGGTAGTTCGCTCAAGCCTTATGATTTATTGAAGAAGTAAAATAGCATTTGGAAGCTTAAGTTAGGATAGCGAAGAAGAAACTTCAGTGCTCGTTTTTTTGGCTTATCGCCCTATCAAATAAAATACATTGCCGTTTCGTCATTTCTTTGGCTGTATAGGGAAAGAAATTTTCGCGGTTTAATTTGTATTTTACCTCAGTAAATTGCTGTAGGAAAGATTTTATTTTTTTTTCCTTGGTTTCATCAGATTCCTGAAAAGTTACCACTGTGGCATTGCTACATTTTCGTAGAATTTCAACTACCGAGCTGTTTTCGTGGAAGATAGCCAGCAGTGGTTTTTCCAATAGGAGGTAAGGGTAAATTTTCGAAGCCGTATATTTTTCATCGTTAGAGCCACAGATAAATAAAATATCCATATCTGCCAAGGTATTAATTGCTTGATAGAAAGGTATTCTGTCAGGGTCTTCGTTGATGTAATTTCCCAGTTTTAGCTGATCCGCCAGTGGCGCAATTGTTTTTTTGCCTTGTCCAGATGGAGCATAACTGGTTCCAATGAAATTAAAGTAGAACTGATCGAAATACTTATAGTCCTCTTTCAGGGCTTTAGCAAAAACCTGAAACAAGATACGTACGGCATCTTGCATGTCGTAGCCACCACGACCAATATAACCTACTTCTATTTTACCCTTTCTTTTTAATACTGAGGGGTATTTGTTTAGGTTGGTTTTGGCAATCTCTATATCTTCTTCGAAAGCACCAAAGGTAATGGTAGTATAAGGTACATTTAATGCATATCTTTTAATTAAATCTCTATTATATTGCCCTGATACCGCAATTAGCCCGTCAACTTTACGCATTGCAATTGGTTCTAGATATTTATTTAGCCGATAGGAAAACCAATATTTAGGAGGGCGTTCATTTTTTTGCTTGTTCTCGTAATAGTCGGTGTGCCAAGGGTCTTGCATGTCGATTACATAAGGAACCTGAAATTTTTTTTTCCAGTAGGCCCCTAAAATACATATTGGAAACTCAGTAGTTGAAAAATAAATCAGATCAAAGTGCCCTTTCCTCAACAGCTGATTCACTTTTCTTTTGTAAAACCATATACTACGTAAAGCCAGGCTTCCCAGTCCTATTTTGCTCGTATACTTTTTATTAAAAGCACTTACATAATGAATTTTAGTACTTTTTGGAATACTTTCTAACAATAGCTCGTCTATACTACCTTCATAATACTTGGGGTCGCAACTAACAACTTCTGCTTCCCAGCCCATATCCATGAAATAGGGCAGGCTCATACGTATCCTTTGCATATCGGCGGCATTTGCAGGAGCGAAATAAGGTGATATAATCAGTATTTTTTTCATGGATTTTTGAAAAGACTCAGAAGTGTATGCTTTTCTACGTCCCAATTTAAAGTTTTGGCCACCTCTATTGAGGCGCTTTTAGCTTTATGTAGTTTTTCTCTTTGGTTGTGTAGTATTTTGAGCTTTTCTGCAATTTCTTCTGGTTTGTTTAGATCTATTAAACTTCCTATGGACGAGTACTTTTCTAGCAAGTGCTGCTGCGCCGAAGTTGTTGAAGCTAAAATGGCCAATCCTGCCTGGATATAGCTAAAAACTTTATTGGAAAGAGCGATATCATTATTGAGATCTCTTCCTGTTTCAGTAGCCAGGCCTATATCAAAATCAGATAGTTTAATGTTTAATTCTCTAGAAAATATAGGTTTATGGAATAAAATGGAATGCTTTTTCTCGATTAACAGGTCTTCGAAAAATACTTTGTTTGTTTTGTCGCAATTCCCGATCAAATTTATTTCTAGGGAAAAATCTCGTATTAAATTTAAAGCGGATATGAATTCTTCCAAGCCTCTTTTTTTTCCGATGGTTTGGGAAAACCAGACCAGTTTTAACGGTTTGTCGTTGTTAATTGAAATTTGACGCCTGAATTCACTATTTGGAAACACATTGTTGATGGTGACAAATTTTTGCTGTGGATATAGGGTAACATATTTTTCATTTATTAGCGGGCTTGCGCTGGTAACAAACTTTGCATTTGGGATATATCTGTTTTCGAGGCAAATATCAATTTCCTGCTCTCTACATGCCTGTTGATACTGGCCCCGGTGATAATCTTCAGCATCAAACGAGTAACTTGCCCGGTGGTATTTTGCCGATTTGGCAGCCAAAGGAAGGGCTCCTAAGTTATGGGCAATATAGTGATCTGCCCTTTCTTTCCTTAAGCGTTTGGCGATATTTGAATAGGCCCGATATTTATAGTGTTCTAAATATAAATTGGTATGATTTGCCAGATATTGAAGTAGTTTAAATTTTATCTTATTTAGCAGAAAAATAAGCCGGCGTTTGTAGGGAGTGCCACCAACGAGCTCGTATTCCCACGGTACATTTTTTAACAATTCCTTATCTGTTTCGAGCGCCCAGTCGGTCCAAAATTGATAATATACCTTCACTTTGAACCCTGCCTCAGCCAAGGCATTGGCTTCTTTTACCAACCGTGGGTTTGTGCTTGGCTGACCAGTAGTTAAGATGTGGATTTTTTTTTGATCTAATCCCATCTTGAAGAGGCCCTAAGAGGCGATTTTTCCTTGATAAACAGAAAATCAGATTGATTTAACGCTTTATCAAAAGGTCGGCGCATTAAACTGGCAATATCATATATTACAAAGCCTTGTTGGGCCATAAACTGAACAATTTCATGGGCTAGGGGTGCCCCTTTGTAGATATTCAGAAATGAAACTTCTATTAGGACAAATTCAACACTTTTTAAGGTGTTTAGCGCTCCCTTTAAAACGTCTAGCTCGGCGCCCTGAACATCTATTTTAACAAAATCTGGCTTTTCAAATTCTGTATTCGTTAACAGGTCGTCTAGTCGTTGGGTTTTTAATCTAACTACTTTGGCATTTGTTTCGTTGTCCTCTTTGTATACGGAACTAGCCGTTTCGTATTCGTTAAATTCTACTTCTTTTATTACATCCGATAGCAGCGCTATTTTGAAGTCGATACTTTGATTAGATTTTTCCTTTACCTTATTTAAGTAAATGCTTTTGCCTTCTTGTGCTTCCAGCATAAGAATTTTAGTGTTTGGAAAATACTTTTTAAAATCTATGGCCCAAGTTCCTTCATATGCGCCGATATCTATTACCAACCGGGGTGATACGCCCATTTTTTTTAGATGTTCAAAGCAATTCTGCTGATTTGGTACGCCTAAATCAAATTTGATTTTATCGATAACATTATTTGGTAATAATTTAGAAATTAGTTTTTTTAACATATTTAGCTTGTTAGATAATGCGGTATTGGTAATGGCTTTTATAAAGCATTAAGTACTTTTCTGCTATGGCTGTGCTTGAAAATCTCTCTTCCGCATCTTTCCGCACATTGGATCGGCTTATTTTTTCAATGTTATTGATCGCATGGACAAGACTGTCTACATTGGCGTGCTTAAAGCCATTTACGCCATCAATAACAACCTCATTTACCGCTCCTTTTGAGGTGCCAATTACGGGTGTGCCACACGCCATAGCTTCGGCCATTACGATGCCAAAAGGCTCATTCCACTCAATGGGCATTAAAAATGCCAGGGCATTTTGGAGCAAGATATTTTTTTGTCTATCATCAACGGATCCCATATAGGTAATATCCGCATCAAGATGCGGCTCCACCTCTTCTTTAAAATACCATTGATATTCCGAAGGTATATTACCAGCTATTATTAGCTTTTTGCGGCTGGCCTTTGCAAGTTTGATCGCATTATGAGTGCCTTTTATGGGCTCTATTCTTCCCAAAAAAACCAAGGGCGAATTGTTTTCGGCAGTTGGGGCAAAGTCAAACTTCTTCAAATCAACACCATTATAAACCGTGGTAGTTGGAGCAAATGGTTTGATCTGATCGCTTATATAGTCACTGCATCCGGTAAAATGTAAATTTTTCCAAAAGGCAAGCTTGTTTATCTTTTTAATTTGGGAGATGGTAGGTTCTCGCTGGTAAGACATGATGCATTTTGCTCCAAATGGCAATATTAGGCCTAAATAGGCCAAACGTGAAAAACTATGCACAATATCAAATCTGTGTATTAGGTGCTCCTTGGTCAGGAAAACGGTATTCTTAAGCGTATCAAGCTTATTTTGGGAGTTTTTGCCAGGCCAAATTTTTAACTCACAGTCGTTTCGGGAATTTTCGTTGGCAAATAAAAAAACCTGATGTCCTTTTCTTAGATATTCTGTTACTAGAAAATCGACAATGCGTTCTATACCTCCATAATGAAGCGGTGGAACAGCTATTTCGGGGTCAACGGTTAAGGCAATTTTCAAAATCTAATAAGTATAATTAATTACAATGATCAATAAGATAGCATTGGTTATTTATTGTTGATATAAGGCCAAGTACTTTTTTGTTTACCCGCTATGTGATATAGAATTTTTTTTATACCTCGATGGAAAATAGTATGATAATGAAAAATCCACTTTTGGATTTTATTTGGGGCAGTTATGTTATGCTTATCAAATATATAAAGAAAATCTTTTTGCCATTTACCTTTGTAAATAGCGTCTTTTTGCACAGATTTTGATTCGGATTGGAACCGAAATACGCCGCCAAAATAATTCAATATCTTTGTTTTATTTGGTTTTAATATTCGCATCCACAACTCATAGTCAATTGCACACTCAATACTTTCATCAATATTTTGGTGTATTTTTTTTCTCCAAAAAGTGGTATGGGAGGGTATAATACCACCAAATCTGAGATTGAATTTATTTATTGGCCTACCAAAATCTTTGTGTATAAACTTACTCTCGTGGACAAAGGAAATACTATTGCTAGAAACTAAATCTATATTGGGGTTTTTGGAAAAAGCTATAGCGGTATGAAATAAAATCCCTTCCAGGTAGTAGTCGTCACTATTAATCCATCCTATAATTTCTCCACTACATTTTTCAAAACCTTTATTGATGGCATTAGCTTGTCCGTTGTCGGGTTCACTTATCCAGTACTTTATGCTATCTTCATATTTTTTTATAATTTCAACAGTATTGTCTGTACTCCCGCCATCAATAATAATATATTCTAGGTTTGGGTAGTTTTGGTTTAAAACGGATAAAATCGTTTCCTCGATAAATTGCCCTTGGTTATAACTTGGGGTAACAATTGAAATTTTAGGCCAATCACTTTGAACATTATAGATATTTGGCTCTACTGGATTACTAAATGGCCACATGGATCAAATTTTACTGCCTTGAATGTTCAAGCTTATTTTGTAATCGATGTTGTTCAGAGATATGTTTCTGTTGGCCCAATCGTCAAACTTGCAAAATTCGTCTTCATTGTAGTCCCAAAGCTTTACTTCATTAAAGCCATTTTTTGCGAAAAGATGTTTGAGGTATTTCTCGTTAAAGGCGGCGTAATGAAAATTATATTTATAATCTTGGCCACCTAATAGTGGCGGTAATATTTGAGTAATGTCCTGATAGTTATCATTATACATCTCAATCATCGTGTCAAAGTTAGGAACCGATACTCTTAAAATTCCCTTTGGTTTTAAAACTCTATGCCATTCTTTTAGCACATTGTCAAGTATTTGATAGGAGATATGTTCCAGGCAATGGGATACATAAATCAAATCGGCATAGTTATCTGGGAACATCGGCAGTTTTTCCACGTTGCTTAAGTAGTGGATATGCCCATCTGGCCTTAGATCCACATTAATCATTTTAGGATGATTGATACTCCCGCATCCCAAATGAATATATTTGCCCTCAACTTGGGGAAGACGGGGCCTGTTGGTTATCCACTTTGCTTTTTTATACATATTTAAGCCTGAGAAGGCCATTTTGTACAATAGTTTGTTCCCTTTTACTAAGGATTTAATTTTCTGTTTCATTTCTCTCTAATTTGTACAGTAACCTACAAGGCACACCGGCATATACTGCATTTTTTTCCAAGTTCTTGTTTACCACACTACCCGCACCTACAATCACATTGTCGCCAATTTCGACCCCGGGAAAGATTACTACATGGGCGCCAATCCAAACATTATTTCCAATTTTAACAGGAGCGTGTATATTTTCAGAATTGAATAAGATATTTTTAGGATTGTGGGTGGTAGAGGTAATAGCGCAATGAGAAGCAATCATACAATTATTGCCTATTTCTACCCCGCCAGCGCCCCATATATGTACAAATGCCGCAAAAGAAACATGATTACCGATGCTGATGTTTTCCGGGTTGGCATGGCAATACGGTTGTTGGAAATAAACATTGCTTCCCACTTTTTTGTAAGATGCTAATCGTTCCCTTTGCTCATAGCCTTCAATAGCAAGCTTTATTCTCGAAAGGCATTTAAGAAATTTATCTTTTAAAAATCCCATGTTGGCTTTTCATATATTAAACCCAATCTGTTATCAAACTGGCCGCCATTGTAGAAATTGTTCTCTACAACAAATGAAGTATTGGTCGAAGACCAATCTATGAAATTTCTGAATTCATCAAAAATGCCACCGCTAATGCTGTACTTACCTGGCTTTAGCTTGTTGTCAAAGGTAACTTTGACTGAGCTGGCCTGCTGGGCAAGGCTTTTCACGTATTGATTTGTATCTCGTTGAAAAATTGTTAAAATTTCTTGCCCAAGCTCATTATAAATTATGATAAAAAATTCAATGGTCTTATCTTCATTTATATTTGATTTGAAATCTATGCTGATTTCCAAGGTTTCAAATATATTGACTTGGGCCTCAGTAGCTTGATTAACGTGTACACCAATAATTTGGATTTCCTGTGAACCTTTCAAATGCTTTATTTCTGAAGCAACCTTACTGTTGGACGAAATATATTGACTGATCGCGGCATTAATGTCTCCATTAAAACTTAGCTGCCCATTTGATAAAAGAAATCCGTTATTACAAAGTTCCCTTACACTAGCCATATTATGGCTTACAAAGAGTACCGTGCGGCCTTCTCCCTTGCTTACCTCGCCCATTTTTCCGAGACATTTTTTTTGAAACTCGGCATCACCTACAGCTAGTACCTCATCTACAATAAGGATTTCGCTTTCTAAGTGTGCCGCTACGGCAAAGGCCAGGCGTACATACATGCCACTGGAATATCGTTTAACAGGTGTATCAATGTAGCGTTCTACTCCCGCAAAGGCTACAATTTCATCAAACTTGCGGGTAATTTCCTTTTTGCGCATGCCCAAAATGGCCCCGTTAAGATAAATATTTTCGCGGCCAGTTAACTCAGGATGAAAGCCGGTACCTACTTCCAATAAAGATGCAATGCGGCCTTTTCCAATGATACGCCCCGAAGTAGGAGAGGTTACCCGGCTCAAAACCTTTAACAACGTACTTTTGCCTGCGCCATTACGACCAATAATGCCAACGGCATCACCTTGTTCAATTTCGAAGTTGATATCCTTTAGGCTCCAAACAATATCGGAATTTCCACGACTGGTGCGGTCATTGGTTTCGCCAATACGTAAAAATGGGTCTTCTTTGCCTCGTATTCGAGCATACCAACGCTCCAAATCACGGCTGATGGTACCTGTGCCAATTTCGCCTAATTGATAAGCTTTGGATAGGTTTTCGGCTTTAATGGCTATGTTAGACATCTGTAATAAGATAATTTAAATCAAGTTTTCGCTGCTCCTGATAATGCCTGAAAAGCCCTGCTTTTAAAGCTGCGGATTTTCTGTTGAGCTGATGAGCAATTTTCTGGAGCTTTAGCCAAATTCTGGTAGTTGATCCTAGCGGCCTGTTCATCGAAAGATAACGAGGTAAAAGCTCTGCGTGCTGGCTTTTGATGATCTTTAAGCGTTCCTGCTTGCAGGATAGGTAGTCTGTAGAAAGCCCGTTAAGCACATAGTTGCTTAAAATCAGCTGGTCGATATGCTGGAAATGATAGTTTTTTTTGATGGCTTTCAGGAAGAACGACCAATCAGACACCAAACGGTAGTTTTCCTCATAGCGGCCTATTTCATCAAATAACTGTTTGCGGATTACCGTACATTGATGACACAGGCCTGCGTGTAGGAAATAATCTACATTTAACTGTTTGGGATATCCGTAAGTGTAGGCCTTTTCCTGTTCCTCGTCTACAAAAAGTACGCTGGAATAGTAAATATCCTTGTTGCTATCTATTTCCAGGGAGCCCAAAAGCTGGGAAATCACCAGATGATGATTAAGGGTATCGCCACTATTTAAGAACAATATAAATTTGCCTTTTGCAAGGCTGATGCCTTTGTTCATGGCATGGTAAACACCATGATCTTTTTCGGAGATAAAGGCGCTGATGTGCTTTTGATATCGATGTATTAAAGGCACACTTTGGTCGGTAGAACCTCCATCAATCACCAGGTATTCAAACTGGGCATTTTTTTGTGCGGCCACGCTGGCAATGGTTGCTTCCAAGCCTTTGGCGTTGTTTAAGTTAATGGTGATGATCGTGAGCAGCATTAAACGGTATCTACAAAGTTTTTTTCTACCTTGTTAAAGATCACAATTCCAAGCATTAAAATCCCCAAGGTAACTGCGGTGGTATAGCCCAGGGCCTCCCAGCTGAAAGTTCCGTTGCCCAAAAAACCATACCTGAAGGTTTCAATGAGTGGTGTCATGGGGTTATAGGCTACAATCCAGCCTAAGGGTTTTTTTGCAATGGTACTTAAAGGGTAGATTACCGTAGTGGCATACATGAGCAACTGTACCCCGAAAGTGACCAAAAATGCCAGATCCCGGTATTTGGTGGTCATTGCTGAAATGAGCATACCCAAGCCCAAGCCCAATAAGGCCATTAGCACAACAACCAATGGAAACAACAAAATAGCCCAGGTAATTCCAAAATCGGCTTTTGCGATAAAGTAATAGTAGGCCATAACCATTAAAAACAGCAGGAACTGTACGCCAAACCTTACCAAATTGCTCACCACAATACTTAGCGGCATAATTAAGCGGGGGAAGTATACTTTACCGAAAATATTGGCGTTGTCTTTAAACACGGTAGAAGTTTTGGTTAGGCAATCGGCGAAATAGTTCCAGGCGGTAATGCCGGCCATATAAAATAGCGGCTGAGGCAGGCCATCAGTACTTATTTTTGCCATCTGGCCAAACACAAAGGTGAAAATAATGGTGGTAAATATTGGCTGTATGAAGAACCAAAGCGGTCCCAAAATGGTTTGCTTATAAAAGGATACAAAATCTCTGCGTACCAAAAGCCAAAGCAGGTCCCTATAGGCCCAAGTGTCTTTTAACTTGAGGTCAAATAGGGAGTTCCGAGGTTCTATACTCCAGTGGTGTTGTTGATGGTTCATGTGATCAGGCGAACAAACTAATTAGTAGCTAATTCGTTAAGGGGTTGTTTAGTAATTCTTTTACCTTGCTAAGGTAGCTGTTAAAACCAAAGTGTTGTACAGTGGTTTGCTGTTGTGTTTTGGGCTGATGGTTTTTATTGGCCAGCGCTTTTTGGATGGCCGTGAGAATTTCGGCTTCTTCACTGGGGTTAATCAATTGGCCCAGCTTTCCATTAAGCAGCGCATCGGTACTGCCATCAAGGTTGCCGCCTATAACTTTGCACCCGTGTGCGGCGGCTTCAATAAATACAATGCCAAACCCCTCGCCCTTACTGGGCATGATGAACAAATCGCTCAGTAAAAAGTGTGGTGTTAATTCTTCTTCCGACAGGTAGCCAATCATTTTGACTTCGTTAACCAGGTTGTTGGCTTCAATGAGCTTGGTTAGCCGTATGCGCTCGGTTTCATCGGCCTTGCCGGCCAAAATATAAGTGAAAGCCTGGTGCTGTTGTTGTTTGAGTTTACCGAGTGCGGTAATCACGCGATCGTAGCCCTTGTATTTTTCGGAGGCGGATAAACGGTTTAGGGTAAATATTACTGGAACTTGGCTGTTAATTTCATATTTATCCAGCAGATAGGCGGGTTTTTCAAAATTTTGGGGAAGTTTAAGAAATGGCGACAGGCAATTGTTTAGTACCATAATTTGCTGCGGAGCAATGTGGTGCTGCATGATCATTTTTTCCCTTGTGAAGTTGCTTACAGCCCAAATTTGAACTTTTTTGCGGAGAAATTTGGTTTTCCATGCCGGCAGCTCGTCCCAAACTTCGATACCGTGGGCAAACATAACCACCTTTTGCCTGGGTTTAACAGCGGTAATTAACCTGGCTACCGGCAACAGGTTAAGGTGCGATAGAATAATTGTCCTGCTACGAAGCCCCTTCAAAAAACTGGCAATCACAAAAGCGAATTTGGCACCTTTAAAGGTGCGGTATTTCTCCGGAGCAATGTAGCGGTTGTCCGTATCCTTGTGGTCATCGTACATAGAATAGCTAGACCAAGTGGAATCTGGAAACAATTTGCCAAGTGCATAAATGAATTTTCTGCTCACTTTTTCTACCCCGCCAGTTAAACTGAAGGCGTACAGGTTCAGAAAAAGTATTTCGTTAGGCTTTTTTGGCATGATGAAATACTTGGTAAACGGCAAAAAGTTTTGACCAATGGAGCTTGTTACGCTTAAATTGTTTTAGCAAAGCCAATGCCTGGTCATTTTGTTGGTAATGCGCCTGGTTTTGCATGGGCTGGTAGCTTTTAAACCAATGCTGGAAAGGAAAGGTAAAGCCCTTTTTCGGTCGGTTCCAAATGGCCTCGGGCAAAAGGGTACGGTAGGCGCTGATTAATAGCGATTTTGGTTGTGCCGTGAACCTGGTATGTTTGGGCAAAGCAAGTGTGGCGGCAACCAAGTCCTGATCCAGAAAAGGAACACGAACTTCTATGCCGTGGGCCATGCTCATATAGTCGGTGTCTTTGAGCAATTGGTTCTGCATGTAAATATTGGTTTCGAACCAGGAAATCCTGTCTTCGGCACTTAATTTTTCAACCTCCTTGCCTAAAGGATAACTGGCCAGCAATTCCTCTATTTTATTTTCAGGTACCTGAAGCAGCTTGCCCACTACATTTGGCGTATAAAAACCTCTTAAAAACAAGTATTCCCCAATGGGATTTTTATAGGCTAAAAAGCTGATGCGTTTAAGCTTGTCTGAGGGGAGATATTTGGCCCCTTTGAGTAAAAATCGTGGTGCTTTCTTTAATTTACGGATCAATTGGTGCCTTTTAAACGATGGGTAGCCCCCAAAAAGTTCATCGGCACCGATGCCGGAAAGCACTGCCTTTAGGCCGTTTTCCTGAGCCACTTTGTTTACAAACCATGAGTTTACCCCATCGTTAGAAGGTTGGTCCATATCGGCAAAAATTTGCTCCATATTTGTTTCGAAATCATGGGACGTTACCGTATAGCTGATATGTTTGCTGCTGATTTGTTTAGCAATGATTTTTTGATATTGCTGTTCAGAAAACTCTTGCTCGTTAAAATTGATGCTTACTGTATTAACGGTTTGCGGTGTTTGTTCGTTGGCAATCAGGCTCAATAAGCTGCTATCAATGCCGCCGCTTAAAAACACCCCGATAGGTGCGTCGGCAATGAGGTGCCTTTTCACCGCTTGGTCCAGCTTAGTTTTGGTTAGGCTTTGGGCCTGCAAAGTGGTTGTTTCCTGCTCTGGTGGATAGTTGTCGGCAAATTTGCCGATGGTAAAGTGCTGCTGTTGGTGGTCCCAGGTTAAAAAATGCCCCTTGGGTAAATTGTAAACTCCCTCAAGTGTGGTATATGGTTCGGGAATGAAACCAAACGAGAGGAAATAAACGGGCCAATCTGAGTTATCTTTCCAATGTGTGTTAAATGCCTTAAAAGCTTTCACTTCTGAGGCAAAATAAAGCTCCTTTTCTTTGGTAGCGTAATACAGCGGCTTAATGCCTTGTTCATCTCTTACCAAAAACGTTTGCTTTGTTTTTTGGTCTAGCAGGGCAAAGGCAAACATGCCTCGTAGCTTCTTAAAAAATCCTGTTCCATATGCCTGATATCCGGCTAGTATCACCTCTGTATCAGTTCCGCTGTTAAAGATGAAACCTTTGGCCATCAGGTCTTCTTTCAGTGCGGGGTAGTTATAGATTTCGCCATTGAAGGTGATCCATAACTCGTTTTGATAGGGCATTGGCTGTTTGCCATTTTCGCTCAAATCAATTAAGGAAAGCCTACGGTGGCCAAAGGCCAGGTTCAGATGGGGAAGTAGGAGATATCCTTTGCCATCAGGACCGCCCTTGTGCATGGCATCGCACATGCGCTGTATGCCCATTTCTGTTTCCTTGGTGTTTAGCTTTTGGCTAATAATTCCTGCTATACGGCACATTTATTTTTAAATGCGTTAGTGATGTTTTTCTCCTTTTTGCTCACAGCTTCGCCCTTTCAGTCCCATTTACGGCACCTAGCGAGTTGAAATTCTTCTTAACAGCTATATGATCAAGCTATCATCAAACTAGCCTGTATGGGCTAATTTTTCCATCATTTATTTTAAAGGCTCTATGTAGGCCATAGAAGTTTTTACCTCTAGGGCATAGCCCAAGTTTTCCAGTTTCAGCACCAAGCTTTTTTTATTTGCAATGGATACAAGCTCGGCAATCATTCCTTTAAATGGCCCTGCATTTACCAACACCTTTTCGCCCGGCCTGATTTCATGTTCAATCAGTTGAAGATCTTCGCCAGAAGTTAGGAGCAGTTTCAGATCTTCCATCTGTTTATCGGGCATTATCGCAATTTTTCCCGAAAAATAGAGGAATCGGCTAATGCCTTGGGTCATCAGCACTTCAGCATGTTCTTTGTTGGATATACGAACAAATACGTAGGATTTGAACAGGGGTTCTTCTACTAATTTTTTCCTGTCACTCCACTGGCGCCACTCTTTCTTTAAAGGTAAATAAGCTTCAATACCTTTTTTTTGTAGTTCTTGATAAGCCTTTTTCTCCGCCCTAGAATTCGTATACACCGGATACCATCTGTACAAATTGTCGATCATCGTTTATTTTCTTTTCCAAAATTCCCACCATTTTTTCGTTGGGCCATCACTATAGTAGCCACCGCCATATCCGGTACTCGAATAGTCTGAATAATAGTAGTAACTCGCATAGTAGCTGCCCGAATAATTGGTGGTGTAGTACCTGCTGTGCAGGATGTCGTTGTCGAAAGCGTTGAGTATGATTGCGATATTAGATAAGTTGAACTCTTTGGAAAGCCGCTCGGGAACAGAGGCCGCCTGGTAGCGGGAAACCCCTGAACGGATTACGAACAGGTTTACATCAGCCATCCTGATCAAAGGTATAGCATCGGAAACTAGGCCCACAGGCGCCGAATCAACGATTACGAAATCATAAGATTGGGTAAGTAGTTCCAAAAGTGCCTTCATTTTATCTGAATACAATAACTCTGATGGGTTGGGAGGTACTGGACCTGCTGGGATAAAGGTAAGGTTTTCTACTTCTGTATCAAAAGTGATTTCAGCCAGTTCTGCCTGATTGGACAAATAGGAACTCAGGCCTTTTAAATTACTTGTTTTAAAGGTATGGTGCAGCTTTGAGCGCCTTAAGTCAGCAGCAATCACAATTACTTTTTTTTCTATCAAGCTCAATGTACTGGCCAAATTTACCGTGGTAAACGATTTGCCCTCCCCTGAAATCTCCGAAGTGATGCAAACTATTTTGCTCTGTTTTTCGGCAGCCAAGAAACTTAAGTTGGTTCTTACCGACCTTACCGATTCGGCAAACAGCGATTTTGGGTTTTTAATGGATAAAATTTGGCGGTTGTCTTCATCTATCGCATCCTGGTACCTCCTAATTACGCCAATAATGGGAATGGTGGTCAGGTTTTCAATAGTTTCTTTGTCATAAATATATGGATTGAGCATCCTTACCAAAAAAATCAGTCCAATACCAACGATAAATCCGATGACCAGGGCCGTGATATAGGTTTTTTTGTGTACCGGGGCTATAGAATTGGTGTTGTACAGGGCATAGTCAACAATGGTGGCCCCAGGGGTAATGGCCGCTTTGCTGATTTGCGCTTCCAATTTTTTTTCAGATAGATAACTATATACTTTTTGGTTGATGGTAAAGTTCGACTGTAGGTTGATGAGGTCCCGTTCGGCCTTTGGAATGGAATTGAAGGTTTGCTTGATCGAAGCGATCTGCTGATCTAAAAAGGAGATGGTTTTGTTGTTCTTTTGCCTTTGGCTGTTTGCATTGCTAACAAATGCCGCTTTGATGTCCAAAATCTGCTTGTCTATTTGCTGAACAGCATCTGAACTGGCTTTGTACGTTACCAGGGTTTCTTCTCTTTTTAAAAGCAGGTTGTTGTACTGCGATAAAAGCGAGGCCAACATTGGATCGGTAATACCTTGCAGGTTATAGTTAATGGCATTGAGGTTTTTATTGCCTACAATTTCCTTTTCCAGTTGGTTGATGAAGATGCCCTGTAAATTGAGGGTGTTTTTTTCTGTTTCCAGATCGGTAAGTTTCTTCATCACATCCTGGCCTGCGGCCGATATGTCCAATACTTTGTTGCTTACCTTAAACTGCTCCAGTTCCGATCCAGATGATTTTACCACTTTCGACAAGTTTTGTTGCAGCGTATCAATAAATTTGATTGTTTGCGTGGCAGAAATGGTCTTTTGGTTGCGGTCGTAGTTTACATACGAACGTAGCACCGCATTTAAGATATCAGTAGCAAAATAGGGGTTGATGTCTGTTTGAGATAGCGAAAGAATATTGGTGCCTTTCGTTTCGCTCATGTTTAATCCAGAAATAATACGGCCCAAAAAGCTGCTTTTGGAGTTAAATCTGAAGCAGTATATGGGATTGTTTGATTTGCTGAAAGCACTGTTGTTGATCTTGAATTTGATGCCTGGTGCAGTAATGATCTGTCCGTTTTGGAAAGTTTTGACAATTTCCTGCCCATTTTCCAGGTAGCTCAATTTAAATGAACCGGCATTTTGAGCTTCATATTCAAAAAGTGCATGGGTAAACCTCGTTGAATCCTGTTCGATGATTGCAATATCCAAGGGTTTCTGTGGGTAAACGTCAGAAGTTCTTACCCGGCCTTTGAGGTAAAATGATATTTTATAATCTAGGTCGTTTACTGCATTCAGCAACACTTCCCTTGAACGGATCACAAATTGCTCCGACTGCATTTTATTGGTACGGTCGTAGGCACTTCTAACATTAAGCAGTTCCGAAATTTCAGATTTCTTTTCCTCGAATTTTAAAGAAGCGCTGGTACTGAACGTTTCAGGTGTGTACCATAAATAAATGTAGGCTGCAATTAATGATATGATCACTGTGCTGGCCACCCAATACCATCGGCTGAGTACAATTTTTACTATTTTAACATAGTCTATATCTTGCTGCACATTTGCGCTCCCCGCGACTTGTTGTTCCATTATTTAGTAATACTGTAGATTAACAATAGAGAATTTACGATGATAAAGCCCAATTGGATAAAGGTGGAGTAGGCCTGGAAGTTTTGGCTGTTTGCGGCCGCACGGCGAGGCTCAATATAAATGACATCTTTAGCCTGAAGTTTCAGCTTTGGATCTTTCAAAAAGTTATAGTCGTTTAAATTAACCATGATGATCTCTGGATTAGCCCTGTTGCCCCTAAAAATGCGCAACATTTTATTGTTGGCATTGGGCGTTAAGCCACCGGCATCAGCCAAAAGATCAATAAGCTGGTAGTCCTCACGTTCTATCACATATTTGCCCTGTTTGCTTACTTCGCCCAGTAGCACAATATAGGCATTGGCAATGCGCACGTCAATCAATGGTGCATTCAGTTCCTTGGCCTCGTACGCCTGTTGGATGGCTTGGGCCGCTTGGCTGCGGTTTAGCCCCGCAACTTTGATAGCGCCTATTTTTGGAAGCACCACTTCGCCGTTGGCATCTACCTTAAAAGTTGTATAGGTTTGCGCAAGGTTATTGCTTAAGCCTTCCGGAGGCCTCACAATTAGTGCCATATCTTGTACGTTTCTAATGGCAAGCTCATCTTCTGGTTTAATGAGGTTATAGTAGTCAGGAGCTTCTGAATTGCCATTAATGATCCTAACGGTTTTTACCGTATCTGCATCGTAGGGTGTTTTTAGCAAAGCTTGACGGCTTTTGAAAGAGCAAGAGCTTAAAAAAAAGACGGCAAAACCAATAAATATGAGAGTTGTTGTTAAGGGTAATCTGTTGTAGTTCATTAGTTTGAATGAAGGTGCAAATTACAACTTTTTGTTGTTAGTCAAGTTAAAATTGAAAAAAATAACAAACGAGATTTTCAAAATACATGGTTCTAGGTATTGCTTTTTTATGTCCTTAGTTTATGTTTAAAAATATTGGCCTTATGCCAAAATAGGCTTTGGCTTATTTGGTTTGATATAAAGGCTGTACGGTAAATGCCAGGCATCATTTGTTTGGGAAAAATACTTGGCTTACTTTTGGGCAATAAAATAGCATTTCATTGAAAATAACCATCGTTACAGTAGTTTACAACGGGCAACAACATCTTGCAGATTGTATCGAATCGGTACTGGCGCAAACTTACCCCCATATTGAATATATACTTATTGATGGAAATTCCACGGATCGTACCTATCAGATTGCGCAACAATATCAGGATCGCTTATCGGTTTTGCTTTCTGAACCAGATAAGGGAATGTACGACGCCCTAAATAAAGGAATAGCCCTGGCAACGGGAAATGTTATCGGTATTTTGAATGCCGATGATATGCTGGCCGATAGCACGGTAATTGCCGAAGTGGCCAAAAAATTCGAAGCCACAAAAGCAGAGGCTCTTTATGGAGATTTAAACTACGTAGCTCCTGATAATATTGCCCGTATTTTACGCAAATGGCGCTCTTCTAAAGCCAAGCCCACTGATTTGGCACTGGGATGGATGCCGGCTCACCCAACGTTTTATGTAAAAGCTGAACTTTTCAAAAGATTAGGTAGCTATCAGTTAAATTACGGCTCTGCGGCCGATTATGAGCTGATGCTGAGGTTCCTGTACAAACATCGGATCTCAACAGTTCATTTGCCGATGCTCATGGTGAATATGCGTAACGGAGGCATGAGCAATCAATCTATAAGGCACCGCTATGCGGCAATGCAAAATGATTATGCAGCCTTAAGGCACAACCAGGTTCCCCTGCCCCTGCTGACCCTGCTGTTAAAAAAACTTCGGAAAATAAAACAATTCTTCTAGTTAAATACCTATAAATATGGATGGTTTTTCTCACCTATTTGTTGTTGTTTTGAAAAAATACAACTTATTTGTTTAAATAATTCATAAATTTGACTGTCAATCATTTAAGAAAGACATGCCCAAACAACTATTTGCAGAATATCCACTGATATTCTATATTTCCATCGTGTGTCTAGCGTTTTCGCTGGTAAGGTTTGCTATACCCTCTATTATCCATGTGGCCAACAAACATAAGCTGTTTGACAATGTGGACTTATATAGAAAAGAGCACAAAGACGGTATTTCTAGGTTGGGCGGTATTGGCCTCTTTTGTGGCTTTACCATAACGGTGCTGTTATTTGCCACCACGGTTCATTACGAGCAGGCCAATTTTTTAATTGCTTCAAGTATATTTTTATTTGCACTGGGCATCAAGGATGATATTTATGGCGTAAGCCCTTCCACCAAATTTGCGTTGCAAATTTTGGTGTCGCTAATTTTGGTAACCCTTGGAGATTTCAAGCTATCTAGCCTTTATGGCGTATTTAATGTTTGGGACGTGCATCCTGTTGCGGGGGGCATTTTTTCTATCGCCCTCATTATTTTTATCAATAACGCATTTAATTTGATAGATGGGGTAGATGGTTTGGCCGGAACGGTAGGGGCCATCGTGAGCTTGTGCTTTGGAGTGTTCTTTGCATTGGGCAACGATATGGCTTATGCTTTTATTGCCTTTTCGATGTTGGGTTCAATTTTGGGCTTCCTGGTTTTTAATTTCCCGCCTGCAAAAATTTTCATGGGCGATACCGGTTCCCTGATCATCGGCTTGGTTTCGGTAGTGCTGGCCATTAAGTTTATCGAAATTAATAAGGTGGGCGCCATGCCCGAACCCTATTTTTACTCTGCCCCCTCCATTGCAGTGGCGGTGCTCATCATTCCCGTATTTGATTCCTTAAGAATATTTTTCATCAGGGTTGTCAATAGAAAATCTCCTTTTAAAGGCGATAGAAACCATATCCACCATCGCTTACTGCGTTTGGGGCTAAATGCTAAACAGATCTTGATCGTTACCGTTTCTTTTAATCTGGGGATGATTTTTTTAACCGTTATGTTGCAGGATCTGGGCAATTTTGTGCTTATTTTCCTGCAAATTGGGCTTTGCATGGTTTTCAATACCATGCTCACTTACATGAAAGGAAGAAAAAGCACAAAAAGCTACTCCATCAAGGATGTTTTTTTAAAGGATACTTTAAAGGTGTCATAGTTTCATCTTTATTTGAAAAATTAGATTTTCTTTCTGTAGATATTGGCTAGATTTGCGGCGTGGAATCGCGTTGATTTCACGTAAATCAATACCAAATGAAGATTGCCATCAATGGCTTTGGACGAATTGGAAGGATGTTCCTGCGTACAGCGCTTCAACGAAATTTCGACGTCATTGCCATCAACGATTTAACCACGCCAGCCACCTTGGCACACCTGTTCAAGTACGATTCTGTGCATGGGGTTTATCCGGGCAGCATTCAGGTAGAGGGGCAATATCTGGTGGTAGATGATAAACACATCAAGATTCTTTCAAGTTCGCAGCCCGAAACATTGCCTTGGAACGATTTGGCAATAGACTTGGTGGTAGAGTCTACAGGGAAATTTGCGAATAAAACAGCGGCCGAAAAGCATCTTCGAGCCGGGGCCAAACAGGTGTTGGTGTCGGCCCCAGTAGCAGATAAGGAAGTGCCCATGGTAGTGATGGGCGTTAATGACCATAAGATCGACTTTTCATCGGCCATCCTTTCCAATGCCTCTTGCACCACCAACAACGTGGCGCCCATGGTTAAAATATTAGATGATTTTTGGGGCATCGAAGATGGTTATATTACCACCGTGCATTCTATGACCGGCGATCAGAGCCTGCACGATTCCCCACATCACGACCTGCGTAGGGCAAGGGCTGCATCTTCGTCAATTATTCCCACCACCACCGGAGCGGCCAAGGCAATTACCCATATTTTCCCGCACCTGGATGGTAAATTGGGCGGAGCGGGCATTAGGGTGCCAGTGCTTAACGGCTCGCTCACTGATTTCACCTGTATCCTAAAAAAGAAGACAACAATTGCGGACATTAATGCAGCTTTTAAGGCCGCGGCCAATGGCAAGCTGGGTAAGGTATTGCAATATACAGAAGATCCAATTGTTTCGGTCGATATCATCAACAATCCCTACTCGTGCATTTTTGATGCGCAGTTAACATCCATTGTGGGCGATTTGGTAAAAGTGGTAGGCTGGTACGATAACGAATCTGGCTACTCCAACCGTTTAGCCGACGCAGTAGAAAAAATTAAAGCACATCATGGTTAAGTTTGTTCCCCTTGAAGTGATTTTGCCCTTACGAAGCAAAATGCTCAGAAATAATGCGGAGTTAGCGGCTTGTATTTTGCCAACAGATGCCATAGCAGGTATTTTTCATTTAGCTTATGATGTTGATGAAAAGGGAATCGCAAGTATTGCCACGTTTTTCCCGCAGCCAATAGAAGGCCGGCCGGGGCTGGCATATCAGTTAAGGGGAATGGCTACGGATAGTTTGTTTTGGGGCAAGGGCTATGGGGCTGCACTGTTAAAATATGCAGTTTCATATATTAAAAACGCAAAAGCTGAGTATATTTGGTGCAATGCTCGTGCTTCTGCCGTAAATTTTTATCAAAAGCAAGGTTTTCAAATTGTTTCTGATGAATTTGAAATAGCAGGTATTGGCCCCCATTATATCATGATTTTAAACCTAATATAGAAAATGAAGACAGTAGACCAATTTAATTTTAAGGACAAAAAAGCTATCGTAAGGGTAGATTTTAACGTGCCTTTAGATGCCGATTTCAATATTACTGATGATAAAAGAATGCGAGCAGCATTGCCAACTATTCAGAAAATACTGGATGACGGTGGATCGGTAATCCTAATGTCGCACTTAGGCCGGCCAAAAGATGGACCAACCGATAAATATTCTTTAAAACATATTTTGGGAGATTTGTCTCGTATGTTAGACCTTCCAGTAAAATTTGCAGACGACTGCATTGGTGAAGATGCCGTTAATAAGGCAAAAAACTTGTTTCCTGGAGAAGTGTTATTGTTAGAAAACCTTCGTTTCTATAAAGAGGAGGAAAAAGGAGATGCAGCCTTTGCCGAGAAACTTTCGAAGTTGGCCGATGTTTATGTGAACGATGCTTTCGGGACGGCGCATAGGGCACATGCCTCAACAACCATCATTGCCCAGTTTTTTCCGGAAGCAAAATATTTCGGCTATTTAATGGCTGAAGAAATCAAAAATGCGGAAAAGGTGATCAACGGTGCCGAAAGACCATTTACCGCTATTATGGGTGGCGCTAAGGTATCAGATAAGATTTTGTTGATTGAAAATTTGTTGGAAAAGGTTGATAACCTGATTATCGGCGGTGGTATGGCCTATACTTTTGCTAAAGCTCAAGGCGGCGAAATTGGTACTTCGTTGTTAGAGGCAGACCGCATGGCTTTATGCTTGGAGCTGCTGGAAAAAGCCAAAACAAAAGGCGTGAACCTGGTTTTGCCCGTAGATACTGTAATTGCTGACAAGTTTGATAACGAAGCCCAAAAAGATCAGGTTGACAGTGGAAAAATCCCTGCAGATTGGATGGGCTTAGATATTGGTTCAAAAACAGTAACCTTGTTTACAGACATCATTAAAAATTCAAAAACCTTACTTTGGAATGGCCCAATGGGTGTTTTTGAAATGGAAAATTTTCAGCAAGGCACTAAAGCTGTTGCCGAAGCAGTGGTAGAAGCTACCAAAAATGGTGCTTTCTCGTTAATTGGAGGCGGTGATTCGGCTGCTGCAATTGCCAAATTTGGTTTAGAAGACCAAGTAAGCTATGTATCTACCGGTGGCGGCGCTTTGTTAGAGTATATGGAAGGCAAAGAGCTCCCTGGCGTAGCGGCTATTCAGAAATAATCAGACGCTAACTACTTGTATATAAGCGGCCCCAACATAAAAGTTGGGGCCGCTTTCTTTTTTTACCACCATTAAAAATGCGTTATAGATAGTGTAAAGTGGGTTAAGGTGGTAGAAAATGTATGTTGAAAACTTTTTTGTGGTAAAAAGTGGTAAAAAGTGGTAGAAGTGACTTACTTTTACACTACATAAAAAGTGTAGCTACTATAATGAACCAACTCATCGGAGAATTTGATTGCAAATTGGATGCGAAAGGGCGCTTGATGGTGCCTGTTTTGCTGAAGAAGCAATTGCTTGATGTAGAGCGAGATGGCTTGGTTGTGAATCGAGGATTCGAGAGGAATTTGGTTATCTATCCAAAAAAAGTTTGGGACGAAACGGTGGCCGAGCTGAGTAAGCTCAATATGTTCGAGCGTAAAAACCGTGAGTTCGTGCGGGCGTTCCAACGTGGGGCAATGCCTTTGACGTTAGATGCCGCTGGCCGTGTGCTGCTTCCTAAAACCTTGGTTGAGTATGCGGGCATAGAATCGGATTTGGTGTTGGCTTGCCAGTTGGATAAAATTGAAGTATGGGATAAAAAAGCTTACGATAATCTATTTGATGATGTTCCTGAAAACTTCGCTGCGCTGGCAGAAGAAGTGATGGGGGGTAAGGATAAAGGAGGTGCCGATGGAGAGTAGTTATCATGTTCCGGTGTTGCTGCAAGAGTGTATTGAAGGTTTGGCAATTAAGCCCGACGGCGTTTATGTGGATGTAACCTTCGGAGGTGGGGGGCACTCCCGTGAAATCCTGAAACATTTGAGCGATAAGGGTGTTTTGATCGCTTTTGATCAGGATCCCGATGCGCAAAGAAATAAAATTGATGATCCCAGATTTCGTTTTGTAGATCAGAATTTTGGCTACCTGAAAAATAACCTCCGTTTGTTGGGCTATAGGCAGGTGGATGGTGTATTGGCTGATTTGGGAGTTTCTTCGCACCAATTCAATGAGCCTGAGCGGGGTTTTTCTACACGTTTCGAGGCGGATTTGGATATGCGTATGGACCAGCAGCGGGCCTTAACGGCTGCAGTAGTGCTAAATACCTACTCAGAGGAGGATTTGCATCGGATTTTCGGTTTGTATGGCGAGGTCCAAAATGCGAAATCATTGTCCAGAACTATTGTTACGGCACGGTTAGATGAGCCCATCCAAACGTTGTCTGGTTTTAAAAATGTAATTGCCGCCCATATCCCTCGCGGAAAAGAGCATAAATATATGGCGCAGGTTTTTCAGGCCCTGCGTATAGAGGTTAATGCAGAAATAGAAGTGCTTGAGCGTTTCTTGGAACAAACGGCAGAGGTGCTTAAACCAGGAGGGCGTTTGGTGGTGATTTCCTACCATTCGCTGGAAGATAGGCCAGTGAAAAATTTCTTGGCTAAAGGAAAATTTAAAGGTGAAGTAGAGAAGGATTTTTTTGGTAATGATCAGAAGCCTTTTAATGTGGTTACTCGAAAAGCAATAGTGGCCAATTCGGAAGAGCTGGCCCGTAACAGTAGGTCCCGCAGTGCGAAATTAAGGATAGGAGAGCGGCTATGAATCAATTTAGGGTAAAAGTAGAGGAGCCTGAAGACGAGCCTGTTGCTCCGCAAGATGAACCAAAGTTGAAAACGCCTGCAAAGGAGGGCAGTGCTACGGTTTTTTTTAGAAAGCTGTTTGTGGAAGGAGCGGTTTCGAAAGAAACAGCAACGGATATGCTGCCTTATTTGATTTTTCTGTGTGTGCTGGGGATGATTTACATCGCCAATAGCCACATGGCGGTAAAAAATATTAGGGATATAGATCGCTTAAGTAAAGAGGTTAAGGAGTTAAGCTGGGAATATAAATCGCTAAAAGCTGATTTGATGTTCAAGAGCAAAATGACCGAAGTGGCTAAAAAGGTGGATACATTGGGACTGAAGGAGTTGATTGAACCGCCCAAAAAAATAATTGTAGAAGTTAAATAATGAATATCAGGGCAAACATATTGATAAGAGTGTACTTGGCTTTCGGGCTAATTGTACTTTTTGCGCTTGCCGTTTTCCTTAGGTTGGTTGATGTTCAGTTTAGGCAAGGACATAAATGGGTGGCCATGGCTGATAGCCTGTCTGTCAAGGAATTTGATATTGAAGCTACCCGAGGTAATATTTATTCCGTAGATGGCAGTTTGTTGGCAACCTCCGTGCCTGAGTATGAGCTGCGTATGGATATGTTTGCTGGCGGTATTCAGGATGATAAGATTTTCAATTCAAAGGTAGATTCGTTAGCCATGAAGCTATCGAGTTTTTTCAATGATAAAAGTTCCAAAGATTACTCTCGTATGCTGCGTAAAGCCAGGCAGGATAGCGCCCGTTACCTCTTGATTAAACGAAGAGTTTCGTACCAGGATCTGAAACTAGTAAGAACTTTTCCGCTATATAATATTGGCAAGCATAGTGGCGGTTTAATGGCCATCCCAAAAAACAGGCGTATTTTGCCTTTTAAAGCTTTGGCTGCCAGAACCATCGGCTATAAAAATGAAAATGTAGCTAATGGCGTAGGTTTGGAAGGGGCTTATGGTAACTATATCAACGGGGAAACGGGCCGGCAACTGAGGCAGCGTATCAGTGGCGGGGTTTGGATTCCTGTAAACAGTGAAGCCGAGGTGGCACCTAAAGATGGTGCCGATATCATTTCTACCATTGATGTGAATATGCAGGATTTGGCGCAAAGTGCGCTAGAAAAGCAGCTGATCAAAAGTCAGGCGCACCATGGCTGTGTAATTGTAATGGAAGTGGAAACGGGCGAAATACGAGCGGTAGCCAATTTCACCAAAGTGGAAGAAGGCGTGTATAAAGAGCAGTTTAATTATGCCATTGCTGGTAATCAGGATCCGGGCTCAACTTTTAAACTGGCCTCATACATGGCTTTGCTAGAGGATAAAAAGGTAGATACCAATACTTTGATCGGGACCGAAAATTATCGACTTCCTGGAGGGCACACCATTAAGGATTCCCACGGTAGCATTGGAGTGGTAACCGTAAAGAGAGCCTTTGAACAGTCCTCTAACTCTGCTATTGCGCAGCTGATCAATAACCACTATAAGGAGAACCCGAAGAAATTCACCGATCATTTATATAGCTGGCATTTGAACGAAAAAACAGGATTGCAAATTCCGGGAGAGGCCAAGCCTTGGGTTAAAAATCCAAGCGCCAAAAGCTGGAATAAAAATATGACCCTGCCACAAATGGCCTATGGTTACGAGATGCAGTTAACGCCTTTAAAAATGCTGACGCTGTATAACGCTATTGCCAACAATGGGAAAATGATCTCGCCAATTTTTGTACGGGAAATTAGAAGATTGGGCAATCCAATTGAGCAATTCAAAGCCAAGGTGATGAACGAGAAAATTTGCTCTGACGAAACCCTTTCAAAATTGAAAGTAATGCTGGAAGGCGTGGTAACCAATGGTAGCGGGAAACAAATTGTGTACAATCCATTGTATAAAATTGCTGGAAAAACAGGTACGGCCCAAGTGGCTGATGCCAACCTGGGATATAAGGCAAAAAGACAGTACCAGGCCTCCTTTGTAGGTTATTTCCCTGCCGAAAAACCTAAGTACTCAATGATCGTGGTAATCAACGACCCAAAAGGGGCCTACTATGGTGCTTTGGTTTCGGGACCTGTTTTTAGAGAAGTGGCCGATCGTATTTACGCCAGCGATGTAAAGATGTACAACAAGGTAGAAGAGCATTTTGCAGGAAATACGGTAGCGCCCGAAGCAAAGGCGGGACAAAGCCAGGCCACTAAAAAAGTGTACAATGCTTTTGGGATAAAAGCACTTTATGCGGCCAAATCCGAATATTTCAACTCGGTTGATACCAATAATGGGGTGGCTTATGAAGAGAATACGCCGGTAAAAGGTGTGATGCCAAATGTAAATGGCATGGGGCTTAAAGATGCGATGTACTTGCTGGGCAACGTGGGCTTAAAAGCTCGTGTAAAAGGTAGCGGAAAAGTGATTAGCCAATCTATTCAAGCGGGAAGCAGGATAGGTAAGGGCTTGGTAGTGGAGATATTATTACAGTAGTGAATTTGACAATGTGGTAATTAGCTAATTAGCTAATTGTCGCATCAGCTAATTAGAAAAAATGAATTTACAAGATTTACTTTACGGAGTTTCGATCAACAGCTTAAAGGGCCTGCCCCAAGTGGAGGTGGCTGCTTTGGCCTTTGATTCCCGTATGGTAAATCCAGGTACATTGTTTTTTGCCATTAGAGGTACGGTGGCAGATGGCCATCAATTTATTGAGCAAACTATTGCGGCCGGTGCCAGCGTGATTGTATGCGAACAGCTTCCTGAGCAATTGCACGAGGCGGTTACCTACGTAGAAGTGGCCGATTCTTCCGAGGCATTGGGAATTATTGCTTGTAATTTTTACGGTAACCCATCGGCCCAGTTAAAGTTGGTGGGAATTACAGGAACTAATGGTAAAACAACTATAGCTACATTACTTTATCAATTATTTAGTGCTTTAAATTATTGCACGGGCTTAATTTCTACGGTTCAAAACCAGATCAAAGACAAAGTGGTGCCAGCAACACATACCACGCCAAATCCAATTGCCCTTAATCAGCTGTTGAGAGATATGGTAGATGCTGGTTGTGAATATTGTTTTATGGAAGTGAGTTCCCATGCCGTTGCGCAGCACCGTATTTCGGGTTTAACATTTGCAGGGGCAGTGTTTTCTAACATCACCCATGATCATTTGGATTTCCATAAAACCTTTGATAACTACTTAAAGGCTAAAAAGCAATTTTTTGATACGTTGCCAAAATCGGCTTTTGCCCTAACCAATGCCGACGATAAAAATGGTATGGTGATGTTGCAAAATACAAAAGCCTATAAAAAAACTTATGCTTTGAAACAAATGGCCGACTTTAAGGCTAAGATCATTGAAAATAAATTCAGTGGCCTGCATTTGGAAATAGACCAAACCGACGTGTTTTTCAAAATGGTTGGTTCTTTCAACGCCTATAACCTGTTGGCGGCCTATGCTACGGCAGTATTGTTAGAGCAGGATAGTCTAAAAGTGCTCACGGCCTTGAGTGCACTTTCGGGTGCAGAGGGCAGGTTCGATTATATCGTTTCCAAATCAGGTATCGTAGGGATTGTAGATTATGCGCATACACCAGATGCGGTGCAAAACGTGCTGAGTACAATTGCCAATATCAGAAAAGGGACCGAGCAGGTAATTACCGTAATTGGGTGCGGTGGCGATAGGGATAAGACTAAACGCCCGGTAATGGCCCAAGTGGCTTGTGATTGGAGCGATAAGGTGATTTTAACTTCTGACAATCCACGAACGGAAGATCCCCAGTCCATTATTAAAGATATGGAAACGGGAGTTTCGCCAAGCAACCAGCGTAAGGCCATCAGTATCTTGGATAGAAAAGAGGCGATCAAAACTGCCTGTCATTTGGCCCAGCCAGGGGATATTATCCTGATTGCGGGCAAAGGACATGAAAAATACCAGGAAATCAATGGTGTACGACACCATTTTGACGATAAGGAAATCATTAACGAACTACTAAACCAAATCAGCTAATGTTATATTTATTATTTGAATATCTACATAAACACTACGATTTTCCTGGGTTGAGGTTGTTCCAATACCTTACCTTCAGGTCGTCGTTGTCTATTATCCTTTCGCTGATTATCACCACCGTGTACGGTCGGAGAATTATCGACTATTTGCGTTTGAAGCAAGTTGGCGAGACTGTTCGTAACCTAGGTTTAGAAGGCCAGATGCAAAAACAAGGTACACCTACCATGGGAGGTATCATGATTTTGATGGGGATTTTAATCCCAACAATTCTTTTTGCCAATATCACCAACATCTACGTGATCCTGATGATTGTAACCACGCTTTGGATGGGAGCAATCGGGTTTTTGGATGACTATATCAAGGTTTTCAAAAAAAATAAGGAGGGTTTAGCTGGTAGGTTTAAAGTGGTTGGACAAGTAGGTTTGGCAGTTATTGTAGGTTGTACGATGTATTTCCATCCGAATATCGTAGTTCGCCAAACGGTTGATGAGACCGCGAAAATAGATACGGCTAAAGTCCAAAGCTCGGCACCAATGGTGCTGCGTAAAAAGGGAGAAACCTACTACTATACGCAGGATATAAAATCAACCAAAACCAATATCCCTTTTTACAAAAACAACGAATTTGATTACGCAAAAGTAGTGAAGTTTTTGGGCGAGGGGTATGAAAAATATGCGTTTATCGTGTTTTTGGCTTTCGTAATCATCATTGTTACGGCAGTATCAAATGGCGCCAATTTAACCGATGGTATTGATGGTTTGGCTACGGGAACCTCTGCTATTATAGGCATTAGCTTGGGAATCTTCGCTTACGTTTCCGGTAATACGGTTATCGCAGATTACCTGAATATCATGTACATCCCAAACAGTGGCGAGCTCATCATTTTTGCCAGTGCTTTTGTGGGTGCTTGCATTGGTTTTCTGTGGTACAATTCCTATCCAGCACAAATTTTTATGGGCGATACGGGTAGTTTAACCATTGGCGGGATTATCGCAGTTTTCGCCATCATGATTAGAAAAGAACTATTAATCCCAATTATATGTGGGGTGTTTTTGGTAGAGGTTTTATCGGTGAGCCTGCAGGTAACCTATTTCAAATACACCAAAAAGCGCTTTGGCGAGGGGAAAAGAATTTTCCTGATGTCGCCATTGCACCACCATTACCAAAAGAAAGGTTATCACGAAGCTAAAATTGTGACCCGCTTTTGGATTATCGGGATTTTATTGGCGGTTATCGCCTTTGTAACGCTGAAATTGAGATAGAAAGATAAAGGACTAAAGCTAAGATGACCTAAGATGTCTTAGGTGTTTAAAAAAAGTTAAATCGGTGCAATCGCAAAATCTGTGAAATCACTAAAAAAATAAAGATGAACTCAAATAATAACATATCACCAGGCAACACCAAGTCAGCGATGACAGCGGGTGCCCGTGTAGTTATTTTGGGTGCAGGCGAAAGCGGTGTAGGTGCTGCTAAACTTGCACAGAAGCAAGGTTTTGATGTTTTTGTGTCTGATTTTGGCGCTATCGCCCATGCTTACAAAGCTGATTTGCAGCGAATGAATATTCCTTTTGAGGAAAACCAACATACTGAGGCATTGATTTTAAATGCAAATCAAGTGGTGAAAAGTCCGGGAATCCCGCCAAAAGTGCCCATAGTTAAGGCGCTGGCCGAAAAAGGCATCCCAGTGATTTCGGAAATAGAGTTTGCAAAGCGATATACTTCGGCAAAAACCATCTGCATCACCGGGTCAAATGGCAAATCAACCACCAGTATGTTAACCTACCATATCCTTAAAAAGGCAGGTTTAAACGTGGGTTTGGCAGGAAATATCGGTCGTAGTTTCGCAGCACAGGTAGCTGATCATGATTATGATTGGTACGTGCTCGAAATCTCCAGCTTTATGTTGGATGATATGTACGACTTTAAAGCCGATATCGCAGTGTTGCTAAACATCACACCCGACCATTTGGACAGGTACGATTACAAAATAGAGCATTACGCTGCCTCAAAGATGCGCATTGTGCAGAACCAAACCACTGAGGACACATTTGTGTACTGCGCCGATGATGAAGAAACAAAGAAGGCCTTACAAGCCGTAAACCTACAAGGCAAACAATATCCTTTCTCCATTATCGAAAAAGTGGAGCCAGGGGCCTATTTAGAAGAGAATACAATTTATATCAACACACTATTAAACAACAAACTAACCATGTCAATTTCGGATCTAGCCTTACAAGGTAAGCACAACATTTACAACTCAATGGCTTCAGGCATCGTTGCAAAAGTATTGGAGTTGCGTAACGAAACCATCCGCGAAAGCATGGGTGATTTCAAGAATATTGAGCACAGGTTAGAATTTGTGGCCAAAATATCGGATGTAACCTATATCAACGATTCTAAGGCTACCAATGTAAACTCAACATGGTACGCACTTGAAAGTGTTAATACCGATGTGGTGTTGATTATGGGCGGTGTAGATAAAGGTAACGACTATAACATGCTAAGGGATTTGGTGCGAAGCAAGGTAAAAGCCATTATTTGCTTGGGCAAAGACAATAAGCGTATCCATGAAGCTTTTGAGGACGACGTAGAAGTAATTGTGAATACTTTCTCTGCCGAGGAAGCAGTGCAGGTAGCCTATCATTTGGCAAAAAAAGGCAGCACCGTGTTATTGTCGCCAGCTTGTGCAAGCTTTGACTTGTTTAAAAATTACGAAGACCGTGGCAACCAATTTAAAGCCGCTGTAAAAGAACTTTAGGATAGACGAAATTAAAATCGGTGAAATCACAAAATCTGTGAAATCAACTAAATAAGGAATAAAATGTTTAACATCAACGCACTTTTAGAACGCACCAAAGGCGACCGCTGGATTTGGATCATCATTATCCTATTGTCCATGGTTTCTATTATGGCGGTGTATAGCGCTACCGGAGCCATTGCTTACAAAAAAGGCGTTACGGTAGAGAAATACCTGTTGTATAAGCATGTGATTTTCGTGCTACTGGGTATCGCAATGATTTACATAGCGCATTTGCTCGATTATAAGTACTATGCTGGTATCTCCAAAATCCTGATGATCGTTACCTTGCCCTTATTGTTGTACACCTTGGCTTTTGGGCAATCGTTAAATGAGGCCTCACGTTGGGTGAAAATTCCGGTAATTAACCTTACGTTTCAAACTTCCGATTTGGCCAAGCTAGCTTTAATTACCTTTTTGGCCAGGATGTTAACCCGTAAGCAGGAGAATATCAAGGATGTAAAACGAGCATTTTTACCTATCATGGGCTCGGTTTGCGTGGTATTTATCCTCATTGCACTTGCTAACTTGTCAACTGCTTTGATGCTATTTGGGGTAAGTATTTTGCTGTTGATTATAGGCCGTATCAGCATCAAGCAAATACTAACGGTGTGCGCCGGAGGTTTTGTCCTGCTATTGTTTGTGGTGTTTTTAGGGCCCCGCAGAGAAACTTATAAGTCGCGGATCAATTCGTTTTTACATCCAGAGTTACAACACTCCGATAAAACATACCAGTCTGACCATGCTAAAATAGCCCTGGCCACTGGGGGCGTACTAGGCAAGGGGCCTGGTAACAGTACCGAAAGAAACTTCTTACCGCATCCATATTCCGATTTCATTTTTGCCATTATTGTTGAGGAATATGGAACGGTGGGCGGTTTGGCCATTATTGTTTTGTACTTGGTATTGCTGTACCGCTGTGTGCGGATTGTAACCCGAAGCCCCAAGGCATTTGGTGCATTATTGGCCGCAGGCTTAAGCTTTAGTTTAACCATTCAGGCTTTTGCAAATATGGCGGTAGCAGTAGGCTTGGGGCCCGTAACGGGGGTGCCGTTGCCTCTGGTAAGTATGGGCGGAACCTCCATGATATTTACCAGTATAGCCTTTGGCATTATCCTGAGTGTAAGCAGGGATGTAGAAGAAAATAGTAGCGGCGTTAAAAAAGAAGATAAAGTTATTGTAGGTGAGATTCCTGCGATGGCTTAGAGAGCATTGTTCGTCATTGCGAGGAAGAATGACGAAGCAATCTCGAATTTAAATTATAATAAAAGAAAAAAGATTGCTTCGTTCCTCGCAATGACGCAACAGAGTAAATTAACAACATGAATAATTTCCCAAAAATTATCATATCTGGTGGTGGCACAGGCGGGCACATTTTTCCCGCCGTTGCCATTGCTAATGCACTAAAAGCAATTTCGCCGCAATGCGAAATCCTGTTTGTTGGTGCAGAAGGGCGTATGGAAATGGAGAAAGTTCCGGCGGCTGGATATAAAATTGTGGGACTAAATATTAGCGGTATTCAACGAGGTTCAATTTTAAAAAACCTTGGGCTGCCATTTAAGGTTATAGGTAGTGTGCGCAAAGCGATGAAACTAATTGCAGATTTCAAACCCGATGCCGTAGTGGGCGTTGGTGGTTACGCATCTGGACCTTTGCTTTACGCCGCATCTCTAAAGAAAATACCTTATTTGATACAGGAACAGAATTCTTACGCCGGCGTCACCAATAAGTTGCTTGGAAAAAAAGCATCAAAAATTTGCGTGGCCTTTGATGGAATGGAAGCATTCTTTCCGGCAGATAGGATTTTAAAGACTGGTAATCCCGTGAGAAAAAATATCGTGGAGATTGAAGGCCGTCGCCATGCAGGAGCGGAGTTGTTGAAACTGGACCCACTAAAGAAAACCATTTTGGTAACAGGTGGTAGCTTAGGTGCCGGAACCTTAAATAAAAGTGTTGAAAAGCATTTGGCCGAAATCATCGCACAAGATGTGCAGGTAATTTGGCAAACAGGTAAGTTTTACTACAAAGGAATTGTAGAACGATTGGGATTAGACTATCATCCGAACGTTCGGATTTTAGAATTTCTAAACCAAATGGATCTAGCCTATGCAGCTTCGGATGTCATCATTTCTAGGGCAGGGGCAGGAACCATTGCTGAGCTATGCCTGATTAAAAAGCCAGTGATTTTGGTGCCTTCGCCAAACGTAGCCGAAGATCACCAAACTAAAAACGCATTGGCCTTGGTGAAAGAAAATGCGGCCATCTTAATTGCCGATGCCTCGGCCGAAGACACCTTGGTGGCCCAAGCGCTAAGCTTGTTGAATGATCATGAAAAATCAGCGCAGCTGAGTGAAAATATAGGAAAAATGGCTTTTGCTAACGCCGATGAAGTAATAGCAAAAGAAGTGTTGAAATTAATTAAGTAAAAAGTTAAAAGTAGAAAGTAAAAAGGTTTTGGATGTGGTCAAAACAACTAACCATCCAAACAACCAACTAACAAAAAATGGAATTGTCAAACATCAATAGGGTTTATTTTGTAGGCATAGGGGGGATAGGCATGAGTGCGCTTGCCCGCTATTTTGCAAAACGTGGCTGCGTAGTTTGTGGCTATGATAAAACCCGTACCGCTTTGACCGCCCAACTGGAGCAGGAAGGAATCTTAATCTCATTTGTGGATGAAGAAGAGATGATTCCTGTAGCTTTTAGAGAGAAATACGACGACACCTTAATTGTGTACACGCCAGCTATTCCTAAAGATTCGCATATCCTTAACTTTTTTCAACACAAAGGTTTTGACCTGAAAAAACGTTCCCAAGTATTGGGAATCATTAGTGAGGGCATGTACTGCATTGGCGTAGCGGGTACTCATGGCAAAACAACCACTTCATCAATGGTGGCCCACCTGCTAACCGATACAGGTTTTGGGTGTACGGCATTTTTGGGTGGAATTACCACTAACTATAACAGCAATGTGCTTTATGGTAAAAATAATGTGGTGGTGGTAGAGGCTGATGAGTACGACAGGTCTTTCCTCACCCTACACCCAGATGTGGCCGTAATTACCTCCATGGATGCCGACCATCTGGATATCTACGGAGATGAAGGCCATTTGCACGAGTCGTTTAACCTTTTTGCCTCGCAACTGAAACCCGAGGGCCGTTTGTTTATCAAAGATGGTTTGCCTATCGCTGGCATAACTTACGGTGCAAACGGAAATTCGGCAATTAATGCCAAAAATATCAGGGTAGAAGAAGGCTGTTTCATATTCGACTTTGAAGATGGCTATACCACCATTACAGATCTGAAGTTGGCCATGCCGGGCAAGCATAATGTAGAGAATGCCACAGCTGCCATAGGAGTGGCCTTGAGTTTGGGTATCCACCCAAGGAGCGTTAAAAAAGCATTGGCAAGCTTTAAAGGGGTGAAACGTAGGTTCGAAACCATCGTAAAAACCAATGCGCATATCTATATCGATGATTATGCCCACCATCCAGAAGAACTTAGGGCCTGTTTTGATGCCGTGCGGCAATTGCATCCTGATAAAAAGCTGACGGTAATTTTTCAGCCGCATTTGTTTACCCGTACGCGTGATTTTGCAGACGAGTTTGCGAAAGTACTGTCTACCGCTGATGATGTCGTCCTATTGGAGATTTATCCAGCTAGGGAATTGCCAATTGAAGGGGTTACTTCGCAAATGCTATTGGATAAAATAACCAATGAACATAAGCAGGTTTGTGCCAAAGAAAAGGTAGTAGCGCTCATTAAAGATAAAAATCCAGAGCTGGTTTTAACCGTTGGGGCGGGAGATATAGATACCATTGTTGAACCGTTAAAAAATACTTTAGCCCATGCTTAAAAGAATAAACTGGAAAGCGGTATTTAAAGGGTTTGCCTGGCTCGTTTGCTTGGCGGGTGTGGCGGTATTGATGAGTTTTATCGAGGTGAAAAAGCAATCGGTAAAATGTGCCAAAATTGAAATATTGATTCCTGGAGCGGATAATTTTATAGAGATAGAAGAAATTGATGCCATTTTAAAGCAAAACCAAGGCGATTTGATTGGTCGGAATTTAGAAGGAATCAATCTCCATGAAATCGAAAAAAGCATTGCGGCAAATCCGTACATTGGTTTTGTAAAAGTATATGCCGATATGAACGGCACCGTTTATGTGGAAGTGAAGCAGCGCCAACCAGTGCTCAGAATATTAAATGCCGGCGGACAGGATTATTATGTGGATAGCGGTGGTTTGAAGATGCCGGTATCACCAAATTTTACCGCAAATGTACTGGTAGCTTCAGGAAATATCCTGGAAGGATTTAACGGTAGGGTAGATACCTTGATGACTGCCAATGCGAAGGATTTGTATAAAGCCGCCATGTTTATCAAACAAGACACGCTTTGGGATGCACAAGTGGAACAATTGTATGTCAATGATAAAAATGATATCGAAATGGTGCCGCGGGTAGGCAACCAGCGGATCATACTGGGCACGGCCAAAGATATAGAAGTAAAAATGGATAATTTGCTGGCTTTTTATAAACAGGCCATGCCAAAAGTAGGATGGAACGTTTACCGAACCATTAATTTGAAATACGTTAACCAAATTGTTTGTGAAAAGCGGGATTCAACAAGTATTAAGAAATTAGAGAAGCCGTCTGTTCCTGACTCGGTTATACAGCAAAGGCAGGTAATTGACAATGTAGTTAAAACAACTATACAAGAGGAAATTAATAAGGCAACACAAATAAGTACGGAGGAAAAGAAAGCAGAAGAGAAAAAGGAAAAGGTTGTAGCGGTACCAGCTAAAACCACAGACACCAAGAAGGCAGCGCAGGCTGTAGATAAGGGGAAGGCTTCGAAAAAAGTGGAAAATAACGTTGAAAAAAAGACGGCGACAGTAAAAACAGAACCGAAGCAAACAACAAACAAAGAAAAACCAGCTACCAAAGAAAAGCCGGTAACAAAAACAAACAGATAATATCAAACTCAACAAATAAATATAATGGTTATGGGCAAAGAGAAAACTACCATTCAATCTCCAATCGTCGTAGGATTAGATATTGGAACTACCAAGATCTGCGTAATTGTGGGCCGCAGAACTAATCATGGTAAAATAGAAGTTTTGGGCATTGGCAAGGCCGAATCAGCGGGCGTTACCCGTGGAGTGGTGTCCAACATTCAAAAAACAGTTCAGGGTATCAATGCAGCGGTTGAAATCGCCAGCGCACAATCAAACGTAGAAATACGTGTGGTAAACGTAGGTATTGCAGGTCAGCACATCAAAAGCTTGCAGCACCGGGGTATTTTAACTCGTAGAGAGCTCAACAACGAAATCAGTAAGAAAGATATCGATAAATTGATTGACGATATGTTCAAGCTGGTAATGCCCCCGGGAGAAGAAATTATCCACGTATTGCCGCAAGAATTTACCATCGACAATGAGCCGGGGATCAAAGATCCAGTAGGTATGGCAGGGGTTCGCTTAGAAGCTAACTTTCATATCATTTCTGGTCAGGTTACTGCCGTGAAAAATATCATGCGTTGTGTAACCAATGCTGGGCTACAAACCCAAGAGCTCATTTTAGAGCCATTGGCTTCATCTGAATCGGTGTTGAGCGAAGAGGAAAAAGAAGCAGGGGTTTGTTTGGTTGATATTGGTGGCGGTACTACCGACGTGGCTATTTTCCACGAAGGGATCATTCGTCACACAGCGGTAATTCCTTTTGGGGGCAACAGCGTAACCGAAGACATCAGGGAAGGCTGCTCCGTAATGCGCAACCAAGCTGAATTATTGAAAACCCGTTTCGGTTCAGCCCTGGCCGAAGAAAACAAGGAAAACGAAATTATCTGTGTTCCTGGATTGCGTGGTCGCGAGCCCAAAGAAATCTCTGTTAAAAACCTTGCCTACATTATCCAGGCCCGTATGGAAGAAATTGTAGAGCACGTTTATTACGAGATCAAATCATCTGGTTACGAAAAACGTTTGATTGGCGGAGTAGTGATTACCGGTGGCGGTGCTTTATTGAAACACCTTAACCAAATGGTTGAGTATGTAACAGGTTTAGATTGCCGCGTGGGTTATCCAAACGAGCACTTGTCTAAATACGAAGAAATGCCTAAAAATATCTACGACGACTTGAAAAGCCCAATGTATGCAACCTCGGTAGGTTTGTTGATCAAAGGAATTCAAAAAGCTGAAGAACTGTTAGAAGAAATGAAACAACCAGGCGTTTTTGTAGAGAAACCTCGCGAAGTGAAAGAGAAACCAAAGCGAAGTGGGTTGTTTGATAAATTACTAGGTAAAGCCTCAGAATTTATCCGGGATGACATGAATGTGAGCGACGAAGATTACATCAAGCCGTAATATTTTTCCACAAACCGGGAATTTTCCACATTCTTAACAGTTGTGGAAAACGACTGTTAAAAAAGTGTTAATATTACAAGAGGAATGAACAGCAAAAATTAGATTTTTAAACTACTGATTCATAACAATATGAAGTTCGAAATGTTAAAAGATAAATCTTCAATCATCAAAGTTATTGGTGTTGGAGGTGGTGGAGGTAACGCGGTAAACCACATGTACCGTCAAGGAATTACTGGTGTAGACTTTATTATTTGTAATACTGATGCGCAGGCATTGGAGTTTAGCCCTATTCCTAACAAAGTACAATTGGGTGCTAGCTTAACCGAAGGAATGGGAGCTGGTTCAATTCCGGAAGTGGGAAAAAACTCCGCTATAGAAAATATAGAGGATATCAAAAACATGTTGGGCCCAACTACCAAAATGCTTTTCATTACGGCAGGTATGGGTGGTGGTACCGGTACTGGTGCCAGTCCAATTATTGCTAAAGCTGCAAAAGAACTCGATATATTAACTGTGGCAATCATCACTACGCCTTTCTCTTTCGAAGGAAAAAGACGTAAAATGCAAGCTGACGATGGTTTGGAAGAATTGAAGAAGTACGTTGATTCTTACCTGGTGATTTCTAACGATAGACTACGGGAGATTTTCGGCAACTTAACCTTAGGTTCTGCATTTGCACAAGCAGATGATATCTTAACCACAGCAGCTAAGGGTATTGCAGAGATCATTACCGTGCCAGGCTATATCAACGTCGATTTTAAAGATGTGCGTACGGTGATGAAAGAAAGCGGGGTATGTATCATGGGTAGTTATGCAGCCGATGGTGATAACCGTGCTTTAGCAGCGGTTGAAGGCGCTCTAGCTTCGCCATTATTAAAAGATAACGAAATTGAAGGGGCTAGATACATCCTTTTAAACATCAGTTCTGGTGTTAAAGAAGTAACTATGGATGAGGTTTCGATCATTACAGATTATATCCAAGATAAAGCAGGTTTAAGTGCCGATTTAATCTGGGGTAACTGTATAGATGAGAACTTGGGAGATAAGATTTCGGTAACCATTATCGCTACTGGTTTCCAAACTACCGAGCAAAGAGAAAAAGACAAACAAAACGTTAAAAAAATCTCTTTGTTAACGCCAGAAGAAGCACCATTGGTAAGACCAGTGGAGCCAGTAAACTCGTTCATTACACCTAAAGAGGCGCCAGTAAGCAATGAGCCGGTGTTGAAAGTTCAGCCAGAAGAAGCCAAACAGCCAGATTTATTTGGTGATTTGTTCAATATTGCTAAGCCAGCTCCAGTAGCAGCAGCGCCTAGCCCTGCGCCGGCAACAGAAGAACCTGGATTTGTATTCCATCAATTGGTGGAGGAGCAAATTAGCGCCGAAGAACCTAAAAATACAGAAGAGCCAGGTTTTGAATTCGAAGTAAAGGTAGCTGAAACGGAATTTGTTTTCGAAACGCCTATCGCCTCTATTCCAGAGGAAACCGTAGAAGAGCAACCTGTGGCTGCCCCGGTAGCTCCTGTAGAGGCCTACAGCGCCGACCAAGATAAGACAGACGAATCGATTGAAGAACAATTGAGGAAATCAAAAGAAAGAATTTTGAGGTTGAAAGACCTGAGCATGAAGCTAAGAACAACCAATGGCCTACAAGAACTGGAAAATGTTCCTGCTTACCAACGCAAGCAAATGCAGTTACAGCAAATCCAGCACTCGTCAGAATCACAGGTATCTAGATTTACCCTAACCAATGACGAAGATGGTGAAACAGGAATTAGGCCTAACAACTCATTTTTGCACGATAATGTGGACTAATGATAACAGTTAAATCATTTAAAAGCCTTGGTAATCTATATTGCTAAGGCTTTTTTATTTGCAAAAATAAAATGCTAAATCGTCATTTCGAGTGCAGCGTAACAAAGTCGAGGCCGCAGCGCAGCAACCAAGTTAAATCTTTGAATATTCTTTGTTTAAGGGAAAAGATCTTTCCGTTACGATGGAGAAGAAGGGCAGGAGCATTTAATTAAGCTTGTCAAATCGTGATTTAAAACTTAAATTTGCGCCACTATTAACACAGTACAATAACATCTTACATAAACATTTAACATTGGATATTTTTGATAAAGTAGCAAAACGCATGGGCCCAATTGGTCAACACCAAAGCTGGTCACATGGGTATTTTTCTTTTCCAAAACTAGAGGGAGAGATTGCGCCTCACATGCAATTTAGAGGCAAGGAGCATTTGGTTTGGAGCTTAAACAATTATTTAGGCCTGGCCAACCATCCGGAAGTAAGGAAAGCCGATGAGCAAGGTGCTGCCGAATTTGGTATGGCCTATCCCATGGGCGCACGTATGATGTCGGGGAACTCCAAATACCATGAGCAATTAGAACAAGATCTTGCTGCATTTGTAGGTAAGGATGATGCTTTTTTATTGAACTTCGGCTACCAAGGTATGGTATCAATTATTGATGCTTTGCTTGATCGCAATGATGTGGTGGTTTATGATGGGGAATCGCATGCCTGTATTTTAGACGGATTACGTTTACACATGGGCAAGCGCTTTGTTTATAAGCACAACAATGTAGAAGATGCTCGCAAACAACTGCAAAGAGCCGCTAAACTGGTGGAGCAAACCGGTGGTGGTATCTTGCTGATTACCGAGGGTGTTTTCGGGATGTCGGGAGCTCAGGGAAAATTGAAAGAACTGATTGAATTGAAAAAGGAATTCAATTTCCGTTTGTTAATTGATGACGCACACGGTTTTGGTACTATGGGGCCAACTGGTGCAGGAACCCACGAAGCACAAGATAGCATAGAAGGTGTTGATGTTTATTTCGCCACTTTCGCCAAATCAATGGCCGGTATCGGCGCTTTTGTAGCCTCAACCAAGCAATTGACGGATTATTTTAGGTACAACATGCGCTCACAGACCTTTGCAAAGGCCTTGCCTATGCCAATGGTCATTGGCTTGATGAAGCGCTTAGAGTTGCTTAAAAACAATCCAGAACTGAGGGAGAAATTATGGACCATAGCCACTACGTTGCAAAATGGCCTACGTGAGCGTGGTTTTGATATTGGTGTAACCAATACCGTGGTAACGCCGGTTTTCTTAAAAGGCGAATTGTTGGAAGCTACAGCACTTACTCATGATTTACGTGAGAATTATGGCATTTTCTGCTCTATTGTGGTGTATCCCGTAATACCAAAAGGAATGATAGAATTGAGGTTGATCCCAACTGCGGTACACACTTTGGAAGACGTTCAGCGTACCCTAGACGCCTTTAGTGAAGTGGCAGAAAAACTGAAACGTGGTTATTATCAGGAGAATAAGTTTTCTTCGCCCGAGTAAAAATATAAACCTTAAAAGTCCCACACCTGTGGGACTTTTTTGATGAGTAATTGATTTACAGTGCATTGCTGTTTATAAGTGGTGGTTTTGTGGAAAAAAAACGCACAAACCCTCATTTTTTCTTTTGATAAAAAATTTTTTTATTAAAATAAACCTCTTACATTAGTAATAGAGTATTAATCAAAACCTTAAAAACTAATAGGAGTATTTTAAAAATGAAAAAATTTGCTGAAGTAAAGGCACTGGTAGCAGCTTTAGAAGCTGATGTGGACAAATTTTACAACAAATCTAACAGCGCTGCTGGAACACGTGTACGTAAGGGTATGCAAGATTTGAAAAACTTAGCTCAAAGCATCCGCTTAGAAGTGCAAGAAACTAAAAACAAAGCTTAATTTTAAACGCATTGTTAAAACAGAAAGCGCCCCTGACCAAGGCGCTTTTTTGATTCTAATGATTTGCACTAGCCATTGTCGTCATTGCTAACGCTTGACACAAACCTCGTAGGTTTTTAAAACCTACGAGGTTTAACTACTCGGTTATTCGTCATTGCGAGGTACGAAGCAATCTCTCTATGAAATTACCATTCGCTTTACGATTGGTTTACTTGTAGCGCCTGGCACATAACTTCCCCAAATAAAAATCAAGTCCTAAGATCTGACGTCATTGCGAGGTACAAAGCAATCTCTCCTTTGGGTTATATTTCGCTTTAAGATTGCTTCGTGCCTCGCAATGACGGAAATAGCTACATAAAAAAATCCCTGAGCAAAATGCTTAGTTTTTTTTTTGTCATCCGAGGAACGAGGAATCTCTCTATGAAATTACCATTCGCTTTACGATTGGTTTACTCGTAGCGCCTGGCACATAACTTCCCCAATAAAAATCAAGTCCTAAGATCTGCCGTCATTGCGAGGCACGAAGCAATCTCTAGAGCGATGCTTGTTTAATGTGTGAGATTGCTTCGTGCCAATCTCTCCTTTGGGTTACATTTCGCTTTAAGATTGCTTCGTGCCTCGCAATGACGGAAGTATGCAAAGAAAAAAGCCCCGATTGAATTTCAATCGGGGCTTTTTTATCTTTTAACGATAATGCTTACGCCAATTGTGTCAATTGCTCTGCAATAGCTCTATTCAAACCTTCAGTAGCTTTAACCAATGGTAAACGAACATCGTCGCCGCAAATGCCAAGTTGTTTCAGAGCAGATTTTACACCTACTGGGTTGCCTTCGGCAAAGCATAATCTGGTAAATTCTAATAAACTTAAATGTGCAGGCGTCGCTTTTGCAAATTCGCCATTTAAACACAGCCTGATCATGTCAGAAAATTGTTTAGGTAAGGCGTTGCCAATAACCGAAATTACGCCTACAGCACCAATGGACATCATTGGGAGCGCCACTGGATCGTCGCCTGAAATGAGCATGAAATCTGCAGGTTTATCTCTCATAATTTGGTTGAACTGATCGAACGACCCGGCTGCATCTTTAATCCCGATTAAGTTTTTAAAATCGTACGCTAATCTGCAAGTTGTTTCGGGCGACATATTCGAGCCGGTTCTGCCCGGTACATTGTAAAGCAAAATAGGCAATGCGCTGGTTTCGCTCAAGTATTTATAATGCTGATAGATACCTTCCTGGTTGGGCTTGTTGTAATATGGACTTACAGATAGGATTGCACTGTAACCATTACTTTCAAAAGTCCTGATTTCTTCGGCTACACCTAAAGTATCGTTACCACCAATGCCGGCCACTAAAGGCAAACGGCCATTGTTAATTTCAGCGGTAAATTCCCACACCTTCTTCTTCTCGTCCTTGCTTAATGTGGCTGTTTCGCCAGTTGTACCTAAAGATACGAGGTAATCTATACCTCCATTAACCAAGTGATTGATCAGGCGTTCTAAGCCCTGATAATCTACCGAGCCATCGGTGTTGAACGGTGTGACCATTGCTACACCTGTTCCGTGAAATTTGTTCATTATATATTATTAATTATTGAATTATTGAATGATAGAATTTGAATGGACTATACTTATCGCTAATTATTTAGTCATTCAAAACTCACTCATTCAAAATTAAGTTCTCAACCAATCATTTCCGTCAGTTCATCTTCGCTAATCATTTTAATGTTTAGCTTGGTGGCTTTCTCTAATTTAGATGGGCCCATGTTATCACCAGCCACTAAAAAATCAAGCTTTGCTGAGATACTACTTAAAATTTTACCGCCATTTTCTTCGATCAAATTTTTCAACTCATCTCTACTGTACTTCTCGAAAACGCCCGAAATTACAAATGTTTTTCCATTTAATTTATCGCTTTGGAGCTTATTTGAACTTTCTTTGACTTCAAAGCATAAACCTGCATTTTTCAATTCGTTTATCTGCGCAACGTTGCTGTTTTTTGCAAAATATTCATGGATACTGTCGGCAATGCGAACTCCAATTTCATCAATGGCAGTGAGTTGTTCCAGAGATGCGGCTGCTAAGTTGTCGATATTTTTCACGCCTTTGGCCAGTTTTTTGGCCACGGTTTCGCCTACATATCTAATTCCCAAACCAAACAGCACTTTCTCAAATGGCATTTGCTTCGATTGTTCAATGCCTTTCAGCATGTTCTCTATCGATTTTTCCCCAAAACGTTCAATGCTTTTCAGCTCATCGGCCTTTTCATGTAGCTTGTATAAGTCACTAATGTGCCTAACCAATCCGCGTTTGTAAAAAGTTTCAATGGTTTCATCTCCTAAGCCATCAATATTCATCGCTTTGCGGCCAATAAAATGCTGTATTTTTCCAACAATCTGCGGGCCGCATCCATCTTCATTGGTACAATAGTAAGCGGCTTCACCTTCTTTTCTGATCAGGGGCGTATCGCATTCGGGGCAATTTTCAATAAAATGGATTGCTTTTGTGTCTGGTTTGCGTAGCTCTAAATTTACCTTAATGATTTTTGGAATAATTTCGCCGCCTTTTTCTACCAGAACGGTGTCTCCCTCGTGCAAATCTAAACGTGCGATTTCGTCGGCGTTGTGTAGGGTTGCTCTTTTTACCGTAGTACCTGCCAATACCACTGGCTTTAGATTGGCCACAGGAGTAACGGCGCCGGTTCTTCCTACCTGATAGGTTACTTTTTCCAGTACGGTTTGTACTTCGGCCGCTTTATACTTATAGGAAATTGCCCAACGCGGCGATTTGGCGGTGAAACCCAATTCCTGTTGCTGGCCGTAGCTGTTCACCTTAATCACAATCCCATCAATATCGTAACTAAGCTTAAAACGTTTCTCGTCCCAATAGTGGATGAAATCCAAAACTTCCTCGATATTTCCTGCCAATTTCTTATGTTCACAAACATGGAAGCCCCATTGTTTTACCGCCTCTAAACTTTCCCAATGCGTTTTAAAAACTTGCTTATCCGTGTAAAGGCCATAAAGAAAACAATCTAAAGGGCGTTTTTTCACTTCTTTAGAGTCCTGCATTTTTACCGTTCCAGCTGCAGAGTTGCGTGGATTGGCGTAGGGTACTTCGCCCAGCTCCTCTCGTTCTCTGTTTAACCGTTCAAAAGCTGCCCGGTGCATAAATACTTCGCCTCTAATTTCAAAGGTTTCTGGAATATTTTCGCCCGTAACTTTATGGGGGATAGAGTGGATGGTTTTAATGTTTGCCGTAACTTCATCGCCCTGTGTGCCATCGCCTCTGGTTACTGCACGTACCAATACACCATTTTCGTAGGTGAGGCTCATCGAGAGTCCGTCAAACTTGAGCTCGCAAACATATTCGAAATTATCGCCAATGGCTTTGCGTACACGTTCGTCAAAATCTCTAAGGTCCTGCTCGTTATAGGTATTTCCTAGGGACAGCATGGGCCATTTATGCCTAACGGTATTGAAGGTTTTGGTAATATCACCACCAACTTTTTGCGTTGGCGAATTGGGATCTGCGTATTCAGGATATTCATTTTCCAGCTTAGCTAGTTCTTCCAATTTCTGGTCAAACTCATAATCGGCTATGGTTGGCATAGCCAAAACATAATAGTTGTAGGTGTGTTGGTTGAGCTCGGCTACCAGCGCATCCATTTTATCTTTTATCTCAAACATCGACATAGCTACGAAGATAAGAAAAGCGGTTTAGGGTTGGAAGAAGATTTATTTCTGTATGCTGGTTTGCTGAATTTAATGATTGTACGGATTTTGGGATAAAACGTACAAAAATGAACGGTTAGCTTAACCGTAGTTGTTGCTTAATCTAAAATGTAGATTTTCTTTTTCTTCAAGCTGATACCAATTTTATTTCCTAGCCAATTGATGCTGGTTTTTCCTTCGTAAATTAATCCTTCGATAAAATGTACTTTAGGATTGTTTAACGTGGCATAGTCATTGGAGATGGAAGTAACCGTGCCCTTGTATATTTTTGTAATTTGATTGGCGTTAAACTCGCTTTTCTTCTCGATGGTTTCAAGCGTTTCCTGGTTTAAATTCAGTGTTGCTATTAATTTATCGCTCAACCAAAAAGAGTTACTGCCCGCACCAGAATCCAGCAATACTTTGATTTTGTATTTGCCATTTAACATGACATAAGTAAAAATATCGGTTGCATTATCTGCCTGAGTAGCTAATTGAATATCAAAAGATTTAGCGTTTTTAGTAGAATTGATTTCTCCCAAAACAATTTGTTTTTGTTTGTAGTCGATAATGAAGTCAGTGTCTTGTAGCATTGGTAGAGAGATCAAGCCATCAATGCCATTAATTTTCATGTCGAAAGTGGTATAAACCGTATTTTTAAAACTTTTTCCTCCAAAGGAGACTTCTTTGCTATAGAAAATAGGGCAATCAATACGTTCGCCAGTTGCTCTAAAAGCAGTGAAAAAGTTATAGGTTTGTTGCTGAGAAAGGCCTTTGGCAAAGTCATTAAAAAATAAGTTAATTCCACCTCCTGTATCAAAAATAAAGTTACCTTCTTTGCCCTCTATTTTGGCTTTTACTATGATATGACCAGCAGGGGTTTCCTGAAAAGGAATGTTTTGTGCAAAGATATTTAACGGAATAAGGAATAATGCTAAGAATAACTTTTTCATTTGAATATGAGGCTTATTAAAACATCCAAAATTAGTGTTTTGAGAGGGTTTTTAATATTTTTTTGTGATTTGGGGACTTACGAAGTTTCCAAAACTTCGTAAGTCTTAAGGGGCTACATAAAATCTCGTCGGTTTTCGAAACCTAAAAGGTTTAAATTATAGCATGGCAATTGCCCTTTAAACCCGATTGCAGTGGAAATACTTTTTGGATTTGCGGTCTTTGGTTTATGGTCACGCTGAGTTTATCGAAGCGTTTGCGACCGATGAAACAGATCCTTTGACAAGCTCAGGATGACAGAAGTTGGAACAAAAAGATTGCAACGGAAAGCGGGACAGTGGCAACCTAAGAACGAATGAACCTGCTTTTCAGGACATAAATAGCCCTTAACTTTAGGTCAGACGGTTCGGCAATTGGTGATGATTTGTGATTTGCAGGCTTGCAACAGGGTTTTTTACGCAGTTGTTTAAAACTTATGTCTTTTAAATGGGCATCAAATCTTATATTTACGCATCCCAAAAACTTTTTTAGCACATGAGTGAAGAACTGGACGACCTAAACGAGACCAATTTACCTGAAGAGCAGGAGCACAAGCACACGGTGATCCCTATCAATGGTTTATACGAAAATTGGTTCCTGGACTATGCTTCGTACGTAATTTTGGATAGAGCGGTGCCGCACATTAACGATGGCTTTAAGCCGGTGCAGCGCCGTATCATGCACTCGCTGAAGGAGATGGACGATGGACGTTTTAACAAAGCGGCCAACGTGATTGGCAATACCATGAAATACCATCCGCATGGGGATGCCTCTATTGGGGATGCGATGGTACAAATTGGCCAAAAGGATTTACTGATTGACTGCCAGGGAAACTGGGGCGACCCGATTACCGGCGATAGTGCGGCGGCACCTCGTTATATTGAGGCTCGATTATCGAAATTTGCCAACGACGTGGTTTTTAATCCGGATACCACCGTTTGGCAGCTCAGTTATGACGGCCGTAACAACGAGCCCCTAACCTTGCCCGTAAAATTTCCGCTGTTGCTGGCCCAAGGTGCCGAGGGTATTGCCGTAGGCCTGGCCACCAAAATTATGCCGCACAACTTTAACGAGTTGCTGGACGCATCCATAGAGATTTTAAGGGGAAATAGAAGCAATATTCTTCCCGATTTCTTTACGGGCGGTATGGCCGATTTTTCGAACTACAACGAAGGGCAGCGTGGGGGTAAAATTAGGGTGCGTGCCAAAATTACCGAACGTGATAAAAAAACCTTGGTGATTACCGAAATTCCGTACAGCACCACTACCGGTTCTTTAATTGATAGCGTGCTGGCCGCTAATGATAAGGGGAAGATCAAGATCAAGAAAATTGAGGATAACACCGCTGCCAATGTGGAAATTGTAGTGCATTTGGCGCCCGGTATTTCGCCAGATGTGACCATTGACGCACTTTATGCCTTCACCAATTGCGAGGTGTCGATTTCGCCAAATACCTGCGTAATTAAGGATGATAAGCCTCATTTTTTAAGTGTTAACGATATTTTAGAGCAAAATACGAAGTTTACCAAAGCCTTACTTAAACAGGAATTGGAGATTCGTTTGCATGAGCTACAGGAACGTGTATTTTTCAGCTCTCTATTGAAAATCTTTATCCAAGAGGGGATGTACAAACATCCAGATTACGAAAACTCTGGAGATTTTGATACCGTAGTAGAGGTTTTGCACCGTTTGTTTGAGCCATTTAAGGCTTCTTTATACCGCGAAATCCAACCTGAAGATTTCAAAAAGCTGATTGATAAGCCGATGAGCAGCATTACCCGCTTTGATGTGAAAAAAGCGGATGAGATGATGAAGGCCTTGGAAGATGAAATGAAGGTAGTGCGTGGTCATTTACGTCATTTAACCGATTATACCATTGCCTGGTTTGAGAAAATCAAAGCCAAATATGGTAAAGGCCGTGAGCGTAAAACCGAAATCAGGTTGTTCGACAGGGTAGAAGCTGCGAAGGTAGCCTTAGCCAATGTGAAGTTGTACATGAACCGTGAAGATGGTTTTATTGGTACAGGTTTGAAAAAGGACGAATATATTGGCGATTGCTCGGACATCGACGAAATCATTGTGTTCCGCGAAGATGGACGTTTTATTGTGACCAAAGTGGCCGATAAAACGTTTGTAGGTAAACACATTATCCACGCCCAGGTTTTTAAAAAAGGCGATGAACGTACCGTTTACAACATGATTTATAAAGATGGCGGAAGCGGCATCAGCTATATCAAACGTTTTGCCGTAGTTGGGGTAACCCGCGATAAGGAATACGATCTTACCAAGGGAACCAAAGGCTCAAAAGTGCTTTATTTTACGGCTAATCCTAACGGGGAGGCTGAAGTGGTGAGCGTACAGCTAAAGCCCCATTCCAAGTTAAAGAAACTGGCTATCGATATTGATTTCGCCAACATTGCCATTAAAGGCCGTGGATCTATGGGGAACATTGTAGTGAAGTTCCCTATCAAAAAGGTATTGTTGAAATCAAAAGGGGTCTCTACGCTAGCGGGTATTAAGATCTGGTATGACGATATCCTGAAACGTTTGAATGTTGATGGAAGGGGTAAATACCTCGGTGAATTTGATGGCGATGACAAAATCCTACAAGTGTACGGTAATGGAACTTACGAACTGAGTACTTTTGAACTGAACAACCACTTTGACGAGGGCATTGTACTGATGCAAAAATTCAATGCAGAGCAGGTATATGGCGTGGTGCATTACGATGGAAAAGCCAAAAACTACTTTGTAAAACGGTTTGTGTTTGATGTACAGCCAATAGGTAAAGTGGTAAGCTTCATTAGCGAAGAAAACGGGTCGAAAATGGTGTTTATTACCGGCAAGGCCGATGCCAAGCTTACCGTAGATGTAGAGAAAGGAAAAACCAAAATACCAGAAACATTGGAGTTGGAACTGGCCAGCTTAATTGATGTGAAAGGCTGGAAAGCTAACGGAAATAGGTTAACACCGCATACCGTTAAAAAGGTAGCGCTGGTAGATGCTGAATTAGAAATAGGAATTGATCATTTAGAAGATTCGCATTTTGAAGTAGTAGAAGTACATACTGATCCTAGTCGAGACAGCGAAGAAGCAGCGGAAAGTACAGCGGAAACTGTGAATGAAATCCGGGTGGGGGAAGTAAATCCTGAACCTAACGAAGATAGTCCAACTTTCGAAAGCGACGAGCAGAAAGTCCCTAAAAAAGCAAAACCAGCATTTAAATCGGCGGCTAAACCTTTAGTAGAGGAAGAACCTGTGAAAGAAACGCCTAAACCAGAACCGCCAAGCCTTGAAGAAACAGAGCCTCCTGTACAGAAAAAGAAAATCTCATTTGAGATTACCAATCCAGGTGATATTAAAATAGATGACAAAGGACAGGGTTCTTTGTTTTAGATTACTTGTTGGACAGACTTACGAAGTTTTTAAAACTTCGTAAGTCTATTTGTTTTCATTTAAGAACTACAGGTGGTTAGAGCTTTATTTCTAGATAGACTTACGAAGTTTCTAAAACTTCGTAAGTCTCCTGACCAAATTCCGGTTCAATTTTGGCTAATCAGCCTGATTCAGTCGAATACATTTAAGTGCATTTAATAAGTTTAGCGAATATCTTTCGAAACTTCATAAGTCTCCAATAGCATATTTTTATATCTTTGCCTTACTCAAAGGGGTGCTTGCTACTTAACCCAATAATAGCAGGCTGAGATTATACCCAGTTTTGAGGTTTAAGCTTAAAGGCTTAAGGTGTAAGATTTTCCTTATACCTTTTTCTCGCCCTACCCCTTACACCTCCAAACGCACCTGATGCGGATAATACCGACGTAGGGATAAATAAAAGAGGTTTAAGCCGTTTACTGTTTCGCCCTGAAAGCAGTTTTCAATGTTTTTTAATTGCCCTTTGGCAAAATGTATTGAGAATGGAAATTCAGGAAATGCTCCGTTTGTTTGTGGAGCAAGTAAAGGCAACTTCATATCTGGAGTGGTTTGCCGTAGGTTTTGGGGTTACAGAAGTGCTATTGGCCAAGCGGAACAACATTTGGTTGTACCCCGCTGGCATCATCGGTATTTTGTTATCGCTTTATTTGAAGCTCAATGCGAGGTTGTACGCCGAAAGTTTATTGAGCATGTACTATTTGGTCATGAGCGTTTATGGTTGGATCATTTGGTCAAAGCGCATCGCCAAAAAGGAAGCGATGAAAGTAAGCTGGACCACAAGAAAAGAACTACAGATCGCTTTTGCGATTGCCATTGGCGGTTATTTTGTGTTGTATTTTGCCTTGGTGAATTTTACCAATTCCGATGTGCCTATTTTAGATGCTTTTGTTTCTTCTACGGCTTGGGCAGGCATGTGGCTGTTGGCCCGCCGCAAAATTGAAAACTGGATTTTCCTCAATGTTTCCAACATTGTTGCTATCCCACTGATGTGGCACAAAAATTTTGTGATGTTTGCACTGCTCACCTTATTCCTGTTCATTGTGGCCGTATTTGGCTATTTCGATTGGAAGAAAATATACAAAAGGCAGTTATTGAGTAAAAAGTAAAGGTCGTAGATGGCCACATTCACCACGAAACAACTAAAAACAAACTAACAAACACCGAAACATGGAACAATTCACAGCAACCTGGCAGGAAACCATTTTGGCATTGGCGGCCCAATCAGAAGCAATGGGCGAACTGCATCCCGACATTTTGGAAATTGCTTATGAACAAGAATGGTTTAAAATGTATGTTCCCCAAGCTTATGGCGGCCCAGGGAAAAAGCTTCCCGAGATTTTAAGGATAGAAGAAGATTTGGCTTATGTGGATGGAAGCACGGCCTGGACGGTAACCTTGTGTAGCGGAGCCGCTTGGTTTGCGGGTTTCTTGGATCCAGCACTGGCTGCAGAGATTTTTGCAGATCGGAAAGTTTGTTTTGCCGGCAGCGGAGCAATTGGGGGCACAGCGCAAAAAACGACAAGTGGTTATCGTATTAGCGGCCATTGGAAATATGCTAGCGGAGCATTGCATGCTACTATTTTCACCGCTAACTGCTTATTGCAAGATGAACAAGGGAACGATTTGTTTGACGAGGAAGGAAGCCCGATCATCAAGTCATTTATTTTAAAAAGGGATGAAGTGGAGATTTTGTCGGGCTGGTCGTACTTTGGTTTGGTGGCCACGGGAAGTCACGCCTTTGAAGTGCACAACGTTGAAGTGCCAGCTAACCGCTCATTTAAAATCAATGCCGAGATCAAAGTGGCCGATGAAGGTTTCCATTATCCTTTTCTGCAATTGGCCGAAACTACTTTGGCGGTAAATAGTTTGGGTATGGCCCGAAAGTTTGTAGATCTGGTGGGCGATAGTTTCTTCAATCGTTCAGGCTTTAAACGATACACTCCCGAGCAGGTGACCTATTTTGAGCAGGAGCTTGCCAAGGGGGAGCATACTTTAACTACCATTCGAGATCATTTTTATGAAGCCTTTGATCTTTCGTGGCACCAATTAATTACCAATGGAAAGATAGCAGAAGATTTGCTAAAAGAAGTGAGCCGATTGAGCAGGGCCGTGGCACACCAATCTAGGATCGTGGTAGACACGCTTTATCCTTATGCTGGTTTAGAAGCTGCTAAAAGAGAAACAGCGTTAAACAGGGTTTGGAGAGATCTGCATACCGCAAGCCAACATGCTTTATTAACTTTTTAGTTTTGGTGAAAACACCCCCATGTGTCTATATGGTTCGGTTAAATTAAAATATAACCAGATAGACACATAGAATGGCATTCACAAAATGTTGTGGTATATCCTTTTAACAGAACAGGGCACCGCAAATTTTATGCAAAAGAAAAGGGTGTCCAAAAAGGAGTTTCATTACACCATTCAACCAAATGGCGACAAACTTCTTTTCGACACCCTGATCCAACAAGCCATCCGACTTATTGATATTGTATGTAGATTGGTCGCGGTTTTAATTTAACAAGTTCTTCTGGAGTCATTAACCTGTTAGGAGCTTTTTTCAAATCGTTTTTATAGAATAATTTGAAACCGGTAAACTGTACGGGTTCGCTGTAAATAAAGTGACGGTAAGTGCCTAATTTTAAATCAGGTTCACCCCATCCGTCCATGTGCATCACCACCTGAACTTCAGGACGTAATTTGATGTTCTGAGAATTGGTTACCATCTTTTTAGTAAAACGGTGCACCACAAAAACCTTAGGAGGTAAGTTGTGTTTCTTTACCAAATCAGCTAAGTAACCTGAAACATAATTGATCTCGCTAGCGTCATAAGTGCCGATTTTTCTGCCTGGTAAAACACCACCTTTCATGGAAAATTCCGGATCAATTCCCAAGTGCACGTTAGGCATCAATAAATATTTTTCTAACAATGGTAACTCAGTTTGGATGGTGCTCAGCGCTACCTGGATATCCAAAAATACAATCATGTTTTTGCGCATCTTAGCGATGGCCAATACCGAATCAATGTGTTTAAATGGCATACGGTTTCTGTATTTCCCGTCCTTACCCGGATCGCCGGCGGCAACCACGGCAATGTAGTGTAATGCGGGCTGTACAGGTGTGCTAGGATCGGCCTTTTGCCATTTAGCCACCTCTTTATCCAGCATGCTTAGCATGGTTTTAGGTTCGTACTCGCCCAAAGCGCCCATTTTTTTAGAGTAAAGGTTGCCATAATAAGCTACAATGCGTTTAAAAGGCAAAATAGCACCATCTAAAGGTATAGGCTGATTTTTTACAGGCCATTTACCCGTGGTATCACCATTGGCATTGGCTTTTACCAATTCGTTATATTTAGCAGTATCTACCGGAGTACGTAGGTTTACTTCCTCTTCCGCCGAGGCTACACCGGTTGAGTCGGTTTTTTTAGCCGTTTGTTTCCCGTTTTTATCCTTCGCGTCAGAAGTACAGTAGGCAAATGTACAAATGGTAGCTCCAGCTACCAAGATCATGCTTGCGATCTTTGTGATTCTCATCCTTAATAATTTTTTCAATTTGATAAAGCTGTTATGTTTCTCATTGCGCTTGGAAAACTGGGCTCTTACTTCACAATAATAGCAAACATAACGGTTTCATACAATTCTGTTAGATTTTTTCCAATATGCCAAAAGTACATCATTTACGCCAAGTAGTCGGTCAAAATTATCAACATCAGTACTTAGCATATCATCTTTCTAAAATAGATGTTTTTCAGCGAATTAAAATAGTCTCTTCAAAAACTTTAAGATTTATTTGTAATTAGTCTAAATAAATAATTAATATTGCGCAGTTATTTATAATTAGTCTAAATAAAATAGTGAAAAATACCCTACTCTTAGCCCTTACTTTTGTTTTGAGTTTAAACTTTGCTTTTGCGCAGGAGCAAACAGTAAAATTGCGTGGCAAAATATTAACAGCTGACGGGCAACCTGCTTGGGGGTTGTCCTTGTCGATCAAAAACACAAAAAATGTAGCTTATACTGATAGAGAAGGTACTTTTAACATTTCGGCTCCTGCGGGTAATTCGGTACTTGTAATCAAATCTGGTGTTTCTAGTCAGGAACAAGAGGTGGCTGTTGAAGCGACTTCTGATAAAGTTTTAGCGACCATCAGCATCAAAGAAAAATCGTACGAGCTTAATGAAGTGGTAGTGACAGGACAGTATGAACCACAGTCTATGAAAAATGCGGTTTATAAAGTGCGGACGATCAATGCAGAGAAAATCAAACTACGTGCGGCGACTAATGTGCAACAACTTTTAAATACAGAATTTGGTTTTCGTTTCAGCAATGATCTCACTTTAGGTGTTTCTAATGTGGAAATGATGGGAATGTCGGGCCGAAATGTGAAAATATTATTGGATGGTGTGCCTTTGGTGGATCGCATAGAATTAAAAGAGGCGCTGGGTCAGGTAGATATCAATAGTGTTGAGCGAATTGAATTGGTTGAGGGGCCAATGTCTGTAGTGTATGGTACTGATGCACTTGCTGGTGTAATCAATATCATTACTAAAGGGAAAAGTAGTGCGAAATTGGGGGTTTCTGCTCGTGTGCAGGAAGAAACCGTTGGCGATGAATATGAAGCCCTAAATGGAAAAGGTAATCATAACAAGAACATCAGTGTTAATTGGCAAGATAATGGTTGGAATGCTATGGCAGGTTTTTCCAATAACACCTTTGGTGGGTGGAATGTGCCCGATAAAACCGCAACCCGAGATGAGGTGAATGACATTCAGTTTTGGAAACCTAAAGATCAATATTTGGCAAATGCACGAGTAGGCTACGCCAATGCTAAATTCAATATTTGGTACCGAGGCGATTTTGTAAATGAAGAAATTACTTCCCGAGGTGGGATCAATCCAAATTATACGGTGGTTACCCAGGCTTATAAAACTGATAGATTTAATAATCAGTTACACGCCAACTGGAATATTAATAAGAAGTTGAGTTTAGTCATGATGGGAGGTTATACCAACCTGAAACGTAAAACCAAAACCACTCAATATGATTTTGCTACGGGTAAGGAATCATTGACTTTAGGTGCAGGAGAGCAAGATTTGGCCAAATTTAACTCTACTTTGGTAAGGACTACCTTACAATATAGAATTTCAGATTTTATTGCGCTGCAACCCGGAGTCGAAATCAATAGAGAGGGTTCTTCCGGTCAAAGGATTAAGGGATCTCCAGTAATTAACGATTACGCTTTTTTTGTATCTGCTGAGATAAAACCTTATAGTGCATTAAAAGTTCGTCCTGGCGTGAGGTTTATTAATAACTCGGTATACGATGCTCCGTTGGCCGTTCCATCACTCAATGCCATGTGGAATTTAACCAACGATTTGGATTTAAGACTAGGTTATGGTAGGGGCTTCAGAGCGCCATCATTAAGAGAACTTTATTTTGATTTTTTTGATGCCAGTCATTCTATTAAGGGGAATGAAAATCTGAAGGCCGAAAAATCTAACAGTTTTGACGCTTCAGTATCTTGGATAGCTATTCAAAAAGATAGGGTAAGGTTAACAAGCACTTTGGCGGGATTTTATAATGATTTTTTTGATAGGATAGAGTACGGTCAGGATGAAGCGGATAATACGATTACTACGTTGATCAATATCAGTAGATATAAGACGACTGGCTTTTCTTTAGACAATACGTTTAATTACAAGGATTTGCAAGTGAATTTTGGTCTTTCGTATATCGGTAGGTATAATGACCTGAAAGAAAGAGGTTTTCAAGGCGAAGCGCCCAAGTTTTCGTGGACGCCTGAGCTATTCAGTAATGTAATTTATAATCTTACTAAAATTAAAGGTTCTGTTAGCTTGGCCTTTAAGCATACTGGTAGTCGCCCAAGCTATCAGATTTCTACCGGTGATCCTAACACTGCCAGTTTGGTTAAAATTGGAGGTTTCACCTGGGCAGATTTGATGGTCAATAAAACCATTAATAAATATTTGACATTGAATGCAGGCGTTAAAAACCTGTTTGATATTACCCAATTAACCAATACAGCTACAGCAAGTGGTGGTGCACATAGCACAGGCGGTGGGGTAGTGCCTTATAGCTATGGCCGTTCTTATGTGCTGGGTTTGGCTTTTAACTGGAACAAGTATTAAAAAGAATAAATAACTAATAACTAAATAAATTATCACAGTAATGAATAAGATTAATTCAATGATGGCCGTTGCTCTTTTAGCATTCACTTTTACGGCTTGTAAAAAAGATGACAAAGAACCGGAAATTGTTGTTCCAGTTTCTGATGGAAGTACGATGACTTTAAATGGTTTAATTGCGAGTGAAACTGGAAGTGCGGCTGGAAACAGTGTCTACGTAGATTTTAGTGCAGATAAACAAACCTCTGTTGCGAGAGCTTCTTGGGATTTAGCATTCTATTCTGGCTCAGATTTTAGAGTGGCTTTAAATAATACTTCTAGTGCTGGTGCAAAAGTTTTATCTGCAACTAGTTTGACTGCAGTTGGTGAAACAGATACAGTAGGCTTGACATTGGCATTTAATCAAATGGCACCTTTAGCTACAGATTTTGCTTTCTATGATAATATCAATGGTAATATAGCTTCAACGGTAATCCCTGCAGTTTCTGCAACTGCTACTGAAAATAAAGTTGTGATTTTAAATCGTGGTACTGGAGGTGGTATTGGATCGAGATCTTGGATCAAATTGTTGGTTTCTAGAAATACTTCTGGTGGCTATACTGTACAATACGGTACAATTAAACAAACAACAGGATTCAAAAGTGTTGATGTGTCAAAGGATGCAGGATTTAACTTCAAATTCCTTTCTTTAACATCGGGCGCAACCGTAAACGTAGAACCTGCTAAATCTAGCTGGGATATCGTTTGGGGGTATTCTGTTTATCAAACATCGTTTGGAGGAGTAACAGTTCCTTATAACTTTTCTGATCTTGTTTTCTTGAATACTTTGGGAGGAGTAACCGCTGCTCAAATTTCAACTACAACTAAAACTTACGCTGCTTATGCAGAGGCTGATGTAGCTAACACCACTTTCTCTTCAGCTAGAGATGTGATCGGCTCTAATTGGAGAGTAACCTCTGTTACTGCTACTAGTGGACCTATTGGTGTAAATGCAAATGTCTTTTATGTTGTTAAAGATGGTAGCGGTAATGTATATAAATTAAAATTCAACAGTTTTATCTCTAATGATGGCGGCACACGTGGTAAGCCAGTTATCGAGTACAAGCTAGTTAAAAAAGCATAATAACAATTAAAAATATATTTATCATGAAAAACAAATTACTGTGCTGCGCATTGTTTGCAGTAGGCTTGCCGATATTATCGGCCTGTGAAAAAGGAGAACAATTAAAAGAGGAACCCGTAAAACAGGAAGTCGTTAGTAATGCCAATGAAGTGAGTATAGATACTTTAAAAGCATTTATCTACGAGATTGGCAATGTGCCTATTGATCAGATTGTGTATGATTCAAAAACAGAAAAGTTTTTCTTTTTAGGGGTTGAACAATACACAAGAGAACAGTTAACTAAAGATTATTTTAACTATCAAAAAGTAAAACAAAAATGAAAATTTTTAGGATAGTCTTTCTGTTTTTTGCAATGCTTTTGGCATTGCCTAAGGCCAATGCGCAGTATCAAGGTTTTATAGTCGGTTTCGAAGTGGTAGGCAGCTCACATTTGATGGTCAACCAGCAAGCAAGTTCAACCACGTTTAAAGTCAGTATAAGTGTTAATAGGACGCTTAACGGATCAACCTTTTATCCCTTTAGAATGAATTTTAAATTGGGTATTGAAAATGGTGAGCTTTTTCCTACGGTTTATACCATTACTGATGCAGATTTTACAGCTGGTCAAATTCGCACCAGTAAAGAGTTTTCAGCAACAATAGCGAATACTAAATTGCCAGATGGACGTAAGCTACAAGCATACTACAATAACCCATCAAATAATAATCCTAATTATAGTAATTCAAATTTGTTGGTTACCATTTTTAACCCGCCGCCAGTAGTAGAAGTGCCTCAAATTAGCAATAATACAATTGCGCTACAATATAATCCAGTTGTAGGAAGTGAAGTGAATATTACCGGATCAAGTCCTTCAGGAGGAAACGGAAGTTATACTTACGAATGGCAAATAGATTATTCTTCTAGTGGTAACTATTTTGCAATAGGAAGCGAGGCTATTAAAACTTTAGCCATGTTGAAATTTCAATACGGTGTTGGAAATGGAAGTACGATTAGGCGAAAAATTATGTCTGGAGGTAAAACAAGTTATAGCAGTGGAATTTTGTTATCTAGGGATTACAGTACTCCATCATTTTCAGTATCGAAGACACCTGTTTTAGATGTTAATGGAAATATAGTAGGGAATAAGTTTAAAGTGATCAATAATTCAAACAATCCAAATGTAGTCTTCTCTGCCTTAATGATGGGACCAGATGGAGCAGATCCATGGATGCAAGAATTGGATGCAAATAATGAAGTATTTCTTCCTTTGAATTACTTTGACATTAATTATCCTGATCCTAGAAATATAGGTGTGGTTTTCAATGGTACATTAGGAAGTTATACGGCTTACGCTACTTGGTGGAATACTGTTCATTCAGACACTCGCACCTATAAATATTAAAAAGATCTTAGGTTAGTATCAATTATTAATAGTTTGTTTTGTTTAGGGAAGGCCTCCATGGATGTGGAGGCTTCTCTTGTTTTAAGCTTTTTATCAAGTGCACTAAATTCTCGATTCAATAGAATGAAGGGCCACTATTCATATCCCCCTTTGGAGGGGGTATGGGGAGGTTTGGTCGCTGGATAAGAATAACCAGTTAACCAATTAAACAAATAACCAGTCTACGTTACGGATTAGTTCTAAACTTTCCAAATACACCCAAAGGCAATTTAATGCCAGAGGTAGCTTGTAAAAACAGTTCTCCGCATTCTAAGTTCTTTACCTGTGGGAATGAAGTCTTAATCAAGTTCTCTACAATTACCGAAGAAAAGCCCAATGAATAAGTATTCAAGATCAGGAAGTGCTCCTCAGGATCTAAAAGCTGTACCACATCTTGCATCATTTCCTGAATATGGTCTTCCAGTTTCCACTTTTCACCGTTAGGTCCATGGCCATAAGCAGGAGGATCTAAAATGATACCGTTGTATTTTTTACCACGCTTAAGTTCGCGTTTTACAAACTTCAAGGCATCTTCCACGACCCAACGAACATCTTTAAGGTTCGAAAGTTCTTGGTTTTCAGCAGCCCATGTTACTACTTGTCTAATCGAATCCACGTGGGTGGTATCGGCACCAGCCGCTTTGGCCACTAAAGATGCCGCACCAGTATAGGCAAATAAATTAAGTACTTTGGGGCTAGGCGTTTTAAACCTCTTGATAGAAGAAGAAATATAATCCCAGTTTACCGCTTGTTCAGGGAAAACACCTACGTGCTTAAAGGAAGTTAATCCCAAACGCAGGTTAATGCTGATCTCGTCGTTCTGATAATTTACGTTCCAACGATCAGGCGCATTTTTTTGATGCTTTAGCCAATCGCCACTTGTGGCAGAGCGGCCTCTAAAGGTAATATGCGCTCTTTTTTTCCATTCTTCTGGCGATAATACTTTTTTCCAAACTGCTTGAGGCTCAGGTCTTGAGAGCACTAAATTGCCAAAGCGTTCTAGTTTTTCAAAATCGCCGCAGTCAATCAGTTCGTAGTCTTTCCAGTGGGTAGGGTTAAGCAGTTGTATCATGTAACGGAATGGTTTTTTAAAGAGGTATTACAAACCCCTATACTTATGCCGCTAGCTATTCCCCAATTTTGGGAATAAGCCAAGCTTTCTATCAGTTCTCATTTAAGTTTGAAATGATAGCAGGAGGCAAAGATAAGCATTTTAAAATTTGTCTTTAGCGGCCTTCATGAAACGGCTGGCAAATACAAAATCGTTCAGTTCCGGGATATCGGTTTTGGCAATTTCCTTGTTAGAGCCTTCCCAAAACTTTTTGCCTTGGTGCAGGAACATGATATAATCGCCAATGCCCATTACCGAGTTCATATCGTGGGTAACCACTACCGTAGTGGTGTTATATTCTTCGGTAATTTCCTTGATCAGCTCATCAATTACAATGGACGTTTTAGGATCCAGACCAGAGTTTGGTTCATCGCAGAAAAGATATTTCGGGTTCATGGCAATGGCACGGGCAATGCCCACACGCTTTTTCATCCCGCCTGAAAGCTCCGCAGGGAAAAGTTTGTTCTTGCCTTCCAAATTTACGCGCTCTAAACAAAAATTAACACGGTCAAGTTTCTCGCTTCTAGATTGATCAGTAAACATGTTCAAAGGGAACATGATGTTTTCTTCTACCGTCATCGAGTCAAAAAGGGCCGAACCTTGGAAAAGCATGCCAATTTCCTTTCTAATTTCAATGCGTTCTTCGGTGTTTAGCTGCGTAAAATCCCTGCCATCATAGGTAACGCTACCTTTTTCAGGATGGTGCAGGCCAATCATACATTTAAGCAAGGTGGTTTTTCCGGAACCAGAACCACCAATGATCAAATTGGTAATGCCAGGTTCAAATTTGCCCGAAATTCCTTTTAAAACCTCGTTGTCGCCAAACGATTTATGGATGTCCTTAATCTCAATCATAACATTAAGCCAGTTACAAGGTAGTCACATGCTAAAATACTGATACAGCTTACCACAACGGCTCTGGTACTGGCTTGTGCCACTTCCAAAGCGCCACCTTTTACATAAAAACCTTCGTAGGCAGGTACCGAGGTAATGATAAAGCCAAAAACAAATGCTTTAACTAGGGCTACGGTGATGGTAAATGGATTAAAATCGGTAGTAATTCCCTGGATGTATTCTGTAGGAGAAACTGCACCAGATAAAGTACCGCCTAAATATCCGCCAGTGATACTCAATACCATAGAAATGATTACCAGCATAGGCACCATGGTAATTCCCGCTAAAATTTTAGGAAGGATCAGGTATCCGGGAGCGTTAATCCCCATAATTTCAAGGGCATCAATTTGTTCGGTTACTCTCATGGTACCGATTTCCGAAGAAATAGCCGAGCCAATTTTGCCCGCCAAAACAATGGCACTAATGGTTGGGCTAAGCTCCAGGATGGTAGAGTCGCGGTTTACGGAACCGATAATGGTTTTTGGAATAAAATCACTCACTAACTGGAAAGCGATTTGGAGGGTCATTACTGCACCAATAAAAGTGGAGATGATGCTGATTAGGCCCAGAGAACCTACGCCAATGAATTCCATCTGTTGAAAGATGGCTTTCATGTATATTTTCCATTTTTCAGGCCTTTTAAAAGCGGCTTTTAGCAGTAATATATATCGGCCAAAATTGGTAAAATTCATCTAATAAACAATTTGTTTAAGTTAACTCAATATTATACAAAGAAACAACAAAAATGTTCTGAGAGGACTTATTTATTGAAAAAATATTCTCGATTGAAATATTATTGCCTTTTTTGCAGGTATTAAAATAGAATTAGATGAAAGCAATTGTAACTGGCGCCACCAAAGGAATAGGCAAGGCTGTTGCTCTTGAATTGGCAAAAATTGGCTATGATGTTATCGCCTGTGCCCGTAACAACCAAGACTTACAGGATTTAACAAACGAATTGAGCAATTTTGGGGTTAAAGTATTGGCCATTAAGGCCGATATGAGCAAAAAGGAAGAAGTGTTTCAATTCATGGAAAAGGTTTTGGTGTTTGCACCCGAGGTACATATTCTGGTAAACAATGTAGGCATATTTAAACCCGGAAGTTTGCTGGATGAAGCTGATGAAACCTTCGAATTGCAACAGAATGTTAATATAAATGCGGCTTATTATTTGGGAAAATACATTGGTAAACAGATGCGTAGCCAAGGATTTGGGCACATTTTCAATATCTGCTCGGTAGCCGGTAAAACGCCTGTGGAAAATGCGGGGAGCTATAGTGTAACAAAAGCGGCGATGCTCAGTCTTAATGATGTATTGCGAAGCGAATTAGCACCGCACCAGGTGAAAGTAACGGCAATTATTCCGGGCTCAACTTACACCGCATCCTGGGAAGGTACCACATTGGATCAAAACAAGTTTGTACAACCTGAGGACGTAGCCAAAGCAATAGGCGCCATTTTACAGCTCAGTAATGGTGCAAATGTGGATGAACTGGTGCTAAAACCTTTGGACTTTTAGAAAGGAGAACAAAAAATGGAAAAGAAACTATATAGAAACGAACATGATAAGGCAGTAGCTGGAGTAGCATCTGGACTGGCAGATTATATGCAGATAGATGTAACCATTGTAAGGTTGCTGTTTGTGCTAACTACCATATTTTTGGCCGGTAGCGGTATCCTTGCGTATATTGTTCTATGGATTGTGGCGCCTGTAAATAATGATCCGGCGGTTAAGTTCAAGCAGTTTAAGGATTTTTATGATTACAATCCTCAGGGCGGTTCGGTGTTTAATACGCCAGAAGCTTTTGCCGACACCCCAAAGGAAGCAGCTCAAACCAAATGGAACACCCAAAATGCTGATGCCTTTAGCAAATTTGAAGCTCCGCAGAAAATGAAGAGCAATGATACAGGCAAAACTGTAGTAGGACTAATCTTGTTGGTGCTGGGGGTTTACTTTTTGTTGCGACAATTAGGCTTGGTGCCGCATTGGTTCAACATTTTCCACATCTATAAGCTTTGGCCTTTGGCAATCGTAGCTCTTGGTATTAGCCTTATTTTTAGAAACCAACGTAAAAACGAATGGGAAAGCTTTAAGAAAACTACCCAAGAAGCCCAACGTAAAACGGCACAGCCATCGGATGCGCCTACTCCAGCTGATGCAACAGACGAAAATAATCCAACCAATACCCAAGCATAATATTGGGAAATTACCTTAAACCAACTGAAATGAAATACGAAAGAATAATATGGGGCGTAGTGCTGCTTTTTGTAGGTGGCGTGCTCTTGCTCGATAACTTAAATGTGATAGAGTTTTACTGGAGAAACGTGTGGGGCTTTTGGCCAATATTCCTGATTATTGGTGGTGTTAACATGCTTTTGAACAGAAATGGTTCCCAAACAGGTAGCATTGTTTCCCTGGCAATCCTCATTATAACCTTGGCCTTTTTATTTGTTAGAGGGCAAGAAAAGCCTTATGGCCGCACTTGGCTAAATTTTTGGAAAGATAAGGATATTGAGGCGAACATCGACTGGGATGACCAGGATACCAGCCATGCCCAGTTTGAAGGAATGAAGTTTTCGGAATTTTATAACCCTGCAGATTCTGGGAAGAAAACAGTACTGAACCTATCTGGCGGTGGAACTTCCTTTAAATTGGATGAGGCTACCGACAGTCTGTTCGAAGCTAATGTAAACAGAAAAAGAGGCAATTTTTCATTAACCAAAACTACCACCGATAGCACAAATACCTTAACGTTTAAAATGAGCGATAAACGCAAGGGAAGAGATAAAAACAATTGGTCGTTTAATACTGGGGGCAACGAAGTTAATATTCGTTTAAATACACAGCCACTGTGGACCATGAACCTGTCAATGGGAGCTGGAGAGGTAGATTTTGACCTAGCCAGATATAAAGTAAGAGCAATCAACTTTGATGGCGGCGCCGCAGATGTGAAAATTAAAGTAGGCGATTTAGTTCCAATTACAGATGTACGTGTAAAAACAGGCGTAGCCAACGTTGAAATTAAAGTGCCGCAGGGTTCTGGTTGCCGAATAAAGGCCCATACAGGCTTGGCTTCAAAAGATTTTAAAGGCTTTGTTAAAAAAGATGACGGGTCATACGAAACACCTAACTATCAAACCGCTAAAAACAAAGTATTCATCTTCCTTGATGGAGGTTTAAGCAGCTTTGAAGTAGACACTTATTAAGTTGAAAGTTTAAAGTGAAAAGTTAAAAGGCCTGTATTGATCACAATCACTGCAGGCCTTTTTGATTTATCGATCTTATTAAAGTGAGATCTCAGTACTTTGCCGTTTTTAATTTTTAATTTTGACTTTTAACCTAACCCGATACATTGTACACGATAGTTGTAAACGGCAAACCACAAGGTCCATATACCTTGGAAGAACTAAAGCAGCTGAAGCTTTCGCCAGGTACTTTTGTTCGAAAACCAGGAATGGACGACTATAAAGAAGCCCATGAACTGGTAGAACTGAGAACGCTATTTGGCTTTGCTTTCCCGAAATTTACGCCGCAGTATTTCGCATCTTTCGACCAACGACTTATGGCTTGGGCCATCGATTATTTTCTGATTACGGTGATTTATGCCGTTTTGGTATTCGCTGGTTTTCTTCTTTTTGAGAGCCAAAAAGAGCGGATCATGATTTTGATCATTGGCGGTGCACTTATTCCACTCACCAAATTTGTGTACAGCGTGTTTGCCGATGCTTCTAAAACACAAGGTACCATAGGCAAAAAGCTAATGGACATTAAAGTAACAGATAGCCACGCTGCCAGAATTAGCATCGGCGTTTCGTTGCTTCGCAATGCGTCCAAAATTTTATCAAGTCTTAGCTTATGTTTGGGTTACATCTACTCCTTTATCGATAAAAAGCGCCGTTGTTTCCACGACATCATTGCCGAAACATTAGTAATCAAAGATAGATTGGTATAAAAATGATTAAATGATATAGTTTTGAATGAGTGAATGGGATATAGCCCAATTGACAACTTTTCAGCTTTTTAATTTTTGGTCGGCTTCCGACCCTCGAACGTATTACTTTTAACTTACAACCTATAACTTTTAACAATCCAACAATATAGCAATCCAACATTTCACCTATCTTTGTAGGCCATGCAAAAAGAAGCGATTATGTTAGCCGGCGGTTACTGCAATAGTTTAACCCAATATTCGAGATTTATTACTCGCGAAGTACAAATAGGGGATACGCCAATGGGTGCCCATCATCCTATCCGCATCCAATCAATGACAACCACCGACACCATGGATACCTTGGGTACCGTGGAGCAAACCATCAGAATGGTGGAAAGCGGTTGCGAGTATGTGCGTATTACCGCACCTAGCATTAAAGAGGCCGAAAACTTGGCCAATATCAAAAAGGAACTGCGTTTGCGTGGGTATAACGTTCCTTTGGTAGCCGATATACATTTTACCCCTAATGCTGCCGAGGTAGCCGCACGTGTTGTAGAAAAGGTAAGGGTAAATCCAGGCAACTATGCCGATAAAAAGAAATTCGAAAATATAGCATACACCGACACTGCCTACCAAGGAGAGTTGAACCGTATTTATGATAAATTTTCACCACTGGTGAAAATCTGTAAAGAATATGGGACAGCCATGCGCATTGGTACCAATCACGGCTCGCTTTCCGATAGGATCATGAGCCGCTACGGCGATACGCCACATGGAATGGTCGAGTCGGCCATGGAATTTATCCGCATTTGCGAAGACTTGAACTTTTACAATCTGGTTATTTCGATGAAGTCGAGCAATACGCAGGTAATGGTGCAGGCCTACCGTTTGTTGGTGCAAACCATGGTGGCCGAAGGCATGAACTATCCACTACATTTAGGGGTTACCGAAGCAGGGGATGGTGAAGATGGCCGCATCAAATCAGCCGTGGGTATTGGTACTTTACTGGCAGATGGCTTGGGCGATACCATCAGGGTTTCGCTAACAGAAGATCCCGAATTTGAAGCACCTGTAGCCAAAGCATTAGCAAATAGATACCTTCCCCGCCTCCTGAAGGAGGAGCTTCCTGCTAATTCCTCCTCGAGAGAACTAGGGGGCTATAGCCCTTTCCAACACAAACGTAGATTGACCGATGAAATTGAAAACCTTGGCGGGCATCAAGTGCCTAGGGTCATCATCAATCTGGAAAACGAAAACCTAAAGGATCCCGCGATCCTTAATGCGGTAGGATTTAATTATTCGGCTTTGCTGGATAAATATAACCTAACAGACCAAGCCTGTGATATGGTTTACCTTGGTAACCAATTGCCTTCATTTTCTTTCCCTGGCGGATTGAAACAGCTTTATAATTATGCTACTTGGTTGCAATTGGCTGATCAGCAAAACTGTCACCCTTTATTTAGTTTAACGGACTATCTAAATGCTGAGCAAAAAGACGCCAAGCTGAATTTCGTGGAAGTTTTGGCCGAAGAATTGGCCGTAGAGCAGTTAAAGGACTTGCAGCAAGTCGTGTTGGTTTTAACCACCAAAGCCGAAAATGCGATGCAAACACTTCGCCAAGCTTTTGTACAATTGCTAGCGGCTAACCTAAAACTTCCAGTAATTGTTGAACGGAATTTTGATGGGCTAAACTTGGAAGATTTCCAATTGTACAGCGCTACCGATTTAGGTGGTTTACTGATTGATGGATTTGGCGATGGGGTGTGGATTAACGCCAAAGATATTTCCCTTTCGGTAATCAACTCAACTTCTTTTGGGATTTTGCAAGCTACCCGCACACGGATCTCTAAAACAGAATATATCTCCTGTCCAAGCTGTGGCCGCACCTTGTTCGATTTGCAAGAAACTACGCAGGCCATCAGAGCAAGGACATCGCACCTCAAAGGAGTTAAAATTGGCATCATGGGCTGTATTGTAAACGGACCTGGCGAAATGGCAGATGCCGATTACGGTTATGTAGGTGCCGGAGCAGATAGGATTACGCTTTACCGCGGACAGGAAGTGGTAAAGAAAAACGTGAAAACTGCCGATGCCATTGATGAACTGATTGGCATTATCCGTGAGGATGGCAATTGGATAGAGAAAGAATAAAAAGAGGATGCCACCATTAAGTGTTGAATGGGTATTTTTAACGCTTAGCTAAACAATATCATTCCTAGTAGAACAGTTTAGGTTGGTTGGTTTTAATGCATCCTCCTTAAATCATTACGTTGCTTAAAGGCTCAACGCTACCAAGTTGTACTGGTTAATTTTGGTGTTTTTTTCTGCCAATTGAGCTAGTATTTCATTCAATTTCTTTTTCACTTTTTCTCTGCGTACGTTCAATTTTTTGCCTTCCACTACTTCCTCGTAAATCAATTCTTGCTTGGCGTTGTAAAATTTAACCGTAGATATTTTAGGGGTTTTTACGTTGCTTTCAATAACCCAGTTAGCAAAATCAGCCTTTGGTGTAGGTGCTAATTCCTGTGCTGATGCTGCTGTGGCAAACAACCAAAGCAAGGCATTAAGTGCTAAAATTTTCATGTGCGTTTATCGTTTAATGTAAATTGTTGACTAACAATATGAGTGTCGTCATTGCAAGGCACGAAGCAATCCTACAACAATCGCTAGGCAATAACTACCTCTATAAAATTGCTTTGTGCCTTGCAATGGCGCTATAACTCACGCTCGTTTACGATGGCCAAATTAGCAGCGGTTGTCAAAGAAATAAATAAGGTTGGCCATAAATAGGGTATGGCCTGATCAACAGCGCTCACGTAACGACCAAGGCTATACATCATTAGTATTTTTATGAATGCCCTGTTATTGGGGGTTGTTTGTAGGTAAAACGGCGTTGTTTGTCTTTTTTTTGGTTGAAGAACGCATAGGAAATGTAAATTTAGTCATGCAAATCATACAAGCCTATCTGGAGCAAAATAATAGAAAAGCAAGACTCGTATTGCATGTTTGTTTTTGGTGTATGATATGGCTAATCACAGCATTTGTGTATGGCTATGAGAAACAGAGCGTTTACATGGCCATGCTCAATAACCTCATGCTGTTGCCCGTGCACATGATCTATTTTTACACGGTAGCGTATGTCATTATCCCAAAATTTCTGTTAAAAAGGAAATATGTACAATTTGTGGTGGTGCTATCGCTGTTCGTGTTCATCATGCCTGGCATCACCAGGGCCTTCGATATTTTTTTGGTAGAGCCGCAGTTAAACGCCTATCTAAAAAGCCAGGGATACCATGATTGGCAAAAAGTTAAGGGAACCAGATGGGAACGTTTTTCCAACGTGGTATATTATCTTAATGCTTTTAAGGGCGCAAATTTGGTGGTTTGGCTTGCGGTTGCCATTAAGTTTTTCCTGTTTTGGTACCGTAGGCACCGTGCAGCCCTGCAAGCCGAGCTCCATTTGTTAAAAGCACAGATACATCCACATTTCCTGTTCAATACGCTCAATAATCTTTACGCACTTACCTTAAATGGTTCGCCTAAATCTCCCGAAATCGTGATGGGCTTATCAGAAATATTGAGGTACATGTTGTACGATTGCAATGTAGATAGCATAGCCCTAAAAAAAGATGTGGAAATGCTGGAAAACTTTATCACGCTGGAACGTATTCGTTACGAACAACGACTGGATTTTCATTTCATCAAAGAAGGAAATTTGGAGCAGGATCAGGTTGCGCCGCTGTTACTGTTGCCACTGGTTGAAAATGCTTTTAAGCACGGCGCTGGCGAAAAACTCGGACAAGCTTGGATCAATATTGAACTAACAGTGCAGCAAGGCCTTTTGAAATTCAAAATCAACAACAGCAAAGCTGAAGTATCCCGGGAAAAAAAACAGGGCAGTATAGGTTTGGAGAATGTGAAAAGGCGCTTGGAAATGATTTATCCCAATGCCTATGAGTTAAAAATATTTGATGAGGAAGATGTGTTTGCTGTAATTCTTAAAATCGATTTGAGTCAAAGGGTAAGTTTGTAATGCAATGAAAATAAAAACCATTATAGTTGACGATGAGCCGCATGCCATCGAGGTCATTGGCAGATACCTGGAAAGCTTTCCCGAAATAGAAGTGGTTGCCACCTGCAACAATGGGATTAGCGCCTTTCATACTTTGCAGCAAAAAAATATCGACCTGATGTTTTTGGATGTACAAATGCCCGGCATTACTGGAGTGGAACTATTGAAAAGCCTCAAAAACCCACCAAAAGTGATTTTTACCACTGCTCACAGCGAATATGCCGTAGAGGGTTTTGAACTTGATGCCATTGACTATTTGCTAAAGCCCGTTTCTTTTAATCGTTTTTTGAAAGCGATGGATAAAACTTTTAACCAATTGGACGAAACCAGGCAAAGGCTATTGGTGCCCGAAACCAGCCCATCTGCCGAAGTGAACAAATTCCTGTACCTAAAAGTTGAAAGGAAGACAGTAAAAGTAAATGTGAGGGATATTTACTGGATCGAAAGCATTAAGGATTATGTAAAGGTGATTTTAGCTGATAAAGTGCTGATCAGCAAACAAAAAATATCACTTCTGGAAGAACTACTGCCCGAAGACCAATTTTGCAGGATACATAAATCCTTTATCGTTAACACGCAAAAAGTAGAAAGCTATTATACTTATGCCGTTGAAGTGCTAGGCAAAGAGCTGCCCATAGGTAGAAACTACAAACAACAGGCCCTTAAATGCCTGCAAGTGGTTTAAATGCCCCAGGCACTAATCACGATATTTCTGCTGCCGCCGTGGTTGCGGTGTTCGCAAAGATAAATGCCCTGCCAGGTTCCCAAGTTCAAATGTCCCTGGGTAACGGGAATTAAAACCGAGACGCCCATTAGCGAAGATTTGATATGGGCGGGCATATCGTCATCTCCCTCATAGTCGTGCAAATACTCAGGGTCGCCTTCAGGAATCGCTTTGTTCATCCAGGTTTCAAAATCAGCCCTTACCGTCGGATCGGCATTTTCGTTGATGGTTAATGAAGCCGAGGTATGCTGTATAAATACCTGTAACATTCCAGCTTTAATGTTCCCTAATTCGGGAATAGCCTGCAAAATTTCTTCCGTTACCAAATGGAATCCTCTACTTCGGGCTCTTAAACGTGTTATTTTTTGAAAAAAATGCATCGAGTTAAATTTAGTGCATACAGCCAATATATAAGAAAGTGCCCAGTAGGAGAGCGATGAAATAGCGCTTTCTCATTTTACAAGGCTATAAAGAGATGCTGTTTAAAAACTTCAGGCTCTTTTCGCATACCTCAAACAATTGTGGTGGTAGGGTTTCTCCCGGGTAAGGGTGTAAGGCACCATAAACATGGTTAGCGCCTTCAATTTTCGCTAGCCTGCTCGCTGGATTAGCGTTGGCCAGTTTTTCGGCCGTAGCAAAAGGAACATTAACATCATCATCGCCCTGTACAATTAACCAAGGCACATTGATCTGCTTTGCGGCAGCCAAAATGTCTAATTTTTCTTTATTGCCTTCAAAATCTTCCAACAAAGTAACATTCAAAGGCATCTTTTCCTTGGTGCGGGCATTTACTACTTCAATTTTGCCTTTCTCTTTCCACTCTTTTTCCTGCTCTTTTTTCCATAAACTGCTAAAGTCGGCAATGGCACTCCAGGTAATTAACCCTTTCACATGAGGATTAGTAGCGGCTTGTATAATGCCCAATCCGCCACCGCGACTATGTCCAATTAAATAAACCTCATTCACCCCCAAATATTTCACTGCATGGTTAATCACAATGTCTACATCTAATAGCTCCTTGCTAAAAGTGTTCGATGCAAAAGCATCCAAATCAGTTACATCTGTTGGTTTTTCGGCAGTGACACCGCTGTGCGAAAGATTGAATTTAAGATAACGATAGCCATTTTGTACAAAAAAACGTGCAGTTAAATGATGTGCGCCCCAATCTTTAAAACCCTTAAACCCATGAATGAAAATGATAAGTGGAGTATTGGTGTTGTTCTCGTCGTAGGTTAAATCTCCAAATATGGGTTGTTCATTAGCTCCTATAAGCGAAAAAAGTTCATTGCGCATAGCGAAAGGTTTTAGTGTATTTCAAATATTGAGTTTCTATCCGTAATAACAAAATAAATGATGTTTTTGATTGTTGAAGTAGGAAATTCTACCTTTTAGGTAGAACGTTGAACCTTTTAGGTACGATGTTGAACCTTTTAGGTAGAATGTTGAACCTTCTAGGTAGGATGTTTGACCTTTTAGATTGAACGATGAACCCTTGAGGTGCAAGTTTCATCAATTCAACACTCTTTTTAGCCATTTCAGAATCGTTTTTAATTCGTTATAAAACTATTATGTTTAGGTTTATTTGGTTGTTTTATTATTTAAAACCTTTCTAAATTAGCCTAAATTACAGCATAATGACAGATAAGCCCAATTGCGTTATTACTTTTGTTGCGCTAAAATAACTAGGGGCTAACCATTTTGGAATATTTAAAGATTATTGCATTTACACATAAGCAAATTGACCTAAAATCATTAGGGAAATTGGTTATCTGTGAGCAAACGTTGGACGATAGGTTGAGGAATATCCAGTCTGAGCTGAGTATCAAAGAGATATTCTACGTTGGTACTTGTAATCGTGTAGAATTTGTTTTTACCGCTGCAGCCGAGTTAGACAAATCTTTTATTTCTAGGTTTTTGCATGTGTTGGATATGGGGCTTCCCGAAGAATACATGGAAAACTTCATCAACAACGTTTCTACTTACGAAAAAGAAGAAGCTTTTAACCACTTGCTGCGTACCTCGTGTTCCTTAGAAAGTTTAGTGGTTGGTGAAAAGGAAATTTTAGCCCAGGTGCGTAAAGCTTATGATGCTTGCCAAAAGGCGGGCTTTACAGGCGACTATATGCGCATGATCATGAACCGAGTGGTGAAAACTGCTAAAGAGGTTTATACACACACCAACATTTCAAGAAATCCGGTTTCGGTAGTTTCCCTAGCGTATAGAAAACTTCGCGAACTCAATATGTGTGGCAATTCTCGCTTGCTAATCATTGGTGCAGGCGAAACCAATAACAACATTGCCCAATATCTAAAAAAACACAAATACTCTAATTTTTCAGTATTCAACAGAACTTTAGAGAAAGCAGAAGCTTTGGCTAATGAGTTGAACGGCAAGGCCTATCCGCTAAGCGAGCTGGCTAATTACAAAGATGGTTTTGACGTAATCATTACCTGTACAGGTGCCACATCGCCTATTTTAACTACCGAAATTTATAGCAGTTTGCTGAACGGCGAAACAGGTAAAAAGGTGATTGTAGACCTGGCCGTTCCAAACGATACCGCTCTAGAAGTACGTGAAAATTTCCCCATCCACTACATCGAGGTGGAATCTTTAAAAGAGGTGGCCCGTAAAAATATCCAAGAGCGTTATGATGAACTGGTACATGCCGAACACATCATCGAGGAGAATATCAGGGAGTTTGAGTCGGTACTACGCCAACGCCGGGTGGAGTTGGCCATGAGCGAAGTTCCCAAAAAAATCAAGGAGATTAAGGAAAAAGCGGTAAATACCGTATTTGCTGAGGAAATCAATGCGCTTGACGACGAAGCTAAAGCCGTTTTAGAGCAGGTAATTAGCTATATGGAGAAAAAATACATTAGCGTACCTATGGTAATGGCCAAAGAAATTTTGGTTAAAAACAGCTAATCAGTCCGCAAAGTCGGAAAAGTTTAGAGATTTGATGATAGGACCTATATCGCATTGTCAAATAATCAGACAATCACATGATCAAATCTTCTCATTTTCAAATTATCACATCAAATTTCTTATTTTAGCGCAAAATCTTAATACAAAGTGAAGAAAGTAATTATCGGAACACGCGGTAGTGATTTGGCTCTTTGGCAAGCCAACTATACCAAAGATAGATTAGCCGGCATTGGCATTGAGGCGGAACTTAAAATCATTAAAACGCAGGGCGATAAAATCCTTAATCTTAGGCTTGATAAGTTAGAAGGAAAAGGTTTTTTCACTAAGGAATTGGAAGAAGAGCTCATCAATGGTACTATCGATATTGCCGTGCACTCGCATAAAGATTTGCCCACAACAAACCCTCCGGGGTTAATTATTGCAGCGGTGCCTGAACGGGAAGACCCAGCCGAGTTGCTTTTGATCTTAAAAGACTGTGTAGATGTAAGCCATAAACTTTCTTTGAAGAAAGGAGCTATGGTAGGCACATCCTCCAATCGTCGTAAGGCACAACTTTTAGCGCTAAGACCCGATTTGAACATCGAGGATTTGCGGGGCAATGTTCCAACCCGTATTCAAAAATTGCGTGATGAAGATTACGATGCGATTGTATTGGCCAGGGCCGGCGTAAATCGTTTGAATTTAGATTTGAGCGAATTCCACGTTGAGGTGATTGATCCTACGGAAATTGTCCCTGCGCCAGCCCAAGGCGCTTTAGCCATTCAAATTAGAGAAAATGATACCGAGCTTTTCAATGAGCTTCAAAAAATAAATGACCCCGAAACCGTAGAGACCATTGCCGTAGAACGTAAGGTGCTGAACCTTTTTGAAGGCGGTTGTCACATGCCTTTGGGCTGTTTCTGCAGAAAAGAAGATGGTGAGTTTGAAGTTTGGACTTCTAAGGCCGAGACCGATGAAGATTTTCCAGACAGATTGTTTTTGAGAGCCGCTTCCACTGAAGGTTTGGCGGAACAAATTGTAGCAAAATATGCTGCGGACAGAAAAATGCCCGCCAAGGTTTTCATCTCAAGAGAAGTTGGCGAGAACAGTTATTTCCGTAAAGCATTAGAAAAACAAAACATCGAAATAGATGGTCGCTCATTGATCCGTACGTTCCCCATTGTAAATGTATTAGATGATTTCTTCCTTAAAAATGCCGACTGGGTATTCTTCAGTAGCAGAAATGGGGTAGAATATTTCTTTAAGCTCAACCCAGTTTTGCCTAAAAAAGTAAAGTTTGGCGTAGTAGGCCGTGGTTCAGAAGACTCGTTGCGTAAATTTGGCCACCTGGCTGATTTTGTAGGTGAAGGTGGAGAAATAGAAGAGGTGGCGCAAGACTTTGCCAAAACAGCAGATGGACAAACCGTAGTTTTTCCTCGTGCACAGGATTCGTTGTTGACCATGCAAAAGTTTTTAACGCCTGAAACCAAGGTGATAGACCTACCTATTTATGAAACGGTGATGGAAGAAAATGTGGACGGCTCCTCGGCAGACGTGCTGATTTTTACCAGCCCAAGTAATGTGGATGCTTATTTCGTTGAAAACCTTTTGGAACCAGAGCAAAAAGTAATTGCCATTGGTAACTCTACGGGTAAAAAGTTTGACGAAATGGGCGTGAAATACGCTTTGCCTTATTCACCAGATGAAATTGGTTTAGCTGAGGCTGTTTTTGGCATCGAGGTGAAATAGATTTTCTTATTTGTTATCCTGAGCTTCCCAAATAATCTGGACAGTTGTCGAATGAAAATGAGCATTGTTCTTTTCACCATTCAGACGATAGGAGGAATCTCCTGAGGATGACTCTAATAGAATGTTAAACTAACGTAAAGACTTTACAAATGACAGAAACATCAGAATATAATGTTTCTGTCTTTGCATTTTTGTACTAATAAAATCTCAATACTAGATACTCATATCTAAAATACTGATTATGCTGCACAGACCACGTAGGCTAAGGAAAAATCCCATTGTAAGAGAAATGGTGGCCGAAACCAAGCTGTCGAAAGACATGTTTGTTTATCCTTATTTCGTAGTTCCGGGAAATAACGTAACCCATCCAATAGATGCCATGCCGGGCATCAGCCATTTTTCTACCGACACTTTAGTAAAAGATGTAGAGAAAGGTTTAAACCTAGGCGTTAACAAAATCATGTTGTTTGGTGTGGGCGATGAGAAAAGCGAAGACGCAAAATCTGCTTACGATCCCAATTCTTTGGTACCAGTGACGGTAAGAGAGTTGAAAAAGCAATTTGGTGATGACCTATATGTTGTTACCGATGTTTGTGTGTGTTCGTACACCAATCATGGCCACTGCGGCATTATGCACAATGACTACGTTCAAAATGATGCAACAGTTGAACTAATTGCTAAAATGGCCTTAAATCATTCGGAAGCAGGCGCAGATATGCTTGCCCCTTCGGATATGATGGATGGCAGGGTGGCGGCTATTCGTGAGAAATTAGATGGTGCTGGATTTGAAAACGTAGCGGTAATGAGCCATGCCACCAAGTTTGCTTCGGCTTATTACGGACCTTTTAGGGAAGCGGCAGATTGTGCACCAAACAAAGGCGATAGAAAAGCCTACCAAATGGATTTCCGGAACCCTGCAGAAGCGCTAAGGGAAGCTTTGCTAGATGAAGCCGAAGGTGCCGATGTGCTCATGGTAAAACCAGGTTTGGCTTATTTGGATGTGATTGCGAAGTTGAAGCAAAATACCAAATTGCCTATTGCGGTTTATAATGTTTCAGGCGAATACTCCATGATTAAGGCTGCTGCGGAAAAAGGCTGGATAGATGAACAAAAAGTAGTGATGGAAACCATGTATGCCTTTGCCCGAGCAGGAGCAAGTATCATTACCACTTACCACATTAGAGATATTGTAGAGAATAAATGGATGTAAAAGTAGTAAGTGGTAAGTTTTACTATTTGCACTTCCAAAAACGTATAACTTACCACTTACAACCTATAACTTAACAAATGCAAGATATATCAAGAGCCAAATCGGCAGAATTATACGAAAAATCGAAAACTTATTTCCCTGGAGGCGTAAATTCGCCGGTAAGAGCTTTTAAATCAGTTTATGGTACGCCATTGTTTATCCAAAAAGGTGATGGCCCCTACATTTGGGATGCGGACGGCAACCAGTTTATTGATTTTTGTGCCAGCTGGGGGCCTTTGATTTTGGGACATAACCATGCCAAAATTAGAGAGAAAGTAACTGAAGTGATGCAAAATGGCATGAGCTTTGGCGCACCTACCGCTTTGGAAAATGAACTGGCAGAGCTTATTATCAAGAACAATCGCTTTGTAGAGAAAATTCGTTTTACCAGTTCTGGAACAGAAGCGGTAATGTCGGCCATCCGTTTGGCCAGAGGTTACACACGCAGGAACAAAATCATCAAGTTTGAAGGTTGCTACCATGGTCACAGCGATTCGCTTTTGGTGAAAGCGGGCTCAGGCTTGGTCACTTTCGGGGAAACTTCTTCGGCAGGCGTTCCAAAGGCTTTTGCTGATGAAACCATTGTGATCGGCTTAAATGACAAACAAGCAGTAACCGAAGCTTTTGCGCAATTTAAAGATGATGTAGCTGCGGTGATTATTGAGGGGATCCCGGCAAATAATGGCTTATTGATCCAGGATAAAGATTACGTTCAGTTCCTGAGTGAAACCTGTACTGCTAATGGGGCTTTGTTGATTTTTGATGAAGTAATTACTGGCTTTAGGGTAGGTTTTGAAGGTGCTGCGGCTTATTATGGCATTAAGCCAGATATTGTAACCTATGGAAAAATCATTGGCGGTGGTTTGCCGGTAGGCATGTACGGTGCCTCTAACGAGATCATGGCACACATTTCTCCTGATGGTGGCGTTTACCAAGCGGGTACACTTTCGGGTAATCCTGTGGCTATGGCCGCAGGAATAGCGGCCTTAACCATTTTGAGTAGTGCCGGTTTTTATGATGAATTGAATGCCAAAGCACAGGCTTTTGTGAATGACTTGAAAGCACATATCGCCGCTAAAGGTTACGAATTGAAAATTTTTACGGTAGGCTCCATTTTTTGGTTTGCTTTTACCGATAAGGACCTTAAAACTGCCGAAGATATTGATCCGGCAAGTATGGAGAAATTTAAGGTGATGCACCGCGAATTATTGAACCGTGGCATTTACTTTGGCCCATCAGGTTATGAGGTTGGCTTTGTAAGTGCCGCACACACTAGCGTAGAGTTAGATAAAGCAAAACAGGCCATTTTTGAAGCTTTGGAAGTTGTTTTTGAGAAATAATTGGAACAAAGATAAAGGAGCAAAGATTAAAGATTTAGCTGGCTAATCGTCATTGCGATGAGGAACGAAGAAGCAATCTTAAAGCTTTTTGTAATGATATTGAAGATTGCTTCGCAAAGCTCGCAACGGCGTTAATAGGCGCTATGCTCACCCTTTTTAGGGGAGAACCGAAGCGTAGCGAGCTCATTGAGACCAAAATACAATAAATAGCTATCAATAGATGTCCAAAGGACAGAGAGGGGTTGTAAATTAAACCCGATTGAAGTGGAAATACTTTTTGTGGCTTTGACTGCTAGCAAACCTCACAGGTTTTTAAAACCTGCGAGGTTTGTTCACTAACGATCACAAAAAGATTGTAACGGAAAGCGGGACTGTAGGAGCCGAAGGATTACAGGAACTGCTTTTCAAATAATAATAGTTAAATTTAAGTCCTGAGTTAGGGGATTATAGGTATGAAAAAATCCATTATCATATTTTACATTTTGTTGTTCTACGCCTTGGGGCAGCTCATTAGTTGGGGCATGTTGGTGGTGAAGATTGATCCTAGCCGTATGCCGATGATCATGGGCGAGGGCGCTGTGTTTTTGTTTTTGCTGGGAATTGGTGCTTATTTCATCCATGCTTCCATTAAAAAGGAAGATAAATTGCATGAAAACCAACAGAATTTTCTGCTTTCGGTTACCCACGAGTTAAAAAGTCCCCTTGCGGCCATTAAACTTTCGCTGCAAACCATTGTGCGCAGGGAGTTGGATAAAGAACAACGTACGGTTTTGATCAAAAACTCATTGAAAGATGTAGAGCGTTTAGATGATTTGGTGGAGAACATGCTGTTGGCTACCAAAATTGAGAGTAAAACCTACTCTTTTCCTAAAGAGAAGTTTGATTTTTCGGAATTGGTGACAAGAATTGCGGACCGTTTGCAGGTGCATTCGTGTGGTTGTGAGCAAATTATTTCTACGGATATACAAGATGGTGTGGTAATTGAAGGCGACCAGTTTGCCTTATCATCGGTAGTAAACAACCTGGTGGAGAATGCCGTTAAATATTCAGGCCCTTGTGCCGAAATTACAGTAAAGCTGTGCCAAAATGACGGAAAGCCGAAATTAGTGGTTTCAGACAAGGGATTGGGCATTCCGGACAGTGAAAAGATGCATATTTTTGATAAATTTTACCGTGTGGGCGATGAAAATGTGCGTAAAAGTAAGGGTACAGGACTTGGCTTGTTTATTGTTAAGGAAGTATTACAAAACCACGACGCTGACATCAGCGTTAAAGATAACGTACCTCACGGTGCAATTTTTGAAGTAACATTTAACTAATATGTCACAAAAATTAAGAGTACTACTGGTTGAAGACGAAGATCACTTGTTGGATGCCATCAAATTAAACCTCGAACTTGAAGGTTATAAAGTTCACGCTGTTAAAGACGGTAAAACTGCCTTGAAAGTATTTAAAGAAGAACGCTTTAACTTGGTTGTTTTAGACGTGATGTTGCCGGAAATGGATGGTTTTCAGGTTTGTGAAACGATCCGTTTGGAGAATACTGAAGTGCCCATTCTTTTCCTTACCGCTAAAAATACCAGCGAAGACAGGGTAATGGGACTTAAAAAAGGAGCTGATGATTATTTGGTAAAACCTTTTAACTTGGAAGAGCTGATTTTAAGGGTAGGAATTTTGGTGAAACGTAGCCTAAAACCAGACGATTTAAAAGAACTTAACTCTTACAAAATTGGGGATAAAACTATTTATTTTAACTCCTTTGAACTGAAACAGGACGATGGTACGGTGGTGCCGTTAACCAAAAAGGAAACCATGCTGCTGAAACTTTTGATTGAGCGCAAAAACGAAGCCGTTTCTCGCGAGCAGATTTTGGAAACGGTTTGGAACTACGATGTTTATCCTTCTACCAGGACCATCGATAACTTTATCCTTACTTTCCGTAAATATTTTGAGCCTGATCAAAAAAATCCAATCTATTTCCATTCTATTAGAGGGGTAGGTTATAAATTTACCGATACGCACTAATGTACAATAAACTGGGTAGGTATGTGCTGATGGGCATTTTTGTGCTCTCGGCATTAGTAAGTTTATATTATCAGCAGTATCAGCTGGCCGCAATTTCGGGCCTGCTTTTCTGTTTTATACTATGGAGCCATTTTAAGCACAGTTCAGTGCTTTTAGCTTCTAAATATTTCAAAAATTCTGAATACGATAGGGCAGAGAAAGTTTTGAACGAGGTGGCCAATCCCGATCGGTTGGCTAAGAACAGGAGAGGCTTTTACGAATTTATGCGTGCCAATATCGCCCTGAAAAGGGAGGATTATGAGCAGGCTGAGTTTCATTTTCAGGTGGCCAGCCGTTTCCCTTTAGGTGGTAAAAATGATAAAGCTTATGTTTTAATTCATTTGGCTAACTTAGCGCTCCGAAAAAAAGAAGGGGAAAGAGCTTTGGCTTATGTTGAAAAGGCAAAAGAGCTGGCTACATCCTCAAGAGCTTTAGAAATTATTACAAATATTGAGAAAGAGGCCAAGAAACTGGCAAATTAAAAAACATGGAGAACAATTTATTTTTAGACGCAGCATTTTCAAAACAAACTGAACGACCACCCGTGTGGATGATGAGGCAGGCAGGCCGTTTTATGCCACAATACTGGGAAATCAAAAACAAGTACTCTTTTTTAGAGATGTGCAAAACCCCGGAAATTGCGGCTGATGTAACCATGTTGCCTGTGGATTTGTTGGGGATTGATGCGGCCATTTTGTTCTCTGATATTTTGGTAACCGGCGAAGCCATGGGCGGTGATTTGAGCTTTACCCAGGGCGTGGGACCTAAGTTTGCCAACCCCGTGCGTACCGAAGCTGATATTGATGCTTTGGCTACGGATTGCCTGGATAAATTGCAATATGTGGCTGATGCGATCAAAGTAATTCAGCAACGTTTAAATGGCAGTATTCCGTTAATTGGTTTTGCGGGTGCTCCTTTTACGGTAATGAGCTATTTGGTAGAAGGCGGTTCTTCTAAAGATTTTAAATTGACCAAATTGCTGATTCATAACCGCCCTGAGTTGGCCCATAAGCTGTTAGCCAAAATTGCAAAGGTAACTATCGATTATTTGAACTTGCAGATTGAGGCTGGCGTAAATGCCCTTCAATTGTTTGATAGCTGGGCCCTGGCCTTGTCGTGGAACGATTATCAGGAGTTTTCGCACCAATATAACGCACAAATTATTGCAGGTTTAAATAGAACAAATATTCCGGTAATTTCTTTCTGTAAAGGGAGTTCGGTTTTTGCGCCAATCATGGCCGAGGCAAAACCTGATGTAGTTTCGATTGACTGGAACGCTGATTTGCTGAACATCAAAAAAGCATTGCCTGCTGGCATTGCCGTACAAGGAAATTTGGATCCTCATATTTTGTATGCAGATCAGCCCGTAATTAAAGCACAAATACACAAGTTGTTTGAGCGTATGCGTGGCGAAAATGGTTTCATCTTTAACCTTGGCCACGGCATTATGCCTGATATTCCTTTCGATAATGTAAAATATGCGATCGAAGTGGTGAAAGCGTTTAAGTATTAACTGATTTTCCGTCACCCTGAATTTATTTCAGGGTCTTTTTTTATGTTACAGATGCTGAAATAAATTCAGCATGACGATAAAGTTAAAATGGCAGAATATTATCAATATTTTAAGGCAGTTCACATCGTATTTGTGATTAGCTGGATGGCGGGGCTGTTCTATCTACTCAGCTTGTTTATTTATCATACAGAGGCGAACGATAAGGCTGAGCCTGAAAAAAGTGTGCTGAAGAAACAATTCACTAAAATGGAAGCTACACTATGGAAGATCATTTGCCAACCCGCAATGCTGATCTCTTTAGTGGCCGGATTGTGTATGCTCCATATCAATAGCGGCTTATTACAAATGGACTGGATGTGGGTAAAGCTGGGCTTTGTAGTGGGCTTGCTCATTTACCATTTTATTTGCGGAAGGATCATCGTTGGTTTAAGAAACGACCGATATCGTTGGAGTAGTTTTCAATTGCGTTTATGGCGTGAGCTGGCGACTATTTTTATGATTGCGATCGTATTTGTCGTGATCCTTAAAAGTGCGTTAGATTGGGTTTATGGTTTAATTGGGATCATGGGGGTTGCACTCTTGATCATGATTGCCGTAAAACTTTACAAGAAATCTCGAGAAAAAAAGGGAGAGTAACCTTTCGTCATTTTGAGGAACGAGAAATCTAACGTGAGATTCTTCGCTTCGCTCTGAATGACAGCAGCAAAAAACTTAAAAATGAAAAAACATTTACTGGTTATCTTTTTATTGGCTTTAGTGCATTCAGCCCAGGCCCAGTTGAACAACAACTATCTTTACAACCGTATCCGTCCGGCAGATAGTTTGGCTAATGAGCTGCACCTTAATTTCTATAATTTCAATTACGTTAGAAATTATGAATACTCGAATAAATTCCACGATGGTTATACACTTTACGGTACGCAGTTAGAGCCGCAATTGGTTTATTATGCGCATCCAAATTTGGCCATTACCGCCGGCGCTTATTTACGTAAGGATTTTGGAAACGAAAGAGGATTGTTTGATGCAAAGCCTTTATTTAACGTAAAATACAGCAAAAATGATTTGACCTTGGTTTTTGGTAGTTTAGAAGGTAACATCCAACATCATTACATTGAACCTTTGTACAATTTTGAAGGTAAAATTGACAGGCCTATCGAGTATGGAACACAGTTGTTGATAGACAAGGATAAATTTAATTTGGACGCTTGGATTGCATGGCAGAAAATGATTTACCCTGGAGATGCAGCGAAAGAACAAATCGTTGGTGGTTTTACGGCTGATATTGCTGTAATCAAAAACGAGGATTGGAAGTTGACCATTCCGGCCCAATCGTTATTTTATCATGCTGGCGGACAAATCGATGTGCTTAAGGAAATTCCCATCACTACGCTGTTTAATGGTGCCACAGGATTTACGTTAAGTAAAAACATAGGTTATCACGTAAGGCAAGTATATACGCAAAACTACGTAGCGGCTTATAAAGATTTTTCACCTACCAAAGTGAGGGCTTATCAGGGTGGATTTGGCCTATGGTTAAACGCAGGGATTGATACCCGCTGGGGTAATTTAGTAGCGTCTTATTGGAAAGGAAATAAGTTCATCAGCATTAGGGGAATGCCCTTGTACCAATCCGTGTCCGCAACCATGAATGATGCAGGCTACACACAAAACCATCGAAATATTTTGATGCTGAGGTACATCTATCAAAAAGAATTATTGCCAAATCTCTACCTCGACGTACGCTTTGAACCTCATTTCGATTTGGATAGATCAGAAAAACAGTTACAGTTTAACCACTCGTTTTTCCTTACTTATAAAGAAAGCTTCAGGCTGTTTAAAGTGAAGAAATAGCGTTAAGCTGAGTGTCGACTAACTTATCGGTAATTAGGCTATAAAAAACTGATGCTGAACTAAATTTGCTTCGCAGCTACTTCGTGGTCAGCATGACGGAGTGCTGAATTAGCGTCACCCCGACTTGTAGCACAGCGGAAGCTATGGATAAATTTATTTCAGACTGAACTCGGGTTTAAAGCTTTGCTACACCAATTTTTTCTGCTAAACTATTCAGGTCGTTCACTACTACATCAATAAGCGGAATGCCGGCATTTTTACGCTCGTTCTCAAACTGATATTCTGGTTCGCCTGGTATAATGACCTTTTTGTTTTCGTCAATGGTTTTAGCGCCTTTAAAACGCTCAATCCAATTGTCCAAATGGTCTTTAAAGTCTTGTGCTGGTCTGAAACCATCTACACGCATAGCACCTAGGAAATGGCCAATTCCTTCGCCAACAGGATTGGGATCGGGCTCTAAAAAGGCTACGAATGGGGGTACCCAGGGGCCGTAATTTGCACCTGATAATACTGCCGAAAGAATATCAACCGTAGCTCCCAACCCATAACCTTTATGGCTACCGTGGTCTTTATCGCTACCTAGCGGAAGTAAAGAACCACCGGCTTTTAACTCATTAGGATTGATCGATTGACGCCCATCTTTATCTTGCACCCAACCATCGGGAATATTATTGTTGGCACGTTGAGCAATTTCCAATTTTCCGTTAGCGGCCGCCGCCGTGGCCATATCTACCACTACTGCTGGATATTTGCCCGCCGGAAAAGCGTAGCACATTGGGTTGGTGCCTAGCAAACGTTCGTTGGCATAAGTAGGGGCAACTAGCGGACTGGCATTGGTCATGCTAATGCCAATCATCTCTTTTTCTACAGCCATTAAGGCGTGGTAGCCAGCAATCCCAAAATGATTAGAATTTTTGACAGAAACCCATCCGCTACCATATTTTTCGGCTTTTTCTATTGCTACTTTCATGGCAAATGGTGCCACCACCAACCCTAGGCCCGCATCACCGTCAACGGTGGCCGTAGTTGGTGTTTCGTGTACAATCCTGATATTCGGGGTAGCATTAATCCTGTTCTTTTCCCAAAGGCGATAATAACCACTTAATCTGGCCACACCGTGCGAGTCTATTCCCCTTAAATCCGAACGTACCAAAACATCGGTTGCTAAATTGGCATGCTCATCAGAACAGCCCATTTTTTTAAATACGGCAAAGGTGAAGGTTCGTAATTTTTCTTCGGTGAAAGTGAGGAACATTGTTAAATTGTTGTAGGGTTAAATTGTTGTAAGGTTGAAATGTTTTAATGATTCACTCATTCAGTCATTTAAAATTCAATCATTTTTACGGAAGGATCAACGTGAAATCTCCTCCTAAAGGCTCAAAATTTTCAATTAAGGTAGCAATAAAATCATCGCCATAATTGACATACATGGGTGCAAGATTAAGTACTCTTTCTTGTAAAGTTCCGTTAGGGAACAACCTTTTTTTGACGTTTTCTATTTGTGTAATGGATACTTCGTGATTTCTTTTTTCAGCCTTGAAAAACTTTTTCTCTAACTTGTCCAAAAGCTTTTCTGTTTTGGCAAGTACCGCATCGGCAGATACCTCTAAAGTTTTGTCAATTTTGAAGGCATTTAGCTTGATTTTGTCGAATGCAGCCCTTACAGTTGCCCTTTCATCGCTTAAGCTCATATTGGCATCGCTATTTGCCCTGATCCATTTTTCCTGTAATGCCTGCGTGGACAGGAAAATGTCTTCGAAGTTGAAGCCCAATTTATTCAGATTGTTAAAACTTCTTTGATCTACTACCAAGGCTGAATTTCTTAATAAAAGCACCGGGAAGTTAAGCTTGTAAAAATCAAAATTAGCTTTTAATTGCATCCAATAAGAAACCTCGGCACCGCCGCCAATATAGGCAATGTTGGGTAAAATTACTTCTTGGTACATTGGCCTCATGATTACATTGGGGCTAAACCTTTCAGGATGTTGGTTGATCTCGGCAATGATTTCTTCTTCGGTAAATTTAATGTCGGTGTGGTTCACCACATACGTTTCATCTTCTTTGATGATGCGTTCTCTTAAATCATCTTTTAGGTAAAAGAAGTTGATATCTCGGCCATTAACCTGAGTTTTATAGCCTTGTTTTTCTAATGCTTGGCTTGTTTCTTCCGTAAGCTTAGCGCTGTTTTGCTGGGTAATATCCTGTTGAATGATGTTGGCAAATTGCGCTTTTAGCTGTGCATCATCTGCATTCATGATCACCAACCCATATTGTTCAAAAAGGCTGTTGACCAACACTCTTGTTGCATCTGCCAAGTTATCATTTTCGAGATAAGCTTGCTCTACCAATTTGGCCAACTTTTTGCCATTTTTACTGATCCCCAAATAACCTTTGTAAGCTTGTACGGCAGCAGCCACGGTTTTGGTACTTAGCCTTCCCGTAGCGCCATTGGTTTGTTGGATCCAGCTGATGTTTTTTTCATCTACATTTACATGGTTGATTTCTTCAAAATCATGATCTTCTGTAGCCATCCAATAAACGGGCACAAAATTTTTCTCCGGGTATGCAATTTTAAGCTCCAAAGCCAGGTTAATGGTGGTTACAATTTTGTAGATGAAGTAAAGTGGCCCCGTAAACAGATTGAGTTGATGACCCGTAGTTACCGTGTACGTATTTTGGTTGCGTAGTAATTCGATATTATGGCTAACTGCTTTATTAACCTTAATCTGTTGATACTGTTGTTGCAGCACTTGAACTAAAATCTTTCTATCTCCAATAAATTGGTGATGGTCTACTGCTTTTTTCAGCCCATCCATATCTGGTCTGTAACCGTAGAAAGATTTTAGGAACTCCACATCATTCACATAGTCTAAAACTAAGTTCGAAAAGGAGTGGGTGTCCTGATAAGAAATGTATTTAGCCTTCACATTTCGAAATTAAATTAAATTTTGAAACAAGTGTAGCTGATAGAATTATTTTACATGGAGATTAATAAAAGACCCAGTTCCTGCGGGATCTAAGAACGAGTTTTATGCAGTTGCGCCAAAAATGGCCTTAAATGAAAAAGTCGAGATGTAGTATCTCGACTTTTTTATAATATGTTTTGGATTTACTAAGGCCTAATTTTTACAATTTTGCCATCTTTAAGTATTACCAATTCTGATTTCTTTTGCCTTTTAAACTCAATCAGTTTTTCATACACTTTTTCTAATCCAACAAGAATTTTATCACGTAGCTCTATTTGTTTTTCAACTGTTGTCATAATTTTTGTTTTAATAGATTAAACTTGCTTTCGCTTATGATGGTAAATTCTTTGTTAATAGTTTTTTGGGCAATAAGCTCGTGTAACCCGTTCGAATTGTCAAAAATAAATATCGGCAAATATAACCTATTTTACGATCTGTCCGTACAAGTCGAAATCTTCAGCTCTATCTACTTTTACATTTACAAAGCTTCCAATAGCGGCATATCCAGAATTGGCATCAATTAATACTTCGTTGTCTACTTCTGGAGAGTCAAACTCGGTACGGCCAATAAAGAAATCTCCTTCTTTTCTATCAACCAGTACCTTGTAAGTGTTGCCTACTTTTTCTTGGTTAATTTCGAAAGAAATGCCCTGTTGCAGTTCCATAATGGCATCTACACGCTCTTGTTTAACGTCTTCTGGAACGTCATCCACCAAGTCGTAAGCATGCGTTTTTTCCTCATGTGAGTAAGTGAAACAGCCCAAACGATCAAAACGAGTTTGTTCCACCCATTGGTACATCTCCTCAAAATCACGCTCGGTCTCGCCAGGGTAGCCACAAATTAGCGTGGTACGCATGGCGATGTTTGGAACCTTGGCCCTGATCTCGTTAACGATATCAATGGTTTTTTGTTTGGTGATTCCACGGCGCATGGATTTCAGCATGTTATCTGTAATATGTTGTAACGGCATATCCAGATATTTGCAAATGTTCTCACGCTCATTCATCGCGTCCAAAATTTCCATTGGAAAACCAGAAGGGTAGGCGTATTGTAACCTGATCCATTCAATGCCATTTACATCTGATAAACGACGTAAAAGTTCATCTAAGTTTCTTTTTCCGTATAAATCTAAACCGTAATAGGTAAGGTCCTGTGCAATAAGGATAAGTTCTTTGGTGCCGTTGGCGGCAAGTATTTTTGCCTCATTCACCAGTTCGTTCATGTCTCTTGAAACGTGTTTGCCACGCATTAGCGGAATAGCACAAAAAGAACATGGGCGGTTACAGCCTTCAGCAATTTTGAAATAGGCAAAATGCGATGGCGTGGACAATAAACGTTCGCCGATCAGCTCGTGCTTGTAGTTGGCACCTAAAGTGTGCAATATATTTTGAAGGTCGTTGGTGCCAAAGTAGGCGTCAACGTTGGTAATTTCAGCTTCCAAATCTGGCTTGTAGCGCTCAGAAAGACAACCGGTAACAATTACCTTTCCTACTTTGCCCTCGTCTTTAAGCTGGCTGTATTGTAAAATGGTATCGATAGATTCCTGCTTGGCATTATCAATAAAACCACAGGTATTAATAACTACAATATCATCTTTCCCTAATTTGCTCGCTTCATGCTCAACATTCAGGTTGTTGCCTTTCAGTTGTCCCATTAGCACTTCTGAATCGTAAGTGTTTTTAGAGCAACCCAAGGTAATCACATTGATTTTTGGTTGAGCCGTTTTTGTAGTTGTTTTGTTTTTTGTAATCATTTTTGTCTTAAAATGATAGTTACGGAAATAATTTGTAGATTTCTTTACGATGAAGCACTCTTTCGAAGGTGACCGTTTCCTCTTCAAGTTTAATACCTACACGGTAATTCCCAAATCTAATTTTATAATATAATATTGGTAGCCTGAAAGCTTTTCTAATTTGTTTATTTCAGCAGAGTTAGCGTATTGGTTGATTTCTTCAAATACGAAATTTTCGATTTTTTCTCTATCCTTTTTTGGTAAGGAAGAAAGATCTTTTAGAAACTTCTTGTTGTATTGAACAAGCATTATTTCTTTTTTAACGTACGATAGTAGGCTGCTGCATCTTCTTTTAATAAATTGTCCTTTTCTTCGTTTTGCTTCATTAATTCAGCAAAGTTTACATCTTCCTTTTCTTCTTTAGTTAAAATATGCGAAGATAACCCCATTTTTTCAGCCAATTCCTTCAACAGCGAGATGTCTTTTTTATTGTCGGTATGGATAATGATGCTTGCCATAGTACAAAAATAGCTATTTAAACAAACTATTCACAAACTCTTTCTTGTCGAACAACTGTAGATCGTCCATTTTTTCGCCTACACCAATATATTTTACCGGAATTTTAAATTGATCTGAAATACCAATAACTACACCACCTTTGGCAGTGCCGTCAAGTTTGGTAATGGCCAAAGCATTTACATCGGTAGCTTCAGTAAATTGTTTGCACTGCTCAAAGGCATTTTGTCCAGTAGAGCCATCCAGTACCAATAAAATTTCATGTGGGGCATTGGGAACAACCTTTTGCATCACGTTTTTGATCTTGCCTAGCTCGTTCATCAAACCAACTTTGTTGTGTAAACGACCAGCAGTATCAATAATTACCACATCTTCTTTGTTGGCAACCGCCGATTGTAACGTGTCAAAAGCAACCGAAGCTGGGTCAGAGCCCATGGCTTGTGCTACTACGCGTACGCCTACACGTTCACCCCAAAGTTTGATCTGGTCAACCGCTGCAGCGCGGAAAGTATCGGCGGCACCCAATACCACGTTAAGGTTTTCTTTTTTCAGTTTATGGGCAAGTTTGCCTATGGTGGTTGTTTTTCCAACGCCATTTACCCCAACTACCATAATGACATAGGGCTTATGATCGCCATATTCGAAATTCCTGAAATCGTTGCTGTTGTTTTCTGCAAGTAATAGCTGAATTTCGTCTCTTAACAAGCCATTAAGTTCGGTGGTAGATAGGTACTTGTCTTTAGCAACGCGTTCCTGGATTCTTTCGATGATTTTTAGCGTAGTGCTCACGCCAACGTCAGAAGTTACCAGAACTTCCTCCAGATTGTCCAGCACATCATCGTCAACGGTAGATTTTCCGGCAACGGCTTTGGTCAGCTTGCTAAAAAAACCTTCCTTGGTTTTTTCTAATCCTTTGTCTAGCGCCTCCTGAGCTTCAGGTGCGGTTTCTTTCTTTTTGAAAAAATCGAATAAACCCATAATTTCATCAATTAATTATTGTTTTTCAAGGTTCGATGAGCACTTCCTTAAATAAATTTGGATCGGTTTTATAAAATAAAAAAAGCCATTCCGTTAGTACGGAACGGCTCTTAAGCTATTCTTTGAATATTGTTATTTGCTGTTTGCTGCAGCAATAGCATCTTTAATGTGATCATTGTGAACAATTGATTCTTTGAATGAATAAGCACCAGTTTTAGGTGATTTAGTCATGGTGATCACTTTTGAATATTCTTTACCTGTACCTGTTTTAAGGGTTGCAACTACTTTCTTTGCCATGTTTTTTTAAATTTAATGATTGAGTGAGTGAATTAAGAATGACCGAATTTCAATACTATAATCCAATCATTTACCCCTTCAAAATTATTTAATTTCCTTGTGTACGGTTACTTTCTTTAAAACCGGGTTGTATTTTTTCAACTCTAAACGCTCAGTAGTGTTTTTACGGTTTTTAGTAGAGATATATCTAGACATACCAGGCATACCGCTTGTTTTATGCTCTGTGCACTCTAAAATAACTTGAACTCTGTTACCTTTTTTTGCCATTTCTTTATTTATTTATGCCGTAGCTACGGCAAATGTTATTACAAATATCCTTTTTTCATGAAACGATTAATCGCTTCAGAAACACCAATTTTGTTGATGGTTTTAATAGCTGAAGTAGATACTTTTAGTGTTATCCAACGATCTTCTTCAGGGATGTAAAACTTCTGAAGTTGTAGGTTAGGATAAAACTTGCGCTTAGTTTTAACGTTCGAGTGAGAAACGTTATGTCCTTTCATCGCGGTTTTTCCTGTTAAATCACAAACTCTTGACATGACTTTATTTTGTTATTTGTTATTCGTCGCTTAATTCTTTTTAAGAGCCTGCAAATATCAGAATAATTTTTCTAATCATCAAGTGCGCTGTAAAAATATTTTAAAGTTGTTTCTCAGGCACCGTATAAAAGCTAAATCACGGGTAGCTAATCTATATAGATCAGGGCAAAAAATATCCCCTAAATGCTGCTGTATCTTTCAAAAATACTCAGGTTTGGGTATTTTATTGTTTAATGTATTGCTTTAGCTTTGTGGCTTGGCCTCGTTGAAATAATTTTTTGTGAAGCAATAAAACTAAGTTATCAGCTCGAACTGTAGCCTTTACCATTTGCTTGGTGAAGGCTGTTTATTTTAATGCCCATTTGCATTGGGAAAATTTGAAAAAATCCAGAGGTTTGTTGATATGTTGTTTGTAAAATTGAGACGATTTTGATGTTTTTATAGTATTTAATTACTTATTTTAGCATCCAAACAATCCACAACCTATTATAGATATACTATGCAAATCAAATCTTTGGAGCAGTATGAAGAAAGCTACCAAAAAAGTATTGAAAACCCTGAACAGTTCTGGGGCGAAGTAGCCCAGAATTTCCAATGGAGAAAGCCCTGGTACAAAGTTCTTTCGTGGAACTTTGAAGAGCCAAACATCAAATGGTTCGAAGGAGCCAAGCTTAATATCACTGAAAATTGTTTAGACAGGCATTTGGAGCATCATGCAGACAAGCCTGCCATTATATGGGAGCCTAACAACCCAGAAGAGGAAAGCGTAACGCTAACCTATAAAATGTTGCACGAGGCGGTTTGCCGGTTTGCCAACGTACTGAAAAGGAATGGTGCGCAAAAAGGTGACCGTATCTGTATATATATGCCGATGGTACCTGAATTGGCCATTGCCGTGTTGGCCTGTGCCCGCATTGGCGCTGTGCACTCGGTCGTATTTGGCGGTTTCTCGGCCAAATCCATTGCGGATAGAATTAACGATGCCAAATGTAAGTTGGTCATTACCGCCGATGGTGTTTACCGCGGAGCGAAGCCCATTCCATTGAAAGATGTGATTGATGATGCTTTAATTGGCTGCCCTACGGTAGAAAAAGTAATTGTGCTTACCCATGTAAGAACTCCGGTAAGCATGTTAAAAGGTAGAGATGTGTGGTGGGAAGATGAGGTGAAACACGTCAATGCAGTTTGTGAAGCAGAAGAAATGGATGCGGAAGATCTATTGTTCATTTTATATACTTCTGGTTCTACAGGAAAACCGAAAGGCGTAGTGCACACTTGTGGTGGCTACATGGTTTATGCCGGTTATACCTTTAGCAATGTGTTCAACTATCAGCCAAACGAGGTTTATTTCTGCACAGCAGACATAGGCTGGATTACCGGCCACTCTTATATTGTTTATGGGCCGTTGTCGCAAGGGGCTACTTCATTGATTTTTGAAGGCGTGCCTACTTATCCAACACCTTCTCGTTTTTGGGATATTGTGGAGAAACACAAAGTAAACATTCTTTACACCGCACCAACGGCAATTAGATCATTGATGAGTTTTGGAGACGAGCCTTTAGAAGGGAAAGATTTAAGCTCATTAAGAGTGTTGGGATCGGTAGGAGAACCCATTAACGAAGAGGCCTGGCACTGGTTTGACGAAAAAATTGGCCACGGTAAAGCCCCAATTGTAGATACGTGGTGGCAAACCGAAACGGGTGGAATTATGATTTCGCCAATTGCCAATGTCACCAAAACCAAGCCTAGCTACGCCACCTTGCCACTACCGGGAATACAGCCCGTACTGGTTGATGAAAATGGTACTGAAATAGAAGGTAATGATGTAAGCGGTAACTTGTGCATTAAATTTCCATGGCCGGGAATGTTGCGTACTACTTATGGTGATCACGAGCGTTGTCGCCAAACTTATTTCTCTACCTATCCGGGCATGTATTTTACAGGCGATGGATGTTTGAGGGATGAAGATGGCTACTACAGAATTACTGGTAGGGTTGATGATGTATTGAACGTGTCAGGCCATAGAATTGGAACCGCCGAAGTGGAAAATGCCATCAATATGCACGCAGGTGTGGTGGAAAGCGCAGTGGTAGGTTATCCTCACGATGTGAAGGGACAAGGGATTTACGCATTTATCATTTATCCAAACCACCATCAGGATGCAGAGTTAACCAAAAAGGATATCCTGCAAACGGTTACCAGAGTGATTGGCGCTATTGCAAAACCAGATAAAATCTTATTCGTATCGGGCTTGCCTAAAACCAGATCTGGTAAAATTATGCGTAGGATTTTGAGGAAAATTGCCGAAGGAGAAACTTCAAACCTAGGCGACACCTCAACCTTATTAGATCCAGCGGTGGTTGATGAAATTATTGAGGCTTCTAAAAAGTAAGCATCAACTTAAATCCATAAATAAGGACAGGTTTAGTTAGCCTGTCCTTTTTTTTGGCTGACCCCTTTAAATATACCAGGAAAGAAATAATGAAGACGAAAAACTGGTGTGTTGTTAAAAATTAAGGCATGTAGCCTGAATTTAGGTTTTTTTGTTTGTAATGGTTTCATTTTTAGTGGATTAATTTTTGGTGTAAAACATAGTTGGGTTTTTCCTGTTGTTCCTATAATCAGATTTTAACTTAAAAACATTGATTATGGACAAGCTGGAATTAAAAGGTAAATGGAACGAACTTAAAGGAAAGATTAAACAAGCCTATGCAGATTTAACTGATGATGATTTGAAATACGAGGAAGGAAAAGACGATGAGATGTTGGGTAAACTGCAACAAAAAACAGGAAAAGGCAGAGACGAACTGGTGAAATGGATCAAGTCATTATAATTACCTAAGTGCATAAAAAAGCCCCGTACGTGCGGGGCTTTTTTTATAAGGTTAAATCCGTTTAGTATCCGAAAATCTCCTCTAAGGTTAAAGTTTTGACAGCACCGAATTTGGCCATATCCTCTTGCTTAACCTTTTTGTCGGAAGCAACAATTAGATAAGAATAAGGTTTGTTAGCTATTTTTTGTTGGTGGAATGTGTTGATGGTATCAAAAGTAATTGGTTTAATTTCTTTGTACCTGTCCATTCTTGAATCGTAGGTGTAGCCCAGTTTCTTATCAGCAAAGTAACGGCCAAAAATGGCGTCTTTCAATATCCTGTCTGATTCGTAACTGCTCAGCAAATTAGCCTTAGCACCGTCAAATGTTTTTTCGCTTTTTGGCAATACATTCAACAATTCGTTCATGCCTGCCACAGCTTCATTCATTTTATCAGCCTGGCTGCCAACATAAGCAATCATGCTGTATTCTTTATCCGCTCTATCTGGAGAGATATAACTTGCATAAGTTGAATAAGCCAAAGCTTTAGATTCTCTGATGGTTTGGAAAACTACCGATCCCATACCGCCGCCAAAATAGTTGTTGAATACTTCGATGGTTGCACCGTCATTTTTGTTGTATAAGCCAGTGTTTCTTAACCAACGGATTTCAGATTGAACCATGTCGTAGTTGGCAAAGTAAACTTTGTTTGAATCTTGAACGGTGTAGGTATAAACTTTAGCTGGAGCAGCTGGCGTGAACTCTTTTGGCAAAGCATGTGCTTTTTGGATGTCAGCAGTAAACGCTGCTAAATCTTTAGGGCCGTAATAGGTTACTACGTGCTCGTAGTTGTTCAGGTTCTTCAATAAATAAATCAAATCCTCGGCTTTGATGTTTTTAACCTCGTCATTAGTTAACACATTGTTGAAAGGATTTAACTTGCCATATTGGGCGTATGAAGTAAGACCATTCATGATGGCGCCTTTATTCAACTTCGAGTTTTCTCTGGATTTAAGAATGCTGTTTTTTAGCTCACCCAAAGCTTTCTCATTTGCTTTTACGTTGGCAAAAATGTGCTCAACCAGGGCAACAGCTTTGTTAAAGTTCTCCTGTAGGCCGCTCACGCTGATGGTGGTAGTTTCGGCGCCCACGTTTAGGCTATAAGAACAAGCAATGTTATAAAACTCTTTGCTCAGTTCTTCGGCGGTGTATTTATCGGTGCCAAGATATGGCAGGTAAGTGGCTGCATATTGCAATAGCTTGTAGTTATTGCTTCCCAAGTTAAAACGATAGGTCATTCTAAAGATAGAATTTTCCGTGTTTTTAATCGTCAATACTTCAGCGATACCTGATTTGCCAAAGTTGATATCTTTTTGGTAATCCAAAAACTTAGGAGCAATAGGTTTAACTGGACTGGCCAATAGGTTTTTCACAAACGGAGAAGTTAAACCGGCATTGGCATTGATAGGCGTAATAGCAGGTTTTTCCACTTTGATGGTACTTTTGTCTTCGCCCTTGTGTTTATAGCCAATGACATAATTATCCTTAAAGAAAGTGTTGGCAAAAGCCACTACTTGTGCCTTGGTAATTTTAGCGATATCGTTGATTTCGTTCAAATCTCTATCCCAGCCAGTACCTCTGTTCATGATAAATACATTCGATAGGCTTTCAGCACGGTTGCCGTTGCTGTCAAAAGCTTGTAAGAAACTTAGTTTTCTGTTGGCAACAATCGCTTTCAATAAGTCATCCTCAAATTTACCTTCTTTAAGCAATTGGATTTGCTCCATCAATAACTTGGCCACATCATCTAAGCTTTGGCCCTGTTTAGGCTGTGCCGATAAGTTGAAAACGCCATAATCTTTCATTTGCTGATAAGTGGCATTGGCTCTAAGCACTTTTTGTTGTTTGTTCAGGTTAATGTCAAACAAACCTGCCTTGCCATTGGTTAAAATGCTGCGAATCAACGAAAGCATTACGCTTTCTTTGCTGTTTTCGGCATAACCACGGTAATAAACTTCCAATACTTCGGCGCTTGGGCCATAAACATCAACCTTTTGGATTTTGGTTAGCGGCTTTTCAGGTGCAGGGTTGTAAAGTGCCAATGGCTTAGCTACCATGTAACTAAAAGCCTTATCCACTTTCTTGATCATCTCATCAGGATTTAAATCTCCCGCTAAAATGAGCGCCATGTTATTAGGCACGTAGTATTTGTTGTAGTAGTTTCTGATCTCAACCAACGATGGGTTTTTAAGGTGTTCAATAGTACCAATGGTGGTTTGCTGGCCGTAATTGTGCGTAGGGAACAATTTGTCCATCATGGCTTCGTCCAGTTTCCAGCCATCGTTGTCTAAACCTCTGTTTTTCTCTTCGTAAACCGCTTCCAATTCGGTATGGAAAATACGGAAGATAGGTTTGCGGAAACGTTCCGCTTGGATCGCTAAAAATTTATCTACCGCATTGGAAGGGAAATCTTCGTTGTAAACTGTTTCTTCGTACCAAGTGTGCGCATTGGTTGAATTACCGCCAATTCCCTGCATCATTTTATCATACTCGTTGGCAATAGAGAAGTTTGAGGCTTCGCCAGATACTTTGTCGATTTCTTTGTAGATTTCCTTACGCTGCGCTGGATCAGTAGTTTTGTTGTATTTTTCGTAAAGGGCATCAATTTTGTCCAACAACGGTTTTTCCTTGGCCCAGTCGGCGGTTCCAAATTTATCGGTTCCTTTAAACAATAAATGCTCAAGGTAGTGTGCCAAACCCGTCGCGTTTTTAGGGTCGGTGTTGCTACCTGCTCTAACGCTCATGCGGTATTCAATTTTAGGCTCCTTGTAGTTGGGCGAAAGAATAACGGTTAAGCCATTTTTTAAGGTGTAAAAGCGGGTTTTAGAGGGGTCGTTGGTTACATATTTGTAAGTGTAACCTCCTGCTGTGGCCGTTTTCCACTGATAGGCAGTGTTTTGGGCCACTAAGTTTGAACCTGCAAAAAGTAGGCAAACAGCTAGTAGTATTTTTTTCATATTGAAATAAGTTATCATTCAAATATACAAAGACAATTATATTAATGAGATGTTGCACCATAAAAAATAGAAGTACTCCTAACAAGCGTATGAATAGTTGCGGAATGGGCGGGGGCTATTGCTATATTTTACGTATTTTTGGCATAACAAGCCCCAAAATAATAGATACATGAAAGGAAAACCTTCGATACTGGTCGTTAACGACGATGGGATTACCGCTACCGGGATTAAAGCACTGATTGAAGTCATGAGCGAAATTGGAAATGTTACGGTGGTAGCGCCCGATGGACCTCAGTCTGGCATGGGCCACGCCATCACTATTGGTAAGCCTTTGCGTTTTGATAAGGTGGATCTGTACCCGCCTATAGAAATGTACAAATGCTCAGGTACTCCTGTAGACTGCGTAAAACTAGCCGTAAACAAAGTTTTTAAGGGCAAAAAGCCTGATCTTTGTGTTTCGGGAATTAACCACGGATTGAACAACTCTATCAACGTGATCTATTCGGGCACCATGTCGGCCGCAGTAGAAGGAGCTATCGAAAAAATACCTTCTATTGGCTTTTCGTTGGATGATTTTGCGCAAGATGCCGATTTTTCGCATTGCAAAAAATACATCAAGCAAATTACCCAACAGGTGTTAGCCAACGGCTTACCGGAAGGCACCTTGCTAAACGTTAATTTCCCTAAAGGAGATGCCATTAAGGGCATTAAAATCTGCAGACAAGCCAATGCCAAATGGGCAGAGGATTTTGAAGAACGCCAAGATCCCTACCATAGGCCTTACTACTGGTTAACGGGGGTTTTCGAAAACTATGATAAAGGTGAGGATACTGATGTTTGGGCCTTGGACCACGGGTATGCCTCGGTGGTGCCGGTTCAATTTGATTTAACGGCTCACCACGCTATCCAATTTTTAAACGCTTGGGATTTTAACGCCGAGGGAAGTAAGGTAAGATCTTCACGTGGTGCTGATGGCCTAAACCTGGGTTAAAATGGCGAAAATCTTTTCTTCCGTTAAAAACCATGTATGGGTAGGCCTGGGTATCGGGCTGCTAAGCCCTGGAATTTTGGCCAGTATTGCTTGGTATCTGATGAATCACACTACAGCGTTAAAAAAGGCCGATCTGCTGCTTATTGGTTGTGTAGCGGTAAACTTGCTATGGATGAACTATTTCTTTAAAATCAATAAGGAAAATGTAGGCAGAGGGTTGGTAAGCGCTACCTTTATCTGCGCTTTTGTGTTTTTCTTTTACAAAATAATGCAGGAAGTTTAACCGGGCTAATCGTTGAATGGTTTAGATAAGGTTAACTAATTCCTCAACACTGATCCCTAGACCCTAAAAAAAATGAAATACTACTTAATAGCAGGCGAAGCTTCGGGCGATTTGCACGGAGCGAATTTGATGAAGGCTTTAAAAGTGGAAGATGCCCAAGCGGAGTTTAGGTATTTTGGTGGCGATAAAATGCAAGCCGAGGGAGGCAATTTGGTGAAGCATTATGCCGATATGGCTTTTATGGGCTTTACCGAAGTGCTCTTGAACCTGCGTACCATCCTTAAAAACATGAAAGCATGCAAGGCCGATGTTTTGTCCTACGAGCCTGATGTATTGGTGCTGATCGATTTCCCTGGATTTAACCTGAAGATTGCGGAATTTGCGAAGCAGCATGGCATCAAGGTTTGCTATTATATTTCGCCAAAGGTTTGGGCCTGGAACCAAAAACGGGTGCTTAAAATTAAGCGCATTGTTGATCACATGTTCTGCATTTTGCCATTCGAAGTAGCTTTCTACAAAGAATGGGGCATGAAGGTAGATTATGTGGGCAATCCTTTGCTGGATGAGATTTCGCAGTTTGTGCCTGATGATCATTTTAAAACCAAACATCAACTCAGTGAACAGCCTATTATCGCACTTTTGCCGGGCAGTAGAAAGCAGGAAATAGAAAGATTGCTGCCTGTAATGCTTAGCGTGGTTAATCAGTTTAAGGATTGCCAGTTTGTAATTGCCGCAGCACCTACCTTTAGCGCAGCCTATTATCAACAGTTTATAGGCAACAGCAAAGTAACTTTGGTGTTTAACCAAACTTATCAATTGTTACATGATGCCCACGCTGCGATAGTTGCTTCGGGTACCGCTACCCTAGAAACGGCTCTATTGAATGTGCCGCAGGTAGTGGTGTACAAAGGCGGTGCCGTTTCCATTGCCATTGCCAGGTTATTGGTTAAAATCCGTTTCATTTCCTTGGTAAATCTAATCGTAGATCGTAAAATAGTGACAGAGCTCATTCAAGAGGACTGTAACCCGCAAAAAGTAGCTGCAGAACTTGCGCAGATTATGGAAGGAAAGGGTAGGCAGAGAATGTTGGCGGATTATGCACACTTACATCAATTGATGGGTGAAGCCGGAGCATCGGGAAGGACTGCTAAATTGATTGTGAAATACATCAAGTAGTTTAAAATACCTACTTCTAGGTATTGCTATACATCGGTGCGAGCAATACATTTGAAAAAATTTAGGTTAAGTCAATAGGATTTTGGTGTCTAATCTCCACTTAACTATGTTATTGTGTTGGGGAGGGCTGGATAGTCTTCCCTTTTTTCATTTTATACTTGCATAATCATTTAAATTATTTACTTTTGCCACCGTATCCGGGGGATTAGCTCATTTGGCTAGAGCGCTTGCCTGGCAGGCAAATTCAAAACACATTTCAAGTATTAATAACCCAAATATTTCTACCTAAGTTTCATTCTGCTCAAACTATTTTCAAACCACGACCTAGTTTTAATAATGATTTGAATTTAGTCCATAACTATCGGTTTACTTTTTAATTGTTAAAAGATAGATAAAAGTAATTAATACTACTAATGCTACCAGTTGGAGGAAAAAGAATATATTTACAATAAGTCTTCTTCCATTTCCAACTAATGCAACTATTATTACTCCTCCTATAGCTCCACCTATTGGTATAAGTATGGCTTGCCACCATTTATATAGGATAGATGTAGTTATGAAACATCCAATAAGAATTATAAATGATAAGCTCGTAAACTTTTGAATAAGGTTAGAGCCCGATAATTCTTTATTGTCAGATAACGCGCTTAGAAAGCCTCCTACTGTAAGGCAAATAAAAAATAGATAAATCATGACTTAAAGTTTTATAATAAGGTTGATGTCCTTTATACTATATTCTACTTTGATTTATTTGCAATTATAATCTACGGTCAATTCATATGTTAATGTATTGTCTGTTCTTTCCGCTATCTTGTAACCAATGATATCTCCTTTAATATCTTTAATGTAAGAGCGCCCTATTATAATAGGAGCATTTTTAGATGTTTTGCCAAAATATCCAGAAAGATGCCCGTCGGGATAAGGATATATCTCACCATAAACATTGTAGGCGACAAGTTTATCTTTAATAACATCGTCCCCATAAGTGAAATTCTTTGTTGAAGTGTTGCCTGTGGAAGCTCCCTTAATAACTAGAAAAACAAGTTTAATAAGATTCCCATTTTGCCATGTGTATGTATAAATGCCATAACCATCTGTCATTTCTATCAAATACCCATCGCTATTGTATTTATATTCATAAATACTACCACTAGCTTTCTTTGTAATTCTCCCTTGACCATCGAGTGTGTAAATCGCATCATAGTTAGGATGGTCGATATTACCACTAGTAACTTCTATCTTATCTTGGTAGTACTTATACCGAAGATGGGTAGTGCCATCAACGTTTTTACGTTCTATAATTCTCCCTTTTTCATCAAAGATGACCTTTGCTTCAGAATTTGGATAAATAGAATTTCCCTCTTTAATAGAACTGTATTTGATTGTTGCACAGGTTGTCTTTACTTCTTTTTCTTCACTTTTTTCTTTACTTTTTTTACATGATGACACACCAAGCACTACGAATGCAGTAAATGCGGTTAGCAATAATTTTTTCATCAGAAAATTTAGTTTTTTTATAGCCTATTGTCCCTATCTAGGCTGGTCTATAAATACAATAAGCGCAGGACTGTAACCAAATATCTGAACTGGGAGCCCTGAGAAGCTCGTGCAACAGAAAAGGCTACGCCCCACGCTTATTGCATGGAACGTTAACACTTATCTGCTCTTTGTTGCACTTTTGAAATTTCTCAGGTTTCCAGTCACAAGAACAAATAGCTAACGCTTATATTTTTCTTAAAAAATTTTTACTTCAATTTGTAATCTTAATTTTTTTCTAAGGTAAAAACAAACTTTGGGAAAATTAAAAGGGAATATTAAAAAGTCAAATAATCTCAAAATAGCTATATAATATATATGTCCCATTTATCAGATATTGGATTTTATGGTGGTTATCCTGTCTAATAGCCCTCACAGTTGAAATTTCTTTCATAGTATTAATTACTTTAAATGGACAATAAAATCTTTGGATGTCGCCTGTTTTGTCAATGACTAATATACTTCTGTTATCTACATATTTATAATTTTTTTCGTTATCCATCCTATAATAATTTTAGTTATAAATAGCCCATTTTAAGATGAGCTATCTAATGATTAGTCAAGAAACCAATTGCACTGTTTGTTAGCTAATGCGCTAGATATATTTTTAATAAAGCTAAAGGCGTTAAGTCCCCTGTCAAAGAAAGTATCTATATAACTGGATTTGTTAGCCCCAGTAAACAGATTGTACAGTTTCCAGAGATTGATGCTGCCATCTGCATTTCTACAAAAGGCCTCGTCATTATAGTACTCCCTTACCACCATTCCCAATTGAGTATCACCAAAACTTAACTCTTGCAGGTGCTTTCTATGTTTAGGTGGCAAGTGTTTGTACATCCTAGCTTTGCCTATCAACTGGGCAAATTGGTGTTCTGTAAGGTCATGCTCCATCAATTGCCCCATCTGTTCCAAATGGGATTTTGCATTGTAGTTCTGTATCAAGCCGTAGATAGCATCAGTTAATTCATTTAAACTTCTTACTGCCACATCAGTTTTTAGTCCATCGGTAGCTATACAGAGATTGGTGCATACCTTGTTCTGAAATCCAATAAATAGCTTAAAGTGTTCCTCTGTGCCTTTTCTGCTGTACATGTTATCAAGATTGTAAGCCTTTATACCTCCAATGGTAAGCGATAGCCTATTCCCATTAATAGTATCAGATATAGAGGGTATCTCTATCACAAAAGCCATGCGCTCATAATAGATGGTCTTTTCTTCTTCTAATAAAAGATGTGCAGGTTTGTCCTTTGCTTCTGGTATTCTTCCCTTAATAGGGTGGCTTACCCTTATATTAGGAGAAAGAACAATCTCATTTTTAAAGATATGGTTTGATATATCAGAAGTAAGCTCTACAAAATCTGCTTGTGAGATTACAGGTTGGTTGTCCTTTACAAATACGGGGATAAGATGGTTGTTCCTTAGCTCGTTAATATTACTGGCTAGGGTATTAGCTAAGATAAAAGGTTTATGTTCTGTGGTTTCTAATATTAAATTAGGTGCTTTATCTTGCTGTAAGGTGAGTAGTTCCATTTTGGGTAAATTTTGTGGTTAGGTTCTGTTGCATTTTGTTCAGTTGTAATAGGTTTGCTTTTTTATTGGAAAACTCCCTATTGTGGGTATGCTGAAAAGAGGGATAGGTGTTAAAGAGTTCTACCAAATCATCTATGCTTGCGCATTCATCTATCAGTTTGTTGATTTCAATATGGTCTGTGCCACTATTACACCAAGCCAGTATTTCCTTACCTGTATCTGCACTAATCCTAAAGTTTGGTCTGCCTACAAACAGGTTAGTCCTGTCCTTACTGGCTATGGCATTGTGCTTGATGTCGATATCAAAGACTAGTGTAAACTCATAATCTACACCATCTCTCTGTACGGCTTTCAAACCTATTTTTTCAGGTACATATTTACCGTCCTTTTGATTGAGTACATAATCCTGTTTTACCCTCATAGTAGCAATGATATGTACATTAGCTTGTAAAATGGCGTTGATAAAAGCATTCTGCCTTGGCGTAATCTTTCCCCAATTGGTAAAAGAGTTGCCTGCCATATTAGAGTGTAGCTCTAACAGGTAATCCCAACAATGGCTGATGCTGTCTATAATGACAACTGATATATCGTTTGATTTGGTTAATTCTAAGGCTTCTATATATTTTTCTGGTGTAAATGGCTGTGGAATACTGATAACGTTGTATGCGCCCAGATTTGAGTATAAATCGGCACTTCCATGTTCTGTATCAATAACTAATATCTTGTTCCAGTCGTTGCATATGCCATAGGCCAACAATAATGCTGACATGGTCTTTCCAGAGCCACTGACCCCTTGTAGGGCCATTTTCATCTTGGCTTTTTTTCTTTCAGCTTTTCTTATTTCCATAACTATAAATTTTGAAGAATAAAAAAGGCTACTGTTGTGCAATAGCCCTTGATTATTTTATATTAATAAATAGAAATAGTGGTTTTTATGCCACTTCCTGATGTTCAAATACAGCTTCTTCTGCTGTCTGTTTTTCTTTGGCTGAATAGATGTACCTGTAGTCCAATGTCATTGTTTCTCCTGTTTCCTTTACTACAAATTCATAAGGCTCAACCTCTACCTTGTTGATAGTGCCGGATAATTGTTTTCCAACTAGTCCCATACACATGGTTTCATTGAATGTTGTTGATAGCCATGTTCTTCTTGTGGTGGCATATGGTAGCCCAGTAGTCTGTGAAATAGCGATTTCAATGTCCTCGCCTTGTAGTTCCAGCATGAAAAACTCTTTTTCTCCTGCCTGTTTCTTTTGATAACCTGTAATTAAGACCATAATTAAATTTTTTAGTGATTAAATAAATGAATATTAATAGGTGCAGATAGGGGGTAAGCACCGTTGAAATTAGGTAGGGGGAGTGTTTACCAGACAGGTTGTCGTATATAGGTGCAGAGAAAACTATATATATTAGCTTTTTTTGCTAAAAAATTTGGAAATATCAAAATTTTTTATTAATATTGTACTATCATTTAAGCTATTCCCACACAATGGCTTGATTTCTTGCCTAAATACGATACTAACATCACAAAATCTTTCACACACACTTCATAGCCAAGAAACTCTTGGGGTTTTATGCTATTATTAGCTTTTGACTAATCTTTGGCATTAGACCTATTGATTAATAATAAACCTCTGGATTGAGGTTTTAAAAATAGTGAAGACGATAAGTGGAAAAGAGAATATTTTACAAGCCTAAGCTAAACTTCCTACCTGAGAATTTAGATATGGACAAGTGGCTTAGTAATACAAAATTATACGATTTTAAAAAATTTAGCAGGGATGATTGCTCAGCATTAATTAGCGGTCTTTATACAGCACCGCTATACAATAAGACATTGAGAGTGGAAAATGAGGGTGAGAGACCTTATTACAATCTTAGTTCAAAAATTATGTATGCCCAAACAAAGGAATACAGAAGATATATTGATTTGCTTATTTCATCAAATATTTGGGAAAGTGATAACAGCTATCAAAAAGATAAGAAATCAAAAGGATATAGATTTACGGAAGAATATCATAATCAGCCCTGCAAGAAATACCTGAATTTTGAAGATGGCAGGATTGCTGAAAAAGCTGAAGAAGCAATAGCTGAAGAAGTTTTAGATGGAGGAGAAACAAAAACGGTTCAAAAGCTCGTAAACACGCTCCCAAGTATAAAAATAAATTATAATGATGCAATTGAAAGACTGCACAAGGAATATGTAGATGGTACGATGACTACTTCTCAGAGGAACTGCGCCTATTGTGCAATAGAAAAGATTAACAATGGTGAGTTTTTTGCAAAACAGGATGATTATGGCAGGTTGCATACCAACCTTACCAATCTGAAAAAGGAATATAGAAATTACCTTAAAGTGGAAAATGGAGCAAAGCTAGTTTCCATCGATTTGAAGAATTCACAGCCGTTTTTCTCAACATTGCTTTTTGACAGTAATTTTTGGGAGAACAAAAATGTAGGAGGAAAATTAAATCTAAGAGATATAAATAGCAACCTATCTAAAGATATTAAACATCTAGATAGTATCATTATGTTCACCAAATCTGTTGCACATAATGTAGATGTTAGCATGTATATTGATTTAGTAGTTAATGGTACTTTATATGAATTTTTCCTTCAACGTTTAATCGATGAAGGTGTTAAGGTTAAAAATAGAGCTGACGCAAAGAAGAAGATTTTTATGGTGTTCTTTTCAAAATTACTGCATCTTGAAAACTCTAAATCGGCATCTGTGTTTAAGAGATTGTTTCCGAGTGTGTATGAACTGTTCTGTTTGATAAAACAAAAGGAACATAATACATTAGCTGTACTTTTACAGGCTATCGAAAGCAACCTGTTCATTGAGAAAGTTCCTTGTAAATATTGGGAGAAAACAGCCGATAGTCCTATTTATACTATCCATGACAGTTTTCTGCTGCCAGTAGAAAATCTGGAAATTCTGAAAGAAGAAATGATTATTTCTCTAGTTGAGAGTGTAGGATATATGCCGTCTGTTGAGATAGAGCACTTGAATTAAAAGTTATAAGAAAGGAGAGCAAACACTCTCCTTTTTTGCAAATAAAATATTAGTTAGCCTCTGTTTGCCTTGATTTAATAAGTTTGTTTACATCTATTAAAGGAAGAACTTCATTTTGTAATACGGTTCCTTTTAATTTTTCATATAAAATACCTCTTATAGTTCCAGCAACGATATTAAATAAATTCAATATCAATGTATCTGGAACTTTGTACCCGACATTATCTTTTCCTATTATTGTGTCAAACGGAGTTATTTGAAATTTCACAATAGTCTTTAATTCTCCAAAATATTTATCTAATTCTTGAATTTTTAATTTTACGGTTGTTTCTATGGCTATCTCACTCGTCTGTTCTAACATATTAACTCCAAAGTCAGACTGATATTCAATTATTCCTAGCTTACTTGCTTCAAGCTCTCCAACATCATATTGAGAAAATCTCAATACATTTATTGATGAAATCCTCATTTGAAATTGAATGTCTTTCTTTTCTTTCATGTCTATAAATTTTCGTATTCAATATCAGTTACTTCAAACATTGACTGGCTATTTTGTTTAAAGGAAAAATGTTCGCGTTTACTATCAATATTGAACATGTTTATATTAAGATTGATGTTGAAATATTTTCTTTCATCTAACTTAGCAAATAGGTTTTCTTTATCGTTCAGACAGATTTTGAAGTTAAACTTAACAGAATATTGTTTTTCAAATTTTGATATAAAAGAGGTATTGATATTTTTTACCCCAGACATTAGTTGACTTATATAAGATTCTGAATAGCCTAAATTTAAAGCCAAATCTTTATTAGATAATCTTTTGCAATCCAAGAAATTGTCAATCTCCTTCATAATCCTAAGACTAACCAAAGATTCGTCTAACTTTTCTCTATTCTTATCAACATAAGATTGTATAGTAAATCTTTTTGCAATTTCATTCATGATAGTAATTTTTGGATTTGAATATGTTGAATCGTTTGTATTGTTGCTGTAAGTTTTTTTGTGTTCTGTTCAGATTCCTTTTTGCCATATCTACTTATATAAAGCTCTCTATATCCTTTATTTACAATTTGTAAAGTGTAAAATCTATGAGAATCTATTTTTATGGCATAAATACTCCCCATAGCACATTCCCCTTCCCAATTATATTGGGTTTTATTATGAGCATTTATCTTAACGGCTTCAATTACTAGTACAAACTTGTTAGTCAATTTCTCAACCCTGTTAATTTCATTGAATTTTTTTACTAAATCAGAATTACTCTGATTTAAGTAAACTCTAAATTTGTTTTCATGACATTCACAAATTAAGTAAAAATTTTCCAAGAATTAAGCTATTGGTTAATTCTGCAAACTTATTCTTAACATAGCATATAAACAAATTTTTTTTTAAAGTGTTACAAATGAAGAATAATAATGATTGTTTTTTTGAAGCAACTTTTTAAATTATTCTAACTTATCACTTTTTCATGCATACCATCAACAACTTCTTGATCAAATACATCAAGATAAATATTGGTAATCCTGTTGCCATGCTGATGTCCTAATGCTTCTGCAATTAATTCATTAGAATAGCCCATTTTTTTAGCTGTGGTAGCCCATGTATGTCTAGCTACATAAGTAGTCAACTTAATACTTTTCATGTGCTTTATTGCAACTCTGCCTAGATATTCATTTGTTGTCTTTATCCATTGGGAGATTAGCTTTTTACTTTCTAATGTATCTTCTAATATTTTATTATCCAGTACAGGCAAAAGGTATTTTCTGTCTTCATTGGCATATAAGTTTAGTATCATTTCTGCTTTTTTAAATAACCTAATGCTGTATAGTTTATGTGTTTTTCTTCTTCTATAGATTATTCTTCCATTATTAATATTGTCTTTGGTCAAATAAGCCAAATCAGTAAACGATATACCAATTAGATAAAAACATAATAGAAAACAGTTTCTTGCATGCCATTCTTTAGAGCCATTTGATAATTCTAGCTTTTCTAATTTAGTTATATCTTTTTTTGATATAGCTCTATTTGCTGTTTTTTCAGTTTTGATGGATATGTCATAAAAAGGATAATGGCTTCTATCTATAATTTTAGCTCTAATTGCTTTGTTGTATATAGCTCTTATCGTTCTAAAATAGTTGCTTATAGAGTTAAGTTTTACCTTGTCTGCTAATAGCCGTTGTCTAAATGCGTCTAAAACATTAAAATCTATTTGTTTGAATTCAATTTTTGAACTACCAACAAAGTTTATAAAACGTGTTGATGCATGTTTATATACCAAAGCATTTCCTGTTTGATTTAATGCCATCATCTCATCAACCAGTTTTTTGACATAATTATTAAATGTGATTACCTTTTGAGGTCCATCAGCTTTTGAATTAAGGATGTTTTTTAGTTTATCGATTGAAAAATTCTCCTCTTGCTCTAGTTTTAAAATCTCACGTTGGATATCATAATATTTCTTGCTAAGTGCAAGGTTTAAGGATTTATGGTTTGGATGATTTTTGGATATACTTAACCTAGTTTCATCCCAATGTTCTAATAAAACTGTTATTCCTGCTGATATATAATTGACTTTTTTAATATTAGTTATCCTAAAACATATAGGATAAGTACCATCTGATTTTTTTCTTCTAGTATCTAAAATAACTTTTAATTGTACCATATTGTGTTAATTATGGTCATGTTTTGGTAGTTGTGTAGAATGAATTTGCTCAAACTATTCTCAAACCTTTCATAAACTAATAGGATATTTGAATTTTGTTTGATTTTACCAGTCCATAGGGTTTGTAAGAATAATTTATTGAAATATTGCTTTTAAGAGGTTGGGAAACCATTTTTCATTTTATACTTGCATAATCATTTAAATTATTTACTTTTGCCACCGTATCCGGGGGATTAGCTCATTTGGCTAGAGCGCTTGCCTGGCAGGCAAGAGGTGGCCGGTTCGAATCCGGCATTCTCCACATTTCTGGACAAATCAATCTTCGTGTTGATTTGTCCTTTTTTTTGCTCTTTTAAAGCGTTAAAATAAATGAAATATAGGATAGTGCATGCTGTTAGTGATTTAAATTCGCTGTCCATCGAATACAACGTTTGTCGAGTTTCCAAAACTGGGAATACTAATCCGCAAATTCTTTCTCCAAAGCCAAGAAAGCCGTTAAGCTTTACTTCTCGTTCTCCAAAAAGCACTGTAGTAACCCAGCAAAAGCAGGGTTTATGGGGATGGTAAGAATGGCCATAGGACCGCTGTATCTGGTCTGATCAATATCTTGGCACCTTGGATGCCTGCCAGCCTAAAATCGGTAATCCATGAGAACAATTGATAACAGATCCAATGACCAAAACCCGATGTCAATTTTCTTTATTAAAATGCCAATTTCCATAATATTTGATGCCGTATCTTTAATTTTATGGAAAATCTTGGTCGAATAAGCAAGGCAAAGGCCCCAAACCGTTATTAAGCTCAATTAATCCTATTAACAATCAAGTATAAAACCTAAATGAAACCTATTTTTCGCTACCCATCCGCTTTATCGCTCGCTCTTTTATTTACGGTATCCTTGGGCTATGCCCAAAACAATAAAATTTATCATAAAGGTTGGATAGATTTTAACAAAAACGGAAAAATGGATGTCTATGAAGATCCGTCAAAACCGATAGAAAGTAGGGTGAATGATTTGCTGAGCCAGATGAATTTGGATGAGAAAACCTGCCAAACAGCTACGCTTTACGGTTATGGGAGGGTGTTGAAAGACGAAATGCCAACGGCCGAATGGAAGACAAAAATATGGAAAGACGGCATTGCCAATATAGACGAAGAACTGAACAGCTTGCCTTATAATAAAAAGGCGGTCACCCAATACTCTTTTCCTTTTAGCAAGCACGCCAATGCCATCAATACCGTACAGAAATGGTTTGTAGAAGAAACCCGATTAGGTATTCCGGTTGATTTCAGCAACGAAGGCATTCACGGGCTTTGCCACGATAGAGCTACACCCTTTCCGGCACCCATTAATATTGGCAGTACCTGGAACAAAAACCTCGTATTTAGAGCGGGAAACACCGTAGGCAGGGAGGCAAGAGCTTTGGGCTATACGAATGTGTATGCGCCAATTTTGGATGTGGCCAGAGACCAGCGCTGGGGCAGGGTAGTTGAATGCTTTGGCGAGGATCCTTATCTGATTGCCGAATTGGGCAAGCAAATGACTTTGGGGATTCAAGACCAAGGTGTAGCGGCTACCTTAAAACATTATGCGGTGTATAGTGTGCCTAAAGGCGGTCGTGATGGTAATGCCCGTACCGATCCGCATGTGGCACCAAGAGAACTACACGAAATGTTCCTCTATCCTTTCAAAAGGGTAATACAGGAAGCCAAGCCCATGGGAATCATGAGCAGCTATAACGATTGGAACGGCGAGCCCGTAACCGGAAGCTTTTATTTTTTAACCGAACTTTTGCGTAAGCAATATGGTTTTGATGGCTATGTAGTTTCAGATAGCGAGGCGGTAGAATTTATTTCGAGCAAGCATCGTGTGGCCGATGACTATAAAGGAGCCGTAAAGCAGGCTATTGAGGCCGGATTAAATGTCCGTACGCATTTTACCATGCCCGAGGTTTTCATTCTGCCATTACGCGAACTGGTTAAAGAAGGCTCGGTGTCAATGAAAACACTTGATGAGCGGGTAGCCGATGTATTGAGGGTGAAATTTAGGCTGGGCTTATTCGATAGCCCTTATGTAAAAGACCCTAATCTGGCTGATCAAAAGGTGCATACCAGCGCTGATGAGGAATTGGCCTTACAGCTCAATCGCCAATCAATGGTTTTATTGAAAAATGAAAAGAACCTGTTGCCTCTTAACGTAAACCAATACAAAAATATATTGGTTACTGGTCCTTTGGCCACCGAAACAAAATATACCACAAGCAGATACGGGCCTTCTAACAATCCGGTTGTTTCTATTTTAGATGGCATTAAGGCTTTTGCTGGCAAATTTTCGACCATAAGCTATAGCAAAGGTTGTGAAGTAACCGATGCCAAATGGCCCGAAAGCGAAATTATGCCAATAAGCATCACCACACCAGAACAAGCTCAAATTAATGAAGCGGTGGCAGCCGCCAGTAAAGCCGATGTGATTATTGCCGTAGTGGGAGAAACCGACGATTTGGTAGGTGAAAGCAAAACCAGAACAGGCTTAAACCTGCCAGGATTGCAGTCGCAATTGTTACAGGCATTATACGCTACGGGAAAGCCTGTAGTGATGGTGATGGTAAACGGACGTCCGCTTACCATTAACTGGGAAAACAAGTATCTTCCAGCAATTCTTCAAGCTGGATTTCCCGGGCCTTCGGCGGGTAAAGTTGTGGCCGAAACGCTTTTTGGAGAAAACAATCCAGGAGGTAAACTCACCATGACCTATCCCAAATCCATTGGGCAAATTGAATATAATTTTCCTTTTAAGCCAGCATCGCAAGCCGGACAAAGTAAAAACGAAGATCCAAATGGTTATGGCAAAACGATGGTGTTAGGCTCACTTTATCCTTTTGGCTTTGGATTGAGCTACACTACTTTTGAGTTCAGCAACCTCAAATTAAGTACGCAGAAAATTCGCTCGCAGGGAGAAATAGAAATAACGGTAGACCTTAAAAATACCGGAACCCGCAAAGGTGACGAAGTGGTACAACTTTATTTAAAAGATGTGGTTAGTAGCGTAACTACCTACGAAACTGTTTTGAGAGGTTTTGAAAGAGTAGGTTTAGCTCCTGGCGAAACCAAAACCGTTAAATTTACCCTTGCACCTGACGATTTGATGCTGTTAGATAAAAACATGAAATGGACGGTGGAACCTGGTAAATTTGAAATATTGATCGGTAACTCTTCCGAATCGATTAAACTTAAGCAAGAGTTTGAGGTAACTAAATAGTCTTTATATGGCCAGCTTAGGTATTTGGGGGATAATTTTAAACCCTAGCTAATGATGCAATATTTTCAATGAGCTTGCTGGTGCCAAAGCCAGCAGGTAATTTGACTTCGGCCCTGATCAGCGCCGGCTTTAAAAGGGCTAATTTCGGTCCCGTTTTTGTATATAAAGACACATAAAGGGCCTGCTAACAAAAACAGTTAACAGATAGCGACATAATGTTTTTCGTCCTCATTTGTAGTGAATAGCTATTGTTAATACTTCCATTTTGCTCCGCATTTAAGGAAATAAAGTGTATTTCAAAGCTAAGCGACAAAGGAAAACACCATTAATGGATTTTGGTATTTCCAGTTCATTGCTTAATGCACCAATGCGCTAATTTTTATTTTTTCTTCCGATCATGCAGTTGTGCCAAATACAAAGAGCTGGGGTTGATGCCTGTTTGATTATGGTTTTCCCAAATCCCGTCAGGTCTGCCTTTAAAACGACCTTCAAATTTTCCGCCTTGGGTGCCAAAACTATAATTTTGCCCATTTGCCCAGGGACTTTGTACCGCTGCCCGCTTTACCTTGCAGTTCCATAAAACCTGGGTTACACCAGCCCAGCCATGTCCGCTGCCCCAGTTGCCCCGATCCTGTACGTTGATTTCGCCGTCAGTTTGAATATTATCATACAAAGTACCTACTGCCCAACGGTGGTGCGGACCAATATCGGCATGTGTCCTCAATGCTTTACATTGATAGAAAACATTGGGCCCCAAAGTTTTCGCTCCCGTCACATAGTCATGTCTTGCGTCGGTTGATTCTAAATTCATAAACAAATTCAGCTGCCCATCATTGTTGAACGAATATCTCCTGCCACCGGTAATCACCGATTTGGCATCTAAACATTTCGAATCCTTAACGGTTATCTGCTTGGAGCTTGGTTTAATGCTAACTGCGGCATAACCAAAATACTTCGCCGTTATATTTCTGGCCCAGCCATTTTTAACTTTGTTAAACTCCACAGCAATCCAGCCATGGTCTTCATCGGTGTCATTTGCATATTCAGATTCGATAGACATATTTTCGATACCCACTTCGTTTATCCGCCCGTCAAAAGAAGCTTTGTAAACTTCGGCACCGCCATATTTTTGCTCCATTTCTATCACCATCGGGTTATCGAGGATAATTTTGTTGCCCTCAATCTTCACAATTCGCCTTTCAAATTCTAGGCTATATTCTTTGGCCTGCCATTGTTTGGTGCCTTCCCTAGCTTCAATCTGATCCATTTTCAGGTCTTTGACCCACTGGTCGGTACCCGGCCTAAACACCACAATATCATCACCCACTTTAAAGTTACTCGCATCGGCCAAGGTGAGCGAAAAAGAACCTACCGGTACGAATTGATCCGTAACCCGTGTTCTGGTTCCCTTAATTTCTTTCAATGTACCTTCGCCGTTAAAAACAATAAGCGATCTTTGCCCTTTGCCTGTAGCAATTAGCTGGGTGGCATTTTCGCCTTCGCCCCTTAATACGATACCACTTTTATTGATTTGTAGTGTTCCGGCAATTTTATAAATTCCTTTCTTAAGGAGAATGGCGCCCCTAAAGCCGGCCTTGTTTAAGGGCAATAGCGCTACTTCGTTGATGGCGTTTTGCAGGAGCTCCTGACTGTCTGCCGCCGCATTGGCATTAACGGTTTGAGCCACGGCAACCGTTGGAATGGGCTGGTCGCCTTGGTGGTATCCCACACGGCTAAAATCCGGAATGGTATTTCCCTTAGCATCGGGAATATATTTTAAGGTGCCATTGGGATTAACCTGAATGTATTTCGAGGCCTCCAGCGTTTTGACAATTGTTTTGAAAGATGCCAGCAAAAAAAGAGCCGTGCTCCATAATAATATTCTCTTTATCATAATAACGACTGAAAAAATTAAATATAGCTGAAATACCGTGATAATTGGTTGTAATAAATTAGCAATAATGTAAGCGATTTTGTCATTTGCTAATGAATGCGATTGAAAATATAGGCGTTTTTTAAAAAAGTAAACTATCTATACTTCCTTAAACCTCTTATGTTTCTCGCCCCATTTTTCGAGTAGTTTAATCACAGGGCCTAGGTCATAACCAATCTCGGTAAGTTCGTATTCTACACGTGGGGGCACTTCCGCATATACGGTGCGTTTCACGATTTTGTTTTCCTCCAATTTACGCAGTTGTAGCGTAAGCATACGCTCGGTGATGGTAGGTAGTAACTTTTTCAGCTCGCTAAATCTAAGTTTGCCGTTCAGTAGCCACGAGCAGATGACCAAGCCCCACTGCCCGCCAATAATGTTAGCGGCATATACCTCCGAACATTCTTCCATTAAAGCCTGTTTATTGGCAAAATTGGTTGAGCTTTCTTTGATTTTAGACATTACTTACATTTTTTATAGTACCCTACATTGGGTTGCTAAGCTACCAAAATAACAGTATGCTTTTTAATTTTGTGTTGTAAACAGTGGTAAAGAAAAGATGAAAACATTAGTGATCGTAACCCATCCCGATATCGAAACTTCGGTAGTGAACAAGAGATGGATAGAAGAACTGAACAAATACCCCAATTTATATACGGTACACCAGCTGCATAAAGCGTATCCCGATGAAGTGATAGATGTGCAGGCCGAGCAAAGACTGATAGAAGCGCATGATCGTGTGGTATTTCAGTTCCCGTTTTATTGGTTCAGTTGCCCCGGATTATTAAAGAAATGGTTGGACGTGGTAGTGCTACATGGCTGGGCTTATGGGAGCAAAAGTGGCTACAAAATGGGCAACAAGAAAATTGCCTTAGCGCTTTCCGTTGGGGTAGATGAACAAGATTACCAGCACGGACAACGGTATAAATATACGATGGAAGAACTACTAAGGCCTTTTGAACTGAGCTTTGAATACGTAAAGGCAGATTACAAACCTTTCTTTGCCTACTACGGAATGGAGTTTAATACCTCTGCGGAGTGGGTTGAGAAAAGTGTACCGTTGTATATGGATTTTTTAAAGCAGCTGTAAATGAAGTTTGTCGCATTTTAGCATAAGTTCGTCTGCAAGTAGATCCAAAGCGCATCAGTTAGCATTGGAGAAGGGAGTGGTAGTGAGATAAACCAATGAACTAATGCCCCAAATATTGCGTGATTATCAATGGAATAAATATCTTTACAACGGCTAACCACTTTCCTGTTGATATCTAGATTTACCATATTTGCCCTTTTTGGATGGCTGCTTTGTGTTTTTACCACTGTAAATGCGCAACAGGAATCCATCAAATTTAACCACCTGTCGTTTAAAGAAGGATTGGCGCAAAGCCCTATTGCTACCATTGTAAAAGACAGTAAGGGGTTTATTTGGCTGGGCAGTTGGAAAGGCCTCACCCGGTACGATGGCTACACTTTCCGCACGTTTAAGCACGATAACCATCAGCCCAAAAGCATTAGCAACAACAGGGTCAACGCCATTGTTGAGAACAAGGATGGCCAACTTTGGATAGCAACCTCCAACGGATTAAATATTTACAATCCAGCTACCGAAGTATTTAAACGGGTAGATATTAGGGATGTAAAAGGCGGTAGAAATTACATTTCCTCCGTATTAATTGATAGTTATCGTAACGCTTGGGTGGCTACTTTTGATGGTGTTAAACAGGTAGATACCCAAAAATGGGTGTTGAAGGAGCAAGCTGGCCTTAAAGACACCACGGCTACCAGTTTGTACAGTGCCGTTACCTTTATCCTTTTTCAGGATAAGGCCAAAAGAATTTGGGTAGGCTCAAAAAATGGCGTAAAGGTTTTTGATCCTAAAACAAAAAGATTGCTTCCGCTACCTAGGGGCATCGCTAATTCCAAAGAATTAATGGCCGCCAAAATTATTGTGATTAAACAAGATCTGACGGGGAATATGTGGTTTGGTTCTGAAACAGCGGGTTTATTTAAGTATGAGCCTAAAACAGATCAGTTGCGTATTTTTAAGCATGAGGAAAGTGACAGTAAAAGCATTCTTTCCAATTGGATCAGGGACATTTATGTATATGATCAGCAAGAAATTTGGATAGGCACCCGCAACGGATTGAGCATTTTCAACACCCAAACACAAAAATTTAGCAATCATACGCATAGTGCATTGAACCCAAATAGTTTGAGCGATAACACCATTTGGAGTTTTATGCACGACAATGCCTCGGGTATTTGGATTGGCACCTTTGCAGGCGGTTTAAACGTATATTATCCTTCAAATGCCAATTTCGATAATATTGGCGAACGTATTGGGGATAGAATGGGCCTATCGCATTTGGTGGTGAACGCCATTTCCGAAGATAAAAACGGCGGCTTATGGATTGGCACTTATGGCGGGGGAATTAATTACCTCAACAGAAATACAGGTGCCTATCGTTACTATGATATTAGAAACGATCAAAAGCAAACCCGTAACGGCGTAAAATCATTGGCCGAAGATGCCGACGGAAACTTATGGGTAGGTACTTTAGATGGCCTGTGCCATTTTAACAAGGAAACCAAAAAAATCCGTTTCTTTAAGTTTGCCGTTGCCCAAGGAAAGTTTAGCGAGAACCTCATCAACTCCATCGTTCCGGAGCAAGAGGGTGTTTGGGTAGGCACCAATGGCGGGGGGTTACGTTATCTGCGTCCGGATGGTTCATACCGTACTTTTGTACACTCACCAAAGGATCAGGCAAGCATTAGCGATAACTTTGTGGTGGCTTTAATTAAGGATAACCAGAACAACCTTTACATTGGTACACAAAACGGGCTTAACTATTACGACAGGAAAACGGATAGCTTTAAGCGTTTTGTGAAGCGTAACCAGCCGAACACGCTAAGCAATAACAGCATCATTACCTTATTTAAAGATTCGAAGAACAGGATATGGATAGGCACCGATGGGGGAGGGCTGAACTATTATAACCCTGCTGCGCAAAAGTTTTATGCACTTAATGAGCAGGAAAGCCTTACCGATGACGTGGTACATGCCATTGTAGAAGATCAGCAAGGAAATATATGGGTCAGTACCGATAACGGCTTGTACCAGCTTCGTTTTAAAAACTTTCAACTTCCATTTAATGCTCAAAATGTTGAGGTTGCACATTACAATGCCGATGATGGCCTGGCAAGCAACCAATTTCAAACCAATGCGGGTTTAAGGTTAAGAAATGGTGAAATGCTTTTTGGCGGAATTAACGGATTAACCTCTTTTTTCCCAAATAAGCTGATTAAAAACAAGACCAAACCTCAGGTAGCTTTCACTGATTTTTTGGTGAGGAATAAACCTGTGCTGATTGATTCGGCAAACTCGCCTCTGGAGAAATCGATTACCTTTTCTGATCATATAGAACTCAAGTATGATGAAGGATATATCACCATCAAGTTTGCAGCCTTAAACTTCATCAACCCCGAAAAAAACCAATATGCTTACAAAATGGAAGGTATAAGGGGCGATGATTGGCATTACTCGGGTACGCAAAGGGAAGCCAACTACACCAACCTAAGCCCAGGGAAATATACTTTTAAGGTAATGGCTGCCAACAATGACGGTTTGTGGAATACTGAACCGATTACTTTGGACATTACCGTTTTACCGCCTTGGTGGCAAACCTGGTGGGCATTTTTAATTTATGGAGGTATCCTTTATTATATTGTTGCTACCATTTATCAGTTCCAAAAGAACCGTGCGAAGCTTAAAAGAGAGTTGTATTTAGAGCATTTGGAAAAAGAACGACAAGAGGAACTACACCAAATGAAAATCGATTTCTTTACCAATATTTCGCACGAAATTAGAACGCCTTTGACCTTGATTTTAGGTCCGTTGGAAAAAATGCTGATGAACTCTGCGCTCAGCACTACCTTGCACAAGCAACTGGCGCAAGTACAGCATAACGCCAGCAGGTTAATGCGTTTGGTTACCGAATTAATGGATTTTAGAAAGGCGGAAAGTGGTCACATGAAATTGTCGTTTTCGGCCTGCAATATGGTTCAGTTTGTAGAAGAAATTTATCTTTCGTTCCAAACTTTGGCGCAGGATAAGCAGATTGACTATCAATTTGAAAGCAACGTAGAAAAGCTAGAGGTATTTTTTGATAAGGATCATTTGGAAAAGGTGGTATTTAACCTGCTTTCCAATGCCTTCAAGTTTACACCTGAAAAAGGGAAAATTGTAGTCGCTATTGAACAACTTGGAGAAAAGGTAGCCCTAAAGGTAACAGATAATGGCAGGGGAATTGCTGAAAAGAACATCAGTCAACTATTCACCAAATTCTTCCAGGTATATAATGAAGAGGTTTCTAACAGTGGTTATGGCATTGGACTGGCCCTCTCCAAAAATATTGTAGAATTACACCAAGGCACCATTGAAGTGAGCAGCGATATTGCAGATGAACTCAACCGAAAAACAACCTTTACCGTGACTTTGCCGTTGGGCAGCGCTCATTTGGATCAGCAGGCCATTGTTCCCGGGTATATGAACAGTGACAATCCTGTTCATTACTATTTGCAATCGGCAGCCAACAACGTGGTTGCTACACCAGCATTGGAGGTAGGAGAGCAAGCTTATACCCTATTGATCATTGAAGATAATTTGGAGCTGCGGAACTTTATTAAAGAGTCGTTTCAACAACAATATCGCATCTTAGAAGCCACTAATGGGGTGGAAGGATTGGAAATAGCCATAGCGCAACTTCCTGATTTGGTCATTAGTGATGTGATGATGCCCGAAATGGACGGGCTGGAACTTTGCCGTCATATTAAAACCGATGAAAGGATTAACCATATTCCCGTAATTTTGCTCACTGCTCGTGCCGCTTACATCCATCAGGTAAATGGCTACGAAAAAGGTGCCGATGCGTACATCACCAAGCCGTTTAGCATTCAAATTTTAGCACTTAACGTCAAGAACATCTTAGCTACAAAAGAGGCTACCCGTCAAAAGTTTGTCAGGGATATTTTGCTAAACCCAGCACCTGTTCAAATTGAAACTGCCGACGATAAGTTTTTGGTGAAGCTGATGAAGATCATCGAAGACAATTTGGACAACACAGACTTTGATGTAACGGCCTTAACCCAAGCAATTGGCATGAGCAAAACGGTACTTTATAAAAAGGTACAGGCCATTACCAATTTATCCGTAGCAGATTTAATTAAAACCGTGCGTTTAAAACAGGCGGCCTATTTGTTGGAAAAAAATCAGATGAGCATTTCGGATATTGCTTTTGCGGTAGGGTTTAATGATCGTAAGTATTTCAGCAAGGAGTTTAAAAAGCAGTATGAAATGTCTCCCTCGGAGTATATCGTTGCGAAATTAGGGATTAGGAGTTAGTAGCTAGGAATTAGTTACTAGTGGTTAGTGGCAAGTGGTTGGGAATTAGTTTTTTGTTCATTGGTTCAATCGTTCATCTTCTGTCGTCTCGAGCCGCTTAATCATCCAAGAGTGTAAGCCAAGGATTTCTGGGCTTATCCATGCTCTTTAAATTATCTAATTAGCACATCATCGCATTGTTTTGTCCTACATCATCACATTAGCTAATTAACCATTAACAATTCATCACTAACCATTATTAAAACCAATTTTACCCCTAAATAGGGAAGATTTTACCCTCCATAATTCCATTTGTTCAAACATCTTTGCTACAACCAAATATTGTATGATGATACCACTACTGAACCAAATGCGGGTTAAACTACCTAAGCCTATCTTATATTCGCCAGCGAATCGTTTATCATTGCCCTCTTCAAGTCCATTTATCAACTACTGCAAGTTATTTGTGGCGGTTACTATATTATTATAATCAACCAATATTAACCCAATTGAATGATACTACTTTACCAAAGTTTTAGTTTTTATTCGAAACGTTCCCTTAGCCAAATAGCTCGCAACGCTAAAAAAGCATTGTTGTTATTCCTGTTGTTAACGTTTAGTTGCTTGCTTTATGCCCAAAACCGAATCGTAACGGGGGTGGTGAAAGACAATCAAGGCCTGCCTATTCCTGGCGCTTCCATCAAGCTTAAAGTGGGCGGCACCACTGCCATAAGTGATGGTGATGGTAAGTATGCCATCTCTGTACCATCTACACCCGTGGTTTTAATATATAGCTTTATTGGTTTTGTAGCACAGGAAATTACTATAGCACCAGGTAGCAACGTACAAAATGTATCTTTAAAAGAAGACAATACCAATTTGAACGAGGTAGTGGTAGTGGGCTATGGCACGCAAAAGAAATCGACCTTAACCGGCGCCATCAGTACCATTAGCAGCAAGGAAATTTTGCAATCGCCAACTTCCAATGTTACCAATAGTTTAATAGGCAGAACGCCAGGTTTAGGTGCCGTGCAGCGTAGCGGTCAGCCTGGATCGAACAGTTCGGTCATCAATATCAGGGGCTTGGCCACCTACAACGGTTCGGGTGCAATTGTAGTAGTCGACGGGATAGAACGCCCTGACTTTGGCGATATTGATCCAAATGAAATAGAAACCATCAACGTACTTAAAGATGCATCTTCCACCGCAACTTTTGGGATCAGAGGAGCTAACGGGGTCATTATTGTAACCACCAAATCAGGTAAAGAAGGTAAGCCTAAAATCAGTTACAGCGGTAATGCCAGTATCCAAAGTTATACAGGTATTCCAAAAGCATTGGATGCCTATACCAATGCCTACTTAATTAATGAGGCCAACAGGAATGATGGCTTTGAAAGTGTGACCTGGAGCGATGCTGCATTGCAAAAATTCAAAGACGGTTCGGACCCAATTGGCTATCCAAACATCAATTGGTTTGACTACGTGACCCGAAAATTCTATCCGCAAACCCAACACAATGTGAATGTAAGTGGCGGAACTAAAATCATCAAATACTTTGCCTCCGTAGGTTATCTTTTTGAGGATGGTATTTTTAAGGAATTCGATTCTCCGTACCAAATCAATTCGGTGCCCAACTATAACCGTTACAACTTCAGGTCCAACTTGGATATTAAACTTACCCAAGATTTAGAGGTGGGCATTAAGTTAGGTGGTCGTTTGCAAAAACGCTACCAACCTAGTGGTTTACGTTCTGGATCAGGCTCTTTTTCTTACGATAACGTAGAAGCCATGATTTCCCGCATTTTGCAGGTGCCAGCTTTTGCGTACCCGGTAACGCTGCCCGATGGACGCTTGGCGCAAAACCCAAGTGTAGGAACCAATATCTGGAATCCGCTTGGGGTGCTAACCCGCTGGGGCACCCGTTACGACGATTTCAATAACGTACAAAGTACCTTTAATCTTAATTATAATTTGGGCAAATTCGTAAAGGGGCTATCCTTTAAAGCTAACTTGGGCTACGATTCCTATTTCGAAAACACCACCCGCCGTAATGCCAGTTGGGCAGCTTATGTCATTGATAGAGACACTAAGGAAGTGACCATTGCCGGGGATCGTCCACGTGACGAACCTTTAAGTGGCCTCATTAGCGATAACGGTGGTACCATCCATACCAATTTACAAGCGGGTTTTAACTATAACAGAAGTTTTGCCAAACATAACTTCACGGGCTTGATTTTAGGTACCCGTCAACTCATTAATGTACAAGGTTCAACGGCTACCACTGCACCACCCAGGGCTTCGCAAGGGGTGGTTACCCGCATTACCTACAATTATTCAGATAAATACTATGCAGAATTTAACGCCGCTTACAACGGTTCAGAGAATTTTCCGGTAGGTTTAAAATATGGTTTCTTCCCAGCGGTTTCAGCTGGCTGGACTGCCAGTAATGAAGCGTTCTTGAAAGACGTGAAGTGGCTCAATTACCTTAAAATCCGCGGTAGCTACGGTTTGGTAGGTAGCGATGAAATCGGACAGCGGTTCCTTTACATCACCAGTTATTTGCGTAATGCGGCGGGCTTTACCGCTTCAACACCTGCCTACAGCCGTCCGGGAATGCCTGTCCATTTTGGCGATCCAACCAGTGTGGTAACCTATCCGGTGGTTTATTTGCCTAACAGCAGCATTGGTAACCCCGAAATTACTTGGGAAACGGGTTTAAAAAGAAACATTGGGGTAGAAAGTAAGTTCTTCAAAAACTCACTTTCAGTAAATATCGACTTGTTTGACGAAACCCGTAAGGATATTTTAACGTCCAGAAACTCTGGATTGACCAGTTTGGGACAAGGATATCCCGCACTTAACGTAGGTGAAGTGTACAATAAAGGTTACGAGGTAGAGATAGATTTTAACAAGCAAAAAGGCGATTTAATTTACGGCCTAAATGCACAAGTTTCCTTTGCCCGTAATAAAATTAACAGCAGGGATGAGCCTATTGGTGCACCATCTTATCAAAAACAGGAAGGCAAAAGAGTAGGGCAGTTCTTCGGCTACGTAACCAATGGTTTTTATACTTCGCAACAAGATATTGATAGTTATGTACCCAATGAGTTGGGCAAACCCATCCCTGGTGATTTAAAATATGTAGATATCAATGGCGATGGGCGTATCAATAGCGACGACAGAACCGCTATTGGTTATTCGAGGGTACCTGAATATATTTTCAGCATCTCTCCACGAGTTTCTTATAAAGGATTCTCCATCTCCTTAATGTTCCAAGGCGTTACCAACGTAAGCTCCGATGTAATTTTAACAGAGCAGAACAATGGGCAGCAGATGTACGAGTTTATGTTGAACCGTTGGACACCACAAACAGCCGCAACCGCAACTTGGCCAGCACTGCACTCCCGGGGCAACACTTTTATCAGCTATCAGCTGAACGATTTCATTTTGCAGGATGCTTCCTACATCAAATTACGTAATGCCGAAATTTCGTACACGTTACCAGCTAAGTGGTTGCAGCCACTCAAAATACAATCGTTGCGAATCTTTTTAACAGGACAAAACTTGGCGACTTGGACCCGTTTTAAGATGTACTTAGATCCTGAAAATATCAACACCAGTAACGCTGATTTTTCAAAGCAATCTATCTATCCCACTTCAAGGATATACAACCTAGGTGTAAACATTCAATTATAGCATGAACATGAGAAACATATATACCATTATTTTCCTTTTTGTTGCTCTTGTAATTAGCTCATGTAAAAAGGATTTCCTAGATCGCACGCCTTCGGCAGATTTAGATGAAGAAAAAGTATTTAAAGATCCAGCATTGGCCATTGCCTATGCGGATAATGCCTATAACCATTTAATAGATGACTACGCCAGGTTTAATGCCCACCGTGGAACTACGGCCCAAGCTTCTGACGAGGCTGTTTCGGGCAATACCGATGTTTCGGTACGTACCTTAAACCAAGGGTTGTTCCACGATCATTACGAACGTGGCGGAGCGCAGCTGAATGATATCGGCGACATTTGGGACCGATCGTATGCAGGCATTAGGATTGCTAACGTGATGCTTTCGAAAATGAGCACTATCCCTTGGACTGATTCGCAAATTCAAGCTAAAACCCCGCAAAGAATTACAGGGGAAATGTATTTCATCAGAGCGTTTTTGTATTTCGAGCTGATCAAGCGCTTTGGTGGTGTACCCATCTACGACAAACCAGCCAGCATTTTTGATAACATCGATATTCCCCGCAACAGCTACCAAGAATGCGTAGACTTGATCATGTCTGACCTTGATAAGGCCGTACAGGTAGATGCTTTGCCAGATGATTACAATGCTTCGAATTATGGCAGAGCGACCAGAGGTGCAGCCATGGCTTTAAGAGCAAGGGTATTGTTGTATGCGGCTAGTCCATTGAACAACCCAACCAATGATTTAACCAAATGGGCCAATGCCGCTGCGGCAGCTAAAGCGGTCATTGATTTGAATAAATATTCGTTGCAGGCCACCTACAACGATATCATGAATATGTCTACCTCACCAGAATACATCATGATCAAAATACGTCCACCACGTGTGATAGATGGTTTCTTATTAGATTTTGTGATGTCACCTGGATCAGGCGGTGCCCAAGGTTCTATGAATCCTACCCAAAACCACGTAGATATGTATGAGGCGGTTAAAACAGATGGTACTGGTGCTATTGTAAGCAGCGCACCAATTACTGCTTCGGGCTCGGGGTACGATGCCCAAAAACCTTACGAAAACCGTGATCCACGTTTTTATGCCAACATTTTATACAACAATGTATCATGGCAAGGCCGAAACATGGGCATGTGGTCGCAATACAATGCGGCTAGCAATACCTACACCTACGGTGCCGATTTTCGCCCTAACAATATCATTTACTCGGCAACCCGTTACTACTGCCGTAAAATGTGGCCCGAAGTGTACGTAAGAAACGCTACCCAACGAGCACTGTTCAATTTCGTGTTCTTCAGGTATGCGGAGGTGTTGCTTAATTATGCCGAGGCCGTTAACGAAAGTGGCGACAATGCGGCTAACAAAGAAGAAGCTCGCAAATACGTAAACGAAGTGCGCAGCAGGGTAGGCATGCCAAACCTGGCCCTCACTTTAACCCAGGCACAATTAAGAGAGGCTATTGTGAGGGAAAGAGCGGTAGAGTTGGCTTTTGAAGATTTCAGGTGGTACGATTTGATGCGCTGGAAAAAAGCCAAGGAAGTATTGAACCAACCCGTAAAAGGAATAGATGTAGTGCGTAACGCCAACGGGAGCTTTACCTACAACGTGATTACCCTACCCAACATTTACCAAAAGAAATTTGACGACCACATGTATTTATACCCAATTCCAAGACGAGAAATATTTAAAAGCAATGGAATTTTAAAGCAAAATCAGGGATGGTAATGCAGAGAATTGAAAAATATAATCCGTTTACGACAGAAAATATGATGAAGTTTTTAACCAAATATCTTTTACTTTCCCTGTTGAGCATTGCCGCTATGCCTTACGCTTGGGGCCAAACGGAACAGATTGCCGTAAAAGGTAAGGTAGTAGACCAAACTGGTGCACCTATAGCGGGGGTGGTTATTATAGTACAAGAAAAAACAAGCGGGGTAACCAGCGATACCGAAGGTAAATTTTCGATAGAAGCCAGTTCTAACGACCGGATCGTTTTTAAAATGAACGGTTACAATACGGCTTTCATACCTGCTTATGAAGTATCAGAAACCAAACCGATTAAACTCCAAAAATCTCAAATAGAAGCAGGCGATGATGATAATGTGTACATCCCTTTTGGGCTAAGAAAAAAACGCGAAGTAACGGCAACCATCACTACCGTGAACAATCAGGAACTGCCGCAAATACCACTTTCAACCTTGAACAATGTATTAACAGGTCGTTTATCGGGCTTACACATTCAGCAAACCGGTAACCGTCCAGGTACCGATGATGCCAGTTTCCTGATCAGGGGCAGGTCGTCTTACAACAGTGGACAATCGCCACTGGTATTGGTAGATGGGGTAGCACGTGATTTTGTAGACATGGATTTGAACGAGATTGAGAGCATTAGTGTATTGAAAGATGCGGCTTCCCTTTCTTGGTATGGCATGTACGGCGCCAACGGTGTCATTTATGTTACCACCAAAAGAGGTAGCGCAAGTTCAACCAAGGTAACCTTCGATGCGCAGGGAGGTGTACAAACGCCAACCTACCTCATCAATCCCTTAAATGCCTATGCCTATGCTTATTTGTATAATGAAGCCCGTCAAAATGATGGACAGGCACCGCAATACAATCAACAGAGCTTAATTGGGTATTATACCAAATCGGACAAATATCTATATCCCGATGTGGATTATCCCTCGGAGTTTCTGAAAAAAGCTTCGCCAGTGCAACGCTACGTAGCAACGGTAAGTGGTGGTAATGCTTTTGCAAGGTATTTTACTTCGGTAAGTTTTTACGATCAGGATGGTTTGTACAAAGGCGGAGAAACTCCTAATTTTAATTCGAACACCAATTTCAGAAGATATAATTTCCGTACCAATCTGGATTTGCACCTGAATAAAAACCTCGATGTTACTTTAGATGTTGGTGGTCGTGTTTCTAATTTGCGTTACCCACGTGATGGCAATTCGGCTTTTTTAACTGCGATATTCAATACCCCGGCCAATGCGTTTCCATTGCTTAATCCAAATGGTTCCTACGGGGGTAGTTCCTTGTTCCGTACCAATCCTTTGGGTATGTTGCAGGCCAGAGGTAATATTACCGACGTTTACCGTACTTTATTGGCCACCATGACCGCACGCCAAAAGTTAGATGCGATATTACCGGGCTTATCATTTAATGTGGCATATACCTACGATATGACAGGTTTATATACCTATGGCTTTACCCAAAACCACATTGTTTACGAGTGGCAAGGTGGAAACAGCTATCAAGGATATGGCACAGAAAGCCCGTTAAATTATGCCTCGAGTACCTTTAGCGCCAATTTGCGTAACAACGAATTTTGGGGTGGGTTTGATTACGATAACAGTTTTGGCAACCACAGCTTTAAGTTTTCTACTCGTTTTCAAAGAGCCGTTTCGGCTTCGGCTACCCGTTTGGATGATAAAAAGGAAGGAATTTCCAACCGTTTATCTTACGGCTATAAACAACGTTACTTTGCCGATGCCATCGCCACTTATTCGGGCTCACAGAACTTTATGCCCGGCAAACGTTTTGGTTGGTTCCCAGCCCTTGCCGCAGGTTGGATCGTTTCAGAGGAAAACTTCCTGAAAGGCAATAAAATTGTAGATTATCTGAAGTTACGTGGTTCATACGGCATCGTGGGCAATGAAGCCATTGGTGCTTCGCGACGTTTCGCTTTTAACGACTACTTTACCAGAGGTGGTTCACAATATTTCTTTGGTACAGGTTACAGTGCCGTAGCCAATACCGATCAGTTAGATTTGGCTAACCCTAACCTTACTTGGGAAAAAGCCATTAAATCAAGCCTAGGTTTTGATGCACAGTTCCTGAAACAATCGTTAAGCCTAAGCGTGGATGTATTTAAGGAGCATCGCAAAAATCTATTGACGGCTGATTTAGCCCCATCAATTATTGGGCAGCCATTGGTAAACATCAATGCCGGCGAAGCGCAATACAATGGCGTTGAAACCAACTTGAACTATCGCAAAACCATCAACCAATTTACTTTTGGCGTGCATGGAAATTACACTTATGCCAAGAGCAAAATATTGAAATTAAACGAAGAAGCGGGCATTCCTGCCTATCAGCGACAAGTAGGATATCCTATTGGTGGCGTGGTAAATGGTACAGGTACCGTCAGAAGATTTCTGATTTCGCAAGGCTTGTTCCAATCAGAAGAAGAAATTGCGGCAGCACCGGTGCAACGTTTCTCTGGAAATGTGAAACCCGGGGATATCCGTTACAAAGATGTTAACGGCGATGGTGTGATTGACAATTTAGATTTTGTGAGTACCAATTACTCCGATATTCCAACCTCATATTTTGGCTTCGGTGGATCAGTGAAGTACAAAAACTTCGATGTGAACTTTTTATTCCACGGGGTAGCTGGCAGAACCATCCAGATCAACACTTTGGTGAACGCGGGTACTTCAAACACCGGCTACATCAATCAGTTTAGTGCATATCGTTGGACGCAAGCTACTGCACAGGAAGCGCTTTATCCACGTTTAACCATTAATGATCGTGTAAACAATACCCAAAACTCTGATTTTTGGTTGCGCAGCGGCGATTTTATCCGATTAAAACATGTGGAATTAGGCTATTCGCTATCTGCCAATGCGCTCAAAAAACTGAAAATTTCGCAATGCAGATTTTATGTGACAGGATTTAACCTGCTCACATTCGATAAGCTCAACGGTTTCCCAATAGATCCGGAAATGCCTGATGCAGGTTACAATTCATCTTACCCAGCCTTGGCAACTTTTGCCCTAGGCTTAAACCTAAAATTTTAAGCACATGGCCATAAACTATACACATATCCTTAAAAAATACAAAAGCTTATCTGCAAAAGCTTTGATGATTGCTGTGCTAGCCATGAGTTTCGCCGCCTGTAAAAAAGATTACTTACAAGATGGGAGCATTACCGATGGATCAATCACCGGTGATCAAGTGTGGGGCAACGATGCCTATGCGAGAGGTGTGCTCAACAGTGCTTATTTCAACATCCCCGAAGGATTTAGTATTGATGGCAACGGCGGAATGTTGGCCTCAGGTACTGATGAAGCGGTAAACTCTGGCGTAAATGCCAACTTGAGCATCTTTAACAACGGCACTTGGGGACCATTACGTACCGTTGACGATGAATACAGCAACCTTTATGAAGGCTTAAGAAAGGTAAATCTATTTTTAGAGAACTTGCCCAAAAGCGAAATCATTCCAACGGACGGTTTGAGTGTGCAAGACGACAAAAGCAGATTGGAAGGCCAAGCCTATTTCCTAAGAGCGTTATTTCATTTTGAGTTGATGAAGCGTTATGGCGCCATTACCTTGGCCACCCGGGTTTTCAGCAGAGATGAAAATTTAAACTTGCCCAAAAACACCTATAAACAATGTTTAGATCAAATTATTTCCGATTGCGATAAAGCCATTGCCACCAAACTGCCTTTGTTTACCAGAGAAACGGCAACTACCGCTAACCCTTACCCTTGGCGTACGGGCGATTACGGTCGTGCCACCAAAACGGCCGCCATGGGTTTAAAATCAAGGTTGTTGCTATATGCGGCTAGCCCATTGTTTGCTACGCAAAGTGGCGTGACTTGGCAGCAGGCGGCCGATGCAGCAAAAGCCATTATCGATTTGAATGTACATAGCTTACGTACCAACTACACCAACGTATTCAATTTTGGTGCCGACCCATATAACAATGAAGTGCTGTTTGCTACCCGAGCGCAAAACCGTAACGATATTGAGCAACAACAGGCACCCATTAGTTATGATGGCGCCACAGGTCGAACCAACCCTACACAAGAAATGATTGATGCCTTTGAAACCACCAATGGCAAGTTGGTAACCGATCCTAGCAATACTTTATATAATGCAAGTAACCCTTACGTGAACAGAGATCCTCGATTGGCGTTAACCGTTAACTACAACGGTAGGGTATTTAAAGGTAAGGCCGTACAAACTTATGTGGGCGGTGCCGATGGTTTAAACCGAAACATTAACGCTACCAAAACAGGTTATTACATGCGCAAATTTCTAAGTGAATCTGCTACCTGGAACCAACAGTCGAACACGTTGGCCCGTAGACCTTGGGTAGTGATGCGTTATGCCGAAATCCTGTTAAACTACGCAGAAGCCCTTAATGAAGCACAAGGGATAACCGCTGTGACCGAAGTGTTAAAGCATGTAAATTTAGTACGAGCCCGTACAGGTGTAGCCATGCCTGCTTTGCAAACCACCAATCCAACAGGTAACGGCTATGTGGCTCCAACCAAGGAAGCCATTCGTGAGCGTATTCAAAACGAAAGACGTGTTGAACTTTGTTTTGAAGGCCATCGCTTTTACGATGTAAGAAGATGGAAGCTTGGGGAGACCTTTTTAAATAAACCCATTACCGGCATGCGTATCACCATTGATGGTTCAGGTACCACCACCTACACTCGTTTCGAAGTAGAAAAACGTTATTTCCAGGAAAAAAACTATTTATACCCGTTTTCACAAAACACCATTAACCGTCAACCAGCACTGATCCAGAACACTGGCTATTAAAATTTAATTATGATTAAGCGTACACAATACTTATTACTCCTATTACTTTCCGTTACTTTTTTATCGGCCAATGCCCAGTTGGTGCAAAATATTTTTGGCCGTAAACATTTGAGCTTAAATGGCAGGTGGAACTATATCATCGACCCTTATGAAATGGGTTACTACGATTACAGACACGAGCCATTTGACCAATCAAAATCTGGAAAGGGCGGTTTTTACGATGATCGGAAACAGGTTAACAAATCCGAACTGATCGAATATAATTTTGATTTATCGCCAACCTTAAAGGTACCCGGCGATTGGAATTCGCAAGTTGAAAAACTGGAGCTTTATGAAGGAACCATTTGGTTAAGGAACAAGTTCCAAGCTAATCCACAGGCAGGGAAAAAATACATCCTTTACTTTGGTGCGGTAAATTACGAAGCCCACGTTTATCTAAATGGCAAAAAGCTAGGCACGCATAAAGGCGGTTTTACTCCATTTCAATTTGAAGTAAGCGATAAACTGAAACAAGGCGAAAATTTTGTAGTGGTAAAAGTGGATAACACCCGCAAGCAGGACGAGATCCCAACCGTAAATACCGATTGGTGGAACTATGGCGGCATTACCCGCGATGTGCTTTTGGCAGAATTACCTGGCAATTACATCCAAGATTATAAAATTCAACTGGCTCGTTCAAATGCCAAGCAAATTGAAGGTTTCGTAAAATTGAGCGAAGCTTCGGCAGAACAATCGGTAGAAGTAAGCATTCCAGAAGCTGGATTGAAAACTACGGTAAAGACCGACGCCAGTGGCGTAGCCAAAGTAAGCATCCCTGTAAAGAAATTAAGCCTGTGGAGTCCCGAAAATCCAAAGCTATATGAAGTGCTGATCAGTTCAGCGACCGATAAAGTAGCCGAGAAAATCGGTTTTAGAACCATCGAAACCCGTGGACAGGACATTTTGTTGAATGGGAAATCAATTTTTTTACGTGGCATATCTATGCACGATGAAAATCCACTGATTCCAGGAAGACTTCGTGGACAAGGAGATATGCGCATGATGTTGCAATGGGCAAAGGAACTTAACTGTAACTATGTGAGATTGGCCCACTATCCGCATAACGAAGAAATGAACCGTTTGGCCGACGAAATGGGACTATTGGTTTGGGCCGAGGTACCTGTGTATTGGACCATCTCTTGGGAAAATCAGGACACTTATAACAATGCGCAGCAACAATTAACCGATTTAATTGAACGCGATAAAAACAGAGCGGCGGTAATTATTTGGTCGATAGGTAACGAAACACCATTGAGCGAACCACGCTTTAAGTTCATGAGCAAACTGGCCGATAAAGTACGTGAGCTGGACAATACCCGCTTGGTAGGTGCTGCATTGGAAGTACACCGCAAAGGTTACGACGTGATTGTAGACGATCCGTTAGGAGAAAAACTAGATTTGGTAAGCTTCAATCAATATGGTGGTTGGTACTGGGAACTGCCAAAAGAACTACCAAAGTATAAGTTCAAAATCAAGTATAACAAACCGGTAATCATTACCGAAGTAGGAGGAGATGCCCTGGCAGGATACCATGGGGATGAAGACACCCGTTGGACCGAAGAGTTTCAGGAATCATTGTACAAATATCAAATTCCTTTTATGAATACCATGAGTGGTTTACGTGGCATGACCCCTTGGATTTTAACCGATTTCCGTTCCCCTCGCAGGCAACATCCTTTTTTCCAGGATTTTTGGAATAGAAAAGGACTGATCTCCGAAACTGGAAAGAAAAAGAAAGCATTTTGGGTACTGAAAGAATTTTACGATCAAACGGAAGCAAAATATAAATAAAGCAATTACAGAGACTAAGATCAGATGTTGACAGTCATCATCTAAGTCTTAATCCTAAACACTAAAAAAAGATGAAAATGCATAGCATATTATTATTGGCACTCGGATTGATTTTCGGAGGTTGCTTAAAAGGACAGGACGACCCTGTATTTCCATCGCCAGAACTCACCATTCCCGTTGATGAAAGTGTAACCTTGCAAAAAGCACTGCCTTTTAAATTTGGTGCGGCAGTAAACAATAGCCTGTTACGATCAAAAGCAGCTTATCGTGACGTGGTGATCAAGGAATTTAATAGCCTTACGGCAGAAAATGCCATGAAGTTTGCCCAATTGCATCCTTCAGAAAATACCTACACCTGGACAGAGGCAGATTATTTGGTTGATTTTGCGCAACAAAACGGCAAGCGAGTTCATGGTCATACGCTGATCTGGTACAAAAACCCGCCAAATTGGGTGTTGAATTATCAAGGTGATGCTGCGGCCTGGGATAAATTATTGAAAGACCATATCCAAACCGTCGTAACACGTTATAAAGGTAAGGTAACTTCATGGGATGTAGTCAATGAAGCTGTAGCAGAAAATGGTACGTTGAGAGATTGCATTTGGTTGCAAAAATTAGGCCCTGAATACATTGATAAAAGCTTTATCTACGCCCACCAAGCTGATCCAGATGCCTTGCTATTCTATAACGATTATGGTCATGAGTTTGGGCCAACCAAACGTACGGCGATCTTAAATCTTGTGACTGGCCTGCAACAAAAGGGAGTGCCCATCCACGGGATCGGGATGCAAATGCACACCCGTTATACGCAATCAAATGCCAACATCGCGGCAGCGATTAATACCGCCGCCGCTACAGGTTTAAAAGTGCATATCGCTGAGTTGGACATTGCCATGAATCCCGATAACATTCAAGATTTAACTTATAGCGCAGGTTTAGCCGAGCAGCAAAAAGCGAAATACGAATACATTGTACGTACCTACAATGCCATCCCTAAAAACCAACAGTTTGGTATCACTACCTGGAATGTGGGTGATGCCGATACCTGGATCAGGGGCGATTACAATAGACCTGATTGGCCACTGCCTTTTGACGACAATTACAAGAGAAAAGCAGCCTATCAAGGCATTTTGGATGGCGTAAAGTAAAACGATATGAAGAAAACCATACTCTTAATCATAGGTGCTTTGGCTGTCATCAGTAGTACGGCCTTTGCACAATTTACTTCCGATAACATTGTGGTGTATCGCTTTGGCGACGGTAGCCCCTTGGTAAACGGCGGTAGGGTTCCCGTATTTATTGACGAATATAACCCCTCAACAGGTGAGAAGGTGCGTACCATTGCCGTTTCAAGAACGGCTATTGGAAGCAATTACGGTTTGGAAGGTTTGGGCTTAACCGCTGGAGGAGCTTATGAAACAGAAGGTTTTCCAACCTTATCCCGTGATGGCGAAATCCTATCCATCATTGGTCGCCATCCTAGCATCGCCAATAATTTTGTTATTGCTACCATTAACGGTGCGGGCACCATCAATGCCAATACCCTTGTTGTAGATGATATTGGCGCACCACGTTCCGCAGTAGCCGAAGGAACAGCCGTTTACTATAATGGTTATCAAAATGGGGTGTGGTATAAAACCCTGGGTACTACCAATGCTGGGGTGAGGGTTTCGACAGGGCAGGCCGCACCCCGGGTATTATCTATTGCCGAAACCATTTTTGGGGCCAATGATGGGCTGCGCTTATTTGCACCCATAGGTGGTAGTTCGCAACCAGTGTTAGCTAATGCCTCTCCGTTGCCTACCACTTCGGTCAATTTTGCTACGACACCTAATTTTCCTTCTACCGCTAGACCATTCAATGTACACCATGCCGTTGCCATCAAGGCTTACGGGCGTACCATCGTCTATCTTATTGATGATGGGAATGCTACAAGTACAGCACCAGTGATCAGAAAATACCGTACCAATGCGAGCGGTACCGATTGGCTATCCTTAGGAAGTGTAACTGTGCCAGCCTATACCAAAAACTTGGCGGCAAAATTTGACGCCAACGGGGTGAAGCTTTATTTCACCACCTTGGGAACGCCTGGTACACAAAACTCGCAATTGTATTTGTTAAATGATGATTTTAACGATAATAATGACGATACCAAACAATTAACGGGAACACCAACACTTATTGCTACAGCCCCAGCCAATACTTCTTTTAGGGGAGTAACCTTAGCCCCTGGTTATCGTAAAGCGCCATCGGCATTGGAAGCCAACGTAATTTCCTTAACAGAAGTACGGTTAAAATGGATCGATAATTCAACCACCGAAAGTGGTTATGAAATTGAGCGCTCAACCGATGGGACTAATTTCAGTTTGTTAACTACCACTGCGGCAAATGCCATTCAATATGTCGATAATACCATTACGGCAGGCTCAACTTATTATTATCGAGTTCGAGGTGTTGAAGGAAGTACCCGTACCATTTATACCAATCCTGCCAAGGCCGAACTTGGTGCCGGAATAATCACCGATCTTAACTTGAGCACTGTTACGGTGTATGAAAATCAAGACCCAGGAACATTGGTGGGAACCTTTTCGGTGTTGCCAGCCAATACCGCAAATGTAGTTTATACGCTGGTAGCTGGAAATGGGGATACAGACAATGCAAAATTTATGATTGCGGGAGATAAGCTGCAAAATAGCATTAAACTGGATTACGAAGCACAATCTACTTATCAAATAAGGGTAAGGGCAACTTCAGCTTCAAATTTTATTTATGAAGAAACTTTTACCATCACGATCAACGATGTGAACGAAGCGCCAACTTTGACCACTATTGGCGATAAGTTTATTTGTGTAGGTACCGATGAACAGGTTATTCCGCTAACAGGCATTACCCCAGGTCCCGAAACTGCACAGACGTTAACAGCAACAATTAGTTCCAACCAAGCAACCTTGTTTCAAAGCCTACAAATTAACCTATTGGCTGGCGGAAATGGGGAAATAAGGTACCGATTAAATGCCAATGCCACAGGTGAACCTCAAATTACCGTGACCTTAAAAGACAATGGCGGTACAGCTAACGGAGGGATTGACACCTATGTCGAGACTTTTAAATTGAAGATTTTCGAATATCCAACTGCGGCCATCAGCTCAGATAAAGGCGCTAATGTAGATAAGGGGACTACCGTTAGACTTACCGCAACAGGTGGCAGCACTTATCAATGGGAAAGTAATGGCAGCATCATTGGCGTAACCAATATGGCAAGCATTACGGTAAGACCCCAAGTAAATACTACTTACAAAGTGACCGTGCAAAATGAAGGCGCCTGTGCCAGCGTAGCTGAATTTACTTTAAACGTGAATGATAATTACAACATCGTTACCGCTGCCAATCTGGTTTCGCCAAATGGCGATGGGGTTAACGATTTCTGGATCATCAAAAACATCGATATGTATCCAGAAAGCGTAGTGAAAGTATTTGATAAAACAGGCCGGGTAATCTTTACCAAAAAGGGCTACCAAAATGACTGGGATGGTAAGGTGGCAGGTTCGTCTTTAAAAGAAGATACCTATTACTACATCATTGATTTTGGCGCCGGATTGCCTAAAAAGAAAGGTGCGCTAACCATGATGAACAATTAATCCCAATAAGTAAAAAGGTAAAAGTCAGAAAGAAAAAAGCTAAACCCATTGATGATAAAAGGAGGATTTAGCAAAAATTAAAATTACTCGAATGAAAGTAAAAATGAATATCAAATACCTGTTTGTACTCTTCGGGCTAGTCAATCTCAATACTGCCTTCGCTCAACTCAGTCCAATGGGAAATATGTATTTCTACAACCAGTACTTGGGCAATCCCGCCATGGCCGGAGCTACAGAAAAAATTAATCTTAACCTGTTGTTCCGTAAGCAATTTAACGAAGTACCCAATGCGCCAATCTATCAAATGTTTACGGGCGAATTTGCGTATTCAGATCGAGCTGCGGTAGGTTTAAATGTCGATCTTTCCAAAAGTGGTTTGATCAATTACACCCGTGTTATGGGTACCTATGCCTATCACTTACCTGTAAGCAATACAGGAAAGTTGCATTTTGGGGTATCTGTTGGCGTAGCCAGAGAATCAATCAATAGGAACGATATCACTGCAGAAAATTATGATCCCGTAGTGAACCGTTTCAATGACAGGGGTTACAGACTGGATGGTGATTTTGGAGTTGCCTTTACAGATGAAAAATGGAATGTACAAGCAACCTGGCTTAATCTGCACAACCAATTAAATACCGATCCGAACTTTGTGGAGGGGATTAACTACGCTACCTTTTTCACCGCGGCTTCTTACAAAATACCTGCAGGTAAAGATTTTACCGTAGAACCCAAAGTGGTTTATCGCGGTATTAAAGGCATGGATAATATTGTAGAAGGTGGATTTGGATTAACCTATCAGCAAAAGTTCAGTCTCTTTGGCTTGTATCATAGCACGAATAATGCTACGGTTGGCTTAGGCTTTAAGTACGATCAATTCAACATCAGCGGGATATACAGCATCGGCCCATCGGCCATACGCTCCTTCACGGGTGGCGATTTTGAAATCGGCCTAGGTTGGACATTAAAAACGAAAACTAAATAAGGAATTAGCTAATGAGATGATCAGGTAATGTGATAATTAGCGAACAACAAAACCAACGTAAATACGCAACTATAATCAATCATCGAATTAACCAATTATCAAATTCAATCAACTCATCCCTAACCACTAGTACTAATTCCTAATTAACTAAATAACCAATATAGCGTATGAAAAGAAAACTACTTACCATTATTTTCACAGCCTTTAGTACCTTAAGTGCTTGGGCCCAATTTGCGGCAGGCAATTTGGCCGTTTACCGTTATGGTGACGGAACTGCAATAACCAGTGGCAATCGTGTGGCCGTTTTCGTGGATGAGTACACTCCCTCTGGAGGTTTTGTGAGAACCTATACCATTCCAAGAGCTGCGGCGGGAGGTAACTACGGCTTTGAAGGCTTGGGATTAACTGCGTCCAATTCATTTGAAAACGAAGGTTATCCGGTACTTTCCAAAGATGGTGCCACCATGTCCATCATAGGTTACAACCCGGCGCAAACGGGCGAATTTGTGATTGGTACGTTAAACGCTGCAGGCACCTGGACCGCAAATACCTTAGTAATAGATGCCATTGGTACGCCACGTTCGGCAGTGGTAGAAGGAACTTCGGTTTACTTCAACGGTTATCAAAACGGCGTAAGGTATAAAACATTGGGTACCACGGTGGCCTCTACCCGAGTATCAACAGGCTTGGAGGCCCCACGTGTATTGACCATTGCCGATACCTATTTTTCAGCTTCCAACAACGGCATTAAGTTGTTTGCGCCAAATGCGTTAACCAGTATTCCCAATTCGCCGTTGCCCACCACTTCGGTAAACTTTGCTACTACGCCAAATGTTCCCGGAGCCCCACCATTGACAAAAGCGCATCAAGTAGCGGCCATCAAAACGGCCAATAACAGAACCTTAGTTTATATCATTGATGATGCTGATGGTGCACCTACTTTAAAGAAATATAGGTCTAATGCCGCTGGTACGGATTGGGTGTCGTTCGGAAGCATTGCCGTTCCTGCCAATACCAGAAGCATTACGGCGGTTTACAGCAGCACCACAGGCGTGAAATTATACCTAACCAGTTATGGCACCGTAGGTGGGAATAATTCGAAGTTATACACCTATAGCGATAACTTTACGGTAGCTACCGAAGGGAGTGTAGCCGCAATTTCAGGAAGTTTAACAGAACTGGCTACGGCACCTGCCAACACTACTTTTCGTGGTGTAACCATGGCTCCAGGCACCAATGTATTGCCCGTAACGCTTACCACATTTAATGCCAACGAAAAAAATGGTACTATCCGCTTAAACTGGGCCACGGTTAGTGAAATTAATGCTTCCCATTACAATATTGTACGTTCTTCAACCGCCAGTAATTTCAAAAAAATACATCAGGTAAGTGCCAAAGGCGCATCCAACTATAGCTTTATCGATGAAAAACCACTGCCAGGTACCAACTATTATCAATTAGAACAAGTTGATTTTAATGGTGATAAAGCACATTTTGGACCCGTAAGCGCTGCTATTCCTGTACCTAAAACAGATTTCGATATTGTAAAATACGGAGAGAACATTGAACTGCATATCTATTCCGCAAAAGCACAGAACGGGAAAATCGCCTTGGCTGATGTGAATGGTAAAATCGCCTACAGTCAATCAGCGCAGTTAGAAAAAGGGTACAACAAAGTGATGATGCCGTTGGGAAAACTATCCAAAGGCCTAGCCATCATTAGTTTAATTACCAGCGAAGGCCAGTTAGCTAAAAAGACGGTTTTATAGCTCGCTTTCTCATGCCTCTGAGATGCGTAAAAAGCTTTATGCGCTCTAGGCTGTTCTAATACGCCCTCACACACTCTCAAAAGGCTATCTAACAAGTTTCTAAAAGGATTTTTTGGATAGCCTTTACTTAGTTAACCTTAACCAAATATAAATCATGAACAAAGTAACTATCACCGTACTGGTGCTGGGCAGCATGCTTAGTGCCTGTAAAAAACAAGAGAAAGCATTGGAAACAGCCCATCTATCTCCCGAAAAAACAATGGCCATGAGTACAACTGCTGCCGTAAGTACCATATTGCAGGAGGTAAACCCCGACATCATTGTTGGAGCGGCGGTAAACTCCAATAAGTTTGGTGTGGCAGCCTACAAAGATTTGGCAAAAGAGCAATACAATAGCATTACGGCCGAGAATGATATGAAGATGAACAGCCTAAACCCCTCAAAATTTGTATGGGATTTTGGCATACAAGGCAATGGCATAGAGGAGAAGAACGAAAAGATCCCCAACCTAGCAAAAGACCATGGCGAAAAGCGGATACATGGCCATGCTTTGGTTTGGCATAGGGCATTGCCGCAATGGGTAACCAATGTAGAGAGCAACACACCTGTAGCGGCAAGGGCTGATACCCTCAACGCCATTATGAAAAGACATATAGATAAAACCGTAGGTTTTTACAGCCAATATTATAAAGGTGGAAATCCTTTACTACCGCTATTAAAATCGTGGGATGTAGTGAATGAAGCTTATTACGATGACGGAACCCTAAGAGGGAATTTAAACTTAGATAGCCAAGGCAATGACATTGGCAGTATTTGGAAAAGATACATGGGCGAAATTTATATCGAAAAAGCATTTAGATATGCCAGATTAGCGGCAAGGGCCAACCAAAACTGGAAACTGAAATTGTTTTATAACGATTATGGTCATGAGTATTCTACCGCTAAGCTCAATGCCATTTATAATAAAGTGATGCAATTAAAACCTATGACCGAGGGCGGCGACCCCATCATTAACGGCGTAGGTTTGCAAATGCACATCAGATATAATACCCCTTTAACGAGTATAAGAGCTGCCATACAGAAAATGAAAGAAACAGGCTTGTTGGTGCATATCGCCGAACTGGATATTTCCCTGTTGGGGCCTAACGAAACTTCAGTGCCAGCAGCTGATTTGACCAATCGCAGAAACCTACAAAAATCATTGTATTATAACGTGGCCAAAGCCTACCAGGAAATTGTACCTGTAAACCAAAGATGGGGCATCACTTTATGGAACATTGGTGACGCCGATTCGGCTTGGGGATTGAATGCTGAAGCAACTTTATTTGACATCACTTACCAAAAGAAACAAAATTTTTGGAACTTTAGAGACGGACTTAATTTGCAGTTAACACCATAAAACTTAAAACAACAAATGAATAAATTTTTAAGCCTTACACTTTTATTGAGTGCAGCAGTAGCCACTCAAACATTTGCGCAGCGGAAATCCATCGAACAAAGAGTCGACTCGGTTATGAAACTAATGACCCTGACGGAAAAAATTGGACAACTGAACCAATACTCGGGCAGGGAAGTAACTGGGCCAGCCAGCGACAGGAAGAATTATTTGCTAAACGATATCAAAAACGGCATGGTAGGTTCCATGCTAAATGTAAAAGGAGTAAAGGACACCAAGGAGATACAAGCGATCGCCTTACAATCTCGCTTAAAAATTCCTTTGTTGTTTAGTTTAGATGTGATACATGGCTATAAAACCGTATTTCCAATTCCCTTGGCGGAGTCGGCTTCTTGGGATTTGTCAATCATCAGACGATCGGCAGAAGTGGCCGCGGAAGAGTCGGCGGCTTCGGGTATTCACTGGACCTTTGCACCCATGGTGGATATTGCCCGCGATCCACGTTGGGGACGAGTGATGGAAGGCGCTGGAGAAGATCCTTATTTAGGTTCGCAGATTGCCAAAGCGAGGGTGCTTGGTTTTCAGGGAGAGAAGTTAGGAGCGTTGGACAGAATTATGGCCTGTGCTAAGCACTTTGCAGCTTACGGCGCTTCAATGGCCGGAAGAGATTATAACCCGGTAGACTTAAGCAAGCAGCAATTGCACGAAATTTATTTGCCTCCATTTAAAGCAGCGGCTGATGCTGGAGTAGCTACTTTTATGAATTCTTTCAATACGCTAAATGGCATTCCGGCTACCGGAAACGCTTATTTGCAACGTGATATCCTTAAAGGAAAATGGAACTACAAAGGATTTGTTGTAAGCGATTGGGGTTCTATTGGCGAAATGATTCCTTGGGGCTTTGCTAAAAACTTAAACGAAGCTTCAGAGAAAGCAATTGTGGCAGGTAGCGATATGGATATGGAAAGCGAAGCCTACAAAAAAGAATTGGAGAAGTTGGTAAAAAGTGGAAAAGTAGCGGAAAAATACATTGACGATGCGGTAAAAAGGATTTTATACAAAAAATTTGAATTGGGCTTGTTTGATAACCCTTATCGTTTCTCTGATGAAAAGAGAGAGCAAAAGGTGATGAATGATCCGAAATACAAAGCCGTTGCATTGGCCGCCGCACAAAAATCAATTGTATTGTTAAAGAACAATAACAACACGTTGCCACTGAGCAAATCCATTAAAAATTTGGCACTCATTGGTCCTTTGGTAAATGCCAAAAGAGATCAGGCTGGAAACTGGACGGTATATATTGATACGGCCAATATGGTGAGTGTTCACGAAGGCGTTCAACAGAAAATTAAAGGTGCGAAGCTTACTTACGCACAAGGGACAACGGTTAAAGATACCTTAACCAACGGGTTTGCTGAGGCCGTAAATGCAGCGAAAAATGCAGATGCCGTAGTGATGGTTCTTGGTGAAACCTGGGATTTTAGTGGAGAAGCAAAATCTCGGAGTGATATTGCTTTGCCAGGCAAACAAGAGGAATTGTTTAAAGCCGTTAAAGCTACTGGAAAGCCTGTTATTGTGGTGCTAATGGCAGGTCGTCCCTTGGTATTCAATGCCATTGCAGCACAAGCTGACGCCGTAGTATATGCTTGGTTGTTGGGCGATCAGGGAGGTAACGCCATTGCCGATGTATTGTTTGGCGACTACAATCCTTCAGGTAAATTGCCAATCAGCTTTCCGAGAAATGTAGGACAGATTCCAATTTTCTATAACCACTACAATACAGGCCGACCAGTAACCAAATCGGGTGATATCCGCTACAAATCTGCCTATATCGATGTGCCAAATGATCCTCAATATGCCTTTGGTCATGGGTTGAGCTATACTACTTTTAGCTATAGCAATCTGAAATTATCTAGTACCGCCATTAACCAAAAGGAACGTGTAAAAGTTAGTTTCACCTTAACCAATACGGGTAAGGTAGAAGGAGAAGAAGTAGCCCAACTTTATATCCAAGACACCTTTGCTTCCGTAGTAAGACCTGTAAAAGAGTTGAAGGATTTTGCGAAAGTGAAACTAAAGCCAGGAGAAAGCAAAGAAATCAGTTTTGAGCTTAGTCCAGAAAAACTAGCTTTTTATCAGGAGGAAAAAGGATGGATTACCGAACCTGGCGAATTTAAGGTGATGGTAGGTACAGCCTCAAATGATATCAAGCTGAAATCTTCTTTTGAACTGAAATAAGATTTTTCGCTTTAGACTTACGAAGTTTCGAAAACTTCGTAAGTCTTTTAACCGTATACAGTCCGTTCTTTTTAGCGTCATCTCAACAACAGTATAGCTGGGAGATATCTAACGACTAATCGCATAAAATCAACCATCGACGGCTGGCAATCCTCCTAAATGTTTTTCGTAATTTGGTGCCCGCTAAATCATGGTTATGAACAAAACAAACATCCCCGAATTTAGGTTAATTGGTATCAGTTTAGGCCGCAAAACCTACAACGCCAACGGTCAATCAGGTATAGATTGTGGCCAACTGTGGCAAACCTTCGAGCAAGAAAAAATCTTCCATCAAATCAATGATAAAATAGCTGATGATTGCTATGCCGTTTACTATGATTATGACGGTGACCACACACAGCCTTTTGCCTATTTTATTGGTTGTAAAGTAAGCGCTGACGCGATAGTGCCAGAAGGCTTGGAAGCCTTACAAATTCCCGAACAGGAATATGTGCATTATGTAGCCAAAGGTAAAATGCCCGACTGCGTGGCCAATGTTTGGCGGGAGATTTGGCAAACCGATTATCCAAGAAATTACCAATATGATTTTGAAATCTATAGCGCTAAAAGTTTTGATTGGACCAATGCCGAAGTAGATGTATTTATAGGAGCTTAGTCCATATTTTCAAGTAAAATAAAAAAGGGATGGTATTTTAAACACCATCCCTTTTATCATATTAAAAACCTTAAGATTAGTATCTGTAAGCTTCAGGTTTAAATGGACCTTCAACCGCTACACCAATATACTCTGCTTGGTGAGGATCAAGTACATCTAATTCTACACCGATTTTTTCTAAGTGTAAACGAGCTACTTTTTCATCTAAATGCTTAGGTAACACATAAACTTTATTTTCGTAAGCATCTCTGTTAGTCCAAAGTTCCAATTGAGCCAAAGTTTGGTTAGTGAAGGAGTTACTCATTACAAAACTCGGGTGACCAGTTGCGCAACCTAGGTTTACCAAACGACCTTCCGCCAATACAATGACATCTTTACCGTCGATGGTATATTTATCAACCTGAGGTTTGATTTCAACCTTAGTGTGGCCATAGTTTTTGTTTAACCAAGCCATGTCAATTTCGTTATCAAAGTGACCAATGTTACAAACAATTGCTTTGTCTTTCATCGCTTTGAAGTGCTCGCCACGAACGATATCGCAGTTACCCGTAGTGGTTACTACAATGTCCGCTTCTTTAACTGCGTTAGCGAATTTTTTCACCTCATAACCTTCCATTGCCGCTTGTAAAGCACAAATTGGGTCAATTTCGGTTACAATTACACGTACACCTTGTGAGCTTAACGAAGCCGCAGAACCTTTACCTACGTCGCCGTAACCCGCAACAACTGCTACTTTACCAGCCATCATGACGTCGGTAGCACGACGGATCGCATCTACCAATGACTCACGACATCCGTATTTGTTATCGAATTTTGATTTAGTTACTGAATCGTTCACGTTAATGGCAGGCAAGTGCAAAGTACCGTTTTTCATACGCTCATATAAGCGGTGAACACCGGTAGTCGTTTCTTCTGATAAACCTTTGATTCCAGCAATTAACTCAGGATATTTATCAAATACCATGTTGGTCAAGTCACCACCGTCATCTAAAATCATGTTCAATGGTTGACGCTCAGGACCGAAGTGCAAAGTTTGCTCAATACACCAATCAAATTCCTCTTCGCTTAAGCCTTTCCAAGCATATACCTGAATGCCAGCAGCGGCAATAGCAGCAGCAGCGTGATCTTGGGTTGAGAAGATGTTACATGAAGACCAAGTTACCTCAGCTCCAAGTTCTACTAAAGTTTCAATTAAAACTGCAGTTTGGATGGTCATGTGCAAACATCCTGCAATTCTAGCACCTTTTAGGGGTTTTGTTGGACCAAATTCTTTTCTTAATGACATTAAGCCGGGCATTTCTGCCTCTGCCAATTCGATCTCTTTGCGGCCCCATTCCGCCAGTGAAATGTCCTTAACTTTGTAAGGTACGTAAGTTGTCTCTACTGATGACATATTGTTTTTGTTTAAAATTTGAGTAGCAAAGTTACGAGATATGGTTGTGAAAGCAAAATACAAAAGATTGGCTTTTGTAAGTGGTTAACCATAAGTGGAAACTTTTAAAGGCATGTAACGCAGCGGATTTTGGGCTTGTTTTAAGGTGATAAAACAAAACAGCGCAGCTGAATATCAACTACGCGATCTTTATTAAATCGAAATGTTCTACAACTCCCTTATCCAGATATTTCTAAAACTAATCGGTTCGCTCGGGTCTCCATGGTCTTGTAACTTAATAGGGCATGCACCGTGTGCTTTTTTATAGGAAGGAGCACCGATGTATTGCGTAGGTCCAGTAAGCGTGGTATTGTTTTGCACTAACACGCCGTTAAAAAATACGGTTACCCTTGCAGGTGTGTTTAAGGAACCATCGGTTTTAAAAGTAGGAGCGGTCCAAATCACATCATAAGTTTGCCACTCGCCCGGTTTTTTATTGGCATTGGCTAAAGGTGCAAACTGCTTGTAAATACTGCCCGCTTGTCCGTTTACGTAGGTATCATTGTTGTAGTTGTCCAAAATTTGTAGTTCATAACCATCGTCACCGCCGCCGGTAGAAGCTAAAAATAAACCACTATTGCCTCTTCCCTGGCCTTTGCCGGTAATGTTGGCAGGAATTTTCCATTCCAAATGCAACTGGTAGTTTAAAAATGATTTCTTGGTTTGGATATTGCCGGTCCCTTTTTTCACCGTAAATGCGCCGTTTGCAACGGTCCATAACGCAGGCTTGCTATTGTCTTTTACTGAAACCCATTGGTCCAGGTTTTTGCCGTCAAAAAGAATAAGGGCATCAGAAGGAGCATCTGCAAAATGGGCACCAGTGCTAACCTTTGGAGGTACCGGTTTATAAACTTCAGTATCTTCGGGTTTTTGGGCATTGGCATTAAACACTAAAAGAGCTAATGCAGGTAAGATCAAACGTTTCATCATTTCCAATATTTATATAGAAAAATAATCCAAATAATTTAATAAACGGCATAGGTGTAATTAGCAGGCAATTTAATATTTTAGCAGCTAAATGAAAGGTATGCCAGTCGTATTTTTTTTGTTGCTAGTTGGCGAGGGCAGTGGAGTGACCCACTGGCTCGAAAAACATCTGCTTTCCTGTCCTTTTAAAACCTTCACCGGCATTGACTGCCCTGGCTGCGGTCTTCAAAGGTCATTTGTGGCGCTGTTGAAGGGCGACGTTTGGATGTCTTTTAAGTTTTATCCAGCCACGCTGCCCATTTTAGCCTTGTTCATTTTTACCATTTTACATTTAAAATTTGATTTTAAAAACGGTGCGTTCCTCATCAAGGGGATGTATATCTTTGCTACCGTTATCATTGTAACCAATTATCTTTATAAGATTTATCATCACCAATTATTCTAAAAAGCGATGTCAGAGGAACAAGAAGGCCAAGGGCCAAATAGCCAACCAAATCAAGAAAATTCACAGAATCCGCAGAACCCACAATGGCAACAAAATCCACAAGGTTCTCAAGGTTTTAATCGGCCTAACCCCAATAACCCTTTTCCTCCGTACGGCGGGGGATTTGGTGGTATGCAGATGGCTTTGCCCAACGCTACCATTGTTTTGGTATTAGGTATTTTATCAATTGTGACCTGTTGCTGTTTTTACGGTGTAGTTGGATTAGTATTGGGTATAGTTGCGTTAATTTTAAGCAGAAAAGACAAGCAAAACTATTTGGCCAACATGAGCTATTACACCCTAAGTTCCTACAAAAATTTAAATGCGGGCCGGGTTTGCGCCATTATCGGTTTAATTTTAAGTGGGATTATATTATTGCTTTGTGTACTTTTCGCCATTTTCTTTGGCTTTAGTACACTTACCGATGAAGAGGCAATTAGGCAGATGCTGAAGGAATTGCAATAGGACTTGACCGTGGGAAATGGCAATTGATGGGATTGATAAACATCATTTGAATGTTAAACTTAATTGCCAAGCAGCCAAAGTCATAGAATGATAGACAAAATGATTATTTTTGTAGCCACATTTAAAAAATAGATATGTATCCAGAATATTTAGTAGCGCCAATGCGTGCCGAGTTAACCAATGTTGGTTTTAATGAGCTAACCACTCCCGAAGAGGTTGATGCTGCAATTAAGAGCGAAGGAACCGTATTTGTAGTGGTAAACTCTGTTTGTGGTTGTGCGGCTGCCAATGCTCGTCCTGCAGCTAAATTGGCTGCGGCCAATGCAAAACATCCAGATAGATTGGTAACTGTTTTTGCCGGCATGGAAAAAGATGCGGTAGATCAAGCAAGATCATATATGGCACCTTTCCCTCCATCTTCGCCTTCGATGGCATTGTTTAAAGATGGTAAATTAGTTCACATCATTGAACGTCATCAAATTGAAGGCCGACCTGCACAAATGATTGCCGAAAACCTAATTGGTGCATTTGAGCAATACTGCTAGTTCATAGATAGAAAAATAAAGGAGCAAAAATTAGAGATCACTCTTTAATCTTTGCTCCTTTTTATTTGAATGCAATCTTGGCTTTAAGCTCTTAGTCTTTATTCTTTGCTCTTTGCTCTTTATTCCTTGCTCTTTACTCCTCTTAAAAATCTTTATTAAGTAGTTTTTCCAGTTCGCCAAAAGAAACATTCATCCGTACACGCCCTTGTTTGGCATAGGCTATCTCTCCGGTTTCTTCTGAAATGATTACTGCAACGGCATCTGTGGATTCAGAAACACCAATTCCAGCCCGGTGCCTCAATCCAAATTGTGCAGGAAGTTTGTTGTTATCGGTAAGAGGCAGGATACAGCTGGCACTCTTGATTTTATTTTCTGAAATTACCACGGCGCCGTCATGTAAAGGACTGTGTTTTTGGAATATACTTTCTAACAAACGCTTAGAGATTTTGCTGTCGATGATTTCGCAACTGTTCGTGAAAAACTCATCATCATAATACTTTACAAATACCATTAGTGCTCCTGTGCGTGATTTTTTCATGCTTTTACAGGCGTCAATAATCGGTTTTATCCTTAAAAGGTTATCACGTTCAATGTTCTTGCTGCCAAATAAGTAGCCCCACCAGGCCTTGTTCTTTTGTAGGAAAGTAGTTTTGCCAATGTGCAACAGGAAACGTCTGATCTCTGGTTGAAAAATAATCACCAACGCCAAAATTCCCACACTCATGAACTTATTGATAATGGCTTCCAGCAATTCCATGTGCAGGCCCTTTACAATATAGTACACCAATACAATAATCACCATACCCAGTATAAGGTTTACGGCTAAAGTGTTGCGTATAAGACTATAGATGTAATAGATGATAATGGCTACCAATACCACATCTATGGCGTCAATCCAGGTAATTTTAAGGAAATCGAAATCAAGGTTTTTCATTGTTGTACAAGATAGCTATTTAGGTTAACTCTTCCTTTCTTAATGTTTTATTTTTAGGTACCAGTAACTAGAGGTTAGTTGAAACAGTTGGTCGAGCAAAAGATTAATCCCAATGAACTAATGAGCCAGTGAACTAATCCTATTAACCAATTCCACACATTCCACGGCTTCTTTTACATCATGAACCCTCAAAATATGAGCGCCTTTGAGCAAAGCAGCCGTATTGAGTACGGTGGTGCCGTTCAAAGCTTCTTCTGTTTTTATACCAAGGACTTTCGTGATCATCGATTTTCTGGAAAAGCCCACCAGTAATGGCAGTTCAAAGAAATTGAGCAGTTCCATTTCGTGCAATAGCTGATAGTTGTGGTCTAGCGTTTTGGCAAACCCAAATCCAGGGTCCAGAATAATGTCTTTCACGCCAAGGCTCTGCAACATTTTGATTTTTTCACTGAAGTAGGCGAAAACCTCCTTGGTTACATTTTCGTAAGCGGGGCTATCTTGCATATTTTGCGGCGTACCTTTCATGTGCATCATGATGTAGGGCACTTGCAGCTTGGCCACCGTTTCGAACATTTTTTCGTCCAGGTTGCCCGCGGCGATGTCATTGATCAAATGTGCGCCAGCATAAACACTTTCTTCCGCCACCTTAGCCCTAAAAGTATCCACAGATAACAGCACCTCTGGATATGATTGGTTGATGGCTTTGACGGCGGGAACCATTCGTTCCAATTCTTCTTCTTCACTTACCTCAGCGGCTCCCGGCCGAGAAGAATAAGCACCTAAATCGATGAACTTTGCGCCGGCCTTTAGAAAGTGCTCAACCCGGCTCAATACATCATCAATATTCTTTGCACGACTATTCTGGTAAAACGAATCAGGGGTGAGGTTAAGAATTGCCATGACCGAGGGCTTGCTAATGTCAACAAGTTTGCCCTTACAGTTTAGCGTTTGTTTTCGGTTTAAAAATGTATCTTTAGCCATCAGTTTACAAAAAACAAAAATAGCCGTTTTATTGGCTAAACCTTAAATATTTTAATTGTTTTGGCATCAAATACTTCTTTAGAATTCGACCAGGTGATTGCGGTTTGCAAATCGCTGTTTATTAAAAAAACCAAAGATTATGGCACGGCTTGGCGTATTCTGCGCCCTGCTTCCATTACCGACCAGATATTTATCAAGGCACAACGGATTAGAACGCTGGAAGAAAAAAAGGTTTCTAAAGTAGGAGAGGACATTTCTTCGGAGTACATCGGGATCATTAACTATTGCGTGATGGCCATTTTGCAATTGGAACTTGGGGAAAACGAACCAAATGAGCTGGGTGTAGAAGTTGTGGAAGCCTATTACGACCAACGTGTAAAAGAAACGAAGGATTTGATGTTCGATAAAAACCACGATTACGGCGAAGCTTGGCGTGATATGCGTATCAGTTCCTTAACCGATTTGATTTTGATGAAGATATTGAGGGTGAAGCAAATAGAAGATAATGATGGGCAAACACTCGCTTCAGAAGGGATTAAAGCTAATTATCAGGATATGTTGAACTATGCGGTGTTTGCATTAATTAAATTGGGAATAGCTTAGTACAAATTGCCCATTCACCTAACGGTAAAACAAAGTATATGAACAAAGCACTTTTTAATTTTTCGAAATGGTTTGTTGGGATTCTGTTTGTCTTTTCGGGATTAATTAAAGCGAACGATCCTATTGGCTTTGGTTATAAGCTTCAGGAATATTTCGCGGTTTTCCATATGAGCTTTCTCGATGGCTGGGCAACAGGCATAGCCATTTTGCTGTGTGTACTGGAAATTGTGTTTGGTGCGCTATTGCTGTTGGGAATCTTCAGGAACTTGGTGGTAAAGGGTTTATTGGCCACCATTATCTTTTTCACTTTTCTCACTTTTGTTTCGGCGGCCTTTAAGGTAGTAACTTCCTGTGGTTGTTTTGGCGACGCTATTCCGTTAACGCCTTGGCAATCGTTCAGCAAAGATGTGGTTTTACTGCTGTTGATCATTTACCTGTACATCAAAAAAGAATGGATCAAACCCATTACCGAAAAGCCGGGCCTTCAAAGTGCGCTGTTTGCGGCAGTTTTTACAGCTTCGCTATTGTTTGGAACTTTCACTTATAACTATTTGCCTATTATTGATTTTCTTCCTTACAAAGTAGGTTCGAATATTCCCGAGAACATGAAAATCCCTGAGGGCGCACCAGTAGATGAATATCTCATCATGTACGATTTGAAGAACAAAAAAACGGGCGAGACTCAAACCATGAGCGACAAGGAATATATGAGCAAGGAAGTTTGGAAAGATGACCATTGGGAAGTAACCGGCTCGCCATCGCGTAAGCTGATAAAAAAAGGCTACGATGTGAAGATCAAGGACCTGCTCATTACCGACGCCTCGGGGACCGATTATACCAAGGAAATTGTAGAAAATCCTTACTACAGCTTGGTAGTAGTGGCTTATAATTTGAACGAAACCAGCGAAAATGCCATGGCTAATATCAATGCGTTGGCTTTAAATGCTGCCGAGCAGTTTAATATCAGAACCGTATTGCTTACTTCCAGCTCGGCACGTGATGCCGAAAAATTCAGTAAGCGTATGAAATTATTTATGGAGGTTTTTTATGCCGATGGTGTGCCCCTGAAAAGTATGGTAAGGGCCAACCCTGGAGTGCTTTTGCTTAAAAACGGCACCATTGTCAACAAATGGCACTACCATTCATTACCTTCGTTTGATCAGTTCACCGAAAAATATTTCAGTAAATAATGGGTCTTTACACACTCCGAAAGTTGTTGTACGGATTGGCCGTAATGGCTGGCGTAGTTGCAGTGGTTTTTGTACTGTTCAATATTTTGCCCGGTGACCCAGCCCGTATGACCATGGGACAGCGTTCAGATGTACAGTCATTGGAGGCAGTACGCAAAGAGTTTGGATTAGATAAGTCGAAACCTGAGCAATTTTTGCTGTACGTAAACGATTTGTCGCCCATTAGCGTTCATCCCAACACTGCAGAGAGCCAACAGAAATATCATTACCTCAAGTTACTTAAAATAGGGGATAATGCTTTGGTGCTTAAAAAACCATATCTGCGCCGATCATACCAAACCAAAAGAGATGTAACCACCATTTTATCGGAAACCGTGCCCAATACCTTTGTGCTGGCATTAACGGCCATGATATTTGCAACCATTATTGGCGTATTTTTAGGGGTGCTATCGGCAGTTTATAAAGGAACCTGGATAGATAAAGCGGCTAATATGTTCGCCATTTTGGGAATTTCGGCTCCGGCCTTTTTCGCAGGAATCATTATTGCCTGGCTGTTCGGTTTTGTATTGTCTGATTATACGGGACTGAACATGAGCGGAAGTTTATACAGTTACGATCCGTTTAAGGGCGAGATTATTACGTTGAGGAATTTATGGCTGCCTATGATTACCCTGGGGCTTCGTCCTTTGGCTATTATTGTGCAACTTACCCGTAGCGCCATGTTGGATGTACTTTCCCAGGATTATATCCGAACGGCTAGGGCAAAGGGCCTTTCTCGTAAAACGATTATCTATAAACATGCCCTCAAAAATGCACTAAATCCTGTAATTACCGCCATTTCAGGTTGGTTCGCATCGTTGTTGGCCGGATCGTTTTTTGTAGAATATATTTTTGGCTATAACGGTTTGGGGCGTACTACGGTATATGCCTTGGAAATGTCTGATTTCCCCGTAGTAATGGGATCTATTTTATTTATTGCATTTGTTTTTGTGGTGGTAAATATTTTGGTTGATTTGTTGTACGCCTGGATTGATCCCAGAGTGAAACTAGCTTAGTACATGGATATTAAGGAATTTATTAAATATACGAAAAAGGCCGACGAAATCATGATGAAGGCTTTGGCCGATACAGGTTTTTCCATTCCTGATGCCAACACCTTGTTAAGCCATATATTAAGTGCACAGCACATTTGGGCAAAGCGAATGTTGACCGAGCAACCAACCTATGCCGTTTGGGAGGTATTCCCTCCTGAGGATTTTGAAGCTATTTATGCCGCCAATTTGGCCTTGCTCGAAGATATTGCCGCCACAAAACCTCCAGAAGAAATTGTTAATTATTCCAACTCCGCTGGTGAGGTATTTAGCAGTACGGTTGGCGAAATTTTAATGCACGTTTGCAACCATGGCACCTACCACCGCGGACAATTGGCTAAAATGTTGAAACAGGCGGGCTATGCCGTACCTCTTACAGACTATATTATGTTAAAGAGAAAGGGATTGATATAGCGCCCTGCTGGTCAATCCGAGTAACAAATCAACAGGTAATAAAATGAAAATATTTTTAGTGGGATTTATGGGCTGCGGTAAAAGTACCAAAGCAAAACAGTTAGCGAGTTTGTTGGCCTGTCCGGTAATTGATATTGATGCGGTAATTGTAGAGCAACAACAAATGAGCATTGCTGATTATTTTGCAGCCAATGGAGAGGCCGCCTTTCGTCAATTGGAAAATGAAATGCTTAAATCTTTTGACTATCCTGAAACTTGTGTGGTGGCTACGGGCGGAGGTTTGCCCTGCTATTTTGACAACATGGAGTGGATGAACCAAAATGGCGTTACCGTTTACCTAGAAATGACTCCGCCTCAACTGGTTTCGAGGTTGCACAATAGGGATAAACGTCCTTTGTTGAAGGGAATGGATGATGAACAGCTGTTAACTTTCATTGTTGGTAAATTGGAAGAGAGAAATGTGTTTTATCATCAGGCTAAACTCGTTATCAATGCTTTTGATTTAGATCCAAAACAATTGCTGGAAGAGATCAAATCGCTTAATTGATAGAATTCAAGCCAACAATCTTATCCACTGGGCTATTTTTAATGGGTTAAAGGTTACTTTAACCCTCCTGCGGTTGCCAAGTTGACAATGAGCAGGTTGGCTTGGAAATAAAGTAGCCATAAAAAAATCCCTACTCGTTTTGAGCAGGGATTTTTTATATCAGTAATCAATTACCAGATTATAAACTGGCCAAAGCACTGTTCAAAGTTGCACTTGGACGCATCGCTTTTCCTGCCAACTCATCGTCAGGGTTGTAGTAACCACCTACGTTTTGTGCTTTTCCCTGAGCAGCAATCAGCTCTTCCGAAATTTTAGCTTCGTTTTCAGCCAATGCTTTTGCCAATGGTTCAAATTTAGCCTTTAGCTCAGCATCTTTAGTTTGTGCAGCCAAAGCTTCGGCCCAATATAAAGCTAAATAGAAATGAGAACCACGATTATCGATGGTGCCCAGTTTTCTGCCCGGAGATTTATCCGTTGCCAAGAATTTAGCGTTAGCTTCATCTAAAGCATCGGCCAACACTTGCGCTTTGGCATTGTTCTGCGTTTGAGCCAAGTGCTCCAACGAAGCTTGTAAAGCCAAAAACTCCCCTAATGAATCCCAACGCAAATAACCTTCTGTTAAAAATTGTTCCACATGCTTAGGAGCAGAACCCCCAGCACCAGTTTCAAATAAACCGCCACCGTTCATCAATGGCACAATCGACAACATTTTTGCAGAAGTACCCAGCTCTAAAATCGGGAATAAATCTGTTAGGTAATCACGCAATACGTTGCCTGTTACCGAAATCGTGTCTTCGCCTTTACGGATACGCGCTAAAGTGAATTTAGTAGCTTCAATTGGAGAAAGAATGCGAAGGTCTAATCCATTGGTATCAAAATTTGGCAAGTATTTGTTTACTTTTTTGATGATTTCTCTATCGTGTGCTCTGTTTTCATCTAGCCAGAAAACCGCTGGTGTGTTGGATAAACGAGCTCTGTTTACCGCTAATTTAACCCAGTCTTGAATAGGAGCGTCTTTCGTTTGGCACATGCGGAAAATATCACCTTTTTCCACGGCTTGCTCAAAAAATACGTTCCCAGCAGCGTCGGTTACGCGAATGGTACCATTTGCCGCAGCTTGGAAAGTTTTGTCGTGTGAACCATACTCCTCAGCTTTTTGTGCCATTAAACCTACGTTCGGCACCGAGCCCATGGTTTTAGGATCAAAGGCACCATGTTGCTTACAATCCTCAATAGTAGCGGTATATACCCCGGCATAGTTTCTATCTGGAATTAAAGCCAAAGTATCTTGCTGTTTGCCTTCCTTATTCCACATTTGGCCCGAAGTACGGATCATTGCAGGCATTGAAGCATCTACAATCACATCAGAAGGCACGTGTAAGTTGGTAATTCCCTTATCAGAGTTTACCATGGCTAAAGCTGGTCCGTTGGCAATTGCGGCATCAATCGCAGCTTTTACTTCTGCTTCTTGCGGCTGGCCTGCAATTTTCGCATAAACATCACCTAAACCGTTACGGGTATCTACGCCTAAAGTTTTAAACAACTCTGCGTATTTCTCAAAAACGTCGGCAAAGTAAACTTCTACAATCGCACCAAAAATGATCGGGTCTGAAACCTTCATCATGGTTGCTTTTAGGTGGGCCGAAAGTAAAACGCCAGCCGCTTTTGCTTCTTTGATCGCTTCGGCAACAAATGCTTTTAATTTAGCAAGGCTCAATACTGAACTGTCAATCACCTCGCCTGCCTTTAAGTTGGCCAAGCCTTTAAGTTCGGTAACTGCACCGTCAGCACCTACAAATTCAATTTTAAATTGTGTATCGTTCTCTACCGTTGTTGATTTCTCCGAACCATAAAAATCGCCTTCGCTCATGCTTGCCACGCTCGTTTTAGAATCTGCAGACCAAGCTCCCATTGAATGAGGGTTAGCTTTTGCATAGTTTTTCACCGCTTTTGGCGCTCTACGGTCAGAGTTTCCTTCACGCAATACCGGGTTTACGGCCGATCCGAGCACTTTTGCATATTTCGCTTTGATGGCTTTTTCTTCTTCGGTTTGTGCATCCTCTGGATAGTTGGGTACTGCAAAACCTTGGGATTGCAACTCAGCAATAGCAGCTTTTAACTGAGGAATAGAAGCAGAAATGTTAGGTAGCTTGATGATATTAGCCTCTGGGGTATTCGCCAATTGGCCTAGTTCTGTCAATGCATCTCCAATTTTTTGGTCATCCTTTAAAAACTCTGGAAAGTTTGCTAAAATCCTTCCCGCCAAAGAGATGTCCCTTGTTTCTACTTCAATACCCGCCGAAGCCGTGAAAGCTTGTACGATGGGCAATAAAGAGTAGGTAGCCAACAATGGAGCCTCGTCTGTTTTGGTATAGATAATTTTTGATGAGTTTGACATGTGTTTTTATTTTTTAAGAAAGTTTGAAATAAAAATGTCCAAAAAAGGACTGGTTTGATAAAATCGCCTAAAGATAAAATAAACAAGCGAAATTTATAACAGCTTAGTGTTATTTATACATTAAAATCACTCTTTATCGGTAAGTGCCGTGTAACAATTCAAAGCAGAAATCGTTCTAACTAAAAACCGAAAAAACTAAACCATGAACAAGGAAGAATTATTAAAATCTAAGTGGTTCAAAATAGCCTTTCCCATCATCATCATCATCATTATTATCGCTATTTATCAAAACGGATACGCTTTTGGCGAATGGCTATATGCCAAACTACATCCCTAATCGTAAATTTCCTTTTAGATTTGTCCCCTTTATCCACATGGGTTGTTTTTGTAAAAAGTATTTTAATAACTTAACAAAATAACATCATGAATGAATTTTATTATTGATTAGGGAAGCGGTCAACTACCTGCTTCTTAGCTAGAAGAAAGGTTATCACGAAGCGTTAAAGCAGGTCTAATCAACAGCAGACAAGCAATTCATATTCTCCAGGAAAAAGGACATTTCTGTGTCAAGTAAAACGATACGCTCTGGAAAAAGCCCTCCTTTTTGTACCTTTGCCGTCGAAATTTAACCCGTTAAAGCCCATGTCAATTACCAACGAAGTCGAATTACAAGGAATGCAAAAAGCTAGCGAGGCAGTAGCACTTACGCTAAAAGCGATGATAGATTATGCCAAAATAGGGATGAGCACTAAAGAACTGGATGATTTTGGCGCAAAGCGTTTGTCTGAACTTGGTGCAAAATCTGCTCCTTATCTCACTTATGGTTTCCCTGGCTTTACCTGCATTAGTGTTAATAATGAATTTTGCCACGGCATTCCATCTGAGCAAAGGATATTGCAGGAAGGAGATTTGATCAACATTGATGTTTCTGCTGAACTAAACGGATTTTGGTCGGATAACGGCTGTTCTTTTGTATTGGGCAATGATATTCATGGGCATTACAAATTGATCAATGCCTCCAAAGAAATTCTGCAAAAGGCCATTGCCAACATCAAAGGGGGCGTTAAAATTTCCGATATTGGGCATTTGATCGAAACAGAAGCAAGAAAGCGTGGCTACAAAGTGATCAAAAACCTTACTGGTCATGGGGTTGGTCGTAGCTTGCATGAAGAGCCACATGAGGTGGCCAACTACCGAGATCGATTTAATCAAACCCGATTTAAAAAAAACTCGGTAGTAGCAATCGAAACTTTCATATCAACCGATTCCACCTATGCCGAAACCCTAGGCGATGGCTGGACCATGGTGGGCAACAGGGGCGGTTATATGGCCCAACACGAGCATACCATTATGGTTACCGATGGGAAACCTGTTATTCTTACGGAAAAGAACGGCGTTTGGGAGTAGATATTATCCTTTATACTTTCCCCTTAATACAACAAAAGGCTTCGCACTAACCAAATCGATAAAAAACAATGCCACGATGTGCCTATTTGGCTATGTTTTATAGTTAGCTGTCCAAATGAACCACGTAAACACATCGTAAAGCTATCATCCTTTTATCATTTTTTTGTCAAACAAAATAGTTGTATAATTAAATTAATCAATCGTTTGATTAATTTTGTACCGTTAAAAAAATAAAGATGGAAAAGACCGATAAAAAAACTGATATTCTTGTAGCTGCGGAGAAGCTTTTTTGTGAGTATGGTTTCGAAGGAACTTCTACCCGTCAAATCGCGGCTGAATCAGGTGCCAACATGGCCATGATCAACTATTATTTTGGAAGCAAAATGGGTGTTTTCCAGGAAATTATGGAAGAAAGAGTGATGAGTTTCAAATCTCAGCTCAATCAAATCAAAGAGGAAAACATTCCCGCCAAAGAGAAGCTATTAAAGGTAATTGATAAATATGCCAGCCGTATTTTAAACAATGCCAACTTCCATAAAATGATGCATCGCGAGCTTTCGCTTTCATTGCGTCCAGAGGTATTTGACCAGATCAAAGCTGCCATGGGGCAAAATCTCATCGTGATTGAAGACATCATTAAAGAAGGTATCGAAGCTGGAGACTTTAGACCAGTAGATATCAGAATGACCATAGTAAGTGTTATGGGAACGATATCAATGGTAACCACTTCTCCAAACAAAATTGCTCCCGACAGTAACTACGACCTAGAAAACGAAAAAGACAGGGAAATCATTAAAGCCAGATTAATTGACCACCTACAAGAAATGATCCTTACGCACTTAACACCCAAAAAATGATATCAACAAAAATCAGGTTGCTTTTGATAGGTTTGGCTACACCCTTCATCCTGCAAGCTCAAACTACAAAGCAATTAAGTTTACAAGAAGCGGTAGATTTAGGTATTGCCAACAGTAAAAACCTGAAACTATCGCAACAAAAAATAGACGAAGCGGTAGCAAAATTGGCTACGGTAAAAGATAACGCCTTGCCAACCGCAACCGCTAGCTTCATGTACAACCATGCCGAAATCCCAACCAACACCTTGAAAATAGGGGAGGGCAATCCCATCCATCTACCAAACAGGGCCGACGCCTTTGTGGGGACCGCAGCAGTGCAAGAACTGGTGTATGGTGGCGGCAAGTTGAAATATGCCCAAGAATCCACCAAACTTTTAAAAGAAGTAGCGGTACTTGATGCGGATAAGAACAAAGAAGAAGTAAGCTATGCCGTGGTTAACGGATACTTTTCGCTTTATAAATTATTACAAAGCAAAAAAGTAGTAGCGCAAAATCTTACGGCCATTGCTAAACAGTTGAAACAAGCGCAACGCTTTTATGAACAGGGCTTGGTCACCAAAAATGACGTGTTGAGGTTCCAACTACAACAGGCTAATGTTTCGTTAACGGAAATGGAGATTGAGAACAACAGAAAAATAGTGAACTACAACCTCGATATTTTGTTGGGCCTGCCTGAAAACACCGATATTGAAACTAAAGGTGCCGACGACACCTTGCCTCAAATAGGAACGCTTGCCAACTACCTTGGCACGGCCATGTCCAACAGGCAGGAGCTGCAACAATTGGGCATACAACACAAAGTGGCCGATTATAACATCAAATCTATCAAAGCTAACATGTTACCCACCGTAGGTTTGGGCGCCAACCTTTACTACGTGAACCCAAGTGGCAAGTTTATTCCCAGCAGCCAACAATACATTATGCCAATTACCCTGGGCGCCAATATCAGCTGGAACATTGCTTCGTTATGGAGCAACAAAAACAAAGTTGCCGAAGCCAAAATACAACAACTAGAAATAGATACCCAAAAGGAAATTTTAACCGATAACGTTAAAACCGAACTGAATAGGAACTATCAAAACTACCAATTGGCCATACAAAAAATTGCGGTGTTGGAAACTTCTATTGCCCAAGCAAGTGAAAACGATAGGTTGTTAGAATCTAAATACCAAAACAACATTGCTTCCGCCATTGATAGAATTGATGCAGAGACCCTGCTTTATCAAGCTAAAATCAACTTGGAATTAGCCAAAGCCGATGCCAAATTAGCTTACTACACTTTATTAAAATCCACAGGAAAAATATCACAAAATAACTAAGCATAACCATGACAAAGCCAGCAAAAAAGAAAAATAAAGTAATCCCTGTTATACTTGGCGCACTCATTATCATTGGTGCAGTATTTGGTTACACCGAATATAGCTACTACAGCAAACACGTAGATACTGATGACGCTCAAATTGACGGTGATATTAGCCCCGTAATTGCCAGAGTAAGCGGTTACGTAAAAGACATCAACTTTGAAGAAAACACTCAGGTAAGCCAAGATCAGGTATTGGTTACCCTTGATGATAGCGACTATAAAATTAAGCTGGAGCAGGCACAGGCCGGACAAGTTGGAGCCAACGCCAGCGTAGGCGTTTCGCAGGCACAAATTGCGGCTACTGCCGCCAATACCAGCACCGCAAAAGCCAACATAGAAGCGGCTAAAGTAAAGCTTGAATTGGCTAAAAAAGACTACGACAGGTATGAAAACTTGGTGAAAGACGGCTCGATAACCAGGCAGGCATTTGACCAGGCCAAAGCTCAAAAAGAAACAGCCCAAGCTACTTATGATGCTGCCGTTGACCAATATAACGCTGCCGTTAAACAAGTAGGCACCACTCAATCGCAACTGAGCGTAAGCAATTCGGGCGTTAGCCAACGCCAAGCTGATGTTGATTTTGCCAAACTTCAACTTTCGTACACGCAAATCAAAGCCCCCGCAACAGGTATCGTCTCCAAAAAAAATGTACAAAAGGGCCAATTGGTACAAGCTGGCCAATCGCTATTTTCTATTGTTAACGAAAACAGCATTTACGTAACTGCCAACTTTAAAGAAACCCAGTTGGAAAAAATCCACTCAGGACAAAAAGTAAAAATAGACGTAGATGCTTATCCCGACCAGGAAATTGAAGGTGAAGTTTACAATTTCTCGCCCATCACTGGTGCCAAAGGTTCGTTGCTACCTCCGGATAACGCCACCGGAAACTTCGTGAAAGTAGTACAGCGTGTTCCAGTAAAAATCAAAATCATCAACAAAGACAAAGCAATTTTAGAGAAACTGCGCCCAGGAATGAGCGTAAAAGTATCTGTTGCGATATAATGAGTTGTAGGTTATCAGTTTTAAGTTATAGATCTGGATTAGTATGCTAATAAATGTTTAATCACTTTAATTAGAAACTTGTCTCAAATCTAAATACTCATATCTAAGTACTAAATAATGGCCGAAGTAGGTTTAAAAAAATGGATCATCACGTTTACGGTAATCACGGCAGCCCTTTTGGAGCTCATAGATACCACCATTGTAAACGTGGCATTGCCCCAAATACAAGGTAACCTTGGCGCTACGCTCGAAGATGTAGCCTGGCTATCTACCGGCTACGCCGTAGCCAACGTAATTGTACTGCCCATGTCTGGTTGGTTAGGCAGTAGGTTTGGCCGAAAAAATTACTTTCTATTTTCTATCATCCTGTTTACCATTGCCTCTTTTTTATGCGGCAACGCCGATAATTTATGGGAACTGGTAGGTTTCCGTATTTTACAGGGACTGGCTGGCGGTGGCTTAATTTCAACGGCACAAGCCATCCTCATTGAAACCTGGCCACGCGAAGATGTAGGTATCGCCACAGCCTTGTTTGGCCTAGGAGCCGTAGTGGGTCCAACCGTAGGCCCTACCATTGGAGGTTACATCTTAGAAATTACCACCTGGCCCTGGATATTTTACGTCAACATTCCAGTGGGCATCCTGGCGGCCTATTGTGCCTACATGTTTGTCCGAGAAACACCCAAGGACGGCAAGGGTGCACCTATCGATTGGTGGGGGATTGTATTATTGGCCGTGGCCATTGGCAGCTTGCAAACCGTATTAGAAAAAGGTGAAAGCGAAGACTGGTTTGCCACACCATACATCACAGCTCTTGCCATTACCTCCGTTTTTGGCATCCTGTTCTTCATTTGGCGTGAATTAAGTACCGACCATCCTATCGTAAACTTTAAAATCATGAGACATCGAAGCTTCTCCATCGGGATGATTACTTCATTTGTACTCGGTTTTGGATTATATGGTTCCGTGTTCGTTTTCCCCATTTTCTGTCAAAACCTGTTAGGTTTCTCGCCGCTGCAAACCGGAGAGCTGTTTATTGCCGGCGGCCTATGTACCATTGCCATGATGCCCTTTATTGGCATTATGCTTAAAAAAGGTGTGCCTGCCCAATTTATGGCCACTGGCGGAATGATCTTGTTTTTCATCTTCTGTCACATGCTCAGCAAATCAACCCTTTCATCAGGCACCGAGCAGTTCTTTTGGCCTTTGGTGATCAGGGGATTTGGCATGGCATTGCTTTTTGTACCCTTAACCACCTTGGCTATCCAAGACCTCAAAGGCGCAGAAATAGGTCAAGGTTCGGGACTAAACAACATGATGCGCCAATTGGGAGGCTCTTTTGGCATTGCAGCCCTAACCACCTTGATCCACGTAAGACAAGGTTTCCACCGAAACAACCTTTTAGTAAATATTAACGAAAACAATCCAGCATTTACCGAACGTTTAAACGGCCTTATCCACAATTTTATGGCAAAAGGTGCTGCATTTTTAGATGCAAAACTGATGGCCATGAAAGCCATAGAAGGAGCCGTAATTAAACAGACCCTACTGCTAACCTATAGCGACGCTTATTGGGTAGCTGGAGGCGTAATGTTATGTTCAATTCCGCTTTTATTCTTGCAAAAATTTAAAAAGAACGTGAACATGCCCGTAGATGCGCATTAATACTCCACACACAATAACCTAAAAAAGGCCGGCTTTATGCTGGCCTTTTTTGCTCGCAGCAGCTCACCCCGAGGTGCGGGTAATCCTTTTCCAACCACCATCCTTCGAAATCCTTCGCTGCGCCCTACCTACCAGTGGCCCGTAACAGCACCCCATATTTGCCTGTCGAAAATTATGGCAACAACACCGGTAATAGAACTTGAAAAGCTACTCCCTACACCATCGCCTCCTACAGTCCCACTTTCCGCTGCAATCTTTTTGTTGAACCTTCTTGCTGTTATGCCAAGGTACGGCCAATCTCCTGCTCAAGTGCAACCCTTTGGGGTCCTTCACTACGTTCAGGACGGCCGCACAACAAAAAGTATTTCCGCTACAATTGGGTTTATCGTTTTACGGCACAGCAATAAACTCCTTTTCCTATCTTAGCCTAATGAAGCCACTCCATATCGTTACGCTTGTACTGTTTAGTTTGATTTGTCCCTCTTGGCAAATTGAACCGCAACCAAAAACCGTTAAAATAGCGGTCATCAGCGATTTAAATTCCAGTTATGGTGCTACCGTTTATCATCCAGATGTAGCAACTACCTTAAAAGCGCTCGACAGCATTAAGCCCGACATCATCTTATGCGGTGGCGATATGGTAGCGGGACAAAAAGCTTCCCTTACCAAAGCACAACTTCAAAACATGTGGAGCAGCTTCAACAACCATGTGCTCAAGCCAATCCAGAAGATGAACGTACCTTTTGGATTTACCGTAGGTAATCACGATGCTTCCCCAAGTTATCAGGAGGATAGGCAAACGGCACAAGAATTTTGGATGGCAAAACGCAGCCAATTAGGGTTAAAATATGTCGACGACAGCCATTTTCCTTTTTATTTTAGTTATCAGCAACAAAATATCTTCTTCATTAGTTGGGACGCTGCCGGCGCTACAGTAAACCAAGAAGTATTTAATTGGATGGAACAGCAGCTGCAATCGAAAGCGGCTAAAAAAGCGAAGTTGCGAGTGCTATTGGGTCATTTACCCCTATATGCTATTGTAGCTAGTAAAAACAAGCCGGGCGAAGTGCTGGCACACCACCAGGATGCCGCCAATTTCTTCAGGAAAAATGGCATTGATTTGTATATCAGCGGCCACCAACATGCTTATTATCCTGCCCGCCAGCAACAATTGCGCCTACTTAATGCTGGCTGTATTGGCGAAGGTCCAAGGCCTTTATTGGGCGATGACAAACCAGCCACCAGAGCCTACACCATTATTGAAGTGCCAATTAATAACGCCAAGTTGTTTGACTACAAAACTTTCGTTCCCAACACAGGAAAGCAAATTGAACTTTCGCAACTTCCAGATTCGGTAGTGGGTTTTAATGGAATTTCTAAAAAAGACAGGGCAGCCAGCAGTTTGTAGCTACCTACGCCGTTACCTCAATAGGAGCGGAAAGGCCCAGCCACCAACAAACAATGTTGTTAGCTAGAAACTATTTATAACATCGTGGCAGATTGCTCACATGCGCACGAAATAATGGCAATCGCAATGTTTCTTGCTCCGAAACATTGCTAGCCCTCTGCCAGCTCCTTAACCTTTTCCAAAGCCTTTGGCCAGGTTTCCTCAAAGTAAGACTTGTATTCTTCGGTGGTATCCATCTCCACACTTAACACCGATTTGCCATCTTGTTTGGTACTAATTTTATAGTTTTCAAAAGCATTGCCCCATTTTTTCACTTCTTCACTTTCATAATCCTCCACACCATTTTTGTAAAAGCCCAAATGCTGGATCGAAATGAATTCATTGGGAATATGGTCGGCAATTTTTGAGACCATTCCTTCATCTTTTTTACCCAAAAACAAAGCTTTGCTACCCTTTTTCCAGTCAGTTATTACTCTAGAACCTTCTGCAAAAAAAGTTGTCCAAAGAGGATAGGTGGTTTCTCCCAGCAAAATGTCCCAAACTTTTTCTTTAGGAGCATCAATTTCAATTTTAAAATAAATCCGTTCCATAGTTTTGTTTTTTATTGAGGTAATTTACTAAAATCCATGAACAAAACATTCCATTTGTGGCCATCAGGATCAGTAAAGCCCCCGCCATACATCCAGCCGTCCCTTTCGCCGCCTTTGGCAAAAATATGGGCACCAGCTTCTGCGGCCCGCTCTAAAATAGCGTCTACACCTTCTTTATTTTCGGCATCAATGGAAATCAAGCACGCTGTAGCACCGGATAAATCTGCAATTTGAAAGGGAGTGAAAGTTTTAAACGCTTCCTCCGTAAAAAAGTTCACAATAAAATCTTTCTGGCCTATTTTAAACGAAGCCATTGAATTGCTTTTTGGGGCATGCTCGTTTAATTTAAAGCCAATTTTGGAGAAAAATTCGGTCGTTTTTGCAATGTTTTTAACAGGTAGGTTAAGCCAAATTTCTTTTGTCATGGTCTAAGGGTTTAGTGGATAACCAAATTTCACCAAAATTATTGGTGTACTAGGGGTTAAAAAACGACAATAACAAGGCGCAAAAACGACAAAATTTTTCACTTTAAAAGCAAGATCATATACAACTTGTTGATTTTTAAGGTTAAAATTAAAGTAAGTATTGTTTCGTACGAAAGTTATCCTACCTTTGTGCTATGGAAGAGAAGCAATCTATCAATTCAATCCCAGAGCCTACCAGAGCTGAGCTGGAGGTATTGCAGGTGTTATGGGAATTTGGCCCTAGTACAGTCCGCTTTGTAAACGACGAACTGAACAAACAAAGAGAAGTAAATTATACTTCCACTTTAAAGCAAATGCAGATTATGGCCGAAAAAGGCATCCTTAATCGTGATGCGAGCCAAATGAAACATATTTATATGCCCGTACAGGCTGAACTTAAAACAAAAGGACAATTGCTAGACAGGTTTGTGGATACACTTTACAAAGGCTCGGCCGCTAACTTGGTGATGCAGTTACTAGATCACAAAAAAACATCGAAAGCAGAATTAGAAGAAATCAAAAGGTTATTGGATGAGCTTGAGAAATAGATAAAACCAAATAAAAAGAACCACAAACTATATGGAATTTAAATGGGTTAATCTTTTGCCGTCGACATGGATGGAGACATTGTTTGAAACATTGTTCCATTCTTTATGGATAGGCGTAGTGATGGCATCGCTTGCAGCCTTGGTTATGGTAGGTACTAAAAACAGTGCGCCAACTTTGAGATACAATTTGTTGGTAGGGCTACTGGGGCTGTTCGTGCTGAGTATGGCGGCGGTTTTGGTGCTGAGCGTAAACCACGTGAATATTGCGGCTTACTTATTCAGTTTTGACCAAGCACAGCACAAAGTACTGTTTAATTTTCAGTTGGATATTTTTTTGGCGCTGAGCCAGTTTCTAGAAGCGCTAAAGAATTATACCAATCCAATGATGTTGATTTGGATAGCCGTTATCCTTTTTAAATCTGCGCAGTTACTGCTTGGGCTGCATGCCGTAGGGCGTCTTAAGAAAAGCCAAACTTTTGCCGCAGGCCATTTTTGGGAGCAAAAAGTTGATCAGCTTGCACAGCAACTGCAGATCAATCAGGGAATTTCTATTTTGCAATCTGGATTGGCAAAAATCCCAATGGTTATCGGGCACCTCAAGCCTGTTGTTTTAATGCCTATCGGCTTGTTAAATCATTTAAGTTTAGCTGAAGTAGAAGCTATTTTAGGTCATGAACTGGCGCATATCAAACGTAAAGATTATCTCGTAAACATTCTTCAAAACACGCTGGAGGTATTGTTTTTCTTCAACCCAGCGGTGTTATGGTTATCAAAAATGATTAAGGAAGAAAGGGAAAACTGCTGTGATGACTTGGCCATAGCTTGTACAAATGACAAGAACGGCTATTTGAAAGCCCTGGTTTCCTGTCAGGAATTTAGCCTAAACGCTACCGGTTTTGCAATGTCAATGGCCAATGGCAAAAGCCAGCTGATTAGCCGTATTCGCAGAATTGCATTTAACCAAAGAACTGCTTTAACGGCTTTGGAGAAAACAACCTTAATTATTGCGCTATTTTGCTTTCTGGGAGTAGTTGCGGCTTTTAAAATAAGCAGGTCGCACATACAGAAATCATCGCCGTCTAAAAAGGAAATTACCTACCGTGCGGGACTTGGCCATACATCTCAAAATGCAAAACAGAATGACCAAAAAACGATGAAAAGTATTGAGCCCGTAAAAAAATCAAGCTTTTTGTTTAAGGAAACGATAACTGGAGACGTTTTGGAATTGGCCGAAGCCAATGATTTAGAGCCTATCGAAGATCCTGTTTTGCCACAAGCCAAACCAGAAACGCCTGTGAGCCCGGTAAAACCTGTAAAGAGTGCTGTGGTAGTTGTAATGCAGCCCACATCAAATTTTATCTGTGAGCCTGAAGGTGTTTCTACCACTACAACCATAACTACTACAACCAGCACGGTTAAAATAGATGGTAAGGTAGTGGTGCGTGTTGTTCACGACGGCAAAGATGCCAGCCAGGAGATACAGAAAGAAATGTTACAGGACAACCTTATTCTTGGGGGGGAGAAATTACACGATATCCTCACCGAAAATGAAATGCAAATCAACGGTGTGATACAAGATGCCAATGTGCATCATAAATACAAGGAAAAATACATTAAACGACCAGATACCCAGTATCGAATTGGCAGTTAAACCTCAATAAACAACTAAACTTCCTTTAATGAAACTTAAACTTAAGGCTATTTTAACCACTGGGCTTTTTATTGCCTCAATTTTCGCCCATGCGCAGCAAAATACAACTGTAATTAATGGGAAAATAACTGATAGTAGCTTAAAACCTCTCGATTTGGCAACCGTGGCCCTATTTACCGTCAAAGATAGCATACTCGTGAAAACCTCATTTACCGAAGCAGATGGCAAATTTACCTTCGATAAAGTTGTAGCTGGTAGCTATCAGGTTAGGGTGATCCTGGTGGGCTATGCTAACTTTAAAAGCCAACCAATTGTTGTAGATGGTAGCCGTAATTTGATTGACCTTGGGGAGCTTAAGCTAACGGCAATTACCAAAACTTTAAAGGAAGTTAATGTGGTGGCAAAAAAGCCATTTGTAGAGCAAAAGATAGACAGAACAGTAGTGAACGTAGATGCGTTAATTTCCAATGCTGGAACATCAGCCCTTGATGTTTTGGAAAAAGCGCCAGGGGTAAGTGTTGATCAAAATGGAAGCATTAGCCTTAAGGGAAAACCAGGGGTGGTGATATTTATTGATGATAAACCCAGTTTCCTTTCCGGAGAGGAGCTGGAAAATTACCTGCGTTCCTTGCCATCTTCCATGGTTGATCAGATAGAACTGATGACCAATCCGCCCGCAAAATATGATGCCGCCGGAAATGCAGGCGTTATCAATATCAAAACCAAAAAGGACAGAGCTGTTGGTTTTAATGGTGCAGTAAATTTAAGCTTAACAAGGGGTAAGAAAACACGTTCAAATGATAGTTTTAATTTCAACTATCGAAAAAACAAGCTGAACATTTTTGGGAATTTCGGATACAACCTCAATAACAGTTTTACCGATTTGGACCTGAACAGGAGATACCAAAAACCTGATGGTAGTACCGATTATTTCTTTAATCAAAATTCCTACTTTCAGCGGCACGCCAATACTTTTACCGGCCAAACAGGCGTAGATTTTTACCAATCTGACAACACTACTTGGGGTGTTTTGCTGCGGGGCAATATCCGCAATGCGGAAAATGTAAACGACAATACCAGCAATTTGTTTAACCCATCCATGGTTAAAGATTCGAGCATTGTGGCCAAAAACATGGATGATATCTCTTTTAAAAACGGAGGGATAAATGCCAATTACCGCCATAAATTTGGGAAAACAGGCAAAGAAATTACCGCCGACGCCGATTACATCAACTACAACACCCGCACCTACCAGCGCTATTTTAACGATACCTATTTGGGGAATGGAACTTTAAAAGCACAGGATTTATTGGAAGGGAATTTACCAGCAAAAATAAATATCTATAGCCTCAAATCAGATTATTCGCAACCATTGATGAAAACTTGGAAAATGGATGCCGGGGCAAAAACAAGTTACATCAAAACCAATAATATTGCCAGCTATTTTTACACCGCAAACAATGTTACAAGCCCTGATTATGATAAGAGCAACCATTTTGTTTATAGCGAAAACATCAGCGCCGCCTATCTTAATTTGAGCAAAGAAGGCAAACGTTTTTCTTTGCAAGCTGGTTTAAGGATTGAAAATACCATCTCCAAAGGGCATCAGCTAGGTAATTTGATGAAAGCAGATTCAAGTTTCAAAAGAAGCTATACCAATGTATTTCCAACTTTGTACTTTACCTATAAGCTTGATACCACTAATACGCACCAACTTGGCCTAAATTATGGCAGAAGGATAGACAGGCCAGTTTACCAAGACTTAAATCCGTTTTATTCGCCTTTGGATAAATTCACTTATTATGTGGGCAATCCATATTTGAGACCATCATTTACGCAAACCATCGAACTTTCGCATACCTATAAAAATAGGGTAACTACCACACTTGGCTATAACCACAGTAAGGACCAGGTAAACGAAACCATTGAAATTGTTGACGGCACGTATTACAGCAGGCCGGCTAATATTGGCAAGCAGGAAGTTTATAATGCATCCATTAACGCTAATCTTGACATAACCAAATGGCTGGGTCTAAATTGGTTTGGCCAATACACCTATATTCATTCGAAAAGCGATTTTTATACCGGGGTTTTAAATACTAAGGGGGGCTTTTTCTCAAGTAACGGGAACCTGCAACTGAAGTTTCATAAAAGCTGGAGTGGAGAAATAAATTACAGATATCAAACCAAGTTGAGAAACGTACAGTTTGAAATAGGTAAGGTTTATGACATTGGTTTGGCCCTGCAAAAGAAATTGAGCACTGCCAGTACCTTAAGGTTAAGCGCCACGGATGTTTTTCAAACCAGGGCTATTAATGGAGTTATCAATAATCTTAATCTAACGGAAGCCAACTGGCGGAACAGGGGCGATTTTACCACCGTGGTACTGAGCTATAGTTACCGGTTTGGGAAAGCCATTAGTAATTTGCGCAGGCACAATGCCGATGGTGCACAAAGTGAGCAAAACAGGGTGCGTAATTAGGTGCCGGCCAAACACAGATCGTTTGTTTTTCTTGCCTTGGCACTTAATTATCAATATCTTCGTTTAAATTTCGCCCCTAGGATGAAGAAGAATTACCTGTTCGTTTTGGTGCTGGTTATCCTGTTAGCTTTTAAGCAGGATAACGGCCGGTTTTCTTTCCATAAAACAAAGTTTAAACTGCCTACGGGAGTTACAGAAAAAGATTACCTGCCCAATACCTTGGTCATTAAATTTAAGGCAGGTGCTAAACGCAATGCCACAACGCAAAGCGCCGAAAAGCAGCTGAGTGCCCAGGGTGTTTCATTGGCCGTGTTTGAACCAATATTCAGCGAAAGCTCAAATGTTGAACAAGGCTCAATAAGCAACGAAACAGACTTTCGTGCCGAAAGCTATTATCGGGCAAAATACACTGGAACCGCTAATATCGAAAGTGTCATTAATACTTTGTTGCAAGACCAAAATATTGCTTATGTGGAACCTAGTTACATCCATACCACATGGTATGCCCCTAATGATGCTTCTTATGGAACACAATTTTATTTACCACAAGTAAAGGCTCCACAAGCGTGGGATGTGTTAAAAAGCTCTTCAAACGTAGTTATTGGGATTGTTGATTCTGGTTCTGAAGTGACGCATCCAGATTTAGCTGGAAATATCTATTTAAATACAGCAGACCCCATCAATGGAATAGATGATGATGGCGATGGCTACGTTGACAATTATTACGGCTGGGATTTATGCGGACAATCAGCAAGTACCATGATCCCCGATAATGATCCCAATGTTAAAAGTGCCGCCGCCGACCACGGCGTGCATGTTAGTGGGATTGCTTCGGCGGTATCAGATAACGGGATAGGAGTGGCAAGTATCGCTTACAATGCAAAACTTTTAATTGTAAAAGCAGGAGCTGATGATAACCCAACTTCAATTTACAAAGGTTATGAAGGCATCAAATACGCTGCCGATAAAGGTGCACAGATTATCAATTGCTCATGGGGAGGTGTAGGCGGAGGCCAATTTGGACAGGAGATAATCGATTATGCCATTAGCAAAGGTTGTTTGGTTATTGCAGCTGCGGGAAATTCAGGGAATGATATCCCTATTTATCCCGCCGCCTTTGATGGCGTACTCGCCGTAGCAAACCTCGACCCAAATGATGTGAAAAGTGCTAACTCTAATTACGGAACGTATGTGGATATTTCGGCGCCTGGAGCGGGGATCTATAACACCATTTACGGAAATTCCTATGGCTATAAATCGGGAACTTCCATGGCGGCACCTTTGGTAGCTGGTGCAGCGGCCTTGCTAAAGGCAAAATACCCTGCTTATTCGGGGTTGCAGATCGGAGAACTGTTACGCACCACCGCTGATCCTATAGATGCTAAAAATCCAAATTATGCCAATTTATTGGGAAAAGGCAGGCTAAATGTTTATCGGGCCTTAACCGAGAATGGGGCATCGGTTCGTTATCAACAGCTAACCATTAGCGACCAAAGTTTGGGCAACCGGGCGCCCGGAACGGAAATTACCCTACAATTTGCGCTTAAAAACTTTTTGGGACCTATCAACGGGCTAACCGTAACGCTTGCCACCAGCAGTCCTTTCGTGCAGGTGGTAAATCCATCTTTAAATGTTGGCAATTTGAATAGCCTTGAAACCAAAACAGGCCTAACGCCCATTAAAGTGAAAGTGTTAGCTAATGCTCCAGAAAATCAAAAAGTTGTTTTTACGCTTAATTATGCAGGAAATGCTGGTGCATATACTGATGTAGAAAGCTTTGAAACCATTGTCGCACTCGATTATCTTAACATAGCAGTTAATCAAATTAATACTACGCTTACTTCAAATGGCCGGGTTGGCTACAGTAAGGCCAATGCCACCGCAGGACTGGGCTTTATCTATAAAAACGAAAATTTGCTTTATGAAGTAGCCTTGCTCATCGCCAAATCGGAAACACAGGTGATGAACAATGCCCGCACAGACACCTATTACAGTGAAGATTTTAGGAAGCAGCAAACCGCATCGGTAGTGGCCAACAGTACCGCACCATTTGAAGGCGCCAGTATTTTTACTGATGGGGGAGCGGCAAATCCCATTGGATTGAAAGTGCTTTCCCGGGTTTGGGCATTCAATACCATTACCGATGATAAATATGTGCTGGTAGAGTATGAAATTGTGAACACCAGTAATGCTGACCTGGAAAACATTTATACAGGTTTGTTTACCGATTGGGATTTGGACGAATCATCTGCCAATGCTACCGAATATGATGTGCCAAACAAAACTGCTTACGTTTATGCCAAGAAAAATGCTGCCTATCCTTATGCCGGCATACGGTTGTTGAGCCATTCGGCAGCACCTGCTTATTATCCACTGTCCTATCAATTGCCGAATAGTTTTCTTTCGGATAATGTATTTAACACTTCAGAGAAATACAAAACCCTAACTTCTGGCATACAGGCCGTAGGTTTAGGGCATAACACAGCTAATGGTTATGATGTGATGTTTACCCTGGGGAGTGGGCCTTATAAAATTCCTAAAAATCAGTCGATAACACTGGCCTATGCCTTTTTAGCAGGCGATAATAAAGGCGAATTGACGACTGTTGGCGATGCGGCGCAAGTTAAATATACGGAAGTGAGCAAGAGGCCAATTAGGGTAGTTCCTACCGAATATGCTTTAGGACAGAATTATCCTAACGAAGGTAAAACGTTTACCTATATTCCGGTAAACCTGCCTGAAAAAACGAAAATTGATTTGACCATTTACGATATAATGGGCCGAAAAATAAGAAAGGTGACCGAAGGAACCGTTGAAGCAGGTAGCTATCAGTTTTATGTTGATTTGAGCACTTTTGCCAGTGGGATTTATACCTATAAACTAAACACGCCCAATTATAAGCAAGCCAAAAAAATGATTGTAGCGAAATAGCAATTAACCTAAGTTGGGGATAAGCGTTTTGTGATTTTTCATTATATCCAGCTCCAGCATAGCCTCTTTGTTATACACGCTCACGTGCCTATGCGGTTGTATTTTTTACCAGCAAAAGTTTCTAAAATAAGCCAGATAGGTGCATCGTAAACTCAATGGTGTTACAAATACCCTAAGGCAGTAAGCCTTGGATTTTTATTTATTTGTTTCTGAGGTTTCAAAGGATTTTCTTAACCCGAACTCAGCGAGTTAAGGAATAATCCAAAAAGAAGTAGCTGTTATCCCAAAGTATTAAAGCAGGCTCTGCAACGAGGCTCGTAGCTATCTTTCTCGCCCAAAAGCACCCGGGCTTCGCTTGCTGCGGTGCGGTAAGAATAAACTGCCGGACTACCACACTGCATACATACCGCATTTACTTTGGTAACGTGTTCAGCAATGGCCATTAAGGCTGGCATTGGGCCAAAAGGTTTGCCTAAAAAATCCATGTCCAAACCAGCAATAACCACCCTAATACCTTTTTTGGCCAATGTATTACAAACTTCTGGAAGCTCGTCGTCAAAAAACTGCGCCTCATCAATACCCACTACTTGGGTGTTGGTTCCCAATAATAAAATGGCCGATGAACTGTCTACAGGTGTAGATTGTATGGAGTTTAAATCGTGTGATACCACTGCGGTATCATCATAACGGGTGTCGGTTTTTGGTTTGAAAATCTCAACGTTCAATTTAGCGATCTGCGCCCTTTTTAATCTTCTGATCAACTCTTCCGTTTTACCAGAAAACATGGAACCGCAAATTACTTCAATACTTCCACTAAATTCTCCCCGTCTAAAATTTTGCTCACTAAATAACATTGTAAAGGTATTTTTAGCCAAATATAAAAGATTTTTATAGTATTTTTGGTTATCAGTTACTAACATAAAACGCCAAAACTTTCGTTACAAGATTATGATGAAACAAGAAGCTCTTTTCAGGAAATTAGGGAATATACTTCACGAATTGAACGACCAATATCAGTTTTTGTCTCAAAACCCTGAGCAATTGAGCGAGCTGGAGCTGGAACTTTTTTTAGCAAATGCGAACTTCTTGGCAGACCATATCCAGATCATTAGAAAACTTAACCTTCCTTTTCAGGCTCCTTTAGCGATACAAGCGCCAGAAATACCTGAAAACTCCGTGATAGATGATGAGATTGTTGATGAACTGAAGGACGTACAACAAGTTGAAGCCATTACTTTTGCTAACGCCGAAGAAAAATTGGAAGCCATATTTCCGGAAAATCAAATACAGGAACAACCTCAAATCGTTAGCGAAGAACAGGTAGAAGACGAACAAAACCAGGGAGTAGAAGAAATAGAAATGCCTCACATTGTGGAGGAAAAGATTGAAGAAGTGGCTCCATTGGTAGAGCACGAAAAAGAGTTATTTAGGTTAGAAGAGGAGCCAACCAAAACTTTTGAGTTTATCTTAAACAGCGAAAGCTACACCGAAGAAGATAAATTTGATTTTGAGGAAAAAACTGCCGATCAGTTATTCGACAGGCCATTGAGCAAGGAAGAAGAACTGATTTTGGAGCAAAAAAAGAAGGTGAAGCAAAATCTTATCCGTAACCCTGAGGATTTAGAGGAAGATGAAATTGGCCCCGAACCATTTTTGGTACATCAAGAGGAACAACTGCAAATTCCTAAAATAGTTGCTGAACCTGTCGATAAAGAAGTGCCGCCAACAACAGAAACCGTTGGCAAAGTAACCATTGAGGCCACCAAGATAGCGGTAGAAGTTGAGGCCACCTATAAACCTACGTTAAATGACATTTTAGCCGGAAAAAATACCAGTACAAGGTTAAATGAAACTTCTGGTAACAATATCACGGACCTCAAGGCGGCCATTAACCTAAACGATAAGCTTTTATATATTAAAGATCTTTTCAATGGGTACAATTTGGCTTACGCCGAGGCCATAGATATTGCCAACAAAATGCCAAATTTTGATGCCGCTGATAATTTCTTCCAAAAGAACTATGCGGTAAAAAACAATTGGGCCGATAAACAAGCCACCGTAGACAAGTTCTATCTGTTGTTGAATAGAAGGTTTAAAGACTAAGTTTGGATAAATGAACAAGGAATAAGGAACAAGGAACAAGGACTTCTTTTAAAACGTATATCTTTATTCTTTGTTCCTTATTCTTTGCTCCATCAAATAAATCCCATCCTGTTCGAATCCAGTTTCAGGAAAATGAAAAGCAATATCGTAAAACTCCATAGCGAAGAGCCACCGTAGCTGATAAAAGGTAAGGGGATACCAATTACGGGCATAATACCGATGGTCATCCCGATATTGATAAAGACGTGGAAAAATAAGATGCAGGCAATGCTGTAGCCATACACCCGCGAAAAAACGGAGCGTTGTCGTTCGGCCATATTCACAATTCGCAGCAGCAGGAACATATAAAGGCCAATCACTACAAAACAGCCTACAAAGCCCCATTCTTCACCTATGGTCGAAAAAATAAAGTCGGTACTTTGGGCAGGCACATAGCCATATTTGGTTTGAGTACCTTCTAAATACCCTCGGCCGGTAAGCTGTCCGGCACCAATGGCTATTTTAGATTGGATTACATTATAGCCAGCCCCTCGGTTATCGCTGGTTAGTCCCAAAATCAATTCAATACGTGTACGCTGATGCGGTTTTAAGACATTCTCGAACAGGTATTTGGCTACAAATAAGTAGCAAATGGCAATCAGGGTAATGATCCCGATATTAATTACTTTCTGCAACCTTTTCCTTGCATTGTAGGCAAACAATCCACCGATAATCAAAATACAGCAGATAAGTAGCGAAGGGGAAACAAATAAGTTGAGGATAAATAGTAACACCGCTCCCCAAAAAATGATGAGCAAGCTGCCCGGTAAACCTTCTCTATAAAGCGGGAACATGAACGAAAGAAACACTAACATAGACCCTGCATCGGGTTGTAGCATAATTAATACCATAGGCAATACAATAATTGCCGCACAAATTAAAATAGGTTTTAACGAATTTAGCTTTACGTTAAAGGAGCTGATATATCTGGCCAATAGCAGGGCAGTGCCAAACTTGGCAAATTCCGACGGTTGTAACCTGAAGGAGCCAATGGGAATCCAGGCTTGGTTACCGCCAACATTTCTGCCAACCACCAACACCGCTAGCAGCAAAAGAATGGTTACACCATAAACTATTGGAGCAAAAACACTGAAAAACTTGGAGTCGAACAACAAAATGGACAGGCCCAAAACCAAGGCAGAAATGATGAAGATCAATTGCTTGCCGTATTCCGCAGAGAAACTGAATGCCTCTGATTTATCTGGATCGTATTGAACCGAAAAAATATTGACAAAACCAATAGCACACAGGGCCATATAAATTAATATGGTGATCCAATCAACATTAAAGAAAAACCTGCTATTCTGTTGTTGCATTGTTTTTGGGTGCTATAGCTACTTTGTTAAATTGGTTATTTGCGGTATTGCTTTTTAACGGAACTGTCTTTTTGGTGCTGTCTACCTTGCTGGTATCTGTTTTAATTTTCTGTTTAGGCAATTTGTCCTTTAAAACAGGAAGCAGGTTGGTGCTTTTATATTGGTCAATAGTAGCGCCGTTAATTCTTCTGCCTTTTAAACTATCCGTTAAATACTTCTCGGTAATAAAACTGGCTATTGGAGCAGCATAAGCACCACCATAACCACCATTTTCTACAATTACCGCAATGGCAATTTTAGGATTGTCGCGAGGGGCAAAACCAATAAATACCGAGTGGTTCTTACCGTGTACGTTTTGTACCGTTCCTGTTTTACCGCACATCAAAATATTGGGGATACGTGACTCTGTTGCGGTACCTATTGGGCTGTTCACCGCATCTTGCATTCCATCAATTACAGGTTCAAAATGTTTGGCATCAATGCCAACATAATGTTTTTCCTTATACTTAGGGTCAATATGTTTACCCTCGCCAATTCCCTTAACCAGGTGCGGTTTCACATAATATCCCCGGTTGGCAATAATGGCCATAATATTGGCCATTTGCAATGGGGTGGTGGTAATTTCACCTTGCCCAATACCTACTGATAAGATAGTGGTATAGCCCCAATATTTACTGTAACGTTTAGTATAATCTTCGGCGGTAAATAATTTGTAGGCACTTTCTCCAGGAAAATCAATTCCTAAAGTATCTCCAATACCAAATTTACGCACTTTCTCCTGCCACTCATCATAGGCTTTATGCTGATTTTTATAGCCTTTTTTCAGCATCATTTTGGCAAAAATGCTCCAAAAGTAAGTGTTACAAGAACGAGCAATACCTCTACGCAGGGCAATATTTCCATCAACGTGCTCGCATTTAAACCTTCTATTACCAGCAATATAGTAGCCCGGGCAGTTAAAAGTTGAGTTTTCATCTACCACACCATCTTGCAGCGCAATCAAGGCGTCTAGTGGCTTAAATGCCGAGCCAGGAGAGTACCTTCCTCTTAACGGACGGGAAAACAAAGGGCGGTAAGGGTTCGATAAAATCCTCATGTAATTGTTTCCCGTTTCAGGGCCAACCATCAAATTGGGGTCGTAACCAGGGCTGCTTACAAAGGCCAATATTTCGCCCGTAGCAGGTTCTATGGCCACAATACTTCCCACTTTGGTAGTTAAAAGCTGCTCGCCAAGTTTTTGTATCTCTACATCAATAGTGGTAGTGAGCTGTTCTCCGGCAACAGCTAGCGAGTCAAATTTTCCATCGGCGTAGCTTCCCTGGGCTACATTGTAGGCATTGTATAAAATCCTTTTTATGCCCTTTGAGCCCCGCAGTTCAACTTCATATTGTTTTTCTAAACCAGATTTTCCAATATAATCACCAGGCTTATAATAACCTTGGTATTTTTCTATCTCTCTTTGGTTGGCCTCTCTGATGTAGCCAAGCAGCTGCCCGCCTATGCTGTCGGGATAATAGCGGATAGTTCTTTTCTGTACATCAAAGCCCTTATAATTGGCCATACGCTCCTGCAACGTCGCATAGGTTTGCACCGAAAGCAGTTTTTGAAAAATAGAAGATTGATACCTTGATTGTACTATAGCTTTATGAAATTTCTTTCTGAAATCTTCCATGGTAATACCAATGATATTACACAAAGAAAGGGTGTCAAAAGGTTTTACCTCATTGGGGGTAACCATTAAATCGTAAGTGGGCTGGTTTTGCGCCAAAACTTTCCCATTTCGATCGGTAATCACACCGCGGGCCGGATAAATAAATTTTTTGCGAAGGGCATTGTTGTTGGCGTCCAGAAAATACTTGTCGCTCGCTACCTGTATATAAAAAAGTCTACCCAGCAAAATCAGTGCAATCAGCACAAATAAGCCCTGTACGATATATTTTCTATTAAACAGCTGATCCATTTAGGCCGATTTTCTGTTATGGAAGATAAACTCAACCAACAACACGGTAAACAAGGTAAATACCACGCTCAATAAAGTTCTTCCCAAAGTATAAGTTAGTGATGTAAATTTAAAAGCTTCTAGGAAAAACAGTACAACGTGGTGAGCAAAAATACACAATACCGCATATAAAGAAAACCACCTAAAGCCCATATTCCCCAGCGAAGGCTCAGGTTCGTCAATGGATTCTCGGTTTAAACTCACTGAAATGAAAAGAATCCTTACAAAGGCCAGGGCTACGCAGGCGCTGGTGTGTACGCCCAAAGTATCGTAAAACGAATCAAGCGTTAGGCCGGTAGCAAAAGCAACGATGTACAGTAGTAAATTTGGGATATGGAAAGGCAATACCAAAATGAACAGCACATAAATAAATGGGGTAGACAGGTTGTAAAAGGCCATGTTGCGCAACAGAAAAATCTGTATAAACAACAGCACCATCCATCTAAATATATTAACTAGTATAACTCTACTGTTCATTTTTAATTTCTGGCTGCAAAGATTTTACTTCCTCTGCAAATTTATCCTTAACCACGTAAACAAATTGTAACGTACTAAAATTATTAAATAGCGTTATTTCCAATGTCATAAAGCTATCACCCGTACTCACGTTGGTGTTGGTCACTCTGCCCACCTCAATTCCCCTAGGGAAACCCCCAGAACCTGAAGTGATAATGGTATCTCCAATCTTCACCTTGTAATGGTTGGGAATTTCTTTGACATAGGCTTTTCGATAATCGAAATTATTGTCGCCCCAAACCAAACTACCAAAAGCATTGTCTTTTTTGAGCACTACGCTGATTGCTGTTTCCTGATTGAGCAACGGACGGATAGTGGCAAAGTTTTCAGAGATATTTTGAACAAAGCCTACTACGCCCTTACCTGGAGAAATAACCGCCATATCCTTTGCAATACCATCTTTAGCGCCTTTGTTGATGGTAAGAATATTATTGGTTAGCGTTACGGAATTTTTAAATACTTTAGCCGCGATTAAGGTGTATTGTTGACGATAAATGGTGTCCTTTACTTTGGTGACCTGCGTACTGTCAATACTTGAGATAGCAAACAATTGCGTTTTTAAAGCCGCATTTTCCGCCGCCAAGCTATCGTTTACCTGCACCAGGTTCAAATAGCGCTTGATAACGTTTAGCCTTTTATAGGCCGTACCAACAATTTCATTGGTAGAGCCAAAGGTAACGCTGCGCTGATATACATTGTTCCTAATGGTTAGGATAATTCCAGCGGTAAAAAAGATAATAAAGAAGAAAAATGCGTTATATCTGCTAAGAAAAATCCAAAGGTTACGCATTTAGGTATTGAGTTATAAGTTATAGGTTGTAAGTTACAAGACGTAAAACTCTTATAACTTACAACCTATAACTTGATTTATTGCATTAAAAATTTAAAATTACCAATGTTTTTCAGCGCAATGCCAGTACCACGTACTACTGCACGCAACGGATCTTCGGCAACGTGTACAGGCAATTTGGTTTTGGCAGCTACACGCTTATCTAAACCGCGTAACAACGCACCACCACCGGTAAGGTAAATACCCGTCTGGTAAATATCGGCCGAAAGCTCGGGAGGGGTAATCTCCAGCGCCTTCAAAATCGCCTCTTCAATTTTCGAGATGGATTTGTCCAAACAGTGTGCAATTTCAGTGTACGAAACCGTAATCTGTTTAGGTACACCAGTCATCAAATCACGGCCTTGAACGGCAAAATCAGCAGGGGGGTCGCTCAATTCAGGCAATGCTGCACCTACCTCAATTTTAATTTTCTCGGCCGTACGGTCACCAATCATAATGTTATGCTGACGACGAATATAGTTCACAATATCCGAATCGAAGTTGTCTCCCGCCACACGGATAGACTGGTCGCAAACAATACCCGACAAGGCAATTACCGCAATTTCGGTAGTACCACCACCAATATCAATAATCATGTTGCCCATCGGCTCTTCCACATCGATACCGATACCCACAGCCGCCGCCATTGGTTCATGGATCAAGTAAACCTCTTTAGCTCCCGCAATCTCGGCACTATCTCTAACCGCACGTTTCTCCACCTCGGTAATGCCCGAAGGAATGCAGATCACCATTCTTAACGAAGGGAACATCCATCCTTTACCACCGTTCAGCATACGGATCATTCCTTTAATCATGGCCTCAGCAGCATTAAAATCTGCAATTACACCATCCTTCAAAGGCCTTACGGTTCTAATATTGTCGTGGGTTTTACCTTCCATCTGCATCGCCTGGCGGCCAATGGCGATAATTTTATTGGTTTGTCTGTCAAAAGCCACAATCGATGGCTCGTCAACTACTACTTTATCGTTATGTATAATAAGGGTATTCGCGGTGCCAAGGTCAATGGCAACTTCCTGCGTAAACCAATTAAATAATCCCATGTATGAGGTATGTTACTGTATGTATTAACAAATATGTCTAATATCCTAAATGTAAAATTAGGCAAAATATTATATTAAGTTTCTTTTTTCTGTTGAAAATCAAAACTTGTACTGCTTTTTAAAGGCAGTCCCGCTTTACGTTACAATATTTTGCAAAACCCTACAGGTTTAAAACCTGTAGGGTTTGTCCGCAAAAATATTTTCACTCCAATCGGGTTTAGTTAACCTTTGCCTTTGCTAAAGATCACGACCACAAATCGCCTTAAGATTGCTTCGTCGTACCTCCTCGCAATGACCGGAAGATTAAGCTCTCTCCGCCTGTCGGCATCTTTCCCAAAAGGGAGCGAAAAGCATTTATTTAAAGGCAGCTCGTCTTTGCTCCTTGTTCTTTGTTCCTTGTTCCTTGTTCCTTGTTCCTTGCTCCTTGTTCCTTGTTCCTTGTTCCTTGTTCTTTGTTCCTTGTTCCTTGTTCCTTGTTCCTTAATCCCAGACTAATTCCCAAATCCTAATCCCTAGCCACTAATTAGTGTTTAAAATGTCTCACACCGGTGGTTACCATAGCAATGCCCTTTTCATTGGCTTTCGCTACAGAATCAGCATCTTTAATAGAGCCTCCAGGCTGCAAAACTGCCACAATGCCAGCATCAGCGGCAATCTCCACACAATCAGGGAAAGGGAAAAAAGCATCAGAAGCCATTGCGGCGCCTTTAACGCTAAAGCCAAAAGAGGCAGCTTTTTCAATAGCCTGTCTCAAAGCATCAACCCTAGAAGTTTGCCCCACACCGCTAGCTATTAAAACATCATCCTTAACCAAAACAATGGTGTTCGATTTGGTGTGCTTCACAATTTTATTAGCGAAATATAAATCTTTTAACTCCTGTGCAGTTGGAGCTTTTTCAGTTACGGTAGTCATTTGCTCAGGACCTTCAATAATCAAATCTTTGTCTTGCTCAATTACACCGTTCAATAAGGTTTTGAATTGTTTTTTGTTCAGTTCTACGTAATTGCGTTTCAAAATCACGCGGTTTTTCTTAGTCTTAAACAAGTCAACGGCCGCTTGTTCGTAGCTAGGTGCAATCAATACCTCAAAAAATAAGTTGTTGATTTCCTCGGCGGTAGCCAAATCAATTTCCCTGTTGGCAATTAAAACCCCACCAAAAGCCGAAACAGGGTCACAAGCTAAGGCGTCAACCCAAGCCTGTTTAATATTGCTTCTCGAAGCCACGCCACAAGCATTAGTATGTTTCAGGATGGCAAAAGTAGGCTCCTCAAATTCATCAATTAAGCTCACTGCCGCATCAACGTCAACCAAGTTGTTGTAGCTTAGTTCTTTACCGTTAAGTTTGGTGAACATCTCATTCAGGTCGCCGTAAAAAACGCCAGCCTGATGCGGGTTTTCACCATAACGCAAAGTTTGTGCGCTAGCAATGCTTTGTTTAAATACACTTAAAGGCTCTTCGTTATTAAAATAGTTGAAAATCGCTGTGTCGTAATGCGAAGAGGTGTGGAAAGCCTTTTTAGCAAAAGATTTACGTTGTGCCAAGGTAGTAGCACCATCTTGCTCCTCTAACTGGGTTAACAAGGTGGCGTAATCATCTTTCGAGGCAATAATCACCACGTCGTTAAAGTTCTTAGCGGCCGCTCTAATTAAAGAAATGCCGCCAATATCAATCTTCTCAATAATTTCTTCATCGGTACCGCCATTTTTTACGGTTTCCTCAAAAGGATAAAGATCTACAATCACTAAATCAATTTCAGGAATTTCGTATTGTGAAATTTGTTCCTGGTCGCCTGCAAGGTTCCTGCGATTTAAAATGCCACCAAATACTTTTGGGTGCAAAGTTTTTACACGGCCGCCCAAAATAGAAGGGTATCCGGTTAAATCTTCAACGGCAGTTACTGGCAGTCCCAAATCTTTAATAAATTGTTCGGTTCCACCGGTAGAAAATAAGGTTACACCTTGTTTGCCTAGGTACTCCACTAATGGCGCTAAACCATCTTTGTAATAAACTGAAATTAAGGCATTTTTGATCTTTACTGATTGGCTCATTTTGAGGGTATTGTTTTGAGCCGCAAAGGTATGAAAACCATCATGATTTTACAACGCCATTAGGATAAATAAATAAAAAGGAAAGCTCGTAAGTTGGCAAGTCAGCAAGTGCCCAATTACGAACCGTTATCCATTAGCTATTGGTTCCTATTTTTTGATTTTCTTGATCAGTGTTTCTACAATACGAGGATAGTGGAGGTGTTCCAATTGCTGGCCTTTGAACTTGATCATCTCTATGTTGTCGTCCTTTTCAATACGATATTTGGCCTGATAAATAAATTCGCCCTCATCATAGTGCTCGTTTACGTAGTGGATGGTAATTCCACCTTCAGTTTCTTTGGCGTCCATTACTGCCTGGTGAACGCGATCTCCGTACATGCCTTTGCCGCCAAATTTTGGTAACAGTGCAGGGTGAATGTTGATGATCCTTCCGGGATATTCCTTCAGTAGGTTTTGGGGGATGAGCCATAAAAATCCAGCAAGCACAATCAAGTCAACCTCTAGGTTCTTCAGCAAGTCAACCACATCATCGGTATGGTAAAACTCGTTCCGGTCAAAAATGTGTGAGGGTATTTCAAAACTGTCAGCTCGTTGTAATACGTACGATTCAGGATTGTTGGTTAAAACAAGGGCAACTTCTGCCTCTGTACTACGTTTAAAATGCTCCATAATTTTTTGAGCATTTGATCCTGATCCTGAAGCAAAAATGGCGATACGTTTCTTCACTAAATTCAATGTTTTTTTCAAAAATAATACTTTGAGGCTTTTTGCACTAATTTTGTGCCAAAAAACTGCATTTAATCTCAAAACGGCCAAAGGCCGCAAAAGTTTAAAGCCCAATTGCTTCTTTTCGGAAATGGCAGGTGAAAATATTTTTTTAAAACCCTTTTGTATTTAAGAATAATACTTCTATATTTGCAGTCCGAAAATAAAAACAGAGAAGAAATAAAAGGCTAAACAATGGCAAATCATAAATCGGCATTAAAAAGAATTAGAGCAAACGCTGCAAAACGTTTACGTAACAGATATCAGGCTAAAACTACACGTACTTTTATCAAAAGATTGCGTGCTGCTGAAGATAAAAAAACAGGGTTAGAGTTACTTCCTAAAGTAATTTCAATGTTAGATCGTTTAGCTAAAAAGAACGTAATCCACAAAAACAAAGCTTCGAACAATAAAGCAAAATTGACCAAGTTTGTTAACAACTTGAAATAATCGCTTTTTTAAACGATATTAGAAACGGTATCATCGCAAGATGATGCCGTTTTTTTATGCCTATAATTTTTTATCTATGCATCACTATGAAAACAAACTGGGCATCAAAGCCTGGGCAGAGGCCGATAGGCCACGCGAAAAACTACTGCAGCAGGGCCGAAGACAGCTCACCAATGCCGAGCTGATTGCTATACTGATAGGCTCGGGCAGCCGAAACGAAACCGCAGTAGATTTGAGCAAGCGCATTTTGGTTTCCTGTCAAAATGACCTCGACAAACTTTCGCAATTGGGAGTAAAGGAGCTTTCCAGGTTTAAGGGCATTGGCGAAGCAAAAGCGATCAGTATAGTGGCGGCACTGGAACTGGGCAGAAGAAGACGTGGGGCGCAACCCGCTGAACTGCAAAAAATCAAATCTTCAAAGGATGCCCACCGGATCATCAAAGCTGATTTGGCCGATTTGCCCCACGAGGAATTTTGGATCCTGCTGCTCAATAGGGCAAATGTGCTCATGGGAAAACAGTTTTTAAGCCGAGGTGGACAGGCAGGCACCGTTGTTGATCCAAAGATGATTTTTAAAATGGCCTTGGAGTATAGTGCTGCATCGGTAGTGTTGGTGCACAACCATCCCTCTGGTAACCTAAAGCCAAGTAATTCCGATATTTCCATTACCAAAAATTTGATGGCCTTGGGCAAAATGATGGAAATAGTGGTTTATGACCATCTTATTGTGTATAATGATGATTTCATAAGCCTGGCCGATGAAGGATACCTTTAAAACGGTAGGGAATTGCATAAAATTAATTGAAGCTTAATTTGTATTCTTTACATTTGGCGTGAAATTCGAAGAGAAAATGAAACAAATTATAGCAGTTCTTTTGTTGGCCTTGTTCAGTGTGCAGTTAAAAGCGCAAAAAGATAAAGCTTTAAACGTAATGACCTATAATATTAGGTACAGTACCGAGAAAGATGGTGTAAATGCCTGGAGCAAAAGAAAAGATCACGTAAAAGCTTTAGTGAAATTTCACGACGTGGATATTCTTTGTGCCCAGGAAGCCTTAGCCGAGCAGTTTGATGCTATTCTGGAAAATACTGATTTTGAGGCCGTAGGTGCAGGTCGTGACGATGGCTTGCGTAAAGGCGAGTTTTCGCCCATTTTCTACAATAAAAATAGATTTACTAAAAAAGACGGCGGTATATTTTGGCTGTCGCAAACCCCAAATGTTCCGAGCATAGGCTGGGATGCCATGTTTAATCGGGTTTGTACTTGGGTGCGTTTGTACGATAAACTCAACAAAAAGGAATTCTTGGTTTTCAATACCCATTATGACCACGTAGGCGTACAGGCCAGGATAGAATCGGCCAAGCTGATCAAGCAAAAAATACAGGAAATTGCCCCAAAGCTGCCGGTGGTTTATACGGGCGATTTAAACGTAACCCCCCAAACCGATGCCATTGCTACTATTAAATCATTTTTGAGCGACAGTAAAGAAGTGAGCGTAGAGCCGCCCTATGGGCCTGATGGCACTTTCAACGGTTTCAAGTTTGACAGCCCACTGAAAGACAGGATCGATTATATTTTTATCAACAAAGGTTTTAAAGTGCAGAAATATGGGGTGATCACAGATAGCAAAGACCAGCGTTATTTTTCAGATCACCTGCCCGTTTTTGCGAAATTGTTTTTTTAAGGCAATTTTATGGACAGGGCCTACGAAGTTCTTAAAGCCTCGTAAGTCTGGACTGGAAAAAATTAAATCGTAAAGCCAAACTTTGCAAGTGTAAAAAAGCTGAACTTCGTGGTCCCCATTCCTTCGGCTTTAGCTTTATAAATAATATCTTTGCATTTTATTTTTTAGACCTGAGTATGCCAACAATGTTTGGATACGCAATACTAAATACCTGATACTCCAAAATGAAAATATCATATAGCTGGCTTAAACAATTCATACAAACTGATAAAACCCCTGAGGAAATTTCTCTGATCCTTACCAATATAGGCTTAGAGGTTGAAAGCCTAGAGAAAGTGCAAACCATTCCAGGTGGGCTGGAAGGCTTGGTAATTGGATATGTTGAAGAGCGCATACAGCACCCCAATGCCGATAGATTAAGTGTAACCAAGGTGAACGTTGGCGGGCCAGAGCTGTTGCAAATTGTTTGCGGAGCGCCAAACGTAGCCGCCGGACAAAAAGTAGTGGTGGCTACTGTGGGTACCACGGTACACCCAAATGATGGCGAGCCTTTTAAAATCAATAAATCAAAAATTAGGGGCGAGGTTTCCGAAGGCATGATCTGTGCCGAAGATGAAATTGGTTTGGGTGGCTCACATGCAGGAATTATGGTACTGTCGGCAGACGCACCTGTGGGGCTTGAAGCCAAAAAATATTTTAACGTAAACGATGACTATCTGTTTGAAATTGGTTTGACACCAAATCGTGCCGATGCGGCATCTCATTTAGGTGTAGCCAGAGATTTAGTGGCAGCGTTTAATCATCACGGTTACACTATCCGTAATATGAAAGGTAGTGTAGACAGAGATTTTGAAATTCAAGCGGCAAGGCCAATATCTGCGGAAGAGCTATTCGGGCAAATTGATCATCAATTGATCATGCCCGATGTTTCTGCCTTTAAAACCGACAACGAAAACTTAAATATAGCGGTAGCGGTAGAAGCTGCCGATGCCTGCCCACGCTATAGCAGCGTAAGCATTAGCGGCGTAACCGTAAAACCATCTCCTGATTGGCTAAAAGATAAGCTGAAAGTGATTGGCCTACGTCCAATTAACAATATTGTGGATGCTACCAATTATGTATTGCATGAACTGGGCCAGCCCTTACATGCTTTTGACGCCGACCAGATTGCAGGCAAAAAAATCGTCGTGAAAAAATGCGCAGAAGGCACACCATTCACCACTTTAGATAACGTAGAGCGCAAGCTTTCTGCAGAAGACCTGATGATTTGCGATGCCGAAAAACCTTTGTGTATTGCTGGGGTGTTTGGCGGAATTGGATCAGGTGTAACGGAGCAAACCACTAATATCTTTTTAGAAAGTGCCTACTTCAATGCCGTATCGGTACGTAAAACCTCTAAAAGGCATGCCTTAAAAACCGATGCCTCTTTCCGCTTTGAACGTGGAACCGATCCAGAAATGACAGTTTTTGCCCTTAAGCGTGCAGCTTTGTTGATCAAGGAAATTGCCGGCGGCCAAATCTCATCAGCTATTTCAGATCTATATCCCGTAAAAGCCAAGCCATTTGAGGTAACTATCAAATACCAAAATGTGAGCGATCTGATAGGGCAGGACATCCCTAATGCGCAGATCAAGGAAATTATTGCTGCATTGGGAATTGGCATTGCAGCAGAAACTGCCGAAGGATTGGATTTGCGAGTGCCGGCCTATAAGGTTGATGTAACCCGCGAGTGCGACATTACAGAGGAAGTACTGCGTATTTACGGGTATAACAATATCCATATCCCATCAAAAGTGAATGCCTCACTGGCCTACACCGTGAAGCCCAACAAGGAAAATATCCAAAACTTGGTGGCCGATATGCTTACCGCCAATGGCTTTATCGAAATTTGGTGCAATTCGCTCACTCGTTTGGCCAACTCAAAAAATGAGGCAGAGGCCGTACAGATTTTAAATCCGTTGAGTTCTGACTTAAATGCCATGCGCCAAAGCTTGTTGCAGCCGGCCCTGGAAAGTGTAGCCTATAATGTTAACCGTAGAAATGCAGATATCAAGTTTTATGAATTCGGTAAAACGTACCATCTCATCAACGAAGCATATGTAGAGCGTCCACGATTGTTGCTGGTGCTAAGCGGCGCCAAACAGGGCGAGCAATGGAACCAACAATCCACACCGGCTACTTTCTATAACTTAAAGGCGGCGGTAGACGCTGTGGTGAACCGCTTAGGTTTGGCCAACTACCAAACAGACGAAATCAGTGACGAAAACTTTGCCTATGGCCTTAAATATTTTAGGGGTGATAAAACCTTGGTGAGTTTTGGTGCCGTAACCACGGCAGATAAAAAGAAAGCTGGTTTAACCAAAGATATTTTCTATGCCGATTTTGATTGGGCCTTTGTATTGGATGCTTTAAAGAAAAACAAGATCATCAACAAGGAAGTGCCAAAATATCCGGCTGTAAGAAGAGATCTGTCGCTATTGGTAGATCAGGCCATTACTTTTGATCAATTAAAAACCATCGCCTTTAAAGCCGAACGCAAATTGGTTAAAAATGTGCAGGTGTTTGATGTTTATCAGGGAGATAAATTGCCCGAGGGAAAAAAATCTTATGCCCTAAATTTTACCTTGCAGGATGAGGAGCAGACTTTGACTGATAAGCAGATCGATGCAATTATGCAAAAGATTATTGCTAACTTAGCCCAAACTGCCAACGCAGAGATAAGATAAAATAAGTTAAAAGTAGAAAGTTTAAGGCTAAAAGTTGAAAGTTATGAGGGGAAATTTGGCTAACATCTAGATATCCAGAGCTCATAACTCATCACCTATAACTCACAACCCGATAAAAAAATGGCTGCTGTAGTAGATCAACTCAATAGTGTACTGCAAAAAACAGATAGATTGATTGCCCTTTGTCATGCCCTACAAGAAGAAAATGAACTTCTGAAGGCAGAAAATAAGCAGCAAAAACAAGCTTTAGAGGTGGCCAAAGGCACACAGTTAGAGCTAGATGAGAAAATTAGGGTGCTCAAATTAGCGAAGAGTATTGAAGGAACAAGTGAAAAGACACTTGATATAAAGCAAAAAATTAACGAATTTGTGCGTGAAATTGATAAGTGTGTAGTATTGCTTAAAAAATAAGCATACGGATTAATTGAAACAAAGCTAAAAATGGGAGAAATCTCGATTAAAATAACTATCGCCGACCGCATTTACCCCCTAAAGGTAAGTATGGAAGAAGAGGAAATTGTGAGACGAGCGGCAAAGATTATCAACGAGCGCATCAAAGACTATCAGGAAAATTATGCGGTTAGAGATAAGCAAGACTTGTTGTCAATGGCGGTATTGCACTATGCCACGGCAGTTTTAAAAGCCGAGCATAAGGTACACAGCCAAGATACCACGGTTGCCGATAAGGTAGAGGAATTGGATAGTTTATTGAACGGGTTTTTCGCTAAATAAAAAAAGTTCTTTATTAACCTCATGGGGCATATTTCCCTAGGTTTACTATAGCTATAATTTGGCCGTGGCTAAATTTTTATGTTTCATTTAATTTGCACCAATCAAACGGTAAAGGAACATTAAATTTAGCTACGGCTTTTTTTTTACGAAGAATATAGATGGCCTAAAAACCATCGCTAAACAAACAACAAACCCTGGATCCCTCAGCAATGGTGGTTCCATAAAACAACAGCGGACAATGGGCCCCTCGTTTTTTACGACAGGTACCATTGCCCTTAAAACACCAAAAGTACAATGGAAATATTAGGAATAGTAGGATGCATACTCGCCAGCTTAATTGTTGGTGTGGTCATTGGCAGGTACCTGCTGCGTAACCTCCTGAAGCAGCAGGAAGTGGCAGCTCAGGCAAAGGCGAAAAAGATCTTGAAAGATGCCGAAAACAATGCCGAGATCTTAAAGAAAAACAAATTATTAGAAGCGAAGGAGAAATTCCTGCAATTAAAAAGTGAGCACGAGCAACAAGTACAAAGCCGCAATAGCGAAGTTGCCCAACGTGAAAACACCATCAAACAAAAAGAACAATCGCTTAACCAGCGTTTGGAAAATGTGAGTAGAAAAGAACAGGAGTTAGATAAGCAAAAAGATAACTTCGAGAAGCAAACCGCCCTTGCCGTTAAAAAACAGGAAGAAGTGGATGTGCTGAAAAATCAGCATGTGCAGCAATTGGAAACCATTGCTGGTTTAAGTGCTGAGGAAGCCAAGAACCAATTGGTGGAAAATATGAAGTCGGAAGCCCGCTCGCAGGCCCTGATGCAAGTGAAGGACATTGTTGACGAGGCCAAGCTTACCGCCAGCAAAGAAGCCAAAAAAGTGGTGATACAAACCATCCAGCGCACCGCCGCCGAAGCTGCTATCGAAAACTCGGTGTCTATTTTCCATATCGATAACGACGAAATCAAAGGTCGTGTGATTGGTAGGGAAGGACGTAACATCCGTGCACTGGAAGCGGCAACAGGTATCGAGATCATTGTGGATGATACTCCCGAAGCCATTATCCTTTCGGGCTTTGATCCGGTAAGAAGAGAAATTGCCCGTTTGGCCCTGCACCGCCTGGTAACTGATGGCCGTATCCACCCGGCCCGTATCGAGGAGATTGTGGCCAAAACCAAAAAACAGATCGAGGACGAAATTATCGAGATCGGTGAGCGTACCGTCATTGATTTGGGCATCCACGGTTTGCACCCTGAACTGATCAGGATGGTAGGCCGTATGCGCTACCGTTCATCATACGGACAAAACCTGTTACAGCACTCACGCGAGGTGGCTAATTTCTGTGCTACCATGGCCGCTGAACTGGGCTTAAACGCTAAGTTGGCCAAACGTGCCGGTCTTTTGCACGATATTGGTAAAGTGCCTGATGATAATCCAGAATTGCCACACGCTATTTTGGGGATGCAATTGGCCGAAAAATATAAAGAGCATCCGGAAGTTTGCAACGCTATTGGTGCCCACCACGACGAAATTGAGATGACCTCGATGATTTCGCCAATCATCCAGGCCTGCGACTCTATTTCAGGTGCCCGCCCGGGAGCCCGCCGTGAAGTGGTAGAAAGCTACATCAAGCGTTTGAAAGAACTTGAAGAACTGGCTTTGTCATATCCGGGCGTAGAAAAAACTTTTGCCATCCAAGCAGGTAGAGAACTGCGTGTAGTGGTTGAAAGTGAAAGGGTAAGCGACCAACAGGCAGAATTGCTGGCGGCAGATATCTCTAACCGTATCCAAACCGAAATGACCTACCCAGGCCAAATCAAGGTAACGGTAATTAGAGAAACCCGTTCGGTAGCCTTTGCGAAGTAGTTTTGTGATTACACCGATTTCGGGATTACACGGATTAATAGTTCCGTCATTGCGAGGTACGAAGCAATCTTAAAGCGATTTGCAATTCGCAAGTGTGGCTTCTAAAAGATACTAAAACTAAAAGCGATAGATTTCTATCGCTTTTCTTATTTTTATCATTCCAAAAAACACCAGATATGAATAAAACTGCACCAGCCCCAGCAAAAAAGCCAGTAGACATTTTATTTGATAAATATGCCGAAAGCCACCAAAATGGTACCAATAAACTCATCCATTGGATTTGTGTGCCCCTCATTGTATTTAGCTTATTGGGCTTGGTTTGGTTAATCCCATTTCCGCAGTTATCTTTTTTGGGCCAGTACCAAACTTTCTTTAATTGGGCATCATTTCTAATTGCCTTTGCCATGTACTATTATTTTACGCTGTCGCCAACCTTGTTCTTTATGATGATCTGGATCATAGCAGGCATGAGCTACGGCATTGTACAAATTGAGATGTGGGAGAAATACCATAACGGCCCAGCAGCTTGGATCATCTTTTTGGCCATTTTTGTGCTGGCCTGGATAGGGCAGTTCATTGGTCATAAAATAGAAGGCAAAAAGCCTTCATTTTTAGAAGATGTTAAGTTTTTGTTAATTGGCCCAATTTGGTTATTGCACTTTATATGCAAAAAAATCGGCTTAAAATATTAATACAAAAGCGTTACCAATAGGCTTTAACAATTTGTTAACCTAGTGGTAAACAAATGGTAATTTCGAGCTAACACGAAGCTAACATTGTGGTAATAGTTTTGCCCTAATTAAAAATAAGGCAAATTGAAATCACAATTAACTCTAAAGAAAACACTACTAACCATCATGTTTGCGTTAGCCAGTGCGCTTGTTTTCGCTCAGGGAACAGGAAAAATTTCAGGAACTGTAACGGATGCTAAAACAGGAGAAACCCTTATTGGTGTTTCTGTAAAAATTTCAGGAACTAATAAAGGTGTAGGCACTGATGTGGAAGGAAAATATGTGTTGGGTGGTTTAGCTTCTGGTAAATATCTAATAGAAGTATCTTACATTAGTTATGCAACAAAGAAAATTGCAGAGGTAGAAGTCACAAGCGGAGCGGTTACTACATTAAATGTGAGCTTGGAAGAATCTTCTTCTCAAACCCTTAATCAAGTAGTTATTACTGGTAACTATAAGCAGGAATCAGTAAATTCCCTACTTCTTCAACAAAAAAATAGTGCTAGGATTTCCAGCGGTATCTCAGCGGAATTAATTAAAAGATCTCCAGATAGAAATACTTCTGAAGTTCTAAAACGCGTAAGCGGTGCAAGTATCCAAAACAATAAATTTGTTGTTATTAGAGGTTTGGCAGATCGTTATAACACCTCTATGTTAAACAACTCATTGTTGCCATCTACGGAGCCAGACAAGAAAGCTTTTTCTTTTGATATCATCCCCGCAAACTTAATTGATAATCTAGTTATTCATAAAACGGCCTCACCAGATTTACCGGGAGATTTCGCAGGAGGTATTGTTCAAGTAATTACTAAAGATGTTCCAGATCAAGATTTCTTGAACTTTACAACAAGCTTTGGTTATAACACACAATCAACGTTTAAGGATTTCTTAGGTAATAGCAGAGGTAAATACGATTATCTTAGTTTTACAGATGGTAGTAGAAATCTTCCATCTACTTTCCCAGGTTCATTCCAAGAATACAATCCTTTAAGTACGTCTCAAAAGGCACAATTATCTAAGCAACTTTCTAACCCATATGCGGAGAAAACGTATACCGCTTTACCATCTCAAAACCATCAAATTAGTTATGGTAAACGTATAGATTTTAAAAATGGAGGTTCTTTGGGTAGTGTTGTTTCGCTTTCTTATAGAAATGGACAAAATATCAACCCTGTTCAGCGTAATGACTATCAAAATGATTTTAGAGATGTTTATTACGATTATGATGATTCTCAATACGTATTTAATACTAGTGTAGGCGTATTAGCTAATATTACTTATAAAAAAGGTAAGAGTAAATTGAGCTTTAAAAACCTATTTAATAATGTATTTGACGAGACTTATACAGATAGGACGGGTTTCAATACTAATATTGACGCTAACTTGCGTTTCAATAACTCAGATTTAACAAAGAAAACTATTTATAATACGCAATTAGAAGGTGACCATCAGTTTGGTAAAGCTGATCAAAAGCTCAACTGGAATGTAAGTTACTCGCTAATTAATAGAACTCAGCCTGATTTAAGATCTATTTATTATCGTCAAATAGGTGGACCTAACTCTGATACATATAACGTAGTGGATAGAAACAGTAGGAGGTTCTACTCTTCTTTAAAAGAAGACAATTTTTCAGGTCAGGTAAATTATTCACTTCCTTTTAATTTTCTTTCGAAGAAAAGTACTTTTAAGACTGGTTTGTTAAGTATGTACAAAACTAGAGACTTTGATGCTAGGATTTTTAACTACTTGTTTAACTCTTCTGGTTCAGCAAGCATGGATGATTATTTGTTGAGTTTGCCAAAAGGATCAATTTTTGCGCCAGAAAACATTAACGCTACGGGAGGCTTTATCCTGAGTGATTTTACCAGTAACACTGATTCATATCAAGCACAAACTTTGTTGAATTCAGGTTATTTGATGTTAGATAATAAGTTAGGAGAAAAATCTAGATTAGTATGGGGAGCTAGGATTGAAAACTACTACCAAAATATTGATTACACAGACCTAAGTGGTACTGCTAGAAGTTTTGATCAAACTTTTACGGATATATTACCATCTATAAATTATACCTACGCTATTACCGATAAGAGTAATTTCCGTGCGTCGGTTTCAAGAACAGTATCTAGACCAGAACTGAGAGAGCTTGCTCCATTTGCATTTTACGATTTCGTAGCGCAGACTTCTACATTGGGTAATCCTAAGTTAGAAAGAGGTACAATTAATAATGCAGATTTGAGATATGAAATTTACCCTAAAGCGGGAGAAACCCTAACTTTTTCGGTTTTTTATAAAGACTTTAATAATGCAATAGAACAGACATTAGATGAGGGTGGAACTCCAGAAAGAAGACAAATCAATTTTACAAATGTTGGAGAGGCATCTTCTTATGGGGTAGAACTGGATTTTAGAAAGAGATTAGATGTTATTGATGGCCTATTCTTTAGAGATTTGACTGCATTTGCAAATGCAAGCTATATTAAATCAAAAGTACAGCTTAGCTCATTGGGATTAGATGCAAGACCTTTACAAGGGCAGTCTCCATATTTAATCAACGCAGGATTACAATACGCAAATGATAAGAGTGGTGTTTCAGTAACGGCATTATACAATAGAATTGGCGAGCGTATCGCATTGGTTGGAAACTCATTGATTCCAAATATTTGGGAGAACTCTAGAAACGTAATTGATTTCCAAATTAGCAAGAAGTTAATAAAGAATAGAGCCGAATTGAAACTTAACATTGGAGATGTATTGAACCAAAAAAGTATATTCTATTTGAATATGGATGATAAAAATGGCTATAATCCAAATATCGACAAGCAATATACCTCAACTCGTTTCGGCACAAACTTTACATTGGGTTTCAACTACAATTTTTCTTTAGGGAAATAGAATTAATGTAGTCAATCGTTAAGGAAATCTTAATGTGTTGATAATCTATACGTAACATACACGAAATAACTTTACAAAAAAATAAAAACATGAAATTAAAACACTCTATTGTGGCAGTATTGATGACTGCAGTTGCTTTTACCGCTTGTAAAAAGAACAATAACGGCGATGGAACAACAGGTACTATCGAGATTACTAATGGTGGAAACTTAACTGGTACTTTTAAGAAGGATCAACACGTAGTGGTAAGAAAAGGTACAATTACGCTAACAGGTTACACTTATTTCGAAGAAGGATCTTCGTTGACTATTGAACCTGGAACTATTATTAAATCAAGTACTAGTAATAAAGGTGCTTTGATCATGGAAAGAGGTTCTAAGATTATGGCAGAAGGTACTGCTCAATCTCCAATTGTATTTACTTCTGGTAGACCAGCAGGTCAAAGAACGCCAGGTGATTGGGGTGGAATTATCCTTTTGGGTAGAGCTACTGTAAATGCGAACAATCCAACTATTGAAGGTGGAGTTGGTAGACAATACGGAGGCACTATTGATAACGATAACTCTGGTAGCTTAAAATATATCAGAATTGAGTTCGCTGGTATCGCTGCAGAACCTAATTCAGAAATTAATGGATTAACTTTAGGTGGTGTTGGTTCAGGAACTACTATTGAACACATTATGGTAGCTTATGGTAACGACGATGCTTTTGAGTTCTTTGGTGGAACTGTAAATGCAAAATATCTAATCGCTTACGCTACGGCTGATGATGATTTTGATTTTGATAATGGTTATAAAGGTAAAATCCAATTCGCTGTATCATTGAGAGATCCCGAGTTTGTTGATGGTGGCGATGCTGGTAACGGTATTGAGTGTGATAATAACTCTAGCGGTTCTGATGCTTTGCCTAGAACTAGACCAAACCTTTCAAATTTCACAATTTTAGGTCCTAATGGTGCCGCTAATACAGCTGCGAACCATAACTTTGCAAATAGATTCAGAAGAAATACAGCTTTTATCCTTAACAACTCAATTTTGTTAGGTCATCCAGATGGTGGTTTATCTTTAGAATCTAACGGTACTTACAATGCATTTATCGATGGTACTTCTCAATTCAAAAACAATATCCTTTACGCTTTGGCTGCTCCTTTCAAATTAGGTAGTGATGTTACTGTTGCAGGTGCTTCTGCAACTGCAATTGAAACTAAAGCAACTACTGATGGAACTGTAAAATTAACTTCATCAGCAGGTGCTGGACTTACAGACGCTTTCAGTTTAACTAATCCTAACTTCTTGCCAGCTGCTGGTTCAATCGCTTTAACAGGTGCCGCCTTCACTGGAGATCAAAATGATTCATTCTTTGAGAAGGTAGCTTTTAAAGGTGCATTTGGTGCTACAAACTGGACTACTGGTTGGGCTAGTTGGACACCTAAAACTAACGTTTACTAGTCGTTATAAAATTATATGTGTGAGAAACCCCGGGGCATTGCCTCGGGGTTTTTTGTTTACAAATAAGTTATGTTAAGCTCATGTTAACACTTAAAACCATAGGTTTTATAGTTTTTCTAAATCCCTGAAATATGTTAATGTGCCTTTAACTTCTTGTTGATGATAGGCCGTTAACTTGTTGTTATGAAAAATAAAAATTTAACGTTTCTTAAAATCACAATGGTTGTGGTTTTAGGAGTTGCAACGGTTACCGGTTGCAAGAAAAGTCAAGAAGATTTTAACATTAACGAGAAAAAAACAGATAAAGATCTTTACAATACCCTGTTAAAGACAGGCGTAAAAAAACAAAACATTGTTGAAGTAGATGAATATTATGTCGTTGAGGGAGATATTTTATTTAAGAAAAATAAAACTGATTTGAAAAAAGTTATTGAATATTTTAATTTTTTAGAAAATGCTAACAATGAGCTGATATCTTTAAATAAAATCCAATCGACCCGTGATATTCCACAGAAGATTGCTCAATGGCAGAGTCCCGGATCAGTCTCTAATTGGAATGTAGAAAGAATTTATATTCAAAATACAACTTATCTAAGTTACCAAATTATACATGCTGCTTTCGGAAACTGGGCAAATGTGGAGAACTGTAAAATTAATTTCTATGGTTTTGCAGCAAAAGAAGTTCCAAATGAAAATTCGATTAAAGTAGTAGCCAATAATAATATCTCTGCTTATGCTAGTGCTGGTTTCCCTAATTCAGATCAGCCATATTATCAGATATTCGTTAATATGAACCTATTCAACACATTAAGCGATGCGCAAAAAATCTATATTTTAACTCATGAGATTGGCCATTGTTTGGGCTTAAGACATTCAGATTTACTTACAAACGGGGAAGGTAGTGGCAACGCTACGCAGATACCAGGAACACCAGCCAATGACTACTATTCAATAATGAATTCTGGAAGCTATCATTCCTATGTTCCGTCATTTAGCAGTATGGCTTACTATGACAAAGTTGCGGTTCAATATCTCTATCCTTTAAATTTATATGATAATTGGATCACTTATCCTTCAGGTAAGTATCCAAATATCGAATTGTTTACTTATGACTTTAATCAAAATATAGAAATTAAGTGGAATAAAGACTTAGTCCAAACGTCTGGAGTTAAATTAGAGCTTTATCAAAATAATCAAATGATCCATGTAATAGGTAATAATATCCCTAATACTGGTAGTTACTCTTACCCCTTTAATAAATATGCGACACCTACTTCTAATTATATATTTGACACATATTTAAAAATTACTTCTGTGGATAATCCCAATATTTTTGATTTTTCCCCACTATTCAGAAGTTGGTATGATTAACAGCTTTTTTCCCTTTCCCCTCTAGTTGGTGTTATCACCAACCATTTGCCTTCTATAGCGATAAAGCATGGCCGCCAAACCTATCAACTTGAGCTGTTTAGTTGACTAGCAGAGATATGTAGTTGGTGATAACACCAACCATAAGGGTGTGAGGTGTTCGAAACATTGAAGGGGATAACAGCTTTTTTCCCTTTCCCCTCTGGTTGGTGTTATCACCAACCATTGTACACTATAAACAAGGCCCCCAAGCTTTCAATCTAGGGCTCGCTAGTTGTTTGGTTGATTACTAGCGGTATGTGATTGGTGATAACACCAACCACAGGATTAAAAGCCTATAGGTAATTCCTTTGGGCTTTTTACACTTCCCCTCTGGTTGGTGTTATCACCAACCATTTTTTGCCTTCTAAAAGGTGTACGTAAAATCAAAAAAGGTCTTCGAAACATTTTTCCTCTGGATGGTATTGTCACCAGCCAGAGGTTTAAATGTGGTTGGTGATAACACCAACAGGAAAATGGTATTGTCACCAACCACAGGGGAAACGCCTTCCTTAATAAATATGCTCCATGTAATGCGTTAAAAAGGTAGATTTCTCCAGACCCTCGTAAAATCTAGCCGAAGAGTATTGATAATCTAAAGGTGAGGTAGATAATTTCTTTTTAACCGGATTGTAATGTATATAATCTAGTTTTTGGGCTACAATATTTCTGTTGTTCATAGTAGCTTGATACGGCCTTCGTTCCCAAAAATGATATTTTCGATCCGACTGTGAGCTTTTATACTTGGTCAGTTCTCCAGGATGATTGGCCATCAGGTTAAACTTAATCTGCTGTGCCGTGAACTTTAAAAAGATTTGGGCGATGTTTTTGTCTATCCAGGCATCTTGTTTGCGCCAAAGTAAATGGATATGGTTAGGCATAATCACATAGCCGTACAGCCATATCCTATTGTCATTAACTAAAAATTCTAGACTAGAAAGGATCACTTGTTTATGTTGATCTGGTTCGAGTAAGTTTTGCCAGTTAAGGCATGTAGCCGTGAAGAAATCAATGTCTCCGTTCATATGCTGTATGTTAATTTGGTTTTTCTATTTCTTCCTCTGGTTGGTGTTATCACCAACCATTTGTTTTACACTATAAGCAGGGCGGCAAAGCTTGCAGTCTTGAGCTCGTTGCGGTTTAATTAACTGGTAGTGGTTTGTGGTCGGTGATAACACCAACCACAGGGCAGCACCAACCACAGGGGTAATGTCGCCTTTCATAAGCTTTTGTTAATTTGGTTTTTCTATCTTCCTCTGGTTGGTGATAACACCAACCATTTTTGTTTTACACTATAAGCAGGGCGGCAAAGCTTGCAGTCTTGAGCTCGTTGCGGTTTAATTAACTGGTAGTGGTTTGTGGTCGGTGATAACACCAACCACAGGGCAGCACCAACCACAGGGGTAATGTCGCCTTTCATAAGCTTTTGTTAATTTGGTTTTTCTATCTTCCTCTGGTTGGTGATAACACCAACCATTTTTGTTTTACACTATAAGCAGGGCGGCAAAGCTTGCAGTCTTGAGCTCGTTGCGGTTTAATTAACTGGTAGTGGTTTGTGGTCGGTGATAACACCAACCACAGGGCAACACCAACCACAGGGCAAACAACGATAGGCATACATTGCACCTCCGAGGAGAAAATTGCACCTCGAAGGAGAAACTTTGGTGCTCCGAGGAGAAATAATGGACCTTGGAGGAGAATCATAGCTCCTTTAAGGAGAAACATTGGTCTTCGGAGGAGAAATAATAGACCTCAGAGGAGCAACATTACACCGATGAGGAGATATTTTGTACCTCCGAAGAGAAACATTGCCCCTCGAAGGAAAAAAATTGAACCTTGGAGATGAAACGACTGACCTTAGAAGGTGTAGTAGGTTTGTTAGAATACACAAATAGAAAGAAGCAAAATAAATTTTACTCGCATATTAAAAGAGGACCTCTATAACGAAGTCCTCTTTTAAGTTTAGCACAAATTAAAGGTCTGAAGAATCTTTTGCCTTCTTGGTCCTTCCAGGATAGCGTTGTTTCAAATCATCATAAATAGCTTGTGCACCAGGCTCGTTAGACCTGGCAGCGCCTTTAACAGAATGATAAAACATAAGTGCTCCAGCATAAGCCTCGCTGCCCGCTACCATGGTTACATCTTCTACTGCACGTAGCGAAGTCAGCAATTTTTGCTCAATTACATAAAGGTCACTACTCAGTTTGTAATCTTTTTGCGCTTCAGCAAGATCTAAAAAATTGGGTGTTAGTTTTGGATTTTGCTGCGCATACTCTAGTGCTTTTTGTACAAAAGCTAAGGTTTTGTCCCCCATTTTTCGCATGTCAGATCGCTCTTCGTTGGTAAGGTTAATGATGAGCACATGCGATAGCGCTGTTTTTAATGCTTCGATGCTACTGATTGCTGCCGCGGCTTGCTCGGGAGTAATAACTTCCGAAATTCGATTGTCTTTCATAGTCATAATGATTTATTTATATATGTAAAACTATAAAATAAATCATTATAATACTAATAATCAGTTAATTACAACTTTTTTGAGTGTTTGTTGCTGAGATATGGGACGGCATTAACTAAACAATCATTACAGTTTAACGCGAATGTGGCTGGTAAGCATAAACCACCTCATATTGCTGCTTTTTCAGATCATCAGCAATTTCACCCACCTTTAGGTTCTTCTTTTGAGGAGTAGGTTCGCACACGCTGTAAGCTTTTCCATTATAATAAATGGCCTCGCCAACAGGTTTGTCAAAAGCTACGGCCATGGTAATGTGCGTAGGGTAAAGCAGGGCAATCATGGGTAGGTTATAAATTTCCTTTACCAGAAAGAAAAACAAGGCCGCACGGTCATCGCAATCACTTTGATCGTTTAAAAGCGTTTGCTCGGGCGAGAACCTTTTTTCCTTGCCCAGTAAAGCCTCATCATCCTCGTATAAAAAAGCATAGCGGGTAAACTGCATCAAATAATCAACGCCCTTTTTGGTCGACATTTTCTTCACGTTTTCCTTCAATATCGGAATCAGCGATTGATAGGTTTCCCTACTTAGCGGAATATTGAAATACGTTTCAAAATCAACCACTGGATAATTGGCAAAAATACGGGACACCTCGGTGTTCACCTTTACATTAAAATGGTAGGCCTTATGCTTGTAATTAAAGGCGATTTGTTTTTCCTGGTAATCCTCGGGTTTAAAATCGGGCATTTTAGTTACCTTATAGCTAAAATCATTTTTGGCTTCGGCAACGTCAATTTTAACGGGAATATAAGTATCAGCCTTTTTAAATAGTTTTTGGTAGTCGTGATAGTTCAGGCACATGTACTTGTTGCCATCGATCATAAAATAAGGAATGTCTGAAATGTCCTCGTCGCACTTCACGTAAAAAATAATCTGGTTATCGCCAATGGCAAGCCTGGCATCGTAACCAGATTTTACCATCAGGTACCATTTATATAAGGTATAGCTTGGATAGTTTTTGGCCTTTGGACTTAACTGCTCGGCGGTTTTTCTGATGAGTTGGTAGTACAGCCAATCATTAAGTTGGTACTGCTTACGGTAGTTCTGTAATGCCGCAATCAAATCGCTGCTATGCGCACGTTCCAATTGCTGGTAATACTGTTGGATATGCTTGGCCGAAAGTTCGCCAGTGAAGTTGCGTTGCAATAAAGTATCGACCTGAAAATTGAAAGTACCCTCATAAAAATCAAAACTATATCGCTGTGCCTTTACGCTAGAGAAAGCGCCTATATTGATCAGCAAAGCTGACAAATAAAGCAGGCTATATTTTTTGAAGCAGTACATATTATTAATATTGGCTTAACATTAAATTTAAACAATATTAACATGATAATGGCAACAATTTTTGGAAAAAAAGATGGTTTTTACCCGAATTTGATTTTTGCTGTTAAGCCAATATAAAATATGCTAGGTTTTGCAAAGGCTTAACATAGCAGCACTACTTAGTGGCGTTTGTTTTATCCTTGTCCTGTGCATGGTTGATCACTGGCCACTTGTTTAAGACCTTACAAAAACGGCTGCATTTCGGTTTCAATTTGCTTGCGCAAATCCATGAGCTTAATGGCATATTGTTCCATCTGTTTTTCGTCGTCGGTTGCCGCATTAAATTTAGGCACTTTTACGGGCGCCCCTTCATCATCAACCGCTACAAATACAATGATACAATGCGTTTTCTTTTCAAACTCCTGCCGCTTAATGTTCCTGGAAAAAACGTTAATGGCAATATGCATGCTGGTTGATCCGGTATAAATTACCTGGGCCTCTACTTTTACAATGTGTCCTATCTTAATGGGCGAGTAAAATCTGATGCCACCTACATAAACCGTTACGCAATAGCTAGAACTCCAAGAGCTGGCACAGGCATATCCAGCTTGGTCAATCCACTTCATTACACTGCCACCGTGTACATTGCCGCCATAATTTACATCGGCTGGCTCAGAAATAAACTGAAAGATTGTTTTTTGATTCATGATATAAAGATGGCTATTTCACCGCACTTATCCTATGGTGTGTTAACCGGGCATTGCTGTTTTTTCGCGATGGTTATATCTGATCAACAACTTTTTTTATTAAGAGGATATAAATATAAAATAACCTTGTTTTTACAAGGACTTAACATAGCCGCCCTACATTTGTGACGTTAAATATTTGGTTAGTATTTATCATACAGTTTAGGTTAGTTGATCGCAAAAAGCCCCGATGGATGTCGAGGCTTTTGCTATTTACCCCCAACCCCTAAAAGTGGAGTTGTAGCGTAATAAGTCCCCTTTAGGGGATTTAGGGGTTAAAAGTTCTTCCCAATCTTCTCCAGCATTTCGGCAGGGATCTTTTGGGTATCCACCACTAGGAAACCATCCAGGCAATCGGAAAACTTAGGGTCAATATTAAAGCAAATGATTTTGGCATTCAAATTCATGTATTGGCGCAACAGCACAGGGATTTTGATGTGGCTGCTTTCGATATCGCCAATTAAACTGTCCAAATCCTTTAAGCTTTCGCTTTGCTCAATCAAAAGATCGGTGTTGATAGGCGTAAGATCCGCTTTGAACTTGTTTCTTGGTTTTACGTAATGGGCCATTTCATAATCAAAATGGTTTTTGGTAATAAAGTCCACAATCAGCGATTTACTGAACTTCGAAAAGTTGTTGCTGATACTTACCGGCCCAAACATGTATCGGTACTGCGGGTTTAGGATCAGGTACTTCAAAATACCTTTCCATAATAAAAATAAGGGTAGGGGTTTTTGTTGGTACTCTTTCCTGATCCACGAACGGCCCAGTTCAATGCCCTGTCTCAGCACCGGATAAAAAGGCTCCTTGATTTTAAACAGCTCCGAGATATAAAAGCCACGTTTGCCCATGGTGTTCAAAATCTCATCGCCCTTGCCAATGCGGTAGGCGCCTACAATCATCTGGGCCTCTTTGTCCCAAATGAAAAGGTGGTTATAGTAAATATCGTAATTATCTAGGTCAATTTTTTTGTTCGTTCCTTCGCCCACTTCCCTAAAGGTAATTTCACGTAAGCGGCCAATTTCCCTTAAAATGTTTGGAATGCTGGTGGTAGGTACAATATAAACCTCGTAGTTTTTCTCTTCCCAAACCCTATATTCGGTTAAAGATTCCACTTCCTTTACCATCAGGTCTTTTTCCGTTTCCTGAACAATTTCGGCGGGTTTCTTTTTAATTTTAAATAAGCTGATAGGGTTAAAGAGCTTTCTTTCTTGTTCAATGCTGGTACCCAAAGCATACGTGCGGGCCCTTAAAAAATCTAATAGTTTATTGGTATCTCTGTTGTAAGATATATCTTCGATCTTGATGGGCTTGCCAATCCTCACTTTCATTTTCAAACCTTGTTTGTTTAAAAACTCAGAAGGCAGTTTAGCCGTCCTTAACGTAGGATGTAAAAAGCTAAGGATGTTGAACAAAATCCCATTGTTGCCATGAAAGTAAATAGGAACAACAGGCAGTTTCGATTTAGCCACTAATTTGCCCACTACGGGGTGCCAAAGCCTATCCGTAATTTCCTGTTTTTCCAGGTTAAAGGTGGATACCTCCCCCGCAGGGAAAATACCAATGGGCGTACCACTCTGTAAAAGGTCAAAAGTGCTTTTTAGTCCGCTAATGCTAGAGGAGTGCTGCACATTCTCAAACGGATTAACCGCCACAAAAAACTCGCTAAGGTTGGGGATTTTTTTGAGGATAAAGTTCACCATCACCTTGGCCTCGGGCCTAACGGTACAAAGTAATTTTACCAGGGCCAAGCCCTCAACGCCACCGTAAGGATGGTTGGCTATGGCAATAAAGCCGCCAGTTTTGGGAATGTTTTTGAGGTCATCCTCGTCAAAGTCGATAGAAACGCCAATGGTTTCCAATATCTTGTCTACAAATTCTAAGCCTTCGAAATGCTGGTTTTTAGAAAATACCTTGTTAATGTCGTTCAGTTTCATCACTTCCATTAACAGTGCCGCAAGCCCAGGAACACCTAACTTATCAATCTTTGTTGCCTGCGCAAATTCTTTCGTAGTAATAATCTTCATGTATAGATAATGAGGATAAAGTATAAAGCAATGTCAAAAATAAGATTTATATTTAGCTTAAACACCTAAACGATGAAAACATCTCAATTTTCTACCATTTATTTGAGCCAACATAGGTCAAGGGCTCTTTCATCGGCATTAAAGATAATTAATAAAAGATGAAACCTTTTGTAACCAAAACCCAACCTCATGAAAAACTGGCTAATCAATCATTACGGATTTAGCAAACGAAGCCTCAATGGCTTGTTGGTACTGTTGCTACTGATTGTTCTCACTATCTTCGCACCAATCATTTACCGCTACTATTTTCTAAAACCTCCAAGTATTGACGCCAATGAAATGCAGGCTTTGCAGCGGTTGGAACTCGTAGATCGTTACGCTAAACGTAATTATAAAAATACCCGTAGCGAAATAGAGGACCTGGCAAGTAGGCCGTTGGTGCATTATCAAACTTTTGACCCCAATTTAATTGACGAGAAAATGTGGCAGCAGTTTGGTCTTTCCTACAAACAAGCAATGTCCATTGTTAACTATGTGAAAAAAGGCGGCAGGTTTTACAAGCCTGAAGACCTGAAGAAAATGTACACCATTTCCCCAAAAAAATATGAAGCCCTGTTGCCATTTGTATCGATAGCCTCAAGTAAACCTTTCGAAAAGAAAACAATCACTCCGTATCCAAAAAAGGAACCTGTGATGGTGGAAATAAATACGGCAGATACTTTAGCGCTGGATAAGATTAAGGGCATTGGGATAGCCTTTGCCAAAAGAATTGTAAAATACAGGGAACGCCTGGGAGGTTTTTATCGTAAAGAACAGCTTTTTGAAGTGTTTGGCATTGACACCCCTAAGTTCAATGAAATTAAAGATCAAATTAGGATAGAGGTGGAGGCCATCCGCAAGCTCAATATCAATACCGCAGAATTTGAGGACTTGAAAAAACATCCCTATCTCAGCTTCAAGCAAATGAATGCCATCATACAATATAGAAAGCAACACGGGCCATATAAAAGCATTGCCGATTTAAATAAAGTACTTATCTTGAACCCTGAAACCATACAACGGATTGCTCCTTATTTGAGTTTTTAATGATTGTAAATTAAAACCTATAACTTACAACGTATAATTTAAAATGATACAAGACCAAATCAAACAAGTCATTAGAGATGTTCCTGATTTCCCAAAACCGGGAATTATCTTTAAGGACATTACGCCTATCCTCAAAAATCCAGCTTTGTGTGGTGAAATTACCCAAGCATTGGCCCAACAATTAGCTTCGTTAGAAATAGATGTAGTGGCAGGAATAGAAAGTAGGGGCTTTTTATTTGGCTTGGCACTGGCCCAACAACTGGGCGTACCGTTTGTCCCTATCAGAAAAGTGGGGAAGCTTCCTTACAAAACCATTCAACAATCCTACAATTTAGAATACGGCAGTGCAACCCTCGAAGTTCATGAAGATGCCTTTGAACCTGGCCAAAAAGTATTGATCCATGATGATTTATTGGCTACAGGGGGCACTGTTGTGGCAGCATCGGCATTGGTGCAAAAACTGGATGCGGAAGTAGCGGGCTATTCTTTTCTCATTAACCTAGATTTTTTGAACGGAAAAGAGCGATTGAAAAATTCAGTCAACATATTTTCTCCTTGGCAGATTATTAGGTGGTTGGTTTTTTGGATGGGTGGCTTTGTGGTAGGGAAGCTGGCTTAATAGCTCCATTAAGCATTTTGTCATCCTGCGTGCAACGAGGATTTTATTCGTATGTATTAATGACATTCTCCCTAACGCCGGAATGACAAAGTGCGAATATAACGAACTACAGGAGTAACTATCGGTACTGTTGGTAGGCCATTGGTTTTTTGACGATGGCTCTTGTCTTTTTTTCATTCAGCGCAAAGCGAAGAATCTCTGGGACTTCAATGGAACGATCTACTGATCAGATTGGCAAAGAATTTCATCAGTACAATAAATAATGAGATTTACTTCATCGTTCCCGTATCATCAGAACGACAGCAAGTATTGCACAAACGGCTAAAACACAGCCAAAGTTCTAAACCCACCAAAAAACCTGAAAAAAAACTTATCTAAAATAGCAATGGCTATTTCTGCGCCAATGCCATTGCTTGCGAGGTTATTGAACCACATACCAAATCATTCTGCTAAAAAGTAGCGGAAAAGGCTTTGAAAGTATAATTTAATTTGTTTAACATTGCCCTCAACCAAATATAAATTAACTAAACTGTTTAAATGCCTCAAGCTAAATAAAGCCCAGTATTTAAACAGTTTTTTGTTTTAAAATCTATCGAATATGGACATAGGAATAAGTTTTAATGAAACCGAAAACAGGACCATGGTGAAAAACATGGTACGCGACTTTGCGGAAAAGAATATTCGCAAAAACGTAATGGCATGGGACGAAGCACAACATTTTCCCCTTGAACTATTTAAAGAACTTGGGCAAATAGGCTTAATGGGTGTTTTGGTGCCCGAGGAATACGGAGGCTCTGGTTTTGGATACCAAGAATATGTAGATGTGATTGTAGAGGTAGCTAAAGTATGTGGTTCTATCGGTTTATCAGTGGCAGCGCATAACTCATTGTGTACAGGGCATATCATGGCCTTTGGTAATGAGGAGCAGAAAGCAAAATGGCTGCCAAAGCTGGCCACTGCCGAGTGGATAGGAGCTTGGGGGCTAACCGAAGCCAATACCGGCTCTGATGCCCTGCGTATGCGTACCACTGCGGTATTAGACGGTGATGAATATGTCATTAACGGATCCAAAAACTGGATTACCCACGGCAAATCAGGAGATGTTGCCGTAGTAATGGTGCGTACCGGAGAAACAGGAAGTTCCAAGGGGATTTCTGCCATTGTGGTAGAAAGAGGCACCCCTGGTTTTACCGCAGGAAAAAAAGAGAACAAGCTGGGCATGCGTGCATCGGAAACTACTGAAATGATTTTTGATAATTGCCGTGTACCTAAAGAAAACTTATTAGGTGTAGAAGGAGAGGGATTTAAGCAAGCCATGAAGGTGCTGGATGGCGGGCGTATCTCCATTGCCGCTTTAAGCCTTGGGATTGCCAGGGGAGCCTACGAAGCGGCATTGGCTTATTCAAAGGAAAGACAGCAGTTTGGGCAAAGCATTTCGAGTTTTCAGGCCATTAGCTTTAAGCTGGCGGATATGGCTACTGAAATTGAAGCGGCTGAATTGTTGATCCGTCAGGCCGCTGATCTGAAGAACCGCCACTTACCCATGACCAAAGAATCGGCCATGGCTAAATATTACGCCTCGGAAGTAGCCGTAAAGTGCGCCACCGAAGCCGTGCAGATTTTTGGCGGCTATGGTTATACCAAGGATTTCCCGGTAGAAAAATTCTATCGCGATAGCAAACTTTGCACCATTGGCGAAGGCACTTCCGAAATACAGAAAATAGTGATTGCCAGAGAAATCCTGAAATAGAAATTAAATCTACCTATAATTAAAATCAACAGGACCGTAGCTAAAAGCTGCGGTTTTTTTTGTTTTAGGCAGGGCTGATTGGAACTGTTAAATACGAACAATAATATTAAAGCTAGCGATGAGACTGCTTCGTTCCTCGCAGTGCCAATGCCATTTCCGTGTTTGCGAGGAGGCACAGCGAGGCATCTCATTAAATGAACTTTTTATAAAACACTATTTTTCCAAAAACATGGGGTAACAAAAAATCAAGCTGGTTGATATGCTTATGAAAGGCGGCAGCAGAAAAGCCAAAACAGAGTAAGCAATATTAAACTAAGCATCATGAAAAATTTAACCTTAATCACCCTACTATTCGTCAGCATTCTTTTTGGCTGCAAAAAAGACAAGCCAAACAATGATGACACCCTTAGCCTGTCCGAATTTAACAGCAAGTTTACCGTGCCTACGCAAAAATTTAACGGCACGGGCGGTGCGGCATTTAGCATTACCGGCACAAAAGGAATGAAGTTCGATTTCCCTGCCAATGCATTTCTGGATAACAATGGAAATCCGGTAACTGGAAATGTAGTGCTAAGCCTAAAAGAAGTTTTGAGCAAAAGGGACATTGTCCTGTCGGGCAAGGTAACCCAATCCAACGGGCAATTATTGATTACCGGAGGCGAGTTTCAGCTATTGGCCAGTCAAAACGGGCAAGCATTGAGGCTCAACCCCGCCGTTACCGTAAATGTAAAGGTGCCAACCACGTTAAATACCGATCCGATGGACCTGTTTGTATGGGCGCCAACAGGAACCTCAGACAGCACTTGGGTATTGGACCAAAAAGCTAGAGTGGCCTCCAGCCCAGATTTTTATCAATTTAACCTGCCAAGTTTCGGTTGGGTAAACTGCGACTATTTCTACAGCAACCCTAATCCAAAAACCACCATTACGGCTACCCCCATATATGCAGGTGCAGTGCCCAGCATTAAAGACCAAAGGGCCTATATGGTTTTTGACGACATCAAAACCGTAGCGGGACTGCCATTTGTACTAGCGATCAATAAACACCGCTCTTACGAAAACTCCATGCCAATTGGCTTAAAAGGAAAGCTCATTATCCTTTCTACAGATATAAATAATGTGGTTTATTTTGGTCATGCCAATTTTACAGTAAGCGCCAACCTGAATGTTGATGTGGCGGTTGCTCCCGCAACAACTGCGCAGATAGATGCAGTATTGAACACACTGAATTAACATAAAGCCAAATATCATTTTAACTTTCAAAAGGATGCCCATAAAAAGCGTCCTTTTGTCTTTTTAAAATTAAAGCATAAAAAACTTTCTCATATCCAATAAAATATCTACATTTGCATCCCCAAGTTAAAGCAGGGAATTTAAAAAAGCGAGAGGAGGTATTTTCAACGTTATGATTATTATAAACATTAAAGATGGTGAGTCGTTAGATAAAGCGTTAAAACGTTTTAAGAAGAAATTTGAGAAAACTGGTGTGTTGAGAGAGCTACGTAGCCGTCAAGCATACGAGAAAAAATCTGTAACTCGCCGTACTGAGATTAAAAAAGCAAGATATATCCAAGGCTTAAACCAAGAAGGAACTTTGTAGTTCTAGCCTAGATCACAGCGATATAAATGCCTCCAATTTTTTGGGGGCATTTTTTTTGCCAAAAAAAACTTGTTTGATGCTCTTTTTTTCCTAAATTGACTCGTCAACCAATCTACAAATGTAATATGTCAATCAACGATTTTCTAACATATTTGCAGTATGAAAAGCGTTATTCGCCACACACTTTACAATCGTACCGTATCGATTTGTTGCAGTATGAAGCATTCCTAAAAAAGGAATCGGTTGACCAACTAGAAAAAGCCGCAGGTTTAAATATTAAGAATTTCATGGTGGCCCAACTTGAAAAAGGATTGGCCCAAAGTGCTGTCAACAGAAAACTGTCCACTTTAAAAAGTTTTTATAAGTTTTTGCATAGGGAAGGCGTGATCAATGATAACCCCACCCGATTGGTGAAAACATTAAAGACCCCCAAAAAACTTCCCGTTTTTGTAGAAGAGGTAAAAATGGATGAACTACTGGATCGGGAGCACAGCTTTGGCGATTCTTTTTCCGGACAGCGAGATAAAATAGTAATAGAGATCTTGTTTGGTACAGGGATGCGCCTGGCGGAGCTCATCAATCTCAAAAACGAGGATGTTAATGCCTACGAATCAACGGTTAAGGTGATGGGTAAAAGGCGTAAAGAAAGAATCATTCCCTTGCACCGTTCACTAATGAAGGCCCTCGCAGATTTCATGGAAACGAAAGCTTTGCAAAATTTTGACAACAAAAGCCCGTACCTAATCGTTACCAATAGTGGTGGCCAAGCTTACCCACAGCTCATCTATCGTATTGTGAATAGTTGTTTGAAATTGATATCCACACAAGATAAAAGAAGCCCTCACGTGCTGAGGCATTCATTTGCGAGCAGCCTGCTAAATCGCGGCGCCGATTTGAATGCCATTAAGGAATTGCTGGGGCATGCCAGTTTGGCGGCAACACAGGTATATACACATAATTCAGTTGAAAGATTAAAGTCCATTTATAAACAAGCCCATCCTAGGGCGTAAAAAAGGAGGAAAAATGAAAATCAGAGTGCAGTCGATCCATTTTAATGCAGACAAGAAGCTATTGGAGTTTATTCAGAAAAAAGTAGATAAGTTGGATCAATTTTTTGATCAGATCATAAGTGGCGAAGTATATTTAAAACTAGAAAACGTGGAAGACGAGGCCAACAAGATAAGCGAGATAAAACTTATTGTACCAGGCGGAACAATGTTTGCCAAAGAGCAGTGCAAAACATTTGAAGAAGCCACAGACCTCGCAATTGAATCACTAAAAAAACAGATCACTAAACATAAAGACAAAACCAGAGCAAAATTAAGTGAGCACAAAACAATTTTAGCCAACGGAGAAGTGGCTGATTATTAGAGCTATATTTTGCGATAATATAAATGCATGAAATTGGCGGGAAATTCCCGCCAATTTTTTTTCAAAAAATATTTGCAGCTAACAATAATGCGTGTATATTTGCATTCCATTTCGGAAACGGGGTAGCTGCTCCGGGTGAAATGTTAGTTCTGTGAAAGATTAAAAAAAGAAAAAAAATGTGAACGCATTTAGGTAAGAATACAAATTTTTATATATTTGCGCCACATTAAAAAAAAGATAAAAGCCTCCTTAGCTCAGCTGGTAGAGCAACTGACTTGTAATCAGTAGGTCATTGGTTCGATTCCGATAGGAGGCTCTTTTTTATTTCAGGATGTCAAATTTTGGAGTAAAAGGGGGGAGATACCAGAGTGGCCAAATGGGACAGACTGTAACTCTGTTGTCGCAAGACTTCGAAGGTTCGAATCCTTCTCTCCCCACCATATTTCATTAGCTAATTAACTAATTTGATAAATAGCTAATCAAAAAGCGGAAGTAGCTCAGTTGGTAGAGCGATAGCCTTCCAAGCTATAGGTCGCGAGTTCGAACCTCGTCTTCCGCTCTTGACAAAAAGAGTGAGCAGTTGGCGGTTAGCAGTTGGCAGTTTTACTGAAAACTGTTTATGCTACTGAGAACTAAAAAGCCGAAGTAGCTCAGCGGTAGAGCACTTCCTTGGTAAGGAAGAGGTCGTGGGTTCAAGTCCCATCTTTGGCTCAAAAACAACTAAATAACTTTGTTTAGTCTGTTGAAAATACAGAAAGAACAAGGTTTTTTGTATTGAAATTGTATCAAAGCAATAATTAAATAAAAAATTTTAACCTACTAATAAGTATAAAAAAATGGCAAAAGAAAAGTTTGACCGCAGTAAGCCGCACTTAAACATCGGTACAATCGGTCACGTTGACCACGGTAAAACAACTTTGACAGCAGCAATCACTAAGGTATTAGCTGATGCAGGTTTATCTGAGGCACGTTCATTCGATTCAATTGACTCTGCTCCAGAGGAAAAAGAAAGAGGTATCACTATCAACACTGCACACGTTGAGTACTCAACAGCTAACCGTCACTATGCACACGTTGACTGTCCAGGTCACGCGGATTACGTGAAGAACATGGTTACTGGTGCTGCTCAAATGGACGGTGCTATCATCGTAGTAGCTGCAACTGATGGCCCTATGCCTCAAACTCGTGAGCACATTCTTTTGGCTCGTCAAGTAGGTGTACCTGCACTTGTAGTGTTCATGAACAAAGTTGACATGGTTGACGACCCTGAGTTGTTAGAGCTTGTTGAAATGGAAGTTCGTGAGTTATTATCATTCTATGAGTTCCCAGGTGATGACATTCCAGTTATCCAAGGTTCTGCACTAGGTGGTTTGAACGGCGATCCGAAATGGGTAGCTAAAATCATGGAGTTAATGGAAGCTGTAGATAGCTACATCCCAATCCCTCCACGTTTGACAGATCTTCCTTTCTTGATGCCTGTTGAAGACGTATTCTCAATCACTGGTCGTGGTACTGTTGCTACTGGCCGTATTGAGCGTGGTGTAATCAACTCTGGTGATCCAGTTGAGATCCTAGGTATGGGTGCTGAGAACTTGAAATCAACCGTAACTGGTGTGGAAATGTTCCGTAAAATCTTGGATTACGGTGAGGCTGGTGATAACGTAGGTTTATTGTTACGTGGTATTGAGAAAACTGATATCCGTCGTGGTATGGTAATCTGTAAACCAGGTTCAGTAACTCCTCACACTGATTTCAAAGCAGAGGTTTACGTATTGTCAAAAGCAGAAGGTGGCCGTCACACTCCATTCTTCAACAAATACCGTCCTCAGTTCTATTTCCGTACTACAGACGTAACTGGTGAAATTTCACTAGCTGAAGGTACTGAAATGGTTATGCCAGGTGATAACGTAACCATCACTGTAAAGTTGATCAACGCTATCGCAATGGAAAAAGGTCTACGTTTCGCTATCCGTGAAGGTGGTAGAACAGTAGGTGCTGGTCAGGTAACTGAAATCTTAGCTTAATTAATAGCTATAGCATAAATAAATTAGCTAATCAGCAAATTCGTTGATTAGCTAATTTTTACCCACGGGAATAGTTCAATGGTAGAATAGAGGTCTCCAAAACCTTTGATCAGGGTTCGAATCCTTGTTCCCGTGCCAATATCACAATGAAGTACTTGAATGAGTGAATGGTTGATTTGAAAGTTGCTTTCAGATATGATCATTCACTCATTTAGTCATTAAAACATTCAACACTTTAAATATGGCTAAGCTAGTTCAGTTTATAAAAGAATCGTACGAAGAAATGACCCAAAAGGTAACTTGGCCTACTTGGGGTGATTTGCAAAACTCGGCAGTGTTGGTGCTAGTAGCATCGGCAATCATTTCCCTAGTTATTTTGGCTATGGATAAAGGAGCCAATTTTGTTCTTGAAACTTTTTACAATTCACTTTAAAATAGAATATTAGATGAACGATCAGCTAAAATGGTACGTTGTTAGAGCGGTAAGTGGTAAAGAGAAGAAAGTAAAACAGTATATCGATTCTGAGATTAGCCGTTTAGGAGTTTCCCATCTAGTTCCGCAAGTATTGATCCCAACAGAGAAGTACTATCAGATGAAGGATGGTAAGAAAATTGCCAAGGAGCGCAACTACTACCCAGGCTATGTTTTGATCGAAGCAGCTTTGGACGGTGAGTTGGAACACGTCATCAAGGGCATCAACAGTGTAATAGGTTTCTTAGGTGATAAAGCTGGTAACCCTATCCCAATGAGGCAGGCCGAAGTTAACCGTATTTTAGGTAAGGTTGATGAGATGAGCCAGCAAAGCGAAACCATGAACATTGCTTACTATGTTGGAGAGAACGTAAAAGTAATGGATGGACCTTTCAACGGTTTCACCGGAGTGATTGAGGAAGTTAACGAAGAGAAGAAAAAACTAAAAGTAATGGTTAAGATTTTTGGACGTAAAACGCCGCTTGAACTTAACTATATGCAAGTAGAAAAAGAATAATATATTTCTGATGATATAAAAAACCTCCAATATTTATTGGAGGTTTTTTTTTGCCTTACAATTCTGTAATAGAACCTTTATACAGGCACTTCTCTAAGGTTCTTTTTGCATGTCAGTTTATTTATTTCGGACGTACGCTTGCTTGTCATATTCCTTATTAGCGTATTCAGTGTAGGTTAAATATTTTATTTTGTTGGTTTCTTGGGATTTAATTTTTTATATTTAGTATCTATCTATAAAAACATATGCTCAAAAATTCTACTATATCTACAAAAATAACGCTAGTCTTATTAGTTTTTTCCACTACTTTATTGCTGGTAAATTCTTGTAAAAAGACCGATCGTGTTGAAAATCCGATAGAAAATGCGAAGACTTGGTATCTTAATACCATTGATAAGGTTCAGCTTCGATCAGGAAATGGCACAAGCCAGCCTATTGACCAGGAAATAGACTGGATGACGGCTAAATCCTTTAAGGATAGTGCTGGAAAAGATATTGTTTGTGCAGTGGCAACCATGAAGATTGGGAAAGGTCAGATGGGCGGCAGTTACATGCTCTTTATATATAGAAGCAAAGAGGGAGCTTACACCAGTCATATCGCTTGGAATGCAAAGAAGCGTTATTTTGAAGATCATATTTCTGATAGTGATTTGATGACTGTTTACAACGAAGGATTGAAGGTTTCCAATGATCAAAGTAAAAGAAGTAGAAATAAGAATTTAATGAGCGCCGGATGTACAGATTGGTACCTGGTTACTACTTATTATAATTCATGGGGCGATGTAATAGGAAGTACCTCAAGATTTCTTTATACTTCATGTTTTAGTGATCCCAATTCATATCCCGAACCAGACCTTGGCGGGCCGGTAGATTGTGCCGGAATGTTGGCTGGAGGTGCTTACCTGTCAGATTGTGGGTGCATTGGGGGAACTACGGGCATAACAGCTTGCCCAAATACCATACAGCTTGATACATCGGTAATTAATAATCCGAAAATAAACTGCCTGCTAAGAAAGCTGCTAGGTTTAGACAACAATAACCCCAACCCAGAATTTACGGCGCTTTTAAATGCTTTTAAGGGCAAAGGTTTTGACGTGATTTTTAAGATTGGAACCACTAAGCCTACTTCGTGGGGAGAAACGAGTGAAGACCCGAATAACCCAACCAAATATAATATGGTGCTTAATAGAAATAGAATTAACGAAGGTTATCAAATGGATTGGGTAAAGACATTGCTGCATGAGGCTTTTCATGCCAATTTATTGCAGAAAACTTATGAACTTTTTGGTGCTAGCGCTATTGCACTTTGGGATAAGAACCCGGGTAACATGTCGTTTAATGAATTGATGGATTATGTAAGTATGAAAGCACAAACTAGCGGTAATCCAGTTTTAAAAGCAGAGCATCACAACTTTATGGCAAGGAATTTTGAGATCATACGAGATGGATTGAAAAGTTTTTCTTTGACTTATAATCCCAATCATGCCGATTATAATAATTTTCATTTCGATGCGCTTGCGTATCAAGGTTTAACCGATACATCATATTATCTAAATAATGTAATTAAAAACCCAGATGGCAGCCTGAAAACTGTGGAAGTCAATGGCCATCAACTGCTATTAGAGGATGTAAATAATCGTTTTTATATTGATTTGATAAAAGAAAATATGTCATGCAATTAATATATTTAAATATGAAAAATATCTTAATAATTACTTTTCTGCTTTTTTATATAAATAACGTAAAAGCGCAGAAAAAAAATAAATTGGATACAGTTTATGTGGTATGTCAACAAGATAAGCTGCATTCAAAATATCACTTTATGTCTCCTACGAAAGATAGCTTTTATACCGTTTTTTCATTTAAAGTAGATTGGGAACTATATGGTTATAAAAAGAAAACTTTTGAGTTTGAGTTTAATTCAAAATCAGAACATTATGAGCCCGCCAGTAATTTTTTTGTTAAAATCATAGATACAATTGCGATACGACGTTTTAAAAATCTTTATACTTTAGAACAGTTTACCAAGGCTTTAAATGAAGAGAAATTTCTAGTGCCAATATTTAATGGAAAAGTTCAAATTATAATGCTATATGGGGCAAGTTGTCTTAATAAGGTAGAGGTATATCCTGTAGAAGTAATTACGAATTTGTCTAGTGAAGGTTAGTTTGCAATACGTATAAAACGAGCAAAGGCTATCTAAGCCTGTAAAGTCAAACCATAGTTTTATAATGCAGCACTTTGAAGTAATATAAGATGATTAAAAAGTATTTCAGAGGTAAACAATTCAAATCATAGCCAATTTAGCGATTATCATTTTGAAGGTTTGGCATATGAGGGATTACATGAAACACAATATTATCAGCAAAAAGTTATTAAAAATATAGATGGAAGTGTTAAAATGGTTGACTTTTTTGGTACTCCTACTGCTATTAACACCGTATATGTTACTTTAAATTCGGTAATCCAAGTAGATAGTATTATTCCATGTAATTAATATATAATATTTTAAAAACTATTCTAATTGCCATGAAAAAGAAAATAGTAGTGTGTTTTACATTAATTTTTGTTCATCTTCAAGTATTTGGACAATCAAATGGAGTTACCCCATTGCATTTGTTTTTTCAGAAAAATGCCGATAGTACAATAATAATTGAATATCCAACGGCTTCTTATGACCCGCATCGTTATGGATTACTAACCAAAACGGGAGACACCATAAACACTTTTAAATATGATGCAATACAGAATAATCTTAAAGTTTTGATGCCTAAGAGGTTAGGTGCTTTAATTTCATTGGAGAAGTATAAGTATTTCGGAAGTGCGGCAGACATTAATCCTTATTTTACTATTGTTAATTTACCTGTGGACACTTTGAGGAGTTTTTGGAAAAGAAAAGAAACAATGGATATCTGGAAAGTTGTTGTAGATAACAGGGCACCTAATTGTGAGAAAAAATATACAGTTTCTACTCATCCAGATAAACTTATTATTTATTTAATTACAAAAAAGGAAATAAAATTACTCGAGTATGAATCTGCGTTTTTGTATGAAAAGATTTGTCCAGGTAATTTTAGCAGAAAGACGGCTGTTGGACTCTATTATTTATTTGAGACATACTTAAAATGAGTTTGACTTAGGATAGAAAGTTTTATGTTGGTACAATAAAGATGAACATGAAAAAAATATTTCTTTTTACCTGCATTTTAACAATATGTGCGACTGGTCTTTTTGCACAGCCGTCAAAAAAAACAGATACTACATATGTTATATGTTATCAAGAGAACTTAATTAATAAGTTCTATACAGTATCTCGTACTACAAATAAATTGTCAATCGGATTCTTTTTTAAAGTAGACGGGGAAATTCACGGATATAAAAAAGATATGTTTTTTTATATTATTTATCCCCTGATGAAAAAATGACCTGGGTTCATAATCCTATAGAATCTGATAAGTTTAGCAAAAAATGTTTATACCCTTGATCAGTTTACTAAGGAGTTAAGAAATAACAATTTTTTAGCACCAATAGCAAATGGAAAAGTTCAAATTATTATGCTTTATGGAGAAAAGTGCTCTACTAGATTTGAAATGTTTCCCGTAAAAGTGGGATCAGACTTATCCAGTGAAGGATAATGTATTCTTTTATTTTACGCTTATGAAAAATTATCTGTTTATAACTTTTGCATTGATTTTATTCACTCGCTTTGAACTGTATGCTCAAAATGAAAAACTAGATACTATTTATATCAGAACAAATATTGAAGATATAAGCAGTAAATTCCTTTCAAACTTTGAGAATCAGAATAGAGTCAGCTTTTTTTTCAAGATTGACTGGCAACTCCACGGGCACAAAAGAGATCATATTTATTTTTACTATTTATCTCCTAAAAAGAGTGGAATAAATGAATGGTCAACATTTATTAAAGACGAAAAGAATTTTATTAATAGTGGAAAATATTATACACTAAATCAATTTACTAAAAAGCTTGAAAATCAAGGCTTTTTTACACTTATATTCAATGGAAAAGCCCAAATCATTATACTATATGGGTCCAAATGTAGTAGTAAAGTAGAGGTATACCCCGTAAAGCTTGGTACAGATATCTCTAATGAAGGTCGATGGTTTTTGGCTGCCAATTTTTGTAGTAAAAGTATGTAGAATATCTTTTTATGATAGCTTAAGAAAAGAAAATATTCCTTGTAATTAATTTTTGATGATTATGAAAAGACTTTTAATATTTATGTGTTTACTTCAATTTTGCATAATTGAAATAAAAGCACAAAAAAGCAATAAATTAGATACAATTTATGTGATATGCCAACAAGAAAATTTAAATACGAAATATCATTTTATATCTTCTCAAAAAGATAGCTTTTATACCATTTTCTCATTTAAAGTACACTGGAAACTATATGGTTATGAAAAAGATACGTTTCAGTTTGATTTCCATTCAAAACCCGAACACTATAAGCCTGCTACCAATTTTTTTGTTAAAATGATAGACACAAGTGCAGTAAAGCACTTTAAGAACCTGTATACCTTAGAACAGTTTACCAAGGCATTAAATGAAGAGAAGTTTCTAGTGCCTATATTTAATGGAAAGGTTCAAATTATAATGCTATATGGGGCAAGTTGTCTTAGTAAAGTAGAAGTATATCCTGTTAAAGTAGGTACAGACTTGTCTAGCGAAGGTTAGTTTGCAATACGTATAAAGCGAGCAAAGGCTATCTAAGCCTGTAAAGTCAAACCATAGTTTTATAATGCAGCACTTTGAAGTAATATAAGATGATTAAAAAGTATTTCAGAGGTAAACAATTCAAATCATAGCCAATTTAGCGATTATCATTTTGAAGGTTTGGCATATGAGGGATTACATGAAACACAATATTATCAGCAAAAAGTTATTAAAGATATAGATGGGCAAATCATGTTGATTATAGTGATTTTCATTTCGATGCCCTAGCGTACAAGGCTTAACCGATACATCATGCCTCAGGCTAATCCAACAACTAATTATGAGATCATCAAGAAGAATTAAATAATTTTTATAAAAGTGTTGTAGGACTGGAAGTTAATTTTTATCTTTGCAGTCCTTTTTGCGTTATAATGCACTCAAAGGGATCTTAAATGTTACATTGCTTCCAAAATTTAACATTGAGTTTTAATTAAACAAAAACAAAAAATGGCAAAAGAAGTCAGTGCACTGATCAAATTACAGATCAAGGGAGGAGCTGCAAACCCATCGCCACCAGTAGGGCCTGCATTAGGTGCTAAGGGTGTGAACATCATGGAGTTTTGTAAACAATTCAATGCTCGTACCCAAGATAAGCCAGGTAAAGTTTTACCAGTTGTAATTACTGTATATGCTGACAAGTCTTTCGATTTCATCATCAAAACCCCTCCGGTTGCTATCCAATTATTGGATGCTACTAAATTACAGAGTGGTTCTGCTGAGCCTAACCGTAAAAAAGTTGGATCGGTGACTTGGGATCAAGTTAAGGCAATTGCTGAAGATAAAATGCCTGATTTAAATGCATTTACTATCGAATCAGCAATGAGTATGGTTGCTGGTACAGCACGTAGTATGGGTATCACTGTTTCAGGTGATGCGCCTTTTAACTAATTATTTAACATTAACAGTTTACACTAGTGGCTAAGTTAACAAAAAATCAAAAAATAGCACACGCTAAACTAGAAGCCGGTAAGTCTTATACCTTAAAAGAAGCATCTGCTTTGGTAAAAGAGATTACTACTACTAAGTTCGATGCATCGGTAGATATCGATGTAGCCTTAGGGGTAGATCCTCGTAAAGCCAACCAGATGGTTCGTGGTATAGCTACATTGCCTCACGGCACCGGTAAAACTGTTCGCGTTTTAGCTTTGGTAACTCCTGATAAGGAAGAAGAAGCTAAGGCAGCAGGAGCAGATTTCGTAGGTTTAGACGAGTATGTTGCTAAAATTGAAGGTGGTTGGACAGATGTTGACATTATTATCACTACGCCTGCGTGTATGGCAAAAGTTGGTAAGTTGGGCCGTGTTTTAGGTCCACGTAACTTAATGCCAAACCCAAAATCAGGTACAGTAACTAACGAAGTTGGTAAAGCTGTAACTGACGTAAAAGGTGGTAAGATCGATTTTAAAGTTGACAAAACTGGTATCATTCACGCTTCAATCGGTAAAGTATCATTCTCTCCGGAGAAACTATACGAGAATGCGTTAGAAGTACTTCAAACGATCTCAAAATTAAAACCTTCTGCAGCAAAGGGAACTTATTTCAAGAGCATTCACGTGTCTTCTACAATGAGTCCCGGAATTTCAGTGGAAACTAAATCAGTAGCGGGGATCTAATTATGAACAGAGAAGAAAAACAAGAAGTAGTTTTAGCACTACAGGAGAAAATGCAAGAGTATGGTAATTTCTATATTGCCGATACTTCTAGCCTATCTGTTGAGAAAGTAAATAGCATCCGTCGCAAGTGTTTTGAGAGTGGTATCGAAATGAAGGTTGCTAAAAATACCTTGATCAAAAAAGCGATCGAAGGATTAGAAGGCGACTCATCAGATATCTTCCCAGCATTAAAAGGCCAATCGGCTTTATTGTTTTCTAAAGTAGGTAATGCTCCAGCCAAGCTGATCAAAGCCCTTAGGAAAAATAAAGAAGAGAAACCTGTGCTGAAAGCAGCGTATGTAGATACAGCAATCTTTGTTGGAGATAACCAATTAGACGCATTAGTAAGCCTTAAATCAAGAGAGGAGCTTATTGGCGAAATCATTGGTCTATTACAATCACCAGCTAAAAATGTTGTTTCTGCACTACAATCGGGCGGAGGTAAAATTGCAGGTATTGTTAAAACATTGCAAGAAAGAGGTTAACGAACACCTGATAAGTTCGTATTTAAACAAACAACAATTTTGTAAAATTTTTTAAAATCTTAATAAAATGGCAGATTTAAAAGCGTTTGCTGAGCAATTAGTAAACTTAACAGTTAAAGAAGTTAATGAGTTAGCTCAAATCTTAAAAGACGAGTACGGTATCGAGCCTGCTGCTGCTGCAGTAGCTGTTGCTGCTCCTGCTGCTGGTGGCGATGCTCCTGCAGCTGAAGAGAAAACATCTTTTGATGTAATCTTGAAAGATGCTGGTGGTCAAAAATTAGCAGTAGTAAAATTGGTTAAAGACTTAACTGGTTTAGGTTTGAAAGAAGCTAAAGACCTAGTTGACGGTGCACCTAAAGAATTGAAAGCTGGTGTTGCTAAAGACGAAGCAGAAGCTCTTAAAAAACAATTAGAAGAAGCTGGAGCTGTAGTTGAGATTAAGTAATCACTTAATTTTAACAAAACTCAAAAGAAAAGACTCCGACTGTAAAGTTGGAGTCTATTCCCGTTTATAAACATTTCATTTTGTTTGGTTTATGGAATGTTCCCTTTTTAAAACCAAAAAATAGTTTATTCTTAAACTAAATTAAATTTAGTCCCTTGGCAAATAAAGTCGACCAAAGAGTAAATTTTGCACGTAGTAAGCACATTATCGATTATCCAGATTTTCTGGATGTGCAGTTGCAATCATTTAGAGAATTTTTTCAGATCGAAACCACCTCAGACAACCGTCACACCGAAGGCTTGTTCAAAGTGTTTGCTGAAAATTTTCCAATCACAGATTCTAGAAACATCTTTGTTTTAGAGTTTTTAGATTATTTTATTGACCCACCTCGTTATGACATCGCAGAATGTATTGACCGTGGGCTAACTTACAGCGTTCCGTTGAAAGCTAAATTGAAGCTTTCATGTAACGATGCTGAGCACGAAGATTTTGAAACCATTATACAAGACGTATACCTGGGAACCATTCCTTATATGACTCCTAAAGGTACGTTTGTAATTAACGGTGCAGAGCGTGTAATTGTATCGCAGTTACACCGGTCACCTGGGGTGTTCTTTGGCCAAAGCCGCCACACCAACGGTACCAAGTTGTATTCTGCCCGTGTAATTCCGTTTAAAGGTTCTTGGATCGAGTTTGCTACAGACGTGAACAACGTTATGTACGCTTACATCGACCGTAAGAAAAAATTCCCTGTAACAACGTTATTGCGTGCTATTGGCTACGATTCTGATAAGGATATCTTGGAGCTTTTCGATTTAGCTGACGAAGTAAAAGTGAGCAAATCAGGCTTGAAGAAATATATCGGGCGTAAGCTTGCTGCAAGGGTACTTAGAAAATGGGTAGAGGATTTTGTAGATGAGGATACCGGTGAGGTAGTTTCTATTGACCGTAACGAGGTAATCTTAGATAGGGATACCATTTTAGAAGACGAGCATATTGATTTAATCATCGATGCTGGTGTTAAGACCATCATCTTGTCTAAAGATGACGGTGCATCGCAAGCTGATTATACCATTATATATAATACTTTACAAAAAGATACTTCGAACTCTGAAAAAGAGGCCGTGGAGAACATCTATCGTGCTTTGCGTAATGCAGAACCACCTGATGAGGAAACCGCAAGAGGTATCATCGAGCGTTTGTTCTTCTCGGATAAACGTTACGACTTAGGTGATGTGGGCAGATACCGTATCAACCGTAAGTTGAAAATGGATACTCCTGATGATGTTAAAGTTTTAACTAAAGACGATATCATCGCTATCGTGAAGTATCTGATCAAACTGATCAACTCTAAGGAAGAGGTGGATGATATCGACCACTTGTCAAACCGTCGTGTACGTACGGTAGGTGAGCAGCTGTACGCACAATTTGGCGTAGGTTTGGCCCGTATGGCCAGAACAATCCGTGAGCGTATGAACATCCGCGATAACGAGGTGTTTACGCCAACAGATTTGATCAATGCCCGTACTTTGTCGTCTGTGATCAACTCTTTCTTTGGTACCAACCAGCTATCACAGTTTATGGACCAAACCAACCCGTTGGCAGAAATCACGCACAAGCGTCGTCTTTCAGCTTTAGGTCCGGGCGGTTTATCTCGTGAACGTGCAGGTTTCGAGGTTCGTGACGTTCACTATACGCACTACGGTCGTTTGTGTACTATCGAAACTCCTGAGGGTCCAAACATCGGTTTGATTTCATCACTTTGTGTTCACGCAAAAATCAACAGCCTGGGCTTTATCGAAACTCCATACAAAAAAGTAGTTGATGGTAAGGTTTCTGTGAATGAAGATGTCATCTACTTATCTGCAGAAGATGAGGATGGCAAAACTATCGCTCAAGCTAATGCTCAGTACGACGATAAAGGTAATTTCGCTACGCCACGTGTTAAAGCACGTTACGAAGGTGACTTCCCGATCATTGAGCCTGAGAAATTAGATTTGATGGATATTGCACCTAACCAGATTACCTCTATCGCAGCCTCATTAATTCCTTTCTTGGAACATGATGATGCGAACAGGGCTTTGATGGGATCCAACATGCAACGTCAGGCCGTACCATTGCTACGTCCTGAAGCGCCAATTGTAGGTACCGGTTTAGAGGGTCGCGTTGCTCGTGACTCAAGAACCTTGATCAACGCAGAAGGAAATGGTGTAGTAGAGTATGTAGATGCCAATCAGATTGTAATCAAATATGAAAGAAACGATGACGATCGTTTGGTTTCTTTCGAAGGAGATAGCAAAACCTACAAATTAACCAAGTTCAAGAAAACCAACCAAAATACTTGTATCAACCTGAAGCCAATCGTTAAGAAAGGCCAGAAAGTTACCAAAGGCCAAGTACTTTGTGAAGGTTATGCAACTCAAGACGGTGAACTGGCACTGGGAAGAAACTTAAAAGTAGCTTTCATGCCTTGGCAAGGATATAACTTTGAGGATGCGATTGTAATTAACGAACGTATTGTTAGAGAAGATATCTTTACTTCACTACACATCGAAGAGTTTGAACTTGAAGTACGTGATACTAAGCGTGGCGAGGAGGAGCTAACACCAGATATCCCTAACGTTTCAGAAGAGGCTACTAAAGACCTTGATGAAAATGGTATCATCCGCATTGGTGCAGAGGTTAAGGAAGGCGATATCCTTATTGGTAAAATTACGCCAAAAGGCGAGTCTGATCCTTCACCAGAGGAGAAATTACTTCGCGCCATCTTTGGTGACAAAGCTGGTGATGTGAAGGATGCTTCGTTGAAAACTCCGCCATCAATCAAAGGTGTAGTTATCGATACTAAATTATTCTCCAGGGCTAAGAAAACTTCTAAAGCGGAAGAAAAATCAGCCATTGAGAAGCTAGATAAGAAATACAACATTGCCATGGAAAACTTGAAAAACGAATTAGTTGACAAGTTGTTCCAAATTGTGAACGGTAAAACTTCGCAAGGCGTATTTAACGTATACAAAGAGCTTTTAATTGCTAAGGGCGCCAAGTTTACGCAAAAAATGTTGGTAGACTTAGAGTATGCTCATATCAATCCGTATAAATGGACTACTGATGATGATAAAAACGAGCAGATCAAAATGTTGTTGCACAACTATGGTATCCGTGTAAACGAAGAGCTAGGTGCTTACAAACGTGATAAATTTGCCATTAGCGTGGGCGATGAGCTTCCATCAGGAATTGTTCAGATGGCCAAGGTTTATGTGGCCAAAAAACGTAAGCTAAAAGTAGGTGATAAGATGGCAGGCCGTCACGGTAACAAGGGTATTGTAGCCCGTATTGTACGTGATGAGGATATGCCTTTCTTAGATGACGGAACACCAGTTGATATTGTGTTGAACCCGCTGGGCGTACCTTCACGTATGAACTTGGGCCAAATCTACGAAACCGTATTGGCTTGGGCCGGTAAAGAATTAGGGGTGAAGTTTGCTACCCCAATTTTTGACGGAGCTAAGAGCGATGAGGTAGAAGAGTGGATTGCTAAAGCCGGTTTGCCAGCTTCTGGTAGAACTTACCTGAACAATGGTTTAACAGGTGAGAAATTTGATCAACCAACTACCGTAGGTATTATTTACATGCTGAAACTAGGTCACATGGTTGATGATAAGATGCACGCCCGTTCTATCGGACCATACTCATTAATTACACAACAGCCATTGGGTGGTAAAGCCCAATTCGGTGGTCAGCGTTTTGGTGAGATGGAGGTTTGGGCATTAGAAGCATTTGGTGCGGCTAATATCCTTCAAGAGATCTTGACTGTGAAGTCGGATGATGTTATTGGAAGGGCCAAAACCTACGAAGCCATTGTTAAAGGCGAAAACCTGCCAACTCCAGGCGTACCAGAATCGTTCAACGTATTGGTACACGAGCTACGCGGCTTAGGTTTAGATATTACGTTAGACTAAAGTATAAAGTAAAAAGTTGAAAGTTTAAGGTCTCGACCACTTTCAACTTCTCACTTTTAACTTTCAACTCAAAAAGAATATGTCTTACAAAAAGGATAATAAATTAAAAAGTAACTTCACTTCCATTACCATTAGTTTGGCTTCTCCAGAGAATATCTTGGAGCGTTCAAGCGGTGAAGTTTTAAAGCCTGAAACCATTAACTATCGTACTTACAAACCAGAACGTGATGGTTTGTTCTGCGAGCGTATTTTTGGTCCGGTAAAAGATTACGAATGTCATTGCGGTAAATACAAACGCATCCGTTATAAAGGGATTGTTTGTGACCGTTGTGGTGTTGAAGTAACGGAGAAGAAAGTACGTAGAGAGCGTATGGGACACATCAACTTGGTGGTTCCTGTAGCGCACATCTGGTATTTCCGTTCTTTACCTAACAAAATCGGTTATCTTTTAGGTTTGCCAACCAAAAAATTAGACTTGATCATTTACTACGAGCGTTATGTAGTTATCCAAGCTGGTTTAATGGCTGAGCAAGGTATCCAGTTCATGGATTTCTTAACTGAAGAAGAGTACCTTGATATTTTAGATAAATTACCTAAAGAAAACCAATACCTAGACGATAAAGATCCTAATAAATTTGTAGCCAAAATGGGTGCAGAGGCGTTGGAAGATTTGTTGAAACGTATTGATTTAGATAGCTTATCTTATAACTTACGCCACCAAGCAGCTAACGAAACTTCTCAGCAACGTAAAAACGAAGCGTTAAAACGTCTTCAAGTAGTTGAGGCTTTCCGTAGCTCAAGAGAGAATATCGAGAATAACCCAGAGTGGATGATCATCAAGATCGTTCCAGTTATTCCACCGGAGTTACGTCCATTAGTTCCATTGGAAGGTGGTCGTTTTGCCACTTCAGATTTGAACGATTTATATCGTCGTGTGATTATCCGTAACAACCGTTTAAAACGTTTGATCGAGATTAAAGCACCAGAGGTTATTTTACGTAACGAAAAACGTATGTTACAGGAAGCTGTGGATTCGTTGTTCGATAACTCACGTAAGGTAAACGCTGTTAAAACTGAAGGTAACCGTGCCTTGAAATCACTTTCAGATATCTTGAAAGGTAAACAAGGTCGTTTCCGTCAAAACTTATTAGGTAAACGTGTAGATTATTCTGCCCGTTCGGTAATTGTTGTAGGTCCGAACCTTAAATTACACGAATGCGGTTTACCAAAAGATATGGCTGCTGAGCTTTACAAACCGTTCATCATTCGTAAGATGATTGAGCGTGGTGTTGTAAAAACAGTAAAATCAGCTAAAAAAATTGTTGATAGAAAAGACCCACTGGTTTGGGATATCCTTGAAAACGTATTGAAAGGACACCCAGTGTTGCTAAACCGTGCACCTACGCTTCACCGTTTGGGTATTCAGGCTTTCCAACCAAAATTAGTTGAAGGTAAAGCGATCCAATTACACCCCTTAGTGTGTACCGCATTCAACGCCGACTTTGACGGTGACCAGATGGCAGTTCACTTACCATTAGGTAATGCTGCAATTTTGGAAGCCCAAGTATTGATGTTGGCTGCACACAATATCCTTAACCCTGCTAACGGTACGCCAATCACCGTACCTTCTCAAGATATGGTTTTGGGTCTTTATTATATTACTAAAGGCCGCAGAACCGATGCTTCTAGAGTAGTAAAAGGTCAGGATATGAATTTCTACTCAGCTGAAGAGGTAATTATTGCCTACAATGAGAAAAGAGTAGATCTGCACGCCTGGATTAAAGTTAAAGCTAACGTTAAAGAGGCCGATGGTACTATTGTAAACAAGCTGATTGAAACTACAGTAGGCCGTGTGCTATTTAACCAAATGGTACCAGAGGAAGTTGGTTACATCAACGAACTATTGACCAAAAAATCTTTAAGAGATATCATTGGCGAAGTGGTAAAAATGACTGGTATGGCCCGCTCGGCCAAGTTCTTGGATGATATCAAAGAACTAGGTTTCCAAAGTGCTTTCCGTGGTGGTTTATCGTTTAACTTACAAGACGTAAACATCCCAGTAGAGAAACACACTTTATTGGAGCAAGCTGCCAATGAAGTTGAAGAGGTAAGAAACAACTATAACATGGGTTTCATTACCAACAACGAGCGTTACAACCAAATTATCGATATCTGGACCCGTATCAACAACCGTTTAACCACGTTTGTAATGAACCAGTTATCATCAGATAATCAAGGTTTCAACTCTGTTTACATGATGCTTGACTCTGGAGCCCGTGGTTCTAAGGAGCAGATCCGTCAGTTGGCAGGGATGAGGGGCTTGATGGCCAAACCTCAAAAATCAGGTTCTGGTGGTGAGATTATCGAGAACCCGATCCTTTCGAACTTTAAAGAAGGCTTGTCGGTACTAGAGTACTTTATCTCTACCCACGGTGCTCGTAAAGGTTTGGCGGATACGGCGTTAAAAACGGCGGATGCGGGTTACTTAACTCGTCGTTTGCATGACGTAGCGCAAGATATGATCGTGAATGATGTAGACTGTGGTACTTTAAGAGGTATGTACACTACAGCATTGAAAGATAACGAAGATATTGTAGAGCCTTTATACGAGCGTATTTTGGGTCGTACATCATTACACGATGTGTACAACCCGTTAAACGGCGAGTTATTGGTGGGCGCAGGTCAAGATATCGACGAAGATGTAGCCAAGGCCATCGAAGAATCTCCATTGGAAGGTATCGAAATCCGTTCGGTATTGACCTGTGAGAACAAGCGTGGTGTTTGTGCTTTATGTTACGGACGTAACCTGGCATCAGGTAAACGTGTTCAAAGAGGCGAGGCTGTAGGTGTAATTGCTGCACAGTCAATTGGTGAGCCGGGTACACAGTTAACACTTCGTACTTTCCACGTGGGTGGTACGGCGTCTAACATTGCCAATGAGTCGCAAATCAACGCTAAATTTGATGGTGTTATTGAATTTGAAAACTTACGTACGGTACAAACTACTACCGAAGAAGGTGTAATCGATATCGTATTAGGCCGTTCAGGGGAGTTCAGAATTGTTGAGCCGGGAACTAATAAAGTTATTGTTAACAACAATATCCCTTATGGAGCATTTTTATATGTGAAAGAAGGTGATAAAGTTGCCAAAGGCGATAAAATTGTATCTTGGGATCCATATAATGCGGTTATTATCTCGGAATTTGCAGGTAAGATCGAATTTGATGCCATCATTGATGGGGTTACCTATCGTGAAGAATCCGACGAGCAGACCGGCCACCGCGAGAAGGTAATTATCGATACTCGTGATAAAACCAAAAACCCTGCTATTAAGGTATTGGATAAAAAAGGCGAGCTGATCAGAACTTACAACATTCCAGTAGGTGCGCACATTGCAGTTGATGAAGGTGATGCGGTACAAAGCGGGCAGGTATTAGTTAAAATTCCTCGTGCTACCGGTAAAACCCGAGATATTACAGGTGGTTTACCTCGTGTAACGGAGTTATTTGAGGCTCGTAACCCATCAAACCCAGCCGTTGTTACCGAAATTGATGGTGTAGTAACCTTGGGCGGTATCAAACGTGGTAACCGTGAGATTACGATCGAATCTAGAGATGGTGAAGTGAAGAAATACTTGGTACCACTTTCGAAACACATCCTGGTACAGGATAATGACTTTGTGAAAGCGGGTATGCCATTATCAGACGGTTCTATCTCTCCAGCAGACATCTTGGCTATTAAAGGCCCTGCGGCAGTACAAGAATACTTGGTGAATGGTATCCAAGAGGTTTACCGTTTACAAGGGGTGAAAATCAATGATAAGCACTTTGAGGTAATTGTACACCAAATGATGCAGAAAGTCCATATCGAAGATCCGGGAGATACCCGTTTCCTAGAGAACGATTCTGTAGATCGTTGGGACTTCATGGATGAGAATGATGAAATCTTCGATAAGAAAGTTGTTGTGGAAGCAGGTGATTCGACTACCGTAAAACCAGGTCAGATCATTTCTTTACGTAAACTAAGAGATGAAAACTCTCAATTGAAACGCCAGGATTTAGCTCAGATCGAAGTAAGAGATGCCAAGCCAGCTACTGCAAGTTCAGTACTACAAGGTATCACCCGTGCTTCATTAGGTACTAAATCATTCATTTCTGCGGCATCATTCCAGGAAACTACAAAAGTGTTGAACGAAGCTGCAATTGCAGGTAAGAAAGACAAAATGTTAGGCTTGAAAGAAAACGTAATTGTTGGTCACTTGATTCCTTCAGGTACCGGTGTACGTGGCTACGAGCGTATCATTGTAGGTTCTCAAGAAGAGTACGACAAATTATTGGCTTCAAAACAAGAAGAAGTAGAAGCTTAATAAGCAGCAGTGCTGAAAAGCATTTGTAAATATAAATCCCTAGCGTTTTCGCTAGGGATTTTTTTATAAAGCAATATTTTAATTTGTGGGCAAACTGCAGACTTACGAAGTTTTTAAAACTTCGTAAGTCTTTACACTGGCAATATGAGCAATTGCCTCACTTAGCTACCCAAATGCTCGTTCGCAATACATTCTAAAATTCGACGATCATATAATAGTAACCATAAGACGGTAAACATTTTTTAAGAAACTTAGCACTTTTCAATTAAAGTATTAGCTTTGTTCATATGGAACAACAACAGCACGAAAACCAATTAAATATAGAATTGTCGGAAGAAGTAGCCGAAGGTATTTTTTCCAACCTGGCAATTATTACACATTCCAATACAGAATTTGTGTTGGATTTTATCAGGGTGATGCCGGGCATCCCCAAGGCAAAAGTAAAATCGAGGATTATTTTAACTCCAGAGCATGCCAAACGGTTAATGCATGCCATGCAAGACAATATCGAAAAGTTTGAAGCCGCACATGGGCGTATTAAAACCCAAGATGAAACACCTTTCCCTATGGGTTTTGGTGGCCCTACCGCCCAAGCTTAAAAAGAACAGCCACTTGCCCTAACAAGTGGCTTTTTTATGGAGCAGCATGAAACAAACGGAAAAAATATATTTGGGTTTGCTAACGGTAACCACCTGGTTTGCCCTTGTTTTTCAATTTTATTTGCATATTAACAGTGGAGTGGCTACTGGTGGTGAGTTGTTGGTGAGGTTTTTTAGCTACTTTACCATTGACAGTAATTTGCTGGTAGCGCTATGTGCAACGGCAATACTGTTAATGCCCCAAACTGCTTTGGGCAGGTTCTTTAAAAAGCCAAGTGTAATTACTGCCATTACGGTATATATTGCGGTAGTTGCATTGGTTTACAATGCGGTTTTAAGATTTTTATGGGTGTTAAATGGTTGGGCAATTGTGCTAAACGAACTGCTCCACGTAATTGTTCCCATTCTATTTTTAACCTATTGGATTTATTTTGTGCCCAAATATCAATTGAAATGGGCTAACATTTGGGGATGGCTGGTTTTTCCCTTGATTTATATCTTATTTGTGCTCACCAGGGGAAATTATGCTGATTTTTATCCATATCCTTTTTTAAACGTCAGCAAATTAGGGCTGCAGCAAGTGATCTTTAACTGCATGCTGATTACGCTTTTGTTGCTGATATTGTTCCTGGGATTTATCGCTATTGGTAAGCGTCAAATAAAAAGGCAAAGTGGCCAGTAAGAAACTATTTGAATTTCTATCAAAGAAAATACACCGACAGTGGGGAGGGCTTTCTTTGGCATGGCGAGCGTGGGCATAGCCCCAACAACAACCTCTGTAAAATAGCTGCTTGTTCCTAACAGCCAATAAGTATTCATTTATTTTTTAAAACTAGCTAATAATACATTTGTTTTAGAATTTAACTGTTATTTTTGAAGTTATGGACACTCAAAAGAGAGATATTTTTGATAGCGTGGCCCAGCGCTTAAAATTAGAAGGATTTAACGTTATCAATAGGGACGAAACCAGGCCCTGGGGTGGCTTTTTTGTGATAGATGAAGCTCAAGCTCAGCAATTTGCCGATACTTATTTTGACAGATTGGATGTAGATACCTTAAAGATAGGGGGTAAATTAAGCCCCAAAATATTAATTGTAGCACCAAATGCCAGGCTTTCATGGCAGTACCACCATAGGAGGGCTGAAATTTGGCAGGTAGTTACGGGTACCGTTGGGATTAAAACAAGCGAAACCGACCAAGAGGGCGAGCTTAAAACCTATGCGGTAAACCAGCAGATTAAACTGCACCAAGGTGAACGCCATCGTTTAATTGGACTTGACGATTGGGGCGTGGTAGCAGAAATATGGCAGCATACAGACGCTAATAACCCTTCGGACGAGGATGATATTGTACGCGTTCAGGACGATTTCGGAAGATAACCTTGTCCCCAAATATTAACTCAAAATAAATTTATGGCAAGAAAGCTATTCTTGCCCTTTTGTATGATTATTTTATATTTTTTCCTGGCACATTGGTTTTTATCATTGTTTAGCCAAACTTTTTTCCTTCACCGTTATTCATCGCATAAAATGTTTAAGATGAATAAGTTTTGGGAACGTTTTTTCTATCTGTTATTGTTGATTTCGCAAGGTTCTTCTTTTTTAAATCCGCGGGCTTATGCCATTTTGCACCGCATGCACCATGCCTATAGTGATACCGAAAAAGATCCGCATTCGCCGCACTTCTTTAAAGATGTTTTTGGGATGATGATTGCTACTAAGAATATGTACCTGGCTTATTTACTCCATAAAATAGAGCCAGAACCTGCTTTTAGAGGAAACTATCCTGAGTGGCCAATTATTGATAGAATAGGGGATTCATGGTTTTGGCGTATTGCATGCGGTTTATTCTATATTTGGTTTTATGTAACTTTTGCTACCTCATGGTGGATGTTTTTACTACTGCCCATCCATTTTTTGATGGGCCCAATTCATGGTGCAATTGTAAACTGGTGTGGGCACAAATATGGGTACTCCAATCACGATAACGATGACCATAGTAAAAACTCGCTACCTTGGGATTTTCTGTTGATGGGGGAACTGTTCCAGAATAACCACCATAAAAGGCCAAATTCGCCTAATTTTGCCACTCGCTGGTGGGAGTTTGATCCAACCTACCCCATGATGAAATTGATGCACTGGCTTAAAATTATTAAGCTTAGGAAAGCTTAATAGCATGCCTGTTTAGCAATGATATAAATTGTTGGCTATCAATTGGCATTTGCGGTTAGGGCATATTCCAGCTGATGCCGGAATAAGACCGGCGTGACGAAGCGCTACGGTAAAAACTGCCCCTGTATAGGCGTTGGTGACTTGGTGGCTGGCTTTATTTTGGGTTCAGGACGGGCGTAAAATAGCCCGGATTGCAGCGGCAGCGCCCGACCAAAGGGAGGGACTACAGCGGAAAGCCGGACTATCGTTTCATTTTTGTAGCTCAGTTGCGCTCCACAGCTATTTTCTACTCTTGTGAAATTTCCGTTTCTTTTTGCTCGCTGCTCCAGCATTTGCTTTGGAGTCTTTTTGTGGTTTCCTCACAACTTCTTTACTGGCCAGCATGCTTTGCCAGCTCAAAGGGTAGGGGTGATCTTCTACAATTGGAATCACCTTTTTGATCAATTTGTGGATAGCAATGAGGTACTCGTTTTCTTCGGCATCAACAAAGGAAATGGCATTGCCGTTGGCTCCGGCCCTGCCTGTACGGCCAATGCGGTGCACATAAGTTTCGGGCACATTGGGGAGGTCGTAATTGAAAACATAGGTTAAATCATCAATGTCAATTCCTCTGGCGGCAATATCGGTAGCTACCAATACCCTCAAAGTTCTGTCTTTAAACTCGGTTAGGGCACGTTGCCTGGCTCCCTGAGACTTATCTCCGTGAATAGCGGCAGCCTTCACGCCATCTTTAACCAAGTCTCTCGCAATTCTGTCGGCACCATGTTTAGTACGGGTAAAAATCAGGGTGTGATTGATCTTAAGGTCGTCCAGCAGGTGTTTTAAGAGCTTCCTTTTATCCGGTTTGTCTACAAAGTAAACGGATTGATTGATGGTTTCGGCGGTAGAAGAAACGGGAGTAACTTCTACCAATACCGGATCTTTTAAAATGGTATTGGCCAGTTTTTGTATCTCAGCAGGCATAGTGGCCGAGAAAAATAAGGTTTGTCTTTTTTGGGGCAGTTTACTTACAACCTTTTTTACGTCGTTGATAAATCCCATATCCAACATGCGGTCGGCTTCATCCAGTACAAAGATTTCTAGTTCGCTCAAGTTGATATGTCCCTGCGCCATTAAATCTAGCAATCTTCCCGGGGTAGCAACTAAAATGTCTACTCCTTTTTTTAGTGCTTCAACCTGTGGCTGTTGACCAACTCCGCCGAAAATCACGGTGTTTTTAACCGGCAGGTTTTTGCCATAAACACTAAAACTTTCTTGTATTTGGATAGCCAATTCTCTAGTTGGGGTTAAAACCAGGGCTTTAATGGCTTTCTTGTTGGTTTTTAAGTGCCTCATGTGCAAAATCTGCAACATCGGAATGGCAAAGGCCGCCGTTTTTCCGGTGCCTGTTTGCGCACAGCCCAGCAAATCCTTTAGTTTTAAAATGCTTGGGATCGCTTTTTCTTGTATGGGCGTTGGCTTTTGATATCCCTCAGATTCAACGGCTTTTAGTATAGGCTCAATTAGCCTTAATTGTGAAAATAACATTCTTTTTTAAGTAAAAAGTAAAAAGTAAAAAGTAAAAAGTAAAACAACCCCAAAGGAGGCATACTTACGAAGAAGCTAGAACAATCATTTGTTGAAGGACTAACTTTCGAGTTGCTTTAAATGATTAAAGAAATTCTGCTTCGAGCGACAAAGGTAGTTAAAATTTCGGGGTTTAACGATTTGGAAATGTTCGTTAGCTTTTCATCGCAGCATTAGTCCCGCTTTTCATTACAAGTCCTCGCCTCGTTTTACTCGGCTGTGGGCTTTCCATTACAATCGGGTTTAATAAACCTGGGTTCCATGAGCAAAAAGTATAAACCTTGTCCATAAATTCAGGTTTAAGACCTCGAAGAGGTCAAATATTTATAAAAATAGAGCTATGTCCTTTGGGTACGACTCCTACGGAGTCGCATGATTTCGCGTACATATTTCTCTGTAAGGATGGAAATCCTTCGGATTTTCGCTTCTCTAATGATGGGTGATAACAAGAGGTAAATTGCTTCTAAAAGGAGCAATTCGGAGCTTGGAGGTTCAATGTTGCTTCTCGGATAAAGCAATATGCTGCTTTATGGACAAAATTGTTTGTAAAAGGTTCGGCTTTGAGCTTTTGAGGGTCGAAATTGCTTCTCGGATAAGGAAACTTTGATGCGCTAAGTAGGAAATTGCTTGTAAGAGCAAGAAATTCGAACCTTGTAGAAGAAACATTGCTTCTCGGACAAGGAAACTTTGCTGCTCTAAAGAGGAAATTGCTTGTAAAAGCAAGAAATTCGAAACTTATAGAAGGAACGTTGCTTCTCGGATAAGGAAATTTTTAGACCTGTGGTTGGTGTTATCACCAACCACCCGCACTAAACCATCACTAACCATTGTATAAACATATCCAAAGATCTCTCCACAAGGTCGAGATGACGAAATGCCTATACCACTAACCATTCTATTGATCGTCATTATAAAAACATCAAATTCTATTTTTGAGAGCAATGTTTGTCAGCCTTTCATCGCAGCATTAGTCCCGCTTTTCATTACAAGTCCTCGCCTCGTTTTACTCGGCTGTGGGCTTTCCATTACAATCGGGTTTAATAAACCTGGGTTCCATGAGCAAAAAGTATAAACCTTGTCCATAAATTCAGGTTTAAGACCTCGAAGAGGTCAAATATTTATAAAAATAGGCCTATGTGCTTTGTATACGACTCCTACGGAGTCGCATGACTTCGCGTACATATTTCTCTATAAGGATGGAAATCCTTCGGATTTTCGCTTCTCTAATGGTGGGTGATAATACAGGGTGCTAGTTTAATTTTGTAATGGATGATGACAGTACAAGCCATAAGCTCATCTACTGATCGTCATTATAAAAACATCAAATTCTATTTTTGAAAAGCAATGTTCGTCAGCTTTTTATCGCAGCATTAGTCCCGCTTTCCGTTATAATCTTTTTGTGGTTCCTTTGCTATCGTTGCAAGGAAAGAGGAATCTATTCCTGAACTGCCTTAACCTACAGGTAAAACAAAAAGTATTTCCACTTCAATCGGGTTTAGGATACTTAAACCTGTGCACAGCAGTAGTGCGATAAACCCGATTGTAGCGGGCACGAGCAGCAGCGCCAGCGGTGCGAAGTAAAGCGGAAAGCGGGAATGACATTGATCGCAGCAGGTATTTTGCTTTTCTTGTCCTATTGGTTAATGAAGTTTTAAAAGTTAGTACATAAGCCATTTGCTTTTAAGGGCAACCTTAGAAACCTACAAGGTTTAGGGTACAATTTGACAATTAATATTTACTTTTGTCGGATTTTTGAAGAGGAAAGCAACGCATGAAATTTAACTTACAGGCAAAGGACCCACATTCCAAAGCAAGAGCAGGTGTAATTACCACCGCTCACGGCGATATACAAACCCCTATTTTTATGCCTGTAGGCACCGCCGGAACGGTAAAAGCGGTACACCAAAAAGAATTAAAGGACGACATTAAGGCCCAAATTATATTGGGCAATACCTATCACCTGTACCTACGTCCGGGCTTGGATGTGCTGGAACCAGCGGGCGGTCTGCATCAGTTTATTGGCTGGGACAGGCCCATTTTAACCGACAGCGGCGGCTACCAGGTGTATTCGCTAAGCCAGGTACGTAAAATTAAGGAAGAGGGAGTTACTTTCCGTTCACATATTGATGGCTCAAAGCATTTGTTTACGCCAGAGTATGCCATGGATATCCAACGTACCATTGGTGCGGATATCATTATGGCCTTTGATGAATGTACGCCTTATCCTTGCGATTATAAATATGCGGCAAACTCGATCAATATGACCCACCGTTGGCTGAAAAGGTGCTGCGAACGTTTTGACGCCACTGAACCCAAATATGGCTACGACCAAACCTTGTTCCCTATTGTACAGGGCTCGGTTTATAAAGACTTAAGGGTAAAATCTGCCGAGTTTATCGCTTCGATGGATCGTGAAGGCAATGCCATTGGCGGCCTGTCGGTAGGCGAGCCAGCGGAGGAAATGTACGCCATGACGGAAGTGGTTTGTGATATTTTACCTTACGAAAAACCCCGTTATTTAATGGGCGTGGGCACGCCAATCAATATTTTGGAGAATATTGCGTTAGGAGTAGATATGTTTGATTGTGTAATGCCTACCAGAAATGCCAGAAACGGCATGCTGTTTACCAGAAAGGGTATCATCAATATTGGCAATAAAAAATGGGCCAATGATTTTTCGCCAATTGATGCCGACAGCGATCTTTTGGCCGACCAGGTTTACTCTAAAGCCTATTTAAGGCACCTGATGCACAGCAAAGAAATTTTGGGATCGCAAATTGCCACGCTGCACAACTTGCATTTTTACCTTTGGCTGGTAAATGAGGCCCGTGAAAAAATCATTAGCGGCGAGTTTTATGAGTGGAAAAACAAAATGGTTACTATCTTAGGAACAAAACTCTAAATGAAATTTCTCTTCCGACGTTCGAAAATCATAGACGCCTATATTATTGGCAAATACCTGGGCACTTTTGTGTACACCCTGGCCGTATTTGTGGTGGTAATTGTGATTTTTGACCTTTCGGAAAAACTGGATGATTTCCTGGAGAACGACATGACGATATGGGAGATTTTTTCCCAGTACTACGCCGGCTCTATTCCATTTTATGTGAATATGCTCTCGCCGTTGATGAATTTTATCGCGGTGATCTTTTTTACGGCAAAAATGGCCGATCATACGGAAATTGTCCCCATTTTAAGCGGCGGGGTTAGTTTCAACCGTTTTTTAAGGCCTTATTTCATCTCGGCTTTTATCATTTTTGCGCTGAATTTGGGCGCCAACCTTTTCTTGCTGCCGTACACCAACAAAATCAAGAACAGCTTCGAAAATCAGGTTATCAAGAAAAACGACCCTTATACCAAGTCGAACATTCACATGAAAATAGATGAACATACCTATATTTTTATTGATAATTTCGATAACCGCAGCAACATCGGCTACAGGTTTACGCTAGATCGTTTTAAAGGCGATGTATTGGAAAAAAAGCTGATGGCCGAGCAGATTAGCTACGACTCGGTGAAAAGAGTTTGGAAGCTGAGCAATTATACGACCCGTAATATCGACGGTTTAAAGGAAAGCATGGTTTACGGCAACACCAAAACTAAGGATACCGTACTAGACATGAAACCTGATGATTTCTCGGTGTACGATAACGTGGTAGAAAGCATGACGAGCAGAGAGCTGGCAGACAAAATCAAGAAAGAAAAAATTAGGGGGTCTGGCGTAATGAACGATTTGCTTTTTGAGCAATATAAGCGTTTTATACAGCCCTTATCGGCCTTTGTACTTACCCTGATTGGGGTGGCCCTATCTTCTAGAAAGGTACGCGGCGGGGTGGGTTTACCATTGGGAATTGGCATTGTATTGAGCTTTTTGTTCATTGTACTCAATCAGTTCGCCAAAATGTTCTCTACCAAGGGCGGTTTGCCACCGCTAGTAGCCAATTTACTGCCTGTAGTAATATTTGCCATACTTGGCCTATATTTGTTACGCAGAGCGCCCAAATAATTTTAAGCAAACCAGTACTATGCCAAAAATTGAGCTCGTTACTGAAATAAACGCCCCTATTGACATTTGCTTTGATTTGTCCCGAAGTATCGACCTGCATCAAATTTCGACAGCGCACACCTCCGAAAAAGCCATATCTGGCGTTACCAGCGGGCTAATTGGCCTAAATGAACACGTAACCTGGCAGGCCATACATTTTGGCCTCAAGCAAACGCTAAGCTCAAAAATTACCGCCTTTGAAAGGCCCTATTATTTTGTTGACGAACAAATACAAGGCGCCTTCAAATCGATTTACCATACCCATAAATTTGAGGAGGTAAATGGCTGGGTGACCATGACAGATCATTTCGATTTTAGCACGCCTTGCGGAATATTGGGGAAGCTTTTTAATGTACTAATCCTAACTTCATACCTACGAAAACTACTGCTCAAGAGGAACGAAATCATCAAGTATTATGCGGAAACAGACCAATGGAAATTGGTTCTTGACGAGCGTAAATACCGTTAAAAAAAACTAAACCGGGTGCCTGCCCAAAGGCACTCATCCCCTCCCGTTCCACTTTCAAAATCGCATCAAAAAGCGCCTTGAAAAAGGTGTAAAAAACTTAGTTTCCCGCTCCATTTCAACACCAAAACCAGTTACCAAAAACAACCTGAAGCAGTCGTATTTTCTGAAGAAAAAACCGACAGTAAAACGGGCCATTTTAACCGGTCAACAACCCGCTTAAAGCAAGCGAAAAAACACCTCAAACCTAACAATCAAAAAACGCAAAATACAGGCTATTTCTTGCCACGCAAATCCCGTGGAAAACACCCCAAGCGCCCTACAAAACAACACGCTAAAAAACTTAAAAAACCCGCCAAAACCAATGGTCAAAAAGCTCATCCGTAATCATATTTCCCGACAGCAAAAAGCAACGAGTTAAATTCAAAAAACCAAAAAGCCCGAACTAAATCCGATACACCAACAAGCGCACTCCTTACGCCAAGCTTATCGATAGCCAAACAAATTCCACCAAAACATAAAGAAAAAAAATACACTATCTACCTTTAAAAACCAACATAATTTTGAGCGTAAGCCCGCCGTTGATTTCAAAAAAAACCATGCTAAAATCTGATCATTTTTTCATTAGCAGATGAAATATTCCAGCTATTTCAAGTCTATCCGTAACACGGCAGCTACGTTTAAAATTTTAATTTCGCTATACATATTCAAAAATAAGATGAATTTTACTTCAAAAAAATAAGCATCAATAGTGTACAAGTTATATCAATAAAATAACCTATCTTAGAAATCGAAAAATAAGCCAAACAACACTAAAAACACCCTTAACGATCTTAAAAAAAACAGCTGAAACGTTTTTATTTTAAAAACATATAAATTTCTAAAAATCAGTAAATTTAAATCAACAATATCAACAATAAATAAACATAAAATAAAATCAAAAACCAGCACAAAAACTAATTTTTTTAGCAAACAATTTATACCACCAACATATAAAATAAAAATCAATTGAAATTCAGAATATTAACCTCACTATTATTAAGTTTTTGTTCACAAGCGGTTTTTTCGCAGTTTTTTGATGAAAGCCAAACGCCGCTTAGTGTAAAATGGAGGCAAATTGAACACGGCGGCTTCAAAATCATCTATCCCAGCTCGCTCGAAAAAGAAGCGCAGCGAATGGCCAATACTTTCGCCTACATCTACCCTACCGTGGGCCGAAGCCTGGGCGAAAGCAAAACCATTATCCCTATTGTATTACAAAACCAAGGAACCACCTCAAATGGCTTTGTACAGCTAGCCCCAAAAAAATCACAATTCTACACTATGCCCTCTCAGCAATTCGATAGTCAAGAGTGGTTAAACAACCTCGCAGTTCATGAATTGAGGCACGTTGCCCAGTTCAATAAAATCAGCGGAACCAAGGGCTTTCCCTTTCCCGAAGAAGTTTACTTTGGCTATATTGGAGTGAGCACTCCACTTTGGTTTTTGGAAGGCGATGCGGTAAGCACCGAGACCTCGTTGACCTACTCGGGAAGAGGCCGTCAGCCCAACTGGATTATGCCATTCAGAACCTCCATTTTAGCGGGCAAAAACTTCAACTATTCCAAGGCTTATTTCGGCTCTGAAAAAGACGTGACACCCGGCTATTATCAACTGGGTTATTTGATCAATTCCAACCTCCAAAAAAACTATGGAAACAACATCGCAAACGAGTTACTTTCCGACCTCAACAAACGTCCTTTAAGACTCTACCCTTTTTCGCAAAGTCTTAAAAAATTTACTGGTAAAAATACCAGGCAATACTACCTCAAAACACTTGATGATTTAAGGGCTGCCTGGGCCCAACAAAACGACCAAAATCAATCTGTCAATTACCCAAGCTTAAACCCCAAAAGCACTTACGCTACCAACTACCATTTACCTACCCAGCTACCCAACCAAAATATCGTTGCCATTAAGCAGAGCAAGAGCGAAACCCCAGCTTTCGTTAGCCTGGCTCCAAATGGCAAAGAAAAGGTACTTTTGAAAATTGGATACCAAGAGCAGCCATGGTACAGTTACGGAAATGGCAAAATCGTTTGGGACGAGCGACGGGAAGATCCGAGGTACAAACAACGAAGCTACAATGTGATTTGCATTTACGACTTACAAAGCGGCAAAAAGCAACAGCTCACTCACCAAACCCGGTTATTTGCACCAAGCATTTCGGCCGACGGCCAAAAACTCCTTGCCGTAAGGATTGATCTTAGCAATCAAAACACTTTGGTCACCCTGGATATCGCCACGGGAAAAATCATCGACAGTTTGGCTAATCCAACAAACGACCAAATCCAAACACCTGCATTTAACCAAAATGGCAGCAAAACAACTTGGATTACCGTTACCGAAAAAGGGAAATCGCTTTGGCTAAAAGACGGTAAAAACATTAGCCAATTAATCAGCAACAGTAGGCAGCAGCTAAGCAGGCCAATATTTTTTGGCGATAAGATCGCCTTTAACGCCCATTTTAGCGGCGTAGATAATATTTATGAGATAGACCCCGCCTCCAAAAAGATCAGTGCGCTCACAGCCTCAAAATACGGCGCCTTCAATGCCAGCTTTCCAGCAGACGGCAAAACACTTTTGTTTAACAACTACCAGTTGATGGGCTACGAGATCGCTAAAACCGAGTTACAGCCAACAGCCATACCCCAAGACCACTTTGTATACTTTGGCCAGCCTACCCAGCCCGAAGACTATGTGTTTGCCCACGTTCCCGATAGCACTTTCAGCTCTAGAAGTTACAGCCCGCTAAAGCATCTGTTCAATTTCCACAGCATTAGCCCTACTTCTGATGACAATGTAGAACGCGTAGGCCTACAGCTTAAATCCGACGACCTGCTGAACACCGCCAGCTTTTACGCCGGCGTTACCTATGAGAGCTCCTTGCGCCGTTTCGAGTACAATGCCGGGTTCAAGTACAAAGCACTCTATCCGGTCATCAACCTCAACTATCGTAACAGGCCGCGTTTGGCCAATTACCGCTACCAAAATGCCATTCACCAGGCCAAATGGCGTGAAGATTACCTCGCCCTGACCACTTCGCTGCCCATAAGTTTTAACTCGTTCAACCACCTTTTTAGCTTTATAGGCGAAGCGGGAACCTATTATGTAAACCGGCATTTCAACCCCGTTGACGACAAAAGATTGGTAAACACCATCGAATTCCCGATGAGCTACAGGATAGGCTTCAACCATCAGGTGCGCAGCGCAGAGCGGGATATTGCACCTAAATGGGCACAGCTTATCGAACTTAAATATCAAAATTTACCGTTTGACCGCAGCCTTACGGGGCGGCTTTTTGCCTTCGAAAGCTTCTTCTATTTCCCGGGCCTGGCTAAAAACCATACCCTACTAACCAGCTTTAGCTACCAACAAAACAGCGGCACTTTCAGAACCGTTAATGACATTCCCACGGTTTACGGCTACAACCAAATCAGGGCAAAAAGCCTACTGAAAAACACATTACTGCTCAACTATCGCTTCCCGTTTTTATTTCCAGATTTGGAAATTGGCCCATTTGCCTACATCAGGAATGTAAGGGCAAACTTTTTTAGCCACTACGAAAACATTGGCAAGGAAACCAATTTGGCACAGCCCAAAACTTTCGGCATCGAATTGCGTAGCGACATGAACCTTTTGCGCTACCAACCCGTGGCCGATGTGGGCGCCCGCTTAATTTTTGTTAACAACATCTACAATCAAAATCCTATATTCGAAGTGTTATTCAACTATTATTTCTAAAAACATGAAAGGCAAAACCATATTCATCATTGTCATTACCGCACTACTCACCCTGTTTTTAGTGGCCAACAACGACGCGGTTGAGTTCAACTTCCTTATCGGCAAGCCCGTAGAAGTATCAAAATTGATCGTCATCGGCATCTGTATCCTAACCGGCTTTATTTTGGGTTTCATTGCCGGCAGGCCCCGCAAAACCTACAGCAGCTATAATGATGAAGTGGAAAAAAACTACGCCAACGAACAGAAAAGCGCCCTAAGCGACGAGGACAGAGACTACATCAGTTAGTTTTTTTGAAAATCAACCACACAAGCGCTTGGGAAAATGCGGCCCTGCTTTCCGGCTTTAGGCCCTCGCTACGCTCTGGGCGCTGCCGCCTGCAATCAGGTTTAGTTGGCAAATACAGTGGTACAATGGTCAATTCGCAAAGGAAATTCAACGTGCTACCGCAACCCCATCTCCGCCAATCGCTAAAATTTCTACCCGATTCAGCCTAGTACCTTTTGCCCACCCCTACACCAAGGAAAATCAAGCTTACTAACATTTTCAAAAACAAATAAATAATGCTTCAAAAAAACAAAATCCTGTTAGGTTGCCTGTTTATGGCCACCATTTGCAGCTTTGGCTGCAAAAAAGACGAACTGGCCGCACAACCCCTAAACCAAAATAAGGACCTGCTTTGGACCACAGACCTTGGGCAAAAAACCAGCTATTCCAGCACCGTAACCACTCCGTATCAAGTAGAAACGGAAGTAAAACGAATTATTAGCGAGCAGCTAGGCCTCCCGCTTAATTTAATTACCTATGGTGCCTCGTTAACAAATGATCTTGGTGCAGATGAGCTTGACCTCCTAGAAATTTCAACCGAAATAAGAGATTTTTTTAACATTCAGTTCAGTACTGGCGATGTAGAGAACTTAACCTCCGTAGGAAGCTGGGTGGAATATGTAACAAACAAAATAAACCCCGTTACCGCTCCCAACAGCCATAGCGATTTTATTCAAACGCCAATAGCCAACGGCAATATCAATGTAACCTTTGCCTGCAAGATTTCAGAAAAAGCGGATGGTAAAATTACAGAAATCAAAGACCTCACCTCAAGTGGCACTGTCAATATCCACAATATTTACGATTCCAATTCAAATATCATTAAAACCATTACAACTTCCTATTCTCCAAAACCAAGTAGCTTTTCCATAAGCCAGCCAACCAACGGACCTGTATTAGTTTCGTGGAATGGCGAGGTTAAAGTTGAGGAAAACATAAGCGGTGTAAAAACTACCTATAAATATGCCCTTCTACATCAAGCCTGGATTCCGGCAGGCAGTCCCATTACCACAAACGTCCTTACACCAATTACAGGTAATGGCGGCGGCAACCCAAACCCTGCATTCCGTGACAGGCTGGTGAACTTATTTGTAGAGGTTTATGGCTGTAATCCCGCTGCCGTACTGGATACGGTATTGTGGCAAACCAACGCCCTTGGCGGTGATGATTTATCCTCCACAGAGCTTGTTATTAAAGCTAAGAACGAATTTGGATGTGAAATCCCAGATGAGCAGTTAGAGCTTCTGCCTACCGTAGCAGACTTATACCAATACCTACTGGCCCATTATACCTATTAATTTTGATAGCCGCCAACGGAGGAATAGTTGGCGGCTATGATATAAACGGTTGCCTAGCGGCCTGCAAACATAATTTAGCAGCCATAAAGGATAAATTTCGACCTTATTTCCCTACCCAAACAGCCTTATTATCATGGTCAAAATCTATTTATCTGATTCTGGTAGTAACACCACACCGCAATAATCAATATTACGGCTATCACCAACAACCACATCAATAGCTTATTATTTTTTTCCCCACTCATAAAACCTATTGTTTCAATACCCTTAGCGTGCTGGTTTCATTGCCCAGTAGTTTTACCAAGTATAGGCCAGATGAGAATTTGGACAGATCAAATGAAACGGCAACATCATTGGGAAGTATCGTTTTAATTTCGAGCTGCTGACCGATCATATTAAACAATGCCGCTTCTTTAAATACGTGGCCGGCCAAATCCACCTTGATGATATTTTGAGTAGGGTTTGGATATGCTGATATTGAAGCGATCTGAAAATCGAGTACTCCCATTGCCAGGTTTTTTGGCAAACCATTGTAGTCTACCTGCTGCAATTGATAGTAGTTTTTCCCTCCTTGCGGGCTGGCATCATACCATGAATAGCTACCCGGTCCCTTAGCCGGAATTTTTCCTAAAAACTTAAAATCAACACCATTACCAGCCCTTAAAACAACAAATTCCTTATGATTAATTTCGGTCTCTGTTTTCCAGGTCAACAAAGCACCATTTAATTGTTTAGCCACATTAAAGCCAACCAAAGTTACCGGCAATGCGGTTTGATATTCAACAGCTCCAATATCAATCTTTGCTCCATCTAAACGAGGATTTCCGTAAATATCCTTATCCGTTAACAGATTTACATTCCCGGTGTATAATGCGTCATCACCAGCATTTACAGCAACGCTACCGGATGAGGGCGCAAAATTGTTAGCCCCCGCAAACAAAGGGTTTTGGGAAAAAACATTGGCCGAAGAGGTTAATACAAGGGCAGGCGAAGCATTGAGAACACTGTTTTTAATTATAGCACTCTGCGGCTGATTATCGGGCAGCAAAATGGCGGGAATATTGACCGCATCATTCCATGCAATACTGTTATAAAATTCAAAAGAGCTAGCCATCGACAATGAAATCAGCTCATTAGCTGCGTGGTGCAAGGTTGAATTAATCAATTTCAGATTAGCCTCCCTGTTAAAAACAGTAGCTTTATTGTTGTTATAAAACAGCGAATTGTAAATGGTTACATTAGCTTTTTTTACCGCAGCTATTGCACTTCCGTTGCCATAGGTAGCATAATTATGCGCTGTAAAAGTAATGGCCGTGACATTATCGTTAAAAGTACTGTTCCTTACGGTTAGACTACCTTTTCCTAAAGCGCAGATAGCACCTCCCGAACTTTCGGCCCCACGTGATTGCGAGTTGTTATTTACACTGTTGTTTTTAAATGTACAATTAGCTACATCTACATTGTAATAGTGTTGCGCCGTGTTACCCGCATCTAAAAATGCTTCATCGTAGAAAAACATCAAAGCACCTCCTATCCAGCTGGATGAATTACCCTCGAAATGGCATTGCTTAATCGACAATTGTTCTGAAGTGCTTAAAAGTCCATCAAAATAGATCGCTGCCCCACCCTGATATGCCGCATTATTTAAAAATTTACAATTGGAAACTATGGGATAACTTTTTTGACTATAATCTTGGATGGTAATAAATAGTGCTGCTCCCATATATAAAGGCAATTCCTGATTAATTACAGCGCCAGAATTGGCATTAGCCTCTTTAAATACAATGCCATCTATTATCGTTTGATCACTGATAACGGCATCAGTTTTTGGCCAAACCACCAACAAATGGTAGCTATTGTCTGTACTTGTAGCGACATTGCCGATATTCCCACTAAGGGTGGTAGTGTTTGTGGCCAAATCTCTTTCGGCAATTAGGTTTTCGGTGCCATTGAACCCTCCGTAAACCTTTATATTACGGGTAATTTCCAAATATTTTTGCCTATCTGTATCATTGGTTGGATAATAGGTCCCGGATTTTATCCAAATCTGCTGGATGGCAGTATTGGTTTTAGCTGCCATAAATGAGGGTCTAATCTCCGCAGCATTGGCCCACGAATCTCCAGATTTGTTTCCAGAACCCTGTTCATCTACATAAACAATACCATTGGCATTTGGTGTAATTTGCGCATGTAATAGCGCAACACCCAATAACATAAAAAGAAGAGTGATTTTTGTTTTCATCTTGTTTCCTCATGAAGCATTTGTAACTCCACAAAGATTGGGGCATAACAAGAATTAAACAAGGTTTTAAGGCGGACAAAAAACGGACAATGCGGGGTCAAATGTCGGCAACGAGCGCTAAGATATACACTTCTAGGGTTTGATCTGCTGGCACGGGCAACTTCTGCTTTAAGCGCCGCTTACTTCTGGACACGCTATCTACACTAATCCCCAATGTACCAGCAATTTCCTTATTGCTCATCTGTAGAAATATCAAGCTCGAAAGGCGCTCTTCTGCCGCGGTAAGCCCGGGCATTTTGGCACGAAGGCTTGGATAAAAAGTAGGGTAAACCTTATCAAAATCAGCCCTAAAAATTTCCCACTCTGCATCCGTTACCAATACATAAGCCAGTAAGTTTTTACCTATAAGTTTTTCATCTAACACATGTTGCAGTGAACTTTTTCGTAACGATTGTTTTAGGTTAACAATGAGCTTATCTTTTTCAACCAATTGATGCCTAAATTGGAGCAAGCTGTTTTTAGCCTTATCTACTGCAGCTTTTGCCTGCAAGTTTTCAAACGCCATCGCTTGTTTTTCGAGCTTTATTTTTAGTGCCTGCCTGTTATAAAGCAACCAACCTATTATCATGAGCAACACGATAGCACCAATAATGATATTCCTAGTTTGCCGTAATACTGAAATGCTTTCATTAGCTTTTTCTAAGTTCCGTTGACTGTTATCAAACAATATTCTGGCATTCATGGCGGATAATTTGCCGTTATTGATCATCTCATTTTGTTGTTGCAGATAACGTCCATAACTATGCTGATAATAAACAGCACTATCCGTCTGTCCCAAGTAGGTATAGGCAACAGCAATTCCCTTGGAAGCTTTCACCTTGTCGTCCATTTTTTTGCTAAAAATGGCTGCTTTTAAGGCCTCTTTAAAGGCAATTAATGCAATTCCATATCGCTTTTGGCTTAAAAATATTTCGCCCCTAACATTTTGGGCAATGGCAATATTGTTATATTGTTGGTATTTAATACCTGCTTGTAATTGCTGATTGATCAAAGGCAACGCAGCTGCAGCATTTCCTTCGTAAAAATAACATCTGCCAATGTTCCCTCTGGCTATCGCTATCCATAGCTCATCAGGTTTAGGATGTATAGGCTTTTTTTGTAGGGTGTCTATAATTTGTTTATAGTAATTAATGGCCTCCTTATATTCGCCTAGCGCTAAATGCGAGGCTCCCAATACATCCAGCTGGAAAATATAAACCATGGGGTCCCATTCATAAACTTTCACCTTTTTAAAAGTCAGGCACCTTTCTCCATATTTGATACTCTCGCGAAAATCTTTGGTTTTGTAAAGCGATAAACTTGCTCCTAAAAACCTATTTTGAACATAAGAAAAATATTGATAGCCTATTTCCTTTTGCAATTCGATAGCTTTTAAGTTATAAAGTAAATAACCGCCCTCATAGTCTATATCGGCAGCCAAAGCATAAATTTCTGCCAGCAGCTGGTCGTCTTTTAAATTACTGGCCAACTTAATGGCTTCGGTCATTTTCAAACTATCTTGACGAGTTAATACTACATTGAACACTCTCCTGCCCAACAAATCAAACATGCACCACCTTGCTCTCAATCGCTTATCAGATTTTTTTTGAAGATACTCGTCAAACTCAGCACTCAGCTTGAGGAAGCTTTTCAAATTAAACTCATTTCTAAGAACCACATAACTAGCTTCGGCACTATCTGTTTGTGCCGTTCCTGTTACCGACCAAGATTTTGCAAAAGCCTTTACATATTTTTCTTGAGCGAAAACATTTGCAGAAAAAACCAGTATAAATATCAGAAAGACGGCTAATAGGCGCATAAAGACGGTATCTTAAACCAAAGATAAGATTCCTGGCTATTTAAACCTGTAAAAACGCAAAAGCTAATCTTCATATTCTTAGTATCTTTGCAGGCTAATTAAACAAGATGATCGCAATAGGCAAATACAATAAACTACGCATAGCCGCAAAAAACAGCCAAGGTTTAAGCTTAACCGACGGTACCGAAGAAGTACTCTTACCATTTACAGAAGTGCCCAAAGATGTAAACTTGGGCGATGATGTAGAGGCTTTTGTTTACCTCAATAAAGACGGCAGTACCGTGGCTACTTTAAAGGAAGTGCTGGCAACAGCCGATGAATTTGCCTTATTAACGGTAGTAAGTGTAAATGATGACGGTGCTTTTTTAGACATCGGCATTGATAAAGATATTTTTGTACCCAGGAGGGAGCAAAAAAAACCAATGGAGCTTGGCGAAAGCTATGTAGTTTTTGTTTACCTTGATGATTTCTCGAATAAGTTACTGGCTTCTTCCAAGGTAGACCAGTTTGTAGAGCTACACAACTTTGATTTCGAAGAGGGCGATGCCGTTGACCTTTTGATTGTGGATAAATCCGATTTGGGCTACAATGCCATCATCAATAACGAATTTATGGGACTACTATACCACAATGAAGTTTTTTCAATAGTAGAGCCTGGACAAAGAACCACTGGGTGGATCAAAAAAATTAGGATTGAGGGCAAAATTGACCTCACTTTACAGCCCTCGGGCTTTGGGCATATTTTAGAAACCAAAGACTATATTTTGGAGGAGCTACGTGTTGTTGGCGAAATTAACCTTGGTGACAAAAGTACCCCTGAAGAGATTTATAACAGGTTTCAAGTAAGTAAAAGTGCTTTTAAAAAGGCCATTGGTGGTTTGTACAAAGAGCGTTTAATTACCCTTTCAGATCATCACATTAAGCTGGTGAAATAGAAACATCTTCCGTCATTGCGAGGTACGAAGCAATCTCAATAAAATAGCTTTAAGATTGCTTCGTACCTCGCAATGACGAAACGCATAATTACAATAAGACTTACGAAGTTTTAAAAACTTCGTAAGTCTAGAAATATCTAGAACGAGTTTACGAGGAGAGATCTAGCAACATAACATACACTCGTTAGATTTCTCTCCCTAAAATTCGGGACTACGCTCCGGTCGAAATGACGAGATGTATCATAAAAAAGGAGTCCCGCAAGTGCGGGACTCCTTTTTCGTGCTCGCTGCTGCTTGAAAACTGTTAACCGAAATACCTACCGTTAACTGCCTAAAGCCTGCTCAATATCTTTCAAAATATCATCAATATGTTCTAAACCGATAGATAAGCGGATAGAACCTTGCTCAATGCCTACAATATTACGTTCTTCTTCGCTCAGCTTGCTGTGTGTACTGGTTGCGGGATGCGTTGCAATTGACCTTGTATCAGCCAAATTCGCAGAAATAGAGAACATTTTTAAGCCATCCATAAATTTACGGGCGGCTTCTATGCCTCCGTTAACCACAATAGTTACAATACCACCACCTTGTTTCATCTGCTTTTTAGCGATGCTGTATTGCGGATGCGACTCCAAAAATGGATATTTCACCAATTTAATTTTTGGATGCTTCTCCAGGTATTGCGCTACCTTCAAAGCATTTTCGCAATGACGGTCCATGCGAACGGCCAATGTTTCTAAGCTTTTTGACAAGATCCATGCGTTGAAAGGCGATAGTGAAGGTCCACTGTGACGAGCAAAAGCAACCACTTCAGCAATTAGAGCCTTGCTTCCCAAAATAATTCCGCCCAAGGCACGTCCTTGTCCATCGATGTATTTGGTAGCCGAGTGGATAGAAATATGCGCTCCCAATTTTAGGGGCTGTTGTAAATATGGCGTAGCAAAACAATTATCTACCGCTAGTAAAACATTGTGCTTTTTAGCCAGCCCACCTAAAAATTCCAAATCAATAATATCAATACCAGGATTTGATGGCGTTTCCACAAAAATCATTTTGGTATTTGGCTTAATCAAACCTTCCCAATCTTGCGGTTTATCTAAATCTGCATAGTCAAAAGTTACGCCCCATTTCGAAAAGATGTTGGTCAACAATTGATGGGTTGAACCAAATACCGAGCGGCTTGAAACAATGTGGTCGCCGCTTTTAAGAAAGGCCGCAAAGGTGGTGAAAATAGCCGCCATGCCCGTTGCGGTTGCAAATCCGTCTTCGGCACCTTCCAACAGCACCATCTTCTCAATAAACTCTGAAGTATTTGGGTTAGAATAACGGCTATACACATTACCCTCTTTTTCGTTAGCAAACAAGGCACGCATTTCTTCCGCATCATCAAACTTATAGCTCGAAGTGAGATAAATAGGTGATGAATGCTCCTTGTGCGAACTTCTTTCGGTTTGAGTGCGTATCGCTATGGTTTCGAAATTATCTGACATTATTAAGTTGTAGGTTTTAAGTATTAAGTTTTACGTTGGTTATAGCATTAGTTGCTTATAACTTAAAAACGTATTACTTATTACCATTTATAGTATATGTAAAATTTATAGTTGCCGACCTGCCCAAGATGTTGGAAACAGAACAGTATTTATCAAAAGTCATTTGTAGGGCACGTTCCACTTTCTGAACGCTTAAATCTCCGAACAGGTTGAAATGAATATCGATCACGTCAAATATAGGCGGCATTTCTTCATCCTTTCGAGTAGCTTTAATATTGATTTTGATATCGTTTAATGGCTCCTTTTGTTTGGTGAGTACATTTACCATATCAATACCACTACAGCCGCCCAAACCTACCAGCAACATCTCCATCGGGCGAAAGCCCTTGCCTTCTCCCCCAATAGCGGGCTTTGCATCCAATTCAACAGTAAAACCGTTATCGTTTTCTGCCTCAAAATTAAATTTTCCGCTTTTGCGGATCAGGTTGATTTCCATATTAGTATTGAGATATGAGTATCGAGTATCAAGACCTTATGCCTTAGCCCCTACACCTCAAACCTATTAAACATCGTAAAAAACTAAATTCTCTTTCTCCAGATCTGGCAGTTTTACCTCATTTTCAAAAATCGCAAATACAGATGAACCACTACCACTCATGAGCGCAAATTTAGCCCCAGCTTGGTAAAGCTTTGTTTTTATTTCGTCAATTTCTGGATATTTTGCAAAAACAGAAGGCTCAAAATCGTTGAAAATATGAACTTGCCAGTCTTGTAGCGGCAAATGTATCAAATCTTTTAAAGAAGTGGAAGGCTGTTTTACGTTTATATTGCTGTAAGCCTGCGCTGTGGAAACATGCACGGGCGGTTTAACCAATACCAAATAGTACGCAGACAGATCTATAGATAAGTCTTCAAACTCATCGCCTTTGGCAAAAGCATAAGTAGGTTTATTTTTGATGAAGAAAGCACAATCGGCGCCCAAGGGCCTGGCATACGCCTCCATTTTCTCATCCGTTAAACCCAATTCGAACTTTTGGTTAACGAGTTTGATCAAAAAGCCCGCATCGGCGCTGCCGCCACCCAAACCTGCGCCCACAGGAATATTTTTAAGTAATATGATCTGCTGAGGAGGTAAATTAAAATCTCGTTGTAAAGTTTGAAATGCCTTAAAACAGATATTATCTGTAGCATTTCCCGGAATACCAATCCCTTTGATCAGCATCGAGGTCTCCTCGGCGTCCACCAACTCCACCACATCATGTATTTTAATGGGATAAAAAACCGTTTGCAGGTTATGGTAACCATCTGCTCGTTTTTCGGTTAGGAACAAGCCCAGGTTTATTTTAGCATTGGCAAGTGTCAGCATCCTCGGATTTTAGATTGGTAAAAGAATAAAGCGCAAAGATAAAAGAGCAAAGACCAAACGCACAACTTAAAACGTAATACCTACGGCCTATAAACATAATGCCCAATAATTTTCCAGGCGAACAGCACATCTTCTACCACCTGTCCAGCGCCAATGTTGTGCACAATTAAATACCGCTTGCCATCTCCAGATTTACGGTTAACCACTAAACCTATATGCGTTTGTCTACCATTTAAATCCCAACATACAATATCTCCTGGCAAGTAATCCTCTGGCCTTTTAGTCATGGGCTTTTTAGTTCCTTTTCTACCAAAAAACACCATTAAATTGGGCACACGCCGATGGTCTATATTTCTATCGGTAGTTTTCATGCCCCAGTTTTTTGGATAAAGCCTGAAATTCGCTTTCATATCCTCGTGTACTTCCTTCTGTAAATCTGTACCCAGTTTACGATAGGCCCTAATCACTACATCGGTACAAACGCCTTTATCCGCAGGCACGTCTCCGTTAGGATAGGCTATCTTAAAATAGGCAGGATCGTAAATTACCCTATCTTTAGTAAGCTCAAGAGCTGCGTTTGACAGTTTTGCGGCTTGTTGACTTTGGGCAAAGCTATAAACGCCAAACCAAGCAACTGCGATTAGGGATAAGATAATTTTTCTGAACATCATTGTGAACAAATCTAAGGCATTTAAGACATATTAAGGCACTTCTTGGAGTAGAAATCAACAAAAAAATACCCTGTGGAAAAACGGATGAACATTCCTTCCTATTTAATCTTTAAATTTGTATTTCACATTTTAATGCGGACTTTAATCAATGCGTCATTTCGAGCGAAACATCGTGTAGTCGAGAAATCTTTTAAGCATATTTAAAGATTTCTCCATTCCGCTGCGCTTCAGTCGAAATGACGACCGTACAACTGTTAAGATAACACATGAAACAATATTTAGATTTGATGCAGCATGTGCTGGATAATGGCACACAAAAACACGACAGAACCGGAACAGGCACCATTAGCGTATTTGGGTATCAGATGCGTTTTAATTTGCAGGAAGGTTTTCCAATGGTCACTACCAAGAAACTGCATCTAAAATCTATCATCCACGAGCTGATTTGGTTTTTGCAAGGCGATACCAATATCAAATACCTAAAAGATAATGGCGTACGTATTTGGGATGAATGGGCGGATGAAAACGGTGACTTAGGACCAGTTTATGGTTCACAATGGCGCAGTTGGCCTAAGCCCGACGGTGGTCACATCGACCAGATTACCCAAATCATCAATACCATTAAAAACAACCCTGATTCGAGACGTATTATAGTATCTGCCTGGAACGTTGCCGAGATTGAGAACATGGCCTTACCTCCTTGCCACGCTTTTTTTCAATTCTACGTGGCCGAGGGAAAATTAAGCTGCCAATTGTACCAACGTAGCGCCGATATTTTCTTGGGCGTACCTTTTAATATTGCTTCTTATGCGTTGCTAACCATGATGGTGGCGCAAGTTTGCGGTTTAGCGGCTGGCGATTTCATCCATACCTTTGGCGATGCCCACATTTACAACAACCATTTGGAGCAGGTTAAGCTGCAATTGAGCAGAGATCCCAAACCACTACCAACCATGAAAATCAACCCTGAAGTGAAAGATATCTTTGATTTCAAATTTGAGGATTTTGAATTGGTAAATTACGAAGCACATCCGCATATTAAGGGGATTGTTGCAGTTTAATTTATATCGTCATTGCGAGGCACGAAGCAATCTCTTTCGCTTTAAGATTGCTTCGTGCCTCGCAATGACGCAACCCCGAAAGAAATGAACCAAATATCCATCGTAGTAGCCGTATCAGAAAACAATGCCATTGGCAAAGACAACCAATTGCTTTGGCACTTGCCTGCTGATTTAAAGCACTTTAAAAACATCACCACTGGACACACCATTATCATGGGGCGCAAAACCTATGATTCTATTGGCAAACCTCTTCCCAACAGAAGAAATATCATCATTACCCGTCAAAAAAATTTACATATTGAGGGCGTAGAAGTAGTGAACTCTTTAGATGAAGCTTTAGCCCTAAGTAAAGACCAAGAAGAAGTTTTTATTATCGGTGGAGCCGAAATCTACAAACAGGCCCTTGCCGTTTCTCATCGCATTTACCTTACAAGGGTACATCAGGAATTTGAAGCCGATGCTTTTTTCCCGGAACTTGAAAATGAGACCTGGAAAGAAGTTGAAAAAGTAGACCACTTGCCCGACGAAAAGAACAAATTCGCCTATACTTTTTCTACTTTAGAGCGCCGCTAAGACAAAATCAAGTCTTTTAAGTACTTGTCCTAACAAAATTACAATTAGAGGTTCTATTATTTAAAAAAATAATTAGATTTGCCGACTTGTTAAAAAACAGCTTATTATAAAATAGATTTAAACAAACAATGCAAGGTAAAGGTTTTATAAAATTCATGGCGATACTTTTAGGTATTGTCTGTCTGTATTCACTTTCTTTCAACATCATTACTTACAACGTAGAGAAAAAGGCTAAGGAATTTGCAAAAGGCGATGAAGCAAAAGAAAAAGCATACTTAGACTCGATGGCTACCGAAAAGGTATATCCTTTATTGGGCCTTACCTATCAGCAAGTAAAAAGCAAAGAAATCAACTTAGGTCTTGACTTAAAAGGTGGTATGAATGTTACCATGGAAATTTCTTTAGCAGAGTTGACCAAATCATTGGCGGGCAACACTTCTGATGAGAACTTTAACAAGGCACTATCTAACGCTCAAACCCAAATGAACGCCGGTGGCAGAGATTTCATTGCATTGTTTGTAAGCGAATATGAAAAATTAGTGCCTAACGGAAAGTTAGCAGACTTCTTTGCGAACCAAGACAACTCGGCGCAACTGAAAGCTACTGCGAGCAACGCTGAGGTAAAAACTTATTTGAGCAAAGAAGCCACTAGCGCTATCGACCGTTCATTTATCATCTTACGTAGCCGTATCGACGGTTTTGGTGTAGTAAGTCCTAACATGCAGAAACAAGAAGGTTCAAACAGGATCTTCATTGAGATGCCGGGCATCCAAGACAAAGAACGTGTTCGTAAATTATTACAAGGTTCTGCCGAGCTTCAGTTCTGGCAAGTATACCAATCGCAAGAGGTGTATCCTATTTTAGAGAACATCAACAAAACCCTTGCTGCAACTTTAAAAGATACAGTAGCTAAAGCTGCTGTTACTGATACCACTGCAAAAGGTGGTAAATTAGCTGGCTTAACTAAAGGTGCTACCACTCCTGCGGCTAAAGATACTAGCGCAAGTGCCAAAACTGCTGAACTTGCAAAAACAAGTCCGCTAATTAATACCGTATTACAATTACCAATTTATCAAGGCGAAAATGGCCAACCTCAATTAATGCCAGGTGCAGTAGTTGGTTACGCTTTGCAAAAAGATACCGCTAAAGTAAATGCTTACTTAGCTAAACCAGAAATCAAGTCGTTAATTCCAACTACCATGAAATTCATGTGGGGATTAAAACCTAGAACTGGAACTAAAGCATTTGAACTTTATGCCATTAAAGTAACTTCATTGGATGGCCGTCCTGATTTAAGTGGTGATGCTGTTGCGAACGCCCGTGATGGTTTTGACCAAAACAACAATCCTGATGTAACCATGTTCATGACCAGCGAAGGTGCTGCGAAATGGAAAAAAATGACAGCCGAAGCTGCTGCTGACCCAAACAACAAAAAAGCAATTGCAATTGTGTTGGACAACACGGTTTACTCAGCTCCTACCGTACAAAACGAAATTCCTAACGGTGTTTCTTCAATCACTGGAAGTTTCACTAAAGAAGATACCAAAGACTTAGCTAACGTATTAAAAGCCGGTAAGTTACCTGCTCCTGCTAAAATCGTTTCCGATTTCGTAGTAGGTCCATCACTAGGTCAACAAGCTATCGATAGCGGTTTATTATCTTTCGTATTAGCTTTCGTGGTAATTCTTGCTTTCATGGCATTCTATTACAACAAAGCAGGTTGGGTAGCAAACATTGCCTTGGTAATCAACGTATTCTTTATCATGGGTGTTTTAGCCGCATTTGGTGCAGTATTAACACTTCCTGGTATCGCAGGTATCGTATTAACCATTGGTTTATCGGTAGATGCTAACATCCTAATCTTCGAACGTGTTCGTGAAGAACTGGCACAGGGTAAATCTACCAACGTAGCCATCAGAGAAGGCTTTAAACATGCCATGTCATCCATCTTAGACTCAAACATTACCGTATTCATTTTAGGTATTATCCTATTTGTTTTCGGTTCTGGGCCAGTACAAGGTTTCGCAACCACTTTATGTGTGGGTATTGCTACTTCATTGTTTGCGGCGGTATTAATTTCTCGTTTAATCTTCGAATCGATGATGAACAAGAAAGCAAATATCACTTTCGACAACAGCATCACCCGTAACGCATTCAAAAACCTAGCGTTTAACTTCGTAGGTCGCAGAAAGCTTTACTACATCATCTCCGCTGTAATCATCATTTTAGGAGGTGTTTTCTATGGCAAAAATGGTGGCCTTCACTTAGGTGTTGACTTTAAAGGTGGTAGAACTTACATGGTGAAGTTCGACAAGCAACTAAACACCGAAGAAGTTGCTAAAACCTTATCCGCAAACTTCGAAGGTGAAGAAGCCTTAGTTAAAACTATCGGAACTGATAATTCATTAAAAATTACTACACCTTACCACATTACCGACCAAGATCCTAATGCAGATAAAATTGTTGAAACTGCATTGCGAAAAGGTTTAGACGGTTTAGGTGCAAAATACACCATTGAAAGTTCACAAAAAGTAACACCTACCATTGCTAGCGACATTATTACCAGTGCTGTTTATGCCGTATTGTTCTCCTGTTTAGTAATGTTCATCTACATCTTGGTACGTTTCAAAAAATGGCAATATGGTTTAGGTGCGGTAATCGCTCTATTCCACGACGTTTTATTGGTACTTTCATTCTACACTATTTTAGATGGCGTGTTGCCATTCCCTCTAGAAATTGGTCAAGACTTTATTGCCGCAATTTTAACCGTAATGGGTTACACCATGACAGAAACGGTAATTGTATTTGACCGTATCCGTGAGCGTTTGGCCGAAAGCGGCAAAACAGACGTACAAGGCGAAGAGCGCAACAAGCTCATCAACTTTGCTTTGAACAGTACCTTAAGCCGTACCATTTTAACCTCATTATCGGTGTTCTTCGTATTGATCGTGATCTTCATCTTCGGTGGCGATAGCATCCGTGGTTTCATCTTTGCCTTATTAATTGGTCGTATCATCGGTACATACTCATCATTATGTATCTCTACGCCTATCGTAATCGACTTATCAAAAGACGATAAGAAATAAACAGCATAACTAAACCAAATTATAAATCAAGAGGGTCCCGAGCATTTCGGGATCCTTTTTTGTTTTGGTGCTTTGCGGTCTTTGCGAAAACTTCATTAACCTTTGCGGTAAAACTCAAACACCAAGAAATATAAACCCCTAAGAAACATGAAGAGTTATGCGAAGAACGCAAAGCATTACCGAGCTATGTGAGTTTACGAGCCAAATTTGGCTACGCAATTCCCAAACAACCAACTCGGTAATTCCTTAATCGTTAAATAAAACAAAATTGTTAATAGAAAAGCAAATCACTGCACCAAACAACGCTCAGCCCCGCCAACCGCTCATACTGCACAAGGCCTTAGCCACAAGGCCGGTATCCGCTCATGTCGGGTTTAGAAAGCAAGTAACCCGCTCCTATTAAAGCCTGTCGAACCCCCTTCTTTGCGTCACTTTGCGAAAACTTCATCAACCTTTGCGGTAAAACTCAAACACCAAGAAAAATAAACCGCCAAAAAAAGAGTCACACGAAAAACGCGAACCCTCAAACCAACTGTTTCACAACCACCCTTTGCGTCACTTTGCGAAAACTTCATCAACCTTTGCGGTAAAACTCAAATACCAAGAAAACTCCTTCCCGAATCACCCTTTGTCAAAGCAATTCCACAATCCAAACAACCAAACACCCAAACACCCAAAAAACGATATAATTCCTATATTTACCGCAAACCAAATGGAGGTTTACTTAGTTTATTTGATATGGAACACAAAAAGAAAATCGTGATTATTGGCGGTGGTTTTGGCGGGATTGAGTTAGCTAAAAAACTGAAAAGTCAAAATGTAGACATTGTCATTTTAGATAAACACAATTACCACACCTTTCAGCCCCTACTCTATCAAGTGGCCACAGGCGGACTTGAAGCCGATTCGATTGCCTTCCCTATCCGAAAAATTTTCAAAGGGCAAAAAAACCTCAAATTCCGTGTTACCGAAGTAAAAAAGGTAGTTCCCGAAGAAAATAAACTGGAAACTACCATTGGCGATTATCATTACGATTACCTGGTGATTGCCACGGGCTCTACCAGCAATTTCTTTGGGCAAACAGAGATTGCTCAAAATGCCATGCCCATGAAATCTATTCCCGAAGCATTGAACCTGCGCAGTTTGATTTTACAAAATCTCGAAGCCGCCATTATTGCCACGGATCCTGAAAGAGAACACGAGCTGCTCAACTTTGTGGTGGTTGGCGGTGGACCAACAGGTGTAGAAACGGCGGGCGCTATTGCCGAGCTCAAAAAGCACGTACTCAAAAACGACTACCCAGAACTAGATCTTAATAAAGTAAACATTTACCTCATTGAGGGTTCTCCAGAACTATTGGGCGCCATGTCGGTACAGGCCCAACAAAAATCGAAAGCCTTTTTAGAAGAACTTGGCGTAACCGTGTATACTGAGGCACGCGTACAAGGTTACGATGGCAAAACACTGTCCTTAGTTGATGGCAGGAACATCGGTTCGGCCACTGTTATTTGGAGCGCTGGAGTTAAAGGTGTAGTTTTAGATGGCTTAAATACCGAAATTGTGGTACGAGGAAATCGCTTAAAAGTAAACGATATTAACCTGGTAGAAGGCTATCAAAATATTTTTGCCATAGGCGATGTAGCAGCCATGATTACCGATGAAACCCCAAATGGGCATCCTGGAGTAGCACCGGCAGCCATACAACAAGGCAAGCAATTGGCTAAGAACCTTATCAACATGATCGAGAATAAGCCTACCGTTCCTTTTAAATACTTTGATAAAGGCGCTATGGCCACCGTGGGCAGAAACAGAGCGGTAGTAGATATCAATAAAATAAGATTTCAAGGAATATTTGCTTGGTTTACTTGGATGTTCGTACATTTAATGACCTTAGTAGGATTTAGGAACAAATTAGTGGTGTTTGTGAATTGGGTATGGAGTTACTTTAGCTACGACAGGGGTACCCGACTAATCATTAGACCATTTAAACCTTATAAAGAGTACAAAAAAGCACATGACCCAGAAAAAACTTGAAGCCAATAAAACCATTGCCCTTGTGGCGCACGACCACCGTAAGGATGATTTGATTAAATGGGCCGCAGCCAATAAAGCGGCTCTTGCCCAACATCATTTAATGGCTACTGGAACCACTGGCAGATTAATAGAGGAACAACTCCAATTACCTGTACAAAAACTATTGAGTGGCCCGCTAGGTGGCGACCAACAAATTGGGGCTTTGATTGCGCAAGGTGAAATTGACGTCCTCATCTTTTTTTGGGACCCTATGGAGGCACAACCTCATGATCCTGATGTGAAAGCTTTACTGCGTGTGGGCATTGTTTGGAACATCCCAATGGCCTGTGATGTAGCTACGGCCGACTTTCTCATCTCCTCGCCGTACATGAACGGCACCTATACCGCTGCACTTACCGACTATGACGAATATAAAAACCGAAAACTCTAAACAAGCCATTAAACTGGTCGAATGCCCGCGTGACGCCATGCAGGGCCTACACGATTTTATACCTACCGAAACCAAAGTAAAATATTTAAACCTTCTGCTTCAAGTGGGATTTGACACCCTTGATTTTGGCAGTTTTGTTTCGCCTAAGGCCATTCCGCAAATGCGGGATACCGAAGAGGTGCTTGCGCAATTAGATTTACCTAGCAAAACCAAATTACTGGCCATTGTGGCTAATTTAAAAGGCGTAGAAAACGCGGTTAAGCATCCTGAAATTAGCTATTTGGGCTTTCCCTTTTCTATTTCAGAAACGTTCCAACAACGCAATACCAATTCGAGCATTGCACAATCGTTAAACACGGTACAGGAAATGCTTGAACTGTGCAACAAGCACAACAAAGAGGCGGTAGTGTATCTTTCTATGGGCTTTGGCAATCCTTATGGCGATGAATGGAATACCGATATTGTAACCCATTGGGCCAACCAACTGGTAGAAAAAGGCGTGAAAATTATTTCAGTGGCCGATACCGTTGGCGTTTCAACACCCGAAAAAATAACGGCCATCCTCCCTCCTTTGGTGCAACAATTTCCTACTATTGAGTTTGGTTTGCACTTGCACAGTACGCCACAGCAACGTTTAGAGAAAATTGAAGCTGCCTTTAGCGCTGGCTGTACCCGTATGGATAGTGCCCTAAAAGGTTTTGGTGGTTGTCCAATGGCCGCTGATGACCTTACAGGTAATATTGCTACCGAAGAGGTAATTTACTACCTGAATAAACAAAACAAAAAACTAAATTTAGATATGGAAAAATGGCGGGAAGCGGTGCTGTTTTCTAGCCATATTTTCCATGTATAACTCACATTAAAACATTTAGCTCAAAACTTCAATTATTCAAATATTTAATCTTTAAACAAATGTACATCCCAATTTTTATCGCTATCCTTTTAGGATTATTATCACCAAGCAACAATACATCTGCCAACAAAAAAGGATCTATTTACATCAATACTAACGAGCCCCCTAAATACTCAACCTTTGATACAGATAGCACCTCTACAGAAATTGAAGATGGTACCGGTGGAGAAAATGGTCAATTGCCTCCCCCTAAGCCAAAACCTTAAAAATAAAGCCTCATTTAGTACCAACCAGCTTCAAAGCCCTGTTCAAACTGCGCAAGGTAATCCCTAAATAAGCAGCCATATCATCCTTACTGATCTGTATATCTAGTTTCTGCTGCAGCTCTAAAAGTTTGCCCAGGCCGTGGTCAACCGTATACAATTGTTGAAAAGATGCCCTACTGCTTGTGTTCACGATACGTTCCGCCAATTCATGCAGCAGCAATTTGTTTAGTGTCAGATCTTTAGTCAACAACTCTCTAAAAACAGCTACTGGGATGGCATAAGCTTCTAAGGGGGTTAATGCCGATACATTACAAAGACAATGGGTATTCCTCAACGTTTCTATCTCACCTAAAATCTCCCCATCGCCCAAAAATTCCAGGATATAGTCCTTACCATTCTCTTCCAAAAAATAACACTTTGCAATCCCCTCTTTAACCACCAGCACTTTAACACAGGCTTCGCCTTGTGTAAGCAACAAATCCCCCTTTTTAAAATGCTGTAAAGCAATAGATGGATAACGCTGACTTTGGTAAAGCGCATCCATGTAGGATAAAAATTCGGTGTTTGTTCTCAGCATAACAAGGTTGGGACATTTGTCCTTTTTTGCTTCAGGTATTTCCTTCACCTTTGCAACATTTACAAAGATAATGCGATAGCAAAGCATCGCAAATAAATAATTAAACCAAATGAAGAATCAAATTACCACCATTGCGTTTGATGCCGATGACACCCTTTGGGAAAATGAGCCCTATTTCAGACAGGCAGAAGAAAAATTTTCGGTATTGTTCAGCCATCTTCCTGCTGATGATGTGATTAAACAATTGTTTGATATTGAGATGGAAAACCTGAAAATGTATGGCTACGGCATTAAAGGTTTTATGTTGTGCATGGTAGAAACATTGGCCAAGCTCAGTGGGGATCAGATCGACAAAAATTTGATTACAAAAATATTTGAAATAGGCCATGAGTTATTGCAAAAGCCTATTATCCTACTGGAAGGAATTGAAGAAACCCTACAGCACCTACATGGAAAATACAGATTGGTAATGGCTACCAAAGGCGATTTATTGGACCAAGAAAGAAAACTGGAAAAATCTGGCTTGGCAAAATACTTTCACCATATTGAAATCATGAGCGATAAACAACCTGCCAATTATCGCAAACTTATTCAGCATTTGGATTGCAAACCTGAAAACTTTTTAATGGTGGGCAATTCTCGAAAATCGGATATTTTACCTGTTTTGGCCATCAATGCTTTTGCGGTGGAGGTAACGTACCACACCACTTGGATACACGAAGCACATGAAGACGAGATTGTACACCCTAACTTCATCAGCGTGGAAAGCATTGATCAGGTAATTCCTTTGTTGTAGTAATTATTTGCGGCAGATGCACAGAGATATCCCGTAGATTGCTTCGTCATTCTTCCTCGCAAAGACGATTACACATCCGTCATTGCGAGCTTTGCGAAGCAATCTCATGAATAAATGCTTGCCAACTGTGGCTAAACAAAAAAGATATGAAAACAATCAACATAGAAACCTGGAAAAGACGGGACCATTTTAAACTCTTCAGTCAGTTTGAAGAGCCGTTCTTTGGGGTAGTCGTGAGTATCGACTGTACTAATGCCTACGCAAATGCAAAAGCTGAGAAAAAATCGTTCTTTTTGCACTACCTGTACAGAGCACTAAAAGCGGCAAATTCAATTGAAGAATTTCGTTACCGCATTTTAAATAACGAGGTCATCCTTCATGAACAAATCAGTGTTTCCACCACCATTAACAGACCAAATGGCACTTTCGGCTTTGGTTACTTCGACTATAACAACGATGAGCGTATTTTTATTGCCGATGCTCAAAAAGCCATACAAGAAGTGCAAAATGCTGAAGGGTTAATTCCGTCGCAAGCAGGTGCCAGCGAGATCCATTTTTCGGCCATCCCATGGGTAGATTTTACTTCATTATCGCATGCCCGCAGTTTTAGCTTTCCAGATAGCGCTCCAAAAATCTCTTTTGGAAAAGTTACCGAACAAAATGGAATCAAAACCATGCCCGTATCCATTCACCTACATCACGGACTAGGCGATGGTTATCATGTAGGACTTTTTGCAGAGAAATTCCAAGCCTTGATGAACGAAGCCTAGCCTTGTCATTGTTTTGAAATATTAAATGCAACAATATTGCATTATAAATTTAATCCGTACTTTCGTTTACACAATTAAACGAACATGGAAATTTCACCAACATACGATGTTATCATCATTGGGGGCAGCTACGCAGGTTTATCAGCTGCAATGGCTTTGGGCCGGGCCATCAGAACCGTATTGGTATTGGACAATGGAAAGCCCTGCAATGCGCAAACGCCCCATTCACATAACTTCCTTACCCAAGATGGAAAAACGCCAAAGGAAATTGCAGATCTTGCTAAGCAACAGGTTGCTAAATACGAAACCGTCACTTTTGTTGATGATAAGGCGATAGATGCCACCAAAACAAGCAGTGGTTTTCAGATCAGCACTGCCAAGGGAAATATTTTTGAAACCAAAAAAATCATCTTCGCCAGCGGCATTAAAGACGAGCTTCCAAATATTGAAGGCTTTGCCGAGTGCTGGGGTATTTCGGTTATCCACTGTCCTTATTGCCACGGCTACGAAGTGCGTAACCAAACCACCGGAATTTTCGGTAACGGCGACATGGCCTATGAATTTGCCAAATTGATTTGGAACTGGAGCAAGGATTTAACACTATTTACCAATGGAAAATCTACCTTAAGTCTGGAGCAAACCAACATGCTTCAATCAAGGCAAATTAACGTTGTCGAAAAAGAAATCATTAAGGTTTCTCATCAAAATGGGCAGCTCGAATATTTGGTGTTTACCGATGGTACCACCCAACGTTTAAATGCCTTATATGCCAAATTGGGTTTTAAACAAAGTACACACCTCCCAACTCTCTTAGGTTGCGAATTATCCGAAAGTGGTTACATTAATGTAGATATGATACAAAAAACCACTGTCGAAGGTGTATTTGCGTGTGGCGATAATACCAACATGATGCGCTCGGTGGCCAATGCCGTTTACAGTGGTAACATGGCGGGAGCTATTGCCAGTAAAGAATTAATTGCAGAAGCGTTCAACAACTAACCTTTGTCAAAATTTTCCTCATAACCATTCAATTTATCAGGAAAATTTTTTCATAAGGATATTTCATTAACAATCTTTCGAAGATTTCATTTCATCGGATAATGCTTGAGCTATTTTCATCACCTTTCTACGATGTAGCTTCTTGGCAACGTCTATAGAATGGGATTGATGAATATCCGATTCATTTTTAGCCAATTGGGCTAAGGCTACATAAAACTGGTGAAATTGGTCTAACTCCTCTTCGGTCAAATCTTCGATATCAACCATGCGGTTACTGGCCTTCTCGTGCGCTGCAATCAACTCGTTTAGTTTGAGCTGTATGGCCTTACTATCTTTGTTCTGTGCTTTTTGGATCAAAAAAACCATTAAAAAGGTAATAATAGTTGTTCCGGTATTGATCACCAATTGCCAGGTTTCAGAGTAGTTAAAAATAGGGCCCGAAACTGCCCAAGCCACTACAATTGCCGCGGCCAAAATAAATGCGGGCGAACTTCCTGTAAATCTGGTAGCGGCGTTTGAAAAACTTTCAAACAATCCAATTTTATTTTCTTTGCTCATGCTATAAAAATTGATGTCGTAAATTAAGCTTTTTTTAGTCAAACTTAATTTCAATAAAGCAACTGTATGTTAGAAACATAGCATTTCAAATAAAAGTTTCATCCCACAAAAAAACGCCGCATTTTTGGTGCGGCGCTCTCTTATCTTTTAAATGAATTACAATTTATCGTTTACATTCACGCAGTTCAAATCTTCGAAAGCCACTTTTAAACGAGCAACAAAAGTTTCTTCCGCTTTGCGCAACCATACACGTGGGTCGTAAAATTTCTTGTTAGGTTTATCTTCGCCATCAGGGTTACCAATTTGGCCTTGCAAATAAGCCTCGTTCTTTTGGTAGAAACCTAAAACACCATCCCAAAATGCCCACTGCAAGTCAGTATCGATGTTCATTTTAATCGCTCCGTAAGAAATAGCTTCCCTAATTTCTTCCTGCGAAGAACCTGAACCACCGTGGAATACAAAATTGATAGGCTTTTCGGCAGTTAAACCGTATTTCTCTTTGATAAAATCCTGCGAATTTTTCAAGATAATTGGCTGCAATTTCACGTTACCTGGTTTGTAAACCCCATGTACGTTACCAAAGGCCGCAGCAACGGTAAACTGGTCGCTCACTTTGCTCAATTCTTCGTAGGCATAAGCCACTTCACTAGGCTGGGTATATAATTTAGCGCTATCTACATCGCTATTGTCAACGCCATCTTCCTCGCCACCGGTAACCCCCAGCTCAATTTCAATGGTCATTCCCAATTTCTTCATGCGCTCTAGGTATTTTGCAGAAATTTCAAGGTTCTCCTCAATTGGCTCTTCAGAAAGGTCCAACATGTGCGATGAGAACAAAGGTTTGCCGGTTTCAGCGAAGAATTTCTCGCCGTGGTCCAACAAGCCGTCAATCCAGGGCAACAATTTTTTAGCGGCATGGTCAGTGTGCAAAATCACGGCAACACCATAATGCTCAGCCAATAAATGTACGTGCTTGGCCGCAGAAACAGCGCCTAAAACACAAGCCTGTAGGTTATCATTGTTTAAGGTTTTACCTGCATAAAATTGTGCGCCGCCGTTAGACAATTGGATGATTACCGGCGAATTTACCGCCTTTGCTGTTTCCATTACCGCATTAATCGTATTGGTTCCTGTTACGTTTACTGCTGGAAGTGCAAATTGATGTTTTTTGGCCTGCTCAAACAGTTCCTGTACAGCAGCTCCGTGAATTACGCCTTTGTAGCCTTTTAAACTCATTTTATATTTAGTTTTAAATTGTTTCGAAGTTAGGAATTTTAATCTAACTATAGATGTTATTTGGCAAATGTAATCAAAAATTACTTATTGTCAATTATACACTAAGGCTAGTTTTGGTTAACCGTTTAAATTGGTGATTTGGCTAATTGTGTCATTTGTTCATTCGTACAATGGCTCATGTGCCCATTGGTTTAGTTAGTTGGGCGCTTTTGTTAATTTGGAGTTTGGCCATTGTTTATTTGTTATGATTAGAAAGCAATTGCTGCTCCCAAACGTTCCGCTAGCCCCGCTTTACGCTGTAGCCCTCGTTCCTCGGGGCTGTCGCTGCAATCGGGTTTGGGGAACTTAAACCGGTGCAATAAGCCCCGCCCCCTAAACCTGATTGAGCGGATTAGCCCGGAAGCGAGTGAAAGCGTAGCGCAACGAAGCTGAGGACTATGAGCGAAAGCAGGACTAAACTAAAATAGTAGTACGATAGGGTCTTTTCAAATCACAATAACGAGGCGGTAATTTAAAACTGATGGTTGTTAACTGAAAACTGCGTTTTGCGTTAATTTTTTTTTTCGTTTCTTTGTAGTCGCATTTTTAAAAAGTAACATGTCTTGGTTTAGAAGAGAGAAAAAAGGGATCAGTACCAGCACTGAAGAAAAAAAAGAAGCTCCTGATGGTTTATGGAACAAATGTCCAAACTGCAAAAAAGCGCTTCACAGTGCCGACCTTCAGGAAAACAAGTGGGTTTGTCAATACTGCAGCTATCACCTCAGGGTAGGTTCCAAAGAATATTTTAATGTACTTTTCGATAATAACGAATATACAGAACTCTTTGCCGACCTTACTTCGGGCGATCCGTTGCACTTTATCGACAGCAAACCATATACCGACAGGCTTTTAGAAACCACCAAAAAAACAGGGCTCAAGGATGCCATTCGTGCGGCCCATGGTAAAATTGACGGTGAGGAGATTATGATTGCCTGTATGGACTTCAATTTCATTGGCGGTTCAATGGGCTCTGTAGTGGGCGAAAAAATTGCCAGATCGATTGATTACAGCCTTAAAAAGAAAGTCCCTTTCTTAATGATCTCTAAATCAGGTGGTGCAAGGATGATGGAAGCCGCGTTTTCGTTAATGCAAATGGCAAAAACCTCCGCCAAACTAGCCTTGTTAAGCCAAGCTAAAATCCCTTACATTTCGCTATTGACCGACCCTACCACTGGCGGCGTAACCGCTTCTTATGCCATGTTGGGCGACATTAATATTGCCGAACCAGGTGCCCTAATCGGCTTTGCCGGACCTCGGGTAATTAAAGAAACCATTAAAAAAGATTTGCCAAAAGGCTTCCAAACTTCGGAGTTTGTATTGGAGCACGGTTTCCTTGATTTTATTGTAGACCGTAGGGAAATGAAAGCTAAACTGGCCACGTTCCTGAAAATGATGAAGAAATAACTTGTTCAGTAGTTCATTAGCTCAATAGTTCATTTGGATAATATGCAAAACCAATGAACAAATGATACCAATGAACTCATCATATTAGAAAAGCAGGGTTCCTACATTTAAACAATGTTAGCCCTGCTTTTTGGCTTTAGTTGCTCGTTGCACTTCGCAAGCTGCCGCCGGCAATCAGGTTTAGAGAACAAAATCTTTGCGTTCTTGGCGTAACTCTTCCTTTCTTGGCGTTAAACATCTACCACAAAGGCTGATGAAGACATCGCAAAGCAACGAAAAGACATTTCATTATTTCGGCTTTTCCCTTTGCGTTCTTGGCGTAACTCTTCCTTTCTTAGCGTTAAACATCTACCGCAAAGGTTGATGAAGACATCGCAAAGCAACGCAATGACAGTAGTTATGGTTTGAGTACCTCCAAAACATTTATTAACTTAACATCAACAAACAACAGTAATCATGAAAAAAATATTATTCACCATACTACTGACCAGCTTTGCACTTTATAGCCAAGCACAAGAAAAAGCAAAATACGACGAAGCCCTGGCCAAAAAACTAGGTGCCGACAACTATGGCATGAAAATGTACGTGCTGGTAATCCTTAAAACAGGTAGCAACACTACCTTAACCAAAACTCAAACGGATAGCCTCTTTAAAGGGCACATGAGCAATATGCAAGTGCTTTCCAAGGCCAACAGACTTATTGTAGCAGGCCCAATGGGCAAAAACGACAAGCAATACCGGGGCATCTTTATTTTAAATACCAAATCAATCGATGAAGCAAAACTTTGGCTTGCTACCGACCCAGCAGTGAACGCCAAGCTGCTAGATGCCGAACTTTACAACTGGTACGGCTCTGCGGCACTTGCTGAATATTTACCTTATCACGATAAAGTGCAGAAAGGCAGTTTTTAACTTGATGTTGCCATGATGGATAACCGCCTAGACTATCGGTTTAGCAAACCAGCGCCAGAACTCGCAGATTTTGTGGACAGATTTTCCTCGCTTAAAAACCTGTCGAATAAAAGTGATGGCGTAATTATACCAAATGGCAGAATAGACCTGCTTTTTTCCAAAACGGTTGACAACCAGTTTCAAGTTACCTTGATGGGCTTAGAAACCCAGCCCAAACCGATGCCGAAAATGAAGATTTCGACATTTTTTTCAATCAGTTTTAATCCATTGGCTATAGAATACATATTAAAACATTCCATTGCCCCAATTTTAAATAGCGGAAAAATACTCCCAAATGATTTCTGGGGCTTTAACATGAGTGACCTTGACGATTTTGAGAAATTTTGCGAAAAGGCAACCGAAAAAATAAAATCCATTTTACCCAACAACATAGACGAGCGCAAGAAAAAATTGTTCCAGCTTATTTTTTCTACCAATGGCGAAATGAGCATTAGGGAACTTTCTGAAACAGTATATTGGACCGAACGCCAAATTAACCGCCATTTTAACCAACAGTTAGGCATTTCGTTAAAAGCCTATTGCAGTATCCTTCGTTTTCAAGCCTCACTCCCATACATTAAAGATGGGCAACTCTCTCCCCAGCTCAACTTTACTGACCAATCTCATTTCATTAAAGAGATCAAAAAACTTGCGGGTGTTTCCCCTAAAGAACTCTTTAAAAATCAAAACGACCGTTTTTTACAATTCCTGGTGTACGACAAGAAATAATTTTGCAACATAAATTTTAAAATAATGTTGTTAAAAGATAAATCAATTGCCATCATTGGTGGTGGCCCAGGTGGGCTAACACTAGCAAAGCTCTTAGCGCTTAAAGGCGCAAACGTTAAAGTTTACGAAAGGGATATAGATAAATATGCTAGAGTTCAGGGGTCCCCGCTAGATTTACATGATGAATCTGGCTTAGCTGCACTTCGAAAAGCCAATTTGTTGGAGGCATTTAAAATCAATTTTATGCCAGGTGCAGACAAAAAACTAATTATGAACGAACAGGCCAAGGTATTTTTCAGCGACCACGACCAAAAGATCAGGGAAGATTTCGAAAATCCATATTTTCGGCCTGAAATAGACCGAGGCGTACTTAGAAAAATCCTTTTAGAAGCTCTGGACCCTGCAACTGTAGTATGGAACAGCCATTTCATTTCGATGGAAAAAGAAAATGGCGGCTGGCTGCTACATTTCAAAAATAGCCCCGCTGTTTATGCCGATATTGTGATAGCCGCTGATGGAGCGAATTCCAAAATACGCCCTTACCTTACAAACATCAAACCATTCTATACTGGCATTACCATGCTCGAAGGAAATATCTACGATGCCGAAAAAACGGCACCCAATATATACAAATTATTAAAAGGAGGAAAAATCATGGCTTTTGGCAACGAAAAAGACATCCTCATGGGACAAAAGGCCAACGGTGAAATTGGATTTTACGCCAGCTTTAAAGCAGAAGAAAATTGGTCTAAAAGTAACGGGCTTGATTATACCGACCGTCATCAAATGTTGGCTTGGTTTAAATCGAAGTACCCTGAATGGGACAATATCTGGATTGAATTATTCGAAAATGCAACAATGCCATTTATCCCTCGCCCCATTCACTGCATGCCTTTAGACCAACAATGGAAAGCCTCAGCTAACCTAACCATTATTGGTGACGCCGCTCATGTAATGCCTCCGTTTGCAGGTGAAGGTGTAAACATGGCCATGTTAGACGCCTTAGAGTTGAGTGAATGCTTAACCTCAAATCGTTATCGCAATTTGCTCGAGGCTATCGCTTCTTACGAAATAAATATGCGTAAAAGAGCTGCTTTGGCTGCAAAAGAATCTATTCAAAATGGGGAGATAATGCATTCCAAAAATGCTTTAAACCAGATGTTGAGCTTATTTTCCGCTCACTAAGCCTATTTCTACAATAAAGAACACACCATGTACCACTTGCAACATTTCTATTAAGGAAGGTTTATAATGCACTTATTAACTAATTTAGAAGGCTATTAAACAAATAACCTAAAATGAATAGAAAACTACTTTTACCAAGTTTATTGCTATTCACTTCTTCCTTCGTTTTTGCGCAAGATAAAGTGATAGACAATATCGTTAAAGAAGCCAACGAAAACTCACAGTTAGAAAAATTAGCCCATGAGCTATTAGATGTAGTTGGACCTCGTTTGGTGGGTACGCCACAAATGAAACAAGCCAATGACTGGGTAGTAAAAAAATATGCCGATTGGGGTATTAGTGCCAAAAATGAGCAATGGGGACAATGGCGTGGCTGGGAACGCGGTGTAACCCATGTTGATTTGGTGAGCCCACGTTTAAGGACCTTGGAAGCTACACAACTGGCCTGGAGCCCATCAACCAATGGAAAACCCGTTAAAGCTGAAGCGATTATCCTACCAGAAAACATTGCGGATTCGGTTTCGTTCCAAAAATGGTTGCCAAACGTAAAAGGCAAAGTAGTATTAATTTCTCATAACCAAATTTCTGGCCGTCCTGACAAAAACTGGGAGGAGTTTGCTACCAAAGACCTTTTTGAGAAGTATAAAAAAGAAAAAGCAGCGGCTTTAAAAAAATTCAACGATAACCTAGCCAAAACAGGCTTAAAAGCCAAAGATCTAGCTTTAGCATTGGAGAACGCTGGAGCGGCAGCATTGGCCATCAACAACTGGTCGCAAGGCTTTGGGGTTGATAAGGTGTTTGGCGCAAACACCAAGAAAATCCCTACCATTAATCTTTCCGTAGAAGATTACGGCTTAGTTTTTCGTTTAGTAAAATTCGGCGCTAAACCTGTCCTTAATATCGTTTCAGAATCTAAAGAACTTGGATTAGTGCCAACCTTTAACACCGTAGCCGAAATCAAGAGCAAAGACAAACCAAATGAGTACGTGATGCTATCTGCACACCTCGATTCTTGGGATGCTGCCAGCGGTGCTACAGATAACGGTTCTGGCACAATCTTGATGATGGAAACCATGCGTATCCTGAAAAAATTCTATCCAAACCCTAAACGCACCATTTTAGTGGGGCACTGGGGCAGCGAAGAGCAAGGTTTAAACGGATCGAGAGCATTTGTGGAAGATCATCCTGAAATCGTGAAAAACCTACAGGCATTGTTCAACCAAGATAATGGAACAGGTAGGGTGGTAAATTTAGCTGGACAAGGCTTTGCTAATGCCGAGAAATTCTTGACTCGCTGGTTGGCAAAAGTTCCAGATACGATCAAAAATCAAATCAAAACTTCGTTCCCTGGTATTCCGGGCGCTGGCGGTTCCGATTTTGCTTCTTTCGTAGCGGTTGGCGCACCGGGGTTTTCATTAAGTTCAACCAGCTGGGATTATGGCACTTACACATGGCACACTAATCGTGATAGCTATGACAAGATGGTATTCGACGAGATCAGGAGCAATGCCATTTTAGCGGCAATTATGGTTTACATGGCTTGCGAAGATCCTGAAAGATTAACTACCGAAAGAGCTGAACTGCAAGTAAATCCACGTACCGGGCAAAAAGTAACTTGGCCTGAGCAGAAAAAAGCTATTCGTAAAGGCGGTGTAGATTAGGAAATTTTTGTCGTCATCTCGAACGCAGAGAGCATTGAAAATCAACGAAGTTAAATCTAACAGCTTTATATTTTTTTAACCACCTAAGACACCTAAGTTCATTTTAGTTTTATTTAGTTCTCTTTACTTGAATGCTCTAAGATGTCTAAGGTGGTTATTTAAACGCTATTTTTAACCATCCAAAACAACCTCTTCTTAAATGCTCTACTCCTCTTTTTGTTGGAACTTATAAAACAAATAACCCAAAAAAGGTAAAATCAACAAACTGCCCAACACCAATGCCCAGCCCAAACTTTGTATGGTTTTATCAGGGCCAATGGTTGTATATAAAGAAATTACCTCGCCCCCTTTCAAACGAATAAAATTAGGGAAATGGGCATAACTGATAGCTACCAAAATCATCGTTACCTGAAAGCCTGCTAACAAGCGCAAAACCTTTGTCTTGCCCTTAAGCAACAAATACCAGAGTATCACTAACGATAAACTGGCTAAGCTAACAGCCGTTAATCCAACTTTGTTGTAAACCACCCAGTTCATTAGCGGTACATTTTCCATGGCAGCACTAAAAAATACCATTGCACCAAAAACTACCGCTGCAATGTTCATGTACTCTGCCTTTTTGATAAAGCGCTTTTTATCTTCCACAGTCTTACATTCGCCAATCAAATAAATAGCCGCCAAAAAGCCACAAAGTGCCGTGGTGAACAATCCTACGGAAACAGAAAACCAATTCAGCCAGCTAAAAATATAGGCATCCGCAAAGTTGTTGGCCTTTAAATCTATCTGCCCAGAAAGCACACTTCCAGCAATGATGCCCAAAAATAATGGCGTGATAAAGCTTGAATAAACAAAAATCTGGTTGTAAACCGCCTGCATGTTATCCTTAACGGCATCATAATGCCTAAACACAAAAGCCGTTCCGCGGGCAATAATGCCAATGAGCATAATGGCCAACGGAATATGCAAATGCACCGACATGGTGGTATAGATAAAAGGGAAGCCCACAAACAAAATCACGATGGCAATAATTAGCCACATGTGATTAGCCTCCCACACTGGTCCTATGGCATGATACATCGTATTACGGGTTTTGCTCCTATTCTTCTCCGAGGTGAAAAGCTCAATAATACCCGCACCAAAATCGGCTCCGCCCAATAAAAAATATAGCAGAATGGCCAAACATAAAAAGACAATCACTACTTGTTCCATGAGTCGGTATTTGAAGATTGATAAAGTACAGGAACCATTTTAATTTGCCGGTACAGCAAGAAGATGACAATCAGGCTCAAAGAAAAATAAATGGCCGAAAAGAGATAAAATGACCAGACAATACCTGGCATTGGCGTTACCGCATCTTTGGTTCGCATAATACCATTAATGATCCAGGGCTGCCTGCCTACTTCCGTTACCGTCCAACCTGCCTCCAAAGCAATGTATCCTAAGGGGATGGCAAAAACGAAGAGTTTCAGCAGCCATTTGGTACCTAAAACCGTCTTCTTTCGCCACAAAACCACAAAATAAATGAAGGAAATGATCATCATTACCGTACCCAAGCCCACCATAATTTGAAAAGCATAGTGGGTAATGGCCACTGGCGGATGTTCATCTTCGGGAATTTGGTCTAAGCCCTTCACCTCGGCCTTAAAATCGCCATGCGCTAAAAAACTTAAAGCCCCGGGAATTTCTATGGCCTTACTTACGGTCTTATTTTTTTCATCTACAATACCCCCAATTAATAAGGGTGCTGGTTTTTCGGTTTTGTACAAGGCTTCCATGGCCGCTAGTTTTGCTGGCTGTCGCTGGGCCACATCCTTAGCCGAAATATCCCCGCTGATAGGCTGTAACAGCGCCGCTACCGTAGCAAAAGCCGCTGCAATTTTAAATGACTTATAATGGAAATCCGTGTGTTGTTTCTTTAAAATCATTAGGGCGTGCACACCTGCTACCGCAAAACCTGTGGCCGTAAACGCCGCCAAACACATGTGTAGTGCCTGCGTAAACCAAGCATCGTTAAACATGGCCTTAATAGGATCAATATTGGTGTACTGGCCATTTACGTACTCAAAACCAGCAGGACTATTCATCCAGGCATTGGCGGCCACCACTAAAATACCCGAAGCCAAACCACTCACTCCTACCACCACGCCAGTAAACCAATGGAACCATTTATTAAGCTTGTCCCATCCATACAAAAAGAAACCCAGTGCAATGGCCTCAATAAAAAACGCCGTTCCTTCTAACGAAAAAGGCATCCCAAATATGGGGCCTGCATGTTCCATAAACTTGGGCCAAAGCAAGCCCAGTTCAAAGGAAAGCATGGTACCCGAAACGGCACCTGTAGCAAAAAAAATGGCTACGCCTTTGCTCCAAGCTTTGGTAACATGCTTATAAACTTCGTGGTTTGTCTTTAACCACTTGTAGTGCGAAACCGCCATAAAAAACGGCATCACCATACCAATACAAGCATAAATAATGTGAAAGCCCAGGGATAGGGCCATTTGCGAACGGGCTGCTAAAAAATCATCCATAAGTTGGGGAATTGGATTAAAACAAATATAGCGCTTAAGCCCTTAACTCGTCGGCGGCTAATCTCCTTTCAAAGAGATATTTAAAATATAGAATGTTTATAAATTAAATTCTTTTTGCGAGAACTGTTTTATATTCATTAACGGAAAAGCAAATTCATCACCTTTTTGTAAAAGCAGCCCCGCTCAATATCTTTATCTTTAATAAAACAATCAGAGAAGTGAGGCAAGTCGAGGTCCCGCTCATTACAAGTCCTTGCCTCGCTTTACTCGGCTGTGGGCTTTCCATTACAA
>NZ_QMHO01000002.1:129975-677875 GCF_003313505.1 Pedobacter nanyangensis | reverse complement strand
GATGTGGCCAGTTTGCAAAAAAAGCAGTGGCCAGTTTTGGAATAATCTACAGTCATGTGAAGCGTATAGACAAAGAAGATGGTTTGGTCATACTTTCATTAAAACAAGAAAAGGCAAATCCATATCAACAATATTTTACTCAAAATAAGGACAAGGTTGTTGATTTTATAATTGATGAAATTACACCATATGGGATTAACGGAACTTTAGTTAGCCCTAAACTCAAAATTTATATCCCTAAATATGAAATGTCATGGAATGGTGAATCAATTGATTACCGTGTTGGTGCAAAGAAGCAAGTTTTCATAAAGGATATTGACAAAAACAAATTTAAGCTAATTGGAACTTTCAAAACCATCATTCCCCATCCGCTTGCTTTGATTAAAGATAATTTTGGTGAAGGGCAAATATTGAAACACATGAAAGTAATCCAAGCATATAATTGGGGTATTGTTTATGAGATGAAACATTCTGGTAAATCATATGAGTCCATACTGTTCCGCAGTGATGTGAGTAACAATGGCTGGGTAGATGCTTGCATAAACTTTGGCGAATGTCTTAATGATATACCACTTCAGCTAAAAAAAATTGACTTTGAAAAAAATAAGATACTTTTAAGTTTGAAAGGCCTTACAAAAAATAATATAAATAGACAGGAAAATTTAGATTATGGCAAAACTTATCAAGGAATTGTTATTGGCAGTGTGAAAAGAAATGCGTCAATGAGTATATTGATACCTCATATTTGGATTGAGGGTATATTGGAAACAGAAAAAAGCTATCAACTCGGTCAAAAAATAAATGTACGGCCTGGTTTGATTAACCCATCTGGGACATTAATTTTGATTGAAGATTAGAATATTATAGTCGTTAATCGATTAATGACCTGCTGGTAATTTTGCATCAAGTTGCAAACCATGTTTAAGATAATCATAAAAACAAACAATTTTCTTTAAGTCAGTTTGTTTTTTTGTTTCATTACTATAGTTTTCTTTTAAGAAATCTAATAAATCATCTAAGTCAATATTTTCTCTCTTTAGAAATGGTATATAGTAAAATGCATGTTTGTTACCATATGTTTCAACTACATGTTTTACTCCTGTACAATTATCCCTAACCTCTGCATGTCTTCTTAAATAACTAATACCTTTAGGATAATATACTTTAACATTATTATCCCTTACTGCATTAATTACTTTAGCACCGAACCTTTCTGTTTCAAATAGCTGTCCATTATCATCTAATTCCCCTGATTGACGAAGATATTTATATAATGGCAAGTACGTGTTACCTTTCAATAATTTAGGTATGACATCCTTGATAACAATCTCGGAGTCCCAATTTTTGTTTTCATAAATAATATCTTCAAAAATATCATCATTGGATATTCCGATATAACCATGCTCGGAGTATTGGCTTGCGACCCCAACTCCGATTACAAATTGTATGTCATCATCATCATTGATGTTCTCCAAATCACCAATAAGCATAGTTTTTACTGGGTTACTGGTTTTTACAAGATCGTAAACAGCAGATCTACACTTCCTTAGTACCTTAACTGGTAACCTTTGCTTTAAAGTAGCTAATATCTTAAACAATGGAACAAAAGAGTTCAACTTTATATGTTTAATTGGCAGAGGTAATTTTTCTATAACGATATTACCGTCAAGTATTTGAGGGTCATCATAATCAGCACCCCACTCTACAAAAATCAGTCTATCCCTTAACTTTTCTATGTTCTGATTGTCAACACATTCAACTATTGAGTTTAGAATATCAATAATATTTGAATCAGACAATGAATAACCTAAAAAAATAATCGGATGTTCAGCAAAAATCGTGAATAATTTTGCCGCTAAAAACTGATTTTTCTTATGGAAGGAAATATAATCTTCTTTGGTGACAACTATGCTATCGGGTTGTGTTACTGAGCCATGTATTTTATAGATTTCTCCTATGGCTGCAGTATCTGAAAACAAAAGCTGATTTTGACCAACAAAAATCTCAAAACCTTCAAGTAAATTATTTGTGAAATCATCCCAATTTGTAGTAATTATTCCATCAATTATAGAAGATTTTAGCAATTCAATCTCATCGTTAAATTGCTCGCTTTGGATTCCACGGGTGGACACAAATAAAGCTAATTCTATTTTAAATGGTTGCTGAGTACTAAATTGCGCTTCCTTATTATACTTTTTTCGATTTTCAGCAAAACTATCTGAAGTCCACCAAATCTTATGGAATTCATCAGCTAATACAGAAGCCAATTTTGGCAAGTCACCCTCGATTTGAGAAGCATAATAACCGAATTCATATGGCAATTCAAGCTTCTTCGAAAACTCCTCTAACAAATCATACCAAGTTGGAAGTTGCAAGTATCGTCTTGATAATCCTGACCCAATAAACAAATACGGGCTAGTGTTGAACAATTCTAAGTGCGATTTGAATTTTGCGTTAAAATGTGTTAAACTCATACAATCTAAATTTAACTAAAAGTAACAATTTCGCATGAGTTTATAATTTTATTGAATTAATATAGTTATTCTTCTCTTAAAGCTATTATTTTCTTACAATCCTCAATAAAAGTGTTTGGTATTTCGACCATTGGGATCACAAAAAGCCTCACAGAAATGTGAGGCTTTTTCGTTTCATGCCTTTTTGGTGGTTGTTTCAATTAAAACCTATAGCACCCTAAAGCAAATCATTTCTAAGGGAACAAACCGAAATACTTTCCCATGCCTGTATAGATAAAAAAGTAGCAGATAAAGGTTAAATAGTATTAGGTGATGAAGGCTCAAACCTATTTCCTTCGTGAAAAAAGAAATATGAAAAAGCTTTATCTATTTATCCTCTTGGTCACTGCAATTTCGGTAAATGCCGTGGCGCAAACTTTTTGGTCAGACAATTTTGAGGACACTGGTTCGCCATCTGTGGGCAGCAGAACCACCTCCATTGCCGAATTTAAATGTATCTCGGGGTTCTTTAAAAGAACTGATGGGTCGGATATTACTTGGCCAGATCCCTTTACCGGATACAACAGTTCAAAATACTTTGGTGCTATGGATATCGACCGTGGCCCTTCCTGCGGCAGCAACAATACCGTTTCTGCGGCACAATCCATCACCTGGTCTGGCATCAACATCGCGGGAAAATCAGGCATCACCTTTAAGGGCTTGTTCGGTGCAAATGGGGCGGCAACATTTCAGGGCATCTTCTTTAACGATGCCGCAAATAACTTTGCGCTAGATTATATGATCATAGAATATCGCATTGATGGCAGTGCAACTTGGCAGCAGTCGATTGCGATTTATCCCAACGATGCCACAGCAAACGGTGGAAAAATGGCACAAGATACCAATGGCGATATGGTTGGCGATGGTCCCGCGTTAGGAAGTGCCCTTACCGAAATTTCTGGAAATATTACAGGTACCGGCACTACACTCGACCTCAGGATCAGGATTTTTGTGAACAACCAAAGCCCCGGCGCCATGGCCTTTGATCATTTCCGCCTGTCGTCCGTAACCAATACAGCACCTTCTGCCAGTAATGTGGTAAATACGGGGACCACCAAGGAGGGCCAAACCTTAACGGGGACCTATACTTATGCAGATCCCGAAAACAATGTAGAGAATGGTTCTACTTTTAAATGGTATCGATCCGACAATGCTGCTGGCCTTAACAAAACAGCCATTGCCGCCGCTACCTCGACAAGCTATGTGCTTACTGCCGTTGACGTGAACAAGTATATTTCTTTTGAGGTGACACCCAGGGACGGCACGTTGAACGGAACGGCGGTAGAAAGTCCTTTGCGGGGCCCAGTCATTCCAATTACCCTGCCCGTTGGCCTGACAAGCTTTAACGCCTCCATCAAGGACAATGAGGTGGCTTTAAGTTGGACAACGGCCTCCGAAACGGACAATAAAGAATTCATTGTTTATCGCAGCGGGGCTGATGGCATTTTTACCGCTATAGGTACGCTTGGCGGAAGCGGGAACAGTTCGGTGACCAAAAGCTACCGCTATATGGATAAGCGGCCTATACTTGGCGACAACTATTATAAGCTGGCGCAGGTAGATATGAACGGTACAGAGCGTACCCTGCAAACCACGTCCGTTTCATTTGCCATGGCAACAACAGCGGTCACCATCTATCCTAATCCTACACTGGCAAGCGCAAATGTGACCTTTAAGGCCGAAACCTACTCGACCGCAAAGCTGTTGGATAATAACGGAAAAATCCTCAGAACGATGCCCATTGCAGCAGGTACCAACCAGTTGAGCCTCGACCTTTCCGCATATGTGCGTGGCGTATACTACCTTTTGCTATCTGGAAAGGGAACAGAAACAGCCCATAAATTGGTTAAAAAGTAATGGAACTAATGCGGTTACCAATGATTTTGTCGTTGATAGCATCCCATTTAAAAACCGCATAAAATAGCTACTTACGTGTTGTCTGCAATGCTTGGTAAATGGGTGGCAAAACCAAAACGGGCGTCAATTGAAACGAAAGAATAATCAACCCACAGCAGGCCAAATGCCAGCAAGATCACCGAAAGCCTCACAGCAATGTGAGGCTTTGTTTATACCACTACAAGTAAAATGTCTTGCCACATTTCCTAAGCGGTTGTTCATTCAGGATGTAACCACTAGTTCACCTCATTAATGTTGCGCACCTTTACGTGGGGCATGGTCTTGAAAATGTCCTGCATGTATTTTCTATGATTGGCACCCGCCAAAACCACCACTCTTTTAGCGCCTGCCTTTTTGGCCCTGTTCACTACATTGTGGCACATGCCCTCGTTTCTCTTGATCCACCAATGTATTTTCGATAGCATTTCTTCTTTAGGGAAGCCTTTCATGTCATACATCACAGGCAAATAGAAATCGCCCGAGGCCGAAATTTGGGAAGCTTCATCGGTGTTCAGCCATTCGGTGACGGTATTGGAAGTGCTTTCGATTTGATTGTATTTCGCATAACCATTGTTAATGGTGGTTAAAGCTGCTTTCAATTGCGTTTTAAGAGAATCCGTCAGGTTTTTCCTAAACAAAGCGAATGCTGTATCGAACGCTCCCCAAGAGGCTTGCCAATTCAAATCGTACTCTTGGTTGTCCATGGCCAGCAATTCCTTCATGCCCAATTCCTGCATCATAGGGAAGGCGATAAAGGCATATTCCGAAGTTTTCAGCCTTCTCATGCTTCGTCCAGTGGTATCTAACTTAGGGCTCAGCAATTTGTTTACATAGTCTTCCAGTTCGGCATTGGCTTGCTGCTGTAAAAAGTGATGGACTTGCCAAAATTGATAATGGGCATTGGCCACATCTTGATTAAGGTAATAGGCATGGGCCAGCGCTGTTTTTATACGATAATCACGAGGTTGTTGCAAGGATCGTTTTTTCAAGCTATCAATGGTACGCGGCAGTAAGGCTTCTGGTATGGGTTGGTTGCTCCTCAGCATTTTTAGCCGATTAATATTGGGCTGTTTGCACCAATAATCCATCACCAACTGCTCGTCTTCCTTGCTTAAAAACTCTCCAAAAAAGGCATCGGGCTTAAACTTCCTGATTTTTTGATGGATGCTGGAAAAATTTTGTTTGGGATATTTACTGTAATCATGGGAAACACCAATCAGTAAAACTTCAATATCCTGCGCTTTGGCGTTGATGGAGAGGAATAAGAATAATAAAAAGAGATACTTCATGGTTTTGGGGCCGTCTTGTTTAGTTAATGGATTTGTAGGTTTTTTATTTCAGCAACACGTCAAAGGGTTAACAGCTAAATTAAGGATAAATTCAACCGCTTTTATATATCAAAATGTTTAACTATGAGTAGAAAAATTGATCGCCCCAGCTATTCATTTAACCCTTAGTTGGTGTTATCACCAACATTACTGACAGTTCATTCTTTGGTTGGTGATCATGCCAATCATCCTAATGGTCAATTATATCAACTTAAGTATAAATAAACACTTGTTATTTGGGGGCAGTATAAATGATATGCTTTTATTCCCCATCATCATTCAACACCCTTTTTACATTATCCTTATAACCATCGCTTACCGGTATTTCCGATGAACCAATGCAAACAAAATCACGTTTGATATGCGTAATTTTTGAACTGGCCACCAAAAAAGACTTGTGTGTGCGTATAAACCTTTCTACTGGCAGCTTTTCTTCAATAGCTTTAAGTGTCATACGGGTCAGTATGGGTTTGTTGGCTGATGACAGGTGAATTTTGATATAGTCTTTCATACTTTCCACGTATTCGATATCATCAACAATGATCTTTACCAGGGTATATTCCACGTTGACGAAAAAATCCATGTTTTTTTCAATAGGAGCCTTGCTTTTGTTCTTCAGGCCAAATAATTCGTTCGCATGGTTGCAGGCTTTCAGAAAACGTTCGAAACTAAAAGGCTTTAGAATATAGTCTGCCACCCTAAGTTCAAATCCCTGCAAGGCATACTCCTCATGGGCCGTAATCAAAATCACCAATGGCGGGTTGTTTAACGATTGTAAAAACTGTAGCCCGTTCAACCCAGGCATCCTGATATCAAGAAAGATAAGATCAATCTGTTTGGCCTGTAGTACGCCTATTGCTTCCATGGCACTTTTACAGGAATGTTCAAGCTGTAAAAACGGCACCTGGCGCACATTGTCCTCCAAAAGCTCCCGAACCAACTGTTCGTCGTCAACAATAATACAGCGCATCATGATAGTTGGAGTGTTAAAATAACATGGAAAATATTTTCCTTGTCGTTGATGGTTAATGAATAGCTGTTTTTATAAAGAAGGTCAAGCCTCAATTTTATATTGCCGAGGCCAATTCCCGAACGCTCAATTCCATTGGGTTCTATTTTGGCGCCATACGGATTTTTAACCTCAAAATGCAGCTTGCGCCGATCAACCTCCAGCCTGATCATCATCCACGGCGTTGTAGCAGACCCTGTGCCATGCTTAAAGGCATTTTCTACAAAGGGGATCAGCAGCATCGGCTCAATTGTAGTATCGGCATCCAGATCGTTAAGGTTAACCTTGTAGTCAATCTTTACATCGCTTGCAAACCTCAGCATTTGCAGTGCCATATAGTTATCCAGATAGGCTATTTCTTTCCTCAACTCAATTTTTTTGTGCTGTGTCTCGTAAAGCATGTAACGCATCAGGTCTGAAAGTGTAATAAGTGATGTTTCAAGCTGGTCTGACTTTTTTCTGGCCAGCGAAACCAGGTTGGTCAATACATTGAACATAAAGTGCGGACTGATCTGGGAACGGAGAAACTTAAGCTCATTGGCAAGTTGTTCGGCCCTGCTGTCTGCCTGTTCTTTTTCAAAACGTATCCTGTCCACCACCATTCGGTATATAAAACTGATCACAACTATTACGATAGACGGCGCAAAAATAAATTTGTGGGCAGGCTGATCATCCACAAGCGCTGGAAACCATACTTTAAGAATATTGTATTTCAGTACATAAGATAATAATACTAAAACGGTGCTGGTAAGGATGTAAAATCCCCAGTATTGCCGTTTAAACAGCTTGGGCACCAGGTAAAAAGCATTGCCATAAAAAAGTACCAGGTGTATAAGCCAGTTGATGGAGAAAAACGATGCGGGAATAGAACCTATACTATAGTGATTGGCCGCATTGGAAACAACATAGGGCAACAACAGCAACGTAAGCCAAATGAGTACGTGCAGCACAAAGCTGATATAGTGGGATTGAGGTATGTTTTTCATTTCTGTAGATATAGGTTGCATTGGATATCTAAAACAAGGCTATAAAATTTCCAAAGCTGTGTAAAGTTAATCATTAAAATGCTCAGCAGAATATTAAATAACAACTATTGCAGGTAAATCATGTGCTTAAAAAAGTAATAGTATAGATATTTACAAAATAGTTGATCTGTTAAAAGTAAATCAACAGCTCAAACACAAATCGCTGAAAATTCTCTTTTTGTCGCCACAGTTTCAGGACTTGTCTATTCTACCCCTAAGCATATCAGCATCCTTATAATTTTGCTTCATCGGCTTCCAGAAAAGAAGCGTTACAGCCTAAAAAAACATACACATGCACATGAAAAATAAATCTCTTTTAATCGTCGTATTTCTCCTGTCAATTTTTGCCGTTTCAGCACAATCGCAGCAAGCCGTGCCAGGCAGGCAGGGCACCATAGCCCGCATTTACGGAAAAATTGTTGATGCCAGCGGCAAGGGGATACCCAATATTTCGGTGATGGCCTTAAGGAAGGAGCCCGATACGCCCAGGACAAACAAAGAATTGCTGTTAAAAGCAGCGTCAACACTTGCCAACGGCGATTTTAGCCTGGACGGGCTAACAGCGTATGGTACCCTCCTTATAAAAATTTCAGGTATCGGCTTTAAACCGCTTAGCTTACCAGTTACTTTCGGCAACGCAGGCGGAGCCGGCCAAAATAGTGGCTGGGGAGGGCAAAATACGAACATGGATAAAGACCTGGGCAATATTGTGCTTACAGAAAACGATATAAAACTGGCCGAAGTAACCATAACGGCAACCAGGCTGCCGATGCAGATTGACATGGATAAAAAAACATTCAACGTGGCGCAAAACCTGGTTAGTATTGGCGGAACCGCCATAGATGTAATGCGTAACGTACCCTCGGTACAGGTAGATGTTGATGGCAACGTAAAAATGAGGAATGCCACGCCACAAATTTATATAGACGGCAGGCCAACCGCATTAACCATGGACCAGATACCCGCCGATGGCATAGCAAGTGTAGAAGTGATCACCAATCCGTCAGCCAAATATGATGCGGCTGGGGGTAACGCTGGTATAGTGAATATTGTACTGAAGAAAAACAAACAAAAAGGCTATAATGGCAACCTCATTGCTGGAACCGATAGCAGGGCTGGCAAAAACCTTGTGGGCAGCCTTAACCTTAGGCAGGACAAAATTAACATCACTGCCTCGTTAATAGCCAAGCACAGTAAAGACCGTACTCGGGGAACTACAGACCGATACAATTTTAGCAATAACAATCCCGAAAATATCTCACAGAACAGCCATATCAAAACCAATGATATTTTTTCAATGGGCAAACTAGGGATGGATTATTTCGTTACCAACAGAACAACACTCAGCCTGTCAGGACTGGTGATGTATGGAAAATTTAAACCCAATGAAACCATTGGCATTACTACCGAAAACCTCGTTAACACCGCCCGAAGCAGTTCTGGAAGGCGGGTTTCGAACACCAAAAGGGAGATTGATGGTACTGCTTTGGAATTAAGCATCAAGCATAATTTTCCAAAAAATGGAAGAGAGTGGACAGCAGATGTGAACTATTCCACCAAAATGGTGGATGGGAACAGTCTTATAAACAATGAAGTTTTTAATGTTACCGGCAACATCTCAAACCCCGTTGCCCGACAAAACTTCATTGAAGCGAACAACAAGGTGCTGGTTATACAATCTGACTATTCAGACGCAATTACGCCAACAACAAAATTGGAAGCTGGCCTGCGTGCCCAAATCAGCCCACTAAGCAATCAAAATGATAGCTATCTGTTATTACCAGGTGCGGCAGATTTTGAGAAAATAGAAAATGAGGGTAGCAGCTACAAGGTAGATAATGAAGTGTACGCAGCTTATTTATCCATATCCAGCAATATAAAAAATTTCGGGTATCAAATTGGCATCAGGGCCGAAAGCTCCAGTTTTACCGGTAACTTACACAATGGCCAGCAAGTAAAAAATAACTATCCCTTAAGTTTGTTTCCTTCGGTTTTTCTTACACAAAAGCTAAAAAAGGATCAACAATTACAGCTTAGCGTCACCAGGCGCATCAACCGCCCTACATTTTACCAATTAACTCCCTATACCGACTATACCGATAACCTGAACATCAACAGCGGAAACCCCAATCTGTTGCCTGAATTCACCAACGCCGCAGAGTTTTCATACATGAAAACCTTTTCCGCAAACCAAACGTTTCTGGTTTCGGCCTATTATAAAAAAACAAATAATTTAATTATCAGATACATGGACATGGAAAAAAATCCCTCGACTGGTCAAGATGTTTATATCAACCGTTTCAACAATGCCGATTATGGATCTGCCTACGGTTTTGAAATCACTACCGTTAACCGGTTGGCCAAATTTTGGGATTTTAGCCTAAATGCCAATCTTTACAGGGGGCGTATAAATTCAAACAATATCCCAACCGCCACCGTGCAGCAAACTATGTGGAGTTTCTTTGGTAAAATGAACAATACTTTTAAACTGCCAATGGGCTTTGATATCCAGCTTTCGGCAGAGTACCAGGGTAAAACCAATCTGCCCGTAAATAACGTCCAAAGTTATGGGCCGCGGCCACAGGCACAAAGCGCATCACAGGGATATATCAGGCCCTTTTTTGGTGCAGATATGGCCATTAAAAAATCATTTGGCAAACAAAACGCAAAGGCCTTGACTTTAGGTGTAACCGACATTTTTCGCAGCCGAAAATCTGACCAGTTTTCTGAAGGCACTGGCTTTGTACAGGATTATTACAGGCTGGTTAATCCGCAACTGGTGAAACTGAGTTTTATGTATCGCTTTGGCAAAGCCGATGCCTCTCTGCTTAAGCGTAAAAACACGAAACGCAGTATGGAAAACAACTCCGACTTATAGAGTTACCTCTATTGACTGTTGGTTAGCTCAATGTATAACAGGTTAAGTAATCACGCATCTTTCTTATTGTAAAGCGTATGTCGGTAAGCCGTTCCCCAACCAGCCAGTTCATCAATCAAAGGACTTACGGTTCGGCCCGCGGCCGTAAGTGCATACTCCACCGTAATTGGCTTTGTATCAATAACGGTACGGGTAATCAACTGGTTCATTTCCATGTCCTGTAATTCCTTGGAAAGCATTTTGGGCGCAATGCCCTCTATTTCCCGTAGCAAATCCATAAACCGCATTTTGTCGTTCAACAGCAGGGTTCCCAATATATGAAACTTCCATTTGCCCGATAATATTTCCATGGCATCCTTTATGGCCAATATCCTCGACTGGCATTGGGTTGTCGTATTACAAACAGCTTGTTTCTTCATCGGTTTTTACAATTAATTAACCAGGTAAAGGTACAAAATTTAAGGATTAGTTACCAATAGGTAATCAGTTTCTAAAAGGTAATGGATAGTGTTTGTAAACTACAGAGCTTATAATTTTGATATTGTATTTAAAAACAGTTAAAAATGATTAATGCATCAAAATCAATTGTAGAAGAAATGTTCGCTGCCTTTGGCAAGGGCGACATGGAAGGCTTCCTGAAAACCGTATCGGCAGATACCGTTTGGATATACCACGGCACCCAGATTATACCCCAAGCTACCTATAAAGGATTTGAAGGCGTACGTTCCTTTGTTTCGGGCATACTGGATTACGCCGATATGATCAGTTTTGAACCGCTGGAATATATTGTTGAAGGCAACAAAGTAGTGGTTTTGGGACAGGAACACCAAAGGGTAAAGAAAACCAGCCAGGAGCAGCAACAAAAATGGGTGCAGGTTTATACCATCAAAAACGGGCTTATTGCACGGATGGAAGAGTTTGCCACTTCGGAAATATTGACAAAATGAGTACCCGTACAATCATAAAAAGTGTAATGGCAATACTGCTGATGACTTTTACAAGTTGTATGGGGCAACAAACAAAGCGTAAGAAAATGACAGACGAAACAACACCAACCAATCCGCTTTTATGCGATCCTGAAACAGGTACCTGCGAAATGCCTGGAAGTAACACTCATCATGCAATCAAGGGTAGTGTTCAGCCAAAAACCAAGCCTGTTAAGGTAATTTATTTTACCGATCCGATCTGTTCATCCTGCTGGGGTATAGAGCCGCAGTTGAGAAAACTGAACCTGGAATATGGCCACAACATTGAGATTGAATACCACATGGGAGGCTTGCTGCCCAACTGGAATTACAACAGCGGAGGCATCAGCAAACCTTCGGACGTAGCCCACCACTGGGATGAGGTAAGCGTTTACTATGATATGCCCATTGACGGGGATGTATGGCTGGAAGACCCCTTAAATTCTTCCTACCCGCCATCCATTGCCTTCAAGGCCGCACAATTGCAGGACCAGGAAAAAGCAGTGCTGTTTTTACGGATAATAAGGGAGATGGTGTTTTTGCAAAAGAAAAACATTACCAAATGGGAACATCTTGCCAAGGCTGCCGTAGCGGTAGGTTTGGATGCCGATCAGCTAAAAACCGATTTTGAAGGCCAGGCCAGGGCCGCCTTTGAGAAAGATCTGCAAATGGCCCGAGAGTACGGCGTAAGAGGTTTTCCAATCCTGTTTTTTATGGATAGTGCAGGGCATAAAGAATTGGTTTATGGGTCAAAACCCTATGCTTTTTATGAAAATGCCATTTTAAAACTGCTTCCGCAAGTCACTAAAAACACCTACGACAAAAATTGGCAGTCCCTGTTCTCCGCTTACCACACCCTTACGGCCAGGGAGTTTGCCGAGCTATCGGGTGTTCAAAGAAGCGAAAGCGATCAGGTGCTAGACAGCCTTGTATCAAAAGGACTCCTGGAAAAATCAGTCACCAAAAACGGCGCTATCTGGAAAAAGGTTAAGTAGCCACCATAAGAGCTTCACATGATCCAGTACATCTATTAACAATTATATTTTTAAAACAATTTTTATTTTATGGAACAACAAAGTAAAAGTGCAGGAGAGATAAAATCGATCCATTTTTTAACCTTTCCCCAAGTAAGCGAACAAGATCTTTTGGCTGCCTGGGAGCTGATGCGGTCTTTGGCATGGACATTATCGCATAGCGGACAACAACTTGAAGTAACGCTGGGTGGTTTTGACGAAGGACCTATCCATACCCATATGGGAGCCACTCTGGAAAGCCAGCGGGTGGTATCATCTGAGGACCGTTTTGATGTGCTTTATATTCCGGGAGGACTTGGTGGCGGAGAGGCTTCAAAAGATCAACGTATCCTTGACCTGATCCGTTCACACCATGAGGAAGGAAGATGGGTAGCGGCCAACTGCTCGGGTGTTGGCGTACTGCACCGTTCGGGCATATTGAAAGGGCTTGAGGTATCGAGCACGGCCATATTCGCCAGGCGCCTGCCTGCCCTGGGCACTCCCGTAATGTCGCCACGCCTGGCATGGCGTATTCATGAGGAGCAAAAGATCTTTACTTCAGGTGGCGCCGGTACGGTACACCCCAGCACCATTGCCCTGGTATGGAAACTGTTTGGTGAAGAGGCTGCCAGAAACCTGGCTGCAGCCTGGGATTCGCTGCCACTGCATGGCAATAGCTTATTTTCAAATAACGGCCCCGTAATGGCTGACGCAGCAGCTTCCATGGAGGCCGTGCAAACCCAGTTTGAGCTGCTCTTTCTGCCAGACTAACATTTTAGAAAGTTCATATAAGAAAGTTGAATAACCCTTTCAACGCTTGATCCAAACGGTGTATTAACCATTAAGAGGCTGTCTCAAAAGTATGAGGCAGTCTCGTTTTATTCGGATCCCTGATGGATATTGATTGTCGTTTATTTTTGATACATCTCCTTATTATGGTACCAGCTGTAGTACTACTATAGCACTTTAGTTGCCTCGCACCCTGTATCGTCCGGTCCGCTATTCAACATTTTAAGGAAGACTTAAATATACTTTATCATGAATGCTTTTCCGGTATCCTGATATAATCAGAACAGATTTAAACGACACAAGTCTCCCGGTGGATAAAATAGAGGCGGCATAAAAAAATATTAAATTTCGGTCAATTAATAGAGATACTTACACACTATCATTGATTTTTCCTTCTCATAGCATGTAACCATTTTCGCCTCCATCTCACCCTGAAATAATCATAAACAATCGTGATGACCAATACACCGGCCGGTATCAAAAAGGCGGCATTCTTTAATTCATGATATACAAAGCCTCCGGCAATCCCACCTACCAGGAAAAAAACAATGATCATCATCCGCAGATAAATCCTCTTTTTCAATTCTCCGGCAGTACCGGCAGCAGTTTGTGCCAATACAGACAGATCTATTCCCAGATCTGTAAAGATGCCTGTGAGGTGCGTGGTACGCACAACGGATCCTGAGACCATGGACACCATCGCATTTTGTACGCCCATTGCAAATAATAAACTTCCCGGGAAAAGCTCATGATTGATAATCGTGTTGCCATAATTATGCCCCCATATGGCCACTGCCAATAAAATGAGGATCTCAACCATCATGGGTAAGGTGTAAGCGTATACCTTATCACGACCGACTTTATGAATATAAAAACTGGATAAAAATGCACCGGTTAAAAACAATAAAAGCCAAACAAGAATGACCAATACCCCTGTAAGATCTGCTTCGGTTATCTTAACCGCCAGGATGGCCGCATGCCCGGTAACATTTGTGGTAAGTGTGGCAAAAGCCAGAAAGCCACAGGCGTTCACAAAGCCTGCGGTAAAACACAGTAATACAGCCAGGCGCAGATTGTGTATAAAATTCCGCCTGGTACCAATATGACGAAACATGCTTTTACGGGGTTAATCAGTGCAATAATACGATTTTTACCTCTGGTTGGTGTTATCACCAACTACTCTTATCGCGAACCATTACCAATATATCAATCATCGTATGGCCAAACCAACCATCTTCATTGTTTACCTCTGGTTGGTGTTATCACCAACCATTTATCGCCAATCATTACCCATACTTCAATCATCGTATGACCAAACCAACCATCTTCATCACAATAAAACCACCACATCACTCTCCCCAAAACCTGAAGCAAAAAAAAACATCCGCAAACAGGCGGATGTTCCCAATTATAAGAAGGATTGTCTTAAGCGATGGTTACATTAACAGCGTTTAAGCCTTTTTTGCCTTGCTCAACTTCATAGTTAACGCTATCGTTTTCACGAATTTGGTCAATTAAACCTGAGATGTGTACAAAAATTTCGGCATCGCCATTAGAAGGTACAATGAATCCAAAACCTTTTGATTCATTGAAAAATTTTACTGTTCCTTGTTGCATTATATTATTTATTAAGCTGTAAACATACGTATAATTTATTGATTTTCAGTTATTTTTAATATAAATAATGACAATGTGCCCTCATTGCGGTTTAAAGCTACCTTATGGTTGCTTTAAATGGATAGGTTTAAAGGGCAGGAGGTAAATTATTGAGGGTACTTCCATTTAAGCATCGCTATCTTTTTCAATGCGCAAGTGAAAGTCTTTGTTTTTCCCTTCCTTCAAAAAAGGCGATGGCAAGCCAGACGAGCGTCATAGCATCTCCTCCAGAAAGATATTAAACATCGATCTTTTCCATGCGCTTTTCTGTTATATATACGATATTTGCCCTTATATGAATATCAGATCTATTTTGCCAGCAGACAATATGCCCATGGCCAAAATTCTAAGGGATAGTTTAAAGGAGTTTGGGCTGAACATACCGGGTACCGCTTATTTTGACGAAAGTACCGACCATTTGTTTGAGAGCTTTCAGCAGGAAGGAACAGCTTATTTTATTGCCGAAGAAAACGGAGAGGTTTTGGGAGGAGCCGGTATTTATCCATCTGATGGTTTACCAAGCGATACCGTAGAATTAGTTAAAATGTATATGTCGGCCGCAAGCCGCGGAAAAGGCATAGGCAAGCAGCTCATGTTGAAATGTATCAACTTTGCCAAGTCATCAGGCTATCGAAAAATCTATCTGGAAACCATGCCCGAGCTTAGTTCGGCCGTGGCGGCATACGAAAAACTAGGATTTACATCGTTACCTGGGCCAATGGGCAATACTGGGCACTACGCTTGTTCCATTTGGATGCTGCACGAGATAAAGTAGCTGTGTGATGTTTTTTACAAGAGATTTGAGAAGTTATGGCACCATCAATTTGAGTGGGGTGAACAATATAATATAAAGTTAACTATATAGTTTGCTTTATTTTGATATCTTTACGGTCAAAACAATTTCAATGAGCTCAGATTTTATCAAAGACCTTGGCTATAAAGCGCTGGATAGCCGATTTAAGCGCATTAGCGACCGCATGGCCCACGATGTGCGCAAACTCTACAAAGAACTTCGCATTGATGTTGAACCTAACTGGTATCTGGTATTCATGTTGTTGCAAAAGAGCGGTGAAATTTCTATGGTGACCATTGCTGATGCCCTGGGATACGCACATCCGTCGGTAGTGGCCCTGGTAAAGAAAATGTCCAACAAGGGCTATGTATTGGTTAAAAAGGACCAAGCAGATAAGCGAAAGCAAATGGTTTCCCTATCGCCCAAAGCCGTTAAACTACTGCCACAGCTGGAGCAAATTTGGCACAGCTGCGAAAATGCCATTTTAGAACTGCTGTCCGATGATTTGGCTATTCTTCAATATCTGGATCAGATCGATGCCGCGTTGAAAAACACTTCTTTCCACCAACGATTTAAACAGTCGTATTTAAAAACAAACGAATCATGAAAAAATTATTACTCGGGATGCTCCTTTGCTACGGTTTATCAGTTTCAGCCGTTGAAACCAAGATCATGATCAGGGCTAAGGCCAGGGACGCCAAGTTTATCGGCAGTTCGCTCGGTGGTGCTTATGTAGTAGTTAGAAATAAAACCAATAGGCAAATTTTAGCCGAAGGGAAAACTTCGGGAAGCACCGGAAATACCGATCTGATCATGAAAAAGCCTAAAACCCGTGGGAGCTCCATCGTAGAAGAAAGCACCGCAGGCTTTTTGGCGAAAATAGACATCAGCGAACCTACTTTTGTAAGTATAGAGGTTGTTTCGCCCTATAACCTCAAACAGGCACAAGCGGTAAGCACCACCGAATTGTGGCTGATACCGGGCAAGCATATTTTGGGCGAGGGTATCATCCTGGAAATCCCAGGATTTATCATCGATATCCTAAAGCCCAGAACCCATCAATACATTTCATTAAAGGAAATTAAGGATAAGCCTTTTCAGTTTCAGGCCAACATTGTGATGATGTGCGGTTGTGTGATCGAAAAAGGTGGCGTATGGAACTCCGAGGATATAGAGGTGAAAGGTATGCTAAAAAAGGATGGAAAACTGCTCAAGGAAATTAAAATGTCATGGGTTTCTACAAATTTGTTTGAAGGAAGCGATTTGATCAATACCCCCGGAAACTATGAACTAACTTTGTATGCCTACGATGAGCAAACGGGAAATACGGGGGTAGATAAGGTAAATTATGTGATTTTTGAGTAGTGCAAGCGATGAAATACGAAAGCATTGCCATATTGCCTAATAACTTCTAAAACTTTAAGATGATGACATTTAGCATACAGCCTACCTTGGAAGATGACAATGTGAGACTTGTTCCTTTACGGGAAACTGATTTTGAAGCACTGTATGAAGTGGCTTCTGATCCAAAAATATGGGTGCAGCATCCCAATAAAGATCGCTGGCAGAGAAACGTGTTTAAAACCTTTTTTGATGGGGCGATGCAGAGTAATGGTGCTTTTAAAATTGTAGATAAGGTAAATGAAAAGGTAATAGGCAGCACCAGGTTTTATGATTATAACGATAAAGAGGATAGTATTTTAATAGGCTATACCTTTTATGGTACCGCTTATTGGGGAAAAGGGATCAACCTCTCTGTGAAGAAGATCATGTTGGATTATATTTTTCAATTTGTATCCAAGGTTAATTTGCACGTAGGAGCTTCCAACATACGTTCCCAAATTGCCGTGGGACGTATTGGTGCCGAAAAAGTAGCAGAACAGGAAGTAACCTATTTTGGAGAACAGCCCAAATTGAATTTCGTTTATCAGATTGACCGGCAAAAATGGGCTGAATAAATGTACCGCCTAGCCGCACAGCGTCGCTTCATCATCGATCATCATCATGCCGCTATGTGTTTAAATGATTTCATCCATGCACCACCTAGCTCAAAGGCTTTCCAATAAAATGGTAGCTTCCTATTTAAATATCTCTCCGGAAACCCTAAGTAGGTTGAAATCAAAACAGCTGTAAAAAAAGTATAGGCCACTGTTTTGGGCAACTTAACACTGCCATAACCTATTTAATATTTTAGTGATTTTTGGTTAACATTAAATTAACATTGCACAACTACCTTTAATGTATGAATTATCCGGTATTTATTTTTCATGAATTAGTGCTCCGTTTTTCTTACGTCAACCGCCAGATTGGTAGGTATATTTCTAGTACCATCGAAAATGGCGAATGTTTGATTAGGACAACGAGCGGTAAAATTAGCATTGCGCAGGAACTGCTGGAGAAACAGTATAAAGACCCAAGCCAAATCTCTTCACAGCAATTGCAGGAGTTGGTTTCGGCATTCCAGGCAGAATAACCAGTTAAAGCAGTATTTTACCTTCCATAGGCAGCATGCTATTTGTTGTCCCTAAATGTTTTGCGCCTTATTTAAGCTGGTAGGCAACCACGCTGTTCTGGTTAAAGGTAGGCACATAAATAATCCTTTCCTTAGCATTATAGCCAATATCGGCGGTATTCATTTTGCCTTGCACATCCAATAGCTTTTCAAATTCGCCATTGGCTTTTACATAATAAATGATTCCTGCCCAACAAGTCACGATAAAATCGCCATTACCTATAGGCTCCAGGCCATCGCCACCCTTTTCAAATCCCTTGGAAATTACTTTTACCTGTTTTTGGGCATCCACTTGCCAAAGCTCAGTGCCCGCCAAAACATAAAGCATATCGTTTAACCACTTTAGTCCGTTGGCACCTTTTACATTTTCCATAAATAAAGCATATTTGCCATGCTCAATTTTATAGATTTTATGCGTTCTGGTATCCGAAACATACACCGCACCCTGGTCATCAACGGTGAGGTCATTTAAGAAAACAGCACCTTCAATTTCCAGTTTGTCTTTAATTTTCCCACTACGGATATCTACACTTACTACCGCAGTAAGATCAGCTATATATAAAGTATTGCGATAAATAGCCAAACCTTTTGGCGCATTTAAGCCCGTAACCCAATGTGCATTTTTCATCGAACCATCTAAATTCAAGATGGCTACACCGCCTTTTCCGTCCTTCACGTTGCCAGGTCCATCAATCAAGCTTACCAATAATTCCTTAGTATCTGCTTTATAAAGTACTGATTCGGGCACGGGCAGGTTTTCTTTCGCTTCCCAAAGCGGGGCTGATAATTGATGTTGTGCAAAGGTACGGCTAGCCAACATGGTAGCGGCAAATACCGATAGAGAGATGAGTATATTTTGAGCTTTCATTATGGTAAAGTTAGCATAACCTGATAAAAACCAAAAAGTTTTAAAGAATAGATAGGCGCTTTGATGCTTAGCGCAAAAATAAACCGGACGTGTGGATGCCATCTTTTTGGCCATAATATCAAAGATATGGCTAGGAGGATGTTTTACGTTGACCTTGTGAAGTTTGGCGGGATGCCAAACCTAAATCCTGATAAACATATGGTATTTTAAACGGTTTATAAAAAAGAAGAAACAAAAAAGGCCTCCAGCAATCTGAAGGCCTTTATATAACGTATGCTATTGCTTATTTTCCTGCTGCCTTGGCATGGTCAGCCAAAAAAGTAGCTAAACCGCTATCGGTTAACGGGTGTTTCAATAGGCCGGTAATTGCCGAAAGAGGTGCGGTAATTACATCAGCGCCAATTTTAGCACAATTAACAATGTGTAATGGTCCGCGAATGGAAGCCGCTAAGATTTCAGTTTCAAATCCGTAATTGTCAAAAATCAAGCGGATGTCTTCAATCAACTGCAGGCCATCTGTAGAAATATCGTCTAATCTGCCTAAAAAAGGAGATACATACGTAGCGCCAGCTTTAGCCGCCAATAAGGCTTGGGCAGGAGAGAAGATCAGCGTACAGTTAGTTCTAATGCCTTTTCCGCTGAAATATTTAATCGCTTTTAGGCCTTCTTTGATCATTGGTACTTTTACCACGATCTTGGGGTTTAAGGCAGCTAAAGCTTCGCCTTCCTTCACAATGCCGTCAAAGTCTGTGGCAATTACTTCTGCACTTACATTATCGTCAACAATTTCGCAAATTGCTTTATAATGATTGATAACGTTTTCATCCCCAGTAATACCTTCTTTGGCCATTAAGCTCGGGTTGGTGGTTACGCCATCTAATACGCCTAAATCTTGTGCTTCTCTAATTTGATCTAGATTGGCGGTGTCAATAAAAAATTTCATGTTTATTTAAATAAAGGTTTTTAGAACAAAAACCCTGATTATTTATATTCCCCCTTCAGGGGGTTAGGGGGTAAAAAAAGGGCAAGCAACTTCTATCGCATCGCTACAACCTTCTACCCTTGCTTTGTTCCCAACCTGGGGGAGTTCAAAGGGAGCTGATCGTAAAAGACTTGCCCGGCACAAAGGTAGCAAAAGCATACGTTTTACGAAATATAAAATCATTTAATTTTAATGTTTTTTTAAGTTATTAATTGCCAATAAGTTGGCTGTTGTACGATTTTCGCTAGTTTTTATAGAATGTTGCTTTAAATCATTTAAACATGGCAGCGTATTTCTGTTTGTTTTGATAAAATTTCAATTGGTATCGTTATCTTTTGATATATTGATAATATGTAGGCTTATTTTTATCTATAATATTGTTTTTTGATAATTTTTTTATCAAATATATAATTAGTTGATTTTTTTCCTTATCTTAGTGTTCACTACACACTAACTACAACCAACTAATAAATGGAAAATTTAAATGAACAACAGGGTTTGTATCGCAACAGTTTTGAGCATGACGCTTGCGGTATAGGTTTTGTTGCCCATGTGAAAGGGAGAAAATCACATCAGAACATTTCAGATGCACTTACCATTTTGGAGAATTTGGATCACCGAGGTGCATGTGGAGCTGAGCCTAATACCGGAGATGGTGCCGGTATCATGATACAGGTTCCCCACGAATTTTTATTTGACGAATGCTTGCGTACCGGATTTAGCCTGCCGCAATACGGCGACTATGGTGTAGGTATGCTCTTTATGCCTAAGGAAATTAGGGCTAGAGAGGAGTGTCGAGAAATTATTTACCGCACCGCAGAGAAACTGGGCTTCGAAGTGCTTGGATTTAGAAAAGTACAGGTAGATACTACGGATATCGGCCAGATGGCCCTTTCTGTTGAGCCTGAAATTGAACAGGTTTACGTGTCCCGCCCGTACAATGTGCCTGCCGGTGCTGATTTTGAACGTAAGTTGTTTGTGCTTAAAACTTACATCACCAAAACCATTTACAATTCTGTAAAGGACAGTAAGCAGGATTTTTACGTAGCGTCTTTTTCGTCGCGAACCATTGTGTACAAAGGACAGCTTACCTCTTTACAAGTACGCACTTACTTTGCCGAGCTTAGCGATAAGCGCATGGTATCGGCGTTTGGTTTGGTGCATTCTCGTTTTGCAACCAATACTTTCCCGTCTTGGCGTTTGGCCCAGCCATTTAGGCATATTGCCCACAATGGCGAGATCAATACGTTGCAAGGTAATTTGAACTGGTTTAGGTCAAGTGTGAAATCATTCGCATCACCATATTTTACTCCGGAGGAGTTGAACATGATTTTGCCGGTGATTGACGAAACGCAGTCAGATTCGGGATGTTTAGATAATGTAGTAGAATTATTGTTGCATGCAGGCCGTTCGTTGCCGCATGTGTTGATGATGTTGATACCAGAAGCTTGGGACGGAAACAAGGATATGGATCCGATCAAGAGCGCATTCTATCAATTCCATGCTTCGTTAATGGAGCCTTGGGATGGCCCAGCAGCCATTGCTTTCACTGATGGTAGCTTAATTGGGGCTACTTTGGATAGAAACGGTTTGCGCCCGTCACGTTACGTATTAACCAGCGACGATCGAGTGATCATGGCATCTGAATCGGGAGCGGTTGAGATTGACCAGAGCACCGTGATTGAAAAGGGTAGGTTAACGCCTGGAAAAATGTTTGTAGTGGACATGGAGCAGGGACGTATCATTAGTGACGACGAAATCAAACAGCAAGTTTGCGGTCGCCGCCCTTATGCCGACTGGATTAACCAATATCAAATCAAATTGGAGGAACTGCCTGAACCAAGGGTAATGTTCACCAATCTTTCAGAAGAATCTATTTTCAATTACCAACAGGTATTTGGATATACCAGAGAAGACATAGACTTATTGCTTAAGCCAATGGCCATAGATGGTAAGGAAGCGATTGGCTCCATGGGAACGGATACTCCTCTGGCCGTGCTTTCTAAACAACCTCAGCACTTGTCTTCCTACTTTAAACAGTTGTTTGCACAAGTAACCAACCCGCCAATTGACCCTATCCGTGAGCGAGTAGTGATGAGCTTGGCAGGGTTTATGGGCAACAATGGAAATTTATTGGAAGAAAATCAAATGCAGTGCCACTGTGTGGGGATTAAACATCCAATATTAACCAACCAAGAATTAGAGAAATTAAGAAGTATAGATACAGGCTTGTTCCAATCTAAAACCCTACAAATGTATTTTAGGGCTGATGGAAAAGCGGGCTCGTTGCAAAAAGCTTTGGATCGTTTGTGCCGTTACGCAGTGGATGCTGTGGAAGATGGTTTCCAGGTGATTATTTTGAGCGATAGGGCATTGGATTCAACCCACGCGGCCATTCCTTCTCTATTGGCAGTTTCTGCGGTGCATCACCACCTGATTAGAAAAGGTTACAGAGGTGCCGTAGGTATTGTAGTAGAGGCGGGAGATGTTTGGGAGGTACACCACTTTGCTACCCTAATTGGCTTTGGTGCTACGGCGGTAAATCCTTATTTAGCTTTAGAAACCATCAATACTTTCCAAAAAGAAAGTGGTTTAACCCAAGATCAGTTAAATTATAATTATATCAAATCAGTGAAAGATGGTTTGTTGAAGATTTTCTCTAAAATGGGAATCTCCACCTTACAGTCTTATCACGGCGCACAAATTTTCGAAATTCTAGGAATCAACCAGCAAGTGGTAAATACCCATTTCACTGGGGCAGTTTCTCGTATTGGCGGTTTGGGCTTGGATGAAATTGCTCAGGAAGCATTGATCAAGCACAACCGTATTTTTGGCAAGCATACCCAAACAGAGCATATTTTAACCGCGGGCGGTACCTACAAATGGAGACGACGTGGAGAGAAACACTTGTTCAATCCGGAGACGATCCACTTGCTGCAAAATGCAACGCGCAGAAACGATTTTGCCACCTTTAAGAAATACTCTAAATTAGTTAATGAGCAAACTACGCAGGCTTATACCATTAGAGGTTTGTTCGATTTCAATTATTCCCGTCCGTCTATTAGCATCGATGAAGTAGAACCCATTGAGAACATCTTTAAAAGGTTTGCTACAGGGGCGATGTCTTTTGGGTCTATTTCCCATGAAGCGCACTCCACTTTAGCCATTGCCATGAACAGAATTGGCGGTAAAAGTAATACAGGAGAAGGTGGTGAGGACGAAATCCGCTACCAAACCATGGCCAACGGCGACTCCATGCGTTCTGCGATCAAGCAAATCGCATCGGCACGTTTTGGCGTAACCAGTTATTATTTAACCAATGCCGATGAGTTGCAGATTAAAATGGCTCAAGGGGCAAAGCCTGGAGAAGGGGGGCAATTGCCTGGCCACAAAGTGGATGACTGGATCGCAAAAGTTCGTCACTCTACCCCGGGTGTAGGTTTAATTTCGCCACCTCCGCACCACGATATCTATTCGATAGAGGATTTGGCACAGCTGATTTACGACCTTAAAAATGCCAATCGCGCTGCCAGAATTAACGTGAAGTTAGTATCAAAGGCAGGTGTAGGCACTATTGCTGCTGGGGTAGCCAAAGCACACGCTGATGTGATTTTGGTTTCTGGTTACGATGGAGGTACAGGAGCTTCACCGTTAACCTCTATCCAACATGCAGGTTTGCCTTGGGAACTTGGCTTGGCCGAAGCACATCAAACTTTGGTGAAAAACCGTTTAAGAAGCAGGGTTGTACTACAAACTGATGGTCAGTTAAAAACAGGCAGGGACATTGTGATTGCGACCTTGTTAGGTGCTGAGGAGTGGGGCGTTGCTACTGCTGCTTTGGTAACATCGGGCTGTATCATGATGCGTAAATGTCATTTGAACACTTGTCCGGTAGGTGTAGCTACACAAGACCCTAATTTAAGGAAGCTGTTTACAGGCGAAGCTGATCACGTAGTGAATTTATTCTATTTCCTTGCACAGGAAGTACGTGAATTAATGGCCGAGCTTGGTTTCAGAACCGTAAATGAAATGGTTGGTCAGTCTGATCTGTTAAAACCAAGAGAAGTGGCCGATGCAGATTGGAAATTGAAATATGTAGACCTATCTCCAATTCTATATAAAGAACCTGCAAATGGTCAGCCTTTATACAATACTGAAAGCCAAGACCATGGTTTGGATAAAGTATTGGATCATCAGTTAATTGCAGCGGCACAGCCAGCCATTTTAAATAATGAGCCAGTATTTGCCAGTTTTGAGGTGAAAAATACCGACCGATCTATTGGTACAATGTTATCTAACGAGATTTCGAAAGTGCATAAAAGTGCAGGCTTAGCGCCAGATACGGTCAACTTCAAATGCTTCGGCTCTGCTGGACAAAGTTTTGGTGCCTTTGCTACCAAAGGCCTAACCCTTACTTTAGAGGGCGAAGGTAACGACTACGTAGGTAAAGGTTTATCGGGAGCAAAGTTGGTGGTTTATCCATTTGCCAACATCAACTATGTGCCTGAACAAAATATCATTATCGGTAACGTAGCGCTTTATGGTGCAACTTCGGGTGAGCTGTATGTTCGTGGTAAAGCCGGTGAGCGTTTCGCAGTGCGTAACTCAGGCGCTACTGCGGTAGTGGAAGGCATAGGAGACCACGGTTGCGAATACATGACCGGTGGTGAAGTGTTGATTTTGGGCGATACAGGAAGCAACTTTGCCGCTGGTATGAGTGGTGGTATGGCCTGGATTTACGATACCAGTAAAACTTTTGCCAACAAGTGCAATCCAGAAATGGTTGACCTTGATCCACTACAACCAGAGGATGAGGCCAGGATACTTACGCTACTGAAAAACCATGCAAGGTTAACCAGCAGTAAGGTGGCAGAATTTATTTTAAGCGACTGGGAAAATCAATCGCAACACTTTGTGAAAGTTTTCCCTAAAGAATACAAAGCAGTTTTATTACAACGTCAACAAGTAAAAATTAAGTAAGATGGGAAAAGTGACAGGATTTTTTGAATACGAAAGAGTTTCGCCTTCAAAACAGACGCCACAAGAGCGTTTAAAGCACTACAACGAGTTTGTATCACTATTGCCATCTGACGAGTTGAACAAGCAATCAGGGCGTTGTATGGATTGTGGCGTGCCGTTTTGCCAATCTGGTTGCCCTTTAGGGAATGTCATTCCTGAGTTTAACGACGCCGTTTATCAGGGCAAATGGCTACAAGCTGCCGAAATTTTATTAAGTACCAACAACTTCCCAGAGTTTACTGGTCGAATTTGTCCAGCGCCTTGCGAAAGTGCCTGCGTATTGGGCATTAACAAATCGCCAGTATCTATTGAGGAAATTGAAAAGCATATCATTGAAATTGCGTTCGAAAAGGGCTATATCAAAGCTAATGAACCTTTAATTAGGACAGGGAAAAGGGTGGCTGTTGTAGGTTCTGGTCCTGCCGGACTGGCGGCCGCAGCCCAATTGAACAAAGCCGGGCACGAAGTGGTTGTTTTTGAGCGTGATGATGTTGCCGGAGGTTTGCTGCGTTACGGTATTCCCGATTTTAAATTACAAAAAGATGTAGTAGAAAGAAGGATTAAGCTGATGGAAGAAGAGGGCATTACATTCCAATACAATGCTAACGTAGGTGAAAATATAGAAATCAGCACTTTGTTGCGTGAATATCAGGCTATTGTTTTAGCTGGCGGTTCAACCATTCCTCGGGATTTGAAATTGCCCGGAAGGGAGGCCAAAGGAGTTCATTTTGCAATGGATTTCTTGAAACAGCAAAACAAACGTGTAGGTGGTCGTAAAATAGAAGCCGACGAGATTACCGCTACTGGTAAAAACGTGATCGTAATTGGTGGTGGTGATACAGGTTCAGATTGTATCGGTACTTCAAATCGTCACGGTGCTAAATCAGTAACACAATTTGAGATCATGCCAATGCCGCCGCAATTGCGTACAGAACACATGCCTTGGCCCAGCTATCCTATGCTCTTAAAAATTACCACTTCGCATGAAGAAGGTGCACAAAGGGCTTGGTCGGTAAATACCAAAGAATTTGTTAAAGATGAGCAAGGTAATTTAAAAGCCCTGAAAGTAGTTGATGTGGAATGGGATATTGATTTGGCTACCGGACGACCGCTTGGCTTTAAGGAAATTCCTGGTACCGAAAAAGAGTATCCTTGTGAATTGGTGCTTTTGGCTATGGGTTTCTTGCATCCTCAAAAGGAAGGCTTAATTGAAAAATTAGGCGTTGAACTGGATGAAAGGGGCAACGTTAAGGCCGCTGAAGGAAACTATCAAACTAATATTGCGAAAGTTTTTGCTGCTGGAGATATGCGTAGAGGACAATCCTTGGTAGTTTGGGCTATTTCCGAAGGGCGAGAAACTGCTCGTAAAGTTGATGAATATTTAATGGGTTACAGTAAATTACCATCAAAAGATGCTGTAGCTTACGCATAAGAATTTGCTTTTATACTTTTACACTTAAGTGTCCATGGTTTCATGGGCACTTTTTTTATGTCTGTAGTTCCATTAGCAGGGCTGATACGTAAAGGGGCTTAGGTTAGGATGGTGATGTCACCGCTTCACGGTTAATGGTAGGTTGTTTTAGTCGTTATAATAATTTCAGTCCTTCGGGCTTAGGTTGTTGCTTTGTGGACTGTGGTGCGTCCAATAGAACGAACAATCCTGAAAGGGTGACATCAGGTGTGATGGGAGTTCTTTTTATTTTAAACTCATCGAAATGACGACAGCGTTAGTGCTAACCTGGGATATTATGCTTCAACAAGAAAGAAGCCAGTTCCAGATCCTCAGGAAAGGTAATTTTAATATTGTTTCTGCTGCCTTCTACCAAATTAATTGGAAAGCCAGCGGCTTCAACTACCGAAGCATCATCGGTGAATTTTTTAGAAAAACGTTGTTGATAAGCGGTACGTAACTGTTCCAAATCAAAAGTTTGTGGCGTTTGGATCAGTACCAGTTTATCGCGATTAACGATCTTGCTCACGTTGTTTTGGAGTTTTCTTACCGAGTCGCTGGGTTTAACACAAGGTATGGCATTTCCAATTTCCAGAGCTTCCTTAAACGTTTGGGTAATTAAACTGTGGCTAACCACAGGTCTTACAGCGTCGTGTACCGCTACCACGCCATCCTCCTTGATATACATTAAGCCATTCCTTACCGAATGAAAACGTTCTTTTCCGCCTTCTACCAAAGTATGTGGAATGTCGAAATGGTACTTTAGGCACAAATCCCTCCAATATTGATGGTCGGCCTTGTTAAGGACCAATATAATTTCAGGTTGGATTTCAGAAAGATGAAAAGCCTGTAATGTGTGCATCATTACAGGCTTATGATTAAGCAATAAAAACTGTTTGGCTATCGTAGATTGCATCCTCTTGCCTGAACCACCAGCTACAATTATTGCGTAGAATTTCATTTTTTTAATTATTAGTATCAGGATTTGAGTATCAAGTATCGAGCCATTATGTATATCTCGATACTTGATACTCGATACTAATATCTAAATTATCAACATCGCATCGCCATAGCTATAGAAACGGTATTTTTCTTTTACAGCTACTTCGTAGGCGTTCATTACATTCTCATAGCCGCCAAAGGCACTTACCATCATCAATAACGTAGATTCGGAAGTGTGGAAATTGGTGATCATGGAATTAGCAATGCTAAAATCATAAGGAGGGAAAATGAACTTGCTGGTCCAATCATTCGCAGCTTTCAAAGTTTTGTTCGCCGAAACCGCAGATTCGATAGCACGCATAGAGGTAGTACCTACGGCACAAATTCTTCTTTTATCTTCAATTCCCTTGTTAACGATGTCGGCATCCTTTTGCTCAATGATAAACTGTTCAGAGTCCATTTTGTGCTTGGTTAGATCCTCAACCTCTACAGGCCGGAAAGTACCTAGGCCAACATGCAAAGTTACTTCAGCAAATTCGATTCCTTTAAGCTCAAGGCGTTTCATTAATTCCCTACTAAAGTGTAAACCAGCGGTAGGGGCAGCAACAGCACCTTCGTGTTTAGCAAAAATCGTTTGATAACGCTCCTTGTCCATGTCGGTAGCTTTACGCTTAATGTATTTGGGAAGAGGTGTTTCCCCTAAAATTTCAACATTTCTTCTGAATTCCTCATCGGTACCATCAAATAGGAAACGAATGGTGCGGCCACGCGAAGTCGTATTGTCAACAACTTCGGCAACCAATAGGTCGTCATCTCCGAAATATAATTTATTGCCTACGCGGATTTTACGTGCCGGATCAACCAAAACATCCCATAAACGTAACTCTTTGTTCAGTTCACGCAATAGGAATACTTCTATGGTAGCACCAGTTTTTTCCTTGTTGCCATATAAACGGGCAGGGAAAACCTTGGTGTTGTTAAGGATCATTACATCTTTATCGTCAAAATAATTTAAAACATCTTTGAAGATTTTATGCTCAATCTTACCGGTATCTTTGTGTAGAACCATTAAACGTGCTTCATCTCTTTCTTCGGCAGGATCAGAAGCCAGAAGGGAGTCGGGTAGATTGAACTTGAATTGAGATAATTTCATTTGTAATTTATATTGTTTTTTACCTGCCGGATGAAACTTGCTTTGAAAACCACGTGCCTTATCAACAAGGCACGTATTTTACTTATTTCATACTTTAGATACAGTAAATTAGGGCGCAAATTTACTAAATTATATTCTGTATTTGCAATTAAATATCAGTAGATAAGTAAGCCATGCGTCAGATGTTTTTAACAACTGATTGCTATAAATGGTTTACAACACTTTTGTATTTGCCTTTTTACTTTTAAGCTGTAATAGGTGTAACCTTTTTGATTACATTTGGTCTAACGATTATGGTGCTAGTATTTAGACTTATTGGCGAGAGTTTTAGGTTTGCCTGGGACGCTCTTAGACAGAACAAATTGCGGACTTCGCTTTCCCTTTTGGGGATAACCATTGGTATTTTTATCATTATTGCTGTATTTACTGGGGTAGATACCATGCGTAATAAAATACAGGCCAGTGTAGATAAACTAGGCTCCAATACTTTATTTGTGCAAAAATGGCCTTGGCTTTTCGGCGATAACTATCCCTGGTGGAAATATGTAAACCGTCCGGAACCGTCGTACAGGGATTATTTGGCGTTAAAGGAGCGGATGGAAAGCGCACAAGGGGTATGTTTTGAAATATCGGCCAGCAGCAGGACCATCAAATACAGGAGTAACTCGGTAGAAGGGGCTACTTTAAATGCCGCAACACAGGAATACGACCGTACTTGGAACTTAGAGTTTCAGGCTGGCCGTTATTTTACGGAAAATGAAAGCAGATCGGGAAGCCCGGTTTGTATTATGGGCGCTGAAATTGCCGAAGGGCTTTTTGGAAGCGACGATCCGGTTGGGAAGCAAATTAAGTTAATGGGCAGGCGGGTAACTGTGGTGGGCGTTTTCAAAAAAGAAGGCGAGGATATGATGGGCATGTCGCAAGATAAAAATGTGCTGATCCCCATGAATTTTGCCAAAGGTATTTTTGACATTAATAATGAAAGATATAACCCGCAGATTACGGTAAGAGGGAAAGAGAGCATTGGCCTGGAGGAGGTAGAGAGCGAGCTGAAGGGACAAATGCGTGCCGTTAGACGAATAAGCCCTGGACAGGAAGATGATTTTTCGTTGAACAAAACAACCATGCTTTCTAATCAATTGGATGTGATGTTCTCAGCGATCAATTGGGGCGGTTGGATTATTGGCGGTTTTTCTATCTTGGTGGGCGGTTTTGGTATTGCCAATATCATGTTCGTTTCGGTGAAGGAGCGTACCAATATTATCGGTATTCAAAAATCTTTGGGTGCCAAAAACTACTTTATTTTACTACAGTTTATTTTCGAATCGGTAGTGCTGTGCCTAATGGGTGGTTTATGTGGTTTGGCACTGGTTTATCTTCTTACGGTAGTCGTCACCAACCTGGCCGATGTAGAAGTGATTCTTTATATGAGTAATATTGTATTGGGCATTGGGGTTTCGGTAATCATTGGTATTATTTCTGGTTTTTGGCCAGCTTATTCAGCTTCGAGGTTAGATCCCGTAGAGGCAATTAGGAGCTAGCCTATGTTTTTTTAAAGATGAATATTAATTGTTAAGTTCTAAATACTCTTTTGCCGTTAAGATTGGAAGAACGGCGTTTTTAAAATCTTTTTTATTACGCGTTAGAATGATATCTATGTTGTTTTCCAATGCAGTATGATATTGTACTGCATCTTCAAAGTCTTTGAAATCAGATGCCAAAGCTAATTCTAATATTTTATCATCAATAGGTAAGACCTTTACAAGTAACTTGAATTTGATAAGGATTTTTCTGACATCATCTGCTTTGTACGTGTTTGCTAATAGATAATGCGTGTTGGCTATAGTTAGTGCTGAAATGTACAATTCGATTTCTTTGCTATCTGATTTTGAGAATAGCTCTTGGGCCGCTTCGTAAAATTTTTCACGCTTGGCAAGTAAATCAATAACAATATTGGTGTCGACAAATATTCTATCCATTATTTGTACTTATCTTTTAGATAATTAGAATACGCTGCTTTATGATCTTTGTCGTTTAGTTTGATAACGCCCGTTAAACTTTCAACCAGAGGAGTGGTTTTAGATTTTCCTTTATTTTTTTTTGTTAGGGAGTGAAGATAGTTTTCGATAAGCTTTGAAAGACTAACATGGTTTTCTTTAGCGTAAGTCTTGGCTTCTTCAACTACATGCTGGTTAATGTTTAATGTTAGCTTCGTGTTCATGTTTTTATTGATATTACGTACAAATATAATAAATAGTTACGTGATTTTGCTGTTGGCTATTTTGAGGGTTTTATGATGCTGGTTGTTTTTTTGCAGAGATAACGTTTGGGCTTTTGAAATAGGAACAGTTGTTTATTAAACGGGATAGCAGTGGAAAGCCCGCAATGAAGCGCAGCGCAATGAGGACTTGAAACGAATAGCCCGACTTTCGGGAGATAAGGGCGATGCAATTGCTTTTCAAACAAAAAAGAGCCTCGGCATTGACCGAGACTCTCCTGTTATTTTATGAGAAATGCTGCTAGCTCAGTTTTCCTAGCGCTTCTTTAATTCTTCTTAAGGCTTCTACCAAACTCTCGTCTGAAGCTGCGTAAGACAAGCGGATATAATTGTCGTTTCCGAAACTATCACCGCCCACGGTAGCCACGTGGCCTACGTTTAACAGGTAAAGCGCTAAGTCGGCAGAGTTTTTAATCACGTTGCCATCTGCATCTTTTTTACCAAAGAACGAACTGATTTCTGGGAAGAAATAAAAAGCGCCCTCGGGCAGGTTGGTTTTAACACCTGGGATATCCTTCAACAAATCATACACCAGCTGACGACGACGAGCGAAAGCTTTTTTCATTTCATTTACGGTGTCTAATCCTTGCTCGTAAGCTACTATGCCAGCACGTTGTGCAATGGAGCAGGTTCCGGAGGTGGTTTGGCCCTGAAGCTTGTCGTTTGCAGCGGCAATTTCCTTGTTGGCTGCAATGTAGCCCAAACGCCATCCGGTCATGGCAAAAGCTTTTGAAAAACCGTTTACGATAATTACACGGTCCTTAATACTTGGGAACTGAGCAATTGATTCGTGTTTGTCAACAAAGTTGATGTGCTCGTAAATCTCATCAGAAAGGATGTAGATGTTAGGGTGTTTTTCAAATACCTTTGCCAAAGCAGCCAATTCATCTTTGCTGTAAACGGTGCCCGTTGGGTTATTTGGCGACGAGAACATGAACAACTTGCTTTTTGGGGTAATGGCAGCTTCCAGTTGCGCTGGTGTGATTTTGAAATCGCTTTCGATAGAAGTATTGATGAAAACAGATTTCCCCTCGGCAAGGGTTACCATTTCAGAATAAGAAACCCAATATGGCGTGGGGATAATCACCTCGTCGCCAGGGTTGATTAAGGTTAAAATAACGTTCGATAGAGACTGCTTAGCGCCAGTAGAAACTACAATTTGAGAAATGTCATAATCCAAATTGTTCTCGGTTTTTAGCTTGTTTACAATGGCCTGGCGTAAATCTGGATAGCCCGGTACCGGAGAGTAACGGGTATAGTTTTCGTCCAATGCTTTTTTTGCGGCTTCTTTAACGTGTTCTGGCGTGTTAAAATCTGGTTCGCCTACACTTAAACTAATTACATTTACGTCTTTTGCAGCCAATTCGCGACCAAGTTTGGTCATTTTTAGCGTAGCGGATTCTGAAAGGTTATTTATTCTGTCTGATAAAATACTCATGATGTTTTTGTGAGATAACAAATATAGAAACCTTATTTATAACACCCTAATAAAAGATGTATTTTAATGGCATTTGTTTAATGTTTGTGTGATTTTGTTGATAAATTGACAATATGCTTTTTTTCAAGGAAAGGTACCAGCTGTTTGCTTGGTCGCAAAAAATCTTTTTCTTTCGCTTGGGCAAAACAAACCATGTTTTTTGTGGGAATTAATACATTTAAGCGTAATTTTGGAGCGTAAAACGAGCTAGCTTTGACAACTAATAAAAGAGCCATATTAATATCGCTGTGTACAAGCATTTTATTGATGCTGGCTAAGTTTACCGCATTTTTCATCACAAACTCCAATGCTATTTTAACCGATGCCGCGGAAAGCATCGTAAATGTACTGGCCAGCGGTTTTGCTTTTTATAGCATTTACTTAACCACTTTGCCAAAAGATGAAAATCACCCTTATGGACATGGAAAGGTTGAGTTTTTTTCGGTTTTTGTAGAAGGAATACTCATTTGCGTTGCAGGCGTGGTTATCCTGGGCAAATCAGTGTACAGCTTGTTTTATGGGAACGAGGTAAGTGATTTGTACAACGGTGCGCTTATTATTGCTGCTACCGGGCTGATTAACCTTGTGGTGGGGCTTTTTCTGATCAGAACGGGGAAAGCTAACAAGTCGTTAACCTTGGAAGCTGATGGCAAACATTTACTGACCGATGCTTTGAGCAGTGCAGGTTTGGTGGTGGGCATCATTATTATTCAGTTAACCCAAATTTTATGGTTGGATAGCGTTATTTCCGTTCTCCTGGGAATTTACATTGTGTTTAATGGCTATAAACTCACCCGTAAATCGGTAGGTGGTTTGATGGATGAAAGTAACCTAGAGCTGGTTGAGGAGGTGGTAGAAATTTTGCAGCAAAATAGGCAGCCCAGTTGGATTGACGTGCACAACTTAAGGGCGCAGCAATACGGTGCCGACCTCCATATTGATTGCCATGTAACCTTGCCATACTATTTTGATTTGAATACCGTTCATCAGGAAATATCGGCTATAGATAAGCTCATTAATCAGTCTGTTGATCATCAAACAGAGCTGTTTATTCATGCCGATCCATGTTTGCCCGCCTGTTGCCATTACTGCAAAATGCAGGATTGCCCGGTTAGGGCAGAGGCTTTTAGGGCCGAAATAAAGTGGAATATGGAAAACGTTACCAAAAACCAAAAGCATTTTCAATAAATGAGCTATTTTAATATTAGGGTTTACGGATTGCTGATTAACCAAGATCAAGAGGTTTTATTAAGTGATGAATTTGAGGTGGGCATGTACTTTACCAAATTTCCTGGAGGCGGCCTTGAATTGGGCGAGGGGCTAATTGAAGGCCTAAAACGTGAATTTATGGAGGAGTGTAATGCCGAAATAGCGGTTGACCGCCATTTTTATACCACAGATTTTTACGAAAAATCTTCATTTAACGAAAGCCAGGTGATCAGTATTTATTATCTGGTTAAGCCAGTTGGTACATTGCAGCTCAATTTTAAAGCTGAAGCGTTTGATTTTGATGAGGGATTGGCCCAGTCTTTTAGGTGGAAGAAAATTAATGAGCTTACCGAAGATGATGTTACTTTTAGAACAGATAAAACTGTAGTGAAGTTGTTAAAAAGCACTTGCGCATGAGAAATAATATTTTCTACTACCTGGCGCCCGTATTTAGGATTACGCTGTTTATTTTTCTGTGTTTTGTTTGTGTCCTTCCTTTTGGGCTAGTGGCACAATTGGGCTTTTTGCCTATGGCTCCAAACCAACTTATGGCCGATATTTCGGCACAGTTAAGCTTGGTCATCGTAGTGATAAGCGCTTCCTTAATGATTTTTAGGATTTTGTCCTATCTGGATTTTTACGTGGTATTTGTGAGAAGGGAAGGAGCACTTGGTGCTTTCATTAAAGGTACTGCCCTTGGGTTAATATTTATGTTGCTTTGTGCCGCAGTACTTTATTTTAATGGGAATGTTAGTTTTAGTTTCAAAAACATGGCGGTTTTGGCCATATTGCTGTACTTTGTTTATTTTCTGTTGATAGCTGTTTTTGAGGAATTACTTTTCAGGGCATATCCCTTATTCGCCTGCGCTGAGCGGTATCCTTTGTGGTTCGCTATCTTTTTTAACGGAGTACTATTTGCACTGGCACATTTTGGAAACCCAAATACCACTGCTATAGGCCTGCTTAATATTGCATTGGCAGGAACATTATTCTGCATTTACACCTTGCAAAAGAAAAACATCTTCTGGGCAATCGGCATTCATTTTGGATGGAATTTTACTCAGGGAATACTTCTTGGTTATCGTGTAAGTGGCAATGAAATGCCTGGAGTGGTAAAAGCCACCCCCGTGGGTTCAGCTTATCTTTCTGGCGGCGATTTTGGTATCGAAGGCTCCATTTTTTGTACGGTTCTTTTAATTATTTGGATCGCTTGGCTTGTTTATCGCAAAGGTTTAGGAGAGATAGAAATATATGATCCGCAGGTGAAATATCATCTCCATGAGGCCGAATAATTGGCCTAAATTTAGTTGATTATTTATTTTTTGTCAATTAAGTGTGCAATATGATGGATTTTACCTCAAAGCTTCGTATTATTGATTGACACACTAAATTTACCTCCATGCCTCTTGTAAAAGATTTTATTGAGAGAATAACCGCCCGCGAAAGCGACCCAATCAATCAAGCTCGTGCTCAGATGTTATTTTATCTGGTGATGGCCTATTTCTTTTTCGGTTTATCACTAACCGTTGCTTATGCTTACACGGGACAGATTCCCCAACTGATTAGGGCAATTGTCATTTCCATTTTAGCTGTTGTAACCCTATATGTGCATTACACTTTTAATGTGTGGCGAATATTGTCGCACATTGTGCTGATTTTGATTACGGTGATAGGGGTGTGGGCAAATATTTTGATTTATGTACAGGGGATTAACGCGGCCACTTTACAATATATCTGGTTAGCTTGTGCCTTTGGTTTTTACATGCATGGTTCGAAGGTAGGCTGGGTTTATGCAGTGATTAATATTGCCCCGGTACTGATTGATGCTGCATTTTTCAGTAAAGATTATTTCTTTTTAGGCGCTGGTCCACAGGTGGTTGCCAGGCCTATTTATATCTATGTTCTAATCTATGATTTTTTTGCGATTGCATTTTTGCATTACTTCTTTTTCAAGGTGTTTAATAAAAATATCGCCACTTTAACAGAAACAAAAAACCAGCTTAATAGTACTAATGCGAAGTTGAACAAGACCATTGAAGAAATCAAGGAACTTTCTAATGTGCGGATGAGGTTTTTGTCGACCATGTCGCACGAGCTTAGGACCCCATTAAATGGAGTGATAGGGCTAACCAATGTGTTGTTGCACCAAGAACCCCGTAAAGATCAAGAAGAAACGCTTTCGGTACTTAAATTTTCAGCAGAGAATTTACTGGCTTTGGTGAATGACATTTTAGATTTTAACAAGCTTGATTCGGATGTGGTAGAGTTGGAAAGTACACCTTTTAACCTTTATGATTTAATAGAGAACATTTATGCTGCAACAAAGCTAAAAGCTTCTGAAAAACAGCTTGATTTTACTTTTGAAGTATCAGAGCCATTGCGTTCGCTCATATTAATAGGTGATCCCACTCGTATTACGCAGGTATTGTTAAACCTATTGAATAATGCGGTTAAATTTACCGAAAAGGGTAGTGTGAAATTAAGTTGCAGCGAACTGGCAATCAGGAATGAGCGTGTTGAGATAAGGTTTTTGGTGGAGGATACGGGGATTGGGATAGAGGAAAGCAGGCAAAGAGGTATTTTTGATGAATTTGTACAGGCTTCTGTAAGTACCACGAGAAATTATGGTGGTACTGGGTTGGGGCTTCCTATTGTGAAAAGAGTGTTGGAGCTATACCAATCAACAGTACAAATCGAAAGTAGTATTGGAAATGGCTCAAGGTTTAGTTTTGATATTGTTTTTCCTTACCGAAAGGATGCTGCCGACGACGTGAAAAGTAGTGCCGTTAAGGAGGGCAAGTCTGCTAATTTGTCGAAATTGAAGGTTTTGGTAGTAGAAGATAATGCGGTGAACATCCTGGTGATTTGTAAAACACTCAATAGGATGGAGATCAGTCCGGATGTGGCCGAAAATGGGAAAATGGCCCTGGAAATGATTGCCGTTGATGATTACGATCTCATTTTGATGGATTTGTACATGCCCGAGCTTGACGGCTACGAAACCACTAAATTAATTAGGGGCTTGGCTGATCCGCAAAAAGCCCGTACACCTATTATTGCACTTACGGCCACCGTAAATAGCCAAGTGGTAGATGAGGTACTCGAAGTTGGAATGAACGGCTACCTATCCAAGCCTTTCCATCCAGATGATCTTTTTGAAGAAATACGCAAGCACGTTAATTGATTTTTAGAAACAGATAGAGCAATGCGGCCAAGCTGGAGCCTATTATTGGACCAATAACGGGTACCCAAGCGTAGCTCCAATTGCTGTGGCCCTTTCCTTTCATAGGGATGATGCTGTGTACAATTCGAGGGCCCAGGTCTCTCGCAGGATTTATCGCATAACCGGTAGTTCCACCTAAGCTCAAACCAATTACCCAAACTAAAAAAGCTACAGGAAGTGCCCCAACAGAGCCTAAACCTATGGGGGTTTTATCACTGCCCAACTCACCTCCGGTAATGTAAAAAATCGCAAAAATCAGTACAAAGGTGCCTACAATTTCAGAAAACAAATTTGAAACTTTATTGGCAATGGCTGGTCCAGTGGCAAAAGGGGCTGCTTTGAGCCCTTTGTCTTCCGTTACATCAAAATGATCTTTGTAAAAAAGCCACACCAATAAAGAGCCCGTCATGGCGCCGCCTAGTTGTGCAAGTACATAATAAGGTACTTTGGCCCATTCAAAAGTATTTGTAATGGCCAAGGCTAACGTTACAGCAGGGTTTAAATGGGCTCCGCTGTGCGGGCCGGCAATTACCACTGCTACAAATACGGCCAATGCCCAGGCAGTTGTAATTACTATCCAACCGCTGTTGTTACCTTTGGTTTCTTTTAGTACCACATTAGCCACTACACCATTTCCTAATAAAATCATGATGGCTGTACCTATAAATTCTGAAGCGTAAATGTTCATAAGAATTGGTTAGTTGTATGAACTGGTTATTTGGTTGATTGTTAAAATGTGCCAGCTAAAACATTCAGTTGTGAACTGGCTATTACTCCGTATTTGCAATGGCAGCCCTAACGGCTTTTTTCCAACCGCTGATGCGCTTGCTGTTGTCGAGGTTTGCATTAGCGGTAAAGGCTTTGTTCACTTGCCACTGAGATCTGATTTCATCAATGTTTTTCCAAAAACCTGTGGCTAGCCCCGCTAAGTAGGCAGCACCTATGGCCGTTACTTCGGTTACTGCTGGACGTACCACTTTACAGTTCAATAAATCAGCCTGAAACTGCATCAATAGGTTGTTGGCTGTTGCGCCGCCATCTACCCTTAGTTCCGAGATAGGAGTGCCAGCATCAGCCTGCATGGCGTTTAAAACATCCATGGTTTGGTAGGCAATGCTTTCTAAAGCAGCCCTAGCCATGTGTGATTTGTTAGTGCCACGGGTAATTCCGGTAATGGTGCCTCGGGCTTCTTGGTTCCAATAGGGTGCTCCCAATCCGGCAAAGGCCGGAACAATGTAAACGCCTTGGGTATCGTTAACCTGTTGCGCAAGCAACTCCACATCTGCTGATTTTTCAATCAAGCCCAGTTCGTCCCTTAGCCATTGTACAATTGCGCCAGCGATAAAAATACTGCCTTCTAGGGCATAGTTAACTTCGCCATTAATTTGCCATGCGATGGTGGTAAGCAGGTTGTTGGTGGAAGTTTTGGGTGTTTTGCCAATATTCATGAGCATAAAGCAGCCCGTTCCGTAGGTGTTTTTAACCATTCCGGTTTGTGTGCACATTTGCCCAAACAAGGCCGACTGTTGGTCGCCGGCAATGCCAGCAATGGGAAGTTGTGCAGCCAGGATGTTCCCTGCCGTAGTACCGTAAACTTCACTCGATGATTTCACTTCGGGCAGCATAGATTTAGGGATACCGAACCATGTTAGTAAATCATCGTCCCATGATAGCGAATGGATGTTGTAAAGCATCGTACGTGAAGCGTTGCTTACATCAGTAACGTGAACTTTGCCCGCAGTTAAATTCCAGATTAGCCAACTGTCTATGGTGCCAAAGGCCAATTCTCCTTTTTCTGCTTTTTCTCTGGCACCTTCCACATTTTCTAAAATCCATCTAACCTTGGTGGCTGAGAAATATGAATCGATGATTAGACCAGTTTTCCCTTGTATTGTTTGAGATAAGCCTTGTTGTTTGACTGAATTGCAGTATTCAGAAGTTCTCCTATCTTGCCAAACAATAGCATTGTAAACGGGCTTTCCGGTACGTTTATCCCAAACAACGGTTGTTTCCCGCTGGTTGGTAATGCCAATGGCCTTAATATCGGTGGCGGTTAAATTAGCTTTGGCAATAGCTTCGGTGGCAACGGCTAACTGTGTTGACCAAATCTCGTTCGGGTCATGTTCAACCCATCCAGCCTCAGGATATATCTGCGTAAATTCCTTTTGGGCTATGGCAATTATTTCGCCACTGTGATTAAAGATAATGGCACGTGAACTTGTGGTCCCTTGGTCAAGAGATAAGATATAATTGCTCATAGTTTATATATTGGTTTGGAAAGCTTATTCCGTTAAAACCGGATTTTCTTTCTTATTTTTTGCTTTGTAGGTATATCCTTCTGCTAATTTAATAAAAGATTCTACTTGTTCATCTTCCCATTGCTTGCTGGCACCTGTTTCATTGGCCATAATAGCGGCTACAGTTGTGCTCATTTCTATGGCCGCCTTTGCATCTATGATCAGCACCCTTAGTCGTCTGCTCAAAATGTCCTCTACCGTTTCTGCCATTTCGTTTTTAACGCTCCAAACTACCTCGGCAAAAGTGTAAGGGAAATCGGCATGTAGCTTTTGGGCCAGTTCCGGCCTTTGTTTCGTCAGCGCTTCAATGTTTGCCCGGTCCGTTCCGTAAATGTTCAGGTAGTTATGGTCGGTGCTTTCATTACAGCCGTGAATGGGCAAATCAACTGTTTTGCAGGCGGTTGTTGGTAGTTTTGCTTCCTTAATGGCCAGGTTAACCGTTTCTTCAGCCATGCGGCGATAAGTGGTCCACTTGCCTCCGGTAATGGTGATAAGGCCTTTTGCCGAAACCATTAATTTATGGTCCCTGCTAATTTCTTTTGTGCTGTTCGCATTGCCGTCGGTAGGGGCGGCCAGTGGGCGCAACCCAGAAAAAACACTTAAGATATCGCTTTCCGTAGGCTTTGTTTTGAAATAGCTTGCCGCCGTATTTAAAATAAAATCTGTCTCTTCTTTCAGTGCCCTGGGTTCCAGGCTATGTTCATCTAAAGGGGTGTCGGTGGTGCCTACCAATAAATGGTTATGCCACTGTACCGCAAAAAGAACCCTTCCATCGGATGTTTTTGGAATCATCAGCGCAGAATCGCTATTCAAAAATTCCTTTTTTAAAACAATATGTACACCTTGGCTTGGTCTAACAGTCTTTTTGGCCTCGGCATTGCTCATCTGTAGGATCTCATCCACAAATACACCTGTGGCATTGATCACTACTTTGCCGTATAGGTTAAAGGTTTCGTTGTTGATGGTGTCGATGGTGGTGATACCGATGATTTGATCATTGTTCTTAATCAAATTGGTCACTTTCATATAATTGATCAAGGTAGCACCCTGTTCTTTGGCTGTTTGCGCTAAGTTGATGGCCAGTCTTGCATCATCAAAACGTCCGTCGAAATATCGGATAGCACCTTTAAGGCCATGTTCCTTAACTCCTGGCATAATTCGCAAAGTTTCGTTTTTAGAGAAAAACTTCGAAGTTCCGAAACTGAAGCGGCCCGCAAGCCAATCGTATAGTTTCAGTCCGATAAGGTATTTGGCAACAGAAAACCAATCATAACAAGGGATGAGAAACTCCTCTTTATGTACCAGGTGGGCAGCGTTTTTTTGCATTAAGCCTCTTTCCTTCAGTGCATGTTTTACCAATGCGATGTCGCCCTGCGCTAGATATCTAACCCCGCCGTGAACCAATTTGGTGCTTCTGCTTGACGTTCCTTTTGCAAAGTCTGCCTGTTCAACCAACAAGGTTTTTAATCCTCTGCTGGCAGCATCTAATGCGGTTCCAAGACCTGTTGCGCCTCCGCCTATAATAATGATGTCCCACTCGGATTTGTCAACTAGGTTATGTTTGTGTATTCTTTGCATAGTTAAATTGTAATAAAACGAAACAATAAGCAATTATAAGTAATCAAAATCGAAATAATAAATACTTTGCTAAAAATATTTTTTCTGCAATAAATATGATGAGGGTATTTGTATTAATTATTAACTTGCGATTAAATGTAAACGCTATGAGCATGACGCTTGCCGAAAGGCATCAATTTATACTTAATCGTATCCATCAAGATCAATATATTAATGTTGTGGAGCTTTGTAAGGAGCTGAAAGTGTCTTCGGTGACTATTCGAAAGGATTTAAAGTTGCTGGAAGATAAAAACTTGCTTTTCAGGACTCATGGTGGCGCTACCTTGAACAATCCATATGCGGTTGATCGTCCGGTAAACGAAAAGGAGAAGATGCAGTCGAACGAAAAGAACAAGATAGGGATTGCGGCAACCAAGTTGCTGAAAGAGAACGATTCCATAGTGGTTGCCTCGGGTACTACCTTGTTGTATTTCGCCAAAAACATTCCAACTGGCCTTAATCTAACGGTGGTAACTTCTTCCTTAAATATATCTATAGAATTTTTGCGCAATCCGGAGGTTGAGGTAATCCAGTTGGGTGGTTTGCTAAGGAAAAGTTCATCTTCGGTGATGGGCGCTTATGCGGAGCAGGTATTGCAGGATTTTTATTTTAGCACCCTGTTTTTAGGGGTAGATGGCATTGACCTTGAGCACGGTTTTACCACTACCAACGCCATGGAAGCACATTTAAATAGGCAAATGATCAAGGTTTCCCAAAAAGTGGTGGTGCTGGCCGATTCTACAAAGTTTGGCAAAAGGGGCTTTGGTAAAATATGTGGTTTTGAGGATGTTGACCATATCATCACGGATAAAGGCATCTCTCAGCAAATGATTAACCATTTAGAAGGTTTGGGTATTACGGTTACGATGGTCTAGCCATTTAAACCGATATCCTATCAAAGTGCAATATACCATTGCGCTTTTTTTTGTTTTGTTTGTTTTCGAGTTGTTGCTCGTGTCTCTATATTTCTATACTTTTTATTTTAAATGAACATCCATAGCAGGCCTTTATTGCGCTAACTGCTTAATTTAGGCCTTTTTTATATTTTTTTTGGATATTTATAAATTATCTTTAGTTTCAATTTGTTTTTATTTATTGTTTATTATTCTATATTTGAATAAAATAATACAAATTGTAATTGCGAATTGTTTCAAATAGGTTAACCTCTAGTTAATATATAGTTAACAAAGGTGACCTAGTTTTGCGGCAATCGGGATAAATTATAATTGAAACTAGTAAATAACCCGATATAAATTAATTATGAACAAAACAGTTACTCACAAAGCTTGCATGTGCCCACATGCCGCGGAAAGCGAAAGCAAACCGCAGTCACAGCTTTCTGTAATCGGTACCTTAAAAAAGCGTTCGTATGGAAATGTAAGTGGATTGACATTTCTATTTGTTTTGCTTTTTCAAGTTTTAACGATGCTTGAAGCCGTGGCACAAACTACTTCACAAAATATTACGGTAAAAGGTACTGTGGTTGACAATGGTGACCGTACAGGTATACCAGGTGTTAGTATTACCGATAATACCAGGAAAGTACTTGGGCTAACGGATGATAAAGGTAATTTTAGCATTAATATCTCAAAAGGTGCAACAATTAGTTTCACAATGATAGGTTATGCAACGGTTAGCAGAACTTTTGATAATGCGCAAACCGGTGTTGCGATCAGCATGAAGTCATCTACCAACGAATTAAATACAGTGGTAGTTACGGCTTTAGGCATAAAAAGGGAGGCTAGGGCCTTAGGTTATGCGGTTACTACGGTTGATAGCAACCAGGTTACCAATGCCATTGCAAGTAACTGGACCGATGCTCTGTCGGGAAAAGTTGCTGGTTTGAACCTGGTGCGTAATAGCGGGCCAGCTGCTTCTAATAAAATTATCTTGCGTGGTGAAAACAATTTAACCGGCGATAATGAGGCGTTAATTGTGATAGATGGTGTGGTGGCATCGAGTAGCTCAAAAAGAACTGCTGCTACCGGTGGAGGGGTTTATGGCACTTCTGGAGATATCATGCCTGTGGATTATGGTAGTGGTTTGAACGATTTAAACCCTGATGATATCGAGTCGGTAACAGTGTTAAAAGGGCCTGGAGCTTCAGCACTTTATGGTCAAAGAGGCGCTAACGGTGCTATTTTGATCACTACTAAGTCTGCTCAAAAAAACAGAAAAACACTGGGCATATCTTTTACCTCCAATAGCTCTTGGGAAGATGTCAATCGTGGTCCAGAAAGACAAAACGAATATGGAGCCGGAACTTATGGTTCTACTTCTTATCAATTTGGTGTGGCAAACACAAGTTCTACTTACGGTCCCGCTTTCGCGGATGGCTATCAGTTCTATCAGTATGATCCTGCAACCAAAACACGCGGTACATCGCTTACGCCTTGGGTAGCTTACAAAGATCCGGTTGACGCGTTTTTTATCACAGGATTCGAATCGATGAACTCGGTAAGTTTGGACGGTACCTATAAAAAAGTTGGTTTACGTTTAACTGCCAGCCATGGTAGCAATGAATGGATCGTGCCAAACACTGGACTGGAACGAACAAATGTTTCCTTGAATGCAAATACAAACATCACCAAAAAATTAAGCCTAAACTTTAAAGCCCAATATAGCAACAGAAATAGTGATAACCTGCCTGCAACTGGTTATGGAAACCAGTCGTTGATGTATTGGTTCATTTTTGCACAGCCTAATATCAATACAGATTGGTATAGAGATTATTGGGTTACGGGAAAAGAGCAACAGCAATTTGTAAATTTAACCACGTCTTTTCCGGAAGGTCCGTATGCGATATCAGAACAGTATCTAAATACGCAAAGACGTAACGGTTGGTTGGGTAATATTCAGGCCAATTATAAGTTCACCAACGAACTTAGCTTGATGGTTAGGGCTTCGGCAGATTACAACAAGGATACACGCGGAACGTTGCGCCCTTGGGATACTTCTTCGGGTGGTATCTTTGCACAAGGATCGTATCGGGAATCAAATATCCGTTCTTATGAAATCAATGCAGATTTTATGTTGAAATATGACAAGAAATTCAATAAAGATTTTCATATGACAGCTAGTTTTGGAGGTAGTCAAATGCGTAACGAATATAACCGGTTAGAAGTACGCGCAGATGGACTTAAAGTTCCCGGGGTTTTCAGACTGGACAATAATATTAATTCTCTGGTATATGTACCTGATACGGCCCGCTTTAGAATCAACAGCTTTTATGCGGCGGCTTCATTTTCTTACAAAAACTATTTATTTTTGGATTTAACGGGTCGTCAGGACTGGAATAGTACATTAGCTACTTTAACCCGTACTGATAATGTGGGTTTCTTTTATCCATCCGCAAGTTTCTCTTTTATAGCATCTGATTTTTGGAAGCTGCCTAAAGCCATAAGCTTTGCGAAATTTAGAGCGTCCCTGGCACAGGTTGGTAGTGGAAGCACCGTGCCTTATCGTACGGAGTATAATTATCTGATTGCAGCTAATAATGTGTATCCTGGTAATGTAATGACCAACCCAACCATTTTACCAAACCCTAACTTAAAACCATTAATTACAACCACCATAGAATTGGGGCTGGACTTGAAATTATTTAACAATCGTTTAAATTTTGATATAGCGGCCTATACTGGTAATACTAAAAATCAAATCCTTAACAGGATTATTGATAGATCTACCGGTTATAGCGTAGGGGTTTTTAACGTAGGGCGTGTAGATAATAAAGGCCTTGAGGTTGCGGTAAATGCTACGGCTATCAAAACAAAGAATTTTAGCTGGACCTTAAATGGAACTTTCACAGCCAATAGAAATAAGATCAAGGAATTGGCGGATAGTTCTGTAGTGCTTCGTACCGGAGGTTTTGGAAATGCAGGCCAGGTGGTGGCCAAGGTAGGGGGAAGCATGGGCGACCTTTATGGAACTGGGTTTTTACGTTCGCCTGATGGCCAAATCGTTTTTAACGACACTACTGGCTTTGCAAGACCTACAGCAGACGTGATGTACTTGGGAAATACGATCCCTAAATTTAGGTTTAGTTTTGGAACGGGCTTTACCTACAAACAATTAACCTTAAATGTGTTGTTTGATGCGCAGCTTGGAGCTGTTGGACACTCATTCACGTTTGCGCGTATGGCGTCTTTGGGCAAATCAACCATTACCCTACCGGGCAGGTATAATGGTGTTGTTGGAACCGGAGTTGTTCAGTTAAAGGATGTTAATGGTAATTATATAGATGCTTATAGGCCAAATGATGTGGTAGCAACCAACATAGAACAGTATTATAACTCACTTTACTATAACCAGGCAGAAGGTGGTATTTTTAGTACCGATTATCTTAAATTTAGAGAAGCCAACATCACTTATTCATTTAACAAGAGCTTTTTGAAAAAACTAGGGTTTACCAGAATGACTTTAGGCGTTTACGGACGGAACTTGTTTATATGGTCGCCATGGCCTGCCTTTGACCCAGAATTTGGTACTTTAGCAGGCTCTGATATTCAGCAAGGTTTTGAGACTGGCCAGTTGCCATCTACTAGAACTTATGGCGTACGTTTAGTGGTAGGTATTTAATTTAATAGTTATGAAAAAGAACACAATCATATATACATTTTTAGCTTCATTTTGTCTTTCGATGTTTTCATGTACGAAAGACTTTAACGAGGTAAATACGGATCCTCTGGGTAAGCCTACCGTAGAGTCAAGTCAGTTATTGGCCCCAACTTTGGTGAATTTGATGTCAACCAACATGTTGCGCAACCGTAACTTAAATAATGAGTTGATGCAGGTAACTGTTGATATTAGTGATGCTGAAGGGAAGATTTTTAGATACGATATTAGAAGGAACGTAGCCGACAACACTTGGAACAACTGGTACATAAATCTGACTAATATTGCCGATATATATAAAATATCCGGTCAGCCGAACAAATTAAATAAATCATATCAGGGGATATCTTTAATCGTTCAATCGTGGATATTCTCTTTATTGACGGATACCTACGGGGACGTGCCATATTCAGAGGCAATTTCTGGTAGGGAAGGTAACTACGAGCCAGCTTTTGATAAACAAAAAGATATCTATTCGGGAATGTTCCAAAAGTTGGAAGAAGCAAATAACCTGCTTAAAGACGGTACCTCAATTGTTGCAACCAGTGATCCTGTATTCAATGGCGATGTGGCCAAGTGGCGCAGGCTGGGAAACTCTTTGTATTTAAGATTGCTGCTTCGCGTTTCGGGTAAAACCGAGGTGTCGGCTTCGGCTATTGCAAAAATCAAAGAAATGGTTGATACTAATCCGGCCAACTATCCCATTATGCAGAATAATCAGCACACGGCCAAATTGCTTTGGACGGGCTCAAATATCAGTTCTGCTCTTTATACTTCGCCGTTTATGGCAAGTGTACGTGGAAACGACTTTTATGTTCCTGCGCTAGGCGAGTTTTTCATCAATAACTTATTGGTTTGGAATGATCCGCGTATTTTGCCATCGTATGGAACAAACGGTATCAATCGTTTTAGGATTGCGCCTGGAACCAGTGGTTTTGCTGGTGTGCCTAGTGGCTATCCTTCAGGTACTAAACCTGAAAAAGAGTCCTATTTCTATTCGGCAACTTCTTCACAAAGTCAAAATGGCGTGTTAACGCTGCAAACAGATCCATATACCGGTATTATCATGAATTGCGCAGAGGTTGATTTTATCTTGGCAGAAGCGGCTGCAAAAGGATGGATTAGTGGTAGTGCCCAAACTTACTACAATAAGGGCATTGCTGATGCGATTAATTATTGGATACCTAATATCATGGCCGGGGGTGCTACCGATCCTGCTGTACTGGCCTATGTTGATGCGGCAGACATAGAATGGAATGACGCCTTGCCACTTAATAGTGCCAATGCCAGTACAATGAGTAAGATGTTGCTTATTCACCAGCAAAAATATTACGCATTGTTTTTGGTTGATTTCCAGCAATGGTTCGAGTATCGTCGTACTTCGTATCCCTTCTTGATTAAGGGGCCAGGGTTGTCCAATGGAGGTGTTATGCCAGCCAGGTTGTTTTATCCTACCATCACACAGTCTGCAAATCCCGATAATTATAAAAAAGCCATTGCAAATCAAGGCCCTGATTTAATCAATACGCAAGTTTGGTGGCAAAAACCTTAACGATTACTATTTGTACGATGATGAAAAAGACATTTAAATATATAGGATTAGTTGTAGTTACGGTAAGTGCTATGCTAAGCTGTAAACGAGATAGCGACTACGTTGCTGGATCAGTAAGCCCGTTCATATCAAATTTTGACTTGAAAAAAGCATTCAAGGAAACGGATTTGACATTAACTGCTGAACTGATGAAAGGAGCTACTTCTGTAAAAGGTGTAGTGGTATCGGATTTTTCTGCAGGTAATTCTCCAGTTGGATTGCTGGTGGTGCAAAACTCAAGGTTGGTAGGCGGGGCCAATATCGACTCTGTGCGTGGGATGGCCATCAATATTGGCAATGATGCGGCTAAATTTGCCTTAGGCGACTCTGTTCATGTGAAAGTTGAAGGGGGAGTTTTAAAGAGGGTTAACGGCATATTGCAAATTACCGGCGTAAGCTCAAGTGCCGTTAATAAAGTAGGCGCAAATAGGCCCCTCAAAATACCAGTGGTTAATGTGGCGCAATTAATGGCTGCACCTGGTAACTATGAAAACACTTTGCTTACCGTGAGTAATACGGTATTGGAGCCAGAGCCTACAACAGGAGAAACTTTTGCAGGGGATAAAACCTTTAACGATGGATTTGGGAGAGCTACCTTGCATACCGAAGCCAATGCAAGTTTTGCTGCCAACCAGCTGCCTGCCAGCGCCAATTTTACCGGAGTAGTTTATTTTAAGACAGAAAACAATGTGAAAAAGGCGCAGCTTTGGATGCGTACCGCTGACGATGCCTTTGAGCTGCCTCTGATCAAGCCTTCGCCTGTAATCATTACGGGCTATTTGCCTGATCCTCCAGGTACCGACGCTTCTGCATCAGCCCAATATGAATATATCCAGCTTATGGCTACTAAGGATATAGATTTTTCGGTTACACCTTTTTCTGTGGTAACGACCAATAATGCTGGGTCTACTAATCCATTCCCGGTAAATAGTTGGGCTACGGGTGCTGCACGTACTTATAAGATCAATTTGACTTCCGGTACAGTTACCAAAGGCCAGTTTTTCTATGTTGGAGGAACTACCAAATTGATTTGGGGCGCAGGCTCTACTAATATTTCGAGTGCCAAGTGGATCGCTTCGGTGAATTATGCCAGTAACCCAGGCGCCGATTTTGGTGCCGCTACAGCAAATTTATTGGCTAATAGTGGTAACATAGCGGGTATAGCCGTATTTGAAGGTACTACAGTTACCGCTACTACGGTTCCTTTGGATGTGATGATGTATGGCGGGTCTACGGCCAATTCTGGAAATGTTTATTCGCCAGGTCCCCCAGCAGTAGGATATAGAATTACAAATACGGATTACTATACCACGATCAATCCTTCATCCAGACAGGCACAACCTTTCTTCGCTAATGGCACCAATACGAACAGGCTCGGATTTCAGGCTACACAGGCTAATCCTACGGGAGGCAGCTTTGTAAGGCTAGGTGGAATTTATGATGCGAACTCGGGTAGATGGAGAACTGGCAGATCGTTGAATAATGTAACGATGAGTGTGGGCGCAACCATAAGTACCTTAGAAACAGGAACTGGGATAACAGTTTTAGAAAATTAGAAAAAATAATTGTGAAGACAACGGCCAGCCAGAAAAATAGGTTGGCTGTTGTTTTTCTAGCTAACGCGTAGTGTAATGAACCGTAGAATTTTCTTAGAGCGATTTGGGTTACTGGCCACCGGAATGGTCGTGAGCTTAAAATCCAGCGCTTTCAAAAAACTTAGCCATGGTGGTACCATTAGTGGCACCGTAACCGATGGAAAGCAGCCAATTGCCAATGTAGTACTATCTGATGGCTTTGCTGTAGTTAAAACCGATGCCAACGGGCGATATACCTTACAGCTCAATGAAAAATCGGAATTTTTATTTTTGAGTACCCCTTCCGGTTATGATTTTAAAACCGATGTAGGTAGTGTTAACAGGCAATATGAAAACCTGGGCGCTCGTAACGAGATCAATTTCAAGTTGAAAAAACTTAAGCAAAGCGATGATAAACACCATTTTATCATTTGGGCTGATCCGCAGGTTAAAAACAAGAAAGATGTGGCCCAAATGATGGAGACATCTGTTCCGGATGTGAAACGCTTAATCAAGGAAATAGGAAGCAACGAGCTGGTACACGGCATTGGGGTAGGTGATTTGGTTTGGGACAACCTTCCTCTTTTTGACGACTACAACAAAGCGGTAGAGCAAATGGGCATCCCGTTTTTTCAATGTATAGGCAACCATGATATGGATTACCGCCAAGGTGGAGACGATACTTCAGACAGGACTTTTAAAAAATACTACGGCCCAACTTACTATTCCTTTAACAGGGGAAGGGCCCACTACATTGTTTTGGACGATGTAAGGTATTTGGGCGAAGATCGTAAATATGATGGCTACATCACGGAAGACCAATTGGCATGGATGGAGAAAGATCTCCAGCATGTACCAAAAGACAACCTGGTAATTATCAATGTGCATATCCCCATCCACAACAGTGTAAAAAACAACCAGGCATTTTATGACCTTTTAAGGAGCTTTACCAATGTACACGTCATGTCTGGTCATACGCACTACAACCGCAACGTTATCCGCGATGGTGTATTTGAGCACAATCATGGGGCAGTTTGTGGGGCTTGGTGGACAGGACCTGTTTGCAGCGACGGGACTCCTCGTGGTTACGGTGTTTACCAAGTAACGGGAAAGAAATTGAAGTGGTATTACAAGGGGACTGGACTTGATAGGAAACACCAGGTAAGTATTGATATTGAACCCTTAACGGGCAACAATCGTATCATTGCCAATGTATGGAACTATGATCCTGAATGGAAAGTAGAGTGCTTTTTAGATGGGGTATCAACGCCAATGGAGATGATGAAAGGCTTTGATCCAGAATCGGTAAGATTATATCTGGGTGATAAATTACCCGCCAGTAGGCCCTTTGCCGAGCCTACCAGGACCGAGCACCTTTTCATGACACATTGCAGTTCAGCAGTAAAAACCGTAAAAATAGTCGCAACAGACCGTTTTGGCGAACAGTTTGCCGCAGAAAAAAAGTTATCTTAAACCTCAAAATAAAAGACCTGTTCAAATGAATAAAATAGTTTTCCCCCTGGGGGTTTTATTTGCGGCCTTTAGCGCCTGCTCTGCACAAAAAGCACCAAACGCTAAGAAAACCGACTTTCCGAAATTTAGTGCCGAAGCTCATCGCGGAGGTAGGGGCTTAGTGCCTGAAAACACTATTTTGGCGATGAAAGATGCCATGAATTATCCGGCCGTAACCACTTTGGAAATGGATACCCATATTACCAAAGACGGAAAAGTAGTGGTTACGCACGATGATTATTTAAGCCCTGGGTTTATGCTTACCGCCGATGGAAAGGAAATTCCGGTGTCGGATGCTAAGAAGTACAATGTTTTCCAGATGGATTACCAGCAGTTGAAGGCTTTCGATATTGGTACCAAATTTCATAAGGATTTCCCTCAGCAAAGAAAAGTAAAGACCTACATTCCTCTTTTGGCAGATTTGATCGATAGCGTACAGCATGAAATCAAAACCAAAAACAAAAAGCAGTACTTCTATAATATCGAAACAAAATGTAGCGCCAAAGGCGATGGCGTAACCAATCCGGAGCCAGCTGTTTTCGTGAAACTGTTGATGGATGTCGTTAAAGCGAAAAAAATAGAGCAGTATGTAGTGATCCAATCTTTTGATAAGCGAACCATTCAGATCCTCAACAAAGAATATCCGCATATTAAAACTTCTTTTTTGGTTTCTAACAAGAAAACCTATGCTGAAAACATAGCCGATTTAGGCTTCAAGCCTTTTATTATCAGTCCAAACTCGAAAATGGTTGATGCTGCGTTTGTGAAAAGTGCCCATGCAGACGGCGTGAAGGTAATTCCCTGGACCGTTAATTCTGCCGAAGAAATGTCCCAGCTAAAACAGTTGGGCATAGATGGCGTAATCACCGATTATACCAACTTGCTATAATCGGTCAACTTGGTGCTTTTTAGTGCGCTAACGCTCTCTACGCTCTCTAACGTTCTCTACTAACCAGAATAACAACTAACCAACAAACATGGGATTCAGAATATTTCCAAAACCAGCGGCTCATCAGCCATTATTGCCAAACGATAAAGTAAAGTTGATATACAGCAAAGAAAGGATCAAGGTTTTTATAGGTATTTTCGTAGGATATGCGGCTTATTATTTCGTTCGGAAGAACTTTTCTTTTGCCATTCCGGATCTTCAATTGGAAGAGAATGGTGGGTTCAGTAAAAAGGAGCTGGGATTTGCTTTCTCCGCACTTTCCATAGCTTATGGTTTTAGCAAGTTTTTAATGGGCAACATCTCCGATAGAAGCGATGCCCGTTATTTTCTGTCTATTGGTTTGGTCCTATCCGCATTTACCATGATTTTTATGGGCTTGGTGCCCTTTGCTACCTCATCCATAGCGCTCATGTTTGGTTTGCTATTTATTAACGGATGGGTGCAGGGCATGGGCTGGCCGCCATGTGGCAGGGTTGTGGCGCATTGGTATTCGGTAAGGGAAAGAGGTACGGCCATGTCTATCTGGAATTTGGCGCATAACGTGGGCGGCTTTTTGGTGGGCCCCTTAACGGTTTTGGCTTTCGAGCTATTTGCCGATTGGCATGCAAAGCTTTACTTTCCAGGATTGGTGGCTATTCTGTTTGCTTTCGTAGCTTTTTTGTTCGTTAGAGATACGCCCCAATCTGTAGGCTTGCCTGCCATTGAAGAATACAATAACGATTATCCAAAAAGCTACGATGCAAAAACACAGGAACAGGAATTTTCGGCAAAGGAAATCTTTTTCAAGTATGTGTTTAACAACAGGTTGCTTTGGTTTATCGCCATAGCCAATGCTTTTGTTTATTTGGTAAGGAACGGGATCATTAACTGGGCGCCAACTTTTTTACAGGAAGCGAAAAATTATACACAAGCTGAGGCCGCTTGGGCATCTGGCGGTTATGAACTGGCCGCTATTCCGGGTACGTTACTTTGTGGTATCATGAGCGATAAACTGTTTAAAGGAAGAAGAGCCCCGGTAACGATCATTTATATGTTGTTTACTTTGCTGGCAGTAATTGTTTACTGGAAAACCTCAAATCATCATTTGCTGCAAAATCTTTCTCTTTGGGCAATCGGATTCTTTATATATGGGCCTGTAATGCTTATTGGGGTGCAAGCGATAGACTTGGTTCCCAAAAAAGCGGCCGGTACGGCAGCGGGCTTAACGGGCCTGTTCGGTTATTTTATTGGTGATTTGTTGGCAAATGCAGCCTTGGGCGGTTTGGTGGATAGCTATGGATGGGATGCCTGTTTCATTACCATTGCTGTTTCTAGCGTTTTGGCCATCTTCTTTACCGCATTCACCTGGAATAGAGAGAAGAAAAATTTAGCTAATCTTACACCATTGTCTCACTAATCAAAAATATGATCATTAAAAATAGATTTACCCTTGTGGCAGTAAGCATCTTGTTGCTAATTGGTCGTGCAGGCGCACAATCCCCGAGTTATGATACTACTTACCGTCCGGCAAAATACAGGGAACTGGTCCAGAAATTTAACGCTGAGCCCCAGGCAAAAAAGGAATATATCTTTTTGGGAAATAGTATTACCGCCGGAACGGATTGGAGTAAATTGCTGGATTTGCCAAAGGCGAAAAACAGGGGGATCTCTGGGGACATTACGTTTGGGGTGATGGAGCGCCTGCAAGAAGTGATCGATAGAAAACCATCAAAGGTATTTATCTTAATTGGAATCAATGATATTTCAAGGAATATCCCTGATAGTCTTATTTTGAGGAATTACAAGAAGATGATCCAGCGAATTAGGAAAGGTTCAAAGAAAACGCAGATTTATTTTTATACCATGTTGCCGGTGAATGCTTCCTTTCAAAAATTTAAGAACCATTACGGTAAAGATGAGCATATCCTGTACTTAAATGATGAGATTAGAAAATTGGCCGCTAAAAACGTCACCATTATTGATCTGTATCCTCATTTTTTGGACCAACAGAATAGGTTAAGGGCCGAGCTTACCAAAGACGGCTTACATTTGATCCCGGCAGGATATCAGCTATGGGCCGAGATTTTGAGCAAAGGCGGATATTTAAAGTAGTTTATAAAAAAAAGCACATCCTATGCAATGATGTACAGGATGTGCTTTTCGAACGCCGTTGGCTTGGGCTTGTCAAGGCCAACATGCTAAAAAGTTTCGTTTATTCTTTGCCTTCTTCTGCTTTCGGGGCTTTTTGAGGCCTACCTTTTCTTTCTTTGAAGCGTTCTTTCATTTTGCCTTTCATTTCTTCCCTGGAGGCAGCTAATTTAGTTTTTTGCTCAGGGGTAAGTACCGCATCAATTTTATCTTGATGGGCTTTCATCTCTGCTTTTCTTGCCGCAAACTTGGTTTTCATTGCCGCTTCATCTTTTTCACGCAAAGCATCATGCTGTTTAATTCTATCCAGTTCTATTTGCTTGATTTTAGATTTTTGTTCGTCGTTCAAGCTTAGTTTCTGTTGCATTGTGGCAGCGGCCCGTTCAGCCCTTTCTTCGGCGGTAGCTTTATTTTTCGCAGGTCTTTGTGCGTAACTTGTTGCAAAACCTAGTGCAACAAAAGCTACGGTGTACAATAATCTTTTCATCTCAATTTTAATTAAGTTTCATTTTATTGTTGAGATGTGCCAATGGGGCAATTGGTTTAAATGTGCTGCTGTTAAAAAATGTTAATTCTTGTTGAGCTGGGAAATGGATTTTTGCATTTGGGCCATCATGGTTGACAAGGTTTCGATGGTTGGCTCCGGGGTTGGCTCAGGCAGGGCGGTAGAGAAATAGGCTTTTGCTTTCCATATTTCTAAGATATCCTCGGCGGGAATTGCATACGGGTCATAAACCTTATTGTCTGAGATTAATTTTAGTTCCCTATCTTCCTTAAATTTATTTCCGGCTCGTTTGTAAACCACGCCTTCATTTTTGCTGATGATTACATAGGTGTCGCCAATTTTTACATCGCCCCAATTTTCTAGGTATTCACCAATAATGATACTGCCAGACTGTATGGGGAGCATGGAATCGCCTTTGATTTCAAAAGCCCTGTAGGTGCCTTGTTTTAAAGCGGGGATGGGAAGCTGGAATTTTGGCAGCTCTTGGATGTACTGTGGATCTGAAAAACCATTGAGGTAGCCTGCGCTTGCTTTAACCGGAACCAGTTCGATGTTTTCGTGATCATCTTTATCTACCGAGATACTCAATATCCTGAGGTTGGATCCCTGGCTTTTGGGCTTAGGTTTCCAGTTGTCGTTTATCTTTTCATTAATGAACTCATCAATTGTTAGTTCAAAGTATTCTGCTATTTTTTTTAGTAAATCATATTTTGGTTCGGCCCGGTCTTCTTCATAGGCACCTATCAAAGATCGCTTAATTTCCATGTTATCAGCAAATTGTTGCTGTGTTAAGCCCTTTTTCTTTCTAAGATATTTAAGGTTGGCTGAAATGTTAGACATATAAAAATAATTTAAAATAAATTTGTTTTTACTAAAATTGTTAGTATTATTGTGCCAATAAAATTAGTAATTATAATTTGTACCGCCAAATATTATCTAATATAATTAGTTTTTAACCATTAGTTGTAGCAAAAATGAAAAAGATCGTTTATATCGTTACCGACAGAAACAGAACCACATTACACGTAGGCATGAGTGCTGATTTGATGAAAACGCTCGATTTTTATAAGAAAATGCCAAACCTCTTTTTTGATAGTGCGCAGCAACTTACCCGTTTGGTATATTTTGAGGAGTTTAGAACCGAAGCGCAAGCCCTGGGAAGGTTTAAGATGGTAAGCAGGTTTACCAGAGCCCAAAAGGAAAGATTGGTGCGCTCATGCAATCCGGATTGGATAGACTTGACCGCTGGTTTAGACTTTGAAAGCATGTACATGCACCAGAAGATTAACAACCAGTCGCTATTGCCTTTTGCCATATAAACAAAAAGAGCACTAAACCTGTTAGCGCTCCTTTGTAGTATTTGCTATATTTTTTAGGCTACCAGCCAGGGGCAAAGGTTAAGCCAAATACACCACCGTTAACATCTTTGCGAGTAAAAGGAAAAGCGTAATAAGGCTCTAATATCATTGCTCCAAATAGGTTTACTCTTAAGGATATACCTGCGCTTAGTGCGGGTACACGTTCGTAAGGTTGCCCATCGGGCAGCAAAACATTACTTGGCTGGCTTTTAAAAACTACTTTCGAATCTTCTGTCCAGGCTACACCGGCATCAAAGAAAATGTTGAGATCGGTAAAAAGTAAATTGGACGGTATTTGGGCCAATTTTTTTGGACCCGTAAAAGGTAACCTGAGCTCTAAATTGAAAACAGCCAGTTTACTTCCCGAAAGCTGATTGATGTCGAAATTACCGTTGTTAAAATTTTGGTTGTTATAGAATGAGTTGGGCTCATAACCTCTGATCAGATAATTGTAACCAGCGTAAAGCGGATAAAGATTTTCGCCGTCTCTGCCAAGGCGCATGTAGGTGTAGCCACGTACCGCAAGGGTAACGGGTTTAATCCTGAAATACTTTCTCAAATCGGCGGTTACTGCCGTAAAGTTGTAATCTCCGAAGTATTTTTCTGCCCCAATTCTATATCTGAAACCATCCAGTGGAGCAGCAACCCCGAAAATGGAGTTGTCGCCTACAAAATAGGCATTGGTTTGAAATATATTGAATGATTTTAACGGAGTACCCAAGTAGCTTTTGATTTCATCGTTATCTAGTTTTTCTCTATCGGCGCCCAGGTAGCCCCAAATTTGAAGACTATCGGGGCTTAGTTGATAGTAATCGTTAAAGCGATCAACACGGTAACTGTATCGGGAAACCGCACCTCCTAATTCAAATCGGTGTACTTTGTTAAACGGATAGGCCGCAAAAAGTTGTAACTGATCTTCAAAAGTCCTTAAAATATTTGTTCGTTCAATCAATATCGGGTTCTCCTTTGGGTCTTCTCTCGTGATATCCCTGGTAAGAAATCCGGTGATATAGGGGATGTGCGAAACCGAACCACCCCAATTAATACGGCTAGCTTGGTTGATATAAGCTGCCATACCGCCGAAATCCTGAATTTCGCCGTTGATGGCTAAATTGGCCACAATCTGATTTTGCCCTACAATATCACTGAACATCCCTGTTACACCGCCTTGCATACCGGTGCCAAACCTGCTGGTACTTACGCCAATACCACCGCTATTTGCAAGGTAATCTAACTTAAATTTTGGTCGATATTTGATGTTTCTGAGCGAATCAAGGTGTGTACGCTCAAACCTGTTAAAATTGCCAAGGTTAGAATTTACGATGTTTACGCCTACATTTTCCATTGGTGGTAAAATAGCGGCATCAAAATTAACATCGTTGGCATTTACATCCTTGGCCCTAAAATTACTATAAGGCGAGTTGTAAAGCGTATAACGTTGATAACGATAGTAGCTATAGATGATGTCGTCGTTTCTGGAAACGGTAATGGCTGGTGAAAACTCTGTGATGCCGCTAATTCCGGTAAAATAATCCGTAAGCTGTTTTAAATTGCTATTTTCTAAATTGTACTCATATAGATTTCTAAAACCATCTCTGTTGGATAAGAAAAAGATTCGTTTGCTATCGCCAGAGAATTGGGCGTTGAGGTTGTTTGCACCCACAAAAACAGGCACATTGCTTAGTGTCTTGCTTGAAATGTCGTAAATAGTGAGGTTAATGGGGTTTACAGCATTTTGGTTTTTGGCTTGTAAAGCAGCACGATCTGAGGAGAAAACCAACTTTTTGCCATCAGGCGAGTAACTTGGGGCATAATCTGAGTATTCATCGTCTGTGATTTGGGTTACTTGTTTAGTGTCCAAATTGTAAGAGAAGATGTCGCTTTGACCTTCCACCATCCCAGAAAAAGCAATGTCTTTACCATTTGGCGACCAGGTTAAGTTACCAAATTGTTCTACTTCGCCCATTTTCTCTCGCATCAAAGTTTTACCGGTTTCAATATCTATAATCATTAACTGGTTTCGGCCCTTGCTAAAAATGCTGAAAGCGAATTTCTTGCTATCAGGTGACCAAGCTCCGGCAGATTCTAGAAAGTTGAAATCGTCAATGTGGGAATTGGATATCTGACTGCTCAGTTTTCTGATGATTTTCCCGGTTTTGGCGTCGGCAAGGAATAAATCAATTCCAAATAGATCCTTTTCAGAAAGGAAAGCTAAATATTTTCCGTCTGGACTAATGGCAGGGGCAACGTTCATGTTCCCCGCATTTTTGTTGTCGATAATCTTGGCTCCCGAAATCCTGATTTGGGAACTGTCTGCCCTTAACATCGGGCGGTAATGCTGCTCGATGGCGTTTTTCCATAAACCGGATAAGGTTCTGTCGTCGTAACCGAAAGTGTATCTAATGCCGTTTTCATAACCAAATCGGGCGGTGGCTTTAAATAGGGGAACAATGGTGGTATCGCCATATAGGGAACCTACAAAAGTCCAAAATGCTTGTCCGTAACGGTAGGGAAAGTACTTGTTGGAATTGGTAAGGTCTTTTAAAGAGGGAATATCTCTATTTAAAAGTGCGTCGCGCATCCACATGGAGGTGAAGGCATCTTTTTTACCTACGGATAAATATTCGGCCATCCCTTCAATCATCCAAAGAGGTGTTTGGCTGATGCTTTCCAATGGAATAGAGTCTTTTTCTAATAAAATATGATATTGGAAGGCATGTACAAGCTCGTGGCCCAAAACGTGCCTGGTTTGGCTGCCAAGCTCCATAACCGGCATAATCACCCTGTTTTTAAAGGCTTCGGTAACCCCGCCTGTTCCTACGCCAATTTCGCCCTGTAAGGCCGTGGTTTGTTGGAAATCAGGGTGGTTGTTATAAAGAATGATGGGGTTTTTCTTGAAAAAAGTGTCCCTGAAGATCTCCTGGTGCATTTTGTACCAAGTTTCAGCATCCTGCGCAAATTTCTTTACAATCTTCTCATTTTTTAGATAGTAATAGATTTCAAAGTGTGGGGTTTCCATCACCTTGAACTTTTCATTTTTATAACGGACTTTGTTTTGTCCGAAATATTGCGCATTTACGGTAGTGATACAGGTCAGTATTATTACCGCTATTAAGATAGATTGTTTTAGAAAATTGTTCATAAATGAATAATTTAAGGCTATTGCATTTTCTTCTTGAGCGTACTTAAATTTAAGAAGGCTTATTGGTTATTGGTGTTCTTTTTTTCTTTTTCCTTCTCTTTTTGTTCCCTGCGCTGCTTTCTTCTTAGTTCTCTTTCTTCTTTTTTAGTTAGGGGAACAGTAGCTACAGGTTCTTGCTTAGGCTGGTTTTCAGTATTTTTTTTCTCTTCAACCTTAGGTTGTTGCTGTTCAATTTTAATAGGTTCAGGTTGGTCTATAATTGGCATATCAATTACAGTGGAGTCTACCGATACCGAGTCGGTTTGCACGGTATCTATCTGAATCCGAGGGCTAGGGCAATTATAGGTACGGGTAATTTCTACCTTAGCTTTTGGGAAAGGGCCATAGGTGTATCCGCTGTTAGGGTCCTGATAAACTTTTTCCATAAATTTGGCAAAAATAGGTAGGGCAGTTCTTGATCCTTCGCCTTGTTCGCCATTTTTAAAATGGGCGGTCCTTTCATCGCAGCCCACCCAAACCCCGGTAACCAAATCCTTGGTGATGCCCATATACCAAGCATCTACATAGTCGGACGATGTACCTGTTTTACCGCCAATTTGATTGTTTTTCTTAAATAGATCCCATTCCCATAATGCTTGCGAAGTGCCCCGAGGCTCCTCGATACCACCTCTAAACATGTAAAGCATTAGCCAGGCAATTTCCTCGCTCAGCGCACGTTTGGCTTTGGCAACAAACTCTTCGATCACATTATCGTTTTGATCGGTAATTTTCTCTACTAAGATAGGATCTACCTTATTTCCTTCGTTTAGGAATGTACCATAGGCTTTTACCATTTCATAAACGGTTACATCATTAGAACCAAGACTTACCGAAGGAACAGATTCCAAATGGCTGTCGATACCACATTCGTGTGCCCATTTTACCACGTTGTCCCAACCAACTTTTTCGGTTACCTGTGCCGTAATGGTATTTACTGATCGGCCCATGGCCCAACGTAACGACATTTCTTGGTAGCTGTAGCTCCAATCTGCATTTTTAGGTTCCCAATATTTAGTTTCACCTTTATCCTGATAGGCAATGCGTACGGGCTTGTCGGTAAATTTATCACAAGGGCTCATGCCGCTTTCCAATGCCGCTAAATAAGCAAACGGCTTAAAAGTAGAACCTGCCTGACGTTTGGCCTGGTTCACATGGTCGTATTTGAAAAACTTGTGATCAATACCACCTACCCAAACTTTGATTTTTCCGCTTCTAGGTTCCAGGGTCATCATTCCTGTATTCAGGATTTTGCCGTAGTATCTAATCGAATCCATGGTCGAAAACAAAGTGTCTCGGTCGCCTTTGTAAGAAAAGATTTTCATCTTTTTCTTTTTGTTGAAATAGGCTTCTACCGAGTCAGGCTGGTTGGGGAATTTTTTTTGCAGTAATGCGTAAATGGGCAGTGACTTCTTCGCTCTATCCGGGTAGTCTACTTTTTTGCGCTCACTGTCTTCCCAAGGGTCTTCATTTCCCCAAACACTGTAAAATCTGCGTTGTAGGATACGCATTTGGTCTTTAACAGCTTCTTCGGCGTAACGCTGTAGTTTCGAATCGATAGTGGTGTAAATTTTCAATCCATCTTCATACAGGTTGTAATTGTTTTCATCGCACCATTTCTCCAGATACTTGTCTACAGCAGTCCTTAAATACGAATCGTTTTCGCTACCCTCATCATCATTTCCAGCTTCAATGCCTATTGGTTGGGCTTTGTATTGCTCGAGCTCGGTTTTAGGAAGGTAGTTGTACTTGCTCATTTGCGACAGTACCACATTTCTTCTTTCTAAGGATCTTTCCGGGTTTTTAATGGGGTTGTATGAAGTGGTAGCTTTTAGCATGCCCACCAACAAAGCCGCTTGAGGTACGCTTAGCTGACTAGCTTCTTTGTTGAAATAGATGCGTGATGCGGTTTTAATGCCGTAAGTATTGTTGCCAAATGAAACCGTGTTAAGGTACATGGTCAATATTTCATCTTTGCTGTAGTTGGATTCAAGTTTAATGGCGGTCATCCATTCCTTCAATTTCGGGATAATGGTTCTAACCAAGGGGATGCGTTTAGCCAATCCCGATGATTTGTTGTAGCGTGTTCGATAAAGGTTTTTGGCCAATTGCTGGGTAATGGTACTGGCGCCACCTTCTTTGCCCATACCTACTACGGCACGGCCCAATGCTTGGATATCGATACCGCTATGCTTATAAAAACGTACATCCTCGGTAGCTACCAGTGCATTTACTACGTTTTTGGAAATTTCTTTGAAAGCTACCGGTGTACGGTTTTCCTTAAAATATCGCCCAATCAGCTTTCCGTCAGAAGTGTATAGCTCCGAACCTACACGTTGTGAAGGCTTTTTAATGTCGGCGTATGATGGAGAGTAGCCAAACAACCATAAAAAATTGATTTGAAGCGCGCAAAAGAAAAGGATGATAAAATATATAAAGATGATAAAATACCTGAGGTATTTATTTTTGATTTCTTTAAACATGCTATAAAGATGATAAAAAACGTAAAAAAGTACTTGTTAAATAGTGTTAAAACAAACAATACAAATTAACGTATTTAATTTTCTTAATTTTAGTTCTATCTTTAAAAATATCCGTAAAAACGCATCTTTTTAACTATTAGCTAATTATTATGACCGTTAAAACAAATACCGATAAGTATCAGGTGAAAGCAGGCCAGAAAATTAAAATGGCCGATTTCGACACCGATTATCATGGACACCTAGATAAGGAAACGGGCAAGAGCGAATTGGACAGGGTAAAACAGGAATTGGCCAAATACCAGGAGGTTTTATATGCCGCTGACTCGCGGGCAGTATTGGTGATTTTTCAAGCGATGGATGCCGCAGGCAAGGATGGTGCCATAGCTCATGTGATGTCGGGGCTGAACCCCCAGGGATGTCAAGTTTACAGCTTTAAAACACCCAATGCCGAGGAATATGACCACGATTTTTTGTGGCGACATTATAAAGCGCTGCCTGAAAGGGGCAGGATAGGCATCCACAACAGATCGCATTACGAAAATGTGTTGGTTTGCAAGGTGCATCCGGAATATGTGCTAGCGGAACGATTGCCTAAATATGATACTGTAGCTAAAATTGATAAGGATTTTTGGAAAAACCGTTATCAGAGCATCCGAAATTTTGAGAAGCACTTAACCGATAACGGTACGGTAATTTTAAAGTTCTTTTTGCATGTTTCTAAAGATGAACAGAAAAAGCGTTTTTTAGATAGGATAGAAGACCCCGCAAAAAACTGGAAGTTTTCCTCTGGAGATCTTAAAGAAAGAGCCCTGTGGGACAAGTATATGGAAGCTTATGAAGAAGCTTTAAATGAAACTTCTACGGATGAAGCACCTTGGTACGTTATTCCAGCAGATAAAAAATGGTACACCCGGTTGGCTGTGAGCCAAATTATTGCTGAAAAGCTAGAAAGCCTGAATTTGCAATATCCCAAGCTGCCAAAAGCAGAGGTAGAAGCCTTAGCGGGCTATAAAGATCAATTGCTTAAAGAAAAGTAATCCTTATTGAGTTTCCCATTTTTGCTTAAAGATATCTTCCAGCTGATTAAGTTCGTGATGGTAGATGGTGTTTTTCCTTTTGCCAAAATATAGGGTATTTTCCAAGGGCTTTGTTCCCTGCCAAACCATTTTTACGTTGTTGTTTTCAATAGCTTCTTTGCAGAGGAAATCGGGAACAATGGAAAAACCGTTGGCATTGCTCAAGCAGCGCAGTATGGAGCTAATGTTAGGCACAATATAGTTGGGACGAAAATCGGGGTGTTCCCCAAAATTTTTTAACCAGAAATTTTTAAGGTGTTCCATATCGCCAGCGGTGCTGTACCATAATTGCTTTTTTAAAAATTGCGTGGCTTCTTGAAACCTGCCTTCTTTTAGCCATTGCTGCAAAAAATCTACTTCTGTGTTCTTTCCCGCAACCAACACAATTTTTTCTTTAGAAAAGGCATCATATAATAGGTTTTTCTGAGCCCCTTTTTGTGGGGTAATGATCAAATCGAGTACGCCGCTATCTAAATCTTGCTGCATTTGCGGATATTCACCAAATTTAATAATCACATTAAATGGAAGTTCTGGGATGTGTTCCTCCAAGGTGTATTGAAAGGTTTCAAAGCACATGCCTACACTAATGGTGGCTCGGTCTGCTTGGGAGCGTTTATGGAAATGCTGTTCTGCAGTTTCCAGTTTCTTAATCGGGTCGATGATGAAATTGTATAAGATTTTTCCCCTTTCGGTAGGCACCATTTTACGGGCTGCTCTGTCAAATAATTTATATCCGGTATAGGCTTCTAACGAATTAAGATGCAAGCTTACCCCGGGCTGAGAAATATATAATGCTTGCGCAGCAGCAGAAAGCGTACCTGTTTCATATATCACCTTGAAAGTTCTTAACCATTCCAGATTTAATTGCATAACTATAATTATTATGATACAAATATACAATTTAAGTTATTTTAATTATATAAAAATACTTAGGACATTTGCATCAGTTTAAAGAAAATTGACATGCAAAAAATATTCATCATCAACGGAGGCCAGCATTTCGCCCATTCTGGCGGGAAATTTAATAGTACTTTAACTGGCTGGACCATCGCTATTTTGAAATCTAATGGTTATGAAGTGAGGACAACCAATATCAACGATGTTTACGAACCTGTTGTTGAAGTAGAAAATTTCAAATGGGCAGATGTAATCATTTACCATACCCCAATCTGGTGGTTTCAGGTACCTAATAAATTGAAACATTATATTGACGAGGTATTTACCGCAGGGCATCAAAATGGTATTTATGCCAGCGATGGTCGTTCAAGAGCAACCCCTGAAATTAATTACGGCACTGGTGGACTGATGCACGGTAAAAAATATATGGTTACTTCTACTTGGAATGCGCCTGAAACTGCTTTTACTTTAGAGGGAGAGTTTTTCGACCAAACTTCGGTAGATCAGGGCGTATTGTTTGGTTTCCATAAAATGAACCAATTTACCGGAATGACCCGTATTCCGGGATTTCATTTCCATGATTTGGAAAAAAATGCTACCCCAGAAAGAATTGCGAACTATAAAGAAAAGTACCAACAACACTTAATGGAACAGTTTAGTGCGGTAGAGCAGTTGAGTTAGTCGTTTTGATTTAGCCACATACACACAGGTTTAGAAGAATGCTTCTGTGTGTATGTGGCTTTTTAGGCTATTTTGTTTTGGTTGGTCGTACTTCAATTTTAGAAGGAAGCACGTTAGGATTTAAGTTCAGTAAATCAACAACCATTTGGCCTAAATCTTCTGGCTGTATTTTCCAAGCGTCGGCCTCATTAGGTTCGTGCTCATTAAAATATGAAGTTACCGAGCCCGGCATAATCGTAGTGGTTTTAATGTCATATTCTCTTAAATCCAACATGGCTGCCTGCGTGAAACCAACTACGCCAAATTTAGAAGCATTGTATCCGGCGCCGTTTGCAAAAAAGTTAGTGCCTGCCAAGCTCGCCATAGAAATGTAATAACCTTTATTTGCTTTAAGCTGGCCAACACTTGCTTTTAACGTATGGAAAACACCTGTTAAATTGGTGTCTATCATCGCATTCCAATCTTCCAAGCTCAATTGGTCAATAGGTGCAAACTTGCCCAAACCTGCGTTAGCAATCACAATATCCAATTTACCAAAAGTGGCAACAATTTGTCCCACCGCTTTTTGCTCGTCTTCAAAACGTCTAACATCAGAAGCAATGGCCAGCACATTATCTCCACCTAAACGTTGTTTAGCTTTTTCTACGTCAGCCTGTTTTCTGCCAGATATGGCAACTTTTAAACCTGCCTTAACTAAAGCTTCGGCAATGCCAAAACCAATTCCCTTTGTGCCGCCGGTAATGTAGGCTACTTTGTTTTCTAAACTCATATTCTTTAAATAAAATTGAAATCAAAATTGCAAAATCAATACGTATTCAATGTTTTCTGTAGGTAAAATATATTAGGGGTTAGGAGATAGGAGCTAGGAACTAGCCAGATAGATTAATTTAAATAGTAGTTACCAACCACTCTCGAAGGTTCGGGACTAACCCCTAATTCCTAGCTACTAATTCCTAATTTCCAATTTTTTCCTTTAACCTCACTTCATCTGTCAAATCTAACCTTAAAGGCGTAATGGAAACGTAGTTGTGTTCCATGGCCCATCTGTCGCTATATTCTTCTGCTTGCTCTAGGGCTTTTACTGAAATCCAGAAGTTTTTCCTGCCCATTGGGTCTTCACCGGGAATAACCGTGCCATCATATAAAGTTACCGATTGCCTTGTCCATTTGATTTGCGTAGGATGTTGCGGAAAATTCACATTGTATAAAGCCGTTTCGCTCGTTTCGAAAAGCATTTCAAGGCATTGCTCCACAAAGGGTTTCAATATCGAGAAATCTGGTTCTGTTTTTCCTACAGGTGTGCTTAAAGCGATTCCCTTTACCCCCAACAACACGGCCTGTTTGGCGGCAGCCAACGTTCCCGAATGCCACATTGAGTTCCCTAGGTTTGGTCCCATGTTTATCCCTGATAGCACCACCTGAGTATCTGGATACATGTGCAGGCCTAAAGCTACACAATCTGCAGGTGTACCGTTTACCCGAAAGGCTTCGATGCCCTCAAAAGTAATGGGCGATTTTTTATAGTTAAGTGGTCTCGAATGGGTAATGGCATGTCCCATGGAGGATTGCTCCACATCGGGTGCTACAATCCTGACGGTTCCAAAACAAAGTGCAATTTGTGCCAAAGCGGCTATCCCTGGACTATAAATTCCATCATCGTTAGTGATCAATATATTCATTGCCAATATTTTTAGTGATGTATTAAAAACTATTATAAGCCTGTTATTGTTGACAAGAAATGAAAATAGCTTGTTGTATATGAAGATAGCGCAGACAAAAATTCAATTGATTCACAACCCAACAGCGGGTGCCGAGGAGCATGAGGCTGAGCATTTAACAGAAATGCTTCATGCAGCCGGTTACCGTTGTAACTACGTTTCTTCTAAAAAGAAATTTACGAAGAAGATGGCTACAGATGTAAAATATATTGCCATTGCAGGGGGCGATGGTACAGTGCGAAAGGTGGCCTTGGCAATGCTGGACAAAAAATTGAAATATAAGAGACCGCTGGCCATTTTGCCCTTGGGCACAGCAAATAACATTACCAGTTCATTAAATATCGAAGAAAATTTGAGATTGAATGCCCAATCGTGGAAGCAAGAAAAGCTGCAAAAGCTAGATGTTGGCGTAGCAAAAACCCGTAGAGAAGAAAAGCATTTTATCGAATCGTTTGGTTTTGGCCTGTTTCCTGCCTTAATAAAATGGATGGACGAGCAGCCTAAAACACCATTTGAAGATCCTAACGATGAGGTGTTTGAAGCTCATAACGCCTTATTGCATTTGGCTAAGCATTACCAGCCAATTCCTGCTACGGTACTTTTTGACGGAAAAGAACTAAGCGATGAATTCCTGATGATCGAATTGCTCAATATTTCGAGGCTGGGACCTAAGTTGATGCTTGCTAAAAACGCTGATCCAGGTGATGGCATGCTGGAGCTAATCCTCATCAAGGCCAAACAGCGCCCATTGATTATCAAATACCTAGAAGAAATAGTGGCGGGGAAAAAGCCCCAATTTCCAATACAGCCCAGCTCCGTAAATCAGTTTAAAATAAAATTAGATACGAAGGATATTCATGTAGACGATGAATTGATGGAAACCTCTCAGCATACCTGGGAAATTGGCGTTTTACCACACATGATAGAAGTTTTGTTAACCAAATAAATGAATAATTGATGAGCCCTAGATGGAGAAATGTGTTGCTTGTTTGTACCTGCGCTTTAGTGGCAGCATGCAAAAGCGGGCCCTTCAACCTGTTGAGGCCTTCGTCGCCGCACCAGCAATATGAGAGAAAGTTGGTAAATGCGGGCCTTAACCAAAGTGCCATGGGAAGCGGATGGGTTAGCAAAGCCAATAATTTGTTGAAAAACGCATCAGGGATTAAAATTCCCTACAAAGAAACCGGCTATTTTGCTGCTGATAAATTTGATGGCGCTAGTTTCAAGTTTAGGCTGGAGCGAGGCCAAATGTTTACGGCCAAGTTAACCAAGCAATCGGTAAATAGTTTTTCCATTTATATGGATATATGGGAGCAAAATGACGATGGCGAATTTAAACTATTGGCTTTTGCCGATAGCATCGGTTCAAATTTACAAATAGAGGCAAAGCGGAGCGGCGATTATTTGCTGCGTTTACAACCAGAGCTTTTGGCCAGCGGATCTTACACCCTTGAATTGACGACTGGTCCATCCTTAGCCTATCCTTTAAAAGCCGTGAACCGAAAACAAATTCAGAGTTTTTTTGGGGTGGGTAGGGATAACAATAGCCGCCGACATGAGGGAATAGACATTTTTTCAGCGTTCAGGACACCTGTTATAGCCGTTTCAGAAGGTACGGTTACGGGGGTTAACGAAAATAATTTAGGTGGCAAGGTGGTTTGGTTCAGGCCAAAAGGAAAAGATTATACCTTATATTACGCTCATTTAGATGAACAATTGGTAACTCCTGGCCAAGAGGTGATGATAGGAGATACCTTAGGATTGATGGGCAATACTGGTAACGCTAAAACTACCCCGCCTCATCTACATTTTGGCGTTTATACCAGTAGCGGTGCAATTGATCCACTTCCTTTTATAGATCCATTAATTACGCCAATTCCTACTATTGATGGCGATATTGCTAAATTAAACACCACTATGCGTGCAAGTAAGTCAGCCGAAATCTCAGATCAATTGCCCTTGCAGCAAACAGAAACCTTGAAACAAAATACGATAGCTCGTGTGCTGGCCGTAACCCGCAATTATTATAAAATAGAATTGCCTAACGGGAAATCTGCTTATGTCCCCAATAAATCTCTTGTGGACGCAAAAACTATCAAAACACTTAAAATAACGACAAACAGCCAATCTTTATTAGATTATCCTGATGTAAATGCAGGTATTAAAACTAGCCTGGCAATTGGAAAAACCGTAAATGTGATTGGGGATTTTGAGGACTTTCAACTGGTTAGCACTACAGATGGAAAAGTAGGATGGATACCTTTGAAATAGAAACAGCCAAAAAAGAATTTTTGATTAAATATTGCAAAAACCTGCAAAAACTTGTAATATCGATTATGTTTCTTGCATTTCTTATTTATCTTTATCATTCAATCAAATAAATAACCATGAAATTGTTTTCCTTTCTAGCTGTTGCTACGCTATTATTCTCTTGCTCGCCAAAAATTAAGGCAATCAAAACCGATACCGCTAATTCAAGTATCAAAACAGGTGCGGAACAAACCGAACTATACTTGCCTTTATTAAAAGGAAAAAGAGTAGCCATATTAGCCAATCAAACTTCAATTATTGGTAAAACCCATTTGGTAGATAGCCTGCAAAAATTGGGTGTTAATATCGTGAAAGTATTTGGTCCAGAGCATGGTTTTAGAGGAAATGCGAGTGCCGGTGCGCAAATTTCAGACGCTGTAGATGAGCGGACCGGAATTCCTATCATCTCGTTATACGGAAAAAAGAACAAGCCAAGTAATGAAGATTTACAGGATGTAGATATTTTAATTTATGATTTGCAGGATGTTGGTGTCCGTTTTTACACCAATATTAATGCTTTGGCTCGCTTAATGGAAGCTTGCGAAGCCAATAAAAAGCCATTACTCATTTTGGATCGGCCAAACCCAAATGGTTATTTAATTGACGGACCTGTATTGGATATGAAATATAAATCCGGTATCGGTATGTTTCCAATTCCAATGTCACATGGTTTAACCGTAGGCGAGTTTGCGCAAATGGTAAATGGCGAAGGTTGGTTAACCAATAAAGTTAAGGCCGATATCAAAATTATTCCAGTGGCCAATTATACACATGATATGCCTTATACATTGCCAGTGCCGCCATCACCAAATTTGAATACGCAACAAGCTATTTTATTATACCCAAGTGTGTGTATGTTTGAGGGTGTTTATGTAAATCATGGCAGGGGAACTTATAACCCTTTCACGGTATTGGGTAGCCCGGCCTACAAGGGAATTTACAGCTTTAGCTTTACCCCAAAAAGTATTAAAGGAATGGCAGAATCACCCATTTTTATGGATGAAGTTTGTTACGGTATCGACTTGCGTAACTATGATACTGAGCTTTTAAGAAAGAGCAAAAAGATTAATTTCAGTTGGATTAAGGAACTCTACAAAGCGCATCCTCAAAAAGAGAAGTTTTTCGAATCTAAGTTCAGCAACCAAATGAACAACATAGAAATTCAAATTGGTCGTGGCGATTTTAGGCAACAGATTATTGATGATGTACCTATTGAAACTATACGGGCAGGTTGGGAGCCAGGTTTAAAAGCCTACAAAAAAATGAGATTAAAGTATGTGCTTTATCCTTAGTGCCAGCTTGCTTCAGATTTAAGACTTCCGAAGTTTTATAAACTTCGGAAGTCTCTCTTAAATTTTAGTAAACCTTTTGTTGAGTTATCGCTCAGTCTTTAAACGTTTCTAATATCAATTTAGCAATATCCCTAGTGACCTGAGTAGGAGAATTACAATCGCAATTGCTCAAACCAATCACATAAATATCTTGTTGGGGCAAATAAACGCCCATGGTTTTAAAACCAAATACACTTCCGCCATGTTCGCGGGACGGATAACCGTTGATTTGGCTGATGTGCCAACCGTATCCATAATTGATGGAAATGCCATTGTTCAATTGGTAGGCAGTGAAAGCTTTTTGGCGGCTGCTGGCTTTAAGTAAGGTGTTTTGATTTAAGGCATTTTGCCATTTCAACATGTCACCCAGGGTAGACATTAAGGCACCTGAGGCGTAAGGAATGTTAAAGCTGATTCTCGTTTTGTTGACATATTGATTGTTCTTTTGCTGATAGCCATAAGCTCTATTTTTGATGATGGCCACATCGCTTGCGTATCTGGAACTGGTCATGCCTGCTTTGGCAAAAATGTTTTTCTGGATATAATGCTCATAGGTGTCTTGTGTGGTGAGCTCAATAATGTAACCCAATATTGCATACCCCGAATTGTTGTATTCAAATTTTTCTCCAGGTAAAAAATCCGCAGGTTCATTTTTAAAGAAATCTACCAGCTCTTTTGGGCTTAGGTCTTTTTGGGCAATTTGTGAGATGGATTTCATCTTGGTAAAATCCTTAATGCCCGAAGTGTGGGAGAGGAGGTGATGGATGGTGATTTGATCTCCGCTGGGATAATCAGGGATATATTTAGAGATAGGGTCTTGAGTAGAAAGTTTATTGGCTTCCTCTAACATTAAAATAGCGATGGCTGTAAACTGTTTGGTGATAGAACCCAATTGGAAAATGTTTTGGGTGTTCATCGCTACCCCTAATTCGATGTTGGCCTTACCGAAAGCTTTTTGGTAGATAGGTTGTCCACCTTTGGCAATTAGAAAGGCACCGCCAGGACCATTCTTATCCTTAAATAGGGCAGAGAGTAAGCTGTCTATTTTTTGCTCATTAATTTGTGCATATACTGGGCATAAAAGTATCATCCAAGCGATGATCAGGAATAATTTCTTCACGTCTTATAATTTTATAATTTGAGACGCAGAAATAAAAAAGTAGGTTACACAAAAAAAGCCCGAACGGTTTAGGTTCGGGCTTTGTATCAGTTGAGGTGAAGATTATGCAGTTGCTTCCTCTTCGATATAGCTCTCCAACGGAGGACAAGCACAAATTAATGAGCGGTCGCCATGACTATCATTAACCCTACCTACCGAAGGCCAGAATTTATAAGCGGCTACATAAGGTAGTGGGAACGCAGCAGTTTGACGGCTGTAATCGTGATTCCATTCGTTTCCGGTCACTACGGCAGCAGTGTGAGGAGCATTTTTCAATGGATTATCTACTTTATCCAAGCCACCATTTTCTACTTGGCTAATCTCGCTTCTAATGGCAATTAAAGCATCACAGAAGCGGTCTAACTCATGCTTAGGCTCACTTTCAGTAGGCTCAACCATTAAGGTGCCGGCTACTGGGAATGATACGGTAGGAGCGTGGAAACCATAGTCCATTAAACGTTTTGCAATATCAACCACTTCAATACCAAAGTTTTTGAAACCACGGCAATCTAAAATCATTTCGTGTGCACAACGGCCATTAGCACCTGCGTACAATACTGGGTAATGTTGCTCTAAGCGAGCTTTCATATAGTTGGCGTTCAAAATGGCATATTTGGTAGCATTGGTTAAACCGTCAGCGCCCATCATCGCAATGTAAGCGTGAGAAATTAACAAAATGCTCGCCGAACCCCAAGGTGCTGAAGATACCGCGTGGATAGATTTCTCTTTTTGAATATCTACCACCGCGTGACCTGGTAAATATTTTACCAAGTGCTCCGCCACACCGATAGGGCCCATACCTGGACCACCACCACCGTGAGGAATACAAAAAGTTTTATGCAAGTTCAGGTGGCAAACGTCGGCGCCAATGTTGGCAGGGCTAGTTAAGCCTACTTGTGCGTTCATGTTGGCACCGTCCATGTAAACCTGTCCACCGTTTTCGTGAATTACTTTACAGATCTCGATAATGCTTTCTTCGAATACACCGTGGGTAGAAGGGTAGGTCACCATTAAGCAAGAAAGATTTTCTGCATGTTCTTTCGCTTTAGCTTTCAAATCTTCTACATCAATTTCACCTTTTTCGGTAGATTTTACTACGACGATTTTCATACCAGCCATCGCCGCCGAAGCAGGGTTGGTGCCATGTGCCGAAGCAGGAATTAAGGCAATGTTACGATGATGGTCGCCACGGTCTTGGTGGTAAGCTCTAATCACCATTAAACCAGCGTATTCACCTTGGGCGCCAGCATTAGGTTGGAAACTCATTGAAGCAAATCCAGTGATTTCACTTAACCATTTATCCAATTCATCAAATACAGTATAGTAACCTAAAACCTGGTCGCTAGGTGCAAATGGATGGATTTTGCTAAACTCAGGCCAGGTTACCGGAATCATCTCTGTGGTAGCATTAAGTTTCATGGTACATGAACCTAAAGCAATCATCGAGTGGCAAAGAGATAAATCTTTAGCCTCTAATGATTTGATGTAACGCAACATCTCATGTTCAGAGTGGTGCGAATTAAATACTGGGTGAGTTAAATATTCAGAAGTACGTTGTAATTCAGTAGGGATAGTGGTGCTTACCTTGTCAACTACCACCACACTATCTGTAGCAATTGCTTTTACTTTAGAGAAAATACGAACCAGTAGACTAACATCTGCAAAGTTGGTGGTTTCGTCTAATGAGATGGTGGCTTTGTCACCTTGATAGTTAAGGTTAATATTGTTGTCTAAACAATCTTTGTGAATGGCACCTTTTAAATCGCCAAGCTCAACTTCAATCGTGTCAAAATAAGCTTGGTTGTTTACTTTGTAGCCAATTGCTTTTAACGATTCGGCCAATGAAATGGTTAAGCCATGCGTACGTTCAGCAATTAATTTTAAACCTTTTGGACCATGATAAGCGGCGTAAAAGCCAGCCATAATGGCCAATAAAGCTTGTGCGGTACAAATGTTAGACGTTGCTTTGTCTCTACGGATGTGCTGCTCACGAGTTTGTAGCGCCATACGTAAAGCATAATTGTCATTGCTATCAATGGTTACCCCAATAATACGGCCAGGGATTGAGCGTTTGTATTCATCCTTAGTGGCAAAATAGGCCGCGTGAGGGCCGCCAAATCCCATAGGGATACCAAAACGTTGGGTAGTACCTACCACTACATCGGCACCCCATTCTCCTGGAGGAGTTAACAAGGTTAAGCTCAACAAATCGGCAATAACGGTTAATTTAACGCTTTGCTCGTGTAGGGCAGTGGCAAAACTGCTATAGTCGTAAACTTCTCCGTTGCCTGCCGGGTATTGAACAATGGCACCAAAGAACTCAGCAGTAGGTTCAAAAGTTTCGTGGTTGCCAATCACCAACTCAATCCCGAAAGGATTGGCCCTGGTTTTTAAAATATCAATGGTTTGAGCAAAAATAGCTTCAGACACAAAGTACTTGTTGCCTTGCTCTTTTTTGCGCAAGCTGTATTGCATAAACATGGCTTCGGCAGCGGCAGTGCCTTCGTCCAATAACGACGCATTGGCAATTTCCATTCCAGTAAGGTCAATGACCATGGTTTGGAAATTCAACAAAGCCTGTAAGCGGCCCTGCGCAATTTCAGCTTGATATGGCGTATATTGCGTGTACCATCCTGGATTTTCAAATACGTTACGTAAAATTACACCAGGGGTGATGTTGTCGTAATAACCCTGTCCAATAAATGATTTGAAAACTTTGTTCAAAGAAGCCGTTTGCTTAAGGCTACTTAAATAATCAACTTCAGATTTTGCTTCCGGTAAATTCAAACCTTGCTTTAATCTAATAGCTGCGGGAACTGTTTGCTCAATTAATTCGTCAATAGAATTAACGCCTACGGTTTCTAACATTGCCTTGGTATCGGCCTCATTTGGCGCAATATGGCGGTCTTTAAAGTTTTCTTGGTAATGGATGTTTAAGCTCATTGAATGCTAGCATTTTTAATGCCCGCAAAGGTAAGTATTTTAAAGGAGATATAATCGTAACAAATCCTTAATAAAAGTCATTTTTGAGCTGATAAAATCTATCGTTTTTGTAGGGGAAAGAGAGGTTTCTTGTTTTAATTGTTTTGAAAAGCAAGTTTTGGTTTTCATCGCTTCCAGTAGTCCTGCTATTCACTTCAATCTTTTTATGAACGGATTTGCCTAAGCCTCACAGGTTTTTAAAACCCGCGAGGCTTGTTCGAGTGAGTACAACAAAAAGTATTTCCGTTGCTATCAGGTTTAGTTTACAACGTTTGGTGTGATATTGTAGAAACGAAAATAGGAGCGTCATTGCGAGCTTTGCGAAGCAATCTTACAACATTAATTTGCTACAGTCGAAATGGTGGACAGCATTTCTAATCCTTAAAACTAATTACTTGTCCCCAATACCTAACTCGTAAAAAAAAACTATTTCCTCACTTTCCAACCCTCTTCCTTATCATATTTCAAACGATAGGTTTTAGTTAAAAACTCACTATTTTCCTCAGGTTTTCTTTGGAAGGGAGCAAAGGGCGTATTCGTCTTTTTTAAGGATACCGTTACTTTGGCCGTAGCATCGTTCACTTTGGAAAAGTCTACAGGTTTTTCGTCGGTGAGTTCATAAGTTACCGCTTTAACCGTAGCTTGATTAGCATCTTGTTTCAGTACAAACTCGCTGGCCTTTTGGGTAAGTTTTGCACTGTACACATAGCTGCTGTCTTTGGATAAGAATTTCTTTTTAGAGCTAAGCAAAGTTAGGGTAATATAGCCTTCATCCGCCAATTGGCGATAATTTTCCAGTTCCGCATATTCCTTTTCGCTATTGAACTTGAGTTCCCCAAAATCGAACTTGGTGGTTTTGTACTCCGGATTTCCCTTCAGGTAAGTGGTGATTACTTTTCCAGCTTCATCTGTATTAATGGTAGAAGTGTTTTTACAGGCAAATATGGTAGTGGCTAATAATGCTGCTAATATGGTCTTTTTCATAGCGTTTTATTTTAATCCTCCCTCTTTAATTCTCCCTCCAAAGGGAGACACTAGATGCCTAAGCAAAATGCATATCCCCCTCTTTGAGGGGGCAGGGGGAGGAGTCTTTAAATTTAAGTTTTTCTTTTAAAGTTATTCGCCTTCTTTAAATTTTCCAAATTTGGAAGAATCATGGATGATAAAATAATCAAAACACCAATCCATTGGATAAAACTAACTTCTTCATGTAACACCAAAGCCGACATGCTCACCGCTACCGGAAGTTCGGCAGAGCTTAGGATAGAGCTTAAAGTTAAGCCAATTTTAGGAATGCCCGAGGCAAAACACAAAGGAGGGATTACGGTACCGAACACTGCTAAAATCAATCCCCATTTAAATAAACTGCCCCCTAAAGCTCCATTGATTAGGAAATTGGGTGGCAGTACAACAAAAATTAAAATACATGCACCCGTAATCATCAGCGCACTTTTCTGAATGGGTGGATATTCGTTGCCCAAATTGCCGTTGAACAATAGGAATATGGCATAGCAAAGTGCGGCTACCAGCCCATAGCCTATGCCAAGTAGCTTAAGTTCGCTACCTGAATGTTCGAAATAACCACTAGCGGCAACAGTGCCAATCAAAATGAAAATAATGGCTAATATTTGAAGTTTGCTAGGTATCTTTTTAAAGAAAATAAACGCTAATAAGGAGCTGATCCAAACAAATTGCATCAACAAAATAATGGCTACAGAAGCAGGGATTAGCTTTACACATTGGTAATAGGTTAAACTCACCAATCCAGTAAAAGTGCCTGCCAAGATCAGTTTAAGCCAATGTGTTTTAATAATAGGTTTTGGCTGATCTTTGCTTTGCGTTTTGCGCTGGATAAAATAAACACTCCACAAAAGGATCACGCCAAATAGCGCCTGTGTACCTGTCACGTCGCCAAGGGTATAGCCTTCTTTGTACGCCAGTTTTACAAAGGTGGAAAGTATACCAAAACTACAAGCGCCAAATAGAACTAATAAAATGCCTCTAAGCATTAAGTTGAAAATTAAGAGTTGAAATTTAAACTGTTGAGAGATCGGATATTAGTTTTAATTACTACCACTAATCGCTAACTCCTGGTCCTTAATTAAGTTGTGCCAAATAACGTTTAATGGTTTCTTCTAATCCTAAATAAAGGGCATCACTTACTAAGGCATGGCCAATGGAAACTTCTAGTAAATTAGGGATGGTTTTTGCAAAATATTTCAGGTTGTGCAAATCCAAATCGTGTCCTGCGTTAAGTCCAAGGCCTAGTTGGTTGGCTTTAATGGCTGCCGCTAGGTAAGGAGCAATGGCTTTTTCTCTATCGATATGGTAGTGCTGGGCGTAAGCTTCGGTATAAAGTTCAATTCTATCGGTTCCAGTACTTACGGCCGCTTCAACCATTTCCACTACGGGATCAACAAAAATAGAAACACGGATACCTGCATCTTTAAATACAGCCACCATCTCCTTTAAATAATCCTGGTGTTTAATGGTGTCCCAGCCATGGTTAGAGGTAATTTGGCCTTCTGCATCTGGAACTAAAGTGACTTGAGCGGGTTTGTTGGCCAATACAAGGTCTACAAATTTTTGCTCCCTGCAATTGCCTTCTATGTTAAATTCTGTAGCAATAACAGCCTTAAGATCAAAAGTATCTTGGTAACGGATATGTCGCTCATCGGGGCGGGGATGTACTGTAATGCCCTGCGCACCGAAACGTTCACAATCTAGGGCTACTTTTACCAAATCAGGGTTGTTGCCGCCTCTGCTATTGCGTAAAGTGGCTATTTTATTGATGTTAACCGATAACTTTGTCATGCCACAAAGATATGGTTTAGCCACAGATACACGGATAAAAAATTCAAACTAAAATCGGCGCATCTGCGGCTGTAATGATTATGGTTTTGGTTTGGAAGTTTTCTTTTCTTCTACCAATTGGATTGATTTTGCTTTAAATCTGCCATCTACCACTTCGCCGGTAGCTACTGCTTTTCTAACGGCATTGCAAAAACCATCGTCAGCATGGGCATCCCCGAAATCGTCAATTTTTCTGCCGTCAACGAAGTAGGTTGCACCATCAATTTTTATGGCCAGGTCGCAGCCTTTGCCCGGCATTTTGAACATACATTCGCCGCAGGCTACTTCAACGGCTTTTTTCTCGATTTTTTGAGCCGCTGCTTTACTAGGGGTGGTTTGTGCATTTGCGAAAAAGGCAAAACTTGCAAATAATATCAGTAAGCTTAATTTTTTCATTTTTTGGTGGTTAGTTCATGATATCTACAAATATGGTAAATATTAAATAGTAATGAATGATTTTCGTCAAATACATCTGGTTATGGTTGAATGCTTGCTTTTTAACGACGAAACATCTTTGCGTTCTTTGCGTCACTCTTCTTTTTCCTTCGCGTTAAAATTTAACCGCAAAGAGTTTCAAAGTATTCGCAAAGAACGCAAAGGTTAGCCCTAACTAATCACCTGCTGTAAATGTTTAACTTTCTTTCGGTAACTCCAATAAAAAACAATAGGATATACAAATAAATTAAATAAAGTATTGGTGATTAAACCTCCAATGACTACTACCGCTAACGGCTTGGAGGCTTCGGAACCTATCCCCGTGGAAAGTGCTGCTGGCAGCAGCCCAATGGCGGCCATTAAGGCAGTCATAATTACGGGTCGCATACGATTGGCAACGCCATCTTTCACGGCATCGGCAAAAGTCCAACTGGGATGGTGTTTAAGCTCGGCAATGTTGCTTTTGAACTTGGTGATCAGGATTACGCCATTTTGTACGCAAATCCCAAACAGGGCAATAAATCCTATCCCTGCCGAGATGTTAAAGTTGATACCTGCGGCGAGTAGGGCTAGGATGCCACCAATCATGGCAAAAGGTACGTTGTTAAGTACTAGCAGGGAGTCTTTGGCATTGCCGAATAAAATGAACAGGATAAAGAAAATCAGTAATAAACTAATAGGAACTGCTTGGGAAAGCTGCTTGCTTGCCCTTTGCTGATTTTCAAAGTCTCCTGCCCATTCTAAACGGTATGGCTTTGGCAACTTGATGGCTGCGTTTACTTTTTGTTGTGCTTCGGCAATTACACTTCCCATATCCCTACCACGGATAGAGAATTTGATGGCGCCGTAGCGGGTGTGTTTGTCACGATAAATCATGCTGGGGCCAGTGATTTTTTTGATGCGGGCAATTTCGCCCAGTGGTACTTTTGAGCCCGAAATGGTAGGCACGCGTAGGTTGGCAATGGCTGTTTCGTCGTTCCTGAAATCTTCCGGATAACGAATGACCAAATCAAATTTTTTCTCGCCCTCGTAAATTTGGGTAGCCGCTTTACCACCAATGGCCATTTCTACTACCGCATTGGCATCGGCGGTACTTACGCCATATAAGCCCATTTTGCGTTGACTAAGGTCTATTTGTAGCTCTGGTTGACCTAAGTTCCTTAAGATCCCCAAATCTTCAATACCATCAACGGTTTTAAGGATGTTGTAAATTTTTTCTTCCTCCTGCTCAATATATTCGAAATTATCACCGAACAGTTTCACTACAATAGAACCTTTCACCCCCGAAACGGCTTCTTCCACATTATCTGAAATAGGTTGGGAGAAGTTTAAACTAATGCCTGGAAATCCTTTCAGTTTTTCCTGCATACGTTCAATCAGCTGTTCCTTGGTTTGTTTGCGCTTCCATTCCTTTTTTGGGTAAATGTCTACGTGGAATTCCATGTTGTAAAAACCAGTGGCATCAGTACCATCGTTAGGACGTCCGGTTTGGGAGAGTACCTGTTTTACCTCTTCAAAACTTAAGAAGATTTTACGCATATCGTTGGATAGCTTTTTGGTTTCATCCAATGAAATACTGAGTGGGCCAGTAGCACGAACGTAAATGGAACCTTCATCTAAATTCGGCAAAAATTCACTTCCCAAAAACTTGAAACTCACTACGCCGATAATTAAAATGACAATTGAGGTTGCGAATGCTATTTTTTTGAATTTAAAGCATTTATCGTAAATTTTTAAGGTATGCTTGGTGACAAATTCCAGAAAGAAATTATGTTTTTCCCTTACGTTCTTTTTAAGGAGCATACTGGCCATGGCTGGTACTAAAGTAAAGGTAAGTAACAAGGCTCCCAATAGGGCAAAGCTCAAGGTCCAGGCCAAAGGCGAAAACATTTTACCTTCTACTTTTTCGAAGGTGAAGATGGGCATCAAACCTGTAATGATGATCAGTTTGGCAAAGAAAATCCCTTTTCCGTTTTCTAAACAAGCCTTTTTGATGAGGCCTAGCTTGCTGATTTTGTTGAACTTTTCCATGCCCACGGCTTTGGCTTTATGGTCGAGCACTACAAAAATGCCTTCCACCATTACCACGGCGCCATCTATGATGATTCCAAAGTCGATAGCACCCATAGAAAGTAAATTGGCCGACATCCCCTTTAGTTTTAGGCAGATGAAGGCAAACAATAGGGCCAAAGGAATAACTACCGATACAATGAGTGTAGTCCGCCAGTCGGCCATGAAAAGAAACACAATCACCGTAACAAACAAAATGCCCTCGAACATGTTGCCCATTACGGTATGGGTAGCAAAATTCACCAGATCTTCGCGGTCGTAAAAGGCTTTGATTTTCACATCATCAGGTAGGATGTTGTTGTTGATGTCCTCAATCTTTACTTTCAGTTTTTTAATCACTTCGCTCGGGTTTTCGCCTTTGCGCATCACCACAATGCCCTCTACCACATCGGGGTCGTAATCTCTGCCCACTTGTCCTAAACGCGGCAGTGCCGATTCGGTTACTTCTGCAATGGTTTTTACGTAAATCGGTGTGCCATTGTAGTTGTCTACCACTACATTCTTAATCTCTTCAATATTGTTGAGTACGCCAATGCCACGTACCACATAGGCTTGTCCACCTTGTACAATCACATCGCCACCAACGTTAATGTTGCTTTTGGAAACAGCGTCAAAAAGTTCGGTTGCACTAATGTTGTATTGAATGGCTTTTTGCGGGTCAACGGTAATCTGGTAGGTTTTTACTTCGCCACCAAAACTCACTACATCGGCTATGCCTGAAACGGACAACAATTCACGTTGAATAGTCCAATCCTGAATGGTTTTAAGTTCCCGGATGTTTTTTTTATCGCTGGTAAGCGTGTATCGGAAAATTTCGCCAGTAGGCCCATAAGGGGGCTGAACCTCGGGCTGTACGCCATCAGGTAAATCTGCTTCCTCAATATGGTTGTTGATTTGCACCCGTGCAAAAGCGTAATCTACCTCATCGTCAAAAGTAACCTTCACAATGGATAGGCCAAAAAGGGAAGAGGAGCGGATGCTGGTCCGTTTTTCCGTAGGGTTCATGGCAATTTCCAGCGGACGGCTTACAAATTTCTCTACTTCTTCGGCGCTTCTGCCAGGCCATTGCGTAATAATGGTAACACTGGTATTGGTGACATCGGGAAAGGCCTCAATGGTGGTTTTCTTGAAACTGAGATAGCCCGCCAAAATGAGGATGAACGTGGTAAAGAAAATAAAGTATTTATTTTTTAGGGAAAACCCGATAATGGTTTTGATGAACTTGTTCATGTGGGATTATTTTTAAAAATCGACTCTAGTGAAACAGCCCCTGAAATGAATTCAGGGTGACGGTAAATCGACACTTCGTTATGCTGAACTCGTTTTACTTCGTAGCTTTTCGCTTCGCTACAGGTGAGCATCAGTTAGCAAGGCAACTACAAGATTATTTCAAACTTTCAAAAAGGAATACCTGCTTAGAGGCAATGACTTTGTCGCCTGGATTTAAACCTTTACTTACATAAGTACGATTACTGGTTTTACGGCCAATCTCTATTTCTTGAATGCGTACTTTCTGTTTGTCATCAAGCACCAGCACGTAGTTTTTATTCTCGTCGAAAATAACCACCTGTGGATTTACGGAAGGCAGGTTAATGTCTGACTTTGCCATCACTTTTACCGTAGCCATCATGCCAGGTTTTAAACTCAAATCCTTATTACTGATGCTTACACGAGCATTGATCACCTTGCTTTCGTTATCGATAGTTTGGTAAATACGCTCGATTTTACCAGGGTACATTTTCTCTGGGTACGACAATACAGATACTTCTACGGCATCGCCTTCTTTGAGCATGCCAAGTTCCGATTCGTAAATATTGATGACTGCCCAAACGCTGGATAAATCGGCAATTTTGAAAACCACCCCCTCATGGTCGGGGCGCAATTGCATGTGGCTGTTCAAGTTTTTCTCTACAACATAGCCGCTAATGGGCGAAGTAATTTGATAAGCACCTTTACCGTGGCCGCCATTTAGCTTTAGCACGCTTTTGGCTCTTTGCAATTCCGCTTTTTTGATTACGAAGTCGTTTTGTGCTTCTTCCATTTCTCTGGCAGAGGTTAAACCTCCTTTATAAAGCTCTTCCGCTTGTCTCAATGCCCTTTCCGCATTTTTTAACTCGGCATTGGCACTTACTACTTCTTTGTCGAAACCAATCATTTCTGCACTGTTTACAGTGGCCAATAGTTGTCCACGGCTAACCCTGTCGCCAATTTTTACATTCACGTTGCCTACAATACCACTCACCATGGGATATACCGAGGCTTGTAGGTCTTCGTTAGCCGTAATTTTGGCCGAAAAGTTCAAATCAGTTCGGTTATTGGCCGATTGTACAGTATCAATCATAAGCTTACTGAGCAGAGAGTCGGTGATTTCGAACTGTTCTTTACTCTCAGGGGCATTTTTATTCGTACAGCTTTGTGCCATTAAACCTGTTAATGAGAGGATGAAGAAGTATTTTTTTGATGATGTAATATTAGACATGCTGTTATTTGTATATGCTGGTTCCGGTAACAAAGTTGATTTCCTCCTTGGCATTGTTGCGCTCAAAAAGTAGTTGGTTGTATTGTAAAACGTGGTCTTTGTAGGCCTCGTAAAAATCTAGGAATTCTAATAAGCTGATATTTCTTTTGCTAAAGTTGATGGTCACCTCGTCAATGAGTTTTTGGTAGTCGGCGCCAAAATTATTATCCATATTAGCGTAAAGTTCTTCTACACGGCTGGCATTTTGGTAAGCTTTAAAAACCTCATTAGCCAAAGCGTTTTCTAGTTGCTGATGTGTTGCTTGCTGTGCTTCGATGGCTATTTTGGCCTTTTTAATTTCTCCCTGATTTCTGTTGAACAAAGGAATAGGCATGCTGATTCCAATCCCCGTATATTTTTCAGGATAATTCCCTTTCAAATCATAAGCCAGCGAAAGCTGTACATCGGGAATGGCATTAGCTTTTTGTAACCTGAGGTTTTGTTGTGCATAGGTAATGGCCATTTGCGAGTTTTTAAGGTCAACCCGGTTGTTCATGGCCGAATCTAATAAGGTAGCGTAGGGAAGGAGCGTGGTTTGCTTTGGACGATCGGTTTCTAAAACGGTTTCTATCACCATGTTTGGACTGATTTGAGTGATAAGCTTTAGTTCAGTGCCTAAATCAGCAATTTCGGCCAGCATTTGCTGGCGCTCTACCTGCAAGTTGTACAATAGCGATTTGATCCGGATAATATCTTTTTGGGCGATATTGCCCAGGGCCAATTGTTTATTCGAAACCTGCAACAGTTGCTCCAATGCCTTGATTTGTAGGCTGTAGGTTTTAACAGATTGCTGCAAGCCGTGAAGTTTGAAAAAGTTATGGCGAAGTTGGTAGCGTAACGTGCGCATCAGGTCGTAATACTCGTACTCTTCCATTTTAACCGCAGTTTGCGCCAGCTTGATTTGCTTGTTACGTTTGCCAGCCAACTTAAACAACTGCGAAATCTGTGTGTTGAACTGCCCCGTTGCAAAAGAAGTTTCGAGAAAACGTTTGGTTTCGTGGTTATAGAAAAGGTTCTCGTGACTGATTTCTGGGTTGTCGAAAAGCCGTGCGGTAATTACGTCAGCTTTGGCCTGTTCTATTTCGTATTTGGCCAATAAAAGCTGATAGTTGTTGGCCAGGAAACGCTTTTCGGCATCAGAAATACTTAGCTTGAGCGTATCCTGTGCGACAACCAAATGGGCGCATGCTAAAAAGCAGCATAAAAAAAATAGCTTTATTTTCATTGCCGCCAAAGCTATTCCGAAGGAATTAAACGCGAATTAAATCGAAATTAAAAAGCCATTAAAAACAGCTATTTATAGCTTTATGGATAGGCAAACCGAATATAAAAGGTAGTGCCTTGCTCGGTAGACTTGAAGCTGAGTTCGCCTTTGGCCAGCGAGATAATTTTATGGGCCATGTATAAGCCCATGCCATTTCCTTTCGGCATATTTTCCTTACTGGAGGTATAAAACGGTTGATAGATTTGCGAAGCATCGTCTTGGTGGATACCCATGCCTTGGTCTTTAATGGCAACTTCAAGTCCCAACTCATCCGTACTTAATATACAATCAACATCTTGCTGGTGAGAAAATTTAAAAGCATTGGCGATGATGTTGTTTAAAGCAATTTCCAGCAGCGGCTGGTTGAAAACAATGGTCAGTTTTTCGCTTTGCGCTGGCAGGTTTTCCATTTGGATGTGCAAGGTAGCTTTTCCCGCATTTCTTCGCTGCCATTCCGTTTTCAGCCGCCATAAAAGCTCATCTATCCTAATACTATTGGTCTGTAAATTGCCCAGTTCCAAATCGGCTTGTGCCAAACTTAAAAGGCTGTTAATGGTGGCATTCATTTTATCCACGTCCTCAATCACGGATTTTAAGATTTTTTGGTATTCTTCTGTGCTTCTGGGTTGGTTTAGGGCAATTTCTGCCTCCATCAGTAAGCTGGTGATGGGTGTTCTTAGCTCATGAGAGGCATTGGCCACAAAGGTTTTTTGAAGGATGAAAGCCTGCTCCAAATGGTCCATTAGCTGATTGAAGTTTTGTGCCAACAGGTTTATTTCATCTTTGTTGTTCCCTTCCTGTACACGATAATTTAAGTTATTGGATTTGATGTTTTTGACATCGGAAATGAATACATTCAATGGCTTTAAAATGCGGTTGGCTATCCATCTGGATGATAACAATAGCCCAATGGCGATTACAAAAAAGGTTGCAATCATGCTGATGCGTAACTTGCCGATCCGCGAATAGGTACTTTGGTCAATGGCTGATGCGAGAATAACGAAATCACCTTGGTTGTCCTTGTAAAAAACGCCAACGGTTTGCCGCATGCCGTCCTTAAATCTTACTTTACCTACTTTACGCACTTGGTTAATGACGTCGCTGGTCCAAAACTGCTGCTGGTCTTTAATAAAACGAGGTCTATTCTTGCTATCATAAATACGGACAACCTCGCCATTCAAGGTTTCCAAGTAGGCAATCTTCACCCGCCTTAAAGAGTCGGCGGAAATTTCATCCGCTTCGAGATATAATTTGGCGTTGATAAAAGCCCTGTCGTTAAGCCTGTCATAAAAATCGCTTTCCAGAAATTTAATGAAAATAAAATAGACCGCAAACAGCACTGCCAACAGTACCGTAGTGCTAATTAGAGTAAAGTAAAGGGCTAAGCGGTCTTTTATCTTCATTTTATGGTTGTGGCAGCAAAGATAGGCATTCCTGTTTTAAGGGGCTTGTAGCTGGATAGAAGCTATTTCAGGATATAACCCATTCCAATTTTGGTGTGGATGAGTTTTCGTTCAAATCCCTTTTCTATTTTATTGCGTAAAAAATTGATATATACGTCTACTACATTAGTGCCAGTATCAAAATTCACTTCCCAAACCTGTTGCGCAATGTACTGACGAGAAAGTAGGCGGTTGGGGTTTCTCAAAAATAATTCGAGCAGATGAAACTCCTTTGCTGTAAGCTCAATAAGTATCCCATCTCTTTTCACTTCTTTGCTTTGGATGTTTAAGACTAAATCTTCAAATTGTAAATGGTTGTTGGGCTGTTTATTTGTTTCAGCAAAGTTTTGCCTACGTAGCAAAGCTTCAATCCTGGCCAGTAGCTCCCTAAAATGGAAAGGCTTCACCAGGTAGTCGTCGGCACCCGTAGCTAGTCCGTTTACTTTATCATCTATGGTGCCCAAAGCGGTAAGCATTAAAATTGGCGTATGGTTTTGCTGCTCACGTAACTGCTGGCAAATGGCTATGCCACTCATTTTAGGCATCATGACATCTAAAATGAGTAGCTGAAAATTTTCAGATTGAAAGGCATTTAGCGCACTTTGTCCATCAGGATAGGTGCTTACTTGGTAGCCATGTTCTTCTAAGCCACTTTTAATCAGCAAGGCAATCTTTGGGTCATCTTCGGCCAGTCCAATTTTGTACATGTGCTTGTAGATTAGGGTTTGGTCCAAAAGTAGTAAACAATTGGCTAATGAAATAATTTGATGATTGGATAAGGGTTAATGGATTGGCGTTTAGCGTTTGGCGAATCTGTCTGCTAAAGCTTATGAGAATTGCTTCTCCAAATAATCTGGACAGGTTGTAACTCCCAATGACGGTAAAATAGCGGAACTGCCCATCCCTAATTTATCTCCCTTATGTCATCTCTGCTACCCATTATTGGAATATCGGAAAAAGTCGATATATCTTTGTGCCATGGATCAGGTAGCGCTATTTAAAGCATTGGCAAATAAAACTAGGTTGCAGATTTTAACCTGGCTAAAGTCGCCAGAGGAGCATTTTCCAGATTATGAACCCGCATGCGGATCAGCAGATGTTGGCGTTTGCGTAGGCTATATCCAAAGGAAATCGGGCTTAACGCAATCTACCATTTCCGAATATCTCTCAACATTGCATCGGGTGGGATTGGTTTCAGCCACTCGGGTAGGGCAGTGGACCTATTACAAGCGTAACGAAGAAACCATTGCCACTTTAGGCAACCTGATCGATACTTTATAGAAAGAACACATGAGCGAAAAAAAATTATCAGCATTGCCTTATTCTGTATTAGATTTGGCAGGCGTTATAGAAGGACATACCATTGCCGATACCTTTAATAATAGTGTTAGTTTGGCCCAACATGCCGAAAAGTTAGGTTACAAGCGCTATTGGTTGGCCGAACATCACAACATGATCAGTGTGGCCAGTTCGGCAACTTCGGTGTTAATTGGCCACATTGCAGGCCATACCAATACCATTAGAGTAGGTTCTGGCGGAATTATGCTGCCCAATCATACGCCGTTAATAATAGCGGAGCAATTTGGAACATTGGCTACGCTTTATCCTGGCCGGATAGACCTAGGTTTGGGCAGAGCGCCAGGCACCGATCAATTGACCGCCTTTGAAATTAGAGGCGAGCGCTTTCATTCGCCACAAAACTTTCCGCAAGATGTGCTTAAGTTGCAAAAATATTTAGGCGATGATAATTACGACAGTAGGGTAAGGGCTATTCCAGGAGAAGGCACCAATGTGCCGATCTGGATTTTGGGATCGAGTACGGAGAGTGCACATTTAGCCGCTTCTTATGGCTTGCCTTATGCTTTTGCCAGTCATTTTGCACCAACCCATTTTTTTGAAGCTATCCAAATCTATCGTCAAAACTTTAGACCATCCGATGTTTTGCAGAAACCTTACGTGCTTTCTTGTGTAAATGTGGTTGCCGCAGATACCGATCAGGAAGCAGAAAAGCTATCAACCTCTTTGAAAATGTTATTTATGGGCATTGTAACCAATAAGCGCCGTTTGTTGCAGCCACCAGTAGATAGTATGGATGGTATTTGGAGCGATATGGAAGAGGCGGCGGTAGAGCAAATGTTGGATTTTACCTTTATTGCCGGTCCCAATAAACTGAAAGAACAACTTCAATCGTTCTTAAAACATACCCAAGTTGACGAGCTAATGGTTACCTCTCATATTTACGACCAACAAGCAAGACTAAGATCTTATGAAATTGTAGCCGAAACTTTAAAATAAGTTCAGCAGCTCCAATCACTTTGAGGCCTTTTTTACCCACTCGCTTGGATAAAGAAGGTCTCTAATATCTATCTTCAAATATTTCGCAATTTCATATAAATCGGTAACCGAAGGCTGCCGGTGGTTGTTGATCCATCGCGAGACAGTCTGATCTGACTTGTTTAGGAGTTTGGCGATTTCCCTATTGTAAATGCCTTTTTCTGTCAATATTTCGTCCAAACGATTAATTTTCTTCATTTTAGAGAAAAAAAATTAAAAAAAGTTTATCGTTTAATGAGAAACTTTTTGTATTATTGTTTAACCATAGTGCGAAAACAAGTAAGGCTTGTTCCTGGTAGAAATGTTTAGCAGAAACTGTTGAATTTGTAGCAATGTTTTTAAATATCTACTCCGCATGTGGTCAAAATTCAACCATTATGAAAACTAAAAAAATCAACTTTTACTGCTTCAATATCAGGGAGGTGAAACAGAAAGCTTTCCAGAAAAACATTTTTAAGAATTCTCCATCGTAAGTTTAAGAAACTCCAAGTGAATTTTGTTGCCGCGCCAATGAGAGAGAGAGCTAAAAATCAAAGGCAGGCTAAATTTTCCTTGGCACCAGTCCTTAAAAGCTTAATACTTTAGGGTTCTTGCTTAGTTGTCTTCACAAACACAAGGTAAGTAAATTTTTGTAATAGGCAATACGGTTTTCCGGTGCGGCATTTAAAACTATGCCTTAAGGATTGGTTATTTAAAATATTATAGTTGATTTAATTTCAGCTTTGATGGCCTATTTGTGGCCGTAAACGTTAACCTTTTGGCCCGCAGCCTTTCATACATATCTTAGGTTTATTTCTGCGGGCATTTTAAGGTGAATCGGTGTTGAACCCACCGTGCCCGCCGCTTTTATTTCTGTTTCTGATAATTTGATGATTTAATTTGCGGCGGGTTTTCTTACTGCCATACACTTAGTCTTGTATTTTTTGTTTACGATAACGTTTCCGTAACTATTTTAACCGATGTTGTCAAGGTTGTATGCTAAAATATGTAATATTGGTGGTCCATATATAAATAACATGAGCAACCAAAAACATAAATTATTACAAACTTGGCGTTGGTATGGTCCAAATGACCCGGTTTCACTGCAAGATGTTAAACAAGCCGGGGCAAGTGGCATTGTAAGTGCCTTGCACCATATTCCACATGGAGAGGTTTGGCCTGTGGAAGATATTTTGGAACGCAAAAGCATCATCGAAGCTGCCGGGCTTAAATGGAGCGTGGTAGAAAGTGTACCTGTGCATGAGGCCATTAAAACCCGCAGACCAAATGCGGAACATTATCTCCGGAACTACAATCAATCCTTAAGAAATTTAGCACAATGTGGAATTACAACGGTTTGCTATAATTTTATGCCGGTATTGGATTGGACGCGTACACAGCTTGATCTGGAGATGCCCAATGGCGCAAAAGCACTTTATTTCAATTGGACGGATTTGGCCATTTTTGATCTGTTCATCTTTGAAAGGGAAGGGGCAGAAGCTGATTATGATCCTCAAATTGTTGAAAAGGCTAAAGCAAAATTTGAGGCGATGAGCCAGGCAGAACTGGATGAACTGCGTATTAATGTGCTAATGGGCATCCCTAATGAGAAAGAAATTGAACTAGAGGCTTTACGTGCCAGTATTGAGGAATACAAAGTTATTGGCCAAGATGGGCTGAAGGCAAATTTGGCTTGGTTTTTAGCAGGTATTGCCGAAACTTGTACGGAACTGGGGATCAAGATGACCATCCATCCCGACGATCCGCCGTACCCAATTTTAGGCTTGCCTCGTATTGCGAGCACCCAAGAGGACTTGGTAAGTATTTTACGTAGTGTTGATCAGGCTTTTAATGGCATCTGCTACTGCACGGGCTCTTTGGGCGCAGGAACCAAGAATAATTTGGTAGAGATTTTTGAAGCGGTTAAGGACCGTGTTTACTTTTTGCACCTTCGTAATGTAACTAAAGATGAAGAAGGTAATTTCTATGAAGCCGACCACTTGGGGGGCGATGTAAATATGTACGAAGTGATGAAAGCTGTAACTGCCGAAAATGCCAAACGGATAGAGCCTATCCCTTTTAGGCCAGATCACGGGCACCAAATGCTTGATGATTTGAATAAGGTAACCAACCCTGGCTACTCAGCCATAGGACGTTTGCGTGGATTGGCCGAATTACGTGGACTGGAACTGGGCATTACTGGCAATTATTAGAAAAAGAATTTTCAACTTTTTTTAGATTATTGTGCAGAAATCATATCTTTGCACCACCATAATGAAAACGGCTACTCGTCGTTAGCATTTTAGTAAGGGCCTCCATAGCTCAGCTGGATAGAGCACCGGTTTTCTAAACCGTAGGTCATAGGTTCGAATCCTATTGGGGGTACAGCGAAGGGCTTTTAGGTAACACTAGAAGCCCTTTTTGTTTTTAGCTTTTAAAGGATATCTCTCGGATTTGGCGCGCATTTGGCGCGCAGTTTATAAATCTAATTAATTGAATCACGTTTATTCCGTTATATCATTGCTTCTTCAGCCATGCTAAAGTAACCATTTTCACTTATAATCAAATGATCGTGGATATCCATCTCTAAAAGCTTTGCAGCGTTGACCAACTTCTGTGTAACTGTAATATCTTGATTTGATGGCTTGAGGTTTCCACTGGGGTGATTATGCGCTATGATCAGGCTAGTAGCAGTAGCTTTTAAAGCAACACTGAAAATCACTTTGCTATCCATCACGGTTGAACCTCCACCTCCAGTTGATAAGTCTACAATGCCCAACACCCTGTTATTCCTATTCAGCAATATCATTTTAGCTTGTTCTAAATAATTGATCAATTCCTTATCCCAATGGCTTAGTAAAATGTCGTAAGCCTGCTTAGCGGAGTTAATTTGTGGTCGTTCCTGTGCTTTGAAATGAGGTTTGTAACTCAGTTGCACCTCAGCAACCTTGAATAGTTCTTTCTGTTCCATGTTAATGTATTTTAAATTAATAATGGAACCAGAGCAAGCTTTCTGACCAACTAAGCAAAGAAGCAACGCAATAAATGGACTGATGCGTGGGAGTTGTGGGTTTATGGCGGAATTTCTTTAAGCGTGTTGGTTGGACAAGCTTATCTTTGAGTAATGTATTAATAGATAGATTAACTTCCTTTTTTGACTTTTCTATTTCAACTATCTACCTTTTAAACAGACAAGAAACAATAAACATCAATCTATCAATTTATCCAAGATTTAATCAATATCGTTTACTTAAGGGGGTTAGACAGATTTTTGGATAGGCTTAACCTGTTGATGACATCTAACGCCTCGAGTTCTGTCCTTACGAAGAAGCTTTCATCACCATTTACAATTCCTTTGCTTTTTTCACCATAGATAATAGCAACTGGTATGTTAGCAGCCGATAATAAAGACATTGTATTGATAATTGTATTTCCCCATGTGTAATCTACATCCTGTAAATCAACTATAAGCGATTTAACAAGCTCATGTTTAATAGTACAGTTAACAACCGCCTCCATAAAGTACCCATCTACATTGCCCTTACTTCCTTGCTTATAAACTCCAGAGAAGATAAGTTTACCTAAGCCGTCGTTATTGAGTATAAGTTTGTAATCTACTGTGCTTTGGCTCAGATTTATATTATCGAAGTGTATTTGCATAACGGGACTTAGGTATCTAATGGAATGTTAAAGGTAGCACTTAAATGATAACTATGGAATCCAAGATTTTGTAATATACCTCTATTTAAGGGGGCTGTACATATTTTTGGATTAAACTGATAGATAGATTGTTAACTTTTTAATGGTATTAGAAGTTGGTTTGAAGGGCATTGCAAGGTGTATTGATGCTGTTATTTATGTTCCAACCTTATCCTTTATAAGCTAGAAAAATGTAAATACAATACGAAATGGCTTAGCGTTTAAAGAGTTAACGTAAACTGCACAGTTTTACATAGCGATGTAGACAATCTTAGGATTGCTTTCTAATCCTCATTCCTTGGTCTTGCAATTCCAATGCAGCTCTAATTTTAGACATATCTTTCCCTTTAGATTCACAAAAATCAATCAAATCGTATTCTATCTTACGATGGATAACTTCAGCTTTGTCCCTAATAGATTCTATTTTATCAAGCAACTCATTTTTTATAACTCTTGCATTGAAATCCTCTTCGTTTCCTGGGATGACATTGTGAACTAACCAATTCCTCTGCACTAGAAATGCATTTAGATCTTCTAGCAATGATATATTATATAGCTTCTCTTCATTTGCAATTTTAATAGCATGGCCTAAAGTATATCGCTGTTGACGTTTTAAAAACTCATCGGCTTGCTCTTTTGTTTCGTCAGGATTCTTTTTCAGAGTAATTGAATGACTCAAGGCTTGTTCAGCTACTTGAGTTTTCATTAAAGCTTCTCCTAAGCAAGCATATAAAGTAATTTCACTGTTGTTGGCCGGTATTCTTACAATCTTTTCTTTCATTTTATTTTTCTTTATTACACATATCCAATTACCTAAACACCCCAAAAGTCGGGGTATTTGATATGCTTCTATGCGATATTAATCGTTTAACTCTAGAATATCATCCTTTTGATTGTTTTCTAAGTCCAGCAACTGCTGCTGCAACATCTTGTTCAGCTTTTTCATTACTCCACTCTTTCCAAAATTTTATTGTTGCACTTTGCGGCTTAATAGTCGGCTCACCAACAATAACTCTTGTTGGCAATAATGAAGCGTCTCCTACTACTAATGCTTCGCCGATATCAAGTATTGGTAGCACATCCGTTAACCCAGCCAAATTATCAGGTAAAAGCTTTTTAATGACAGATTGGTCTTCTGCGTTAGCAAGGCGCAAAGCAATAAAGTTGTTGCATTGGCTCAAAACTGTTCTATTTACTTCTGCAGGTCTTTGACTGATAACGGTAAGGCTTACTCCGTATTTTCTACCCTCTTTTGCAATACGTTCAAAATTTTTAAGTCCAAGCTCAGCTGCTGAATCTTGGCTGGTTCTTTCTGGTATATATAAATGTGCTTCATCACAAAGTAAACAGATGGGATGGCGTTTATCTGTCGCCGTCCATTGCTGAACAGTAAAGACTATTCTTGCGACTAATCCTATTACAAGTGGTAGGACATCAGATGGAACTTCTGAAAAATCTATTATTTTTACTCCCGCTTTTTTGTTATTGCAAATAGAACCGTGCATCAAGGAATTGCAAAGTTTGTTCATCCAGTCAATATCTAATTCATCCTCTGATATCTGAAACATAAAACCTAGGCGTTTGTCTTGGCTCTTTGCCTCTAAGCGTTGAATAAATCTCGTCAACTTCCCATTGAAAGGACCTTGCTTTTCTGTACCAGCTTTTGCACCTGGTACCATTTCTTCGTCCAACCTTTTTATTTCTGAAAGGACATCTTCTAGTTTGTAAGGGACAGGACTGTCGATTGTAATACTTCCTTTGAGTGTGGTGTCACTAATAGAAGTAAGAAAATTATCTTTTTCGTTAAAAACGGTTTTTGAGAATATCATTGCTTGATTTGGTGCGTTACTATCGCTTCGGTCAAGTAACATAGCCAACATTTCTTCGTAAGTCAACAACCAATAAGGAAGCATCAATGCATTGTTTTCAAGATTACCTTTTTTACCTAAATCCGAGGGGTTTGCAACTCTAAAATGCTGTATTCCATCTGCTTTAAAATCTGCTCCACTATATTCCCCGTGAATGTCAAAAAGGATACAATTAGCCATTGGTAATTTGGCTATTTGTTCAATTAGCTTTGCAACACACCAAGATTTGCCAGAACCTGTACTACCTACAATTACTGCATGGCGTTGAAAAAGTTTATCTCCATCCAAAAATGCTTCCGCATTTTCATCTATTGAATATTTACCGATAGAAAGCGGTATTTTATAATTTTCTGCAGTTGAAATGGTATGCATGAATTTTGTAATATTGTCACCTTCAATGGGAAAACAAGGTGCTTCGATTTCTGGAACAGTATCAAGTGTTCTTTTAAAAACATTTTCTTTTGACCCATGTCTGTCAAGAAGAGTCCCTATTAAATTTACTTTAACAATGTTTTCAGTTAGCAAGAAATTGCTTAGACCTAAATCATCACCAACAGGTTTTTCATCATCTGAAACTTTCCGTGTTATCCTATTTATGATACCGATTAAATGTTGCCCTGCTTTTGAACTTTTCACTGCAACCAAATGGTTTACTTGAAGTTTTCTTAATTTATCAAGCTCTGCAACTTTTACAATAATGGTTGCCGTGTCAACGCTGAAAACCGTTCCGATTGAATTATGATCTTCAAATTTAAATATTGCCATCTTTCGTTTATGTGATTATAAGTTTTAAATATTCTGCCAGTGTCCAATAACTTACATTAGGAATTATGTGCTCTCCCTGTGAAGAAGAATATATTCTGGTATCAGTCGCATTAGCCTCTTCAATTAAAATATACTGTCTACATTTATTATCAATTATAGATTGTTTTGTCTTGGGTGTAAGCTCTTTTGTTAAGACAATGATAGGTTTATTGTTTTTGATTTGAGTTATTAGTTTGGGTTGAACATGAATATCATTGAAACCGTAGCCAATACAAAGAAAACCATTAGCTTCTTCAATTTCTTTATCTGCTTGGGTAAATATTGTTCTGTAGGGTTCATTATGAGTTTCGTAATATTTACTCAAACCGGGGGTAACGATTAAAGGCATAAAGTCATCCGGAATTGTATGACGAAGTGGGAGCTGAATATCTTCATCATCTTTCGTTTTAAACCAGTCCAAAGAACCATGCACTTTCCAAATATTAACCTGACCTTTATAACCTTTAAGAACCGCTAAATTATTTGAATGTATGCTGCTCGAAAAATGTCCGATGTAATTTTGTGCATATCCTGTACAAATGACTGCTTTTGCAAAGCTTGCAGCATATTCAGCCATCCGGTCATAGTTGGTAGTAATGATCGACAACTTTTTACCTGCCGTTCCCAAAAGATAATCCGTTAGTTCAGTTAACGGAAATTCTATCGTTTTAGAAATAAATTTTTCATACGCTGCTATATCAGATTTATTTACCAACTCCCATGTTTTAAATACAATTTGTTCTAAGACCTTTGGTCTTAGATGTAGTTCAGAAAGTGTTGCTTCTAAATCACCATTTGCGTCAAATAAAGTTTTGAACCTCTCAAATTGGATTTGGTCGTCACCATCTGTAAATGCAATATTGTTTTTAATATGTTCGCCGAGAGTCCACATGGACGGAAGGCTAAACGGAACAGACGCGCCGCTACCGAGAATTATCAATGGAACATTGTTTGTCCATGATTGCAGTTGTTTGAGTAATGCGTCTAAGTCCATGTAATTTTCTTCCTGTTTGTATTTTTACATTATTCGTTTGTATCACTTTTACTGTTTTGGGCTTTGTGGCAGTACAAAAATCGAAGTATAAACTGCTCATTTAACTGAACTTTAATCGAAGCCTACAGAAACACCGAGCTACCAGCTTTTATTTTTCAAATACTATTTCTTCTCCGTGCTTATAAAATCTCAGATTAAATGAAGGTTTGTTTTTGCCAACTATCGCCTCAATAAAAATACCAATCTGATATACAAGGTTGTTATCATATCGATTCGATGTATATGCCCGTAATTTGATTATGTCGTAGTTATAATCCACAATGCTCGTACTTTTCTTTACTTCAAGAATACATAAGTTATTTTCATTGGATCCTCTTTTATGAATAATTATGTCGGGGAAAACAGCTCTTGTGGTAAATTCCTTCTCTAAGTCGCTGGCTTCTTTGCCTCGCAATAGCCCAAACTGTTTAAGTTCATTTTTAAGAATTGAGATTGCCTTTCTATTGTTAGCTCTATCAATATCGCCATTATATTCACAATCAACGTTAAAATCCGGAAACAGTGCATCTAAATGAAAAGCAATTCTGTGAGAGACGCTTTGTTCACTTAAATCATTTTTCAATAGCCAAACGTCAGATGTCTGTAGCAAAGTATCAAGAGCTATTTTAACTGAGTTTATTACATTAATGTCTGTCATACGGTTGTGAGAGTCTAGTAAAATACGCTATAATGCAGCGCATGCTTGCCCAGAATTGGGTAAGTTGGCGAACAAGAGTAGCGTTATTAATTACAGTTAAAAGTATATAAAATTCTACTCACCATCAAATTGATATATACTTTTATCTGCTTTGACACAGTTTTATGTGGCTTACATGATGCTCACCGCCTGCTCATCGAGCAAAGATGCTATAGGTAAAGTGCGTAGCACGACTATAGCTATGTTTTACACAAGCGTAGCGACGTCTTTGTGAGGCAGCAGGTGAGCTGAAGAGTGGGAAACGTAGGGATTTAACTTGTTAAAGACTGAGAGTTTCCATGAGTTGCGCCGCTTTGTTTAAGCATAAGGAGTGACAAACGAATGTTTGGCGGTACCTTATGCAAACATTAGTAGCAACGAATACCTTTCTACCTAATCGGGTACGCAGTGTCAAACCTAAGGACTACAGGCTAAGAAGTGTACGCACTTCCGCTTGTAAAGAGAAAGGACGAACGTTGAAGCACCAATCTAATGACTAAAGGAAGCCTTTCCACTTGGTAAGCAGCAAATGAGTGAAAGGCTTAGTTTAGGAATGTTGAAAAGTTGGTGACCAAATCAGCTATGTTTTTCATTAGTTTTACATTTATGAACGGAAGTAAAGAGCAACTAATCAGCCTCTTAAAAGATAAATATGATTACGAACTGAATAGAAAGGAATCGTACGAAAGTGCATTAGGAACTCCGATAGCTGTCCTTTCAGCGCTATTCGCAGGCATATATTTTATCTGTAGCGACGACAAGCTAAAATCAATTGCTTGTTCATTGAACACTTTCAAGTGGCTGCTATTGACTTTGCTTATGATAGGTTGTAGCTTGTCAATTATAATGTTGTTTGTTGTTTATTTTGGTTTTAAAAGAAGCTACTGTCTTTTCCCAGAAAGCAGCATCGTTTATAATACTGACTACAAAGAACTTGAAAAATACGCGAATGAACATCATCCCGAAAACAGTGAAGCAAAATTACAGGAACTTCTAAATGAAAGGGTAATTGTTTGGTATGTCGATTGCAATACAAACAACACTAAAGTAAATGATAGGCGAGGGAATGCTCTGTACTATGCTAAGTTGTTTTTGTGCATATCTCTGAGTATCGGTCTAATACTTTTAATTATGATTTCACTTATAAAAGCTATATAATGAGCAAACCAACACCTCCACCGCCACCCCCAAGTCCAGTTAGAAAACAGCGAAACATGCCATCAACTACTCAACACCCTCGTCCATCAAAGTCACCTAAATAACTATAAATAAATGAGTAATAATCAAACACCTCCGCCGCCACCACCAAGTCCGGTGCGTCGAGAGAAATCAGACCAAATACTACCGAAGCCGTCTACAGATAAGGGCAATAAGTAGTAATTGAAGTATCTGGGAAACCCCAGATACTTATCATTCTTACATTTATGAAAGTTGTCAGCTCAACCGATGTATCGCAAGTTTAGCCACTAAGCTATCGGTATAAACGCTGCTGTTTTGTACATTTCGAGAGCCAGTCGAGCTTAGAAACACATCTTTATAGCATCCGTTTTTGCCATCATAAACCAGCAGCGAAAAGGTCTTTGTGGGAGCATCATGGATTACGAAATCACTTTTATAAACGACCTTACAGTTCATCAGATCGCCAATCATCTCCTCAGAAATAGCCAAGTTGTTGTTTGTATATCGACCCTTGGAAGATCTCTTTATCCTACAAAGGCTTAGGTTGTGGAATAATGCATCAGGTCTTATGACCTCTTGAATGTTGTCAAAATAGGTCTCTGCATCAATGTCTATCGCATCATTTAAGTTGTTAAAGTTTTCCTCGTAGAACGACTTCCAACCGTTAGTATCTTCGTACCTGTACTCGATACCATCTGGATCAATGAATACACCTTTGCTTTTACATGTCCAGCCGCCTGTATATTCTACATGCAACAGATACGGAAGACTTTCTACATTAAAATCCATAGCACTAAGTTAAGATGAAAATGGCCTAGAGCAACCCCTAAGCCATTAAATTAATTAATTACAGCTGTAAGTATACTGCGCTGTATTGATTTGTGTATTAGCACCCTGTTTGATGCCGTTTACAAACTTTGTGATATTGCCGTTCGCATCTTTCTCGTAAGTGAAAGTTTCCGTTGTTTCGTTTCCTCCACGGGTTACAGTTGATTTGGTTGGCAGTGCTTTCGAACGTTTACCATAATAGCTGAACAAAGGTGTCTCCAATTCTTCCGGAAATGTATCATTGGTATTGTAACGGAAGAAACTACCACTGTAGGTATCCGCACCGTAGGTAATGTTATAGGTACTGTAGCCATCGTTGATTGAAGTGATGTTCCCATTGGTGTAGACAAAATCTGTCGTTGTCGAACCATCCTTGATCTTAAGTAGGTAACCATTGGCATCATAGGTGTAGGTAGTAGTTCCGGAAGCCGTTATCCTGCCCGAAGCGTCAAGCGTGTGCTTGGTTACATTGTTATAATCGCCTTTTTCAGTTTCAATGATTTCATTGGCTGAATACTGATAGGTGATGGTTTCTGTACTTCCACCGTTCCAAATCTGCTTCCACGTTACCACCCGTCCCTTATCATCGTAGGTGTACTGGAAAACGGTTCCATCATTAAACCTTGCCTCTGTCTGCCTACAGGTCTTTGTTTCTTCTGTAGGGTTTTCGTTGTTCTTTGAACATGATGCTACGATCAGCAGCATAGCTGCCGAGAGCGTTAAGATTGATTTTTTCATATTGATTAAATTGTTATTTGCTTTTAATTGACCTTGTAGTTGGTTATCTCATATTCGTAGCCAAGTTCGCCACCATAAGACCTGCCCGAATTGTAGATATTGAAAGTTCTTTCAGCTGTAAATCTGTGGGCAGACCACTCATAATCCATTGTAAAGCCTTCACCACCTTGTTGATTATCTACATAGCTGTCAAAACTTGACCAACTGCCAACCTGTTTGCCATCAAAGAAGAAAGTAAACCTTTTGGATGATTTATCGATTACCACCTTTGCGAATGCAGTCTTAACTGGCGTATACTTTTTCTTGTTAGGTTTGACAAGTGTTAGCTTATAAAGGGTACAGTTGCCGGAATAAACTGTAGGGGCAAGCTTCAAATTAGTTGTGGTACGAGGAATGCTCGCGTTGGGATTGTTTGCGGCTAGGAATGTCGCCAGCAAAACTGTAAGGATAACTTTCATTTTAAATTTAGATAATGCCGACTGTCCCTAATCTGCACGTCTATAAACACAATAAGCGCAGGACAATAACCATAATCTGAACTGGGAGCCCTGAGAAGCTCGTGCAACAGAAAAGGTTACGCCCCACGCTTATAGCATGGAACGTTAACTCTTATCTGTTCCTTGTTGCACTTTTGAAATTTCTCAGGTTTCCAGTTACAAGAACAAATAGCTAACGCTTATATCTTAATTATATGTAATCTATATCTACCGCTTTATTTATTGGTTTAAACGCAAAGATATAAAGTTAAGGGAAATGGGCGCATTGCTACGCCCAAATTTTTATGCCTCGACTGGTCTTTCCGCACATCCAATGCTGATGATGTCGGTTTCTCCCTCGAACGTAAGCCTGTAGAAATAGTTGTGTACATCATAGTCCGTGAACTGCACCCTTAAGGCATATTCAATGCCTATCGTTCCATCTTCAGAATTTGTCACCCTGTAGGCTTCCCTAAGTAGTTGGTTGGTCAAATTGCTCCCAAACTTTTCAATGAAAGCAGAGTCGTAATTGATGAAGATGTAGGATTTTCCCTCCTTACTGTTGGATAAGGTAATGTTCCAGAAGTGGCAGACGAATTCGGCAACGTACTGCGCATTCTGTGGATTTTTGGTGTGGTCTACCTCCACGTAGGTTCTGTACTTGCTGAGCTCGAACTTTTTCATCAGTTCGGTTGCCTTCTGCACGATCTTGGTGTAGGCTTTCATCACAGCATCGTTGTTGTGCTGTAGTTCAGGTGTAAGCATCACATAATTTGTCTTGGGTTGTTGTGCCTTTGGCTGTTTCTTGGTCTTTGTTACCATGGTTAAACTGGATTTGATTGTAAATAAAAAAAGCACCCTAATTGAGGTGCCTGGAATTGAAAGATTGTTAAGCTTATAAAGAGGTAGGTGGATATTGGAGATTTTTCAAACAGCGTCCATTTGTTATTGATGCCCGTACTTTCTGCTTTAAAAGCCAAACTTAGTACGAAAGAAAGTGCTAAAGTAAAGTGATAAACCGTTCGGGCTGCACTTGCAGAATGCGTTTAAATCCCTCGCTGTAATCAATCGTTTTTGCATCTTCAATGCAGTAATATGTCAGCGAAAGTCGGTGCATCAGCGCACGTATATCGGCTTCTATTGGGCAGTTATTGAACCTGTATGTGATGCAATATTGGTTTTCAACGTTGCAGCTTAAATCGAAAAAGAAAGTCGAAAAGCAGATCGAATAAAGCTCATCAACATTTAATGGATGCTCCTTTAGGTTCATTTCAACCGCAATCCGATTGTACTTTGACAGCTTGGAAAACATCTGTTTAATCTTTGGTACAGCAATATGGTAAAGTGTTTCAACGGTCTTGTTGACAAGCTTTTGCCTTTCCATCGCCCCTTTGGAAGCACGGTAGTAGTTCTTGTAGGATTTGCGTTTGCTCTGCCATTGCGCTTCAATGGCATTCATCTCTTTTATAAGCTTAAGATGTTCAAAAGGATGCTTTTTAAAATCAGTATTGTTCATTTCTGTAGGTCTTAGGTAAATCAATTCGCTTTTTATCGCAAGCCAGTCAGGGGGTTATGTCAGAACTACCTATCACAGCATTTCACACATTTTATTTTGATCTGGAATTGAAGTAAGCCGACTACATATATCTGATTCAATTTCAAACAAATTAAGGGAGGGGGTGCAATTTCGAATTTTCAAGTTGGGCACTATTCTTATGGGTATTGCAGAGTGAAATGTTTAGCTTTTAAGAAGTCAGAAAATACCTCGAAGCGATACTCCCATGTCGATTCCATTATACATTACTTTGCATTCTGCATTTTTAAAAGCTGAACTTAGCTTCCAAAAACTTGCAATATCTACTTTATTAATATATAATAACAGCTTGTTTGCAGAAACTTGGAAGCTAGTTATTGGACGGATTAGTAATAGCCCTAGTATCTAAAATTATGATAGCTGGAACTTGCTTCCCTTTGTAAGCAGTCTTGCCCTTTTGAGCATAAACAATGCTCATGTGCTCTTTCATTTGCTCTACTTTAGCGTTCTTTATTTGCATTCTGCTATCATACAAGAAGTGCTTCTCATATTTTCCTTGAAGCAGCTCTTTGAGATATGGTTTGGCATATTTTTGATTATATTCCAACTCTTTCAATAGTTCTGATTCGACTTGCCTAAACTTCTTTTCGTTTGATAGTGAAATCCTTGCCTTATCCATTTTATAATCATCGTATTCTAGTTCAGCCAGTTTTTTAGCCCCTAAACCGTGATATGACAGAAAAAGTTTCTTATGGGTCATGCTTAACTTTCTAAAGTAACCTTCTGTTAATCGCTCATCATACTCAGCACTTTCCTTGGTCAACTCCAACATCTCAATGATACGCTTATTTACCTCTCTACGACTCTCACCTCGTACTTCGATATCCTCAGGTAGTTTTTTAATTTCGACATCGTAATTCATATCCTCCCAAGCTTTTTTAATCAACTCAGCATTATAGTAATGTTGAACATAGTACTCTCCATACACGTGTTGATCAACTTTGGTCGGTAGAACTGCGGCGATTCCACTTGCAACATCCGCAAATTGATCAGCCAACTTCTCAACCAAACCTTTACTATCTATACCGTCCTCTTTGAGTTTTCCTCTAAATGTGTTATAGTGAGCAATATGCTCATTAGCTTCAAAGTACCATTCTTTTTCAACCGTTTCAAAGTCCTTTAGCACTTGTTGTTTTGTAACGGGTATTGTATTTGTGATGTGATATATTGCATGTGGTCTGATAGGCTTTGGACGACCGTTAGCCTTCTCAGCAGACCTCAACCTGCCAACCGCTTGAAAACCTTTGAATTGCACAGGTGATAGAGAATGCTTATAACCCACGTCAGTTGCTAGTACAAAAGTACATTTCTCATCGTCGACTAAATCCCAACCCTCATTATACTTGCTGCTATAAAAGTTTACCTTAGCATAGTTACCAGTCTTGGGTGCTTTCCTAAAGTATTCCATATTATCCCCAAGTGCATTAGAATTCCTATCCTCATCTGCGCAGAAAACAGCTATAATATCTTTTCCTTTGAGACAAGCTTTGTTGATTACCCTATTGATCAGCTCCACAGAATTTAGGAATATATGTATGTTACCCTCGAATTTGCTGAGGTCTGATAGGAGAAATGCTAACGCTTCCACTACATCATCGTGTTCTACCAATGTTATTGTACCGAAAGTCTCATTAAACATCAACTTGAAATAGTCCAATTTGTGAAAGTTAGGATCACTAAAGTGATATGGGGTCGCTGATCCTACCGCCTTATTTTTAAACTTCCAAAACCATTTCAATGGTGTAAGTATCTGCCCCCGATAACGCTCACTTACGAGACAATGAACCTCATCAAAAAGGCAGAAATAGTTGTCCAGTAGTTCATCTAACATATTTTCATCCTTAGCCACCTTAATTAGCCTTCCAAAACTGTCGGGTGTAGTCACAATTTTTTTATCCTTGATCTTACTATCCTTCAAATAAGCTTTAAGGTCATCATCCCCTTTTTTACTCTCACCATGTAGTTCAAAAGGGTTCAAAGCGGCATATGATTGCACCTTGTCCGTTATGATTTGCTTAGTGGGAACAATAATGATACTGTTCCGCTTAGCATAAAATTCTGAGTAGGTAAGCCCAAGTGCAGTTTTCGTTTTGTCGATGTATGAATTGTTCGGGATGCCATCTGGAAATATATCGCCAAACAACTGGTTCATTGTAACATCAATCTCATTATATGTATTGTACTTTTTCATCTTGCAAAAGGGTATTTTATCTGTCCCTTGAATGCAAAATTCTCCCTCTTTTGAGGTGCGGAAGGCAATAGCTCAACAGTGTTTTAATTTTCTTTTATAACCTTTAAAATCAATTAATTACGACTAAACAAAAGCCCATCTGACAAGGAAGTGCTTTTGTAGTTTATCATATGAAGCGTAGGTGATATTTATCTCCATTCTAACCAAATCAGCATCGCACAATAACAAAAACTGTTCGGCACTACAATTAAGTCTTAGGGACTGTATCTGTATGCCGACTTCAAAGTCAGGATGAAACGGATCAGACAAGCTAGGTTTCCATTGGCAAATAGCAATCGTAGCTGGCTTTCTACAAGCCCAACCGAGCGGCTCAACTCTTTTTATTCTATAGACACCCCGTCTGGGGCACAGGTCGCTTCTACCATCTACCTTCCGCTGGTTATAAACACCGTATAATGTTGCTAAGTCAATTGATGACATATATAATGCTCTTGAACCGCAAAGGGAAAGACAATTGGTAAAGTCTTGCCATTACGAATTAAAAAATGAAAATCAGGATTTGTTAAATGTGGGGGCGGTACCCCCACAGCCTTTTGTGATGGTTACACGTCCTCGAAGAATTCTTCACTATCGCTTAAATCAAAATTGTCTAGCTGCTTTAGGTCGAAGCTGCCCAATGTTCCAGAAGATAGGCGTTTGTTAAGTTCATCCAAGTTGGTCTTCTGCTCTACAAACTTCCAACTTACAACTAAGCCTTTTCCTGTCAATTCCACCGCAAAGACGTCAATTTCCCTACCTTCCAATTCTTGACTGTTTAAAAGCTTAAGTTGCTCTTCGGTGGCATTTATCTTAAAGCTCTCCAACTGAATTGAACGTATAAAAGCAGTGTTATATTCATCTGCGAACGTTGTACGCCAATGACATTTGGCCATCATTGCAGGCTTTTCGTAGCATTGACCTTTGTAAGTGCTGATTACTTTGTAGATGCCCGGACGTGGGCAGAAGTGGCGTTTTTCACCTGCTTTTAGCTGCTCATATAGAGCTCTTAGTTTATATAAAGACATGTATTTGCTGTATCCATTAGAGGATAATGATGCAAATATTGCGTAACTCTAAAACTCAAGAGGCAATACAAAAGTGATAGTGAGAAATTAAATTATTGCCTTGATTTGTAGTAGTTTACATAGTTATTGAACAGCGCCCACATGTAGTCTTTTGGATCCGATTGGATAGTATCATTATCGAGATAGCCTAACGCCTCTAGTGTATCGAAAAAGAAGTTGGCTTGCGCATCAGTGAGCAGCTTCTCCTTGGGCATCGTAAGTATGGTATGTGCAATTAAAAAATCCTGTAGGTAGCGGCATAATTCGACCAAAAGCCTGTTTATCCTTACCGTTGGCTTTCTTGGACTTGTGGAAGCGGCAGCCCTCAGCTTTTGCAAATCTAACGGAGCGTTAGGCTCAATAGTTCCGAACAGATCATGGGCTAACTTCTCGCCAAATACATCAAATGTATAATCTCCCTTTTCCAACTTTTCAACTATAGCACCACACATCCACCTGACGATTTGGTTATCTTTTATCGAAGCTGTGGCACCATTATTCGGTTTGATAGAAAGTGATAGGTGTGTTTTTCCATCTGCCTCTTTATAAGCTAACAAAAACTTGGCTACCTCTCTGGTGGTGAGGTTGTCGTTGTAATTGTTCCAGTATGCATCGTACCTAACCCGAATATCCTCGTTCTTCTTGATCAGCAGGTAAAACAGCTCATTAAAATGTTCTTCGACGCCATATTGAGAGCAAACCGCCTTAAACCGTTCTTCGATCAGTTTAAAGCTGTCTTCCGTTTGATAATCCAACCAAGCCGGAACGCCTCCAAATTTGTTAAATTCAATCTGTTCCTGTTCGGTTAAAGTAAAATAGTTTGAAAGTTTGGTAAAGTCAGGTGTTAGAATGGTGTCGTACATAATAGACGGAGCATTTTCTACTCCGCCGTAAAGATATCAATTTGCTTAGAGAGTAGGGCTATGGTTCATTAGCTCCTGAATATCAAACTGACCTAAACTTCTGAGATACTTTTGCGTAACCGTTATTGAACTATGTCCCATTAGTCGTTGAAGTAGATATATATCTTTAGTTTTCTTGTAAACCTCAACTGCTGCTGTGTGACGAAACGAGTATATAGTTTGGTCTGGTTCCAAGAGCTTTTTAAACAATAGTTCAGCTCGCAGACGTTTCCATTTTGTTGTAAAGAAGAAACGATTTAGGTTAGCAGATGATCCACTGAATATGTTTTCATTATCACTCAAGCCATCAGCTAGCGGTTTTATAATTGCTCTTATATATTCCGGAACATAAACCACTCTTACTTTGCCACTTTTATTCTCTCCTCCGGATAAGTGGATTTCAGTATAATCGGATTTAAAATGCCCTTTTCTTAGTGATAACACTTCTACATGTGGTCTTAACCAACATCCGTAAGTGAATAGGCAACACAAATGCAGTTGTTTGTCCCTAGTTTTAAGGTAGGAGAGAAGTTTTCGCATTGCTGATTTTTCATACGCCTTGTGTAGCGTGGCTTTGCCTTTCATGGTTTGCGTATCTCTAGCGATGCTCCTGCAATTGTTGATCTTTGCAGCAGTAGTCACTAAGATCGATAGATCACTTCTCTTTTTCATGTAGTAGGTGGATGAAGATGAAAACTTAGTTAGAAATTCCTCTATCCGCTCTAGCCTTAAGTCTTTAAAAGGTAATCGCTTTTCGTCTTCATTTAGAAAACTAGTGAACTGAAGCTGTATTTCTTTCAGGTCGCTCATATACCTCTTACTTAACTTTAGTTTTTCTTTATTGGCAATTGCTCGTCGTAGGCTTTCTTCGACAGGGTAGCCGACCTCTTTGACAGTTTCAGAAACTCTAGGTAGTTTTTCGGGTTCTAAAGGATATTTGCCTTGTTTGATATGGATACTTAATGCAGATTTCAGCTCCATTAATAGCTCTAGCCTTTTTTCGTTGCTTTTGGCTTTGTTAGGTTCTATCGGCAAGCCAATACTTCTTCCTGTGTATTCTCTTATTCTTTTGCCATTAAAATAGAATTCAATGTAGGCTCTTCCGTTTTCGTTCTTTGGTAGTTTAATCTTTAAGTCAGTGTGCATTTGGCGCTCTGTTGGCGCGCTATCAAACGCCAAACCCTAAAATACGGCTTTAAATGCTATTCTGCCCGCATGAGCACCGGTTTTCTAAACCGTAGGTCATAGGTTCGAATCCTATTGGGGGTACATTCAAACTAACCCTTCTAAGGGCAAAAAATTGGACTTTGAACAATTCAAAGTCCAATTTTTATTTAAAAATCACTGTTTTCGATACTGTCAGGCTTGTTCAAAGTATTTCTTGTGAAGGTTCTTTCAATTGCAGGGGACTAGAAGATTGTCTTTGAACACTTTTTTTCTGAGCTTGAAGCGTTGAATTTGGCCATTCAAGTTAAATTATTCAAATGGTTTATTTGTATGGTTCAATAGTGTGTTTTATTTATCTCTAGGTAATTTATCCCCTTTAAAAAGACATTATTACCCCTCTAAAACCTTAGCATTCGTTTTTATTTGTGTTTAAAATTAGTAGGCCATCAAAAACAATTTAAGCACAAATATTATGAAGTATATTCATCACTTTTCTAAGCAAATAACTAAAGGATATAGATTTTTATTTTACAAGTTATCATTTGTTTTTTACGTTCTATTCCTCTTTTTAGGATGTAGTGATAACGAAGAAAAAAATAACATAAACGAGGTGGTATTAGAAAATAAGCTTGGCATGAAAGCCATTTTTGTCAGTAATGGTGCAAGGCTTACCAGTTTATCAGTACCCGATAAAAATGGGGAATTAGTTGATGTAGTGTTGGGTTTTGACGATCCAAAGGATTATGATAAAGCTACTGAGCCTTATTTTGGGGCTACCATAGGTAGATACGGTAACCGTATTGCTGAAGGGAAATTTAGTTTGGACGGAACCGGATATCAATTGACTATTAATAATGGACCTAATACATTGCATGGAGGAAAAACAGGCTTTCAGTATCAAAAATGGGAATTGGAAAAAAACTCTGATAGTAGTATAGTATGTACTTTACATTCGCCTGATGGGGATAATGGTTTTCCTGGTAACTTGAAAGTGAAAGTGACTTATACGTTAACCAACCATGGTGAGCTCAAAATGGACTACGAAGCCACAACTGATAAAACAACCATTATTAATTTAACAAATCATGCGTTTTTTAATTTGAACGGTTCTGGAACTATATTAAACCACAGATTGCTCATTAATGCAGAGGATTATACGCCAGTAGATAGCCTATTGATACCAACTGGACAGCTAGAAAAGGTAAGTGCAACACCTTTTGATTTTAGGACTTTTAAGGCTATAGGGAAAGAAATAAATGTTGCTGATGAGCAATTAGGTTATGGTAAAGGCTACGATCATAATTATGTGCTTAATAAAACCAACGGGGTAGTTGCATCGGTAATAGGAGATAAGACTGGTATAAAGATGGATATTTATACAACCGAGCCTGGTTTGCAGTTTTATTCGGGCAATTTTATGCAAAGTAAAAATAAACTACGTACAGGTTTCGACTATTTTAGAACTGGATTTTGTTTAGAAACGCAGCATTTTCCTGATAGCCCGAACCATGCTAATTTCCCGTCTACGGTATTAAAGCCAGGAGAAATTTACCGTACAAGTTCTGTATATAAGTTTTCTGTGGCAGAATAGTGTTTGGTTATTATTATGCAACTAGGTTTAAGGAGTTTGTTTAATGATTTTTTTTATACTCGGAAGGGGTTTCTTTAAAGAAATCCTTAAAGCATTCCCTAAAATACTTTAAATCATTAAAGCCAACTTCATAAGCAATTTGCGATATATTCATTGAGGTTTGGGTGATCAACAAGCCTGCTTTTTTTAATCGTATTGTTCTGATAAAAGTACTTAGGTTTTGACCTGTAAGTGCCTTCAGTTTTGTAAATATAACTGTGCGGCTCATGTTCATTTCGGTAATGAGCGCACTTGCATTAAAGTTAGAATTGTTAATATTTTCCTCTACGATTGCAATTGCCTGGGCTAGAAACACTTCATCTGGTGAAGTAACCGTTAGCTTTTTAGGTTCTAATATGGCATCTTTTTTAAATTTTCGAATAAGGTTTGCTCTGGTTTCTAACAGGTTGTGAACCTTTAATTCTAAAATTTTGGCGTTAAAAGGTTTGGTGATATATGCATCAGCACCAATATGGTAACCCTGCTCCTGATGGGTTGGCGAGGTTTTCGCCGTAAGTAGTATTATTGGAATGTGGCTTGTTAACAAGGTCGTTTTGATATGGTTGCACAGTTCAAAACCATCCATAACGGGCATTGCTACATCACTTACGATAAGGTCAATGGTATTTTCGTTGGCAATAGAAATAGCTTGTTCGCCATCGTTAGCTACAAAAACATTGTATTTTTTGATGAAAATTTCTTTGATGAAATGTTGTAAATCAATGTTGTCTTCTACAATTAATAAGCTTTGTCTTTCCTCATCGGGTAAGAGCTCTTGCTCTTCTGTTTCTATATTTGTTATTGAGTGCGTTACAATTGGCCCAAGGGTGTTGGTGGCCGCGTTTGTCTCAAATACCTGTTCGTTAATATTCAGATGCTCGTGCCCTAATCTAAGTAATACGCTAAACCTTGTCCCTTTGTCTTCTGAGCTTTTTGCATAGATTATTCCCTTGTGAAGTTCTACAAGGCGTTTTGCTAAAGAAAGTCCTATGCCAGAGCCTAAATTCTTCTGATCATGTTCTAGCTGATAAAACTGGTCAAAAATTAAATGAATATGTTCTTTCGGAATAACATGTCCAAAATTGGTAATGGTTATTTTAACGTAGTTGATCAATCTGGCATTTATCTTTTTAGCTGTTGTAGAAATATTGATAGTTAGCGAACTATGATCATTACTGAATTTAAATGCATTTGAGAGTAAGTTGAATAATACGTTTTTTAGTTTAGCTTCATCAAACCAAACATCAATAGCTGGCTGGCTGGCATTTAGTTTATAATTAATGCTTTTCTTTTCGGCCAGCGCATCAAATGATTTTTTAACTTCTTCGGTAAAAGCAACAATATTACCTTTCGATGCCTGTAGAGACAGCTTTCCTTCGTCACTTTTCCTAAAATCTAATATTTGATTAATCAATTCGAGGAGCATCTTGGCATTTTTCAGCATAATTTCGTGTTGATGCTTGATATAATCGTCTCCTATGTTTTCTTGGATCATTTTTTCTAATGGTCCGATAAGTAATGTTAGTGGGGTTCGAAAATCATGAGAGATATCAGTAAATAGTTGTAAACGCAGCTGGTTTATTTGCTTTAATTTTTCTTTTTCCTTTCGATCTTTTAGACGTAACAAAATAAGTTTTCTGATATATAGGAAAATGCCGGCACCTATACTTAGATAAATAAGATATGCCTGCCAAGTACGCCAAGGAGCAGATTTAATTTCAATTTTTAAAGAAGCTTCTTTTTCATTCCATAAACCTTCGTTGTTACTGCCTTTAACTTTAAAGGTATAGTTTCCAGCTTTTAAGTTGGTATATACGGCTCTTCTTCTCGTTCCTGCGTTAATCCATTCTTTATCATTGCCTTCCAATATATATGCAAACTCATTTTTTTCAGGATGCATGTAGCTCAATGCCGTAAAATCTATACTTAAATTATTTTCGTTATAGCTTAAGATAATGGGTAGGGAAGGATCTGTGATTTTTGCGTATGAGGTATTATTGACTTCGATGTGGGTAATATCAATGGTTGGTAGAAAGGTGTTTTTCCCAATTTCGTTAGGGTTGAAATAGGTAATACCATTGGTACCACCAAAAAACAATATATTCTCTTTACTCTTTAGGAAGGAACCATAATTGAATTCGTTGCCCTGCAAACCATCGTATTGATTGTAGTTTTTATTTTTTCCAGTCTGGGGATTTAACCTGCTGATACCATTATTTGTGCTTATCCAAATGTTTTTTTTGTCATCAGCTAGTATTCCATATATAATGTCATTAGGTAAGCCCTCATTAATTCCATAGTTTTTAACCTTTCTATTGGAGGTGTTGTACACATAAATTCCCTCGCCCTCGGTACCAATCCAATAATTATTGTTATCGTCTATGTAAATGCAGTTTACATTTGGGTTGGTTTTATCTTTCAGTATCAGTCTTTTTTTTACTTTAGTTTTGATGTCGATAGTTTCCAAACCATTATCGCCACCAATAAGTAAAATATCAGGGTTTTTAGTCTGTGCAATGCTCATTACACTTTTAATATCCTTATCTATCCGGGATAGCTTTTCATTTTTTACATCGTAAAATATAAGTCCGCCGGTAAGTGTGCCAATCCATATATCGCCATTTTTGTCTTCTAGTAAGGTTAAAACTTTATATTCCTTTAAGGGCGATGAATTATTTTTTTCAAAATCGATAGTTTTAAACACATAAGGTTTTTGATGGGGATTAAGAAAGTTTAGGCCGCCGTCATGTATACCTATCCAAACATTTTGGTTACGATCTATAATTACCGATTTTACATTATTGGCACTTAGACTATTGTTTTGGTTAGCTTGGTTTTTGTAATAAGTGAATTTCTTGCTTGTATTGTCGTAAAAATTTAAACCACCGCCTTCTGTACCAATCCATAAGTTACCCTTTGCATCTTCGGCCATACCGCTCACTACCCAGTAATTTAGTTTGTTATTGGTATTGCCAAAGGAAATGGTTTTAAAGGCTTCGTTATCTCTGTTATAATAATTTACCCCATTTGCCCAGGTTCCCAGCCACATATCGCCTCTCGAGTCGCGAATAATTTTATAGATTGAATTTTGGCTTAAGCTGTTAGCGTTGTTTTCGTTGTGTACCACGTGCTTTAGTTCCGTACGTTGGTGATTTAGGATGTACAACCCTGAATAGCTTCCTATCCAAAGGTTGCCGTGTAAATCTTCCGATAAACTTCTAACGGCGGTGCTTACCGCTTTTTTGCCTTTGAACAAATAGTCTATGAAACTTTTGCTGGCAGTATCGTAATATGCCAAACCTTGCTCATGGCCCAACCATAAGGTGTTTTTGTTGTCTACGTACAGTGTAGGTAGGTCGTTAAGGTGGATATTATTGGGGTAGTTTAGCTTTTTAAAAGACTTTTGCTTTGGGTTGTATATATCGATGTATTTGATATTGCATATCCAAATATGGCCATCTTTGCTTTTTAGAAAATATCGGGTTTTGTTATTGCTTAAGGAGTTTGGTTTATTGCCCTGATTTTTTATCCGTTTAATTTCATTAGTTTTTATGTTTACTTGAATAATGCCATTATCTGTTGCTGCCCATAAAAGTTCGCCACTAATTTGAATAATATCTCTAACGATGTGATCATTGATGGAAAACTGCTTTGCAGTATCTCTATAACGGATAAATCCGTCGGTTTTAGCGGAGTATTTGTTTAGACCACTTTGAGTGCCTACCCACAAATTGCCATAGCTATCTTCATAAATACAATGAACATTGTTATTACTGATACTTTGAGGATCGCTTAAATTGTGCCTGTAAACAATAAACTTGTTGCCGTCAAATTTGTTTAGTCCATCTCTTGTGCCAAACCATAAATACCCTTTTTTGTCCTGTAAGATGGCCATAACTGAGCGTTGTGATAAGCCATTGGCAGAGGTGAAATGCTGAAATTTAAGGTCGTCGTGGAAATTATTTTTTGTTTGGGCATTTAGATAGTTTACAGCAAACAATAAAACAATGATGTAAAGTATTCTCTTGAGCATTGAGTGTAAACTTATGAAGGTTTATATCAGGTGAAAAGGTTATCTATTGGCTTTATTTGCATAAAAATATAAAAACTTGCGAGATAAACATTAGTGTAATGGAAATTGAAATCTTTACGCTAATGTTTATCTAAAGGACTTGTACTTTAATAACTAATGGACACAATATGCTTGCTCGTGTTAACCTTTACAAATGAATAAAAGCTACCAATTGTCTGTACGAAAAGACGATGCAGGTAGACCTCCCAAATTGAAGAGCGTGCCTTCGGTATAATTTTCCCAACCATAGCGTACCGCAACTGGAGCGCTCACATTTTCGCTATAAACAGTGAGCTTACCTTTGATTATTTCGGCCTTAGCTGGATGAAATTTTTGATCGGCGCCGGCAATGGTAAACTGATTTAACGATTTGCCAAAGCTGGTTAGTCCGTTAGGGGCGTGGTCAAACTCAACATCAACCTTGTTGCCCCTAACTGTTATGGATTTGTAAACTGGCCCGCTGTAAAGGAAACCCTTAAATCCGTAAGTTTTTGAAAGTGCCCAGTAGGCCAAACGTTCTGCAACCTGTTTTTTTTGAGCTGGGTGTATGCAATTCTTTTCTCCAATATCGCTGGTAGTAGCCATCCCCGTGTTGGCCGTGTGCTGCATGGTTTTTAGCTGTGCTTCTCTTAAATAAGCTGCATTAACCTGGTTGCCGTACTCAAATGGAGCTATCTGAGTAAAATAAAAAGGAAAGTCTCCAATTTGCCAATCTTTACGCCAGCTGTTTATCATTGCCGAAAACCTTTCTTCATATTGTGATGCGTTACTGATGTTGCTTTCTCCCTGGTACCATATTGCCCCCTTAATGGTAAATGGAACAAGGGGGTGTATCATTGCGTTAAATAATACAGATGGATCATTCTTGTCTATTTTTTCAGTTGGGTTTTGATTTTTTTTATACTCGAAATTTATTTGCTCTAATACATCTTTCTTTGTCCATGCTTCTACCCGTGTGCCTCCAAAACTACTGCAAATTATACCTACGGGCACTTTTAATTTTGCTTGTAGTATTTTTCCGTACAGGTAGGCTACCGCACTAAAGTTGCCTGCCGTTTCTGGGTTGGCCGGTTGCCATATACCGGTGCAGCTGTCTAGAGGATTATTACTCATGTTCTTCTTAACGGTGAAAAGCCGCATCTGGGGGTAATCGCTGTTCAATATTATCTCGTTGCTTCCTATTACTGGTTGGCCAGGAAACCCATTTATTGGCATTTCCATATTAGATTGTCCGGAACATAACCATACTTCGCCCAATAAAACATCAGTTAATGTAACATTTGATGAGCCCGAAACTTTTAAGGTGTATGGACCGCCGGCTTTTATGGTGTTGATATGTAACTTCCAATGCCCATTTTTGTCGCTAATGGTGGTTTGTTTTTCATTCCAGTTTGCCGATACCGTGATTTTTGTATTTGGTTTATCTATACCCCAAATGGCCACCTGCGTATTTTGTTGAAGTACCATGTGATGGTTGAATACTGATGCCACTTTAGTTTGGGCGAAACAAGATATGCTTATGCCACACCATAGCATGATAAGTAAAGGTTTGTTTGAGAGGCTGATGATCTGTTTTTTCATTACTATTTTTTTGAATGTTTATAGGATATGTTTTTTGTTGCGAGTTAAAGTGTACAGAAAATTTGAGCTGTTAGTGCTATACTTAAATTGACACAGTTAATATTATTCTACTTTTTCATACGCATCAAAGCTTCTACATAGTAATAATCGGCATAATTTAGGGGTACGTCTATTTCATTGCCATGCGGAATACTACCCACACTATGCATTAATATGAAGTTTCCGTTGGTGTTTAACGCTGCGGTGTAACTGTCTGATGCCAGCGAATTTAAAATGTGTTCGGCATTTTTTAAGTATTTTTTATCTGTATAGCTGCTTAACTCTATTAATGCCGATGCTATGATCGCTCCAGCTGATGCATCTCTTGGTTCATTTGGAATTTTGGGAGCATTAAAATCCCAATAAGGAACACCATCTTTCGGGTAATTGGGATGAGTAAGGATGAAGTTGGCAATTTTTTGTGCAAAATCGAGGTATTTCTTGTCTTTGGTATAACGATAACACATGGTGTAGCCATACAAACCCCAAGCTTGTCCACGCGACCAAGCGCTTTCATCAGCATATCCTTGGGCAGTTACTTTACTTACCACTTTCCCAGTTACCGGGTCATAGTCTACCACGTGGTAAGAGCTACCATCAGGTCTAAAATGATTTTGAAGGGTTGTGTTGGCATGCTCAACGGCAATTTGATGGTAAGTGCTATCGCCAGTAAGCATGGTTGCTTCAAAAAGCATTTCCAAATTCATTAGGTTGTCAATAATAACAGGGAATTTCCAACCTCTTTTCTCTTGCCAATTGCCCACTACATCCCAACTTTGTATGGTACCTGTGTTTTTATTAAAACGTGTAATAAGTGAGTTAGCGGCATCAATTAATACTTGCTTGTAATGCTCCTCTTTGGTAATTTGATAAGCTTTGCCGTAAGAGTTGTTAAATATAAAGCCAAGGTCATGATCGTTGGTTAAGTTTTTGTGCGCTTCGTAGATTTTTTGAGAAGCTATTGCTGCTTGTTTCCATTGTTCATCCTTGGTATTTTCAAACATCATCCAACAGGTTCCTGGCCAAAAGCCTTCGGTCCAGTCATAAGGTATTTCTATCCAGCGTACTTTACCATCTTTGTGAATACTCCTTGGAATATTGTTGGCTTCCATGGCAGTGTTTCTTAGATTGGTAAGTTGTTTTTCACTTTTGTCTAAACGTAACTGAGTGTCTGTTTTTGAATTGCAGCTTAAAGCGGCTAAAGAAATTAATAGTAGACTTAATTTGAGTTTATTCATGTTTTTTTGTTTGTAATAGCAAATATTTTTCTGCAATTAGATTTGATATAGGATGTTTATTGTTTAATTATTTTTTTGGTGGCTACTACGCCGGTACGATCAGTAATTTGAATAAGGTAAGTGCCAGGTGAGACTTTTTGTAGATCGAGTTTTACCTGATTTATTTTAGCATTTAATGGATAGCTGTTGTTAAAGACACAATGGCCAGAAAGCGAAAAAACTTTGATCTGGATGTTTTCTTTTCTATCTACTATATTTTGAAGGGTGATGTGATCTTTGAAAGGATTGGGATAGACGGTTAATTCTTTTCCAATTTCTTTAAGGATATTAGCTTCGCTTGTTAGGGGTAAAGCAAGGGTTGTTTCATCCAGTACAATCTTAAACACAAATTTGTTTATCCTTATATTTTCTGTGCCGGTACCAATATTAAAAATCGAAGCTAAATTGTAGTTGCTATGGCCACCTTGTATTTTAATATCTAGGTTTTCTACATCTACAAAACCTAAACCATTTGAAGGAAATTTATAGTCTACGCCCGAGCTGCTGCTACCTCCAAAAGTTTTTGTTTTCGAAGTTGCTGTTCTGTTCACGATAATTCCTTTCTTACTACCGCTCACTAAGCTTAAGCCAACCTTTGCCAATTGTAGTACAAAGTTGCTAGGCAGTTTAGATGCATCGAAACCAACTTGATAGCCTTCATTAACATCAATACCATTGGCACTAATGTTAATGTCTCCATTTAGGCCACGTATCCCTAGTTCTCCTATGCTACTTCTGTCTATACCCGCAGGAGCAAGCATGGCACCATAATTTGATCCAGAGCTTAAGTTGGTAGAGGCCATACCCGACCATCTAAACAGAAATTTCTTGCCGAATACTTCGCTGAAATTGGTGTTCCCGTAAACGTTCCAGGCATATTCTGTAGAAGTTCCTCCAATATTTATTTCTCCTGCTTCATTTACATGAAATTCAGAGGTGTCGTAGTACAAGTTGTTGGCTTCTAGTCCAGTAACAGGAGCGGGGAGTTCTAGTAGCACGTAATTTACCGCCTCGGTAGTTGAAGGAGGGACTACAGCATCGTCTTTTAGCGTTACCGTAAAAGTCACCACTTCGTTTGCCGGAATAGTTGCTTCAAAACCAACCATGCTGGCATTTGGGTTTTTTCTTTCGTAAGTAGCCGAAGGGAAGTAGCTCACAGGGTCTGCCGACCTGTTGCTTGCTAAAGTGAAAGTAACTGCGGGGTTTGAACAGACAACTTCTAATACGATTGTTTTTCCACCTTGTGTAAGCTTCAGTTGAGTAGCATTTAAAACTGTTACGTTGGCGGTAGTTGCCATATTCCAATAAAGATTTATCGCCTCGGCGCCATTATCTATGTAGTCTTTTATTTCTAAGTAAGATCCGTTTACCAAATAAATGCTTCTATCAATAGCATCAACCTCATTATTTAAGCCTATTAAGCTCAGTAAGTTTATTTTAGCACCTCTTTTGGCATTGGTGTCGTAAGTTTCGCTAATGGTTGCTTTTCCATTTACTTTATGGTGTTGCCAGATGCTTTCTGTTGTTCTTTTGATGGATAGCGTATTGTGACTAATGTTGCTTGTTCTGAAAACATTCCATCTGTTCGAATTTTGTGAAAAATCATTTTGTGCTCCGGGTGGACTTATGTTAGCTTTTATTGCTTCGTAGTCTTCCTTTCCAAAATCTGTTGCCCAACGTAAACCTTGAGCATCATAGACAAAAGTTCCGCCATCCATATGGGCATGACTATAGTTAGGTGTGCCTCCTTTTACACCAAAGAATTTGCCATTGGGCCCCTGCCAATCGGTACGTACCATAGCCACAGGCTGTTCGCCATAGCCATACCACAGTTTTTGTAGGGGAGGCGTTAAATTTGTGATGCTAATATCTTTTCCGTAGATAAGGGCTAGAGGCAAAAACCTGGCATCCTCTGAGTAATTGCTTGCATACTTTCCATTTTCAAGCAGTTCTTTCTCTATAGAAAGAATGGAAGGATTGTTCAGCTTTTTAGCCATCCACATTGTGGCGGGCAGCGGAACTCGTTTGTCCGTTCCATCGCTGTAATTAAAAAACAGTGAAGAAGTTCCGCTAGCATATTGCATGAATTTCGCAGATTCTAAAAAACCTGGTGTGTAAATTAAACGGTTAATCCCTTCGTGGTTTACGCCATAAATTTTCTCTAGCCCCGATAATAGCAACACTTGATACGTTGTGCCATAACTCCAGTACATGGGGCCTTCGGGATAATTTCCATTGGCGTAAGCATTTAACGCATTTGGATTTTTTATCAGTACACGGTTGATGATATACTTGGCTTCATCATCCATTTGGGTAGTTCCATCACCTAAAATGGCCAGTGCGCCCATAGTAAGGCCACCAATACAAACAGAATTCCAATTGGAGGTATAATCCCAAAAGGCAGCTGTTTTTTGGGTGAGAAAGGCGTAGTTGAGTATCTTTTCTCTGGCTTTTTGTTTGGTGGCTGTCGATAGTCCGTCATAGAGCCAATCGTATCCTATGCTTACTGCAAAGCACATTTCGGCTACATCTAAGCTATAGGTTACCCAATTAGGGAAGTCGCAAACAGTGTTGATTACCTCTTCTGCCTTAACCCGGTAAGCGGTATTGTTTGTCATCCTAAATGCGTATGATAGGTAAAATATACGAGTGATGGCTTCTCTTGATGTTTCCAGAATTCTGTTGCTGATGTTTGGGTTATATACCAATACAGGGGCCGTTAAAAATGTATTTGCCTGTTCTATAATATAGCTGTGTACCGAATGGTATTCTGGAGATTGACTAATAAGTGTTTGTATAGCAGCTTCTTCATTTTCTTTTAGTAACAATCTTGGATGAGCAGTGTTTGTAATTACGGCAGCGTTGAAAATATTTGTAAGTACTTTTAGCTCAATTTTAGTAATTCGCCAATCACTGGCCACCGCAGAGTTGTTGAATATGGATACAATCTCGTCATCAACGCTTCCGCCACCGATATATAGCCCCAATGAAGAAACATCAACGTCTCCTGCACCGCTGGAAAGCGTAAAGTTTATTCCCGGTGCCCCAGCATTTCCAAAAACGATACGTTTTGAAGTGTTCTTCCTGTTAACGATAATGCCTGTTTCGTTGCTTGCATTTAAGTAAGCAACAGATATTTTAGTAATCTGTACACCAGCGGTAACGGCTAAATTGCTTAGATTTAGCCCAAAAAAATAGCCTTCACCTGGATCTATACCAGCATTTGTTCCATTGCGTATACCCAACTGGCCTGAGCTAGATCTGTCTATTCCCCCAGCAGTAAGCATTTTTCCATAATTATCTCCTCCGGAAGTTATCACGCTGGCCATTCCACCCCAAGTAATGTCGAAGGTTTTGTTCAATGCTCCCGATTGAGTTATCGTAGTAGCGGCCACACTCCAGTCGTCGCTGCTATTGCTATTGTAATACGAGGCGGCGCCAGATGAGCTTATCACTATCGTAGACGCATCGGTAAAGACCGTGTTTCCTTCTGTGCCGTTTATATTAGGGGTAAGCGTGATAGTGTTTTGGGCATAATTTCTATCTATGCCGATAAAAAAAAGCAAAAGAGTAAATAAGAGATAATTTCTGTTCATATTGATTTGGTTTATATTGGTTGAAATATGTTCTATTTACAAATAGGTATGATCGTTTTTATAAGGGCATAACTATACGGCACATTATTCTTATTTGGGTTTTGAAAGGCGACGAAAACTATTTAACACCGCTAATTTTTTGTTTAAAAAATGTGTGTTGTCGGCATTTAAAATTAATTTGGTTGCATTAGCCAATTTAGTCCGTTTAGCGCTATGGAAAAGGGGAGGTATAAGCTAAAATTAAGGTGTAAAACGACTAACGTAAGTAGCTGGATTTGTATGTTAATAGTGCTGTTTTGGATAAGGGGTAAAAGGGAATAGTTTTTAGCAATAAAAAAAATACCTCCCTAAGTAAGACGATACACCCCCTCTGGTAAATCACACTGTTTTTCATTTTTGTATTGATAACCGAATAACTAACCAAATAAATAAACCGAACATGAGAAGGCGAAGTGTTGCTTTGCTTTCGAATGACTTACAGCGTATGAAAAAACAACTGCTATTTTTATTGTTGAGTTGCTTAATGGTAATTTCATGTAAAGACAAAAAGGAAGACCTTATCAGTATCGGTAATCCGTCTAACTTAAAGTATATAGAAATTACTGATGCCAGAGAAAGCAGAGCGATCACGACTTTTGCTCCGACCGTACAAACCGGGGGGCTTACACCTAAATTTGAGCTAGTAAGTATTGTTACAAAAGATGGAACAACCTTAGGTCAATCTTTTTTACAGCATGTAACTGTTGGCTCAAGTAGTACTGCAAACATTAGCATTACCTCTGGCCTGATTGATGCGAATGGAAATCCTGTAAACGCTGTAGCTGCAACAAACTCGGCTGCTAATGGCATTATCCGTATTGCCTCGGGACATAATTTTACCGCAGGCGATTACTATTTTACGGTTAAAGTTTCTACAGAGTTTGAAGGCAGGCAATATTCAACAGTGTTTGATAAGGCATTTCACTTACGTATTGCACCATTGTTGCCAACTAATTTAATTTACTCGCCCAAAAACCAAAATTTGGTTGTAGGCGCAGGCAGTAAAACCAGTGCGCCAATATTGCCAAACGCTAATCCGGATGTTTATTTTGAATTAACTAACCATCACGATAAACTAAGTATAAACAAACAAACAGGGGTAATTTCTTTAGCTAGTAATTATGCTTACACAGCAAGAGAAGTGTTACAGCCCACAGTTAAGGTAGTGAGCAATATAAGCTCAGAAGCTGTAATTTTCGAAAATAAATTGACGGTTATTATTACCAATGCCCCAGAGGTAATGCCTTTAGAAACCATTTATGTTTTTTATCCTACCCTTAATGTGAATGCGGCACTGCCTAGTGGTGGTGTAGGCTATACCGTACAAACCGATATTGCAGGGGTTTCGCCGCGTATTTGGGGTAACAGAACCAATTCCGTGGCATCTTATTTAGTAGCTCCAACAGAAAGGCCTACTAGCAATACCGGACAAACTATTATAGAAACAAATACCTTTAACGCCTCTGCGGTTACCACTCCAGTGAGCACTTGGATGGTAACTTCTACCCAGGATCTTACGCCATTTCAGTATGGTTATCAGCTTTCCTTTAACTACTATTATATGCCAGCTTATCAAACTTATATGTCTGATGGAAGAACACCAACAGATTTAGAAGTTTATATATCTACAGATTATACAGGAGGAGATATTCAAGATGTGAATGGTAACTGGGTGAGCGGTACCTGGACAAAAGTGAATGATGTAATGAAGTGTCAACGTTCTGAAGGTGTTAGCGGAAGTAATTCAATAGGAGCCCCTTGGGGTACAGAGTTTACCGGAACACCATATCCTGGCGATCAGAACGGCGCTAATCCAGACGGGAAGAAAAGACCTGGCGTTACATTTTACAATAAATGGGTGAAATGTAATTACGTCATCAGTAGTTCTCAAATTACCAAAAACGTTACGGTTGCATTTAAAGTGGCGTCTTACTTCCAGGGACAAATATCCAATAATGCGTCAGCTCCTGGTCGTGGAGGCACTTATTTCTTATCAGATTTTTACTACAAGGCAGTAGAAAATTAGCTTTTAATAATCTGAAAGTGATATATGTCAATCTCTAATTAAGGCTAAAAGCCTTTAAAATTTAAAAAAGTATAATCCTAGAAATATGAAATTTTTAAAAGTAGTATTGTTTTTATGCAGTATGATTGCCTTACCTGCTATTGCCCAAAAAGTGGTAAAAGGAAGTGTTAAGGATATAAAGGGAGGTCCAATTCCGGGTGTGAGTGTTAAGGTGAAAGGTACAGGCAAAGCTGTTTCTACCACGCAAGATGGTAGTTATACAGTTAACAATGTAAAGCCTTCTGATATTTTGGTATTCTCCTATCTGGGTTTTCAAACGCAAGAGAAAATGGTGTTGGAGCAAGCCACCATTAACGTGGTTCTAAAAAGCGATGATTTAAATTTAGATGAGGTGGTTATTGTGGGCTATGATGTTGTTAAGAAAAGCGATCTGACCGGATCGGTAGCAACGGTAAACGCGAAAGACCTTGCGTTAACGGCCACAGCAAATTTCGATCAGGCTTTGGCGGGAAGAGTTGCAGGAGTGCAGGTAACCGCGAGTGATGGTACGCCGGGAAGCCCCCTTAATATTGTGATTAGAGGAGGCAACTCTATTACAGGAGATAACTCTCCATTGTACGTGGTAGATGGAGTTCCGCTAGAAAATTTCGATCCATCTAGTATTAACACTCGTGATATTAAAACATTCGATATTCTTAAAGATGCTTCTGCCACAGCTATTTATGGTTCTCGTGGTGCTAACGGAGTGGTAGTAATTACAACAGTTAGTGGCCGCACAGATGGAAAAACAGATATTATGGTAGGTACATCGGCTTGGATGCAGTCGATCGTGAACCAGTTGGACGTGATGAACCCTTATCAATATGTAAAATACCAACAAACATTGGCTTACGCTAACGATAGTTATGTGCCAGGTTTGAACTTGCAGATGTTTGCAAATAGATGGGGCGACCCTGAAATGTACAGAAATACCGCTGGAATAAACTGGCAAGATGAGATTTTTAGAACAGCTGGAGCAAACAACTTTAACCTTTCTTTAAGGGGAGGAAATAGTAAAACCAATTTGTTGTATAGTGGTAATTATCTTAATCAAGAAGGTACGTTGATAACCACTGGTTTTAAAAAAATTAACAACCGATTAAAATTTACGCACAAACTAAAAGACAATTTAGAAGCTAACGGACAGGTAGAATATAGCCGAGTAAGTTATACAGGAATAGAAGTTTCGGGAAATACGCGTAATTCGGTAATTAGAGATGCCGTATCTTTTAGGCCACTAAATCCCTTCAATTGGACCTCAGATGATGTGGATGAAGAGGAAGAATTGATCTCAAGCCAAGATCCATTTTTATATGATCCGGTAAAAACTTTACAAAATACCGATCGTACTCGAAAAGACGATATCCTGGCCGGTACTTTAGGTTTAAACTATAGGTTTTTAAAGAAATTTGACTTAAGCCTAATGGGAAATTACAGAACAACAATTTCCGAGAATACTATTTTTCATAATGGAGATACGCAAGAAGCGAGCAGAACAAACAGAGGTATAAATGGCACCATTACCGATAGAAGATTTAATACTTTATCAACCTCAAATACTTTACGTTTTAAGGATAAAAAAGGAAAGCATGATTATGCTGCGCTAGTTGGTTTTGAAGCCCAGCATATAGATTTTGAAACATCCACTTTACAAAATACAAACCTACCAACCGATGAATTTGGTATTTACAATCTTGGTATCGCTACCACAGCAACTTTGGCAACAACAAACTATTCCGAAAACGCTTTATTATCATTTTTTGGTAGGTTAAACTATACTTACGATAACAAATATTTGGCTACCGTTAATTTCAGGGTAGATGGCTCTTCTAAGTTTAGAAAAGAAAACAGATGGGGATATTTTCCTTCATTCTCATTAGCTTGGAGACTTTCTCAAGAAGATTTTATTAAAAATATCAGCGCCATATCTGATCTGAAACTGAGAGGCGGTTGGGGCTTGACGGGAAATAATAGGATAGGAGATTTTGTAGCCTATAACCTCTTTAACGTAAGTTCATCAAGCGGCTATGTTTTGGGCAATGGACAAACCTACTCTCCAGGGGCGTTTCAAAGCAATATGGCCGTTCCTGATTTAACTTGGGAAACTACGGCTCAAACCAACTTAGGTTTAGATTTAAAGCTTTTTAAAAGATTTGATCTTACCGTAGATTACTACAATAAAAACACTAGAGACTTATTGCTAAATGCCGATATGGCACTAAGTACAGGTTTCGACAGAGTACAACAAAACGTAGGTAAAGTATCAAATAGAGGGGTAGAATTTACGTTAAGCACCAATAATATTGATCGTAAAAACTTTGGTTGGAATACAAATTTTAATATTTCATTCAATAGAACAAAAACAGTAAGCTTAAATAGCGGTCAAGAGCAAATATTAACTGATCCAGCTTGGGATGCTGGTTTTATGCAAACCGAGTATCAATATATCACCAAAGTGGGGCAACCCGTTGGTATGATGTACGGGCTCGTATTTGACGGAATTTACCAAGCAGATGATTTTGTGCAAACAAGTGGCAATTACCAATTAAGAAACGGTGTGCCATCTTATAGAACAGCAATGCGTCCTGGTATGGTGAAATTTAAAGATTTAAACGGCGATGGCATTATTAACGAAGCAGATAGAACAATTATTGGAAATCCTTATCCTAAACATACCGGAGGTTTGTTTAATAGCTTCAGATATAAGAGTTTCGATTTGCAGTTCTTACTTCAATGGGCTTACGATTTTGATATCCTTAATGGGAACAAATCGCAATACGGAAGTATTTATGCCCAGGGTAGAAACGGTTTAACGTCGCTTACCAATATTTGGACACCAACAAATACAGACACTGAAATAGGAGGGATGAGGTTTGACGGTATCAACCTTACCACACCTATGGGATATAAATTAGATACGCGCCACATTGATGATGGTTCTTATATCAAGTTAAAAACGGTAGCTATAGGTTATAATCTTCCTGTTAAGTTGCTCAATAAATTCAAGATGAAGAAGTGCAGATTGTCACTTGCCGCACAGAATTTATTCGTGCTAACAAATTACGAAGGATATGATCCAGACGTATCGGTAGGTAGGTACGGCGCATTAACGCCTAGGTTAGATTATTCTGCCTATCCACAAAGTTTAACCGTATCAGCAGGTATTGACATTACTTTTTAACCACTCCGCTTAGTTAAGAAATAAAATGAAAAAGAGAAATATTTACATCACCATATTATTTACCATGTTTTTTTGCTCGCTTGGCTGTAAAAAAGTATTAGAACTAGATCCTAAATCTGCATGGAAAGATGAAACCTTTTATGCGAATAAACAACAAGCAAGTTTGGCATTATCGGGTATATACAGTCAGTTAGCCAAAGAAGATTTATATGGTTTTAGGTTTAATGTTACGTTAGAAGCAGGAACAGATGAGATGTATACAAACGATCCGGGTGCAGCTTGGAATGCTGCAAAATATGCTTATACATCATCTAGCGATGAGATTAAAAACGTTTGGTTAAGATTTTATACCTGTATTCAACTAATTAATCAATTTGAGAAAAACTTAAAGGCAAGTGCTTTTACCGCGGCAGAATATAACAAGCTTTTAGCAAAGGCTCGTTTTATAAGAGGCTTCTGTTATTTTAACTTGGCAAATTGGTTCGGTCCTGTACCATTAAGATTAACCCCTAGTACATCTCAAGCAGATAATTTGTTCCCACCTTCGCCGGTATTTGATGTTTACACGCAGGTAGAAAAAGACTACTTATTTGCAGCCGAGCACCTAGACCACGCCAAAGATTCTGGTTATGTGCCTGGCGAGCCTAATAAAATGGCAGCGCATGGTTTATTGGCTCGTCTTTATCTTAAAATGGGAGGCTATCAACCTTATCTGGGGGCGAGCGATCAGGCTTGTTATTTTGATAATCCTCAGCAATATTTTGATAAAGCTAAACAGCAGTGCGAAATAATTATTAACGATGGCTGGCATAATATTACCTCGTACGCTACAAACCCTGACAGCTATAGAGCTCACTTTTTGAATTATTTACAAGATAAATATGATTTAAGAGAATCGTTATTTGAAATATCTTTTGGAAACTTGTACGCCATGGGAATTAACGTTAGTGGTCGTATAGGGAATATTAATGGTGTGGAGTTTGTAGGGGCTACAGAAATTCCAAGGGGGTTTGCCAATGTAAATGTTGGGGTTCCAGTGTATCAATTATATGCTATAGAAGATGCTAGAAGAGCGTGGAGTATAGCAGGATATAAAAATAATTACAGTTCTGCTACCGGAGCATTTACCATGAGGTATATCTTCAACAGCCCGTTAGATCAAGAGTACGGGATAGGAAAATTTAGGCGCTGGGAGCCTACAAATTTGGCTGCATTAAAAACAAGTACCACACTTGTTAGTGCGCCCTACACCATTCTTAACAGTACTGCCGGCTCCGCAACAGATCCAAACTTTACGAGTATAAATTTTCCAATTTTAAGATATGCTGATGTTTTGTTAATGCATGCAGAAGCACTTATTGGTGGTAGATATGGTACAAATAATGCGGATCCAACTGCGGTGAATAGTCTTAATATTGTTCGCGAGCGAGCGGGACTGGATCCTTACAGTGGTAGCGTAGCCCATGATGATTTCTTTAAAGAATTAGTAGATGAGCGTTTACGGGAACTTTGTTTTGAAGGTTTGCGTAAACAGGATTTGATAAGATGGAATTTGCTGGGAGATAAATTGATGGAAACCAATACAATCATTAAAAATTTTCCTAATTATAGTGCAACAAATCAGTATCATCAAGCTTACTTGGAACCTTCTGTTAACTTCAATAAGGCAAAACACTTACTTTTACCTTACCCGTTACAAGAAACCTTAATTAATACGAAACTAAAACAACGACTTGGTTGGTAATCAACAGGTCTTTAAAAAAATAAAGCACATGATGGTAAAAAACTGTTTGTCAAAAAGAGTATTTGCAATTCATATTTTGCTGCTGGTTATTTGTGCAAAAGTTGCAGTAGCTCAAAATGCAAACCTTTCTCATAGTTACGATTATTCGAAAATTGCTCCTCACCCCAGAATATTGTTAAATAAAGGAGAAGAGCAATTGGTGAAAAAGTCGATAGCGAGTAACCCAGAATTTTTAACGGTTTATAGCCATATTATTGGTTTTTCTAACAAATTGCTGGCAGAAAAACCATTAGAATTTAAGAAAGATGGTAAACGTCTTTTGGCAGTTTCAAGAAAGGCTTTAACTCGTTTATACTATTTGTCCTTTAGCTATCGGATGACTAAAGAGGTTAAATATTTAAATAAAGTAGAAGAAGAACTTAATGCTGTATGTAACTTCGAAAGTTGGAACCCTTCGCATTTTTTAGATGTTGGAGAAATGTGTATGGCCGTTGCCATAGCTTATGATTGGTTATATGATGATTTAAAAGAAAGCACGAAGCAGCATGTAAGAAAGGCAATCTTGGAAAAAGCATTTGAACCATCTTATATAAAGGAAGATGCATGGTTTTTAGAGCGACATAACAATTGGAATTCGGTATGTAACGCGGGCTTATTATTTGGTGCATTGGCAATTTTTGAGAGCGAAAAAGAAAAATCGATAGCCATTATAGAAAGAACATTAACCTCTAACAAACTACCATTAGAAGCTTATGGGCCAGATGGCAATTACCCTGAAGGACCAGGCTATTGGAATTATGGAACGTCTTTTCAGGTAATGTTGTTTGCGGCTTTAGAGAGCGCCCTGGGGTCCGATAACGGGCTTTCCAAAGCTCCAGGTTTTATGAATACGGCAAACTACATGTTATATGCAGTAGGTACTTCGGGAAAGTATTTTAATTATTACGATGGTGGCGCTTCCGTAGCTGCTTCACCATCTATGTTTTGGTTTGCTAGTAAGCTAAAAGATCCTTCCTTGGTGTATACTGAGATAAAAGCAATTAAGAACGGACTGTATACCAGAACCAATAAGTCTGACGAAGAAAGGTTAATCCCTAATATGCTGGTTTTTGCTAAAAATTTGAAATTATCAGCATTGAAAGCTCCTATAAATCAGCTTTATAAGGGGAATGGAATTACCCCGATAGCAATAGTACGTACGGATTGGGAGAGTGGAAAAGGAAGATATTTAGGGATAAAGGGAGGAAAGGCTGAAGACGCACACGGACACATGGATCAAGGAACTTTTGTTTACGATGTTGGCTACTTAAGGTGGGCTGCAGATTTTGGTTTACAAAGCTATATTACACTCGAATCAAAAGGAGTTGATTTATGGAATATGTCGCAAAACTCAGAGAGATGGGATATTTTTAGGTATAATAATTTAAATCATAACACTTTAACGATCAATAATCAGCGCCATAATGTAAATGGTTTTGCAAAAATGGTGTCAACTTTCGATAATAGAAAAGAATTAGGAGCTTTAGTTGATATTAAACCAGCCTTAAACCTTAAAAATGAATTGAAAGTAGCAACTAGAAAGGCAACTATTGTTGATGGTGCTTATCTTAAAATAGAAGATGTGTTAGAAACTGGAGCTGATCCGGTTGATTTGAGATGGAATATGTTGACACCTGCTGCGGCTAAAATTATAGATCAGCAGACTATCATGTTATCTCAGCAAGGCAAAAACCTTGTGGTGAAATTCAAATCAGACATCCCTTTGAATTTGGTTATACGCCCGTCAGAAGATCCTGCTAAGTATAAAAACGAATTTGGTAATTCTAATTATGGCGAATACAATCAAAAAAATATCGGTACAGTCATGATAGGTTTTGATGCTAAAATACCGGCAAATAAGAAGGTTACTTTTAAAGTAGTTCTAGAAGATAATTGAGCAATTAATTGATATTTTAGCCTTTTAAACAGGTTGTAAAGCATAATGAAAGAAATTTGAAATTTAAGCCGTTTGGTGGTTTTGCATTGGTATCAACATCTTTAACAACACCAGATAATTTTTACAATAAAAGTTAAAAAAGACCAGGTAGGAAATGAAGTTAGTTTTCATTATTTATGGGATGATAGGGACGAAACAGGATTTTCAATTTTTGGAGAAGCTTTTAGAAGAAATGGTAAAAAACTGATCCATCGCCTATTCGGCTGTATAAAAGAGGACAGGCTCTATCGGCCAAGGACGAAAGACAAGTTGTCCCACTAATTTAGGAAAACCAAACCAGCCATTTTCAACAGTTGTTTAACCATAATACTTTTTTCTGAACCAGAAAGCAAGGTTTACCAATGCAATAAGTGCAGGTACCTCGACCAATGGCCCAATTACGCCCACGAGCGCCTGACCGGAATTGATGCCAAAAACTCCGATGGCTACTGCTATGGCCAGTTCAAAGTTATTTCCAGCGGCAGTAAAGGCAATGGATGTGCTCTGCGAATAATCGGCACCCATCTTTTTCCCTGCAAAAAAGCTAACGATAAACATAATTGCGAAATAGATGACCAACGGAATGGCTATGCGGAGTACATCCATTGGTATCTGTACCATAAGTTCGCCTTTTAGGCTGAACATCACCACAATGGTAAAAAGTAGGGCAACCAGGGTTATTGGCGAAATAAATGGCACATATTTTTGCTGAAACCATTGCTCACCTTTAAGTTTGATCAGCGCATAACGGCTAATTAGTCCTGCGGCAAACGGAACACCCAAGTAAAGCCCTACACTTTTTGCAATTTCGGCAATAGTAATGTTTACCGCCAGTCCTTCAATACCAAATAGCGGTGGAAGTACGGTAATAAAAACATAGGCATAAACGCTATAGAGCAATACCTGAAATATACTGTTCAGCGCAATCAGACCAGCTGCATATTCTCTATTTCCATCTGCCAGTTCATTCCATACCACCACCATTGCGATACAACGGGCAAGGCCAATCAGTATCAGCCCCACCATATATTCGGGGTAATCCTGTAAAAATACTATGGACAGTACAAACATGAGTGCTGGACCGAAGATCCAGTTCAGGGCCAGCGAAGTGCCCAGCACCTTAGTATTGCGGAATACTTCGCCCATTTTTTCATACCTTACCTTGGCCAGCGGTGGATACATCATCAGTATCAGTCCAATGGCCAATGGAATATTGGTTGTACCGCTGGAAAAAGAATTGATGAAACCTGCTGAGGACGGAATAAAAAAGCCAATTGATACACCAATGGCCATTGCCAGAAAGATCCACAAAGTTAGATAACGGTCCAGAAACCCTAATTTTTTACGTTCTGCCGCAGGGGCACAGTTATTAGCCGACATATTTATTTGATTTGTGAGAAGACGTAAAACATTTCGGTTGCAATCTGCAAACTTCTTTCCTGATACTTTTCTGCCTGCTGAGGTGTGTGGTCAAATGCCTTTGGGTCATCAAAGGTTATTGGAATACGTTTTTCGGCCCCTGCAATGAATGGGCAGCCACCGTCAGCCTGCGAGCAGGTCATGATTGCCACAAATTCGCCTGAAGGGTTAAATTCATGGTCGTAGGCCTTTGAAAAGCCAATCACAGGATGTTCATTCTCACTATATTTTATGGCATATACCGGATTACTTCCTTCCGCAATAACTTGTACCTTAAACCCCGTTTGTCTTAACGTTTCCGCAACTACCGGGAACAGGGCAGTAGCTTCGGTACCGCCTGAATAGCAAAAAACATTTTTAATGCCATAATAAGCTGCTGCCGTTTGCGCCCAAACCTGTGATAGGTGGCTTCTGCGAGAATTGTGCGTACAGATGAGGTTGAGTCTTACCTCACTTTTATTGTCATGCTTGTCTTGGATATAATCAACCAAAGGCTGTAAAATCGCTTTGCGTTCCGAAGTGATGCTGTCAAATTTGAAAGCGCCGGCCAGACTTTCAAGTTCCTGAAAAAGTTTTGTGTTCATTTTATATTTATCGGCCTTAAAATTAGCAGCACCCTCCACCTGGTGTACAGGTTGAAGCCGAAGCCAGATTTACCATTTCAATTTTTTGTTTTTCGGCCGGCACACCACATTTTTCCGTCGCAAGGCAAGCGGTTTTCTTGGCCAGTAAAAGAAAGTTCTCCCCATCAAACCCAAGGTCATACTTGCCGATGGTCTCTGCCTGATATTCCACTTCAATCTCCAGATCTTCCATCCCCAAAACCTTTTCCGAAAGCGAAATGATATGTAGCAATTTTCCAGCCTTTAAGCGGTGTTCATAATCATCGGCATCCCATAACTGGAAATTAGCCACTTTTTCATGGCGTACGGTTCCACCGCAGTCTATAAAGTCTTTTGTGATAATTCCAACCTCCGTTACATGGAAATGTTCTGGCACCGAATTGCCGTTTTCCAATTTAAAATTCACTCCTTCAGCCGTAGCAAGGATTTCTTTTATTTCTGATAGTTTCATGATTTAGGTGTTAATAATATATTGCAATTTAACGATTGATATAGATAAAAAAAGGTTAGCAGCAGGTAGTTTCGCCTTTATAGGATGCCAAAAATCCACCAAGTTGTTCTTCCAACAGTTTCCAGGTCTTAGGGTTGATGCAATAGCAAACGCTTACACCTTCTATTGTTCCCTGTATGATACCAGCTAATTTCAATTCCTTCAAATGCTGGGAAATGGTTGCCTGTGCCAACCCAAGCTCACCCACCAAATCGCCACAAATGCAGGTGTTGGATATGATGATCCTTTGCAGGATAGCAATACGGGCAGGGTGTGCAATTGCTTTCAGCAATGTGGAAAGCTGGTTCTGCTCGTCGGTGAATATTTCTGATTTTGTAAGTCCCATAATTATATATCGCAATATTACGATTTAATTGTGAGAACGCAAAATAAATTTGATTTTTGACTTCACTAACAATCTTGGTCTTGGTTTCCTCGTCCAATCTGCTCCATGGTTTTCGGGAGGCAATGGTAGGTTTAATAGTCTTCTCTGTTTTTGTTATCATTTTTTGCTTGCATTAGCTACAAGCTATTTCAAGACAAGACACACTTTTAGTATATCCCCAAATGAATAGCGGTTAGCCATTTTATCGCATTCGTACCGATCAAAGGCATTTCCTTTTTTATGTCTTAGAATTTGTTCGTCCATACGCCGCAAATCAAATCCTTCATTCTGGTTTAGTTATTCTTAAATAGGTTTGATTTTATTAACTTTGTGTCATGGATACAGGTATTCCGGGACTGAATTTGGAAGAATTAAAATTGAAAGGTTTTAAAGTTCATAAGTTATCGCCCTCAGCTGAATTGCCCGTACATACTGGTAGGCGTGACTATTATAAATTAGGCCTCATTAATGGAGAAATAAGCATCGAGCAAGATGGGCAACTGAAAGATATTAAGGGCACTTTCCTGATTTTCGTTAACCCAAAAGCACCAAAATCGATTGTTCGAAAAGTGAACAGAACAAGTGGTTATGCTTGCATTTTTGCCGAAACATTCATGAGCAATCGAGAATTAAGAGACTCGCCCTTGTTCAATATTGAAAAAAGCCCGGTAATTCCGATAGATAGCGAGCAGGCAGCTTTTGTGGATCATATTTTCCAGAAAATGCTCATAACCTATGAAGGGGATTATGCACATAAGGCAGAATTGATCAAGAATTGCATTGCCCTAATTATTCATGAAGCGTTAAGCATACAGCCACCTCCACACCTTTCTGTTCCAAAAAATGGTGCCAGCCGTATAACGCATATGTTTTTGGATATGCTTGAAAAACAGTTCCCGATCGAACATGCCACAGATGCGCTTCAACTGCGGACAGCCCAAGATTTTGCCGCTTCGCTTGCCGTGCATGTAAATTATCTTAACCGTGCTGTGAAAGCCACCACAGGAAAGCCCACCTCTGTGCATATTTCCATGCGTATTACTGCAGAAGCTGAAGCGCTTTTGCAACATACGGATTGGAGTGTGTCTGAGATTGCCTACGCATTAGGTTTTTCCTATCCTGCCTATTTCAATAATTTTTTCAAACGATTAACCGGTAACACCCCTAGTTCCATTCGCAAGGTTTGAAAATTATAGTTATTGGTTTGATAATCATTTAACCAATGCTGTGTTTTGGGCGAACTTTGTGGAATGAAAATTTTAGTTACAGGAGCAACAGGAAAAGTAGGGAGCAGGTTTGTTCCCCGCCTAATAGCCAAGGGCTATGATGTTACGATATTAATACGGAATGCTGCTCAGGCCATTCCAGGCGCCAAATATGTAGTTGGCGATTTGTTTGAGCCAGAAAGTTTGCCAGCGGCAGTAGAAGGCATAGATGCGGTCATTCATTTGGCAGCATTATTCAGAACCTTTACTGATGATGAGGGCATTATTAAAACCAATCATTCAGGCACCATAGCCCTGGCCAATGCTGCAGTTGGTGCCGGCGTAAAGCGATTTGTTTTTGTAAGTACCAGTAACGTGTATGGTTCGGGCTATGGTCATCCGGCAAAAGAAGACGATGTAGTGAATATAAACGATCCAAGGGCTTATGCAGCCAGTAAAATAGCTGCCGAACAAGAATTGCTAACGATGAATTTAGATGTAAGGATATTGCGTTTGGGTTTTGTATATGGCGACAAAGATCCGCATATTGATGAAATTATGCCAATACTCAAAAAATGGGGACGTCCGGCAGGATATAGAATGCACATGGTACACCATTTAGATGTGGCGCAGGGTTTAATGTTATTGCTGCAATTGGATGGATTAAATGGTCAAATATTCAACATTGCTGATGATGCACCGATCACCTTATATGAACTTGCAGAATCTGTTGGCAAGGTTGGCGATGTGTTCGATAATGCACCTACGGTACTAAATGATCCCTTCGAAGGTACCATGGATAGTACAAAACTGAGAAGGTGGACCGGTTTTCGACCATTGGTTCCAAGCTTTTACGTCGCTTCTGATCTGGATATACTGTAGTAGTATAAATTCCATTTGCATTGAAAATCGCATCGGCAAACAGCCTTGTTTGGATTTTGCGAGTTGGATCTGTGTAGCCCTTGGTGGTAATGTTTAGCCGCCTCCAAATGTATATCAATGGCTTCAAGTTAGTTCGAAATAAATACCATCAGGTTGTCATCAAAATTGGGTAAATCGGCAGTTTTGTGCATTTCTTTAAGGATTTGGTTCGCAGTAAGTCCTCTGGCAGTACCACCCAAAAGCCTTTAGCATTACGCTGAAGGCTTTTTTGTTCGAGGCCATTTGCTTTATTGTTCGCTCTTTGGCGGTTCGTCGCCATGTGCATTACCTTCCAATCGGAGGTATATTTTTTCCAAGGCCTCTCCAAGTTCCAAGTTGGTTTGCAAAAGCTGTTCAATTTCGGCTGTTTGTACACAGTCTAACTGATGTTTGGCATATTGTTCTAACAGGCCACTTTCGATAAAATAGTTGATGTCCATGTTTCCTCTCGCTTAATCCAATTAAGGCAACGCAAATGTCGTGCATAAATATAAGTATTTATGTATCTGCTTGTCTATTTGTGTGTTAACTTTGTTTTAATATGGCCTTTGCATGAGATTTTGTTTTATAAGCGTTGAAAATTGTCCTATGCGTTACTCAAATCGGGAATGATATTGTAGCACGCATTCCAAACAAACATTATGCACCAGTTTATCAGCGTTTAAAATATTTTTAGGTTTTCATAATTACAACTTTAAGTTTAATGGATTTTTAAGAGATTTGCCTTGCGCAATAAACTTCATTTCTATTTAAAGTGTCCATGTATAGTTTTAAAAACGATTATGCCGAGGGAGCCCATCCCAATATCCTCCAAAAATTAATGGAAACCAACTTTAGCCAACAAGCGGGATATGGTGAGGATGCCTACACACTTGAAGCCAAGGAGCTGATCAAGCAAAAGATCGCAAATCCACAGGCCAGTATTTATTTCCTATCGGGCGGTACACAAACCAATTTGATCGTAATAGCTTCGCTTCTGCGCATCCATGAAGCAGTAATTAGTGCCAAAACTGGCCATATTTACGCCAATGAAACAGGTGCCATTGAAGCTACAGGCCATAGGGTAATTACCGTAGAAACTGCAGATGGCAAATTGAGGGTTGCCGATATTGAGCAAGTGTTAAAGGAATATGGCCTACGACCGCATGTTGTAAAACCTAAAATGGTATATATTTCCAACTCTACCGAAATTGGCACAATTTATCAAAAATCAGAACTGGCCCAACTGTCGGCTTATTGCAAATCAAAAAACCTTTATCTGTTTATGGACGGTGCCCGATTGGGTCATGCACTCACGGCAAGTAACAACGACTTGAACCTGGCTGATCTATCGGCGTTAACCGATGCTTTTTATATTGGCGGAACTAAAAACGGTGCGCTGTTGGGAGAAGCCATCGTTTTCAATAATCCTGCTATGGCACCGGAGTTTGATTATGCACTTAAACAAAGAGGAGCTTTATTGGCCAAGGGAAGATTGTTGGGCATCCAGTTTTTGGAGCTGTTTAAAGATGATCTGTATTTCTCTCTTGCGGCACACGCCAACCAAATGGCCATGAAAATATCAATTGCAATGGAAGAAAAAGGTTATGCTGCACTTACTAAATCTACCACCAACCAAATTTTTCCCATTTTGCCCAATGGGATCATCAGCAAGTTAAACCAAAAATATGAATTTTACGTTTGGAAACCTGTCGATGCCCACCACGCTGCCATCCGTTTAATTACTTCTTGGGCTACTGATGAAGCCAAGGTAGACGAGTTTATCCGCGATTTAAAAACACTGCAGGTATAAAGTTTGTGGGCATTTAATTTTGAACCTGGGCAAGCTGGTTTAACACCTGTGTTTTCCTGTTTGCTAAGGTGCCGCTCACTTCTATAATGCGGCTTTTCAAATCATGCAGTAAATCTACCAAGATGTCGTTTACCTAAATCCTTAGCAGAACATTGGATCAAATCAGGGCTTTCAATATGAGGTTTAAACCAAGCTTACAAAGCTTTTAAAAGCTCCTAAGTTTTGTTCGAAACTACTATTTGCATCTGGTATTTACAAAAACATGATACATGAGATCTCCTGTAAGCGTTGGAGATTTTGTACCTTTAAACGATTGCGGAAATAAGATACATCGCATTTTTAGCAGCATCTGTTGATATCAGTGCCAGCAATTTTTTTTAAACCCAGTTACAAAAATCCTATGGCTTGGAACCCGAAACTTTATGATAGCTTTAAGGAAGTACGCTATCAGCCATTTTATGATTTAGCCAGCCTGATTTCGCCGGCAGAAAAGCTTAAAGCTATAGACTTGGGTTGTGGAACAGGGGAGCAAACGGCCCTGTTGAGCGAAAAGTTTAGAAATTCAAGTTTTACAGGGATAGACTCGTCGGCAGAAATGTTGGCGCAGTCCAAACGTTTCGAAAATGAACGCCTGCATTTTAGGCTTGGAACTATTGAACAGGAAGTGAAGTTGGCAACACGTTACGACCTTGTTTTTAGCAATGCAGCTTTACAATGGGTAGATCAGCATGAGCTGCTGTTCCCCAAGCTGGTCACTTTGCTCCATACCGGCGGGCAGCTGGCCATACAAATGCCCGTGCAAAAGGAGAATGTCCTGAACCAGATTTTGGCCAATTTGGTAGGCGAAGAACCTTACGCTTCCCATTTGGAAAATTGGCACAGGGATTCACCGGTATTATCCATGGACGATTATGCCCAGATCCTTTTTGATCATGGACTGTCTAACATCCAAATTTTTCAAAAAGTATATCCAATTATAGCTCAAGATCACGACGCGCTTTACAATTTTATTTCAGGTACTGCGCTCATCCCATATTTAGACCGATTGCAACGCAATGAAAAACAACAGTTGATCCACGAATTTAAATTAAGGATAGCGAACAGATTCACCAAGTTACCTGCCATTTATGCTTTTAAGCGCATACTCATTTATGGCGTAAAACGGTAAAGGGTTATTGATATTTACTAATAATTTTAGTAAAATTGCGGTATGTCAAAAGGGAATAAAAATCAAGCATCCGTACAGAAGCCTATTTATGCCATTGTGGATATTGAAACCACCGGTGGGAGTGCTGCGGGTAGTAGAATGACCGAAATAGCCATTTTATGCCATGATGGAACGCAGGTGGTAGACCGTTGGAGCAGTTTGATCAATCCCGAAATGGACATTCCTTTGCATATTACCACTTTAACAGGAATTAGTAACCAAATGGTGGCCCAAGCACCCACCTTTGAAACATTGGCGCTTCAGGTGTTTGAAAGGCTCAAGGATAAGATTTTTATTGCCCATAACGTAAACTTCGATTATTCTTTTGTAAAAACACAGCTGGCTGTTTGCGGTTTCCAATGGGATGCGCCCAAGCTTTGTACGGTTAGGCTTTCCCGTAAATTGTTGCCTGGATTTAGTTCCTATAGTTTGGGGAAACTATGTAGCAACATAGGTATTGCCATTACCGATAGGCACAGGGCGCTTGGTGATGCCGAGGCCACTGCCCAGTTGTTTTCGATATTATTGGCAAAAGACCAACAGCAGCTAGTGGGTGCAATGTTGCGGCGTGCATCGCCAGAACAGCGTTTGCCTGCACATGTTCCTTTGGCCGACTTTCAGGCATTGCCGCCAGGTCCTGGCGTATATTACTTTCACAATCAGCAAGGAAAGGTAATTTACGTGGGAAAAGCCATCAACATTAAAAAGAGAGTGGCTTCGCATTTTGTGGGGCATAATGAAGGAGCTAGGCGACAACATTTTTTGAAGGAGATCCATGGAATTTCCTTTGAACGATGCGGCTCGGAACTGATGGCCCTGTTGCTGGAGTGCACCGAAATACAACGTTTGTGGCCAATATATAACAGTGCGCTTAAAAGTGCCGAACCTAAATTTGGTTTATACCATTATGTAGCTGTAAACGGTTATAGCCACCTGGCTGTTGGCCGACTACCAAAACAGTTGAAATGTGCCAAAATTTTTAATAGGGAAGTGGATGGACTTAACTTCTTGGCTTCGCAAAGTAAACAGTTTGATATTGACCAACGTTTTTGCCGGTATGGCAAGGGCGCTGTGTTTAAAACCAATGAGCCATTGCCTGATCTGGAAAAACATAATGCCAACATTGACCGCTTGTTGGGGAGTATTGAGGAAGACCATTTGAGTTTTATGTTGTTGGATGAAGGGCGGGAGCCCCAGGAGCAAAGCTGTATTTGGATTGAAAAGGGTGAGCTGTATGGAATGGGATATTTATCAATGGAGCAACAATTAGATGATGCCCTGGCAATTAAAACCTGCTTAACACGTGTAAAGGGAAATCACTACATGCTACAATTGGTCATGGCCTTTGCGCAGCGTTATCCACAAAATATTAGGATGATCGGTTAAGGATTAGGCGCTAAGCACGTTCCCTAAAAGTAAGGCCCTGATGTGTTCATTTAGCCCGTTAGGTACTTCCTGTTTGCTTACATTTGAAAGCGCATGTTGCGCCGAGTTGAATTTCTCAATGTAGGTTCCGCTCTCGGGATTGAACTTCAAAAAACCTTCCTCAAAATATCTTTCTTCTATTTCTTCGGAAGAATCCATGGAGCGAAAAGTTAGCTTGGAGATTTCCCAAGTGCTTTTCTCAACCCTTAGCCATTGAAATCTCTCGCCAATGGCAGCATATTCGCCCAAGTCGTTTCGTTTAATTTCGGCGAGAAACAAATCATCGCTTTCTAAAACGTACAAATATTCAAATATATTGGAGTTGAGGTTGTTCATGGGGTTACTAAATTACTGCCTTTCATGCTAATCAATGTCTTTTTTTTATCCACAAGGCTCTCCTGCGTTTGTAATGGCAACTGCGAAATTTTTGCCTCAAATGATGCAACCAAATCCACAGTGTTCTACAGTAAACGGCTGCACGCTAAGGTTTGTAAAATAGCAGCTAATGGCCTGTTCGCAAAGCCATTTGGCTGATGATGACCTAAATAATTAGTTTTGGATAAAATCTGCGAATTTTAGTTAAACAATATGTTTTTATATTTGTTTGAAAACTAAATATACAATAGAAACTTGATGAAGAAGAAGGTTTGGGTAGTGGAGGATGATCCCGATATTGGAGAAGTTATTTCCTTCCTGCTAAATGATGAGGGCTTTGAGGTGTGCCTGTTCCCCAACGCCTCGATGTTTAAGGAACAGCTGTCTAATTCCGATGCCGATATGATGGTGATGGATGTGATGTTACCTGATGGTAATGGGATTGAATTGTGCCACGACGTGAAAACTAATGGGGCATTAAAGCATGTCCCTGTTTTAATGATGTCGGCCAATAAGGGGCTTTCCGATTTGAATGGTTATTACAAGGCCGATGATTTTATTGCCAAACCATTTGATATTGATGAATTTATGAGGAAAGTAAAGCGCTTGGTAAGCTAGTAGCTATTCGGCCAAGTATTTACGTTTGTACTCCAGAGGCGTAATTCCGTTAACTTTTTTGAAATGCCGGTAAAAGTTGGAAACATTGTTAAAGCCGCATTGGTAGCAAATCATGTTGGTAGGATGTTTATCCTCAATCAATAGCCTACAGGCGTGGCTCACCCTAATTTCGATTAAAAAATCATAATACGTTTTTTTGGTCATCTGCTTAAAATAGCGGCAAAAAGAGGTTACACTTAAATTACTGATGGAAGCCACTTCCTGTAAACTAATTTCCTTCTTAAAATTGGTTAGCGTATAATTATAAACCTTGTTCAGCCTAATCACGTCCGATTCGTCTGATTGATACTGCACATTGCCAGGATTAAGTACGGCGTAGTCGTCGGCCTCTGCCAATGTTTTCAAAATAGATAGCAATACAATCAACCTATCCAGATTTTGCGCATCTTTAGCCTGCAACATCAACTGGGCCAGTTTGTCTCGGTGCTTGCCTTTTAATAAGATACCCTTTTTGGCTTTCTCGAAAAGTTTTGGAATTAAGTATGCTTCCGGTAAATTAAGGATATCTTTCCCAAGGCAATCGGGGAGGAAATGAATTACAATGGCCTCCACCTCATGGCTGGGGTTGTTCTGGAAATACTCATCGCTGCAACGCCAGGTGTGGGGCAAATTATCACCCAAAAGAATAATCTCGCCCGAAGAAAAATTACTGATGTTGTTTCCAATAAATCTCACGCCTTCACCTCTAATTACGTAGTGTAGTTCCAATTCCGGATGGTAATGCCAAATCTTGCCAAAATTTTCCTGAATATCGTGCCTAATGCTGAAAGAATTTTGAAGACTAACAGGCACTTTATGAAAGTGTGGTTTCATGGTACTCGTTTTATATTTGGTTTGTAATTATTCCTTAATTATAGCTAAATAATTTCGAATATTGCCAAATTGGATAGTTATTATGCTAACATCCTACAATAAATAGCTAATAAGCCGCAAAAAATACTTTGCTCCAAAGGGCATCTTTGTAAAGTAACTTGGTTACAGCCAAATATAGATGTGGTGGGCAATCCCTTTGTTGACATCAAAAATGCTGGGGTCACAACTACGCTATCTGGCTTTTAAATAGCAACCAAAATATTATTAGCACATGAACAAAGAGATATTCCTAGTAGCCAGTGGCGATTTAAGAATTGCGGCCAACCAAAATTGTTGGGCCACGCAAAACCAAATGGAAAACGCATTAGCGGCCGTTATCGAAAAATTTGGCTACCGCATTAAAAGAGCACACGCTTACGATCCCGAGAAAAAACATGGCTTTATCGACTCGCAACGTATGGGCATTGAAGTATTTAAAAATATAGATAAAGATGCACCACTAATTGTAGCGGAAAGTGTTTGGCAATATAGCCACCATGTACTTGCCGGTTTAACCACCCACCGTGGACCAATTTTAACCCTGGCAAACTTTAGCGGACAATGGCCAGGTTTGGTTGGCCTGCTCAACTTAAATGGCTCGCTAACCAAGGCTAATGTAAAATATAGCAGTTTATGGAGCGTAAATTTTGAAGATGAGTTTTTCCTAAACGGCATTAAAAGCTGGTTGGAAAAAGGAGATATCAAACATCCTGAAACGCATGTGAAATCATTTGCTTCGGCCAAAATTCCAGCTGCAGATGAGCAGATAGGGCGTGATTTTGCCGCAAAGCTCAAAGAAGATAAGGCCATTATGGGCGTTTTTGATGAAGGCTGCATGGGAATGTTCAATGCCATAGTTCCCGATGATCTTTTACACGCCACCGGAATTTTCAAAGAAAGATTGAGCCAATCAACGCTTTATGCAAAAATGCTTACCGTAAGCGACAGTGATGCCGAAAAGGTATTAAATTGGTTGTTGGATAAAGGGATGAAATTTGATTGGGGAACCGACGACGCAACCGAACTGACCAAGGCACAAACTTTAACGCAGTGCAAAATGTACATTGCTGCTTTACGTTTGGCTGATGAGTTTGGTTGTGATACCATTGGTATCCAGTACCAACAGGGATTAAAGGACCTGGTGCCGGCCAGCGACTTGGTAGAGGGCTTGTTGAACAACCAGGACCGTCCACCCGTTTTTGATGAAAATGGCAAGGAACTTTATGCCGGAGAGGCGCTCCCGCACTTTAACGAAGTAGATGAATGCGCTGGGATTGATGGGTTGCTTACTTACAAGCTATGGAAAAAGCTTGGTATGCCGGGAGAAAATACCTTGCATGATTTACGTTGGGGCGAAGATTTTAAAAGCAATAACGTAGACGATTTTGTTTGGGTATTCGAAATTTCGGGTGCGGCGCCACCTGCACACCATATTGGTGGTTATGCAGGCTCGGACAGCATACGTCAACCGGCCATGTTCTTTAAGTTTGGTGGTGGTACGCTACGGGGAGTGGCCAAGCCCGGAAATTTAGTTTGGAGCCGCATATATGTTATCAATAACGAATTGCATTGCGATTTAGGTGTAGGCAAATCCGTTGAGCTGCCAAAAGAAGAAACGGAGAGAAGATGGAACGAAACCAATTACCAGTGGCCAATGATGCATGCTACTTTGGATGGTGTTACCCGCGATCAAATGATGGCCCGTCACAAAGCCAACCATATTCAAGTGGTTTATGCTACAGACGAAGCCGCGGCGCACAAAGCATGTAGGATTAAGGCTGCGGCACTGGAAGAACTGGGCATTAAAACGCATTTTTGTGGATCAGTAGACGTAGAAGGTTCAAAATTTAATTAAAGATGGACAAAAAATATGTCATTGGGTTAGATTACGGGACCGACTCGGTACGGGCATTACTGGTTGATGCCCACAGTGGTGCCGAAGTTGCATGTTCCGTAAGTTTATACAAAAGATGGGCCGAGGGGAAATATTGCAACCCTGAGCAGTCGCAATTTAGGCAACATCCACTGGATTACATCGAAGGCATGGAAGAAAGCGTTAAGGACATTGTAGCCAAGCTAAATCCAGAAATTGTGGACAACATTGTGGCCATGGCCATTGATACCACGGGATCAACTCCGGGTGCGGTAGATGAAACCGGGACACCTTTGGCCTTATTGCCCGGATTTGAGGAAGATCCAGATGCCATGTTTGTTTTGTGGAAAGACCATACCGCTTTAAAAGAAGCTGATGATATTAACAGCTTAGCAAAAAAATGGGGCATTGATTATACCAAGTATTCTGGCGGATTGTATTCTTCGGAATGGTTTTGGTCTAAAATATTACATATCACCAAAAAGAATGGAGCGGTAGCTCAAAAAGCCTTTTCATGGATGGAGCACTGTGATTGGATGCCCGCTTTTTTAACTGGAAACACTAACGTGCTCACGGTAAAACGTAGCCGTTGCGCCGCCGGGCATAAAGCCATGTGGCACCAAGAATTTAATGGCTTACCTAGCAAAGAATTTTTAGGTACGTTACATCCAGATTTGGCAGCGCTAAGAGATAGGCTTTACAATGATACGTACACAACCAATGAAGTGATGGGTAACCTATCGCCAGAATGGGCAGAAAAATTAGGCTTACCGGCAACCGTAAAGATAGGCATAGGCGCTATTGATGCTCACTTGGGCGCTGTGGGAACTGGTATAGAAGCCTATAGCTTGGTTAAGGTAATGGGTACTTCCACTTGTGATATGGTGGTGGTTCCTAAGCAGGAGTTTACAGGCCTGGTGAACGGAATTTGTGGGCAGGTGGATGGCTCGATCATTCCCGACATGTTGGGAATGGAAGCGGGACAATCTGCATTTGGCGATGTATATAGTTGGTTTAAGCAAATATTGGAATTTCCGATGAAGGAAATTTTGGCCGAAACCCTTAGCAAAGAACAGTTAAAAGCCGCAAGTGATGCAATTTTGCCTAAACTGGCCGAAAAGGCCGCACAAATTCCGGTAACGGAGCATGATTTGATCGCACTGGATTGGATCAACGGGCGCAGAACGCCAGATGTTGACTTGACCAAAAAAGGCGTAATTGCCGGCATTACCTTGGGAACCAGCGCCCCGCATATCTTTAAAGCCCTGGTAGAAGCTACTGCTTTTGGTTCTAAAGCCATTATGGACCGTTTTATAGATCAGGGAGTAGCGATTAAACAAGTGATTGCTTTAGGCGGGATCTCTAAAAAATCAGCTTATGTCATGCAAACTTTGGCCAATATTCTCAATGTTCCCATTAAAGTGGCTACCAGCGAACAAGCTTGTGCCTTGGGATCTGCCATGTTTGCCGCAGTAATAGGAGGAGTATATCAAGATATTGCCCAAGCGCAACAAGCAATGAGCTCAGGTTACGACGCCGAATATTTGCCACAGGCAGAAAAAGCGGCGATTTACAAAAAATTGTACCAACGTTACCTTACTTTGGGCAATCAATAATGGTTAAATAAATAAGTGAGAGGAGTTTAAAGCCCGTTTTCCTGGAGATACGGGCTAATAAGACTTACGAGGCGCTCAAAACTTCGTAAGTCTTTCCTCTTTAACTTTAAAATAGCGTCCTTAACTGCAACGTTTCTGGCCTGTTCAATACCGTGATTCTTTCGCCATAAAATGTTTGGCAAGCGGCTTTAGTTCACTAGAAACCATATTTCCGCCATTCGTGTATTTTCTTTGAATAAAATTTAAACAGGCGCTAAATACTTCAAATAAACTTTTATTAGTTTTGTTACAATGGAAAAGAAGAATTCAGGAACTGTAGGCGTTAAGGAAATAGCCCGATTGGCCAATGTGTCTATCGGAACTGTAGATAGGGTATTGAACAATAGGGTGGGTGTTTCCGAAAAAACCAAGGCCAAAATCCTGAAGATAATCCAAGAGTTGGACTATCAGCCCAATATCTTCGCCAGACGGCTTGCTTCTAAGAAAAAACTAAGATTTGCCACGCTGATTCCCCAGGTATCCGACGAAACCACCTATTGGGAAGCCCCTTTACACGGCATCAAACAAGCCGCAAATGAAATCAAGGATTTTGGTATAGAAGTGGTTACATTTTTCTTTGATCAGAATAATAAGGAGAGTTTTAGCGATAGCGCCTCAAAAATAGCAGTCGGCGAATTTGATGGCATATTGATGGCGCCAATGTTTGAGGAAGAAAGCATTGCTTTCATAGAGCTGTGTAACCATAAAAAAATTCCTTTGGTTTTCATTAATTCGGATATCCCAGGGTATAATAATTTGTGTTACATCGGTCCTAACCTATATCAAAGTGGCTATTTGTCGGCCCATATCGTTCATTATCTTTCACCAGTAGATAAAAAAACGCTGATCGTGAACATCTCTAAGGAAATCGATCTGCACCACCACCTGTTGCGAAAAGAAGAGGGCTTTAGGAATTATTTTGAACAGCACGGAAGTACCAATAAGCTCACTAAAATAGATATCCGACAAACCGATTATCCCCACATTAAACAAAAACTTTCTGATCAGTTAAAGCAGGATGACTATAATATTGTGTTTGTTACCAACTCACGCGTAGCTACCGTAGCCAAATATTTTGAAGAGCATAAAGTGGAAGGCATTAAACTGATCGGTTACGACTTTTTGGAAGACAATATCCATTACCTCAGAAATAAAACCATTGATTTTCTGATTTGCCAAAAACCACAGGAACAGGGCTATAGAGGTGTGATGAGCCTATACTATCATCTGGTATTAAATACTCACATCGAAAAAGAGCAGTTTATGCCAATTGACATCATCACCCGAGAGAATTATCAGTATTACAGCAACTGATAGCCGTTACTTGCGAATTTTCCGTAGAGCAAAAAAATCACCAAAAATTTGGAAGTAGAATAATAATTACTATTTTCGTGTACGTTACCGTTAACCAAATATAACTGTACTCTCAATTTTGTATGTACAACAGGCAATGCCTAATTGTATAATTAAATAAATGAATATTAACCGGCTGATAGGTTTTTTTGGGATTGATGACCGTCGTTTACCATAGGAGTAGCGATAAGTATTTTCCCGATCAAATTGATCCGCAAATGCAAGCTAAACTGATGATAGATAAAATTCCGTATTTCTGTAAAATCATCGCAGTGGGCTGTGGCATGCCAATTTTTTCAAAACTTTTTAGTTAGTAAACCATGTTAAAAACCGTTCAAATATTTTATTTTCATTTTTCGTTTACGTTAACGAAAAAATTTCTTTGGCTGTTAAAGCTTTTTCGACGTTTTCAGCCTGTAACCATAATGCGCTACCAGTACCTTTAACCTCAACAACCTAATGTCTATTATAAACTATTTAAAAAAGAATATGCGAATTAAATTCTATCAACAGTTGCTCTTTGCGGTGCTCCTGGCTTTCGCAATGCAAAATATTGCGTTTGCCCAGGTAAACAGTACCAAAACCATTACCGGTACTGTAAAGCACGAAACCACTGGCGATGCCTTGGCGGGAATCACCATATCATCTGTGAGTACTGGCAAAACGGTCGTTACCGATAAGGAGGGGAAGTTTAAAATCCCCGTAAGCGGCAATAACCCCATATTGCTGGTAAAATCCATCGGATTTAAATCTCAATCAGTTGCGGTAAAAGGCCGTGATAATTTGCAAATTGTCCTGCAGCCCGAAACGGTTAGCCTTAATGAGGTAAATATCACCGTAGGCTACGGCACCCAGAAAAAGAAAGAGGTTACCGGTGCGGTAGGTTCGGTATCGGCTGATCAGTTGGAAACCCATCCGTTAGGTGATATCAATACCAGCTTGCAGGGGAAAATTGCTGGTTTGCAGATTACTTCAAATTCAGGTGAGCCCGGAGCGGGGGCAACGGTTAGGATTAGGGGCGCTTCTTCGGTAAATGGCAGCAGCCAACCTTTGTACATTGTAGATGGGGTTCCTATCAACACAGAAACTTATGCCGGTGGCTTAAACGACGATGGCTCAACCTTTAGTCCCTTGGCCGATATTAATCCGGCAGATATCGAATCTATAGATTTTCTGAAAGACGGTACGGCCTCTATTTACGGCTCCAGGGCATCAAATGGGGTAATTTTGATCACCACTAAATCTGGAAAAAATTCCAGAAAGCCCACTTTAAGGTTCTCGGCCAATACCAGTTTGGCTGAATTGACCAGAACGGTAGGGGTGCTAAACGCACCTCAATGGCGTAGCGCTTATATTGATGCTATTTTTAACAGTACGGGGCAAATGACCACCAAACCATCGGTAATTGATTCGCTGCACCCTTATTATTCCAAATCGATCGATTGGCATGAGATCATGTACAGGCAAGCACTTCAGCAGAAATATGATGTAAGTGTAAGTGGTGGTTCATCTGACAATTCCATCAACTATTATTTAAGTGCGGGTTACAAAAACCTTAATCCAATAGTTAAGGAAACCGATTATGAACAAGCTACGGCCACAGCAAAGGTTTATTACACGTTCAACAAAACCATTTCTGGAAGCTCGTCTTTCAACTTATCCAATACAGATTATACGAGGATTTTAACTGGTTTAAGTGGGCAAAGCGTGGTTTTCCAGGCGCTAAGTACCATGCCTGTTTATAATCCTTACGATCCCATCTCCGGACAGTTGATCCCTTTATTTGAGGGAAGCAAGCCAAATCCTTTGGCCATTGCCCAACTGGCAGCTAACAGGATCAAGCGTTTTAGGATGTTTGGCAACCAAGAATTTAAAGTGTGGATAGCCAAAGATCTTAGGTTTACCACCAATTTTGGATTTGACTACGAAAACAGCGATCTATCTAATTTTACACCGACAAGCTTGCTTCCGCAAGGACAGTTAAGTAGTTCGTATCTGCAAACCACTAAGGCATCTTCTTTCATTAATGAAAATACGTTAACCTATAAATTAACGCTAAAAAACAATCATACCTTTAATTTCCTATTGGGACAATCCTATCAGAAATTCAATAGGGACAACCTTGATTTGGTAGGTAGGGGATTGCCAGATGCGCAATTGACCAATGTAGGTGCAGCCTCGGTGCTGTCAACTTACGTACAAAATATTTCACAAAATGCACTGCTTTCCTTTTTTGCCAGGGCCAACTACGATTTCAAAGGTAAATACTTGTTTTCGGCACTGATCAGGCGAGACGGTTCCTCCCGCTTTGGTTCCAATAACAGGTTTGGCTACTTTCCGGCAGTTTCCGCAGGATGGAGATTTAGCGAAGAGTCTTATTTCAAAAAGTTCCAATTCCTGGATGAAGGTAAGTTACGTGCCAGTTTTGGTGTTACTGGAAATCAGTCGATTGGTAACTACGCAGGACAAGGAGGTTACCTCAATAATGGCTCTTACTTGGGGCAAAATGCCGTGATTTTGTCAGGCATTCCAAACCCATCTCTAAAATGGGAATCAACACAACACAGCAATTTAGGTTTGGAGCTATCTTTTTTCAAAAACAGGTTGAGCTTTGTGGGCGATGTTTACCTGAAAAAAACAAAAGATTTGTTGTTTGATGTAACTGTTCCCGGTACCACCGGCGTAACCACGGTGCCAGGCAACTTCGGTTCGTTACAGAACAAAGGTTTTGAGGCTACGCTAACCAGCGTAAATATTGTAGCGCCGTTTAAATGGTCATCCACCTTTACTTTCGCTTACAATCGCAACAAAATCCTTTCCTTGCCAGATGGACAGGATTACCGGCCAAACTTGTTTAACATGGCTAGGGTTGGTCAGCCTGTGGGGGTATTTTATGGTTTGAAGAAACTGGGAGTTTATGCCAGGGACGAAGATAATGTATATAAAAGGGACGAAAATACGGGCGTGGTGATTCCCTACAGACAAGGATCGGCAAATGGTAAGGTATATAAAGGTGGTGATATGATTTGGCAAGATCTTAACGGCGATGGTATCATCAACGACGACGATTTGCAGATTATAGGTGATCCAAATCCTGATTTTACAGGTGGATTGTTCAATGAGTTCAGCTACAAGAATTTCAGCCTTAGTTTCTTGTTTACCTATAGTTTTGGTGCCGATGTATTTAATGAATTAAAAAGAAGCTTAGATTCTTCGCCAATAGACCAAAATTTCTCTACTGACCAGTTAAGAAGATGGCGAAACCAAGGAGATGTAACCGACATTCCGAGGTTGGTAAAAACCGATCCCATGTTAAATTACGCCGTTTCGGATCACTTTGTAGAAGATGCCTCATTTATCAGATTGCAAAACATTGCACTGAGCTACAGGTTGCCCAAAAACATTCTATCAAAAGTGAGGCTGTCGGGAGCAAGCGTAGGTTTTAGCGTTTCTAATTTGTTCACATTGGGTTCATATTCGGGTTATGATCCAGAGGTTAGCTCCTCTACCAATTCGTTAGCGGGTGGGGTAGACCGAGGCGCATTTCCACGAACAAGGTCGTATAACTTTTCTTTAAACATTAATTTATAGTGCTATGAAAAATCAAAAAACACTATTTACATATATGCTATTACTGGTTTTGGGGCTTTCTGCTTGTAAAAAAGCTTTGGAGCTTAACCCCATTACAGAATATGCAGACGCAAATTTCTGGAAAGAAACATCGCAGGCTACTGCGGCACTAAATGGCGCATATACATTGCTACAGGCCGCCATGGGTCCCGAAGGTGTTTTTTATGGCGAAGCTAGGGCCGATAACGTAGCGCAAAATCTAACTTCGCTAAATACCGAATCGTTAAACTTGCTAACCAATAATGTAAATCCCAGCTTAAGAATTACCAATTGGAGCCAGTTGTATGCCGTGGTAAATCAAAGTAACCTGATCATTAAAAATGTGAGGTTAATGAGCCAAAAAGGCCTTTATGCTAATAAAACCGCCGAATACAACCAAACCCTGGGCCAAGCCTATGCCTTAAGGGCGCTTTGCTATTTTAACATGACCAGGATTTGGGGTGAATTGCCTATCGTAACCCAACCGCTAAAAGATGCTACAGAGAACTACTATGTAGAAAGATCGGATACGGCTAAGGTTTACAACCGTATAGAGTTAGATTTGGATAGTGCAGCCGTTTTATTGCCTACCAGCTACTCGCCGTCGCAAACTACCAAGGCTTTGCTAACTGCTGGTGCCGTAAATGCTATTTACACCGATCTGTATATGTGGCGCCATCAATATGAAAAAGCCTTAACCGCTTCGCAACGGATTTTAAACAATACCGCTAATTATTCCCTAACGTCCCTAACGGATGCTACGGCACTGGAAAACACCACCTATGCCAGGCAGTTTACACACGGTTTTTCTACGGAAAGTATTTTTGAGATCGATTTTAACTTTGCCGAACGTGGTGCCAGGTCTTTCTATATTCAGGTTTACGGCGATATAGGGTTTCAACCGGCATTTCAGGTGAGTGTACCGCTAATGACCAAGTTTTCGCCCAGTGATAAACGCGCAACCATCAGCTATAACGAACGTAGGGACATCACCAAGTTTTTCGATAAAACCAACTTTGTAAGAAGTACAATGGACGATAAGAATATCATCATGTACCGTCTTTCTGATATCCTATTATTGCGTGCAGAAGCTTTAAACCAATTGAACAGACCTGCAGAGGCCATTGCCATTGTAAACCAAATGAAGGTAAGGGCAGGTGAAACTGGTTTATTGCCTTCCGATTATAGTGGGCTGAACAAGAGCCAAGTGGAGGATATTATCTTGAACGAACGTTCAAAAGAGCTTTGCTTTGAGGGCAAGCGTTGGTTCGATTTAGTGAGAACCGGCAAAGCCATCAGCGTAATGCAGCCCATCAATGGTTTAAACAACGAAGACAACTACGTGTGGCCAATTTTCTTGAACGAAATCAGGTTAAACCCCTTGTTGAAACAAAATTCATACTATCAATAATTAATCAAACTTGTTATGAATAAGAAATTAATCATCATTAAATCTTTAGCTATTGCTTTAGCTTGCACTGGCTTAAGTTGTGGCAAGTTAGAGTTCCTGAAAAACGAACAGCCACAAGCGGTGGATGCAGGTGCCAATTTAAAAGGAATGACCTTTGCCGATTTCCTTAAAATAGATCATAGCTCAGACCTAACCAACTTGAATCTTTATGCAGAAGTAGTTAAAAAAGCTGGATTAACGGAGTTTTTAAACCAACCAGAAAACTACACCGTATTGTTTTTAACCAACCAGGCAGTGAACAATATGGTTAGTAGTTTGGGATATACCAACCTTAACGACGTGCCAAGCATCGTACTTCGCAACATTTTGTCTGATCAGATATTTAAAGGCAGGTTACGTTCATTTGATTTGGCCATTGGCGAAACCAGAAAGTTTGAAACTATAAACGGAAGCTTTATTTATTACACCAGAAGTGCAACCAGCTCAAACGAATATGTGCTTACGGCCAACAATTCTACCGATTTAACTTCGCCGCCTTCAACCATTAGAAGCCAGAATTTGGAATTCAAAAATGGTATTGCACACGTTACAGACCAGTTCACCTTTTATAAATTGAAAGATGCGGTACCTGATGCTCCCTCGGGCTCGGTAGGTGCGCAAACTGATATCATTCATGTAACCAAGGATCTTTTTATCCAGAATGGTACCGCAAACAGGAACAAGAACTTTAACAATGCTACCAGTATTGATATGAAGAATTCGAACGGTAAAGATGTTTCTGTAGATAGGATGGGGCTATTCCAATTTCCGTTGACCACACCTAGTTTTGGAAACAAAATTGGATTGGCTAAAATCAACTTTTACGTGTATTTTACTGGTCTGGCTTCATCGTTAACCGCTTACGCAGGTGCTGATACCAATTTTGATGAAACTACAGTGACCTGGACAACCGCACCTACTTATGATAGGGTGAGTTTAGCCAATGTTTCGTTGGCCGCCGGGCAAACTGGTTGGATCACCATGGATGTAACTTCATTGGTGAGCCAGCTGTATGGCAGCAATAAAACATTCCTGAATATTTTGATGAATCACAATAACGATAACTTCGTGAAAATCTATCCTAGGGAGTTCGATTCAGGAAAATTCAAGGCTTATTTAAGTATCTCAAGTCCGCCAGCCACCATTTTAACTTTTGGAAATGCGGCCGCCCTTAATGTTTCGGCAAAAGATGGTTTTGCTAAACTTAGCACTACGCAGCTCAAAATGAATGGCGCTGATGACAAAAATATCAGCTATATCATTAATCAGATACCTACTAACGGTTATTTGGTGAAATATGGTATCCCATTGCCTGTTAACGCTAGCTTTTCACAAACCGACTTGGTGAATGGTTCGATCAAATACCTGTACTCCGGAAGTGGAAATACAGATGAAATCATCGTAGAGGCCAAAGACAACAATGGCGGTTTTTACAATACGCCACTTAAAATTACCGTAAACATCCAATAAAATGAAGATCAAAACATTTACGCTCTTATTTCTTTGCATCCAGTTCTCGGCCTTCGCCTGTAAAAAAGCAAATACACCAGCGGCCCCAAACCAAAGAAAGGGAAGTACTTTTTATGTGGATGCCAGAAATGGTGACGATAGTAATAATGGAAAAACACCTGCAAAAGCATGGAAATCGCTACAAAAGGTAAATGCTTACCAGTTTATGGCCGGTGATTCGCTACTTTTTAAATCCGGCGATCGTTGGGCGGGGCAGTTAATTCCAAAAGGATCTGGCGATGCGGCCAATCCCATTGTGGTTTCCGTTTATAGCGGCACAAAAAAAGCTTTGCTGGACGGAGAAGGAAAGGTATCAGAAGTATTAAAATTAGAAGATGTAGACTATTGGGAGGTTAATCACTTGGAAATCACCAATAACGCAACCACTATTGGAAGTAGATTGGGAGTACTGGTGAAAGATAATGGCGCTTCGAGAAAGCATATCCACCTCAAAAACCTCTACATCCACGACGTTATGGGCGACTACTCTTTCGAAATGAAAGGAAAGAACACCGGTGGTATTGGAATTATCGGCAATGCCGAAAGCAAATTTGATGATATCCTGATTGAAGATTGTGAGATTGCCAATGTGGTGCGTTTGGGTATTTTCACCAATTTAACCGATGGCAAAAAAGCGGTGAAAGGTAACAGGCCTATCACCAATTTGGTGATCAGAAGAAATAAAATCCATCATTGTGCTGGCGACGGTGTGATTGTGAGATACACTTACCGAGCACTGGTAGAGCATAACGAAGTGTGGGAAACACACCATGCTGATGAGGAATTGGTAAGATATGGAGTAGCCTTATGGTGCCGCAGTACCGATGAAACCATTTTTCAATACAACGAAGTGTACCACACCAGAGGTGGTAAAGACGGGCAGGCGTTTGATGCAGATGAAGATGCCTATCGTACCGTGATCCAATACAACTATTCACATGATAATGAAGGTGGTTTTGTACTCATTACCAGTACTTCAGAAGATGCCATCATTAGACACAATGTGAGTGTAAACGATGGTATAAAAGGATTGCATGTATTCGATTTCCCGGTTTGGGCAAACCATGTTAGGGGAACGGCCATTGCGCACAACAATACCATCGTATTAAATAAGGCGCATGAGGCGGTGGTTATTGCCGATGAAGCCTTAAACACTTCTAAATTTTATAACAACATTTTTTACCATGAGGGACAGGGGGAATTGGTGGTGAAATCTGGAGGGCAAACGGCCATTTTCAATGGGAATGTTTATTTCGGTTACGAGAAGTTTTATGTAAAGGATGATCAGGGAATTTTTACAGATCCGCAGTTGGTAAATCCATTGAACTACGGTAAAGGTTTTGCCTCTGCAACAGGTTTTAAGCTTAAAGCTACCAGTCCAATTTTAAACAAGGCATTGGCCAAAAGCGAAATAAAAGGTAACTATTGGCTTCCCGACTTAGGCTCAAAAGATTTCTATGGAACCAACATAAACCTAAGCAAATTTACGCCAGGAGCTTATCAAGCAAAATAAAACAAACCATTAAACTAATTAAATATGAAAAAAATACTACACATTACCACGGCATTAATGCTGTTTTTAGGCATAGCCCATGCACAAAACAAAACCTGGGCCGAGGCCGGAACTTTTGACCAAAAGGGGACGGTTTGGAGCTACAACCTTGGAAAAGGAACAGGTAATGCTGGCGATCAATTTACCAGCGGCGAAACCCTTAAAACCTCTGTTTCCTCTACCGCAACTCCTGGATTTTTAGCATATCCGCCATCAGGTTTTGCCGCAGTAACTACTGGCGCTAATGCAGGTGGTACCATTAAAATAGCAGGTAAAGATGTGGCCGCAAAGGTGGTTTTAGTAGCTTCAAGCAATGCCAGTGCAAATAAATTTGCGGTATATGATATTGCCAAGGCAAGCCCTGTATCAAGCCTGTTCTTTAACGTTTCGTTCAAAGGCGACAATGATCCAACAAATGGTGCGGTAGTTTTTGGTATAGGCCATGCTAGGGGAAATAATATTTTTAAGAATACCGCGTCACTTACTGGCGCAGATGCTACTGGTGTATTTGCGGGACTACGGTGGGAGTTTAGCACCAATAAGGCGGTTTTCTTTTCTTACAGAATTTTAAGCAACGGCTCGTATGGCTATAAATTGATTAATGCCAATAGCTTTACCAAAAACGGTGAGCATCAAGTAGAGCTATACATCAATAATGCCGCAACAGCGCAAAAATATACCAAGCAGGGCAAAGCTTATGAACTTGCGCCGGCAACTTTTAATATTTGGGTAGATGGTAATTTGATCAGTACCGAAAACGGAACAGGTATTCCGGCAAGTGGAGAATTGGCACCTGAAGCCCCATTAAATAGCTTTATGTTTCAGGGCTACCACAGCAAAGGTTCTGTGCCTAATGCACTTACCCTCAGTTTAAGCAACATTCAAATGAACGCTACCAAATAAAGCCGCATCATGAAAAGGAAATGTTTATTCATCGCATCGTTATTACTGGGCCAACTTGTTAACGCAGATGCGCAGGGTGTTTGGCAGGGAGAGGGTAATACGCCATTTAATTATGATTTTGGTAGTGGCACGGGGAACAACGGCAGTACCTACAATGCAACAGGTACGTCAAAATCATCAGTATCTACCAGTGCCGTACCCGGATTTTTAGCTTATCCGGCAAGTGGTTACGCAAGGGTATATACCGGCGCAAGTTCTTCGGGCGGTTTTACCATTAATAGTTTGCCCGCATCAGTTACCTTAACGGCAAGCAATTCTACTTCTGCACCAAACAAATTATCTTTATATAATATCCAGGGGCTAAGTGCGGTTACCAGTACCTTTTTTAAAATGTCATTTGATAATACTACGGCAAGTACCGGTGCAATTACCTATGCTTTTGGGAACAGTGCTAGCGCAACCGAAGGAAACAACATCTTTAACAATACAGCCATTTTACAAGGAGGAACTGTGCCCGGCATTTTCAATTATTTGAGATGGGATTTAACCAGCACCACCATCACCTTCTCTTATCGTGGTACTGATGGTGCGCCAATTACCATCAACTCTGCTACTTTTAGTAAAAATGGCGGCAATTACGACCTGGAGATATATGCCAACAACCACAGCAGTGCGCACCAATATGTGAGAGGTAGCAACACTTACACGCTGCCATCGGGAACCTTTAATATTTGGGTAAACGGCGCACGAATTATGGGAGCTTCATCATTGGTTAATTTTCCGCGCACTGGCGAGATGGCTATTGGAACTGAGTTTAATAGCATCATGTTACAAGGCGTTAGAAGTACAGCTGGGATTTTAGCGACTACCAGATTTGGCAATTTCGATATCAGGTTTATTCCTACCAGTACGCTGCCAGTAAGCTTTGTGGATTTTGTAGCAATTAAGCGGTCAAATAGCGCTTTTCTTAAATGGCAAACGTCTTCGGAAAAAAATAATGACTATTTCGAAGTGTGGAGAAAAACACAAAGTTCAAATGGTTTTGAAGCCATTGCCAAAGTGCCAGGCAAAGCAGTGGCCGGTGTGCAGAACGACTACACCTATACGGATTTTAACCCAGCGGCTGGCAACAACTATTACCAAATTAAACAGGTAGATCAGGATGGGAAAACCACAACTTTTGACAAGGTAGCCTGGCTTAATTTTGAATTAGGCAGTGATATCCAATTCTCTAAAACAGGCAATGCCATCCATATTTCGGCTTTGGCCAATTCCGTTGGAAATGGAGATATATGCATTACCGATCTTTCGGGAAAGAAGGTACTGAACCAAAAAATACACTATCAAAAACAAGTCAACAACTACAGTTACAACCTTGGCAATATTCCGGCAGGATTATATGTGGCCCGCATTGTAGTAGGAAATCAAAGTAAAAGTTTCAAGTTTATTAAATAACATTCAGGTGAAAAAAGGACACATTCTCAGTATAATTTTCGTACTCTTCGCAAGTTTGGTGTTAGCACAGGCAAACCCTAAAAACAATGACTTTTTGGTAAAGGGCTTTCACTTAGATCTTAGGATACAAGTGATGAAAATGCCTGCATTAAAACAGTTTGCCAAAAAGCTGAGCGAAAATGGTGTCAATACCTTGGTGATGGAATGGGAGGCCACCTATCCGTTTAAGAATCATCCGATGATTGCCAACAGGTTTGCCTATACCAGGGAAGAGGTGGTGGATTTTATCGGCTACTGCAAATCCATCCATATTGACGTAATTCCGCTGCAGCAAAGTTTTGGCCACGTGGAGTATATCCTGCGCAACTATCGGTACAAAAACCAAAGAGAAGACCAAAAAGACTATTCGCAGGTTGATCCGCTACAAGAAGATTTAAACAAGGCGCTATTTAAGGATCTGTACACCGATTTGATTTCTACCCACAGCTCTAAATATATCCATATTGGTGGTGATGAAACCTATTTGCTCGGACATTCCGAAAAATCAAAGAAGAAAGCACAAGAACTGGGCAAGGGCCGTTTGTATGGCGATTATATCAAATTGCTTTGCGATTTGGTGGTAAGCTTGGGCAAAACACCCGTGCTATGGGCTGATATTGCCATTAAATATCCAGATGCATTAAAGTATTTACCGAAACAAACCATCTTTATCGATTGGAATTACGGCTGGGACATTAACATGTTTGGCGATCACAGCAAGCTGTTGCAGAGCGGTTTTGAGATATGGGGATCACCCGCTATCAGAAGCCATCCGGATAACTATTTCTTAACCCAATGGGAAAAGCACTTTAAGAACATCAAAGATTTTATCCCAACGGCCCGTAACTTCGGCTACAAAGGTATTGTCATGACCTCGTGGTCTACTTCGGGATTGTATTCTCCTGTGTTTGAAACCACCAGGGATATTGTAGACCTATATGCCATTAGAAGGGTGTATCCCATTACAGGCTTTAACATGCTTATTGATGCTTATTTTGAAGCCCTAAAAGCGAAAGAACCATTAAACATTGAGCAATTTGCCAAAAACTACAGCCTTAAAAATTACGGGTTTAACGAAACACAAAGTAAAATCTTTTGGGATGCACTCACCAAAGCTCCTTATGAGGTTAACCAAGGTGTGGTGAGCAATAAAAACGTAAACATCCTTCAGCTACTGGATAGTGCTAAGCTGGCGGTAAATCAACTTTATGAGCTTAAGCCCTTAAAAAACAAAGAAGAATTTGAACATTATCGCCTAATGGCCGATATCAGAGTGCAGTACCTCACTTACATGGCTCTCGAAATAGAAGTGAACAGTGTAGATTTTAGGGAAAGCAGGATACCGGATATCCTCAAACAATTGCAGCAGATAGATACCGCAAAACTGGACAAAAGGTTTATCGCACTCCATAAACATGTTTTATACGATGCAGAACTTGATCAGGAAAACCAATTGAGGAATGCCAAAATCAAGCTCTTGATCCAACGATTATCCAGAAGTAAAACCAATGATTAAGATGAAGTTTCTATATACCATATTGTTCAGCTTGTTTGGAACTATAGCATTTGCACAAATCCAAAAAGTGCAGGATTTAGATTTGGCCATTACTTGGCAACCACTCGAAAATAACTACCTGAAAGACGAACAGGGGCTATCTGTATTGGTAATCAAGAATGTGGGCAAAACCACCTTGCCAAAAGAAGGATGGAAATTGTACTTCAATTTTATTAGGGTGATTAGCCCAAAAACCACCAGCCAAGCGTTTGATGTGGCTCATCTCAATGGCGATTTATCCTGTTTTACACCCGGTAAGAATTTTAAAGGACTTAAACCAGGAGAAAGTTTAAAATATGAAATGCTCGCTAACGCTTGGATGGTAAACACTTCAGATTCGCCTCAAGGTTTTTATCTGGTTTGGGACAGCACCAATGAAATTGTACCATTTAAGCCAGTAGGCTTTATAGCGCCTCCTGATCAAAAAAAGTTTTATAGGGTAGGTGGCGACAAGGAAACCACGCCCGAAATGATTTTTCAGGCCAACCAGAGCATTGCCGAGGTAAGCGAAAACAAATTGGCGAAGGTATTTCCTACACCAATAAGCTATCAGGAAAATGCAAAGTCGCTGGCTTTAAGTGCAAAGCTGACCATTGGTTATGAAGCCGGTTTTGAAAATGAAGCCAATTTATTGGCCACTGATCTTGCTAAGCTGTTTGGCAAAAAAATTGGCACCAGTAAACTCTCCAATGCAAAGCCTACGATTAGTTTGTTGAAAGATGGTTCGGCACATGAAGCCTATAGCCTAAGCGTAAATGAAAATGGAATAGTTATTAAAGCAGGTAGCAATGCCGGTATTTTTTACGGCATCCAATCTTTAAAAACTTTGATTGATCCCGCCGCATTTGCAAGTAACAAAAATAAGACCATTGTTTTAACTGGCGTAGAAGTAACGGACAGTCCGCGTTTTGGGTACCGTGGCTTTATGCTTGATGTAGCTAGGAATTTCCAGCCAAAAGCACAGATATTGAAGCTGTTGGACGTTTTTGCGTTGTACAAGATCAATACCCTGCATTTTCACCTGAACGATGATGAAGGCTGGCGGTTAGAAATACCAGCATTACCAGAACTTACCCTTGTGGGTGCCAAGCGTGCACATTTGGATGCCAAGGGAAGTCATTTGCAACCCGCGTACGGATCTGGACCTTATGCAGATCAACTGCCTGGAAGTGGTTATTATAGTAAAGAAGATTTTAAGGAGATTTTACGTTACGCTACAGCCAGGCATATCCGTGTTATTCCCGAAATAGAAACTCCGGGGCACGCCAGAGCTGCTATTAAGGCCATGGATAAACGTTATCAAGATTTATTGAAAAAAGGAAATAAAACTGCTGCAGAACAGTATTTGCTCCACCATCCCGAAGATCAGTCGGTTTATCGCTCTGTGCAAAAATGGAACGACAACGTGATGGACGTAGCCATGCCATCGGTGTACCGCTTTTTAGAAACAGTGACCGATGAAATCATCACCATGTACCGCGAAGCCAATGCTCCTTTAGAAACGATTCACTTCGGTGGTGATGAGGTACCTAAGGGCGTTTGGGAAAAATCTCCTGCATTTAATGCACTAAAACAACAAGATAAAAGCATACAAACTACCACAGACCTTTGGGACTACTATTTTGGTAAAGTGAATACCATGCTTAAAAAGAAGGGGCTTTATTTATCAGGTTGGGAAGAGGTAGGCTTAAAAAAAGCCGTGGAAAATGGTAAATCTAAGTGGTTGGTAAACGATCAATTCAGTAATCAGAACGTGCATGTAAACGTATGGAATAACTTGCTGGGCAACGAAGATTTAGCCTACCGCTTGGCCAATGGCAACTATAAAGTCATCATTTCCTTTGTAAGCACTTTTTATTTTGATATGGCCTACTTTAAGAAATTTCAGGAACCTGGTTTTTATTGGGGAGGTTTTACGGAACTCGACAAACCTTTCAGTTTCATTCCCTATAATTATTTGAAAAATCAGCAGAAAAATTACTTAGGTAGGCAACTTAGTGAAAAGGTGCTAAATGAAGCAGAAAAACTTACTGCTACAGGCAAAAGCAATATTGTTGGTTTACAGGGCCAGCTATGGTCTGAAACCATCAAAAATAAAGATCACTTGGAATATTTACTGTTGCCCAGATTATTGGCTTTGGCCGAAAGAGCTTGGGCAAAAAGTCCGGATTGGGCCGAGGAAACCAACGAAAGCCTCGCCAAACAACAGTATGAGCAATCACTTTCTAGCTTTTACCACAATTTAGGAAAAAGAGAGCTTAAACGACTGGACCACTATGCCGGTGGTTTCAATTACCGTATTCCTACACCAGGTTTGAAAGTTGAAAATGGCAAAGTAGCTGCAAACGTCCAGTTACCTGGATTTAGCATTAGGTACACCGTGGATGGTTCCGTACCAACCATGAAAAGCCCCCGATATACGCAGCCGGTAAATATGGCCGGCCAATTAATTTTTAGAACTTTTAACCACGCAGGCAGAGGTAGCGAATTGTCCAAAACCGATAAAATAAATAACGATGGAACCAAATAGAGCAGTGCAGGTGAGTAGTTTGTCCAAAAGGGACAGTGTGGTATCCATATCAATTATAGGGCTGCTGTTCTTCATTTTCGGTTTTGTTACCTGGATCAATGCTATTCTTATTCCGTTCTTTAAAATAGCGTGCGAGCTTAACCACTTCCAATCTTACCTGGTGGCCTTTGCCTTTTACATTGCTTATTTGGTGATGTCGTTGCCTGCGGGCTATTTATTAAAAAAAGTAGGGTTTAAAAAAGGAATGATGTTTGGTTTTTGGGCGATGTGTATAGGTGCATTACTTTTTGTACCTGCCGGATTAACAAGAACTTATGGGATTTTTCTGACGGGATTGTTTACATTGGGCATAGGTTTGGCCATTTTACAAACTGCGGCCAATCCGTACATCACCATTTTGGGCGCCAAGGAACGAGCTGCCCAACGTTTCAGCATTATGGGCATTTGCAACAAACTGGCAGGCATTATTGCGCCGTTGCTGTTTTCGGCAGTAGTTTTGCACCCAACCGATAGTACCCTGTTTAAAAAAATTGCATTGCTGCAGGGCCTGGAAAAAGCCCAAGCCTTGGATGCGCTTATTCAAAGGGTAGTGCTTCCGTACGGTGTGGTAGCCGCACTACTGTTGGTTTTGGGGCTTTTTGTAAGGTTTTCTCCTTTGCCAGAAATAGATACTGATCATGAATCGGCAGAGGTTTTGAGCACCAATGCGGGCAAAAGCAGCGTTCTCGATTTTCCTTATTTGGTATTGGGGGCTTTTGCGATCTTCTTTCACGTGGGTTCGCAGGTAATTGCGGTAGATAGTATCGTAAATTATGCCACCCACCACGGCATGGATTTTATGGAAGCCAAAACCTTTCCATCTTATACACTTACGGCCACCATTGTTGGCTATTTATTAGGGATTACCTTTATCCCCAAAGTATTATCGCAGCTAAAAGCTTTAAAGATTTGTACTGTGCTAGGCTTAGTGCTAAGTTGCTGCATTCTGTTGTTCTCCAAACAAACTGTTTTGTTTGGTCACCAAACAGATATTTCCGTATGGTTTATTGTGTTGTTGGGTTTTGCCAATTCTATGATATGGGCTGGCGTTTGGCCCTTGGCGCTAGATAACCTCGGCAGATTTATCAAAACGGGAGCCTCGCTGCTGATCATGGGACTTTGCGGTAATGCCATTATGCCGCTTTTATACGGTTATTGGGCAGATCAACATGGATTAAGAGAGGCTTATTGGGTACTGATACCGTGTTACGTTTACCTTATTTTTTACGCTTTCTATGGCCACAAAATAAAAAGCTGGACCACAAAATAAACTATCATGAAAAATTATACCAAAATATTCAATGCTCAAATTATTACTCCCTTTGGTTTATTAAAGGAAGGGACATTAATTATTGCTGATGGAAAGATCGCAGAGATTAGCGCCCACAATATTGCTGTGGAAGGTGCATTGGAGATCAATGCCAACGGTAATTATGTTTCACCTGGCTTTATTGATATGCACGTTCATGGTGGTGGTGGCCACGATTTTATGGACAATACCTTGGATGCTTTTTTAGCTATTGCCAACACACATGCCAAATATGGTACTACGGCCTTAATGCCTACTACATTGAGTTGTGAAAAGGAAGACTTGCTGGCAACCTTGGATATTTACGAGCAAGCTCTAGCGGTAAGCCACCTAGGAGCTGATTTCGTAGGGATACATATTGAAGGCCCTTATTTTGCGATGTCGCAAAAGGGTGCCCAAGATCCCCGCTACATCAGAAATCCAGATCCAGCGGAGTACCAAGAAGTGTTGGCGGCATCCAAACATATCAAGCGTTGGAGTGCAGCACCCGAACTACCTGGCACTATTGCCTTTGGCAAATTTTTGCAACAACATCACGTGCTTGCTGCTATTGCTCATACCGATGCCATTTATGAAGAGGTAGTAGAGGCCTATAAGGTAGGTTTTACCCATGCCACACATTTTTACTCCTGTATGTCGGGTGTTTCCAGGCGTAATGCTTTCCGCTATGCGGGAGCTATTGAAAGCGCCTATTTGTTGGATGGCATGACCGTGGAGATTATTGTAGATGGGGTACATTTACCAGCTCCTTTATTGAAGTTGATCTACAAAATTAAAGGCGCAGAAAATACCGCCCTCATTACCGATGCCATGAGGGGGGCAGGCATGCCTGAAGGAAAAAGCATATTGGGTAGTTTAAAAGACGGTTTAGCAGTAATTATTGAAGACGGTGTAGCCAAATTGCCAGACCGTACCGCATTTGCAGGCAGTGTTGCCACTACAGATCGTTTGGTGAGAAATATGATTAAACTGGCCGAAGTGCCTTTGCTGGATGCCGTTAAAATGGCCAGTGCAACACCGGCAAAAATCCTGAATATCCAAGAAACCAAAGGCGAATTGGTGAAGGACAAAGATGCGGATATTGTCATTTTTGACGATGATATCAACATTAAAACCACCATAGTGAAAGGAAACGTGGTTTATACAAAAGATGAAATCAAAATTTAAAGCCGATACACAGCGGAAATGAGCGTGAGAAGATTAGAGATCCCTTTTTTAGAAACAGAAGATACCCAAAAGGTAGAAAAACTCAATCAATTGATGGACCATTTGAGGGCTATACCTATTGATTGTAACCCCTGGCCCGCTTATCAGGCCAATGTACAGGCCAAATTTACCATGGCCCACAATGGACAGGCCATCTTGTTAAAATACATCATTACCGAAAAATACCTTGCCGCAAATGAAGTTACCAATGGCAATATCCATAACGATAGTTGTGTAGAGCTCTTTATCGCTTTTGACGATTGGGGCTATTATAACTTGGAATTTAATTGCTTAGGTTTTACCAAAATAGGTTACGGTGCTGATCGTAATAACAGGAAACTGCTGCCTATTGAAGTGATCAGGCAGCTCAGTTTTTCTTCCAGAATAAATGCCAACAGTACGCTAAACGGTAACGATGGATTTGATTGGGAAATTATGCTGGTGATCCCTAAAGAGATATTTATGGTACATCAATTGGATTCCTTCCATCACCTTAAAGCCAAAGGCAATTTCTATAAGTGTGGCGATGGCCTACCGCAACCACATTTTTTAACCTGGAACATGATTGAAGCGGAACAGCCCGACTTTCATCGGAAAGACTTTTTTGGAGAATTAGCCTTCAGTTAGTTGATAGACGGCATTAAAGCATTAACATAAATACCACTATGACCACAGATTACGAAAATAAACTTGATACCAGAATATACCGTACCCGAGAAGAAATGGGAGCAGCAGCAGCCGAAAAATTTGCGAAGGAAGTGAACAAGCTGCTGGGCACAAAAGCAGAAATAAATGTAATATTTGCCGCAGCACCTTCGCAAAACGAATTTTTACAGTCTCTAAAATACGAGAACCTTGATTGGCAACGGATCAATGCCTTTCATATGGACGAATATATTGGCTTAGCTGCCGATGCCCCACAAGGTTTTGGGAATTTCTTGAAAGAACGTTTGTTTAGCCAGTTCAATTTCAAGTCGGTGAATTACCTGAATGGCAATGCCGATGATATAGAGTCTGAATGTACTCGATATGCTTCTTTATTGGCCAAGTATCCTGTGGATGTGGTATGCATGGGAATTGGCGAAAACGGACATTTGGCTTTTAACGACCCTCCAGTAGCTGATTTTGAAGATCCTAAAATAGTAAAAGTGGTTGTTTTAGATGAGGTTTGTAGGCAGCAGCAAGTAAATGACGGCTGTTTTGCTGCTTTAAATGAAGTGCCCAAACAAGCGCTCACCTTAACCATTCCAGCTTTGTTGAGTGCTGGTTATATTAATTGTGTAGTGCCTGGACCAACAAAAGCTCAGGCGGTAGCTCATACGTTGAACAGTGAAATCAGTACCGAAAACCCAGCTACGATATTAAGAACACATCCTAAGGCAGTGTTGTTTTTGGATCAAGACAGTAGTAGACTGCTACGATCAGATAAGTAGTTAAACCTCGTAGGTTTCTAAAACCTACGAGGTTTTTTGAATAGAAAAAGTGCAAAGCCCCAGAATCCACTGGGGCCATTGCAACTAACCTAAACGAACGATCTTTATTTACTGTTGCTGGTACTTCCCATAATAATACAGGCCACTTAGTCTGAAAACAGTGAGCTTTTTATTGGAAACAAAGCCCAGCTCTACAGTGCTACCATTTACATATTTAAATCCACTACCTCCAATAAGGGTATAATTATTGGTTGTTTTGTCGATGGTGGCAACATCAGTTCCAGAACCATAGGCGTTAGCCCCAAAACTGTAGCTTAGGCCAGTTCTATTGCTTACTTCGCCCATTTTATACTCATCACCTTTAAAGGTTTTTCCAACCAGTTCATTGGTTTCTTTTACGGGAAGTAATTCGCCTGTTGCTTCATATTCGGTCGTTAGCGCTTTGTAGTATGCGCTAGTTACTTTTTTGTCTTTATCTAGGGTAAACTTGGCGATACGGGCGTTGCCGCCTGTTACTTCAAAAACCAATTCCGTATCGGTGAGGGTATAGGTTCCCGCTAGGTTGTTTGCTGAGGAGTTGATGAAGGTAGCTTTGTTATCTTTTAAAAGTTGGATAAAGAATACACTGGTGTACTTGCTTCCTGTTTTTGGGCTAAGTGTTCCGGCAATGTAATGTTCGGTAATCACAAACGGTTTTTCAGGTGTGGCTTCGTCGTGATGGTGGTCTTTCTTACATCCGCTGCTCATGAAGGTAACCGATAGGATAATGAATAATGCTTTAATTGGTTTCATAATGCGTTATTGTATTTTGATGCTTAAACCTTTGATGGTTTGCCAACCTGATTGGTCGGTTAACCTAATTAAGAAGTGATAATCGCCTGGATCTACATTGGCGGGCACTTCAATTTCCTGTGCAATTTGGTAGTTCTTTTGTCCGCTGGGGATGGGGAAGTCCTTAATGTATAATAACGGATTAACTGGGGTCTTTTTAGTATCCATGTTACAGCCTAATACTTCGGTACTGTGGCTGTGTTGGTCGAAATTATGGTGGATATCCACACTTACAGAGCCTAAAGCGATATTATCTGATAAATCAGCTCTAAAGATAAATTTTTCACCTCTTTTAAGGATGCTACATTGCTTGGGAAAAGCATTCGCCGCTTCTATGGAAATGGTAGGATAAATGGTATCGACCTCTTCTTTGCCTTTTTTACAGCCGCTTGCGATACCCAAAAGGAGGATGATGGCGAGGCTGGTGATTTTTAATTTGTTCATTTTTTATTAGTGGTTAGTAGTTAGTAGTTAGTAGTTAGTAGTTGGAATAAGGAGCAAAGAGTAAGGAACAAAGACCAGGTGTTTCTTACTAGTTCATTAGTAAATTAAGGTGTAAAATGGGTTATTCGTTTAATTATGTCATTCGCATTGTCTCTTATCCCCCTCTCTGAGGGGGCAAGGGGGAGGAAAGTATTCATCAGTTTTAATCCTCCCTCTTAATCTCCCTCCAAGGGAAGAGATTGTTCAGTGCTATTTATTCCTATCATCAAATTATCCCATCATCCCACTAGCTTATTAGCTAATCACCAACTAAGTCCTTGCTCCTTGTTCCTAATTCCTAACTAAAAACTGCCTTATTTCTTATCAAAATGATCTTCTACTTCAATGGATTTACCCGCTTGATCAATCACCTTTACATGAATATGGTAGTGCCCGTTTGGTGCGCCAGTGATGTGTACGTGTTTGTGGAACTTGTAAGTGGTTTGTCCAACCATAGCGGCATCGGTAAATTCAAACTCTTTGTTATAAGTACCACCATGTACTTCAACCACTACTTTAGCAATTTTTCCAGGCGCATTTACGGTAGCATCAAGGTGTATTTCATCGTTGCCTTCATATTCCACTTCAAGGTTAGTTACTGAGGGTAGAGTAGGGTCAACCACTACTTTTAAATCTGATTCTACTTTAGTGATTTTACCCATTTGGTCGGTTACGGTAAGCACTACTTTGTAATTACCCACTGCGGCAGTGGCTGGCACGTCAATATGTTTGTGGAATTCTGCATTCTTTAACCCCTTGAAACCATCGGTATAGGTAGTGCTTAGTTTCCAACCTGTGCCACTTACTGGGTTAATTTCTAGTTTTACCTCAGCAATGTTTCCCAGTGCTTCAATGGCTGCTTCCACGTGTAAGTCGTTGCCCGGGTACGCGGTTTTGTTATTATTGCTGCCAATCTCAAGTGCCGTAATTTTAGGCGCTTGTGTAATCACCTCATCGTCGTCTTTTTTACAAGCGTTTAACACCGTAACAAAAAGTAAGGCTAAGAGTAGAAATTTGTTTGTTTTCATTTGATTAAAATTTGATATTAAATGGTTAATGGATATGATTTATTATTCGTAATTAATGGTGATGGGAATTGATTTATGCGTACTGACATTATAGGTAGAGTTGTGGTAAAGGATCACCAAATTATACTGACCCGAAGCCCATGCTTTTTCGCCAGAAATGGCATTGCCAATACCGTCATTTTGCGCTCCAATAAAAATGGAGTCGCCGCCCCAAACACCATTTACATTTTTTAGCGTGGTGATACTTGATGCGGGTCCAAGGCCTTTATGTTCTATCTTGGAAATGATGATCCCTTTTTCTGGGTCCAATTGACCAACCGTTTCAGGGAAATAGTTCAGCTTTCTGTTGATGAGTACGGTATATAGGATCCCATCTCCCTGAATTTGCTTGATTTGCGTACGAGCGGTAAACTCATCATTCTTTTTAAACACCAAAGGATTTTCTACATAGGTATTCATGTAGTAGATCATGGTGCCATTTCTGGAGAAGATATCTCGGTCTACGATAGGATCTACAGGCATATTTGCCGCATCGATGATCACGAAATCTTCCTTTAGTTCAAGCTTGCTACCATTTTCATCATTTACAATAAAAAAGAAGTCGTAGGTGCCTTCTGGCGCTTCGGCTGGAATGGTAAAGTGTTTATGCACATTGGTGTTTTTTACGCCCTTAAACTCATCCCAGGTGATTTCTAATTTCCAGTTAGCGGTATAGGTTTGGCTCGTTTTCTGTAAAATCTTGACCATTACAGAGGTGATTTTACTGCCTGCCAATACATCTGCATTCAGGTGGAAATCTCGCCCCCGTATTGCCCGTTTATTATTGGCATAGCCAATTTCAACGTTTTGAACGCTAGGCTTTGCTGGTTCAGGTTCGGCTTTGTCTTTTTTACATGCGGTAAAGGTGCCTGCTAAGACCAAAAAGGCTACCAGCATATGTTTTGTTTTCATGCTAATGTTTGTTAGTGATTTATTTAATTGATTTTAAAAGGCATTTTGATAGATAAGATGAGGTTACGACTAGCCTCGGGTAGTTCGATTAAACGATAGAAACTGGTATGATTGAGGTATTTGGCATTGAGCAGGTTTTGTGCCTGTACACTCAGTTCAAATACTTGTTTGCTCAAGTTTAAGGTGGTGCCCATTTGCACATTCACCACTTGATAGCCAGGCGTTTTCTTCTCCGGCGGTACAATATTGTTTTGTGAAGCAGTAAGGCGGTAATCTACCGATAGGTAGTTATTACGCAGTTTATCCGATAGTTTTGGCGACCAAGTAAGGTTAATCAGTGCGGAAGGAGCAGGAGAGAAGGGCAAAGTAAAACCCTTTTTATCGCCTGATAGTTGCTCGCTGTACAAGTATTCGCCCAAAAGCTCGGTACTAAAACTAGGCAGCCACTGGTAGTTAAGTTTAAGCTCGGCGCCATAGCGCATTACACGGCTTTGGGTGTACTCAAATACCTGGTTGCCTGCACCATAATAATAATCGTGGTAAGGGGTTGGATTTAAGTAGATATAGTTAGGGAAATAGTTGTAAAACGGACTAAAGCTTACTCCCCATTTCTTTTCGGTATAAGTAATGCCCAAATCAGCTTGATAAGCTACCTCGGCATTTAAATTGGCATTTCCCTTTTCGTAACTGAAATAATGGTAGTTTACACCATTTGCTGCCAGCTCTTTGGCAATTGGCATCCTGAAACTTTTGCCAATATTTACCTTAAAACCCAATTTACCGGGGTTATAGTTCATGCCTGCCGACCATACAAAGCTGTTGAAATCTCTACTGAAACTAGCGGCACGGGTTAAACGCTCAATGGTAGTCGTATTCCCTTCTTTTTGTTCAGAAGTAAACCAATCATCATATCTTTCAAATTGGATATGGCCATAATCGTAACGCAAGGCGCCATGCAAAATGAGCTGATGGTTCAGCACATACTTATCATACACAAATAAGCCAGTATTGAACTGTTGGAAACCTGGGATTAAAAAGCTCCAGCCATTAATGCTATTGTCCTGATAATCGGTATTTAAACCAATTTGTAGTTGATGCTGATTTAGCATGAAACTATGTCTTAAATTACCCGAGTAGATGAACTTGTCGTATTCCCGTTCTAAATGCTGAGGAATGTTCATCTCGATAGGATAAACGGGAGGCATATAACCGTGATTAACGTAGTGGTTAAACTCCTGTCTGAAATTTCGCTGAAAGCCCAGTTCTACCTCTGTTTTACTGCTTAGGTGGCTAATTTCGGTACGGCTAATGAGCTTAAAGTGATTAACGCGTTGATAGGGCGAAAGCAAATCCCGGTTGGAACGGTCATGCAAAGCCTGATCAACCCTGCGAGGTTCTAAACCATGCGCATTGGCAAAAAAGCCGCTTTTAGCATAACTGTTGCTGGCATGCAGGGAAGTTTTAAAATGTTGCCCCACATATCCAGTGTTAAAATGTAATCCGGTTTCTCTGCCAGCAGTATTGCGTAATCTATTTTTATGCAGGCCAACGGCAAAGTCGTACACATAAACGGTATCGGTAGGTACGCGGTAATCGGCATAGCTTTGGTAAGTGACCCTGCTGTCGAAAAACCATTTCTTGTTGCTACCAAAAAGGTTGATAGAAGTACCGTAATGATCGTTGTTAGACTTGCCAATCAGGTTAATGCTCCCCCCAAAACCTTGGCCCATCGGAATGTTAATGGGCTTGAGGTTAATGGCACCTCCAATGGCATCAGCGCCGTATAAAAAGGAGGAAGGCCCTTTGATGACTTCAATTTCGCCAGCGGCAAATTGATCAATTTCCAAGCCATGGTCGGCACCCCATTGCTGTCCTTCGTGCTTAATGCCCTTGTCTACCACCACCACCCGGTTAAAGCCCAAGCCACGGATAAGCGGTTTAGACTGGCCTGAACCAATACCAATATTGCTGATCCCCGGTAGGCGATCTAAAGTTTGCATTAAACTGCCACCCAAGTGTTGTTGCACAAAGCGCTGGTCTACCACCTCTATGCTTCTGGCTTCACTGCTTTTTTTGATGTTTTGAGCATTGCTGTTGATCACTACCGTTTTAAGTGAAGTGACTTCTGGCTTAAGCTTTACATGGATATGCTTGTTGGCTGCAGTAAGCTGTATACGCTTTTCATAATCGGCATAGCCCGTAGCTTGCACGGTTAGTACATAATTTCCCAAAGGGATGTCTTTGAGTACAACGGTCCCAGTAGCATCGGTAAGTACTGTAACTTGGTTTAAAGATACCTTAGCACCTTTAACGGCGGTTTGTTGTGCAGTACTTACATATACCGACACTTCGGTAGTTTGCGCCAAAACATTGCTCGCTAAAAAGCAGCTAAAAAATAATGCATACCATTTTTTCATCAGAAATAATTGGTTTCAGCATTTGGCGATATAACCGGCTAGCGCTAAATAATGACATTTAACACATAGCGATGCAAGTCATCACCAAAAGCAAGAAATAGCTTGGAGAAAGCGCCCTAGGGCATTTTCAGTTAAAAAATAAACGGATTACAGACAGGGCATACCCAGGGTATGTTGCCTTAAAAGAAAATTAAGCTAAAAGGCTGGGAGGGCCTTTGTTGGAAAAGTTCTGTAGGGTGAACTTATAAATTCGGGTATATACAAAACTGTTAAGCGTTGCACATACTTGTGTAGGTATATCCAATACTGGTGGATAGCTCATGAGAATTTGTTTGCCTTTTATTTCGGCAGTGTACTCACAAATGAGACACTTCTCACTAGCATCGGTAAATGATTTCTCTGTATTGTTTTTGCTGAAAAAACTGCTGGCGTGGTGTGTGTGCAAGGTTTGCACCAGCGGAATGGCCAAGAACAATATCGTTAACAAAAATGCCGCAAATTGATTTGCTGCCTTTTTACGATATGTTGTTCTCCTTTGCATTATTGATACAAAGTTGCAATTAATTATTTGCTAAATGAAATAGAAATTCAATTTTTAAACAAATAGTGCGTAAAATAAAATAGCCATAATGATGCAAGCAGCACCGCTACAGCTATTTATGTGCAATAAATTAACAGAACTATTTTGCTGTTTCCTTTTCTGTTTTCTTGGCAGCACGTGGTTTGCTTACTTTGGCTGGCGTTGCAGTTTCGGTAGTTTCTACTGGTTTCTCGGTAGCTACTTTTTCAGCAGGCTTAATGTTTTTATTGATTTCTTTGGCAAATGCCGATGCTGATTTCTCGATCAGTTTCTTTAGCTTCTTTGAAGGTTCAGCGAATTTGCTGGCTAAGGTGGTGAGCTCGGTAATTAGCGTGGCTTTAATTACTTTTTCTGCTTTTTTACGATCGGCTTTAACTTGGGCTTTTTGTTTGTCTTTCTTCATGGAATGGGCTTTTTGCAAAGCTAGGGCATTGTGACGTTAAGTGTATATTATCATTTTGTTAATGTTAACTGTTTGGCTTAACATAGAATTGATACTGAGGAGCAAGGAGCAAGGAACAAGGAGCAAGGAGTAAGGAGTAAGGAGTAAGGAACAAGGAGCAAGGAACAAAGAACAAAGAGCAAGGACTGGGTGTTTAGTTAGCTTGTGGTGCTAATGGTACGTCATGTTCAACTCGATTGGGCATCTTAAAGCAATAAAAAATTTTATAACGCTATAAGATCCCCGCGTATGTGAGGATGACGGGATAGGAATGGATTGAGCTACAATTAACCAGTTAAACAATTAACCGAATAATCCATTTTACATAGATCCTTCGCTCAAAATAGGAGAAGAATAACAAAGTAGTTGAGATAACGATGTAGGAACGTAATTAGCTCATTAACCAATTATCCTATTAGCTAATTAATTAGCCACTAACTCCTAATTCCTAACCCTTAGTCCCTAAATATGATACAAATCACTTTTTAATGTGACCTGTGACCGGCTAAAAGGTGAGCAGTGTCAATAATTTTGACGGAAAAGCACCATTTTATTTTATGCCCCATCAGTTTCATATTCCCGTTTTAGGCTTAGGTTTTTCTATTGATACTCCGTTAAAAGTAGCCCGCTATGGTATTTCATCTGTGGTTTCTATAGTTGATGATGAACTTACCGAGCGCATGCGCAAATACCATTCACAGTTGGCACAAATTCCTTACCGGCCTATTGATAAAAAGGTTGAGGATAGTAGGGCACAACGCATTACTGCTTATTTGAACTTACTTAACCAATTGGTTAACGAACAGTTTGAGGCACTTAAGCAGCAGGATTTTGTGCCTGGAAGCGATATATGCCGCTACTTTGAACTGCTGCCCGAGGGTTCGGTGACCAAGCACGGTTATGAACTCATGATGGACTATCCCGAAGGACCAAGAAAGAAAATCTTCCAAGACCGTTTACGTCAGCGCATGAGAAAGGGCAATATCGATGTGAACATTATGGCCAAGGTAGATAAGCTGAACTTTGATAAAGATGGTACCTACTTGGGCGATGAAAATACCGACGCCTTAGCGGCACTTAAGGCCTTTGCCGAAAGTGAACTAAAAGCTTCTGTAGTGCTTTCTGCAGGAATGAACCCCCGGTTGTACAGTTATATTGAGCAATTTGAGTGTTTTAAACCCAGTGAAGCGGGGGATTTGGACAAGCGTATTATCCTAAAGGTTAGCGACTATCGCTCGGCATTGATCCAAGCAAAGTTTTTGGCAAAGAAAGGATTATGGGTATCAGAATTTAGGATCGAATCAGGTTTAAACTGTGGTGGACATGCCTTTGCTACGGATGGCTTTTTGCTGGGGCCTATTTTAGAAGAGTTTAAACAAAGTCGTGCTTTAATGTTGCTGGAATTGGAAACGCTGTACCTTAAGGCCTTGCAGCAAAAGAATATCAGCATTGCTCAAATGCCCAAACAGCGCATTACCGTGCAGGGCGGCATTGGCACAGCACAGGAGAACGAATTTCTGCTCAAGTATTATCGCCTAGATGCTACAGGCTGGGGCAGTCCGTTTTTACTGGTGCCGGAGGTCACCAATGTAGATGAACAAACCTTGCAGCAGTTGGCCCAGGCAGAGCAGCAGGATTACTATTTAAGCAATTCATCGCCGTTGGGGGTACTGTTTAACAATTTCAAATATAGCAGCGCCGAGCAACAACGTTTGGATCGTATTGCGGCTGGAAAACCTGGAAGTCCGTGTACCAAGAAATATTTGTGTACCAATACCGAGTTTACCAAGGAACCCATTTGCACGGCCTCCAGTAAGTACCAAAAGCTGAAATTAAAGGAGTTGGCTGCGCAACAGCTGGATGAAGCAGCTCACCAAAAGGCCTACGAGCGCATTACCGAAAAAGTGTGCTTGTGCGAAGGTTTGTGTACTTCTACCTATATCAAAACCAATATGCTAAAGGCAAAGGAAAGCAAAGCGGTAGCGATTTGCCCTGGACCTAACTTGGCGTTTTTTAATCAGGTTTACTCGTTGGATGAAATGGTAAAACACATTTATGGCGGCATTAACCTGTTGGAAAAAGTACAACGACCGCATGTATTTGTAAACGAGCTGAACCTGTACATTGATTACCTGCAAGCGGAGATTCAACGCTATTGGGAGGATATTAGCGAGAAGAAGAAGAAACACTTGGATGGCTTTAAGGATCAGTTACATAAGGGGATCAACTACTATAAAGGTTTATTTGCCGAACTGGCTAATGTGAAGGTGTTAAATGAGCTTCGTTTATCAGAGGAACGGTTGGAGAAGGTGGTTTTTAATTAGGAGCAAGGAGTAAAGAGCAAGGAATAAGGAACAAGGAGTAAAGACTTAGTTGGTGATTAGCTAATGGGATGATTTGATAATAAGATGATGGGGATCAAAAGCATTGAACAATCTGTCCCTTTGGAGGGAGATTAAGAGGGAGAATTAAAACTGATAAATACTTTCCTCCCCCTTGCCCCCTCGGAGAGGGGGATATGAGACAATGCAAAAGAAACAATTAAACGAATAACCCATTTTACACCTTAATTTACTAATGAACTAGTGAACCAATGAACTAGTAAGAAACACCCAGTCTTTTTTCCTTACTCCTTGCTCCTTATTCCAAGTACTAACCACTAATCCCTAAAAATTTTAACTTTGAACAACCTTTTGAATTAAATACATGGAAAGAGCCAAGTTGTTAAATGCGATTATCGAGAATGCTATTGATGGGATCATTACCATTGACGAGTTTGGGGTGATTGAGCATATTAATCCTTCGGCACTTATGTTATTTGGCTATGAGCGTAGCGAGCTGATTGGGAAAAATGTGTCAGTATTGATGCCTCAACCCGATCAGGCAAGGCACGATCAGTACATTGCCAATTACCGCCAAACAGGAGAACGTCATATCATTGGGATAGGTAGGGAGGTGCAAGGCCAACGTAAGGATGGTTCTAAATTTCCTTTCAGGTTAGGCGTAAGTGAAGTAAAGTTCTCTGATCGACGCATTTTTACGGGTTTCATCCACGATTTAAGCAGACAGAAAGAAGATGAACTCAAGATCAAAAGCTATACCGAAGAACTGGAACAGAAAATCAAGGAGCGTACACAGGACCTTATCCGTTCCATTAACGAACTGGAAACTGCCAAAGAGCATGTAAGTGCACTTTTTGAGAAAGAAAAGGAGCTTAACCAGTTAAAAACCAGATTTGTATCGATGGCTTCCCATGAGTTTAGAACACCTTTAAGTTCTATTCAACTTTCAGCTTCGCTGATTGATAAATACAGCTCTAAACATGATGAGGCTAATGTAGAAAAGCATACCTCGAAGATTAAAAATGCCATTAACAACCTGACCACCATCCTTAACGATTTTCTATCTCTTGAAAAACTGGAAGCGGGCAAGGTTGAGCCTAGGGCCAATTGGTTTGATATTATTTCCTTTGCAGAAGAGATTGTGGAGGAAATGCAGTTGATCAGTAAACAAAACCAGTTGATTGTGTATGAACACACGGGTACCAGTGCGCAGGTGTTTTTAGACCATAACCTGTTAAAAAATTGTATCATTAACCTGATTTCGAATGCTATTAAGTATTCGGGCGAAAATACCATGATCCAGTTTAATACGGTTTTAAAACAGAATGAGCTGATTGTAGAGGTTAAGGATAATGGAATTGGTATTCCGGAAGTGGATAAAATCAATTTATTTGAACCCTTTTTTAGGGCACATAATACGGGCGATATTCCGGGTACGGGTTTAGGGCTTAATATCGTAAAACGATATGTAGGGTTAATGAATGGTACAGTGGTTTGTCAAACAGAGCAAAATAAAGGGACAACGTTTACGCTAAAGTTCTCTTTTGAAAAGGAGAAGTAGTTTTTGCCCTAGGCTTTAGGCTTTCCTGCCCTTATGCCGGGCATAGGCACTCCCTTTTGAGCGACCAAAAGGGAGGAAAAGTCGCCGACTGCGTCTTTTGCTATTCAAGGAGCTGCTAAGGCTTTTGTTGTGGTATCCGCAAAAGCCAAGGTCGGGGTTTAAGGTAACGTAGAGGCGATGCTGAGGCTTGATATGATGCCTAGCGATAAGTCAAAGGCAATTGGTGATAAATAAAATGAAATTTGCTGTTTCATCAACATAAATAATAGATCATGAAGAAGGTACTGGTAATAGAAGACAACGACGACATTAGAGAAGGTACGGTAGAAGTATTGACCTTGGCAGGTTATGAAGCGCTATCGGCCAAGAATGGTAAACTAGGGGTAGAAATGGCCCTCAGTTCCTCGCCAGACATTATCCTGTGCGATATTATGATGCCCGAACTGGATGGCTATGGCGTATTGTACCTGCTGAGCAAAAACCCTAAACTGGCCAGTATTCCCTTTATTTTCATGACAGCAAAGGCTGAAAGGGCCGACATGCGCAAAGGCATGGAAATGGGTGCAGATGATTATCTGACCAAGCCTTTTGATGATTTGGAGTTATTTAATGCGATTGAAAGTCGTCTTAAAAAGAAAACTCAATCTGTTGGTTTTAAGTCGGCACCGAAGGATCTGCAAACTATTTTTGCTGAGCTGAAGCAAAAGGGAAAGGGCAGGAGCTTTGCCAGTAAACAGGTAATTTATGTAGAAAACGATGAGCCTAACTATTTGTATTTGATTAAAAGTGGTCAGGTGAAAACCTATAAGCGCTTTAAGGATGGCAGGGAACTTTCGTCGAATATTTATAAGGATGGCGATTTTTTCGGTTACGAGAGTTTATGCTGTGGAGTAAGCTATGCCGATAATGCGGCTACTTTAACGGATACAGAGCTGTTGTTGATTCCCAAAGCCGATTTCATGGATGCCTTGTTTAACCATCAGGAAATGGCTACAGCTTTTATTGAACTGTTGTCTGGAAATATCCGTTTTAAGGAAGAGCAAATGCTGAAATTAGCTTACTTCTCGGTACGTAAACGCGTTGCCGAGGCTTTGGTTCAACTGTCGAGAAAGTTTGCTAAAGCGAATGAGGATACTTGTACGTTGAAAATCTCCCGTGATGATTTAGCGGCTTTTGTAGGCACTGCCAGCGAAACGGTAAGTCGCATGCTCGCTGATTTTAAAGAGGAAAAGTTGATTGAAAAGCATGGTAATGCCATTTATGTGGTATCTATAGAGCGTTTGAGCCAGATTAAGCAATAGCTAGGGGGAGTAGTTAGTATTTAGTATTTAGATATTAGTATTTAGTAGTTAGATATTAGTATTTAGTAGTTAGATATTAGTAGTTAGTATTTAGATGAGCAGTTCCAAATTCCCCTCTTTTAGAGGGGTGCCCAAAGGGCGGGGTGTTTCTTTATTGGTTCACTGGTTCATTAGTTCACTGGTTCATTAGTTTATTAGCTCATTCCTTTCCTACACCGTCATCTCGACCGAAACGGAGAGATCTTTGTACTATGCTTATTTAATTATTGCAGATTAACTATTCCATTCCACTCCTAAACTTTGCTCCTTGTTCCTTACTCCTTACTCCTTATTCCTTATTCCTTACTCCTTATTCCTTATTCCTTACTCCTTAACTACATTAAAAACCCTGTAATAGTTGCCAATTGATAGATAAAAGCAGCTTGGGCTGGATTAATTTTAGTGAGGGCGGTGGCGGCGTCAAACCATTCACCTTTGTCTACTTCTGGAATTTCTATAAATTTATTGGTGCGGGGTGGCCAAGGGATGCTAATGAAGTTGCTGGTAATTTTGCTGGCATCTATATCGCCTTGTACCGCCCATGCGGTAATGCGCTTGCCACCTTTTTGTTCGACTTGTCCCAGGGGCTGAAATTCGCCCGCAATAGATTGACCGGTTTCTTCCTTAAATTCTCTTTTTGCGGTAACTAGGGGATCTTCGTCAGGGCTGTATTCGCCTTTAGGAATTGACCATGCGCCCAGGTCTTTATTTTTCCAAAACGGACCCCCAGGATGCACCAAGAATACCTGGAGCTGTTGCTGGTGAAAACGGTATAAAAGAATGCCTGCGCTGGTTTTCATAACGGTCAGTGGTCTTCCAGGGTAATCCATACAGGGGCGTGGTCGCTGGTTTTTTCCCAACCACGCACATGGCGGTCTACACCACCTGCTTGTAAACGCTGCTTAACCGCTGGGCTCAACAGGAAATGATCTATACGAAGTCCAGCATCTCGGCCATAGGCATTTCTAAAGTAATCCCAAAAGGTATAGATTTTTTCACCGGGATATAAGGTTCTAATGGCATCTGTCCAACCTTGGTTAAGCAACTCCTGAAAAGCAGCACGTGTTTCGGGTCTAAACAACGCATCGTCAACCCATCGTTCAGGCTTATAAACATCTAACTCGGTGGGCATCACATTAAAGTCGCCAATGAGTAATGCAGGGAGCTGTTTGGTCAGCAGTATTTTCGACTGTTGTTGCAGTCTGGTAAACCATTGGAGCTTATAATCAAATTTTGGTCCGGGTGCAGGGTTGCCGTTAGGCAAGTATAGGCAACAGATCAATAGCTCATGTACAAAAACTTCTAAATACCTACGCTGTAAATCTTCATCGTCTCCAGCCAATCCAGAACTAATTTCTTTCATGTTAGGGTCTTTGGAGAGCACAGCAACGCCATTCCAGCTTTTTTGCCCGTACCATATCGCGTGGTATCCTGCATCTTCAATGGCCTGTAGCGGAAATTTCTCTTGCGGGGCTTTCAGTTCTTGCAAACAAACAATATCAGGCTGTGCTTCCTGTAACCAGCGTAATAGTACCGGAAGTCGGCCGTTGATGCCGTTTACGTTATAGGTGGCTATTTTCATTGTTGGTAATGGGTTAAGGTTGTTTGTAAAGCTAAAGATAAGCTTTTATGGCGTGGCTACTTCACCTGGCCGGGTACTTTGCGAGCCTGTTTCGTTCACCAGCTTCATAAGTTTGGCGGTTGGCGCTTGCTGTTGTTGGATCACTTTAAGGGCGTTGCCGGCATACTGCTTTAAATCGGAATTGTACAGGTTTTGTCTCTCTTTAAACAAATTGGTAAAAGCGGCCTGCAAGGTTTGTAACTTTTGCAGCACTTGCTGATCTAGTGTTGGGGAGGCCAGTTCCTTAATGGCGTCCAATTCTTTTTGTTGCGATTCAGAAAGATTTCTTTCAAGGAGCATGCCTTTTCCCTTGGCTATTTTTTCCATATCGGCCATTAGCTTTTGGTAGCTTGGCGTAATGTCCTTTGCAAGGCTGCGCAATGCGGGCATCTGACTTTTAGCGGCAATGGTGGCCAGTTCAGTGGTGTATAAACTTTGGGAATATATGGAGATGATGAATGCTTTTTCAGCGCCATCTACATTTACATCGGCCGTACTGATATGCGCCTTGGTGGTGGCATCAATCACAGAATCGCTTGGGCCCACGGGGCCATCTCTATGTTCTCGCTCTGCCGAATTACAGGCCAATGTTAGGCTAAGGCCAAGAGCTACGCTTAAGGTGCTGATATTTTTCATATGGTTAAAACGGTTGAGGAGGGGAGTTGTTTGTTTAATTAGTTCATTAGTTTATTAGGAATTAGCTCATATCCGCTTGTATGTGGTAATTTTAAAGCAAGCCTTTTTAATTAGTTCATTAGTTCACTTGCTTGTTGGTTCATTGGGTATGGGGGCTAGGGAATTAGTTCATTTGTTTATTCCTTTTCAACTAATTTATTTACAGTGATTTGTTGTTTTTAGAAAGATTCAACTAAACCCCTATGTCCCTGCTCTTTACTCCTTGCTCCTTGCTCCTTGCTCCTTATTCTAAATACTAACTACCAACCACCAACCACTAAGTAAGGCCCTGTGCTACTTTTTTCTTGGAATCGCCTTTAGGGAAAATTACCAGAAGAAATGATTTTCAAAATGCAGATAAATGGTACAAGGATACATTACTGGAGTTGCATCAGCATATTTTAAAGGGCGGACCTTTTTATTTGTAGATGATTGTAAGTTTCAAATGCTTCATTTATATTGCGTTATCTAAATAAATCTTAGCTCTGTAATCTTTGTGTTATCAAGAAAAAATAATAGGTTTAGTTCAAATGGAATTGTAGGTATCGTAATTTAATAATCCAGTTAGCTTTCCTAGAACTAAACCTATTAAAAAGAATATTTGATTTATTAAAATCTCTAGAAATATTAGTTTGTTTATATTCGTTGCGAAAAAAATCATAAAATATGAATATTGAAAAAATAAGGGTAAGAAATTTTAAATGTTATGATGAATTAGAAGTTCAGCTATCAAAAATTACCTTATTGACTGGAGCAAATAGTAGTGGTAAAAGCTCTTTTCTCTATAGTATTCTAAGCGCCGTGCAGTCTAGAGAGTTTCCTTTTCAATTTTCTCCTAATGGTAAGTATGTTAATATGGGAGATTTCACGGAGATTGTACATAGTCATAAAAGGGAGAATGTTATAACTCTAGAGTTTGAATATCAAAATGATAGTGATTGTAGAGAAAAAATTTCTACTACTTGGGTTGTTGATAAAGTTCGTGAATTACCTGTACTTCAAAGTTTATTAGCTACTACAGATTACTATACTCTAAAACTTGAGAAAGTTAGAAAATATGACTTAAGTTTCGAGTATTTTATAGATAAAGATCCCAATAGAGAATTTAGATCGCCCAAAATGTATTCAAAAATATTGGAGAGTATTGATAATATTATAAAAGAAGTTTCAAAGCAGGAAAATGTTGATGTTCAAGAGAAACAAAATAGAACTCTTTCAAAGATATCCAAATTTAGCCATGTTAAAAGAAAAATAGATTTTAAATTCGAAAATATCTCAGAGCTTAACGCAACTATACGAGAAAAGGGGAATTTTTATCTTGAGAGTATCATTCAAGGTATATCCAGAGTATTCAATAGATATGATGATAATATAAATTATATAAGTTCTTTTAGGCTATTTCCCGAGAGAACTTATTATGAGACTTCAAAAGTTGATTTAAAAGTCGGAAAATTTGGAGAGAACTATGAAGATCAAATCATAGCTTGGGAAACGTCGAAAAGTCCTAAGTATAAAAAATTGTGTGATATACTTAAAGAATTAGGTCTTCTAGAAGAAATAAAATCAAAAAGAATGACTGGAGGTAGATATGAAATTTTAGTTAAAAATAAGAAGAATGGTGTTTGGTCGTCCATTACTGATGTTGGTTTTGGCATTAGTCAATTTTTACCAATTATAGTTGCTGACTTGCAATTGAGTAAGGGCTCAACTTTATTTATTGCTCAACCTGAAATACATTTACATCCAAAGATACAAGCTCATTTCGCTGATTATATTGTTAGTAGTATAAAGCGTGAAAATAAATATTACATAATTGAAACTCATAGTGAATATTTAATTAATAGACTTAGATTGGCTATTTGTGAAGAAAAAATTCTAGAAGACGAAATAAGTTGCCTATATATAGAAAACAACGGCAGTAGTGCTAAAAAATATCAAATTTCTTTATTGAAAAGTGGCCAGATAAAAAATGCTCCAGCTAGTTTCTTTGATACTTATATGTTAGATGTTATGAATATCGCAATTAAAGCCCAGTGATATGAAAGATATATTTATTGATAATAATGTCGCAAAAAACTTTTCAAATCCTCTCGACAATGAATATAAAAAGTTAATTGAATGGATAATTAATTACGACGAAAGTATTGTAGCTGTTGAACCTGATAAAAAAAAAGACTTTGCACATTTGGTGGTTAATCAGAAACTTCTTACTGAATATCTACGCTCATCTTATAATTGTTTTCATTCCACTTCAATGCCAATGATAATTGCATTGTTGACTCGACAAGGACGATTAATAAAACACAATAATAGTTTAATAGGTGAATTGAAAAGTCAATTATTTTCGAAAAAAATTTTGCGTAATATTTTATCCAATGAAGAAGATCATTGTCATATATGTACCATAATTCAATCTAATAGGAAAAAAGCTTTAACATATGATGAAAACTTAACTATTGATTTAAAAAGTTTTCCAAATTATAATATAGAAGTATCAGATAGACCAGAAAAAATTGGATACGAATAAACATTAGCTTTTATAGATTTTTTGTGACCCTTAATTAGTACAATATTGAATATTATCGATTTTTAGAATGTTATTTTTTAATGCTCGAAATCATCAACAACATCCTCTTAGTCATCCAAAAAGACTTATTTACCATTTTTGGCTTCATCTCTATTTTATATCCCTTGGGAGTACTATTACCCAAAAGAGCCGAAAAGCGTTTGTACAATAGGCTATTTTGTAGTTTTACCATCTCTTTAGGAATAGTTTATTTGTGCTTGTGGATCATCCTTATTGTTGGGACATTGATGACCCACCAAGAACCAGATAGTGCTGCTATCCTCAATAGAATGTTTGGCAAGTATTGGTGGAGCTTTTGGTTGCAAATTGTGCTATGGATAGGCGCTACGCAGTTGTTAAGGTTACCAAAGTTTAAGTATCACCCATGGTTAAGGGTATTAATTGGTTTGTTATTGCTGGTTCCCGTGGAGCTGGTGATCTTTTTGTTTAGGGTTAACTATGGCGGACTGATTAGGGTTAGCCTTTCGGAAGATATTTTAAGTATGGGTGGAGGATTATTACTTAAGCTGGGGATGTTTATTTGCTTTGCTCAACTGTATTACGCAGGGTTTAAGTATGTACGACGTTTGAGGTAACAATTAACCAGTTAACCAATTAACCGAATAACCCATTTACAATTCAGTTGGCATAATGACGTATTCACGTTCATAGTAACAATTAAACAATTAACCGAATAACCGAAACTCAATCAATAGCATTAAGCTCAGGGATCATTCTCCCGAATAGTCGGGACAGGGCCACTCTCAGAATGACAAAAGGGCGAATGGACGCAGCTAACCACAAGCCATTAACCACTGGTACCTAGCTCCTAATCAAAAAACACCCCGCCCGTTGGGCACCCCGCTAAAAGAGGGGAATTTTGGATACCACCCATCTAAATACTAACTACTAATCCCGAACGGTAGGGACTAACTCCTAACTCCTAACTCCTAATTCCTAACCACTACTCACTAATTCCTAATTTATGACGAATATCACTTTTTCTGATAACCACGCTCAACTCCCATGGCTTGGTGGCTAGCTAGTTTTGTATCTAGATAATTAGAACGGATGAAAGCTATTGCCTATAATATTAAACCTGAAGAAAAAGAGTGCCTGGTGTTGGCTAACCACAAAAAACATGATATCACCATTATTGCCAACAGCTTAAGCGGCGAAACCTTACCTTTTGCACAAGGTAAGGAAGTATTAATTGTGTTTAACGAAGATCCGTTGGATGAAGCACTGATTATGGGTTTAGGGGCTTTGGGCATTAAGTACATCGCCACATCATCCTTTGAAACCAAGCACATTAACCTTGTTGCAGCGGGAAAAGCGGGGCTTAAAATTGCCAATGTACCTTTTAAAGAGGGCGAAGATTTTGCCATGTCCCGTATGCAGCAGGTCATTAGAAATTTAGATAATTGGGCAGCTGGCAAATGCGTAGGTAAAGCCTGTTGCTGTCCTAATGATTGCGGCGCTTCACTCAAAGAAAAGGAGCACTAATGGAAACCGCCGAACTTTTACGCAAGTACAATATTGCCGCTCCAAGGTACACCAGTTACCCTACAGTGCCTTATTGGGATAACCAGCATTTCGATGAAACACAATGGAAATCGAGGTTGTTGACTGCCTATACCGAGCATAAAGACGAGGGTATTAGCCTTTATATTCATTTACCTTTTTGCGAGAGCTTGTGCACTTATTGTGGTTGTAACACCCGTATCACTAAAAACCACGGCGTAGAGCTACCTTATATTGATGCCTTGTTGAAGGAATGGGAAATGTATGTGGGCTTATTGGGCGGGCGTCCAAAAATCAAGGAAATCCATTTAGGCGGCGGCACACCAACCTTTTTTAGTGCGGCTAACCTGAAACAGTTGCTACAAAGCATCGCCGGTGCGGCGCAATTTGAACCTACAGCGGCTTGTTCTTTTGAAGGACATCCGGATAATACCACTGCCGAACACCTACAGACTTTATACGACTTGGGATTTAAGCGGGTAAGTTTTGGCATCCAGGATTTTGATCCCAAAGTGCAGTTCATGATTAACCGCTACCAAACTCCTGCACAGGTAAAACACATTACCGAGCTGGCCAGAAACATCGGTTACCAATCCATTAACTACGATTTGATTTACGGCTTGCCCGGTCAGCACATGGAAGGACTTACCGAAACCATTGCTGAGGTGATTAGGCTAAAGCCAGATCGGATTGCTTTTTATAGCTATGCGCATGTGCCTTGGATCAAAGCCGGACAACGTCACTTTACCGAAGCAGATATCCCGCAAGGCGATGAAAAGTTTGCCCTGTACCAAAAAGGAAGGGAAATGTTAATGGAGGCTGGTTATGAAGAAATTGGCATGGATCATTTTGCATTAGCCACCGATAGTTTGTATGTGGCTTATCAGCAAAACAAGTTACACCGCAACTTTATGGGCTATACCGATCAGCATACACAGATTTTGCTGGGTCTTGGGGTATCGTCCATCAGTGATTGTGGAACTGCCTTTGCACAAAACGCCAAAACGGTAGAGGAGTATAAACAGCATATCCAGGAAGGAAACTTGAGCGTACAAAAAGGACATTTACTGGATACGGAGGATTTACGTATTCGACAACATATTTTAAACCTGATGTGCCAAAACAGTACTTGCTTTGATACCGAGGTGCCAGCTGAAGTGATGCAGCGTTTACAGCCCATGATTGCCGATAGGCTAGTGGTTGTAAGGAACAAAGAGGTAAAGATATTGCCTGTGGGCCGATCGTTTTTGCGAAACACTTGTATGGCTTTTGACGACAGGCTATGGCAAAAGCAACCACAAACGAAATTGTTTAGCGCAGCTATTTAAAAAGCAGAATAAAATAATGAATCACATAGGCACATAGCGTATGAAATAAAACCTATAAGCCGATGCTGACCTGTAGTGAAACGAAAAGCTACGAAGTAAAACAAGTTCAGCATTAGGGACCGCCGTTTACCGTCACCCTGAATTTATTTCAGGGTCTGTTGGAAAGTAAAGTTTAGTCAATTAGAAAGAACCCAATCATGAGCAATTCAACCCTTACCCACCAAAGTTCAGTATGTTACCATTGTGGTGATCAATTGCCTGCAGTGAAGCTAAGCCACGACGATAAAGACTTTTGCTGTATAGGCTGCCAGAGCGTTTATCAGATTTTATCTGAAAACAACATGTGCAATTACTATGCTTATAACGATACACCTGGGCAACGGATAAAGGAAGAAGGGCATTACGAATATCTGGACGAGCCAAGCATTATTGCCCAACTCATCAATTACAAAGACAAAGAAAATACCATTGTTACTTTTTATATCCCGGCTATCCACTGTAGTTCGTGCATTTGGTTGTTGGAGCATTTGTATAAAATCAATCCTGCTATTTTCAGTTCACGTATCGATTTTTTAAAGAAAGAAGTCACCATCAGCTATAAACATGAACAGGTGTCGTTACGTAAGGTGGTAGAAGTGCTGAACCAGATCGGCTACGAGCCTTTGATCAGTTTGCAGGATGTAGTGAAAGAGAAAAGCAATTCGGTAAACAAGCAGCTCATCTGGAAAATAGCCATTGCAGGCTTTTGCATGGGCAATGTCATGCTGTTCAGCTTTCCAGAGTATTTCGGTTTATCAGCCTTAGAAAAAGAATTTCAATACTTATTTGCCTGGCTAAATTTGGCTTTTTGTGTGCCGGTAACCTTTTACTGCGCCAGAGATTACTTTACTTCGGCCATCGCCAGTTTAAAACAGAAATTTGTCAATCTAGATACGCCTCTAGCGCTCATCATAGCAGTACTTTTTATCCGTACTGCTATTTCAACGATATTTAATACAGGGCCAGGTTTTGGAGATACCCTCACGGGATTGGTGTTTCTCCTGTTGATGGGGAAATGGGTAAAACAACGCACCTACCACCATATTTCCTTTGATAGGGATTACCGTTCGTATTTCCCCATTGCCATTACTACCCTTAAAGATAGCCGGGAAAAACCGGTAGCCATAGGCGAAATAGTCGTTGGGGATCGACTATTGATACGCAATGGCGAATTAGTGCCCGCCGATGCCATCTTAATGAAGGGGGATGCTTGGCTGGACATGAGTTTTGTAACTGGCGAAGCCGAACCACAGCAGAAGGTTTTGGGTGAAATTGTGTATGCTGGGGGCAGACAGATGGGCGAAGCGATAGAGCTTGAAGTCGTTAAACCGGCTTCGCAAAGTTACTTAACAGGTTTATGGAACAAGGAGTTTTACAAGAGTGATGTCAGGAAACAGAACTTTAACGATAGCATTGCCAAATATTTCAGTATCGGCGTGTTTGTAATCGCATTTGCGGCCACAGGCTATTGGCTATGGCAAAATGATAGCACCAAGGCTTGGTCGGCATTTACCGCAGTGGTCATTGTGGCCTGCCCATGCGTGTTGGCTTTAAGTACGCCTTTTACCTTATCGGCTATTCTTTCCGTATTCGATAAAAAGGGCTTCTATGTAAAAAATACCGATGCGCTGGAGCAATTGGCTGCTATTGATACCATTGTGTTTGATAAAACAGGTACTTTGACCAGTACGCATCAATCGGAAATTAGGTTTGAAGGCAGTTTATCCGCAGGAGAGAAGTTGTTGGTGGCTTCGTTGCTGTACAATTCTTCACATCCACTGAGTAGGCAGGTGCTTAAAGTACTTAACCCCAGTAAAATTTATGCCATTGCCAAATACAATGAAGTGCTGGGCAAAGGCATCATGGGCGTGGTAAACGGCAGGATGATTTATGCAGGTAGCAAACGTGCCTTGCCTTTTGACGTGCCCGCTAAAGATAATGGCGGCGTTCACATCGTCATCGACGAGGAATATAAAGGCTGTTTTACGGTAGATCAGCAGTGGAGAGAGGGAATAGCGCCCTTGATCAATGAACTGGATGATGATTTTGACCTAAAAGTGCTTTCTGGTGATACCAATAAAGATGAGCAGTTGCTAAAATCGGTATTTAAACCTTCCACACCTTTGTTATTCAACCAAAGTCCACATCAGAAACTAGAGGAGATTAAAGCATTGCAAGCCCGTAACAAACAGGTAATGATGTTGGGAGATGGCTTGAATGATGCAGGTGCTTTAAAACAGGCTAATTTCGGCATTGCCATTACAGACAACATCAACAATTTTACCCCAGGTTGTGATGCCATTATGCAGGGGACTGCCATGGGTTTACTGCCTAAGTTTATTCAGCTAAGCCGCGACGGGCTAAAGACCATCAAAATTAGCTTTGCCATTGCCACAGCCTATAACCTAATAGGAGTGTACTATGCCGTTCAAGGTACTCTATATCCTTTGGTCGCAGCAGTTTTAATGCCCATCAGTACCATTACCATTATCAGTTTCACCAGCTTAGCCACCAGGTATTTCGCAAGGAAGAATAGGCTGAAGTAGTTGGTTAGATGGTTAGTAATGCAGAAACACAAAATCAGCGGGAACATCAGCGAAATCTGCGGGAAATTAATTGGCTGATAAGATGATTTGATAATAAGCTAATTCTAATCAGCGGGAACATCAGCGAAATCTGCGGGGAAATTAATTAACTACTAACCACTAGCTACTAACCACTAACCACTAACCACTAACAACTAACCACTAAAAACATGACCATCCTATATTTCTTAATTGGCTGTAGCGTACTCGTCGCATTAATCTTTCTAGGAGCTTTCTTTTGGGCGCTAAAAAACGGCCAGCACGATGATGTTTATACCCCAAGTGTGCGTATTCTCTTTGATGATGAGGTGCAGGACGAGAAAAGTGACCAAGATCATATTTCCGACTAATGCTCGTCAAGAGCCACAGGTAGTGGCCACAATAACTTTGCTTCAAACATTATAACAAATCTATTTCTAATATTATGCAGCTAGAAAAATTTACCTACGACAACAAGATCGTTCGAAATTTCGGTATCGCTACCATTGTATGGGGTGTTATTGGAATGCTGGTTGGACTGCTTGTTGCCATGCAACTCTTTAAGCCCGAAATGAACATGGGCAACCAGTACACTACTTTTGGTCGTATCAGACCCTTACACACCAACGCGGTGATTTTTGCTTTTGTGGGCAATGCTATTTTTATGGGCGTTTATTACTCGCTACAACGCCTGCTTAAAGCCCGCATGTTTAGCAACCTCTTAAGTAACATCCACTTTTGGGGTTGGCAGCTCATCATCGTATCTGCAGTAATTACCCTGCCTTTGGGGATTACCTCATCGCATGAGTATGCAGAACTGGAGTGGCCTATTGATATTGCCATCACCTTAATTTGGGTAGTGTTTGGGATCAATATGTTTGGTACCATCATTAAGCGTAGGGAGCGTCATTTATACGTGGCCATTTGGTTTTACATTGCCACGTTTGTGACCATTGCCGTGCTGCATATCGTTAATTCTTTTCAGCTGCCTATCTCTTTCTTGAAAAGTTATTATGTTTTTGCTGGTGTACAGGATGCTTTGGTACAATGGTGGTATGGCCACAATGCGGTGGCATTTTTCTTAACTACGCCGTATTTAGGGATGATGTACTACTTTTTGCCTAAAATGGCTAACCGCCCGGTATATTCCTATAAACTGAGTATCCTGCACTTTTGGTCGTTAATTTTCATTTACATCTGGGCAGGACCACACCACTTATTATACACTTCATTACCAGGTTGGGCACAATCATTAGGCGTAGCTTTCTCCGTAATGCTTATTGCACCAAGTTGGGGCGGTATGATCAACGGTTTGTTAACCCTGCGTGGTGCCTGGGACAAAGTGCGTGAAGATGTGACCTTAAAGTTCATGGTGGTAGCCTTAACTGCTTATGGCATGGCCACTTTTGAAGGACCCATGCTATCCCTAAAACAAATTAACGGTATTGCCCACTTTACCGACTGGATTGTAGCACACGTGCACGTAGGTGCTTTAGGTTGGAATGGTTTCTTAACCTTTGGTATCTTGTATTGGTTAATACCACGTATTTATAGAACGGCATTATACTCTAAAAAACTGGCCTCTTTCCACTTCTGGATTGGTACCCTAGGCATTTTATTTTATGCTATCCCGATGTACTGGGCAGGCTTTACACAAGGCTTAATGTGGAAAGAATTTACGCCAGAAGGTTTGTTGAAATATGCGAACTTTTTAACCACTACCTTACAAATTATCCCAATGCATATTTTACGTGCAATTGGCGGTGCACTATACCTCTTGGGCGCTATTGTAATGACTTACAATTTGGCTAAAACCATGTTAAAAGGCAAGTTGGTTGCTAATGAGGAAGCTGAGGCAATGGCTTTGGAGAAAGTGGTTGCCCACGAAGATCCGGCGGATAAAAAATGGCACCGTATTTTAGAGCGCAAACCGATGAAATTTATGGTGCTTTCGATGATCGTGATTTTGATTGGTGGGATGGTAGAAATGATGCCAACCTTTACCATAGAGAGCAATGTACCAACCATTTCAAGCGTAAAACCTTATACACCACTTGAGCTGGAGGGTAGGGATCTTTACATCAAGGAGGGATGTGTGAACTGCCACTCGCAAACCATCCGTCCGTTTAGGTCGGAAACCGAGCGCTATGGCGAATATAGCAAGGCTGGAGAGTTTGTTTACGACCACCCGTTTTTATGGGGAAGTAAGCGTACCGGACCTGATTTGCATCGGATTGGCGGTAAGTATTCTAATGCCTGGCATTACAACCACATGCTCGACCCTACATCAATGTCGCCTGGCAGTATTATGCCACCATACCCGTGGTTAATTACCCAGAAACTTGATACTACTCAAACTGTGGCTAAGATACGTGCCATGCAAACCCTGGGCGTACCTTATCGGGAAAACTTTGATGCCGTGGCACAGGCTAAACTTAAGGAGCAGGCCGAAGCGATTGCTGCCGACTTGAAACAGAACAATATCGAGGTGAAAAGCGATCGTGAAATTATTGCCCTAATTGCTTACCTGCAACGTATGGGTACTGATATTAAAGCTAATAAAACCACTATTCCATCTAACCAGTAAAATTATGTTTAAGCAAATAAAAGATTTGGCAGGAGGCGAGTTTTACCTGATTGCATCGCTGTTGATATTTATGGTTTTCTTCATCATGGTAGGGATCTACCTCATTAAAATGAACAAAACCCACATTGTTGAAATGAGTAACCTGCCTATTAACGAACCTCAACCTAATGAATATGAAGAAGTTTAATTTTTTAATGATGTTACTGATGCCAGTTTCAGGCATTTTTGCTCAGGGAGCGGCAGCTACAGAGGAAACGGCAGTAGTAATTCCCGAGCCGTCATTGGGCATTAGCACTACAGAATTGCTGATCATTACTTTGTTGGTATTTGCCATTATCCTGCTGTTTGTAGCCATTACTTTATACAATAGTTTTAAGGTGATTTATCAGGAGAAATTAAATCCTACACCTTATGTGAAGCGCCAAGAAAAGGCTTTGGATTATGAGGAATGGGAAAAACAAAAAGGGGATAGGCCTACCATTTGGACCAAGTTGCTAAGTTTAAAGCCACTATCGGCCGAAAAAGATCTGGAAATTCCGCATGCCTATGATGGCATTAAGGAATTAAATAACCCCGTACCTACTTGGTTTAACATCTTGTTTTACGGTACACTGATTTTTGCTGCCGGATACTTATACTATTATCATATTGGGGAGTATGGCGAAAGACAGGATGATGAGTATAAAACAGAAATGGCTAAGGCCGATTTGGCTAAACAAAAGTTTCTGGCCAAAAATGCGTCATCTGTTGATGAGAATAGCGTAAAGGTAGATCCTTCGCAAATTGCGGTAGGTAAAGGAGTATTTGATGCCAACTGTGTGGCTTGTCATGGTCAGCATGGCGAAGGCTTGGTTGGCCCTAACCTTACCGATGAGTTTTGGCTACATGGCGGTAGCGTGAAAGATATTTTTAAGGTGGTTAAATATGGTGTGCCCGAAAAAGGAATGGTGAGCTGGGAAAAGAACATGAGTTCGGCCAATATTAGTGCGGTAACCAATTACATTTTATCGCTGCAAGGTAGCAAGCCGGCTAATCCTAAGGCACCTCAGGGTGAGAAATACGATGCTGCTGCGGAGGAAGCGGTAGCGAATTAGGAGAGATGCAGTTCCGCCGTCATTTCGACCGTAGTGGAGAAATCTTTGAACTTTTCTTAGGTTATATCCAAAGATTTCTCCATTTCACTAGCGTTTCAGTCGAAATGACGGATATAGGAAAAGGTAGTACCAGCAAAGAATAGTGAGCAATGGCAAAACAACAAAACAGCAATAAGCAAAGCGGGGGACGAGTATTTATTTATCCGAAAAAGCCGCATGGTAGTTTATACAATAAGCGGAAATGGGTAAGCTATGCATTGCTCCTGCTTTTGTTTTCAAGCCCTTTTATCAAACTGAACGGCGAGCAATTGGTATTGCTCAATTTCCTGGAAAGGAAGTTTGTTTTTTTTGGCCTGATATTCACCCCGCAGGATTTCTATCTCTTTGCCTTGGCCATGTTGATCTTCATCCTGTTTATTGTTTGCTTTACGGTGGTATTGGGCAGATTATGGTGTGGCTGGGCTTGTCCGCAAACCATTTTCATGGAAATGGTGTTCAGGCGTATCGAATATTGGATTGAAGGGGATGCCAATCAGCAAAAGAAATTAGATGCTCAGGAGTGGAATGCCGAGAAGGTGTTTAAGAAGGGATTTAAGCACTTCTTATTCCTAGCCATATCATTTCTCATTGCTAATGTTTTTTTGGCTTACATCATTGGATCTGATGCGCTATATCAAATCATTACTGAACCCATTAGCCAGCATACCGTTGGTTTTGTCGCCATCTGGATGTTCACTTTCATCTTTTATGGGGTATTTTCTTATGTTAGAGAAGTGGTGTGTACCGTAATTTGTCCTTATGGTAGGCTACAGGGCGTTTTGTTGGACAATAAGAGCTTAATTGTGGCTTATGATGAAACCCGTGGAGAACCTCGTGGACATATCCAAAAGAACCAGGACCAGAGCTTAAAAGGAGATTGTATTGATTGTGGTTTATGCGTACAGGTTTGTCCAACGGGAATTGATATTAGGAAAGGAACGCAATTGGAATGTGTAAACTGTACCGCTTGTATTGATGCCTGTGATGAAGTGATGTTAAAGATCAACAAACCTAAAAAGTTGATAGGCTTTTATAATCATGATTTCATCAAGAATAGAAATCCCTTTAAGGTAGGGGCTAAAGCTTATGGTTATGCTTCGATTTTGGTATTGGTCATCATTATCTTCTCCTCCCTAATTTATAAAAGGGAGGATGTACAGACCACTGTTTTAAGGGCGAGCGGTACCTTGTACCAAAAAAGACCAGATGGCAGCATTGCCAATTTGTACAATGCAGAGCTGATTAACAAAACAAATAAGGACATCAAGTTTGTGTTTAAATCAGCGGATAAATTAGACAGGATTGAATTGATACAAGCAGATACCATATTGCCAAAAGAAGGAACGGCACATTTAACCTTCTTTTTGATCAAGAAATCGAAGGATATTGAGGCATTTAAAACTAAGGTTAGGTTTGAAGTGGAAACTGAAGGTAAGGTGATTAGTACTGCAAAAACCACGTTTTTTTCACAACCGTAGGAGGGTTTACGAATGACGATTGAACTGCGACGAGGGGATAGTGATTTAGCACGGTCCCTAGATAGCCCCTCATCTCGACCGTAGTGGAGAGATCTTTGGATCTGTTTCGAAAATTAAAGTACAAAGATTTCTCCGCAAGGTCGAAATGACGACGTAGGAACGGAATAAACTAATGAATAAATGAACTATTTAACCACTAACTACTAAAAAAAATGAATTGGGGAACAAAAATAGTTTTAGGAATGGTGGCATTTATGCTGTTTATCATCAGTATGGTAGTGTACATGTTCAAAACCCACGGTAACGATGCTTTGGTAGAAGATGATTACTACGAAAAAGGTATTAACTATGATCAAGAATATGCAGCCAAAAGCAATACCCTAAATGATGATGCAGCACCTGTTATTAAATTAAGCAAGAGCCAGCTTATTTTGCAGTTAAAAGATGTTGCTGATTACCAATTGACACTGATGAGGCCATCTGAGGCCAAAAAAGATCTGAGCAGCCAGGGGAAAACTATTGGAGAAGCACATTTGATTATTGTAGATACCACACCTTTAGTTAAAGGACTGTGGTTTTTAAAATTGGAATGGCGCTCTAATGGTAAAAACTATCTATTTACTAAAGAAATCATGATATGAGTTTAATGCCGCTTGCTTTTTTAATGGGTTTTTTGGGCAGTGTGCATTGTGCGGTAATGTGCGGCCCCATTGTTTTGGGCTTGCCTTTAAAAAGACAAAGCCACTGGAAAAACCTTTTGCAGGTAGTATTGTACCAATTGGGTAGGATAGGTACCTATACTTTTTTGGGATTGTTGGTAGGGATAATTGGCAGTGCATTTTCAGTATTTACCAAACAGGAAACGCTGAGCTTATTTATTGGAATAATATTGGTATTGTTTACCATATTGCAACTTACAGGTAAATACACGGCCCTTTTGCAGCGCACGCAAAGCAGCTTGGTGAGGCCAATAAGCAAATTGATGGGCAAGATATTCAAATTGCCACTTTGGGGTTTGTTTGCAGGAATGTTGAACGGCTTGATTCCCTGTGGCATGGTGTATTTGGCTTTGGCCACCGCATTAAGTTCGGCCAATTCGGGTTCTGGAGCAGGGTTTATGTTGCTTTTTGGTTTGGGTACCTCGCCCTTGATGCTCATGATCTCGCTGGGTGGCGTTTACCTAAAGAAATATTTTAAGTTTAATAGCCAAAAATTGATCCCGTGGTTTGCTTTATTTATGGGAGCACTTTTTATTTTAAGGGCCTCTAATCTTAATATCCCTTTCTTGTCGCCACGTACGCACAGCACTTATGGTACGGTAGAACGTTGTGGCTAAGTTGTTTACCTTGGCAGGTTTTGTGAAAACATGCTGAACGGTATCAAATACCCAAATTTAGGTATTGGTGCTTTTTAAAATATTACACATATTTGTCGCAAACAACTAACCTAACATCCGTAATGCTTAATAAAATAAACGCCTCAATTTTCCTGCTATCTATGGTAATTTCCTTTCTTTCATCATGCAACAAAGACAACCTGAACAAAAAGTTTGGGCAGTACGCTATTGGCGTTAAATACGACGGAGATGGCGCCCTAAACCTAAGATTTTTTATTGAAGGAAAGGAAAGTGGAACACTACAGGTAATGGCGATAGACCGGCCAAGTCCTATCAATGATTGCAAGGATTTGAAAAACCCCCAAGAGCTCATTAACGTATTTGTGGTGCAAAATGTTGCTGTAGGTAAGCACCAGCTTGAGATAAAAACCGAAGCGGGGAAGTTAGTAGAAACCTTAGAATTCAATATGCTTGATAGGGAATGTATATTCCAAGAAATCAGCATTTCTGCGGATAAAATAAAAAAGCCAGCTTCGTTAAATTAAGCCGGCCCTTCAAAGCTTTTGTATAGCGCTAAATTCCCAATAGGGTTGAATGTTTGTGCAGCAAGGTTTGCAGTTCGTTAGGGTACAAAGGCTTTTTAAGTAATTTTAGCACCAAGGGATTGGCTTCGGCTTTCTTGATATCCCCAAAATCAAGGGTTGAGGATAAAATGGCCAGTTTGCAGTGGTCTAAAAACTCCCTCGAAAAATTCTTGTAGATTTCAAGGAACTCAAAGCCGTCCATTTCTGGCATTTGTATGTCCAATAATATGAAATCTGGCCATAGTTCAGGCTCATTAAGGTGTTTGTTGATATAGTCAATTCCTTCTTCACCTGATTGGCATAGCACAATCTCTTCAAAAAAGCCAGATAGTTTAATAATTTTATAGTTGATTTTTAGGTCAATATCATTGTCGTCAATCAGCAACACTTTTCCAGTCTTATTTGGCATTGGGTATGGTTATTTTAAAGGTGGTACCATCTTCTATATTTGAGCTAACGTTAATTGTACCATTAATCTTATTTAATGCTTCTTTTACAATGAAAAGCCCTAGGCCGCTTCCATGGTGCATTTTGCTTTTAAAGAACTGGGTAAAGATTTTCTCGAGGTGTTCTTTAAGGATGCCCATGCCGTTATCGTTGATATTGATACTGGCCTGATGTTCGGTAACATCAATCTCAATATTTACGGTTTTATTTGGCTCATTACTTTTCTGATACTTTATGGCATTGGAAATGAGATTGCTTAATATCACTTCGATCCTAAAAGCGTCACCTACAAATTTAACATTTTGATTAATATTTACGTTAAATTTGGTATCCTTATCCGAGTAGGCGTGCAACTCTATCAGCTCGCCAATAAGCTTTTCAAATTCTATTTCGCTATGGTCGGGAACATCCTTGGTGTTTTTGTAGTATTGCAGGGTTTTTTGGATGTAGTAATCCAGCTTATTGGAACAGGTTTCGATCAATGACCAGTACTCACCACTGGAGTGGTACAAGTCTTCCATCTTCACCAAATTGATGATACCTATAACCGATACCAATGGGGCCCTCAGCTCATGCGAAATACTGTAGATGAACCTGTTGAGCTCATCGTTGGTTTTCTCTAGCTCGGTCATTTTGTTGCGCAGGTCTATTTTCGCTTTGTAGGCATCGTAAGCATTTTTAATGGAGTTGTGCAGTTCAAGATCATTCCATGGTTTGGTAATGTATCTGTAAATGTCGCCGTGGTTAATGGCATCGGCCAAAGCTTCAATATCGGTATAGCCTGTTAGTAGGATACGTATGGGATCGGGGTGGGTTTCTACAATGCTTTTGAAAAACTCCACACCGGTAGTGTTGGGCATTTTCTGATCTGCAATAACTACGTGCACATCTACATTTTGCATGATCAAAAGACCCTCGGCTGCTGATATTGCAGTGTAAATTTCATATTGCCGCCTAAAACTTGCCCTAAACGCCTGAAGGTTGTTTTCCTCATCATCTATGTATAAGACGCGTACTGTAGGTGTGCTCATTTTGCCGTTTAGTTTTTATAGTGTATTTACCTGCAATGTAATAATAAATTCGGTTCCTTCACCCACTTTTGATACAACATCTATGTGTCCCTTATGTTTTTCGATGATACTGAACACGATAGATAAGCCCAGCCCAGTACCCTCGCCAATATCTTTTGTGGTGAAGAATGGCTCAAATATGCGATGCTTAACTTCCTCGCTCATGCCTGTGCCACTATCTTTAATACTGATGTGTACTTTTTGGTCTTCGTACCAGCTTTTGATGGTCAGGAATTCTTCTTCTTCCTGCACTTCCTTGCTTTTAATGGCCTGCACGGCATTAGAAACTAAGTTCATGAATACCTGGTTGATTTTACCGGGCATACATTCTACCTTGGGAAGATTTCCCAGTTCCTTGATGACGGTTAGGTTATCAGGAAGGGTGTTGCGCACCAGTACCAGTGTTGATAGCAGTCCTTCGTTAAGGTCGATGGCTTTCATGTCAGTCTCGTCAACCCTACTGAAATTGCGCAAGCTTCTGATGATTTCGGCGGTGCGTTTTGCTCCTTCACTAATTCCGGAAAGGAGTGAGGTGATCTCGTTGTTGATGAAATTCAGATCGATTTGCTTTTTATAGGCTTCTATGGCCTCTATTTGCGGTTTAATTTCTTTTTCAAAATCAATGCTCTCATATTTTTTGATGATGTCCTTCAGATCATCGATATCCAGTTGCAACGGTTTTACGTTTGAGGTTACAAAATTGATGGGATTGTTGATTTCATGCGCAATACCTGCGGTAAGTTGGCCTAAAGCGGCCATTTTTTCGGCATCAACCAATTGAGATTGTGTGGCCTTTAAATTATTCAGCGTATCATTTAATGTTAGGTTGGCACTCTCCAGTTCTTCGGTACGCTCTTTCACTTTCTTTTCGAGCATTACGTTTTGCTCTTTAATGAGATGCTGGTTCTCAAGTGAAGCCTGTAAAGCCTGTGCCTGCGAGGTTTCATTTTCTTTTTTGAAATAATTGATTTTATCTGCAAGCGCAAATGAAAGCAACATGACTTCAATTGCCGAGGATATCTGTAGCAGATAGGTGGTAAAGGTGTTGTAAGGCAATATTCCGTAATCCTTTAAGATAAACAATACGGCGCCGATGAGTAAAATAGACCATGCGATGAGATAATATCCCGCCGGCTTGAAATGTTTTTTGAAATAAACATAATAGGAAGATGAAAGTGCGATAACCACTCCCAACACCGTAGTTAGCTGCATGGTGATAAAGCCCACATAGGTGTCGGCAATAAACAGCAGTGCTACATTGGCCAAAGTTAATAGTATAAATACCTTAATCAGTTTATGGATTTTTGGCGCAAATACTTTGGTGTTAAGAAACGAAGTGGTAAAAAAACTGGCGAATACCAGTCCAAGTAAAGAGTAAAGCACTACAGAATAGTGGTTAAGAGCAGGCCACTGTTGCCACATGTACTTTAAACCATAACCTTGTATGGATATTTGCGTAAGCCAGGTGAAAAATATATAGAAAACGTAAAAAATATAGCTCCTGTCTCTTACAACGATGAAGAGGAATAGATTGTAGGCGAACATGATCAGCATCACGCCTGTATAAATACCAAAAATAATATCTTTAAGGGTGTACTTATTATGTAGTTCTTTTTCGCTAACGACAGATATTTTACTGATAAATGCTTCGTGTGCCTTGAGTTTCAGGTATATTATATCGCCTTTTTTTATGGTTTGGGGTAACCGATATGCAATTCCCTGTGCGCTTTTCCGGGCGTTATCCTTAAAAAAGTTGAACGGCCTGGCTATTTTGGGGTGCTGGTTGGCGGTTTGGTAGTACATTTCGCCAATGAGTAGTCTGGCTTGTTCTATTAAAAGGATGTTTTTGTCGAAAGTTAAGTCTTTTTCGGCCTCAAGCTTTAGCCAAAAGGTGGCGTCGTCTACACCGAAGTTGAAAATTTCTGATCGTAAAGCGGTAAAGGGCTTCTTTTCAATTTCGTTAATGGTAAATTGGTTACTGCCATCTTTGAAGTACTGAGTTTTAAAGGGCAGTGCATCTAATTCATTGATTGCATAGCTTTGCCTATTCCCAATAAATAGGAGAGATGTGATGATCAACAGCCTATTAAAAAAGCATTTTGTCATGTTCTGGATAGGTCGAATGTTAACGTTACTACATCGCCCTGTTTTGAGGTGATTTCGGTTTTATAGATAAGATCTCTCCGCATTTCAAAAGCAATGGTTCTTTGGGGTTCCAGGGTTAGCGGTAGATCAATGATGTCATGGTTAAATAGTACCGTAGCGGTCATATCGTCTTTTGGGTAGTAAAATTTCCCGTTGTTGCCCAAATCCGTAACCACCCTGAAACCTCCTCGTACCACGTTTCTGTAGGTGGCTGGCGCTGCCAATCCAAATAGCGTAGTAATCCCTATAAATTTTGAATAGGCCACACATGCCGTGCTAAGGTGTAAGCTACCAATGCCCAAACCAGCAATTTCAAACGAATTCCACACGCCAGCTACTTCGCCAGTTCCTGCGTCGGTATAATCATCTACCATTTTATAGATTTTTTCATCCATATAGCCTACAGCTTCTTCAATGGGGAGTGGATTTTTTCTGTTTGCCTTATGTATTCGGCCACCGCCCAATGCTTTTCCGGTGTCTGCATCAGTTACCAACATAACATACACGTCGGGATTGGAAACCCAATCAGCTTTTGCGGAGGTGATTTGGGTAATGCCAAATATTTCCAGTACACGCCTGTGGCCTTCAACAAACTGCATACAAGCCGCTCTGTCGTTTATAGCTCTAAACGCAGTAAAGTTGATGTTCTTGATATCTGAATTATGCCCTTCCAATGGAGAAAATTTTATTGTTCGACTTTCTGATGGTTCTTTCCGGAGATGCGCTTGCCTTGAAAATCCTAAACATAAATGCTGGGATTTGATTTTCAGGCCCGTCAAAAATAATATTTAACTCTTTTTCTGCTTTAATTAATTGTGTTCTTATTTCTTCCGTTAAAGGTAACTTTTTCTCTATAGAGTTTTTATAAAAAAAGATTAAAGGGACATTTACTGGGTGTATTTGAAATTCTAAATGGGTGGCTCCCAACCACATTCTCTCTGCTGCGATACCGCAATCTATCCAATTTGATACATCGTTATGGGGGATGGTGATTAATCCAATGGCCGACGAGGTGTTGAATTGCTGGGAGAGCAGGCGCCCGAAAGCGCTACCACCCTTTATTTTTTGAAGGAAATCGATCATTCGGCGGTCACGCAACATGCGGATTCCCGATTGGTCGTTATTGCTCAAATCAAGGGTGTGTATGCCTATGCCATCTTCTCTTTCGTGTGCTTCGGCCGGGGTCCATCGCATCTCGCGGGTAATAAAATCTTCATGCGCTTCAGGGATAAACATTCTGAGCAAATCAGCTTGTGTGGCGATTTTAGAAAGTGCATTTATTTTTTCGGCATCTTTCACAAAAGTAAGTTTAGGGCCTTTGGTTTGGGCTACCAAAGCACAAAGGTGTTGCATGTCGGCGTCACTGATTTCCTGTTTTGGCGGCGCTTTTCTATTGGTATGCCGTGTGCTGATTTGCTGTTGCAGTGTTTTTTCCTGTTCGCTTGGTGCCGTTCCGTCACTGAAACTAAATATGGCCAAATGCTTGGGTGCCAGTTGGGGCGTTAACTGCCAATTTACGGCTAAATGTTGTGTTGCAGCCGTAAGTAGGAGGTTTTCGATAGCTGCACCAATAGAGGTGTACGATGAAATATGCTGGGGGTCCAGGTATGCTCCAGTGGCACTTTCTTCCAAAAACAAATGCAATTGCTTGTGCTGATAATGAAATCTCCAAGGTTGGTTATTACCTCCCGAGGGGGCTTGCTTGGCGGCATTTATTAACAACAACAGCTCATCTTCAGACAATTCTTTCCCGGTATGGTCCCAGTTATCGAGCTCATTTTCGCTGATAAAGGCCGTAATGTCATCTACGCTTAGTATTTGCTTTTCAGTTTCGGGCTGTTTGGGGGCATTGTCCAACGGTGGATCGGCAATAAGCTCGTCTAAATCTAAAAAGAACCTGCCAGAAATCTTTAAACTATTCAACAATATTTTTCTGGACAGATCAGCGCTTACGCCCCCTCCAAAGGTAACGGCACTGGCCAGTTGGGGCCAAGTAGAAATGGTAGCCATAAGCTCTACTGCAGAGGCTTTCATTCGCGGAGAAAGTGTTTCTAGGCCAGTGACTGCGGTAATGTAAGGGATTTTTTCATCAAAAGTTTTCAGCGAACTGAACTTTTCCATGTCCAAATGCTCCACCAGTCCGTGCAATATCGGGCGTTGTGGCTCAAGGTCAAATCTTTCAATATCTATCGTACCGCGGTCACTACCTTCCATAAGAACTGGTATTTGAAGCTGGCGGGCAATTTTCCGGCTGTTGATTTTGATGTCAAAACTGTCGCATTCATCAATCAGGAGGTCTAGTTTGCCACCTTGTGTGAGAAATTGATGGACATTATCTTCGGTAATCCCCTCATGGTAGCAAACTACATTTAGATAGGGATCTATTTCGGCAATTTCACGGGCCACAATTACCGTTTTTTTCAATTGTATATTGTGTGTGCCCGTTCTAATTCTATTGATATTACTGAGGTCAAGTTCATCAAAATCGGCAATCCTAAGCTCCCCAAAACCACGCTCCATAGCTAAAGTTAAGGATACAGATTGCCCCACAGATAAGCCCATTACCCCAATTTTTTTGGTGGCTAAAGCCTGCTGTTCTTCTGCGGTTATTTTATACTTATTTCGGTTGGTTCTTACAATGGTGAATTCTTCTTCGTTTAAAAGATGTACCAGTTTATTTGACCAAGGATAGTAAAACCAGTTTCCGTAGGCATGTTGGGGGGTATCAGCGAAACGCCTTTCAACGGCTTCGTCTACACTTGCAGGATTTAGCGCTAAAAAAGGTTGCAAACATTTTACAAGCTCTTTAACCTGTAATTTGATGGTGTCATAAACCTGTATATTGGGTTGATTTGTGAGGATTTTATCGAACTGATCGAGGTCGTCTTGATTGCTCAAATTCAGTTTGATAGGCTTGTAGATATCGTTTAATTTTTGGGTTTTCCCAATAAGCTCTTTTAACGAGTGGGGGGCGGCTTTAGAATGCATTGTTTGATCTAGGAAAAATAAAATATTGCGGAAGAAACATGTTTTTTCAAGGCTAAAAGACTAAATTAGTTTTTTAGAATTACATTAAAAAAGTATTTTTAACTTTTTATTAGGAAAGAAATGACAGCGAATATCCTTTACGTTGATGATGAACCACATAATTTAAGCGCTTTTGCGGCAACGTTTCGTAGAATGTACAAAGTTTTTACGGCGGAGTCTGCAGAAGATGGCAGAAAGATTTTGGATACCGAAGATATACAGGTAATCATAACCGACCAAAGAATGCCCAAAACTACTGGGGTTGAGTTTTTAGCTTCTATTTTGGAAAAATATCCAGAACCTATCAGGATGATCCTGACTGGCTACACCGATATCGATGCGGTGATAGATGCCATCAATAAAGGACAGGTTTACAGGTATATTCAAAAGCCATGGATGGAAGAAGATTTACGCATCAATATCGATAAAGCCATCGAAATTTACACGCTCAGAAAAGAGAACAGGGAGTTGACCGAAAAGCTTTTAATAGCCAACCAACAGCTAGAATTTATCGCTCGTCAAAATCTATTGTCATAAATACTCAGGCTTTATTGTTTTAATTTACCTATGCTTTTTATTTAATTGTATAGTGCTTCGTCGTATATTTATTATTCGTTAATGAAGATTTGGTACCCATCTCCTGTTGCTTAGTTGAGCTGAAATGAAAAATCGGCTACTATTGGCGATACTGTTCCTATCGCTGCTTTGTTTTAATATAAGTTTACAAGCCCAGTCTACTTCAAATAGGGGTACTGATTTTTGGTTGGCTTATACCGGGCATGTGGATGGCTTGGTCTCTCGGATGACTTTGTTCTTGTCGTCTGATGTGAATACTACTTACGAAGTAAAATCGGGCGGAAGAACAATTGCCAGCGGAACTATCGTAGCCAATGTGGTTACCCCGGTTTTTATCAATCCCAACCAGCATAACGTTTATATAGGCTCTTCCAACAAAAAGGAGCTTGATAAGGGAATAAACATTAGCTCGGCAAAGCCGATTTCCTTGTATTGCGTTATTTCCAATAATGCCAGGACAGGCTCCACACTGGTATTGCCAACAGCAACACTTGAACAGGAGTATTACGTTTTTTCGGAACAAAATAAGGCCCTAACGGGACAGCCCGTATATTCCCAGTTTGCAATTGTAGGCACCAAAGACGGTACGGTGGTAGATATTACCCCAACACAGGAAAGTACTGACGGGTTAAGAACCGCAAACGCCAAGTTTCAAATTACCCTGAACAAAGGCGATGTTTATCAATATCAATCCATTTATGATTTAACAGGTACTTTAATTAAAGCGGTTAGCGGATGTACGCCCATCGCAGTTTTTTCTGGAACTACCTGGGCTGCTTTTTGCGAATTGGGAAATTTGAGATCACCTAGTGGGGGCGATAACCTTTTCCAACAGATGTTTCCCGTAACGGCTTGGGGGCGCAACTTCGTATCGGCACCATTTTACAATACATTAAATGGAAATACCGATATCATTAAAATTATTGTAGCCGAGGACAATACAACCGTTAACGTGAATGGTAGCACCACCATGGCCAGTGGCACTCCGCTGTTAAATCCTTATAAAAAGGGGAGTGTAATTACTTTTTACACCGCTTCGCCAAATGTGATTAAGGCTTCATCGGCTATTGCTGTGGCACAATATCAAACTTCGCAAACCTGCAATTTGGCAAACAATGCGCAAAGTCAGTTGGGTGGCCCGTTTTTGGGAGATCCAGAGATGACGATTCTTAACCCCATTGAACAAACCTTAAAAGACATTGCGGTTTACTCCAGGTTGAATAGCGTACAGGGCGTTAATACCAATATCTCCAAGTACTTTCTAAATATTATCATTAAAACGGCAGATATCCAGGGCTTTACTTTGGATGGCGGAACTATTTCCAGCCAGTTTAAGCCTGTTGCCAATAGTGAATATAGCTATGCCGTTGTAGATGTGACCAATGCCGGAGACCAGCATCGATTAATAGCCAACGGCGGTTTTGTGGCCATTGCCTATGGTTACGGTTCAGTAGAGTCATACGCCTATTTGGCTGGTACCGACCTTAAAAACCTTAAGAGCAACATACAGGTTTTTCCTGCCGGGGGTAGCATTGCATCTAATAATTTTTGCCTAGGTACTAATTTGGATTTTGTGTTGAAGTTGCCTTACATCACTGATAAGCTCACTTGGAATTTCAATAATGGGGCTATAACCGAAGTGGTAACTACTCCCAGTTATACCACTCACGTAGAAGATGGGCAAACCTATTATTTGTATAAATATGTGATCCCTCAAGCTTCGTTTAACCACGCAGGACATTATGTTTTAAAAGTATTGATCCAGAAACCTGCATTGGCAATTTGTGCGGTTGATGAAGATATTTTCACCACTTTTGACGTTTTTTTTCCTGAAATTAACGCCCCGGCCCAGGCCTGTATCCGTACCGATATCCAATTTACAGATGTTTCGCCCAAAACAGGGGGCAATATCAGTGCCTGGGAATGGGATTTTGGAGATGGAACGAAATCAACATTGCAAAACCCGGTTCATAAGTACGCTACCTATGGAACTAAAACGGTAAAACTAAAGGTATTAACCGATATGGGCTGTAACTTGTTTGCAACTAAAAATATTGATGTTATTGTTGCGCCAAAGGCAGATTTTAATGCAATTGGCCCATTTTGTATCGATAGCGATATTAAATTTTCGAACCAAACTACTTCGGTAAATTCAAATGTGGCTAGCCAAACCTGGAACTTTGGAAATGGACAGCCTGAGTCTTCTGAGTACGCTCCAAGCACCAGATATAAGGCCGCGGGAAACTATCAGGTAAAACTCATTTCAGTTTCGTCAAGCGGTTGTGCGGACACAGTTATGAAAACCATAACCATTGCGGAAAACCCAGAAATTACCTTTAAGGACCCTGGTTCATGTGTTAATGATATCGTTCAGTTTGAGGCTACTGCCGTAAAGGGCAATTTTGTAACCTGGCAATGGGATTTTGGCGATGGCAATAAAGATTTGCTGCAAGATATCAAACAAAGACCTACCCATAAATTTCAGGCCGCAGGCACTTACCATATTACCTTGTCAGGTACCACAGATCAGGGCTGTTCAGCCGTATTTACGCAACAGGTCACCATTAGCGGCGCTAACCCAGCAGCGGGTTTTGAGGTGAAAAATGGTATAGCGTCCTGTGCCAATAATGAAGTTTCCTTTGAAAATAAAAGCAGTATTCCCTTTGGAAAAATCAGTAAAATTGAATGGATATTTGACTACGAAAATGGCGGACCAAATATTGTTGTTACGGATGATAACCCCAGTTTAGGTAAAATATATACGCATAAGTATCCTAATTTGGCAGTTAAAAAAGACTATAAAGTAGTAATGAGAGCCTACTCGGGCAAGTTATGCTTTACTGAAAGTGAACTTGTAACAGTAAGTATTTATCCCGTTCCCGTTTTAAAAGTTGAGGAAGTTTCTCCGCTTTGCGAAACCTCTGATCCTGTCCAACTCACCGTTACCGATGAGCATGCCGTAGCAGGTAGTTTCCGGTATAGTGGTACCGGGGTTTCGAGTACTGGTGTTTTTAGCCCAAGAATAAGTGGTGCGGGCAACTTTAATGTCAAATATGTATTTACAACCAACGAAGGCTGTATCGAAGAAAAAAACATCAATGTTATTGTTAATAAGCTCCCGAAAATAACTTTGCCACCTGGAATAGATATTTTATTGGGCGGACAAAAGCTTATTGAGGCCGCTGCAACAGGTACAAATATCAAATATAAGTGGAGCCCTTCTGAAGGTTTAAGTGCCGATAATGTCTTGAATCCAATTGCCAATCCAACAAAAACCACCAGATACACCTTAACGGTTACTTCCAATGCCTGCCAGCTGGTTTACGAGTATTTGGTAAACGTACATGAAAACCCAAGCATACCCAATGTTTTTAGCCCCAATGGGGATGGTAAAAATGATACCTGGAATATTAAATATTTAGAAACTTTTGAACAAGGCACGATCAACATATTTAATAGGTACGGGCAAAAGGTTTTCGAAGCTTCGCCCTATAACACGCCCTGGGATGGAAAATTAAATGGAACAGATTTGCCCGTAGGTGTTTACTACTACATCATTGAGCCTAACAACGGCCGTAAAAAATATACAGGATCAGTAACTATTTTAAGATGAAAAGGTTTGTAGTTTTGATCGTTTTTAAATGGATATCGATTACGGTATTTGCACAACAACGGCCACACTATTCGCAATACGTACAAAATATGTCTGTTTTGAATCCCGCAGTTACGGGTTTGTATAGTGGTAAAGATTTGAGGTTGGGTTTGCGCACCCAATGGCAAGGTTTAGAAAATGCTCCCAAAACAAGTTATGTGAGTTTTAGCATGCCTGTTTCCTTCGGTGGTGATATGACCAACTATCGTTCAAATGATTTGGGCGTTACCGAACCTCAAACCAAGGACGAAATGTTTGATTATACTGCCTCTATGGCGCATCATAGTTTTGGTGTGCTGTTTATCAATGATAAGTCCGGGCCATTGAATCGCATTACGGGCAACCTAACCTACGCCTATCATTTAGCCATAGGGGATAGGATCAATTTATCTGTTGGCCTTGGTGTAGGGGTAAATAGGCTAGGTTTAGATGCACAGTCGTTGGTGTTTGACGAGCCCGGAGATCCGGTAACCTCAACTTCGGGGCAAATCAATAAATTTTCTCCGGATTTAAACGCCGGCATTTACCTGTATGGTGCAGAATTTTTTGTAGGTGCGTCCATGCAGCAAATCATTAAAAATAAACTCGCTTTTGATGGCTCTTTTAATACCGGAAAGGAAGTTGCCCATTATTTTTTGACTGCTGGCTACAAGTTCTGGATGGGTAACGATTTTTCCCTAACACCATCAGTAATGCTGAAAATGGTAAACCCATTGCCCAAAGCATTTGACCTGAACCTTAAATTTGCCTACCGGGATAATTTCTGGGTTGGAGGCGGCTACCGCAAAAACGACGCTTTATTTGGGAACGTAGGCTTTAATATCGCCAAAATGGTGGGAGTGGGTTACGCTTACGATTATACCACCTCGCAATTAAGGACCGCTTCATCTGGCTCACATGAAATTACACTGAGGCTACTTTTTTAGGCCAGCCATTGATTTATTGGGTTTTATTGATAACTTAACAGCTTTGTTAGATTAAGTTAACAATGAAACCTTACTATTCCTTCTGCCTATTGTTGATGCTGTTTTTCGGCCTATCTGAAAAATCTCAAGCTCAGAATATATCTAACGAGGGAACTGATTTTTGGGCCGTTTTTCCAACACATGACCCCAGTAATAATCAGCTGGCCAACATGAATATCTTTATTACCTCTAAAAGAACTTCGGAAGTGACCGTAAGTTGCGGTACCTATTCAGAAACCCAAACCATTCCCGCAAATACCGTAGTGGTGTTTGCCGTGCCCCGGGCGGTTTCGTATATAGAAAGTGGTGAGGCCAACAAAAATTTAACCGATAGGGGCATACATATCAAAGTAAGCGCTGGTAAACCTGCCGTTGCTGTTTATGGCCATGTTTACGCCGGTGCCAGATCTGCCGCTTCGCTGATTATACCTTTTGAGGCATTAGGGCAAAAGTACTATTCGATGAACTATAAGCAGGATGCCAACGGCCGTAACTTTTTGGTGCTGGTGGCCGCCGAAGATAATACCACCTTACGTTTGACTGAAAAAAACGGGAATATTAGGACCATCACTTTGGCCAAAGCGGGCGATGTTTACGAATATCTTGGTTCTGCTTCTACCGACTTAACCGGGGTATATGTAGAAGTGGATGAAACAAGCTCAAAATGTAAAAGATTTGCCGCCTTTTCAGGAAGTACGTCCTTAAATATCCAATGTACCAATTCCAGAGACCCGCTGCTACAGCAACTATATACCACCAATAGCTGGGGGAAAACTTATGCGGTAGCACCCTTTTTCAATAGAAGGAGCATTGTGAGGGTGTTGGCCCAAGAGGATAATACCAAGGTGAATATTGATGGTACCATAGTAATGCTTAACAAGGGGAGCTTTTACGAAACCGGTACTTTAACAGAGGGAACTATGGTTACGGCAGACAAATTGATCAGTGTGGCCCAATATTCCTTAACACAAAATTGCTCCTCGATAACAGGTGGTAATTTGGTGGGAGACCCAGATATGATTTTACTCAATCCGGTGGAGTTTAGCATTACCAAAATCACCCTGTTCTCTTCTGATCAACAGGCTATTTTAGAGAAATACATTAATGTAGTGATCAAAACGGCTAGTAAAGCTACCTTTAGGGTGAATGGCGCTGTACCTGCTAATGGCACTTGGAAAACTTTTCCAAATAATCCTACCTACTCTTATATACAAATTCGGGTTTTTGACCAAAGTTTAACCCTTAGTGCCGACGAGGGATTTAATGCCATTGCCTACGGATTTGGCAATGCCGAATCTTACGGGTATTCTGCCGGAACAAGCTTGGCGGCCAACCAATACCTTACGGTAATCAGTAAAACTACTCAAGAGGAGCATAGCAATGCCTGCATAGGTGACAAAGCTGATTTTAAAATCACGCTACCATATTTGCTCACGCGTTTGGTATGGCAGTTTGATGATGGTTCCCCAAACTACGATGACACAGTCCCAACGCCAACGGTAAGGACAGTGAACGGAGAAACACTTTACGATTACACTGCTCCCGTGAACAAATCATACACCGTAGAAGGGCAAAAAGTGATCAAGGCTACAGGTTACTTTGCTGCAAATTCAAATAGCTGTTTCGGTACTACTGCCGATTTTGAGTTTTTCTTTAATGTGGACCCCAAGCCAACTGCTGATTTTAATGTGACGGCGCAGTCTTGTTACGGCACTGAGTTAGCTTTTAGTGATGCGAGTATTTCAAATTTGACCGATAGGGCAGTTAAAAAATGGACTTGGGATTTTGGTGATGGCACCCCAATTTCCGCAGAACAAAACCCCAAGCACGTATTTGCCAGTGTTGGCCTGTTTACCGTTAAATTAACCGTAGCTACTGAGAGTGGATGTGGCTCTGAAGTTTTTACCAGGGATGTGCGTGTTTTAGCCTTACCTGTACCCAAATTTGTTGCTAAGCCATCATTATGTGAAAAACAAACCATCGCTTTCGAGAATCAATCTTCTTCTTTAGACGGGCAGATTGTGGCGTGGGCTTGGGATTTTGGCGACAACACCAGTTCTGCGGAAGCCAGCCCTACCCATGTATATGACCTGGCCGGCGAGTACGAGGTGAAATTAACCGTTACTTCCGAATATGGCTGTAAGGAAACTGTTATCCAGAAAATTAAGGTGAACGTGCTGCCAAGTGTCGATTTTGAATTGCCAGATTTTTGCCTCGCCGACGGAAGTGCAATATTTACCAACAAAACCTCTATCAGCTCTAATGAGCAACTAACCTATCTGTGGGATTTTGGCGACCCAAATGCCTCAGCCCAAAGGCCAAACACCTCTACACTTCGCAACGGCTCGCACATTTACACCAGCGTTGGTTTGTATGAGGTAACCCTAACGGTAAAATCGGCAAGTGGTTGCGTAGTAACGGTTAAGAAACAATTTAGAGTTAACGGCAGCGTACCCAAAGCAGTTTTTGAGATAGAAAGCCAGCAAACCTTGTGTAGTAACCGTCCGGTAGTTTTTAAAGACAAAGCCACCGTTGATTTCGGGGAGATTACCAAAATAGAATGGTTTTTTGATTATGCCAATAAAACTACCGCAGATTTGGTAGACGAAAATCCCCATTCAAGAATCGATGCGCCTAAGGCGTACAGTTTTAAATATCCAACCTTTACCAATGCACTTTCTAAAACCTATGTGGTAAAAATGCGGGTATATTCAGGCGGTTCATGTTTGAGCGAAGAAACCAAAAATATTACCATTTATCCCGAAGCTACAGTAGATTTTAAACTGCAAACCGCTTGCTTGGTTGACGGACAGGCAAATTTCGAAAACTTGTCCAGTTATATAGCGCCAAATGCTGCAATTACTTACCTATGGGACTTTGGAGATCAAAATGCAAATGCACAAAATCCCAATACTTCCACTTTGCAAAACCCATCTCATCAATATAGTGCGGCGGGCAAATATCAGGTATCGTTAACGGTAATTTCTCCTTACGCGTGTGCCAAAACTATGGTAAAGGAAATCAATGTAGAAGGGGCAGTGCCTCATGCTGATTTTGCCGTTCAAAACAGCAATATTTTATGTAGCCAGTTGCCGGTGGTTTTTGAAGACAAATCAAGCATTGCTTTCGGAAATATTACACGGGTTGATTGGTATTACGATTTTGGGAATAACCCAAGCCAATTGGAAAGCGATTTTTCGCCCGGTACAAATCTAAATCCGAAATCCTACACCCATCAGTACCCAGTTTTTAATTATCCGCTTAACAAGAATTATGTGGTAAGGATGGTTGCTTATGCCGGAAACACCTGTGTGGGTATTTCCGAAAAAACAATTACCATTACTGCCTTTCCCGAAATAGCATTTAACCAAACCATGGAAATTTGCTTGGAGGCGCCAACTGTGCAATTATTGGCTTCGGAAAAAAACGGGATTCCCGGACAGGGAACTTTTAGTGGCAATGGGGTAAATGCAAGTGGACTATTCAATCCTGCAAAAGCAGGGGTAGGCGTGCATACCATTACCTATAGCTACGAGGTTGCAAATGGTTGCAAGGTAGAAAAAACGCAAAATATCACGGTAAATGAAACCCCGGTAGTTGATGCAGGAGAGGATAAGCACGTACTAGAAGGAGGAATGGCAACGTTATCCGCTTCGGCAATGGGATTTGGAAAGAACCTGAGATATAAATGGACCCCAGCTATTGGATTGGATAGAGACGATGTATTAAATCCGGTGGTACACCCAACAGAAGACATGACCTATAGATTGACCGTTACCAGCGAGAAAGGTTGCGTACAAAGCGATGAAGTATTTGTAAAACTACTTAGAAACCTGGAAATTCCGAGTGCCATCACCCCAAATGGCGATTTGATCAACGATGAATGGAATATTAAATATATCGACAGTTATCCGGCAGCAACCGTTGAAATTTTTGATAGGGCGGGCCAGAATGTATTTAGGAGCAAAGGATATACCAAACCATTTGATGGGACCTACCAACAAAATCCATTACCCGTTGGAGTATATTATTATATTATTAACTTAGCGGTAGGAAAGAAGCCTATAACAGGCACACTTACAATAATTAGATGATGCGCTTTACAAAATTTGCCTATGTTATATTCCTGGTTGTAGTAGTTAATCAATTGTTTGCGCAACAACGTCCTCAATATACACAGTATATATTTAATAATTATTTATTGAATCCGGCTTTAAGCGGCACGGAGAATTATACCGATATCAAAGTAGGGCACCGCTCGCAATGGTCGGGGATAGAGCATGCGCCTAAAACTTCGTTTCTGTCTGCACATTGGAGCTTAGGCGACGATTACCTTTGGGGAAACCCCTTGTCGCTTCCTGGAAACGGTGACGATCCGATGAGCAGGAGTTACCTGCAAAATTATACGTCATCTCCAGCGCATCACGGCATGGGAGTGATGATGGTTTCCGATAAGGCGGGACCCATTTCCAGATTTGATGGAGGACTCAGTTATGCTTATCATCTTCAAATGAGCGGTACCAATAACCTATCGGTTGGCGTTTATGCGGGAGTTAGCCGCATTGCTTTGGATATGAAGCAGATCACGCTGGAAAATGCCAATGATCCTGCACTGGGCAATGTTGTAGCTAGCCAGTTTAAACCAGATTTGGCCGTAGGGGTTTGGTACTATGGCGCCAGGTTTTTTGCCGGTGCCTCGGCGCAACAGATATTGCCGCAAAAACTAAGCTTTACCAATAGCGCCAATTACAACACGGGCAAATCGGTCCCGCACTTTTTCTTAACTTCTGGTTATAAGCTCTTTATTGATGAAGATATTTCTGCAATCCCTTCATTTATGGTAAAAAGGGTAGAAGGTTTGCCTATTTCCTTTGATATAAACTTGAAACTTGACTATAAAAATAAGATATGGATTGGAGGCAGTTATCGGAAATCAGATTCGTATTCGGCAATGATGGGAATTAACTTCAAGAGGTTCCTCAACTTAACCTACGCCTATGATTTTACGGTTTCAGAACTAAATACTGTTTCCAATGGCAGCCATGAGATTGTACTTGGTTTCCAGCTTAATAATGTTTATCAGGTGTTTAGCGGCGGCAGAACCTGGCGGTAATCAAAGCTCTTTCCTTAATCTGGCTACCGGTATATTCATCTGCTCACGGTATTTGGCTACGGTCCTTCGGGCAATATTGTAACCGTGTTCTTTGAGGATTTCAGTTAAGCGCTCATCCGCTAAAGGTTTGCGCTTATCTTCTTTTCCAATACAATCTTCCAATATTTTCTTTACTTCTTTATTTGAAACTTCCTCGCCACTTTCGGTCTGTATAGCTTCAGAGAAGAAAGATTTTAATAGAAAAGTTCCAAACTCTGTTTGCACATATTTAGAATTGGCCACCCTCGAAACGGTGGAGATATCCATGTCAATCTTATCGGCAATATCTTTCAGGATCATTGGTCTTAACTTGCGCTCGTCGCCAGTTAAGAAATATTCATATTGGTAGTGCATAATGGCATTCATGGTTTTAAGCAAGGTTTGTTGCCTTTGCTTAATTGCATCAATAAACCATTTGGCCGAATCAAGTTTCTGCTTTACAAACTGAACAGCCTCCTTCATCTTTTTATCTTTTTGGGAAGCTTTGTCATAATGCTCAAACATGTCCATATACGAACGGCTTACCCTTAGCTCGGGAGCGTTTCGGGCATTCAAGGTAAGCACCAATACCCCGTCATTATTATTGATATGGAAATCAGGAATGATCTGCATTTGCTTGGTGGTCACCTGATTGGAATCTCCCGGTTTCGGGTTAAGGCGTAAAATCTCGGCAACTACTTCCTTGAGCTCATCGCTGTTCAAGCCAACCGCACGTTCTAGCTTATCGTAATGTTTTCTTGTAAACTCATCAAGGTGATTTTCAACAATTTCGATAGCCTTTTTGATCAACGGATTATTGGTGTCTTTTTTCTTCAGCTGTAAGGCAAGGCATTCCTGTAAATCTCTGGCTGCAATTCCCGGTGGATCAAAGCTTTGGATAAGCTTAAGCATTTCCAGGACATCTTCTTCCTCAACCATCACATTTTGCGAAAAAGCCAAATCGTCAATCATCGAAGTGATCGGTCTGCGCAGGTAGCCATCATCATCTAAACTACCAATGATCTGTTTTCCGATAATGAAATCTTGATCAGATAAAGGCACCAAATCCAATTGTTGTTGCAAGCTTTCAAAAAAGGTTGTTTCAATGGCAATAGGCGTTTCCTTTTTGTCTTCCTCGTCATCACCATTACTATATGAAGTACTATAGTCGTTGGTGTTGTCGTCTTGCAGGTAATCATCTACATTAAATTCATCAACATTGGCTTCTTCGCCACTTTCACTGTTAAAATCATCTCTGTCGTCTTGCAAGTCGTCATATTCGCCTTTGGGTTCTTCTAAAGACATTAGACTGGAATCTTCAAGAGCGGGATTTTCTTCCAGTTCCTCCTTGATACGCGTATCCAAAGCTACTGTGGGTACCTGCAACAATTTGATGAATTGGATTTGTTGAGGCGATAATTTCTGCAATAACTTTTGCTGAAGATGTTGTTTTAACATATTTGGGATGAATTCGAGTTTCAAAAATAAACAAATGCTTTAGATTTTTGTTGGTTTAATTTGATTAATTAATCATCTTTTCAGTAAGTTTACCATAACTAAAATTTAATTACCTAACTAAAAAGACGTTTATATGGGATTTGTAAAAGAATTTAAAGAGTTTGCCGTAAAAGGCAATGTGATGGATTTGGCTGTCGGTGTGATCATTGGAGGCGCGTTCGGTAAAATTATCGATAGCGTAGTGAAGGATTTGGTAATGCCAATTGTTTCGGCCATTATTGGCCAACCTGATTTTAGCCAACTATACGTGGTGCTGAAAGGCGAGGTGCCGGCCAATACGGCTTTAGAGGAGGCCCGAAAAATACCTGAGACTGCAATTTTCGCTTATGGTAATTTTATCACTGTTGCCATTAACTTTCTGTTGTTAGCTTTGGTGATCTTTTTGATGGTTAAAGGAATAAACAGCCTGAAAAGAAAAGAGGAAGTAGCGCCATCAGCTCCACCAGCGCCAACCAAAGAGGAAGTTTTACTTACTGAAATTAGAGATTTACTAAAAAATAAATAAGATACTTGACCATAAGCACACCTTTCTTTTACTAGATAGCATCAAAATAGAAGGGTGTGCTTTTTTATGCCCATAAACTACATGATATATGAGAAAACTTGTTTTAATCTTTGCACTGATGTCAACATCTTACGCATTTGCCCAAAATAAAGCCGAGCAAAGCCTGGCAACAGTGGTAGAAAAAATGAAGAACGCCATGGTTAGCGGCGAACGCAAAGATTTGGAAGAAATTGCTGCCACTGAATTAAGTTATGGCCATTCTGGCGGAAAAATAGAAGACAAAGCCACTTTTGTAGAAACCATTGCGAGCGGTAAATCTGATTTTGTAAGCATTGATTTGACCAACCAAACCATCAAGGTTACGGGCGACATAGGTGTTGTACGACATGAACTACATGCGAAAACCAATGATGGAGGCAAGCCAGGCGAAGTGCATCTCGGTATTTTGCTGGTGTGGCAGTTACAGGGTAAAAACTGGAAGTTGTTAGCCAGGCAGGCTTATAAGTTACCTCATTAAATTATCTGATATAGAGGTTGGTATCTAATACTTTTTTCTCAAATTCCTCGATTGGATATTTGGCTTCTATAACTTTAAGCAACATTTCGGTAGCAAGGCGGCCAATTTCGTATGCGGGCTGCCTTACCGAGGTAAGCGAAGGGTTGAAAAGATCCAGCACATCCGAATTACTGAAACCTGCAATGGCCATATCAGCGGGTACCGATACCTTCAAATTTTTAAATACGCTTAAACAACCGGTGCTCAACCTATCGCCCGCTACAAAAATAGCATCCGGTTTATCTTTTAGCGCCAGCAGTTCCTTAATGGCTGTTTCCGTTTCCTCGTAGAGCATGCCCCCATGCGGACAGTATTTTACATAATCGTCCCTAAATTGGATGCCGTGGTGCGCCAAGGCTTTTTTGTAGCCGGAAAGACGTTCGATGCTAATGGACAGATAGCTTGAACTGGTTAAGTGGGCAATTTTTCTATAACCTGATTTGACCAGGTAATCAGTAGCTTCAAAGGCACCCTTTTCATTATCGGCAATAACTTTGTGCGTTACAATATCCTCAGCCACGCGATCAAAAAAAACGATGGGCAGGCCTTTGTCGTGCAGAGATTTTAGGTGTGAAATATCGGAAGTTTGCGAAGAAAGTGAAACTAAAAGTCCATCTACAGATCTAGAAGCCAAATGGTTAACGTTAATTACCTCTCGTTCGTATGATTCATGCGTTTGGGAAATGATTACATGGTAACCTTTGTCATAAGCGATGGATTCAATGCCGTCTATTGCCTGCGAAAAATAGCTGTTGGCCACTTCGCTAACCACCACTCCAATAGATTTGCTTCGGCGTTCCTTTAAGCTTAAAGCAATTGGATTGGGCTTATAACCAATTTGTTTAGCATAATCGGTAACCAATTTCTTTGTGGCCGGGCTTATTTCGTAGGTGTCTCTCAAGGCTCTGGAAACAGTGGAAGTAGAAAGGCCTAGTGCTTTAGCTATATCTTTTATGGTTACGGGCTCGAACATGCTTTGCTTATTAAATTATGCGGTTTATCAGGATAAATAGGCAGCTCAAAAATAGCACTATTTCTCCATAGTACTAAAGATATAATTTTTGCTTGATTTTGGCAACGTTGTCGGGAACGATTGCATAAATTTATACCTGCCCATCAGCGTAATATCTTAAAAAAACATTGTAGAATTGTTAAGGGATGGCACTAAAACCATCCGCATATAACCAAATTTTAACCATATTGTATGAAAAAAATCTTACTGTTTTTTTGTGTATTGGCTATGGGTATCCAGTTAGTGCATGCACAAACAAGACCAGTGACAGGAAAGGTTACTGAAAAGGCTACCGGATCACCACTTCCTGGCGTAGCTGTAACCATCAAAGGAACAAAAAATGCGGTATCTACAGGTGCTGATGGAACTTACAGGATTAGTATTCCAACAACGGGCAATACCACATTAGTATTTAAATCTATCGGTTTTAATGACTTAGAAATAGAGGTAGCTGCGAAAACACAGGTTAATGCAGCTTTAGAAGAAAGTTCCACAACATTAAATGAAGTAAAAATTGTAAATATTGGTTACGGTACAGTAAAAAGGGAAGCATTAACTGGGGCTGTGTCCTCGGTAGGGGCCAATGTAATTTCGGCCGCACCCGTATCATCGGCCTTGGAAGCCATCCAAGGCAGGGTTGCTGGTGTTAACATTACCGCTACCGAAGGTTCACCAGATGCTACCATGAACGTTAGGGTTCGTGGTGGAGGATCAATCAACCTAAGTAACGAGCCTCTGTATGTTGTAGATGGATTTGTGGTAAATTCAATTGCTGATATAGCTCCTCAAGACATCGAGAGTATCGATATCTTAAAAGATGGGTCTTCAACAGCAATTTATGGTGCCAGCGGTGCTAATGGCGTGGTTCTTATTACAACTAAAAGCTCTAAAGATGGCAAAACCGCTATCAGTTACAACGTTTTTGGTGGTACCAGAAAGTTAGCCAATAAACTAGGGGTACTATCTCCTTATGATTATGTGACTTGGCAGTATGAAAGAGCTTTGCTCGATAATAACTCTCCAAATGACTATACGCAGTACTTTGGTAATTATCAGGATATTGATTTGTATAAAAATGTAGCATCTAACGATTGGCAGGACATTATCTTCGGTCGTACAGGCACTACTTTCAATAACAATATCAGCATTAGCGGCGGTGGTGATAAAACCAAATATACCATAAGTCATACCTACGTGAAAGATAAAGCAATTATGCAGCTTTCAGGCTACCAAAGGCAAAACGTTAATTTTAAGCTAAACCATAAATTGTACAAAACCCTATCCCTGGATTTTGGTGTGCGCTACGCAGATACCAAGACCGAAGGTGGCGGGGCCAACGAAGTGAAAGAATTTTCATCGGCCGATTCGCGTCTTAAAAACGCTATGCTCTATCCGTCTTTTCCGGTGCCTAATTTAACTACCACCACTGAAACAGATGATGAGTTCAACTTATACAATCCATTGATCTCTATTTCTGATAATGATCAGTATATCCATCGTAAAACGTACAATATCAGTGGTGCCGCCACCTATGAGATTTTCGAGAATCTGAAATTGCGTTCTGATGTTGGATACGATGGTTTTAGAAATGATCAGGATCGGTTTTACGGTACAACCACTTATTACGTAAGGAATGCTCCTCTTGCAGAAAATCAAAATCTGCCTGCTATAATTTTTACCAACAGCACTAGAAATAGTTTTAGGAATACCAACACCTTAAACTATAGTTTTGATAAAATTTTAAAGCGAAACCATAACCTTAATTTGTTATTGGGCCAGGAATTTTTGAAAACTGAGCAAGCTACCTTAACCGCGGTAGTTCATGGTTTCCCCAAAACGTTCGGATTTCAGGAAGCTAGGGTGCTATCTACTCAGGGAAAAGCCAATTCAATTGATAATAACCAAGCCGCTGATCTAAAAAAGTTGTCGTTTTTTGCTAGAGCACTGTATGATTACAAAGGTAAATATCTATTCAATTTTACGTTCAGGGCAGACGGGTCATCTAACTTCGCCGCGGGAAACAGATGGGGGTACTTTCCTTCAGGTTCAGCCGCATGGCGAGTTTCACAAGAAGATTTCATGGCCGATACTAAATCTTGGCTATCTGACTTAAAGCTTAGGCTGGCATACGGTACTTCTGGTAACGATGGTATTCCCGGAGGACAAACCGTGCAGGTTTTTCAAAATACACCAACCAACTGGGTAAACGGTTTCAATAGTTTCTGGGCGCCATCAAAAACCAAGGCCAATCCTGATTTGAAATGGGAAACCATGGTAACCAGGAATATCGGTTTGGATTTCTCGCTGTGGGGCTCAAAACTTACCGGTACCGTAGATGCCTACCTAAATAGAACAAATAACCTACTGGTATTGTATCCAACTCCTGGTACAGGTTATGATAATACTTACATTAACATTGGCAAAACAGAAAATAAAGGCATAGAATTTAGTTTGAACTGGAATGCCGTTAGAAAAACCAACTTTGATTTAACCGTAGGTGGTAACATCAATTTCAACAGAAACAAAGTAATTTCTCTTGGGGTAGTTAAAAACATTAATGGTACATCTGGGTGGGCATCAACAGAAGTTGGTATCGACTATTTAGTTGAGCCAGGAGCTTCCTTAGGAAGAATATATGGCTACAAAAATGCCGGCAGGTATGAAGTTTCTGATTTTTCTGGATATAATGCTTCTACAGGTCGTTGGATTTTAAAGCCAGGAGTAGCTGATGCGTCGTCATTTATCGGCAATGTACGCCCTGGTTCTATGAAAATACAGGATTTAAACAACGATGGTATCATAAGCCTGTCTGATAGAACGGTTATTGGCAACACCAATCCGTTAAATACCGGAGGATTTACCATTAATTCCAGGATATTCAATTTTGACATAGGGGCATATTTCAACTGGAGCTATGGCAACAAGGTTTACAATGCCAATAAAATCGAATATACTTCAACCAGTAAGTACCACTCAAGAAATATGATTGATGTGATGGCCAGTGGCAATCGTTGGACTAATTTGCGTGCTGATGGAACAATCAGCAACGATCCTGCGGAGCTGGAAGCCATGAATGCCAACACGACGTTGTGGTCGCCTTTTATGAGAACTTTTGTTTTGAGTGATTGGGCAGTAGAAGACGGATCGTTCCTAAGACTTTCTACCATCACTTTAGGCTATACATTGCCAAAAGAGCTTTCAGCTAAACTTAAAATGAAGAAAGTGAGGGTATATGCATCTGGTTATAATTTGTGGCTTTTAACAAATTATTCAGGATTTGATCCAGAGGTTTCAACAAGAAGAGCAACCGGTTTAACTCCTGGAGTAGATTACTCTGCTTACCCAAGAAGTAAATCATTCTTGTTTGGTTTAAATGTTAATTTTTAAGAAAAGTATTTCAAAAAGAATATGAAAAAGGTAATCTATATGCTCGTGGCTATTGCAGGTATTGCTGTAGTAACCAGTTGTAAAAATACATTGGATGCGCCAAATAAGTCAACATTGGATGAATCGGTAATTTTCTCTACGCCTGCTTTAGCGGAGGGTTCAATTGCAGGGATTATCCAATCATTTGCAGAAACCAATTCTTATCGCGGTCGTTTTTTGGTATTTTACGGAATCAATAATGACACCGAAGTAAACAATTCGCTAAAATCGGTAGATGATGATAAATCGAGATTGTCAAACTACAACACCAATGTCAATAATGGTCAGATGAATACCGATAACAATGCCTACGCAAAATTTTATGAAGGTATTGAGCGGGCAAATATGGCCATTAGAGGAATCAGAAAATATGGCAAGGTGGAAAGTAATGCGCAAATGGCGCAAATTTTGGGCGAAGTTTTGACTTTAAGAGCAGTGCTTTATAATGATTTGATTAGAGGTTGGGGCGACGTACCGGCACGTTTTGAACCAATATCTACCGAAACTACCTATTTGCCTAGAGCAGATCGAGACGTGATTTACAAACAGTTACTAGCTGACTTGGCCGAGGCCTCGGGCTATTTACCTTGGCCAAACGAAAGTGCAGCTACGAGCAAAGTAGAAAGAGTAAGCAAAGCATTTTCAAAAGGTTTAAGAGCTCGTTTGGCACTGGCAGCGGGGGGCTATTCACAACGTTTAGATGGTACGGTGCGTTTAAGCGCTGACCCAGACTTAGCTCCCGCTAAAATGTATGAAATCGCAAAAAAGGAATGTTTGGATATTATCAATAGCGGAAAATTAAGGTTATTGGGTTTTGAGGAGGTGTTTAGGAAACTCAATGAAGAAAGCGGCGCCGCTGGACTAGAATCTATATGGGAAATTCCTTTTAGCGAAGGAAGAGGCAGGGTGATTTTTGATTTGGGAGTAAAACATTTAAAGACAGACCAATATACCGGCCAAAACAAAGGCGGTACCAATGGACCAAATCCAATTATGCTGTACGAATATGAAAAAGAAGACGTACGCAGGGATGTAACCGTTGTACCTTACGAATGGGATGGAGGAGACGGCACCAAAGGCGCCTATCAAGTTCCAACGGCTTTGGGTCGCTTGTATTTTGGTAAATACCGCTACGAGTGGATGAAAAGAAGGGTTATCTCAACCAATGATGATGGACTGAATTGGATGTACATGCGCTATGCTGATATCGTATTAATGGCTGCAGAGGCTATTAATGAAATTGACGGCCCTAATGCGGCTGCTCCGTACTTGAAAATGATTAGAGATAGAGCCTATCCAGGAAACTCAGGTAAGGTTGCAACATTTATGACTGCTGCTACCACTTCTAAACAAGCGTTTTTTGATGCCGTTGTTAATGAAAGAGCACTCGAGTTTACTGGCGAAATGTTGAGGAAAGGTGATTTGATCCGTTGGAATTTATTGGATGCAAAACTGGCCGAAGCTAGAGCCAAATTAGAGCAATTGGAAAACAGACAAGGAAAATATGCCTCATTGCCGGCAAAAATTTATTATAAAACTGCTGCCAACGGCGAAACAGTGGAAATTTATGGTTTAAACTTTGGAGATACTGACGCTATTGGCGCCGCAGGTGGTTACACGGCCAATAAAACCTGGACAATGGTGTCTTCCAGCGATGCTGTACCGTATTGGAACGCCCTTTATGTGAAACAACCTAGCAAACAGCAATATTGGCCAATTTGGCAAGTGTTCCTAGATGCCTCCAACGGAATGCTAAATAACAAACATTTAAATCTATAATTCGTATAGGCCATGAATTTTAATTATAAGAATATTTTTGCAAGCTTGGTGTTGAGCGTAGTTGTTTTTACTGGGTGTAAGGATGATATGCTTAACGAAATTACCGAACTTAAAACAGACAGGGCATTTTCGGCCACTGGCTTAAGCGCCAATGTGGTGAATAAAGTAAACGTGAGGTTAACTTGGAAACCGGTGGCTAACGCAGTTTCCTATACGATCGAGGTATTTGATAATGCTACATTAGCCGGAACACCAGTTAAAACCGTTAGTAATATCGTAGATGCTCAATTGCCATATACCATTACCGGACTGGCAGGTAACCAACAACATTCAGTAAGGGTTAAAGCAATAGGACGTGACGGAGCAGCTGAATCAAAATGGGTAAGCACCACCTTTAAAACTGATCCGGAACAAATTTTAAATGCAGTTAATTTGGGCGATATAACCGCCGGCTCGGTGAAAGTGACCTGGCCAGCTAATGAAACGGTAACCAGGCTAGTTTTCACCCCAGGCAATATCGTTTACAATTTAACTCCGGCAGATATTACCGCAGGTAGCGCAACTGTTTCGGGTTTAACCGCCGAAACACTTTATACGGTGGCTATCTTTAACAACACTATACAAAGAGGCACTACCACATTTACCACTGCGGTAGATGTTAGCGCATTTACGCAGGTACATAACGACTCGGAGTTTGCAACTGCCCTAGCAACTTCCGGACCTGTTAGGATAGCCCTGCATCCGGGTACCTATACTTTTACCAGTGATATCACTGCCAATAAAAATATCACCATAGTGGGTACAAGTGCCGTTAATAAACCAATAATTAATAGGGCAGTATTTAAAATGGCTGCAAATGCTGGCCTGGTTTTAAATAATGTGAAATTAGATGGGAACCAAGCAACCAATACCAACCAGTTAATTGTTTACAATGAGGCGTTAGAAGCCGCTTATGGTGCGGTTACCATCTTAAATAGTGAAATTTACAACTATCAGAAAGGGTTAATTTATATCAATGTTAAATCTCTGGTTGAATCCATTACCATAGAAAATAACATCATTAGAGATATTAATGTTAGCGGTGCTAGCTTTATAGATATGAGAGCTGGTTTCGCCAAAACGCTTACGATTAAAAATAATACTTTTTATAATCTTACTACCAACGATTCTTCTGTAAGAGACTTTATAAGATTAGACGCCACTACCAATTTCCCTACCGTTATAAATAACAAATTGGATATTGTTAACAATACCATTTATAACTTCTTGCCAAGTGCCACGGTAATACATAGATTTTTATATGTTCGTTTAACTTCGGTAGGGGTAACTATTAATAAGAATATTTTTGCTAACGTAAATGCGTTCCATTTTAAAAGTTCTACGGCACCAACCCTGGTTGCCATGTTGCAGAACAATTACTTTGGATCTGCAAATTTTTATGGTGGCACAAATGCGGCTTATTTATACGATGTTGCTGGTAATGGATATACCACTTTGGACCCAGGATTTACCAATGCTGCCGCCGGTAATTTCACCATCTCTAACATTGACCTAAAAACCAATGGAGTAGGTGATCCAAGGTGGAGACAATAATGATCTTCAGGGTGGGGCTCAAAGCCCCATCTTTTTTTAACACTTTTTAGTATATGTTTCGCCAATTTCTTTTAGCTTCTTATTTCTTATTCGCATTTTTATTTCCCATGAAACAAGATAAAACCACTATTTTCATCATTGGGGATTCTACTGCCGCCAATAAGCTCACTACCGCTTATCCCGAAACAGGTTGGGGCATGCCTTTTACCTATTTTTTTGACGAAACGGTAGAAGTAAATAATTTGGCGAAGAACGGACGGAGTACCCGTACTTTTCTTAGTGAGGGCTTATGGACGACGGCCTTGTCGACCATGAAAAAAGGAGATTATGTATTGATCCAATTTGGACATAACGATGAAAGTAAGCAGAAGGAAGATCGTTATACTACGCCGGAACAATACAAAGAAAACTTAACAAAATTTGTTTATGAAGCCAGGGCCAAACAAGCTATGCCAATTTTAATTACACCGGTATCCAGAAGAAAATTTGATAAGGACGGAAATGCTCTTGAAACCCATTTGGAATATACGCCTTTGGTGAAAGAAATTGCCGCAAAGCTTAACGTGCCGTTGATTGATTTGGATGAGAAAAGCCGCACACTTTACCAACAAATGGGAGAGGAACATTCCAAACTGCTATTTCTGCAGCTACAGCCTAATGAACATCCAAATTATCCCGATGGGAAGGTAGACAACACGCACTTCAGCGAGCTGGGCGCTAGGAAAATAGCCCAAATGGTGCTTCAGGAAATCAAGAATTTGAACTTGCCAATAGCTAACCAAGTGATCAAACCAATACTTAAAAAATAGTGAGATTAAAGGGCTTATATGTTTTGGTGATGGTATTGCTCGGTAGCTTTTCAGCTGTTGCTCAATCCAAAACTCCCTATGATTTTGTAGTGGCTCAAGATGGCTCCGGTGATTTTAGAACCGTACAGGAAGCGTTAAATGCCGTGCCTGATTTTAGGAAGGTAACTACTAAAATTTTCATCAGAAATGGTATTTATAAAGAAAAACTTAATCTTTCGCCATCTAAACACCTGGTGGCCCTCGTTGGAGAAGATGTTACTAAAACCATCTTAACTTACGATGACTGGGCGCAAAAGAAAAATATCTTTGGAGAGGAGAAGGGTACTTCTGGTTCATCTAGCTTTTATGTTTATGGCCCAGAGTTTAGTGCACAAAACATTACTTTTCAAAACACAGCTGGTCCAGTAGGTCAGGCCGTGGCGTTGTTTGTGGCTGGCGATAAAGCCCGGTTTATCAATTGCAGGATGCTGGGTTTTCAAGATACACTTTATACCTATGGCTACGGGAGTAGGCAATACTATTATCAATGCTACATTGAAGGAACTGTGGACTTTATTTTTGGTTCTGCTACCGCGGTTTTTGAGGATTGCGAAATCTTCTGCAAAAAAGCGGGATATGTTACTGCGGCATCTACACCTGATAGTACTAAATACGGCTATGTTTTTGTTAACAGCCGCATTTACGGCGATGCGCCCGAGGGTTCCTTTTACTTAGGCAGGCCTTGGCGTCCGTATGCCAAAACAGTATTCATCAATTGCGATTTGGGAAAGCACATCAGGCCCGAAGGTTGGCACAACTGGAATAAACCAGCGGCTGAAAAAACATCGTTTTACGCCGAGTACCAAAGCAAGGGCTTGGGAGCCAACAATAATGCACGCGTAAAATGGTCACACCAGCTTACAGCAAAAGAAGTAAGCGAAAACTACACGCTCCAGAAAATTTTTAACAATTGGAAACCGTTGGAGTAACCTTTCGTTACTAGGTCATGAAATCTATTTAGCACATGAAAAAACTCATCTTTTTATGGTGTTGTATTGTTGGGGTTTTAGCTTCAAAAGCACAGGATTACCCCAAGGAAATAAAGGTAGCCAAGGATGGAAGTGGAGATTATACTACCATCCAAGAAGCGGTAATGGCTGTTCGTGATTATAGCGATGTACCGGTGCAGATTTATGTTAAAGCTGGCGTTTACAGGGAAAAACTAATTATTCCGGCGCAAAAAACGAAAATTAAACTTGTTGGAGAAAGCAAGGAAAACACCATCATCACTTATGATGACTATGCGGGGAAAGGTAACATCAATACCTATACTTCACACTCGGTTTTGGTACAAGGGAATGAGTTTGTTGCAGAAAACCTAACCTTCGAGAATAGTGCAGGTCCAGTTGGACAAGCAGTAGCCCTGCACGTACAAGCTGATCGGGTAATCATTAAAAATTGTAAAATCATTGGTCACCAAGATACGTTGTTTGCCTCGGCAGATACCAGCAGGCAATATTATGTAGATTGTTATATTGAAGGTACTACCGATTTTATTTTTGGAGCGGCAACAGTTGTTTTTGAACGTTGCCATATCCATAGCAAAAAAAACTCCTACATTACCGCGGCCTCCACTACCGAATATCAGCCTTTTGGCTTTGTGTTTTTTAACTGTAAACTAACTGCCGAACCAGCAGTTAAAAAAGTGTATCTGGGCCGACCTTGGAGACCTTTCGCTAAAACAGTGTTTATCCATACGGAAATGGGCGACCATATTTTGCCCCAAGGTTGGAGCACCTGGAATAAAAATGAAAACCACAAACAAAGCTACTACGCGGAATATGGCTCGTTCGGGCCAGGTTATGTTGCCGGCCAACGGGTAGATTGGTCGCACCGGCTCAGTAAAAAGGAATTAAAAAAATACACCCTAAAAAATATTTTCAAGGGTAGTAATCAATGGCTGTCAGAAACTAATTAAATAGAAAGATGAGAAGAAATCAGTTATACCTATTGTTGGGCGCATTCATGTTTTTAGGTTGCTCAAAAAAAACGGAAGCTCCCGTGGTAAAAAAAGATCCGGTAGGTAACGAAGATAAGCCTGTTCCGGTGCAGGAAAATGCTTATGCCTTTCCGGGTGCCGAAGGCTACGGCAAAAACGCTACGGGCGGCAGAGGCGGAAAAATCATTAAGGTGACCAACCTGAATGATGCGGGAGCAGGAAGCTTACGGGAAGCCATTGCTACCTCTGGAGCTCGAATTATCGTGTTTGAGGTTTCGGGTAATATCATCCTTAAAAGTAAATTGCAAATTACCAATGGGGATTTAACCATTGCTGGCCAAACGGCGCCTGGCGATGGCATTTGTATTCAAAACTATGAGATGAACGTGAACGCAAATAACGTGATCATCAGGTATATGCGTTTCCGTATGGGCGATTTGACACAAAATGAGCAGGATGCGCTTTGGGGACGTGGTAAGGAAAATATCGTGATTGATCATTGCTCTATGAGCTGGTCTATTGATGAATGTTCGTCATTTTATGCCAACAAAAACTTTACCATGCAATGGTGCATCTTGTCAGAAAGCCTGAACAAATCCTTTCACGAAAAGGACGATCATGGTTATGGTGCGATTTGGGGCGGTTCGAGCGCTACGTTTCACCATAATTTGCTGGCGCACCACAATAGCCGTAACCCCAGGTTTGATGGAGGCAGTAGGGCAGGAACGGGGAAAAGCACTTTTGGTGTTGACCGGGTAGATTACCGTAACAACGTGATCTACAATTGGGGAGCAAATAGTAGTTACGGCGGCGAAAATGGCGAATACAACATTGTGAACAACTATTATAAAGCTGGGCCGGGCACTTCTTCAAGCAAACGCAACCGAATTGTAGAACTGTATATGGAAACAGATGTAGCTACTTATGCTCCTGGATATGGAAAGTTTTACGTAGCCGGAAATGTAGTGACCAACAGTACTGCCGTTACGGCCGATAATTGGAATGGCGGCGTGGATAGAAATTCGAGTTTAAGTACGGCAAACTTTGCACTGGCCAAGCAAACAAACCCTTTTACAGCCGAGCCTACCACCATACACACTGCCGAACAAGCCTATAACATGGTTTTGCTTTATGCCGGAGCGAGTTACAAACGTGATGCAGTGGACACTAGGATAGCCAATGAGGTGAAAAATGGCACGGTTACCTATAATGGTTCCAAAACAGGTTTCAAAGGAATTATTGACTCGCAAACCGATGTAGGCGGATGGCCAGTTTTAAATCAAACTGCAGCCTTGAAAGACACTGATGGCGATGGCATGCCTGATGAATGGGAAATTGCCAATAAACTAGATCCGAATAAGGCTAATGCAAACGGTAGGGATTTAAGCACTGCTTATGACAATATTGAAGTTTACATCAATAGCTTGGTAAAAACCATTACCGAAGCGCAATATAAATAGCTGGCCGTTGGCAAAATGAAATGAATTTCTGCAATTCTGTTCATGGTACTTTGTTTGGTTTATTTTGCTCAAAGGTAAATCCCAAAGCCAGTTGCTACTTATTTTGATCTTGAGGTGATTAGGTAAACCACAAGTTTTACACGATTGTTTTGAGCTTTGATGTTGTGCCGGGTTTACTAACGCTCGGTAATAAACCTGATTGAGCGGATTAGCCCGCAGGTTGAGCTTGCCGAAACCGAGGACTATGAGCGAAAGCAGGGCAGCAGGTTCAAAAGTGCAGGTAATTTCCTTTTCAAAAGGTGTAAAACATTTAGGTTGTAACTTATTGTTTACAACCGATCTATTGGGAACGTTTGCACAGTTATTTTCGAGGTTTTAGTTCGTTTACTGCCCTAAACTATGTAGACTTGTTATGGAAACATGATATACGTTATGCGTAAAAGTTGTATTGGTGCTTGATCGTAAGTGCTCACAACAGTTTTAAACCATTTATAAATACCCACATGAACATGAAGAAAATTGTAGCTTCGATATTTGCCGTGATAATAGCTGCGCCAATGTTTTCGCAGGCGCAAAAGGCTTCCTCAAAAGCCTATTCGTTTAATAACTTGCCTGTAGTAGCTCAAACTTCTTTCAAAAAAGATACTTTCAATATTGTTAACTACGGCGCTAAAGGCGACGGGGTAACTTTGGTGACCAAAAATATTAATGATGCCATTATTGCCTGTAGTAAAAAAGGTGGGGGTGTGGTGTTGGTTCCAAAAGGTTTATGGATTACGGGGCCAATTGAACTAAAAAGCAATGTCAATTTGCACCTTCAAAAAAATGCTATTTTACAATTTACCCGAGATTTTAGCCAATACAACCTGGTACAAAGTAACTGGGAGGGGCTGCCGCAAATGCGCAACCAATCGCCGTTATGGGCTACCAACCAAACCAATATTGCCGTAACGGGACAGGGCATTGTTGACGGTGGTGGCGATGCCTGGCGAATGGTTAAAAAAAGTAAACTGACAGAAACCCAATGGAAAAACCTGGTAGCTTCGGGCGGGGTACTTTCCGACGATAAGAAAACTTGGTATCCTTCGCAAAAGAGCTTGGATGGATCTAAAATAAAAGGGAACCCGGGCGAAATTAGCGCTGATAGGAATGCTGAATATTACGATTCTATCAAAGATTTCTTTCGGCCAAACTTATTGGTGTTTACTTCATGTAAAAAGGTTTTATTGGAAGGAGTTACCTTTCAAAATTCGGCAGCATGGAACATTCACCCATTGATGTGCGAAGATGTGACCGTGAGAAATGTGTACGCTAAAAACCCATGGTACGCACAAAATGGTGATGGTATTGATATTGAATCATGCAAAAATGTGTTGATAGAAAACAGCACTTTTGATGTGGGTGATGATGGAATTTGCATCAAATCAGGCCGTGATGCCTGGGGCAGGAAACGTGCCATGCCTACGGAAAATGTAATTGTTAGGAATAGCACGGTTTATCATGCCCACGGTGGTTTTGTTATTGGCAGCGAAATGAGTGGAGGTGCAAAAAACATATTTGTGTACGACTGTACTTTTATTGGGACGGATATAGGCCTGCGTTTTAAAACCACTAGGGGTAGAGGCGGTGTGGTTGAAAACATACACATCAAAAACATTAATATGATGGATATTCCGGGAGAAGCTATCCTATTTGATATGTACTATGCGGCGGTTGACCCCATTGCACTGTTGGGAGATAAACGTGAGGCGCCAAAAGTTGAAGCTTTGCCTGTAACCGAGGAAACACCCGTTTTTAAAGATTTTTACATTGATAATGTGGTTTGTGATGGTGCAGGAAAAGCCATTTTTATACGTGGTTTGCCAGAAATGAGTATTGCCAACATCAACCTTAATAATATCCATATCAAATCAAAACAAGGTATTGATATACAAGAAGGTAAGAAGATTAACTTGAGCAATGTAAAATTAACGATTGAGCATAGTAATCCGCTAATCAATATTCAGAATGGTAATGAGGTGAGCTTGAAAAATATCAGTTATAGTAGCGCCGATTTGCTTTTCAGAATTAGTGGCGATAGAAACAGTAACATTAAAACGTGGGGCTTAGACGTTTCAAAAGCGCAACAAAAATCAGTGTTTTTAGGGGGCGCTCAGGAAAAATCATTGCAAATCAACAAGTAAGTACATGAACAAGGTTTTTAATTATAGTGTCGTAGCGGTTGCTTCATCGGTTTTATCGTTCAATGCGGTGGCGCAAACGCAACCACTTTCGCAGCAAATGGCTGCTACGGTAATGGAAATTTGGAAGGACTCTTTAAACCTTAATCCAGAAGTGCCTAAAAAAGTAAAATGGGCTTACGACCAAGGGGTGGTTTTAGAAGGGATTGATGGTGTTTGGAGAAGAACCGGAAACGGCGAATATTTCAAATACATGCAAAAAAGCATGGATTTTTTTGTGACCAAGGAAGGTAAAATCGAACGATATAAACAGGCTGATTATAACATCGACAACGTTAAAAATGGTCGTATTTTACTCACCTTGTACAAGGTTACCGGAAATAAAAAATACTTTACTGCAGCAACCACATTATGGGAGCAGTTAAAGCAACATCCCCGAACCAAGGAGGGTGGTTTTTGGCATAAAAAAATCTATCCCTATCAAATGTGGTTGGATGGTTTGTACATGGGGCAACCTTTTTATGCCGAATACGCCGCTTTAGTTAAAGATGAAAGGGCTTTTGACGATATCGCCAATCAGTTCGTATGGATGGAGAAAAATGCAAGGGATGCCAGAACAGGATTATTATACCATGGATGGGACGAATCTAAGGCAGAGGCCTGGGCCGATAAGGCCACCGGCAAATCACCTAATTTTTGGGGCAGGGCCATGGGCTGGTATGGCATGGCCATGGTAGATGTATTGGAGAACTTTCCTGAAAAACACCCTCGTAGAAAGGAAATTATCGCCATTTTGAATCGTTTTGCACAAGCTGTACAAAAAGTACAAGACCCAAAAAGCGGTTTATGGTTTGATGTGTTAGACAAGCCTAACGAAAAAGGCAATTATCTGGAGGCTTCGGCTTCGAGCATGTTTGTGTACACCTTTGCCAAAGCCATTAGGAATGGTTGGTTACCTGTTTCCTATTTCACGGTAGCAGATAAGGCCTATAAAGGTATTCAAAGAGAATTTATTGAGCAGAGAGCTACAGGAAAGGTTAACTTAAAGGGAACGGTTGAAGTATCGGGCCTAGGCGGAAAACCTTATCGCGATGGGAGTTACGAATATTATGTAAGTGAGAAAGTAATTACCAACGACCCAAAAGGAGTTGGAGCTTTTTTGTTAGCCGCTAATGAAATGGAAATGGCCGCTACCCCTAAAATAGGAAAGGGCAAAACCGTGGTGCTGGATTCTTATTTCAATAACGAAACCAAGAAAGATCAAAGCGGTAATGACCAATCGTGGCATTACAAATGGGATGAGCGCCCTAACGGAGGATTTTCTTTTTGGGGAGAGCAGTTCCAAAACTCCGGTTTTAAACTCCATACTTTATATCAAGCGCCAACACAGGCAAACCTCAAAAATGCGTCGGTTTATATCGTGGTAGATCCTGATTTTGAAAAGGAAAATCCGAATCCAAATTTTATTACAGCGCCAGATATTAAACAAATTACGGCATGGGTAAAAGCCGGTGGCGTACTGGTGTTGATGGGCAATGATGCGCCTAACGTGGAATTGACTAATTTCAATAAGCTGGCAAACGTTTTTGGTGTGCATTTTAATGGCGATAGCAAGGGAACAGTTCCGGTAGCCGCTAACTTTGAAACTGCCAAAGTTGTTGTGCCCGCTGGAAACGAAATTTTTACCCCCAAAGACCTGTTCATTAAAGAATATAGCAGTTTAAAATTGTCGGGAAATGCCAAAACTATTTTAAAGGACAAGGATGGAGATGATCTAATGTCGGTAACCAAAATTGGAAAGGGAACTGTTTTTGTAATTGGGGATCCGTGGTTATATAATGAATATGTAGATGGCAGAAAATTGCCCGCAAAATATAAAAACTTTGAAGCAGGTCAAGAACTGGTGAATTGGTTGGCAAAGCAAGCTGCCGCAAAGAAATAAAACTGAAATTGACATGAAAAGTGTACTAGGTATTCTGATTACTTGTGTAGGTTTAAGTAGTTGTGCAACGGCTCAAAATGCCGCTAACGCCATGCTTAAAACGGATAGCATTGCGGAAAAAATGTTGGTGTACCAGTTGAGCAATGGCGGTTGGCCTAAGCAATTGGAAGATAAGAGTGTGGTGAAATACGAATATCCACTAACCGAGGGCTTGATGCAGAAGATCAAAGCGACATCGCCGCTCCATGCAACCATTGACAACAATGCTACAAGTAGAGAAATCAATGCTTTGGTTTTAGCATATAAACAAACGGATAATAAAGCATATTTAAAGGCAGCCGAAAAAGGGATCGATTATCTTTTGAAAGCACAATATGCCAACGGTGGATGGCCACAATATTATCCGGATAAAAGCAGCTACAGAGGAGAAATTACCTATAATGATAATGCGATGATTAATGCCCTAACGGTGATATTGAACATCGTTTATCAAACCAATGGTTTCGAGGTGGTAAATGCTAATTATCGGCCTAAGGCCGATAAAGCGCTGAAAAATGGGATTGATTGTATTTTAAAAACCCAGGTGGTGCAAAATGGTAAACCTGTAATTTGGGCAGCGCAATATGACGAAAACACCTTAAAGCCTGCTAAAGCCAGGGCTTTTGAGCCAGCATCGCTAAGTACAGGAGAATCGGTTGGCATTGTAAGGTTTCTGATGAAGTTGAAAAATCCAACAGCAGAAATTAAAATCGCTATAAAGAATGCCATAAATTGGTTTGAAAGTACCAAAATTGTAGGCTATAAATACGGAATCATTGCTCCTAACGATAAGGGGTTGGTTGCAGATACAACGGCAATTAGTTGGGCCCGTTTTTACGATTTAAATACCAACAAGCCCATATTTGGAGATAGGGATAATTCTATTAAAGCTAGCATAGAAGAAATCAGTAAGGAGCGAAGGGTAGGCTACGCCTGGTACGGTACTTTTGCGCAAAATTTACTGGCCAAAGAATATCCTAAATGGTTAAAGGCAAACGGCAAGTAAAGTCTTCTGGTATGGATACAAACTAAAGCCCATCAGTGTTGTAAATGTATCTTGATTGCGAATTAGGCGAAAGGCCCCTTTGGTGAGTGCAGCCATCTCTGTAACCGTGTTATAGAGCAGGCTAGCGAATACTGGGTTAAGTTTGTATAGGAATTTCAAAATATGCTTAAGCGAATTCTAGTTTTTCTGTTTGTTTTTTGGTGTGCAAACACCTTTGCCCAAAAACCATACAAGGTGCTTGATTGGAAAGGAGATGTTTCCCTGAATACCTATCTGGTGCAACAAATGCGGAGGCAATATGAGGAACGTGCGGTTAACTTTTCTGAATCATTAAACTCCAAGGCACAAACAGTTGCGTACATTAAATCCGTAAGGCAAAAGGTCAAAGCCCTATTTGGCAAAATGCCCCAAAAAACAGCATTAAATGCTCAAGTAACCGGTGTAATTGAGCAAGATGGCTACAAAATTGAAAAAATCATTTATCAAAGTTTTCCAAATCATCACGTAACCGCCAATTTATATCTTCCCCAGGCAGCCAATAAGCTTCCGGCGGTATTGCTTTTTTGTGGGCACGAAGATATTTCAAAGGCCACCGAAAGCTATCAAAAAACGGCTATTCTATTAGCAAAAAATGGTTTTGTAGCTTTTGTGATTGATCCCATCTCACAAAGTGAGCGGGTACAGCTCACCAATAAAGACGGAAAGGCGCTCACCAGGGGTTCAACCACTGAACACACATTACTCAACTTGTCCTCCAACTTATTAGGTACTTCAGTTGCTGCTTACGAATTGCTTGATAACCAGGTTGGTTTGGATTACTTGTTAACCAGAAAGGAAGTTGATTCGTTAAACATTGCATGTATGGGCAACAGCGGCGGGGGAATGCAAACAATTTACTTTGCCGCTATTGATGATAGGGTGAAAGCCATTATACCTTGCAGCTATTTGGCCAGTCGTGAAAATACCTTAGCCACTACCGGTGCCGCCGATGGATGTGCGCAAGTCCCCAACGAAGGCGCTTTTCATTTGGAAATGAGCGACTACCTGATTGCCGCTGCGCCAAAACCTATATTGGTACTTGCCGGCCGGTACGATTTTATTGACTATAATGGCACTTTGCAGTCAGTCAAAGATTTAAAAAAGATATATGCGAGCCTCGGCCATCCTGAAAAAATATCCTTATTTACTTTTGATGATGGTCACGGAATTTCAAAGCCTAAAAGAGAAAAAGCCGTACAGTGGCTTCGCAAATGGTTTTATAAGGATGATAAAATAGTTAAAGAGCCGCCGTTAGAAACCTTGCCCAATACCGATTTGTTTGCAACTTCTACACAAGGGGTAAACTTAAGTTTTTCAGATGAGGTTACCGTTCACAAGAGGAATGAAGCGCTTTTTGAACAATATGCCGAATCCCGTAAAGCATTTGGAAAATTGGATCCAGTGCAGCGAAAAAAGGCCATCCAAAGTTTGCTGAATTTGAATTTAAGCTCGCAGGAGCTGCATGCCGAAAAAGTAGGTGAAGTGCTGGTAAAAGGTTTGCATTTTGATAAGCTGATTATTCGAAAAAACGGACAAATCCCATTGCCAATTTTGGTGGCCTATCCCAAAAACAAAATAAAAAAAATAGCAATCTGGCTGAGCGACGAAGGGAAAAATACGTTGATGGATAGCGTTGATATTTCTGAGGAAGGCACAGCCTATATTTTCGCTGACTTAAGTGGAACCGGAGAAACGATGGATAAGCCAGAAATGAATGATCCAAAGTATTTCAGTAAAGACTATCGTAATGCAATGTTGGCTTTGCATATTGGTAAACCGCTAATTGGGCTAAGGGCTGAGGAGATCATAACACTTCTGGACTATGTATCAAGCCATAAAAAGTTATCACCGGTTAAAATAGAAATCAATTCAAAAGGAAATATTGGTATAGCAGCGCTGCATGCGGCTTTTTTTAGGCCAGAAATCAGCAAACTCCAATTACACCAATGCCTCGAAACCTACCAGCAGATCCTTAAACAGCCTTTAGTAAAGGACAGGTATGGTTTGGTAATCAATAACGTGCTTGAGTATTATGATATCCCCGATTTGATTGGTTTTATGAAACACACTCAGGTACTATTTCATAAATAATTTAACTTTTATCGAGCCATTTCCAATAAACTACAGTCTATCTTAAAACAAATAGACTCATGAGATATATTCAACCTAAATTTAAAATTACCGCATTAGCTTTTCCATTGTTGTTGCTGGTTATTTATTCATTTAAAAACAATAAGGAAGTTTTAGAGGCTCCGTTTACCTACAACGGTAAAACATATCAACCAGGAGATACTGTGTATGGATACAAACAATATGTGAAACTGGTGGTTGGAGATACCGAGGCACCGCTGATATTGGGAGTCCCGCATGATGGAACTAGCGTCGGTAACCCCGAAATTCCAGAAACGGGTACCACGGGCAGGGACATCAATACTTTGCCTTTGGCGGTCGAAATAGCCGCAAATTTCAAATCTTCTACAAAAAAGCGCCCCTGGATGATAATCAACACTATTGCCAGAAAAAGAATGGACCCAAACACCTTTCCATTAGAGGTGGATAAAAGATATCAAAATGAAGATGCAAAAAATAGCTATTTGAGTTATCACGATTTGTTGAAACAAGCTATAACGTATATGGCCGAGTACCAGAAAAAGGATAAAGGTGCCCTATTTCTAGATTTGCACGGACAGGCACATACCTATCAAAGTCCTCAAACCTATATTTCTGTTAATGGAAAAACCATGGAGAGCAAGTTTATTGATCAAACTGAACTAGGCTATGGTTTAAGCAACTATGCCATTTCACAAAGTGACGAATATTTAGATAAACTGGCAGATTCTTCCTCTATTGCAGCAATTGCCAAAGCAAATCCACAAATACCTTTTTCGCAGCTGCTCAGAGGACCTTATAGTTTTGGGGGTTTATTGGAGAAGGAGAAAGTGATGGCCATACCTAGCCCTAATTTAAAAACAATTGAAGAGAATGCCTCCCTGTTTGGAACAGATGCGGATGGCAAGCCTAAAAAGAGGCCATATTTTAACGGAGGCTACTGCACTCGTAAATATGGCACGGTAATTTTGGGCGCTACCAAAGGCTTTCAAAATAAAATTTCTGCGATACAGGCTGAAACACCCGGGATAACGGTTAGAAACAATCAAAACATTAGGGAGGTAGCGGCTGAGAGGTTCAACAGGGCAATTATAGGTTATTTAAATAAGTGGTACGGCTACAACTATAAGAGCAGGTAGCGCTATACTTTCTAATCCATTAAATTTTAAGTCGTTGCAAGCAATTTGCAGCGACTTTTTTATTGGGTAAAAATGGGGAATTATCCTACCGTTTTAGTGGTATTACAATGCGAATACGAATGATTGTTTTGTGTAAAAAAATACCCATAAAAATAGCTTTATCATGATATTTTAAAATATGTGTGGAAATAATTTCACTATGTGTAAAATATCATTTATTTTCGAGACAATTATTCCTGAAAGCGCTTGGTGCCCAAGGAGTCATTTGCCCAACACAATTAAGAGTAGACACACGTTTTGTTAAAATTTTATACCGCTCGGAATAAAGTATTTAAGCAAATGAAGTGCAAATATTTAAATAGCTATGCTTGAAAATAATGTACTAAAGTTTGTGATGTTAAGGTATGCTTCACTAAGCAAAAGCTTTTGTGTCTGTGTGTTTTTGCTACTATTGGCTTCCCAGCTCAAGGCACAGGTTTGTGGTACTTCCGGAATAGACGGACCCAGCACTAATACAAATCCGATCAATACTTATTATCCGGTATCGGGAGAGAAAATCCTGAACGCAGGTCAAAACTCTATTTTATTGGAAGGGGTGCCCGCTACAGATGCCTATGGAAATAACTATGGGAATGTTGGTATTCGTCCAGGTGATTTGATTTTGATTATTCAAATGCAGGACGCATTAATTAATTACAGCAACAGCAACCTATACGGCAGCGGTACAATCTACAGCGGGGCTGATGGTTTAGGTGGTACAGGATATACGGATATTGGCTTTTCAGGGAAATTTGAATACGTAATTGCACTAAATGCAGTGCCTATTACCGGCGGTACATTGAATTTTCGCGGTGCGGGAGGTGGAAATGGCGTGGTAAATACCTACGTAAACGCCGCACCAACCCCTACCAGAGGGCAACGACGATTTCAGATTGTGAGGGTGCCCCAGTATTCAAATCTGACACTTACTGCAGATATTACTACGGTACCCTACAACGGAAAGGCTGGTGGGGTAATTGCCTTTGACGTTGCTGGTAATATGAATTTTGGCGGGTTTAAAATAGATGCCTCTCAGAAAGGGTTTAGAGGTGGCTTTGGTCCAGTGGCCGCCTCTAACCGTAACAGAAATGATGTTTACGTGGGTAATTCATCAATTACAACTTCGGTGGGTAAAGGTGAAGGAATTGCGGGTACGCCACGTTACATGTTTGATGGCTATAAAGATTTTGACAATTTAAATGAAGGATTGCCGGGAGGTTCCTACGGAAGAGGTGCTCCGGCCAACGGCGGCGGTGGTGGTAATGATCACAACTCCGGCGGCGGCGGAGGAGGAAATGGCGGCTATGGTGGGGTTGGTGGCAGAGGGTGGGAATCTTATAACTCAAATACCAACACGTATCCCAATGGGGGAAGACCAGGCAGCAACGTTCCTGTGGATGTTACCCGCTTGATTATGGGCGGTGGTGGTGGTGGTGGCGACGCCAACAATGCCACTACCGGTGTAAAAGGTGGCGTTGGTGGTGGCATTATCCTGGTTAATGTAGAGAAAATTACTGGAGCAGGGCTAATTATGGCCAACGGTGGTGAAGGCCAACCTGGTGTTTTTGCAAACTCTCCCGATGGTGCCGGTGGCGGTGGCGCAGGAGGTACCATATTTGTAAGGTCATTAACCAACAGCGCCGGAGCTAACTTAACATTGCAGGCCAACGGTGGACGCGGCGGCAACACTTTAAATGATGGCGGTGACGAACACGGGCCAGGCGGTGGCGGCGGCGGCGGGGTAATTTACCATAATGTGCCAGGTGCGATCATTTCAACTTCGGTTATTGCTGGCGTAGCGGGGCGTACAAATAACGGAGCGGGTATAACCCATCAAGCAGAAGGTGGTACCGACGGACAGGCATTGGGCTTTACCAGTGCCAGCTTACCTCCTCATTTACAAGGCGGTGGGCAAATTTGCTATCCTACACTCACCACAGTTTTAACAGAGGCTAATCCAGGTATCCCCGGAAGTAGAAATCCTGGGACTACCGCTACTTATACACTTACCATTACCAATAGTACTACGGGAGGAAATGCTGGCGGTGTGCAAGCAGAACTCCGTTTGCCAACAGGCTTCACATTAACTTCAATTAGCGCTACGCTACTGGGCGGAACCGCTGGCGCTACTAATCCTCCCTTAGCTTCGGCAGGCGGCGTTTATTATATCGGTTCTACTAATTTAGCTGATGCATATAATATTCCACCTGGTGGGCAAGTGGTATTTACCATTAACGTGAGTATAGCCAATAACGTGGCCGAGGGGATGCACCATGCCAGTGCACAGGCCAGCTACCTTGATCCTACACGTACATCTGCAAATCCAAGTAGGAGAGTTACAGCGGCTACCAATGCCTTTGCCGGAAGTAATATCGCCTATGAAACAGGTGGTGCTGGAAATGTAAATGGTGTAAATTATAATGGTGATTTAGGGGCCTCAACCGGCGAAGATGTGCACATCAATGCTAAGCCTCGCCCTAACAACCTGGAAGAATATGTAATTGAATGTGATACAAAAGCGCAGGGACAACTCACCGCAAGTGATCCAGATGCGGCTCATACTGCCTCAACGTTGGTTTATACCTTGGAAGGAACTTATGATACCGCTAAGGGAACGCTAACTTTAAATTCGGACGGAACCTTTTTGTTTGTTCCGCTGATTCGTTTTTTTGGCACTATTATCATACAGTATCGTGTAACCGATCCACTGGGAGCATATGATATCGGAACATTAACCATCAACCAGCCCAAACCCTTACTGGACTTAACGGAAACCATTACCCACATCAGCACGTATGGTGCAAATGATGGTTCAGTTAGTATTGTTTCGGTAGGTGGAGTGGGTGCGCATACCTATCGTTGGGTGTATCCAAACGGAAACGTGGTAACTACCAAAGACATTAGCAATTTAGCACCAGGTCAATACACGTTAACGGTAACCGATGCTAACAATTGTACTTATTCCGAAACCTATATCGTTCGCGAACCTCCATTGGTAACACTTTTACCGGTGCAGAGTATTTGTGTTGGCGGAACCACCATTACCTTGCCCTATACCGACCCAAAAGTTAGCCCTACTGGTTATAGTATTGTTTGGGATGCCGCGGCACAAGCTTTAGGCTTTGTAAATGTTACCGATGCCATTTTACCTGCCATTACCGCACCGGCAACAAATGCAAATATCAGCGTGGCCGTGCCAAGTAGCGCACCAGCGGGAACTTACCACGCCTTACTGCGAGTAAAAAATGCAGCAGGCGACAGTAGCGGAAATTTAGCGTTTCAAATCGTAATAACACCCTATCCATCAAAGGCACATATAGAACTAGTTAATTAACAAAATAATCGTAGATACTATAACAACTCAAAAAGATGAAGACAACAATTACCCGCAACATTTTAACTACCTTAATCCTGCTTTTGGGCCTAACTTTTGCCAGTTATGCTCAAACGTATTATGATGTTTATTTGTGTGATAACGCCACAGCAACATTACAACCACAGGAGCCAAATTTAACTAATGGCGATAAGGTACATTGGTATTTGGGCGCTACCGAGGTTGCAGTTTACACCTATGCCGGAGGTACTTCAGCTAACTACACCGTGCCTGGAAACTTGCCGGTAGGCGCACATAGCTATACCACCCGCATTGAGTCGGCGGCAGGCTGTTTGGGTGATCCTTCTGATCCATTTTCGGTTTATAAACTTCCAACTAAAACTTTGGCACTAAGTACGCCAACCAATACAACCTATTGCGGCGATAACAGTAATCCGGCGGCTAACAGTTCTCAAATCACAGCAACAGCAAGTCCGGCGTCGCCATTGCCAGATGGTGTTGGCTATACTTACACTTGGACCGCTACGTTTAATGGAAATCCGGTAATGCCAATTACTACAATTGGTTCTAGCAACGGAAGTACAACCAATCAAAACGTGTTTACATTAACCGCTTCTGATGCAGGAAGTTATGTGTTGAATGCAACGGTAAATTATACGCTTTTGCCGGGAAACATCGGAGTGTTAAGAGCTGGTGCTGGATGTGAGGTAAGTGCAACTGCTACACAAACCATTACCATAACACCTAAACCAGGTAAACCTAGTATTTCTTTGGCCAACTAATAAAGCGTGGGGCTTCGGAGGCTAACATACTTGGTTGCATTGCTTTTACAGGTAGTTGTGGTAAAAGCGCAAACCGCCAAAGAAGTAAGAATACGTCAGGGAGGAACGGTACATCTTAGAGTGGACAACCCAAACGGCACTTATTCTTACCAATGGTATAGGTATGGGAAACCTATATCCGGAGCAAACACTTTTATGTACACCGCAGGTATTGAAGGCGACTACCAGGTAAGAGCCATCAACCAAGGTGATTGTCAATCAGATTTGTCTGATATATTTAGGGTAATTGTTGAATTTTCAAATTTGGAGGTTAAAAAGAAATCGGAAGATCGGTTTGTGGGCCCTAACGAGCCTTTTACTTATACCATTACGGTTCGTAATATCGAGAATACGGATAATCCCAATGTTCAACTGACGGATATTTTCCCTCCAAATTTGAAATTCATTTCCATGGAACCGCCAAGGCTTGGTACCGCCCAATACGCAAATGGTCAAATAACGTGGACCATTCCCTTGCTAGTGGCCGGTGCCCCGCCCGAAACCTTGGTCGTAAAGGCACAGGGCATAATTGCGGGTACCATTGTAAATACAGCTTCGGTTGAGAGTGGAGATCCAACGTTAACAGATCCAGACCCAGATAATAACAAATCCACTGACGTCAAGAAAATCATCGGTAACATAAAAGTGCCAAATGTAATCACGCCAAATGGCGACGGCAAAAATGACGTGCTGAAAATAGATGGCATTGAACTTTACAAGGAAAATAGTTTGGCTATTTTCAATCGATGGGGTAATGAAGTTTATCGAAGCCCTGGAAATTATATCAATAATTGGAGCGGTGAAGGTTTGAGCGAAGGAACCTACTACTATGTGCTCAAATTAGTTTCCAAAGAAGGTGCCCAAAGTGCCGTAACGGGCTACATTACATTATTAAGGGATAAATAGTATGGGAAGAAGACGTTGGCATATTATCTTTTTATTAACGACACTTAGCTTTGCTGGTTTTGCCCAACAGGACGCACAATACAGTCAGTATATTTTTAATGCGATTTATATCAATCCTGCGTATGCGGGTTACCGGGAGCGATTAAATCTCAATGCTACATATAGAAATCAATGGACTGGCATTAACGGTGCGCCTAAAAGTTTTTCATTTGCAGCGGATATGTTAATGCCCAATGAGAGAGTTGGCTTATCGTTAATTTTAGCTGCCGATCAGTTGGGGGCTCAGAAAAATCTATCGGCTTTTGCCAATTATTCATATCGTTTTCCGGTTAATGAGGATGAAACAAACAGATTGGCCTTTGGATTGGGCGTAGGGATGCAACAATTTGGCATTTATGGCGATATGCTGGAGCCTAGCGACCAAGGCGACAATTTTATACCAACAGGCGCAGTGAAAGAGATTGTGCCAGATGTAAGGGCAGGTGTTTTCTTTTCTACCCCACGAATGTACATAGGAGCTTCGGCAAATAACATTATTGGTAGATTTTTGATGGATAAGAAAAAGCTTGATTTCAATTTTCCAACCCCAAAACCTCATTTTTATCTCACGGGGGGCACACTTATCCCATTAGTAGAATACGAGATAGATTTTAAACCATTTTTCCTGATAAAGGATGATATTAAGGGGCCTACGGTATTGGATCTTAATGCTTTCTTTTTATTTAAACAAAAAATATGGATAGGTGCGGGCTACCGAACCGGTGTTAAATTGTACAATAAGCCTGCGGTTGTTGGCAATACCAAAAATCCAAATGCCTTAATTGGCATGGCCGAAATTTTTATCAGCGAAAAACTCAGGTTGGGCTATTCCTATGATCATAGCGTGGGAAGTTTGGCTGGCTATAGCGGTTCTACCCACGAAATTTCAGTAAGTTGGAATTTTATGACTGAGAGAGAGCGTCGCATCAATTTCTGCTATTTCTAAAGCTCATAGCTTAGGCCACGTTCAGCAACCTCCACTTGATAGCCTTCTTCCTGCAATGCGGTTTTAAAAGCCGTTAAACTACTGATCTCTCCGTGAACAAGAAATACCTTTTTAAGTTTGGATACATCTTGTTGCTTTACCGTTTCCATCAGGTCATTATGGTCGCCGTGTCCACTCAGCAGATCTGTTTTGGCAATTTTAGCGTAAACCATTAAATCTCTGTTTCGCAAGCGGATAATTGGGTCGCCCCGCAGTAACCTATCTCCTAAAGTTCCTTTGGCGCAATAGCCTATAAAAAGAATTGTGCAGTAATAATTTTGGATATTGTAGTAAATATGATCCTGTATTCTGCCACCTTCCAGCATACCTGCAGAAGAAATGATAATACATGGATCCAAGTAATTGCTCACAGCCATACTTTCTTTTTGCGTACGCAGGTAGGTAAGGTTTTCAAATTCAAACCCGTCTCCTTTGTCTAGATAAAAATCTTTGGCCTGATCATTCACATATTGATGATGTTTTCGATAGATATCTGTGGCATAGTTTGCCAACGGGCTGTCCACAAATACGTCTACGGGTGGCAACAGGCCCTTGTTAAATATTTGGTTAAGTTTAAAAATCAAAGATTGCGTGCGGCCGATACTAAAAGCAGGAATAATTAACCTGCCGGGATTTTTAATGCAGGTTTCGTTGATCACCTCAACCAAGGTATCTTCTAAAGACAACTTATTGCTATGTAAGCGGCCTCCGTAGGTAGCCTCGCAAACCAGATAATCAACAGGTGGCAAGGGCTCTGGATCAACTAATACGGGGTAGTTCTTTCGGCCAATATCGCCAGTGAAGGCAATTTTTTTGCAAACCCCGTCGTCGTTGATGTTTAAAACTACGGCAGCAGCACCAAGCAAATGTCCAACTGGAACAAAAGTGAGTTCAATATCGCCTTTAATTTTAAATGGCTTGTGAAAACCGATCGTTACAAACCTATCCATCGTTTCCATCACATGTTTTTGAAGGTACAAAGGTTGCGGGCCACTATTACCTCTTTTTTTACCACGATGTTTTTTATTTTGTTTGCCCAAAAAGATGTTAACCGAATCAAAAAGTAAAATTTCAGTTAAATCTGCGGTAGGTCCGGTGCAAAGGATTTGGCCTTGATAGCCCATTCTGATCAAAGTGGGCAAGTTTCCCGAATGATCAATGTGGGCATGGGTTAAAATAACCAGATCAATATCCGAAGGATTAAAGGGAAAGCATAAATTTTGTTCCTGATAAGATCCCTTTTCATAATCCAATCCACAGTCAATTAAAATAGTATAGTTTTTCAGCTGCAAAAGGTGCATGCTTCCAGTAACCTGTTGTGCGGCACCCCATATCGTTAACCTCATTCTTCAAAATCAAAATCAGCGTACAAGATATGTTTTTTGTACGGAATAGCCGACAATTGTGAAATATTTTGGCTGCAATACTCAATGTTTTTCATCTCCTAAAACTGATCTGATATAAGAGGCTTTTAGCGCAATTTTGTGTTTCAACTTCTTGTTTTTTGTTTTTTATTCGAATTTCGGCTGCTCGGCAAAAGGATATGTTGTTGGCTAAGATCGTATTTTGGCATAGTTTTTTCGAGAGGTATCGTAAATGGGGTAAGATTACCGATATAGTACAAACTATTTCATTCAGGAGTTGTTACTTCCATAAACTAATTAAAACTAAAAAACGATGAAAAATATATTAGCAATGATCGCAATTGGGGCTACAGTTTTGGTCTCTTGTGGTAAAAGCGATAAACAAGTCGCTTTGGAAAAGGAACAAGCAATAGCCAAATATAAAGACAGCATTAAATTGGACAGTTTTAAAAGAGCCGAAATAGATGCTGAAAAACGTAGGGTAGAGGAAAGACATCATGCAGAATTAGCAGCCGCTAGACGTAGCAACGCTACAAGCTACAGCGCTGGAAGTACAGTAACTACCTCTTCTGCTGGAGTTACCACTACCCAAGCTAAGAAAAAAGGCTGGAGTGATGCCGCCAAGGGCACTGCTATTGGAGCTGGCGTTGGTGCGCTAGGTGGTATTTTAATTGATAAGAACAATGCCCGTGGTGCTATCATTGGTGGTTTGGCCGGTGCCGGTGCTGGCTATGCTATTGGTAGGGCCGAAGACCGAAAAAGCGGCCGGGTGCAGAAAAAGCAATAAACTCGATCATATATATATAAACGCCCATGCCTAAAAGCATGGGCTTTTTTTATACCACATTTCTTAAAGACCAATTAAAATTGCGCTTACCAGTTCGCAGAAACATTTCTGGTTAAATAGTGTTATCCTAATAAAAAATAACTTATTAAGTTTGCTGTCAGCCATTAACAATCACATACATGAAAACAGATTTGATTGAAATTTTTCAAACCGTTAGAGCAGGGATGCAACCTTATGAGGCATTGGGATTTACCTCCAGACTTAATTCAGACCAAGAATATGACCTATGGAGCGAAAAGAATGTAACCTTGCTGGGACGTGAAAGAAAGGAAATTTATTTCGCAGGTTTAAAGGTACTCAAGAGCGATGTAACCCTTCATTTTATGTTACTTTACACCAATCCCGAAGCGCGTGATATGGTGCATCCTGACTTGTTGAAATTACTCAAGGGAAAATCATGCTTTCACCTCAAAAAAATTGATGATCTGCTGATGGAGCACATCGCCGACGCTTTGGATAAAGGTTACAAAATTTATAAGCAAAACGAGTGGGTTTAAATCCGTTATTTCAGGAAGATTTCTTTTTAACCGTACAAAATAGCTACCATGCTGTAGAGGAAATACAAACACATCCATTTTATGTGGTAAGTATTAAAGGGCAGGTATATGTTAATCTTTTACCCTTAAATGCTGTTTTTTTACCTCAACAACTTATTTCCCTACAAGCAATTTACGCACAAAAAGGCATTTTATTGGTACATCTTTGGGAAGATATATGGGCCAACAAAAGAATGCAGGTACTTAGCAGGTTACATTCATTTTGTGGCTTAAACCAAAGCCTGCATGGACGTAAGGGGAAAATTACTGAAGTTGGGGCAGAAGTAGCCCAAGATTTTTTGGATTTGCACCATCTACAGGGATATGTCAAAACCAAATACAATTTTGGGCTAACGTTTAATGGAGAGCTCAAAGCGGTGGCTTGCTTTGCGGCATCTAGGCCGATGAAAAGTAAGGGTACACATTATAAATCGGCCGAATTGGTACGTTTTGCTACCCAAAATGGTACAACCGTTGCCGGTGGGCTGGGCAAAATAATTTCACACTTTTTGGAGCAGGTGAATGTAAATGATTTAATGACCTACGCAGATAGAGACTGGTCATTAGGAAAGGGGTATGATAAACTTGGATTCCACTTATCGGGAAATACAACGCCCGTAACTTTTTATGTGGATACCCAAACCATGGTAAGGCATTATGCGCATCGCCTGCCAAAAAATATAATGGCGGCCTATAAAGCTCAAAATGTATTAAATTTGGATAGTTTTTTGACCAGCGTTGATCTGGTTAAAGTGTTTAATACTGGAAATCTCAAATATCATTTATACACCAATGCCCGATAAAAACTTGTTGATTGTACTTGGAGCAACCGCAGTGGGCAAAACTAAGCTGGCAGTACAATTGGCCCATACTTTTAACGGTGAAATCATCAGTGCTGATAGTAGGCAGGTTTTTAGAGATATGGATATTGGCACGGGTAAGGACCTTTCCGAGTACGAAATAAACGGGCAGAAAATACCATATCACTTGATCAACATTAAAGCCGCCGGGGAACATTACCAGGTAAATGCCTTTAAGCAAGACTTTTTTGGAGCTTTTGAAAAAGTGAAAAACGCAAATAAACTGCCAATTTTATGCGGTGGTACCGGAATGTACATCCATAGCTTGTTACAAAACCATGAACTTACGGCTGTTCCTGTGAATAACCACTTAAGGGGGCAACTTGGGTTGTTAAGCAAACAAGAACTTCAACACGAATTGTACAAATACCCCACCGAATTAACACAACAGGCAGATACCAGTTCGCACAAACGACTGGTTAGAGCCATCGAAATTGCCGAATACTTAACCCATCATTCGTTGTCTGCAACTAAAAAAACGCCCTTAAACCCACTTGTAATTGGTTTGTTTAACGAAGTTGATATCCGAAGGAACAAGATTTTAGCCAGGTTAGACGATCGCCTTTCCAATGGGTTAGTAGAGGAAGTCCAAAATTTATTGAACAAAGGGGTTAGGGAGGAAACATTGATTTTTTATGGTTTAGAGTATAAATTTGTGGTTTCGTACCTAAAAAAAGAAATCAGTTTTGATACCTTGAGAGAACGTTTGGGCATTGCCATTTGTCAATTTGCCAAAAGGCAAATGACATTTTTCCGGAAAATGGAAAAAGACGGAGTTAAAATTAACTGGGTTGAAGCAATAGATAATGAGAATTTGGTTAAAAATAGGGCAATTGATTTGGTTGAAAAGCAGTATTTTAATTCAAATTAATTGCATCTTCGCCACATGAACCGTAAAATAAGGCCAATTATAAAGTGGACAGGAGGGAAGTTTAGGGAATTTGCCTTATTCCAGGAGTACATTCCTGCGTTTGAGCGATACATAGAGCCTTTTTTTGGTGGTGGAGGCGTTTTTTTCGCACTACAGCCTCAAACACCTGCAATAATCAATGATAAAAGTCAGGACTTAATTCGATTTTATCGGCAAATTAAAAGCAGATCATTTAAAACCAGACTTCATCAATATGCTGATGCTTGGGACGAAGTGACTGCCTTATCTGAATTGATTTGGGAGAGTACTGGCGAAAAATTCTGCGAGTTTATACAAAACAAAGCTACACTTGCTGTTTTAACCGTTTCCATTGAAACAGAGCTTCGCCAAGCTTTGAGCACTTTAGAGGTTTTAAGCGACGAAGATTTCCTAAAAAATTCTGCTGATTTTTATCTGCACCTAAAAAAAAGTATAGAAAGCAAGGCCTCACGTTTACAAAAAATCAGTTTAAAATCAGTTGGTGTTTTTGGACCCAAGGAATTCAAAGTCCACTTTGAAACTGCGCTCAAAAGCGGAACCTACCTGTTTTTTAGAAATCTATTAAACAAGAACACTAAACGAAAACTGCTTAGTGAAGCCGATGCGGCAGCCAATTGGTATTTTGTAAGAGAATTTTGCTATGCCTCAATGTTTAGGTACAACAAAAAGGGCGTGTTCAATATCCCTTATGGAGGTATCTTATATAACAGGAAAAAATTCAGAAAAAAAGCCAATTCAATTTTTGTAAAGCCTGTGCAAGCCCTTTTTCAGCATGCAGAAATTCATAATCAAGATTTTGAAACGCTTTTATCCAGCTTACATTTAACGCCTACAGATTTCATTTTCATAGATCCCCCCTATGATAGCGAATTTTCGGAATACGACCAGAATACCTTTACGCAAGATGATCAGAAAAGACTGGCGAATTTTTTAATTAACTGTGCGGCCAAGTGGATGGTAGTGATCAAAGAAACGCCATTTATCCGTGAGGTTTATAATCATCCTGAGGTTAAAATTGCCACGTTTGATAAGAAATATGTTTATAACATGAGGGGCCGAAACAATAGAAAAGCCACCCATCTCATCATCACCAATTACTGAAAATTTCTCTTTTGTATAGCAGATTTGTTTAGTATTTAGTACATCATTCTGAAACAGATTCCAGCATAACAGATCTAAAAAACGAAATCTTATTTAGCGGATTAATCAATTGATAATCATTATGTTGTTTGTTGATTTTAGCGCAGTTTTAGCGCTTAATGGCATATTGTTTGAACATTTTGTGCCGATTGCTTGTTGTAACAAAAGCAATCACAAATGTTAAACAATAAGATGCTAAACCCTTCGCTTAAGTTCATTAAAATGATGATGAGGAATAGCATCGATTAATTAAAAAACAAATGAAAAAGTATACAAAATCAATAGCTGTTGCAGTAGCTGCTCTGGCTGTTTTCTTCACTACCAATGTTCAGGCACAATCCGAACCTACCAATCCATCTAGACAGAAATTGGGCATAGGTTTAAATGCAGGTATTCCAACAAATTCTGGTTCTAGTTTTGCACTTGGTGCCGATTTACGTTACCAAATAGATATCGACAGACAATTGTCCATCCCAATTACTACTGGTTTTACGTCAATTTTCAATAAAGATATCACCATGGGCAATACCACTGTAGATGTAAGCAATTTTAACTATATCCCCGCTAAGGCCGGCTTGAAAATTTTCTTCAGCGATAGTGGTTCAGGAGCCTATGGTTTAGCCGAAGCTGGTGCGGCATTTAGCACCAATACCGGCGGAGGAACTTGGTTTACTTATTCACCTGCAATTGGTTACGCATGGAGCAATGGTCTGGATTTGGGTGTTAAATATGAAGGACTTTCAAAAAGCGGTAACAACAACGGTTACGTGGGCTTACGCTTGGCCTATGGTTTTAAACTATAATTGTGGGTTAACAAATTATAATTAAAATATAATATTATTAGGCTCCGATAATTTTATCGGGGCTTTTTTTGTGTTTTTAGAATTATAAATGCTATTTTGAGCACAAAACAAAATAAGCTCTCCGCAGATTGTTTGCCAAATAGCAATCGGTATAATATAATAAATATGCAAGTTAAAAAATATTTGAGTTTAATGGCTGTCGGCCTGTTGTTGGCTTGTAACAGTGCTAACAAATCCACCGCAACAAAAGACAGTTCCGCAGGATCTGCCGCTGATCGTACAAAAGTGGTTAACCCTGCTTTTAGCGACGTGAAACTGCAAACAATTTACACTGCCTACATCAAATTGAAAGATCAGTTGGTTGCCAGTAATTACAATACCGTAAAACCAGCAGCTACAGCACTGTCAACATCACTTAAAGGATTTGCCGGTTGTGAGAGCGCAGCTGCTATAGCGCATAAAATTGCTGAAGCCACGGATATTAAGGCCCAAAGAGCAGCTTTTACCGATTTGAATGTAGAATTGATCCCTGTTTTTAAACATGCTTCACTAACATCAGGCACTGTTTATTTGCAACATTGCCCTATGGCCAACAATGGTGATGGTGGCGATTGGCTGGCGAGCGAAAAAAATATCCGTAACCCATACTATGGAGATGAAATGATGGAATGTGGAAGGGTAGCCGAAGAAATTAAAGCCAAATAGAGATTAAAGCAAGATTAGAACCGTCAAACAAGTGTAACAACCTTATATTTGTTTTAACGTAAATTTTAATAAAAGGAAATAACTACTTATAATTATATAAAATTTTAGATATATGTCAACTACTGCAGAAATTAAGATAGACGGAGCGACTTATGAGTTTCCGATCATTACCGGAACAGAAGGAGAGAAGGCTATCGATATTTCAAAATTAAGAGATCTAACAGGTCACATTACATTAGATTTTGGATACAAAAATACAGGTTCTACCAAAAGCGCCATTACCTTTTTAGATGGTGAGCAAGGTATATTGAAATATCGTGGTTACCCTATTGAAGAACTTGCCGAGAAAGCATCATTTTTAGAAGTTGCCTATTTATTGATTTACGGGGAGCTTCCTTCTCAAGAGCGAATAGAGAAATTCCAGAAAGATATCAGCATGCACACGCTGATCCATGAGGATATGAAGAAATTTTTTGATGGTTACCCTTCAAAATCACATCCAATGGCCCAGTTGTCGTCATTAGTTTGTTCACTTTCTACGTTTTACCCAGAGAGTTTAGAAGCTAACCAATCGGAAGAAGAGAAAGATCTGACCATTATCAAGATGTTGGCTAAAATGACTACCATTGTAGCTTTTATTTACAAAAAATCTTTAGGTCATCCGCTAATTTACCCTAAAAATAAATATGATTACATTACCAACTATTTGTGGATGACTTTTGGCCAACGCACCGAAGATTTTGAACCCAATCCGGTAATTGTAAGTGCGATGAACAAATTATTGATCCTCCATGCTGACCACGAGCAGAATTGCTCAACGTCAACGGTGAGAATTGTAGGTTCATCTGATTGTAACCTTTATGCGTCAATTTCAGCAGGTATTTCGGCATTGTGGGGCCCATTGCACGGTGGCGCTAACCAGGCCGTAATTGAGATGTTGGAAAAAATCAAAGCTGATGGTGGCGATACCGATAAATGGATTGCAAAAGCGAAGGATAAAAATGATCCTTTCCGTATGATGGGCTTTGGTCACCGTGTGTACAAAAACTTTGACCCCAGAGCTAAAATCATTAAAAAAGCTTGTGATGATATCTTAGAAAGTTTGGGCATTAACGATCCAGTATTGGAAATTGCTAAAAAACTAGAGCAAGCTGCTTTAACAGACCCTTATTTTATTGAGCGTAAATTATATCCAAATGTAGATTTTTATTCGGGTATCATCTATAGGGCTTTAGGATTCCCTTCAGAAATGTTCACCGTACTTTTCGCATTAGGCCGTCTTCCAGGATGGATTGCACAGTGGAAAGAAATGAGAACGAATAAGGAGCCTATTGGCAGACCACGTCAAATTTACGTTGGCGATGTTGACAAGCACTTATAGTTAACAAGAACTCTCTTTACAACCAAATATATAGTTGTTAAGCCGGTGGATTGCCGGCTTTTTTTATTGCCATATCTTTTAGCTGCTCTTTAAAGATTATTGCACTACACACCAATGAAATAACGCTGCTACGTGTCTATTTGGAAGTAAACTATGGCCACATAAGCACGTAATTAACTTTATCGGCTAAAATTCGAAGTAATAGTTTTGAGCGCCTAAAAGGTCGAGGAGAATACCTTAAAAGTAAAAAGGCTATATAGATTAATGAGTCTATATAGCCTTTTTGTTTAAACAATAAAGTACTGTGTTAAATCGTGATAAAGCTAAAAGCAATGATTGCTATGAAACAAAGCGTTAACAACATGCTGTAACAAAATATAAGGAAGAAGAATTTAAGCACCGTAACCCATCGGCTGCTGCCATAAAAAGTTCTTAAAGAGCGATAGATATACCACGTGATGTATATAAAGCCAACAGTACCGATAAGCCAATCCATATTTACCGCAAATTTAGTTAGCCACATCAGCAAAGCGGATACGATAAAACTCAAGAAAATGGCCGAATGGGTATGGAACGAATAGATAAGGTGCTCGTAGTAAAAGCGTTTCTTTCTAATATAAACCAACTTTAAAATCACGGCGAAAAGTGGTAAAAGAACAAACATCATCTTAGGGATGAGTTTGATCATATCCTCCTTTATTTTCTGACTGGGATCTGGATACTTATTAAATTGGATACTCTTTTTGGTAAAGTAGTTTACGATGAAATTGTCTCTTTTCTCTTTGGGCAGGGCACGTTGCTTCTTTTCATAGGCCTCTACAGTGCCATCTTTCGAGAGAAGATTAAATTTGTTATTTTTCTTTTGTAAGGTGTCAAATTTCAGCGAAGCACTACCTTTGGCTTTAATATCGGCCTTTACTTCTTGTAAAATGCTGTCTCTTTTTGATTTGCCAATTGGCAAGTATTTCAAGATCTGCTTTACTTCTTCAACATCTTCAATAACTATCGAATCTTGCTGCAGTTTTTCAGTTGCTACTGTTTTTTCCAGTTCTGCATGCTTCTTTTTTTCGCTTCCACTGAAAATCAAGATGAAAAACACAATGCTGATAAAAATATAGAGCTTGATAGGGTGTAGGAACGACGCCCTTTTGCCCGCAACATAATCAACGGTAAGTTTACCGGGCTTAAAAAGTAACGGTTTTATTGTACCAAAAAACTTATGCTCAAAGTGAAAGTAATCTGCAATAGCATGGGTAATCATGTGCAGCGCATCTTCCTTCAACTCAATATTCTCTTGCCCGCAATGGGGGCAATAGGTATCTTCAACATGGTGGCCACAGTTTAAACAGTTTTTTTCTTTCCTCAGCTTTACGGATGACATCTGGATTTAAATATAATTAATGACTAATTCTATTGATAGCTTCTTCTTCGGCACGGGTATGTTTGTGCTTGAACATGATGGCAAATAGTACGGTAACAATAAGTGCATAAATACTGAACGAAAGCCAGATATGATGCCAATCTCTACTTCCATCAGCGGCTATAAAGTACTCGTCTATCACTATACCGCTAATTTTGCTCCCTAACCAAGCACCAAAGCCATTGGTCATCATCATGAACAAACCCTGCGCACTGGAACGAATTGAGCTGCTGGTATTGGTTTCCACAAATAGTGATCCTGAAATATTGAAAAAGTCAAATGCCATCCCGTACACAATACATGATAGTACGATATGTATAGTACCCCAAAAACTAGGGTCACTGTAAGCGAAAAGCCCAAACCTAAGTACCCAGGCAATCATTGAAAAAATCATCACCTTTTTAATTCCAAATCTTCTGAGAAAGAAGGGGATCGCAAGAATAAATAAGGTTTCTGATATTTGAGATATAGAAAGAATTATTGTCGAGTATTTCACTACAAACGAATCGGCATAGGTTGGATTGCTTTCAAATCCAGTGATAAAGGCATCACCGTACATGTTGGTAAGCTGCAAAGCACCACCTAAAAGCATTGAGAAAAGAAAAAATAATGCCATTTTATATTCTCCAAAAAGCTTAAAAGCATTTAAGCCTAGCTTTTCAATTAGGGAAGCATTTTCTTTGATGTTTTTAGGCGGCGGACATTTTGGAAGTGTAAACGAAAAAATTCCCAGCAAAATTGCGCCAATAGCCGCAATGATGAATTGATTTGCATTTGCTTTGCTATCAGTTAGGTTGGTAGCCCACATGGCCACAATAAAGCCCACCGTACCCCAAACTCTTATTGGAGGGAAAACTTTTACAATATCGTATTTGCTGTTTTTTAATATGGTGTAGGATATTGAATTTGCTAATGATATGGTGGGCATGTAGCAAATCATAGCGCCAAAAATAACATAATAAAGGGTATCGGGATCATTCACTTTTGGTACGTAGAACAATATCAAACCATAAATGATATGTAAAATTCCATACAATTTTTCGGCGTTAACCCATTTATCGGCAATAATGCCAGTAATTGCTGGCATAAAGAGCGATGCTAGGGCCAAGGTTGAAAATATTGCGCCAAATTGAGGGAAAGTCCAGCCTTTTGCATTCAAACAATAGGTTCCAATTGTGATTAACCACGCACCCCATACAAAGAACTGCATGAAGCTCATGATTGTTAAGCGTAGCTTAATATTCATCAGTATAAATTTCGTTTAGTTTTGAACGGTTTGAAGATAGGACTTTTTTTTAGTACATGACAAATTTAAGCTGGTTAGCTGGCTAGATTTTTTACCACTATTGGTTTTGGGAGTTTTTTTGCCGTAAGCAACTGGGATAAAATTGCCCTGAAACAAGAAATGCAGGTTATTTACCTGCATTTCTTCGATTAATTTCGTCTCTAATCCGAGCGGCTTTTTCATAGGCCTCGTCGCTTAGTGCTTTTTCTAATTTTTCTTGAAGCTCTTCCAAGGATAAGCTTTGGTATCCCGATACTGGCATTGGTGACGGGGTTTCTTCAGCTGCCTGCCCACTGGTGATGCTTTCGATGTTTTCAAGAAAGAGGAAATCGTTTCCTTCAATCACAATCCCGGCCGAGGCGAGTATAAATTCGTAGGTATATATGGCTGCGTTAAATCTAACCGCAATGGCAATCGCGTCAGAGGTGCGAGCATCAATTTCTACCTGCTCTCCATCTTTATTACAAATCAGCTTGGCAAAAAACACTCCGTCTACCAAATTGTAGATCAATACCTCGGTAATTTCTACCTGATATGCTTGCGCAAATGATTTGAACAAATCGTGCGTTAACGGCCGGGTAGGAGACATCTTCTCAATTTCGATGGCAATGGCCTGCGCCTCAAATGCGCCAATAATGATGGGCAGCCTTCTACGTCCGTTAACTTCTCCCAATACCAACGCATAAGCTCCAGATTGCGTCTGGCTGTACGATAGTCCTACAATATCAAGTTTAACCTTCTTCATCCTTAAAAAATCAGCGCTTCAATATGGTTAACTAGCCTTTGTGTGCTTTTAACGCTGCAATAATTTTAGGAACTACTTCAAAAGCATCTCCAACAATACCATAATCGGCTACTTTAAAGAAAGGCGCTTCAGGATCTTTGTTGATCACTACAATTACTTTTGAGGAGCTTACGCCCGCCAAGTGTTGGATGGCGCCAGAGATACCAATGGCGATGTAAAGGTTTGGGCTAATGGCAATACCAGTTTGTCCAACGTGCTCAGAGTGAGGTCTCCAATCGGCATCAGAAACTGGTTTTGAACAAGCGGTTGCAGCGCCCAAAAGGTCTGCCAATTCTTCTACCATTCCCCAGTTTTCAGGGCCTTTTAAGCCCCTGCCGCCAGAAACCACAATCTCTGCGTCAGGTAAAGATACTTTGTTGGTAGCACGTACAATTTCTTTAACCATGGCAGCTAAGTCGCTTGATTTTACCTCAGGGCTAAAAGCCTCAATGGCAATATTGGTTGGGTTTTCTTTTACCCCAAAAGCATTTGGATTTAAGGCAATCACCTTATTGGCCGAGGTTAAGGTAGTAATGGCAAAAGCTTTTCCGGAGAAAGCGGTTTTCTTTACAGAAAAGTCACTGGAAGGCAACTCCACGGCGCCATCAATTAAGCCTGCTTCAAGTTTTACTGCAACCCGCGGGGCCAAACCTTTTCCGGAGAATGAGTTAGAAAGTACAACGATATTTGCATTTTCTTTTTTGGCAGCTTCGGCAATCACAGATGCATAAGCCTGATTTACAAAATTCTTAAGCTGGTCTGCTTCTACTTTTAAAACTTTGCTTGCGCCATATTTTCCAAGTTCATTCAATTCGCTATCTGCAACATTACCAATTGATATTGCACTTAAGCTGGTGCCTTGTTGATCAGCAAGGGCTTTGGCGTAAGATACCGCTTCGAATACTGATTTTTTGAACTTTCCTTCAACTTGTTCTACATATACTAATACTGACATATTAATCTATTTGAAATCCCATCGGGATGTTTTGCTAATTTAACTGTTTAAACGATTAGGGGTTTGCATAATAATGATTAGATCACTTTAGCTTCGGTATGCAATAAGCCGATAAGTTCTTCGGCACTCTCAGCAGGAATTAACTTTACCGACCCACGAGGTGCGGGAGTTTCAAACTTGCTGATTTTGCTCATTTCAGGAACATTCACGGCTTCTATGGTTTGTAGCGGTTTGGTACGTGCCGACATGATCCCTCTCATGTTCGGGATTTTAGCTTCGGCAGTTCCCTCGGCACAACTTGCCACAAATTTCCCATTTACGCTTAATACTTCCTTGCCGCCTTCAATTTCACGTTCTATAGTTGCTGTAGAACCATCGTAATCTAGTTTCTTAATGATAGAAACAGAAGGGATGTCCAAAAATTCGCCAATCATTGCAGCTACCTGAGAACCATTGTAGTCAATAGATTCCCTGCCGCATAAAATCATATCGAATTCGTTAGATTTTGCATATTCCGCAATTTGTTTAGCTACAAAATAAGCATCTCTCGGAGCGGCATTTATTCTTACAGCATCATCAGCGCCAATGGCTAATGCTTTTCTGATGGTTGGTTCGGTACTGCTTTCGCCAACGTTAACAACAGTTACGGTGCCCTTACCTCCTTCACAAAGCTCAATGGCTCTAGAAAGCGCAATTTCATCATAAGGATTAACAATGTATTGTACACCTGCAGTATTGAATTGGGTATTGTCGGCCGTAAAGGTTATTTTTGTGGTCGTGTCTGGAACGTTACTGATACAAACTAGAATTTTCATATTTATATATTTGATTAAGGTAAAATTCAGCTATGTCAATTAAATTATTGCACTGGTTGATCTGTTATATGTTTGCCAACAAAGTTAAAGAACCCATAAATTCTACTTTTGTTTGTGCAAACAAGGAATGTAATCCTTAATTGTATTTTTGCAAATCTAATTAAAAAAGCAAGGAATTAAAATGCAAAACCAACGATTAACCAAGTTATTCGAATTTTTATCAGCCGATCCGAATGATAGTTTTATACTGTACGCCATTGCAACAGAGTATAATGTGCAAAACGATACCGAAAATGCACTTAAATATTACCTTGAGTTAACAGAGAAGCATCCTAACTATGTAGGTACTTACTATCACCTCGGTAAGCTTTACGAAAAAATTGGAAATAAGGACGAAGCTATACGGATTTATCAAACGGGCATGCAGGCGGCCAGGCAAAAACGAGATATGCATGCCCTGTCTGAACTGCAGGGAGCATATAATAGTGCTGCCGGTTTAGATTACGAAGACGACTAGCAATTAACCCATCCCAACGAAATGATCAGGTAAGCAAGTTAATGGCAAAACGACAACTATTATTTATCAGAAATGTGTTCTTTTTTACGTTCACCGCATTTGGCGGGGCGCAGGCGCATTTGTCGTTATTGTTGCGTTATTTTGTAAACAACATCAATTTTATTAGTGAAGAAGAATTGCTGGAGCTAAATGCCTTGGCGCAGGTACTGCCTGGTCCGGCATCAACCCAAACCTTAGTGGGCATTGCCTATAAAGTTGGCGGACTGAAATTGGCCATCATCACTTTCTTGATCTGGATTTTACCCTCAGCGGCTATCATGACACTGGCCGCAATTTGGTATGCCTTACTTGATCAAAAGCATAAATTTGCAGAGGCACTGGAGTATATACACCCCATTGCCTTGGGGGTTGTAGCCTATGGCGCTTTCCAGCTAGGACGAAAGGTACTGACTACCCAAGTGTCGGTTTTTTTAGCGGTAGGAGCATTGGTGGGTACATTGGTATTGCGGGAGGCCTATGTATTTCCACTAGCTATTTTAATCGGCGGAATGGTGTCCTCGGCTATTGGCACACCTACTGAAGAAACAGAATTAAGGGTACGGTTATTTGCAAATATCAATCCCAAAAAACTGGGCTATTTTATTGGCGTGCTTCTTTTTATGGCAATGCTGGGCGCCATAATCAACAGGACTTCGCCGTTTAGTTTGCCCATCAGGTTGTTTGAGAACTTCTATCGTAACGGCATTTTCATTTTTGGTGGCGGACAAGTTCTGGTACCCATGATGTTTACCGAGTTTGTGCAAATGAAACATTATCTCAGTCAAACTGACTTTCTTTCTGGCTTTGCCTTTCAGCAAATTTTGCCCGGACCAACGTTTTCGTTTACAAGTTACATAGGTGCTTTAGGCATGAAACATGGTGGATATGGAATACTTGGACAAGCTACTGGAGGCTTGCTGGCCGTATTGGGAATTAACCTGCCCGGGTTGATTTTGGTGCTTTTTATTGTGCCTTTTTGGAACGATTTGAAAAAAATATCCAGAATTAAATATTCTCTTTCAGGCATTAATGCCGTAAGTGTAGGTTTTATCATTGCCGCATTTATAATGTTGATCGCTCCAGTTGGATTAAATTGGCTATTTTTGGGCATTGTACTGGCTACATTTTTATTGTTGAATTTTACCAAGATAAGCCCGGCATTAATTATCCTCGCTGGCCTATTTTTGGGTTATATAATCTAGTGATGAATAAGTTTGTAAAAGAAGAAGTTAGTTTTTTTAAAGGAGCCAGAACTCGTTGGCAGGAATTGAAATATGTTTTGGGGGTAATTTATCAGTTTTACAAAGGATTTAGAAAACTACATTTTGTGGGCCCTTGTGTGACGGTTTTTGGTTCGGCACGTTTCAAGGAAGATCATCCTTACTATGAAATGGCCCGCAAAGTATCTGCCGAAATTTCGAAATTAGGTTTTACCATCATGACAGGCGGTGGCCCCGGCATTATGGAGGCAGCCAATAGGGGAGCGAAAGATGCAGGAGGTTTATCTGTAGGATGTAACATTGTACTGCCACATGAGCAACATGAAAACCCCTATCTGGATACCTCAGTAAACATTGAATACTTCTTTGTGAGAAAGGAGTTGCTAAGAAAGTACTCTTACGCCTTCGTAGTACTGCCAGGTGGTTTTGGTACTTTGGATGAATTTTTTGAGACTCTAACACTGATCCAAACAGGAAAGGTGGAGAAATTTCCTATAGTGATTATGGGAAAAGAGTTCCATCATGAAATTTACCTGCATATTGAGCGAATGATGGCCGAAAAGACCATTAGCCCAGCAGATATGGATTTACTTTTGTTCACCGATGATATTGAAGAGGTTGTAAGTCATATCAGGAAATATAAAGAAACTGCACCTATATTTAAATTACAGTCACCTAAAAAGGCTTGGTGGATTTTTGGCGAAGAAAAACCAGATGCCAAAGCAAGTTAGCTACTTTTCAGACTTATGAAGTTTTAGAAACTTCGTAAGTCTCGTATAGGGCGTTTCGTCATAGGAGCACAATCTCACTTTTGATATTATACTATCGCTTTAAGATTGCTTCGTGCCTCGCAATGACGAACTTTTAATACAAATAAAAAAGGGCTTATGAAACATTTCATAAGCCCTTTTCTTTTAAAATATCTTAAAACGGTGGGTCATCATCTGGCATATCGTTCATGCTTGATGGCCTGATGATGATATTGCCAGCTGGCCTGTCAAAATTTTCTGAAGGCATCATGCTACTATCACTTCCTGCCGAGAAACTAGAAGGAGGGAGGAAACTATCTTCCAAATCCGCAAACTTCACATATTTACCAATAAATCTCAACGGTACGATACCGGTTTCTCCGTGACGGTTTTTACCGATAATTACCTCGCCTACACCAGCATTGGAACGGCCACTCTCATCTTCCATGATACCGTAATATTCTGGACGATATAGGAAGAGTACCATATCCGCATCCTGCTCAATAGAACCAGATTCACGTAAATCGGACAACATTGGGCGCTTGCCATTTTGCCCTGGCCTGCTTTCAACGGCACGGCTTAGCTGGGAAAGTGCCAATACGGATACATCGAGTTCTTTGGCTACCGATTTGAGCGCACGTGAAATACTACCAATTTCCTGTTCACGGTTGCCGCCACCTTCACCTTTACCATGCATTAACTGCAAGTAATCGACAATAACCATTTGGATATCGTATTGCGATTTTAACCTGCGGCACTTTGCCCTAAACTCAAAGATATTCAATGCGGGCGTATCGTCAATGAGCAGCGGAGCCTCTGAAAGCCGGCCAATCTTACTGTGCAGTTGTTGCCATTCCCATTCAGCCAAGTTACCTTTTCTGATTTTTTCCTGTTCAATTTCGGCTTCGCCAGAGATCAAACGATTTACCAACTGTACCGAAGACATCTCTAGGGAGAACACCACTACCGGTTTTTGGAAATCTACGGCTGCATTTCGGGCACAGCTCAGTACAAATGCGGTTTTACCCATTGCCGGACGGGCCGCTATAATCACCAAATCTGATTTCTGCCATCCGCCAGTTACCCGATCTAAATCTGTAAAGCCCGAAGGTACGCCCGTTAAACCATCGGTTTTAGTTCTCAGTTCTTCCAAAGAGGCCAAAGACTGTTTGATAATGGCATCCATTTTCTGCGTATCTCGGCGCAAATTGTTTTGGGCAATGTCAAACAAGTTTTTTTCGGCCATATCCAATAGGTCGAAAATATCTGTAGTGTCTTCGTAGGCATTTTTGATAATTTCGGTAGATATCCTGATCAGTTCTCGTTGAATATATTTTTGAGAGATGATACGGGCATGAAATTCGATATTTGCCGCAGATGAAACTCTGTTGGTAAGATAGGTTACGTAATAGGCACCTCCAATCATTTCCAAAGCCCCATTTGTACGCAGTTCAGTGGTTACCGTTAAAATATCCACAGGCTTTGATTTCTGGAAAAGCGCTTGTATTGCCTCAAAAACCTTTTTATGTCTTTCGTCGTAAAAAAGTTCTGGCTTAAGCACATCAATAACGGCAGATAGGGCGTCTTTTTCCAACATCAGCGCACCCAATACCGCTTCCTCCAAATCAGTGGCCTGAGGCTGTATTTTGTCAACTGTAGCAATCGTATTAGCCAATCGGCCTTTCCTGGCCGATAAAGAAAATTTGCCTTGTCCCTTTTGTTCGTTATCCATGCTCATAGAGCAAAAGTAACTAAAATTAGGGCGTATTGTTTGAAGAAGTTTTAACTAGGTTGTCAACAACTTGAATGCTAATCTGATGATTTTTTTAGCTATATTATAAATGTAAAAGAGTTGTAAACAATTTTATGTGGATAAGCCAGTATTGAACTTTTAATAGTTACTTTTGCACTACATTAATAGGCATGGATAATTTTAGAAGACCGCAAAGGAATAAAGAGAACAATGAGTTTATTTTTGGCATTAGGGCTGTAATTGAGGCCATAAAGGCTGGGCGAGATATAGAAACGATATATGTTCAAAGAGGCTTGTCGGGTGATTTATTTCTTGAATTGAAATCTCTATTGTCAGGCTCTTTAATTCCGATGAGTGTGGTGCCCGTTGAGAAACTGAATAGGATGACGCAAAAGAACCACCAGGGCGTCATTTCCGTAGTATCGCCAATTACCTATCAAAACATTGAAGACATTATCCCAGCCGTTTACGAGAAAGGGGAAACGCCACTGATATTGGTACTGGATAGCGTAACCGATGTTCGCAATATGGGAGCCATAGCCCGAACTGCGGCCTGCGTAGGTGTCCACGCAATCGTGGTGCCTTTAAAAAATGCTGCTCAAATCAATGCCGATGCCATTAAGACTTCAGCTGGTGCTTTGTTCTCCATTCCGGTTTGTAGACATGCCAGCCTACATAAAGTGTGTTTGTTTTTACAGGATAGTGGCTTACAGGTAGTGGCCTGTACAGAGAAAACAAACGATTTGATTTATGCGCCAGATTATACCATGCCCACTGCCATTGTAATGGGATCTGAAGATGAGGGAATCTCTAACGATCTGTTAAGGGTAGCCAACCATCTGGCCAAAATACCTATGGCGGGCAAAATTGAATCCTTGAATGTTTCTGTTGCCGCAGGTGTAATCTTGTATGAAGCAATAAGACAAAGACAGTAGACCACCATTTGTGATCTACCATCCTAAGTAATATCTTGTTAAATAAATTTGTTGGCAAATTTGGCCTTAACGTCGGCCACAATATTTTTCACGTTTTGTTCTTCGGAACGTGGGCAAATCAACAGCGTATTATTTGATTCTACAACGATATAATCATGGAGTCCCTGTAAAATCACTAATTTTTCGTGGGGAACGTTTACCATGCAATTAGAGGAATCGTACATCATGACCTGTTCAGAGGGAATTACGGCATTGCCTACGTAGTCTTTTTCGGCCATTTCATAGATAGAGGCCCAGGTGCCCAAATCAGACCAGCCAAAATCAGCGGGCAGTACGTAAACATTCTCCGCTTTTTCCATAATGCCAAAGTCGATAGAAATGTTTGTGCATAACTGGTAAGCATTTGAAATGAAAGCCTTTTCATTTGGTGTATTATAGGAGGTTTTACCACTGGTAAATATCTCGTGCATATCTGGCAAGTGCCTTTCTAAAGCCTTGATAATAGCTTTAGCCGACCAAATAAAAATACCTGCATTCCAAAGAAAATCACCACTTTGCAGAAAAGACTTTGCCAGCTCCAGGTTTGGTTTTTCAGTAAAAGTTTTTACTTGGTGTATCTCCTCATTTCCAGCCAATATCTCATTGTTAAATTGGATATACCCATATCCCGTATCGGGTCTGTTGGGCTTTATTCCCAAAGTAATTAAACAATTATGCTGGCTTGCCGCGTCCATAGATTGTTCTATAGATTTAACAAAGGCTTTTTGGTTGCCTATGGTATGATCAGACGGAGCAACTACAATTACTGCATCGGGGTCAAGTTGAGCGATTTTTGATGAACCATACGCAATGCAAGGAGCGGTGTTGCGCATCATGGGCTCGGCCAAAATTTGATTTTCACTTAATTGTGGCAACTGCTCCTTGATAAGCTCAACGTAACTTTCGTTGGTAACGATGAAGATGTTTTCAGGCAAACAAATCTGCAGAAAACGTTCATAAGTACTTTGTATAAGTGTTTTGCCAACACCAAAAAAATCTATAAACTGCTTAGGGAATTCTGTTCTACTTACTGGCCAAAAGCGGCTTCCAACACCGCCAGCCATAATTAATGCGTACCTGTTTTTATTCATGTTCAAGGCAAATATATGTTTTTATACAATACCTTCTTGTAATAGGTCGTGTAAATGCACCAGACCTAAATAGTGCCCCTCTTTGGTCACTAAAATCTGGGTAATGTTGTTGTTTTTGATGATTTCTAAAGCAAGTAACGCTAATTCCTCACTATCAATCGTCTTAGGGTTGGTATTCATTAAGTCGCTGGCTTTGATGTTTTCAAGATTGGTATGTTTTTCAAGCATGCGCCTAATATCACCATCGGTAATAATCCCCAAAATTTCACTACCATTAGTAACAACAACCGCTCCCAAACGGTTTTTACTAATTTCAACAATGATGTCTTTAACTGGTGCATGGGCGCTTATTGCGGGTTTTTCATTCTTTAGGGCCAAATCACCGGCTTTTAAATAAAGTCTTTTCCCTAAAGCCCCCCCTGGATGATATTTTGCGAAGTCAGCGGACTGGAAATTTCTGGCCTGCAATAAACAAATCGCTAGGGCATCGCCCATGGCAAGTTGTGCGGTAGTACTGGTAGTAGGGGCCAGGTTGTGCGGACAAGCTTCTTTGTCAACAGCGGTATTCAGGATCAAATCTGCCTGTTGAGCCAAATCAGACTTAATATTTCCCAGCATAGCCACTAATTTATTTCCGGAGAGCTTTAAAAGTGGTGCCAGTAATTTTATTTCGGGCGTGTTGCCGCTTTTAGACAAGCAAAGTACCACGTCATCTTTTTGGATCATTCCTAAATCGCCATGTACGGCATCTGCGGCGTGCATAAAAACGGAGGGTGTTCCGGTAGAGTTAAACGTAGCCACAATTTTTTGCGCAATGATGGCACTTTTGCCAATTCCAGTGACAATTACCCTGCCCCGACTATTCAAAATAGTCTCTACAGTTTCAACAAAATCATCGTCGATATAGTCGATAAGCCTTAAAACAGCTTCAGATTCGAGCTTCAGTGTAGAGATAGCCGAATCAATTATAGATTTTTTACTTTCCAAAGAGAATTTATTAGTAAATTAATACTTTAATTACTGCAAAATTATGTTATTTTGAACAATAATAGCACACAATATTCAGCACAGGAAATGGACGTCAAGAAGTCTTTATTTGATAACCTTCAAACATTCTTCGGTTTCGATAATTTTAAGGGTGATCAAGAATCGATCATTACCAACATATTAGAGGGAAAAAATACATTTGTAATTATGCCAACGGGTGGAGGAAAATCCATTTGTTACCAATTGCCCGCTTTAATGAGCGAGGGAACCGCCATTGTTATTTCTCCATTGATAGCCTTGATGAAAAATCAAGTAGATCAGATTAGAGCATTTGGTGGTAGCGATAGTATCGCACATTTTTTAAATTCATCGTTAACCAAATCGGAAATTACGCAGGTAAAAACCGATTTGTTGAACGGGCAAACCAAACTGTTGTACGTAGCACCCGAGTCCTTATCAAAACAAGAGAATGTAGAGTTTTTGAGATTATTGAAAATTTCTTTTGTTGCCGTAGATGAAGCGCATTGTATTTCCGAGTGGGGACATGATTTTAGACCGGAATACAGGAAGATTAGGCAGGTAATTGCCGGATTAGGTGAAAATATCCCAATTATTGCGTTAACCGCTACCGCTACGCCCAAGGTGCAACAGGATATCATCAAAAACTTGGGCATGACGGATGCAACTTTATTCAAGTCTTCTTTCAATAGGCCAAACCTATTTTATGAGATCCGTCCCAAAAAAAATATCACCAAGGAAATAATTAAATATGTAAAATATAACCCCGGAAAATCGGGGATTATTTATTGTTTAAGCAGGAAAAAGGTTGAGGAAGTAGCTGAAACATTGAATATCAATGGCATTAAAGCCTTGCCTTACCATGCCGGGCTGGAACCAAAAGTAAGGGCAGATACCCAGGACAAATTTTTAATGGAAGACGTGGAGGTTATTGTGGCCACAATTGCCTTTGGAATGGGAATTGACAAGCCCGATGTAAGGTTTGTAATCCATCATGACGTACCAAAAAGTATGGAGGGATATTACCAGGAAACCGGAAGAGCTGGACGTGACGGAGGAGAGGGCGTTTGTATTGCCTTTTATTCGCAGAAAGACGTGGAAAAACTGGCCAAATTCATGAAAGACAAACCTGTTTCAGAGCGTGAAATTGGTACCCAGATTTTGAAGGAAGTGATAGACTATGCCGAGTCTTCTGTTTGTAGGAGAAAGCAAATTCTTCATTATTTTGGCGAAAATTTCAATGAAACCGGCTGTAACTGCATGTGCGACAATTGCAAAAAGCCGAAACAACAGTTTGAGGCCGAAGATAAGTTGTTGACACTGCTGAAATTGGTTGAAACCAGTGGCGAAAAATTTGATGATGCGCACTTGATCAATGTTTTTATGGGCTACGAAACTGCGCAGACCATTGCTTATGAGCACAGTAAACTCCCTGAGTTTGGTTCCGGTAAAGCCGATGGTGAAAACTTATGGAAATCATTGCTCAGACAAGCGGTACTCAATAATTTTTTGGCCAAAGATATCGACAACTACGGCCTTTTAAAACTTACCAAAATAGGACGTGAGTTTATAGAAAGTCCGTATAGCTTGAAATTTATATTAAACGAAATTGTTGATACAGCTGGCGATGAAGACGAAGATGATATCAAACAAGCCACTGGGGCACTGGACACCCAGTTGTTACAGTTGCTAAAGGACTTGCGTAAAAAAATTGCAAAGCAGAAGAACGTACCTCCTTTTGTGGTGTTTCAGGACCCCTCGTTGGAGGAAATGTGTACGCATTATCCAGTTACCAGCGACGAACTAAAGCAGATTTCAGGCGTTGGCAATGGTAAGGCACTTAAATTTGGCGCACCTTTTATCGAGCTGATCAAAAAATATGTAGAGGATAATGATATCGACAGACCAGTGGATTTGGTGATCAAAACTCAAGCAAATAAGTCTGCCTTAAAGGTGTCCATTATTCAAAATATTGATAGGCAGATTGGTTTGGAAGATATTGCACGCTCAAAGGGGATTACCTACGCGGATGTAATCAAAGAAGTAGAAGCTATTGTGAACTCTGGCACAAAACTTAATTTAACTTATTACATCGATGAAATGATTGATGAAGATAGACAAGATGAAGTTTTTGACTACTTCCAATCCGCAGATACCGATTCCATAGATTTAGCCTTGAGAGATCTGGGTGAAACTGATTATACCAGAGAAGAAATCCAGCTCATGCGCATTAAATTCATGAGCGAGTTAGGAAATTAGATGGTGCATCTTAAGACTTTTTTGTCTCGGCTATAAGAAAGTCTAAATACCAATATCTAAATACTTAATACTAAAAACGAAAATGATAAACTACTTAGATAAATTAAAACATACAGATAGTAACAATTTCTTTTTAATGGCTGGCCCTTGTGCCATTGAAGGCGAAGAAATAGCTTTACGCATTGCCGAGAAAATAGTCACCATTACTGATAAGTTAAACATCCCTTATATTTTTAAAGGCTCTTACCGAAAAGCGAACAGAAGCAAAGGCAGTTCATTTACAGGAATAGGAGATGAGAAGGCCCTTAAGATATTGGAAAAAGTAGGCAGAGAGTTCAATGTACCTACCGTTACAGATATCCATGAAAGTGACGAGGCGGCAATGGCTGCAGCCTATGTTGACGTACTTCAAATTCCAGCTTTTCTTTGCCGTCAAACAGATTTGTTGTTAGCTGCTGCAGCTACTGGCAAAGTGGTAAACGTAAAAAAAGGACAATTTCTTTCGGCGGGTTCCATGAAATTTGCCGTAGAAAAAATACAGGAGGCGGGAAATCAGAAAGTGATTTTAACCGATAGAGGAAATACCTTTGGTTATCAGGATTTAATTGTTGACTACAGAGGTTTGCCTGAAATGCAAAGTTTTGGGGTGCCTGTAGTGATGGATTGTACACATTCCTTACAACAACCTAATCAAAGTAGTGGGGTTACTGGCGGTAAACCTGAACTCATTACCACCATTGCCAAAGCTGCCATTGCAGTTGGAGCAGATGGCTTGTTTATTGAAACCCATCCCGACCCAGCAAACGCAAAATCTGATGGTGCCAATATGTTGAACTTGGCATTATTAGAAGATTTACTGGTAAAACTGATTAAGATTAGGCAGGCTGTTTTATAGATGTTTTCTGTCATTCCGAGGCAAGAGGAACCGCTGATAAATATCTAGCAGATTCATCGCTAAGCTCAGAATGACAGAAAGAACTATATTTTAACCACTAAAAACTCGGTTCTTCTATTTTTCTGCCTTCCTTCTTCCGTAGTATTGTCAAAAGCAGGCTTTTCTTCGCCGTAACCTTTATAAGTAAGTTGCTTTTTGTCAATTCCTTTTGCAATCAAATAATCATACACTGCTTTCGCCCTGTTTTCTGAAAGTTTCTGATTGGCTTTTACTTCCCCAACATTATCCGTATGGCCCTGTATTTCTATGGTCATGGTTGCATTGCTCTTGAGCGTTTCGGCAAGCAGGTTCAGCTCCACCATCGAAGCAGGTAAAAGCTCGTATTTATTGGTGTCGAAGAAGATGTTATTCAGCAATACTTTACTGCCTATACTAATTTTATCTAACAAAATCTCCACCTCGTAAGGTTTGTTGGCGTCCGTAGGTTTAATATCGTAATGGTTTGAATAGAGCAGATAGCCATCAGCCAAAATATTAAACGAATATTGCTCATTGGCAGGCATTACCGCCATAAAATCGCCTGTGCTTTTATCCGTATATTCATTGTAGGCAGCCTCCTTAGTTTTTAAATTGATGATTAAAACAGAAGCTTCCAAGGTTTCTTTCGTTTCTCTATCCCTAATAATGCCCTTCACATAAGTAACAGGGTTAGGTTTTAGGTTTTCTGGCAATTTGAAACGGTAAATATCTACATCACCAAAACCACCACTTAAGTTAGAAGAAAATAACCCTTCCTTTCCGTCGGCACTCACCACAAAGCCAAATTCATCATTAAAAGTATTGATAGGATAACCTAAATTGATAGGCTTGGCAAATGTACCATCTGCCTGTAGTTTGCTGTAAAAAATATCCTTTTGACCAAAACCCGGCCAACCATCCGACGAAAAATATAGGGTTTTACCATCTGGGTGGATAAAAGGAGTGGCTTCATCATAAGGTGTATTGATGTTAGGCCCTAAATTGGTAGGCGTAGTCCATTGGCCTTCATCATTCATTACAGATTTCCAGATGTCGTAACCCCCAAAACCACCATTCCTATTGCTCAGAAAATACAACGTACTGCCATCAGCACTGATAGAAGGTTGCGATTCCCATTCTGGCGTATTAATGGTTGGCCCTAAATTCACGGGTGCACTCCAATCTTTACCTTCGCGGCGACAAACATATAAATCACAACGCCCTGCACCATCAGGCCGGTTACAGCTGGTGAAAAACAAATACCTGCCATCAGGCGATATGGATTGAGCACCCTCATTAAAATTTGGGGTATTGATATTCTCACTTAAGGATGCCGCTTTTTGCCACTCGCCATTTTTCTTTACGGAAGTATAAAAATCTTCGTTACCTTGAATGTTTCTGGTAAAGATGATCTGTTGCCCATCGGCAGTAAGCGCAGGAAAATAGTCGCGATGTTCGCTGTTTACATAAAAACCCATATTAAACGGCTCGTAAGGCACGGGCTTTTTAATCGCTTCCATAGAAAAATTACAATCGGCGATATACTTTTGGGCTTTGTCCCTGAATTTTTGATCGGCATTTGCAGCGTGGGCCAAAAAGAGTTCGAAGTTCTGCTTGGCCTCCTTATAATCACCTGTTTGCAGTTCTGTTTCCCCTAAATTGAAATAAACATTAGCATTTTCTACCGCGGCAGATTTTACCGCCAATCGATAGTTTTCCTTCGCTTTTTGCGTATTCCTAAGTCTTTTGTAAATATCACCAAGCTGCAAATAGGCTCGTTGGAACTTAGGATCTGCTTTTACCGCATCATTTAGATATTTAATTGCTTCGTCAAAAACATTTTGCCTTACATACTGCTGGGCATCCTCAAAACTGGTTTGCGCTTTTTTAATGGTAGATTGACCGTATGCAAATTGGCTTAAACAAAGAAATATCAGAAGGAACTTGCGCATATCACATGATTTTAACTCGAAAGGCTAAGCACTATTTAAATTTCGCTAAAATAATCTCCATAACTATGAGATTGCTTCGTCGTAACCTCTCGCAAAGAAGTGAATAGAATCGTCACTGCGAGGAACGAAGCAGCCTCAAGGTGACTATATCGTTACTTTTCTATTTTAAACAGTTTTTAAAGCCAAACGGAATTCAGTGAAGCAAGTTAGCAACAATAAAACAAAATAGCAATGCAATAAGCTATGGGATATTCAGGAATTTGTGCGTTTGTAGCGAAATTTCCCACTTCGGATTGGCCATTACGTAATCCACAATCAACGGAGTTACCGTTTTGGCCTTTGACCACTCCGGTTGCAGATATAGCTTACAGTTAGGCCCAACCATTTCAGCATATTTCTCGGCCCATTCAAAGTCACTTTTGTTAAACACAATTACCTTTAGCTCATTTGCAAAGGGTGCGATATCAGGTCTAGGCGCTTTAAACTTTTTAGGAGAAAGGCAAATCCAATCCCATGAACCCGAGAGCGGATAAGCACCCGAAGTTTCAATGAAGGTTAAAATTCCCTGGTCTTGAAGTTTTTTGGTTAAATAATCTAAATTATAAATCAAAGGCTCGCCACCGGTTACCACCACCGCTTTTCCCGGATAAATAGCCGCCTTAGCTGCAATTTCATCAGCGGTAGTTAATGGATGAAGCTCCGCATCCCAGCTTTCCTTTACATCACACCAATGGCAACCTACGTCGCAACCTCCCAAGCGGATAAAATAAGCCGCTTTACCTGTGTTGAAACCTTCACCCTGTATGGTGTAAAATTCTTCCATTAAAGGAAGCAATGTGCCGTCTTCTGGTATTTGATGTGCCATAAATTAAGGGCACAAAGGTAAATAATTATGCCATAAATATCATAAGTTCTGTATCTTGCTAAAGTAATTTTAATTGATTAATGAAGTGGACTAAACTTGATATCGAAATCCCAAAGGAAGATTTTGTAACACTCATCAAGTTAGAAGGGAGAAAAATATGCTTGGTAAGACACGAAAATAACCTTTATGCAGTGCAAAACACTTGTCCACACGCAGGCGGCATTCTAAGCGGGGGCTGGTGCAAAAATGGTCATATCATTTGCCCCATACATCGTTATGAATACAGCTTGCAAACGGGCAGGGGAGCAGCAGGCCAAGGAGATTATATTGACATATATCCTGTAGAAGAAAGAGCAGATGGTGTTTATATTGGCTTGAAAGAGAGTTTTTGGAGGAGGTTGTTTAGTTGAATTTTCGAGACACCTTAGACACCTAAGAACATTTAAGTAGCATGTGCGATAAAACTAAAATGTTCTTAGGTGTAGGTGGTTTAAATCTTAATAGATCTCTTTCCTTGCAGAGGCCAATGTATTTTTCAATAAACCAACGATAGTCATTAAACCTACGCCACCAGGAACCGGCGTAATATAAGAAGACTTGGGCGCTACATTTTCAAAATCTACATCGCCATATAGTTTATAGCCCGATTTGGTTTCCGTGGAGGTTTCTCTGTTGATGCCCACATCAATTACAATAGCGCCAGGTTTCACCATGTCAGCCGTGATGAAGTTCTTTTTACCAATGGCGGCAATAATGATATCGGCTTGTAAAACTTGCTCTTTTAAATCTTTGGTTTTGCTATGGGTTAATGTAACGGTACAGTTTCCCGGATTGGCATTACGAGCCATCAAAACGCTCATTGGGCTACCTACAATATTGCTACGACCCACTACTACGCAGTGCATGCCTGTAGTATCAATATCATAAGCCTGCAACATCAACAAAATACCATACGGTGTAGCGGGAATATAGCAAGGTAAATTGCGCATCATCCTACCCAAATTAATAGGGTGGAAGCCATCTACATCTTTTTTAGGATCAATCGCTTCGGTAACCTTTTCTGGATCAATGTGTTTAGGCAATGGCAATTGAACAATTAAACCGTCAACATCGTCATCAGCGTTAATTTCTCTAACCTTATCCAGCAATTCAGCTTCGGTTACGGTACTGTCATAGCGATATAAAGAAGACTTAAAGCCAACCTTTTCGCAGTTCTTCATCTTGCTCGCTACATAAGTTTCGCTACCACCATCGTTACCCACTAAAATGGCAACCAAATGAGGTTTTCTACCTGTTTCGCTTAAAAATTGAGCTGCTTCTTCGGCTATTTGTACTTTAACTTTTTCTGATACGTATTTTCCGTCTAATAATTGCATTGGTTGGGTATTAAGTATTTAGTAGTTAGTATTTAGATAGGGTGTAGTTATCTAAATACTAACTACTAATATCTAAATGTCAAGTTAGTCTAATTTTAACACTGCCATGAAAGCACTTTGAGGTATTTCTACATTGCCCACTTGGCGCATACGTTTCTTACCTTTTTTCTGTTTTTCTAACAGTTTACGCTTACGCGAGATGTCGCCCCCATAACATTTTGCCGTAACGTCTTTACGTAAGGCACTAATGGTTTCACGGGCAATTACTTTGGCTCCAATAGAAGCCTGTATTTTAATTTCAAATTGCTGACGAGGTAAAAGCTCTTTCAACTTCTCGCAAATCTTCTTGCCAAAATCGTAAGCGTTTGAACGGTGAATCAATGATGACAAAGCATCTACGGGTTCTTCGTTTAAAAGCATATCTAATCTTACCAGGTCTGATTTGCGATAACCAATAGGGTGGTAGTCAAACGAAGCATAACCTTTAGAAATGGTTTTCAATTTATCGTAGAAATCAAATACAATCTCGCCCATTGGCATTTCAAAAATCAATTCAACCCTGTCCGAAGTCAAATACGATTGATTAACGATGATACCGCGTTTTTGGATACACAAACTCAAAACTGGCCCAACAAACTCCGCTTTGGTAATGATATTTGCTTTAATAAAAGGTTCTTCCACATAGTCCAATTTACTTGGGTCGGGCAAATCCGAAGGGTTATTTACAATAAACATATCACCCTTGGTACCGTAAGCGTTGTAAGATACGTTGGGCACGGTAGTAATTACCGTCATGTCAAATTCACGTTCCAAACGTTCCTGAATAATCTCCATGTGCAGCATCCCCAAGAAACCGCAACGGAAACCAAAGCCCAAAGCTGCCGAACTTTCTGGCTCAAACACAATGGAAGCATCATTCAATTGCAACTTGTGCATCGCTTCCCTCAATTCTTCGTAATCTTCGGTATCTACCGGATAAATACCCGCAAATACCATGGGCTTTACCTCTTCAAAACCTTGAATACCTTCTGTAGAACCATTTTCTACGGTGGTAATGGTGTCACCAACCTTTACCTCACGCGCTTCTTTAATTCCAGAAATGATATAGCCTACATCGCCAGTTTTTACCGAGTTACGAGGAGCCATATCCAGTTTTAAAATACCTACTTCATCAGCAATATATTGCCTTTCCGTATTGATAAACCTTACTTTGTCACCTTTTTTGATTTCGCCGTTTACCACTTTATAGTAGGCAATAATTCCTCTAAAAGAATTAAAAACGCTGTCAAAAATTAACGCTTGCAGTGGTGCCGCAGGGTCACCTACTGGCGCAGGCACACGCTCCACAATGGCTTTTAAAATATCGGGGATACCCATACCTGTTTTACCAGATGCAGGAATAATATCATCTCTGTCACAGCCAATCAAATCAATAATTTGGTCTTTTACTTCCTCAGGCATCGCACCAGGTAAGTCCATTTTATTCAAGATCGGAATAATTTCCAGATCATGCTCTAAGGCCAAGTAAAGGTTCGAAATGGTTTGCGCCTGAATACCTTGAGAAGCATCTACAATAAGCAACGCACCCTCACAGGCCGCAATAGAACGCGAAACCTCGTACGAAAAATCTACGTGTCCTGGCGTATCAATCAAGTTAAACACATATTCCTCGCCATCCAGTTTATAGTTCATCTGTATGGCGTGGCTTTTAATGGTAATGCCCCGCTCACGCTCCAAATCCATGTTGTCCAACAACTGCGCCTGGGCCTCACGCTGCGAAATCGTGTTGGTATATTCTAATAAACGGTCGGCCAAGGTACTCTTACCGTGGTCAATATGTGCAATTATGCAAAAATTACGTATATGCTTCATCTTTGTGCAAAGATAGCTTTTTTAAGCAAATTTTAATGGGCAATAATTGGGAGAAAAATGAGCCTTAGAAAAGGTGATTTCGTGGTTCTTTTGTACCTGAAGTCCCGCTTTCCGTTACAATCTTTTTATCACTTCTGTCATCCTGAGCTTGTCGAAGGATTTCTTCGTGGCAATTACACCTCAACAAGTCCTATTGGTAGAAGCAATGATAAAAAGGATTTCCACTTCAATCGGGTTTATTTAGCAAATGAACTGCTGTTATGAGCTTTTCTTTTCGCCAGTTTGTTCGTCGTTGCGAGGCACGAAAGTATGATTAAGCAAATAACTTACCGCTCTGTTACTTCTTTCATCCTCGAAAAAGGATAGCCATTACAACCTTTTCGTGGATTTTTCCTATCTGCCGCCGCAGTTTGTTCTGCTTCGGTATCCGTTTTTGCTTTGTAGGCGGTGAGGCAAAATCCCCATTTCCACGGTTCCATACCCACAAAAGTCATGAAATCAATACGGGTGTATTTATTTTCGTCTGCCTTGTGGCCGCTGCCATTTCTGGCAATCACATATTGTTCGGCTACATTCCACTTAATAATATGGTATTTGATATTTGGATGTTGTACCCACAGCGTATCATTAATCGAATACTTAATGCCATAATCGTCAACAAAGGTGCCTTTCACAAAACTAGGCGCACTGGTTTGAGCAACGGCTTCAGCACTTAAAAATGTAAACAAGCCTAGGGTTACAAAGATCTTTAGTATTTTCATCAGAAGTTGTTTATTTTAACCTTCGTAGGTTTTGAAAACTTACGAGGTTTTTTATCTCATTTATAACTTATTGAGTATATCCTTTAAAACTTTTACTTTATTTAAATCAGTCTGATCGTAACTGAATTCATCAGCGTATTTGTCACCCATTTTACCAATGGTATTTTGAAAAACCATTTTGCTGGCAAACCTTTCTTTAGCCGTGGTATGAAAGCATTTTGCTCCAGTAATCTTTGCAATTTCCGATAGGTTATCGCTATTTATTCCGGCACCAGGCATAATTTCTATCCTTTTACCCGCTTGCACAACTAACTTAGCTATTTCATTGGCGCCAATTTCAGCATTGGCTTTTCCGCCAGAAGTTAAAATCCTTACAAAACCCAATGCAATAATCGCTTCCAAACTTTCTTCCAGATTTTGGCTCATGTCAAAAGCCCTGTGAAAGGCAACAGGCATAGGAGAGGCCGTGGCTATTATTTGTTGACAACGGCTTTCGTCTACCTTTCCATTTTCATCAAGTATTCCAGCAACTACACCATGGCAACCCGCTTGTTTGCAGAAATATATATCTTCTAGTATACATGCAAATTCTGCATCTGTATATAAAAAATCGCCACCTCTAGGACGTATCAATGGCCAAACTTCCAATTGGAGATTTTCTACACACCATTTAATTTGTCCGTAGCTTGGGGTAGTACCTCCTTCACCTAAATTTGCGCAGAGTTCAATTCTATCAGCCCCGCCTTTTTCGGCTGCAATAGCCGATTCAATGGAGTTGGCACAGATTTCTAAAACCACCCCAAAATCCCCTAAGGGGGGCTTCGCTGTTCTCTCGTTTATATTTTGCGTCATGTAGTAAGTCCCCTTTAGGGGATGGGTTAATAGTGACTTTTCCCTTTAATGATTAAATCTTGCTTTTGGCTATCGCAAACCGCAAAAGTAAAGCCCTGCTGAATGGCATAGGCCCCATATTCGCCGTTTTTACTCAATGCCAAAAAGCCCACTTGTAGGTCTTTAGTACTTTTGGTTTTCTTTTTAATGATACGCATCACGGCTTCTTTACAAGCTTCCTCAGGTGAATATCCTTGACGCATCAATTCAACTACTAAAAAAGAGCCCACATTACGTACCACTTCCTCGCCAACGCCAGTAGAAGTTGCGCCGCCCACTTCATTGTCAATGTACAAGCCTGCGCCAATGATCGGGCTATCGCCCACACGGCCATGCAATTTGTAAGCCATTCCGCTGGTGGTACAAGCCCCTGCCAAATTGCCTTGCGCATCAAGTGCCAACATCCCAATGGTATCGTGATTAAATTGATTTCCCGGTAATCTCTCTGGAGCAGCTTTATCATAAAGTTTATTTTCGATATTGCTTACCGGGTTGTATTTAGCCGTTTTAAGCCACTCTAGCCAATCTTTCTTGCTTTTTTCAGTAAGTAAATCTTCTTTCTTAAAACCCTGTTCCAAAGCAAATTGCAGGGCCCCATCTCCCGCAAGCATCACATGTGGCGTTTTTTCCATCACCAAACGAGCTACGGAAATAGGGTGTTTAATTTGCTCTAAGGCAAGCACTGCACCACAATTGCCTAAATGGTCCATAATGCTGGCATCCAGTGTGACAATGCCATCTCTATCTGGCAAGCCTCCATAACCTACTGATTGGTTTTTCACATCTGCTTCTGCTACTTTAACGCCGTTTTCAACGGCATCAAGTGCTTTACCATTTTCACTTAGCGTTCTCCAGGCCTCGGCATTGGCAGCCACCCCAAAATCCCAAGTAGAAATTACTATAGGCTTGTTCATACTGCTACTTTTAGAAATGCAAGCTTTGCTCAATGTCACCACAGCCGCAGAAAGTGCAGTGGTCTGAATAAATTTCCTCCGATTATACATGATTAAAGTTAGTTAATCTCAAAATCGTCAGAATCTTTCAAAAAAGGAAATTGTCGTCTAATTTTTTCTAATTCCGTGTAGTTGATGCTAAAGGTGTAAAGATCCTCGTCTTCGGGTTTATAGTAAACAGTATTGCCCAAGGGGTCAATGCACATGGAGTGGCCACTGTGATAAATTTGGTTACCATCATGCCCAACACGATTTACGCCAATTACGTAACTCTGGTTTTCTATAGCTCTGGCGTGGATTAAAGTTCTCCAATGGGATGAGCGCTTATCTGGCCAACTGGCAACCAACAATAAGATGTCGTACGCAGCATTTTTATTCCTTAACCAAACCGGGAAACGGAGGTCGTAGCAAACCGCTAAACGTATTTTCCATCCTTTTAGTTCTACGATCACCTGTTCTTTACCTGCTGTGAAATGTTTGTCTTCCTCGCCCAAGCCAAAAAGATGGTGTTTATCATAATATTGACAGTCTCCATCTGGTTTTACCCAAACCATACGGTTGTAATATTTATCGTGCTCTTTGATGATTAAACTTCCGGTAACTACACAATCATAGCTGGCAGCTGTTTTTTTGATCCATTGCATGGTGGGGCCATCCATTTCCTCTGCCAATTCCTCCGCTCTCATGGTAAAACCAGTATTGAACATTTCAGGCAAAACAATTAAATCGGTTTTCTCACGTACGCCACCCGACAATCGCAAACCTATGTTCTGTAAGTTTTTTTCGATGTTTTCCCAGAACAGATAGGCCTGAAAAACGGTAATTTTTAAGTTTTGGATGTTGAGGTAATGTGGTTCCATGAGCGGTTAATAATTATAGTTTAATGAGTTTGTTTACAGCTTTTTCGAGTGTGCTGTCCTCTTTGGCAAAACAAAAGCGAATCACCTGGTTGTCAATCTTCTTGGTGTAAAATGCCGATACCGGAATGGCTGCCACACCCAAAGTGCTCACCAGTCGTTTCGCAAAATCGGTATCTTTTTCTTCACTGATATTTCTAAATCCAACACATTGAAAATAAGAACCTTTACAGGGCAATAGCTCAAATCTTGTTTGCTTAAGGAGCTCTTGGAAATAATCTCTCTTTTGTTGAAAAAAGACAGGGATTTCCTGATAGACATGAGATGATTTTAAATAATTAGCGATACCTGCCTGCATAGGGGTATTAACGCTAAAAACATTAAATTGGTGTATTTTTCTAAACTCCGACATCAGTTTTTCTGGCGCCAGGCAATAGCCAACCTTCCATCCAGTGGCGTGTAAAAGCTTGCCAAAAGAGGCTACAATCAGGCTTCTTTCAGCCAATTCGGGATATAAGGCTACGCTTTGGTGCTGTTCGCCATCAAAAATGATATGCTCGTAAACTTCATCACTTAAAATAAGGATATCCGTATCTTTTGTGAGTTTAATCAACGCTTCAATATCTGGTTTACGCAAAATGCTTCCCGTAGGGTTATGCGGCGTATTGATGATGATCATCTTGGTATTTGCCGAAAACAGCTTCTTCACCATCTCCCAATCAATTTTATAGTCTGGTGCTTGCAGTTCAAAAGGTTTTACCAGGCCGCCCAACAGTTTGATGGTAGGGGCATAGCAGTCATAGGCAGGTTCAAAAACAATCACCTCATCACCGGCACTGATGAAAGTATTGATTGCTGTAAATATAGCTTGTGTACCGCCAGCGGTTACCGTCACTTCGGTTTCGGGATGATATTTTGTTCCGTATAAACTTTCAATTTTTTCCGAGATCAGTTCTCTTAATAGGGGTAGGCCCGCCATGGGCGCATATTGGTTAAAGCCGGTTTTCATGGCCTGGCTAATCTCGGCAAGAAGTTGAGGATCGGGATCATAATCAGGGAAACCCTGAGACAGGTTAATGGCTTGATGGTCTGCAGCTAGTTTGGACATCACCGTAAATATCGTAGTGCCCACGGCAGGTAATTTCGAATTTATATTAATCATCTACTGCGAAAATAACTAAAATTGTTGTATTGTTTAATTGTTGATAGGCGCATTTACCTTGTCGTTAAAAAATAGCAATGTAGCCAATAGCAATTCAGCAATTAATCGTTAAAATTCGTACTTTAGTTGCTATGACTTTTAAAACCAAAGAAAGTAGATTATTGCTTGTTCTGGGCGCCTTTTTCGTGGCAAACACCCTGATGTCTGAATTTATTGGTGTAAAAATATTTTCTGTGGAGGGCGTGTTGGGAATCAAGAAGTTTGATATAAATCTATTTGGGGTTCCAAACCTATCCTACAATATGTCGGCTGGTGTACTCACTTGGCCAATTGTTTTTATCATGACAGATATCATCAATGAATATTTTGGGGTAAAACAAGTTCGCTTCCTCTCTGTTTTAACCGCTATTTTAATAGGCTTCGCATTTTTTGTAGTATGGATGGCCATTAAACTTGAACCTGCTGATTTTTGGCTAACCCAGGAAGTTAATGGCAAACCATTGAGAATGCCCGATGCGTTTAATGCCATTTTTGGGCAGGGAATGTGGATCATTGTTGGTTCCATTACCGCATTTCTAATTGGGCAAATGGTAGATGTTTTGATTTTTCATCGAATTAAAAAGTTTACCGGCGAAAAGGCATTGTGGTTAAGGGCTACGGGATCTACCCTGGTATCACAACTTATTGATAGTTTCGTAGTAATTTTTATCGCATTTTACCTAAACCCCGCTTATCATTGGAGTTGGCAAATGGTGGCTGCCATTGGTTTGGTTGGCTACACCTATAAATTTGTGGTGGCTTTGTTGATGACACCAATTTTATACGTAGTACATGCTATTATCGATAAGTACCTCGGGAAAGATTTGGCCCACCGAATGATTAAAATGGCCGCTAGAGGTTGAAAAATGCAACAAAAAACCATATTGGCACTTGCTTTTATACGAAATGCCATAGCACAGCTGCCTGCAACTTCTGAGTAATTGCGCTTTGATACTCCTGCGCTTTAGGTGAACAAATGCTTGTTAGCACGTTTAAAAGAAGATGCGGAATATTTAGTGATTTTTACCGAGGAAGGGGACAAATGGATGCAAAATGATCCTGAAACCTTTATCGTTACCCCACGTTATGTAAATTATAAATACATGTTGGTGAATTTAGAGCGAATGCAACCAGAGCCATTGAAAAAACTGCTCATTAGCGCCTGGAAACAACGGGCCAGCAAACCTTGCGCAAACAATATTTGGCAAACCTATAATACCTAAACAAATTTCCCGCTGCTGCGTTTTATAGCTTAAAAACTATGGTATGGCCATGCAAGCAAACAGTTTAGAAAAAATACTTTTTGGAAATGAGGACTGGATGTTCATTCCTGAAATTATGCTCCGTACGCTGATCATGTACCTGGTGGTACTGCTTAGTTTAAGGATTTTAGGCAAAAGGGGAGTTAAACAGTTATCTATTTTCGAGCTGGTGGTTATTGTTGGGCTGGGCTCAGCTGCTGGCGATCCCATGTTTTACCGAGAAGTAGGCATCCTCTCGGCAGTTGCGGTGTTTTTAGTGGTAGTGGCAGCCTACAAAACCACGTCATATTTTGTGAACAAAAGTAAAAAGATAGAAGTTCTTTTAGAGGGAAGTTATACCTGTGTGATAGAGCATGGCAGATTTGCCATCGAAAACTTTAAAAAGGAAAGCCTTGCGCAAGATGAGTTTTTTGCCGAACTGCGGCTGAAAAATGTTTCGCATTTGGGGCAGGTACAATTGGCCATTTTAGAAACTACGGGCAGTATAAGTGTATTTTATTACAAAGATGAAGAAGTCAAATACGGCCTTCCTATATTGCCGGCATTATTTTGCAATAAATCAACCAGAATTAAACATAAGGACTATTATTCCTGTAGTTTCTGTGGCTATACCGATCTTTTCGCACCCTCAAAACAAATCGTATGCAAGTGCTGTGGTAAAGATGAGTGGGTAAAATCAATTAGTGCTCTGAGAGTTACATAAAATTAAAAACCGTTATTTTTTTTCATGATTATGGCTTAACTTGCGGGCAAGTGGAGAGCGACATGATCTATTATTTATTATACTACGGAGTAGAGAGTTTCAAGTTTGGGCAAAAGGATTTTGAGGAGTTGTTAGCACAAGCTAGAGACCGAAATGAAGGTTTGGGAATTACCGGAAAGCTTATTTATTGTGAAGGTACGTTTATTCAGATACTGGAAGGAGAACAGCGTCACGTAAAGGAAGTTTATCAATCTATTGAAAACGATCCGCGTTTAATTGCCAGCAAAATTGTAGCAGAAGGATTGGTTGAACAAAGGTATTTTAAAGATTGGAGCATGGATTTTGATGAAGTACCCTTGGCTACCATTAACGAACTGGAAAGATGCGAGCATCCAGATGTAAGTGCATACGTTGCCAATGCACCCGCAGTTAAATTGCTAAAACTGTTGAGCGCCAAATAATTTGCAGCTTCTTTTTTCTCTAGTTAACTTATTAGGATAAATCATTAAATTAGATTAACGAACGATTTCAGTTCGAATAATGATAAAGCCAAATAAGACTGGATGAAGACCAATTATATAGCCCTCTCGGTACCCATTTTTTTTATACTTATTGGGATTGAGTTAGCCTACACTTTCTACAAAAAGCTAAAATACTATCGATTAAACGACTCCATTGCCAACCTCAGCCAGGGAATAGGCTCCCAATTGGTGGGCCTTTTCATGAAATCGGTTTTGTTTGTAGGTTACATGTACATTTTTGAACATTGGCGCTTGTTCGAAATCCCAAATACCATTTGGACTTGGATTGTCCTCTTTATTGGCGTAGATTTTTTTTATTACTGGTTTCATCGGATGAGCCATCAAATTAATGCGTTATGGGCGGCACATATTGTTCATCATCAATCTGAAGAGTACAATTTAACGGTAGCCCTAAGGCAGTCGTGGTTTCAGGGATGGTTTTCGTGGGTATTTTATCTGCCCTTGGCACTTATCGGTTTTGACCCCATCATGTTTTTAACCTTAAGCTCTTTCAACACACTTTATCAGTTTTGGATCCATACACGTACCATTAAAAGCATGGGATTTTTAGAGTACATTTTAAACACCCCTTCGCATCATCGGGTTCATCATGGATCTAACCCCAAATACATCGACAAAAATCATGCTGGGACCCTAATTATATGGGATATGATGTTTGGAACTTTCCAAAGAGAAGAGGAGGAAGTTTATTATGGCATTACCAAGCCACTGGCCAGTTGGAATCCTGTTTGGGCCAATGTACACTATTGGAAAGATTTGATAGAAACGGCTAAAAAGTCTGATAATATTGCTGATAAGATCAAAGTTTTTGTAAAGCCACCGGGCTGGTTCCCTGAAAAGCTAGGAGGCTTTCAGTTTGCGCCAGAAATAGATGTTCTTAACTACAAAAAATTTGACACCCATGCTTCCATTGCCAGCATGGGATATGCGGTACTGCTGTTTCTTTTGGCTTTAGGTTTAGGCTCTTATCAACTGTTTTATTTTGATGGGCTAGGCCTCATCACCAATATGTTGCTAGCTACTTTTACCATCGTTAGCATGCTTACCTGTGGTGCTTTATTGGAAAAGAAACGATGGTTTGTAGCGATAGAGAGTATCAGGTATCTACTAGGTTTTTTCATGGCTTATTTCCTGTACAAGCTTCATTTTAACTTTTTTTGGATTGTTGCAGCAACCGCAATACATCTAATAATGCTTACCTATTTCTTTTACATCAAATCCAAGTATCGAAATGCTTAAAAAATACCCCCAGTTCGGCTTTGCTTTTGCCATTGTCTTTTTTGCGGAACTATTTGCCGTTACCAATAACCTGACAGCAATGAGGTTCATCACAAAGCCATTAATTACTATTTCGTTAATGCTTTTTATTTACCTCACTATCAAGAAAAAAAGCCGTTTTACCAGCAAGGTAAAAATAGGTTTGTTTTTTTCGTTATTAGGTGATGTTTTTTTGATGTTTTCGGCTCACCACCAGCTTTATTTCATGTTGGGCCTAGGTTCGTTTCTAATTGCACACCTGTTTTATATTGCTGCCTTTTATGTTGACCTTAGCAATAAAGCACAAAGTGAGAAACGTTATATCTTACCCATATTTATCGTATTTGGTTTTTCCTGTCTTTCCTATTATTATTTTTTACGGCCATATCTTGGCAATATGAATATTCCTGTTCTGGTTTATTGTTTCGTGATTGCACTTATGGGAATTACCGCGGCCCTGCGACATGGGAAAACCAATTACAAAAGTTTTCTTTGGATTTTGTTGGGTGCAATTCTATTCATCATTTCTGATGCTACTTTGGCCTACAATAAGTTTGTAGAGCGAATGGATATGGGCGATTTTTGGGTGATGTTTACCTACATGCTGGCCCAGTTCCTGATCTGTATGGGCACTATTGAAAGGAAATACCTCAAGCCCAATTAGTTTTCTCTATCCTTGTCAAGCACGGTAAACATTTGCACCAGCCGCTCCCCATTGTTGTCGGTTAAGGTGAGTAAATGTTTTCCTGCTTTTGGGCTAACGGCCATTTGATGATAATTTTTAGTGCTGCCTAAATATTGTTCATCAATATGCCAATGTACCGTAGCGTTGGCATTTCGGTGCGCCACGTTGAAAATGGCTTTTCCTCTATTACCGTCAATTTCCAAAGGGATATATACCATTGCATTGGGTTTTGGATAGATCATTTCCATGGCTGCCATGGTTTCATTTTGGCAACCTTCCATTAAAGGGGGTAAAATGCGGTAATCTGCATTTTTGGTTTTGTAATAATACTCCATGGTAGGGGGTAAAACAAACCAGCCTTTATGTTTCATTTGGCTGATATTGTAGCATTGATTGTTCACCTGATAATTCTCAGAGGCATCTAAATGTACCAATTTATGGTAGGGACAAAGCGCTGTTTTTTCGCCAATGGGAGGTGCCCATTGACCTATTTTCGTTTCGCAATTTTTTGAGGCTTTGTATCCACTTTGTTTACATACCCATATCTTTTTAAGCTTGGTTTTGGGCATCTCAAACCATTTTGAAGAAGGCAATAACCTAAAAATATCAAACATTAACGGGGCGGCGGCTTCAATACCCGTTAATCCTGGTCTACCTTCGCCATCGGCGTTGCCTACCCATACACTAACCACATATTTTGGCGTAAGCCCTATGGCCCAGGCATCCCTAAAGCCAAAACTCGTGCCCGTTTTCCAGGCTACCCGCTGCGATGAGCTGAACTGCTGCCACAAACCTTCGTCGCCGGGCCTCATAACCTCTTCCATGGCATTGAAAGTAGCCCATATACTTCCGTGATCCAATTGTGAGGTTGCTTCAATACGGGCTTTCTCTTGTTTTTCATGGTTGATGTAGAAAGGTGAGGCGTAATCTGCCGCGTTGTACTTGCCTTGGTAAGTATTGTAGTGGTTCAATGTGCGGGCCATGCCTAAATAAACGCTGCTTAGGTCCCACATGGTGACTTCACTGCCTCCCAAAATAAGCGATAAACCATAATGATCTGCGGCTTTGTTCAACGTAGAAAATTGTAATTTTTTCAATTTGTCGTAAAAACGTTCATACTTATATTGTTGTAGCATTTTAACCGCCGGAATATTTAAGGAACGGCTTAAGGCACGGTCTGCCGGAATGGCCCCATCATATCCCAAGTCAAAATTCATAGGAGCATAGCCACCAATTTGCGTGGGCACATCGGGAATGAGGGTTTGGGGTAAAATAAAGCCATCATTAATCATACTGGCATATAAAATTGGTTTCAATGTGCTGCCTGGGCTACGTGGCGCTCTTATCATATCTACATGGCTTTCCATTTCCTTTTGTTGTGGCAGATAACAATTTCCAACGTAGCCTACTACTTTTCCACTAGCCACACTTAAAACCAAAGCAGAAAGATTGTTTATGCCATTTGCACTAAATTTCTGGTGATATTGGGCAACAAGACGGTTCAGTTCAAGCTGCAGTTCATGGTTAATTGTCGAAGTAATTTTGGTACTAGGTTGGTCCAATGATTTGATTTCATCTTTAAAACGATTAAGTAAATGCGGCGCATGTTGTGGCAAGGCCAACGGTGCGGTAGGAATAGGTTCGGCTTTTGAAAGTTGGGCAGTGCTACGATCAATAATTTTTGTCGCTACCAATTTATCCAGTAAATTGTTTCTTTTGAGGATAAGTTTGGCGGCGTTTTTGCCCGGATGTACTAAGGATGGGCTGTTGGGCAATACCGCCAAGGTGGCCATCTCGCCCCACGACAACTGCTCGGCCGCTCTACCGTAATACCGCCAACTAGCGGCTTCTAAACCAACCACATTACTACCAAATGGCGCATTGGCTGCGTACAGTGCTAATATTTCTTCTTTCGAGTAGCTCATTTCCAAACGCACGGCCATCCACATCTCGGCTATTTTCTGTAAAAAATTACGCTGTTTTTTCCTGGAAAGGCGTATCACCTGCATGCTCAAGGTACTTGCACCACTGGCTATGCTTTTAGCCTTAACATTTTGAACACTGGCTCTGGCCACGGCCATTAAATCAACCCCAAAATGGTTATAGAAACGTTTGTCTTCAAAGGTGATGATACATTTCCTGAACTTATCAGGCACGCTGTCTGCTACGGGGAAACGCCATTGACCATCCTCAGCGATCGATGCACTTAATAATTCGCCATTGCTAGCCGCTACTACAAATGAGGTAGGCGTTTTAAAAAGTGGCTTGGGCAATGAAAACCAAAAGAAAATAAGGGCTGCCAAAAACAAAGTATCAACATAAATAATGGATTTAATTTCCTTTTTCATTTTGGTTTTAGTAGTGAAATATCTGAGCCTCAGATGTACAGATTATCATATTTGTGCATCTGGGCCAAAACAAGGGTAACATTTAATTCAATTGGTTGATCTATACCAAAGGAGATGCTAATATGGAAAGAATTGTTACTATAATTAAATTTTCAGCTGGCTTCGTGCGCTTTATTTTCGCTAATATTTGGCCTAGAATATGAGTTGAAAGTTGCATGTTACGAGTCGTGAGTACAATATCACTTGTAACCCACAACTCATAACCATTACTTATCTATTTATATACTTCTACCCAAGTACCTGGTGCAGCGGCGCTAATGTTTTGATTGTACATTGCCTCGCACTGTACCGTCGAGAGGTAAAACTTCCCTAAGTAGGAGGCATTTAACAGCACCCTAAAGGTTTTAGTTTCATTTTCCCTTAAGCTAAAATAAGTCAGCACTCTATCATCTCTAATGTCTTGATAATCAAAAGTTGATGAGGTGAAGGCACCTTCGTTATCGTGTAACCGGGTATTGATGATTTCCCATCCCGAAGGAAAAATCTGTGTTAATGCCATTTGCTCGTATAAGCCTTGTCGGCCGGTATTTTTTACGGTAACTTCGGCATAAAAATCTTGCCCTTGTTTTAGCCTCGATGGATTTAGTACCTGCCCCTTCATGGTTTTATAGCTTATTTCCATGGCTAGTACGTCAGGATGATTGGGTAAGAAATCATTTTGACCTGTTGCCGGCCGACCTTGAACAATTAAGCGAGCAAAAAGAACACTGTTACCTCTGTTGGTAACGGAAGCGCTATTTCCTTTAAAGCTGATAGGGGTGCTGCTGAAATACTGATTATGGTTAACACTACCTTTTACACCATCCAAAACATATTGGAAATTGAGCTGTCTGCTAGATTTTTGCTCTCCACAGAATTTTGCGACCGCCAATAAGCTATAGGCCGTGGTTTGCGTACTGTACCATTGATCTTCACCTAATCTGGAAGCCACCTTGTTCAACAGCTGTAAGGCCCTGTTACGTTGTCCCATTAACGTTAAAGTTTCCATAATCATTGCCTGGTCCCTTAAATCAGAGCCATAGGTACCGCCTAGTTGTTGATATGCCTCCACCTGAGTAGGCAAATTTTTAACCAAGCTATTTGCGGCAGCACTCTGGCCTGCTATTTGGTAGGCCGCAGCCAATCGCCATTTAGCTGCATCGGTTAGGTATTGAAAAGCTCTCAACCTGTTCATGGCCGCCATTTCAGGTTTCTTGGCCAATGCCAACACATACAATCTGTAGGCTTGGCTTAAATCTCCGCCGTAGAAATTATTGGCATTGGGGGTCCAATTATTCGCTTTATTTTTTTGATAGCGGATTAAGCCATCGTACAAGCCAACTGGGAGCGCATAGCCACTTTCCTGTGCTTCAATCAGGAAATGCCCGGCATAATTGGTTCCCCATTCATCGGCTGTGCCATTATCTGGCCAGTAGGCTAAGCCGCCCTCAGTGGTTTGGAATGCTTTCAGTTTATTGATTCCAGCTCTGATGTTACGCTCAATTTGCGCTTTTTTCTGTTCAGTTAGTGGCAATAGTTTGTCCAAATATAGTTGCGGGAAAATACCCGAAGTGATTTGCTCTACGCATCCATGTGGATATTGGATAAGGTAGCTAATCCGCTTTTCCAAATTGATGGGAGGGATTGAAGATACCTCCAAAGTACCGCTATTGGTACCTGCCGTACCAATGGCTTGGTAATTTCCACTCCACGATTGCCCTGGTTGTATGACTGCGGAAACCACGTTGGTAACCATGGGATTTGGGTTTCTGATGTCCAGCTCCACATCCGAAACAGTTTTCTCCTTTCCGCTTTGTGCAATGATCCTGATCTTGGCAATGCCCGTTTTTTGGGGCGCTGTTACATTAAAATAAGTTAATTGATCGCCAGCTTTGGCAAAGGCTAAATTTTGCTGGTTAGTTTGGTTAATTTGTAAATTACTGGTTTGCAAGCTTACCGATACGTTTTTGATATTATTATTGGTGGCAAACACGTTTACGGGCAACGTAAAGCGCTCACCAGGACCAATCACTCTGGGCACCGATGCCAAAAGCATGATCGGTTTTTTAACTTCTACGGCTTTTTCCGCATGCCCGTAGGCACCGTCATTACCCGCTACCACCATCACTTTTACAGAACCAATATATTGCGGCAAGGTAAATTTATGGGTTTTCTTTTCGCCTTTGGCCAATTGGTAAGGCCCCATAAATTTTACTACCGGTTTAAACCTGTTGGCTTTGGCAGGGTTGATGTTCTTGTTTATGGCACCATCGCCTCCTATGCTCAATATTCTTTCCAAATTGCCGCCCCATGCACCCAATACCTGATCAAAAAGATCCCAAGTTTTCACGCCCAAACCTTCTCTGGCATAAAAGGAGGCATGTGGATCTGGTGTTTTAAACCGGGTAAGGTCTAGTAAGCCTTCATCCACGATGGCAATAGTATAGGTCATCGCCTTGCCTTTTTCCTCACTGATAGATAAGCTGCTTTCGGTTTCCGGACGCAGTTCTTTAGCAATGCCAATTTGGGGTTTCAAAATGGTTTCGGGATTTTCAATACTTAGCGGTATAGCGCCATACATCCTAATAGGCATGTCGTTAACTGTTTGGCTATGTGGCTGTAATAAAGTCACATTGGCAAATACATTAGGAGTCATGTTTTTTTCTGCTTTAAAGCTGAATTGTGTTTGGCCCTTTTTGGTATCCGTCCAAAATGTTTTAACTACTCTACTACCGTTTTCGATGGAAATTAAGGCCCTGCCATTTTCAGGTGAAGGTATGGTAAGCGTGATGTCATCGCCAACAAAATATTTTGCTTTATTGGCCGTGAAAGACAGCATAGATGCTTCGGTAGGGTTATTGCCTTGTTCGCGTTGTGCCCAACCTGGCCAATCGATGTATACTTCCCTGGCGGCAAAATGACCTCCGCCATTGGCTCCGCCTACAATAATTAAATATCTTCCCCATTCAGGTTCGTCGAGCCTTAGGTTCCACTTTGCCTTACCGCCAACCATTTGTACCTGCTCCACTTTAATAAGCTTGTTATATTCATTTTGCGTAAAATTGGCAAAACTTTCTTCGTTATTTTGCTCCCACCACCAACGCCATTGGATTTTATAAAGTGCTACTGTAATCGTTTTAGTGGCGTTGATGAGCAAACCGCCTCTATTTACGTTCACGATATCTACTTCGTGATTTTTGCCTGTTACCAGCATCCCCGTAAGTTTATCGCCTTTTGGTGCTTTTATGCCAAAATAGTTGTCGTAAACATGATAGGGAATACTAAAGTTGTCAATGCTAAAATTGCCCCCTGGCTCAAATACCTTAGTGGTGATATGGGCTCTTAAGATACCAGGAGCTGCAGTCATATTGTTTAAATTGGTGTTTACAACGGCGGTACCATTATCGTTCAGCGTGCCTTCAAAAACCGTTCTTAACTGTGTATCAAAATGTACAATGGGATTATCGAAAGAGTACTCTTGAAAGTTCTTGAAAGTTGTGACATCCTTGCTTAAATTAATGTCAACTTTAGCTTTTAAATTTTGTGCTGGTGTGCCAAATAGCCAATTTGCGGCCAATGTTGCTACAGATACTTTACCATTGCCAAGATATTTTTTGCCGCCAAGGTCAAAATTAATTTTGATACGGTTGGGCGTAACCGTTTCTACTTTAAGACTTTTGGTAAATACTGCACCTCCTGCCTTAAATTTAGCCTGCCAGCTCCCAGTTGGTGCTGTACTTTCTGTAGCTGCTTTGAACGTGTAAAAACCATTAATTGGCTTGGTGTTGCTTTGCCTTTTAATTAGCTGTCCTTTAGGGTTATAAAGTTCAAAAATAACGGGATAATTATCAGGTAGTTTTTGCAGCTTATCTTCTAAAATAAAAGACAGATAAAGACTGTCTCCAGGTCGCCAAACACCTCTTTCGCCATAAATAAATCCCTTGATACCATTCTGAACCACGTCACCTCCCACATCAAACCTGGACAGTGGCAACGAATTACCGTCATCTAGCTTAAGGTAACCGCGTTCGTTTCCATTTTTGGCTACCAATAAAAATGGTTTTCTTTTCAAGGAGAAGCTTGCCATTCCATCGCCATCGGTTTTTACCGCGGTGAGTATTTGCTTTTGGTAATCAAGCAATTCAATACTTACACCACTTAAGGGTTTTGCAGAAAGCAAATCGGTAGCGACTACCAACATGCTTTCATCGTTCCCTCTTTTGGCGATCAGTCCAATGTTCGAAGACAATAAATTTCTATGGGCCCATCTTTCGCTAGTATAATAAGAAGGCGAGCATGGATCTTCACGCTCGTTCCAACGATAGCCTCTGGGGTAGTAATTATTGTAATTGTTCCAAAAGTCGTCGTCTTCGTCTATTTTCTCCCCATAATCATAACCGTCGTATCCATCATCGCCCTCAACTTGTGCACGATTGTTTGCTTGCGTGCAATTATATACGCTGTAGGCTTTCTTAAACATTATACTTACACGGTACATGGCCCCTGGTTCAGTTTTGATGAGCTTGTCGAGGTCCAGCGTAAAACGATTTTTTTTATGAAGGTCTATTGACTTATCATCATTCAGGTAGATGGTTTTTTGCAAAATCGGCTTTGCCACTCTACGTAATTCATTTCCTTCCTTGTAGTTGTTCACCTGAAAAAACTGCGGGATATTTTCCTGAAAAATCTTGATGATGGTTACGTCTACCGCTTTTAGGTTAACCGCCTCAAAGGGAAGCACCAGTTTGCCAGCATTGGGCAAGATAGTTCCGGCACCCGCAATAGTAACGGCTGGCTTTTTGTTTTCGAAAATTACATTTGCCGTTTTTGCGCTTTGCAAATTGGTGCCATTGATATTTTGGATACTTTGGTTAGCAACTACGTTGTAATTGCCCTCTAAGGCATCTGGGGCGTAAGCCTTGATCTGGCTACCATCAATGGTGAATCTTAAATCACTTAGGTTTCCTATGGTAACCAAGCCAGCTAAATCTTGGGTTACACTGATGGGTTCTGAGCATTGGATGAGTACAAAATCTTCTTGCTGCTGTACTGCTTTAATGGCCAAAACCTTGAAAACATTTAGAGCCGGAACATCTAGCGTGACCTCCCCGTGATTATCATCGGCGCCAATGGCGTCGCCATCCCATTTTAGGTGGAGGTTTTGCTCACTTTTAGTTTTAACAATGCTATCAATGGTAAAAGTAGAAATCTGCTTTTGCGGATTATGGCTCCATTTTACTTTTAGTTTTTGGTTAAAATCGACCGTTAGCGCTTTTTCGATATTTTGCGCATCCTCTGCATCGGCAGTATTGATTTCGCCCGTTAACTTCATCAAGTTCATGGAAGTATTGTTTTGCGATACCAAACCATTTTCTGAAAGTGATAGGGCAGGTTTAATCACTTTAAAATCAAATTCAAATTCCTCCAAACCCTTTTCAACAGGTACTATTTTAGCCAGGTTTAAGGTGGCCTCGTATTTTTGGTCTGGTTTTAATTCTTCCTCGGGTCTAAACTCCAGTGTTTGGGCATCTATCCAATAGGCTTTGCCTTTAATATTGGGAGAGAAATCAAACAGCTTTTGCTTCACTTCACCTAAATCTGCGGTATTGCTTACCGAATTGGCCAAGTGGATACGGATACTGCTCTTTTTGGATACGATACCCGAAGTATAGGCATCAATATATTTGGCAAATGGAGCATGGTCCTGTTTTCGATCTTTTTTGAGTAAAAAATAACCCGCAATAACCAGGGTTAAAACTAGAGCGCCAATTAAAATAACTTTAATATTAGGGCGTTTAGAGGTATTTTCTTTATTCATACGATGTAGTGTGAGTACGCATGAAATTAACGAAAAAACAATGAAACTGTTTCAGTTGTGAGCAAAGAGTTGTTAACAACCCATCGTTTTAAACATATATAACTTTCTTTTGCACTTACGAAGTTTTTAAACAGCGTAGAGCCAATAGCTTTGGGCTACACTTACGAAATTAAAAACTTGGTAAGTTTCAATGGTTAATAGTTTGCGCAATTAAGGCTATCGTCACCTGGCGATGTCCAATCAAACTGGATAAACCACAGTGGCTTCCTATACACAGAACTACTTGATCATCACTCCAGGTTTGTTTACTACTGGAATTCTGATCAAGTTACCTTCTACAATACTTTCAGGCAGGAAGATGAATTTCTTATCGTAAATGGTGTTGCCTATGTAGTAGCTCAACCAATATTCGTTAGTTAATCCAAAAACAGCTGGATCAATAGCTTCTACGCCAGCATATCCTTGTGCAGCTACATCACCAATAAAGTGTCTTAATAACGATGTTTTGACTTCCTTACCATCTTTTTCGCCATAACCTTTAGAGGTAATTAATACATTGTTAATAGGTTCATTTTTTAAGTTAACCAAATAAACCGTCCAGTTTTTCACTTCAGGAGTTTCGCCCATAAGCACTACTGCAATGGCAACATCTTCTACAATATTTTCAGGTAAGTCTTTTTTCATTTTTCACAATTTTCATCAAAGTGATAAAAGGCGAACATTTTTATTTCAGCAGAAACATCCTGTCTATGTGATTTGGTCAGGGGAGGCTTTCTGCGATTTTCGGCGAGGAAAAATCTAGCGATACGAATATCGGTTGCCGGATTTCCCACAAGCGTTCGAAATGACGGTGCGCCAATGCACCTATTTTTTCTTTGCTATCGCTTTTTTCGCTGGAGCTTTCTTTTTGCTTTCAAAGGCATCTGGTTTTTGGGCCACAATTAAGGCTTTCACTTCGTCTAACGAGATGTTGGCTAGCTCCTCAGCCGTGTACTTTTGCTTGGTTGCCGGATTGTTGCCAAGTTTCAGCATATCTTTACCAAAGCGTATAAAGGGTCCCCATCGGCCATTTTCAATGGCTATTTTATGTTCGGGCCACTGTTGGATAAAACGATTGTTTTCCTTTTCAATTTTTTTGCTGATCAGTTCATCGATATCCTTTTGCGAAAGATTGTCGAAATTATAAGCTTTTGGTACATTGATAAACAGGTCGTTCCACTTGATAAATGGCCCAAACCTACCTTTACCTTTAGTAACCGGCATATTCTGGTAGTGAGCTACAGGCGCATCGGCGTCAAGCTTCTCACGGATAATCTCTATGGCCCTATCATTGTCTATCGTTAACGGATCTACATTTTTCGGAATAGAAATAAAGGTGTCTCCCCATTTTACATAAGGTCCAAAACGTCCCAATCCTACCGAAACTTCTTTACCCTGATAGTCCTCTAACTGGAAAGGTAGTTTAAATAAATCTAAAGCTTCATCGAGCGTTATGGTACCTACCGATTGTAGTTTGGTAAGGCTGGCATAACGTGGTTTGTCTGCTTCATCATCACTCAGCTCGCCAATTTGTACCAATGGCCCGTATCTGCCTACTTTGGCATAAACATTTTTGCCACTTACTGGATCAACGCCCAATAAGCGTTCGCCAGTAGCCCTGTCTGCAGTTTCAATGGTAGTTTCTACTTCGCTATGAAAAGGTTTGTAAAAGGAGTGGAGCATGGCTGTCCATTCCTGAAGCCCTTGGGCAATCTCATCAAACTGTTTTTCTACTTTGGCGGTAAAATTAAAATCTACAATACCTTTGAAATGCGCTACCAGGAAATCGTTCACTACCTCGCCGATATCGGTAGGAAATAGTTTTCCTTTTTCGGCGCCAGTAATTTCCGATTTCTTTTGCTTGGTGATATTTCCATGGTTTAGGGCAAATGCTAAATATTCTCTTTTCTTACCTTCTCTTTCTTCTTTCACGACATAGCCTCTATTTTGAATAGTAGAAATAGTAGGTGCGTAGGTAGAAGGACGTCCAATACCCAGTTCTTCGAGCTTTTTAACCAAACTGGCCTCGGTATAACGCGCTGGTGGCCTGGAGAAACGTTCAGTAGCTTGCATTTCCACTAAGGAAAGTTCCTGGCCTCGTACTAACGGAGGAAGCAATCCGCCTTCATTTTCATCATCTTCGTCATCGGTGGATTCTAGGTACACTTTTAGGAAGCCGTCAAATTTCAATACTTCACCTTCTGCGCCAAAAACCTCATTACGCGTGCTTACGCCAATATCAACGGTGGTTTTCTCAAAAACAGCCTCGCTCATTTGCGAAGCAATGGCCCGTTTCCAGATCAGCTCATATAAACGTCTTTCCGAGGCATCGCCGTTAATGGTATGTTGATCAAAATAAGTAGGACGGATGGCCTCGTGGGCCTCTTGCGCTCCTGCAGATTTGGTTTTATACACCCTGAGCTGATGGTATTGGTTACCGTAGGCCGATTTGATTTCGGCAGCTGCAGCAGCAATAGCTGTTTCAGATAGGTTTACCGAATCGGTACGCATGTAGGTAATTTTACCGTTTTCGTACAGCCTTTGGGCAATTTGCATGGTACGTGCTACTGAAAACCCTAGCTTCCTGGAGGCTTCCTGTTGTAGTGTAGAGGTGGTAAACGGTGCCGCTGGATTGCGCTTGGCAGGTTTTACCTCTAAATTATTTACCTTAAAATTGGCTTGGATACAATCTTGAAGAAATTTCTCCGCTTCTTCGGCCTTTTCAAATCGTTGAGGTAATTCTGCTTTCACGATTTCCTTACCCTTACCTGTGGTAAATTGTGCCGTAATTTTAAAGGCAGCCGCACTTACAAAGTTGTTGATTTCACGCTCACGATCTACAATTAAACGTACAGCAACCGACTGCACACGGCCTGCAGAAAGTGAAGGCTTAACTTTTTTCCAGAGCACTGGCGAAAGCTCGAAACCCACCAAACGATCTAAAACCCTTCGGGCCTGTTGTGCATAAACCAGATTATAATCTATACCTCTGGGCGTTTCTATGGCTTTTAATATTGCTGGCTTGGTAATTTCATGAAATACAATGCGTTTTGTGCGCTCTGTTTTTAACCCTAATGTTTCAAATAAGTGCCAGGAAATGGCTTCTCCCTCGCGGTCCTCATCGGATGCTAGCCATACCGTTTCGGCTTCCTTAGCTAGCTTTTTCAGTTCAGAAACCACTTGCTTTTTATCAGCAGGGACCTCGTAAGTTTGCGAAAAATTATTGTCAACATCAATGCCCATGTCGCCCTTAACCAAATCGCGAATATGGCCGTAGCTAGATTTTACTAGGAAATCTTTTCCAAGGTATCCTTCTATGGTTTTTGCTTTTGCGGGTGACTCAACTATCAATAAATTTTTTGCCATTAATTAGGGGATTTTGTGCAAATAAAACTATAAAAACAACCAAAATCAAAAATGGAGATGTTTTTTTTGAAATAAATGCACTGACAAGTCCACATAACCCTATTTAACACCTTGCTTTGCAAGTGATGAGATTTATAGGATCCGCTCATGGAAAAAAGTGGACATAATTGGTCAGCAAATGGGGCGATAGCTGTTTTTAACAACTAATATTTGGGTTAATTAACCGTGTAAGAATTTAATTGCATTTTATACTTAAAGCCCCTACGAATTCTTCCGGTACTGATCTCTTTATCGTAGGCTTTTACTTCTTTCAGCACTAAACCAATATTTTTTGCATAGGTTTCCAAGTAAATATCTTCTCTGATCAAATTATTTTCGTTGTGCTGCGTAATGCTTAAGGTCGAATCTAATTTGTTGGTGCCTATGGTTAGTGGAACATCAATTGCCGTGATTTCGTGACGCCAAACATCCAAATCGTTATATAAATTACCATTCCAAGTAGATTGAAGGGAAGGAGGGAATACCAGTCTTACATATCTTTTGTTATCCAAAACCTCTTCGGCTCTACTTTTTAAAATACGACGCGTAATTAATTTCTGAAAAAACCAATCTTCCGTGTCCGTTTTCTTATAACGTTCAATTCTGTAAGCCTCAATGCCTTCGGCGTCCTTAAACTTGCCAACAACAATATCCTTTAGTTGAAACTGGAATAAAGTGACAGAGTTATTGAAATCATTGTAAACCGTAGAATCTACCTGGTAAATGTTAACCTGATTTAGCTTCAACGGAAAATAATTCGAGGCCATATCAGGTTGCGGTGCATTTTCCTCTTTATTACAAGAAGCAAAAAGCAAAGCGCCGATGGTTAATGCGAGCGTATAATATGATAATCGAGTAGATTTCATTTAATCAAATATAGAAATATTTTAAAGTATCATAAAAAGAAGTAAACTTTCAAAGGGCTTTCGGTCTTAAGACTATCCAAACGACATAACGTTTAAAAAGCCGATAAGTTTTGACTTAAAACTACCTTTGATTTGAATTTGATTTATCTAGGCAATCTTTTTCTCCCTATATTCGTTTTTATATTAAAACTTAAAATCATGTTTAATACTTTGTTATTATTTTTGGGCTTATTGATAGCGCCAAATCCGCCTAAGGATATTTATGGTTTCTCTTTCAAAACTTTGGATGGCAAAGCGGTGAAGCTTTCTAAATTTAAGGGAAAGAAAATATTAATTGTAAACACTGCTTCAAAATGTGGTTACACCAAGCAGTACGAGGACTTGGAAAAACTACATAAGCAATACGGCAAGAATGTGGTACTTATTGGCTTCCCATCAGCAAATTTTGGTGGACAGGAACTTGGCAGCAATGCGGAAATCAAGGAGTTTTGTACCAGCAAATTCAATACGACCTTTTTAATTGCCGAAAAGAGCGATGTAAAAGGAGAGGGCATTTCGCCACTGTTCAAATATCTGACTACCCAAACCAATCCTGATTTTACGGGCGATATCAAATGGAACTTCGAAAAATTCCTAATCAACGAAAAAGGGGAACTGGTACACCGTTACCGTTCTGCCGTTAAACCGCTTGACGAGCAGATTGTAAAGAACTTTTAATCCTGATAGGCAGTACGAAAACTGAAACGCTTTGTACTGCCTTTATCTTTTCCATTGGCAAATAGCCATTCCATAACGCAACCAATTTAATCCTGTGAACATATACCCTTACTTTATCCTGCTTGTTTTTTTTGCACTTGCCCTATATTTTATTTTTAGGAAAAGGAAAACCAGCCCAAGTATTTTAACTGTTGAAGATAAAAAGATGTTGTTGGCGAACGTAGATTTTTATGCCGCACTTGATACTGACAAGCGAAAAACATTTGAGGATAAGTTAGCCCATTTTTTGGGTAAAATTAACATAGAGGGTATTGGCACCGAAATTACACCGCTTGATAGAATATTGGTTGGCGCCAGTGCGGTAATTCCCATTTTAGGTTTTGATGACTGGGAATATCGCAATTTAGGCACCGTATTATTGTATCCAGGTACGTTTAACAAAGACTTTCAATTTGCCGAAGGAGAAAGAAATATCATGGGCATGGTGGGCGATGGTTACATGAACGGGCAGATGATCCTTTCCCAATCGGCCTTGCGACATGGTTTTGGCAAAAGTGCCGGTAGAGAAAATACGGGCATCCATGAATTTGTGCACCTGCTTGATAAATCTGATGGGGCTACCGATGGAGTTCCGCAAAACTTTATGAAGCATGGATATACCATTCCGTGGGTAAAAATGATGCATCAGGAAATTCAGAAAATTGAAGACAACCAATCAGATATCAACCCTTATGCCATTACTAACGAGGCAGAGTTTTTTGCGGTAGCCTCAGAGTATTTTTTTGAAAACCCTGAACGCATGAAAGACAGGCACCCAGCGTTATACGATGGATTAAGCAAGATTTTTGGTCAGAAATTAGCGTAACGTCCGTGCGTCATTTCGACTGAAGCTTAGCGAAATGGAGAAATCTTTGGGTTGTTTAAATAATTCAAAAACCCTCTCTGCTTTTGGCATCTCTCCTTAAAAGAGAGCGTAGTGAGTGATAAATTAAAATGCTACAAAAAAGGCGCCTTTAAGCGCCTTTCTAATTATTTTTCGATCTCCTTTAAACTGTCCATCTTTTTGTAAGCCAAGAAACCTTTGATATCCTCGAAATGTTCACGCACCCGTTTGTTCCCAAACTCGAATACCTTTTCGGCTAATCCATCCAGGAAATCCCTATCGTGAGATACCAGGATCAATGTGCCATCAAAATCCTTTAAGGCATCTTTGATGATATCCTTGGTTTTCATGTCCAAATGGTTGGTGGGCTCATCCAGAATTAACACGTTTACCGGCTCAAGCAAAAGTTTGATCATGGCCAAACGGGTTTTCTCTCCACCTGATAAAACCTTCACTTTTTTGGTGGTATCATCGCCACTAAACATAAAAGCGCCAAGTAAGTCCTTGATTTTTACCCTTACATCGCCCACGGCAATTTGATCAATGGTTTCAAAAACGGTTAATTCTCCATCTAATAATGCAGCCTGGTTTTGAGCGAAATAACCAATCTTCACGTTATGGCCAACTTTCAGTTCTCCTTGATAATCAATTTCGCCCATAATGGCTTTGATCATGGTAGATTTACCCTCACCATTTTTACCTACAAAAGCAACTTTTTGCCCCCGTTCAATCACCATAGAAGCTTTCTCAAAAACCAAATGGTCGCCATAAGCTTTGGTCAATTCTTCTACAATTACGGGGTAATTTCCTGATCGGGGCGAGGGAGGAAATTTTAAGCGCAGTGCAGAGTTATCTACTTCATCTACTTGGATAATTTCTAATTTCTCCAACATTTTCACTCTCGATTGTACCTGAAGTGTTTTGGAGTAGGTCCCTTTAAACCGATCAATGAACTCCTGGTTATCGGCAATAAAACGCTGTTGTTCCTCGTAGGCTTTCAATTGGTGTTCACGGCGCTCTTGGCGTAATTGTAGGTAGTGACTATATTTTGCCTTATAGTCGTAAATACGCCCCATGGTTACTTCGATTGTACGGTTAGTAATATTATCCACAAAGGCACGGTCGTGAGAAATTACGATTACCGCTTTGGCAGAATTGATTAAAAAGTCTTCCAACCATTGGATACTTTCAATGTCCATGTGGTTGGTAGGCTCATCCAGCAAAATCAGGTCTGGCTTTTTCAGTAAGATTTTGGCCAATTCGATACGCATACGCCATCCACCAGAAAACTCAGCAGTTTGGCGAGTGAAATCAGAACGAAGGAAACCCAAACCTTTCAATACTTTTTCTACTTCTGCATCATAGTTCACCTCTTCAATAGAATAGAATTTTTCGCTCAGTTCCGATACCCTTTCAATCAATTTCATGTAATCATCCGTATCATAATCAGTACGGATACCTAATTGTTCGTTTAAGCTTTCCAATTCATCACGCATGTGATATACTTCGCTGAAAGCCTTAGAAGTTTCTTCAAAAACAGTTACGTTATCTTCCGTAAGCAAGTGCTGTGGCAAATAGGCAATTATGGCATCTTTTGGGCCAGATATATGACCGCTGGTGGCTTTGCCCACACCAGCAATAATTTTTAACAGGGTTGATTTACCTGCTCCATTTTTGCCCATCAGGGCTATCTTATCGTTTTCGTTGATGGAAAAGGATACCTCGCTGAAAAGCGTTGTACCACCAAATGACACAGAAATATTATTTACGTCGATCAATGTTGTTGCTCTTTTTTTAATGAGCCGCAAAGATAATTGAAGAAATCGTTTTTTAATCAATAATCCAATCGTAAATATTTATCTTGCTAAAAATTAGTTTAAGGTTTAAACAAGGTAAAATTAGGGTGAACAACCCTTAGAACAACCATTTTTAAATGATGAAAAATTATTTATTAGGTTTTGGGCTAATAGTTCCGATGTTGCTTGGTTATCGTTCCATCGAATCAAAAAAAACTATTGCTCCACAACAAAAAATAAAACCAGCTGGTTTTATCCCCAAAGGATTTGTACTTTTCAATACCGTAAAAGGTGATCTTAATAAAGATGGATTACAAGATGTGGTGTTGATTGTAAAAGGAACTGACAAAAGTAAAATCATTGTTAATCGTTTCGAAGAACGGGTTGATCGTAACCGAAGGGGCATCATCATTTTAATGAATAAGAGGGGGCGATATGAACTCGCAATTAGAAATTTAGATTGCTTTTCATCTGAAAATGAAGATGGAGGTGTTTACTTTCCGCCAGAACTTGGTGTACAAATAGAGAAAGGAAATCTTTACATTCAATACTCACACGGTAGATATGGTTATTGGCGTTATACTTTCAGGTTCCGCAATGCTGATTTTGAGCTTATTGGTTATGATTCTAGCGACAATTTTGGTCCTAGAATTGATCGAGAAACCAGCATGAATTTCTTAACAAAGAAGAAATTGGTAAAAGAAAATACAAACCAAAATGCCGAGGGTGGTGATGAAGTATTTAAAGAAAAATGGTCTGCGCTTCCTGCAAATCCGCTGGTGAAACTATCTCAAATTAAAGACTTTGACGAATTAATGAGTGGTGAATAAGCGTTTAGCGACGGTTGCGTAAGGCTTACGAAGTCCCATAAACTTCGTAAGTCTTTACATAGATGCTTCAATTACACTAAAAAGCCACCACCCAACAAATCACTGCCTTCATAAAACACGGCAGATTGTCCAGGTGCAATGGCAGATACGGCATGATCGAAAACCACCCTCATTTGATCTTTTTCTTGTACAATGGTGCTCAAAGTACCGGCGTCTTTATAGCGGATTTTAGTTACCACGTTTTCTAAAGGCTCGTTAATGTTTTCGTATTTGATCAGGTTAACGTTTCTAACCATCGCTTCACGGCGTTCCAATTCATCGGCCCTGCCTAAAACCACGGTATTGCTTTCAGGTAGGATTTGGGTTACAAACATGGGTTCTCCAAATGCTACGCCCAAGCCTTTACGTTGACCAATGGTGTAAAAAGGATAACCTTTGTGCTGTCCAATTACCATACCTTGGGTATTCACAAAATTACCACCCGCCACACGTTCTTCTAAATCTTCTACTTTATGTTTTAAAAAAGCACGATAATCATTATCAGGTACAAAGCAAATTTCGTAGCTCTCGCTTTTCTTGGCCAGTTCTTCTTGGCCCATATCCAGGGCCATCTGCCTAATTTCGGCCTTGGTAAAGCTTCCCAATGGGAATTTGGTTCTGGCCAAATTTTGTTGTGATACTCCCCAAAGCACATAAGATTGATCTTTGTTTTCGTCCTTACCTTTGGAAATTACGTAACGACCACTATCTTGCTGGCGGATGTTGGCATAATGCCCAGTAGCAATAAACTCACAGTCAAGCTTATCAGCACGTTTCAACAAAGCTTCCCATTTAATGTAGGTGTTACACAGCACACAAGGATTTGGTGTTCTTCCAGCTAAGTATTCATCCACAAAATTATCGATTACGAAATCACCAAATTCATCCCTAATATCTAAGATGTAGTGCGGAAAGCCATAATTTACAGCGAGCGTACGGGCATCATTAATGCTATCCAAGCTGCAACAACCTGTTTCCTTGCTGTTGCTGCCAGAAGTGGCATAATCCCAAGTTTTCATGGTTAGGCCAATTACTTCATAACCCTGTTCATGTAGCATTACTGATGCTACCGAACTATCAACCCCGCCACTCATGGCTACTAAAATTCTTCCGTGCTTGCTCATTGTTGTAAATAAGAGTGCAAAATTACGCAATTACTTTAAAAATGCCTCATACGGAGGTCGTGGCAATGTCAAAAGACATTAGCTACCACTCGATTTTCTGATCTGTAGCTCCGTATCCAGCAATATGGTTTCTGCCGGGCCAATATCTTTGCCCTTGATCAGGTTAATGAGTGTTTGCGCTGCCATTTCGCCAATTTGACGTGATGGTTGGCGTACGGTGCTCAACGGTGGATTTAAAACTGCGGCTAAATCGGAGTTGCTAAAGCCTATCAGCGCAATGTCTTTAGGTACGCTGAACTTATGTTCCAATAAATAAGCCAGTACCTTGGTGCTCAACAAATCTGTAGCGGTAAAAATGGCCTGCGGCTGTTGTTTAAGCAATTGCTCCATGGCTTTGGCCACATTTTGGTCGATGTGTTGGGCCGTATCGCAGAAGGCAACCAAATCTTCATGATAGCTAATGCTATGGTCGTCAAGTGCTTTTTTGTAGCCTTCAAAACGCTCGGCGGTAGTAATTAGGTTTGCATTACTGTTAAGGTGCGCAATACGCGTATATCCGTTGGCTATGAGGTGCGTAGTGGCTTGGTAAGCACCGCTTAAGTTATTGGCGGCAATTTTATGTGCCGTCATCTGCTCGCTTATCCTATCAAAAAGCACTACCGGAAATCCCTGCAATTGCAGTTCCTTCAAATAAGTGAAATCGGTAGTTTGAAAGGAGGGAGAGATCATGATCCCATCTACGCCGCTGGCATGCAAAAGGTTGATACAGGCCTGTTCCTGTTCGTACGACTCTTTGCTCTGCATGATGATGATCTGATAACCACTTTCGGCACAAACTTGGTCTATACCATCCAGCATCTGCGACACAAAACTATTATCAATAGAACAAATTACCACACCTATAGAGCGTGTTTTGCCCACTTTTAAACTTCGTGCCATACGATTAGGCACATAATGATGCTCCTTGGCATAGGCCAGCACCCGCTGCTTGGTTTCCTCTCCAATTTCATGGCTGTCGGTAAGTGCCCTTGATACGGTAGAAACCGAGATATTTAATGCTTTGGATATGTCACGTAAGGTAATGCTCATTTTCACTATAAAGATAGGATAGTTTAACAAGCTGTTTAAATTTCATTCGAAAATATTTTGAAGGTTTGATTTAATTCCTTGAAAATGAACAGGCACCTTCTAACCAAACCTGGTGGGCCTTTGGTACGGCAAGGTTTTATGGCGCACGGGCACTGCCGTAAGCCCAGCGTGGCAAAGGAAGGGCTGCAACCCGTTTATCTCCCTCGGCCTCAATCGTATATTAAAGTGTTGATAAAATGAAGCACCACAAGTATTTTAAAATTAAGATATTTAACCTCCATTTTAACTCAGATATGAAGATAGTAATTGCCGAAAAACCCTCTGTAGGACGTGAGTTAGCCAAAGTTTTTGGGGCTACAACCCGTAAGGATGGGTATATTGAAGGCAAGGGCTACTCGTTTACCTGGGCTTTTGGACACTTACTGCAGCTTGCCCCACCACAGGAATATGGCTTTTATGGCTGGCGCAAAGAGCATTTGCCCATGCTTCCCCAAAAGTTTAAACTTTCTATCCGTAAAATCAAAACCAAAGATGGAATGGTAGAAGATCCCGGAGTTAGAAAACAACTGGACACCATTAAAATGCTATTTGATGAAGCTACGGAAATTATTGTAGCTACGGATGCTGGACGCGAGGGCGAACTGATTTTCAGGTACATTTATTCCTACCTGAAATGTAAAAAGCCTTTTAAACGCCTTTGGATTTCTTCACAAACTGATGAGGCCATTAAAGACGGTTTTAGGAACCTGAAACCGGGCACCGAGTACGATACCTTGTTCAGCTCGGCACATTGCCGCTCGGTATCTGATTGGCTGGTAGGCATGAACGCCACACAAGCCTTGAGTATTTCGGCAGGCAATAGGAGCGTACTTTCGCTTGGAAGGGTGCAAACTCCAACCTTGGCCATGATTTGTGCCCGTTATTTGGAAATCAAAAACTTCGTTCCAAAAATATACTACCAAATAGGCATCCAATTGGATAAAGATGGTCAATTGTTCAAGGCAATTTCTGTGGATAGTTTTGATGCCAGGGAAGAAGGAGCGGCTATTTTTGAAAAAGTACAGGACGTAGCTTCGGGCTTTAGCAATGGCGGCAATATTACTGCCGTGGAGGCAAAGCCGAGAAAAGAACCACCGCCACTTTTACATGATTTGAGTAGCCTGCAACAGGAAGCCAACAAAAAGAACGGCTTTACGGCCGACCAAACTTTAAGTTTATTGCAAAACCTGTATGAGAGCAAGCTGGTTACTTACCCACGTACGGGCAGCCGCTACATTGGCGATGATATTTTTGCTACTGTACCTACCTTAATTGCCAGCCTAACAGATCATGGCCAGTTTGCCAAGTCTGCTTTAGCCATGCAGGAAATGACATTAAACAAAAGGAGTGTAAATGCTAAAAAAGTGACCGACCACCACGCTATTTTGGTTACCGGCGTTAAACCAGGTAGTTTAAGCAAAGATCATCAAGCTATTTTTGATTTGGTTGCTGGACGCATGCTGGAGGCTTTCCATCAGGAATGTGTAAAGGAAGTAACCAAAATCACGATACAATCAGAAATTGTTTTTGTGGCCAACGGCACGGTAATCCGCTCGGCAGGATGGCGTTCAGTATTTAACGAGGTGGAAGACGACAAGAAGGATGAAGACAACCCAGCTTTACCAAAGGTGAAGAAAGGAGAAGCTTTGCCCATTGTAAACAAAGCTTTTTTGGAAAAGCAGACCAAACCAAAGGCCATGTACAATGAGGCTTCCTTATTAAAAGCTTTAGAAACCTGCGGTAAAGAAATTGAAGACGAGGAGCTTAGATACGCCATGAAAGATAGCGGCTTAGGCACCCCCGCTACCCGTGCGGCCATTATCGAAACTTTGTTAACCAGAGCATATATTGTGCGTGAAAAGCGTAACTTGGTACCCACACCTAAAGGATTGGCTGTTTACGAAGTGGTTAAAGATAAACGCATTGCGCAAGCGGAATTGACAGGCGCATGGGAAAAACGTTTGGAAGAGATCCGTTCGGGCGCCTCGGTAGAAGATTTCAAATCGGAGATTATTGATTACACCAGAAGCATTACCCAAGAATTGCTTACCGATGGTGCCACCATTTCTCAACAGCTTGCTGCGCCAGTGGCCACGTCTTAGTTTTTAGTTACTCCCTTCGGGAACCCGTTTAAAAGAGGCAAATTTGAAAGTCTTCAGCAGGATCAATCAGCTCGATTAATCCCCTAAATCACAATTTCGGGAAACCATTGCCTTTAAAAATCTGTTATGCTTAATAAAATTTATAGTTATGTTAAGCATTATCAGAGATATACCACCACACGTATTTGGCGTAAGAGCTACGGGGCAGGTCACTGCCGACGACCTTAAAAGTGTATTGCTCCCAGGACTAGAAGTGCTTACCCAAAAACACCATGATATTTACTATCTATTGGTGCTAGAAACACCCGTGGAAAACTTTACCGCTGGCGCTTGGTTTCAAGATATGGTAGCGGGTTTGAAACATTTTACCAAATGGAAAAAAATAGCGGTAGTTACCGATGAAACAGCCGTAGGAAAATTCACAGACGCTTTTAGCTACATCGCACCAGGGGAGTCTAAAGGCTTTAAACTGTCACAGCTTAACCAAGCTATTGAATGGTTAAGCATAAAATTATAAGCAATGAAATGGATCAAAAACATGACTGCGGGACTGATAGGTGCTGTAGCCCTAAACATATTGCACGAAGTAGTGCGCAAGAACGTTAAAAATGCTCCTCAAATTAATTTGTTGGGAGAAGAAGTAGTTAATAAAACGCTGAGCCAAGTAGGTACACCAGTTGTAGATGCTGACGATTTGCATCGCCTAACCCTGGAAGCCGACCTGATTGCCAATGCAACTTACTATAGTATGATTGGAAGTAGCGGTAAGTACATTTGGCCAAAGGCGGTTGCTTTAGGTTTAAGCGCCGGCATTGGGGCTATACAACTGCCAGAGCCTTTAGGTTTGGACGCTACTCCTGTAACTCGTACTACGCAAACCAAAGTATTAACGGTTGGTTACTATTTATTTGGTGCGTTGGTTACAGCAACGGTTCTAAAAACGCTCTTTAAATCTTAGAAAGGAAGGAAAATATGGAAAATTCAAAAGCAAGCAGAGACAGCTCCAACAATACCCAGGCTACAAAAGATCACATTAAAACGCTGGAAGGGGAGGAAGCAGTTGAAAAACTAAAGGACTTGGCCAAGGGTGCTGAAAACTGTTTCTTTTGCACCAACATTAAAACGGGCTTGCCGCTATCTGTAAGGCCCATGTCGGTGCTGGACGTGGATGATGCCGGCAATTTATGGTTCATGAGTCAAGCTGATAGTGAAAAAAACAAAGAGATTGCCACCGACCCTTTTACACATCTGTTCTTCCAAAGCCATAAAAACTCGGGTTTTTTAAATGTTTATGGCATAAGCGAAATACTGGACGACCGCAAAAAAATAGCAGAGCTTTGGAACCCACTGCTTAAAGTTTGGTTCCAGGATGGCAAAGACGACGAAAAGATCAGCTTGATCAAAGTGGCCCCCACGCACGTGTATTACTGGGACACCAAACACGGGGAAGCCATCGCCTTTATCAAAATGGCCGCCTCTATCATTACCGGCAAAACCATGGATGACTCGGTGGAAGGGAAATTAGAAATTTGACGACGTACTAATTAACGTTGTACAATAGACCTGACAGCAGCCGATAGCTCCCAAAGTGTAACGCGGGACTAAAGGCGAATGGCAGGACTGTAGTGAGCGAAGGCGTAATGTCTTCGCTCTTCTTTTTAAAAGACTTTGGCGTATTGTGGGCTAATTGTTAAATTGCCTGCTCATGAACCGTAAACTATTTCTTTCGTCGTTATTGCCAGCGTCGGCAATGTTATATGCTTTTAAAGGCAAAGCGGCCAGCCCCCAACGGGGTAACGAAACCGTTAAGCACCAAAAACCTCCTTATTTAAAGCAGGGCGATTTGATTGGCATTACCTGCCCAGCTGGTTTTATTACTGATGACGAAATTGCGCCGGCCATACAGCAAATGGAAAGCTGGGGCTTTAAAGTAGTGACCGGGAAAACGGTTGGCGCCCGCGATTTTACCTTTGGTGGCACCGATGACGAGCGCCTTGCAGATTTACAGCGGATGCTGGACGATACCAGTATTAAGGCCGTGATGTGCGCCAGGGGCGGCTACGGCGCAGTAAGGATTATTGATCAACTGGATTTCAGCATATTCAAGATTTCGCCCAAATGGCTTATTGGCTTTAGTGACATTACCATTTTACATTGCCATTTGAATAGCAATTATCGCTTTGCAAGTATCCATTCAAAAATGTGCAACAGTTTTCCTGCGGATTGGGCAAAGGCCGAACCAATACAGATTGACACCATAAAATCTATAGAAAAAGCGCTGAAAGGCGAGGAGTTGATGAGTTACGAAGCTAATTACCAGGTAAATAACAGGCTAGGAACAGCAGAGGGTGAGCTTATCGGCGGAAATTTGCGCTGTATAGAGAATTTGGCGGGCAGCGTTTCAGAAATTAAGACAGATCACAAAATTTTATTTGTGGAAGATGTTGGCGAATATCTCTATAGTGTTGATAGGATGTTTTTTAATTTGAAACGCAGTGGCAAGCTCCATAAACTAAAAGGGCTAATTGTGGGCGGCTTTAGGGTTAAAAAAGACGATGAGGGTGAAAGCTTTGGCAAAACATTGGAGCAAATTGTGTTGGAAAAGGTAAAAGAATTTAACTATCCTGTATGTTTTGATTTTCCCGTAGGTCATCAAAAGGCTAACTATGCTTTAAAATGTGGCGTAAAACATCGCCTAAGCGTAACCGAACAGGCTACAACGCTGACAGAGTTGCCGTAACCTGCTTAACGCCAATTTGATATACAGGGGTTTCTGCTAATCTGGAAGCCACAATAATTTCGGTACCGTTGGCAACTTTACTAAATAGTTGATGCACTAAATTAGGGCAATTGTTCTCTCTGCTTAAATGCGATAGGAAAAGATGGCTCATAAACTCAGGCCGATGGTTCACAAATAAATCAAGCGCTTTTTGGTTGGACAAGTGCCCATTTCCACCACTTATCCTGCGTTTTAGGAAATATGGATAATTGCCTTTATCCAACATTTCATCGTCATAATTGGCTTCCAAAAAAGCGGCATGACATTGTTTAAAATGATAGATGAGGTTTTCGCAATGATCACCTATATCCGTAAAAACCCCAATTTTGGTATGATTATAAGCAATTGTAAAGCTGTGCGGTTCAGCTGCATCGTGCAATTTCGGGAAAGCTACAATTTCCAAATCACCAATTACAACAGGCACTGCACTCGAAAATGAGTTAACCAAATGCTGGGGCAGTATTTGTCGGCCTCCCAAGTGGGTTTTTGCGGTAATATAAATAGGCAATTGGTACTTTTTAGCCAATACGGGCAAGCCCTTAATGTGGTCACTGTGTTCATGACTGATAAAAATAGCCCTTACTTTTTGCATGCTTAAGCCTAAACGTGCAAGTCTGGTTTCCGTTTCCTTACAGCTTAGTCCAGCATCTATCAAAACGGCATCATCCTCATTGCCGATATAGAAACAATTGCCGTTGCTGCCGGTATTTAGTGAGCTAATGTATAAAGACATGGAAAGCAAAGGTCGCTATTTTATCATGTTTTGTATGATAATACGCGTGCTATATTATCAACAATCAAAGTAAGTATTTAAACAGCAGCTATTTATGTTTTAAAATAATTTATACATGCTGCCGGGCCCTGGGGGAGCATTAAACAAGGGAAACACCAATAAATAGTTAAATTGCACAAACATAGCCTTGTATATCACTGTTATTATCAAAAAAGCCATGGAAGAAAAATTTAACAATGCCACGCCGCAACGTCCTACTGGGGGGCGTACCTTGGACGGACAAATGGTGCCTGTTGACCTACCCAGATTCATTAGGGAAATCAAAAATGAAGCCGCATATCATGAAAACGGCAAGAACGCCATCACTGTTTTTAAGTCAGAACATAGTACATTAACCCTAGTGGTCTTAAAAAAAGGTGAAAAAATACAATCGGGCACCGAAGAAAGCCATTTGCTGATGAATTTATACCTCATTGAAGGAAGTTTAAGCTTTGCAGTAAAAGGAGAGGAGCATTATCTATCAGATGGACAGCTACTTAACTATCATTATAATTACCCGTTCCAGGCCATAGCCCATACAGAATGTATATGCCTACTTACCGTAGTTAAGTAACGATATACCACGGCAAATGTGAATTGTTAAAAACTTAGTTAAAAAAAGCGCAGCAAAAAAATAAAGAATTGCTTGTTTATTCCGTTTAAATGATATATTTGACCAATAAATTAAAATTATAACAATGGAAAAATTTGCAAAAGTTAAAGAAGTAGTTGCTGCTATCGAGGCAGACGTAGAGAAATTTTACAACGCAGGTAATTCAGCTGCAGGAACTAGAGTACGTAAAGCTATGCAAGATCTTAAAGGTTTAGCTCAAGAAATCCGTACTGAAGTTACAGAGAAAAAAAATAGCGCAAAATAATCATCGCTCAAAGTAATTAATGGAAGACCTTGTTTAAAAGCAAGGTCTTTTTTTATAGGCGCTCTAAAACGATAAAACGTTTTTGTACATTTACTAAAAGCAAAAAATAAGATTATGATTGCAGTACAGGTTACCTACCAAATTAACGCCGAATTTGTTGAAGAGAATAAACGTAATATTGCTGCTTTTTTAGCTGATTTTAGAGAGCTGCTCCACAGCAAGTTTCTGTACCATGTATACGTTAAACAAGATGGATTAACTTTTGTGCATGTTTCTATGTACGAAAGTGAGGAGATACAGCAACAAGTTTTAAATACCCCGTCTTTTGTTCATTTTCAGCAGCAGCGGGACGAAAAAGGATTAATCGGTTCGCCAACAATTGAAAAATTAGAGCACATTGGGTCCTCCCTAAGAATAATCAAATAAAAAAAAGCGGCATGATCAATATTGCCGCTTTTTTTGTTTAGTAAAAACATTAAAATGCAAACCTGTAAGCCGGGTTCTGTTTCCCCTAAAAGAGGACTTCTATCATTAATCCAGGATAAATGTTGCCATTTACCTCTAACGACCTACCCACTAACATCGGACGAGCAGCCCTACATGCGTTAGCCTATTTGGTCTTTCAACTCCCGGGGTTTACCAACCTTGTTATCACTAACAAAGCTCGTGAGCTCTTGCCTCACGTTTTCACCCTTACCCCAATACCTGGGGCGGTATATTTTCTGTGGCACTTTCCGTGGTTCAGGCCTTCATTCCCCAACCCCTTCCCGTTAGGAAGCGAGACGCTCTTTGTTGCCCGGACTTTCCTCCCCAATATTAAATTGCGGCGATAGAACGGTTTGCATCCAACAAAGGTAATCTTTTTATTCTGTTTAAATTTCAGAAAAGCAGTATTTCAGCATAATTTAGCGGTAGTCCCACTATTCGCTACAATCTTTTTGTTTGTTACTCCACCAACGTCAGAGGTTTATTGGCGTGTGGTTTCAAAAGCCTGTGAAATTTTCCGAAACAAAAAGTATTTCCGCTGCTATTGGGTTTACGGTACATACACCTTTGCTATTCACCACCTTGCTAACCAAAAAAACTTACGAAGTTTCGGAAACCCCGTAAGTCTGGCTGCAATGGGGGATTACTATTTGCAATGCTGTAAATCCCTGGCTACCTGCTCATAGGTGTACATTCCCTGTTTGTTACCAAATGAGTTGGTGATGTAAACCATTACCTGCGCAATATCAATATCATGCAGATCTTTAAATGCGGGCATTTTCTCTTGGTAAGTTTTGCCATGGATTTGCATAGGCTCGCTAACCCCATTTTTGATATAGCAGGCAAGCTTTTCCTTGTTATCCTTCAAAAAAACGGTATCGGTAAGTGGGGGAGCTAGCTCCCCCAAACCTTCACCATTTACGCCATGACAATTTTGGCACCTGGCTAGGTAAATATCCTTGCCGTTAGAGAGGTATTTAGCCATCTCTATTTCGCTTGCACTTTGGCAGGAATTGATTATTGCAGAAATAGCCATCCCAAAAAGTGAATAAACAACAATCTTCCTGAAACTAATACCCTTAATTTTTGACACTTTACCTTTCACTTAGTTAGTCTTTCTCGGCCAATAAAACATCCATATCACTTTTCAGCTTTTCCACTTCTTCGGTTTTGGTACCGTCATAAGCGCCTCTAATACGTTTATGCTTGTCAATAAGTACCAGCCATCCCTGGTGTACATAACCATCGGTGGCAGCACTGTCTTCCTGTACCGCAACCAAATAATCTTCTTTTGCCAAACTATAAACCGTTGCCTTATCTCCATACAGAAACTGCCATTGAGGTCCATCAACGCCCAATTTTTGTGCATATTTTTTCAGTACCGAGGGTTTGTCGTATTTAAAATCAATAGTGTGGGATAAAAACATCACTTCGGGATTTCCCTGGTATTTATCGTAAATGGTTTTCATGTTACGGTGCATTACCGGACAAATAGTGGTGCACGAAGTGAAAAAGAAGTCGGCTACGTAAATTTTATTGTTAAACATGTCCTGCGTCACTTCAACGCTGTCTTGGTTTAGGAACTTGAAATCAGGTATTGTTTTATAAACAGTATCAATTTTTTCATTGCCGTTGGCATCTTTACTAATCTTGGCTTCACGGTCGCCCAGGATAGGCAATTTTTTCTCTTGTGTGCATGCTGCTCCAAACAATAACATTCCGAATGCAGCGTATAGGGTTAATTTTTTCATTGTTACTTCAAGTATTTTTCGGGGGTTTTGTCAAATTTTAGTTTACAGCTCTTGTTACAGAATACATATTCCTGTTTGTTGAAAGTGCTTTTAATACTACTCGATGCTTTTACTTTCATTTTGCACACTGGATCTACCTTCAAGCTGTCTTTCACCGCAACTTGCAGAAATTCGCGGCCTGTAGCATTTCCCTGCATCCACCAGCCGCTCATCGCAAAAATACAGATTATTAAAGTTGTTTTCATATTACATTGGGGGTTTATGCCGCTATGCGGATTTTAAGTTTTTCGTTATTCAGGGCATAGTCCAGAAATCTTTAGATATGCTAGTTATTCAAATAACCTTTAAAAATCATTGCTCGTTTCCCGTTGTCATAACTGCAAAAAAGAACATCATTTCGAATGGCTTCCATAAAGCAATCTTTCAAACAATCATATTTTACTTCGTATAATATGCGATTGCTTATTGCCCTACAAGAACGTATGGTGAATGAAATAAAAATAGCAATCCTTATTCAGGACCGTAAGCCACTAAGAAGTAATCAAACTACCTTAGGAGGATGGAAAATTGGATTTATTTTACCTACAGGTTTTTGCTGTAAATAATGCGGAATGGTTGTTTCTACCTCCGTTTCGAAGGTTTTAAAAACCAAAAGCGATTTTTCAGGAGCTATCGTTTCAATTAAATGTTTGAGCTGCTCCAGCTCTTGCTTGTTTTTCTGCTCAAGTTCTTTAAGTTTTATGTCCAAAAAACACTTTCCTTCACAATGGAGTGCTGGTTTGTCTTTGTTGGTACACCATACCGAAGAAATATAGGCTTTGTTAAAATGATAGGAGGTAGAAACAATCCAATAATTAAAGCAGTTGGCCATTATGCCAACCAGCAATACTACTGCAATTAATTTTCTACAGGTTTTCATTTCGGCCAAAGTTATGAAAAGTAGTAGAATAAAGGTAAGGAATAGTAAAAATGATGCTTAAAAAAGTGTTTATGGTAATTTTGGATATCAATATTAGTCATAATTTATAAAGCCTTAAGATTATCTACAGTGGCACTTTGTAGTGCCCACCTAAGCGGAGATAACCTTGGACGAATGCTCATGCAGGTTAACTTTGCTTAACAGCATTTATAATAAACTTTTACCTTCTTTTCTTTCTCAGACCAAGCAATGTAAACGTTTTGATCTTTACCTAAGCGGTAGTCAAAGCCATTAAGTCCATTTTGCTTAAGTTCATGGTAAAAAGCTTGGTCGGGTACGTTTTTATCAGGCTGTTCATCGGCAGTAACTGCGGGCTCCAAAAAATGGTGATCTTCAAAAAAATAGGAGATTTCCTCTTTCAGGAATTTGATTTTATCACTTTCCTTGGTCATATCCGCGGTAGCCAGATAGTTTTTCAACAGCTCGCTGGTTTTGATTTCCTGCCTGTATATTTCTTTTCCTTCAAAAGATTTGATGGTAAATAGCAACTGCATATCCTTGGTATGGTTACCTACAATAGCCACCGTAAAAGTATCCAGCTTCACTTTATTGGAAAAAGCGAAGGTATGAGAATTCTTTAACGCCCCAACATCAGTTTCCTTGTCGGATATCGTAAAATTACAAGCGCTTAAAATACCCACAAGTGATAAAGCGATGATGACTTTTTTCATTTGTAACAGATTTTAGGTCTTAATATAGAAAATTATTTGGAAATTTTCTTCAGGTCTTCAGGTGTATCTATCGCTATGGTTTCTAACTGGGTTACCTTGGTTTTTATGGTGAATCCATTTTCTAGCCAACGTAGCTGCTCCAAGCTTTCGGCAAGCTCAAGCGTAGAGGGTTCAAGTTTTGTTAAAGCCAGTAGCACCTCTCTGCGATAGCCATAAATACCAATATGCTTATAAAACTGATGCGCTTTCAACCAGTCCTCTCTTTCGGTATTACGAAGATAGGGGATGGTTTGCCTGCTGAAATATAGGGCTTCCTGATGTGCATTGACCACTACTTTTGGAATATTTACGTTAAATAACTCCTCCGCTGTATGGATCTCTTTAATTAAAGTAGCTAGTTGCGTTTTATCTTCTAAAAAGCAAGTGCTTAATAATTCAATTTGTTCAGGACTGATATACGGTTCATCGCCCTGAATATTGATAATGATGTCGTATTCAGGCATTTTCTCCGCTACTTCGGCACAACGGTCTGTTCCACTTTGATGGGTACCGGCGGTCATTACACATTGGCCGCCAAAATTGCTCACCTCTTCGGCAATGCGTTCATCATCTGTAGCGACCACCACATGGGCTAATCCTTTGGTTTTGATAGATTGCTCATACACTCTTTGTATCATGGTTTTACCGTGTATATCAACCAATGGCTTACCAGGAAAGCGAGTGGAAGCGTACCTTGCGGGAATAATGCCTAAAATTTTCATTTACTTTATTTCAATTTTTCATGATGAATAGATCGTTTGAAAAATAATTACCAAAAGAATAATTATTAAAAAGATATATCCGGCAGGATGGGCAAAATTAAATGTCCATCCCATCATTGGATTTCTCTTTGGAACGATCAACCGATGGTCTTTCTGGTTGAAGTAAAAGATTCCCCACTTCCAATTTTCGGGATTGTCATGTTGAAAATCTTTACCCATTACCTGTTAAAACAGCCCGTTGATCTCTGCTTCAATAGCTTGGATAATTGTACCTAAATCTTCCGGGTTGTTGGTGAAATCCAATTTATCTTTGTCCAAAATCAGCAATTTGCCCAATTTATAGTTCTTAATCCAAGTCTCGTATTTTTCGTTAAGTTTCGAAAGGTAATCAATACGGATACTGGCTTCGTACTCCCTTCCTCTGCGTTGGATATTATTTACCAGGGTAGGTACCGATGCCCTTAAATAAACCAACAAATCGGGAGGTTTGATAAACGAGGTAATGTTATCAAAAATTGCCCTGTAGTTATCGTGGTCGCGGGTAGTCATCAGTCCCATTTCATGAAGGTTGTCCGCAAAAATATGCGCATCTTCATAAATGGTACGATCTTGTATCACGTTACTTTGGTTCTTGTCAATTTCTACAATCTGCTGAAAACGGCTATTCAAAAAATAAATCTGAAGGTTGAAGCTCCAGCGTTTCATGTCGCTATAAAAATCCTCTAAATAAGGATTGTTATCCACAGCCTCATAAAGTGCTTCCCATCCGTAATTTTTGGCCAAAAGCCCCGTTAGTGTCGTTTTTCCAGCACCTATGTTGCCTACTATAGCTATATGCATATTTCTTATTGAGTATTAAGTAAAGCGTATTGCGGTTGGCGTTGTTATTTCATTACGCTTATCGCGATACGCAATACTACAAATTAAAAACTTTTAAACCCTATTAATTCACGTACTTCTTGAATTGTTTTTTGCGCACTTTCTCTTGCTTTCTCGGCTCCTAAGCGAGCCACTTTCTGTAGATAGGCTGTGTCATTCGCAATATCATTGATTCTGTCCCTCACGGGGTCAGTGGCAATGATCATATCTTCGGCCAATTGTTTCTTGAAATCGCCGTAACGGATGGCCATTTTGTTATAAAGTTCATCAAAGTGCGCCAAAGTATCCGCTGGTGAAACAATCTTCATCAAGTCAAAAAGGTTTTGTATTACTTCGGGCTTTTCCTGATTTTCTACTGTAGGCCCGCTATCGGTTACCGCTCTCGATACCTTTTTACGGATAGCCTCCGGCGTATCAGAAAGATAGATGCAATTGGCATCACCCTCAGATTTTCCCATTTTGCCCTTGCCATCCAAACCGGGTACTTTTACCAACTTCTCGGTATAGCTAAAGGCATAAGGTTCTGGAAAATACTCGTGGTTATATAAACGATTGAAACGATTTCCAAACGTGCGTGCCATTTCCAAATGCTGTTCCTGATCCTTTCCCACAGGCACTTTTGTGGCTTTGTGGATCAAAATGTCGGCCGCCATCAAAACCGGGTAGGTAAGCAGCCCTGCGTTAACATTATCCGGATTTCCGCGTACTTTGTCCTTAAAAGAAGTAGCCCGTTCCAGTTCACCCAAATAGGCATTCATGTTCAGGTATAGGTAAAGTTCTATGATTTCAGGCACGTCAGACTGCACATAAATGGTACTTTCTTCAGGGTTTAAGCCACAGGCCAGATAATCTACCAGAACATTTTTGATGTTACCGTGCAGGTTCTCAGGGGTGGGGTGTGTTGTTAGGGAGTGCCAATCGGCAATGAAAAAGTAGCAATTATACTCTTCCTGCATTTTGATGAAGTTTTTTACCGCACCATAATAATTACCTAAATGGAGTTTTCCTGTGGACCTTATCCCACTAACAACTGTTTCTTTCATGAGGCCGAAATTAAGTAAAAAACTGAATAGTGTGAAGCATGTTGGATTTGGAAAATTAAATTTAGAAGTTGATGACAAACGAAGTTGCCCCAGCCAGTGTGGCATTTGACTTATTGGCCTTGACCTGCCACGATTTTCAAAAAAACACTTGCTACTTACCCTAAAATTGTATTTTTGGTTTCAATGATCAAGCTGCTCCGAAAAATACATTGGGTTTATTGTCTTTTATGCCTTTTCTTGATTTTTATATTGTTTTGGCCTTTTTACTATTGGCTTACAAGACACCCAAGGTATTATAACATCCTCAACAAATTTAGAACGGTACATTCCTTTACTGCCGCTGCACTGTCTGGTATTTTCTTCGATTTCGAATTTGAGAAAGAGTTGGACAAGCAACAGACCTATATTTTTTGTGCCAATCATACCTCCAACTTGGATATCATCATTTTTTGCATCTTGGCCAAAGGAAAATATCATTTTATGGGCAAGGAGGAGTTGATGAAAAACCCTTTACTGGGTATTTTTTTCAGGACAATAGATATAGCCGTATCCAGGTCGAGCAAGATTTCGTCGTTTAGAGCTTTTAAAAAAGCTGGTGATAATTTGGAAAGTGGCATGAGCCTGATTATTTTCCCCGAAGGCAGGATAGATAACGTTTATCCGCCAGTATTACAGGATTTCAAAAGCGGGCCGTTCAGATTGGCCATTGAAAAGAATGTTCCAATTGTGCCGGTAAGCATTACCAATGTATGGAAGATCATGTGGGATGACGGGGTTAAATACGGCACCCGTCCGGGCTTGGTGAAGGTGCATGTGCACGAACCAATTTTAACCAGTATATTAGCGCTTGAAAATGATGAGGTGCTGAAGAACGAAGTTTACGGCATAATTAATAGTAAATTAGGGTTTTAAGCGATAAGCTTTATGTACATTAACATGATAGCTTACCTGGTAACTTTATTAAAATAACAACAAAAAATGGTGATAGATAAACATACGGTACATAAAGTAGCTGATTTGGCAAGAATTGAAATTAAGGACAATGAAGTTGATCATTTAACCAAAGAGATGAACAAGATCCTTACTTTTATGGAAAAACTGAATGAGCTGGATACCGATGGCGTAAAGCCACTTGTTTATATGAACGAGGAAAGTAATGTGTGGCGAGAAGATGTGGCCAAAAATGAAATTAGCGTTACCGATGGTTTAAAAAATGCAGCTTTACACAACGAGCGCTTTTTTCTGGTACCAAAAATTATCGAAAAATAAGATTAGTTTGTAACATTGCACGGAACTTGCTCGTCTAAAAAAACAAAACAGCAATGCAGAAAGAACTCATTACCATTAAAGATATTGGCCGTAAGTACGTGATTGGCACCGAGGTGATTCATGCCCTTAAATCAGTAAGTTTAACAATTAAGGAAGGCGAATTTGTAGCTTTGATGGGGCCATCGGGTTCTGGAAAATCAACCTTAATGAATATTTTAGGCTGCCTGGACACGCCTACCAAGGGCCAATACATCCTCAATGGTACGGATGTGAGTCACATGAGCGACAACCAATTGGCTGAAGTTAGAAACAAGGAAATTGGTTTCGTTTTCCAAACTTTTAACTTATTGCCACGATCAACTTCGTTGGATAACGTAGCCTTGCCGCTTATTTACGCTGGAGCAAGCAAAAAAGAACGCGATGCCAGAGCACAAAAGGCCTTGGAAAATGTAGGCCTGGGCAACAGGGTAACACATAAACCCAATGAACTATCTGGTGGCCAGCGCCAAAGGGTAGCCGTAGCTAGGGCCCTGATCAATAATCCATCTATTATTTTGGCGGATGAGCCTACAGGTAACCTCGATACCAAAACCTCCATCGAAATCATGGGGCTACTGGAAGAAATCCACAGTAAGGGCAATACCATTATCCTGGTTACGCACGAAGAGGACATTGCACAGCATGCACATCGTATTGTCCGTATGCGTGATGGTTTGGTAGAAAATGATTATGTAAACGAAGAAGTAAAATCGGTTTCGCCACGCTTAAAAGCAATACAGGAGAGCGGTAACGATTTTGAGAACATTGTTTAAGTTTCAAGTGGTACGTTGAAAGTCCTAAGCGTTATGTGATAAGTTCTACATGAAGTTTTGCTGTAAAACGTAATACTTTAATGACCTAAAACCTATAACTTTCTAAATATGAAAATATACACCAAAACAGGCGATAAAGGTATTACTTCCCTGATAGGAGGCACCCGGGTAGCCAAACACCATATTCGGATAGAAAGCTACGGTACTGTTGATGAACTTAATTCCTACATCGGATTGATCGGTTGCCAGGAAATTGACCCACACCATCAATCTGTTTTAAAGGAAATACAGGACAGGCTATTTACCGTTGGGGCTTCCTTGGCGGCAGACCCTGAAAAATCAAAAATGAAAATCCCCGATTTGCTTGAAGAGGATATTGCCTTATTGGAAACCGAAATAGACCAAATGAACGAGGTTTTACCCGAATTGAAGCATTTTATTTTACCTGGCGGAAACACCACGGTATCTTATTGTCACATAGCCAGATGCGTATGTAGGAGAGCGGAAAGGCTAACGGTGGCACTTTCTGAAAGCAGTTTTGTTGACAGTAAAGTTACAGTGTATTTGAACAGATTGAGCGATTATTTGTTCATTTTAGGGCGTAAATTAGGCTATGATGCAAAGGCTGTGGAAAACATTTGGCTGCCTAGAGTAAAATAATAGAAAAAATATTTGCTTAGCTCATTTTTTTTCACATGTTTTGCGAAAATAGAATTTGACGAATTAATAATTTATTAACGATATGTATTGGACCTTAGAATTAGCATCGCACTTGGAAGACGCCCCATGGCCAGCAACTAAAGATGAATTAATTGATTATGCCATTCGCTCAGGAGCTCCGGTAGAGGTTATTGAAAATCTACAAGCTTTGGAAGATGATGGTGAACCTTACGAAACCATCGAAGAGATTTGGCCGGATTATCCAACCAAAGATGATTTCTTCTTTAATGAAGATGAATATTAAAAGAATACAAAGTCCTGCATATGCGGGACTTTTGTTTTTTAATGCTAAATTTATTTGCGTTAATTGCCTATGTTTGCGTAAAGTTAACGTAAATGAATAAAAAATTTTTACTCCTGGTTGCCAATCTATGTTTGTTTGCAACATTGTCTAACGCTCAAATCACCTTCTTAAAAGGGCATGCTGTTTTAAAGGACGGTACTAAAATCAATGGCCAAATCGGCAAATTTGAAAGTGAACCTTGGTTTAATCAACGCTACATCTTGTTTAAAGATTCGGCCGAGCTGGCTGTTAATCCTAATGCCAAATCGAAAAAATATAAGGTTGATGAGCTTGAAACTTATCAAGTGGGCGAAACCATATATGATAAGATACACTATGTGAATACGGAGAAACTTCAATTGAAAAGCTTTGGCACTAATGACCACATGTTGCCTCGCTTGGCAAAGGGCAGAATGAATGCCCATCAGTTTTATTCGTATCCTGATGACGTATCTGCTTTTTGGGGCACTGAGGAAGAGTATAAAGAATGGAAAAAAGGGAAACAGGACGAATTGTTAACTGGATATAAGATATTAATTACCAAAGACCAAGATACAAAGGTTAAAGATGCTTTTGATGCAGATCTGCTAAAGTACTTTGAAGATACTCCTGAGGTTTTTCAAAAATACCAAGCGGGTGGGTACGGTAATGAACCTGTCACAAAGAAAAAAGGCCTAGCTGCAAAAATGATTGCCATGGCTAAAAAGGTGGCTTTTAAACCTCAGGAAGCTGAGGCTATTGCCTTAGCGATTAATGATTATAATGCTAAGAACACCAAATAAGAAATTATATTATCAGTTGAAGGGCTCTGCACATGAGGGGCTTTCCTCTTGTTTTTAGGGTAAACTTTCATCTCTATTCCAAATGTTTTATTTGGAATAGAGATGACGTGTTATGAGCGGTATAGGCTTGGTGTTGCCGTTATTTCGAGCGTGGCCCAAAAATCTTTAGAAATGCTTTAGAAAAACTTGCTGGTTGAATATTTTGATACTAATACTAGACGATCCGCTGCTAAGCGTGTGATTATTCACAACCTCAATAGTATTGCTTTATCACAGTCTTAAACACCGCATATTGTTGTTTTACCTGGCTAAAGAGATAAAAGGTATCTTGATTAGGTTTTATGTTAAGCTTTTTTACCAAGTTTTCAGCGCGTTCCGGGAAATTTCTCACCACTACGTTGCCTTGCAGGTTCTTTTCCTTTTTAAGCTCATTGGGGGTATAAACTTGCTCAATCTTAAAAATCCTCCCGATAAAGTCTTTTTTAAAATCTTCGGCAAAATATAAATGACTTTGCTTTCCCAGTTTTTTTAACTCAAAAGCTTCAGCTATGGCATTAAAAGCGCCACTTTTCATCAATGCAACATCAGGTTCGTATAAATAGCCTGTATTTGCCAATTTTTCTACAAAATCGGTGGTGTTGTTGTCGTTCAATGGCAATGCGATTTTCTTGACTTCCGAGTTTAGGGTAGCGCAAACAATTTTTGTGTCTCCTTTAAAATCCCGATCAATTACCCATAAAAGTTCCTTACATTCATTTTTAACACTCACCACATGGATTTCGGAAACATGTTTTAATTCAGTTAGCCCAGCATGAAGGTCTAATAAGGGAGAGGTTTTAATGATGATCCTGTTTGCCTTGGTCAGTAATAGCTGAAAATGCGACACTACATTTGGCGTACAATCGGCAAGCTTAAATACCTTTCCACTGGAATTTCTTCTGGCAGGGTCTACATAAATGGTGTCAAATGTTGTTTCGTTTTCTGAAAGATAGGCCAAACCATCCGTAGCTAGGCATTGGACCGTTGTTGCGCCTAATATTTTTGCATTATGAGCTGAAATAGCAGATAATTCTGTATTGATCTCGCAACTGTAAACTTCGTCCATTGTTTGGGAGAAATAAAAACTATCTACGCCAAAACCCGCGGTAATGTCAATTAGGAGCTTTCCTTTGGCCAATTTACTTTTATATAATGCGGTATCTTCAGAGGAAGTTTGTTCAATGGATAAAGTACTTGGATAATAAACTTTGTTGGCATTAAACCAGGTTGGCAGTTTCTTTTCAGCTTTCTTTTTTGCCGCTATCTGATTGGCCAATTCTGCCGAACCAACCTCAGGAAAGGGAGATTTTGATAGGGCAATTTTACTTACATCGGCATTTAAATGCCTACTGATGTAATCTTGCACTTCCGTTCCTAAGATGTTTTTGTTCATTAATTAGGGATTAGTAATTAGTGGCTAGATGTGGCCTAAGTACGCAAACATCTCACAATTAATCGCTGTTTTTCATTACCATTTGACAGGTGTTACGGCTTTTTACCTCTAGCCAAACCTTTTTATCGGTAGTTACCCTATCAATGGTTTGCTGGTTATAATAACGTATCGTTACCAGCTCCATGTTTTTATTATACTTTACCTTAAAATCTTCCGATAAATCTTTAATCAGGTTTTCTATTTTATGGTCATCCTCATCAACACTTACCGAAAAACTAATGGCCGAATTGAGCATGGTGTTTACCTTCACTTTATTTTTATGAAGGATAGCGAAAATATGGCTCAAGTTTTCCTCAATTATAAAAGAAAAGTCTTTTGGCGAAATGGACAACAATACCTGATTAACCTTAAATATAAACGAAGGGATTGGGATCGTGGTGGCATCGCTACTAATTTCTGTTCCTATTTCATCAGGATGGATAAAGGACCTCACATACAAAGGGATGCCCTTGTTTTGAATAGGCTTGATGGTTTTTGGGTGAATTACCGTTGCGCCATAATAGGTTAGCTCAATGGCATCGTGGTAGGAGAGTTGCGGGATTTTCTCCGTTTCATCAAACCATTTCGGATCGGCGTTGAGCACCCCCGGGACATCTTTCCAAATGGTCATTTTCTCCACATCAAGTGCCGCACTAAAAATGGCTGCACTATAATCGGAGCCTTCACGTCCTAAGGTACTGGTGAAATTTTCGCTGGTTGCACCAATGAAACCCTGCGTTAAAACAATTCCCTGTTCCAAATAACTGGGTAGCTGCTTTTGTATGGCATGGATAGTTTTATCCCATTGTACATTAGCCTCACGATAGTTATTATCGGTTTGGATATAATTCCTGGCGTCTTGCCAAATGGTAAAAGTGGCTTGCTGGTTCAGGTAAGCGGCAATAATTTTAGATGAAACCAGTTCGCCAATGGAAACAATCTGGTCATAAAGATACGCTGCGCTGTCTTCGGCGTCTTCTTCCAAAAGCCACTCTATCTCTACAAATGTATTGGCCACGTCATTATACACCGGATTTTTGGTATCCGCAAATAATTTGTTAATGATATCAAAATGAAACGCTTTGATGTGCTCCAGTAATTCATGTTTGTGGCTTTCACCATTGATGTGTGCAAAAGCGAGTTCTTGCAGTCTATCCGTAGTTTTGTCCATTGCCGATACGACCACCAGTAGGTTCTTGGTGCCGTACGATTGTATGATTTGAGTAACGTTTTTTATTCCTTCGATGTTTTTGATGGATGCTCCACCAAATTTATATACCTGCATTTATTCTATAGGAGTTAAGATGGTTTGTGGTTTGGCAATATCGCCAAGGGCGGCAAAGGGGATAACCAATTCAGTGGTTCCTTCGGCGTATGCTTTAATTTCATAAGGGTTATACAGAAAAACCAGGCCTTTATCACTTACATAAAATGCCGCCGGCAACGAAAATTTTCCGTTGGTGAAAAAGTATCGTTTGTCCAAAGGTTCGGTAGCACTTATTTTCTCATTCTTTCTAAATATAGTTTCGGCAACTTTCAACAATTCGGCTTTTTTATCGGGCCGAATTAATGAATCCAGTACAATAGGCTGATTGGTTTTGGGATTATAATTGATGTAGGAAATGGAAGTATTTCCATGAGCACCGCCAGCATAATCAGCGTGAATATACTTTAAGGCAACATAGTTGTGCAACTGACGGAGTACTTTAATGTCGATTAGCAAATACCACCATTGAGCGGTTCCGGGGTTTTCGGTGTAAAATTCATTATAGCCTCTGATAAAGCTACTGGCGACATCTTCGTAAGCAGTGGGGTGCTCATCTTTCCCAAAATAATCAAAAACCTGTTTTTTGATATAATGGTTTAAGCTATCGTTTTCAAAAATAGGGTATCTTACCACTGCATTTGCGGTATCTGCTGCTGCATTTACACCAGGCTTTACCAAATTATTACTCACCACCTTTACAGAGTCATAGCGATAGGTAAGGGTATCATTTTCGGCGGTAATCACATGGGCTACTTTTTTGTCCTTGTTTTCGTTTCTACAAGCCATTAATAAACTAATGGCAAATAGGGGCAAGATAATTTTTTTCATATCTATCAGATTTAATTTAGCGCTTTTAATTGCGCTTTGGAAAAGGAAGCATTTAACCACTCGCTTTCGTATCCAGCACCATACTTATTATAAAAGTTAATGGCCGGTGTATTCCAATCAAGCACCTGCCAGTTCATTCCATTAAAACTGCCGTCTTTGGCTTCCTGTACCACACGGTCAAACAACAGCTTGCCGATGCCTTTTCCACGGTAGCTCTCGGTGACCAAAAAGTCTTCCAGATATAAACGACAGCCCTTCCAAGTTGAGTATCGTACATAAAACAAAGCAAGCCCAACGATGTTTTCACCATCAACCGCTACAAACGATTTCCACACCGGGTTTTCACCAAAGCCAGCCGCCACAAATTCATCCAATGTTACCGTTACTTCATGCGGCGCCTTTTCGTAAACGGCCAGTTCCATAATCAGTTCTAATAATCTGGGGCAATCTTCGGCTGTTGCTCTTCTCAGTTTGATATTCATTTTATATTCAGGAATTAGTTGTTTTTAGGTATTGTTGACTATTTTTTAATTTTCGCAGGTTAGAGAATAACTTTCTTGGAGAGATTGCTTCGCATCTCTTAATACCTTGGCTACTCCTTGTTTTTCCAGTGTTTAATCACTCTTTTCCCAAAAATGTTACTGCCTATTCTAACCATGGTACTTCCTTCTTCAATAGCCAATTGATAATCAGAAGACATTCCCATCGAAATTTCCTTGAAGTAATCGCTTTGCCTAAAATAACTCACTTTTATGCCGTCAAAAAGTACTTTCAGCTCGTTAAATTCTGCGCTGATTTGTTTTTCCTGAGCAATATTGGTAGCAATGCCCATCAAACCGATAATGCGTACATTTTTCAGGGCCGCAAATTCATCTGAACGCAAGAGCTCAATTGCTTCATCAAAGCCCAAACCAAATTTACTTTCTTCGTCGGCAATGTAAATCTGCAACAGGCAATCAATAACACGCTGGTGTTTAGCAGCTTGTTTATCTATTTCTTTCAGTAGTTTCAGGCTGTCTACCGATTCGATCAATTTTATAAAAGGAGCGATGTACTTTACTTTATTGGTTTGCAAATGGCCAATCAAATGCCACTCAATATCTGCGGGCAGTTGTGCTTGCTTATCTACCATTTCCTGTACCAAGTTTTCCCCAAAAACACGTTGGCCAGCTTCATAAGCTTCCAACACGGCCTCAGCCGGATGGTTCTTTGAAACGGCTACCAATTTTACGCCTTGGCTTTCAATTTCGTTTTTATATTTCAATAAGTTATCAGCAATGCTCATTTATCAGTATTTTTGGAGGTAAAATTAACAACCCTTTTTTAATTTGGCTAAGAAAGCTGAAGTTTTAATCAACAAATGACAAGATTTTTATTGTTACTTTTCTGTTTAGCGCTGGCATTGGGCTGTAAACCCGGCATTCCAAAAGATATTGTACAGCCCGCAGAAATGGAAAAGATATTATTTGATATCCATGTAGTAGATGGCTATGTGGCTACAATACCCAGTCCAGACAGTGCTAAAAAAGTATCAGCACCAATCTACAAAGGTATTTTCAAAAAGTACGGCATAGACTCGGCAATGCACGCCAAAAGTATGGCCTACTATTATAGCCGCCCTGATTTGCTATCAAAAATGTACGATAGAATTAGTACCAGGCTGAACAAATCAAGAGAAGATTTAATCAAGAAAAAAGAAAAACAGGCGGCCGCCGAAGCAGCCAAACAAGCAGCGCCGCAACCCGTAAAATGATATGCTGTACCCTGATAATTGCGAAGAGAGGTTAGGTTTTAATGAAGTAAGGCAATTGGTTCGTGACTATTGCCTAAGTACCATGGGGCAAAACTTGGTGGATAAGATGCAGGTAATGACCAAGCACGATCAAATAGATAAGTTTTTGCGCCAAACCAAAGAGTTTAAAAGCATCCTGGAAAATCAGGAACCCCTGCAAATCAGTACTTTTTTTGACATTAAAGTACTGGCCGATAAAATTAAGGTAGAAGGTAGTTACCTCATAGAAGAGGAACTTTTCAAAATCTATACCTCGTTGCAAACGGTTTTTGCTGTCATCCGATTTTTTGACGAGCGCAAAGAAGTTTACCCAAGTTTAGAAGCTTTATTTGAGCACCTTCCTATTGAACGGGATATTTTAAGAAAAATAGAAAACGTGCTGGATGCCAAAGGCAAAATTAAACCTAACGCTTCTACAGCCTTGCTGGAGATTAGTACGGCTATTGCCAAAGGAGAGCAGGAAGTGCGCAAAAAGATGGATGCCATCTATAAAAACGCTGTGGCAAGCAATTGGGTAGCCGATGGCAGTTTAACCATTAGAGACGGCAGGATGTGTATCCCCATTTTGGCCGAAAACAAGCGTAAAATCAAAGGTTTTATCCATGATGAATCTGCCAGCGGGCAAACGGTTTATTTGGAGCCCGAAGAAGTTTTTACCCTAAACAATAAGCTACGCGACCTGGAGTTTGATAAACGGCGGGAAATTATCCGTATCCTGATTGCCACTACTACAGAGCTAAGGCCGTATATCCCTATTTTATTATCGTACCACGGGTTTTTAACCAAATTGGATTTTGTAAGGGCTAAAGCATTATTTGCGATTAAAATAGGCGCACAAATGCCCATATTGGTAAAGGAAGCTAAAACCAAACTGATTAATGCCCGGCATCCTTTGCTATTGCTTTCCTTTGCTAATGAACAAAAGAGCGTAGTACCTTTAAATATCCATATCAACGACGGCATGCGTATCGTGCTGGTTTCAGGGCCCAATGCTGGGGGCAAATCGGTTTGTATGAAAACGGTTGGGCTTTTACAGATGATGCTGCAAACCGGCTTACTGGTGCCTGTGGATGAACATAGTGAGATGGGAATCTTTAACCAGATTTTTGCCGACATTGGCGATGACCAGTCTATTGAATCTGATTTAAGTACCTATAGTGCTCATTTGAACAAGATGCGCTATTTCGTGGCTCATGCTAATCCTAAAACCTTGGTATTGATTGATGAGTTTGGAACGGGAACCGATCCGCAATTTGGTGGTCCAATGGCCGAAGCCGTACTCGAAGTACTTAACCAGAAAAAGGTACGTGGTGTAATTACCACCCACTATTCGAACTTGAAGCTTTTTGCCGGCGATACCGAAGGTTTAGAAAATGCCTCGATGTTGTTTGACAACAGCCGAATGAAGCCCTTGTATATTTTAGATATTGGCAAACCTGGTAGCTCATACGCTTTTGAAATTGCACAAAATATTGGCCTACAGAAAGAAGTATTGGAATTGGCCCGACAGAAAATTGGCACCAACCAGAATAGCATTGATAGCTTGTTGGTAAACCTGGAGCGAGAGAAACGCCAAGTGCATGAAACCAAAGCAAAGCTAGCCAACCAGCAAAATAGGCTAAATCAGTTGCTGTCTGAAAATGAGAGGCAAAAATCTTTTCTGGAAGAGAACAAGAAAGCGCTCATTAAAGATGCTAAAGTACAGGCACAGAACATCATTAAAGACGCCAACAAGCTGGTAGAAAACACCATCGCACAGATCAAGAAGAAACAAGCGGATAAAGAGGCAACAAAAGAAATCAGGCAAAATCTACAGAAAGGCCTGGCTAAAAACGAGATTAAAATAGAGGAACCCAAGCCTGTGATTGAATTTGAGGACACCGAGATTGAGGTTGGAGATTGGATTCAATTGCTTGGTACCGAAAATACTGGACAGATTTTAGAAATCAACAAGAACAACTTAGTGGTTGCTTTTGGTGATTTACGATCGGTGGTAAAACGCAACCGCGTACAAAAAATCAGTAACCGCCAAGTGAAAAAGCTCGTGCAGCGCACTTCGTTCACCAATAGTTTAAGCGACGCCGTAAGCAATTTTAGGGCCGAGCTTGATTTACGCGGGATGCGAGGCGAAGTAGCTTTGCAAGAACTCGAAAACTATATGGACAAAGCCATTATGTTAGGTTTTCCATCCATCAAAATCATACACGGAAAAGGTGATGGTATTTTACGCAAGCTGATCAGAACTCATCTAAAACAGCACTATAAGCAGGTAGATAGGATGGAAGATGAACATTTGGACAGAGGCGGAGATGGTATTACCTATGTTTACATGAAATAGCTTATGAACATCTCAAATGAAGATAAAGTACTGTATTTGGATAATTTAGAAACTTACTTATCCCATTATTCGAGCATCACTTCATCTTCATTTGAATTAGTTAAAGCGCTAGTTAAATTTCAACGAATCTCTAAAAATGAAATTTTACTCAACGAGGGAGATATCGCCAAAAATATCTATTTCTTATGCACTGGGGTGGTCAGGGCCTATTCTAGTGATCAGCAGGGGCACACCTATAACAAAAGCATTTTCTTGCCAGGTAAAATGGTAGGTTCAATGGTTTCGGCCTTGCTACAAAAACCGTCTTCATTTACCCTGCAAGCACTAAATGACAGCGTATTGCTCAGTATCAACTTCAGTAAGTTCAAACAGCTCATTCATGAAAAAGATGACCTAAAAAACTATTACATCGCCTATTTAGAAAAAGAATGGGTGATTGATAAAGAACAACGAGAAGTGTCCTTAGTGATGGAAACTGCCAGCGTCAGGTATCAAAAATTCAGGGAAAGATATCCTGATATTGATCAAAAGATTTCATTACATCATATAGCCTCACATTTGGGAATTACACCTACACAATTAAGTCGGATAAGAAAAGATTTAAAATAAGATCAAAATCAACATATGTAAATGTTTTTTCCTGACAAGTATCGGAACTTTGCCCTCATGGAAGATATTAATCAATTAAATATAGCCAACCTTACCGCCCTGTGGTCTAAAGTTGGCCAGGCGGCAGGGCTTTATACAAACGAAAACGGTTACGAATTGAGCTTAGTGAAAAACGCTGAGTGGCCCAATAAAATATGGACTAAGCAACCACTTGCGCAAGAACTTTTAACGGCCCTAACTCATCAAATGGCATCATGTGAGCAAACTTTGGTTTTTCCCCATTGGGATATTTACCCCAGTAAAGGCTTAGAAATAGCATCGGAAGGTTTTACCCAAAAATCGTTTCAAACGGGTATGTCACTTCAATTAAATAAGTCGTTTACTTCATCTAAATCATTAACATTCAAAAGAGTACTCAATGCAAATCAGGCAAGGCTTTGGGCCGGGGTTTACCCCAAATGTTTTGGATATGTGATTAGTGAAGAAACACTTAACCGCACGATGAATGAAATTGAATACCATCTTTTTTATTTCAAGGATGAATTGGTAGGTACGGCTATTTATTATCCTAGCGAACAAGTAGCAGGTATACATGGGGTAGGGATTGTTCCAGAAATGAGAAAGAGAGGGTTTGCAGAGGAAATTATGTGCATTTTGCTCAATAGAGCCATTGCCGCTGGCATTCCTTATGCCACTTTACAGGCATCTGAACTGGGAAAGGGAATTTATAAAAGGCTTGGTTTCACGGAAGACTTTATCATCAGAAACTATGTGCGCTAATTTATAAATGTTTAACTATTTCGATATCGCTGACCCTGAACTAAATTACCTTCGGTGAGCTCGCCAAGGCTCGGTTTATTACATAGCTTTCCGCTTTGCTACCGGTCACAGGGTGACGCTAAGTCGACGCTCCGTCATGCTGAATTTAGTTCAGCATCAGTTCTACTGGCTAATCAATAATTAAACCATAGATATCGAACTCTGGATATGTATTAACCAGGCACAACCAAGTAGTCTATTTAACTGATTATAAACCAAAAGCGGCTTCCGATTGTTGTGTCCTTAAAATATTAGGATATGAAAAAGTTGTGGATTGTTTTTGGCATATTGCTCTTGAGTATTGGATGTAAAAAAGACCGAGATAACCGTGGCGACGATGACACACCGGCAGACATCAAAACGAGGACACTGGTTTCCAACCTGTCTTTACCTTGGGAACTGGTGTATGGCCCCGACAACCTGATCTGGTTCACCGAAAAATCGGGAAAAATCAGCCGATTAAATCCCGCCAATGGCCAAGTAACGTTACTACATAGCATTACCGAGGTAATTTCGCAAGGCGAAGGCGGTTTATTGGGAATGGCACTTCATCCAAGTTTTGGATCAAATCCTTATGTGTATGTATTTTACGGCTACGGAAATCCTTACAAAAACAAACTGGTGAGGTTCACCTACAACAACAACAGCCTAACAAGTCCACAAACTTTGTTGGATAATATTCCTGCCGCCAATATTCATAATGGTTCAAGATTATTGATTGTTGGTGATAAACTATTGGTCACTACTGGCGATGCTGCCGATACCAGTACACCTCAAAATTTGAACGCTTTAGCAGGCAAGATATTGCGCCTTAATTTAGATGGGAGTATTCCAGCCGATAATCCGTTTCCCAACAATCCGGTTTGGTCTTTTGGCCACCGTAATCCCCAAGGTTTGGCCTTGGTAGGCAACAAGTTATTTTCCTCAGAGCACGGTCCTGATACGGATGATGAAATCAATATCATTGAAAAAGGGCGTAATTATGGCTGGCCAACCGTAAGAGGCAAATGCGATGCAAGTAATGAAACTGCCTTTTGTAACCAGAATAATGTAGCAGAATCTATCTTGCAGTGGACACCAACCATTGCCCCAAGCGGGATGATCTATTACAACTCAAACTACATTCCGCAATTTAAAAACTCCTTGTTATTAGCCTTGTTAAAAGGTACCAGGCTAAGGCAGTTAATCCTAAATGAAACTCAAACCGCCATAGCTGAAACCAAAGACTTGTTTGTGGGTGATTTTGGACGGATTAGAGCCGTTTGCCAATCGCCGGAAGGTAAAATATACTTATGTACAAGCAATAACTCAGGTGATAAGATTGTAGAAATTTACAAATAGACTATAGGCTTCAGCTATTCCTTAATCAGTTGTTAATCTTCATTATAAACAATGCCTTAGTGTAGCCTGTACAATATTGTGAACCATATTTCGCTTTTGCAAAGCGATAGATTAATCCTATTTTAGTGGCAAAACACACCAAATATGATCAACAAAGTTGTAGCAAATGCCGATGAGGCCATCGCTGACATTATGGATGGTAAAACCCTGATGTTGGGCGGTTTCGGTTTGTGCGGTATCCCCGAAAACTGCATCGCTGCCTTGGTTAAAAAAGGCACCAGAAATTTAACCTGTATTTCCAACAATGCTGGCGTAGATGATTTTGGCATTGGCTTGATGTTGAAACAACACCAGGTAAAGAAAATGATTTCATCTTACGTGGGTGAAAATGCAGAATTTGAACGGCAGTTATTAAGTGGTGAACTTGAGGTAGAACTTATTCCGCAAGGAACTTTAGCCACCCGTTGCTTGGCGGCAGGATATGGTATGCCCGCTATTTTTACCCCCGCAGGAGTAGGCACCGAAGTTGCCGAAGGTAAAGAAGTTAGGAATTTTGACGGTAAAGATTACCTGATGGAATATGCTTTTGACGCTGATTTTGCCATTGTAAAAGCCTGGAAAGGCGATACAACAGGGAATTTGATCTTCCGCTCTACCAGTAGAAACTTTAACCCGATAATGGCCATGGCTGGTAAAATTACCATTGCCGAAGTAGAGGAATTGGTAGAAGTAGGGGAATTAGATCCTGATCACATCCATACACCCGGCGTTTATGTACACCGGATTTTCCAAGGTAAGGACTATGAAAAGCGAATTGAACAGAGAACGGTAAGAAAGAGAGATTAGGTAATGAGATAATTATTAATCTCCAAAGATTGCTTCGCAAAGCTTGCAATAACGTCACCATTCTCGTCTTTGCGAGGAGGAACGACGAAGCAATCCCTAGAACTTGTTTAAATTACGACATCAACCAATTAACTTATGTTAGATAAAAACGGCATAGCGAAACGTATCGCTAAAGAAATAAAAGACGGTTACTATGTTAATTTGGGGATTGGCATCCCTACACTCGTTGCCAATTATATCCCAGATGGTGTTAATGTAGTGCTACAATCAGAAAATGGCTTATTGGGCATGGGCCCGTTTCCCTTGGAAGGGGACGAAGATCCTGATTTGATCAATGCTGGTAAGCAAACCATTACCACTTTGCCCGGTTCTGCCATCTTCGACTCGGCCATGAGCTTTGGCATGATCAGGGCCCAAAAAATAGACCTGACCATTTTGGGAGCTATGGAAGTTTCGGAAAATGGCGACATCGCCAACTGGAAAATCCCGGGGAAAATGGTGAAGGGAATGGGAGGGGCGATGGATTTGGTAGCATCGGCCAAAAACATTATAGTAGCCATGCAACATGTAAATAAAGCAGGTGAAAGCAAGTTGCTACCAACTTGTACCCTGCCATTAACGGGCGTAAGATGTATTAAAAAAATTGTTACCGAATTGGCCGTTTTGGATGTACTGCCCGAAGGAGGCTTTAAATTACTGGAAAGAGCCCCGGGGGTAAGCGTAGCCGAAATTAGGGAGGCTACGGCTGGTAAGCTATATGCTGACGATGATGTACCAGAAATGGTGATTGATTAATGTATGCTGTTTGAGACCTACGAAGTTTTCGAAACTTCGTAGGTCTCTTTCAAACATTTAATTAAGAGTATTTAGTCGAAAGATTTCTCTCCCGAATATTGGGGACTGCGCTCCAGTCGAAATGACGAAACAACTCAAATACTACTTGAATGATTGGATAATCCCGATCACGTCATCTTTACCCAATCCTTGATCGTGTGCAACTTGATAAGTGTTGATTAACGCTTCAGACAATGGGAAATTGGCACCTGCCTTTTGGGCCAATAAAATATCTTTAAGCATCAAATCCAACGCAAAAGCCGCTGGATAGCTGTCTTGGATCAACAACGGTGTTTTAACCTTGGTGGCGCCACTTCCGCTGGCACTTTGGTTGATGATTTCCAGCATGTCCTTACGTTGGATCCCCAATTTTTCAGATAGCAGAACCGTTTCTGCCAAGCCTTCATAAATTAATGAAAGAAAATAGTTGATGGATAACTTGGCTGCAATACCCTTACCATTTTCGCCCAGATGTTTGGTTAACTTACCTAGTTGATCAAAATAAGGCTGGGCCTTCGCAAGGTCTTTTTCATCGCCTCCAACCATTATGATCAATGTGCCCTCTGCTGCTGGTTGGGTACTGCCTGCTACTGGAGCGTCAATAAAACCAGCATTTTTAGCCTTAATTTGTTGTGCTATGGCCAATGAGCATTCTGGAGAAATGGTACTACAATCAATAAAAAGCTTGCCCTCCAAGTTCTCCTTAAGTATTTCGGCATAAACTTGTTTAACGGCTTCATCATTGGTAAGCATCGTGAAGACAATTTCATTTGTTTGTACCAATTGGCTAATCGTTTCACAAACGGTAGCTGAAGCCTTAAAATCTGCTGTTTTATCGGCAGAGCGGTTATAAACGGATACAGGATAGCCTGCTTTGATCAGATTTTTGGCCATAGGATTTCCCATGTTGCCTAAACCTATCCATCCTAATGTGGTATGACTCATTATTTTTTGGTTAAATGTAATGATTTGAGCTGCTGTATTGACTAAAATATGTTGGGGACTAGCCCAAAAAGTACATCAGCTTATTTTTTCGCTAATTTAGATATTCATTCGTTTCGGTACAAGGATCGCTATAACTACTTGCACATGCTTTGCAAATTAGACCTGATAGCAGCCGATACCACCGAGTGAAGTGCAACACAACGAGGGTGTAAAGGCGGATAGCAGGACTTTCGGGACCAAAAGGCGCAGGAAATTGCTCTTCTTAAAATTGATATCAGGAAATTACAGCTACGATATAGCCAATAAATTGCTAAATGTATTGTATTTTTGCACCTTTAATTTATATCCTTTTGAAATATCCGAATTTTAAAGACCTTATCCTATTTGAAAACGACGATTATATCGTGATCAATAAACCTCCTTTTGTGGCTTCACTAGACGAACGAGGTGCTGCCGGTGCGGGCGAAGTAAACATTTTACGTTTGGCCAAGTTGTACACGGAAGATGCGCAGATTTGCCACAGGTTGGATAAGGAAACTTCGGGGGCAATAGTCATTGCCAAAAATCCAGAGGCTTACCGTAGCCTTTCGATACAGTTTGAGAAACGAAAAGTGAGCAAAATTTATCATGCGGTGGTTGATGGGCAGTTTCAGTTTGACCACCTTTTTGTGGATTTGCCAATTTTGAATGACGGCAACAAAAACGTAACCATTGACCGGCAGGAGGGCAAACGTGCCGAAACTTACTTTAACTCGTTAAAATACTACAAGCATTATACTTTGGTGGAGTGCAAGCCTGTAACGGGCCGCATGCACCAAATTAGAATACATTTAGCTACCCAACGTGCGGCTATTTGCGGGGATACCATGTATAGGGGTAAACCTGTTTTTCTATCGAAAATTAAAAGGGGCTATCGTTTAACCGACGAAGAGGAACAGCCTGTTATGAAGCGTTTTGCGCTGCATGCCAAACAAATTGCCTTTAAGGGCTTGGATGGACAGGATATTTTGGTGGAAGCGCCATACCCCAAAGATTTTGCTACTTTATTGAAACTATTGGACAAGTTTGATAGTTAGTCCTTAAACTAAAAATAATGGTGATGTACATCAAGTTTGTAAATTTTGTAGACCGTTTTAACCAATATAGACAAAGCAAAATTTCGAACAAGAATTTTCTGATCATTGCTTCTATTTTGGTAGGGATATTGGCTGGGTTGGCGGCTTCGCTTTTAAAGGGCATTACCCACAGGATAGAACATTTTTTACAAACTGATTTACAGTGGCAATACAAGTATTACCTCTATCTTTTATTTCCTACCATTGGTATCTTTTTGTCGGTACTTTATGTCCGTAGGTTTATTAAGAAAGGAAGTTTTGAAACAGGTTTAACGCCATTGCTTTATGCTATTTCCAAAAAATCGAGCAAGGTAGAGCCCCATAATAGTTATTCGCAAATCATTACTTCGGCCATTACAGTTGGCTTTGGCGGCTCTACTGGTTTGGAGGCCCCAATAGCTACCAGCGGAGCATCTATAGGCTCAACGTTGGGGAGGTTTTTAGGCCTAAGCTATCGGGAAACAACTTTGCTGCTGGCCTGTGGTGCGGCTTCGGGAATTGCGGGAGCATTTAACAGCCCTATTGCGGGCATTGTTTTTGCCATTGAAATATTGCTCCCGGAGTTTACCATCCCAGTTTTTATTCCTTTATTGTTATCGGCGGCAACTGCCTCGGTGGTGGCCCGGTTATTTTACAATGAACAGTTATTTTACCTCGTTACCGAAGGCTGGAAAATTAACGCTTTGGGCTTTTATGTTGTTTTGGCGGTTTTGGTTGGGCTTTATTCTATTTATTTTGGAAAGATAAATGGCCGTATCAAAGGTGCTTTCTATAAAATCAAAAATCCTTACCAAAAGGTAGCGCTTGGGGGCTTTATTTTAGGCGTGCTCATTTTTTTGTTCCCTACGTTGTATGGCGAGGGCTATATTACCATTAACAACTTGTTAAAAGGTGACTACAATACGGTTATCAGCAACAGTATTTTTGCGCAGTTTAGCAATTTGCCTTTAGCGGTAATTGCGTTCTTGATTGCTACGATTATGCTAAAATCAGTAGCTACACTGGTAACTTTATCGGCTGGTGGCAATGGAGGTACATTTGCACCGAGTTTAATTATTGGAGGTTTAATTGGTTTTACCTTGGCGTACTGCATCAACATTTCTGGTTTGGCCCAGGTAAATACCGCCAATTTTATTGTTGCCGGAATGGCAGCAGCGTTGGGCTCGTTAATGCACGCCCCTTTAACGGGCATATTTTTAATTGCCGAGATTACTGGCGGGTATATACTGATGGTGCCTTTGATGATTACCACCGCTATCGCATACCTGATCAACAGGAGCGTAAATAAATACTCCATTTATACCAAACCACTGGTTGATAAGGGAGAGCTGTCGCACCATTCGGATAAGGACACTACCGTTCTTAACATGATGAGCCTAAGAAGCCTGGTGGAAAAAAACCATCTGATATTGATGGCCAACGATTCATTGAGGGATAGATTGAACAGCGTCTTAAAATCAAAACGAAACGTATTTCCTGTGGTGGACATTAATGGTAAATTTAAGGGGGTTGTTTATGTTGATACTATTTTGGAACAAGTTGTGGCTGATCAAACCTCCAACCTACAGGTAAATGATTTGATGTGTACTGAAATTAGTCCCGTAACCATTAATACCGATGTTAAACTGGTGCTAAATAGGATGGAGGCCGACAATTTATGGGTGTTGCCGGTAGTAGATAATTTTGGAAATTACGTTGGCTTGGTTTCTAAAGCATCGATTTTCAGCAAATATCGTTTTATTTTAAGCCAACAGGCTGATTATTTAGCTTAGCGGCAGTTCCACGTAAAAGATGGTACCACCGTCACGATTATCCTCTAGCCATATTTTGCCTTGGTGGCTTTCTATAATTTGTTTGCAAATGGATAGGCCAATCCCAAAAGGTTGCTCGCCAGCGGTTCCAGGTCGCTTTGCGGCGGTAAACATTTCGAAAATCCGTTGCTTGTCTTGGTCTGGTACGCCTATACCCTGATCAATTACCGCTATTCTAACTCCTTTTTGTAGACGCTCCAAAACTACTTTTACAACACTACCAGCCGGACTAAATTTAATGGCATTAACAATAAGGTTGTTGAAAACCCGCCATATCTTTTCCCTACTTAGCTGTAAAAAGACTGGTCCGCCGCTAACGAAAATAATTTTCTGCTGCTTCTCGTCGGCTTTATACTGCAAAAGCTCCGTACATTGGCGTAGGAGGTGTTGTAGGTCGAGTTTCTCCTTGGTAAGCACTTCGTTTTCGATGGCCAGGTTAGAGTTGAGCAGCTGGTTGATCATTTCTATGGCATTGTTTCCCGAGCTTGAAATAAGTTGAAGCATTTCCCGGTCATCTTCTAAAAATCGCTTTTCTTCCAATAATAGGTTACTAATGCCTACCATACCGCCTAGTGGATTTTTCAGGTCGTGGGCCATTACCTTCATCATCTTGGCATAATCTTTATTCCTGTTTTCCAAACGCACCATCGCTTTCTCCAGTTCCACACTGTGCTTTACAGATGCTTTTTCAGTTTTACGTGCCTGTTTGGCATTTTTAATCACCAAAAAAACGATATAGATCAGCATCAAGATGAAAATAGCCGCACATACCAGGTAAAAGGTGATATCCTCATTGGTTTTGGTAAGCAATGCTAAATCTTGCGCTATTTGTTTGTTTTGGAACCGAACATTCAAATCAACCCTCGACAGCTCATTTTCTGCATTAATACTATCCATCTCGGCGGTGTACCTGGCAAGCAGTTGATAGGCAGCTTTGTAGTTACCCTCGGTCACATATAACTCGCTTCTAGCTTTGTTCCATCTTGGTTTAAACAAGTAGGGGTCAAACGGTGTTTCTTCAATTACATTCTTGGCAACGGTAAATAACGAATCAGCCTGTTTCAGCTTATTTAACCTGCGGTACACATCTGCCAGCTTGATGAAGGCCGTAATTTTAATGTCTTCGTGAGCGTAACTATCCAATGCAATACTCTCCTCGAGCAGCTTCTCGGCCAAAAGTAAATCTCCACGTTTGGCCATCAGGCCTCCAAAATTATCTAAAATAACAATCCGGGACTGGTTATATTGATTGGTGGTGACCGTTTTTTTCTCCAACTGTGCTTTAATAAACAACAGTCCTTTTTGATATAGGAAAGCAGCGCTATCCAACATCCCAGCTTTTTCATAGGAAAATCCGGCATTGTTAAGCGCCCCTTGTTTTAGATAAAAAACACTTCTGGCATTTACTCCCTTTACATTTTCAATAATATCAAATGCCTCTAAATGGTATCTGGCTGCTTGCTTAAATAAATTTTGAACGTAATAAAGTTGTGCAATACGGGTAATATAACCCGCATACACCAAAGGATCGTCCACCTTGTTCAGGGTTGATTTTATCTTGAAATAGTTTTCCAGGGCCTTATCATATTTTTTGAAGAACACATAAACATCGCTTTTTAACATCAATGCTTTGGCAAAGGCCATGGGGTATTGCACTTGGCGCTCAGTAGTTTCAAATAAGGCTAAAGCGCTATCCGCATAACGGTTCATCGATAGGGTATCCTTATAGCTAGATACCCCCATGTAATAATAGTAGTTCGTGAGCCCATCAATATCTTCGACATCAATTTGAGGCTTCAAACTATCTAAAAGCCGCACTGTTGCCTCCAGGTTACTGGTCAGATAAACGCTATCTACTCGCTTGAAATTAACAGATATGGTTTTCTTTTGCTCTGCATTGGGCTTGTGATTGGAAGTACAGCCCAAAAAGGAAAAAAATACAAGCGTTAAAACAAAAAAGTTTTTAGAATTGAGAAACTTGGTAAAAGGCAGACTTAATTTAAATATTGATAGATTTTCCAACAATCAAAAATATTATTAAGTGACAAGCAAATCTATAAAAATATAGCCAAATAATGAAGTTCAACATTTTAGCGTACCGTTTGCCAAATATCACGGTTCGCATGCTTTTGTATGTTGATAAGAAAATTTGCTATTCATCCTAAATTGTTAAACCTTAGCATTCTTAAAAATATCATTATGGAAGATTTAAGTGCTTTAAGCCAAGTAGCAGAGTTTCACCATACTTTTAAACATCCGATTGTGGAACAGGCGGCCATCCCATCTAAAGTAAGAAGCAAATTGAGGATAGATTTAATTGCCGAGGAGCTAAAAGAGCTACAGGAGGCCGTAGATAACAATGATTTGGTTGAAGTGGCCGATGCCCTATGTGACTTGCAGTACGTATTGGCAGGTGCCGTACTAGAATTTGGCCTTGGGGCTAAATTTAAAGCACTTTTTGACGAAGTACACCGCTCAAACATGAGTAAGGCCTGCAAAACAGTAGCAGAAGCTGAGGCAACTATTGCCCATTACAAACAGAAAGACAATGTAGACGCTTATTTTAAGGAAATAGAAGGTTTGTTTTTGGTTTATCGCAAAGGAGATGATAAAACCTTGAAATCTATCAACTATTCGCCGGCAGATATTAAAGGACTGTTATAGAATACTAATACTTATTATATGATTGAAATTAACAACCATGATGATTTTGCTTCCTATTTGGGAAATGAATTGGGCACATCTGCTTGGTACCAAATTACGCAAGAGCAAATCAACAAGTTTGCCGATGCTACGCTTGACCATCAATGGATTCATACGGATACGGCAAGAGCTGCTGTAGAGAGCCCGTTTAAAACCACCATTGCACATGGCTATTTAACACTTTCGTTAGTGCCATATCTATGGCAACAGATCGTTAAAATTGGCAACCTTAAAATGGAAATCAACTATGGTATAGAAAGCCTGAAGTTTGGCCAGGCGGTAACGGTTGATAGCGAAGTTCGCTTAAAGGCCAGTTTAAAGTCTATTTTAAACTTAAGAGGCACTACCAAAGTAGTAGTAAATATTATTTTGGAAATAAAAGACCAACCAAAACCTGCCTACAACGGCGATGTGGTATTCCTTTACCATTTCCATGCTTAAGAAATTATCTTTTGATATCAAGATTTAGGCACCCAAAGTTTGCATTTTGGGTGCCTCTTTCAATTTTTGTGACTATATTTAACGTTACCAAATAAAACTAGCCATTATATTGGCACCCCATTGTAATGTTTAAAATTTACTCGCGAGCGTTTTCATTTCTGCTATTCCTACTGTTTTTTGTTAAAGTTGGTGCCCAACAAACGGTAGTGCTTGATAAAAATACGGCCGAATATATTTTTAAATCGAAGGAAATTGTAAAGCTAGAAGACCCCACCGGAAAACTAAGCTTTGACTCCATTTCAAGTAAGGCCTACCAACATAAATTTACGCCAAATATTGATTATTATCCCAAGAATTATCACCGAAGCTCCACTTATTGGTACAGGGTAAAAGTTCGGTTTAAAGACGACTTTGAAAAATCAAGCGTTATTGAGTTTTTTGATCAGGTTACTGATTATATCGACGTTTACTTTCCAGATGAAAATGGCAAATACGTACATGCCCGCTCAGGTGCTGACCTATCTTTTAAAGAGCGTTTATACCGGCACAAAAACTTCGAATTTCTGATCAAAAACCTCAAAAAAGGGGAGTACTACTATTATTTCAAAGTCAAATCAAAAGATAGGGTGAACGTGATTATCGTATTCAGAACCATCGAACGGTTTATCCAATACGGGCTAACGGAATACCTGACCTATGGCTTGTTCTATGGTATGATCTTCATTTTCAGCTTCCATAATTTGTTGATGTATTTGGCTGTACGAAGAAGCCAATATCTATACTACATCTTGTATATCTTAAGTGTGGGCCTGTATGAAGTTTCTATTGATGGCATCGCCTTCCAATATCTTTGGCCTCAGCACCCTGTCTGGAATGAATATGCCTATGGCATTGCACTATTTTGTATCAGTTCCTTTGCACTTATCTTTACCAAGAAACTATTGCACGTTAAGCAAAAAGCGCCAATATTTTCGAAATTGATTAACGTGGTGCTCGTGCTACGTTTGGTGTTTTTCCTTGTTTGCATACTTTATAACCCCGACTGGTTTAAGTATAAATTTATTGAGTTTGTCCCGCTTTCTATTGGATTTGTCACGGGCATTTATATTCTGTGGCGCAAAAAATACCGCCCGGCACGATTCTTTGTAGTAGGTTATTCATTCCTGTTTCTCGGATTTATAATCAAGGTTGTCCATATTTTGGGCTACGCCCGACATATTCCCGGCGCCTTGGGCTTCTATAGCTTAAGTTTTGGGTTTTTACTGGAAATGGTGTTTTTATCCTTTGCCATCGGCGATCAGGTCCGTATCCTAAAAAAGAAAAAAGAGAATGCCCAGAAACAGATTATCAAACAGATGCAGTTAAATGCAGAAATGAAGGATAATTTGAACAGAGAGCTGGAGGCCAAAGTGGAGGAACGAACCATTGAGGTAAAACAGCAGGCCGTTGCTTTACAAAAACAAAATGAAACCATTGAACAGCAAAATGCTGAGCTTTTGGTAAAAAACGACCTGCTTTTACAACAAGCGGAAGAAATCTCCAGGATGAACGTTTTGTTGGAAAATGATAACATCAACCTTAAAACCAGCATTGAGAAAGTTACCGATGCTCGTGTAAATGCTACTGAGCTTGATTTTGATGAATTCAGCTTAAAATATCCTGATAAAGAAGCCTGCTATAAATTTCTTTCGGAACTGAAATGGAACGGAGGTTATACTTGCTTAAAATGTAGCCATACCAATTATTGTAATGGTAAAACACCTTATAACAGGCGCTGCACCAAATGCGCCTATGAAGAATCGGTATTACACCACACTATTTTTGAAAATAACCGTATTCCCATTAACAAAGCCTTTTATCTGGTTTACCTGATGTATAGTTCCAAGGGAACAATTTCCTCGCACAAGTTATCTGAAAAACTTGGTATCAGGCAAAGCACCTGCTGGGCTTATGCATCCAAGGTAAAAAAGGTCATGGACGAGCGTAAAAAAGACCTACGTGGCGTGGGCAAATCTGGCTGGGCCAAATTAGTACTCGACAAAAAGGCATAAATGCCATCTTTGCATCCTTCAGCGCAAACGTTTTCGTATTTTTTTACAATTTATTTTAATGCGTTTTAAACGTATCAATATAGAGCTTTGCGCTGTATTGATATGGCAAATAATCAGTTACTTACTCTATTTTTCAGTTGTGATTTAAGCGTATCAAATCAAATACAACATTCTAATTACCAGTTATTTACATATGATAAACTGTTGTAAATATCGTCTTAACACCACTATATTTACGGTTGTCAAAACGCTTTTTTTTTTGACGATAACCCATTAAACCAAATTTTTAACTGTATGAGTAAAATTCTATCCAAAAGGATTTTGCAGAATGTAGCCATGGTACTTCTTTGGTGTTTTTTTCTGCAACTTAAAGCCTCAGCTAGTGTCCACAATGCTGAATCTGAAAAATCATTACGAATATTTAAAAGAAACGTGCAAACGGAAGTCACCGGTACTGTTACAGACGCCTCTGGTACCCCAATGCCAGGTGTTGGTGTTAAAGTAAAAGACACTCAATTATCGGTAGTAACCAATGGCTCAGGAAAGTTTGCCATCAGAACCAATAGCCCAAATGCAACCTTGGTATTTACCAGCATAGGCTACAAAACTAAAGAAATAGCCTTGGAGGGGAAAACCAACATTACCGTTAGCCTGGACGAAGAAGATGCCAAGGGACTATCAGAGGTAGTAGTAATTGGTTACGGTACAGCCAGCAGGAAAGACGTTACCGGTGCTATTTCCAGTGTTAGTGCAACAAGATTAGAAAATGAAAACCCTCAAAGTGTTGCCGATATCTTAAAAGGCAACGTTGCCGGCATGAGCGTAGGCTTAAACACCAGCGCTAAAGGCGGGGGCGCATTATTGGTTCGCGGAAAGTCTACATTGACCGCAGGCAATGAACCGCTTATTGTTTTGGACGGGATTATCTACTTTGGCCAGCTATCAGATATCAACCCTAATGATATTGAAACCGTTGACGTACTTAAAGATGCAAGTTCCCTGGCAGTTTACGGTGCAAAAGCCGCCACTGGCGTAGTGGCCATTACCACCAAAAAGGGAACAGGATCCAAGCCTACCATTACCTTTAACACCAATGTTGGACTAGCGCAACTGGCACAAAACATGCGGCCTTACGATGGCCCTGGTTTCTTAAACTGGCGTGCCGACGTGATGAGAAGTGGCGCCTCAACGCCTGCATACATTTACAACGACCCCAGAAACCTGCCTGCCGGGGTAACCATGGCTCAATGGCTCAATGGACAAACCACTACAGATCCAGTTGATTTATGGCTGAACAGATTGGGCTTAACCGCTAATGAAAAAGCAAATTATTTAGCAGGAAAAACCACCAATTGGTATGACGATATCTTCAGAACAGGTTTTAGACAAGACCACACCTTAAGTATCAGCGGTAACAAAGAAGATATTAGGTACTACATGTCATTAGGCTACCAAAAAAACGAAAATCTAATTGAAGGTGGGGAGTTTAACACCGTAAGGTTCAGGCTCAATCTGGAAAGCCAAATTGCCAAATTTATGACCGTTGGCGCCAACATCCAGTACGCAGTTAGAGATGAAGGCGCTATTGAAGCAGACTGGGGGCAGTTGATCAACCTTTCTCCCTATGGCGATAAATACAATGCCGACGGTAGCTTGCGCAGGATTCCTACAGATGATGTGGGCTTAAACGCCAGAAATCCATTTTTGGATATGACCTACAATAGCAGATTGAATAAGCAAAACACCTTGTTTGGTAGTTTGTACACCAAAATAACGCTTCCGTTTGGCATTACTTACCAGTTAAATTTCAGTCCTGGTATCGATATGTACCGCACATTTAACCACCTATCTTCCCAAAATCCTAATGTAATTACCCCTGGAGGATCGGTTACCCGTGCTCATGAAACAAGGTACAATTGGCAAGTAGATAATTTATTGAAGTGGAACAGAACCTTTAATAAAATACACAACGTAGATGTTACTTTATTGGCCAATGCCGAGAAATATCAAACTTGGTGGACAAATGCGGGCAACTCGGGCTTTATTCCAAGTGATCTTCTGGGCTATCACAACCTGGCATCAGGTATTTTACCCAACGTAAATGCCGAAGATAAAGTTTACTCTGGTGATGCCCTAATGGCTAGGTTAAATTATAGCTTGTTGCAACGCTACTACCTTACCTTGTCCCTAAGAAAGGACGGTTATTCGGTATTTGGCATCAACTTCAAAGATGCAACTTTCCCTTCGGCCGCAGTAGCCTGGACCTTCACCGAAGAATCGTTCATGAAAAACATCAAATGGCTAAACTATGGTAAGTTGCGTTTGTCGTACGGGGTTAATGGTAATAGAGATTTGCGCAACCCTACCAACAACACGGTAGAGCCCTATGCAGCATTAGCGGTACTTACTACCGGTAAAGCAGTAGGGGTTGACGCCAACGGCAACTTCGTGTCAATTACCACCTTAGCTAACGGAAGTCGTATGGCCAACTCCAACTTGAAATGGGAAGAAACCAAAGCTTTTAACGTTGGATTGGATTTCTCTATCCTAAAAGATCGTTTAAGTGGAACAGTGGAGTATTATGCAAAGCAAACCAACAACCTTTTAGTTGAACAAAGATTGCCCGATGTAACTGGCTACGAATACGTTTATTCTAACCTTGCGGAGATTAAAAACAAGGGCATGGACATTACCTTGAACAGCAGAAACTACAGCAGCAACAACTTTAAATGGAATACCAATTTTACCATGTCCTTCTCCCGCAACAAAATTGTAAAACTAGCATTCCCAGCCGATGACCCTGCAAACGGATGGTTTATTGGAAGAGATATAAATGTGGTTTGGGACTACAAAGTGGCCGGAGTTTGGCAAGAAAACGAAGTTGCCGAAGCAAACAAATTCAATAAGGCCATCAGGCCAGGTGATTTTAAACTGGTAGATAGGGATGGAAACTACGTATATGGTGATGCAGACAAAGACTTTTTAGGTTTCACCACGCCTCGCTTCATATTTGCCATGAGGAACGAGTTCAACATCTTCAAAAATTTTGATGTTTCCTTCCAGCTACTTTCTAACTGGGGGCAGTTGAAACAGTACAACACTGCTAAAAACCAACCTGGTAGTGTGGGGTTTGCCCGTATGAGCTCGTACCAGGTGCCTTATTGGACCCCATCAAACCCTATTAACGATTACTCAAGGTTAAATTCAGGAACAAGCGGTACCAGCTTCAATGTGTACAGGGACAATTCTTTCATCAGGTTGAATTCTGTAGCGGTAGCTTATACATTGCCGCAAAGTTTACTAAGCAAAGTAAAAGTGAAAAATGCCAAAATATATGCCAACGTAAACAACGCCTATGTATGGACCAAGGATTGGGATTTCTGGGATCCCGAAAACAATGGACCTACGCCAAGATATTACACCTTAGGTTTGAATGTTTCTCTATAATATCAATGAAAATGAAAAATATAAATAAAAAAATTGCTGTATCATGCTTATCAGTACTTTTCTTGGCCGATATGGGCTGTAAAAAGAGTTTCTTGGATACCGATATGCTATCTACCTACCAGCCCATCAGCTTAAACACCCCTGGAGCAATGCGCTCTGCATTATCTGGGGTATCGTTAGTAGTAAGAAGCGAGTATTTTGGTGATTCGGCACCTATGTTAACCGAGTCTATCTTTTCAGATGTGGCCGTAGAAGGTACTACCGATAAAAGTACACCCGCCCAAGATTTGGTAACTCGTATTACTCCCGATGCCAACTTGAACAGCGACGATTATAATAAAATTGGATGGTATTGGACTACCCAGTATCGCGGAATAAGACAGGCCAACACCATTATTACCAATATCGATATTCCAAAATATGCTTCCGATGCAGAAAAGAATGCCATTTTGGGCGCTGCATATTTCTACAGAGCGTATTTCTACTACAGGCTAGTGCATCAATTTGGCGATGTTCCGGTATTGTTAAAAGACCTAGATGCGCCCCGTACCGACTTCTATTCGACCAAACGCGAGGTGATTTTGACCAGAATGAAAGCGGATTTGGAGTTTGCACAAACCTGGGTATCTGATAACGTTGCCAGGGGCGATGTCACCAAAGGGGCAGTGAGCCATTTGCTAACCAAGGTAAACTTGGCACTAGGCAAATTTGACGACGCCCTAGCTTCGGCAAATAATGTCATCAACGGTGGTAAATATGCCTTAATGACTACCCGTTTTGGCAGCACGGCTGGTGATATCACCAAAAATGTAGTCTGGGATTTGCATAGGATGGACAACAAAGCCATTCCGTCAAACCGGGAGGCCTTATTTTTAGTATTGGACAGAGAAGCTTTCCGCGATTTGGGCGCTACTGGCAACGGTTCGCAGCTTATGCGTAACACCGTACCGGCATGGCACTTTGCCAACGTAAAAACCCCATCAGGAGCTACTGCAATGACAGACGCCGCAACAGCGGAAATTCCTTTGACCAGAATGTACGGCAGAGGGATTGGAAGATACCGTGGTACGCCCTATAGCACGCAGTACATTTGGACAGACAATACCGACTACAGGCATGCAAAAGGTATGTGGATGGATATGACAGATCTGGTTTACAACAATCCAGCACTGAAAAACTCCAGCAATGCCGCTGATAAGGCCCTATACGGACAGCCACTTCTTCCTTATAACTCTTCCAACGTTGCCCAAAGGTTCCAAAATGGTGCCTTAGATACCATCCGCCACTGGTTTGGCTGGCCGCACTATAAAGTGTTCATCAATTCAACCAATGCCTTAGCGGTTGATCCTTATTGGAATCCGCCTCGTGGCACCAATACCGACTGGTATGTATTCCGTTTGGCAGAAACTTATTTGTTGCGTGCCGAAGTTCACTATTGGAAAGGCGATTTAGGCTTGGCCATGGCCGATATCAATGAAGTAAGAAGACGTGCCAATGCCGCACTTTTAACGGATGCCAGCAAAATTACCATTGGTACCATTTTAGATGAACGTGCAAGGGAGCTTTTTTGGGAAGAAGGCCGTAAAACAGAGTTAACCCGTATGGCCTTCATTTTTGCACAAACAGGCAAACCAGCTTATAACGGTAAAACTTATAATTTGGCCACATTTTCTGATAATAATTTCTTCTATGACCGTATCATGGAGAAAAATGATTTTTACAAAAACAACGTCCCTACCTTACAAGGCGTAAAGTTCACCATTGCACCATATCACGTTTTATGGCCAGTTCCAGCATCGGCACAAAGGTTTAATACCACTGGCCATATTAACCAAAACAAAGGTTATATAGGTTATGAAAGCAATGTGCCCGCTAAGGACAAAATTGAATAGTCAATTTTTTTTTCATAAAATAGGTTAGTTGATTGGAGGAGCATCCACAGGGATGCTCCTTATTGATCCAACTTGATAATCATAATTTCTAATAAGCTTCACCACATCACTCACGTTAAAAATATTTTCTTGAAAACAAAACTCACTATTCTTCTTTTATTTAGCTTCTTTCAGGTTTTTTCGCAGCCGAAAATAAATATCACCCCCAGAACGGTCATCAATATCAACCAAAACTGGAGTTTCTCTAAAGATCAGAAATCCCAAGGTTATGCTCAACTGAAATACACGTCCGTAAATATTCCACATACCTGGAATGCTTTCGATGTATTAGATGATGTACCGGGTTATTACCGGGGAGTGGGATATTACAAGAAAAAGCTCCAGTTACTGCCTGCTTGGAAAGCCAAAAAAATATACCTTGATTTTGGGGGCGCTAACCAAGAAACGGAAGTTTATTTAAACGGCAAAAAAATTGGGCAGCATATTGGCGGATACACTGGTTTCACCATTGCATTAAACGGATTAAAGTTTAATGGCAGTGATGAAATTGTTGTTAAAGTTGATAACAGTCACAATGAGGCCATAGCCCCACTATCGGGCGATTTTACTTTCTTTGGAGGCCTATACAGAAATGTGTCGTTGGTAGTGGTTAATGAAGCGCATTTTGGAGAAGCACAGTACGGCACCAATGGAGTTTATATCCATGCCGAAAATGTAGGCCAACAAAACGCTACCATCCGGGTGAAAGGGAATGTGGTTAATCAGGCCACCGCCAAACTGCTAAAAATAGTCACAACCATTACTGATGCAACCGCTAAAAAAGTTGGTGAAAGCACCATAACAGGTACAGATGCTTTTCAGCTTCCAGCCATAGCAATCAAGAATCCCATTTTATGGTCCCCTGAAAATCCATACCTCTACCGGGCAACTACCAAATTGATTGATCCTGAAACAAATATCGTATTAGACGAAATCAGCACAAACATTGGATTAAGGTATTTCAGCTTTGATGCCAACAAAGGTTTCTTCCTAAACGGTTCGCCATTGAAATTGATTGGTGCCAGCCGGCATCAAGACTTTGCCAAAATGGGCAACGCCGTACCTACAGCATTACAAGTTAAAGACGTGGAGATGCTCAAGGAAATGGGCGGAAATTTCCTGCGTGTGGCTCATTATCCACAAGACCAGGCCATTTTAGATGCCTGCGATCGTTTAGGTATTTTGGCCTCTGTTGAAATTCCCATCGTAAATGAAATCACCGAAAGTGAAGCCTTTTACAATAACTGTAAAGCGATGCAGGTAGAAATGATCAAGCAGGGCTACAATCACCCAAGTATCGTGATGTGGGCCTACATGAACGAAGTATTGCTTAAAATGCGTTACGGGAATGATCCACAACGAAAGAAAACCTATTTAAAAAGCATTGAAAATCTTGCTCAGCAGTTAGAAGACTTAACCCGAAAACTGGATCCGTTGCGCTACACCTTAATGAGCAATCACGGCGATGTTAACGGATATACCAATGCCGGTTTAACTAAAATTCCCATGGTGGTGGGCTGGAACCTTTATCAAGGTTGGTACGGCGGAAAATCGGCGGATTTTGGCCCTAACCTGGATAAGATACATGCCGCTATGCCCGATAAACCATTGATGGTTACCGAGTACGGCGCAGACATTGATCCGAGAATACATGCAGATATTCCAATGAGGTTCGACAAAAGTTTAGAATATGGGATGGAATACCATCAAATCTATATCAAAGCCATTATGCAACGCCCTTTTATTGCTGGCGCAGCTGCCTGGAATTTAGCAGATTTCAGTTCTGAATCCAGAAGCGAAACCATGCCCGGCATTAACAACAAAGGACTGCTAACACTGGACAGAAAACCCAAAAACACCTACTTCTTATATAAAGCAAACTTTAGCCAGGCGCCTTATATCAAAATTGGCGACGGCTCGTGGACATTAAGATCGGACATTAAGGCCAAACAAAACCTAACTGTAATGAGCAATTTAGATAGTGCAACATTGATGGTAAACGGTAAAAGCTATGAAAAAAAGGCCTTTAACGAAGCATTGGCCAGTTGGGATATCAGCCTTAAGCCAGGAAAAAACATCATCGTTGCCAAAGGCTATAAAAATAGAAAATCATATACCGACCAAAGTACCATTGACTTTGTATTACAGCCGCAAGCCTTCTTAAGTGGGACACATTCCTTTAATATCCTGATGGGTTCACAAAGACAATTTACCGACGATCAGCAACAAGTTTGGCTGCCAAGCAAAGCCTATGAAACCAATACCTGGGGACATATTGGAGGAGAGGCCTTCAAAATCAAAAACAGTAGCCGAATGGCCTACGGCTCTGATAAAAATATCATTGGAACCCAAAACGACCCTATCTACCAAACGCAGCAGGTGGGCATAGAAGGTTATCAGCTTACTGTGCCCAAAGGAAAATATGAAATTACCTTACATTTTGCTGAACTGATGGGAAACGGCATACAAACCAGTTTGCCCTATAACCTAGATAGTTTGGTTGCCGAAGGTAAGGAAATTCCGCCGCAACGTATCTTTGATGTTTACTTGAATGGAAAAGCCATAATCAAGGCATTAAATTTAGCCGCTAAATATGGTATCGCCCAACGTGTACACCAAAAATTTGAATGCACAGTTACCGATGACAAGGGTATTCGGCTTTCGTTTAAAGGCATTGAAGGAAAACCCGTTTTAAATGCGATACAAGTGAAAAAACTCAAGTAAATCACCGCCAAAAACAAAATTAAAGGAAAGCGTAAAACGCAAACGTTTTCGTACTTTTTCAGTAATGATTTTTCCACATGTTTCGGCTAAATTAACGCTAAAAGAAAGTGTCGTTTATTGGAAAAAAAAGCATTAACGTATTGCCTACATCGCAAAAAAATAATCATAACAAGCTGTTTTTAAGTAAATTAAAACCAAAAACCATCAAAACAATCGAAGTGTTCAAGTTATTTATTCCACCAACAAAGCTAAACTTCAGTGCTATCAACGCCAATAGTCATCAAATTTGGCACAGGCTACGCTTTTGTGAAGTAAAATGGGTTTTGTAGCTTACAGGGATAAAAATGCAGGAAAAACCCTGTATTGAACCAAATAAAAACTTAGTATGTTAAAAAAAATCAAACTGCTGTTACTATGCTTCATTGCAGCAAGCCAAGGTTTAAAGGCCCAAAATTTGAAACGATTAAATACCGGTTGGGAATTTGTGAAACAAGATTTGGGCGGTATTTGGGAAGCCGTACGTCCAGTGGGAAAAGGTAACCCTGAGGAGCTTCCATTTTGGCAAAAAGTTAACCTTCCGCACTGTTTTAACGCCACCGATGCCACTGATCCCAATGTGCATTACTATCAGGGGCCAGGTTGGTACCGCACAAATATCGACGTAGAAAATCCTTACGCCAATGGCAGAACCCTGCTCCATTTTGAGGGTGCAGGACAAAAAACAGAAGTTTACATTTATACCACTAAAGTAGCTACTCATGTAGGTGGCTATGATGAGTGGACCGCCGATATTACCGATGCCGTAGCGGCATTTAAGAAATTACCCGTTTACAAAACTCAATTTAAGGGCAAAATTCCGGTTATTATCCGTTGCGACAATAGCAGAGATTTAGAAATGATGCCTTCCAGTCTTTCCGACTTTAACGTGTATGGCGGAATTTATCGCTATCTAAATCTTGTTTACAACCCTGTATTAGCAGTAGATAAGATTTTTGCCGATGCCTCGGTAGACGCAAAAGGAAGCTTGGGCAAGCTGTCTATCAAAGCAAGGTTGCTTAATCCGGCCCAGCTCAAAAATGCCTCCTTAAAAATTAACCTGGTTGATCCAAACGGGAAAAATATCTTAAATATCGATAAAAGTATCCATACCTTTCAAGGAGATTCCCTACTACTTCAAACCGACCTTAAATCGCCAAAGCTATGGTCAACAGAATTGCCGCAACAATACGAAGTAAAACTGAGTTTAACAGCCAATGGCCAAACCTATCAACTGAACCAAAAAATTGGATTTAGGCATTTCGAGTTTGTTAAAAAGGGACCGTTCATGCTCAATGGCAAACGTTTATTGCTACGCGGAACCCACAGACATGAAGATCATGCCGGTGTGGCCGCCGCCATGACCGAAGAAATGATGGTGACCGAAATGAAGATGATGAAGGAAATGGGCGTAAATTTCATCCGGTTGGGGCACTACCAGCAATCCCGAATTATCCTTGATCTTTGTGACAGTTTGGGAATATTGGTTTGGGAAGAAATTCCTTGGTGCCGTGGCGGTTTGGGTGGCCCTGTTTATCAAGCGCAAGGCAAACGCATGCTTACCAACATGATTGAGCAGCACTACAACCATCCTTCCATTATTATTTGGGGCCTAGGTAACGAAAACGATTGGCCTGGCGATTTCAGCGAGTTTGACAAAGAAAAAATACGCACCTACATGAAAGAACTGAACAATCTTTCGCACCAGCTCGATCCTTCTAGAAGTACAGCCATCAGGCGTTGTGATTTTTGCAGGGATATTGTTGATGTCTATTCGCCATCTATTTGGGCAGGATGGTACCGCGGTAATTACACCGAATATAAAAGTGTATCGCAGGCTGAGTTTGATAAATCAGACCGTTTCCTGCACGTAGAATGGGGCGGAGATAGCCACGCAAGGCGCCACGCCGAAAATCCAGACAATGCGCTGCTGAAGATCAGGCAAGGCGGCGGAGCCGATGAAAGAGCAGGAGATGCTTCCCTATATGGCGGTGCTGCTAGGGTAAGTAAAGATGGTGATTGGAGCGAAAGCTATATCGCCAACCTCATCGACTGGCATTTGAAAGAACAAGAAACCATGCCCTGGCTTTCAGGAACCGCCTATTGGCCTTTTAAAGATTTTAGCACGCCAATACGCCCCGAAAACCCTGTGCCTTATGTCAATCAAAAGGGCGTAATCGAACGTGATTTCACCAAAAAAGAATCCTTCTATATTTTCCAATCTTATTGGACAAATACGCCCATGGCGCATATTTATGGGCACTCATGGCCAGTACGTTGGGGGGCAAAAGGCGAAGAAAAAATGGTGAAAGTGTACTCCAACTGTGATGAAGCGGAACTTTTTGTAAATGGTAAAAGCGCAGGCATCAGGAAACGCAACAGCCAAGATTTTCCTGCAGCTGGCCTACGTTGGGCAGTACCCATGCAACAAGGAAACTATCATTTTAAGGTAGTAGCTAAAAAAGGAAAAGTAATTGTTACCGATGAAATTACGCAAGAATATCAAACGGAAAAATGGGGCAAACCAACTCAACTGAGCTTAAATAAAATTGGCGAAGCCGATGGCATAGCCACCATTGAAGTAAAAGCCTACGATGCCAATAAAGTACGATGTTTGGACGCAGCCAATGAAGTGAGTTTTAATTTAATTGGCGACGGAGAATTAATTAAAGATCAAGGTACTTCAACAGGTTCTTCTAAAGTGCAACTTTATAACGGAAGAGCAATTATTAAACTTAAAACCAACCAAAAGAAAAGTATCGTATCCGTAAGTGCAAACGGTTTGCCAACCGTTTTTCTAAACATCGAATAACAAAATGACCATGATGAAAAGCCTGAAACTATTCCTATTATTTACTGCCATTGCCGTTACCAACGTAGTTGCTCAAAACAGCTTTAAAACGCAGGCTACAGCCGCTTTAAAAGCGCAAGTATTGAAGGAAGCAGCTTGGGCCTTGCAACAACAACCTGTTACCGTTACCGCAAGCAGTTCGCCAAAAAGCGCTGGTGGTAAACACGATTTCTTTTCAGAGGCCGATTATTTTTGGCCCGATCCCAAAAACCCTGATGGTCCATATATCAATAGAGATGGCATGTCGAACCCCGAAAACTTTATGGCCCACCGTCATGCCATGATCCGCTTTAGCGAAATTATTGGTGCTTTAGCCTCCGCTTACCAAATTACTGGCCAGGAGAAATATGTGAAGCAAGCAATGGTGCACCTAAAAGCGTGGTTTGTAAACCAAGAAACCCTAATGAACCCCAATTTAGCTTATGCGCAAGCCATTAAGGGCTTGTTTACGGGCCGTAGCTGGGGAATTATCGACTCCATACATTTAATGGAAGTGGCCCAGGGAATAATGGTGATGGAGCAATCAAAATCATTGGACAAGGCTACTTTAACCACCATTAAAAAATGGTTTGCTGACTATATCCTCTGGTTAAACACCGATAAAAATGGGATTGCGGAAAAAAACGCCAAAAACAACCACGGAACCTGTTGGGCCATGCAAGTAGCTTCATTTGCCAAATTGGTAAACGATCAGCCCATGCTCGATTCGTTAAGGCTACAGTACAAAAAGGTGTTTTTGCCTAATCAAATGGCCAATGATGGCAGTTTTCCTTTGGAGATGAAAAGAACCAAACCCTATGGCTATGCCATTTTCAATTTAGATGCCATGACCACATTATGCCAAATTTTATCTACACCAAAAGATAATTTATGGACTTACGAAACCACCGACGGCAAATCCATCAAAAAAGGACTGGAGTATCTATATCCCTACATTGCCGACAAATCAAAATGGATGTTAAAACCTGACGTAATGTATTGGGAAAACTGGCCGGTAGCGCAACCTTTTCTTTTATTTGGCGCCAATTACTTTTGTGAGCAAACTTGGTTTAACACTTGGAAAAGCCTGGATTTAAAGCCCACCAATGCAGAAGTGATCAGAAATTTACCCATTCGGCATCCATTAATCTGGATGTAGTTGGCACTAAAAACAACCATTGTACATAAACACACAAAAAACTGATATAAACGTATGAAACTGAAAATTACCGCCGCATTATTGCTGGCCGCCTTAGGAGCACAGGCGCAAAAGATAGATGTTGCAAAGTCGATTAAATCTGCTGAACTACAAACCGATATTTTGGTAAAGAATGTAGATTCGGCCAGAAAAACCAAGCCCAATCAGGTATCACCCCGAACAGTGGAAAAAGGCCAGTTAAAAATGGTGGTTTCCAGAGACTGGACCAGTGGTTTCTTCCCAGCACAACTGTGGTATTATTACGAATTTTCTAAAGATAAAAAATGGCTTGAACTCGCTAAAAAATATACCGAGGACATCAAGAAAGAACAATTCAACAGAGCCACCCATGATTTGGGCTTCATGATCTTTTGTCCGTTTGGCAACGGGCTTCGCCTAACTGGCGATACGGCTTACAAGTCGGTCATTATTCAGGCAGCAAAATCATTGTCAACGCGCTTTAACCCTAGCGTAGGTGTAATCAGATCTTGGGACCACAACGGCGACAAATGGCAATATCCCGTAATTATCGATAATATGATGAACCTCGAACTACTTTTCGAGGCTACCAAGTTCACTGGCGATTCTTCTTTCTATAAAATTGCCATCAGCCATGCAGACAATACGATCAAAAACCATTATCGCCCTGATTTTAGTTCGTGGCATGTGGTAGATTATGATGTAAAAACAGGGGGCATCATCAAAAAAACCACCGCTCAGGGATATGCCAACGAATCGTCGTGGGCTAGGGGCCAGGCTTGGGGTTTGTATGGCTACACCATGTCGTATCGTTACACCAAAAAAGCCGCTTATTTAGCACAGGCCGATGCCATTGCCAACTACATTTTAAGCAACAAAACCACTCCGACAGATGGCATTCCTTATTGGGATTACAACGACCCTAAAATCCCGAATGTATCCAGGGACGCATCGGCGGCAGCCATTACCGCATCAGCACTATACGAATTGGCCAAATACAGTAAAAATGCCAAACGCTACAAAGCAGCAGCCAATAAAATCCTATACTCGCTAAGCACAGCTTACACCAGTAAAATTGGCGACAACTATGGTTTCGTATTGGAACATAGCACAGGGCACCTTCCCGCAAATTCAGAAATTGATGTCCCGATCAACTACGCCGACTATTACTATATCGAAGCGTTATTGAGATATAAAGGCAAGTTTAATTTCTAGTTAGCTGGCTAAGATTGGTGATCACACCAACCACAGGTAGAGCTTCTAAAACAAACTCTGGCCGGCCTTGCTGCCAGCTCAGTTGTGCCAACTATTCAAAACAAGCATTAAGGCCCCGGTAAATTATTTACTGGGGCCTTACTACTCTTAAAAATACACTACCTTTGCCGCTGCAAATGAGCAGCAAACCAAAAAAGCATTTCTCGGCCATTGTTAGGCTATTTAAAAGTGAGCACAGCGTTGATGCCCTGCGCAATACTTTGGCAGTAATCCTTCCAATTATTTACTTCTTTTATTTGGGCTGGCCCACCACGGCCATTGGCATTGGCATAGGCGCACTCATGATTTGCATGACTGATTTACCCGGCAACCGTAGCGATAAAATCAAAGCTGCCTGGGTTAGTACCCTTATTTTTACTTTTGTGGCTACCATTACCGCCTGGAGTACCAGCTTTCCGGCTTTAATGATTATTATGGTAATCCTCGTAACCTTTACGTTAACCATGCTGGGCATAGTAGGCCAACGCATGAATGCCATTGGTTTAATGGGCATTATTTTGGCCACGTTTACCATTGGCCTTAAACCTGCAAATCCTTTGTGGTATGGCAGCTATATTTTTTGGGGTGGGCTGTGGTATTCCATCATCAGCCTTTCCCAAATCTGGATTTTTCCCTACCGCTCGCTGCGCAGGGCCATCAAACAAACTGAAAGGGATACGGCAGCCTTGCTAAAACTAAGGGCAAAAGGCTACGATCCAGCGTTCAGTTTATCGGGTTTCAACCAAAGCAATATGCGTTTGCACCTAAAACTGGCCAATCAGCACGAACTCATTAGGCAGCTGTTACTGAGTGATGAAAGAGCAATGCGTGAAGTGAGTACCAAAGGAAAGTTTTTTTTGGAAAAATCGACCAACCTTATTGACCTTTATGAGCAGGTAAGTGCCGTGCATTATGATTACCCATACCTGCGCAATCAATTTGTATCTACAGGAGCCTTACCACTTATCCAACATAGCATTGAGCTTTTGGCCAAGTTATTAAGCCGCCCCACAAATGATGCCTTAACCGAATTTGAAAGTTTACGCTTACAATTGCGTCACAAAGTGGATGAGCTAGATCACCAAAAGGCCAGTTTACTCCAACAGATCCTAACCAATATCGATGAAATAAGCACCCTAATTGCCGCTATCCATCAACCAAATATCACCATTCCATCAAACGAAGAAGAAGTTCGGGTTCGGGATTTTTTAACCCCGGCTCCCATACAAGCCAGCGCAATCAAGCAGCATTTTTCACTACGGTCGCCCATATTTCGTTTTTCCTTACGCTTATCAACCCTGTGTTTAATTGCCTTATTGCTCATTACATGGCTTTCCAACGAGCATTATAGCTATTGGCTGTTACTAACCATGGTTATCGTAAGCAGGCCAAGCTATGGGCAAACGATCAAACGTAATGCAGAGCGTTTTGGAGGAACCGTTATTGGCCTTGCAATAGGCTGGTTGGTCATTAATAGCGTTGGCATTCCTTGGCAATTATCCATTAGCGTTATTGGCCTATTTGTTTTCTTTGCCTTTAACCGCGTGGCCTATAGCGTCAGCGTTATTGGCATTACCCTTTGCGTAATTCTATGTTTAAACGTTTACGAAGGCAATTTATGGCAATTGGTATCAGACCGGGTTTTATTTACCGTGCTGGGCATTGCCCTGTGTTTAGCGGCCACCTTTTTATTTCCTATTTGGAGTGCCCCCAGGCTAAGCACTTTATTGACAGAAGTTTTAAAGGCAAACTACTCATATCTTGAAGCAACCTTGGCATTAAAACCTAGCCACCTTGCATCTATTCATCAAACCCGTTTGGCCCGTAAATTAAGTCACCAACGCCTGTCAATGCTCAGTGAAGCCATTAAGGCCGCACACAAGGAACCTTTCCGCAAAAAGCTAAACTGGCCCTTGATCAACCGCCTGCAACTTTTGAACTATCAACTAAACGTGCTGATCGCCACCTTAGGTTCCATGCAGCGGCAAAACAAGCCATTGCTGGAAACGGCGCAAATCGACCAGATCAATGAATCCCTGCGGATGTCCCTAAAAAACGCCGAAACGTTAAACTTGCACCGTCAGTTTCCACTGCCATCGTGGACAAACAAACCCTTAAACTTAATGGAGGTTTCAGCACATTTAAACAAAATCATCAGGGCTTAATTTTTTTAGAAGCGCAAAATCCTGCATAAAACTCCCGAAAGTCCTGCTTTCCGTTCCAATCTTTTGCACCCATCGCTAATCCAATACGCAAAAGTATTTGCACTTCAATCAGGGCTATTTTAAAAAGTACAGCTACTTCGCGTTAAAAATATCACCACAAAAAAAACACGCCAACAACGCAAAAACACAAACCATAAAAGACTTAGCGCTCCTTTGCGAAAACTTCCAAAACCTTCGCGTTAAAAACGTCACCCTAAAGAAAGCGAAGCAAATGAGTTTCCAAACTGTTTTAGCTGGACTTTTCACTTTTCATTTGTTGCACCATATACAGTCCTGCCACAACCAACAACACTCCAGCCAAAGTATAAAGTGTAAGTGGTTCGCCCATTAAAACGGCCGCAATGGCAAAACCAGCAACGGGACATAAGAACAACCAAGCCGAAGCCTTTGTCGGATTATCCTTCAATAGCATCATCCAAAGCAGCGAGGCAACAATAGAAGCCGGAATAGCCAACCAAACCACAGAACCTATAAAAGCGCCGTTAAAAACATTGGCACCTTGCTTATAAAAGTAAACCGCAAAAGGTAGCAGACAAATGCAGCCTACCAAGGTTTGCCAGCCATTAATGGTTAAAATAGGAGTATCTTTCCAATCTTGTTTGGCAAAATAGATGGCACCAACAGAGTAGGAGATATTACAAAGCAGTAATAAAGCTAAGCCTAAAATACTAGCGTGGCTATCATGCAAAAGGGGATAAGCGGCCAAAACCATACCCAACATGCACAAGGCAAAACTCCATAAGGCCACTGGCCTAACGGGCTGTCTGTACCAAATGGTACTGATGAGCATAATAAGCACCGGATTAATGGCAATAAATAATGAACCTAATCCCGCAGATACCTCTTGCATGGCCACCACATATAAACCTAAATACAGCCCCACATTAAAAAAACCATAAACAATGATCTGCTTCCAAATCTGTTTGTCCCTAGGGATAGGCTTACGCATAAACCAGTGGGAAATACCCAACATTAAGGCCGACGCCAAAATAAAACGGGGTATAGACAATACCAATGGTTGTACGGCTGTTAGCCCAATTTTTGTAGCTGAGGAAGCAGAAGACCAAAGGGTTACAAAGGTAATTCCCGAAAGGAAATTGAGGAAAGGTTTATTGGAACGCACTACGATTTAATCAGCTTAAACGGATAATTTACTTATGATCTTAATGGGATTGCTTAACATCTTATGGATAGGGCATTTATCTGCAATAACCATCAAACGTTTGATCTGGTCTTCATCCAGATTTCCTGTAAACTTAATTTCCCGCGCTATCACAGTACCTTTGTCCATTTCCTCTTCGGCACATATTGCCAAACTTACCGTGATCGTTTCCAAAGGGAATTGTTTTCTATCGGCATACATCCGTACGGTAATGGCAGTACAGCTGCCCAAACTAGCAAGCAGTAAAGCTCCTGGGGCCATTCCTTCATCGGTGCCGCCCAGTTCTTCGGGTTCATCTGCGTAAATAAAATGTCCATCGGCAAAAACTTTGGTCTTATACCTCGATTTGTCCAACTCCACTACGGCGGTAATCTGCTTTTTACTCATGTTCCTATATTTTCCCTAAATTTATGAAATGGAACAACAAAACCACGCCAACAACAGGTTAAAAATTTTTCAGTCCTTTATTGGAAAGGAAGTAGAAAATTCACCTTCCAATTTTATGAACTGGTTAAAACCAACCGTAATTAGTGCAGAAAAAGGCAGTTTACATTGCAGTTATGTGGTTAGAAAAGAAATGACCAATCCTTACGGTATTTTACATGGTGGCATTACCGCTGGCATTATAGATGACCTAATTGGCGCCACCGTTTTCACCCTCGGTTTACCAAATGCCTATACCACGGTTAACAACAATATCGATTATTTTGCACCCGCAAAGGAAGGCGATACAATTACCGCAAAAACAAGCATCGTTAAACAGGGGAGAACCATTATCAACGTCCAGTGCGAAGTGTTTCTGCCCACTAAAAACCGCCTGATAGCCCGAGGATATTCAAATATGTTAAACGTAGGATAGGTTTTAACAAAATTTAACAAAAAATAACGGTTTGTGATGAAGTTTGCGTAATTGTGCGTATATTCAGTTGACAATCAACTAATCATTCAACTAACAAAACAAACCATGAACAAAAAGTTTACGCTAACCTTGTTGGCTTTGCTACTGTTTGCGTTGTTTTCTTATGCCCAAAAAACCATAAGGGGCAAGGTAACTGATGCATCCAATGGAACAGGCATTCCAGGCGCAAGCGTTTCGGTAAAAGGACAAACCGGAAGCGCCATAGCAACCAACAACGATGGTACTTTTACCATCAATGTCCCGTCAAACAACTCAATCTTAGTTTTCAGCTACATTGGTTACGCCACCAAAGAAATTGCTGTAGGAAATCAAGCTACCTTGAACATTACCTTATCAGAAGATGCCCAAACACTAGAAGGTGTGGTAGTAACGGCCTTGGGCATTAAACGCTCGCAAAAGTCAATTGGCTACGCCGTGCAAGAGGTTAAAGGCGAAGATTTAACCATGACCAAAGACAATAATGTGATAGGTTCCTTGGCCGGAAAAGTAGCCGGTGCCCAAGTTACCGGATCCTCTGGCGCCAGCTTAGGCGGTACGCAGAAGATTAAACTAAGAGGGGTAAACTCTGTAACCGGCGGCGGACAGCCGCTTATTGTAGTGGATGGCACCCCCTTTAATAATGGAAACTTTAGTAGCTCCACCAGCAACGGCGTGGATTTGGGAAACCTGGCGCAGGACTTGAACCCAGAGGATATTGAAAGCGTTAGTATCCTAAAAGGACCCGCTGCTGCCGCGCTATATGGTTCAAGAGGCCAATACGGCGCCATTTTGTACACCACTAAAAAAGGTGTAAAAGGAAAAACCAAGGTAGATTTTAGCAGTGCCAACATGATAGAAAAAGTAGGTAATTTTTTGCCTATGCAAAACCTATACGGCGCTGGGGGCACCCAAACCTTTAACACCTTTGGCACATCTACACCATTGGCCGGACAGCGATATATTGATAACTACGACGAAAGCTGGGGACCAAAAATGGATGGTACACCAGTACGAATGTATTATTCCTTTTATCCACAGGATCCGAGGTTTGGTCAATTAACTCCTTTCTTGCCCCAACCTGATAACATTAAAGATTTTTATGAAACCGGGCTAAGTACCAATAACGGAATTAACATCTCTGGCGGTAATGACAACGCTACAATTAGAGTAAGCTATAATAATACCTATATTAAAGGTACCTATCCCAATACACACCTAAAGAGAAACAACCTGGGCTTAAGTACTTCATTAAAAATTGTAGAAAAATTAACCGCCGGCGCCAACCTAAATTATGCCAATAATGATGCCCTGCGTCCTGCACAGGGATACAAAGGATCATTCACTGGAGCATCTCAATGGTTTCAACGAAATTTGGACATTCATGAACTTAAAAACTATAAATACGCCGATGGTACCATCAAACACTGGAACGTAAATCCCAGCACTAGCGGTGCTACCGTAGGCACTATCGTTAACAACATCCCTCCAGATTGGAACAATCCATATTTTGATGCTTATGAGAATTTAAGCTACGATGACAGGAACCGTTTTTTTGGTGATATTAATCTGTCCTATCAAGTACTGCCCGAACTCAAGCTTACCGGTTTCATCAGGTCTGACATGTACGTGCAAAGATTAAGGGGTTACCGTGCATTGGGAGGAACTGGTGGCAATATTGATGGATATTCAGAAGGTAAGTACCAAAATACCGAAAACAATTACGAATTTTTGGCACAGTACAACAAATCTTTCGGTGATATCTCGATAAACGTAAACGGGGGCGGAAATATTCTTACACAAGAATATTCTTACTTATCCCAATCAACCGTAGGCGGGTTATCGAGCCCTGGTTTCTATAACGTAGAAGCATCAAAAGAAAGGCCTTCGGTTTCCAACTACCTAAGAAAGAAACAGGTGCGAAGCTTATATGCCATGGCTTCCTTTGGATATAAAGACATTTATTTCATTGATGCAACGGTCCGTAATGACATCTCGTCGGCCCTGCCTTCCAACAATAATTCCTATGTATATCCCTCAGTTTCCGGAAGTGTGGTTTTTAGCGATCTTATGAAATGGAAACCCCTCAGTTTTGGTAAATTAAGAGCCTCTTACGCCATAGCCGGTTCAGATTTAGCAGCATACGAAATTTCGCCGATTTTCGTTGCCGGGGCTACTTATGCAGATGGTACTTCTATCATTAATACCATGACCCTGCCAAGTACCTTGCGCAACCAGAATATTAAACCTTCCTTTGCAAAATCGATAGAAATAGGTACTGAATTAAAATTTTTCAATAATAGAGTAGGTGCCGACCTAACCTATTATAACCAATTAAACGAAGATCAGATTATTAATTTGACCGTTTCTGGAGCCAGTGGATATAGCTCGACCAAAATTAACGCCGGTAAAATACGAAATAAAGGCCTTGAGCTTTCTTTAAATGCCATCCCATTGAAATCGAAGGATTTCGAATGGAACTCGGTATTGAATTTTGCTAAAAACACCAGTAAAATTGAAGAACTACACAGCGACGTTAAATCGTTAACCTTGGACGCAAACACATACAATTCAACAAATACGGTTTATTTATATGCAAACGAAGGTGCTGCCTTTGGTACATTGGTAGGACAAGGCTACGACAGGGACCCTGCTACGGGCAAAATTTTGCTTAATGCCAGCAACTATCCGGTAATGAAAACAAACAAGGACTTTGGGTCGGTATTACCAGACTTTACCGGTGGTTTCAGGAATACTTTCCGTTACAAAAATTTCGACTTATCTGTCATGATTGATTTCCAAAAAGGTGGTCAATTCTTTAGCTGGACACAAATGTTGTCTGTAAAATCAGGGATTGCGGAAATTACCGCCGCAACCAACGATAAAGGAGTTAACGTACGCGACCCTTTAGCTAACGGCGGTGGTGTTAAAATAAACGGCATATATGCTCCGGGAACAATGAAAACAATTAATGGCGTACCAACCAATGTTGGCGGACAGGAATTTACTGGATATGTGGATGCAAAAACATATTACCGTACCTATTTGGGTAATTTGATTTATGAAGAATGGCTGTACGATGCCTCTTATGTTAAACTTAGGGAGCTGGCTTTAGGCTATACCTTAAGTAACAAGCTACTGTCGAAAACACCTTTCAGGAATTTGAAAATATCTGCTATCGCCAGAAATCCTTTGATGATATGGCAAAAAGCACCTAAAGGACTAGATCCTTCTGAATTGTCGGCGGGCAGCGCTTCAATTAGCTGGATTGAAAAAGGTGAACTGCAAACCGTTAGATCCTTTGGTTTGAATTTGAACGTTAGTTTTTAATAATTAGACAATGAGAAAGCATTTGAATAAGATATATTCCGTTTTATTAACTGGAATATTCATAACGGGATGTACTAAATTTGATAAAGATTTAAACGTAGATCCCAATAACCCCAGTAAGGCATCCGGAACTCAGCTCATCGCCAATTCCGAGTTTTATTTAAGTAGTGTTGGCACCTCCACTTATGGCGTGCACTACCCACAATACCTTTCGTTAACCCTATTTCCGGGTTCAGATCTCTATAACGCTACCAGTTTTTCATTTAACACTTTCTACACCGGGCCGTTAAACAACCTGGAAACCGTGATCAATAGTGAACTGAATGCAAACGAAGGACCAGTAAATTACCAGTTGGCAATTGCCAAGATCCTTAAAGCCTATTTTATGTGGTTTATGACCGATAGATGGGGTGATTTGCCTTATAGCGAGGCGTTAAAGGGGGATAAGAATTATACGCCAAAATACGATAAGCAACAGGATATCTATAACTCGCTTTTTACACTTTTAAATGAAGCCAATACACTCATAGCAAATTCGCCAACTACAGGTACGGTGAAAAATGACTTTATTTACAAAGGAGATGCCGCAAAATGGCGTAGGCTAGCTAATACTATCAGGCTATTAATGGCACTACGACTATCTAAAGTAGATCAAATAAAAGGCAAAGCCGAATTTTTAGCTGCACAGGCAAACGGCATTATGGCCAGCAATAGTGATAATCTGTTTTATCCGCATCTTGCCGAAGCTGCTCATGAGAACTTTTGGTACACCTCTTTCACCAGAAGCAATAGAAAATGGTATGCTATTAGCAAACCGCTAATGGACTATATGAAACCATTAAATGATCCTAGGCTGCCCATATACGCCGATCCCGCTTCAAATGGGGGGCAATACGTTGGGCTGGCTTACGGAACTGGCGTAGTGGTAGAACCCAATGATTACTCTTTGTTGGGCGCTGCCGTTAGAAAACAAAATTCTCCCGTTTACCTGGTAACCTATGCACAAGCCCAATTTGCATTGGCTGAGGCGGCGCATCTAGGTTGGATAACCGGCGGAGATGTTGCCGCAGAAACTTATTATAAAAATGCAATTACCGCATCCATATCTCAATGGGTGGGGAATACCTCTGGCGTTGCAGCTTATTTGCTACAGCCTCAGGTGGCATACTCCAGCAGTAATGCTATTGAAAAAATCGCTACCCAAAGATGGGTGCATTTGTTTTTACATGGATATGAAGGATGGGCCGAATGGAGAAGGACAGGTTATCCGGTACTTGCTCCGGCACCCGCGGGAAGTATACCGTCAATACCTCGTAGAGAAGGTTATCCAGCTAACGAAAGCCAGATTAACAAGGCCAGCTATAATGCAGCCATAGCAGCGCTTCCTTACGGTGGTGCAGATAACTTAACCACTAGGGTTTGGTGGGATAAACCGTAAGTATCCCCCACATAAAAAAGCCGCACTAAAAAATTGGTGCGGCTTTTTTTTATCCTGAAGATTTGTTTTTAGCTATTCCCAAAAAACAAATAAGCTAAACCAATGGCCGTGCAAACACCCGCTAAATCTGCCAATAACATGGTGCCTACAGCATAGCGAGTATTTTTAACGGAAACCGAACCAAAGTAAACGGCAATCACATAGAAAGTAGTATCAGCAGCACCTTGGAAAATACCAGATAACCTGCTGGCAAACGAATCTGGGCCATAAGCAGTCATCGTATCTACCATCATTCCCCGGGCACCACCACCACTTAAAGGTCTGATCAGTGCAGTAGGGAGGGCCTCTACAAATCTGGTGTCAGCACCTAAAAAGGTAAAGAAATTTTTAATCCCTAAAATCACTACATCAAAGGTACCGCTGGTGCGTAGCATGCTGATCGCTACCAACATCCCAACTAAATAGGGGATGATTTTTACAGCCGTTTCAAATCCACCTTTTGCCCCATCTACAAAAGCATCAAAAACATCGATCTTTTTGTAGACGCCGCCTAGCAAAATCACCAGGACAATAAATAAAATGACGCCGCTGCTGAGCAAACCAGAAAATGAGGTGATTTCTTTGGAACCTAAAGTAGTGATATACCAAACCAGTAAGCCAATTACCGCACTAATACTTAAAATCCATCCTAAAATTACTGGCTGGAAGATGTTTATCTTCTGCTTGAAGGAAACGATCAACATTGCGGTTAGCGTTCCTACAAAGGTTACGATTAGGCAGGGGATAAAAATATCCGTAGGATCTGAGGCATTGGAAGAAGCTCTTAATGCAATTACACTTACGGGGATTAAACTTAGTCCAGCAGCATGCAAGCACAAAAACATGATTTGCGAGTTACTAGCAGTGGATTTATTGGGATTAAGTTCCTGTAAGCTTTCCATAGCTTTTAAACCAAAAGGCGTGGCAGCATTATCTAAACCTAATAAGTTGGCCGAAAAATTCATTACCATGTGACCGGTAGCAGGATGCCCTTTAGGTACTTCTGGAAATAATTTAGAGAAGAACGGTCCCACAATTCTCGATAATAAACGAATGCCGCCCGCTTTTTCGGCAATGCTCATCAATCCCATAAAAAAAGCCAAAATGCCAATAAGTTTTAAACACATTTCTACAGCATTCCAACAGGTTTGTATTACACCATCAACCTTGGTTAAGTTGGTAGGATCATCGGCCTTGCCAATTACCATCCAGCTAAAAATTTCTGTTTGCCCAAAAAAGAAGCACTTAATCGCCGCTACCACAATAGCAACAATGATAAATGCGGACCAAATTCTACTTAATGCCATTTGTTTTTGTTTATTTATGCGTTGAATTTAGTGTTTTTGCAGTAATTCTCCGTTTTTAAAAGCTAAAATAATTTGTTCATCCATTAGCAGCTCAAAGTCAGCAGCTTCATTAAAAGTTATTACGCCATTTAATTCGCAATTCTCCGCATGATAAACCTCATAAGCGTCGCAGAAACTCAAATCTCCAATATCTTGGATGCTGTACGATTTGCAGGTGGTCATCCCGTCCTGATTTGGACATTCCTCATAGTTAATACCTACGCTCACTTTAATGCCGTGCAAAACGAGGTTATGGATAAGGATGTGAAAAATTTGCTTGTTGTTTGGAGGAATTGCGAAGTAATTCGCTGTATTTTGTTTTTCATAATTCCTGTTCGCAATAGAAATCAGTCCTGATAGGATAGAGGCAAAATAATACTTTCTGATCTGCTGCTTTTCTGGATCGTTTAAATAACCTCCGGCTTCAATTAAAATGGTCGAAGTTCCCGCTCGTTGGAAATTATCTCCAAAGGCCCGAGGCTCATATTCATCATCAAAAAGCGCAATATGTTGAGGCAGTAATGGGTTAAGCTCCTTAAACATATCCGCAATTACCAACATGGCATTTTTGCGGGTTTGATTTACGGAAAGGGCCTTATCGTAAGCCGGTGCCAAATAGGAAAGCGTAGCCGGTTTTAAGGTTCCATCTACACTCCAAAGCGTTGTCTGATCATGCAAATTAAAACCAAAATCAGGGTCAAAATCATTTCTTGCTTGCTTCAATATTTTTGCTTCTGGTGTAACCGTTTGTAAAAAATCCCTGTTGATGTCAATTTGCTGTGCATTTCTGCGAGTAAACACTGCGGCCCCATCTGGATTTACCATGGGAATCATTAACAGTTCGCAATTTTCACTAAGCAATTTCACTGCTTCATGATCCTGTTGCAGGAAGTTGAACAAATCAAAAAGGGCCATAGTTCCAGTAGCTTCATCGCCATGCATTTGGCTCCACAACATCACTTTGGTTTGGCCATTTCCCCATTTTACAGCTTGGACACTGTTACCTTTTACCGAGTTGCCAAGTATAGCCACCTTAAATTCGGAAGGTAAATGATTAATTAACGGAAGTAGGTTTTGGTGTTTAAAAAAACGGTTGGTTAGTGCTTTTTCGGCAAAGCTTGTGTAACTGCTTAGGATGGTTTGGATATTCATTTGAAATCGAAGTTAAAGAAAAATCGCCATTGCGGGTTAGGAGAAATAATCTTTCCGATAGATAGATTGCTTCTTGCCTCGCAATGGCGATTTCGTGAGTTGTTAACTGTAAACTAACTATGGTTTTTCGTCAGTAAGTTCAAATCCCCAAGTTTTACCTTTTTCAGTGGCTGGGATACCGCCCACCATCCAAACTGGTGCTTTGGCACCCTTCAAATAGTAATCAAAAAACTGTTGCTCACGTATTTGGATATCCTTTCTATTTTGACGTTGCACCAAGTTGTGTGCTTCGTTATTATAATTCAACAACCACACTGGCTTGCCCAAACGTCGTAAACCAGTAAACATTTCTATACCTTGGTACCATGGCACTGCTCCATCAGCATCGTTTGCCATTACCACTACAGGCGTATTTACCTTAGGGAAATTGAATAGGGGCGAGTTTTGGATGTATAACTCGGGTTTTTCCCATAAAGTAGCCCCAATTCTGCTTTGTGTTTTTTCGTATTGGAACTGTCGGTTCATTCCACTTTCCCAACGAATCCCGCCATAAGCCGAAGTCATGTTTACTACAGGTGCACCTGCCCAAGCAGCGGCATACATATTGGTTACCGTAATTAGGTGCGCCACTTGGTAACCGCCCCAACTTTGCCCTTGGATACCAATTTTAGCACCATCAACCCAAGCGTTCTTTTTCAGATATTCAACTCCAGAATTGATAAACTCTTCTGCTGATTTTCCTGGATGACCAACTTCATAGCTAATGTCTGGGGTGAAAACCAAATAACCATTGCTTACAAAGAAAGGTATGTTCAAACGTGAAGGCGTAGGGGCTGGGGCCTGATAAGTGTACAATCCATCAGAAAGTTTCTCATAAAAATATACGATCATGGGATATTTCTTGTTCGGATCAAAATTTTCAGGTTTGTACAGGATACCTTCCGATTTATAGCCCTTGGGCGTAGTCCATTTCACCAATTCAGAAGTTCCCCAATTGTAATTAGCTTGTTGTGGATTGGTACTGCTTAATTTGGTTGACGTTTTAAAATCTTTTGAAATGTAAACATCCGGAGAATTGACGTAGCTACCTTTATCATAAATATAAAGATCCGCATCCTTGGCTTTGGATAATGCAGAGAACTTGGCTTTCTCCATCACCAGTTGCTCAGGAAGCTTGTTATCGTTAATAGCTTTACGGAAAATGCCATTTTCTTTGGTGGCGTTATTGAAACCATCAAAATACAGCAACTCGTTCTTTTTGAAAAAACGCTCGTTGCTGTTACCACCAGTATTTCTCATACCCATCAATCCACCGCCAATACTAACTCTTTCTATGCGAAGGGTTATATTGTTCGAACGGCCAAAACCAATGGTGATATTTTTAGGAGCTGATTTTCCATCTGGAGAGAAGGCCCAAACATCATATCGATCGTTAATCAATACCAATTTATCATCTTCGGTCCAACCTGCCATTCCATAGCTGTTAGCGAAATCAGGAACGTCATTTTCTTCATCGGCAAACTTTACCGACATATTGTTGGTCAACAAAGTTACTTTGGCCGTAGCTACCTGGTAAGTGTACCAATTGCCATTTTCTTTGTTGAAATAAAGAATGTATTGGCCATTGGGCGATGCTTGAACATTTCCATTTAAACCTTCGATGATTTTTTTACGGCTGCCCGTTTTAATATCCACCAAATAATAATCTCTTTTGGTACCGCCTGTCCATTGAGAAGCAATACGATTGCCAAAGTCTGTTGATGCCAGTACATAAGAAGCATCACCTTCGTTTACCAAGCTGGCTTCGGGCATTTTAACGTCGGCTAACGGTACAATTTTTGGATCGGGACTAAAGACATCAATCACGGATAGATAGGTCCTTTTAGACTCCCTGTCAGCATTTTTAAGCTGTACGGTTTGTAAATAATCGTCTTTATATCCCCAAATGTCGAGCTTAGCATTTTCAAAATCTACCAAAGAGGTATCTTTTGGCTTTTTGACAGGAGCTATGCCGAAAAATAGCTTCGAGCCGTCTTTACTAAAGTTAATTCTTCCATCGCCGCTTACTACATACTTATTAGGCAGGCCCGCAATTTCATTATCTACCAAAATTTGGGCGGTGTCCAAGGTAAGCGAATTGTAGTAGATGTTGTAATCCTTAATTTCTTTCTTCTCGGGATCTGTTTCGCCTAAAAAGGCCAGGTGCTCACTATCTTCATCGAAAATGAAACCCTTAAAATTACCTTTATCCTTAACTAAGGTTTTCAAAGTCCATTTTTCGGTATCCAATAAAAATACGCCGTGCTTAGCTGCTGCATCTTTTTTAGAACCCGAAGCAGCAAAAACCAACAGCTTACCATTTTTACTAAATGTATAGTCGGTTACGTACTTGTAGGTTCTTTCTACACCGGTAATCAGGTTTTTTACGATTAAATCAGAACCTTCTTTAGCGGCGGCTCCGGTACCAGGGGCATCATCTGCGAAAAACCGATCCATATCATTTTTCTGTTCAATTGGCGGCGCAGATGGTCTGGCCTTTTTAGCAGTATCTAAAGGTTTCTCCAGGTTATAGGCAATTATTGATGCACCATTATCAGGAAAAGCAAACGATTTTACCCGAGGTATTTTATTAACGCTTAGCGCCGCAAAATTTATAATGGCCAAAGTATCTTTTATTTGCTCCTCTGGTTTTTTCTTTTTGATTTTGGCCATTCTAACCTCTTTAAAAAGCGGTTTGATAGCCAGTGCCGCAAATTTGGAGTCGCTGCTAAAAGTGAGATTTGTACCTCGAGGTACTTTTATTTTACGTCCACTAGGCGCAACCGTTTCCTGGAAGTAATAATTACCGTCACCTTCCTGCGGGTTAATGGCATAGGCCGCCCACACACCATTGTTTGACAGCTGCTTGTTCCCCACAGATTCCCATCCATCATAAACGCTATGATCTAAAGGCTTTTTTTGCGCATATACAGCACTGCTGAATAGCACAAAAAACAAAAAAAGTTTCTTTTGCATCTTATTTTTAAAAAGTCAGTTTAATTTGTTGGTTAATTTAAGTTAAAAATGATAATAAAAGTGCCTTTAAACAAATGTTAAGGTAAATTTTACAAAGCACGTGATGGATGCCATTTGATAAACTAAATAAGAATATGGCTACTGCAGATTGCTAGTAAACGCCATCCCAATCCAGTTTGAGCAATGCGTAACAATTGGGGCTTCAGGTTTGCACAGATGACCTCCCAACCTAGGTGTTATTGATCTTAAATACAAACGTGCTGTTTTAATTGAATTTGGTCCATTGGGAGTAATCAAGATACAATATTAAAGGAAGATATTCCTGTTCACTATTCAAAAAAAAATCCCACCTAGGTGGGATCTTCATTGATTTGTTTTGTTGTGATGTTCTTATTTCTTTTTCTGATTTGCTTGTTGCTGTTGTTGACGCATATAGTCTTCTAAACGAGCTTGGAAACCAGATTTCTTTTTCTCTACTTTCGGCTTAGCCTTGTTATCCTGTAAAATAGCGTGAATTTTATCGTCATTCACCATTTTTCTAATGATAAACTGTTGCAAGAAAGTCAACATGTTTGCTAAGAAATAGTAGTAGTTCAAACCAGAAGGGTAGCTGTTTAACACTCCTAAGAAAATGATTGGCATAATGTAACCAATGTATTTCATTTGACCGGTAGCACCGGAAATTTGGTTGTTAAAATAAGTGTAGATCAATGTAGAAATGGTCATCAAAATACACATCAAACTTAAGTGATCGCCAATGAAAGGAACGTTAAAACCAAAATTGATGAAATTGTCATAAGTAGAAAGGTCTTTCATCCAAAGGAAACTTTCACCTCTTAACTCAAACAAGTTAGGAAAGAAAAAGAAGAAAGCCATTACAAAGGGCAACTGTAGCAACATTGGCAAACAGCCACCTAATGGATTAACGCCCACTTGTTTGTACAGCTTCAAATATTCCTGTTGTAAAAGGGTAGGGTTGTCTTCGCCAACTTTTGCCTTAATCTCGTCCATTTCAGGTTTTAAAACCCTCATTTTCGCCATAGAAACATAAGATTTATAGGTTAACGGCGACATGGCAAGTTTCAAAAGAATGGTCAATACCAAAATAATCAGGCCATATCCCCATCCAAAACCTTCCAGGAAGTTAAATACAGGCAATACCACAAAACGGTTGATGTATTTCAATGGCCAATAACCCAAGTCAATTTGTTTCTCCAGTTCATGACCTTGATCTTTCAAGATATTGAACTTATTGGTACCGAAATAAAACTTGAAGCTATAGTTTTGAGCAGCTAATTGGTTAAACGGCAATTGCATGTTTGCATTGTACCATTTGATTTTTCCGGGCTCAGTAGCTACTTTAACTTCTAAATCTCCTTTTTCAAAAGGTACTGCAGGAATTAATACCGAAGTAAAAAAGTGCTGTTTAAAGGAGAACCACTCAATTTTACCTTCTGCAAGATCTTTTTTCTCATCCTTATGAAGGTTCAAATGGTCAGGAGTTTCTTCTGTATATTTAAAGTAGGGACCTGAATGTTCCTGCTCTTTTTTAGCATCTTTTTCTTGCTGCAATAAGGTAGTTTCCCAATTTAAAGCAACGTTATTTCCTTGCAATATTTGGTTTAAACCATTCAGGTTGATGTTAAAATCTACGTTATAAGTATTAGCTGGAATGGTATAAATAAAATCTACATATTTATCGGCACTGTAGTTGGCACGCATGGTAAGGCCGTTGCCAGTTTTGGTAGCGGTGAAATATAAATCGTTCGTGTTAACAATTTTCCCGTTGATGTTTAGTTTTAAACCAAATTTATTTTGGTTACCGCTGAACAAAACCACAGGTTGTTTACCATAAGTTTCTTCATTTTTAACTTCTACCGACTGAATTTTACCACCTAAGTTGCTAAAAGTAACTTTTAGGTTTTCATTTTCTAAGGTAGTGGTTTGCTCAGTTCCATTGATGTTGCCACCAAAAGGGCCTTTTAAAGCAGCTGAGTCTACCGCTGGGGCAGCTGCAGCATTAAGCGTCTGTGATTTTGCTTGATTGTTGGCCGCCTTAGTGCCTGCTCTTTTAATCGAGTCCTGAACCTGTTGTTCTCTTTTAACTTCAGCTTCTGATGGTCTCATAAAGAACACACCAGCAGCCAAAATAATCATAATCAGGAACAGCCCCGTGAAGGTATTTTTATCCATTATATTGTTTTGATACGACTATTAATTCGTTTTCTTTTTCGCATGCTCCATTGCAGCGGCGACAAATTTAATAAAAAGTGGGTGAGGATTAGCAACTGTCGATTTTAATTCTGGGTGAAACTGTCCACCAACGAAAAAAGGATGGTTTTTCAATTCTACAATTTCCACTAAATTACTCTCCGGATTAACCCCCGAAGCAATCATTCCAGCTGCTTCATATTGCTCTAAATACTTGTTATTGAACTCATAACGATGACGGTGTCTTTCAGAGATATGTTGCTTACCATAAGCGGCATAGGCTTTTGTACCTTTTTTAACATCGCAAGGATAAGCTCCCAAACGCATGGTACCGCCTTTAGTAGTAATGCTTTTTTGCTCTTCCATCATGTTAATTACTGGATGAGGGGCATTTTCATCGATTTCAGTAGTATTGGCATGAGTTAAACCTAACACGTTTCTACCAAATTCAATTACACAGCACTGCATGCCCAAACAAATACCAAAGAAAGGTACGTTGTTTTCCCTTACATATTTAATGGCATCAATTTTACCTTCAATACCACGGCTACCAAATCCTGGAGCCACCAATACGCCATCTAAATGGCCCAATTTTTCTTTTACATTCTCGGCATAGATACTCTCCGAAGGAATATATTCTACGCGAACCTTACATTCGTTTTTTGCACCAGCATGAATAAATGCTTCTGTAATAGACTTATATGCATCTGGCAATTCAACGTATTTACCCACCAAGCCAATTCTCACTTCCGAAGTTGGATTTTTCAAACGACCTAAGAAATCTTTCCAGCTTTCCATATCAGGCTCGGCCTTGGTAGGAAGTTTTAATTTACTCAATACCGTTTTATCCAACTGCTCTTTATACATCAACAAAGGCACATCATAAATCGTTGATGCATCCATCGATTCGACTACTGCGTTGATGTTAACGTTACAAAACAGGGCAATTTTTCTTCTAATATCCTGACTGATATGGTGTTCTGTTCTGCACACCAAAATATCTGGTTGGATACCATATTCCAATAATGCTTTAACAGAGTGTTGCGTTGGCTTGGTTTTCAATTCACCTGCGGCGGCTAAAAACGGCACCAAGGTTAAGTGGATCACAATGGCATTGTTGTTACCTTCTTCCCATTTAAACTGACGCACAGCTTCTACAAACGGTAATGATTCGATATCGCCAACAGTTCCGCCAATTTCAGTGATCACGATGTCATAGTCGCCGCTTTCGCCCAAAATACGCATGTTGCGCTTAATTTCATCGGTAATGTGTGGTACAACCTGTACTGTTTTCCCTAAAAATTCACCTTGACGCTCTTTGTTGATGACATTTTGGTAAATACGACCCGTAGTAATGTTGTTTGCTTGTGAAGTGGGCACATTCAAGAAACGCTCATAATGCCCCAAATCCAAATCTGTTTCTGCGCCATCTTCGGTAACAAAACATTCGCCGTGCTCATAAGGGTTCAAAGTTCCCGGATCGATATTGATATATGGATCGAATTTTTGGATGGTTACGCGGTAACCCCTGGCCTGTAAAAGTTTAGCTAAAGAAGCGGAGATGATGCCTTTTCCTAATGAGGAAGTAACACCGCCCGTAACAAAAATATACTTAGTCATGAATGAATTTTTGGTGCAACAAATACATTTTGTTGCTTTTTGTACGGGATACAAAGGTAAGAAAATATTGCCGTTGTTTCTGCGCTGTTGATAATATATTTTTTGAGGCAGCAATGTGCTGACCTACAAATGATAATCTGAAAACAAGCGCTGTTTATATCTTTTTTTGTTTTTTTAAGCCTCATAGGCGTTCCCTAACTCGCCGGAGGATTTGTTTAATCACTTGCAGATGCTTCGACAAACTCAGCATGACCGCTTACGTTTTAATCAGCTTTACTGAAATTCATCCTTTACTGTTTCTCCCAAATCATACATCAGCCATTGCTGTTTCAAAACCTTGTTTTTATTACGGTTCAACAGCTTAATAAAATCCTGTACACCTAAAGGTTCGTTGCCATTGCCATGAATTAATACCACACTACCATTATTTGCCGCCTGACCTTTGGCCAACCAAGCATCGCTACCTATAGGAATTAAACCAAAATTAGTAATCATTTGAACTATCACATTATCTGAAACCAACCCTGGGAACCTGAAAAATACAGAGGGCATGAAACCATTGCTCAATAACGCCTTTTCTAAAGCCAATACTTCGTATGAAATGTTAGTGCCGGGTTTCAACAAAAAATTATCTGCCAAAGGCTCTTTTGGATTGTAATAATGGGTAAACGTATGATTAATCCAGGTAATTTTAATTTCTCCGCTATCTTCCAACTGCTTCAACCAGTTGATGTCATTTTGATGGGTAAGCAGAAATTTCCCCGAAATAGATAGGGCCACAGGTACTGGTTGTTCAATTTTCGCATAAGCCGAAATTAACGAAGAAAAGATGCTCCTGTCTAAAGGTTTATGCGAAGGACATAAATCAATGGTTAAGGTAATACCCTGTTCTTTTGGAAAGCCGTGTATGAGGCCCGCATCTTGTAAACTGAACGATTGGGCATTGGCTTTGGCAATGGCCTTGAAATAGGGTGTTTTAGAAAAAACATTACCTAACTGCGCCCAAGTAGTAGCTTTTACAAAAACGGCCATGGAGTCAACCAGCAACGTTTGCAAACTATTCACATTAACTGCAAAATACTTGGTTTTGCCAGCTTGGTGAAATTTCCGGAGAACAACCAACTGTTGCCCTTTTATGTTCAGGTATCCATAATTAACGGTGTAGTTACGGATGGGATTTTGCGCTTGGATATGCCCAATTTTGAAAAGAATGAAGAAAAGAAATATGTAGATAAGCCTTTTCATTACCAAAGAGCTGTTAAATTGGGTTTAGGATTGCTTTCGTCCTAAACCCAACTGGTTTATGCCTGCAAATCCTGCATAATGGTTTTAATTTTTTCGTTCAACTTCAGCTCAGTCGCTTTAAAATCATCTTTATTAGCCAAAGGCTCATTTACACTGCAATAGAATTTGATTTTAGGTTCGGTACCACTTGGGCGTGCAGAAATGATGCTACCATCTTCTGTAATAAATTGCAATACATCTGATTTAGGGAAACCTAGTGCTTTAGTGCTACCCGATTTAATGTCGGTTTCTTTATTTAGTTCGTAGTCCTTTAAGGTTACTACGGCAGAACCGCCAAGCTTAGCAGGAGGGTTGTTTCTAAACTTCTCCATCATCGCTTTAATTTCCTCGGCACCTGTTTTTCCTTTCTTGGTAATGGCCACTAAATCTTCTTTGTACATGCCGTATTTCACGTACATTTCAATCATGGCTTCAAATAAACTACTGCCTTTGTCTTTGTAAAACGCGGTCATTTCGGCAATAAAAGCACACGAAATCACAGCATCCTTATCACGCACTAAATCGCCAACCAAGTAACCGTAACTTTCTTCACCCCCCACAATAAAGGTCTTTTTACCTAAAAGCTCGGTCATTACTTTACCAATCCATTTAAAGCCAGTAAGCGTTTCAAAATATTCAACACCTTTTTCTTTACAAATGGCCTTAATTAAACTGGTGGTTACAATGGTACTTACTACATATTCATTTCCAGTTAATTTACCTTTTTCTTGCCAAGCAGTTAACATGTAGTTCACCAATAAGCTTCCCGTTTGGTTACCGTTTAAAAGCACAAATTCACCATCTGTATTTTTTACCGCAATACCTACACGGTCTGCATCTGGATCTGTGGCTAAAACCAAATCAGCATCAATTTCCTGTGCTTTTTTAAGCGCCAAGGTTAAAGCTTCCTTTTCTTCTGGATTTGGATAAACCACCGTAGGGAAATTTCCATCAGGTTTACTTTGTTCTTCTACAATAGTTACATTGGTAAAACCGAATTGCTCTAAAGCCTTTGGCACTAAAGTAATGCCCGTACCGTGAATAGGAGAGTAAACAATTTTCAGGTTTTTCTGCCTTTCAATGGCATCGGGAGATACCGAGAGGGCCGTGATTTTATTCAGGTATTTTTGATCAATGTCTTCACCAATCAGGTCAATATTGCTATCAATCCTATCAAACTTCACCTCATCTATACTTTGGATAGCCGCTACTTCGTCCATCACCATTTTATCATCAGGAGAGGTAAACTGGCCGCCATCTGCGCCGTAAGCTTTATAACCATTATATTCCTTAGGATTGTGCGAAGCGGTTAGCATTACCCCACTTTTGCAGCCCAGTTCGCGAATGGCAAAAGAAAGCTCTGGCGTTGGGCGTAAGGCCGAAAAGAAATAAACCTTAATGCCGTTGGCAGAAAATACATCCGCCGTGATTTTAGCAAATACGTCGGAGTTATTTCGGCTGTCGTGCGCAATGGCTACACAAATCTTCTCACTCGGGTATTTCTTTAATAAATAATTGGCCAACCCTTGGGTAGCTGTTCCAATGGTATATTTGTTAATTCGGTTGGAGCCAGCGCCCATAATGCCACGTAAACCGCCCGTGCCAAATTCCAAGTTTCTGTAAAACGCATCGGTAAGCTCGGTATAAGCTCCTTGGTCTAACAATTTTTGAATATCTGATTTGGTAATTTCGTCGTAATTTCCGTCAAGCCACGCTTGTATGGTTGTTTGCGTTTGTGGATCTAACTGCATATTAAATTAGGGTTAATGTCGATAGGAGAAACAAATAATATTCGGTAGGGTTGGGTCAAAATTAAAAAAACCGCATTTTATTTCGATACTTTGACTAAAATTAACAGTCTTTTATTTATTTTCACGCCCCGTTACAATTATAACAAAATTCTATATTCTATAACTCAAAAATGAAAATTTTAAAATTCGGTGGTACCTCGGTTGGTAGCCCAGAACGTATGAAAAAACTGTTGGATATCATCGATCCATCAGAAAGACAGATTGTAGTATTGTCAGCTGTGTCTGGAACTACAAATAGTTTGGTTGAAATCTCAAATGCGTTACTGAAGGAGGACAAGAAGAAGGGCACTGAATTAATTAAAGCTTTACAAGAGAAGTACAATGATTTTGTTGTAGAACTTTTGCCAGCTGGCGAGTTTAGGGAGCAAGGCCAAGAAGTGGTAGATTATCATTTCAACTTCCTGCTTTCTTTGGCTAACAACGTTTTTACCGCTATTGAGGATAGAGTGGTTTTGGCGCAGGGCGAATTATTGTCGACCACGCTTTACCATGTTTACTTAAAATCAATTGGCGTGCCTTCGGTATTGTTGCCCGCTTTAGATTTTATGAAAATTGATGAGGATAACGAACCTGTAATTCCCTATACAACAGAGAATTTAATGCCGATTTTGGAGTCAAATCCTGAAAACAAGTTGTTTATCACTCAAGGTTTCATTTGCAGAAACAGCTTTGGTGAAGTAGATAACTTGCGTCGTGGGGGTAGCGATTATACCGCTTCATTGTTGGGGGCAGCTATTTTAGCGGATGAAGTTCAAATTTGGACGGACATTGATGGCATGCACAATAACGACCCTCGTGTGGTGAAAGGTACCAAACCTATTTCCCACTTGTCATTTGATGAGGCTGCCGAGTTGGCTTACTTTGGTGCCAAAATTTTGCATCCACAATCGGTATTTCCTGCACAGAAATATAAAATCCCTGTGCGTTTGCTAAATACCATGGAGCCAAAAGCCCTGGGAACGGTCATTAGTGCAGATAGCGAAAAAGGAAAAATCAAATCTATCGCTGCTAAAGACGGTATCACGGCGATTAAAATCCAATCGAGCCGAATGTTATTGGCTTACGGGTTTTTACGCAAGGTATTTGAGGTTTTTGAGCGTTACAAAACGCCAATTGACATGATCACTACTTCGGAGGTTGCGGTGTCTTTAACCATTGATTTTACAGACAACCTGGATAAAATTGTAGAGGAACTAAACTCTTTTGGTAGCGTTGAGCTGGACAGAGACCAAACCATTGTTTGCGTGGTAGGTGATTTTGGTGCCGAGAAACATGGTTTTGCGGCAAAAGTATTAGATTCAATTAAACATATTCCGGTAAGGATGATTTCGTACGGTGGTAGTGCTTACAACATTTCTTTATTGGTAAAAACTGAAGATAAGGTTGAAGCATTAAGAAGCCTGCACAACAGGATTTTTGAATAAGCTTTAGGACTTTGAGTCGGTCGTCATTTCGACTGAAGCGTAGCGAAATGGAGAAATCTTTGGATTAAATTAGTTTAAAGATTTCTCTTCCAAAAATTCGGGGCTACACCATATTTGAAATGACGTACATACAAAAGTTTGTTTGGAAAACTGAAACGGGTTAGTTAAACCTGATTGAAGCGTAAATACTTTTTGTTGATAAGGACCGTACATACGCGGTAAAAATGGCTATGAAATAGATCCTCACGAGCTGAGGATGACTTAGTTGGGACAAAAAGATTGCAGCGAAAAGCAGGACTGACGTAAATAATTACTACTGCTTTGCTTTTCAAAATAGTTTAGCGATAGTAGAAATAGATAAAAATAACGATTAATATCAGTACAATTGAGATACGAACTCTTCTTTCAAATTCTCGGCGGCTAATATTGCCTTGACGGTAGTCGATGTAGTTGCCCGCATAGATAAAACCTAAAAAGGCGAGGAAGAGGATGAGTATAAATTTCAAGATTATGTTTTCGGATAAAGATATAGCACATTTTTCGAATTTAGAAACGCCATTTTATTATTACGACCTTAACTTGTTGCGTAACACGTTAAAAACTTGTAGTAATGCGGCAAATACCTATAATTTTCATGTGCACTACGCCATGAAAGCCAACTTTAACGATAAAGTGTTGGCACAAATTAATGCAACTGGCTTTGGCGCTGATTGCGTGAGTGGTGGCGAAGTAAGGAAAGCGATTGAAAGTGGTTTTGCTAAAAACAAAGTGGTTTTTGCAGGCGTGGGTAAATCGGATAAGGAAATTAATTATGCCCTAGACCAGGATATTTTTTGCTTTAACGTGGAGTCGTTGCAAGAATTGCAGGTGATTAACGATTTGGCCGAAAAGAAACAGAAAATAGCGAAAGTGGCTATCCGTATCAATCCGAACGTTGATGCGCATACCCATGCGAACATTACCACTGGTTTGGATGAAAATAAATTCGGGATCAACTCGTGGGATATGCCTGCGGCGGCGGAAATTTTGAATGCCTCAACTCATTTGGAGTTTGTGGGGATCCATTTCCATATTGGCTCGCAGATCACCAATTTAGACGTTTACAAAAACCTTTGCGTGCGTGTAAATGAATTTGCCGCTTGGTTTGAGGATAAAGGCTTTACGGTTAAAGTACTGAATGTTGGCGGTGGTTTGGGGATTGATTATCATCATCCAAATGCCCAAATCCCTGACTTTGAAGCTTATTTCAAGATTTTCGCGGATTTCTTGGACATCAAACCTCATCAAGAAGTGCATTTTGAACTGGGTAGGGCACTGGTAGGTCAATCATCATCGTTGATTAGCCGCGTGCTTTATGTAAAAAATGGCAAGAAAAAGAACTTCATTGTATTGGATGCCGGCATGACTGAATTGATGCGTCCAGCACTTTACCAAGCTTATCACCAGATTGAGAATTTGAGCCAAAAATCAAGTTCTGTTAAATACGATGTAGTGGGACCGATTTGCGAAAGTACCGACTGCTTTGGAAAAGAAGTGGCTTTACCGGAAACTTTTAGAAACGATTTGATTGCGATTAGAAGTACTGGTGCTTATGGAGAGGTGATGGCCTCTAACTACAATTTGCGTGATGCGATTGTAACGGTGACTAGCGATGATGTTGCTTCATCTTAATTAGATAGATAGAAAACCATTAAGAAATTAAACCATGCTGCTATGGAATTTAATCTCTTAATGGTTCAAAATAAAATGGAGTTTTGTTATAGCTTAAATAAAAACCATTAAGGAATTAGGGGATTAAGGCAAGAATTTTGCATTTTTTATTGCCTACGCTTAGCAGCAACATAAATCACTACTCCAGCAACCATCGCAATTGCCCCTACATAGGGCGGCCAGTTTACAGTTTCCTGTTTGTCTGCACTAATTTGGATAGCACCGGCATCAATAATTTTTTCCTTTTTGGTGTAGGTAAAACCGCTCCATACGAGCATGATTAATCCAACTACAATTAATACAACGCCTAATGATTTTCCCATGATATTTGATTTTATTTAGGGAACAGTATTAAAAGGAAATTGTTTTAAAAGCTCGTTTCTTTGCCTTTAGTAGGTGTATTAACCAGTTCAATAATTTTGTTATAGGCAAACCCTTATGGGGAATTAAGCTCCGATTCGAGTTCCGCTTCCGCCAATCACTTTAATACCACTGGGAAATTCTTTCCAAAATCGGATGTAACGATATTTAGCGCCAAAAGGCTGTTCCTTGTAGCTTCCTTTTAATGCTATGGTCAAGGTAATTACTGCCATATCATCAATAATGTTTAGGTTTTCGACCGTAGGCGTAAGCTCATTTATATTGAGGTCGCCATTGCGATAAGTGTTTAGGTCGATTTCTTTCGTTACTACATCTCCACCTGGGCTAACAAAAAGTAGATTTTCATGTAGCAATTCGTCAAGTACCTGCACATCACTTTCTTTAATGGCTTGATAAAGTCTATGCTCCAAGTTTAAAATTTCGTCCTTTGTCATGGTTTTTCAGTATGTTACGCAGGTACCTTTAACCTCTATTAGTACTCCAGTTCAAAGAAATCAGCTAAGCCGCCAAGGTAGTATTCGTTGATACCTGCGGTAAATTCCTCGAAATCTTCGTCAGGAATATTGGTTTGTACAAATTCCAAAGAAGTGCCTTTTTTATCAGGGTGTAGTTTGATCGTTACGATAGAAGGTTCATTTTCCTCGCCAAAGTACCATTGCTGTACTATTTTCTTTCCTGGATCAAGCTCTAAGTTTTTGCCTACGATATCGCCTTCCCACAAGGAAAATTCCGTGCCTACTTCTTCTACAAACTCTACTTCGGCGCCCGTCCACAATTGAATGCTTTGGGCTTTGGTTAAACCTAAATAAACTTCTTCGGGAGGAGCGGGTAGGAGGATATATTTTTTAAACGTCTTCATCGGGATTTACTAGATTTTAGGTTTTAACAGGATGACAAATTTGTCATTAATTTCTTAATTTATTAGGTACAGTGTACTTTTTATATTGTGACTATGATCATGAAAATCCTTTACTTCTGTAAATGCTGATCCGTTATTGTGGTGGATTATATCTCGAATTTGAATTATAAACTTTTTTAAACTGCAAGCTTGTACTGCCAAAATTAATCAAGAGACCACATTATGCTACTTAAACGCATTAATTCCAGTCACATCCATACCTGTAATGAGCAAATGTACATCATGTGTACCTTCATAAGTCACTACTGATTCTAGGTTCATCATGTGGCGCATTATTGAGTATTCACCAGTAATGCCCATACCGCCTAGCATTTGGCGGGCATTACGGGCAATGTCCAAGGCAATCTCCACGCTATTACGTTTAGCCATCGAAATCTGCTCGGCCGAAGCCCTGTTTTCACTTTTTAATTGGCCTAAACGCCAAACCAGTAACTGTCCTTTGGTAATCTCGGTAATCATTTCGGCAAGTTTTTTCTGTTGCAACTGAAAACCACCAATAGGTTTACCAAACTGAACGCGTTCTTTCGAATAGCGCAAAGCCGTGTCATAGCAATCCATGGCCGCACCCAAAGCACCCCAGGCAATACCATAGCGAGCTTGGTTTAAACATCCTAATGGACCTTTTAAGCCCTTTATGTCTGGAAATACGTTTTCTTTAGGCACTTTTACGTTATCAAATACCAACTCGCCAGTGGCCGATGCTCTTAAGCTCCATTTGTTATGCGTTTCAGGGGTTGTAAAACCTTCCATACCACGCTCCAGCACCATTCCTCTGATTTTTCCTTCTTCATCTTTAGCCCAAACCACGGCGATATCTGCAAAAGGAGCATTAGAAATCCACATTTTAGCACCATTTAACAGGTAGTGATCGCCCATGTCCTTAATGTTGCTCACCATGCCACCAGGATTTGAGCCATGATCAGGTTCGGTTAGGCCAAAACAACCCATCAACTCACCAGTAGCCAGTTTAGGCAAGTACTTTTTACGTTGCGCTTCGGTTCCGTAGGTGTAAATGGGGTACATTACCAAAGAACCCTGCACAGAAGCTGTAGAGCGGACACCAGAATCTCCACGTTCAATTTCCTGCATGATGATCCCATAAGCGGTGTAATCGAGGCCTGCCCCGCCATATTCTACCGGAATAGTTGGGCCAAAAGCACCAATTTCACCTAAACCTTTAATAAGTTGCCTAGGAAACTCAGCTCGTTGCGCATAATCTTCAATAATTGGACTTACTTCTTTTTTTACCCAGTCTCTCACTGTTGAACGGATCAATAAATGCTCTTGGGATAAAAGTTCGTCTACCAAATAATAATCAGGTGCTTCGTAAAGGTCCTTTTTCGCAGATTTACTCATTTTTAAATAGGTTTAGTGGATTAATGGTTTATCAATGGTTGTCGTCCAAAGTTAGTAAAATACCTTAATCCCTAAATAAAATTTAGCTAATATTGCGATATCAAACTGTAAGTTGAAATGTACACACAAACCGTTGCACTAAGAGATGTAAGATGCCACGCTTTTCATGGCTTTTATCCAGAAGAACACTTAATTGGATGCAATTTTCTTGTAGATGCCGAAGTGACCTTTAAACCCAACGATGACACTGAGAACCTAGAGAAAACGGTTAACTACGAAGTCCTAAACCATATCATAATCAAAGAAATGGGAAAAACCCAGAAGCTATTGGAAACAGTTGTTTATCATATCCTGGAAGAGATCAAAAGCAATTATCCTTTTCTGCTGTCCGCAAAAGTTGGCATCAGGAAACTTAATCCGCCAATGCCCGGCCAAATAGGGCATTCTTTTGTTGAACTGAGTTACAAGGCAGATTAAACGCTTGCTTACAACTGCTCGAATTCGATCATTTTATTACGCTCCCTATCCGGTATTTTAACAGGGCTTTTAGTTTCATAATCGTACACTACGCACACGGTTTTTCCCTTACTGCAAAGTATCTCTTCGCCGTTAACAGTTTTAACCATCATGTATTCTAAATCAAAGCTGGTGTTACCAATACGCGAAGTACGCACGTAAATACTGATTTTATCTCCCAAATGCAATGGTTTCAGGTAGGTAATACTAGCTTGGCCAATCACTACGCCAGTCTTTTTCCAATCCCACTGAATGGCCTGTGTCCAATACTTGGTGCGGCCAATTTCCATATAGGTAAAATACATTGCATTGTTTACGTGCCCCATCATATCCAGATCTGTAAAGCGCATTTCCAAATCAGTTCTATATTTAAAAATGTCCGTTTTGGCTCCCATAACTGCCTTTTTGTCTTCTAATTTTTCTTTTTTACGCCAAAATGTCTTAAATATCATATTTTTTCGGATTGGAATGTGGTTTGAATAAGGATAATTATCTATAAAAAAATTAAAAAATTACGGAGGAATATAAAAATGAGCTTAGTAAAATTCAACAACAGAACCAGGAACACGGCACCATACTTTAACAACGTATTTGATTCTTTGTTTAGCGATGCCTTAAATAAAAACTATGGTGTAAGTAAGATGCCCGCAGTAAATATCTTGGAAACTGCAGAAGATTTTAAAATTGAATTAGCTGCACCAGGTTTAAACAAAGAAGATTTCAAGATAGAGTTGAAAAAAGATCAATTGTCTGTTTGGGCAGAAAAAAAATCTGAGCAAACCGAGCAACAAAAAGATTATACCCGCAAAGAGTTTGAATATTTTTCTTTTGCAAGATCATTTGTATTGCCAGAAGGAGTTGATACAGAAAAAATTAACGCCGAGTATATCAATGGAATATTGAATATTACCATCGGCAAAAAAGAGAAAGCAAAAGATGAGCATAAAGAAATTGTAGTTTCATAATACAATGGTTTGATTACCCATTTGGGTAGTGAGTTTAAGGTTGCAAGGGCGCATTGAAAAATGTTGCCCTTGTTTTGTTTCCACCGATGCACAAATCATGATGCCTTATAAATCATAGAGACTGCTTCGTGCCTCGCAGTGACGGCCCTATTAGCGTCTTTGCGAGGCACGAAGCAATCCCATATACTCATGGGCTTTTCGAAAAAGCAATACATTCTGGGTAAATAATTAATGATTTCTCATATCACTTAGAAAACATCCGTGTATCTGTGGCCAATACTTCTAGTTTAGAACCAAACCAAATTAAACGACGCCCTGTAGGAATGAAGTGATTTTAGTAATTTTGCGGCATGCAACAAGAAATCATCGATATTAAGCGTAAAGCATTAAAAATTAACCTTAACCCTAAAATTTATGGAACTTTTGCGGAAATAGGTGCAGGACAGGAAGTTTCAAGAGCTTTCTTTAATGTTGGTGCTGCTTCTGGAACAGTGGCAAAAACCATTTCAGCTTACGACATGACTTTCAGTGATGAAATCTACGGAGCGGAAGATTCAGGCAGGTATGTAAGCCAAACGAGGCTGATTAAAATGCTGGACCACGAGTACAACTTGCTTATTGATCGATTGAAAGGCGAAAAGCATAAAGAAAAAACTTTCTTTGCTTTTGCTAATACGGTTACCACGCTTAATTACGCCCGTACTAACGATCCACACGGGTGGGTAGGCATTCGCTTTCAGAGCGAACCAGGTGGGCTGCCCAATGAGATTTACTTTCATGTGCGCTTGCTCGATACTGATGTGCAGATGCAGCAACGTGTTTTGGGAATGATTGGCGTAAACTTGGTATATGCTGCTTTTTACTACGCCAACGACTCCAAAAAAATGATTGAATCTTTAGTGGATAATTTAAACGTAGGCTCGGTAGAAATTGATTTAATTTCTGTTCAGGGTCCTGCTTTTAAAGAGATTAACAATCTTCTTTTAAACTTATACCTAATTGTTAAGGACTTTTCCACAGCAGCTATTTTTGATGCCGATGCTCATCCAAGGCAGGCTAAAGATTTGCTTTATAAGAAGGATGTGATGATCTTGAGGACCAAATATGGCCAGAAATCAAACCCTAACTTTAGTTTGTTTAACAAGGCTACAGATCAATTTAAGCTGATCAACAAAGTGGAAGACCACAACATGATTGTAATGATTGAGGTTTTGATTACCAATGTTTTAACCGCCGCTCAGGAAACGCCCGACGATATTGACTTGGAAGTAGTGGCTAAAAGGGCAGAGGAGATGTGTAAAACAGGCAACTTTGTTATTGTATCCAACTTTACCCGAAAAAACAGATTGGCTAAATACTTAGACAGATGCCGACCAAAAAGCGTGGGGATGTCTACCAACATCAACAACTTAAAGTTTGTGTTTAACTCTGCTAATTTTGGCGAAAACTATACCGGGCACTTATTAAGCTACGTAAATGATATGTTTAGCCGAAATGTAAGGTTGTTTGCTTACCCTTTCCTTGATAAGAAAAGCAATACCGTAATTACTACGGAAAATATGCCGGTATCGCCAGAAGCCAAGCCATTATTTGATTTTCTTATTTTAAACAACTATATCACTGATATTAAGGATTATAATGAAGGAGAAGTAAAAACCGTTTAGACTCTTTTATTTTTTGCCACAGCTGCACAGATTTATTCAAAATCCAATAGCAGCTATTAATCTGTACAGCTATGGCCAACCACTTTAGTGCTTGGCGTGTTCACTATACAGGTTCTTAAATACAATGCCCATTTGACGTTCTGGATTTTCAAGGGCTTTAAAACCAAACTGCTCATACAAACCATGGGCATCTAAAGTAGCCAATTGGTAACGGCGTAGGCCCTGCAAATCAGGATGGAAAAGCATTAACGACATCAGTTTTTTGGATAGCCCTAAGCCACGGAAAGCTTCTTCCACATAAACATCGCATAAATATGCAAAGGTTGCCTTATCCGTAACCCAACGGGCAAACCCTACCTGTTGCTGCTCTTTATAAACACCAAAACAGAGTGAATTTTCCACTGCTCGCTGCACCAATTCAAAAGGAATATCCTTTGCCCAATAAGATTGCGTGCTTAAATAATAATGTACAGCCTTTACGTCAACCAAATTGCGGTCATCCGAAAATACAAAGCCATTTTCCTTGATTTCCATCTATAATTTTGGATGATTGAATGATTGAATAAACCTTACATACGCCTTAACCAATTCTATACCAATTGTAGGAACTGGCTCATGGAGCAACTTAAACTTCATGCAAATATCTACTCACGCCATCATTCAAAACTCTATTATTTAATTAGTTTCTCATGTTGATAAACTGCAAAGGTTGTCCAAAATCTTCGGATCTACATAATTGAATGACCTTTTGCAAATCATCAATATTTTTGCCCTGTACCCGTACCTGGTCCTCCATCATAGAGGCTTGCACCTTCAATTTGCTGTCCTTAATTTTAGCTACAATTTTCTTAGATGTTTCCTTGTCAATCCCTTCTTTCACCCTTACTTCTTTCCTGATCATATTACCAGAAGCAATGGTTTCTTTACCAAAATCCAAACTATTCGCATCCAAATGTTGTTTCATCATACGAGAAATGATAGAATCAGTGATTGCCTTCAATCGCATATCATCTTCTGTTAAAATAGTGATGATGTTGGTCTTTTTATCCAGCTCGATGCTGCTGTTTGAAGAATGGAAATCATAACGATTTAAAATTTCCTTTTTGGCATTGTTGATGGCATTATCTAAAGTCTGGCCATCTATTTTGCTCACGATATCGAAACTTGGCATGATATTATCTTAATTGAAAAAGAATTGATAAATTTAATTGGTTACAAAAAACGAAAAAAATAACTGTAAACCATCAATATTTAGTAAAAAACACGAATCGAAAAAACATATTACCTTCTAACCAATCTCAAGCACATGAAAGCCAATAAATCTAAAACAACCAAAAAATCAGCCAAAAGAGCTGCCAAAAAACAATTGGAGCAAAGTTTAACCGAGAAATTCCTGGAAGCCGTAAAAGGCTTGGGGCATAACGCAGAAGCTTTTGGTGCCGATGTGGCCAAGGCCAGCAAAGCCGTAGCCAAAAAAATAGCTAAAACTTTTACCGATGTAAAGGAGGTAGTAGGACATAAAATAGAAGACATTACCACTTCTAAAAAAGAAAAAGTGGCCAAAGCGAAGAAGAAAGTAGAAAAGGAGATGAAGCCGCTTAAAAAGGTAGATAAAGCAACCACCAAGATTGTTAAAAAGGCCGTTAAAAAGGCTAAACCCGTTGTAAGCAGCGTTAAAGTAGCACCACTGCAAACTGAGGAGAAAGTAGCGAAAGCCGTACAGGCTCCGGTGAAAAAAGCAACTTCCACCACCACAAGTACTGCCGAAAAAGCAACACCAAAACCTATTGCAGCCAGGTCGGCAACCAAAAACGCCCCCGCAAAAACGGTGGCAAAAAAGGCCGCTGCCAAAACCACTGCCACCACTGCAACGGCTGCTAAACCCCGCACCACAAAAAGCGCTAATGTTAAATAATTGATTTTTGTTAACTTACAATTAATCATAACTTAACATTAAATTTTCCAAATTTGGAAATCCTTTGAAGGCGGCTAAAATTAACTACAATAGGCACGCAGATGATTTGTGACACGATGATTTTGCAGGTGAATATTTGCCGGTGTGGTTTAAACAAATATGACTGCTTTTTGGAGGATTTTTTCAATTAACCTGATGGCCAAAAAGAAGCTACCGTTTTTAAATAGAGAGATTAGTTGGTTATACTTTAACGAACGTGTGCTGCAAGAAGCGGCAGACGAAACAGTGCCCTTAATAGAGCGCATTAAATTTCTATCCATCTTTTCCTCTAACCTCGACGAGTTTTACCGCGTGAGGGTGGCTTCGCTAAACCGGCTGGTCAATTTAAATGAAAAGGCAAAATCGCTTTTGGGATTTAATCCCAAAAAGGTACTTGATGAAATTAAGAATATTGTGGTGAAGTTGGAACGCCGTTTCGAAACGCTTTTTCAAGATATTCTCATTACGGAACTTGCACAAAAGCGAATTTTCATTCTTAACCATACACAACTTAATGTGGCTAGGGGCGAGTTTGTGAGACAACATTTTAGGGACAGGATTTTATCTAATCTAGTTCCGGTTATGATTGACGTTAACAAACCTTTTCCGGAACTTAAGGATAGGGCATTGTACTTTTTTGTACAACTATCTAACAACGCTGGTAAAAACAGGAAATATGCCATATTAGAACTTCCGGATAGTATTTCCAGATTTCTGGTACTTCCAGAAACGAATGACCTTAAGTTCATTATTCTTTTAGAAGATATCATCAAATATTGTTTGGACGACATTTTCTACGTGTTCAATTACAAAGAGATCCAGGCATTTTCCATTCAGCTCACTAGGGATGCAGAACTTGATATCGACAAAAATGTAAGTGATAAGTTTATCGAGGAGCTTCGCAAAAGTATCGATAAAAGAAAACGTGGCAAGCCCATGCGTTTACTTTATGATAGCGATATGCCCTTTGATATGCTGAGCTTTTTAGTAAGCAAGCTCAAAGTAGGGGCTGATGGGCTTATACCAGGAAACAAATACCATCGTTTTGGCGATTTTATTGCTTTTCCAAACGTGGGTGGCAAAGAGCTGGAATATGCACCAATGCCTGCGTTGAAAGTAAAAGATCTACATCGTACCGAAAGCCTTTTCAAAAAAATAGCAGAGAGAGATTATGTAGTGCACCTACCTTACCAATCGTACGATTATATCATTTTGTTCTTGAGAGAGGCTGCTATTGATCCAAAAGTAACGGAAATCAATATTACACTATATCGGTTGGCCGAAAATTCCAAAGTGGTAAACGCATTGATTAATGCCGCTAAAAATGGCAAAACAGTTAACTGTTTGGTAGAATTAAAAGCCCGTTTTGATGAAAGTGCCAATATTTTCTGGACCAATCGCTTGATGGAAGAAGGAGTAAATGTTAATTATGGCCTGACCGATTTTAAGGTACATTCGAAAATTTGCCTGGTTAAGCGAATCGATAAAAGAAAAACCACCTATTATGCCAATTTGGCCACGGGCAATTTCAACGAGAAAACCGCTCGTATTTATTGCGACCACAGTATTTTTACCACCAATACACAGATCACTTCAGAGTTGGTAAAACTGTTTGGCGCTTTAAATAAGCGCACTGTTGCCAAGGGCTTTAAAAATCTCATTGTTTCTCCCATCGACTCCAGACATCGTATTTATAGTTTAATTGATAGAGAGATCAAAAACGCCAAGGCTGGAAAAATAGCCTACATGATTTTGAAGGTAAACAGCTTGGCCGATGAAGGTGTTGTAGAAAAACTATACGAAGCCAGCAATGCCGGAGTGCAGATCAAATTAATTGTACGCGGAATCTGCTGCTTGGTACCTGGAATGAAAGGATATAGCGAAAACATTACCGTGATCAGCATTATTGATCGGTTTTTGGAACATGCTCGAGTTTTCATCTTCGGAAATAACGGTAAAGAAGAAATATTTCTTTCTTCAGCTGATTTGATGTCTCGTAATTTTGAGCATAGGGTAGAAGTAGGCTTCCCAATTCTGGATGAAGAGGTAAGGCAGGAAATCAGAGACATTATCGATTTTCAGCTTCAGGACAACGTAAAAGCTAGAAGCATTACCAAAACTAACGATAACAGGTATCATAAAAATAGATCAACCAATAAGATAAGGGCCCAAATACAAACTTATACTTACCTAAAAAATAAACATCAGTAACATGTTAAGATATGCCGCCATTGATATTGGCTCCAATGCAGTACGTTTATTAATTGCAGATATTACCCGTCCAGGTGCAAACAAAGCGCCTACTTTCAAAAAGAACACCTTGGTAAGGGTGCCATTGCGTTTAGGGGATGATGCCTTTTTAGATCAAGCGTTATCGCCCAAAAAGATTGATGATTTGGTGAAAACAATGATCGCTTTCAGAAATTTGATGGATGTTTATAACGTAACGGAATATTTGGCTTGTGCAACATCCGCTATGCGTGAAGCTAAAAACGGGAAAGCAGTAATTGAAAAAATAAAGGAGCTGGCCAACATAAACATCGAAATTATTGAAGGGCAGCGTGAAGCCAGCATCATTTACTCCAACCACATCGAAGAAAATCTGGACATCAAGAAAAGCTACCTTTATATTGATGTAGGCGGCGGTAGTACTGAGATATCGGTATTTGTAAATAAACAACCGGTTGCTTCAAGATCCTTCAATATCGGTACCATCCGTATCCTTGACAACCAAGACAAGGACGAAACGTGGAATGAAATGAAAGAATGGATTAAGCTGCACACCAAAGAGTTAAAACAAATAGTTGGTATTGGTACTGGGGGCAACATCAATAAGTTGTTTAGAATGAGTGGAGAAAAGGACGATATGCCTTTGTCGTTCCTGAAAGTAAAGAATATGTATAACGAATTGAATGCTTATTCTTTAAAAGAACGTATTTCATTACTGAAACTTAATCCGGATAGAGCCGATGTTATTATCCCGGCTTGTGAAATTTACCTTACCATTATGAAATGGGCAGGTGTTAAACAGATTTTTGTTCCCAAAGTGGGGATGGTTGATGGGATCATCAATTTATTGATAGAGGAAAACCTGTAGGGTATTTGGTGGTCAGCATAATCGTACTTTCTCTCTTATTTCAACTGAAGCTTCGCAAAATGGCGCAATTTAGAATTGCTTCAAGCATATCATTAGTCCATTTAACTTTAAAGATTTCTCGACTTCAATGGGGTCCGCTCGAGCTGACGAGCATACAACTTACTAAATCAACTTCCTTTCGAAATTGACGGGGAAATTTGAGCGACATTGCAAAAGACTTACGAAGTTTTGAAAACTTCGTAAGTCTCTATATAAACTATTGCGCTAACAAACTCGCGGCAGCTTCATCTACAAACCATTGTAAATTCCCCTTAACAGGATTAATCAATTGCGATGGATAGTTTGCATAGTCCTTTTCGTTACCCAAAACCTTTTGTAAAGCGTTGGCCTTGTTTGCACCAAAAGTGATGAAAGCAATGTTTTTAGCTTGATTAATTAAAGGAGCGGTTAAGCTCACCCTATTGGTATGTAACTTCTCCACCCAAACACTGGCCACAGTGGTTGCTTCGTTAGTCACCAAAGTAGTATGAGGGAAAATTGAGGCCGTATGCGCATCATCGCCCATGCCCAGCAAAATCAAATCAAAAACAATTGGGTAATTGCCAAAATGTTGATCTAGTTTTTCCTTATAATCGGCGGCGGCTTCCTCAGGCGATAAATTGGTATCTACGTAAAAAACATGGCCGTCTTTCAACTCCAAATTGTCAAAAAAACTCTCTTTGGCCATTAATCCGTTATAATCTTTTTCAAAAGGCAAAACCGTACGCTCATCTCCGAAAAAGAAATATACCTTATCCCAATCTATCTTTGCCCTGTAAGTAGTTGATAGCAATTGGTAAAGCCCTTTCGGTGAATTTCCGCCGGTAAGCACAAAATCAAAGCGGTTCTTTTCGGCAATTGCTTGGTGATAAATTTCAATCACGTGTTGTGCCAATTGCTCGTTAAGTTCATCTTGGCTTTTAAATATGTTTAGTTTCATATCCCAAACCCCTAAAGGGGCTTTTTATAAAATGTTTATTAATAATTTGCTATAACCTCTATTCCAAAAGTCCCCTTTCGGGGGATTTAGGGGTTAATCTTTAATCGGCAAGGTAAACCAGTGATAACCATCTCTCGCTATCAGCGCTTCGGCTTCTTCTGGTCCCCAGCTATCTGCCGCATAGTTAGGGAAGCTCAGCGATTTTTTATTCTCCCAAGTATGGATGATTGGCATCACGAGTTCCCAAGCAGCTTCTACCTGATCACCACGCATAAACAGTGTTTGGTCACCCAAAATGGCGTCTAAAAGCAAGGTTTCATAGGCCTCTGGCGAATCGTTCTCATAAGTGCCTTTGTAATTGAATACCATATCCACAGGGTTTAACACCATATCCAAACCCGGGCGCTTAGATTGTACCTGCAACCTGATACTTGCTTCTGGCTGAATGCTGATGATTAACCTATTCTGCTGCCAAGTTTCCGCTACGTTGTTAGAGAAAATATGGTGCGGAACATCCTTAAACTGAATGGTAATAATTGATGAGGTTTGGTTCATCCGTTTACCTGTACGCAAGTAGAATGGAATACCTTGCCAGCGCCAATTATCGATAAAGAACTTAACGGCAGCAAAGGTTTCTGTATTCGAATGAGCATCTACGCCATTTTCTGAACGGTAGCCTGGCACTTCCTTGCCTTCTACCCAGCCTTTGCTGTACTGGCCACGAACAGCATGCGCACTAATTTCTTCAGGTTTAAATGGCCTAACGGCTTTTAAAACCTCCACTTTTCTGTCCCTGATTTCATCGGCATTGAAAGAAATAGGGGCTTCCATGCCCACCAAACAAAGGAGCTGTAGCAAGTGATTTTGAATCATATCCCTCAAAGCGCCCGCACCTTCATAATAACCACCTCTATCGCCCACGCCCAATTGTTCCGTTACCGAAATTTGGATATGCTCTATGTAGGTACGGTTCCACAATGGTTCAAACAGCGAATTGGCAAAACGGAAAGCCATCATGTTCTGTACTGTTTCCTTACCCAAATAGTGGTCTATTCTGTAAATTTGCTTCTCGGTGAAAATACCGCTTAGCAACAAGTTCAGTTCCTTTGCGCTTTCTAAATCATGACCAAAGGGTTTCTCAATTACAATCCTGCAATTTTCTTCGTTACCGGTAAGCTTATACTGGTGTAAGCATTGGGCAATTAACGGGAATAGGTTAGGCGCTACCGCCAAATAGAAAATCACCTGGGTTTTCTCCCCAAAATCAGCTTGGTATTTTTCAATTTCACCCTTAAGGTTTTCGAAAGTCTGCTGCGATTTGATGTCGATAGTGCAGTAGTGGATGCTCTGGCTGAAAACATCCCATTTATCCTTTTTCACCTTTCCATTTCTAGAGAACTCATTAACGCTATGCAATAGCTCTTTCTGATATTTCTCGTCGGTAAATGCCGTTCTTCCCGTTCCAATGATAGCGAACTTGCCTGGCATATAACCTTCGGTGTATAAATTATATAATGCCGGAGCTAGTTTGCGCTTATTTAAATCGCCTGTGCCACCAAAAATGACAAATATGGTAGGATTAAGTTTACTTGCTTTTTTCATTTTTTTAAAAGCTTAATTAGAGCTTCGTTTTTGCCACAGATGTAACACTCAATTTCTTGTCTGTGTATCTGCGGCTAGTTTATTTTTAACTTTTGAATTTTTACTTTTAACTTATTTACTCCATTCTGCGTGAAAAACGCCTTCACTGTCAATACGCTCAAAAGTATGTGCGCCAAAATAATCGCGTTGTGCCTGGATCAAGTTAGACGGCATTCTTCCGGTTTTCAAAGTATCGAAGTAAGTGATGGCCGCTGCATAACAAGGCACTGCAATACCGGCGCTAATAGCAGATGCAATCACGTTACGAGTATCCTTTAAACCTTTTTGAAGTTTCTGTTGGATAGAAGCATCTTGATAAAGGTGTTGTAAGCTCGGTTGTTTTTGATATGCTTCGTAAATATCTTGCAAAAACTCGGCACGAATGATACAACCACCTCTCCAGATCTTCGCAATTTCGGCCATATTTAACTCGTAGCCATATTCTTCGGAAGCTTTCCACAATAAATGCATGCCTTGGGCGTAAGCCGATACCATGGCAAAATAAAATGCTTCTTCTAATTGTGCTTCAAAATCGTTGTTTTGCGAAATGCTTGCCGATTTACCAAATGCACCTTCTAATTCTACACGTAAATCTTTCAACTTAGATAAATTTCTAGCCGCTACCGAAGCATCAATGGTATTTAATGGAATTTCAACGTCCATCGCAATTTGAGAGGTCCATTTACCAGTACCTTTTGATTTAGCTTGGTCCTTAATTTCATCTACCAATAAATTACCAGTCTTTTCATCCTTAAACAAGAAAACATCTTTGGTAATTTCCATCAAGAAAGATTTCAAACGGCCATTATTCCATTTTTCAAATACTTGCTGGATCTGTTGATTATCATAACCTAAGCCATTTTTAAGGATATCGTAGGTTTCAGCCAACAATTGCATAATAGCATACTCGATACCGTTGTGGGTCATTTTCACGAAGTGTCCAGAAGCGCCAGGACCAATGTAAGCTACACAAGGCTCGCCATTAACTTTAGCAGATACCGCCTCTAGTAAATCTTTTACGACGCTGTAGGCTTGCTTATCGCCGCCTGGCATTAAGCTAGGTCCAAAACGAGCACCTTCTTCACCACCTGAAATACCCATGCCAAAGAAATGGAAACCTTGCTCTTTTAATGCCACTGATCTTCTGGTCGTATCAGCATAATAAGAGTTTCCACTATCGATAATAATATCACCTTTACTCAATAAAGGTGTAATTTCTGCAATCACTTCATCTACAATCTTACCTGCAGGAACTAGCAAAATAATCGTCTTCGGAGAAGTTAAGCTTTCTACAAAATCTTCTACCTTGGCAAATCCTTTCAGATGATGCGCTTTACCTTCTTCTTCTAACAAGGCAAGCATTTTCTCGCTCTTATCATGTCCGGTTACAGAAAACCCATGATCGGCCATGTTTAACAGCAAGTTTCTGCCCATGGTTCCCAAACCAATCATGCCGAAATTGTAGTTCTTTTCAGTGTTGTTGATACTCATTTTTATGTTGCTTTTTACAAAATAATTTAAAGATTATTGATATTTCTAATCATGCAGATTAGTGCAAACCAAGAATTTCTCTTTGGCTTTCCAAAGTTTGGCACCGCCCTTAATACCATCTTTATTGGAAACAATTTTGATATTATGGTCTAGCCTAAAATTGATGTTTGCAGCGTTTCCACCACCAATGTAAAGTACATCGAAGTTAAAAACCGTTTTATATATTTCGATGATATATTTCAATCTCTCGTTCCATTTTTCCTTGCCTACTTTTTCAAAACCTCTTTTACCGATATATTCGTCGTAGCTTTCTCCTTTGGTGATGGGCAAATGTGCCAGTTCAAAGTGAGGCAGCAAATCGCCATCAAAGAGCAGGGCCGTACCAAAACCAGTACCCAGGGTAAATACAATTTCCAGGCCTTTGCCTTTTACAATACCCAAGCCTTGCAGATCCGCATCATTAACCAACCTTACGGGGAGGTTAAACCACTGGCTAATTTGATCTGCTAAATCTACATTGGCCCATTTGTTTTCTGCCAAATTAGGAGCTGTTTGCACCACACCATCCCTTACATAGCCCGGAAAACCCACAGAAATTTTTTCAAAATTTTTCAGCCCCTTGGTCAGCTTTTTAATGGTTTCGATCACCTCTTTGGGTCCAGCATTTTTTGGAGTAGGTTCTGAGATATAATCGGTAATGATTTTACCATTATCATCCAAAATGCAAGCTTTAATATTTGTTCCGCCAATATCTATGGTGAGTACGTTTCCTTTTTTTGAGATTTTCTTTACTGACATAATTGGCTTTTATGGTGATGCTAGTCAAAGATAGCTAGTTTACAAAGGGGAAAAGTTATTTAAAAATCAAATTTTGTGGGTTTGATCAGTAAATTCAAAGTTGATGACCTTAGGTACATTATTTACCATTGAGCCGATAATTTGCTTCGTAGCGATATCTTCAAAATAAAGTGCTTGCTTGGCCTTGATCTGCTTTTTTAGGCAGCAGTAAATGTAGAGGCATTTGATCCAGTTGACCGCCTTTTCTTGGTCTTTCCAAAGCTGAGGGTATAAAGAAACCACATTGCCGTTAATCTGTACGAGCTTTTTTTCCAATAACCCTTTAACATTTGTCAAGATTTTAGCGTTTTGCTCAGCCGAATTTACCGGGGCAGTATGTTTTTTATTTGCGTAAAACATGTCGCTAATTTACTAAGAATTAATCTTTATTCCTTCTGAAAATGATTTTTCGTAATTGGAGCACCCCATTGGTAAGGTGATGTTTTTTAGGAGTAAAAAATGGCAAGCTTAAAACCGACAGGAGTGAAATACCTGCAGACGCTCCCAGTGCACCACCATACCCATTAAAAAAGCTACTGGTATTGAGGTAAATAACCGCAAACACTAAACCCGAAATAGCCAACTTGATATAATTATCGATGATTTTCTTGGAAGCCATTCCGATGAAAGATCCTCCTATAAAAACAACCGGAATATTTTTAGCCAATTCTGTTGGCAACAGGTTTGGAAAGAAATAAAAGGTTGCAGCAACAATTAAAGACAACAATGCAGAAGATCTTACGGGACCTTGCCTGAGCTGGTGGTTTACATAAAAAGTGAGCATTGCGGCAATTATTGCAACGAGAATAAGGATAAATGCAATCATTTTTTAAACAACAGGAAAAAGATAAACGAAGTGATGGTTACTGCGGTAAAAGCTACCGTGCCCAATTTACCGCCCAGGCCGTTAAACAAACTTTTGGAAACCAACAACAAAACTCCGGCAAAAAAAGATGCGGCCAACACAAAATAAACCGAAGAGGCAATGGCAATATTGGTCATTCCGATAAACGCTCCGCAGTAAAATGTTGCAGGCAACTGTTTTAAATAAGTAGATTTTTTATTCAACAGTGGTATAAACGATGCCGATGTACCCACAATACCTGCCGCAATTACCGGCCCCAAATGGTAAACATTATTAAGTGCGTAACAAGCCAATGCCCCGGCCGGAATCCAAAGCACAATCAACACATGCTCGTGTAAATTGGTTCGGTGATGAATGGGCACCTTAATATAGGAAATCAGCAGCAACAGACTTAGAACAATGATGGCAAAAGGCGTATAAACGTTCTGCAGTTTCTCCATAAAAATGGCGGATAAAAATAGAAGTTGTATGATTAGCGTAAGGGCAATGGTAAATGTTCTAATCTTCTTTCTGGGCATTAAACAAGCTTAATTAACATCAAAAATAGGAGCTGAGGTATTTAGATGATTTCCTTATATCGAGCACTTCGAAAAAGGGCTTCTTGATTATGGTCCAAAGGTATCATAAAAGCCAGTTATTCTGAAATGTTTTTCGCCTAAACGGTTTAATGAATAGTTATACTTAAGGACTTGGAACAAATTTTGCACGGTATTGACAGACCAAAGCCCGCTCAACATGAAGCCCTTATATTGCTTGTTTATTTTAACCTGTACTGCACTGCTTACTGGATGTGCGACCTCACTGCAACAACCGCAAAGAACCGACATGCTTCAAATAAAGTCATTGAGTACTTTAAATGGTGTTTATCAGAATACTGGAATAACCAAGAGCCATGGCACTTATAATACTTTATGGTACCACCTGAACAGTATTGGGCAAATAGATACCATTACCTCGCCAAGTGCAACCATCACACTACTTGCATTGGATAACGGAAAAATAAGGGCTACTTTAGAAACGGAAGGAAGTACGTCTAAAAGCATTGAAATTAAAGGAAAATTCAAAGATGGTTACTTTGTTGCCAAACCTAAACGCAGTGCAGTACCTATACCGCTCCTTTACGGCAAATTCAAGAACAAGCAGGTGCAGTTATCCTTAAATCAGGACAATAGTTTGCATTTGGATCAATTGCACAATGAATGGGGATGGGTGTTTCTTTTTCTGGCCAATAACAACACCAGCACTTCCAACGATTATAAAAAAGTAGGAGAGTAGTGCTCCGGCACATCACAATGGTTTCTTTTTACCAGTATGGTGCTTTCTTAAAGCTGCAGCAATCTTGGTATCTAAAACATTTTCGTCGCTATTAAAAGAATCTTCGAAACTATTGCCCACCTGGATCAGTTGGTTTGCTTTGTTGATACGATAGATACTGTAGTAATTTTTTCCTGCAAAACTATAAGTGATAACTACCTGATATTTGGGGTTATAGCTGGCATTAGGCAAATCTTCAAAGCCTTTTACCCTGGTAAGTGTCTTAGCTTTTGGATCAGCCAAAAACAAATAATAAAGTTCATTACTTCCCCTTGCGGCAGTACCTTTCAGGATTAAAAAATCTGAAAAGCCATCACCATTAAAGTCTGTCTGCTTAGTTTCGCGACCATATTGGATTGCCAAATCTTGTTCCCAGAGGGTAGTTTGCGAGCCAGAATCATGACGAAAGAAACGGACTGTGCAAACTCGCTCTTCTGCTTGTTTCGAACGGCTTTCCTCAATAGCCAAAACATAGCTACGATCATTAAAGGGATAAAAATATTTCCAATCCCTTACAAAGCTCAAGAAAAGCGGCAAAATGGTTAAAAGCCATAGTTTCTGCATAAACATGTCAATTTAAGGTTGAAGCTGGGCCAGGTAATAATCGTATCGTTTCACCTGTACGGTGCCATTTTTCTCTGCTGTAAATGCTTTCACGATAAAAGCACGATCATTTACCCATTTAATTCCCTCAACAGCCCATTTTTTAGTTTCGTAGCTCGCTTTTTCAACGAGAAGGGTTTGAGGCTGATTTCTACTGCCTATTTTTAACACCCCAATAAAAGAACTGTTTTTTTGATACATCCAATTATAAAAATAAACCAAATACTGTTGTTTTGGCGAAGGGATGGGCAATTGTACGGCATCGTCTCCCACAGATGCGATGGCGTATTTTTTGGCACTTAAATCATCCACTAAAATAAGATCGCTAAAACCAATATGCTCAGCAGTATGGTGGCTGAAAAGCGCATGCATTTGTAGCGTAGGGTAATAACCAGCATATTGATAGCCCTTAAAACCTTCTGTTGAATTAACTTTCTCGTTGTATTTTTTCAAGTTCAACATGCCTTTCTTCGTTTGAATGGAAAAATGACTGGCATCTCCAAACAACTTGGGCTGTGTAAGCATATTCGTCGCAGGAATGCTGTCATACTTTGCCTGGGTGCTTTTTTCAAAATTCAACTTCGGAAGCAGGTCAAACTGATTGGCATAACCAATAGTGGTCATGTTGCTATTTTGGGCATAACAAGAGCAACTGATCAGTAACAATAGGTACAGTATTTTCATTTGTATCTTATTTGTTTGAAGGGCCAATTACGTAATAAGCATTTTCACCGATTCTCATTAATCCATACGGAAGGTTATCCAAGCTGTAGTATTCCAAGGTCTGTTCTACACATTGCCCATCGCTGGCCTTTGGATATACATTATTCAGCTTTATTTTCAAGGTATCGGCTTTGGTAAGGACATGATAGTACTTGGTACCATTCCAAATTTCTTCGGCGCCCGTATCACAAGCAGCCTTTTCCGTTTTTTTAAAATAGACGAGTTTAACCGCTTTGGCGTTTTCAGTTAATGGTATTATTTCCATACGTTTGGCCGTTGCTTTACCCTTATCCAGTGCACTTTTTTGACCGTCAAAAATCCAGGTATATACTTTATCACTATCTTGAGAGATCAACAAACCATTATCGAAGATCAAGCGCTCTATCGTTAAATCCGAGGTCTTAAGACTGTCCTTAATTGCACCATCCTTATCTATCCTAAAAATTTGGCCAACAGGAACCTTTTTGTTGGAGCTAGGATACTCCAATAAAATGATGACTTCTTGGCTTTCTGGAAGATAATAAGGCTTTGAAGCGATATAAATTCCCTTGGTATTTAGCAGTTGTTGCGCTAGCGGCAGGTTACGATAAGCCTGCTCTTCAATTTGCATGGGTGCTTGCTTAATTTTCTTCATCCAGTAAAAGGAGAGCACACTTAACACCAGAGCCGCTAAAATATAGAAGATAAATTTGATATTGCCTGGCATTGCTTCGGGTGCAGCTGCCTGCTGGGAGCGGTATAAAAAAAGACGAACGCCACCACCTATGACCACAGAACAGACCGCAATGTATAATAAATGAGACGTTAGAAATTGCTTGATGAAAATCCGGTAGGCACTAAAATCAGCGAAGCTTGGGAGCTGCATAAAACCATAAACCAACCAAAACACGCACAAAAGCAACACAAACACCAACGAGATTAACAATCCCGTATTTGGATAGATGACACCCGTATTCAACAAATAGGCGATAAGACCGATGAGTAGGGTAGTGAGCGCTAGGATGACCACACAGCCAAGCAAAAAGAATACAACTGTACCTAAACTCAAAAAGTTGAGTGTTCGTCCGCCGAAATAGTAAAAATAAGTGAAGGCTAATAAAATGGCAGCAAGGAGCGCCGTTTTAAGATTAATATACATACTTCGTTAATAGCTGGTTGGAGTTAACTCTTCATTTAGTTGTACAATTTTACGGCTATAACCGTGCCAATTCAACCAATCCGCAGACTTGAATTATTTTTTCAAGCTGATAACGAAGTGCTTAAAGTAAACTTCACAAAATCCGTCTAGTTAAGTTTGTGGAATTGATTAGAGTTTGTACTTTTGCCCTCGGAGAGCTGGCAGAGTGGTCGAATGCGGCAGTCTTGAAAACTGTTGACTGTAACAGGTCCGGGGGTTCGAATCCCTCGCTCTCCGCCCAAAAAAGGGGATGATGTAAAAATCATCCCCTTTTTTTGTACAAATCGATCAGCAAATCCAGTTTATTTTATAGCACTACAAATGCAGGATTCGTAAAATCTGAAGGTATCCTAACAGCTAAAAAGAGAAGAGTCCACGGGAGTAGGTAAGTAGATAATTACTATAAATTGAGAAAACTTTAACGCAGTTAGAATTTTAAACAACCGCCCTTACATTACTCAAAAAAACTAGAACAGTTCATACTTAGTTCCTATTATTAGATTTAATTATCTTATCAAATATTTCAATTAATGCCTCATCCATTATTGAAGCTGTATTGTTGCCGCTTTGATTGGTGATAATAAAAAAACCTAATTCATATTTTGGAACAATATAGATGTAACATTGAGAACGAGGCACACCTCCATGATGCAAATAATATGTTCCTAATTTTTCGTTTTCTGTAATAATGTTCCAAAAATATCCAACACTAAACTCGGGATTAAAATTTACGATTGGTCGATATGCTTCTGCGGTAGCTTTATTTTTTTGCAACAAAAACCGCATGTATTTTACCATATCAGGTAAAGTGGATTTTATATTACCAGAAGCACCCCAAGGCAATATCGGCATTGGAAATGTAGTTACTTTATTATCACTATGATAACCAACGGCAAGCCTTTGCAACTCCAGATTGGAAAGGTTGATCTTAGTATTTTCTATCGCCATATTTTCAGATAGATAATCTGTCAATAATTTTTCAAAATCCACGTTGTAAACCTTCTCTAAAATAGCAGCCATAAGTTGGGTGCCAGCGCTGGAGTAATTGTATTTATAACCTGGTACAGTATCTATTCTTACTTGATGTAGATCTCTTAAGAAATCCTTTTTTTGGTAATTCTGATATAATTTATTGAGCTTAGCTGGCGTATCATGATCTGTGAAATTTTGCAGGATTGGATTTGCTTCGGAGGGAAGCATATTAGGCATACCACTGGTGTGGGATAGGAGATCCTTGATTTTGATAGGACGATCTTTAAATTTCAGGTTGGGATAGCTTTCTGTTAGATACTTTTGTACGTCATCATCAATATTCAATTTCTTATCTTGTACAGCCTTCACGGTCAACATCCCGGTTAGCGTTTTGCTCAATGAGCCAATTTCATAAATTGTTTCATTATTCGGAATATTCTTCTTCCCTTCCTCCAACTCCCCATAATGCCCTATATATTCCTTTCCATTAAAAACCACGGCAATCGAAGCAGAATGAATCAATGGCTTCCTGATCATTTTATTTAAGGCACTATCAACTACATTTTTAACACGATCAGCCCCCGGCATGGAAATATCCTTACGATCTACATGGATTGATTGCGATGATAAGTGCAGGCTAGATAATAATAAAATAAGGAGGAGGGAGGTTTTCATGATTTATCAGTTCTGTTAAGGTTACAAATATAAATTCTTCTGTACTCAAAAAATCCTTAAATAACAGAAATGATTAAGTACAGTGGGTTAGCAAAATATCATCTATCAAGTGTATTTCTATCAAAATTTATAGCCTTAAGTATTTTTCTTGTCGGTAATTTACAGCTTCGTTTTAAAGTTATTTTTTTGGTTTACAATGGGTTTCATAAAGCCAGTTAAACTTTATTTAACATTTTTTTAATCAGAGTTTGCAAAATTGACTAGAGTTTGTACTTTTGCGGCGGAGAGTTGGCAGAGTGGTCGAATGCGGCAGTCTTGAAAACTGTTGACTGTAACAGGTCCGGGGGTTCGAATCCCTCACTCTCCGCATAAAAAAGGGGCGATTGAAAATCGCTCCTTTTTCGTATATTTTCTATTTTTTCCGTACCGTTCGTTGTATGGTTTTAGCACAAACGCGTGGTGCAAAAGTTACAACAGAGGTTTTACCTAATTAGCAGTGTCAAGCCATTATTTTTTTCATGTTATTGCTAGCGGGTTAGGTAATAGGTTTGCGTGTAGGTGACGCCACTTAAAGTAACTGTATTTTTAAAGGTAAATTTATTATCAGTTAGTTCGATAATAGCCTGCTCAGCACCCCACAATACCAAGATGTTTGGTTTCACTTCATAGGAAAATTCTTCCTCGCCTTCAGCATTGGTTTTTCCTCTGCCATTGGCAAAAAATTCGAAGTAAACGTTTTTCGGATCATTGTCGATGATTACAGGAGGCTCATTACCCTTTTTTGTTTCTTCTATAAATTCTATCAAATTCCAGCGACCCAGCATTTTTTCCTGTATCATTTGTACCGCTTTCTCTTCTTCACTTATAGGGCTTTCTTTCTTACAACCAGCGATGAATATTATCGCTCCAGCGAACAGCATCACTGCAATTAAAAATCGATTAGTTTTCATATAGATCTGTTTAAAATATTTTTAAAAATGATATTACCTGCTGAGCGTATAGATTTGCTTTCGGGTGGCGGTTGTACTTACAAATTCGATGACCAACTTTTGTTCAGTAAGTTCTTTTATCGTATAAGACTCTCCATCAATAATTAGCATGTTTTCGTTTGCTATGCTATAAGAATAAGACTCTTCTTGGCCCCCAATGTGCCAGTACAACTTTCCATCTGTACGAAAATCAAAATAATCACCTTCCGAGCCGTGTTCGGTATTGGTTTGAACAGGGGCCGGTGGCATAGTGATTTCGGTAGTTAGAGACACAAATTTCCATCTGCCTAGTATTTTTTCTTGTGTTGGCTTGTCGGCAAATTTATCTTTTTTACAAGCTGTTAAGGCGATGATCGATGCTAGAGTTAGCATCAGGATTAAGCTGTTTTTCATTGTATCTTTATTTAGTTAAAATTAAGCTAGTTACTCAATCAGGTGTTATAAAGGTAAAACCGATACATGCGACCTCCAATACTAAGCGATATACAAAGTATCTACATGCTTGGAAAACAAGGCCGCAATACCAGCTTCGGCAAAACCACAGCCGCCTGGGCTCGGAGCAAAATGTATCATAAACTGAATCAATATCTGATATGCAATCACCCGAACAATATCAGCATGCACTCCAATCTTACCTTGCTATTTTACTTCTAGAATTGTCCATTCAACGGAATATCCAATGTGACAGTAGGTTGCATATCTGAAACCGTACGACCACCGTTTTGCGGAATATGAACCTTTTGGCTACCCAAGGACAAAGTGGAAGCTGCTTTGTTTTTATAATGATGGGAAACAATAAAAAGTGGGACACTAGCAGCTATAAGTGTTCCACCAGTTACAATTAACCAGTCTTCTTTTTCTCCAGTGTCTGTGTCTGCACTTGTCACATGAGCTATTAACCCCAACCCACTGGAAACTATGCCTGTTCCTAAAGATACCCAGCCCAAAGTTCTCAAAGTTTTATGTGTTCTTGAATAATGAGAATAATCCTGATCCTGTTTTACACTTATGGATATTTTTGAAACTTGTTGTCCATATGTTTGTACCCCGATCACAATAATTAAAAGGGATAATAAAATATTTTTTCTCATTTTTAATAAATTTAAATTATCACATAAAAGATATCTTAAACAATTATCCTTGGTAGATATATCCTTGGTAGTAAGTGCTGATTCCATTTTCATCTCCGGTATGTGTTCGACCAACAATAACAAATTTTGAAGCAGACCTGAAATATGTACCTCCGGATTCTTTTATTTTCTCTGTATTGGCGTATATTAAAAATGGGCAGATTGAGTTGAAAAAGAATACCTAAGCGACAAAAGTTATTTTGTAGTATATCGACGAATGAGTAAAAAAGATAATGGTTTTTATTGTGGTGTTTTCATAGTATATGTATTTAATATTTTAATCAATTTTAAAAACTAAATATCTAATAAACAACATTTTATAAAAACAAATTTATTTTACAACTTATATCTATAATGCTTATAAAAAACTACAAAAAGAAGGAATATGATTATGGAAAATTGGTATAAAAATTAAAATCTTATCGTATTTTACTTCTATATAGAATAATGGGATACCCCCTCGAAATGGAGGGAAGAATGCATTCGGATTGATTAAGGACGGAGGTATGCTGAATTTCCTATTTTTTTGCACGTCGGCAATGATTTAGATCATACGTTTGCCATGTTGAGCTGAAATGCGCAAATTCTATAAATGCACTTTTAGAAGGATGTAGGAGAAAGTTTGCTAAACATTAGCATTTTTTTAGCAACGAAGCCCTGAATAAATTCACGGTAACGACCAACACAGCTTAAATGCCAAACGATTTATTTTCGAAACAAGCTAATGGTATAATCCAGCAATTTTGAATTGCCACGTTCACCATGCCCTGGAATCACCAGCTTTACGTTCGGATATTCCTTTTTAACCTTCTCTACGGTGTTGGCCCAAGCTTCCACATTGGCATCGCCTAAATAGCCTTTCGTTGCATCAAGTTCTTTGATTAAACAACCACCAAATAGGATATTTTCACTAGGGAAATAACCCACTACATTATCCTTGGTATGTCCTTCTCCAAAAAATTTAGCCGTGATGGTTTGCTTACCCACCTTAAGCTTTAGCGCATCCTTAAAACCATTTTGAGGAACTACAAAACCCTTTTCTCTGGCAAACGCTATCGTTTTGAAATTGGCATAAGATGGGATGTGATGATCGTGAAAGGCCTTTAATCCACCCAAACAATCATCATGAAAATGGGTGGGGATGATGGCTTTTATCCTGAAATGAAGCTTATTGGTAATCCATTTGATTAATTCTTCCGAACTTTTGTTATTGGTAGGGGTATCAAATATAATGGCCTCTTTGCCATCGCTTACCACCAAACCATTACAAGGTACTTTCCCGAACTCTTGGGTTTGTAAATAGGAAACATGCTCGTAAGCACTCTTGGAAACTTGGGTAATAATCAAATCATCAGATTGATAAACCACTTTAGGTTTAAATATTTCATTTTTTTGAGCATTTACCACCAAAGCACCGCATAAAAGCAGCATTACCAAAAATGTTTTGATCAGGTTTTTCATTTGTTTAAGAATTGGAGTCCGAAGATCTGCTTTTAAAGAGATTGAAATTTGGTCTGATGATCTTTACACTTCGTTTGGAGAGGTCGACACTTGCATTAAGCTCAAAACCAATCAACAAGATTAAGGAATTAAGGTACAGCCAAATCATGACCACCATTAAGGTCCCGATAGAACCATAAAGTTTGTTGTAGGCGCTAAAATTGTTGATGTAAAATGAAAATCCCCAGATGGTTAAAAAAGCCAAAATGGTGGCCAACCACGACCCCGCACTAAAAAACTTCCATTTTTTGGCATGTGCCGGGCCATAACGGTAAAGGATAGAAACATTGATGAAATATAAAATGCCCAGCAGTGCCCAGCGGGTAAACCTGATGAGGTGGATGGTCAAATTACCTTCATATTCTATCTCTTCTTTTAAATAGTTAATGGTGATTTCGCCTAGGGCCATGGCGGCGATACAAACAATCATGGATAGCACCAATACTACTGTTAAAACTAAGGCTACCAATCTACGTTTCAACAGTGTTCGTGTTTCCACAATCAAAGAGGCTTTGTTAAAGGCCATCATCAAATTATGCACCCCATTGGTGGCAAAGAAAAGGGATAGCACAAAACCTATAGATAGCAAGCTGCCATTTTGGATATTCACGATGTCATTAATAGTAGCTTCGAAGGCTAAAAAGGCATTATTGGGCAATACCAAGGCCAAAAGTGACATCAATTGATCCTGAAAACCAATCCTTTTAGGGATATACGGAATTAAGGTAAATAAGAAGATTATTCCCGGAAAGATAGCCAACATAAAATTGTAGGCCAACGACGAAGCCTTATTCACCAATGTATCTTTACCTACCTCCCGGAAAAAGAAAGTGGCAACGGTATAAATAGGTAAGGGGCTAAATCCTGGGAGCACACAAACCTTGGTCCAGGCAATGAACATTGCGTAGGGCCTAAATTTTAAAAGCTGTTTGTGTAACCAATTCATATTAGGGGCTAACTTTTTAATTGGAGGTTAACCGTTAAATCGGTTAATTACTTAGCTGGCTTGCTATCAAGCTATTTATCAAACTCGTATGCCCGCAACTTCAATCTAAAATCGTAAATATACTATTGTAAATTAAAAATACTGTCTTACGTTCTTCATGAACTTTTCAGGTGGATGACATGGCCTACGTGTTTGGCTGTCTACAAAAACCAAAGTGGTTTTTCCGATATTGATCAGTTCTTTAGATTCATTGTAAATTTCGTACTCCACATGCAAGCGCACACTTGGCAGTTCACGCACGATAGATTTAATCGTGAGCACCTGATTATACCGTGCGGGCTTCAAATATTTTGATTGCAACTCCAATATGGGCAACATTACGCCGTCTTCTTCCATGGAAGCGTAGGTCATTCCTGAGCAGGCTTCAAAACACTCGGTACGGGCTATTTCATAATACTGGGCATAATTGCCATGGTAAACCACACCCATTTGATCAGTTTCGGCGTATCTAACTTTAACTTGCGTTTCGTAGGTAAACATTATCTATAAATATTTCGCTGATTTAAGGCTTCTCTGTATTTTTTGGCGTTAATGTTATGCTCCTGAACGGTAGCCGCAAAATTATGGTAACCAGAAAAATCCTCTTTGGCACACATATATAAATAGTTGTTGTTCTCTTTGTTTAACACTGCGTCGATGGCGTTAATGCTAGGCATATTGATAGGGCCTGGAGGCAAACCAACATATTTGTAGGTATTATAGCGAGAATCAACGCCCAACAAAGCACCGGTAACACGTTTAACGGTAAAATCGCCGTTGGCAAAAATCACCGTAGGATCGGCCTGTAGCAACATTCCCTTTTTCAAACGATTTAGATAAAGTCCGGCAATGGTTGGCATTTCCTTGTCATAAAGGGCTTCGGCATCTACAATGGATGCTAAAATGGTTACCTTAATCGGATCTAAATTAAGCGCTGCAGCTTTCTGTTTACGCTCGTCATTCCAAAATTTAAGATACTCCTCATTCATCTTTTTGAAGAAATCTTCCCTGGAGGTATTCCAATACATTTCATAAGTATTTGGAATAAACATGGTGTAAACGTTTTCGGTGTTAAATCCATATTTTTCTACAAAGGCTGCCGAGTCTAATAAGCGCATAAAGGCAACCGAGTCAGGCTCCAAGTTTTTCGCAAGTAAACTGGCCAAGCCTTCAATTTTCCTAATATTCTGGAATTTCAGTTTTACGGGCTCTTGGTTACCTGCCTTTAACATATTGATTAAAGCCCTATTGGTCATACCTTCTTTTAAGCGATATTTACCAGGCTTTAACGGCCCCTGTAAATTCATACGCTCCGAGGCTTCCCAAAAGGTACCAATATCTTTCAGGATATCTTTATAACGGAGGTCGGTCACCAAATCCTCAAATACATATCCGGTTTTTACATACAGGTACTTTTCTTTGGCAGTAACGTTTGGGGCAAAGTAAGTGTTGTAGAATTTAAGGGCAAAATAGCCGCCAATTGCTACAACTATGGCTAAAATGCCGATAATTATCTTTGTTTTTTTCTTATTAGGCTTGTTTGTGCTCATGGGTTTAAGGTTTTTTATTTGAAAGCGTTAAGTTAATAGGGGTTCCAATGCGCACTTTAGTTACGCTATCGGTAGGCAAGGGGAATTGGCTCACGATTACCGCATTTGCAGTATCGGTGATCGTGCCCTCATAGCTAATGGTACCAATGGTGAGCATGGCACCTTTTAGGGAAAATTTAGCTTCATCCAAGGTTAATCCAATCAGGTTAGATAATTCTACTTCTTCATTTCCACGGCCATCACCAAGTACGAAATTAATTCGCGAGCCTTTTGGCAGGCTTTCGCCTGGCTTGATCGGTTGGCCGCCAAACAAAGCTTCCAACACCACATCTCTAGCTACATCAGGTTTATAAGTGGTATCGCCCAGCTTCAAACCATAGCTTTCTATGATAGATTTTGCCTCACGCAGAGATTTGGTTTCAACATCTGGAAACCGCACATTTGGCGCATTATTGGTGTTAATGGTCAAATAAATCGTTCGGTTATCCTTCACGAAAGTTTCAGGATCTGGATCCTGATCGGTTACAATACCCGGAGGTTGGTCCATTACATAAACTGAATCAATTTCGTAACGCAAGCCAAGACCTTCGAGCTTGCTAATGGCATCTTCTATCTTTAGTCCTTTCAATGAAGGAACATTTAAACCTTCGCCATGTTTGGTGTAGTAACGTAAGCTGAAAAAAGCGATCAGCAACAAACCAAAAAAAGTACAAATTGCGGCTATAATATTCTTTCTGAATGACTTGGTTTTAAGGTACTCGGTGAAGTTGCCCATTCGCGTTCCGTTTTTTAATAAATGAAGCCCAAATTTAGCTTAAAAAAATATTTATCTTAAATTAAAAACAAATCTGTTTAACTAATTTTTATTTTTGACCATAACTTTTTTTAAGCACTTACGGAGCCCAGGCTCATTGATCAAAAATTAAACCTAAACTCAACAAAATGAAAAAAACCATTGCATTACTAACAGGCGGCACCACTGGCGAGTGGGTAGTATCTGTTAAAAGTGCTGCAACCATTGGCCAAAACATCGATACCAGCAAGTATGAAGTGTACAAAATAATGCTCACCGAAAACGGATGGTTTTACGAACCCGCCGATTCAGTGAAAATTGAAGTAGATAAAAACGATTTCTCCCTAACGGTAAAAGGCAAGAAAATTGTTTTTGATGGTGTATTTATTGCCATACACGGCTCGCCGGGCGAAGATGGCAAATTGCAAGGTTATTTTGATATGTTGGGCATTCCCTATACCACCTGCAATGCGTTAACTAGCGCCATTACCATGAACAAGGGCTATACCAAGGCCATTGTAAATGGCATTAAAAACCTAAATGTAGCCAAGTCCTTACAGTTGTTTAAGGACAACTATAGTGCAGATGAGGTAAAAGCACAGCTGAAGTTACCTTATTTTGTAAAACCTAACAATGGCGGTAGCAGCATAGGCATGAGCAAGGTAAAAACCGTTGATGAACTGGATACGGCCCTTGAAAAAGCATTTAATGAAGATACCCAGGTATTGGTAGAAGAATTTGTTGAAGGCAGGGAATTTTCAATTGGTGTATTTAAAACCAAAGGCAAAATTGTGGTACTACCCACTACCGAGGTAAAAACCAAAAATGAGTTCTTCGATTTTGATGCCAAATATACTCCCGGTGTTACCGAAGAGATTACCCCTGGCGACATGAACGATGAAGAGAAGGCTAGGGTAGAGCAAGTGGTTGCCGATGTTTATCAAAAACTGAATTGCCGTGGCATTGTCCGTATCGATTATTTCCTGGAACACGGTACCGGAAATTTCTACTTTATCGAAATTAACACTATTCCTGGGCAAACAGCCACCAGCTTTATCCCACAACAGGTTGCTGCAATGGGCATGAAACTTCAGGATTTTTATACACAGGTATTAGAAGAAACCATATAGGATTTTCTGCCATTTGGGCCCCAGTTTAAGGTTGTGGAGAGAGAAAAATGTCGAGAAATCTAGCAACGATGGCTAGATTTCTCGACTTCACTAAGTTCTGCTTGAAATAATGAGCGATTTTTGAGTCCTTTAAACCGCTGTTTTCTGCCATTTACCTTTTTTAAATATCAGATAAGACGCCACGGTGATTACTACTTCAGCTACCGGAATGGCGATAAATACGCCCGTGGGGCCCATGCCCAGGTACTTGGCCAAGAAATAAGCAAAAGGGATTTGGAACAACCAAAAAGCCACAATATTTATTTTGGTAGGTGTCCAAGTATCGCCGGCACCATTAAATGCACTTATCAATACCATTCCAACACCATAAAGAATAAAACCATAGCTCATGATTTGTAAAGCTTCTACCGCAACGTTTCTGATTTGCTGATCATCTGTAAAAAAAGAGGCAAACAAATGGCCGCAGGTTAAAAAGAGTACCATTACCATACCCATAAAAATCATGGCATATTTAATGGTTACAAAAACTGATTTTTCAGCTCTATCCATTCTGCCTGCCCCCATGTTTTGTCCCACTAAAGTAGCTGCTGCATTACTTAGGCCCCAAGCAGGCAGTATAAAAAACATCATCAGCCTTAAAGCCGTTAAAAAACCTGCTGATCCTACTTTTCCAGCCGTTGTAGCCACTAGCTCTGCCAAAAAGATCCAGCTACAGGAGGCAATTACAAATTGTAAAACGGCCGGTGCGGCAATTTTTACAATGGCTTTAATTTGATCCACTTGAGGTTTCAAATAAGCCAGTTTCACTTTTAGCGCACCGCTTCCTTTAGCTAAATGGTAAACCTGGAAAAGTACGCCCGTACCCCGTCCAATAGCAGTTGCCAAAGCTGCGCCCGTTAGCCCCATAGCAGGTATTGGACCAAAACCACGTACCAATATTGGGCATAAAATGATGTTAAGCGCATTTGCCAAGCCCAAACTTTGCATCGCAATAGCAGCATTTCCAGCACCTCTAAAAATACCATTGATCAGGAACAGCAACATAATGACCATACTGGTACCCATCATAATTCGCGTGAAGGTTACACCTTGAACCGCCGTAGCTTCCGTAGCTCCCATTAACAGCAAAATATCTTTGGCAAAAACAACCCCCAATATGCTAATAATGATAGAAATAGCAGCAGCCAAACCAATGGTTTGCATGCCCGATCTGGAAGCCGCTTCTGTATTTTTCTCCCCAATTCTGCGGGCTACCACCGCAGTAGCAGCCATCCCTAAGCCCATGGCCAAGGAATAGATAATTGTGAGTACCGATTCGGTTAAGCCTACAATCTGTATGGCTTCGGCACTGTTAGGCAAATGGCCAACAAAATAAAGATCTACCAGTACAAACACTGATTCCATGATCATTTCCAACATCATGGGAACCGCCAAAAGTACAATGGCTTTTCTGATGCTGATCGTCGTATAATCGATTTCGATGCCCTTGAAGGCTTGAATTAATACCTTAAAAAAATTAGACAAACGTGATTTTGCCTCTACAGGTTGTGACATATATAATTTATAAAAAGATTACCATGAGATGCTGAAAAGCACCCTTAATTTTGTTTTTCTGATGTAGGAGTCCTCGCTTCGGTTAAGCTATTCTGATACGGACTGCAAAAAACTTCATGGTTCGTGATATTTTGTAGCACAAAAATAGATAAAACGGGCAAAATCAAAAGGAAAAAATCAAATTAATACTTCTTCTCTGATATCCGCATACTTTATTGGGCCAAAAAATTTCCGCTATCTAAAATATTAAAATTGAGCTAAATACTGTAAGCAGCAATCATTTCTGGAGTAACTTTACAGGAACGCTGAGTCTTCAAATCAATCATTACATATTCAAAAACACCATCTGAGCACACTTTCCCTGTTTTTTTATTGATGATTTCGAACTGTACGTTGCTGCCTTTCTCGCTCATTTCCAAAATCCCAGTCCTGATAATCATTTGATCGCCCATCTTCAACGGACGTTTAAAGGAGATGCTAACTTTAGATACTACCCAGCCATAGCCCAGTTCCTCAAACTTTTCCCAGCTCATGCCATAAAATTTATCCATCTGTTCATAGCGGGCAGCCAGCACATAATCCAAATATTTACTGTTATGTACATGGTTAAACATGTCGATATCATCTGGACGAACATTTAATTCGCTCTCGAAAATGCTAAATTGGTTTTCAATCATACGGCAAAGTTAGTTCTTTGGTTGCTTAGTTTTCTGGTTTTTTAGATCGTATGCAAGCCGCACCACCAGTGAACTGATGAACCAATGAACTAAAGCTTATCTCATAAGCAATCTAAATAAGCCAATTTTACAACAAAATGATGTTCATTATAGGCAATATTGTACTTTTGCCTAAATCTTAAGGAGACCCCATAGTGCAATCGTTAGATATTCTTATACAAAACCCCAATTTGGCTCCATCGTTAAAAGAGATCGCCCTAAAAGTAAAGGGTGGTGTTCGTATTACTTTTGATGAAGGTGTTTATTTATATGAACATGCCCAACTGAGTTACTTAGGTGTACTGGCCAACTACATTCGTGAGCAAAAACATGGCAACCGGACCTATTTCAATAGAAATTTCCATATTGAACCTACTAATATCTGTGTATATGACTGTAAGTTTTGTTCTTATAGCCGCATGATTAAGCAGCGTGAAGAAGGTTGGGAAATGGAAGTAGATGGCATGATCGACATCTTGAAGAAATATGACGATGAGCCTGTAACGGAAGTTCATATTACCGGAGGGGTAGTACCTAAGCAAAACCTGGATTTTTATGCCAGTTTCTTCAGAAAAGCAAAAGCACATCGTCCTGATTTACATATCAAAGCGCTTACGCCCGTAGAGTATTACTACATCTTTAAGAAAGCAAAATTGAGTCATTACGATGGCATGAAATATCTCCAAGAAGCCGGACTTGATTCAATGCCGGGTGGCGGTGCAGAAATTTTCCATCCTGAAGTAAGAGAAAAAATTGCCCACGACAAATGTAATGCTGAACAGTGGCTAGACATTCATGAACAGGCACATATACTGGGCATGCGTTCAAACGCAACCATGCTTTATGGCCATATTGAGCAGTTTTGGCACCGGGTTGATCACATGGAGCGTTTACGTCAGCTACAGGATAAAACTGGCGGTTTCCAGGCTTTTATTCCATTGAAATTCAGAAACCAGAACAATCAAATGAGTGATGTGCCAGAAGTTTCTGTCGTAGAAGACCTACGTAATTACGCTATTGCACGAATCTATCTGGATAATTTTGAACATATTAAAGCCTACTGGGCAATGATAAGTAGGGAAACGGCCCAATTGAGCTTAAATTTTGGGGTAGATGATATTGACGGCACTTTAGATGATACCACCAAAATTTACTCGATGGCAGGCGCCGAAGAGCAAACGCCGGCAATGAGTACTAAGGAACTGGTAGAGCTAATTAAAAATGTAAAACGCCAACCCATTGAGCGTGATACGCTTTATAATGTAGTAACGGATTATACCAACCATGTTTTTGAAGAGGAAATAAAACCATCTTACTATAAATTACCAGTGGTTAATTAGGGTATAGTGATTGAATTTGGAATAAAAACATTTAACCAATCCAATCATCTTATCATTCAAAATTGAAATTAGTGAAAGAACTTTATATCATCCGTCACGGCGAAACAGAACTCAACAGATTAGGAATTGTGCAGGGAAGGGGCGTAAATGCCGATTTAAACGATACTGGAATTGCACAGGCAGCGGCGTTTTTCAACAAATACAATCGTGTAAAATTCGATAAGATTTATACCTCATCCTTAAAAAGGACACACCAAACTGTTAAAGGCTTTATTGAGCTGGGCCTGCCCTGGGAACAATTGGATGGCCTAGATGAACTGGCCTGGGGCGAATGGGAAGGGAAGCCCAATACCGAGGAAGCTAGAGAAGCTTTTAGGGAAATAGTAAGGCAATGGCAATTGGGCAACTACCATGCTAAATTTGAAGGCGGCGAAAGCCCAAACGATGTAGGTGTCCGCTTGGCAAAAGCCATAGCGCATATCAAAAAACAAACAGCAGAAAAATGCGTGCTGATTTGCATGCACGGTAGGGCTATGCGGTTAATTTTGTGCATGTTACTCAACAAACCCTTTAGTGATATGGAAGAATTTCCCCATTCCAATACCACGCTATACCGTCTGCAATTTGATGACAAAAAATTTACATTACTCGATTCGAACAATACCTCACACCTAGAAAAATCATTATAATTGTTTTGGAAAAGATAAAAGTTTCTGCCGTTTCCTACACCAACACCAAGCCGTTTATTTATGGCATAGAACATTCACCCGTATTAGCACAGATTGATCTAAGCTTAGATATCCCTGCTGATTGTGCAAGCAAGCTCATTGAAAAACAGGTGGACATTGGCCTAATTCCGGTAGCCGCCATTCCGTTTGTGCCCAACGCCCAAATTATCAGCTCCTTTTGCATAGGATCTATCGGTGCGGTAGATTCGGTTTTTATATTCTCTGATGTACCCGTTCAGGAGATCAAAACGGTTAAGCTTGATGCGCAGTCGCGTACTTCCAACAACTTAGCCAAAGTGCTGTTGAAAAACCATTTCAAAGTAGCGGTAAACTTCGTGACTGATCAATCTGCCGATACCGATGCCATGGTTTTAATTGGAGACAGGACTTTTGGCCGCAAAGGCGATTTCAGCTATGTATATGACATGGGAGAGGAGTGGATGAAATTTACGGGGCTGCCCTTTATGTACGCAGCCTGGGTAGCCAACAGGCCGCTCCCAGAAACATTTTTGAAAGATTTTGATGCCGCACTAGCTAAGGGTATCGAAAATATCCCCACCGTAATTACACAACTACCTGCCAATAGTGGCATAGATATTGCCAACTACCTGCAAAAAAAACTTAATTTTAACCTTACACCAGAAAAAACCAAAGCAAAAGATCTCTTTTTAAAACTTATCACGGAGTTGTAACTCATCACTGCAATTCTATTACCAACGCTCTATCTATAAAAAATCACATGAATAAAAAACATTTTTCTTTATCAAGATACAAGCTGGGCATCATGCTAATGGCTTGTTTAATCACCAACCTTTCCTTTGCAGCTGAACACACACTACCTGTAAAACAAAACGAAATCGTACCAGCGTTATCCAACGCAACTGTTACCAACCTTACACCTGTGTCTTCATTTTCCGAACAAGGAGCTCATTTTAACATCATTGTACAATCTAACCAAACAATCTTAAGTTGGTCTACCATTGAACTAAAAAGTGGCAAATACATCATTTACAGAAGTGATGATAGCAATAACTTCGTTAAAATTGGGGAAAAACAAATCGTTGGCAATCCAAAGGAACCTTCGCTTTACATTTTCCATGACGAAGACCCGTTTAAAGGTTTAAACCAATACAAACTGGTTAAACAGGACGACAACGGAAACCATGCAGAAATTGCCGGCAAAAAAGTAATTCTGGATTCGAAGTTGCCAGGTATCCTAAGCGCCAATCCTGCGCCAAAAATCAATAGGATATAGCTTAAAGTATTGGGTTAAAGCCACAAGGCCATCATACGCAAGGTTGTTTAAACATTAAGCGTAGATGGCCTTGATATTAATTAACCAACTCTAAATTATTCTTGATATTGTTGTGCCAACAGCAGGTATTTGATAAGATCTGTTGATGAAATAACACCTACAATTTTTCCCTCTTCCAGTACCGGAAGGGCATGAAACTCTACTTTACTCATGATATCGGCCACTTCTCTAACGGTATCATGAACATCAACCGTTAAAGGGTTGTGAACCATTACCTGTTCAGTTCTCAGCATTTCAAAAACGGTTTCGTCCACATTGGTCTGGTCATCATAAATATCGGCAAAACTCAACCTCAACATATCGGATTTGCTCACAATGCCCACCAATGTTCTGCCTGAAACAATAGGCAAATGACTGATGTTATTTTCTTTCAACAACGTATTGATGTGCCTTAAGCTGTCGCTAACATTGGCGGTAACCAAATTCTTGGTCATAATTTCAGAAATCGGGACGTGCTGTTTCATATCTGACAATTAAATTGTTCATCAAATATGGCAAAGGTTCCGCTGTTCAATAGTAACGGTAGTCACTAAAAAAGCTGATTGTTTTTAAGTCATGGCGAGGAGGGACGACTAAGCAATTTTCGGCAAAGGCCAGTAAAAAAGTTGAAAAGTAGCCACAGGCGCACAGGTTTGATCAAAAAGCGATCTGTGTAACTGTGGCTTAAAAAATCATGATGCGACATGACTGTAATAATCAATCCTTTGCATAAAGTCATTTAAGTCAAAAGGCTTGTTGATATAACTTTCGGCATCACATTTAGATTTTACCTTGTTCAGGTGGTTATTTGCCGACATCATCATGATCGGAATGTGGTGGGTCCTAATATCCCGCTTCAATTTGGTGCATATATCAAGTCCATTGCCATCAGGCAAAATCACGTCCAATACAATCATGTCCGGTGTATGTTCACGCATTTCTTGCCAAAAACTGTTCACGTTCTTGCAAACTTTCACTTCATAAAGTTCTTCTACTAACAAAAACTCAATGATATCCGCGATGTTGGCGTTATCTTCCAACACATAAACGCATTTTTTATCTGTTGTTTCCATAACTTTAAACTTTAGTTTAATCTATAAACGTTGCTTATAAATCAGTAGTTTATGGTATTTGTCCACACCGGCAGAGTTTTCCACTTTTGGCTTTACAACAAGTGGGCCAACAGCAACAAAAAAGGCCCGGAGTTTAGTCCCGAACCTTTTAAAACATGATCGCACTTTAGCGATTTTAATGAGAATTTAATTCTTTTAAGCCTTTTTTGGCCTAGCTTCTTTTACTGGTTCCGCTACTTCTGCTGTCTTTTTAGCAGCGGTCTTTGCCTTTTTAACAGGAATTTCGCCCACTGTAACAGGCTCGGCTTTCTGTTTTGGCGCCGCCTTCGCTTTTAACGCCGATACAACTTCTGTTGCTGCCGGACGGTTTGCAAGGTAAGTTTCGAGCAACTGCTTCAAATAAAGCTCGGGCTTTGGCATATTTACCACTGTTCCTGGTTCCTTGTCCTGAGATTGTTTGATGTAGGCACTTTTGATTTTACCCCAATCTTTGGAGTATAACTTGATGAACATTTCTACAAATTGCTCATGATCGTATTGCTTAGGCAACCTTCCTAAAACTACTTGTATCTTTTCTTCTTTTCGATGTAAAATTGCCATATCTGATTTTTATATCCGCAAATATAGTTTATGTCTGTTAATTTTGATGAATAACGGTTAATGACCTTGGACAAACAGAAATATTCTATCGTGATTGCGCCGCTCAAAAAGGGATCGATTACGTTGACCATTTAAATGCGGTACCTACTTCGTGTTTTAGTTCCTAGGATAACCACACGGTGTTAACTAAACTTGATAGCAGCGGGCACGTAGCCCAAAGTTTACGCAGGGCGAAGTAAAGCGGATAGGGACTAATGCTGCGATGAAAAGCTGACGAACATTGCTTCTCAAAAATAGAATTTGATGTTTTTATAATGACGATCAGTAGATGAGCTTATGGCTTGTACTGTCATCATCCATTACAAAATTAAACTAGCACCCTGTATTATCACCCACCATTAGAGAAGCGAAAATCCGAAGGATTTCAATCCTTATAGAGAAATATGTACGCGAAATCATGCGACTCCGTAGGAGTCGTACACAAAGCACATAGGCCTATTTTTATAAATATTTGACCTCTTCGAGGTCTTAAACCTGAATTTATGGACAAGGTTTATACTTTTTGCTCATGGAAACCAGGTTTATTAAACCCGATTGTAATGGAAAGCCCACAGCCGAGTAAAGCGAGGCAAGGACTTGTAATGAAAAAGACTGCTTTTGAACAAGTGTGGAGGAACCTGCTTTTCCAAAAAGAAATAATTACACATTATCGTTGTTATACCGTAGCTTCGGATTGCCTAAACAATGTCTATCAACATCTGCATTATTTTTCAACAACAACGGCCCTTACAATAGGCAAATGGTATATTTACGGCTTAGTAATTTAGGATAATTTTGGCCAAAGCAAATACAAAAGAAACCCCATTAATGCAACAATACAACGCGATTAAGGCAAAGTATCCAGGTGCGTTATTATTGTTTAGGGTTGGAGATTTTTACGAAACATTTGGAGAAGACGCTGTTAAAACCGCTCAGATTTTGGGCATTGTTTTAACAAAAAGAGGCACGGGGCCCAATGGTGCCTTAGAGCTTGCAGGATTTCCGCACCACTCGCTGGAAAACTACTTGTCGAAATTGGTGCGTGCAGGACAAAGGGTAGCCATTTGCGATCAGTTGGAAGATCCAAAAATGACCAAAACCATTGTAAAACGCGGGGTTACCGAACTGGTTACGCCCGGCGTAGCTTACAGCGACAATATCCTTAACCAAAAATCGAACAACTACCTGGCGGCTGTTTACTTTGATAAAGGCTTGATGGGCGTTGCTTTTTGCGACATTTCTACCGGCGAGTTTTTGGTAGCGCAGGGAAGTGCGGAGTACATTGACAAACTTTTGCAAAGCTTTAAACCTACGGAAATTGTGTTTCAAAAGAGCAAACGCTCCGAATTTCCGGCGTTGTTTGGAGATAAATTTTACACCTTCCATATTGATGATTGGGCCTTTACCCAAGATTATGCCCATGAAGTGTTGACCAAACATTTTGAAGTAAACTCCTTAAAGGGGTTTGGCGTGGATAAACTTACGGCTGGTATTGTTGCCGCTGGCGTGGTATTATACTACCTTGGCGAAACGGAACACCGTAACCTACAGCACATCACTTCCATTTCAAGGGTTGAGGAAGAGCGTTTCATGTGGCTGGACCGCTTTACCATCCGCAATTTGGAGTTGGTAAGCTCTTCAAACGATAATGGCGTAACCCTTTTTGATGTGCTTGATGAAACTTGTACTCCAATGGGCGCCAGGTTATTGCACAAGTGGATCATCATGCCGCTAAAGGAGCTGAAACCAATTCAGGAGCGTTTGGAAACGGTTGATTTTCTGGTGCAAAACCAAGCATTGGCTGAGGAGCTTTTGCAGCATATTAAGCCTATCGGTGATTTAGAACGACTGATTTCGAAAGTTGGCCTGCAAAAAGCTGGGCCACGAGAGTTGTTGCAGTTAAAAAGAGCTTTATCTCATATTGAAACAATCAAAAGATTAGCCGAGGGGAGCAAAAACCCGTCGTTAGAAACTTTGGCAACACAGCTTAATCCTTGTACGAGCATTAAGGAGCGGCTGGAAAAAGAATTGCAGGCTGACCCGCCGGCATTATTAGCTAAAGGAAATGTGATTGCCGACGGCATAGATGAGGAACTGGACCGCCTACGTAAAATTGCTTTTGGCGGTAAAGAGTTCCTGGTGGAAATTCAGCGCAGAGAGATTGAAAATACGGGCATTCCATCTTTAAAGATATCTTTTAATAACGTTTTTGGGTATTATTTAGAGGTTACCCATACGCATAAAGATAAAGTTCCCGAAAGCTGGATCCGTAAACAAACTTTGGTTAACGCCGAGCGATATATCACGCCAGAACTGAAAGAATATGAAGAACAGATTTTAGGAGCCGAAGAAAAGATACAAGCTATTGAGGTACGTTTATACAACGAACTGATGTACCAGGTATCGCATTTCATTAAGCCGATACAATTGAATGCTTATTTGGTGGCACAATTGGATGTTTTATTGTGCTTTGCGCAATTGGCGGCCAAAAACTATTACGTAAAACCTTCGCTAAACAATAAAAAGGAAATTGACATTAAGGGCGGTCGTCATCCCGTGATCGAAAAACGTTTGCCGGTAGGTGAGGAATACATTACCAATGATGTGTTTCTGGACAACGATACGCAGCAGATTTTGATGATTACAGGTCCAAACATGTCGGGTAAGTCGGCTATTTTACGCCAAACAGCCTTGATTGTACTGATGGCTCAAATGGGCTGTTTTGTTCCTGCGAAAGAGGCGAGTATTGGCATGGTAGATAAGATTTTTACCAGGGTAGGTGCTTCGGACAATCTTTCGAGTGGCGAAAGTACTTTTATGGTAGAGATGAATGAAACGGCCAGTATATTAAACAATATCTCAGACAGGAGCTTGATTTTATTGGACGAAATTGGACGAGGGACGAGCACTTATGATGGTATTTCCATTGCCTGGGCCATTGCTGAATATCTGCACGAGCATCCAACGGCACGCCCTAAAACGTTATTTGCCACGCACTACCATGAGCTAAATGATTTGGAAAATACCATGGCCCGCATTAAAAACTACAACGTGACCATTAAAGAATTGCAAAACAAGGTGATTTTTTTGCGCAAGCTGGTACCTGGCGGCAGCGAGCACAGTTTTGGTATCCAGGTAGCTAAAATGGCTGGAATGCCAGCTAAATTAATTGGCCGTGCAAACGAAATTTTGAAGCGCTTGGAAATAGACAGAACGGAGGGACAGAGCATCAAAGACAGTATCAAAAAAGTGCAAAACCAAGCCTACCAGCTGCAAATGTTTGCCATTGACGATCCTGTTTTGGTGAAAATTCGTGATTCGCTGAATAATCTGGATGTAAATACGTTAACTCCTGTGGAGGCTTTGTTGAAATTAGATGAGATACAGAGATTGATTAAAAACTAACTAAACATAAACCAAACTAGGCTAGATGACAGATGATTTTGTAATAGGTTGTCCAAAATGTTCATCAACTCAACTAACATCTAATAAAAAGGCTTTAGCGGGGAAAAAGCCGTTGCTGGTGCACTTTTGACAGATGGAGTAGGTCTTTTAGCAGGGTTTCATGGTAATGATTTTAAAGCAGGGGAAGGAAAGAAAATTGAAATTAAGAAACAGTAGGAGCCACCTAAAACCTATTCAAAAAAATAGATGTACCTATACTGAAAAGGATATATTGAAATTGCACGGCCGGGAAAAGCCAGCATGCCGATACTTAAAGCCGTGTTAGCCGATAAGGGATTAACATTTAAACCGTAAATATGATGGCCATTAAAAAAAGTTACATTTTATGTCTTTGTATAGCGCTCATTGGTTTTTTGGCTTCCTGCGGGAGCCGAAAGCACACTACCGACACCAAAGCTTCCCGTGCGGCCGATGCCATGGCCAAATTGAGAAGCAAGCCTTTATACCGTTTCATTAACAATTGGACAGGAGTAAGGTATAAGCTAGGCGGATTGGATAAAAGCGGGATTGATTGTTCTGGTTTTGCACTATTACTTCAAAAAGATATCTACGGAAAAACATTGCCCAGACGGTCCAAAGATCAGGCTGATGCGGTCAAAAGCAGAAACTACAGCAATTTAAAAGAGGGCGATTTAATTTTCTTTTCCTTTGGTGGACGAGAAGTGGACCACGTTGGCATATATTTAAATGGCGATTTCTTTGTACATGCCTCAACTACCAGAGGAGTTATTGTAGATGACTTAACCTTGCCCGTTTACCAAAAAGCGATTGTTAAAACAGGAACATTAAATTAATGAAGAAACTAATCTTATCTATGTTATGTGGCTTGGCCCTTGGCATAAGCGCTAAAGCTCAGCAAAGAGTACTTAAACCAGGCGATACACTTCACAATATTGCTCTAAAAAGCACCAACGGACAGGTTTACGAACTGGTTAAGCAAAAAGCGAAGGGTTTTATCCTGATATTCATGACTCCAAGCTGTGACCATTGTTTGGCTTACGAAAAACGGATTGTAGCATTGAACAGTAAATACCAGCCCAAAGGTTTTCCCGTAGTTGGTATTGGCCCTTACGGCGATAATGAAAAGGATTATCCGCACGATGCAATGCCGGCCATGAAAAAGCTGGCGGATGAAAAACATTTCGCCTTTCCTTACCTGGCCGATGAGCAATTTAAATATACCTGGCTATTCGACATCAGGCAAACGCCAAAAGCGGTGGTTCTGCAAAAAGAAAAACAGGGCTTTTCAGTCGTTTATATAGGCAATATCGACGACCAGCCCGATGAAAAGACTCCCGCCACAAAGAAATATGTAGAAGAGGAAGTAAACAAATTATTAGCGGGCAATGTTCATTAATTACAACATTTCAAAATGATAAGTTCAGTTTAAACTTACGAAGTTTCGAAAATTTCGTAAGCCACCTATCCTAAAATAAACCACCATGCAAAAATATATCGTAACAATTCTATTGATTTTAACTGGACATTACGTTAATGCACAAGTTAAATTATTAACTTTAAGTGAATTAGAACAACGTATTACCAAAGGAAAAGACACCACTTACGTAGTTAATTTTTGGGCAACATGGTGTGGGCCCTGCGTGGAGGAGCTTCCATATTTCGAAAAAGTAAATGCCGAAAATACCGGTAAACCAGTAAAAGTGATCCTCATGAGCTTAGACTTTAAATCAAAATTAAAAACGGATGTAATGCCCTTTGTGGCCAAGCATAAGATCAAATCAGAAGTATATGTGGTGAATGAGCCAGATCAACAAAAATTTATTGATAGGGTAGATCAGCATTGGTCTGGAGCTATACCTGCCACATTAATTTTAAATACAGACAAGAAAGTAAGATCATTTTACGAACAAGCATTTACTTACGAACAATTGAAGCGCACAATTTCGACGGCAATTAAACCCTAAATCTTCATAAAACCATATCGAAATGAAAAAATTAATTCTGGCCTGTTTATCAATGTTTTTGGTAACGGCCCTAAATGCTCAAACGAGCTATCAGGTAGGTGATTTGGCTTCGGATTTTAACTTGAAAAATGTAGATGGCAAAAATGTATCGCTGGCCAGTTACAAAAATGCCAAAGGTTACATTGTGGTGTTTACGTGCAACACCTGCCCAGTGTCCAAAGCCTACGAAGCCCGTGTGGAGGCACTAAATAAAATGTACGCCGCAAAAGGCTATCCGGTAATTGCCATCAACACTAATGACCCTGTGGCTTCTCCTGGCGACACTTATGCCAAAATGCAGGAAAGAGCTAAAGAAAAGGGGTTCAGCTTTGCTTATTTAGAAGATCCAGATCATGTATTTACCAAAAAATACGGCGCAATGCGTACACCGCATGTTTTTGTATTACATAAAACCGCCAAAGGAAACGAAGTAGCTTATATTGGGGCAATAGATAACGACCAGCAGGAAGCCAACCCCCAACGTGATAATTATGTCCAAAATGCTGTGAACCAACTTTTAAAAGGGGAAAAACCTGCGGTAGCTTCAACCAAAGCTATAGGTTGTACCATTAAGTGGAAAAAGGAGGCTAGCAAGTAGTTGTTATTTGCATATTTACTCTATATTTGAGTATAAATGCTCAAAAAATGGAAAAGCCCGCTTTTTACCCATGTAAGGAGCGGGCTTTTTATTTATCCTTATTAACTAATTAAATTAATATATGAAACACAATTACTCTTTATTAAAGCTCAAACAAAAGAAAATTCTAATTACGCTCGGCTTCTACTGTATCATTGCAATGATCATCCCGAACAAGGTAAATGCTCAAACAGTTATTTCAACAAACCATTTAGACAACAATGGTAATGGCCTGGTTACTTTTAATATACAAAACACCAACAATGTTCCTGTTGTAATTAGAAGCATCAGCTGTCATCTAGGAACATCAGCTAATAATAACGTTTCTTTATTATACCATGTAAATCCAGTAAATGACATTGCTGCACCTTGGGATGGCGGGATTGTAGGTGCGGGACAAAATGGATGGATTAGCGGAGGATCTGCAATCGTAAATAGCAATTCTGGCAATGGTGTTGTCCAAGCCCTTGATGGCCTAACGATAACCATTCCTGCGAATACCACGTACGGATTTGCTTTTAGCGCCTCCACCTTACAATATAGCACGCTTACAGTCGGATCAGTGAATACCTTTAGTGGTGGTGGGGTAAATTTAATTACCGGGGACGGAGTTAGTTGGGGAGGAGTAACAGCCCCTGCCACGCCTGGAAACTATCCAAGAGGTTTTATAGGAAGTATTACTTGGTATCCTATTTCGATACTAAAAATAAATTTAAAGGATATTACGGCAAAAAACGAGGGATCTAAGAACAAAATCCAATGGTCTTCACTAAGTGAATCAGCTACTGACGTTTATGAACTGGAAAGAAATATAGATGGTGTTAATTTCACGAAAATTGCTTCATTTAAAGCGAACGGAAAAGCATCTAGTTATAGTTTTATAGATGAAAACCCCAGTTTAGGTGACAATTACTACCGCTTGAAATTGATTGAAGAAAACGATAATGCACAGTATTCTCAAATTGTTAACGCCAATGTTAAAAACTTCGAAAATTTTTCCATAACTGCTTATCCAAATCCAGTAATCGAAACGCTACACGGCTCTATTAATGGCAAAATAGCAGATAACGGCACTATTGCTCTTATAGATATCAACCAAAAAACAGTGCAAAAATCTGCTATTTCAGGTACAAGTTTTTCAATTAATATGAAACAGCTTACTTCAGGGGTATATCTATTAAAGTACTCAGATAAATTAAATGTTTACACGCAGAAAATTATAAAAAAGTAATTACGAACAATAAAAAAAGCCTAAATGATACTCGTTTAGGCTTTTTTTTATCGTTATAAAGTGATTGCAGTTAAACTGAAATTACTTTTTTAGTGCCAAGGTAAGTTTAACATTATCGTAATTGGCTATCTCATTTACAAAATTTTCAAAAGCTTCATAGTCTTCGGCTGGGTAAATCCCGTCTTTCATAATCAATTTTCTGCTGTAAAGCAATTTGTCCGCAACCATTTTGATTTCGGCTTGGTAGATACCAAACTTACTTTCCGTTTTCAAGATTCGTGGAATAACCACTGGTACAATTCCATCGTCGAGTGTAAAAGTGATGGTGTCGACATCAATATATCCGCGTTTAAGGTCCAATGGGAATATTCTATTTCTGGACGAAGGCACATTTCGTTTAACATTGAACATATTGGGGCTCAACTGTAGCTTTCCATGATTTTCGATACCGTATCTATCCACTGCAACCACAAATTTTTCCGTAAACAAAGGGATGTCTTTGTTTGCGGTAAGTGATATCTCCTTAAATTCGATGTTATTGATATCGTAAATGTATTTCAGGGCTCTCTCTTTTTCTATGGCAGATTTAGCTACCAAATACGAGTGATTATCAAATTGTGAACCATCAAATGTGGTATTCACTGTTCCTGAAATAGTACCATTTTTGGATAATGAAAGCTGAGCAGAGCGCATCTGGCGGCTGCTTGCAGCTTCAAATTTTGGGGTTTTCATCAATTTGCCGCCGTCCTTTGTACAGGCTAATACCCATCTATCATCCGTAAAAGATCCCAAATGCCCAAAAGGTGCATCCTGACTGGTGCACTCCAGCCATGTGGTATCGCCTTGCAGCGGCAAACATAAAATTACATGGTTTCCCTGCTCCATACTGGCAAAAGACGGAATGAGATCGGTCTTTTCATCGCCCGCTTCTACTACACAATAATAGGCGTTGATACCCACCACATCCAACAAGCTCTGCATGTAGTTCACCAGCGCTTTGCAGTCACCATAGCCAAGTTTATCTACCTCACTGGCTTTCATAGGCTGAAATCCTCCGATACCAATTTGTACACTGATGTAACGGGTCTTCTTTTGAAAATACTCATAGATTTTTTTGGCCTTCGCTCTATCGGAGGTTTCATCTTTAACCAAGTCTGTGATGAAGTTTGCCGTTTCAGATGGCAATGCCTGTCTACCTTTCAACAAATGATCGTAGATAACTTTGCCCAAACTTTGCCAATCCGTATAGCTCCCTTTTAAATCATAATAATGGAAGTTATTAGGTGCAACCTTGATTGAGGGGAAGTAGGTTTCAGGATTGGGCGCATAAGCCTCCTTTTTTAGGGCGTTGAATCCCCGAAGCGTCCACTGCAGGCTCTTCTGTTTGTCGTCAGCGGTTACTTCGGGTTCGCCTTGATATTTTATGGCGTATATGCGAACCTCTTCTGTGGGCAATTGCAGAAATTGGTAACTGCTTTTTTCAACAGAAACATCAAAACCGGCTACTGGTTTCCACTGTGGAATAATTAGGTTTTGTTTATGGCGCACCTCATAGGTATACACAATGGTATAAGGGTAACTGTTCAGTTGCGGAATGTAATACTTCACTCTGCTGTCCTCAAACAGCGAAAAATCGTTAACGGCGCTTTCATCCTTAAAATTACCCAGGGAAAATTTACTGACCTGCTTTCCAAATTCATCGTAAATTTCGCCCTTAACACTTTTTATCGAAGTGTTTTTATCGTAAAACAAAGCCAAATGGCCATATTTTTCACCATTCCTGTTCAATATCGTGATGGCATTGCTAACCTTTAAAACCACCTGGTCGGCAGCTCTCATATCCACAATCGTCCTGCTGTCCCTAATTACCGCATTAGCTCTGTTTTTTAGGGATGCGGGTATGTTTTCAACAGAATAACCTTGGGCCTTGGATAAAAATGTTGCTAAAAAAAGCGCTATAGTAAAGCCAACTACCTTCATTACTCACTCTTTGTAATTAAAACGTCTGATTTTTGTGCTTGGATAATCCGGTTGTAAAACTCCTTAAGGTAATGATATTCATCAGAAGTATAAATAGCTTTATTAAATAGAAGCTGCTGATTAACCATTAAACGATTGGCCTCTATGCGGGTTTGTAAAAGATATCGACCACCTTGATTTGGCAGGGCCAATGAAATGTCTTTGGGCTGTTCTTTCACGCGAAAATTATCGGGAAGGCTAATGTCTATCGTTATCCTTTCTTCACTAGCGGCCCCCAAGTCCACAGGGAAATTACGTTCGTTAAGCTTAAATGGGTTTTTTCTGATAGGATTGATAAAGAAGGGATTAAGATAATTACTGTTTTGTTCCGTATCAGCAATATTAAATTCAAAATCGTATTCTTCAACAAGGGCATTTTCAACACTGTCCACATTGCTGATCTTGAAATTTTTGATCTTGATATTAGTTAATCGCTCATCTAGTTTTTCTACGTATTCGTCTATAGAAGAATGCCCTTTCATTTGTTTTCTAATGTTAACTGCATGCAGGCCGGTGGCATAGGACGTCATTTTGGCGGTAATTTTACCATCATCCGTCATTTTACCTATCAAACTATAATTTGTGGAGCTTTTCTTGCCGGCTTTAAGATCTATCCAGTAAGAGGACTTTTTGAGACTAATGACGCGTCCCTGGTCATTGATGCATCGTAGTGGAAGCAGGCCGAAAGGAGTGAGTGGTTCAGTGGCATCCAGCAGGTAACTATTTCCATCGATGTTTACTTTGGCAATTACATAGTTAAAATCAGTTAGCACCGGATATAGCTTGTTCACCATGCCATTATCCCGCGTAGACAGTATAACGGCTTCAACATCAAGTTCGGCTGCCGCCATTGCAGAAATCAGGGCAAAGTTGATATCGGCAACATTGCCAGAACGTTTATCTACTACTTCTTTTACGCTGGTTTCGCAATATTTCCCATAATAGTCGTTCCATTTCACCTGTTTTTTGATATACTCAAAAATGGCCATAGCTTTTTGCAGATCAGTAGTTAAGCCAGCGGTAATTGTTGGAATAATGTTTTTGAAAACTTCCTTTCTTTTCATTTGGCTACCAAATTCTCTGTCGGTAATCAGCTCCTTTTCAACATCGTTCCAAGTTTTTGTATATTTCTGAACCCCTCCACTGAGATAATATACCTCAGAAAGCTCAAAGTTGATGGCTGATTTATAATTGTTTGGCGAAGTCATGTAGTCTTCTTCCAAAAAGGCGGGGACATTTTTCATGCTGTAGGTCAACTTGGAACAATCCATATCTTTTCCAGCAATGCGAAGACAGGCAGTTCCCAGCTCAGCCTTGTTAACCGCCAGGGGATAAAAACCTTTAAAAGAAATGTTATACTTATAGTTTCCTGGAATAAACGCTACATACGTACTGTTCAATTTCGGATATTCAGCCTGAAAAACCCATGGCCTGAAATTGAATACATAAGGGGTTTCGATGGAATATTTATATTCAATAATCGAATTTTCTGCAACATTAGGCAGGGTAAATTTGGTGAGCAGCAAATATTTATGTTTTTCTTCAACAAAGACAGCCTTATCCGACATGACAGTTTCTTCCCATTGGTCTCTCTGCAAGTTAAAAGTTGAAGCTTTTAAATCTACCAAATACTCTCTTTGGTTGTTTTGATTTCCAGTTCTACGGATAGGTACTACCACATTGGCAGCATCAAATCCTTCTTTATTAAATATTTTGATACGTACGTGGTAGTCGTAAATCAATTTCATATTACCTGTTTCTGATTCATAAGAGAAACGGGTGGTACCGTATTCATTAAGATAAACGGCATTAGCATTGCTATCAATTTCATCGCGGTTAAATTCTTTTTCCTGGGTAGTAATTTTACCAAAGACAAATTCTTGTGATACCGCATAAAAGGGGAGTAGAATGAATAGGAGAATAAAGAGATTGCGCATAAGACTTAAATAATATCGCAATTTAAGCCAAAAAGTTTAATAGACAATACTTAACAAACCAAAAATTGAGCTTTCAGGTTTTAGCACAAAAAACAAGCTCCCAATTGCAATTGGAAGCTTGTTTTTATAGCGTACTGAACCTGTAGATAAAATTCAGCGAGAATGTCATTTCATTAAGGCTTCCCTTATTTTAAGTTCCGTTCTGTCTTCGCTGGGCCTGGGTGCATCGTTGTCAAATATCTTTCCTTCTTTATCAATAATGACGTAACGCGGTATCCCCGAAATGTTAAAGGCTTTTGCAATAGGTGTATCTACCCCAGAAACAGCCTGGGATAAAAGATGAACGCCTACGATTTTGTCATCGTTGATGGCTTTTTTCCAAGCATCTACCTTGCTATCTAAACTCACATACAGAAAAACCACATCCTTATTGTCCTTAAACTTGGCATGGAGCTTTGGTGCACCATGCTGCATTTCTTGCCTGCAAGGAGCACACCAGCTGGCCCAAAAATCAATGTACACCACTTTTCCTTTAAAATCCTGCAAGGACACCTCTTTGCCTTCCAAACTTTTTAACGTAAAAGTAGGGGCCATTTTTCCAGTACCTAAGCTAAGCATCCTGTTGTATTTATCTTTAAGTTCCTTTGCTTCTGCAGCGTTGGCATATTTGGCAATATATTCGTCCATCATCGGTTTTGCCAGGGTAACATCTTTTGCCTTGTCTAATACACTCCTGATATTCAATTTAAAAGCTTCGTCCCTGATTTTACCAGCAGGATAATACTTGGCTATCATGTTAAAATCATTAATTGCATCCTGCATCTCATGTGGGCCATCCAATTTCCCTGCCAGTAACAGTTCACGCCTACGCAAATAGGGTGGGTAAAAATACACCACTAAATTCCTATAATTAGGGATGTAAAGTAGTTGGTCATCAAATTTCACTTCCTTCAGCAGTTCAGCAAAGTTAGCGGGTAAAGCTTCGCTCATTTTAAATTTCTTTTGCGAAACTGCCAACATATAACTCGCCCAAATTTTATCTTTTAGCATTTTGGCATCAAGGCTTACTTTTTGAAAGTTATAGAAAACGGGCGTAACTTTTCCTTTGTTAGCTTCCAGCAAATCAATAGGAATTTGGTTAGCTTTGTTAACCGCTTCCATAATTTCTCTTGGACCAGACATTTTAGCGCCGTCTATTTTATTATAGGCCTCGTTAAAAATGGTCATGTAGTTGTTGAGTACCGTTGAATTTGCTACTCCATTGCCAGAAAAAACAATCTGCTGGTCAAAATCTGTTTTAAGCTGTAGGTTTTCCCCAGCTTCCAAAAAGGCGTAGATCATTTTATTTTTTGGACCTATAAGAATAACTTCTATGGGCAACATCTCTTTGAATTCAAACCTGTATTTACCATCAGCATCTGCTTTAGCATACAAATCATTTTGGTCATATTTAAAAAGCCGTAGTGAGTCTAGTTTCAAGGCACCTAAATTAACGGTAATAGTGGCGGGCTTTTTTTGTGCTGTTGCAAATATGGCAACTAAGCAAAACGATAGCATCAGAATTATTTTTTTCATTTTTATTAAGCTTTAATGGGTAATTTTTTAAGTTCAAGGCGAAAGTTTAAGGGTTCTGCGGCATTGTAGGGTTGGCAGCCACGATATATTGTGGAAATCTGTAGGTAAGTCTTTCAGGTTTTAACATATAGGTGTTGGCAATGCTACCGTTGTTGTTGTAAATACGGTGGGTATAGCTAATAGTTGATTTGTAGATAGGATCCACAGAGAGCCTACGCATATCAAACCATCTTTCGCCGGTTATCGGAAATTCCCGGATCCTTTCCTCGAGGATATATTTAGTAAGTGCAACCTGGTCGCCAGCAATACCACTAGGAAGGGCGGCATCTCTATCGGGCATTCTATTTTTCCTGAAAGCCAGCATTTCAGTGGCAGCACCGCCAATATCACCTAACCTGGCTTTGCACTCGGCCCGCAGCAAATAAATATCAGGAATGCTAATGCCCATGTTGTAATAAGGCCGGCCATAGGCCCTCATCATACCAAGTGGATATGCGGTAGAAAAACCAAAGGAGAAACTACTCATGAAAGCCCTTCTTTTGTCGTTGGGACCAAATAGTTTCATGGCCTCGGGATTTACTACTACACCAGAGGTCACAAACCAATAATAATTGGATGGATTTCGTCGCATATACAGAATTTCCCTGTCTAAATTTGGATCGTTTCTTGACGGCCCAGTGAATGGGTTAGAGGGGTAAAATGCCCCTCCCGCTACCAGTTCCGCATTAAAATTGTATAAACCCACCTGCATAGTGGCAGCAGCAAGGTTTTTTATTGAGGCTTCCAATAATGGAAGGGCTTGATCAAATTTACCCATGTACATCAGTATCTTGCCAGCAAGGCTTCGCCTGCCGCTTTCGACATACGTAACCTGTTGCTTGCTTTGGGGAGGTTTGGAATGGCATTGGTGAGGTCGCTTACCATCAAATCATACACTTCTTTAACGGTAGCCCTGGTAAATTTGGTTTGGCTAATATCAGCCTCCTTCACAATTGGTATGCTCAAATCTGTTGCTGCAGTAGCTTCCTGATAAGGTTTGCCATATAAATTAACCAACATGAAATTAACCCAGGCCCTGCCTGCTAATGCCTCCGCTTTAAGGCTAGCTTTTTGGGCATCGCTCCCTTGCTCCGAATTTGGCACCTCATTGATGATCTTGTTGTAAATATAAACCTGCCTAATTAACTGCGTATATTCCGAGTCATTGTCAGAAGGCAAATAGATGTCATCTTCCCAACGGAAGGCTTTTTGGTCAGCTAATGACATGGTTCCTGTTACAAGGGTTGGAAAAAGCGTCGAAATCCCCGCAGTTTCATCGCCCATAACCGGTGTTGAAATAGGACTAAAAGAAACAAGGACAGGGTTGTTCAGTAGCAGGTCGTAGTCGGCGGTATTTTTGGCAATAAGCTTGCCTTTGGGTTCTATTTCCAAGAAATCTTTTTTACAACCTACCAAAAGACTCACCATGCAAACCATGCAGGTGATAAATTTATGATTACGTAACATGTCTTTCTGTTTTAAAGGGTTAAATGTGCACCAACGGTAATGGTTTTTTGGTTAACTGGCATATTAGCTGTACCAAAGCGGGCATCCTGAAACTCAGGATCAATACCGTAGTCGTTGTTTTTCCACAACATCAAGTTGGATATTTGCAATCTGAGCGACAGCCCATCGGCTTTAATTTTTTCGATCAGTTTTTTAGGCATTTGATAGGATAGCGACATATCCCTTATTTTCACATAGGAGGCACTAACCACATTGGTATTTCCCATGATATAATAATCCAGGTATCTCTTGCTTTCACTATCGCCAGCATTTGCAATAAAAACCGGAATATCGGTTCTCGCCTCATCTCCGGGCTTCTTCCACCTATTGGCAAAATCAGCATGTAGGTTTCCATTGCTAAAATCCATGCCTTGCACCAAATAAGCCCCAGTATAGGTTTGGTTTACGTTACGGAACATCACGTTACCCAAATTGTAAACCATATTGATATTAAAGGCAAAAGCCTTGTAGCTAAATTGATTGGAAAAACCACCACTCCATTTAGGCTGATGTACCCCCATGTAAAGCGCATCTGAGGGCAGGGTGTTCGCCTGGCTTGTGGTTAAACTACCGTCTGCTTTTTTCAGCTGAGGATTGCCCTCTTTGTTAAGCCCCGCATAATTATAGGCAAAAATGGAAAATGCAGGATAGCCAACGGTATATTGGCTTTTCACTTGATTGATCGCCGTAACGATAGGGCTGGTTAACATCCCCAAATCGGTAATCTTGTTTTGGTTATACGATAGGGTAAGTAAGGTGCTCCAGGTAAAAACATTGTTAACAATGTTTTTTGAGTTTAATAAAAGCTCTATACCCTTATTGCTCAAGTTGCCCACATTACCGTCGATATAACTGGCGCCAGACAGGGGGTTCACCGGCAAGTTGCCTAGCAAGTTGCTGGTTTTTTTATAATAAAAATCAAATGCACCACTGATACGATTATCCAAAAAACCGAAATCGATCCCTAGATTATAATTTTTAGTGCTTTCCCAGGTAAGATTGGGGTTTGCATACGTATTAATAATAAGCGATTGGCCATTGGGCGCATACGGATTGGCAAAAAAGGCAAGCACATCCTTAGATGTAGCATAACCTGGCTGTGGCGCATTTCCTGTAATGCCATAAGTGGCACGTAAAGCTAACTGACTAATGACCGATCGCATGTCCTGTATCCAGTTTTCGCTGCCCAAATTCCATTTTAAACCTATACTCCAAACAGGTTTACGTTGAGCGGCTTTATTAAGGCCAAATAAATTGCTTTGGTCATTTCTCCAACTTCCGCTTATCGTATATTTCCTATCAAAAGTATAATTGGCATTAGCATAGTAGGAAACAAAACGGTTTCTTGGCACTGCTTCTGTTTCACCAAAAAAAGAATTGGCGCTCAATACCGAGTTAACCGATCCAACTTGCGCCAAAATGGGATTTTCAATGCCAGTGGTTGCCAAAGATTGGTAATTTAGCATCGAATAAGACTGCAAATCGACGTCGTAACCATAAACACTGCTACTGTTGGTCACCGTGACCTGCTCTTGTACCTCTTGCCCAAAAAGTGCCGATAGCTGGTGTTTGTCGTTTTTCCAACTGGCATTGTAGCCCAATTGATTTCTGATTACCCAATTTTGCTGGGTGGCTTGATTTACACTGTACTGGCCACCTGTATTGGGTAAGTGATAGGTTACTGAACCATCAGCATTTGCCACTGCAAAGTTTAGGGTGTTAATTTTTTGGTTATAATTGGTATGATCACGATATTGCTGAGAGCGATTGCTGCCGTACACATATCCATAAACTCCTTCAAAGCGTAAGCCCTTAACAAGGTCTAAACTAACGCCCGAATTAAAACGCCCAGTAAAATTTTTGCCCTTATTAAAACCAGTGCTTGCGTCATCTATGGGGTTGTAGTTCAGGTTTATCTTGCCCAAATTTTCTATGGAAGGACGTTGGGCCTCGCTCAATACACCTAAATAAGACATATCAATGGGATTACCAGCCGGGTTCCTGAACATTTGATAAGGTACAAAGCGGTTGTCTGGGGATATCCAATTTTCCGATGAGGTGGTTTGATAGTTCAGGTCGGCAATGGCATAAATGCGTAAACGTTTACTCAATATAAAATCCTGACGGGTATTGAATTTAAAAGTTTCGTTCTTAGCACCAGGGGTAGCGGTGTGGTTGTTGGTATAGGCAATTGCGTTATAAAAAGTATGCTTTTCGCCTCCTCCTGCAACGGAAAGCGTATGATTCATGAGCATGGCATTGCGATAAAAAATATCTCCCATTTGGTCCAGATTATTTAATCTGGCCAGGCTATCCAGTTTGGCATTCCCCTGGGCTTGCGTTAGTGCCCCCCTGTCCATATCGTACAAAATCTGCCGATCAGGCGAAATCCCATAACTGACACCAATATTAGGATTGTAGGTGGTTGCCATACCATAAGGCCAGTAAGCTGGATCAAAGGTTTCTCTGGAGGCCTGGATGTACTGAGCACTGTTAAGCACAGGAAAATAATCAAAATCAGGTTTACCCTGGAAATTCACAAAACCATCGTAATTGATCTTAAGGTTGCCCGATGTGCCTTTTTTAGTTGTAATTACAATAACACCATTGGAAGCCCTAGCGCCCCAAATGGCCGTAGCATTCGCGTCCTTTAGCACGGTGATATTTTCCACATCCTGTGGATTTACCGAAGAGATATTGCCCATATCCATGGCAATGCCATCTACAACTACTAATGGGTTTTTATTGGCGTTAATGGTAGTTAATCCCCTGATGAGAAAAGGGTTTTCCCTGGCACTGGGAGCATTGTTAATCACTAACCCGGGTACCAAACCGTCTAGCCGCTGCAAAACGTTCATGGAAGTACTTCTTTCAGTCATGATCTTCATATCAGGGTTAACGCTTGATCCAGGGCTTAAAGACTTGGCTATCTTTTGGTAGCCTGTATTTACCACCACTTCCTGCAATTGGTTTTTGGCCGGCTGCAGGGTAATAACACCCATATTGGCCGACACCTTGATGTTGTAGGTTTCATAACCTACGTAAGAAATGGACAAGATGGCCTTCTCATTCACATTTTTGAGGAAAAAATCTCCATTGGCATCAGTTTGGGCCGCTATTTTTTTGCCCTTCATGGTTATGGAAAAATCGGTGGTTTTCTTATCCTCACTATACTCTTGCAGAATAACGGCTATGGATGCGCCCACCAATGGCTTTCCATTTTCATCTATCACACGGCCTTTTACGTCTATTTCTTGGGGCGGATCATTGGCGGTAGTTTTATTTCTGGCCTCTAGCACTACAATTTTTCCATCAACCGAATAACTTAGATTGGCCTTTTGGCACAGGCTTTTCAGGGCATCTTCCAAGCTTACATCATTTAATTTAAGATCAATAGGCCCTACACTTTTGTTAAGGGAATTGCTGAACAGGAAATCATAGCCGGTTTGTCTTCGTATTTCTTTTAGGATATTTTCAATAGAGGACTTCTCCATATTCAAGGTTACGCGTTGTCCGTAACTTGATGCACTTGCCTGCATGAACGTTACAAGCAGAATAGCAGTGGTTAAGCGCATAGCAACTGATAATTTATGTCTATAAATTTTATACATTTGTTTAGGTTTTGGTGGTGCAGCGTGTAATAGGGTTCGAAGCTTTACACTTTGCATTTTAGTTGATTAATCATGAGCTAAGCCAAACTCAAATCAGAAGTGTCCAACACTTCTGATTTATTTTTTATAGGTGGTGTAGGGTCTATTTTTGTACTATAATCCTCCTTCCTTCAATTTTAAAGCTAATATTGCCTGCTTGCTGTATGCGGCTGAGAACCTCCGAGAGCTTACTTTGTCTGGATATCCATCCGATCAGTTGGATCTGCGCTGTTGGTACATCCTCCTGATATTGGATTTCTACGTCGTACCAGCGGGCAATTTTTTGCATCGTGTTCTTAAAATCCTCATTCTTAAAAACAAAATCTCCGTTTTTCCATGCTGTGGCCTGTTCTATATCGGCAGGGTAAATGTTAAGGGTGCTGTTTTTTTGGATGGCCTGTTGCCCGGGTAGTAATTTGCGGCCGTTAATTTTAATGCTTCCCTCTAACAAGGTGGTTTTTGCAAGCGGTTCATCGGCATAGCTGCTGATATTAAACTGAGTGCCCAACACTTCTACTTTTTGCCCATTGCTTTGCACTATAAATGGGTGGGCTTTATCCTTGGCCACTTCAAAATAAGCTTCGCCATCCAGTTCAACCTTTCGCAGTCCCTCGTCATTTATTGGATGATAGGTTAGCCTAGTGGCGGCATTGAGCCAAACTTGTGTGCCATCGGGCAACTGCATTTGATACGTACCACCGCGGGGAGTTTGCAGGGTAATGGACTGGTTCAGTAAAGCGGGGTCTGTTTTGGCCACTTTGTCGCCATCGTTATACGTTAATTGGCCATTTTGTACATTTACACCCGTTTTGTGCTGGCTTAAATTGATCTTACATCCATCGGCCAGGGTTATCCAAGCTTTATTGGTACCTGGTTCTATTGCGGTAACTGGCTGTGTTGCCAAATTGTTGCTTGCGGTACGTTGGTAGAAATAAAAACCTAAACCAATACCGACTAGGAGTATCGCGGCAGCGGTACGTACCATAAAGCGGTTGTTATGCCACTTGATGGGTCTTACATCCAAGTTCTGCAATCGACTCCATACGCGTGTTAAGCGCTCGTCTACTTCTGCTTGGTTAAGGTTTGTGGGCGTTTGGTTGCGCCAGTTAAGGTACCAGCTTTCTAAAAGAGCCAATTCCTCGTCTGTACACTGTCCCGCATCAAATTTTTGGAGCAGCTGCTTTACTTTGTGTATATCCATAGTTAATTATGCTTGATCAAACTATAGACCCTTAACTAACTGCTTACAGGTAGATGGATGGTTATTTTTTTTACAAGAATGATCGCTATGTGCTTTGGAGTAGAAAAGCAAGAGGCTTGGTTGTTAGGAAAATTTGGGTTAATCATTTGCTCCTGATGGCAACAGGGCGCCAACCTAAGGTTAACGGGGCGCTGCCACCGTTGGGAAGGAAACCGTCAACTTGTTTGTTGCTTTAGCTAAAAGGGATTGACCGTTTTAACACCCGCAGGCGTTGTTTAATAAACCCGATAGTAACGGAAAGCCCACAGGGAAGTGAAACGACCGAGGACTTGTAGTGGATAGCGGGACTGCTGTGGCCATGTTGCACGGTAGTCCATTTTCAAAATTAATACCGTAGCAACAGTAGGAGATAGGCGATAAGCCCTAACTTTTTGCGAAGGATTTTAAGGGCATTGCTTACCTGCTTGGCTACCGTTTGCTCGGAAATTTTCAATTGTGCTGCAATTTCTTTGTGGGATAGATGTTGCTTGCGACTGAGTTCAAATATTTCACGCATTTTTGGTGGAAGTGCAGCAATTTCCGCTTCTATCATCGCCATCATCTGATTTTCCCTAATGCGGTGGTCGGCAATTTCAGTGGTTTGCCCTGCAACTTGGTGCAGGGAGGTGACGTAGGTTGATTCGATGTCTTTGTGTGCTATCAACTTGAAAATCCTGTTACGCACTGCGCTATAAAAATAGCCCGCAAGATTGCTTCTGAGTTCAAACGTTTCCCGGTTGTTCCACAGTGTGGCAAAAAGATCGTGTATAATATCCTCCGCCTCGGCCTCGTTTTTCAATTTTTTAAACGCATGCACGTAAAGCAGGTATTTGTAACGATCGTAAATTTGGGCAAAAGCTGTTCGATCTCCTCGTTTTAGCAACGAAACAAGCTCTTGATCAGATAGGACGATTGGTTTGGTCATTTTTTGATAAACATAGGTAGCCAATTTATGACTGATGTTAAAGCAATAGCTCTAAGTTAATGGAATTAGGTTTTATTTGTGAGAAATAAATTAAGAAACTGTTTAAAAACCGTGGGTATGGGTTGGCGGCAAGCCAAGCATTGTCCTGAGGTCAAAGGGCGGCGTCCCCGCTGTTCACTCAAAACCTTTGTGTTACGCTGTGACTATGGGCCAATGGAATTGGGTTTTATTTGTGAGAAATAAATTAAGAAACTGTTTAAAAACCGTGGGTATGGGTTGGCGGCAAGCCAAGCATTGTCCTGAGGTCAAAGGGCGGCGTCCCCGCTGTTCACTCAAAACCTTTGTGTTACGCTGTGACTATGGGCCAATGGAATTGGGTTTTATTTGTGAGAAATAAATTAAGAAACTGTTTAAAAACTGTGGGCATGGGTTGGCGGCAAGCCAGGCATTGTCCTGAGGCCAAAGGGCGGCGTCCCCGCCGTCCGCATATTTCCTTGGCTGGAATTTTATTGGTTTGTAAATGAAAATGGATTTGGTTTACTTTAAAACCGGGCAGCATTAAATATTTTGTTGCATTTTTACCCAAAAAAAAAGAAAGTACGCTAGGTTTTTAGCAAATTTGGCTGATTAAAAACGTTGTATGAAATTAAACTTGAAACGTCCGTTGGCATTTTTTGATCTGGAAGCCACTGGAGTAAACGTGGGAATAGACAGGGTGGTTGAAATTGCCATTTTAAAAGCAATGCCCGATGGCACGGAACAATTGTTGGTTAAACGGATCAATCCCGAAATGCCTATTCCATTGGTTACTTCGCTAATCCACGGCATTTATGACGAGGATATTAAAAATGCACCCAAATTTGCGGAGGTGGCTCAAGAGATTGCCGATTTTATTGGCGATGCCGACTTGGCCGGATACAACTCCAACAAGTTCGACATCCCGATGCTGTTGGAAGAATTTTTAAGGGTTGGGGTTGATTTAGATATGAGCGACCGTAAGTTTGTAGATGTGCAGAACATTTTCCACCAAATGGAACAACGTACCTTAAAAGCAGCTTACAAGTTTTATTGTAAGAAGGATTTGGTGAATGCACACTCTGCCGAAGCCGACATTAGGGCAACCTACGAAGTACTGCTGGCACAATTAGATAAGTATGAAAATACGGAGTTTGAAGACAAGCAGGGCAATAAATCCATTCCGGTTAAAAATGATGTAGAAGCACTGCATACGTTCACCAACTTGAACAGATCAGTGGATTATGCTGGCCGCATTGTTTACAACGACAATGGGGAGGAATGCATCAACTTTGGCAAGCACAAAGGAAAAACCCTGGAGAGTATTTTTAGTATAGAGCCCAGTTACTATTCATGGATGATGCAGGGCGATTTCCCTTTGTTTACCAAAAAGAAGCTGGACGAAATTTGGAAACGCTGGAATAAAAAGAAAGAAGAGCAGAAACAGGTGCGCAGTCAGGTTGCGGCAAACCCCAAACCACAACATACATCGTTCAAAAAAACAGAACCTGGAAAGCCCCTAACCAACGATATGTTGGAACAGCTGAAAATGAAATTCGGGAAATAAAACAGGGGCTAGTGGTTAGTAGCTACCTAACTGATCCCTGGTATTTAACTGCTAGCCACGAGTACCTAACCGCTAAAAAAAATGACATTCGAGAATAACCTTGCCTTCGCAAAATCTTTGGACGCACAGGATCCATTGAAAGCAATGCGGAAGGAATATTTGTTCCCACAGCAAAATGGGAAACCATTGATCTATTTATGTGGCAACTCGTTGGGGCTGCAACCTAAATTAGCCAAAGAGGTTTTAAACCTACAGCTAGACAACTGGCAAAATTTAGCCGTTGAAGGTTGGTTTGAAGGGGATAAACCTTGGATGTTTTACCATAAGGAACTCAAAAAGCTAATGGCTCCTATCGTTGGTGCTTCGCCTGATGAGGTTTGCCCGATGAACACCTTGACGGTTAATTTGCACTTGTTGATGGTGAGCTTTTACCGGCCAACCAAAGCGCGTTTCAAGATCATTATGGAGGCCGGAGCTTTTCCATCAGATCAATACGCCATTGAAAGCCAAGTGCGTTTCCATGGCTACGACCCTAAAGAGGCTATTATTGAAGTAAGCCCGAAACCTGGGGCCTACACGCTTGAAACCGGCGATATTATAAGCGAAATAGAAAAACACGGCGCAGAAATAGCTTTGGTGCTTTTTGGTGGCATCAATTATTTTACCGGACAGCTTTTTGATATGAAGGCCATTACCGAGGCTGGACATGAAATTGGTGCCAAAGTAGGGTTTGATTTGGCCCATGCGGCGGGAAACGTACCTCTGCAATTGCACCAATGGGGCGTAGATTTTGCTTGTTGGTGTTCGTACAAATATCAAAATGCAGGCCCAGGGGGCATTAGTGCTATATTCGTACATCAAAAACATTTTGACAACCAAAACCTGCATCGCTTTGCGGGTTGGTGGGGCTATCAGGAAAATAACCGATTTTTAATGGAGAAAGGCTTTACGCCTGAATTTGGAGCTGATGGCTGGCAGGTAAGTTGCACACAGGTAATGCCCATGGCGCTCTATCATGCCTCTTTACAATTATTTGAAAAAGTTGGCTTTATGGAGCCGTTGAGAAAAAAAAGCAAGCAATTAACGGCTTATTTATGCTTTATCATCAACGAGGTAAATGAAACACTAGGTGAGGAGCTTTTTAAAATTATCACACCGCAACATCCTGATGAAAGGGGCGCACAGGTGTCCATCATTGCCAAAGAAAACGGCAAGAAAGTTTTCGATTACCTGGTTAGCAATAACGTGTTAGGTGACTGGCGTGAACCAAATGTCATTAGATTGACTGCCGTTCCGATGTACAACAGTTTTGAAGATGTTTTTAAAACAGGCGAACTGCTTTTAACAGTTGCCAAATCCATAACAAATGATCAATTATAATCCCAAAGAGTGGTTTAATTTTATTTTCCGTTTCCATAAGGCCGATACTTTTTACAAGCTTTGGAAATTGATGCTCAGCGTGGCAGTTTTCTCAGGAATCATTGCCTATATCGAACTAAACTACTTAAAGTTAGCCGAAACTACCTATATCAAAAACGTAGGTATGATGCACAATCTTTTAGGCTTTGTAATTTCGATGTTGTTGGTGTTCAGAACCAACACTTCTTACGACAGATGGTGGGAGGGACGAAGACTATTGGGAAGCTTGGTGAACGTGAGCAGAAACTTTGCAATCAGGATAAATGCTTTGAACCTGAGCCAAGCGGACAAGGCGTTTTTTAAGTACGCCATCCCTAAATATGCCTTTGCACTGAAAGAACACCTGCGTGAAAAACAGTACTTTGGCAAAAATGCCATTTTAATAGAGATAGATGGCGGAAAACACATCCCCAACCAAGTAGCGGGTAGCATAACCAATAAACTGTTTGAGCTGCAACGAGAAGGTAAAATTACTGCGGAGCACCTCATTACCCTAAGCCACGATACTACCCAATTTACTGACGTTTGTGGTGCATGCGAGCGTATTAAAAACACCCCAATACCGTATTCCTACAGTGCTTTCATTAAAAAATTCATTTTCGTTTACGTAATTACCTTGCCTTTTGGCTGGGTATTTAGTTTAGGTTATTTTGTAGTGCCCATTGTGCCTTTCATTTTATACGTACTAGCCAGTTTGGAACTGATTGCCGAGGAAATTGAAAATCCGTTTGGAACTGATGCCAACGATTTACCCGTAGATCAAATTTGCGATAACATTGAGAAACATGTGGAGGAAATACTTGATTAGGAGTAAGGAGCAAGGAGTAAGGAATAAGGAGTAAGGAGTAAGGAGCAAAAATCTAACGTTAGGAAACATCTTCCTTATTCTTTGTTCTTTTATCTTTGTTCCAACATATGATCAAAATCGCCTATCATCCCATTTATGCACATCCATTACCTACGGGACATCGTTTCCCGATGGTTAAATATGAGCTGATTCCTGCACAGTTATTGCACGAAGGGACCATAGAAACGTCCAACTTATTTGCTCCTGAACCTACTGCCGAAGAAAATATCATCAGCACCCATGAAACAGCTTATTGGCAGCAATTAAAAGAACTCAGCCTACCTTACAAAGAGCAACGCCGGATTGGCTTTCCCTTAGATGCTCAATTGGTGCAAAGGGAAATTAGGATAGCGCAAGGAACGATTGATGGCGCTATTTATGCACAAAAGCACGGCATTGCATTTAATGTTGCCGGTGGCACTCACCATGCGGGAAGCAATTGGGGAGAGGGCTTTTGCTTATTGAACGACCAAGCCATTGCCGCCAATTACCTGCTCAACCATCAGCTGGCCAAACGGATCCTTATCGTAGATTTAGATGTTCATCAAGGTAATGGCACCGCCGAGATCTTCACCAACAACGATCGCGTGTTCACCTTTTCCATGCATGGCGAAAAGAATTTTCCGTTTAGGAAAGAACAATCTGACCTAGATATTCCTTTGGCAGATGATACCCAGGATGAAGAATTTCTTTCGATTTTAAACGATACGCTACCAAAGCTCATCAAAAAGCATCAACCTGATTTTGTTTTTTACCTTTCTGGGGTTGATGTACTGGAAAGCGATAAGCTGGGCAAACTATCCTTAACTAAGCAGGCCTGCAAACAACGAGACCAGCTGGTTTTTGAGCACTGTTTGAAGAACAATATCCCACTGCAGGTAAGCATGGGCGGAGGTTATTCAGCGGATATCAAAATCATTGTGGATGCCCATTGCAACACTTTTAGAACCGCGTTTCATCTTTTTACTTGTTTCTAACTGAAATTTGCTTTATCCATGGCCGTTACCGGTAATTTTCAATTCGTTTAAGTCGAGTTGCAATTCAGCTTTACGGATTTCCTCGTCACTAAAAAATTTCTGCTTACGTAACTTAAACAGTTCCTTTCGTTGAGCAGCATAAATCTCCAATAACACATGGTGATAGGCATGAATCTCGGCCAGTTCGGTTTCATCACATTCTAATGATTCAAGGTGTTTCCTGCCGTCGGTAATACTCGTATTTAGTCCATCGCGATAAAAGCCGATCAGCTCATTCTCCACTACTTTTTCCAAATGATGATTATCGATGAGATTCAAAGCCAATTCATCCAATTTTAAACGTATGCCTGCCTGCTGTTCTTCGCTTCGCGAAATGTTGTCTATTTCCTTCAACTTAATTAGTTTGATTACGAATGGAAGTGTTAGGCCCTGCACCACCAAAGTCACAAAAATGACCACAAAAGTGATGAATATAATCAGGTTACGTTGTGGAAAAGCCGTTCCATCAGTCATTAATAATGGAATAGATAATGCGGTAGCCAGAGAAACCACACCACGCATACCGGCCCAGCCAATAATGAGTGGTCCTTTCCAACCAGGCGAGGGGTCTTTCCGTATAGAGGCACTCAACCAACGAGGCACAAAGGCTGCCGGATATATCCATAAAAAGCGTAAAACAATGGCAATAGCACTAATGATCAGGCCATACCTAATGCCATCAGCAATGGAATAATTACCCAAACCATGCACAATTTCGGGAAGCTCCAAACCAATCAATACAAACACTAGGGCATTCATTACAAAAATCATGGTGGTCCATACACCCAGCATATTTAACCTCGTACTACCGGTTTTAAAGATTTCGTGGGAACGCCATGAAATGAACAGGCCGCCGCTTACTACGGCCATTACACCTGAATAATGGAATTGCTCGGCTGCCAAAAAGAGGATGTAGGGCGTCATTACCGTTAGGGCGGCATCAATAGCTGGAGTAGTAGGTAAAAAGCGATGAATAACGTACATGATATGGGCGCCGGCCAAACCAACGACTATTCCCATACCGGCAACCAAGAAAAACTGCCCAACTGCCTGGTGCATGGAGAAAGCGCCCGTTAATACAGCAGCCAAGGCAAACTTGAACACAATTAGTGATGAGGCATCGTTCACCAAACTTTCACCTTCTAAAATAGTAAGTATGCGTTTAGGCACGCTCATGCCCTTCAATACCGTGGCGGCCGCTACCGCATCTGGAGGGGAAACAATACCGCCCAACAAAAAGCCAAGCGCCAAAGTAAAACCAGGGATTATAGAAACTGATGTGTAGGCAATAACTGTAGAAGTAAAAAATACCAGGCCAAAAGCCAATAGCGCAATAGGGCGTTTCCATTTCCAGAAATCATTCCACGAAGTATACCAGGCTGCCTCGTACAGTAAAGGAGGTAAAAAGATCAGGAAAATTAGGTCGGGATCAAGGTGCATAACCGGCATCCCCGGAATTAAGCCAATCCCCAGTCCGGCCAATACCAGGAAAATAGGGTAGGCCACTTTAATTCTATGTGCCAGCATCACTAGCAGAAAAACAACAAAAAGTAGCGCTAAAACTAAAAGTAAATCATGGTGCATATCGTGCGAAAATAATATATCATTAAGTTAAAAAAAAGGGGCGATTTTAAGAATTTATTATCTCTATCTTCGCTTCGTGTTAGAAATTATTTATCAAGACGATTCGCTTATTGCCATTAATAAACCTCATGGCTTATTAGTGCACCGCTCTAAAATTGCAGATGATGCCAAAGAGTTTGCCCTACAAATGCTCCGCGACCAAATTGGCCAGCACGTAAACCCCGTACACCGCTTGGATAGGAAAACCGGAGGGGTACTGCTCTTTGCCTTCGATAAAGAAGTGGAAATTGCAATGCAGAAACAGTTTCAAGATGGCTTGGTAGATAAACATTATTTAGCTATTGTGAGAGGATATACGCCCCCAGAAATGGAAATTGACTATCCCTTGGCAAAAGAAAATGGCACACTACAAGAGGCCCAAACCAGTTTTGTGACTTTACAACAAGCCGAAATTCCATTGGCTATCGGCAAACATCCAACTTCAAGATATAGTTTGGTGGACGCCAACCCCAAAACAGGCCGAATGCACCAGCTACGCAAACATTTTGCCCATATTTTCCATCCCATTATTGGCGATCGGCCACATGGATGTAATAAACAAAATCGCTATTTTAAACTACATTTGGAGATGAACACCATGATGCTACATGCTTCAAGTTTAACCTTCAATCATCCAGTAACTTCCGAAAAAATCACCATTACTGCACAGGTACAATCCGAATTTAAAAGAATGATGGAACTCATGAATTTTTCACGCTAAAAACAATTTTCTACCTCAAATGGTGTTATAGTAGGAATATGCCAATAAAACCTCAGCTAGTTACCCTCGTATTTGCTGCCTTATTATTTAGCAGCTGTTCATCTATCTACATGCCAAGCGTACCAAATACGCCAATGCTTACTACCAAAGGAGAGTTTGCGGGTGGGGCACACATCTCATTAAAGGGCAATGCCAGTTTCAATACCGCCTATGCCGTAACCGATCATTTTGCCGTAATGGCCAATGCGGGCTTCATGAACAACGAAGGCCGTAGGAAGGACATCGAGCACAAAGTATTTGAATTTGGCGGAGGTTACTTTAAAACTTTCGGGCCTGAGAATAACCGCATTCTTGAAATTTATGGTGGCCTGGCAACTGGCCGTAGCAAACGTACCTTTAGGGAATACGAAAACGATATAGTGGTGAGCAGCAACTTTTATGATGCAGCCTATAGCAAGAAATTTGTGCAAGTAAACTACAGCTCCAAGAAAGTAAACGACGTGAACATTTTTGGGTTTAAGTTTGGACTGAACTATGGCACTGCCTGGCGTTTAAGCTTTGTAGAAACGGATGACTTTTATCTTAACGGCATGATGCAGCCCAACGAAGACAATGTATTTTTAGAGCCTGTTTTCTTTACCAGAATGGTGCTTAACGAGCAAATACAGCTTCAATACACCAGTGGCAGCAACATTGGCTTAAAAAGCCGCAAGTTTTTAAATGCGGGTCATTCTGTTTTTACCATAGGTGCGGTAATCAACGTTGGGCGCAAACCAAAAACCAAATAAATGCTAAATTTGAAGTATGCGAAAATACTTCATCTTATTTTGCCTGCTGCCCCTCATTAGCGTGGCACAAATCTCATTTGAACAAAAAATGAAGGCCATGCCGGTAATCCAAATGGCTAACGGTATAACGCTAACTATTGACGAACCTAGCATAAATATCCAAAAACCTAGCAAAGTAGTGCTGTACGCTTTGCCTAATGGCAATACTACCGCACAAACTTTTGGTAAAAAATTGGCCAAAGGCGATGACTGGCATTTCAATATCCAGCATATTGGTGCACAAACCCAATTTATAAGAAACACAGACCCTAAGCACAACTACATCATTATTTATGTAGAAAATAGCTTGAAAAGCTGGCCACAATGGCGTCGTCAAACGGCTAATGCGGATCAATTCATTCACAAAATAGTAGATAGCCTTTATCATCGATACCAAAACTTGAGGCCTAACATTACGCTGAGCGGCCATAGCGGTGGCGGTTCTTTCATTTTTGGATACCTGAATGCGCAAGCAACCTCGTTGCCAAACTATATTGAACGAATTGGATTAATTGACGCTACCTATGCCTACGAAACAGAAAAACATCAACAAAAATTAGTGATGTGGCTTAAACAAAAGCACAAATTTCTGCAGGTAATTGCCTATAACGATAGCGTTGTGGTTTATAACAACAAGCCCTTGGTATCGCCAACTGGCGGAACGTGGTACCGTAGCAAAATTATGGCGCAGGATATAGGTAAACTAAAATTTCGGGAAACTATTGCACAATTGGCCTGGCAAAACAAATCGGGAAATATTTCTTTTAGCTTAATTAAAAATCCCGAAGCGAAAATATTCCATACCGTTTTGGTAGAACGAAACGGCTTTATCCATTTACTTTTTAAAGGGACCAACTTGGATTCCAAAAACTATCAGTTTTGGGATGGAAGCGTCTATCAAAATTTTATCTTAGAGTAATGGAAATGCCAAAACTCAGAAAAATCATCCACATTGATATGGACGCCTTTTACGCCTCCGTAGAGCAACGTGATTTTCCTGAGCTCAGGGGAAAACCTTTGGTGGTTGGTGGCACGCCAGATGGGAGGGGAGTGGTGGCCACGGCCAGTTACGAAGCCAGAGCTTATGGCGTTCGGTCGGCCATGTCTTCCAAAAAAGCACAGCAGCTTTGTCCATATGCCATTTTTGTGTACCCCAGGTTTAGCGTTTATAAAGAAGTTTCCAAACAGATACGTGAAATCTTTAGTCGTTATACCGATTTGATTGAGCCACTTTCCTTGGATGAGGCATATTTGGACGTCACCGAAGATAAGTTAAACATCGGCTCTGCCATTACCATTGCCCAGGAAATCAAAAAAGCCATCAAAGACGAACTTGGCTTAACGGCTTCAGCCGGAGTTTCCATCAACAAATTTGTGGCAAAAATTGCCTCCGATATGAACAAGCCCGATGGACTTACCTTCATAGGACCTTCCAAAGTTGAAAAGTTCATGGAGAAACTGCCCGTTGAAAAATTTCACGGTGTAGGTAAAGTTACCGCAGAGCGGATGAAAATGCAGGGCATACGTAAAGGTAGCGACCTTAAGAAATTAAGCGAAGAGCGTTTAACAATTCTTTTTGGCAAATCCGGCAAGTTCTTTTATAACATTGTACGAGGAATTGATCACCGGGCCGTTAAACCTGACCGGGAAATCAAATCTGTTAGCTCAGAAGATACTTTTGGAAGCGATTTGGACAAGGGTAGCGAAATGTATGAACGTTTGCTTCAAATTACCCAAGCGGTTTTTAAGCGCATTAACCAATACCAGTTATTTGGCCGAACCCTGACTGTAAAAGTAAAATTCGCTGATTTTAAACAGATTACCCGAAGCATTTCATTCGAACATCCCGTTAACGACGAAAGCGATGCCTACCAAGCGGCGAAAAACCTTGTAGAGCAAACAGATTTTGAAGGAAAATTGGTTCGTTTACTTGGTGTTGGCTTTTCTAATTTTCACGAACCAAAGCCTAAGCAAAGAAATAGAATAGAAGAACAGAAATCGCTTTTTTAAAAACGGATAAGCCACTACTTTTTCAAAATGCTATTGTTTTTTTATGAATCTATGTGGTTCATTTAGGCCTATAAAGATTATAGGCAACCTCTAAACATTTAACGATTACTTAACAAACATTTAATCTGTTGGCTTTAAATTTGTTACCAAATCAAAAGTGATGAAGATTAATTTTATTCTTATTGCTGTAGCCATTGTAGCAGTTTTGGGCTTTATCTATTTCGTCATTAAAAGAAACCATAAGGACCAAAAGGATTTGGAAAAGGAACTCAATCAAAAAGAGTTGAAACCAGATAAGCACAGTGGCGACAAAACTTAGCTTACTCCGGTAAGCGCTCTGCCTGTATCAATAGCGGTGGAGATGACAATGCTTCCAAAAAGGCAATGATGGCCTTTCTTTCCCTTGCATTAAGCATAATTCCTCTCAACAATTTATCATTTTTAGGCAGAAGCGGGTCTTTCTCCTGTCCTGGTAAAATCACGTGTTCAGGCATTCCCATATTGTACAAAACCATCAAGCTATCCATACTCTTCACCAAACCATGGTGGAACCAAGGGCCTGTTTTCATCACATTCCTTAGTCCTGGGGTTTTAAATTTGCCTACATCTTCCGGTTTTCGGGTAACGTTGTACAAACCCAAATCCTGATTTTTATTGCCATATTCTGTTAAACCAATGTTGTGAAACTCCTTGTCGGTAAAATAGGCTCCATAATGGCAGTTCATACACCTGGCTTTAGTTCTAAATAAATGCAGGCCCATGAGCTCCTGATCATCAAGTGCATACGCATTGCCTTTTAAAAAGCGGTCAAACTTTGTATCCTGGCTCACAATGCTTTGCTGAAAAGTGGCCAAACTCTCAAAAATCCTTTGATTGGTAATGGCAGTTGTACCAAATGCCGCTTTAAAATAGGTATGATAAGCTTTAATCCGATTTAGTTTTTTGGCCAAGGATTTAAGGTCCTGGTTCATTTCATTATGTGCAGAAATAGGCCCTTCGGCTTGTTTCACCAGACTACTTGCTCTGCCATCCCAAAAAAAACTCTTATACACCCATACATTTTCTAAAGATGGAGCATTGCGGATATTAGGTAACTGATCATGCCCCACAGAAACTTCTTTTCCATCAGCCCATTGCAAAGCAGGATCATGACAGGAGGCACATGAAATCTGATTGGAACCAGAAAGCCGGGTATCAAAAAAAAGTAGCTTCCCCAACTCAACTACGTTCCTTATCGAGTCGTTAGCCAAATGTAAAGGAGGGAGATCTAAAGTGTCCAGTTCTTCAAAGCTAACACCTTGATCAACCGTAGCTTTAGGCCAAAACTGTTTGGGCTTGGCATACACTTTCCTCAGCGAATCAATGGTAATCCCATCGCTGCCCAACCAATCATTTGATTTAAAGGAAATCAGCATTAAGCCGCTTAAAAGAAAAGTTAAACCAAGTAAAACCTTATTCATTTGGCCGCTAAAATAAGAAATTCCCAGATACCTATAACTCCACCTGACGAAGCTCAGGCTTTACATTAGCGGCCAGTTTCTTGGTTCTATTTTGAAATCTTACAAAAAGTAGGACTGAGGCCGTTAACAGGCCAAAAGTTAAGCCGTACCAAATACCTTCTACACCCATTTTAAGTTCTATCCCCAACACATAACCTACCGGAATACCTATTACCCAATAGGATAAAAAAGTGATAAATGTAGGTACATTTACATCGCCCAAACCTCTCAAAACACCTAATCCAACTACTTGCGTACCGTCAAACAATTGGAAAAAACCAGCAATAATGAGCAACTGGGCCGCAATACTGATCACCGTTTGATCGCCGGTGTAAATATAGGGCAAGTAATTATTGGCCAACATAAATATCAGGGCCATTACCGACATAAATACAATCACAATGTGATAACTGGCAATAGCCGAAAACCTTAATGAAGTAAAGTTCTTGCTTCCAAAGTTATTCCCAGTTTTAATGGTGGCCGCGTTGGCAATTCCCGTAGCGAGCATATAAGTAAGTGCTGCCAAAGATAGTGCGGTAAAATGAGCGGCTTGCTCTATCTTACCGATACTGCCTATTAAAATTCCTGCGCCACTAAAGGCGCTGATTTCAAAGGAATATTGCAACGCCACTGGGGCACCAAGTTTTACAATTTTTCTAATCCTTCCAAAATCAAAAGACAACAACTTGAACTCCGTAAGGTAAGCTTTAAAGTTTTTGGAGTTAAAAACGTAAGCGCCCATGGCTATAGCCATCAAGATACGGTCAATTAAAGTGCTTAAGCCCACACCGCTAACCCCCATTGGCGTAATGCCAAACATCCCCTTCACAAAGATGATTCCCAAAATCACATTGATTACGTTTCCCCAGATAGAAATTAACATGGCCTGTTTGGTAAAGCCCAAACCCTCGGTAAATTGCTTAAATACCTGAAAAATCATTAACGGGAATATCGATACGCCCATAAACATCAGATAGGGCTTGGCGTGCACTACCACATCCGGCGATTGCTTAAGGCGATCAATCACAAAGTGATACACCACAAGCACCAAACTGTACAGGATAATACTGGCTATAAAATTGATCAGCAAGCTGTTGGAGATCAACTTACCACATTCAATCTTATTATTGCCGCCGTTAGCTTGAGCAATTAAGGGCGTTAAACCGTATGAAATACCCAAACCCAACACCAAAATCAGCATAAAAAGGCTATTCACTAAAGACACCGCTGCCAATTGTACAGTTCCCGCAAAGTGTCCCACAATCATCCCATCAGCCATATGTACCAAGGTATGGCCCAATTGCGAAAGTACGATAGGCAAGGCTAGCGCTAAGTTATCTTTATAGTACGATTTGTATCTGGCGAATGAGTAAGTGAACATACGCCGCAAAATTCGGAATTTTAAATGGAATTATTCTCTGACAAACGTCATACTAAAATTTCAGCAAGGGTAGGGCTGCCATTTAAAACTTATGACTTTCTACTTTTTGGTCTGCCATCACGTAGTATTCCTCTTTTTCGGTAATATGTGGCAATATAACGCCCGATAAAATAAGGTTCACAATGATTTTTTGCGCCTTACGGTAGGCGCTTCTGGTCAGTTTACTAAACTCTTTAAGTGTAATGCGCCCGTTGGCGTCAAGGTATTCCAATAAAATCTTTTCCTGATCAGAGTAGCTGATGAACGTACCTTCTTCATGGTTACCTTTTTTAAGTACATCTATTAAAATTTTGCTGGCCAACACCGTTTTATCCTGCACCCGAAAATAAACCCACCATTTACCCTGTTCATCTAAAGCGTAGTGAGGCTTCGTATCGCTTTTTAAAATTTCGGCTACCAAAACCAATTTATCGTCTACCAAATATTCCTCAAAGCGAGGTTCAATAGCAGGCCTGCAGAGCTGGTGTGCCGCCTTGGTGATCATGTATTTTTCTTCCTCTTCAGCTTTCACTCCCTTAACAGAACCATCATCGGCTATGCCAATTAGCAACCTTCCGCCCTGGTTATTGGCAAAAGCCACCAATGTTTTGGCAATCTTCTCGGCATTACTAATGGTCTTTTTAAAATCTAAGCTAACATTTTCGCCTTCAAGGATCAATCTTTTAATATTCATTTCAGACCAATTAAATCGTGTACAGATCAGAACTATGCTCTTAACCTTAACTTTCCATTTGACATTTCAACTAAATAGCTACACGCTGTTTCTCCCCTGGAAATTTAATCCTTAAATAAACCTCGTTCATTACGGTAGCGCAAAGCTCTCCCGCTTTATTATAGAGCTCCATTGGATAGGCCTTTACAAATTTTCCATTTTCATTCAACGCCTTTTCAGCCTCGGCCATCATTTCATCCGTAATTTCCAGCCTAAAATAAAGACTGGTAAGCCCAGGTTTGATGTACTGAATAGAAGCACTTTTAAGCCAAACGCGGCATTTATAGCCTTTACGTTGCATCAATTGATCAAACAAAATGGCATAAAAGGGGTCTGTGGCGGCATAAATAGTTCCACCAAAAATAGAACCGTTATAATTTCTATTTAAAAAGCTATTGCTGATTTTCACTTCAACGCCTCTAAATCCCTTGTGGAACTTTTTTACCCAAATGCGCTGAAACAACAGGGGTGGATATAAGCTTAATGCCCATTTCAGGGTTCTCTCGGAAACAATCATGACAGCTAAATATCATCATTTGCATTGAAGTAAAAAAACTTTGTGCAAAACTTAACCTGAACATAATTTTCGCCCTTACAACATGATGATCTGCCAGCAAAAAATCTGGTTTACTCGTTACTGGCCAAAATCTATCTATGGATGTAATTTGGAGAGTTGGTATAATATCTTGTAACATTTTTAAAGTGCTTAAAACTTTTCCACAATGGCACTTAAAGTGTGGCTTATTTTACTAAATTCGCAAGGTTATAATAAAACGTATAATCTTGTGTTTAGCGATAAGCAATTGGCATAAAAAACACCCAACGGATTACGCAAAAATGCAAAACATAGAAATTTATGGCAGAAGATTTAGAAAATCAAGAGAACGACAATAAGATTATCCCCATCAATATAGATGAGCAGATGCGAACTGCCTACATCGATTATTCGATGTCGGTAATTGTAAGTAGGGCGCTACCCGATGTGCGTGACGGTTTAAAACCTGTGCACCGTAGGGTACTTTATGGGATGTTGGACCTAGGTGTAGGTGCCGGTAAGCCTTATAAAAAATCAGCACGTATTGTGGGTGAGGTACTGGGTAAGTACCACCCACACGGCGACTCCTCCGTTTACATGACCATGGTACGTATGGCTCAGCCTTGGAGCCTGCGCTACATGATGGTTGACGGACAAGGTAACTATGGTTCGGTAGATGGCGACTCGCCGGCGGCAATGCGTTATACCGAAGCCCGCTTCCAAAAAATTGCCGAAGAGATGTTGGCCGACATCAATAAAGATACGGTAGATTTCCAAAACAACTTCGACGACTCTTTGGAAGAACCAACCGTATTACCGTCAAAGGTGCCAAACTTGCTGATCAATGGTTCTTCGGGTATTGCGGTAGGTATGGCCACCAACATGGCCCCACATAACCTTACCGAAACCATTAATGCCACAATTTCGTACATCGACAATAGAGAAATTACCATTGCCGAACTGATGAAATTCATCAAAGCGCCTGATTTCCCTACCGGAGCCATTATCTACGGCTATTCAGGCGTGCAGGAAGCTTTTGAAACAGGTAGGGGCCGTATCGTGATGCGTGCCAAGGCCGAAATTGAAAGCAATAAAGACCGTGAAAGCATTATTGTTACCGAAATACCTTATCTGGTAAACAAAGCTCAAATGATTGAGCGTACCGCTGAGTTAATTGGCGAGAAAAAGATCGAAGGTATTTCCAACATCAAAGACGAATCCAACAAGGACGGTATCCGTATCGTTTACGAAATCAAGAGAGATGCCAATGCCAATATCGTACTAAACAATTTGTTTAAACAAACTGCGCTACAAAGCTCATTTAGTGTAAATAACATTGCGCTGGTAAATGGCAGGCCACAACTATTGAACCTAAAGGATCTTATCCACCATTTTGTTGAACACAGACATGATGTGATTATCCGCAGAACACGTTTTGAATTGGCAGAAGCCGAAAAGCGTGCGCATATCTTGGAAGGTTTATTGATTGCATTAGACCACATCGATGAGGTGATCAAATTGATCCGTGCCTCAAGTACGCCTGACGAAGCCAGAACAGGCTTGATGGAAACCTTTGGTTTAACCGATATCCAAGCTCGTGCCATCCTTGACATGACCCTACGTAGGCTGACAGGACTTGAGCGTGATAAGATCAAAGAAGAATATGCCGAGCTGATGAAAACCATCGAATACTTGAAATCTGTATTGGCAGATGAAAGTCTCCGTATGCAGATCATCAAAGATGAATTGGTTGAAATGCGTGATAAATATGGTGATGAGCGCAGAACAACGATTGTTCATTCAGCCGAAGATATGAGCATGGAAGACTTCATCGAAGACGAGGAAGTGGTAATCACCATCTCTCACGAAGGCTACATCAAACGTACGCCAGCCACCGAATACCGTACGCAAAGCAGGGGAGGCAAGGGTTCAAAAGGAAGTGATTCAAGAAACGAAGACTTTATTGAACATCTGTTGATTGCCACCAACCACAACTATATGTTGTTCTTTACCGAGGCAGGAAGGTGTTTCTGGCTAAGAGTTTACGAAATTCCAGAAGGTACACGCCAAAGCAAAGGCCGTGCACTGCAAAACATCATCAATATTCCTAAAGAAGAAAAAGTAAAAGCCTACATCAAGGTGAAGAACTTGAAAGATCAGGAATATCTGGAAAACAACTACATCATCATGTGTACCAAAAAAGGTACCATCAAGAAAACTTCTTTAGAGGCATACTCCCGTCCACGTGTAAATGGTATCAATGCCATCAATATCAACGAGGGCGACCAATTATTAGAAGCAAGTTTAACTACAGGCAGTAGCGAAATCGTGATGGCCCTACGTTCAGGCAGGGCAATCCGCTTTAACGAAAGTACGGTTAGACCAATGGGCAGAACAGCAACCGGTGTACGCGGGGTAACGCTGGCCCACGAGAAAGACGAAGTCGTGGGAATGATCGCCATCGACAGTCCTGATGCAACCGTATTGGTGGTTTCGGAAAAAGGATACGGAAAACGTACCGACATTGAAGACTATAGGGTAACCAACCGTGGTGGTAAAGGGGTTAAAACCATTAGCATTACCGATAAAACCGGTGATTTGGTAGCGATTAAAAACGTAACCGATGCTGATGACCTGATGATCATCAACAAATCGGGTATTGTAATCAGGATTGCGGTAAGTGAGCTAAGGGTAATGGGCAGAGCTACCCAGGGAGTTCGTTTAATTACCTTAAAAGGCAGTGATGAAATTGCTTCTGTAGCTAGAATCGACCACGAGGAAGAAGAAGAGGTAAACGAAGAACTGGCAGCAAATGGCGAAAACCCAAATGGAGGTGATGAAGCGGGCAGTGAAGCCGAAAATAACACTCCAGAAAATTAAATAATTGAATAAATTTAAACCGAAATCCATCACGATTGTTAAAAATTCAGTAATATCGTGGTGGGTTTCCCGTTAAAGAACAATAATTTATAAATACATGAAAAAATTAATTTTAAGTGTAGGTGTGATGAGTTTATCCATATTCGCCTATGCCCAAAAATCAGAGGTTGCCGAAGCAAAAAAATCATGGGACTTATTCCAGGCGATGAATCAGGCACAAGACCTCCAAAAGAATTTAGCTGGTTTAAATAAAGGCTTAACCCATACCGATGCCGCCATAGCCCACGAAAAAACAAAAAACGCTGTAGAACCATGGTCCTACAGAGCTTCAATGGCTTCAGCAATTGCGTTATTGGACACTACCAGCGAAGCAAATTCAATTGCTAAACAGAAAATTGCCGAAGAAGCTATCCTAAAAACAGAAGAATTAGATAAAAAAGGCGAGCATAAAGATGCCATGGCTAACGCAAAAATCAATATTGCCAATGCTATTCAAGCAAGAGGTATCAGAGCCTACAATAAAAAAGACTATGCTACCGCATTTAAGATCTTCACTGAAATTACGGAGAAAAACCCAACCGATACCTCAATGTACCTAAATGCAGGCGTAGCGGCAAAACAAGCGCAAAACTATGCCGGTGCGGTTAAAAACTTTAAAAAAGTGGTTGAACTGAATGGACCAGACGCTAAAAACCTATTACTAGAGGCTATTAATATTGAACTGGTTAACTTAAAAGATACCACTGCAGGCTTGGCAACTATTGAACAAGCACTAAAGAAATTTCCAGATGATCCAGATTTTGTAGGAACACAAACTGACATCTATATTGTTAGGGGAGAGATCGAAAAGTCTCAGGAATCTTTGGGGAAACTAATTGCCAAAGATCCGAACAAAGCAATCTACCATTTTCTTTTGGGCGAAACCTATTACAAGCAAGCACTTAGCGTTCAGAACGAAAGACAAAAGCTTGATCCCAAAAAAGTAAAAGAGTATAATGCCTTAACCGCCAAAATGACTGCTTTGATTGACAAATCGTTGCCTTTCTACAAAAAAGCTTATGATCTAGATCCAAAAGCAACCCACACTTTAGAGGCCTTGAAGCAGATCTATGCTTTCAAAAACGACACGAAAAGCTACGAAGAAGCTAAAAAACTTTTAGATGCACTTCAAAAACAATAAACCAACTGTATGTTCAATTGGTTAAAAAAAGGGAGATAATTAAACTTTATCTCCCTTTTTTAGTTACTTTGTATAAAGCTTTATTAACCGATGCGTAAATTACTATTCAACATATTTGCCCTACTGCTATTTAGTCATTCAGCTTTCTCACAAGGTTCACAAATTAAAATAGCCAATAACAGCTTAGCCAGGTTACAGAATAGCATCGCCGAAAATGCCGATACCAAAAAACAGTTAACCATCATAGGAGAGGGGATTAAGGCTATTGATCAGGCCGAAAAGGATAAAAAAACTAAAAACTGGCCAGAAACATGGGCCATCAAAACATATCTAAGTTCATACATTGCGATAATTGATGAAAACGAAGCTAATGCCGATAAATATTTTCAGCTAGCACAAGACGCACTCGTACAGGCAATCAAACTTGACAAATTCCAATCCAATACCGAATTAATCAAAGCTGCCGACCACAATATCCATGTTAAAAAGTTAAAGAAAGGAACAGAAGCCTTCCAACAAAATGATTTTGTAACAGCCTACGACCTGCTAAGAAATGTGAGTGATTTCATGCCGGCAGATACCTTGTTAGCTACCAATGTAGCCATTTGCGCTCAAAATCTACAATTATACAACGATGCGCTTTCGTATTATCTGAAAGCCAAAGAAAATGGCGCAAAAAACCCCACCTTGTTTCAAAATATTGCGAATATCTATGCCTCAAAATTTGAAACAGAACAGGCCATTAAAACCTTAGAGGAAGGCCTAGCACTAAATGCTTACCATCCTTTACTCACCAACGATTATATCAACCTATTATTAGATACCGAACAATACGAAAAGGCTACTAAAGCCGTAGAAAACTCACTAAAAACTGATAAACGAAGTAAGTTGCTGCTTTTCCTATACGGTTACTTACAACAAAATCAGGCCAAAAACACCGCTACGGCCGAACTGTCATTTAAAAAAGCACTGGAACTAGACTACAATTATTTCGATGCACTTTATCAATTGGCCTTGGCATATATTCAAGATGCTAACCAAGCCTTAGCTCAAAAAGATGCCAAAAAATTTACCGCCAACATTAACCGTGCAGAATATTCTTTACTAAGAGCTCATGACATCAACATCAACCATAAAAACACTATCAAACTACTTATCGATATCTACACCCGTAAAAACAGGCTCGACAAAGTACAAGAGCTTAAACGTAAACTTAACGAGTTTTAATTAATCCCGTATCTTAACTAAACAATACAAAAAATAGGGCATGGAGAGAAGGTTTGAAAATACAACTTAACATAACGTAAATTATATAACAAATCAATATATCCAATCTATTTCCTAAATTAGCAGCAATTTCTAACCAATTAACAAAATACATACAGATGAAAAATATTGCTGTAATTGGCTCAGGCACTATGGGAAACGGTATTGCACATACCTTTGCTCAATTTGGCTATGCCGTAAACCTAATCGACATTAACGCTGATGCTTTAAAAAAAGCCATAGAAACCATTGGCAAAAACCTTGACCGCCAAGTTTCCAAAGGCACACTCACTGAAACTGAAAAAGAAAATACGCTCAGGAATCTGAGCACACATACAGACCTAAAATCTGCAGTGGCTAATGTAGATTTAGTGGTTGAAGCCGCTACGGAAAATATCGATTTAAAACTGAAGATATTTAAAGATTTAGATGCGTTTGCAAAACCAGAAGCCATTTTGGCAACCAACACATCTTCCATTTCCATTACACAAATTGCCGCCGCAACCAACCGTGGCGACAAGGTAATTGGCATGCACTTCATGAACCCAGTGCCCATAATGAAACTGGTAGAGGTAATTCGCGGTTACGCCACCAGCAATATAACTACAAACATAGTTATGGAATTATCCCAAAAACTAGATAAAGTTCCTGTTGAGGTGAATGATTATCCCGGTTTTGTGGCTAACCGTATTTTAATGCCGATGATTAACGAGGCCATTTATTCACTTTACGAAGGCGTTGCCGGCGTGTACGAAATCGATACGGTAATGAAATTGGGAATGGCGCACCCCATGGGCCCCCTACAACTGGCAGATTTTATCGGCTTAGATGTCTGTTTGGCCATCTTAAACGTATTGCATCAAGGCTTTGGAAATCCAAAATATGCCCCCTGCCCTCTTTTGGTAAACATGGTTACCGCAGGAAAAAAAGGCGTTAAAAGCGGCGAAGGTTTCTACAACTACAGCAACGGCATTAAAGAAGCCAAAGTTGCGGGTAAATTTAGCTAAGCCAATCAATGGGAGCACAAAAACACTGCACCAAAGCACTGATAGTCCTGCCATTCGCTTTACTTCGCCTTTCGTAACCTCAAGGCTTCGTGTTCGCTGCTGTCAGGGCTATTTAATTTAAGTCCACCTAACATCGTACCCCAATAAAAACCTACAAAAAAGCTATATTTGCTTCATGAACGAAAATCTTGATCCATCTTCAGAGAATTTAAGCCCAACTGAACGTGATATTGAAAAAGTATTGCGCCCACAGGAGTTTGAAGACTTTACGGGGCAGGACAAAATCCTGGAAAACCTCAGGATTTTCGTAAAGGCCGCCAAATTACGCGGCGAAGCATTAGACCATGTATTGCTGCACGGCCCTCCAGGACTAGGAAAAACCACTTTGTCGCACATCATCGCCAACGAAATGGGCGTAAATATCAAGGTAACCTCTGGCCCAGTACTGGATAAACCTGGAGATTTGGCCGGTCTTCTAACTAATTTAGACAGTGGCGACATTCTTTTCATCGACGAAATCCATCGCCTTTCTCCTTTGGTAGAAGAATATCTTTATTCGGCCATGGAGGATTTCAAGATTGACATTATGCTGGAAAGTGGCCCAAATGCCCGTTCGGTACAAATAGGTCTTAATCCGTTTACTTTAGTGGGTGCCACTACCCGTTCTGGTTTACTTACGGCGCCCCTAAGAGCCCGCTTTGGGATCAATTCCAGATTGGCCTACTATGACGCCAAACTACTAACTACCATTGTACTGCGCTCATCAGCCATATTAAACACCCCCATTAGCGAAGAAGGTGCTTATGAAATTGCCCGTCGTAGCCGAGGTACCCCTCGTATTGCCAATGCCCTACTGCGCCGTACCCGTGATTTTGCCCAAATTAAAGGCAATGGCAAAATCGATACCGAAATTGCCCGTTACGCTTTATCGGCACTTAACGTTGATGAACATGGTTTGGATGAAATGGACAATAAAATTCTGCTAGCCATTATCGACAAGTTCAAAGGCGGTCCCGTGGGCTTAAAAACCATTGCTACCGCCGTGGGCGAAGATGATGGAACCATTGAAGAGGTATATGAGCCGTTCTTAATTCAAGAAGGATATTTAATGCGTACCGCTCGTGGTCGTGAAGTAACCGAAGCGGCTTACAAGCATTTAAATCGTGTTAAATTAGGGCAAACGGGGAAATTGTTTTAAATTGGTGTAACAACCAAAACAATTCACTTTACTGGTACTGAGGCCTGTAGCTTTAAGCGCTAACGAGATAGATTATGGCGACTCAGTATAACAGCAAAATCTAAAACAAAAGATTGACGGATAGCGGGCCTAAAGTGGCCAAAAAGCACTAAAATTAATTTTCTAACACCCACTTTTAACGCTTTGCTGTTAATCTAGTACATCTTTTGAATAGTTCAATTTATGAATGGTAAATTAAAGGCTAGTAAACAATCCGTTTGCTTTTTTGTTCAATACACATATGAATATAGAATTACGTAAGCTCACGATTGAAGATTACAACGACCTCAAAGAATCCATGCAGCAGGCCTATTTAGACAGCGGCAATGGTGTATGGAGCAGAGCCAAAATAAACGATTTACTGAAAATTTTCCCTGAAGGACAGCTGTGTATTGCCGTTGATGGAAAGGTAGTGGCCTGCTCACTTTCTATTATTGTAGATTACGACATTTTTGGCGACAATCATACTTACGAGAAAATTACCGGGAAGTACACCTTCTCTACACACACGCCGCAGGGCAACGTCCTATACGGGATAGAAGTTTTTGTACATCCAGAGTATAGAGGTTTACGGTTAGCTAGGCGTTTGTACGAAGCCAGAAAGGAACTTTGCGAACTGCTCAATTTGGAAAGCATTATTGCAGGCGGCAGGTTGCCTGGCTATCATGAATATGCAGATCGGCTAACACCCCGCCAGTACATTGATAAGGTAAAGGCCAAAGAAATTTACGACCCAACCTTGAGTTTCCAAATTTCCAATGATTTCCACGTACGTAAAGTGCTGAAAAATTACCTGCCCGGCGATGTGGAATCAAAAGAATATGCCACACTTATCGAATGGAACAATATTTACTATCACGATAACGTTTCTCCCCGATCAGCCAAAACCATTAGATTGGGTTTGGTACAATGGCAAATGCGCTTATTCAATGATTTAGAAGCGTTTTATGAACAGGTAGAATTTTTTGTGGATGCGGTAAGTGGCTACCAGTCGGACTTTATCATGTTCCCAGAATTTTTCAATACCCCTCTCCTACAGCCGTATAACCATTTGCCCGAGCAGGAAGCCATGAAAAAACTGGCAGACAAAACGGAGGAAATAGTACAAAGATTACAAGAATATGCCGTTTCCTACAACGTAAATATTATTGCGGGAAGTATGCCCGTAAAAGAAAACGGCAAATTGTACAATGCCACCTATTTATGTCACAGAAACGGCCTTACGGAAGATTATCGTAAAATCCATATCACGCCTAACGAGAAAAAATACTATGGCATGAGCGGCGGCGACAAGATTGGCGTATTTGACACGGATTGCGGTAAAGTGGGCATTTTGATTTGCTACGATGTAGAATTTCCGGAACTAAGCCGTATTTATGCTGATCAAGGCATGCAGATTTTGTTTGTTCCTTTTTTAACGGATACTCAAAATGGCTATACCCGTGTTAGACACTGCGCCCAAGCTAGGGCCATTGAAAATGAATGCTACGTAGCTATCGCTGGTTGTGTAGGTAACCTGCCAAAAGTAAACAATATGGATATCCAATTTGCGCAATCGGCAGTATTTACCCCATCAGATTTTGCATTTCCAACCAATGCCATCAAGGCCGAAACCACACCTAATACAGAAATGATGCTAATGGTAGACGTTGATTTACACCTTTTAGATGAACTACATCATTTTGGTACCGTAAAGATTTTAAAAGACAGAAGAACCGATTTATACGAAGTAAAGCTGCTAAAATAAGCAGCTTTACACTCAAAATAGATATGATTGGTACCCTATTTTGTTACGTTATTTCTAAAAAAGATAAACCACACCACCAACAAAACCACTACCACAATGGGAATAATCCATTTCATCGCCTGGCCTGCACCTTCATTATCAGGCTCGTTTACCGTGGGCGCAGGTTTTGGGTTTTCTTTATGAGCATCGTAATTGGTTTCTACGTCGTGCGTCAAATTTTTATGTTCATTTTCGGTATTTTCTAGCTGATTTTCCATAACTCGAGATTTAAACTTAGTAGTATCTGATCTATAACTTGTATTGTCCCTATGTAAACAATCAACCTTGGTAAAAGGTTTTTTACTCAAATAGCTATCTTTGCAAACCAATGTTCACCCAGGCCAGCAAATACAGTCACATGATCAAACAGGAAGCCCTTCGTTTAGGCTTTATGTCTTGTGGTATTGCCAAGGCCAGCTTTTTAGAAGAAGAAGCGCCAAGGCTGGAAAGCTGGCTCAAGAGTAACCATCATGGCGAAATGGGCTACATGGAAAATTACTTCGATAAACGCCTAGATCCTAGGTTATTGGTGGAAGGTTCTAAATCAGTTGTATCACTTACTTTAAATTACTATTCAGAAGAAAAACAACTCGACCAAAATGCTCCTAAAATCTCCAAATATGCCTACGGAAAGGATTATCATTCCGTAATTAAAGAAAAACTACAGGAGTTGATGCATTTCATCCGGGCTAACATTGGCGAAGTAGATGGACGCTGCTTTGTAGACTCGGCCCCGGTAATGGATAAAGCCTGGGCGCAAAAAGCCGGTTTAGGTTGGCGGGGCAAAAATTCGAATCTGATCAGTAAACAAGCTGGTTCATTTTTCTTTCTAGCAGAGCTGATTATAGATTTGGATTTAGAATACGATAATCCCTTTTCTGCAGACCATTGCGGTTCCTGCACCCGTTGTATCGATGCATGCCCTACCAATGCCATTGTGGCTCCCTATCAGGTGGATGGCAGCAAATGTATTTCATACCTAACCATTGAACTTAAAAATGAAATCCCTAGCGAGTTTAAAGGAAAAATGGATAATTGGATGTTTGGCTGCGACGTTTGCCAGGATGTTTGCCCTTGGAACAGATTTGCGACCGTTCACAGCGAAGAGCATTTTAAACCCAAAGAAGAACTGCTGGGATTAAGTAAAAACGAATTGGTTGACATGACAGATGAGGTGTTTAAGAGGGTTTTCAAAAACTCGCCCGTTAAACGAACTAAGTTTACAGGCCTCAAACGAAATATTGATTTTTTAAAACAATCATGAAAAAAATTTCATTGCTCATCATTTGCCTAACGATTACACTTGGCGTGCTTGCCCAGGAAGTGAAATTGAAAAAACGCAAACCTGATGCGCTTACAGGAAGTCAATTCTCAAAGCTAATTTCCGATACCAACTTAAACCTTTCTGCAAGAGAGGAAATGATTTGGCAGGAAGTGAAAAATGGAAATATTCCAATGTTTTTAAGAAAAACAAAACCTATAGAAATAAACAAGGTAATCAACACAAAAAGCTATCAATTAATTATTTATATAATACCAGATTATCTTTCCATTGGCATCGATACCGATTACCTCTATATCCCTACTACGCCTATGCTAGCTCAGCGCATAGCCAATTTAACCCATACCTTATTGCCCACCAAAAGCCTGGTCGATGAGATCTATCTGCAATCAACAATAAAATTAGAACCTCAACCCATTCCTCCCAGCAAAGCAATGACTACTGTCCCGGTTTTCAGGGCACACCATGAAATGGTATTAAAGCAATTGCAGTTATTGGGCAACAGCTATGAGCAAGGCAGTTTAACCGCTGGAAACAAAAAAGACATCATCATTTCTAACAAAATCTATGGTGAACCAACACCAAGGGTGGTGATTTACGGCTGGCATAAACCTGGCGGCAAAGCGATACAACCCGTTTACAACAAACACACCAACACATGGGCAGATTATAGCCACGGCGTACGTTTGGTGAGCAAAATAGGTTATCTTAATGGAAAAAAGGTGAAGCTTGCCGATCTGTTAAAAGATCCTGTTCTTCACGAATTGCTAAGTGATGAAGGCATGATTAGGGAAGCAAAATATCCGTTAGACTAGGCCATGATGAATAAGATTACTTGTTAGGCTTACTCACATATTTATTTCCCTTAAGATAAAATCTAAAAGGCCACAAAGCGTGTTCCTGCGCATAAGCAACACCTATTCGAGTGGTGGCTATAATTTCGTCTTCAGTGTATTGCCTACCAATATCCTCAATCCAAATTTCGTTGGCTGATAGCTCTTTAGCGTTTAGCTGCTTATCTATTCCTAAGGCCTGGGACAACGCTCCTGGACCTGCGGTAATACGGGAAGCCAATTTTTCCATCTTTCTGCGCCCTAACATCAGCTCAATACCTTCCTTAGGTTCAATAGCCCTAATTAGCACTGCTTGCGGATTTCCAACCGTACCGCTCACTACATTCAACAAATGATGAATGCCATAGCATAAGTACACATAAGTTACACCACCAGCTAAATACATGGTGGCTGTTCTGCCGGTATTTCTCCCACCATAGGCATGACAGGCTTTGTCTACCACCCCGTCGTAAGCTTCAGTTTCGGTAATTATCCCGCCAGTAAGCTTTCCATCAATATAGGTGAACAGCATTTTACCAAGCAACTGCTTTGCTACTTCAACCACATTTTCATTGCGGTAAAACGAAGCAGGTAATTTAGCCATTAATCAAGCTTAAAATTTCCTTTAGATATTTAGCATCAATATCATCAAAATGAGCGAGATATTCACTATCAACATCTAGTACTCCTACCATTTTATTGTTGAGATAAAAAGGCAGCACAATCTCTGATTTAGATGCAGAAGCACAGGCAATATGGCCAGGAAATTCGTCTACATCTGGAACAACCAACACTTCCGCCCTTTCCCACGAAGCACCGCAAACGCCCTTTCCTTTTTTGATGCGCGTACAGGCCACCGGGCCCTGAAAAGGCCCCAGCACCAGTTCATCATTTTTTACCAAATAAAAGCCTACCCAAAACCAACCGAACTGTTCTTTTAAAGCCGCACAAACATTGGCCAAGTTGGCAATCAAATCATCTTCACCTTCAACAAGTGCTTTAATTTGCGGAATAATAGATTGATACTTCTCTTCTTTCGAAGCTGTTTTTAAAATGGTTAAATCTTCTGCCATGGCACAAATTTAATCATTACACAAAGGAATACAGTAAATGAAATATAAAATGGAAATGAAATGAGATTAGCGCAAGGTCCTTCTTCCATAAACCCCGTAGGCCAATAGACCAAGAAAAGGGAATATCACCACAATGTTGGTCCAAGCAGTTTTATGCTGCCGCTTTTTAACATCTGTAGCACGTTTAGCGATATCCATTACTGCCCAAGCAGATAACCCTATCCAAAGCAGAACAGCAAGGATCAAAATATATTTTAAAGCGTCCATATTGTAAATCTAAATAAAAACTCCACAAAACACAACTATTCAACATCTGTGGTTTGGGTAAAACAATTTCCTTAGTTTTGACGGATTAGGACTTAACTAACAACACAATGAACAAAAAAAGCTTATTAATTACTTTACTTCTCATTGGTGGTTTGAGCCATTTGGGCTACAAACTACGTGATGAAGGAATGTTTCCTTTGAGCGAAATCAGCAAATTAGATTTAAAGAAAGCTGGTTTAAAAATTGATCAAAATGAAGTATATAACCCCAATGGCATCAGCTTGGTAGATGCCTTGGTTAACGTTGGTGGATGTACGGGATCGTTTGTATCAGACGAAGGACTGATCATCACCAATCACCACTGTGCATTTAGTGCTGTGCAACTGGCAAGCACTCCTGAAAACGATTACCTAAACAAAGGGTTTGTAGCCAGAACACGTGAACAAGAAATTGAAGCAAAGGGCTTAACTTGCCGTATTACAGACAGCTATGAAGATGTTTCTGATCGAATATTAGGAGCCGTAAAAAACATTGAAGATCCAGCTACCCGCCTGCAAATGATCAACAACCAAATGAAGAACATTGCAGCGGAAGCAGAACAAAAAGACCCAAGCATCAAGGCCGAGGTATCGGAAATGTTTATTGGTAAGACTTACGTGCTGTTTAGATACAAAACCATCCAAGACGTAAGACTGGTTTACGTACCCAACCGTCAGATTGGCGAATTTGGTGGAGAAACGGACAACTGGGTATGGCCTCGTCATACTGGCGACTACTCGTTTATGAGAGCTTATGTAGGCAAAGACGGCAAACCAGCAAAGTACAGCAAGGACAACATACCGTTTAAACCTAAAAAATCATTAAAGGTAAATGCTAGTGGCACCAACGAAGAAGATTTCGTTTTCATTTTGGGTTATCCCGGAAGAACTTTCCGTCATCGCCCTGCGCAATTTATTGACTATCAAGCCAAATATGTACTGCCGTACACGTCAGACCTATACGATTTCCAAAACACCACCATGGAAAACGTGGGCAAAAAAGACAAGGCTACCGAAATCAGGCTTGCCACACGCATTAAGCGCAATGCAAATGTGATGAAAAACTATCGAGGCAAATTGACTGGAATAAAAGGAATTGACCTTGTAGCTAAAAAACAAGAAGAAGATGCCGCTCTAGCGCAATTCATCAACAACAATAGCGATGTAAAAGCACAATACGGAAACTTGATGGCCAACATTGACCAGCTATACAAAATCATTAATGGCGATGCCAACAGAGACCTTTGGTTGGGCCAAATCTACACCTCTACCAGCCTATTGAACGTTGCTAAGAACATCAACATCTTCAAAAGCAATCTCAACCAGCAACCTGCAGCTCAAAAACAAAGTTATTTCGAGAACAACATTGGCAAGCTTAAACAAGCGCTAAATACCATTTACGAAGCATACGATATTGATGCAGACAGACGTATCTTCAAACGAATGATGATGGATGCTGTAGCTTTTACGCCAAACCAAAGAGTTACCGCAATCGATAAAATCATTAACCGTGGGAGCAACAGCGAAACAATGGCTAATGATTACATCAACGACACTTTTGGTTTGACAAAGCTAAAAGATCAGGATTACGTGTTTAACAGCCTTCTCAAATCTCCAAAAGCCCTAACCGAATACAACGATGGACTACTGCTGTTGGAACGTGACATTGCCCGTCAAATAAGCGAATTAAAGCCAGAAAAAGATCGCAGGGATGGATTACTGAACAAATTGATGGGCGATTATGTGAATGTAAAAGAAAAATTCTTAAAGAAGGGCTTCATTCCGGATGCAAACAGCACCTTGCGTTTAACCTACGGCTATGTACGCGGCTACTCCCCTGTTGATGCGACCTATATGTCGCCATACACGACCATTAAGGGAATATTGGAAAAGGGCGCTACCGGCAACCCCGACTTCTACTATCCGAACATCATTAAAGCGCTATGGAACAAAAAAGACTTTGGTCCATTTGCCAAGAAAGAGCTAAACGACGTTCCCGTTGCTTTCCTTTACAACATGGACACTACGGGCGGAAATTCGGGCTCCCCGATCATGAACGCTAATGGCGAATTGATTGGCGTAAACTTTGACCGCGCCTACGGAGCCACCATCAACGACTATGCCTGGAACGAAAGCTACAGCCGCTCTATAGGTGTAGACATCCGATATGTGCTTTGGGCGGCATCCAAAATTGACCAGGCAGATTTCCTACTTAAAGAAATGGGCGTAAAACTTTAGCCCAATTTAGGCATTGGCAGTGCTCGATGATTTCAGACCGTGGATTTGCTCGAGCATTGCCAATACCAAAACCTCACAAAAAACTAAAATCGAAAAAGAACAATGAGAATTATAGCAGAACTACCACATCCGCAATGCAAGATTAGCATTTTCAGCATGAACCAAAAATTTATCGTAAAGTTTGAGCAGGGCCCTTATGAACAGAGCTACAAAATCTCGGAACTAGACCTTACGGGAGGGGGCGTAAACGAAGTATTCCAAATCATTGATGAAGAATTTATAGAAACAGTAGTAGAGCGTTTCAAAGTGATGAGAGGCGATTTTATAGCCGCCTACCAAAGACAGCAGTAAACCTCTATTTAAATATCATAACTATCTATAAAAAAGCAACTTAACCATTTAAACAGAATTTTATTCTGCATTTTTGAGCGTTTTGCACCACTGTCATTAAGCAATATCAAAATAAAAACTTTAAATAAAACCGCTCAAATATATTGATTTACAAATTATTAAATAAATCATCAAAATATAATTCTGTAGCTTAAAAACACCAAATAAATGGGAAGTTTGACAAAAACCAGCCGCTATTTTACCTATTTGTTGCCCCACATAAAAATTTATTTTTTACAGCACTAAAAGTGCTGTTTTAGGTTAACTTTGTTTCCTCAAAAAAAATTTCATGGCAAATAACAGAAATGCTGGTGTATTCTTTATACTGGTAACCATCCTCTTCGACTGTATAGGTTTTGGCATCATTATTCCCATTATGCCGGCCCTCATCAAAGAACTTACCGGCGCAACGTTAAGTGAAGCGTCTGAGTATGGCGGATTTTTACTCACCGTATATTCGTTAATGATGTTTGCCTGTTCTCCGATCCTTGGTGCTTTGAGCGATAAAACAGGCCGCCGAACAGTGTTGCTGATCTCTTTATTTGGCATGGCTGTAGATTATTTCTTTTTGGCATTTGCCCATACCATCTCCCTGCTATTTCTTGGGCGTATCATTGCAGGGATATGTGGCGCAAGTATCACCACTGCTTCGGCCTACATAGCCGACGTAAGCACCCCAGAAAAAAGGGCGCAAAACTTCGGATTAATTGGTGCGGCATTTGGATTAGGCTTTATCATAGGTCCCGTAATTGGTGGAGTATTCAGCCAATTTGGTACAAGGGTACCTTTCATGATTGCCGGAGGACTTTCACTGATCAATTGGCTGTATGGCTATTTTATCCTTCCAGAGTCTTTAAAAAAGGAAAACAGGCGCAAATTTGAATGGAAAAGAGCTAACCCGGTTGGTGCTTTAATGCAAATTAAACGTTATCCTTCTTTATTGGGATTACTGGCAGCGCTACTGATCTTGTTCATTGCCGCACAATCAACCCAAACCGTTTGGTCATTTTACACCCAAGAGAAGTTTCACTGGAACGAAACTTGGATTGGTTATTCGCTAGGATTTGTTGGGTTAACTGTAGCCATTGTACAGGGTGGATTAATCCGCATTATTATTCCAAAATTTGGCCAGAAAAAGTCGATCATGTTTGGCTTATCTTTATATGTATTGGGCTTTGTCTTATTTGCATTTGCCAGTAAAGGATGGATGATGTTTGCGTTTATGGTACCTTATGCGTTGGCAGGCATTACCGGACCAGCCATACAGGGGATAATTTCTACCCAGGTAAAACCAGATGAACAAGGCGAACTACAGGGGATTATGACCAGTTTCATGAGCCTGGCAAGTATCATCGGTCCATTATTGATGTCGTACCTTTTTGCACATTTCACCAGCAAGCAAACCAGCATTTATTTTCCAGGAGCCCCGTTTATGATGGGAGCCGTACTTACTTGCGTGTCTATTGTGATTTGCTATCAGAATTTAAAGAAACATCATTAGGGAATTAGCTAATTGGTTAATGAGGTCATTTGATAATATCTGAACTGTTCCTTTGATATTTTTAGATTTTCACCCTATTGCTTCGTTCGTTAGACAATTAGCTAATCAACAAATTATTACATCATCTCATTAGTTAATTGGTTAGTGAGGTCATTTGATAATATTTGAACTGTTCCTTTGATATTTGTAGATTTTCACCGTATTGCTTCGTTCGTTAGACAATTAGCTAATCAACAAATTATTACATCATCTCATTAGTTAATTGGTTAGTGAGGTCATTTGATAATATTTGAACTGTTCCTTTGATATTTGTAGATTTTCACCGTATTGCTTCGTTCGTTAGACAATTAGCTAATCAACAAATTATTACATCATCTCATTAGTTAATTACAACAGTTCCGTTGCTAAATTGGCCAGCTCACTGCGTTCGCCTTTTTGTAGCGTAATGTGGGCGTACAAGGGATGATTTTTAGCGTTTTCAATGAGATAAGACAAACCATTACTTTCCGAATCCAGATAAGGCGTGTCTATCTGATATACATCTCCTGTAAATACAATTTTGGTATCCTCGCCTGCACGGCTAATGATGGTTTTAATTTCGTGAGGTGTAAGATTTTGGGCTTCGTCTACCATAAAGAAAATCTTATTCAAAGTTCTACCGCGAATAAAGGCCAAAGGAGCGATTTCAATTTTTTCTGTACTCACCAGTTCATCTATCTTGTGCTGCATTTTTTCATCGTTGGCAAACTGCTCGCGGATAAATTTCAGGTTGTCCCAAATGGGCGCCATGTACGGATCCACTTTCGACTTCACATCGCCGGGCAAAAAGCCAATATCTTTATTGCTCAAAGGCACAATTGGCCTAGTGATATAAATTTGGCGGTAGTTTCTGCGTTGTTCCAAAGCGCTGGCCAAAGCAAGTAATGTTTTCCCTGTTCCGGCGTTGCCTTGTATGGTCACTAGCTTAATGGCCGGATTTAGCAGGGCCTCTATGGCAAAACTTTGCTCGGCATTACGTGGTGATACTCCAAAAACAGGCTCCTCTTTTACCAGTTTCAAGCTATGATCGTTTACGTTGTAAAACGTAATTTGTTCCTTGCGTTTATTTTTGAGCACATAAAAATGATTAGAGACGGTGTACGGTAAATCTAACGATGCGGCATCAATCACTTTATTCCGTTTCAAATCATCCAACATTGCAGCATCCGAAATTTTCAGTATTGTTTTACCGCTATAAAGCTCCTCCACGTTTTTCACCTTTCCGGTCTCGTAATCCTCCGCATGCAGCGCCAGTGCTTTGGCTTTTAAGCGCAGGCAAATATCTTTCGATACCAATACCACTTTTTGATTGGGATGCTCTTCTTTAAGCACCAGGGCAGCATTCAGGATCCGATTATCAAACTTGCCATGGCTAAACATGGTTTCCGCATTTTGTTGGCTGGGTTGTTCGTTGATCTGGATTTTAAACCTTCCGGTACTTTGCTTGTTTAATACCGACCATTTATTGAGCAAATTATTTTTAGAGGCACTGTCAATGATACGGATAAAATTACGGGCTTCGAAATTACGGGTATCATTGCCGCTTTTGAAATTATCCAGTTCTTCAAGCACTAGTGCCGGAACGGCTACATCATGCTCCTGAAAATTATTGACTGCGTTGTGGTCGTACAAAATCACTGAAGTATCAAGTACAAATATCTTTTTAAAAAGCTGCGGGTTTTCCTTTTTTGCCATGATTATCTAAATTTAGCACTTATCAAGCAAAGATGGATGACGAGATCAAACTTTGTGTCCACAAAAAAACGGAGAACTTCCTCTTTCGATTTGGTTCTCCGTTTAAACTTACCTTCATTCGTAAACAATGGTAAGCTATCAATCGAATTTTACCTGACCTTCTTAGCTTCCCTTTCTTTCGATTGTTCTGCCTTGAGATGATGTTGCTAACTTTCGCTCCATAGAGTTCCAGTTTTTCCATCATTGTCTATTTTTTTGTTCAGCATAAGGTACTTCTACCCGTTTGCTTCTCTCCATCCTTCCTTGCGGACGACCTGAGTTTTGCTGTCTTATTCATTTCGGTGTTGAACCTCTATGAACCTACCATGTTATCAAAAACATGTGTAGACTGAAACAATTTTTAATCCCGAAGATTTTAGCTTTTCAACTTCTTCATTCGTTTTGGATTTTTTTAGACGATCAAAGTACTTCGTTTTGATAGTATCTAAGTTACTACAGCCAAGCACTTCTTGCAAGAAAATCAACTGAATTTTATTAACAAGTTATGAACCAAATATTTACCACTAACCAACATCATTAAAAACTGAAAAACTTAATTATTTTGCTGGAATCGGCATATTGCCCTAAATGTACTGTAAGTTATTCACATGCAACTTATTAACAAAAAAATTCATTTCACCTATTTTTCGATGGCTTTAGGCAGCGCATTTTGATGGAGCGCATTGTATTTCTTTAAAATTTCCAATGTTTTTTTGATAGGCAAGGCCTTCACCTCGCGGCCATTCGCCTTGGTGTCTGTAGCCATAAACAAAGAATTTAACAAGGCTTCTTCTGTTGCCTCCCAAACCGCCATGAACAAAGGTGATAATTCGTCGTTATTCAAATCATCTATATTCCTTACTTTGTTTTTGGATTGATACGGAATTCTGTTTTTCTCATAAGTAGAAAACGCTACCGCATAGTCACCGCTACCATTGGAAGAAAAAGCACCCACGTTACCAAAGGCAATGTAAGACCGCTTTGCTAACCGTTCCAAATTTCTATCGGAAAGTGGCGCATCGGTAGCAATAATAATCATACAGGAACCATCCGCCTTATAAGGTTTGCTTTTATCCATTAGGTAAAAATTGTTTAGCTCCCTACCTACCGGCGCTCCGTTGATTTGTAATACGCCACCAAAATTAGATTGCACCAGTACGCCAACGGTATAGCCGCCTCTTGATGCAGGCAGCACCCTGGATGACGTTCCAATACCGCCCTTATAACCTAATGCTTCGGTTCCGGTACCCGCACCAACACAACCTTCGTCTACCATGCCGTCCTTAGCTTCTTTTATGGCTTTCAGAACATGTTCAGCACGCACATGGCGTCCCCTAATATCATTTAATCCGCCATCATTGGTTTCTCCAACCATGGCATTTACGGACCTCACCTGCTCGTTACCAGGTTGCAAAAGCATGTAATCAATTAAAGCATTGGCCACCAAGGGGGTATTTAAGGTGTTGGTCAATAAAATTGGCGTTTCTAAATTCCCTAACTCCTTAATTTGAGATAAACCCATAGACTTGCCAAAACCATTGCCTACGTAAATAGCTGCGGGAAGTTTGTCCTGAAATACATTCCCCCCATGTGGGATGATGGCCGTTACGCCAGTTCTTACAGAGTCTCCTTCAATCAAAGTTGCATGTCCAACTTTCACCCCTGCCACATCAGTAATGGCATTATATTTACCGGTGTGGAGTATGCCTGTAAAAACTCCAAAATCACGGGCTCTTGCTCTTTTTTCCTGCGCATTAACGGTTGTTGACATCAAAACAGCCAATCCCATTATCAAAATTTTATCAACCTTCATATCATTTGGCACTAAAATAAATTCACGCTAAGCTATGGATATGCTTAAAAGTTTACAAATGACAAAAGCGACTATTTCTCGCCATTTTAAAATCATTTCAGCGCAAATAGTGTTAGATTTGTATATGCTTCAACGCCCGATTAGAGATACCCAAGATTTTTTATTGAGCAATTATTTTGCGGAGGGTCTCCGAATTAGTTTCGGTGTACTTTGCCCTTCGCTAATCATGGCTCACTTTGGGATGCTTCAATACGGCATGACTTTATCCCTAGGTGCCCTTTGCGTGAGCATAGTGGACTCACCAGGCCCAATCCATCATCGTAGAAACGCCATGTTGGTTACTACTGCTCTACTATTTTTGGTGAGTATCGTGGTAGGCTTAACCAATAAAAGTGATGTTTTCACGGGTATTATGGTGGTAGTTTTCAGCTTTGTATTTTCCATGTTATTCCTATATGGAAACCGGGCCGCTTCTATCGGCACTTCGGTTTTACTGATCATGATTTTGAGCATTGATGACGTGAGGCCGTGGCAGGAAGTGATTTTTTACAGTGTATTGGTATTTATTGGCAGCATTTGGTACACCTCTTTGAGCTACATTATTTATCGGCTGCGCCCGTATCGCCTTGCGCAACAAACCTTAAGCGACTCGATACATGAAATTGCAGACTTTTTGAGGGCCAAAGCGAAATTTTACTCCCATAACACCAACTACGAGAAAAACTACGCCGACTTGCTTCAATTACAGGTAGACGTACACCAAAAGCAGGACGAGGTTAGAGAAGTGCTTTTTAAAACAAGGGAAATTGTAAGGGAATCGACCCCACAGGGCAGGTTTTTACTGATTGTTTTTACCGATACGGTAGATTTGTTTGAGCAGGTAATGTCTACCTATTACAACTATAAACAACTACACCAGCAATTTGACTCGATAGGCATTTTATCTCATTACGAGGAAGCCATCAATAAAATTGCCGATTCATTAGATGATATTGCTTTTGCCTTAAAGAGTGGCGGTATTCCGACGTTAGCCGAAAATCTAGAAAACGACCTGTTAAAACTAAGACAGGAAATTAGCGACTTAGAGCAACAGAAAGGTGAGACTTACAACACTTTGGGCATTATCGCTCTGCGCAACATTGAGGTGAATATCGAGAACATTGTAGGCCGGATCAAAACCATCAACCAATATTTTAACAAGAAGGAAAAACGTAAAATCAAGAAGGGAGATGTTGACGTTGCCAAGTTTGTGACTTCGCAGGAAATCAACATTAAACTATTATTAGACAACCTTACTTTTAAGTCTTCCACTTTCAGACATTCGGTAAGGGTGGCCATTGTAATGTTTATTGGGTTTGTGGTGGCCCGAAGCTTGGATTTTGCCCATAGCTACTGGATTTTATTGACCATACTCGTGATCTCGAAACCTGGATTTAGCTTAACCAAGGAACGAAATTACCACCGTATTATTGGGACTATTGCCGGTGCGTTTATAGGAATGGCCATTTTACATTACGTACACGATAAGAACACGTTATTTGTGATCCTCATTTTGTTCATGATTGCCGGCTATAGTTTCCAGCGCAAAAACTACGTCGTGAGTGTATTGTTCATGACGCCATATATTCTCATTATCTTCGAATTTTTGGGCATGGGTACCATGTCAATTGCCAGAGAAAGAATTTATGATACCTTAATCGGTTCGGGGATTGCCCTACTGGCCAGTTATTCCCTTTTCCCTAATTGGGAGCATGAGAAGGTGAAAGAAGCAATGGTTGACATAATTAATGCCAACAAGTATTATTTTGCGGAAGTAATCAAATTGCATTTCGAAAATAGTTCAGATTTAACGAGCTACAAGTTGGCCCGAAAAGAGGTTTTTGTAAAGAGCTCCAATTTGGCTTCATTGTTTCAGCGGATGTTTTCGGAACCGAAGAGCAAACAGGTGCACATGCAAGAGCTACATCAGTTTACGGTACTCAACCACTTGCTTTCTTCTTATGTAGCGAGTTTATCGTTGTACATCAAGGAGCATCATTTCATTTGCACCAATTATCAGGAAATTAGGCCCATTGCTGAAAATACCACCTACTTGTTGGAAAATGCCAGTGAAAACCTCCATAAGGAAGTTGTTGAAGCAAGCAACGTCCCATTGATCAGGTTAAAGAACCCTCCCGAACCTCAGCTTTCCAACACGGCTATCGTAATTGAGGAACAGTTCGATTTGATCCAGAAAGTATCCTACGATATTTTCAAGCTTACCGAGAAAATCAAGATATAGCCTGGTTACTTTGCCAAACTAAAAAGTCTTTCATTTGTTGCTTACAGAAAAAGAAAGACCATGATGGAAAAAGTATATACGGCCTCGGTTACCGTAATAGGCGGTAGAGATGGCCACGCAAAGTCAAGTGACGGCATATTTGAAACAGATTTAAGAAAGCCTAAGGAAATGGGCGGACAGGGCGGTGCGCCAAATCCCGAGCAGTTATTTGCCACGGCATGGGGTGCATGTTATTTGGGGGCTCTACAATCGGTAGCAGATCCCCAAGGTGTGGATGCTAGCAATGCTAGTATAAATGTGCATATATCTTTTAACAAAAACGGCAATGGTTTTGCACTCTCTGCTGATTTGGACGTACATATTCCAGATATCAGCATAGATGAAGCGCAGGCTCTGGCTGATAAAGCACATGCTGTTTGCCCTTATTCCAAAGCCACAAAAGGCAACGTAGAAACAAGGGTTACCGCAGTTTAATCATCTGATGTTCACAGTACGTCATTTTCAACCTGATTGGGAATCTTCATGCGGCAAAATTTAAATCACGCTTCAAAGGGGGCCTACTTTGGAGGAAATGACGTACTACATAAGCTTTGCTAAGATTTACAACAATAACTTACTCGCCAAGCCCAACAACAACAAAAACCCAAATACGTCTGTAAAAGTGGTGATGATGATAGAAGATGCAATTGCAGGGTCAATACCTACCCTTTTCAATAACAATGGAATACCGGCACCTGTAAAACCTGCAATAATTAAATTCCCGGTCATGGCCAAAAATATTACCACACCAAGCATTAAATTAGCATCAAAGAAATAAGCAAAAACCAATACAATGGCTCCTGTTACGGCGCCATTGATCATTCCTACCGTAAATTCCTTCAAAACTGCCCTATACGCCTGTTTATCCGTTAGGTCGTACAAAGAAATACGCCTTACCGTAACAGCCAATGCCTGTGTGGCGGCATTTCCGCCCATACCGGCAATAATGGTCATGTAGGCTGATAAGATAGCCAAATGCGCCAAGGTATCTTCATAATACCTCACTACTGCCGAAGCTAAAAAAGCGGTGCCGAGGTTGATGATCAGCCAAGGCAGCCTAGATTTTACGGCATCTATCCAGTTACCGGCAAGTTCCTCATCTTCCGAAACTCCCGATATTTTAAGGATATCTTCCGTGTTCTCGTCTTCAAGAACATCAATGACGTCGTCAAAAGTTACCCGTCCCAACAATCTCAAATGATTATCAACCACAGGAATACTGGTTAAATTATATTGAGACAAAAGTTTCGCCACTTCCTCCTGGTCGGTATCAGCATTCACATAAACAGCATCAGGTTTCACCATATCCGTTATTTTCACGTTCCCTTTGGCTTTAATGATATCTTTTAAGGATACAATGCCTTTAAAAATATGCTCATCATCTACCACAAATACCGTATAAAACTCCTCAATTTCTTCGCTTTGCTTAATAATCTGGTCAATCGCATCCTTTTTGGTGAGGTTAATGTTCACCTGAATCATCTGTGTATTCATTAAGCCGCCCGCAGTTTCCTCGTGGTAGCTCAACAAATTCCGGATACTTTCAGCATCATCCTTACTTAAATCTCCTAAAATCTCATGCTGTTCGTGTTCCTCTAGCTGCGAGATGATGTCTGTTGCATCATCATAATCTAATTCCTCTACAATTTCGGTACGTTTTTCAGGATGCAGTTGAATTAAAAGCTCCTCAGGATGAGCTTCCTCACTCATCTCCGAAATAACTTCTGATGCTTTTTCTACCTCCAGCAGGTTAATGATGCGCTGCCTGTCCTCTGCCTTAATGTTATCGAAAAGAATGGCAATTTCCGATGCGTGATATTCGGCCAAAATACCGCTAAGCTCTTGGTCATCGCCCTCTATCGCCTTTCTTAATTTAGAAAGGTCTGTCTTATTTAATTCGAACGGCTGCATTCCTGCGAGATTAAAAATGTAACGTTATTTCCTCTATAAATTTAAATGGGCTACCACTAAAGCCACAGCCAAGGCAATGCCAAAGCTTAATAAAGTGCCTATTAAAACATATTCGGTCAATTTAAGTTCATTTGCTTCTTTTAAATCACCAAACCTAAAAATAGATTTTGCTGCCAGTAAAAAACCCACCGCCTCAAAATGACCTGTCAGTATAAAAACATAGATTAGCAAACGTTCCAAAATCCCAATAAATTTACCTGCATTTTGTAAAGAAACAGGGCTTTTGTCGGGGATAAACTTAGCAATAACTACCTTAATGACCACCGCAGTTGGCGAACTGAGCAACAATGCCCCAAAAATATAAACCCAAAACTTCTGCTCCTGTAAAAAACCAAAATCGATACTTGCCGATTTTGACATGCTTAACCAACAGGCAATAATTACGATAATATGTAATGCTTGGTCTATAAAAAACCATATCCTTTTATTTCTGGGCTTTTGAAAAATGAGCTTACAAGCATCTATAGCGTAGTGGCTTATGCCTATAATTAATGCTTGTGGCCAAATATCAAAAGAAAAGAACATCACCATAACCAACAACACATGAACGGCCACGTGCCAATACAGTTTGTTTGATTTTAGTTTGAGCTTCTCCTTCTCTGCCACCCATTTATCGGGCTGTAAAAAAAAATCGCCAAGCACATGGGCCAACAAGAATTTAATTAATGCTATTTCCATTTTTTAAAGATTTCTGTAGCCAAGGCCCTGTATTTATTTTCCAATTCCATGATTTCGGTAAAATGCGCCCTTTTTAATGCCTCACTAATCGATGATTGGCTCCTTCCTGATATTTGGGCAATTTTATCCTGCTTTTCGTTATAGTTTTCGAGCATGTGCTTTACCACTTCCGAAGCCGTTGGGCTCCATCCATCCATGGTAATTAAGGCCAGTTTGAGATATAGGTTCATATCTTCATCAAACTTTGGTAGCGGGCTTTTAACCAGCAGGTTTACCTTGTTGCCTTTAAGCATATCAAAGCCCTCTCCCGAATTGATATAGGCTTCTCCATTAGATTCGGTCACTTTTTCTGAAGCAATGGTAACTTTACCCAAGCCTATGCTCATTCTTACATCAGCACCTTTAATGGTTTTGATACAGGCCTTGATATATAAGGCATTTAGCAGAGCTTCGGCCATAGGCAGCTCGACCTGAAAACTATCGCCCCTAAAGATTTCCCATTTAGCGTTTTTTTCGGGCAATGCCGATAAAGCATCTTTTAAAGTAGCCATCCATTGTGCGGGCAATTCCCTCGAATTGATGATATCCCCTGTGATTACTGCAACCATAACACTAATATCGGCAAAAAAGCCGATAAAACAAAATATCGGGCAATTAACCGATAATTTAAAATATCGGCAAAAAAGCCGATAATCGAATTTATCGGAATTTTTGCCGATAAAATTTTTCAAAACTATCGTTTAAAATATCCGTTATACACGATGATGGCATTGATAGAATTCACCAATAAAGGCATTTACTGCAAACAGGGTAATTTTTATATTGACCCTTGGCAGCCCGTAGATCAGGCGGTGCTTACACACGGTCACGCCGACCACGCAAAATGGGGAAACAAAAGCTACTTATGTCACACTTTAACCAAACCCATCCTAACCGAAAGATATGGTTTATCGGATAATGTAGCAACCTTAGCCTACCAAAATACCATTGACATTCATGGTGTAAAGCTCACCTTGTTTCCTGCAGGCCATGTGATTGGCTCTGCCCAAGTTAAACTCGAATACAAAGGGGAAATTGTGGTGGTTTCTGGCGATTACAAAACAGAACATGATGGCATTAGTACCGCTTTTGAGCCTGTGAAATGCCATACCTTCGTTACCGAAAGTACTTTTGGCCTGCCCATCTATAAATGGCAGCCACAGCAACAAATTTTTGACCGCATTAAAGCCTGGGTAGCAGGCAACCATCAAAAAGGCAAAACCAGCGTATTAATTGCTTATAGTTTAGGGAAAGCGCAAAGATTAGTTAAGCACCTGGCCGGTCATCATCCCATTTACGTACATCAAACCATCGCCAACCTTAACCAAGCATTTGTTGATGCAGGCGTAACCATCCCATCAACCATCAAAATTTCTCCAGAAATCAAAAAAGACGAACTGCAAAAAGGAATAGTGATTGTGCCTCCTGCATTAGCTGATAGCAGATGGATCAAAAGCCTTATCAATCCTGCCATTGGTATCTGCAGTGGATGGATGGCCGTAAGAGCTGGTCGAAGATGGCGCAGTGCCGATGCTGGTTTTGCACTTAGCGACCATGCGGATTGGCCTGGCTTGTTAGCGGCAATTAAAGCCACCGAAGCCGAAAAAGTGATGGTGACCCACGGAAGCACCGCTATTTTCAGTCGGTATTTAAATGAAATTGGCATTAGTGCCCAAGAGGTTAAAACGCAATACGGCGACGAAGAAGAGGCAGAAGAAAAGGCGGATGAAAATGAAATTAAAGAGGAAGGCACCAAAATATGAAACGCTTTGCCCAACTGATACAGGAACTGGAACTAAGCAATAAAACCAATGACAAATTAGAGGCCTTGGTAAATTATTTTAGCCAAGCCGATGAGCGTGATAAACCTTATGTGATAGCGCTATTTACGGGCAAAAAGCCTAAACGACCAGTAGCCACCAATTTGATTAAACAATGGGCAATAGCCCTTAGCGATATTCCCGAATGGCTGTTTACCGAAAGCTACCACAATGTGGGCGATCTTAGTGAAACCGTAGCTTTAGTATTACCAACTGCTGAACATACCATCGAGAAACCGCTACATCAATGGATTGCCGAACTGGCCGAACTCCAAGCTAAAACCGATGACGAAAAGAAAAACTATGTGCTTACTGCCTGGAACAGCCTAACTACGGCAGAAAGGTTTATTTTTAATAAACTCATTTCTGGCAATTTCAGAATTGGCGTTTCCAATAAAATGCTGGTCAATGCCATTGCCAAACAAAGTCAACAAGATCCCAACAAAATAATGCACAGCATTATGGGCAAATGGCAACCCAAAAGCATTAGCTATATAGAACTAACTTCTGGCAGCCACGTAAACACCGATAATTCATGGCCCTACCCCTTTTGCCTTGCCTATGCTTTAGATACCGAACCTGAAAACCTGGGCGATCCTACAGCTTGGCAGGCCGAATGGAAATGGGATGGCATACGTGGACAAATCGTAAAACGAAACGGTGAATTGTTTATCTGGAGCCGCGGTGAAGAATTGGTCACCGAGCAGTTTCCTGAACTACATTTCCTTAAAGATGAGCTGCCAGATGGAAGCGTGCTAGATGGAGAAATCCTTGCCGTGAAAGATGGAAAGGTTTTGCCCTTTAGCACCTTACAACAGCGCCTAAATCGTAAAACCATCAATAAAAGCCAACTAGAAAACGCCCCTATAGGGTTTTTCACCTATGATTTACTGGAACATGAAGCAAAAGATATTAGAACCTCAACCTTATCGCAACGAAGGAATTGGTTGGAAAAAATCATCAATCAACTCAGCCAAAAAAACCAGGTATTACTATCGCCCATCATTAATTTCAGCAGCTGGCAACAATTGGCCGAAATAAGGGAGACCGCCCGTGAAATCAACAGTGAAGGAATTATGTTGAAGAATCTTCATTCCATTTTTCACTCAGGCAGAAAACGTGGCGACTGGTGGAAATGGAAAATCAACCCCTATACCGTTGATACCGTGATGATTTACGCACAAAAAGGTAGTGGTCGCCGGGCAAATTTCTATACCGACTACACGTTTGCAGTACGTGATGGCGAAAAGCTCATTACCATTGCCAAAGCTTATTCAGGCTTAACCGACAAAGAAATTAAGGAAGTAAACAGCTTTGTCAATAAAAATGCCATTGAAAAATTTGGACCTGTACGTACCGTTAAACCAGAGCTGGTATTTGAAATTGCTTTTGAAGGCATTGCCGAAAGCAAACGCCACAAAGCAGGTTTAGCCTTACGCTTTCCCCGGATCGCACGTTGGCGAAAAGACAAAAATGCTAGTGAAATCAACACCTTGGATGATTTGAGACAGTTGTTGATGACTAAAGACTGAACACCATCTTCATCGCGAGGTACGAAGCAATGCTAAGGCGATTATATAAAACTTAGTGAGATTGCTTTGTACCTCGCAATGACGGAAAAACCTAAGACATGCAAAAAACCAAAGGCTATCAACAAATTATTTCTTGGCTTAAAACCGATAAAAGGAAACCTTTTGATTTCCAAAAGGATACCTGGCAATATTATTTAGAAGGCTATAGCGGCTTAGTTAATGCGCCAACAGGATTTGGGAAAACCTTCTCCGTTTTTTTAGGCGTAGTGATAGAAGCCTTAAACCAAGATCGGCCAGCGAAAGGTGTACAACTCGTTTGGATTACCCCCTTAAGGTCGTTAGCCAAAGATATCGCCAGGGCAATGAGGGAAGTACTTTTAGCTATAGGACTTGATTGGGTAGTAGGTGTTCGTAATGGAGATACTTCACAGGCAGAGAAACTTCAACAGAAAAAAACAATGCCCGAGATATTGCTGATCACTCCAGAAAGTTTGCATTTGTTATTGGCCCAAAAAGGTTCCTCCAGCCTATTTAAAAACCTAAAATGTATTGTGGCCGATGAATGGCATGAATTATTGGGCAGTAAACGTGGCGTATTGGTGGAATTAGCTGTTTCCCGAATAAAAGGCATCCAAAAAACTCAGGGGAACGAGATGTTACGTGTGTGGGGCATTTCAGCAACGATAGGCAATATACAAGAAGCGCTAGATGTAATAGTTCCCGAGGAATCTGCCAAAAAAATAATCGTTAGGGCACAATTAGAAAAGAAGATACAAATCAAATCCATCCTACCCGACAAGATAGAAACCTTGCCTTGGGCTGGGCATCTAGGGCTAAAATTGGCCCATAAGCTCATTCCAATCATCTATAAAAGCAAAACCACTCTTATTTTCATCAATACCCGTGGACAGTCCGAAATTTGGTATCAACACCTGTTAGATATTGAACCCGACTTAGCAGGCAGAATAGCCATCCACCACGGCTCCATTGATTTTGAGTTAAGAAACTGGATTGAAGAGAGTTTGCACAGCGGCCTACTGAAAGCCGTGATTGCTACTTCTTCCTTAGATTTAGGGGTAGATTTTAAACCCGTGGATACCGTGGTCCAAATCGGTTCTCCAAAGGGAGTGGCTAGGTTTTTACAACGTGCCGGACGTTCGGGGCATTCACCATTTGAGACTTCTAAAATATATTTCCTGCCTACCCATGCCCTTGAACTGGTGGAAGCAGCCGCAATCAAAGAAGCAGCCAGGGAAAACAATATCGAAAGTAGAGAACCTTTTGTGATGATTTTTGACACCCTCATCCAATATTTGGTTACTCTGGCCGTGGGTGATGGTTTTGACGATAAGCAGACTTATAAGGAAATTAAACAAACTAATGCCTTTAAAGAACTCTTACCTAACGAATGGGCCTGGGTGATGCAATTTATAACTTCTGGAGGCGAAAGTCTCACAGCTTACAACGAATTCAAAAAAGTAGTAAAAGACGAGGATGGCCTGTGGAAAGTTAAAAGTAGGCAGATTGCCATGCGACATCGACTGCATATTGGCACTATCGTTAGCGATGCCATGTTAAAAGTTAAATTCCTCAGTGGTGGTTATATTGGGATGGTGGAAGAATATTTTGTTTCAAAGCTTAAAGCAGGTGACAGCTTTGTACTGGCTGGGCGAATCTTGGAATTTGTACAAATTAAGGAAATGACCGTTATGGTTCGTCGCAGTAAACAAAAGAAAGCCATTTCGCCAAGCTGGTTGGGTGGGCGCTTGCCCCTTTCTTCTAATTTAGGCGCCGTACTTCGTAAAAAATACAACGAGGTGTTGGATCAGGCGCATCAGGACGAGGAGTTGGATATTGTACAGCCACTTTTTAAAATCCAGGAAGAGAGGTCTCATGTACCTAAAAGTGATGAACTGCTGATCGAGATGATTAATAACCGTGAAGGATTCCACCTGTTTGCTTATCCTTTCGAAGGCAGATTGGTACACGAAATTTTAGGTGCACTTGTGGCCTATCGATTGAGCAAATTAATACCCATTACCTTCTCAATAGCGATGAACGATTACGGTTTTGAATTACTGAGCGATATCGAAATACCGATGGACGATGGTATTGCCTACGAAGTTTTTTCGCCAAAAAATCTTGCGGAAGATATCACTTTGAGCATTAATTCTACTGAAATGGCAAGAAGAAAGTTTCGAGATATCGCCTGCATTGCCGGCCTAGTTTTTCAAGGCTATCCTGGTAAATATATCACCAATAAACATCTGCAAAGCAGTGCGGGATTATTTTTCAACGTTTTTAATGATTTTGACAAACATAATCTGCTATTGCGGCAGGCTTACGAAGAAGTATTTTACCAGCAACTAGAGGAACCTCGATTAGCAGCAGCATTAAATCGTATTCAAAATAGCAACATCGTGATAACCTATCCCAAAAGATTTACACCACTGTCGTTCCCAATCAAAGTAGATAGCCTAAGGGCAAATATGAGTTCTGAGGAATTGGAGCAGCGTATTGAAAGAATGAAGAAAGAAGTATTTAAATAATAAACTGCATGGTAAGAATTTAATGCACTTAACTTCTTGTTGGTTATCTAAGTTTAGAGAATTACTTAATTTTGCTAGGTGAAAATTTCGGTTAGAGAAGAAGAAATCATATTAGATAAAGAAAGAGCCATCTATCTGCCTAAAGAGCAATTATTAGCCATTAGCGATTTACATTTAGGCAAGGCAGCCCATTTCCGTAAAGCTGGTTTAGCCGTGCCCAACATTGTATCCAAAAACGACCTTGACAGACTGTCGGAATTATTAGAGAAATACCTTCCTAAGCAACTACTCATTAACGGAGACATGTTCCATAGCGACTACAACACTGAAATTGATGAATTCGCGAAATGGAAAGAGAACTTCAATGAAATCAATTTTATATTGGTGAAGGGAAATCACGATCAGCAGGCAGAAGAAGTATATAAAAACTTGGCTGTTGAAGTTTATGAACCCAATTACCAAACTGATCAATTCTGCTTTATTCATGATGTGGCACATTGCAGATCCAATTTATACGCCATTAGTGGGCACATTCACCCCGGAATTAGCATCTACAACAAAGCAAAACAGCGATTAAAGTTTCCTTGCTTTTATTTTGGAGAAGATCATGCGGTTCTTCCGGCATTTAGTAATTTCACAGGTTTGCAATTGGTAAAAGCTAAAGAAACCGATATGGTGTTTGCGATTACACCAACTAAAATCGTGAAAGTGTAAACTTACCCATGCATTTCAATCAATCGTTTCAATTCAGGAGCAGGAACGGCACCACTTTGTCGCCAAATAGCTTTTCCTTTTTTGAATAGAATAAAAGTTGGCACGCCCTGTACATTAAATGCACTTGCAGCAGCCTGGTTTTTATCTACATCAACTTTTATAATGGTGGCTTTATCTCCTATTTGGCTTTTCAACTCCGTCAATATGGGCCCCATTGCTTTGCATGGCGCACACCATTCTGCAAAAAAATCTACCAACACAGGCTTATCGCCATTAATTAATTCAGAAAACTTAGACATAATATTATTTCTTTACAAGATGAACAAGAGTAAAAAAGAATGGTTTTGAAACTTTAACATTATTAGATTTTTCGCCATTGCGAGTTTACCAAGCAATCTTACATGCCGGTAATTTAGAAAATATGCTAACAGATGCTGAAATAAATTAAGCATGACGAATGTGATTATTCTGTAATCTAATAATAGATTACTTCGTTGTTCCTCCTCGCAATGACGAGAACGTATATAAAAAAAGGGAGCAATTTTCATCGCTCCCTTTTCTTGATATCTTAGTATCTTATTTTACTGCATCAATAACCGCTTTAAAAGCTTCTTTATTGTTCATGGCCAAATCAGCTAAAACTTTACGGTTTAAACCGATGTTTTTTGCAGCTAATTTACCAATCAATTGCGAGTAAGAAATACCGTGCTCACGAGCACCGGCATTGATACGTTGAATCCATAATGCACGGAATTCTCTTTTCTTAGCTTTACGGTCGCGGTATGCATATTGCAAACCTTTTTCTACCGTGTTTTTAGCAATGGTAAAAACCTTGCTTCTTGAGCCCCAATAGCCTTTGGCCATGTTTAGGACTTTTTTTCTTCTGCGTCTTGCAGCTACTACGTTTACCGAACGAGGCATAATGTGTTGTGTTTTTGATAAGCGGCGCTGTGTATTTCAACAAGCTTACTACCGTTCACCTGGTTAAAAATTAATTACTTACCGATGCAAAGCATACGTTTAACGTTGCCCATATCTGCATCGTTTACCAAACTAGTGTTGGTTAAGTTACGCTTACGTTTAGTACTCTTTTTAGTCAAGATGTGACTTTTGTAGGCGTTCTTTCTTGCAATTTTACCTGTTCCAGTAAGCGAGAAACGCTTTTTGGCACTGGAATTGGTTTTCATTTTTGGCATAACCTGATTTTGTTTATATAATTTATTACTTCTTTGCTGTTGCTTTTGGAGCTACGGTTAAAAACATACGTTTACCCTCCAATTTTGGCAATAATTCAACTTTACCTACTTCTTCTAGCGCTTGTGCAAACTTAAGCAACAAGATTTCTCCCTGCTCTTTGTAAACAATTGCTCTTCCTTTGAAGTGTACGTAAGCCCTAACTTTTTCGCCGGCTTCTAAAAAGCTGATCGCATGTTTTAACTTGAACTGGAAATCGTGGTCAGAAGTGTTAGGTCCGAAACGGATTTCCTTGATAACGGTTTGCTTAGCATTGGCTTTGATTTCCTTTTGCTTCTTCTTTTGCTCATACATGAACTTGCTGTAGTCCATAATGCGGCAAACAGGAGGGTTTGCGTTTGGAGAAATCTCTACCAAGTCAAGCTCTAGCTCATCGGCAATTGCCAATGCTTTTGACAAAGGATAAATCCCCTGCTCTACATTATCCCCAGCCAGCCTAACCTCTTGAGCGCGAATATGCTCGTTAATATTATGTTCTGCTTCTTTTTTCTTAAAAGGTGGACGTGGTCCCCTGTTAAATCCTGGTCTTCCTAATGCCAAATGCTTTCCTTGTTAAACTGTTATTTCTTTGTTAATTAATGCACTAAATTCTGCTAAGGTCATGCTTCCTAAATCTCCCTCACCGTGCTTGCGAACCGAAACCCTACCTTCTTCCATCTCTTTTTCGCCTATAATGAGCATATAAGGCAGTTTTTTAACCTCAGCGTCTCTGATTTTTCTTCCAATCTTTTCATCACGAAAGTCAATCAGACCGCGAATATCGGAATTATTTAATTCTTCTGAAACTTTTTTTGCATATTCTTCATACTTTTCTGAGATAGGAAGAATGATGTATTGCTCTGGCGAAAGCCACAATGGGAAGTTCCCTCCGCAGTGCTCAATCAATACCGCCACGAAACGTTCCATTGAACCAAATGGCGCTCGGTGGATCATTACAGGACGATGTTTTTGATTATCGCTTCCTGTATATTCTAGCTCAAAACGCTCTGGAAGGTTATAATCAACCTGAATGGTACCCAATTGCCATTTCCTGCCCAGCGCATCACGAACCATAAAATCCAGCTTAGGCCCGTAAAAAGCGGCTTCACCATATTCTACCACGGTAGGCAAGCCTTTCTCTTCTGCTGCTTCAATAATCGCAGATTCGGCTAGTTTCCAATTCTCATCAGAACCAATGTATTTAGCTTTGTTCTCTGGGTCACGTAACGAAACCTGAGCCACATAGTTATCAAAACCTAAAGATTTAAATACATAAAGTACGAGGTCAATTACTTTTTTAAATTCTTCTTTCACTTGGTCTGGGCGACAGAACAAGTGCGCATCATCCTGCGTAAAGCCACGTACACGGGTTAAACCATGTAACTCTCCACTTTGCTCGTAACGATATACGGTACCAAATTCGGCAAAACGAACTGGCAAATCCTTGTAAGAACGAGGTTTGAATTTATACAACTCACAGTGGTGAGGGCAGTTCATTGGTTTTAAGAAAAACTCCTCTCCTTCTTGTGGTGTTTTAATCGGCTGGAAACTATCTTTTCCGTATTTTTCATAGTGACCAGAAGTGATATACAAATTCTTATGGCCAATATGAGGCGTAATTACCTGTTCGTAACCTGATTTTTGTTGTGCTTTAGTTAAAAACTGAACTAAACGTTCACGCAAAGCAGTACCTTTTGGCAACCACATTGGCAGGCCCATCCCCACTTTTTCTGAGAAAGTGAACAATTCCAATTCCTTACCCAATTTACGGTGATCACGTTTTTTGGCCTCTTCAATCATGTGAAGATATTCGGTCAATTCACTTGCTTTAGGAAACGTAACTCCGTAAATACGGGTTAACTGTTTTTTGGTTTCATCACCTCTCCAATAAGCACCAGCCACGTTCATCAACTTAATTGCTTTGATAAAGCTGGTATTTGGAATATGAGGTCCACGGCACAAATCGGTAAAGTTGCCTTGGGTATAGAAAGTAATTTTTCCGTCTTCCAGGCCATCAATCAAATCTAATTTGTATTCATCACCTTTTTCAGTGAAATACTCGATAGCATCAGCTTTGCTTACACTTTTACGTTCGAAAACTTCCTTTTGCTTGGCCAATTCCAGCATTTTATCCTCAATTGCCTTGAAGTCATCAGAAGAAAACTCTCTATCGCCAAAATCTACATCGTAGTAAAAGCCCGTTTCGATGGCTGGACCAATGCCGAATTTTGTGCCAGGATAAAGTGCTTCTAAAGCTTCGGCCATTAAGTGCGCTGAGGAGTGCCAGAAAGTCGATTTTCCTTCACTATCATTCCAGGTCAGCAATTTTACCGCAGAATCTGCTTCAATTGGGCGTGAACTATCCCAAACTTCTCCGTTCACTTCTGCCGCTAAAACATTTCGTGCTAAACCTTCTGAGATTGAGAGGGCAATTTGATGGGCATTTGTACCCTTTTCATACTGACGGACAGAACCATCAGGTAAAGTAATGTTAATCATCTACAACTATGATTTAAAGTTTAAAATAAATTGTTTTGCAAATCACCTACGTGTGTGATTTATTTTCTGCAAAGATAGGGTTTTTAGATTGTATTTCATGCCCAAGTTGCATTTATTAGCACTTACAAAACTGATGCTGAAATAAATTTGCTTCGCAGCTACTTCGTGGTCAGCATGACGGAGCGCCAATTATACGTCACCCTGAATTTATTTCAGGGTCGGCCACTGAGATTGCTTCGTGCCTCGCAATGACGTGGTGTACATACAAACAAAAAATGTCCCGACGATAGCCGAGACATTCAGAAAAAATATAAAATGGAATTTCTTAGTTTACCCTTCCAGTAGCGCCTTGGCGGTTGTTGTTATTTCTGAACCTGGCCATCATGGCTTCCATTTTGGCTTGGTATTGTTCAGGTGTAATGGCAACAGCCTTTTTGGGAGCGGTTACATCTTTAGTACTTACACCTCTGTATTCGATACTTTTTGCAGTGGTACCACCGCCTTTAATTTCGATAGCCAAAACAGCTCCTTCTGTCCACAAATTTGGCATTGGAGAAAAGTTAAAGCCTAAATCGTTAGTGTACCATAAAACAGTCTCTTCAACCACATCTTTCTCCATATCCAACACTTTGGCCTTACGGGTAGTTCTAATGATTACTTTCTTGCAATCAAGATTTACGATTTTCTTCGTTTCCTCAGTTTTAATCACTTCTACTGTTGGAGGAACATTTAAAAACTGTACTGCACTGTTATTTTGGTTGTTGTTTCTTCCTCCCATGTTATTCATTGGGTTGTTTGCAGTTACGGCAAGTTTGGTTGGCATGATGTAAGTAGTGTCCATCATGTCAAAAACCTCTACTACCTTTTGATCAGCGAAAGTGTAATAATATTCTCTATTGGCTCCGCCACCAAAACCACCAAACCTAAAGCCGCCACCTGGTCTGCCCCCGCCTCCGCTGTTGCTATCTTCTGTTTCTGTTACAGGCATAAAACTGGCGTTTGTAGCATTATAAAGCAATTCGTAATTGGCTTTGATAGATTTTGGCATACGAGCTTTCATCTCCTCTGGAATTTGTCTGCCGCTAGCTTCCGCTACAGCAACAGGATCAATCACACTTTCAAACTGGATTGCACCAGATTTCTTTTGTGCTTGGGCATTTATGGTAAATGCTAAAAGGCCTAAAAAGGCAATAAATATTTTTTTCATGATTGGTTGTCGATATTAAATCAGCAAAACAAAAATAAAGCACTTTGAAGTAAAGCAATGTTAAAAAAGGTTAATTTCTTTAGATTATAACCAGAGTTTTACAAAACATGGAAACAATTAGTATTCAGTGCTTTCTAACCAGCCATTTGCCAATACATCGGCCAGGTGCATGGTTTTGATAGAAAGGTTGTTTTTTTGGATATAGCCATCCAAATGCATTAAACAGGAAAGGTCCGTGGAAATGATATAATCGGCATCCATTTCCAAGGCGTTATTTACCTTTTGCTCAGCCATGGCCGAAGATATAGCATCAAATTTTACGGCAAAGGTACCGCCAAAGCCACAGCACATGTCGGTATCTTTCATCTCCAGCATTTCCAAGCCAATTACCCGCGACAAGAGCTGACGTGGTTCTGCCTTTATTTTACACTCCCGCAACCCACTGCACGAATCATGATAAACGGCCTTTCCTTCCAGCTCGGCACCAAAGTAATCTTTCTTAAGTACGTTGATTAAAAAATCGGACAATTCGAAAATATTAGCCTGTAAGCTTCTGCATTTATTATGTACCATAGTATTGGTAAACAAATCGTTATAACCTGTTTTAACCATACCTACACAAGAAGCCGATGGGGCTACGATGTATTGCGTTTCCGAAAAATCGGCTAGAAATTTTGTACCTATCTCCTTGGCTTGTTCCCAGTACCCTGCGTTGTACGCGGGCTGTCCGCAGCAAGTCTGTTTTGGATTATAAACTATTTCGCATCCAGCTTTTTCAAGGATTTTAATCGTATTAAATGCCGTCTCTGGATATAATTGGTCTACAAAACAAGGGATAAACAGTTCTATCTTCATGCTATTCTTCGGTCTCCACTTTTAATCAACAACCACTGCTTTGGGCTGTACTTTTTTGAGCAGCAGCAAAAATACTAAACCTAAAACAAAAAACAGGGCCAATGCGATCACAGAATTACGCATACTTCCACTCAATACTTCGATATAACCGAAGCTGAACATTCCGAAAACCAACGCAACTTTCTCTGTTACATCGTAAAAGCTAAAAAATGAAGTATGATCTGGACTATGCTGCGGTAGAAATTTAGAATACGTAGAACGTGATAAAGATTGAATACCACCCATGATCAGACCAATTACTGCTGCTAGCGCATAAAATTGGAACTCGGTATGAATATAGTAAGCTGCAATACAGCATCCAATCCAAATGGTAACTACTCCTATTAATACATTTACGTTACCAAATTTTTTGGAAGAAAGGTACGACATCAACATGGCTCCTGGAATGGCCACCAACTGCAAAATCAGGATGGTTGCAATGAGTTTTGAGGTAGGCAGATGCAATATCTTCTCTCCAAAAAGTGCTGCCACCAACATTACGGTTTGTACGCCCATGGAATAGAAAAAGAACGCAAACAGAAACCTTTTTAAGTATTTCATTTGTTTTACCTGTTTCCAAACTTTGTTGAGCTCTTGAAAGCCGCTGGTCATGATGTTTTTCTTCTCGGTTTTATAATCAGGGCTTCCCTTAGGCAAGTTTTTAAATGGAATTTGAGCAAAACCTATCCACCAAATGCCCACTAATAAAAATGACAAACGTGCCGGAATGGACGCATCAACAATACCAAACCATTCAGGTTTAAATACAAATACAAAGCAGATGATCTGTAAAATGATACTGCCAATATAACCATACATATAGCCTTTGGCGCTTACATCATCTTGTTTTTCTACCGTAGCGATTTCTGGCAGATAAGAATTATAGAATACCAAGCTGCCCCAAAAACCAATAGCAGCCAAAACAAACATGATGATGCTAAAATTCAAGGTGTCTACCCCTTTTTCTGCATTGATTTCGAAGAAGAAAAGTGCACTACAGGCAATGGCGCCAATATAGGTGAACATCTTCATGAAGATCTTTTTATTGCCACGTGTATCGGCTATGGACGACAATATGGGCGACAGCAAAGCAATCACTAAAAAGGCAAAAGCCATGGCGTAGCTATACAGGGCCGAATTGACGATTTTATACCCAAAGAAATAAACATAGTCAATGGTACTATCATCCTTATCTGATGTAATTGCAGTGTAATAGGCTGGAAATATGGTAGAAGTAATTACAAGATTATAAGCTGAATTGGCCCAATCGAAAAAGGCCCAAGAGCGGATTGTTTTTTTGTCGTTTTTAGTTTGCATGTAGTTTGAATGGTAGCGGCTAAGATAGGAAAATTGGTTAATTGCAATTATCAATCTTTCCAAAATTCATCTGTTAGATAAAAAACAGTATCTATAAAGAAAGGAATACCGTTATTGGTAAGTACATTTTCATCATGTAAATCTTCCAAAATAATCCCTAATTCAGCGTTGAAATAATCGTGATTCCTAGTATTAGAAAAACCATTTCTCGTTAAAAAGTCTTTTACTTCTTTTAAGTCTGTCATGGTTGTAAGTGTCACAAAAGTTTGTTGAACCACAGCGTACAACACATTGTTGTGGTCTTTTGTAAACCCTAGTAATTCGTATGCGGTATCGGAAAAAAAGTAATTATGCAGTAGAGGATTGTGAAAATAATCTACCCAAGATAAGTAATAGATAGTGTCATTAAGTTTAATAACGTGCTTATCGTCTTTGAGATAAACTTTTTGTTCCGCTCCCTCACTCACATACTTAGAGAAATCTATATCATCTATCCAAAGATTTTTCTCAGTAATGAATTTTTCTAAAACCTCTGTCTCTTGTTTTTTGAAGAGCTTTGAGTCTTTAGGCGTTGTGCTTGTTTGCGTGCTTTCTCTAAGGTAACTGGATATTGTTTGGATAATTTCTCCAAACCTAACTTTGCTCTTTCCTGAAAGGACATTGCGTAACTCATCTTTCACTTGATTTTACTAACAAATACAAAGATAACTAAAAGTTGGTAATTCCTAATTTGTTAATCCTTAGTAAATAAAGCTTAGAAAAAGCTTATTTAGATTTACGTGTTGATTTACAACTAAGATAGGAAAATTGGCTAATTGGTTATTGAAAATCTACAAATAATACTTCTTTCCATCGGTTTTAATTTTACCTGCGTCCAAAAGTTCTCTAATTCGTTCTATTTTGTCATTATCTGTACCCGTTTGAATGCTTTTTACCAATTCATCCAAATCGAGATGCTGGCCTTGCAATACGGTACAAATCTCAAAGTCAATGGTATCATTATAGGCAGAGAGGTCTTCCTGTTTTTTTTCAGCCAAACAAACATCACAAACACCACATTTTTCGGCACCGCTTTCTCCAAAATAAGTCAGCAACTGTACGCTTCTACAAATGTTGTTAGAGGCATACGCCAACACCGCTTCAATTTGCGTGCTCTGTATTTGCTTGCGCAGCTGGATGAATTTAGCATCTACGTCTAAGTGCAGCATATCCAAACGTGGGGTTACAAACTGTAATTGCGGCTGGTCGGTTTGTGGCAAATAGGAAATCACCTGATACTCTTGCAGTTTCTTCAAATATGCAACTACGTCGTTATAGGAAATCCTCAGCCTATTGGATAAATCGCTTTCACTAATCTTTACATAACCATCAAATGCCCCTCCGTACGAGCGCTGTATGGTTTTAACAATGGGATCAAAAGCAGCGTTTTCAATTTGGAATCGATAAACATCTTCGTGCCCTGCCACAAACATCAATCTTGATGGGATAAAGATATTTTCCGATAAAACCAGGTAACCATCTCTTTCTAAAAACTTCAATGCGGCCATGGTTTTAATCACGCCAATGCCAAAGCGCTTACAAAAAGCAGCTAAGTCAAAATCAAAATATAGCCCCTGCCCTGCGCCATAGGCCAATTGATAGTAATTACCAAGGTAATGGTACACCTTTTTAATTTCATCCACAGAGGGAAAGCTATCCGTGTATTTAGCTTCCAGTATCATTTGGTCAGCCTTGTTGGTTAACAGCACCGCAAAAGCTCTTTTTTCGTCCCTTCCTGCCCTACCGGCTTCCTGATAATAGGCTTCCAAGCTTTCCGGCAAATCCAAATGGATAACAAAACGCACATTCGGTTTATCGATTCCCATGCCAAAAGCATTGGTAGCTACCATCACCCTAATTTTATCCTTCTTCCAATCTTCCTGCTTCTGAAATCTCGCATCCTTTTCCAAACCAGCATGGTAAAAATCGGCGGAGATATGATTTCGTTGAAGGAAATTTGCCACTTCGGCGGTTTCTCGTCTATTTCTCACATAGATTAAGCCACAACCTTTAACATTTTTGCAAATCTCTATCAGCTTCTTATGCTTATCATCTAAATTAAATACTACGTAACTGAGGTTTTTACGAGAGAAGCTCTTCACAAAAACCTGTGCATCCTTCATCTCCAATTTTTCAATGATATCTGTCTTTACTTCTGGCGTAGCAGTAGCTGTAAGTGCCAAAACAGGGGTATCAGGTAATATTTCCCGCAGTTCCTTAACTTTCAAATAAGGCGGGCGAAAATCATAACCCCATTGCGAAATACAGTGTGCTTCGTCAATGGCGATCAGGTTTACATTCATGTAGGAGATACGTACACGCACCAGTTCCGATAGCAAACGTTCTGGAGAGAGATACAAAAACTTGATGTTCCCATAAATGCAGTTATCCAGCAAAATATCGATTTCCCGTTTGCCCATTCCGGCATAAATGGCAATAGCTTCAATTCCCTTGGCCTTCAAGTTTTCTACTTGGTCTTTCATTAAAGCTACCAAAGGCGATACCACAATGCAAATGCCCTCCATCATCATTGCGGGCACCTGAAAACAAATTGACTTTCCTCCTCCTGTGGGTAGTAGGGCTAAAGTATCTTGCTTTTTAATGACTGATTGGATAATTTCTTCCTGCAATGGACGAAAAACATCAAAGCCCCAATATTTCTTTAAAATTTCAGTTGCAGTCATAGATTGGCAAATTCAAAACTATGAAACCATCATCGCTTTTCAAAAAAGAGATTTGGCCGTAGATGCACAAATGTCAATTCGCTAGTTATCTTAACAGATTTCATACTACATTTTGGAACATTTAAAGATATGCTTCAACACCTCGTCACACCAAGCTTCAACAGTTCATCTAAACAAATCATTATCAATACTTTAAAATCATCATCAACAAATCAAAGCGATGAAATCTGTGTATCTGTGGCAAGAAATAGCTAAATTGCGAGGGTTAAATATTTGTTAGTACTAAGTAAGAATGAGGAAGTATTTATTAGCAGCTGCATTATTATGCGCCTTGGGTTCAACGCATGCCCAAGAGAAAAAAGAAACACCGAAATGGGACGTTGAAAAATATAAAGGCCCTACCAAAAATTTCAGCATTACCACTAACGAAGGTACTTGGATGAACCTTGACGTGAGCCCCGATGGTAAGGAAATTGTTTTCGACCTATTGGGTGATATTTATGTAATGCCTATTACCGGTGGCACCGCCAAACTTTTAAGCGGTGGCATTGCTTATGAAGTGCAACCCCGCTTTAGTCCAAATGGCAAATATATTTCGTTTACGAGCGATAGAAACGGCGCCGACAACATTTGGATCATGGATAGACAGGGAGTCAATAAAAAACAAATCACCAAAGAATCTTTTAGGTTGTTGAACAATGCCACCTGGATGCCAAATAGCGATTACATCATTGCTCGAAAGCATTTTACTGGCTCGCGTTCATTAGGTGCGGGCGAAATGTGGATGTACAGCATTTATGGTGGCGATGGTGTACAGCTGACCAAACGCAAAAACGACCAACAAGATGCGGGCGAACCTAATGTGTCGCCAGATGGTAAATACCTGTATTTTAGCGAGGATGTTTCGCCAGGCCCATTTTTTCAATACAGCAAAGACCCAAATGGCTTGATTTACGCCATCCGTCAATTAGATTTAACCACTGGAAAACTAAGCAATCTCATTGCCGATCAGGGTGGTTCAGTACGCCCGCAAATATCACCTGATGGCAAGTTCATGGCCTTTGTAAAACGAGTGAGGTTAAAATCAGTGCTTTACATCCAAAACCTGAAAACAGGGGAAGAATATCCGATTTACGACGACCTTACGAAGGACCAACAGGAAACCTGGGCCATTTTTGGCGTGTATCCAAATTTCGCCTGGACTCCAGATGCCAGGAAAATCATTTTCTATGCTAAAGGGAAAATAAGACAAGTGGAGCTTAGCAATTTGTACGTAAGCGATATTCCGTTTGAGGTAACCACTAACCAAACGGTGCAGGAGGCTTTACATTTTGACCAAAAAGTGTATACTGATGAGTTTACCGCTAAAATGATTAGGCAACTGGCCACTTCGCCCGATGGCAAAACGGTTGTATTTAATGCCGCTGGTTACTTATATAAAAAGGAATTACCCAACGGAGCACCAGAAAGACTAACCAACGGCTTAGACTTTGAGTTTGAGCCTAAATTTAGCCCTGATGGGAAATTTGTAGTTTATACGACTTGGAGCGACGAGTTTAAAGGAGCCGTTAAACGCACCGATTTAAAAACCGGAAAAACCGTTAGCTTAACTGATGAGAAAGGCTACTACTACTCTCCCAGCTATTCCAATAAGGGGGATAAAATTGTTTTCAGAAAAGGTGTTGGCAATGAAGTTTTGGGTTTAACCTATGGCAAAAACACCGGTATTTTTGTAATGCCTGCTAACGGCGGTGCCAAAACTTTAGTACTGGACAATGGTATTAAACCACAATTTAACGCCGATGATAGCCGTATTTTTTATCAAGGTTACGAAGCTGGCAAGAAAGCTTTTAAAAGTGTGGATTTAAATGGCGGTAACGAACGCACCCATTACACCTCTCAATACGCTACGCAATTTTGCCCAAGCCCAGATGGTAAATGGATGGCTTTTACCGAGCTGTTTAATGCCTACATTACGCCAATGGTTACTGCGGGAACTGCTTTGGACCTTTCTGCGGGCAACAAATCCATTCCTTTGGCTAGGGTAACCAAAGATGCTGGAACCTATTTGCATTGGAGTGCCGATAGCAAAAAGCTACTTTGGACTTTGGGTGAAAAATACTACAACAGAGAAATTAAAAACACCTTTTCATTTATTGAAGGTGCTCCACAAGTACTACCAGAACCAGATACCGTTGGCCTTTCTATTGGCTTGAAATTAAAAGCTGACGCCCCAACTGGATTAGTGGCCTTAAAAGGCGCCAGGATCATCTCTATGAAAGGCGACCAAGTAATTGAGGAAGGCACTATTTTGGTAGAAAACAATAAAATTAAAGCCATTGGTAAAGTAGAAGAAGTACCTATTCCCGCAGACATTAAAGTGCTTGATGTAACGGGTAAAACCATTATGCCTGGCATTGTAGATGTTCACGCTCACTTGAGAACAAGCCCAGATGGCATTAGTCCGCAACAGGACTGGTCTTATTTAGCCAATTTGAGTTTTGGAGTAACCACCTCCCACGATCCTTCGAGCAATACCGAAATGGTGTTTAGCCAAAGCGAGATGCTGAAAGCAGGGAGAATGGTTGGGCCAAGGGTGTATTCCACAGGTTCTATCCTTTACGGTGCGGATGGTGATTTTAAAGTAACCATCAACAGCTTGGACGATGCTTTATCGCACTTACGCAGATTGAAAGCCGTAGGTGCATTTTCAGTAAAATCGTACAACCAACCACGCAGGGACCAACGTCAGCAGATTTTAGAAGCGGCCCGTCAGTTAAAAATGGAAGTGGTGCCCGAAGGCGGTTCAACCTTTTTCCATAACATGACACAGGTGGCCGACGGACATACGGGCATTGAACACAGTATTCCAGTAGCCCCTGCCTATAAGGATGTAGTGAGCTTTTGGAACAACACCAATGTGGCCTATACGCCAACTTTAATTGTGGCCTACGGTGGCCAGTGGGGCGAAAACTATTGGTATGACCGTACCAATGTTTGGGAAAATGAACGTTTGTTGAATTTTACACCAAGAGCGATTATCGATTCTCGTGCCCGACGCAGAACTACTTCCGAATATGGAGATTATGGACATATTGAAGTGGCTAATGCAACCAGGCAAATTGCCGATGGCGGCACCAAAGTGAATTTAGGTGCTCACGGACAAATCCAAGGATTAGGTGCGCATTGGGAACTTTGGATGTTGGTACAAGGGGGAATGGATCCATTAAAAGCCATCAGATGTGCTACACTTAACGGCGCCGAATATTTAGGGATGGGCAAAGAATTAGGTTCTCTGGAACCTGGCAAACTTGCTGATTTAATTATCATGGAAGATAATCCTTTGGATGAAATTAAAAATTCAGAAAAGATTAAATATGTGATGATTAATGGCCGTATTTATGACAGCATGACCATGAACGAAACCATTAGCCGAGAAAAAATGCGCCCAAAATTGTGGTTTGAAATGGATAAAGGGGTAGCTTTTTCCTTACCTTATAAAACCGCTGAAACGTGGACATTTACGGTTCCAAATTGTGATTAGAAATAGCTAACACAAGCAGCTACTAAAAACGTCGTTGCGAGGTTCGAAGCAATCTTAGGGCAATTTGTGAGATTGCTTCGCACCTCGCAATGACGAATGATGAAAGAGGCTGGCGAACCAAGCGGAAGTTAATACAGATTTTACTTCACTGATTTTCAACCTACTTCGTAGAGTTTCGGTTCTTGCCATTCTTCTTCGAATGATCCGAGTGCCGTAGAAATGATGGATTCTTTTTGAAAGGACATTCAATCCTGCTTCTCTTCAAACCATCTTTTAATTAAAACAATTAAGGAGTATAAATTTCACATAAAACATTTTTATTCATATAATTACACAAAAATCATTCTATAATTTAGCGCATTTAATGAAAAAGCTTTTAGTTCTCGCCAGTTTCCTGTATTTTTCAGTATCAGCCCAAGAAAAAACACCCGAACCACTTAATCTCTCGCAAAAAAGATCTTATTCCAAAGAAATAGGTGCCAAATACAACCATTCGCGTTTTTACAATCACCCTGATTTTGGTTCATTACCAGAAAGCGCACCAAAGGGCAAAAATTTAGTAGAGGACCTTAGTCAACGAAAAGTTGACCAAAGACAATTCATCGACCTTGACAATCCACAGATTTTTTATTTACAGAAATCCGCAGTGCCAATCAATTACCTAAAAGACGGTAATTTGGTGGCCATCAATGCTAAGTTAAATCAAATAGACCCAAAACTTTATCAAGCCAAAAACCAGCCATTTCCAACAGAACTGAATTTAGCAGAGAAACGGTCTGTCATTTACGTAGGATCTAAATTTTTAAAATTCAACCATTTTAAGCTAAAAGTGGTAAGTAACAACAACAAAACTGAAGTTCTTAAAGCCAATTGGGATAAGATATCCGTTGCCGACGGGAAATGCTACATTACAGATATTTTCCCTGGAATAGATATGGAAATGAAGTACTTGGAAGCTTCTGTAAAATCTGATTTTATCATCAAGAAAAACCTAAATGTAAAACACCTTTATTTTATTGATGAGCTAAATGTAAGTCCCTCATACGCCATAAAACTGGAAGAAAGTATCTTGAAAGATAAAAACAAAGGCCGCTTGATTGTTTACGACAAAAGCACAGAAGAAACAGCATTAGAAATAAATCCCGCAAGGATCCACGACAGTTCCAATTCCAAACAATCATGGATAAACCCTTATGGCTTATCCCAAAACGAGCTAACCATAATTTGTGATTCTACAATACTTAATGATAAAAACACGGTTTACCCAGTAATTGTAGACCCGCTAGTAACTGTAGGGCCCATAAAAGCAGGAGCAACTTATCTAAGTGGAAGCGCCCTGGCACCTTCATCATGCATCCATTCGATCACTTTAACCGTTCCAGCGGGAACTACCCCTACTGATGTTTCTGCCAACTGGTCTATTCATAGCAATTGGTGCTTTGGATATTATACAGGCCATGGGGCACTAGGAGATGATTGTTGGCAATCAGAAGCGCAAATATGGCTCAGCAGTTCTTGTGGAAGTGGTCGTTCACCAGCAGGCACCACCTTTTGGAATTGCAATGGCTGTAATTCAACAGGGAACTGGAACGCCTCTATTCCGAGTAATTCAAGTGGAATGTCTTCATTGATACAATGTTTTGTGCCTTCGGCCACTGACCAAACTATTTCTTTTAATATCAATTTCAGCCGTACAGCATGCAGCCCTTACAGCAATTACGATGGCTGTAGCCCGGTAAGCAGGAGCTATTGTCAAACATTAGATAACTGGTCAGTTACCTTAACAGGCAGAAATTTGGAAACTTTAAATGAAACTACCACAGGAAATGGCACTTTAAACGTAACGGTACCTTGTGGCAGTAATTATACCATGGACCCACTTATTAAATATGGCGTGGCGCCTTTTACCTATTCATGGAACACAGGTGGTAGCAGTGCAACCAAAACAATTACCCCAACTACCACTGGCACTCAAACACACATACTAACCGTAAAAGATGCCGCTAACATTACTAGGACAGCTACCTTCAACGTAACTACCACATGTACGCTGCCTATCACTTTGATTTCTTTTGAAGGAAAACTAACTGGTAACCACGCTCAACTCACATGGACCGCTGCTGATGAAAAAAAGAACGATTACTATATTGTTGAAAAGAGTGAAAATGGCATTAATTTTAAAGAGATTAACAAAGTAATGGCTACCGTTGGCAATTCTACACCGAGTAGCTACAGTGTTAATGACAACGATTTACAAGGTAATAAAATTAAGTACTATCGATTAAAGATATTAAACAGCGATGGAGATATTGGCTACAGCAGTATTATAAAAATAAACACAGGTATCCAAACCAATGAAATGGTACTTACGCCTAACCCTGTTAAAAACATGGTTCAAATTCTGCTACCTGAAACGTACTCAAGTGATGACATTAGTGTTTTTGTATATACCATAAATGGCATAGAACGATTAACTAAAAAATTCCAAAAAAATGAAGCTTTAATCTTAGACCTGAAAGAATTAACTTCTGGAAGCTATGTAGTACGCGCCTTCGACAAGAATAACAAACCTATATCTAGTAAAACTTTTATTAAAGATTAAATGTAGCTGCTTAATGAAGGAGGTTACTTATTAAAAAACACTTCCAATTCTGATAAAGGTGCTCAAATAAAAACCTAGCGCAAACAGCTACTAAAAACGTCGTTGCGAGGCACGAAGCAATCTCTCAAATTGCCTTAAGATTGCTTCGCACCTCGCAATGACGAATGATGAAAGGGGATCTTTTTTTAGTTTAAATATTTTGCGCTATCACATAACCACTAGCCCAAGCCCATTGAAAATTATAGCCACCTAGCCAGCCCGTAACGTCTACACATTCGCCACCAAAATAGCAGCCAGCAAGTTTTTTGCTTTCTAAGGTTTTTGAGGATAGTTCGTTGGTATCAATGCCGCCACGCATTACTTCCGCTTTGTCGTAGCCTTTATCGCCAGCAGGTTTTACCTTAAAATAATGAATGGTTTGCTCCAAATCTTCCATTTCTGCCTTGCTTAAATCGGCAATGGTTTTATTTAAGGGCATAAATTTGCCCAGCGCATCCGTAAATTTCTTGGTATAAAACCTATTTAACAAAGTAGATAATTGGATACGTCCGTGATGTTGACGTTCAGCACTTAAAATGTTTAAGATATTTTGGTTCGGTAGCAGGTCAATATTTATTTCCTGTCCCCTACGCCAATAGCTTGAAATTTGCAAGATGGCTGGACCACTTAAGCCCCAATGTGTAAACAAGATGTTTTCCTCAAAACTGGCTTCATCATTGCTTACCCTACAAAATACCGAGTTCCCTGATAGTTGGGCAAACCAAGCTTCATCTTTACCCGTAATGGTTAAAGGCACCAAAGCTGGGGCCGTTTCTACAATATTTAAAGCATGCTTTCTGGCAAATTTCAAAGCGAAATCTGTGGCGCCCATTTTCGGGATAGGTAAACCGCCCGTAGCAATCACTAATTTGGGTGCTGTTATGGTTTTTTCTTTATTATTCGAACGATAGGCAACTTGGTATGCTCCCCCATTGTTGTCAATAGAAATCACGGCTGTATTGCATAAAATCTGTTGTTCCATTTCTTCGCAAAGCGAGGCAAACACATTCACTACATCTTTGGCGTTTTTGCCTTCTGGAAAGAGCTGTCCCAAAGTTTTCTCGGCACCGTAAATCCCGTAGGTTTCAAAGAAACTGATGGAATCTTCTACAGTCCATTGCTTAAAGGCCGATTTCACGAAATGTTCATTGGCAGAGATGAATTGCTCATGGGTAGCGCCAATGTTGGTATAATTGCAGCGGCCACCGCCTGAAATTAGAATTTTAGCCCCTGGCTTGTCGTTCTTTTCGAGCACTATTACTTTCTTTCCCAAAAAGCCCGCTTGCACCGCACACATCAATCCACAAGCACCGGCACCAATAATTATTGCATCGTAAGCCATTTATGAAGTATCAAGTTAAAAGGCAAAAGTAAAAAATGAAAGGGGATTATTGGATTTTAACCGCAAAGGTTGTATAAGTTTTCGCAAAGGGACGCAAAGAGTGATCCATTTTTGTCTTTGCGGGTTATCCTTTTATATGGTGCACCATTTTAAAATAGCCCTGATTGAAGTGGAAATACTTTTTGCCTGTGGGAAAACCTCATAGGTTTAATTTGCATCATGCTAGTAAACCTATGAGGTTTTGGGATAGCCACAAAAAGATTGAAACGGAAAGCAGGACTTTCGGGAAATAGTAGCACCAATGTTGCGCTTCTAATCCGATTGAATATGCAATTTGCCCCAAGCGTATACTTATTTTTGCTATTTTTGTGCAAATTCAAGTGATAAATAATGGCAAAACAGATTAGCGAGTTAAAACTGGGTATTTTAGGTGGCGGACAATTAGGTAGAATGTTAATTCAGGAAGCAGTTAACTACAATTTGACCACTTTGGTGCTTGATCCTGATGCTGATGCGCCATGTAAACACATCGCTAATTATTTCGAAAACGGCTCCATTACCGACTACGATACGGTTTACAATTTTGGCAGAAAGGCCGATATTATTACCATTGAAATTGAAAAGGTGAATGTTGAGGCTTTGGAGCAATTGGAAAAAGAAGGTAAAAAGGTTTTTCCTCAGCCTCGTGTAATCCGGTTGATTCAGGATAAAGGTATCCAAAAGCAGTTCTTTAAGGAAAACGATATTCCTACTGCTCCTTTTATGCTGGTAAACGCTAAGGAGGATTTGGCCAATGGCAAGTTCCAGTTCCCCTACATCTTAAAGCTTCGTAAAGATGGCTATGATGGCAAGGGTGTAATGAGAATAAATAGTGCTGCCGATGTACAGAATGCTTTTGAAGCTCCTACTTTAATTGAAGAACTGGTACACTTTGAAAAGGAAATTGCTGTTATTGTAGCTCGAAATGCCAATGGAGATGTAAAAACCTTTCCAATGGTAGAAATGGAGTTTAACCCCGAAGCTAATTTGGTGGAGTTCTTGATTTCGCCGTCTACCTATCCTGAAAGTATACAGGAAAGAGCCGAAAAAATTGCCAAAGATATCGCTGCAGCGCTAAACATTACGGGTATTTTAGCGGTAGAAATGTTTATCACCAAACATGGTGATATTTTAGTCAATGAATTGGCTCCTCGTCCGCATAACAGTGGCCACCAAACCATTGAGGGCAACTACGTTTCGCAATTTGGCCAACATTTAAGGGCTATTTTCAATTTGCCCTTGGGCGATACCCGCTCTATTTCGAATGCGATTATGGTAAACGTTTTGGGCGAAAAAGGTCATGACGGTGTGGCCAAGTATGATGGATTGGAGAAAATTTTATCCATTGAAGGTGTGTACGTGCATTTATACGGCAAAAAATACACCAAGCCTTTCCGCAAAATGGGCCACTTAACTATTATTGACCAAAACCGCGAAAAAGCGATCGAAAAAGCAAGGTTTGTACAGCAAACGTTGAAAGTGATTTCTTAGGAGCAAGGAATAAGGAACAAGGAGCAAAGAGCAAAGAGCAAAGAGCAAAGAGCAAGGAATAAGGAATAAGGAATAAGGAACAAGGAGCAAAGAACAAGGATTTGGCAAGTGGTGCTAAACACAAACAGCCAAATAAGCAAAAAACTATATAAAAAGATGAAAGTTGGTATTATCATGGGCAGCAAGTCTGACCTGCCAGTTATGCAAGATGCAGCAGATATTTGCAAAGCCTTTGGTGTTGATTTTGAAATTACGGTAGTTTCTGCGCACAGAACGCCTGATAGAATGTTCAATTATGCTAAAGAAGCGGCAAGCCGCGGCATTAAGGTCATTATTGCGGGTGCTGGCGGTGCGGCACATTTGCCTGGCATGGTGGCTTCTATTACTACCGTTCCAGTAATTGGGGTTCCGGTAAAATCGTCCAACTCTATCGACGGTTGGGACAGCATTCTGTCTATTCTGCAAATGCCAAATGGCATCCCTGTAGCCACCGTGGCTTTAAATGCGGCAAAAAATGCTGGTTTATTGGCCGTACAAATCTTGTCCACTGCACAGCCAGCATTGGCGGAGAAAATGCAAGCCTATAAAGATGATTTGAGGCAAAAAGTGGAGGAAACTGCCGCTGAGATGGAAGGTTAGTTCGCAAGTCGGAAAGTCAATAGTCCGCAAGTCGGAAAGTTAATAGTTCGTAAGTTGGAAAGATAATCTTTCTGACTTTCTGACTTTCTAACTTTCTAACTTTCGGACTGATAACTAATGACTTTTCTAATTCAAATTAGGATCTACTGGAAAATTGCTCACATGAGCATATTTGGGTCCTAAGTTAATGATCACCTCTTTCCACAGTTCTTCTTCATTATTGGAAAAAATGGTGTCCTGATGGTATTGGTCTGAAACAATCCAAGTATTAGTAGCTATCTCCTCTTCTAACTGGCGGTTGCTCCAACCTGAATAGCCAAGAAAAAACTTAACTTCATCTTCCCGTACGCTATTATTGTTCACCAATAATTTTAGGGTTTCAAAATCACCGCCCCAGTACAAGCCTGGCATAATTTCCTCGCCGCTATCCATTTTATCAAAACAACGATGGATGAAATGAACGGTATCTACCTCCACTGGCCCGCCAATAAACACCTGAAAATCGGCCATCCATAAGTCTGGAATTAAGTCTTTTACCACTAGGTTGCTAGGTTGGTTCAAAATAAAACCTACAGAGCCCTCTTCATTATGTTCGGTCAATAAAACCACCGAGCGCTTAAAGTTGGGATCGGCCAAAAAAGGTTCCGAAATCAACAATTTTCCTACCGATGGTTCCAACAAACTTAACATATTGGTAAAATAACAAAAAATATTCGCAAGTATGCAAAAATGATTGTGCGCACAGGTCACATATTTCTACTTAAATATTAAAAACTTTATCATTAACAAAAGCTATTTTTGCTTCATGAAGGTCAGTAAAGAAATGATACAAAACTTAAGGCAAGACTATAAAGCTGCCGAGTTAAGTGAAAAAGATGTGGTTAAAAATCCGATAGCGCAGTTTGAAAAATGGTTTGAAGATGCGGTGAACGCCGAAATTTTTGAACCTAACGTGATGACACTGGCTACCGTAGATAAAAGTGCACGACCGAATGCCAGAATTGTATTGTTAAAGGGCTTTGACGAAAATGGCTTTAGCTTTTACACCAACTACCTTAGCCAAAAAGGTAAAGAAATAAAGAAAAATCCCTATGCTTGTTTAGTATTTTTTTGGGCCGAACTGGAACGTCAAGTGAGAATTGAAGGCAGAATTAAAAAGTTGGACAAGGAAACTTCCGAGCAATATTTCAATTCCCGTCCACAGGGAAGTCAAATTGGGGCTATCGCCTCGCCTCAAAGCCAAGTAATTCCTAACAGAGATGTTTTAGAACAAAGGGTTGAAGAATTGACCCAACAGTACGAAGGAAAAACCATTCCAAAACCAGCACACTGGGGCGGTTACCTCGTAAAACCAACCGCAATTGAATTTTGGCAAGGACGCTCAAGTCGTTTACATGATCGGATTAAGTACACTTTTAGCAACGGAAGCTGGAAAATTGAGCGTTTAGCACCTTGATGTTATAAGTTATAAGTTTTAAGTATTAAGTAATAGGTTTGCATATCAGCAACTAAAAACAAAACAACTAACCAACCACCATGAGTACAACTGTAAGTACCAAACATCCTAAACAGCTCTATTTGCTATTTTTCACCGAAATGTGGGAGCGTTTCTCTTTCTATGGCATGAAAGCTTTGCTTTTGGCCTACATGGTAACGCAATTAAAGTTTGATGAACCAAAAGGTTATGCCATTTTAGGTGCCTACTCAGCTTTGGTTTATACTATGCCTATGTTTGGCGGTATGCTTGCCGACAAATTTTTGGGCTATCGGCGGGCGATAATTTTTGGTGGTGTAATGATGGCCATTGGACACATTGTACTGGCCATCCCGCAGGATTGGAGCTTCTTTTACGGCATGGCTTTCATTATTTGCGGAAATGGTTTCTTTAAACCTAACGTTTCTAGCTTGGTTGGAACGTTGTACGACAATAACGACCCTAAGAAAGACAGTGCATTTTCTTTGTTCTACATGGGTATCAACATTGGCGCAGCTTTAGGTGGTTTACTTTGTGGCTACGTTGGTCAAAAAATAAACTGGCATTTTGGTTTTGGTTTGGCTGGTATTTTCATGGTATTGGGTTTGGTTATTTTCATCATAGGAAAAGCTTCTCTGAAAGAAAAAGGTCTGCCCATCACTAACGATTTAAACAAAAAAATAGCGGGTGTAATTAAAGTGGAGCATACTATTTACCTACTTACTTTACTTGCCTTACCTTTAATTGTTACGCTTTTTAACTACTACGAAGCGCTGGACAGCATCATGCTGGTACTCGCAGTAGTTTCTGTAGCTTACATTCTATATTTATCGTCGAAATTAGAGAAAGAAGCAAAATTCAAGTTGTTGTCTGCTTTAACTTTAGTAGTGGTTTCAACTTTATTTTGGGCTTTTTACGAGCAAAATGCAGGTTCATTAAACTTATTCGCCATGCGGAATGTAGACATGCATGTTTTTGGTGTTGAACTGCCCGCACTTTCTGTAAACAACTTTTTGCCACCGGCATGGGTAATTGTCATGAGTTTGATTTTTGCTGCTTTATGGCCTTGGCTAAACAAACGAGGATTAGAACCCTCTACCCCGGCTAAATTTGCACTTTCTTTCATTTTTGTAGCATTGGGCTTTTTCACCTTCTATTTAGCCTGCCAAGCTAGTTTAGGTAATGGGTTAATTCCGTTACTTGCTTTTGCGGGTGGATATTTCTTTATCATTTGTGGTGAAATGTGCATTTCTCCTGTGGGTTTATCTATGATCACCAAGCTATCCCCGGTAAACATTGTTGGTTTAATGATGGGGATTTTCTTCTTTTTTACAGCCATTGGCGAATTTTTGGCGGGTAAAATTGGCGCTTTAATGGCCATCCCTAAAAACGTAATTGAAGCAAATAATCCAGTGCTGTCATTGCCTTATTATGCTAACGTGCTGCTTCAAATTTCCATTTATTCTGCGGGTATCGGTTTGTTTATTTTCTTGTTGGTTCCAGTATTGAAAAAATGGATGGGCAACATCAGGTAGTTTAACACAATTTAACGGATTAGCTTGGCAAAAACATCAGCTTAATTTTGTTATTTTCGCAAATCGTAATTCGTAAAATTTAAAATTGCAACCACCTGTGTCCGACAGCCTAGTCATTATCCCCACTTATAACGAAAAAGAGAATATCGAAAAGATTATTCGCAAGGTTTTCTCTTTGCCCTATCAATTTGAAATCCTCATTATTGATGATGGTTCTCCTGATGGCACTGCACAAATTGTAAAGGCTTTGCAGGGAGAATTTCCAATGCTTCATATCGAAGAGCGCAAGGGAAAATTGGGCTTGGGCACGGCCTACATCCATGGTTTTAAATGGGCTTTGGAAAGGAATTACGAGTACATTTTCGAGATGGACGCCGATTTCTCCCACAACCCTGATGACTTGGTGAGGTTACGTGAAGCTTGCGTAAACGGCGCCGATTTAGCCATTGGCTCCAGATATGTGAAAGGCGTAAATGTGGTGAACTGGCCAATGGGCAGGGTATTGATGTCATACTTCGCTTCGATGTACGTACGTATCATTACCGGGATCAAGATACAGGATGCAACGGCAGGATTTAAATGCTACCGAAGAAGGGTTTTGGAAACCATTCCGATGGAGAAAATTAAATTTGTAGGTTATGCTTTTCAAATTGAGATGAAATTTACGGCCATTAAATACGGCTTTAATGTAGTGGAAGTGCCCATTATTTTCACCGACAGAACCGAAGGAACTTCGAAAATGAGTACCCGTATTTTCCGCGAAGCCTTTTTAGGGGTGATCCAGATGAAGGTAAATAGCTGGTTCAGAAATTATAATCGATAGCTGGTTCTTTGGTTAATTAGTTTTTTGGTTGGTTGGGCATTATTAACAACAGCTTTTTTAGCTTTCCATTTGTGAGCTAAATATTCCTTACCCAATATCTCCTTCTCATCGGCTTTGTTAGAAAAGCAATTAATCCAGCGATATAAAATAGAAACGGAAAAGCAGGGATATAACGCTGAAAAGTGTATCCAGTATGGTAGCCTTTTTCATCAAGATAAAGAAGGTCGCTTAGCGGTTGCGTAAAGTCATAATCGTTTAAATTAGATGTAATTGGCAATTCGAAGAAATAATAACGTAAGCCATAAAGAAAAAGGCATATTCCATACATCCAAGAAGCCTTTGAATGATAAATCGCTACCAAAATGAAAGATAAAGGCCATAGGATTTCATGTTCCCGGAAACGATTATCCAAAGAAAGATTAACGTAGATCCTTATCGTTAACATAGACAGGAAAAGTAAGACCACTCCAATTTTTAATCCTTGAATTGCGCTATTGGTTTTATGCATTTTACTTCTCCCTCTTATTACTTTTCGGCATTACAATATTTGATTGTTTAGGCATTGTTACATTTGCTAATTATCCAATTATCTCATTATCACCTCGTCAAATCACTTCTCTCTCCTATTACTCCTTAGCATCAACCCAAAATCCTGCTTTTTGGCCATGGCATCCACAATCATCACCAAGCGTTTAGTTCTGGTTGCTTCTGTTTTGGCGGTATTTAACCAATTGATAAAATAGTTTTGATGTGCTTTGGTGTACGAAAGAAAATTTTCCAATAAACCATCTTCTTGAGCTAAACAAACTTCCAAATCTTCGGGCATTTCAATCTTAAAATCGACATCGTGCTCTAATGAAAGCGACACAGGGTGCCCTGCTTCTTTTCGCAGTTGTCTTCGGATTTTTCCATCTAAAGGCAAAATAAAGTCGCCGCCACCCATTGGGATGATACTTTTTCCACTAATTTGCAGATGATCTATCTGGCCACGAACCCGCATCGCCCTTCGGTCATTGGGCTTAATCTGTTGTGCAATTTCCTCTGGAATAAAAACATAGCTCCAGCCAGTTTTTTCGCCATTAGTGTCAAATTTTTCTATTTCTGCCTTGAAATTTACCATCATCTAAAGTAAAAACTAAAAATACAGATTTGAAAATGATGTTGCCCAAAATTTGATTTATCCATCTGAGTTATTTTTAAAATTAGCTGATTTGGCATAATCCTGTCATTATTCAACTAAAATTCGCCTTTGGATATAAATAAGCCTACTTTTAATACACATGCAAAACAATCTATATCATATCAATTTTGAAAATTGCCTAAAGCAACAATTGGGCATCAGTTTTCGCATGCATCATATTTTCCTTTCTATTTTTCACCGCTTAGGAAATGTCATGTTAAAAAGTTCCAAAGACTTTATACATTAATCCCTGGCTCCACAGCGAAACAGGGACAAATCCGGAAAAAGGAAATCATTTACACTTAATTTAAACATGTTATGCGCTTACTAAAAGCTGCTTTCATGCTTATTATTATGGTTGATGCCTTGATCATTTTATTAGCACTTATTTTTTTACACCCATTACTGATTCTAATTTTTATTGCAGTTAGTGCTGTGTTAAAAGGCCTATATAATCAATTTAATAAGCGAAAGCTATACAAAACCCGTCCGTTGGGAAAAAACCAACTTTTTATTAATCATTAATTTCTTTCATCATGAATATTGAAATCACCAATACTCCTATTATATTAACCACAGGCATTTACGACTTACTCAAAGAGCAAATCAAAAAACACACCTTTAATAAAAGTAATGCTGAAAAGCTTGCTGTGGAGTTAAAAAATGCCAAACAAGTACTTCGCAAAGAACTTCCTGAAAATGTAGTTGCCATTAATACTTTGGTAAAACTAAAGAATTTGAGAACTGGCGAGGAAGTAGAACAGAAATTTGTATCGCCACAGAAAGCCCGTAAAAAGCATTTTACAACATCTATTCTTTCGCCCATTGGCATAGCCACGCTAGGTTACGCTACAGGTGCAATTGTACAATGGGAATTTCCTGAGGGAACGGAAATGCTCCAGATTTTGGAAGTGAGTAAAATATAGGCTATTGAATATTTTCATTTGGTTAGCAGTTTTTAACTTAAACCTCACAAAAAAAGCCTGCCAAAAATGGCAGGCTTAGTTAAAGAGCACTTCAGATAAATTAATATTTATTTTTTGATGATTTTATGGGTGTTTACCATTGCATTACCTATTAATCTGATAAAATACATTCCCGTTGGATAGTCGCTTAAATTAAGCTTAATTGACGTTTCACTGGGTTTAATTGGCAGTTTTTGCAGTCTTTTTCCATTCATGTCTATCACCTCAAGGTGTTGGTAACTATTGAGCGGAAGCGTAACTGTCAACACATCAGAGGTTGGATTTGGGTAAGCAATGACTTGGGCTCCATCTACAGAAAAATTTAAATCTCTGATGCCCAAATCGTGTTGATCCCCATGATCATCAATTTGATAAAGCTGATAGTAGTTTACCCCAATCATTGGCTTATAGTCGATATATTGATAAACGTTCACCTTGTTGCTGTTCCCGTTCCCTTTAACCTCTCCAATTTTCATAAATGAACCTCCATTGGTAGCTCGATAAATATGATAAGCTGCATTGTTGCGTTCTGTAGCAGTTTTCCATTCCAACAAAGCGCCATTAGCGGTAGCCTTAGCATTAAAGCTGATCAAATTGACGGGTAGCGGATTTTCAGTAATCTGAATTTGCTGTGTATTTACTGCTGCCTCATAATTGACATTCGCATTTTGATTAGCTGTAATGGTTACTGATCCCATGGCCATAACTTTCAACTTCCATTGCCCGTTTAAGTCCTGATAAACACTGGCGATATTTGGATTGCTACTGGTGAATGTAACTGGCAAACCTGCAGATGAAGTGGCTTGCAAAGCGTAATCGGCATCGCCTACCTTTAACGCTGGAATGGTTGCAAAATTAATGGTTGGGGTAGCTTTTGAAATTTGAAGCGCAAGACGCTGTGATACGGCCAAATAGTTATCCGTTTCTGGAATACGCACTTCCAGTTCAGTATTTCCCACTTTAATAGCTTTGATCCAGGGGATGTTCGAAAAATCAATGTAAGGATCCAAATAGTCGTCTAACAAATCAAATTGAATATTTTGAAAGTCGATATCCGAATTGGTTTCTAAGGTAAAGAGACGTGTATCGCCATATTTTGCATTCACCACATCGCTTGCAGTATAAGCGGTTCCATCTATTTTAAGCACTAAATTTGCTTGCGCTTTGGCTACGGTTAACGTAAAACTTACACTTGCTCCTTTATCGTAGTCTGTTTCGGCCTGAGTGGCCGTGATGGTAATGGCTCCTGCCGCATGAATGGTTACATTATTACCTGAAATAGAGGCAATATCGTTATTGCTACTGCTGTAAGTAAATGTCCCGCTACTGGTTGAAACTGGTGTATTAATTTGAAAATCAAGATCTCCATACGTTTTTTGAAGATGCGCATAACCGGTTATTTGGGGCGTACGCTTATCTACATCCACCCTAAAAACCAAACTATCGGCTTTAAAAGCCTCTGTAGCGGCTTGCACGGCCATCACAAATGCAAAACCGGGCTTTTTTATGCTTACCGTATTGCCGCTTAGGCCAACCACTTCCTGATCATTAATTATTTTAAAGGTAAAGGAACCTGAACTGGAGCTAACAGGATTCACCAGTTGGAAATCTTGGTCTCCATAAGTTTTACGAACTAATGGATAAGATTGGTAAATTGGCTTTACGCCCTCAAACTCGTATGCGCCTAAATCTGGCTTTGGTCCCAAAACCCTTTGATTACCGATTAAATCTGTTTTCAATGAAGCAGGAACAATACTCAACTCCCCCTTGCCTTGTGCGGGGCTACCGTTTGCAATGCGATAATCGCCGGTAGTTTCCGAAATGAAGGTTGGATTTAAATTATAAATCTTATCGGTTTCATCCTCGCTACCATATCCGCCGGAAATGATATTATCTCTTACTACAAAATTTGCGCTGTTCTCATTGATAATCTGTCCATTTGGTCTATTGTTCCAAACAATACTATTTCGTAAAAATCCAGCAGGAGAGTTTTGATTATAAATCGCTGCCCCATTACCTACACCTGCCACCACGTTATTGGCAAACGTACAATGAAGAATATCTGAAGAACTATTTGCGGTATTTAAAATAGCACCACCATAATTTGCCCAGTTCTTATAAAATAAACTATTGGTAATTTTTACATGGCTGTTAGCGGTATTAAAAACACCTGCGCCATCATACTCCGCATAATTATTGGTAAAGATGCAGTTCTGTATCTCGGCCAAACTGTTGTAGTTATAAATAGCAGGCCCTTTTTTGTTATCAATCAAACCACTAAAGCCAGTGCCGTTTGAACATCCGGAAACAAAGGTAAAACCATCTACCAAAGTTTGGGCATCAACGTCTTTCAGCTGAAGGATATGGTAACTATTATCATCATATCTGAAGTAATTTTCTTGATCATTTTGATTTAGGTCGCCAGATAACTTGGTTATATTGGCCGCTAAGTTTCTTTCGGTTGGAGCGTTTTCAGTACCAGCAAATCCACCAATCAATTTAACCCCTGAAGGAAGTGCAAAAAAGGAAGTCCTATTTCCAGATAATGATGGTACATAGGTTCCCTTAGCTACCCAAATTTGCTTCACTTGGTTATCAGTTTGGGCATGATTAATTGCTAAGCTTAAGTCATTTATTGCCGTTGCCCAGTTATCGCCAGACATGCCTGCTTCTATCTTGCTTTTATCTACAAACAAAATTCCTTGGGGGCTTGGATGAAATGGTGGCTTGATGACTACATAATAGTCTTTTATTTGCCCACCTCTGATTACGCAACTATTGGCTGGGGCATTTGGTTGGTCGGCTATCACACGAAGCCTCAGGGGTGTATCAAATGCCACTCCCGACTGGTTGATTGAAAAATTAATGGAATGCAATGATATGTCGTCAGTTCCAAATCCCCGTCTAGAAGAATAAATCAGTTCGTTCGCATCAAAAATGCCATTGTTATTTACATCGATAAAAACGGTCACTTTATCCAGCATAAAAGCTTCTACCGCTAAATTATAGGTCTTTTGGTAGTTAAGATAAGTTCCTAAATCATTTGCATAGTTGATGTAAGCATTTGAAGAAGTGGCGTTATTAATTGCTGAGTAATGTGATAATGTATTCAATTTCACACTCACGATGCCCTTATTTAGCGATAAATTAGGGTCAGTAAGTGTAGGATTACAAGATGCTGGGGTAACGTTGTTTATGGTTCCGCTAATTTGTATGGCCATTTCGGTCGTTGTCTCTTGCGGAGCGGAAGATTTAACTCGCAATTTATAGTGAACACCATCGGGCAATTGATAAGGCAAATGAAAGTTAATTTCGCCTGAAGAACGGGTAGTATACATCCAGCCTATTTCACGTTCATTGGCAAAATTACCCTCAGCATCTGACAAGTAAACCTTGATTTCGTTATTGCTGTCGAAAATTTGATTGGATTGATAAGCAATGGTATATGCCTTGCCTCTTTCGTAATTTGTTGCTACCGAATTTTGGTCGATAGCTAAAGTGTTTCCGATCAGTTTAATCGCCCAATAATCAATCCCCGATTTATAAGCAGCTTTGTCACCTCCAGACGAATCGCTATATCCCGCTACCAATATTTCCTGATTTTCCAATTCAACGACGGCATTTGCATAATCAGTCCCATAAGAGCCCAAAGTTTTATCCCAAATCTTGTTCCCATTAAAATCTATCTTCACAATCCATATATCATCGGCTCTCCAACCTTTTTCACTCTTATCACCACTGATGCCCACGCTGTTTAAATTGCCGGCCAGTAAAAAACCGCCATTGGCAGCACTTATTTTCATCAATTGACTTAAAGTATTCGTAAAAGGGCCATAGGACTTATCCCATTGTTGGCTTCCATCGGCGGCAATCTTTACGATCCAATAATCAAAACTATTCTTTTTCAATGCGGTCCTATCGCCACTCACGCCTGATGAACTGTAACCCGCTAGCACATAGCCTCCATCTGGTGCTTGCAATAAGTCGGAAAAGGCATCAAACCCCGTACCTCCGAAACACTTGTCCCACTGTTTGTTTCCCTGTGAATCGGTTTTAACCATCCAGTAATCGGCGGCACCTCTTGAAGCTTCTGTTCTGTCGCCACCTAGATTTCCTTGGCTAGTACAGCCTACTAAAAATCCGCCATCGGCTGTGCTAATGACTACTGGCATTTCTTCTACATTTGTAGAACCAAAGGTTTTATCCCAAATGACATTTCCATCGGCATCTGTCCTGACAAGCCAAATGTCGTCGGCACCTCTGGATGGCTCCGTTTTTTGATTGCCAATACCTGCCGAAGAACTTGCTGCAAAGATCAATTGTCCATCATTTGTGATTGCTACACTATTAAATCTAGTTTGAGTTTGTGAGATATCAGGGCCACCACCATTAAAAGTTTTATCCCATATTAGATTACCGTTGGCGTCCAATTTAAAAGCCCAGGCATCCTCCAATCCCATTTTAGTGGAATTTTTATTACCAGAAATGGGTGAGCTACTCCAGCCTGCAAATACAAAACCGCCATCGGGCGTTGCCTTAACGTCTACGATATAGTCATCATCGGCGCCGCCAATACTTTTGTCCCAAAGTTTCTCTCCCGAAGCGTTAAGTTTAACAATCCAAGCATCAACTTTGCCATTGCTCTGCGCCGTTTTATCCATATGAATTGGGCTGTTGCTAGTGCCCACTAAAAGAAAACCGCCATCAGCAGTTGGAATGGCATCAAACAAACGCTCGGTATTTATGGCTCCATAAGTTTTTTCCCATAAAATAGCTGGCCTACCTTGCGCAAATGCGGTACCGATGTTGGCTAGCCAGATTAAAAATAAAAAATGAATTTTAAAGTAATTGTAGAAATGCCTCATACACCAGTTTTTCAGCAAAACTACCTAGTTAAGGATAGTCGATATGCTCAAAAAACACTCATATATGTGCAGTGGTCAGGATTGCTTTTTCAATGTTTTTACATCAGCAGGTAGTATTTTATAGGCTTTTTTAAATGCTCTACCAAAATTTGCAGAACTTTTAAAGTTTAATTCGGCGGCTACATGTTTCACTTGCGCACCGTTTTGTAATTGCTCAAAAGCGTAACGCATTTGTATCTCTCTAAAATATTCAAAAGCTGAATGGCCCATTTGTCTTACAAAATGCCTTCTCATAGAGGCAATACTCATATTTCCCGTATAGGCCAGCGCAGCAAGTCCTGGGAAGCCATTTTTGAAATGTTGATTGAGATGGGCCTTTATTTTTTCAATCCCATCAAACTCCTGGCTTACTGGTGGGGCATTCAGTACCGAATTTGGATCAGCTACTATGCTAAAAAAATCGGCAATGAGCGTAAGAGAAAGCTTGCGAACAACCAATGGATATACTGGCGATCGTTGAGCTTGTGTAAGTAAACTGTCCAATTCATCGAAGGTATCTTTATAGAAACTATCACTGAAGTAGGCTAAACCTTCCATTTTTTTATCGATCACTTTTAGGAAATCAGCCTCTGGATCCACCCCTGAAAAATCAATGCCTTTGCCCAGCCATTCTTTAGTGAAGCAAAAAATAAAGGCCCTTACACCAGCACCTTGCTCAAAAAGCGTTTTATAATCAAATTCGTTATTGTAAAAGCTACAGATACGTGGCAACGACATGGCTTTGGCTTGCAAAGGGTCATTGTCTTTTGCCGGTACTTTGTTTACCCCACCTCTAATTAATTGATAGGATAAACAATAATATTCAATGCTTCTATCCCCAAACAGTTCAATTTCTGTATTCTCTTGTGCGGTCATATCCACCACAAACAAATAACAGCCTTCCTCTATCTTTTCATATTGGAAAGTAGTTTTCAATTGGGGGCTATCGGCTATTAAAACTTGCCTTTTATCATCGTGCAAAACCGTTGGGATAGTACTTGCTGCTGCAATGAATTTTTCGGGATAGGTCATTTGCCACGAAGAAAGAGAAGTAGCCATATTTTTATTTGAATTGTCGGTGGTATAAATTTATTAAAACTCTCCCTCTACTCCTAATCCAAACAACGCAAAATCGTATTTCACAGGGTCATTTGCATCAAATTTCTTTAGTTGCCCAGTCAGTTCAACCCCTGTTAACCAATCGGTTTGCTTGCGTTCAATTAAGCCAAAATATCTTGCTACTCGGTCTACATGTACATCACACGGGCATATCAAATCTGCGGAACGCAAGGTATTCCAAATGCCAAAATCAACCCCACAATTGTCTTTCCTTACCATCCAACGCAAAAACATATTCAAGCGCTTACAGGTTGATTTTTGCATTGGTGAAGACACATGCTTAATCGTTCTACGAGGGAAATCTGGCAAGCTAAAGAAATAAGAGCGAAAATGATTTAAGGCTTTCTCTATGGTAAAATCGGCGATGACCAAATCGGAAGTATAACAGGTAGAAGAAGTCAATTCGTACCCCGAAGCAATTTCCTCAACACTCAAATAATCTGTTCTATAAATTAAAGATTGGGGAATAAAAGCCGTTTCCAAGGAGTTAGACTGCTGGTAGTGCTGCTGAAAGAAAGCCACAAAATAAAGTAAATCGGTATCGTTAAAGGTACGGTGCTTAAAACCAAGCAGACTTTTCAAATCTTCATCAGAATGATGGAGCATGAATTGATAAGGGGCATTATCCATTCGGGCCAACAATTCATTACACTTGTTGATGATGGTTTTGCGTTGCCCCCAAGCTAAAATTGCCGCAAAAAAAGCGGCAATTTCAATATCTTGTTTTAAGGTGTATTGGTGCGGAATACTGATTGGATCGTTCTCAATGAAATTTGGTTGGTTATACTGTGCTACTTTAGCATCGAGAAAATCTTTAAGATTGTGAAATTCCATCATCTAATTGGCTAATTAGCAAATAAGCTAATTTGATAAAGCTTGTTCCAAATCAGCCAATAAATCATCAATATCTTCAACACCTACGCTGAAACGTAATAAATTATCGGTTACTCCTACTTTCTCACGTTCTTCTTTTGGAATTGAACCGTGGGTCATACTTACTGGATGGTTCACCAAACTTTCTACGCCCCCTAACGATTCCGCTAATGAAAACACTTTAAAACGTGAAGCAATGCGGAAAGTTTCTTGCAAGTCGGCATCTTTTAAGGTTACCGAAACCATGCCACCGAAACCACGCATTTGTTTTTTGGCGATATCGTGATTAGGATGTTCTTCGAAACCTGGCCAGTAAATTTTATCAATTTTAGGATGGTTTTTCAAGAAATGGGCTACTTTCTCTCCGTTTTCACAATGTGCTTTCATACGTAAGTGCAAGGTTTTAATCCCTCTTAATACCAAGAAAGCATCCTGAGGTCCTGGCGTAGCACCACAAGCATTGTAAATGAAGAACAAATCTTTGTAGAGCTGCTCGTTGTTGGTTAACAAGGCACCCATTACCACATCAGAGTGGCCGCCAATGTATTTGGTTACCGAATGCATGACCACATCGGCACCCAAATCAATTGGGTTTTGCAAATAAGGCGAAGCAAAAGTATTGTCAACGGTTAAAAGGATGTTGTGCGCTTTGGTAATTTTAGCCACCCCTTCAATATCAATGATACGCATGGTTGGGTTGGTGGGCGTTTCTATCCAAACCAATTTGGTTTTATCATTAATGTATGGGGTCATATTTTCTGGTTTCGATAAATCCAAGAAATGGAACTTAATGCCATAGTTTTGATAAACCTTGGTAAAAATACGATAAGAGCCACCGTACAAATCGTTACCGGTAATCACTTCGTCGCCAGGTTTCAATAATCTTAACAAGGTATCGGTAGCGCCCATTCCGCTGCTAAAGGCTAAACCAAACTTACAGTTTTCCAATGCTGCCAAACAATCTTCAAGCGCCTTACGGGTTGGGTTGGTACCCCTGGAGTACTCGTATCCCTTGTGCTCTCCCGGTGATGCCTGCCAATAAGTTGAAGTTTGATAAATGGGGGTCATTACCGCACCAGTAGTTGGGTCAGGATGCTGACCAGCGTGTATAGCTTTGGTTGCAAATTTCATTTCGGTATTTTTTATAACACACAGATACATAGCTAGTCACAAAGCCTATGTTTCTATGTAGTTCAGTTTAATTATAAATTATTATTTTGTTGTACTTCAGATTTAAACAAATATCCCAAGCGTTTTCCTGTTGGATAACCACTTGCTGCTAAAGTTGTTTGCTTTTGGTGCAGGGTAATATCTTTAACGGTAGCATAAGGCGGTAACTGCAAATCAGTTTCTATACAATCCAGTATTGCCAACTCCAAAATGTGCGTTAAAACCTCCTCGGTAATCTCATACTCGCTAAAAGCTTCGTATAAAAATCCCAACTGGCCTTCGCCTTCTACAATAAAATGCTTTTCCTTATTGATCAGGATACGAGCAACCAGCGTACCTTCATCAGCCAATCGATTGTATTTAATCGAATCGGCCAAAAAGTTATGGATGTAGATAACTCCACAATAACTTAAGCTTGGGTTGTCTTTGACGTAACTGGTAGAATAAATCCGGTGCCCTTCTTCGAAATTAAAAACGTTACTATGCATGGATAACAACAGCATATCACCAGAGAACTTGAGTTCTGCCTCAAACTGATGGGCATCCTTATAGTTTACTTCTACCGAAGGATCTTTAAGGGTATAATCCTGGTGTAGTCTGGAGGCCAATTTAGAAAGTGCCTTTTTAGCCACGGCAAAAACATCAACCGTATTTCTGTAAATAGCCTGTTTTAAAGACGCTTTGTTCTCTAGCTTTTCAAGAATCAGCTGGTAATTGTTAGTTTCCATTGTGGATTTTTGGTTGTGATGTATTTCTGTCATCGAGGTACGAAAAAATCTCGAAAAACAAATCTAATGCTTTAAGATTGCTTCGTACCTCGCAACGACGAATCGCGTGCTAATAAGCCTTCGCAAACAATACGCGTTGTTTAGATGGTTTTCCTGTTAAGATACAAACGCCATCTTCCAACTTATTGTTTAAAGGAATACATCTGATGGTTGCTTTAGTTTCCTCTTTAATGCGTTTCTCGGTTTCGGCGGTACCATCCCAATGGGCCGCGATAAAGCCTGTTTTCGTTTCTAACAGTGCTTTAAATTCTTCGTATGAATTTGCTTCGGTAATATGCTCGTCCCTAAATTTCAATGCTTTGTCGAAGATATTTTGTTGGATTTGCGCCAACATTTGAAAAACATACTCGGCCAGGCCTTCTTGCGGTACTGTGAATTTTTCTTTGGTATCTCTGCGGGCAAGCTCAACGGTACCATTTTCCATGTCTCTAGCACCAATTGCCAAACGAATAGGCACACCTTTCAGTTCGTATTCAGCAAACTTAAATCCAGGTCGTTGGCTATCTCTATCATCATATTTCACCGAAATACCGAAGCCTTTCAACCTTGGAAGCAGTTCATCTACAAATGAGGATATTTTTTGAAGTTCTTCATCGCCTTTATAGATTGGTACAATAACCACTTGAATTGGTGCCAATTTTGGCGGAAGTACCAAACCGCTGTCATCACTGTGCGCCATGATTAAGGCACCCATTAAACGGGTTGAAACGCCCCATGAACTTGCCCAAACGTAATCTTGCTTACCTTCTTTATTGGTAAATTTCACATCAAATGCCTTGGCAAAATTTTGGCCCAAAAAGTGCGAAGTTCCTGCTTGTAAAGCCTTTCCGTCCTGCATCAAAGCTTCGATACAGTAAGTATCCAGAGCACCGGCAAAGCGTTCTGTTTCTGTTTTCCTGCCTTTTACTACGGGCACAGCCATCCAATTTTCAGCAAAATCGGCATATACATCCAACATTTTCTCCGTTTCTTCAATCGCTTCTTCGGAAGTAGCGTGTGCGGTGTGTCCCTCTTGCCACAAAAACTCGGTGGTACGCAAAAACAAACGGGTTCTCATTTCCCAACGCACCACATTGGCCCATTGGTTAATCAACAAAGGCAAATCACGGTACGATTGGATCCAGCCTTTATAGGTATTCCAGATAATGGTTTCCGAAGTTGGGCGAACAATCAGTTCCTCTTCCAGTTTCGCTTCTTCATCAACAATGATGTTACCCTGACCATCGTTTTTTAAACGGTAATGTGTCACAACGGCACATTCGGTAGCAAAGCCATCTACGTGGGCAGCTTCTTTAGAAAAATAAGACTTGGGGATGAACAAGGGAAAATAAGCATTGGTGTGACCTGTTTCTTTAAATTTGTGGTCTAAAACTGCCTGCATTTTCTCCCAGATAGAGTAACCGTATGGCTTAATTACCATACAGCCTTTTACTGACGAATGTTCTGCCAGATCAGCCTTTATAACAATTTCGTTATACCACTGGGAATAATCTTCACTTTTACTCGTAATACCTTTGCTCATAACTTATTTGGAACGTTTTTTGTGTTAAATATCTTGTATTGATGGCTACAAAGCTATAAATTTATAGTCACAATTTAATTTAGCACACAAATAAAACTAAATACAATGAGAGTCAATCATTTTTTCACCAGTACACTTGCCGCAACTGCCTTGTTGGTTGCGTCATGCGCTACACCAAAAATGGCACAAAACAACAGTGCCGATGATGTGTACAATACTACTGCGCAGGCTCGGGTTTACAAGTACTCGCCTCCGGTACAAACGGCTCAAATAGATACTTCACGTATTGATCCTGATTATAGGGCAAGTGACCCCAGCTACGACATGGACTACGCCTCAAGGATTGATCGGTTTTACTATGGCAGCCCTAACAGGTTTTATTTCGATGATTACTATAACTTTTATGGCTATAACTCATGGTATAATCCTTACGACTGGTCACTAGGATTTAATTATAGTTGGGGTTTTAACCGCTGGCATAATCCTTACGCCTACTGGGGATATTACGGCAGCCCATATTATTGGAATACCTGGGGCCCTTACTCCTACTACAACCCTTGGTTTGGTGGCTGGGGCGGAGGCTACTGGGGTGGCGGATATTGGGGCGGTGGCTACTGGGGCGGCGGCTGGGGTGGCTCCACTATCGTGAGAAATGAAAACTATAGGCCGAGACCATCTAGAATGGGTAGCAGTAACGCAAGACCTTCAGGAAGATACGCAGGTGCTGACAGAGGAAATATCGGCGATGGTGTATCAAGACCTAGACCGCAAAGCTACAACCCTGCTAACAATGGAACCGTATCCAGACCAGATAGAACTTCTAACTCGGGTGGAAGCTACGGAAGACCATCTAGAACCAGCGAAAGTGGCAGACCATCCTCTCCTCCTCAAAGAGAAAACTATACACCGCCTTCAAGACCAACCCCTCCTCCTGCAAGTAGTGGTAGTGGTAGCAGCGGTGGTGGCAGTCGCCCAACACGTGGCGGAGGTAGAGGTTAGGTTTATTTTCTAGATTATTTATCGCAATTCAAATGAAAAAGATATTATCAATGTTAGTGGTAGCGGCAGCTACCACTGGCTATGCGTATGCGCAAACACCGCAACCTATCATATGGCCTACCTATGCGGGCGATGGACTAAGATTTTCACAAACAAATTATGGCAGTTCAGCTCGTTTTAAAGGCATGGGAAATGCGCAAATTGGCGTAGGTGGCGACATCAGCTCTTTAGGAGGCAACCCTGCAGGTTTAGGTTTATTTACACGGTCTGAGTTTGTACTCACCCCTGAGTTTAACGGCACCACCATCAAAGCAGATTACCTGAACAACAATACTTCTACCAATAAAAGTCAGGTTAATTTGAACCAAATTGGTGTGATATTCCACATGCCTACTTATCGGGCAAAAGGACAAGATACCCAAACTGGGGTAATTAGCGCTTCCATTGGCTTAGGCTACAACCGTAATAACGATTACGGATTAGAATCCAATTTTTCGGGAACGAACAATACCAGTTCTGTTTATAACATGTTTTACGAAGAAAATGCAGGCACCTTAGGCAATACGCAACAAGTAAATGTATTACGTTCTGGTTCGGTTTCTGAATTTAGCATTGCTGGAGCGATTAATATCTCCAACCAAATCTACATTGGAGCTAATTTAGGCTTAGTGAGTGTTAACATGAATAATGATTCACATATTTATGAAAAAGGAAACGTAGAGAACTATGCGGTTGATTACTACCAAAACCAGGAAGTTAAAGGCTCGGGGGTTAATGGTCGAATTGGGGTTATTTTCAGACCAGTGAGCGAGTTTAGAATCGGGATGAACCTACAAACCCCAACCTGGTTCAATATCGATGACCGTAGTGCGGGAAGTAGTTCAGACAAAGCAGTTCTAGATGAAGAAATTTACGACTTTAGCTATGATTTACGTACGCCATTTAAAGGCTCCCTCGGTGCAAGTTATGTGATTGCCAATAGAGCTTTAATTTCTGCTGATGTTGATTTTATCGATTACTCGAGCATGCGTTTTTCAAGCGTAGATGGTGTAGGTATTGGCGAAATCAATAATGCCAATAACGATGTCAAAGCGAATTACAAAAGCGCAGTGAACTATCGTGTAGGTGCAGAGGTAAAAGTAACCGACTTAGTAAGCCTTAGAGGTGGATATGGCGTTAATGGAACCGCTTATAAAGACGACAGTAAAAACCAATTCCAAAGCAAGTTTTACTCTGGCGGTATTGGTTATAGAAATAGAAACTATTCTATCGACCTTGCTTACCAACGTGTAGAAACAAACTCCACTTTTAGTCCTTATTTATTACAAGATTTTAATGAACCCGTTGCACAAGCAAAAAATAACAAAAACAACGTGTTCTTAACTTTTGGGGTAAGATTTTAAACTTCAAAAGGCTTTAAGCAAAAAAACCGACGAATTAATTGCTCGTCGGTTTTTTTTTGTTTTATATGATACCGTGCAAAGAACCACCCCGTTCCCCCATCCTATCCACTCTTTCTGCCACGGCCTTATCTTTAATCAGCTCTGGCGCATGATGAGGCTTTTTGCGGGCATCTATAATCAATGGCCCTCGGCAGCCCCAGTGCTTATTCTCCGTAAAATCATCCACACCATCTATATCTGCTGTTGGATTACTTCTGGTGAAAGTTATCCAAACTAAATTGTTAATGTTCTCGGCAGTAAAGCTTGCATCATCACATACTACGATCAATGGCAATTGCGAAAGCTCATTTGCTTTTAGTCTCTCTTTAAGCGAAGCAATCTCCTTTTTAGCTTGCTGTTGGTCTACATAAGCTGGCAATTGAACTGCCAATACCCCCGGAATTGCCAAACGGTGATTTTCAGCCAAGTTGAAGTCAGCCGGCAAACTACTTAAAAGCTCACGTTTCTTTTCTCCTGCTGCCGCAAAAACCACTTTAGAGCCCGAGTTAAGTCCGTCACCCGAATAGTCTAAGGTATCAATGGTGGTATTGGTATGGAAATGGAGATCTCTTGTCAGGTCAACCCTTTCCAGCATATGCCGTAAAAACTCATCAATGTGATGCGTGGTTAGCGCTTCATTATCTTCTCTTGCCGCAATCAATAAGTATTTAGCCAAACTCAATTGGTTTTTACCCAGGATATGGTTACTGATGGTCAAGATTTCCTGCGGCTTTCTTTCAGTGAGATAGGGCGTGTAACGCTCACTTCCGATGGCAAATAAAAGTGGATGCACCCCTGCAGCATCTACAGCGTTTACCTCTTTTAAACCATGTATTTCTTGTGGAATAGCCGACCCTGATATTTCATGGATCAATGCGCCAAAGCTGGTGTCTTCCTGCGGAGGCCTGCCCACTACGGTAAACGACCACAGCGCATCTTTTTTGTGATACACGTTGTGCACTTTCATCAAAGGAAATGGATGTACCAAACTGTAATAGCCCAAATGATCCCCAAATGGCCCCTCCGGCTTGTTTTCGTGGGGGTAAACCGTTCCTGTGATCACAAAATCAGCATCAGCAGAAATCACAAACCCCTCCTCATCTCTAAAATACCTGAACCGCCTGTTGCCTAACGCCCCCGCAAAGGTCATCTCCGAAAGCCCTTCGGGCAATGGCATTACAGCTGCTAAGGGATGCGAAGGTGGTCCGCCCACAAAAATACTTACCTTAAGCGGTTGTCCTTTTGCATTTGCCTTGGTTTGGTGCACGCCAATCCCTCTGTGGATTTGGTAGTGCAGGCCAATTTCTTTGTCTTGGATATAATCATTACCAGCCAATTGGATACGATACATGCCAAGGTTGCCGTTCATCACCCCTGGTTGATCAATATCTTCGGTAAACACTTGTGGCATGGTAATAAAAGGCCCGCCGTCCATTGGCCAGTTTACAATTTGCGGCAGGGCCGAAATGCTTGTTTTTTGGAAAGTTTGCTTAAACAGGGATTGTTTTAGGGGCAAAGCCGATAAAGCCGTTAAGCCAGACCCTGCATATTTAAGAGGATTTTTAAGGGCCTTCATGGGATCCGAACGCAATTCAACCAATTGCTGCACTTTCGAGAGCGAATCTCTAAACATAAATTTAGAGCGTTCCAAGGTGCCAAAAAGATTTGAAACCGCCTTAAATGGGCTGCCTTTAACTTTTTCGAATAACAAGGCTGGACCTTGCTTTTCATACACCCTAAGGTGTATATCAGCCATTTCTAAATACGGATCTACTTCTTCCTTAATTCTGATCAGATGGCCATGCTTTTCCAAATCGGCAACACATGCAGCCAAACTTTTATATCCCATGGCTCAAAGATAAAAAATTTGATTATGGGAGGATATTATAATGTGATAATGGGATAATATGATAATGTGATAATGGGTAATATGACGATGGGATAATGAAAAAGCCACAGATGCACAGATTTAGAAAATTATCTGTGCATCTGTGGCTCATTACCAATTAGTTAATTATCACATTAACCAATTGGCTAATTAAAATCTATTTCTTCCCTAAAAATGAACGTAACATCCAAATGGTTTTTTCTTTAAACTGCATAAAACGGTTCACCATGTCGTTTGATCCGTCATCGCCCGCCTTATCGGTTGCTTCCAATAATTCACGCTCTAGCTCAATAAGCTTGGTCATATCGTCTAAAATAGCCTCCACCATAGCAGTGTCTGCCAAGCCAATAGTGTCAATTTCTTTGATACCTGATTCCTTGATATAATCTGCAAAACGGCTATGTGGCGCTTTGCCTAAAGTCAGTACACGTTCAGCAATTTCATCTATGGTAAGCTGAGCGTTAGTGTACAATTCTTCAAATTTAAGGTGGAGCGTAAAAAAGTTTTGCCCCTTGATATTCCAATGGCAACCTCTTAGTTTTTGGTAATGGATGTGGTAATTGGCTAAATAGTCGTTGAGCATATCAACTACCGGCTTAACTTGTTTTTCAGTTAAATTTATTTCTTTTGCTGACATAAGATCTGTTGTTTTTGATAGTACCAAATTAACAAAACTTGACGGAATAAGTTTTAGCCAGCGTACATTTTTGTACAATAGAATATGAAATGTTACCGTTTAGTTACATTGTTAGCGATACTGTATATTATTCGTATAATTGTACCTCCAAAAATTAAAAATATAGATGTTTAAGAGATATATTTTAATCTGCGCACTACTGAGTTCAGCCACTGCTTTTGCCAGCAAACCGCTAGATTCTATAGGCGTAGAGAACAACAACGGCAAAAAACTGATCATCCACAAGGTAGATCCAAAAGAAAGTTACTACTCTATTTCAAGAAGATACAACGTCAATGTAAAGGATATCCAAGCGTACAACAACAATGCTTCTCTACAAATTGGCTCCATTATAAAAGTACCTACTGAAATTCCCTTCAACGAAAAAAACGCAAAAAACAGCCCCCTCATAACGGCAAATAGTTTTTTTGACTATACCGTTGTTGCCAAGGACAATTTGAATTTAATTGCCGAAAAATTTGCCACCACGGTAGCCGATATTAAAAAACTGAACAATTTAAATGGCAACAACCTGCAAGTTGGACAAGTTTTAAAGGTTCCGTTCACGAAAACCAATGCTACTGCTACCAATGCTCCGGCAACACAATTAACACCCCCCGCAACGGAAATCAAAACAGCAGGCAACACTACCACTACAATTACCGAACATACCGTAAAACCTAAGGAATATCTGGGCGTTATTGCAAAACAGTACGAGGTTACCGTAGAAGAAATCAAGGAATTAAACGGCTTAACTTCTAATAATCTCCGAATTGGGCAAGTGTTAAAAATCCCTGCCAAGGGTACGGCGGTACAAAATGAAACACCAATAGTAGCCAGTAAACCGGTTGAAAACAAACCTACCGAAAGCAAACCTGTATCGGTTGCCAGCAATCCGGCGCCCAGCAAAACAGAACCTACTTTTGAGCACATTGTAGCGGCAAACGAAACGATATATTCTATCGCCCAAAAATATCAACTTACTACCTATCAGTTAAAAACATACAATAACCTCACCTCAAACGATTTAACCGTAGGGCAAAAACTGATCATCAAGGGCGAAAAACCAGCCACCGCAACAACCAGCAATGACCATACAGAAGATGAGCCTTCAGAAAGCCCCAGTACACTTAAAAATCCAAACCTAAAACGCCCTGCCGCAACCTATGGTTTAAACAGGATTGAGGAAAAAGGCACGGGTGTTTGGATTACCGATACGGATTTAGATCCAAATAAAATGTTAATTTTGCACAGAACTGCCCCCATAGGCACTATTATCCAAATTACAAATCCAATGACCAACCGTTCAACCTTTGCGAAGGTAGTGGGCAAATTCACTGAAAATGAGACCACCAAGGATGTTATTATTGTAATGACCAAGGCAGTTGCCGATGCAGTTGGCGCACTAGATAAACGTTTTTTCTGTACCTTAACTTACGGCCCTAAAGAGAATGAAAACTAAAAAGCCTGTAATTATCGGGATTGCCGGTGGTAGCGGCTCTGGTAAAACTTTTTTCCTGCACAGCTTTTTACACCATTTCAAGCACGACGAGGTTACACTCGTATCACAGGATGATTACTACATTCCCGCTGGCGAAATGACCCAAGAGGAAAACAAACTCTATAACTTTGATTTGCCTACTACTATTGATGACCAGCAATTCCTGATGGACATCAAAAAACTAATCCATGGTGAAACGGTATACAAAAAGGAATATAACTTTAACAATCCCTTGGCCGTAACCAAAATCCTCGAAATACACCCTGCGCCAATTATCATTGTCGAAGGACTGTTCATCTTACATTTCAAAGAAATCAATTCGTTGATAGATTATAGAATCTTTATTGAGGCCGATGAAAACATTGCCCTAGAAAGAAGGATACAACGAGACGGTATTGAAAGAGGCTATCCCGAAGAAGATGTTTTATATAAGTGGCATAACCACGTTGTGCCTGCCTACAAAGAATACCTGCTTCCTTACAGGGAAACCTGTAACCAAATAATCTATAACAATTCAAACGAAGCAGATGAAATTATCCGCATTACCGAAATTATGTCGGAAGAATTTAAAGCTAATTACTGTAAATAAACATAAAGTTATAACAAGTATTGAAGCCCCGTACACCCGGGGCTTTTTTTTGCACTTAAACATTTTGTTCGTTTTTTATTAAACTTTCAAAATGTTATTTAAAAATTTATATTTGTTTTATTTCTTTAAAAATCGTTTATTTGAGAGTAGCTAAAACCAAATAAGCGAATCAAGCCAAAACCAAAAACTAAGTTTCTTAAATGTCTAAAGTAGCCACAGCATTAAAATCTGCTAGCGAAACCAAAGCCTTAGTGATAGGCCAAGACAAGCTAAAACAAACTTCTCAATTATTTAAAGCGCAATTTCCAGGGGCCAAGGCCATTATCGTTGCCGACACCATTACCTTTGAAGTGGCTGGCAAACAATTATCGAAACAATTTGAAAGCAATGGAATTGGCCAGGAACCTGCCTATGTATATACCGATCCTGAGATTTATGCCGCTTACCATTATGTAGAAGAATTGACGAATGTGCTAAAAGAACATCAGGCCATTCCTGTGGCTGTAGGTTCAGGCACCATTAACGACCTTACCAAACTGGCCGCACATTTAACCAACAGACCCTACCTGTGCGTGGCTACCGCAGCTTCCATGGATGGCTATACCGCCTTTGGTGCTTCTATTACCGTCAACGGCGCCAAGCAAACTTTCAATTGCCCCGCACCGCAAGCTTGCCTGGCAGACATTGATCTTTTAAGTGCCGCACCTACTGAACTGACCGCCTCGGGCTATGCAGATTTATTCGCTAAAATTACCGCAGGTGCCGATTGGATTTTGGCCGATGCGCTTGGCGTTGAGGCTATTGATCCAAAAGCGTGGTCAATGGTACAGGACGGCCTTCACGAAGCCCTTTCAAATCCATTGGGAACCAAAAATGGAGAAACCAAAGCGGTTTCACAACTTACCGAAGGATTAATGCTAGGAGGTTTCGCCATGCAGTGGGCCAAATCAAGCAGGCCAGCCTCCGGTGCCGAACATCAGTTCAGCCATCTTTGGAACATGGAACACCACCTTAACAACGGGCAGCATGTTTCGCACGGTTTCCAAGTGAGTATTGGCACTTTGGCCATCACCGCACTTTACGACCTGGTATTAAAAACCGACTTTGAAAATCTGGACATCCCAAAAGCCTTGAAACAATGGCCAACTTTGGATCAATTAAAAACACAATCTCTAGACATTTTCAAAAACACGGATTTCCCTGAAATTGGCTGGCAAGAAACCAGTGCCAAATATATCGACCATCAATTATTAAAAAAACAATTACAAACCCTGAAAGATAATTGGAGCGACATTAAAACTCGGTTAAAGCAACAAATTGTGCCCTTTGAAGAAGCCAGGGCCCGCTTGGCTACGGTTGGCGCCCCTACCGAGCCTGAACATATCGGCATTAGTAGAGCGAAACTCAAAGAAACCTTCGTAAGAGCGCAATACATCAGAAGAAGATTCACCATTCTTGACCTTGCCGTAAGGACAGGTTATTTAAACCAATGGCTTAACCAGCTTTTTGGCAATAATGGTATTTGGGAAATAAATACGAACTAAAAATAGGAATTTGATTAATTAACAGTTAACCAAAATGATCAACCAAGAGCAAACAAACAGCAAAGAAGCTACACAAACACTGTTTAAATATTGGCAAACCCGTACCATTATTGTCACCATGATAGGTTATGCCGTATTTTACTTTGTACGCAAAAACTTTTCTTTTGCCATTCCCGGGCTAACCGCCGAATACGGAATTACCAAAACAAGTTTCGGAATCATCATGACCTTGGTAACCATTGTTTATGGGATATCAAGGTTTCTAAATGGCGTACTAGCCGATAGGATGAATGCCCGCTACCACATGTCCATTGGCTTGCTGCTATGTGCTATTGCCAATTTCGCCTTTGGTTGGGGTGCAGACCTTAGCACCATTTTCACAGGGCAAACCGGCGGACCAATGTTCACCAATACCATGGTTCTCATTTTTGGAATTATCCTGATCGTCAACAACCTCATCCAGGGAAGCGGCTTTCCACCGGTAGCCCGGCTACTTACCCACTGGATTCCTCAAAACGAGCTGGCCACCAAAATGTCTATCTGGAACACTTCACACTCTATTGGCGCAGCTTTAGTAGCCATTTTAGCAGGCTACATTATGGGTTCAATGGGCACTAATATGAGCAATAATCCTGAGATAGTTGCCTCCATTGCCGCCAATTTGAAAATAGATGTAACCGATGCCGAAAAGATGAAAAGCGTTATCGAATCTGCTTCTCATTACGGTGCTTGGAGGTGGTGTTTTTGGGTTCCTGCGGCCATTGCAATGGTAGGTTCGCTGGGGCTATTTATCGGTTTAAGAGATACCCCATCATCCGTTGGACTACCCGAGCTTCATAAAACACACAAAAAGGGAAAAGATTCCTCTACCGAATTTAAAGCATTTATCCGCAAATCGGTTTATCGCAACAAATGGATCTGGATATTGGGAATAGCCAATTTCTTCGTGTACGTGGTTCGTTTTGCGGTATTGGACTGGGGCCCAACCTTTCTCAAAGAAGCCCATGGTATGACCTTAACCAATGCCGGCTGGACGGTTGCCGTTTTCGAAATCTTTGGTATTTTGGGCATGCTTGTCGCGGGTTGGGCTACCGATAAATATTTGGCGGGAAAAGCCCATCGTACCTCATTGTATTGTATGGTTGGCGTGGCCATATTTATGACCATTTTCCTTTACTTACCAGATAGCACCCCCTCTTGGGTAATGATATTGGTATTGGCTATGTGCGGGTTTTTCATTTACGGCCCGCAGGCACTCATTGGTATTGCCGCGGCAAACCAGGCAACCAACCGCGCTGCCGCTACGGCCAATGGCCTTACCGGTTTATTTGGCTATGCCAGCGGTTTGGTATCGGGTGTTGGCGTTGGATTTATGGTAGATTCCATCAACAAAGTAAGCCCAGGAAAAGCTTGGGACTATGTATTTATGATGATGATAGGCATGGCGGTACTTTGTGTGTTCATTTTTGCCCTAATGTGGAAAGCCAAAGCACACGGATATGACGAGTTAGAAACTAAAGCAGATTAATTACAGATGAAACTTTCTTCAGATATTACACAACGATTAAAACATATTAAGCATTTTGCCTTGGATATGGACGGCACCATTTACAATGGCAGCACCTTATTTCCCTTTACCAACGAATTTTTAAGCTATTTAAAACAAAATGGCATGGGTTACTCCTTTTTAACCAACAACCCGTCCAAAAGCACTGCCGACTACCTTAAACATCTAGAAAAAATGGGCATTCCGGCCACCGCAGATGAAATGTACACCTCTGCAGTGGCAACCATCAACTACATTAAAAACCATCACCCTATCATCAAACGGCTATTTATTTTAGGTACGCCAAGTATGGTTAAGGAATTCGAGGAGGCTGGCTTTATTTCTACAGCAGATAGTGCCGAAGATAAGCCAGATGCGCTGGTAGTAGGTTTCGACACCTCATTGGTATATTCCAGATTATGCCGAGCCGCCTACTGGGCAAGCCAACAACTTCCCTATTTTGCCACCAATCCTGATTGGGTTTGCCCTACCGATCAGCCTAATATTTTGGTCGACTGTGGTTCCATTTGTGCCTGTATTGAAGGCGCTACCAACAGGAAACCTGATACAGTAATTGGCAAGCCCGATCCGCAAATGCTCGATGGCATTCTCCATCAATACGGTTTAAAACCCAGTGAAATTGCCATGGTAGGCGATAGAATTTACACCGATGTAAAAATGGCAAAAAATGCTGGAGCACTCGGTGTGTTGGTGCTTTCCGGAGAAGCAACTACCGTAGACGTACAGCAATCGACAGTAAAACCTGATATTGTAGCAAGAGATTTGGCCGAGCTAAAGGAACTTCTCCAACAAGCAAAAAATTAGTTTAAAACCATTTCAATTTGCAGAGAAATTCAAAAGATTTCTCTGTTTTTTTTGAAAAGCAAATCAGGATTACTATTCTCGGCAGTCCCGCTTTACACTTTATTCCAGCATCCTTCCACAAGCTCAGGATGACACTGGAATGCCCGTTCCAATCGGGTTTAAAATACAAAAGCCTGTTCATCAAACCAAGGCACTCTTGCCCCTCACAAACCTGTCCTTTAGAGCCTAAACCATACCAATTTAATCGATAGCAAACACCGGCAGGCAGCTACGAAGTAAACATTTTGTCATTCAGAGCGAAGCAATGGATCTCAGATGTGGTATGATGACAGGAACGGCAAAAATATGAGAACAATTGCTCCATGAGGTAACATTTTTCTTCTTCGGTTGATTAACCAATAACGAGTCCTTACGAGGGCCAAATTTTAAAGAACAGAATGTTGAATGTTAAATATCAAGATCATGAAGAAATTTTCACTTGCACTGATGTTACTAGGATTTACATTTTTTGCAGCCGCTCAACAGAAACCGAGAGGAGATTTTCAAATAGGCTTACAAGGCGGAATTACCCAACCATTAAGTACTTATAAAAAAACTGCGGATACCAAACTAGGTTACCACGCTGGCATTTTCGTCGATAAATATTTCAAAGGAAATAAATTGGGGCTGGGTATAGATGCCCGCTTTATCAGAAATGGAATTAAAGTAGCTGATAGCGTACTTTTCGCCAATGGCTATATCGTTACCGATTACAAGAACAGCCCCCGGTTTCAGGACTACTTATTCACTTTCGGTCCCAGTTATAAGTTTACCCAAAACAACTTCCAGGCCGAATTGTATTTACGCGGCGGTGTAATGATGCAGCACTTTCCTGAATATACCACCACTTTAACTTTTACCAATGTATTAGGCACTACCAACTACAACACCCAATACACCGTAAACGATGCAAGCAACAAAGCAAACAGCTGGGCTAGCGTTGGTGGCCTACGCTTAAACTACAAAATCGCACCTAAAATAGCAGTCTTTGCCCATGTGGATTATGTACAAACTTTCGGCACCACCTTTGGCAACAAACCCAGCAGATTTACCATCGAGAAAAGCGTACAGCACACTCCTATTGATCCAGCGGTTGGCATTAAAAGCGGTATCTTAGACCACTATAACGAAGTAAGGGTTCAGGAAAATACGCTCCATAAAAGCCTTAACGCTGGTGCCGGTATCAAATTCATCTTCGGCGAAAACAAAAAACCAGCTCTTCCACAAGAAACCATCACCAAATACGATGACGTGGTAAAACCATTAATCGCCACCAAAGATTTACAAATTGTAGTTAAAGATAAACAAACGGGATTAGCTTTAAGCGGAGTTACTGTAAGTGTTAACAGCAACAAGGTGAATGAAAAATCAATCACCGATGCCAATGGTCAAGCACAAAAAATCACCAAAGTATCGCCCGGAAACTATCAAGTTATCGGCGAGAAAAACGGCATCCAAACACCATTGTTAACCTTAACCGAGGATGACTTTAAAGGCAGTTCAGCTACCATATTTAAAGAAATTTACCATGACGATCCCAGATTTACCTTGGTTGGGGAAACTTTTGATTGCGTGAAAGGCATTAATTTGCCAGGTATCAGCACGGTATTAACCAATACTGGCACTAAAAGCAATATCAGTCAAGTTTCTGATGCACAAGGCAAATTCATTTATCAGTTAGATGCTCAATCAGATTTTACGGTAGTAGCTAACCATCAGGCACGTTACTCGCAAACCGAATTGGTAACCACCAAAGGTTTAGATAGGAGCAAAACATTATATGTGACATTGAAACTAGGGGTTTGTGAACTTGCAACTGGCAGCCAATGGGTATTGAAAAACATCCTTTACGATTTCGACAAATCCAATATCCGTACAGATGCCGCTATCATTTTAGATAATGTGGTAGCCATCATGAAACAAAACCCATCATTAAAAATTGAGCTATCTTCTCATACCGATAGCCGCGGTAATGATGCTTACAATAGAAAATTATCGCAGCAACGTGCCGAAGCAGCAGTAAACTACTTAGTGGCCAATGGCATTAGCAGAGATAGGTTAACCGCTAAAGGTTATGGCGAAACCAAATTACTAAATGGCTGTGGTAACGGCGTAAATTGTTCAGAAGAACAACATCAAGCCAATAGAAGAACCGAAATAAAGGTATTGAATTATTAATTAGTGGCTAGGAATTAATGGTTAATTAGTAAAGACTTACGAAGTTTTAAAAACTTCGTAAGTCTTTTTTTTACAGGAGACAGCAAGGTTTTTGAAACCTTACAGGTCTTTTTCGTATCAGGCTGGAGATAATAGAAGCTTCCTACCCCCGCCCCCCTCCAAGAGGGGAATATTAGTTTCGTAGTTAAACCAGTTCCTTGAAATCTACAAATTAATCATTCACGTCATTGCGAGTTTACGAAGCAATCTTACAACACGCTAAAAACAATTACTATTTCGCTTTAGGATTGCTTCGTAAACTCGCAATGACGACGCAAAAAAAGGCCTGCGAGGTTTTGAAACCTCGCAGGCCTTTTCCCACTTAAGGTGTTAAACCAATTCTTTAAAAACAACGGTACTATTGTGGCCTCCAAAACCAAAAGCATTACTCATGGCTGTTTTCACTTCTTTATATAGGGCTTTATTAAACACCAATTGCATGCCTGCCGGGATTTCTGGATCAGGCTCAGTTACGTTAATGGTTGGTGGCACTACCTTATCGTTAATACTTTTAATCGCAATAATGGCCTCAATAGCCGCCGCTGCACCCAGTAAATGCCCTGTCATAGACTTTGTAGAACTGATATGAAGCTGATCAGATGAACCGAAAACCAGCTTTGCGGCGTTCAGTTCAGCCAAATCTCCAACAGGTGTTGAGGTAGCATGTAAATTTAAATAGTCAAGCTCCTCGGCTTTTAAGTTTGCTTCCTCTAACGCTAGGGCCATGGCTTTTGCCGCACCAATACCTTCTGGATGCGGTGACGTGATATGATAAGCATCGGCGGTCATTGCCGCACCAACCACTTCTGCATAAATTTTCGCACCTCTTGCTTTTGCATGTTCATATTCTTCTAAAATCAAAGCTCCCGCACCCTCACCCATCACAAAGCCATCTCTATCCTTATCAAACGGTCTACTTGCCGTTTGTGGATCATCATTTCTGGTAGACATTGCCTTTAGCGCGGCAAAACCACCAAACGAAGCTGGCGTAATTCCTGCTTCCGAACCACCTGTTACAAACATCTTGGCTTTTCCAAATCTGATATAGTTAAAGGCATCCATAATGGCATTGTTACCCGTAGCACACGCCGAAACCGGGGTATAGTTAATTCCCTGCAAGCCAAACTTCATCGAAATTAAGCCCGATGCCATATTGACCAAAAGCTTAGGGATAAAGAATGGATTAAAACGAGGGTTGTAATCTCCCGTAACATAATGCTCTACTTCTGTTTCAAAAGTTTGCATTCCGCCCTGTCCACTTCCCCAAATCACTCCAAAATCAAAAGGGTCTATCGTGCTCAAATCAATGCCACAATCTTTCATGGCCTGGTCTGCGGCATATAAAGCATACTGCGTAAATAAGTCAGTACGTTTAATTTCGTTTCTGTCCAAGTGGGCCGCCGGATCAAAACCTTTCACTTCGCAAGCTACTTGAGAGCGGAAACGAGAGGCATCAAAACGCGTTACACGTTCGCAGCCGCTTTTTCCTGCCACGATATTCTTCCAAAAATCAGCAACATTATCTCCTAGGGGATTAATGGTCCCTAACCCTGTAACTACAACTCGTCTCATTTTTTTATCTGTGTTTTAAATAAATTAGATGTCCCACGAGCAATAAGCCGTGCTCCATTCCGTCCCCAAATTTCGCATTCGGCGTGGATAAATTGTCGTCCTTTTTTAATTATTTTAGTTTTTGCGGTAATTTCATCGTTTTCCTGGGCTACAGAAAAGTAATCGATGGTGTTATTAATGGTGGTATAATGAAAGGGTTCGTCTAAACTGAACATCGTTGCGCCCAACACATCGTCCATTATTGCAGCGGTAATGCCGCCATGCAATCTTTCCATTGGATTTAACCACTCGGCCCTAACGATATACTTAAACTCTAAGCTGCCCTTTTGTACCGAAACCACCACAGGGCGCAGCCATCTCATAAATGGCGAGGGCGAACGATCAAATTCTCTCCCAATAAACGACCCCATCGTTGCTAATGCATCCATTATTTCTTTGAATTACGATTGAAAAAACTGTTTAGTTAAGCCCACGGGCACCTGATACTGGTTTAAGCTAAGTGCGCTTAAAAGTTCATCAGCCACTTCCTCAGGAGAAATCCCATGCTGCTCGCCGCCTATCTCCTTAGAAAATGGGGTATTCACCAAAGGTGGAATCAACTCAAAAACGCGAACATTTTCCTGTGCTGCCAAGCTATCGCGAAGCACGCTGGTATAATTCTGCAAAGCTGCTTTACTGGCCGAATAGGTTGGAATACTAGCATGCCCCCTAAACGCCGCAATACTGGTTACATTTACGATAGCGCTATTTTGGTTAGCTAAAAGTTGAGGCAACAACAACTCGGTAAAGTGTATAATGCTTAGATAGTTAAGGTTGATTTCATTTTTTGCCAATTCAAAAGCATTTCCGCCACTTTGTAACGAATGCGTATAGGCTAAACCTGCATTGTTGATGATCCAGTTCAAATCCGGATGCTCCTTTTGGATAAGTTTTGCGACCCTTAAACGTTCTTCCTCCAAACTTAAATCAGCTTGTATGGCAATGCTGCCTTTCAGTTCATTAATGGTTTCATTCAGCTTGTTTGCGTCCCTGCCGTTCACCAAAATCTGGTTGCCTAAAGCGTGCAGTTTACGGGCAATGGCTAATCCTATTCCTGAGGTTGCTCCCGAAATAAAAACTTTGTTTTTTTCTATTCTCATGATATTTAAAATTAAATATACCAATCGGTATATTTTTGGTTAAAAAAAATTAATGGATAAACTCTTGGTCTATGATCAATTGGATACGATCTAGTGCCGTATTTAAATGTGTGATTTGATTAAGGGTACGAGATAGCAATATGCCACCTTCTATGAGCATGATGAAGGTGTAGGCGTATGTTTCTGCATGCAAACTGGCTTTAAAGCTACCTTCTGCTTTGCCTTGCGCTATAATGCTTGATACTTTCGTTTGCCAAGCGATGAAATTTTCTTTAACAGCATCCCGCAAAAATAGCAAATGATCATCTGCTTCGGTTGCCGCATTTAACATCGGGCAACCGCCTTGTGAAGCCGCTTTTTTCCAGGTAGTTTTGTAGAAATTGAGCATAGCCATCAATTGCTCGTAGGCAGTTTTTTCTTTAGCGATTGCCAGATCCATTTCATCTCTTAAGCGTTTGGCATTGAATTTAAATGCTGCTATGACCACTTCTTCTTTGTCATCAAAATTACCGTAGATACTTCCTTTGGTAAGCCCAGTAACTTTGGTAATATCTGATAGAGAGGTTGCCGCATAGCCCTTGCTATTGAAAACATCGGCTGTTTTTTCAATAATCAATTGCTTTGTTTTCTCGGCTTTGCTCATGTTTTTTATCATTTAACAAAACAAACGTACAAAATATACCAATTGGTATATTATACATATTCATAAAATGAGATTGGGATTACTTTTATTGGGACAATCCCGATCCTTATCGACTAATATCCTTGCAAATCGATCATTATGCTAGGACGCTATCCGACAAAATCTTTGAACGTTTCATGGTATGGTTGAAGTGCAGCTTGCCTGTCATTCAGGGAGCAACGAAAAATCTATATAAGACATATTAAAATTGCTTCGTAAACTCGCACTGACGGGACCCAATAGAGCATCAGGTATAAAATAAAAAAGTCCCGCAGTTGCGGGACTTTATCTGTTAAGACAATTCAAACTTGTATCCTACTCCTTTTACAGTAGAAACATAGTTTTCGCCTAGTTTCTCTCTCAGTTTCCTGATGTGCACATCAATGGTTCTGTTGGTCACCACTACTGAATCTTCCCAGATGTTCTTTAAAATCGCTTCGCGGGTATAAACTTTTCCAGGTTTTGAAGCCAGCAGATACAGCAGTTCAAATTCTTTCTTCGCTAAAACCACTTTTTCACCATTTTGATAAACCAAATACGATTCGCGATCGATCACCAAGTCGCCTATTTCCAATTTGTTGTCAGAAACCTCATCGTTACTTGCATTACGACGCAAGATAGCGTTGATACGGCTTACCAAAGCTCTGGGTTTAATAGGTTTGGCAATGTAATCATCAGCGCCTACGTTAAATCCCGCAATCTCAGAATATTCCTCGCTTCTTGCCGTTAAAAACACCATAAAGGTATTTTTAAACTCTGGAATAGCCCTCATTAAACGACAAGCTTCAATACCGTCCATTTTGGGCATCATAATATCCAAGATGATCAAGTCTGGCTGAACCTTCTTAGCAACGTTGATTCCGTCTTGTCCATTACTGGCCAAAAACACTTGGTAACCTTCTTTTTTGAGATTATACTCAATCAGTTCCAAGATATCCGGTTCATCGTCAACAATTAATATCTTCTGTTTAGCTGTACTCATTGCAGTTTTATTTGTTACGAAAGTAAGTAGACAATTGCAATATTTAGTTAAGTTGAAGTTAACAAATTGTTAAGACTACTCCATATATTAACATTGAATTAGAGTTTAGGTAAGGTTTTGTTTAAAAAAACTTCCAATTCTTCGCCTCTTAGGTCGCGGGCAATGATTTTACCTTGGGGGTCGAGCAAAAACGAGCTGGGGATAGCTTCAACTTGATAAAGCCTAACAGTTGGGCCTTCAAAATCCATTAGTTCCCCTACCTGGTCCCAGGTTAAATTGTCTTGTTTAACAGCCTGTGCCCAAGCATTTTTATCTTTATCCAAAGAGATGCCCAATACGGTAAAATTTCTGTTTCTATAAGTTTGATAAGCTTTTACCACGTTAGGATTTTCGGCCCTGCATGGCCCACACCACGAAGCCCAAAAGTCTAAGAGTACATATTTGCCACGATAATCAGCCAATTTTACGGTTTTACCATCCAGGCTCTGGATCGTAAAATCTGGAGCAGTTTGACCAATTTGTACCGCTTTTAGCCTAGCGACTTTTTCGATGAAGTTTTTCACGGCCGAATGTCCTCTTAAACTAGCGTCTACCTTTTCGGCATAATCAACCATGGCCTTTTCGTTCCCTACCGGATTAACCAAGCTAATGGCATAAAAGCTCACTAGCGATTTGTTGTTGTCCATGGCAAATTTAATGATGGCCTGGTTAAGCTCGTTCAATGCGTTGTTGTACACTGGCGATAGTTGTTGCAAAAGCTCTTCTCTTTTGCCCGGAGCGGCGGCTACTTTTTCTTCAAATTGTTTGCTTACCTCGAAAATCTTTTGCTGGAACTTGATTTTCAAATCATTAAATTCCGACAATTTTGCGGCATCTTCAGCACCTTCAATGGTATAATGTTGATTTTTGTCGCTTACATCGGCAGAAACTTTTACTGCGTCACCGTTTTTAGCGATTACGATATATTCATTAGTTAAGTAGTTCACCCTAAAGAAATCAGCCTCTGGCTTAGTGTTGGTAAACTTAAACTCGCCATCTTGCGAAAGGTTTGTTGAATCCAATAAGACCATGCTATTGCTAGCCATCCCATATAAATAAACCTTGTTTTTCACATCTGCGTTGGTTAGCTTTCCACCAATGGTAAATTTGGTTTTATCTTTGCAAGCGGTGAATGTTGTAGCTACTACCGCTAAAATTAATATTATTCTTTTCATTTAATCTAGTATTGAGATTTTAGTAATTAGTATTTAGAGAGTATTGTATCAACAAAACTCTCTAAAACTTATTTCAATTTTTCCAAAATCAACTCGTTTACTTTTTTGGCATCAGCTTTTCCTTTGGCCAGTTTCATTACTTCGCCCACAAACAAACCTAAAACGCCTTTCTTTCCTTTTTTGTATGCCGCTACCTGTGCTTGGTATTGGGCCAATACTTCGTCAACAAGTGCTGAAACGGCATCAGTATCTTCCACAATCAGTAGGTTAAGTTGTTGCGCCAGCTGTTCTGCGCTAGCACTCTCCTTGGTTTCTAAAGCTGGTAATAATTGTTGGATGGCATTTTGCTGGGAGATTTTCTTTTCATCCACCAAATTAATGGTTTGAGCCAGCTGTATAGGCTTTACGGCATAGTTGGCAATATCAATTTGCTTTTCATTAAGGATTGCCCTGATACTTCCCAATAGCCAATTCACCAAGCTTTTGGGTTGCTTGATATCTTTTTTGGCTTCGTTGTAATACTGGTATAATTCCCGATCATCTGCCAATACTGCTGCTTCAGAGAAATTAATCCCTAGCTCCGCAACCAGTTGCTTGGCAAGTTCTTTGGGCAGTGTTGGCATAGCTTCTTTTATACGGTTCAGCCATTCGTCCGAAATCACTACTGGTGGCAAATCAGGATCTGGGAAATAACGGTAATCGTTTGCTTCCTCTTTACTGCGCATGGGCGATGTAGTCCCTTTATCGGCATCAAAATTCAAGGTGCTTTGAATAATCTTCCCTCCCGTACTTACCACTTCCACTTGTCTTCCAAATTCAAAATCAATTGCTCTGCGCACGTTACGGATAGAGTTCAGGTTTTTAACTTCGCAACGGGTACCAAAAGCAGTAGTGCCTCTTTCACGTATAGAAATATTGGCGTCGCAACGTAGGGAACCTTCTTCCATATTGCCATCGCTTACGTTTAGGAAGCGCACTAATTGTCTAATTTCAGTAAGCAAAGCCGATGCTTCTTCGGCACTGCGGATATCGGGTTCTGTAACAATTTCTATCAAGGGAACACCAGCGCGATTTAAATCCACAAACGAATAGTTTTCGTCCTGATCGTGCATGCTTTTGCCTGCGTCCTCTTCTAGGTGAATACGATTGATTCCGATACGTTTCTCGGTTCCGTTTGCAAGCTGTACATTGAGATAGCCATTTTTGCAAATGGGGCTGTTATCTTGCGTAATCTGATATCCCTTGGGCAAATCAGCGTAGAAATAATTTTTCCTATCGAAAAAATTATACGGGTTGATTTCGCAATTCAACGCCAAACCAATACGCATGGCTTTTTCGACCACTTCTTTATTGAGCTTAGGCAGGGCACCTGGTAATCCCAACGAAACTGCCGAAATATGTTCATTGGCTTCAGCGCCAAATGCAGCGCTATCAGCACAAAATATTTTGGATTGTGTGTTTAACTGAACATGTATCTCTAAACCCGAAACCAGCTCAAAATCCGATGCTTGTTTTACGATAGTTGTTGTACTCATTAATAGGTTTTACTACTAGATATAGCTTTTTTAGCTGTGCCAAATATAGGGATTATTATATACGAATAACCATTTTGAGCCACATATACGCATATTAAAGCTAAAAAATCATGAAAATTCAGATAGCAATGTGAACAGCGTTAAAAAAACATCGAAATGTATCAAATATGTAACGTAAAAAAATACCGGCCTACTGTGGCACGGTATTCGTATAGGTTTTGGCAACACGCAAAAACTAAATGATATGAAACGTTTAATCCTGATGTTAACCGTTGCTATAGTAGCAACAACATTGCAAACAGCCAACGCTCAAGTTAGTTTAAATATCAACATAGGCTTACAGCCTAATTGGGGACCTCGCGGCTATGATTACGTGGAGTATTACTACATGCCTGATATCCGTACCTATTACCATGTACCCAGCAGAAGGTACGTGTATTACGAAGGTAGCAGATGGGTGCACAGAACTTCGTTACCTAGAGCTTACAGGGGTTACGACTTGCACAGGGGCAGAAAAATTGTGATTAACGAGCCTCGCCCTTATTTAAGGCACCATGTTTACCAAACCCATTATGTGGAGAGATACAGACATGATAATGGCAAACATAAAGGATGGCATAAAGATAAAGATCATAAAGGACGAGGAAAGGGAAGACATTAACCTATTGTAGAAATAACGGAAACCAAAAAGTCCCGCTGATGCGGGACTTTTTGGTTTTAAAATCTTTTGCCTATGGTAATTCCAATTCGGGGATAAGCTTCGGAACCTGCATTTTTATTAAACAACCTTCCTAAGCCAAAGTACGCTTCGCCTACAAAACCGCTTTTGGTTAAAAATTTACCACCAGCAGCTGCACCTATACCAAAACTGCTTACGGTTTTATCGCTCGGAACCGAACTCCAATTACCCTTGCCGTCAGTCCAGATATAATATTTATCGTCATCAAGCTGCATAAAGGCGGCGTTAGCCTCAATAAAAAATCCCGAAGCTCGTTTGGCGTTTCCAAAGTAGATCCTGTAATATGGAATTACGCCAAAATTATAATCCAAATCATCATAAATGCGGGCCAAAACGGATATACCGGCTCCCGTATTATCATTAAACATACGTTCATAGCTAATTTCCGGTATCCCGATAATGGTGTTTAGGAGATTAAACCTGATTTCGTTTTTTCCAGTTACTTTTTCTTCTGACTCTTTAGCGTTTTCCTGAGCAAAGGAAAAAGCAGTTACGGCCGCCAAACAAAGCGTCAACAAAGTTTTCTTCATTTAAAAATAGTGTATTAGTTATAAAAAGGATTTTGCTTTTTCAATTGCCCTGGTCATTCCAGCAGCATCTTTACCTCCCGCAGTAGCATAAAACGGCTGTCCACCGCCACCGCCTTGGATTTCTTTTGCCAGCTCTCTCACAATTTGTCCGGCATTGTAACCTTTTGCTTTGATCAGTTCATCGTCAATAGCTACGGTAAGTTGCGGCTTTCCATCGATTACCACCCCTAACACCAAGAATAAATTTTGCACGGCACCTTTTACCGCATAGGCTAAAGTTTTAACAGCGTCTGCATTTGGAAGATCTACCACGGTAGCTATAAAATTCACGCCATCAATATTTTGCATTTGACTTTCTAAATCGGTCCTTAAGGCTACTGCACGTTCAGAAATAGTTTTTTCAATTTCTTTTTTCAGTGCTCCATTATCTTCAATCACCTTACTCAAAGCCGAAACAAAGTCTTTGGGATTGTTCAATAATGCCCCTAAATGTTTCACCAATTCGAAATGTTCCCGGATAACCGAAGCCGAACGTTGTCCAGTGATGGCTTCTATCCTACGCACGCCCGCTGCCACAGCAGATTCGGCTGTAAGTTTAAAGAAACCGATTTGCCCGGTAGCTTTTACGTGGGTACCGCCACAAAGTTCTTTAGAGAAATGGTCGTCAAAGGTAATTACACGAACAAAATCGCCATATTTCTCCCCAAATAAAGCGGTTACCCCACTGTCAATGGCTTCTTGATAAGGTACGTTTCTTTGCTCCTTCAAAGGAATGTTCTCACGAATCTTCGCATTAACGATATCTTCAATTTGATTCAATTCCTCATCGGTTACCTTTGCAAAATGAGAAAAGTCGAAACGTAAGTAATCCGAATTTACCAAACTACCTTTTTGGTTGACATGATGCCCTAAAACCTGCTTCAATGCGGCATGCAACAGGTGTGTAGCCGAGTGATTATTTTCGGTTTCCTTGCGTTTATCTTCATCAATTACCGCCCAGAATTTACCTTCTAGGTCGGCGGGTAAAGTATCCGCAAAATGAACAATCACGCCATTTTCCTTTTTGGTATCGGTAATTTCCACCCAAAATTGGCGGCTATGGTCTTCCAATCTTCCTGTATCGCCTACCTGACCACCACTTTCGGCATAGAAAGGTGTTTGTGCCAATACAATCTGGTATTGTTCTTTGCCTTTAGCCTTTACTTTACGGTATTTGATGATCTCGGTTTCTTTCTCGGTAAGATCGTAACCTACAAATTCGGTTTCCCGGTCTTCATTAACCATGATCCAGTCACCGGTATCAATGGCAGTTGCTGCACGAGACCGGTTTTTCTGTGCCTCCAAGGCTTTGTTAAAGCCCTGCATATCCACAGAAAGTCCCTTTTCCCTGGCCATCAAGTCGGTCAAGTCTATTGGAAAGCCAAAAGTATCGTACAGTTCAAAGGCGAAATCACCATTGATTATTTTACCTCCTTCATATTTCTCAAAGCGTTGAATCCCTGTAGCCAAAGTTCTTAGGAAAGAAACTTCCTCCTCTAAAACAACTTTTTGCACAAAATCCTTTTGCTGGTATAACTCGTCAAAAACACCTTTAAACTGATCCGCTAGTATTGGCACCAATTGATTTAGGAAAGGCTCCTTAAAGTTTAAAAAAGTATAGGCATAACGAACAGCCCTACGTAAAATACGACGGATGACGTAGCCTGCCTTGTTATTTGAAGGCAACTGTCCATCGGCAATCACAAAAGAAATTGCACGGATATGATCAGCCATTACACGCATGGCAACTGCTTCGTTCCATCCCTGCTGCCCAGGCGCTGCACCAGCTACATACTCAAATCCGGATTTTTCGGAGATATGTTTGATCAGGGTTTGGAAAACATCGGTATCATAGTTGGAGCTTTTGCCCTGTAATACACGTACCAAACGCTCAAATCCCATTCCTGTATCAACGTGTTTGTTTGGAAGTGGTTTTAACGAGCCGTCTTTCAAACGGTTGAACTGCATAAATACGTTGTTCCAAATCTCAATTACCTGCGGATGATCTGCATTTACCAACGATTTGCCTTTACCGTCTTTACGTTCTTCGGCACTGCGGCAATCCACATGGATTTCGGAGCAAGGGCCACAGGGACCGGTATCTCCCATCTCCCAAAAATTATCTTTCTTATTGCCCAATACAATTCGGTCTTCGGGCACAAACTGTTTCCAAATCTCGTAAGCTTCGGTATCTTTTGGCAAGCCTTCTTTTTCGTCACCTTCAAACACCGAAACATACAGTTGGTCTTTCGGGATTTTATAAACTTCGGTCAGCAACTCCCAGCTCCATTCAATGGCTTCCTTTTTAAAGTAGTCGCCAAAACTCCAGTTGCCCAACATTTCAAACATGGTGTGGTGATAGGTGTCAATTCCCACTTCTTCCAAGTCGTTATGCTTGCCCGAAACCCGTAAACAGCGTTGGGTATCCACCACACGGGGATATTTTACCGCGGCTTCTCCCAAAAACAAATCTTTAAATTGGTTCATTCCGGCATTAGTAAACATCAAGGTAGGATCGTTTTTCACCACAATAGGTGCCGAGGGTACGATATGATGTCCTTTGCTTTTAAAAAACTCTAAAAAAGTCTGTCTTATTTCTTTCGCTGTCATTTTTATTTATAGGTTTAAAAGGCGCAAGGCATAAGGCTTGAGCCATAAGATATCCAACCTTAAACCTCAACCCTTATCCCGCAAACCACTTGCGCACAAAATTATAATTTTATTGTGGTTTTCTGCTAAAATCCGTTTACATTTGAACACTTTAAGTAAAAGCTACAATCATTTAATAATCAGCATCAAATATGCCTTACAAGGAAAGAGAAATCAATAAAATGTATTATACAATGGGCGAAGTAACAGAAATGTTTGGCGTAAATGCTTCGCAGATTAGGTTTTACGAAAAAGAGTTTGACGTACTTAAACCTAAAAAAAACAAAAAGGGAAACCGGCTATTTACACCTGAAGATATCGATAACCTAAAGGTCATTTTCCATTTGGTAGACGATAAGGGCTTTACGCTTAAAGGTGCTAAAGAACACATGAAAAGTAACAGTGGCGAAGTAAAAGAAAACCAGAAGATTATAGATTCGCTGGAACGTTTGAAAAGTTTCTTGCTTAAACTTAATGAAGAAATCTAATTTTTGGTCATTTGTTATCCTATCTATCTTTTTTCTTAACGCCTGTCAATCAAACGCACAAAACGACAAAGTGCTTTTTAGGGATACCGTGTTAAAGTACTCGGTCATGCAAAGTGACTTGGATCAGTATTTAACTTATCGAAACATTATTGACACCACCGGCAAAACCAAAGACTATATTTGGATTTTAAAATCAGCCATGCTTAGGCTTCGCAGTAAATGGGGACTCAATAAAAAGCCTGTCACCTACGAAAGCGTCATTGCTGATGCCGAAGCCAGGTTTATCCAAAGAAATATGGTAAACAAGGTATTGGTGATAAAAAGCGAGCGAAAAATGTACCTGCTTAAAGATTCCAATATTGTTAAAACCTATCCGATTGCGTTGGGGCCAAATCCCATCGGGCAGAAACAACGTGAAGGTGACGGCAAAACTCCGGAGGGCAATTACACTCTTGATTGGCAGAGATGGAACGGTACCACTTTCCATTCTTTTCATATCTCTTATCCCAATAAAGTTGACTCGGCAAGGGCCAAAGCCAAAGGCTTGCAAGTGGGCAGCAACATTATGGTGCATGGCACATCTAAAGGCTTAAAAAGGAAAAAAGACTGGACAAACGGCTGTATCGCACTTTCTAATAAAGACATGGCCAATTTTAGAAACCTCGTGTTTCAGGATACACCCATAGAAATTAGGAAGTAACGTTACAATTTGTTTTGTAGATATTATATTTTACCATAAATTGGCTACACCAAACAGCCTATGCGCAAATTTTTACTATTTATTATTATTTTTCTGAGCGTTAATAAATCTTGGTCGCAATACAACCAAGGCGCTCGTTTAACGGCCATGGGCAATGCCAGTGCTGCCTTGTATGATATCTGGAGCTTAAACGCCAATCCGGCGGGTATTACCGGGCTACAATCGCCTACGGCAGCGGCAAATTATGCCCGTTATTTATTTGGAGATGAACTGAGCGAACAAAATTTTGCTTTTGTACTGCCATTTAACGGCAATTTTGCTGGACTGAGCGTTAACCGATACGGCATTAGCGAGTATAATGAGATTAAAGCAGGCTTGGGCCTGGCCAAGAAATTTGGGGAACAACTTTCTATAGGGATTAAAGTTAACCTGCACCAACTTAAAATTACCAATTATGGCGATGCCACTACTTTCTCGGTTGATGCCGGCGTAAATTACGTACTGAGCAAACAAATTGGGTTGGGGCTATATGCAAGCAACCCCTCGTCGCAAACCTACAAATCAAGCAATATTGCCGCCCACATCCCTACAGCGCTACATTTTGGGGCTACCTATACGCCTTCTAACAAAGTAATTGTGGCCACAACCGTGTCTAAGGATTTTGACCAAAAATTTGATGTTAGTGTGGGCGCAGACTATCGATTTCATGAAATATTGAGCCTACGTGGTGGCATTAGTGCCAAACCGTTTAAACAATATGTTGGCATTGGATTAAATTACCAAAAATTAATATTGGATGTGGCGGTTCAAAGCCATCCTCAAATTGGTTACACCCCTCAAATTGGCTTGTCGTATGCGTTTTAAACTATTGGTATTATTTACCTTTTTACTGATTGGTTTTGCGGCAAAGGCACAAACCCAGGAAGACCAACTGATCAAGGATTTGATTGAAAGCATTGCCGAAAACCTTCCAGAGGATTATGACCTCTCGGAATTGCAGGACCGTCTTACCTATTTCCGCAAGCACCCTATAAACCTTAACAACACTAATGCTGAAGAACTGAAAACGCTGGTTTTCCTGTCTCCGCTACAAATCAGCAACTTATTTGAGCACATCAGAAAAAACGGAAAGCTTATTGATTTGCTCGAACTGCAAAGCATCCCTGAGTTTGACATACAAACTATTCAGCGCTTGTTGCCTTTTGTAACCTTAGAACAGTCGGCCACGACAGATAAAATTACGGGCAAAAACCTGCTCATGTACGGGAACAACGATCTGATTTTGAGGTATGGCCGGGTTATTGAAAAATCGAAAGGTTATACCGACCTACCCGGCAGCAGGTATTTGGGCACGCCAGATCGGTATTTATTCAGATATCGTTATACCTATTCCAACAGAGTTTCGGCTTCGTTGGTATTTGAAAAGGATGCTGGAGAATATTTCTTTAACGGACCCAAGCAAAAACCATTTGATTTTCTGTCTGGACATATTGCCTTCCTTAACACGGGCAGGTTCAAAAAGATTGTATTGGGCGATTATACCATGCAATTTGGCCAGGCGCTTACCTTATGGTCGGGTTTTGCATTTGGCAAATCACCAGATATCACAGGGGTGGCCAAACGCGATGTAGGTTTACGACCTTATACTTCGGCCAATGAGTTTGCCTTTCTACGTGGTGCCGCAATAACGGTAAATATTGCCAAGAACATCGATTTTTCGCCGTTTGTATCGCACCGCAAACTAGATGCTTCTATGTCTGTTGTAAATGGCCAAAATGTCGTATCCACCATCAATGAAACAGGCTTACACCGTACGCAATCTGAAATCGACAACAAAAACAATTTAGAGCAAACCGTTTATGGCGGTGTACTGCAATATAGAACCAGCGCCTTAAATGTTGGAGCAGTAGCCTATCACACATCTTTCAACAGAGCTTTTATACCCGGAAGTGGCCTTTATCGCATCCATAATTTTACTGGAAAAGAATTGACCAATTTGGGAGCCCACTATAGCTATACTTACAAGAACTTTTATTTTTTTGGTGAATTTGGCAAATCACTAGATGCAGGATTGGCTTACGTAAATGGCGCTTTAGTAAGTTTGTCCTCAACGGTTTCGGCAGTAGTTTTGCACAGAAACTATCAAAAAAACTACCATAACTTTTTCAATCAGGCTACGGCCGAGGCCAGCGAAGCTTTCAATGAAAAGGGCTTTTATGCGGGCCTGAACATCAACCCATCCAAAATTTGGAGCATCCAGGTTTATGGCGATTATTTTAAATTCCCCTGGCTGCGTTTCAGGGTTGATGCCCCTTCTGATGGTTACGAGTTTTTAGGTCAGGTAACCTACTCGCCTACCAAAACATTTAGGGCTATTTTGCGGTACAAAACCGAAGTAAAACAACAAAATACGAGCTTAACCGTACCTTTCAACTATTTGGACGAGGTTAAAAGAGAAAACTACCGTGCTGAAGTAAAATGGGCCGCAGGCAAATCATTTGGTTTTCAAAACCGTGTAGAAGTGGTACAGTTTAAAAAAGGTGACGCCAAAGCTGAATTTGGCTATTTGGCTTATCAGGATGTGAGCTACGCCCCGCTTTCATCCAGGCTATCTGGAAACATTAGGGTAGCTTATTTCAACACAGCCTCCTACGACAGTAGAATTTATGCTTATGAGGACGATGTGCTTTACAACTTTACTTTTGGCTTGTACAACGGAAAAGGTTTAAGGGGTTACGCCAACTTAAAATACAGGCTAGCCAAACGTGTTGACCTATGGGGAAGATACGCCCTTTACAACTACGACAATGTAGAAACCGTTGGCTCTGGATTGGACGAAATAAATGGCAAAATGAAATCGGAAATGAGAATACAGTTGCGTTATCAATTTTAAGATGCGTTGATATTTAAATCGGAAATAGTATTTGTTAAACTATTATTTCCTTTTAGCCTGGGAATGATACTAGGCTACCACTTCCAAGATCCATTCTTATTTAGAGTACTCTTTTACGTGCTCATAGCTTTCATTTTCTTTTCGATATCCGCTAACATTTATTATCAGAAAATTAAAGGCTGGCAATTTAAAAAAACAATTGCCAGCCTTTATTATTTATTATTTTTTTGCCTAGGTTTTTACCTCACGTTAGCCCACACCGATTTTTTAGATCCAGGTTATTTTGGCAATAAGCAACATACCCATTTAAAAGGCTGGATCAGCAACGAGCCTCAGCAAAACAATCAAATTTTAAGGTTCGAGCTATCGGTTACTGAAGGGTACCTGAACAAAAAAGCCTCACATTGTACCGGAAAATTGCTTGTTGCACTCAAATTAGATAGTTTAAATCCTATCCAGCTAGGTTATGGCCACGAGTTGATGTTGCCTGCCAACCAACTTCCCGTTGAACCGGCGTACAATCCTGCTGAGTTTGATTTTAGGCAATGGCTAGCAGCCAAAAACATTTACCATCAAAGTTTTATTAATCAGGAGCAGCTTATAAAACTTAATCAGGACCAAGGGAATAGCATTCATAAATATGCCCTAACACTCAGGAAAAAACTGGTAAATGTTTACCGAAAATTGATCCACAATGATGAGGCTTTCGCTGTGGCAGCAACTTTAATTTTGGGCTACCGTGCTGATTTGAGCAAAGAAACCTTGGCCGCCTACAGTAAAACAGGTACCGTACATGCACTTTCCGTTTCAGGCATGCACGTTGGCCTCATTTACCTGATGCTCAACTGGTGCCTATCTTTTTTAAACAGTAGAAAGCTGGGTCAAATATTTAAAAACCTGGTTATCATCGGGTTGATTTGGTATTACTCCCTACTTACAGGGTTTTCTCCGTCGATATTACGTTCGGCCATGATGATCACCATTTTTATCCTTACTAAACAACTAAAGAGAGGAAATAACAGCTACAATGTGTTGGCTTTTACGGCGTTTGCGCTTTTGGCATTCAATCCATTTTTGGTTTGGGACGTTGGGTTTCAATTATCATTTTTGGCGGTATTTGGTTTAATCTATTTCCAGCCCAAAATTTACAACTGGTTTTACTTTAAGCCCAAATGGGCCGATAGCTTATGGTCAGCCACGGCTATGAGTTTGGCAGCGCAGCTGGCTACCCTCCCCTTAAGCATCTATTATTTCCACCAGTTTCCAATATATTTTATCATTAGTAACCTTTTCATCCTTGTTCCCATCACTTTGCTAATGTATAGCGGCATTGCCTTATTGCTGTTACGGATTTACTTTATTGCTCCAGCTTTCGAATGGCTCATTAACTTTACCAATAGTGGCCTAAAATGGATTTCGGAACTACCTTTTGCGGGAATTACCGGAATTTGGCTCAACCGATGGCAACTCATCCTGCTATTTATGTTAATTGCGTTTTTGAGCTTGGGTTTTTCTACTTATAAAAAGAACTACTTATTTCTTGGATTTTCCATTTGGCTGGTTCTGCAAAGTTCGTTAAGCTTTCAAAAAATAAACGCAACCAAACAGTCGGAAATCATTTTTTTCAGTTTAAGGAAAAATTACGCAGCAGCTTTTATCACGAGCAACCATTGCATATTGGTTACCGATTTGACCAAAGCGGATAGAAATTTTGAGTTTTTCGTAAAACCTGCCTTAGACCAAAAACATATCCAAGCCATTAAGTTTGTGAAATGGGATGAAGATTTTACGGCACCAAATTTCATCAAACAAGATCATCAAATCATCAGCAAACAGATACGTATTTTACTTTTGGACAAGTCATTTAACCATCGAAAAATAATGAAAACACCCCGTTTTGATTTCATTTGGATTCATCAAAATACCAAACAAAAAATAGAAACCTTACAGAAGGAAATTAACTTTAAGACATTAATTGTTGATGCCAGCAACAAAGATTATGTGATTTCGACGTTTGAGCATCAAGCTAATCTATTAAATTTGCCCATCCATGTCCTTAAAAAACATACAGCAATAGTGCTGAACCAAAAATAAATCTTATGGAAAATTCATTGGTATTATACCAAGTTAACAACAGGGTAGCTGAAATCACCATCAACAGGCCTGAAAAAAGAAATGCGCTAAACCCTGATTTGGTTGAAGCACTAAAAACCGCTTTTAAAAAGGCACAAGAAGATGAAAATGCCAAAGTTGTTGTACTTAAAGCTCGTGGAGAGGTTTTTAGTGCAGGCGCCGATCTGGCTTATATGCAACAGCTGCAACATTTTTCGTATGAGGAAAACATCCGGGATTCTACAGCACTCAAAGAGCTTTTCGAAATGATCAGAACGCTTCCAAAAGTAGTTGTTGCACAAGTGGAAGGCCATGCCATTGCTGGCGGCTGTGGCTTAGCAACCATTTGTGACATTGTTTTTGCAGTGCCAGAAGCTAAATTTGGCTATACAGAAGTTAAGCTGGGTTTTGTACCGGCTATTGTGAGCTGTTATTTGGTACAAAAAGTTGGTGAAACCATTGCTAAAAAATTGCTGCTCAGCGGCGAGTTATTTGGTGCACAAGAAGCGCTCCACTATAATTTGATTACCTATGTAACAAAAGCCGAAGAAATTGCTCTAACGGTAAATAATTTTACCTTAAATTTGTGCAATAACGCTTCAGGGAATTCGTTGATGCTTACCAAGCAACTTATTAATTATACCAGCAATACTTGGCTTGATAGTTGCTTGAACGAAGCGGTAAAAACAAATGCCAAAACTAGGGAGAGTGGTGACTTTAAAAAAGGTATTTCGGCTTTTCTGGCAAAGGAAAAAATTAACTGGTAACTAAACTTAAAAAAATAATATGATGTTCAAATCGGTAAAAACAGGCCTTTTAGCGGCGCTGTTGGTGGGCTCTGCAATCATTGCTAACGCTCAAAAGAAAATTTCTCAAGGTACGGTAATTTATGGTGTAGAGTATTCTTTACCAGCGGAGCAAGCAGCTATGGCTGCTCAATTGCCAAAGGAACAAAAAGTGAAATTTAACGGCAATGTGCTTCGCATAGATATGGAGCAAGGCCCAGCTACTATAGGCATTTTACAAGATTTTGTAGATAAGAAAGGCTTAATGCTGATTGACGTTCCAATGGCGCAAATGCAATATGCAGTTAAAATGAGCAAAGAGGACATCGAAAAATCGGAAGCTGCAGCACCTAAATTAAGTGATTTTAAGGCTACCGGCGAGAAACAAACAATAGGAAACTACAATGCCGAAAAATACACCTACAAAGATGATAAAGGTGGTGCATACGAGTTATGGGCCAGCAATGATATAGAACTTCCAGCAGGTTTTTCCGGTGATCAATTCAAAGGCATCAAAGGTGCGCTGTTAAAATACACTACCTTTCAAAATGGCTTAAAAGTAACCTTAACCATTAAAAATATCCTTGAAGATAAAGTAGGCCCTTTTTCTTTAGAAGTGCCTAAAGGTTACGAACTTAAAACCATGCAGGAAATTATGGCTATGCAAGGCGGTGGACAATAGTTCTGTTTTTGCACCTTGATATAAATCAGACTTTTAATTATGGGTTTTTTAGTAATTTAGCGGCCCATGTTTAAAAGTCTGATTTTTTTTGCCAGATATTTTCTGTTCTGGCTGCTCTATTTCGCAATAGACAGGTTTATTTTTATGTTTATCTTTCATGTTAAATTAAGAAATATACCTTTTTCAGAAAAGCTTGCTACCTATTACCACGCCTTAAGGCTAGACTTGTCGATGGTGGCCTATATTGCCATCATTCCCTTATTGGTTTACACTTTCTGGTTTCTTTCCAACAGAAAGAATGTTAATGTTGGCTGGATCAAAAAGTACAATATGGTATTGGTTGTGCTTTTCAGTATCATATCTGTCATCAATTTTAATATTTACCGCGAATGGGGAAGCAAAGTCAACTCAAGGGCCATTGAATTTGCCATCCGTACGCCAAATGAATCATTGGCTTCGAGCGCCTCTTCACCTATATTTTTGACCTTATCGGTACTGCTCATTTTACTAGGCATTGGACTATATCTCAATTTTGTGCTCGTAAGACGAGAAATTGCTTTCGCCAAAGCACCTATTTGGGCCAAGATAATTGTTGCCATTTTAACTCTGGGAGTAAATTTCCTCTTGATTAGAGGAGGTACGGGCACTGCTCCCAATTCGCAGAGCATGGCATTTTTCTCCAATCATCAGATACTTAACCATGCTTCGTTAAATACCGAGTGGAACTTAATGTCGAGTGTTTTGGCAAATAGCAAGGTAAAGAAAAACCCTTATATCTACGAAGATCAAAAACAAGCCGAGCTTGAAGTAGAGAACCTGTACAAAGTAGCTAAAGACACTACCCTATCTGTCCTAAAAACAGCCAGGCCAAATGTAGTGATCTTTATCTTGGAAAGCTTTACGGCTGACCTCACTAAGGTACTAGGAAATGAAGACGGCATTACCCCCAACTTAGATTCATTAGCTAAAAAAGGCATTTTCTTTAGCCAAATATATGCAACGGGCAACCGTACCGACAAAGGCCTTATTGGTTCGTTAACGGGGTTTCCAACGTTGGGAACGGGCAGTATTGTTAAATGGCCCGAAAAGATGCAGAAAATCCCCGCAATTAGTCAAAAACTCTACCAACAAGGATATCAAACTTCGTTTTATTACGGTGGAGAGTCTGAATTCGACAACTACAAGGCCTTTATCCTGGGGCACCAGTATAAAAAGTTAATTGATAAGAATAGTTTCGACAAAAAAGATATGAATTCGAAATGGGGCGCTTACGACGGATTGGTTTTCAACAAACAGTTAACGGATGCCAATACTGCCAAACAGCCCTTCTTTTCTACCCTATTGTCTTTAACCAACCACGAGCCTTTTGAGCTGCCGGTAAAGTACAAATTTGGTAGTACAGACAATATCCAGAAATTTAAAAGCACTGCATTTTACACCGATTCGTGTATTGGCAGTTATTTAAGCGAGGCCAAAAAGCAGGCTTGGTATAAGAACACGCTGTTTGTTTTCATTGCCGATCATGGTCATCCGCTTCCCAAGGCCACCCATGAAGTTTATGAACCGCAACGCTACCATATTCCCCTTATTTTTTATGGTGATGTCATCAAGGATGAATTTAGGGGCAAAAACTTTGATAAAACGGGAAGCCAGCAGGACCTTGCTGCAACCTTACTGGCGCAGCTTAAAATAAACGCCGCAGATTTTAAATGGAGCAAAAACCTTTTAAATCCTTACCGCCGAAATTTTGCCTATTTCAGTTGGGATAACGGCTTCGGCTTTATTGAAAATGGCCATGCCTTAACCTTTGACAACGTAGGGAAAAGCGTACTTTACAATAGCAAACCAGAAGATGCCCAACAAACCAACAAACTGTTGCAGAATGGAAAGGCCTATCTTCAAACTGTTTACCAACAATTTATAAACCTATAAACAAATATGAACACCAAAAAAGTAATTTGGGCGATAGCCATTGTGCTTGGCTTTTCGGCCAATACCAATGCCCAAAACATAAACTGGGCCAAGGATGGCAATAGTTATTATCAAAACGTTAGCGGAGAAATTGTAAGCATTACCCTTCCTAAAAACGAACGCAAGGTAGTTATCAGCAGCGATTTACTTTCCCAAACCAATGGTAAACCGGCTATCAGAATCAGAAGCTTTCAGCTGAGTAACGATGGCACCAAAGCCTTAATTTACACCAATAGTAAAAAGGTTTGGCGCTATGATACCCGTGGCGATTATTGGGTTGCAGATATGACCAACAACAAGCTCACGCAAATTGGGAAAGACAAACCTGCCTCGTCACTTATGTTTGCCAAGTTTTCGCCTGATGGCAGTAAAGTGGCTTACGTAAGCGGGCATAATATTTATGTAGAAGACCTTGCTACCGGTACCAACAAGGCATTAACCACCGATGGAACTACCAGATTAATCAATGGCACTTTTGATTGGGCCTACGAAGAAGAATTTGACTGTAGAGACGGTTTCCGTTGGAGCCCTGATGGAAAATCTATCGCCTACTGGCAAATAGATGCCCGAAAAATCCGCAATTTCCTGATGATCAACAATACTGATTCCATCTACTCCTACAATGTACCTGTGGAATATCCAAAGGTTGGACAAGACCCTTCGGCCTGCAAAGTTGGCGTAGTAGACATTGCAACGGCGCAAACCAAGTGGCTGCCTGTTCCAGGTAGCGAAATACAGCACTATATCCCTAGAATGGATTGGGTACCTAACTCAAACAATATCATTTTGCAGCAACTTAACCGTGAGCAAAATGTGAGCACCATTTTCCTGGCAAATGCAGCTACGCAAAAGCTAACCGAGATTTACAAAGAATCTGACAAGGCTTGGATAGATGCCGTGGACAACTTTGACTGGATCAACAATAACAAGGAATTTGTGCTGAAAACGGAGAAAGATGGCTGGGCACACCTTTACCGAATCAACATTGAGAATAAAAAAGCAACACTTATTACCAATGGCAATTATGATGTGATTGCGGTGAATTTGATTGATGAAGCAAACGGTGTAGTTTATTTCAGCGCTTCGCCAAGCAACGCCACTCAAAAATATCTTTACAAAACCAAACTTGATGGCAAGGGAAAATTAGAAATGGTTACGCCATCGGTTTTACCCGGAACTCATAACTATAGCATTTCTCCTACTGGTGCTTTTGCGCTCCATAGCTACCAAAGCTCTACCGTACGCCCTGTATCTGAGTGGATGAACTTTAAAACCAACAATCCATTAACGATGCAGGGTAGCATCACCAGCCAAGTGGGTAGCCAGCAAACCGCTAAAAACAAAGTAGAGTTTTTTAAAATTACCACCGAAGATGGCGTGGAGCTTGATGGTTGGATGAAGAAACCTGACAACTTTGATAGAACCAAAAAGTACCCGGTAGTGTTTTATGTATATGGAGAGCCTGCTTCGGCAACAGCCCTAGACGTTTACAGTGCGGGAAGCAACAGACTTTATGTAGGCGATATGGCCAAAGATGGCTATATCTATGTTTCGATGGACAACCGAGGAGCGCCAGTTCCTAAAGGTAAGGCTTGGAGAAAAGCCATTTACAAAAACATTGGCCAAATCAACATCCGTGACCAAGCCATGGCAGCTAAAAAGTTATTAGCCACCAATTCGTTTATGGATCAAGATAGGGTAGCTGTTTGGGGATGGAGCGGCGGTGGGTCTTCTACCCTTAATTTGTTGTTCCAATATCCGGAGATTTATAAAACGGGAATTTCGATCGCTCCAGTGGCCAACCAGCTTACTTACGATAACATTTACCAGGAGCGATACATGGGCACTCCTTTTCCAACTACCGATGCCTATGTGGCCGGCTCACCGGTTACGCATGCCAAAAATTTGAAAGGCAATTTGCTGTTGATACATGGCACCGGCGATGACAATGTACACTATCAGAATGCGGAAATGCTGATCAATGAATTGGTAAAATACCGTAAAAACTTCCAAATGATGAGCTATCCTAATCGTACACACAGCATTAGCGAAGGCGAAGGCACCAGCGAACATTTGGCGCTAACTTTTACCAAATTCCTTAAAGAAAATTGCCCTCCGGGAGGTAAATAAAATAGTGGAGTGTTAAGCTGATGCTGAAATAAATTCAGCATGACGACCCAGTATTTAAAAGGAACGGATCACGTTAAGTGTTCAAAACAAAGAAGCCCTAGATTAATTCTCGGGCTTCTTTGTTTTTATAAATGTTGCCGTCATTGCGAGGTACGAAGCAATCTCTTTAAATTTCCACTCGACAATCAGCTTAAGACTGCTTCGTACCTCGCAATGACGAAATGCACTAAACCCAATCAATTCCCTTTTCAAAAGATAAATGTTGCCTTCATTGCGAGGTGCGAAGCAACCGCTTTAAATTCCCACTCGACAATCAGCTTAAGATTGCTTCGTACCTCGCAATGACGAAATGGACTAAACCCAGTCAATTCCCTTTTTCAAAAGATAAATGTTGCCGTCATTGCGAGGTACGAAGCAATTGCTTTAAATTCCCACTCGACAATTGGCTTAAGATTGCTTCGTACCTCGCAATGACGAAATGGATTAAACCCAATCAATTCCCTTTTCAAAAGATAAATGTTGCCGTCATTGCGAGGTGCCAAGCAATTGCTTTAAATTCCCACTCGACAATCAGCTTAAGATTGTTTCGTACCTCGCAATGACGAAATGCACTAAACCCAATCAATTCCCTTTTTCAGAATATAAATGTTGCCGTCATTGCGAGGTGCCAAGCAACCGCTTTAAATTTCCACTCGACAATCAGCTTAAGATTGCTTCGTACCTCGCAATGACGAAATGCACTAAACCCAATCAATTCCCTTTTCAAAAGATAAATGTTGCCTTCATTGCGAGGTGCGAAGCAACCGCTTTAAATTCCCACTCGACAATCAGCTTAAGATTGCTTCGTACCTCGCAATGACGAAATGGACTAAACCCAGTCAATTCCCTTTTTCAAAAGATAAATGTTGCCGTCATTGCGAGGTACGAAGCAATTGCTTTAAATTCCCACTCGACAATTGGCTTAAGATTGCTTCGTACCTCGCAATGACGAAATGGATTAAACCCAATCAATTCCCTTTTCAAAAGATAAATGTTGCCGTCATTGCGAGGTGCCAAGCAATTGCTTTAAATTCCCACTCGACAATCAGCTTAAGATTGTTTCGTACCTCGCAATGACGAAATGCACTAAACCCAATCAATTCCCTTTTTCA
>NZ_QMHO01000002.1:0-129875 GCF_003313505.1 Pedobacter nanyangensis | reverse complement strand
TCGTACCTCGCAATGACGAAATGCACTAAACCCAATCAATTCCCTTTTTCAAAAGATTGAGCGTATTCTCTTCTTCGGTATTGGGCAAGGGCTGCGCATTATATTTCCATTTTGCTGTTGGTGGCAGGCTCATTAAAATACTTTCGATACGGCCATTGGTTTCCAAACCGAATTTGGTGCCAGAGTCATAAACCAAATTAAATTCAGCATATCTGCTGCGACGTAAATATTGCCATTCCTTATTGAAATCATCGTATTCCTTATCCTTGTTACGATCTATCAACTCGGCATAAACAGGCACAAAGGCGTTCCCAACAGCCAAAGAGAAATCCAGTATTTGATCGTAGCTTAAATCGGTATTTTCAGGCTTTAATCTATCATAAAAAATACCGCCTACCCCCCGGGTTTCATTGCGATGTTTGATAAAAAAATAATCGTCTGCCAGTTTTTTGAAACGCGGGTAAAAGTCTGCTTTAAATTGATCACAGGCTTGCTTCAAGTGATAGTGAAAAAACCTCACATCCGTTGGAATAACGTAATGGGGTGTTAAATCAATTCCGCCACCAAACCAACGGGTTTGTTCATCCATTTCAAAGTAACGGATGTTCATGTGTATAATAGGCACAAAAGGGTTTTCGGGATGGATAACGATGGAAACTCCCGTTGCAAAAAATTCATCGTTATCAACTTTAAAGGATTTCTGCACTGCTTCGGGCAGTTTGCCATACACCGCAGAGAAGTTAACCCCGCCCTTTTCAATTACCTTTCCGTGCTGCATTACCCGGGTACGGCCGCCGCCGCCGCCCTCACGTTGCCATAATTCTTCCTCAAACTTTGCCTCACCGTCAGCAATCTCTAAACCTTTGCAAATGCTATCCTGTATTTGCTTGTAAGCTTCCGCCACCTTATCCTTAAACATAACGCTCTCCATTGTATATCCAAATTTAGGCTTATTGTAACGCTATCTGAAACCAAATGTGATATAGTACATTAGATTGACATTTTGGGCATGAATAGCTGGTTATGAGTTGTGGGCTACGGGTGTGGGCCGTTTATCATTTTGAAAGTAGATCCTTCGTTGCACTCTGGATGACAAAAGCCATTATCAAATCAGCTTATCATCAAATCATCTCATTACCCATCATCATATTCATCAATGCTCCACGTAGTCCAGGTCCTTGCTGAAGGTTTCCTTCAACTGGCTTAATGCAATCATTGATATTATGATACAAATGGCACCTACCACCATCGCTCCCTGCAATATTCCCAGTTTATCTTTAAAAAACTGGAAGCCTGTGGTAATTGCAATAAGCGAGCCCCTAATGAAGTTAGGCACCGTGGTAGTTACCGTAGCTCTTAAATTGGTTCCAAACTGCTCGGCAGCAATGGTTACAAAAGTGGCCCAATAGCCCGAGGCAAAACCCAGTAAAAGGCTTAACCAAATAAATCGTTCGGGTGTTATTCCAAAAGAATATAAATACACTGCCACCGCGATAACAGTTAAAATCAAGAAAATAAACATTACTTGCTTTCGCGATTTAAGTAATTGTGATAGGAAGCCCGCCACAACATCGCCCACCGAAATACCGATATAGCAATACATAATGCCTTTGCCAGCATTTAAAACATCTGTAGCGTTTAAGGCTTTGCCAAATTCTGGAGAAAATGTAACCAGTACACCAACTACATACCACAGCGGCAGGCCTATTAAAATACAGCACAGATATTTTTTAAATCTGGGCCAGTTGTTAAAGAGCATGAAAAAATTGCCTCTTTGCACTTCGTCCCGTGCTGTAGTTTCCTTGAACATTCCCGATTCGACCAGGCCAATACGTAGTGTTAGCAGCAATAAGCCCATACCGCCACCAATAAAATAGCTGGTTTGCCAGGTGTAATGATCACTAATAAGGGCAGCCACAACTGCTCCCATTAAGCCTACGCAAGCAACTATCATGGTGCCGTAGCCCCTATTTTTTTTGCTCATGGTTTCGGCCACCAGGGTAATCCCGGCTCCCAGCTCCCCAGCAAGTCCAACTCCTGCAATAAAACGAACAATGGTGTAAGCACCTACAGTAGTTACAAAACCGTTGGCAATGTTGGCTAACGAGTAAGTAATGATAGAACCAAAAAGCACGCTTAAACGGCCCCGCTTATCTCCTAGTACGCCCCAAATAATCCCGCCTACTAACATCCCAAACATTTGGCTGTTGATAATCGTTGCGCCTACGCTGAGCATATCGCTATCGGCAACGCCAAGGTCTTTTAAGCTTTTTACACGTACTACCGAAAATAAAATTAAATCGTAGATATCTACAAAGTAACCCAGAGAGGCCACCAGAATAATCAAAGCAATGTTCTTGCTTTTTGTTGCTTGGTTCATTTAATAGTTTAGTTTGATAAAGTGAAACTACAGCATTGGCAGGAAAAAAACAAGTGGAATAAGCTGGCAATTGGCAAAGCTATAACCATGGCAATCTTCAAAAAATCGGTATCATTCAGAGGGAAAGCCATTATACATTTACTGTCATCCTTGGCTGCGCCCAGGATGACAGCGCTCAAAAAATCGTGGGTTTAGGTTGCCGAGGACGGAAAAAGCTGAGAAGTGCTCATGAACCAAACAGCTCATGTGAATGAAAGCAAATCCTAGCGTTCAAAAAAACTACTTAAACCAGCCTTTTCTCCAAAAAAAGATGATTTGAACCACGGCAATGAACGCCATCACCAACAAGGTGTACTGGTAGCCGTTTTCCTGATAAAGTTCGGGCATATTGCCTGGCATAATTTTTCCAGTAACAGGATCTTGTTTGGCAAAGTTCATTCCATAGATCCCTGCAATAAAGGTTAAGGGAATAAAAACAGAGGAAATAATGGTCAACACCTTCATGATTTCGTTCATCCGGTTGCTGATGATTGACAAGTACATATCGATGTTGGTAGAGGCAATTTCTTTCATGCTTTCCAACATATCCATGAGCTGTATGCAATGGTCATAGGCATCCTTAATAAACATTTTGGTCTGATCGCTGATCAAATCGCTTTCCGTACGCAAAATATCATTCATTTTATCACGTTCAGGCCAAATCACTCTTCTCAGGGAGATCAGATTACGCTTAACCAATTGCGTTTCGTACATCACTTTACGGTCTGGGCGGGCCAATAGCTCATCTTCTATAGTGTCCATGTCCTCGCTCCACTTGCTCAAAATAGAGAAGTAGGAATCAACAATCATGTCCATTAAGGCATACATCAAATAGCCCGTTCCGCTGATGCGGATATTCCCCTTCCCTTCCTTTAAACGCTTGCGAACGGCATCCAAGCAATCTTCATAACTCTCCTGAAAGGTATATAGCACGTTTTTGGTTTGAATGAAGGAAACCTGTTCATTTTCCAAACCTCCATCTTCCGCAATGCCCAACATCCTGCTGATTGCAAAATTGTACCCATCATATTCCTCAAATTTGGGGCGGTGATAGGTCCTTGTGATATCTTCCAGCACCAGTTTATGGATTTTTAGGTCATCGCTAAAAACGTTAAATAGTTCTACCGAATTAAGCCCTCTAATATCAACCCAATAAAAGGTATCCTGGTTAGCCGTTTTTTCCCTTATATTTTTAAGGTTAGCGAGCTCAACCACCTCAAATTCTTCGGCATTGAAACTATAAAGATGAATTTTGGGCTTTAACGAATTGGCGTCTATATATACAAAACCAGGCGTTGTTCCAGGCTCTGGCAGCACATAATGCTTTTTCTTCTGCTTAAAACGTATAGGTTTCGCCATTGGGTTTCAATTAAAAATAGTTTTTAGCTTGCGGGCCCTGGTTAAACAACAGATCAACAATGCTCAGGTTAGGAATAAATTCATTCCTGTCGCTAAACACCTGAAAATACGGCTTTGTTTGCACTTTTGGCACTTCCTTTTTGCCCATCGTATTACGATAATCTACGGGCACCTCGAGTTCGAAGCTTTCCGTAAACTTTAAATCCGCCGGCATTTTGAGCTGTTTAAGCAACCACGAAAAAAGCGCTACATTAAAATCAAACAGAAAATCATATTTCTTTTCGTAAAACGAAGCCAGGCCATCTTCATAAAACTCAAAATAAGCCGAGCTCCTATAACAGGTTTGAAGGCTCAACCAATGCAAGCGTTGCCACCTTGTTTCATCGCTAATTTTCACGTCTTTATAAACCGTATGGATTTTGGAGCCTTTCACTACGGGCACTGCCAAGTCCAGCGTACCGTTTGGCGAGGCAATAGACGCCCTATTTCTGTAAGTCTGTTTAGGAAAATGTTCAAATTTCTCTAAAACAAACTCGAAATTATTTTCCTTTAAGCGTGTAAAATAACTAACTGGCGGTAGATAAAATAATGGAAATATAGCTAGATTTTGCATTTGATACTTTAAGTTTGCAATTCAAGTGGCCAAATTAATGATTAAAAAAGGTTTTTTGCGCATGGCGATATTTTTTTTGCGACTCATTTCGTTCCTACCGCTGTGGTTGCTGTTTGGCCTATCCAATATCCTGTACTATCTCATTTACTATCTGGTTAAATACCGAAGGCAGGTTGTGCGTAAAAACCTGACCAACTCCTTTCCCGATAAAGAGCTGCCAGAGATTATTGCCATCGAAAAGCGTTTTTACCGTTACTTCGCAGATTTGATTGTAGAGTTTATAAAAATGAGCTCCATGAGCAAAGCCGAAGTTCTGAAACATGTAAAAATGAAGAATTTTGAGCAGGTAGAGGCCTATTTCCAGCAAGGAGAAAGCGCATTGGCCTGTTCTGGGCACTATGGCAATTGGGAATTGGGCATGTTGGCTGCAGGATTAAAATTCTCGGCAGCCCCTCATGTGATTTACAAGCCCATCAACAACAAGGTTTTTGAAGATTGGTTCAATGCCGTAAGAACCAAATTTGGGAACGTTTTTATCCCCATGAAACAAACCTTAAGAGAAGTAGTGGCCACCAAGCACAAACCTACATTGTTTTGCTTTGCAAGCGACCAAAGTCCAATGCTGATTGATGTACAGCATATCATCCCGTTTATGCACCAGCCCACAGCGGTACTTTTAGGTTTGGAAAAAATAGCCAAGCAAACCAACCGGCCCGTTTTTTACTTCGATGTCCGACGATTTGCTAGAGGCTATTACGAGATTGAATGCGTGCCCCTTTGCTTAAACCCAAAAGCCACCGAAGAATATGAGATTACGAAACTCTTTTTTAAAAACCTCACCCAATCTATTTACAAAGCGCCCGAATACTGGTTATGGAGCCATAACAGATGGAAAAGAAATGGCTAAATAATTTGATACACAATACCAAATCACTCACAAAATGGAACCAAGCGTAGCTGTTGTTATATTGAACTGGAACGGAAAATCTTTTTTAGAAAGGTTTTTGCCCAGTGTTGTTCAAAGCAATTATGGCAATTTGCAAATCATTGTGGCCGATAATGCCTCTACCGATGATTCTATTTCATTTATAGCCTCAAATTATCCAGGAGTTAGGGTTATTGTTAATGATGAAAATTATGGCTTTGCCGAAGGTTACAACAGAGCCTTGACCAAAGTTGATGCTGATTATTTCGTATTGCTCAATTCAGACGTGGAAGTTCCCGAAAACTGGATTAAGCCCGTAATAGAGCTGATGCAAAGCGATCAAAAAATAGCAATAGCACAACCAAAAATCAAATGGCAGCAACACAAACAAGCCTTTGAATATGCGGGGGCCGCAGGCGGTTTTATCGACAGCTACGGTTTTACTTTTTGCCGTGGACGCATCTTCGATCGTTTAGAGGAAGATTACGGACAATACAATAGCAACCTCCCTATCTTTTGGGCATCAGGAGCAGCTTTTTTCATTAAAAGCAAAGCATGGAAAGAAGTAGGCGGCTTAGATCCTGATTTGTTTGCCCACATGGAGGAGATAGATCTGTGCTGGCGCTTAAAAAACATAGGCTACGAGGTGGTTTGCTGCACCGCCGCCGAAGTTTACCATGTTGGTGGCGGCACTTTGGATGCTGGCAGTCCGTTCAAAAGCTATCTTAATTTCCGGAACAACCTGATTATTATGCAGAAAAACCTCCCTTTTGGAGAGGCTACATACAAAATATTTATTCGCCTTTGGCTGGATTTGGCCGCCTGCATCCAATTTATGCTAAAAGGTCAGTTTGCCTTTGCTTTTTCTATCAATAAGGCGCATTTTCAATTTTTCAAACAGATTTTCAGAACCTCCGAAAAGCGCAGCAAATTACAACTACCATTGAATCAGCATCAAGGAGTTTTAAACGGAAGCATTGTTTGGCGATATTTTGTGAAGAAAATCGGGAAGTTTAGTGATATTTCGTTTTAACGACTTTAGGCATCTAAGAACATTTTAGCCCCTCAATACGATTAGATAAGTTAAAGTGCCTAAGGTGTTTATCTTTTTCGTGCTTAAACATCTATTTTAAAAAACTTTCCAAAGCCAGCCGATAGCCATTTAAACCAAAACCTGTAAGTACACCCTTGCAATTCTTTCCTGTTAACGACACATGCCTATACTCCTCTCTGGCGTAAATATTGGATACATGTACTTCAACCACTGGGGTCTTTATTGCCGCTATAGCATCTGCAATGGCCACAGAGGTATGGGTGTAGCCACCAGCATTCAAAATAATTCCATCATAGCTAAAACCTACCTCATGCAGTTTATTAATCAGTTCCCCCTCTACATTACTTTGATAATAATCAATATCGATAATGCTGTACTGCGTTTTAAGCTGTTCAATATAGCTATCAATGCTTTCAGTGCCATAAATACTGGGTTCGCGTAAGCCAAGTAAATTCAAGTTCGGACCGTTAATAATCTGTATCTTCATGGTGCGGTATTTAAAGTATCGGTTTTTAAAAAAGCAAACGTATTTTTGCTAGGCATTTTGCCTTACGCAATGTTAAAAAAAAGATTCAAATAATGAACATCCAATCTTACCTAAAAGGATTTTCCGTTTACTTAAAATTAGAGCGTTCATTATCTGAAAACTCTATCAACGCCTACCTCAACGACGTTTCCAAGCTTTTCCAATACCTTTCTTTAGCCCAAAAAGAAGCTACACTTAAAACCATTTCGCTTAGGGATTTGCGTGACTTTCTTATTTGGCTAAACGAGCTTGGTACACAAGCCAGCACTCAGGCTCGGGTAATTTCGGGCATCAAATCATTTTTCCTGTATTTAATGGAAGAATCATTGATCGAAAGTGACCCTTCTTCATTACTTGAAACCCCAAAAATATCCAGAAAGCTCCCCGATACGTTGAGCGTACACGAGATTGATCAACTGATTACCGCTATTGATGCTTCAAAACCGGAAGGCATGAGAAACAAAGCCATTATTGAAGTATTGTATAGTTGCGGATTAAGAGTTAGCGAGTTAACAGAACTCAAAATATCCAATATATTTGAAGATACCGAGTTTATCAAAGTTGTTGGCAAAGGCAACAAGGAACGCCTTGTACCCATTGGGGGCATTGCCTTAAAGTTCATCAACATCTACTTAAATGAGGTAAGAGTTCATCAAGCTATCAAGAAAGGAAATGAAGACTATATTTTCCTGAACAGATTTGGCGCTAAGCTTTCCCGAATTTCGATTTTCAATCTAATTAAGTCGTTGGCAGTTGCCGCTGGCATCCATAAAAACATCAGTCCGCATACTTTGCGGCATTCCTTTGCCACTCACTTAATTGAAGGCGGCGCAGATTTAAGGGCCATCCAGGAGATGTTGGGCCATGCCAGTATCACCACTACGGAAATATACACCCATCTGGACAGAGATTACCTGAAAACCGTCATTACCGAATTTCATCCCAGGGCATAAGAAAACCCCATAAATATATCGGCCGCTGCCGCTATACTTATGGGGTTGAAAACTAAGCGAAAAAGCTTAATTAGTTGGCTTCTCAGCTGTTTTATCAATCAAATCCATAAACTGATCCAATTTAGGCGTAATGATAATTTGTGTACGTCTATTTCTAGCTTTTCCGGATACGGTATCGTTACCAGCAATTGGGTTATACTCGCCTCTACCACCAGCAGTTAAACGCTTAGGGTCAACACCGTAATTATTCTGCAAGCTTTGCACTACCGATGATGCCCTTAACGCACTTAAATCCCAGTTATTTCTAATATTGGTCATTTTAATTGGCACATTATCGGTATTACCTTCTACCAACACCTCGTAGTCTTTAAAATCGGTGATGATTTTGGCAATTTTACCTAAAGTAGCGCCTGCTTTATCTGAAATTTCGTAGCTACCAGATTTGTAAAGCATATTATCAGACAACGAGATATACACTACACCTTTAAGCACTTGCACATCTACATCACCCATTTCTTCCCTGCTCAATGAGCGGGTTAGCTTATTGGTAAGGGCCATATTAAGCGAGTCGCTTTTGTTCTTAGCCGCAATAAGCTCTTTGATATATTTATTTGAACTATTGATTTCATCAACCAATTTAGAGATATTAACATTGCCCTGGTTACTAGCGTTTAAGCATTTATTAAGGGCTTCCTGCAATTCCTTGGCGTTTGCGCGCTCACGTGCTATCGCTTCGTCCAAACTTGATATTCTAGTTTTGGCATTGGAAAGTTCCGATTCAGTACCTACCAATTTTTTATTAAGGTCATTGTACTGTTGCTGCACCTGATTGAAATTACCTTGTAGCTCGGCATATTTCTTTTTGCTTACCCCACAAGCTGAAAGTAACGCAACACCTATTAGTAATGATGTTGTTTTGAACGTGTTCATAGTATTTAGTTTAAATGATTAATAAACATAAACACCAACAATAGTTAAGCCAAAAAAGTTTTAACACAGATTTGATAGTGATCATCAATAGGTAAAATAGCGCCGCTATCGTGCTATCTAACCGCCTTCAGCATTCGATCTTTCCCTTGCATATCTTTACGTAAAACGATATCAGAAAAGCCTTTATCCACCAACATTTCAATGGTTTGATGACCTAAATATTCATTGATCTCGAAAAACAGACAGCCGCCCTTATCAAGGTGTAGTTTTGCAAAATCGGCGATGGCTTCATAGAAAACCAAGGGCTTTTCGTTGCTCACAAAAAGGGCAGTATGTGGCTCATGGGCGAGTACATTTTGGTGCATTTCCAGCTTTTCGTCCTCGGTAATATAGGGCGGGTTACTCACGATAATATGGAATTTGGGATAGTCAACATTTAATGGACCAAGGATATTATCAGTAATGAAATCTACTTCCACCGCATTTAAAACCGCATTGTCTTTTGCAGTTTCCAAAGCCTTTTTAGAAATATCCATGGCAAAAACCTTCGCTTGTTGTAAATGTTTTTTCAAGGATATTGCAATACAGCCACTCCCCGTTCCGATATCTAAAATGTTTGCCAACTGCCTGCTTCCTTTATGCTCATTCAGTACCCAATCAACCAATTCCTCCGTTTCTGGCCTAGGTATAAGCACCGATGGATTCACGTTGAACTTAAGCCCATAAAACTCGGTTTCGCCAAGCACATATTGAACTGGTATTCCGCTATTTAACAAAACCAACATCTCGTTAAACTTTAAACAAACATCTGCTTTAATTGGCGTTTGCTTTTCGGCAATATACCTTGCTTTGCCGTAGCCCAACAGATGGTTAACCACCAACAGAAACAGTGATTGGATTTCTTCTGCGTCGTACAGTTTTTGCAGTTTTTGTTGAAAGGTAACAGATAGCTCAGCCAAGTTCATGCTGCAAAAGTAGTTTTATTTCGAACAGGTCAATTGCAAAATAAGTTTATTTTTGTTGCGATGAACCATGAATTTTATATGCAGCGATGTTTAGAGCTTGCCGTAATGGGCATGGGCAGTGTGAGCCCAAACCCAATGGTTGGCTGTGTAATTGTACATGAAAGCCAAATTATTGGCGAAGGCTACCATCAAAAACTTGGCGAAGCCCATGCTGAAGTAAACGCAATTCATGATGTATTTGCCAAGCATGGCGATGATGCTCCCCATCTTTTAAAACAGGCCACAGCTTACGTTACTTTAGAACCTTGTTCGCATTTTGGAAAAACTCCGCCCTGCGCTGATTTATTGATCAGGCATGGAATAAAAAAAGTGGTAATAGGCAACACAGACCCCTTTGAAAGTGTAAACGGCAAGGGGATTGCCAAATTAAGGAATGCCGGTATCGAAGTCGTTACAGATATCCTAAAAGAACAATGCGAGTTTGTTAATCGGCGCTTTTTTACCCGAGTTAAAGAGCAACGCCCCTATTTTATCCTTAAATGGGCGCAAACCGCCGATGGATACTTCGCCCCAGCAAACATTTCGCAACGATGGATTACTGGTGCGGCAGCCAAAACTTTAGCCCATCAATGGCGCAGTGAAGAAGACAGTATCCTGGTTGGCAAAAATACCGTACTGGCTGATAACCCGCAGCTGAACACCAGAGAGGTAAATGGCAAAAACCCTATCCGCATTGTCATAGACAAGAATTTAGACATTCCTTCCGATTTCCATATTTTTAACGATGCCGCCAAAACCATTGTCTTTAACGAGGTTAAAACAACGGTAGTTAACAATATCCATTTTGTTCAGATGGAGGATATGCACTTTTATTTGCCGCAAAAAATTGCCTACCAGCTGTATTTAATGGATATCCAGTCTGTTATTATTGAAGGCGGAGCCCATATATTGCAGCAGTTTATCGTTTCCAATTTATGGGACGAAGCCCGTATATTTACCAGTAAAACAATATGGGGCGAAGGCTTAAAGGCCCCTAAAATTAATGGGGTATTGTTGGCACAATCAATTATTGGCAACGACGAACTAAACCTATATAAACCAAACAAAGTATGAGCTACCTATTCCTAAGTATTCTTTGTAGCGTAACCGTTGGCGTATTGTTTAAGCTGGCCAGGCGTTACCAGATCAATATTACGCAGGCCATTACTTGGAACTATTTTTTCGCCATTATTTTAAGTTTAATTTGCTTCAAGCCAGACTTTAACCAGGCTAACTTAAATAGCTTTCCCAAAGTGTATTGGGCTTTAGGTTTTCTTCTGCCGAGTATCTTTGTGTTCCTGGGCTTATCGGTACGCAGTGCAGGCCTAGCACGAACAGATATCGCCCAGCGTTTATCCCTATTTATCTCCTTAGGTGCAGCGTATTTTCTGTTCAACGAGCGCTTTGATCGCTATAAGGAAGTAGCTATTGTTTTCGGCTTTGCCGCCATTATTTTTACCATGTACCGTAAAAGCGATAGGACTTCTTCCAAAAAGAGTTGGCTGTACCTCCTATTGGTGTTTTTTGGATTTGGCGTGGTAGATGTGCTTTTCAAAATGGTTAGTCAAAACAGCGTTGTACCGTACACTACTTCGCTATTTATCATCTACTGCTTGGCATTTTTACTATCTGCTATTTACCTGATCTATTTAGTTATCAGCAAAAAGACAAAGCTGCAATTGGTAAACTTTTTTTGTGGCTGTATTTTAGGCATTTTCAACTTTGGAAACATCTTATTTTATCTGAACGCACACCGGGAAATGTCAGAAAACCCTTCTACTGTTTTTGCTGCCATGAACATGGGCGTAATTATAGCAGGCAGTTTAATTGGCATTTTTGTGTTTAGGGAAAGATTGAGCAAATGGAACTATATTGGCCTAACACTAGCGCTTGTTTCCATTATATTAATTACCTTATCCAAAATATATGCTGTTTAGCGATACCTACCAAACCATTACCCAAACCAGCGAAGGCATTTTTAGGGATAAGGGCAGCAAGTTTATTGCTTATGCCTACCCCATTAAATCAGAAACAGACGTAAAAGAACTGGTTGCTAAATTAAGGGCCGAACATCCCAAAGCGAGGCACTTTTGCTGGGCTTTAAGGCTTAGTCCCGACAGGAACGTTTTTAAGCTTAACGACGATGGAGAGCCTTCGGGAACCGCCGGCCGTCCCATCTTAAATTCCTTACTTTCTGCCGATGTAACCAATATTTTGGTGGTAGTGGTGAGATATTTCGGCGGCACTTTATTGGGCGTTCCCGGGCTGATTAACGCTTATAAAACCGCTACGGTAGAAGCCCTGAACGCTGCCGAGATTATCACCAAAACCGTTAACGATGTTTATGAGCTGGAATTTGATTATTTGATGATGAATGATGTGATGCGGATCATGAAAGACGAGCAATTGAATATCATCAAACAGAACTTTGACACTTATTGCGCCCTAACTTTTGAAGTTAGAAAAGCCAATCTGAACCAGGTCATTAAAAAACTAGACAAAATAGAAGGGCTAAAAATTGCTTACCTTGGTACGATCTAGTTGTTTGGTTTTTTAGTTGTTTCGATGGAAGAACCGACTAGATACTAGCCACTAGCCCCTAATTCCTAACTACTAAACAATATGGAAAAATTATCAAAAGCCGATCTAATTATCAATCCTGATGGGAGTATTTACCATTTAAACCTATTGCCAGAAGACATTGCTGATACGGTAATTACCGTGGGCGACCCAGACCGTGTTGCCGAAGTAAGCAAGCATTTTGACCGTATAGAGCTTAAAAAAGGCAAAAGGGAATTTATAACCCACACGGGATTTATAGGCAAAAATAGGGTAACCGTTATTTCAACCGGCATTGGTACCGACAATATTGATATTGTTTTCAATGAACTTGATGCCTTAGTGAACATCGATTTTAATGCAAGAACGGTGAACAAAACGCTTAAATCTCTAAACATCATCAGAATTGGCACTTCTGGAGCGGTACAGGCAGATATCCCAATGGGTACAATCCTTGCTTCTTCTTACGGCTTAGGTTTTGATGCTTTGATGCACTACTACGAACAACAGCCCTCTAACGATGAACATGCGTTGCTCAGCCAAATCCACCAACATTTTGATCATATCAAAGGGATCGATCCCTACCTTACCAAGGCGAGCGACCAATTGCTAAAACAGTTCGCCTACGACCTTCCAACGGGCATTACTGCTACCGCTCCTGGCTTTTACGCCCCACAAGGCCGGCAAGTAAGGGCCAGGAACACCGTAAACAATTTTATCGGGCAATTGAACAGTTTTAAAAGTGCCCAACAACGCATTACCAATCTCGAAATGGAAACCGCAGGCATCTATGCGCTGGCAAAAACCTTAGGCCATAAAGCACTATCTATTAATGCTATTTTAGCCAGCCGTGTAAAGTTTGAGTTTAGCAGCAATCCAAACGCCATTGTAGAAAAAGCTATCCAAATGATTTTAGAGAGGATTTAAATCGATAAGTGTCTGGGGTTGTTTAATAACATTATTGGTGATTTGCCTGTAAAACTGATGCTGAAATAAATTCAGCATGGCGGAGCGTTCATTTAACGTCACCCTGACCAGTAGCGAAGCGGAAAGCTTTGCAATAAACCGAGCTTTGGCGAGTTCACCGAAGGTAATTTATTTCAGGGTCAGTCAACATCAAAAATATCATGAAACTATACCACTAAACTTTTATTTCTTTACTTCCACCTTGTAAATGGTGGTTTGCTGATAAAGTTCCTCGGGCTGTAGTACTGTAGTTGGAAATGAAGGAATGTTGATAGAATTGGGTGCATGTTGCGTTTCTACACAAAAAGCATCAAAACTGCCATACGATTTCCCGCCCTTACCGTTTTTAACATCCAGATATTTAGCCGTATAAAAATGTGCTACAGGTTCTGTGGTATAAACAGCAAGCACCAAACCACTATCATCAGCGTGCGTTCTGCTGGCCAGGGTTAAATCGTTGTAGTTTTTATCCAATAAATAAGATTGATCATAACCATTTTCGCTGTCCCAACCTTCTGCAATGCGCTTTCCTGTTCTAAAATCATGCAATGAACCTGCTACAGGCAACAGTTCTCCTGTCACGACGTAATTGTCGTCCTGAGCCAACCACTGCGAAGCGTTCATTTGATGATAATGCGATTGGATGCCCTCACCGTTTTTAGAAAGATTAAAATAGCTGTGATGCGTCAGATTAACCGGAGTGGCTTCGTCGGTATCAGCCTGATAGGCTAAAATCAGTTCATCATTTTCGGTGAGCGTAAACTTCAGCTGTATGGCCAAATCACCCGGGAAACCCTCTTCCCCATCTAAGCTAAAATATTGAAAAGTAACCGATGGATTGATCCCATGGTGTAATTCAATAATGTCCCAAACTTTTTTATCCAATCCTTCCGTACCACCGTGCAAACAATCTGAACCAGCGTTTTGCGCCAATTGATAGCTTATTCCATCCACGGTAAATTCCCCGTTTTTTATCCTATTAGCGTAACGGCCAATAACACTTCCAAAATAAGGATAGTTAGCAAGGTATTCTTCGCTCAGATAGCCTTCAATGTCATCAAACCCTAAAACAATATCCTGCCACTCGCCCTGTGCATTTTTAACCACAAACTGGTTGATAATGGTTCCATAATTGAACAGTTTTACAAAGGTACCTTTGGTATTAGTCAATTCTACCGCAATAACTTCCTTTTGGTTTACAAATGTTCCGGTGTGTATTTGGTTTGCTTTCATTATTCCTATCTTAGACGCTCTTTTTTAAGCATGCAATAATAGCTAAATATGCACATTTCCGTTTAAATGAAAGATCATTATTTCGACAAAAAAGAGAATGATATGTGGAGCCTAAAGAAGAGGTAAGCAGCGAAAGAGACCAATAAATATGAAAAAATTAAAATTAGACGAGCTGAACAGGGTTGATATTGAAGAATTTAAAGCACAGGAAAAACTTCCAGTGGTGATTATGCTTGATAATGTACGCAGTATGCACAACGTAGGTTCTGTTTTTAGAACCGCCGATGGTTTTGCGGTAGAAAAAGTGGTGCTTTGCGGCATTACTGCGCAGCCGCCCCACCGTGAAATAGAAAAAACGGCTTTGGGAGCTACACAGTCGGTAGATTGGGAACACATTGACGACACATTAACGGCCATAGCGAAATATCGCCAATTGGGCTATCAAATCATTGCCATAGAGCAAGCCCAAAACAGTGTAATGCTGCATACCAACAAACCCACTTTAGCCGAAAAATACGTGCTTATTTTTGGCAACGAGGTAAACGGCGTAAGCGATGAAGCCATGCAACAGATAGACAAGTGCATCGAAATACCGCAATTTGGCACCAAACACTCTTTTAATATTGTGATTTCTGCTGGAATTGTGTTGTGGGACTTTTTTGCAAAAATGAAACTATAGGATGGAAAATCAACTTCTTAAGAAACTACAGATCAAACCCGGCTTTAAGGTAAGCGTAATTAATGCCCCAGAAAATGCAGCTGCTATTTTGGGGGATATCCCTCCCAGCATTTCTCTTAATTACGGGATCAGCTCAAAACAAGATGGTTATTTGATATTTGCCATTACCAAGGCCGATATGTTTGCCGCTTTAAATGCCATTGAAAAATCCATTAACGACAAAACGATTACCTGGATTTTTTATCCCAAAGCTAAAACACCACTAGCTGCCGATTTGAATCTTATGCAGTCGTGGGATGATTTGGTGAAATTGAATTTAGCACCTTGCGGTTCAGCCGCTGTAAATGAAATATGGACAGGCATCAGGATTAAAACCGCCGCAAGTCAAAAGAAATCTGGTGTAGGCAATGCCGAAATTGCCCACAACGATTACGGCAAATATATTGATGTGGCCAATAAAACCGTGGCTCTTCCAGCAGATTTACAAGCGGCGTTAGCTAAGCAACCAGAAGCGCTAACCTACTATGAAACACTTGCTTACTCGCATAGAAAAGAATACGTATTATGGGTAATTACGGCAAAGCAGGAAAAAACCAGAACGGATCGTATTCATAAAATGATAGACAAGCTGTTAAGTAAAAAGAAGAACCCCGGTGAAAAGTAGGGAACAAACAAAAGCTTTATGCTGATGTTAAACTTAGATGAACAGATTTCTTTTGTTATATCTGATCACGCTTCTCCTTACTAATTTAACAATGCCGTTACGAGCCCAAAATCGTAGCGATAAACTTTTTACGGTTAGCGGCATTGGCACATCCATGCCTGTTGGTCTGGCTTCGGATGTTTTTGGCCCGAAGATATCTACCACCTTGGGGCTGAATATAGGTGTGGGCAAAAATGGGCTATTTCTTTACCCGAAATTAAGTTTGCATGCACTTTCCTATAGGGGAAAGATTGCTGAACCCGGCTTTACTTATACCGCACAAACTGGCAGGGCTACCACGTACCTGTTAAATCTCGGTTTAGGCTACCGTAAAATCGTCGGAAAATTTGCGTTCTATGGCTTTGCTGGTGGTGGCGGGGGTTACATCCTTACGCCAATGGTAAGGGTTAACGATGCCGCTCAACAAGTAAAAATTAGCAATAAAACTCATTTCATGCCTATGTTGGAAGTTGGTGCTGGTACCGAATTTAACTTGGGAGGATTATCCCTATTTGCCGAAATAGGTTTTATGAACGGCTTTAAGAAAATACAAGATCGGAGTTTTACGACCATGCCTCTCACCTTTGGGATCAAACCAAATTTAAGCAGGTTGTTTAAGTAACGGTTCAAAATAAAATGGAAGATTGATAATACAATCAGTGTAGAGACTGCTTCGTTCCTCGCAGTGACGATACCACGTCCTTCTTTGCGAGGAACGAAGCAATCTCCTAGCTATGAAGCTGTTTTTATTCATTTCAAGCCTTTCAAGAGCTCAGGTTTTTTATGGATAATATACAAGATCGAAGCCCTTAAGTTTATTATGTGTCTATGTGCTTAATTTTAAAAAATATAAACACATAGACACATAGGGATACTAACGTCGCTAAGCTTAAAGTAAACTCTCCTTTAAAAGTGTTGTAAGTTCTTCTACACCTTCTGTGGCGCTTTTGGCTATCTTAATTATATTGTTTAGTCCCGATACAGGAGGAATTTTAGGATCAATGATATACTTTGGAACTTCATGTGGCACGTAATCTATCAATCCTGCAGCTGGATATACCGCAAGAGAAGTCCCGATGAGCACAAAAATATCAGCCTGTGCACATCGTTTAGCGGCTTTTTCAATCATGGGCACAGCCTCGCCAAACCAAACCACATGTGGCCTTAATTGCGAGCCTAGCTCACACAGCTCTCCCATTTTAATTTCGTCGGTTTGCAGCAGATAAATCAAATTAGCCCGTTTAGACGATTGCGCATAGGTGATCAGGCCGTGTAAATGGGTTACCTTGGTTGAGCCTGCCCGCTCGTGCAAATCATCAATGTTTTGGGTAACAATTTCGACATCAAAATACTGCTCTAAATTGGCTATGGCTTTATGGGCAGCATTTGGCTGGGCGGCGTTCACCTGCTTTCTGCGTTCATTATAAAAGCGTTGTACCAACACGGGATCACGTGCCCAGGCCTCGGGCGTGGCAACCTCCATAACATTATAGCCCTCCCATAAACCATCGGCATCACGGAAAGTTTTCAAACCGCTTTCGGCGCTAATGCCTGCACCTGTTAACACAACCAGTTTCCTTTTCATTAAAGGTAAAGCTAGCAAAAAGTTGTAGGAATAAATGAATGAGAAGTAGTATATCCTATGCAGCAGCAAAGTTTGCTGAGAAAAACTCCAAAAGATGCTTGGCTACCGAAGTGCAGGTTTACTCATGGACAAACTAACCCATGAACCAGCAAAAAAGCCCCCTTACATGTTTTGCAAGAGGGCTCTAAATATTTTAATGTATTATTAGGCAATAGCCGAATGTTGTTTTAGAGACGGGAATTTGGCTTTCAATGCCTCGAAACCAACAAACATGATGGCCGAGTAAACCAAGGTGCCGTAAAGGAATTTTAGCTCAAAGGGAATTGCGGCAACCAAACACTCGCCAAAGCCTGCTAAGGTTTTAGGATAGGTATCAAAGCCTAGCCACATGCCAAAATCTGAAACAATCCAGTGAATGATTACCCCTACCAAAGTGGCTATAAATACATTTGCTACGCTTACTTTTTTCACTAAAATTTGCGCCGTCAATACCATTAAGGCAAAGGCAATGTAGGTGTAGTACCAACCTGGATAAAACACATAGCTCTCGCCCATCATTAAAGCTAAGCCTAAATCGCTAAGCAATAACACCAGCATAGGTAAAACATAGCCCGAAAACTTATTTTTAAAATAGCTCCCGCTAAAAATGGCTACAGCACCCAAACCAGAAAAATTGGCAAACAATTTAAAATCCGGCGAAAGCGGGGCAATCATCCTTAAGCCTATCACAAATGCAATAAACAACAATAAAACAACTAAACGGGTATTTGATTTTCTTTCCATTGATCTAATGATTTAACACAAAGGTAATAAAAATACTACTTGGGGAAAACAACATCCTTTACTTGATAGCCTACATTGGCAATTTTCTTTCTCAGTTTCTTGTCAAGGCTATAAATCAACAAATCGCTGGGTAAACTATCTGATGTACTTTTTGCATCAATCACATACAACTCTCCCGTACGAGGGTGTACTTTCCAAGCGGTTAAAAAACCAGCCCCATCATTTTTGGAAGGATAGGCAAATAGCTCTGTTTTTTTGGTGGTAGCGTTAAAGCGATAGATTTCGCCCGTTTCGGTTTCCTGCCAGTAAATAAATTCGTTAATTCCATCGGCGCTGATCATCTCCCCATTTTGGTTCAAAAGGAGTTCAGAAGGTAGATCAATGGTTTCCTGCACTTCCAAATTTTCGTTGAGCCTTACCATTTTGGCATTAGCGCTACTTCCTTTAGAAATACCCATCCATACTTGCTTATTGGACGTTTTCACTATACCAGCAATATTTTCGGGATAGGTAAACAAGGTTTGCAATACACCATCTTTAACGCTCACCAGTTTTTTAAGCACTGGCGTGAGATAGGCATTGTTGTAGGTCTTTATCGGAATCAAAGCGGCAGAAGCTGTTCCGGTCAACAAAGTACCTGCAATGGTTTTAGCCGTAAGATCTACGGCATACAGCCCTCGTCTTGAGCCGGTACCTCCAACGACATACCCCGTTTTTCCATCGGTGGTAGCAAAATAAGTTATTGACCTTACGCTGCTATTACTGATCTCTATATTCGCTAGTTTCAAAGTTTCATCATCAACTACCTGAACATTGGGAGTGCCAGATGAGGTTATATACAGCTGATTGCTATAACGAAAAGCGCTCATGGTATTTAATGGCAGCTTTGTTCCATTATTTTCAAGGGAAAACACATTGGGGGTTAGTTTTTCCTTTTCATCTAAATAAGAAATATCAGCGGCATTGCCATTGGCATTGGTATTGCTCACCAATAAAATACCATCTGCGTATTTACCTACCACTTTAATTTTATAGGTTAAGGTAGTTGTTCCGGCTTTATTGGTTGCCTTAAAAGTTAGCTCGTAGTCACCTCTATCTTGTTTGGTAAAGATGTAACTGCTTTGGGTACCTACTACTTTTCCGTCTTCTAACCACTCGTAAGCAGTAGCGGTACCTGTCATCTGTGGTTTTAGCTCCAAAGGCTCTTGTGCTTTGGCCCTTACCGAAGTGTTGATGTCATCGGCAAAGGAAACCGGATTGATTTTCTCTTTTTTACAGCCAAATACAGTGGCTAATAAAAGTGCCAGCATTAAAAAATAACTGGCACTTGTTTTCATTTGTGTGTGTTGTTTCATTAATGTTTATTTCAAAGCTTTGATGTGTAAATCCACGGCGCCTTTAATGTCTGTTGAGATTTCTCCCAAAATACCTGCATTGATATTCTGTGCAGTATAAACCTTTACAAAGTCGATGGTTTTAAGCTCAACCTTATTTCCGTTTTTATCTACTGCCCAAGAGATATCAAAGCTGTTGTAGCCTTTATTTTGATAATCATCTCCTACCGAGTAACTATCTGTATAACCCCACTCAAATGGCTTATTGATAATCAAGCCCGAAGTGCTTAAACTGGTAGAAGGTAATAAGGTACCTTTAAAGGTGATTTTTTCTTGATTGGCAGCAAATAATGGATAGTGGTTTTTATTTTTATTTATATTTTTAACTGAACCTCTATTCCCTTGATTATCCACCCATTCTACATCAGTAAAAGCTTTAGGATTGGTATAGGTAATCTCGTAATTTTTAATGGTTGTTATTTTAGCATATTCACTACCAGCTAATTCATACCATTCATCATCAGGCAATCCATTACCGTTTTTATCCTGGCTTACCATTACAATGCCATGTTCCGCAGAAGCGTTGTTCGGTCCTGTTGGATTACCATAAACTCCCAAATCGTAACCCTCGTTATTTTTCACCGAGTGGTCGAAACCAAAAATGACATAACCTCCAAAACCACCTAGTGAAAGTAGGTTATCAGTACTTCCTATTAATTTTTGCGCTTGCTCCAAAGAACCTAAAGTAGGCATGTTAATATGCTGTCCTGGGGCTGGCAAATATTCAAACACGCGGCTGATGTACATGCTGCTGTTGGCTCCAGGATCAACTACGGGCACTGGTACATTAATTTGATAAGTGAAGGTAAAACTTCCTTGTGCGTTGCTACCGATATAGGTTAAAGTATAATCACCTGCCGAAGTTGGTTTAAATATATAAGTAGCTTCTGTACCTACTACAATATTATCCAGCTTCCATTCGCTAGTAATGGTTTTACCGCTAGGGATCACTACCGAAAAGCTTTTTTGGGTATTTACCTGTACGGTTAAGGTCTTTTCTGTAACCTGCATACTTAATGTTGGGAAAGCTTCGTCTTTGTCTTTTTTACAAGAGAAAAATAAGGTTACGGCTAATAAGGAAAGTAAAAGTATTCGTTTCATTTGGGTTTGATTTGTTAAAAGCAATTTGATTTAGCTGTTTTTTGAGGTAGTGCTCATTATCAAGACTTACGAAGTTTTAAAAACTTCGTAAGTCTATTGATGGATTTACAATGATTTATAAACGTATTTGTAGGTATAGGCAAAGGCAGCATTTTTCGGGAATGAATTTGTTTCAAACTCGTAAAGTTTTTTACCCTCTTTGCCATACACCGCGGCTTTACTCACGTCACTTTTAGCAACTACTACACTATTGTCAAATGGATTGATGGTTAAACCATAAGGTGTGTCTACACTGCTTCCATCAGTAATTAAATCTGCTCCTAATTTACCAGTGGTAAGATTTAATAATTTGATACTTGGTGTACCGTAGATGTCCTTTGCTACCCAAGCTTGATCTTTTTGAATAGCAATAGTTTCCAAATTATAATCTTCAGTTTGCGTAACGGCATCAGTAGCACTACTAATTTTTTGCATCGCTGGATTCAAAACTTGATATATGCCCAACGAGGTCACATACAGGTCTCCTTTCTCAGTAGCCACTATTTTAGAAGGATTGTAATGCACTGTGATTTCTTTAACCTTAGCAAAGGTGTTAAGATCTATCACAACGACTTTATCATTTAAGGATTTCGGGTACTGAAAATTATTAGAACCAGCCACGTACAATTTTCCATTAGCAACAGCAACACCTTCCAATGCTTCTGCATTGTCAGCACCATTTTTTAACTGTAGTTCGGCATCTATATTTAAACTTGTGGTATCAATACGGCTAATTTTACCATCATATCTGCTTACGTAAGCTTTGTTTTTATAAAAAGTAATAAAACGAGGATAATATCCAGTAGTAGTACCATTAAAAGCAATACGCTTAATCGTTTTACCCGTATTAACGTCCATCACATCTACAAATGACTCGGCTTTATCGTCTGGACCTGTTACTACACAATATAATTTGCTTCCATACTGTTTTAAATCGTTAGCATTTTTGCCAAGAGCTTTACCATTTACCTGATTGTAGTAATCTTTTACAACTGTTTTCTTAGCAACGTCATAATAACTAATAGAACTATTGGCGCCAGTTGCACTATAAGTTCCTTCATTAAGGATATAAATTCCTTTGGTACCCGTAATTTCTTGCGTAAGCAAAATTTCACGTTCGTTGTCTTTTTTACAACCGGTAAGCAAAGCGGCTAATACCGAAATGCCAAGGGCTGTTCTTTTTAATTTGTTTATCGTGTTCATTTTTTTATGTTTCATTTTATTATTTAACAAAAACCATGTGTGCGGGTATATCTCCCGTAGTAACCGACCATTTTAATTTACCATCAGGGGTGTAGCAATGCAACTTGCCTGGGCTAACGTAGTCCTTGGCGTCGGTAAGGTAAATCTCTTTGGTATAAGGGTTCACATTAATACCATAAGGCAGTAATATGCTATTTTGTGTACCATCGCTTACAAAAGGTCTACTTAAAAGCAGTTCATTCTTTACATCAATGGTGTTATAGCTAATCGTATTCTTTTGTTGGCTTTGGTTCCATTCGGTAGCAATCACATAAGCCACGTCATCATCAATAGCTAGATTGCTCGCAGCCAGGTCAAAAGTTCTTTTTACTTTTTCCGTTTGGGTATCTACCACCAACAGTTTAGAAGGGACATTGTAGTAATCGCCTCTTGAAGTCACATACAAATCGCCATATTTATCGGCCTTTAAACGATGTAGGTTAATGGCCACGTCAATGCGTTTGGTTTCTGTAAAGGTATTCAAGTCAACCACCGACACGGTACGCTCGTAATTATTAGGACTGTAGCCTCCCGAATTGGCCACATATAACTTATTGTTCACTACCGCCAGTTCTTCGGGCTGCCTACCTACGGTTACCATGCGGGTAATGCTAAGCGCCGTGGTATCAATTTCGGCCACTACACCATTTGGCGAGTTAGGATCGTACACTTTACCTACATAAGCACTTACATAGGCTTTTCCGTTAGCAAACGTAACGTACCTGCCATTAATGAGATCAACCTGCCCCAAACGTTTGCCCGTTTTCACCTCCAATACTTCTACTTTGTTGGATAGGTTAACCACTACATAAAGTTTGTTACCATACAGGCCAATATCGTTGGCTACATCGCCCAAACCTTTGGTAATTTGTGGGTTCACTTGGTTATAAAGGTTACGGGTATAAAGGCCGTTACGTAAATCGAGGTAATCTAGCGAAGCTTTGTTCATGCTCATATTGCCTTCGTTTACCAAATACATTCCTTTTAATACCGAACCTGGATCGGCTTCTACCCTACTGATTTCTGCAGGCAGTGGAGCGGGGTCTTTTCTACAACTTACCAGTCCCGTTAATAACAGCAATAAAAATCCTAATCGTTTCATAAGCGGTACTGAAGGGTTAAACGATAATTACGGCCCGGCATTGGGAAGTTTGGTACGACATCATAATACTGATTGAGCAAGTTGTTTACTTCGCCAGTAATTTCAAATTGCTGCTTGGCTATGGCAAAGGTGTAGCCCAATGCAGCATCATGGGTGTACCACGGCTGCATATAGTTGTAAATCAAATTGGCACGTTGGTTATAACGAGAACCTGTATAAATAAAGCTATAGTTCAGTTTCCATTGCTTATAATCTAACCTTCCCAAAAAGGAGCCGCTGTGCTTAGGAATATAAGGGATTTGATTGCGATAGCTTTCGTCACTCTTATCGGTTACGTCAATGGCTTGTTGGTAGGTATAATTAAAACCTAGGCCCAAATGCAAGCGCTTCGCTAAATCAATCCCCGTTTTCACATTGGCTTCTAAACCTTTTACTTCTACCCTGCTCACATTGTACATGACCCACCTGAACAAGTTGGCACCAGGTTGTGCAATAATTTTGTCTTTTACGGTATTGTAGTAAGCATCTGCCTGAAACTCCAAATATTTGAAACGACTTTGGTCGAAAACCGTGGCGTAGGTAAATCCAAGGTCGTATTGCTTGGTGTATTCTGGTCGCAACAAGGTATTTCCGCTAAAGGTATAGTACAAATCGTTAAAGGTAGGCATGCGGAAAATATCCTTATAAAAGCCTCTAATTCTGAATGCTTGATCCTCAAACACCTTCCACGAGAACAGGAAAGTTGGACTAAACACCTGTTTGTTGCCACCCGCTTCAAAGGCCTGCACTTCTTCCCTAATGGTAGTACTCAACAAGTTTCCCTGCAAGGTTAATCGGTTAGTGGTGTATGCTGCGCTAATGGCATTTAAAAAGCTATGTCGGGTAGGGTACGCAAAGCGATAAAGGTTGGCATCCAAATCCTGCAATTGATAATCGCTGGCCAAAGCTAGCTGCCATTGTGTGGTGACATTATATTTAAGTGCTGCTGATAGATAGGCTTCTTTTTCGTAAAACCTGTTATCCAAGTAACCATCAATGCGGATGTACTCCGGATCGATATAACGGGTTTGGTCGTAGGCTAGTTTTGCGTTAAGGAGCAATTCAAATTTATCTAAGCGTTTTTGAAAGTTGCCTTGTAGGAAGAAATTTTTGTCCCAGATGCGTTGTTGGTAATCGAACTTATTGGAAATGATGGCACCTGGCAATCCGCGTTCGGAGAGAAAGGAATATGCTTGTACATTCCAACTGGCACTATCCTTGGTTCTACCGAATAAACCTGCCTGTAACCTAAAACGTTCTACATCGCCATTGCTCCTCACCGCAGTGGTATCAAAAACACCATTGGTCAATCTAAACTTGTATCGGCCATTGGCACGGATGTAAGAAGTGCTTACACTGCTCCACAGGTTATTGTTGATGCGTTGCTGGTAGCTGATATTTGGATTTACGAGTCCGAAATCGCCTATTTTCAGTTCGGTGTTTAGGGCGTAGTGCTTTTCTGAATCGAAACTTGGGGTTTTGGTTTTAAGGAAGATGGCACTTGCCGAGGCTACCGATTTAGCAGGCTGCAACAGGTTGGGGTTTTGTCCACTTAACAGGGATATTTCTTCGATGTTGTCCAAAGCATACTTCCCTAAATCAACCTGTCCGTTTTGAGCATTGCTTAAAGCTACGCCATCCAAAAAAACGCCTGTATGGTTACTGCCCATACTACGGATGTTAACGGTTTTCAATCCGCCAATGCCGCCATAATCTTTCAGTTGAACGCCAGAAAAGTACCTCAAAGCATCGGCAACAGATAAGCTATTGAGCCTTTTCAGTTCCTGTGCCGTCATGATTTGTTGCGGTACTGGGGAGAGGTGCTGCCTGCTTAAGCGATAACGTAAGATATGTACTTCCTTCAGCTGGTTGGCCTTGGCCACGCTATCGGTCTTTTGGGCATAGGCCTTGGGTAAACCTACGTAAAGCAGGCCCAAGGGCAACAAGCAACGAAATAAGCTTAGCCGAACTACGGCTTTTCTTTTAACCATTTTTTGAGGTGAACTATTCCCTCACAGCAACAGAAATTAAGGAGCTAGTAATTTACTGGCACATCACTCCTAGCTTCAATCCCCGAAAGCTATGAATTATCGTGCTAAAGGCAGGTCTTCTGACTTACTCCCTGTTTGCTGCCTTCCCATGTTACCAATGTTTAACATAGTGGCCGTAGATTAGCAAACAGTTAAAGAGCTTACAGCTGCGGGACAGTTACGGATTTACACCGTATTCCCTTTTAATCCCCAGGCGTTACCCAAGGGAACCAAAAGCGATGCAAAGGTAATGGATTTGATGGTGAGTTGCAAATATGTTTGGTTCACTGGTTTGTTTCGGCTATTTGGTTATTCTAAGTGCGCCGAAAGCTCTCCTCGCCTATTTCCCTAAATGTATTCCCAAGCCTAGTTCAAAGCTTCCATTGGTGTAGTTTCCCAATGCCGAGGTTTGTGTAGTATAAGTGGCTAATATTCGGTATCTTTTCTTCAAATCCATACCTAGGCCAAAAGTGGCACTTTTACTGCTATGATACAGCCCGCTCAGCATCAGTTGTCCATCTTCAAACCACAACGCCCCGCCCATATCAAGCACACTATCAAAACCTTTAACACCCCGGTAGGCTACTTTGGGTTCCAGTTCCCAACTTTGATTGGCCGCAAGACCAAACCTATATCCTGCCGCAGCGTAAAAGGTTGCCACATCTACCAGCCCGTTTTCGCTGTTGCCCCGTAACAATCTATCCAAATTAGGTAATGCTGCTTCTAACCTTAAGCCATTGTAGGTATAGGCAATGCCAAAATCACCATCCAAATAAGCATTACGGTCGTTATAACGTTGTGCCGAAAGATCATCGGAACGTCCCTGAATATCTTCTAAGGACAGGCGTTGCTGAGAAACACCCACCGAGAGGCCAAAGTGTAAAGCCTGTTTGGTTGAAAGAGGCAAATGATAGGCATAACTGCCCAATGCCCGTAACTGGCGTTGCAGCCCAGTCCTATCCAAATAAAGATTAACGCCCCAACCTGTGCGGTTTTTACCATAGCCAACCGTAAGTGCCTGCTGCTCGGGAGCTCCAGGCATTTTGCTCCACTGACTTCTGTAACCTAAGGACAAGTCAAGCCCCTGGCCAACCCCTACCATGGCCGGATTGGCCAAATAGGGATTTTGGAAATATTGTGCCGATAGCGGTCCCAATTGTGCTTTTACCTGTAAAACAGCAAGCATCATGGTTAAGCTTAGGATATTGATATATATGTTTTTTCTCATGATCTCTGGTTCTTTGTTTGTTAGTTCACTGGCTCATCAGTTCATTAGTTTGTTTATTCACCAGTTTATTAGGAACTGGCAACTACCTATCTCTTACTAAAGTGATATAACCTCTTAATATCTTTCCAGCTCCCAAATCAATGATATAGTAATAGGTACTTTCGGCCAATGGCTGTCCGTTGTACGTACCATCCCAATTATTTTCGTAACCTTTTTTGGTATATACGACCCGGCCTGCCTTATCAAAAATGCGTACCATGGCTTGCGGATACATGTCAATGTTATCCACTTTCCATAGGTCGTTCACACCATCTCCATTAGGGCTTAAAATATTGGTGGCTTTAAGGATAGAAAGATCGTCAACTACTGTAACCATATAGCTTGTTGTAGTACTGCAACCATTAGCATTGGTTACGGTTACCGTATAAGTAGTATTGCTTGTTGGCCTAATGGTTAAGGTAGCGTTGTTTTGACCAGATATTATGCCTTGCGCATTGGCCCAGCTATAAGTGTTGCCACCAGAAGCCACCAGTTGCATGCTAAGGCCTTTGCCAATGGCCCCGGCCTTACTTGGCACAATAGACACACTGGGCAGTGCATTTACCCTTAGGGTACCAGGGGCATATACCAATGTATAATTATCCGAAGCTCCACCAGTTACGTTAATAACATAATTGCCGGCCTCGCTATTGGCATTAGCCGCGGTAGTAGCCTGAGGTTTGCTGGTTAAACTATTTTCGTTATCAGTAAATTTAAAACCATTGTAGCTGAGTCCAAAATTTGGATTGGTTTGTCCAAAACATCTGGAAGCATTAATTGCCGTTACAGTAAGTGTGGCCCTATTGATGGATAGGTTGGCTCCTGTAAACGTAAGCGCATAGTTTGTTCCGGCGGTTAAAGTTCCCTGTGTAATGGGATAGGTATTTACATTTTCGCCATTGGTCCTGGTGAGTGCGCCCGTTATGGCATCTGTACCAATTAGGCCCGTAGCGAGGTAGGTTAGGGCTGGATCAGCCTCTCCATAGTTTTTGGCCTTTGCTTGCGCAACAATACTCAACGAAGCTGGGGTAATTGCGGCCGTAGTGCTGGCCGTGGCATTGAATGTGTAGTTCCCTGCATCGGCACCCGAAATGCTGATCCCGGAAACCGAAACCGTTTTACCACTTCCTACATTTTTATTGTCGAAACTAGCAACGGCATAGGCTATCGTAATTGCATCTCCGGCAAAGGCATTGTGAGTTAAATTCACCGTGGCACCTGCATTGCCGTTGTACACCTTGTTGTTGCCCGTGGCAGAAACCGTTAGGGCAAAAGGCGTAATATTGGCCGTAGTGCTGGCCGTGGCATTGAACGTGTAGTTTCCCGCATCGGTACCTGATAGGGCAATATCGTTAACCACAATGGTTTTATTGTTGCCAACATTCCTGTCGCCAAAAGTAGCTGAGGTATAGGCAAGCGTAACCACATCGCCAGCTAGCGCATTGGAACTAAGGTTCACCGTGGCATTGACAGTGGCATCATAAATCTTATTATTTCCCGTGGCGGTAATGGTTAAGGCCTTGGGTTGTATAACGAGTGCAAAAACCTTATCGGGAGCAGCAGAATAACCATTGCCACCTGCCTGGCTAGCAGTAATATTTACCGTACCTGCTTTTTTAATCTTCAATTTCCATTTATTACCATCGCTTGCATCTTGATAGGCTTCGGCAATGTTGTTGTCGGTAGAGACATAGCTCACCGTTAGGCCAGAGCTTGCTGTAGCCCCTGGTTCAAAATCGGCATCGCCATAGGTTTTGGAAAGGTTTGCCGCGGTAATGGTTTGGGGTTGGATGGAGGATTCATAGGCCCCCAAGTCAATATTACTGCCTATCAAACGTGCATTGCCGTCTAAATCTTTGGTAGTGGCATTTAATCCCACAAATAATGTTTGGTCACCCGCATTAATGATAGCACCTCCGGCCTTAGGTCTGTAATCTCCACCAATAGATAAAGCTGGTGAGAGTGGAGCTACGAATAGGTCAGCAGCAGTTCCGTTAAAGGTAATAAGTCCTGCACCTATAGCGTCCTGTATCAAACTATTTCTATAAACCGGCACATCAGTAGTACCCGAGTTATTTACTACGCCTGCACTATTGCCAAAAACCACCGTATTTTGCAGTTGTGGCAATGAAGTGTTAGTATTATAAATTACCCCATTTACATTGGCTTGATTACCACTAATGGTCACATTGGTTAAAATAGGCGATGAATTGGAATTGTAAAGGGCAGCGCCATTATTAGCCGCGTTACCACTAATCAATACATTGTTGAGCACAGAAACTGCTCCGTTGCTGTTAAATATAGCACCTCCGTTTGCATCCGCACTGTTTCCAGTAAAGATGACATTATTTAACATTACTGTTTTGTTACCCAAGTTGGCTAAACCGCCGCCTCCGCCAGATGTTCCCTGCGAAGCATTATTACTGATGGTGACATTGTTAAATTGTGCTTCTGAGGATGAATTGACAATAGCACCACCGACACGACTACCTGTTACCAAATTTCCTGTAAAGCTACAGTCAGTAATTGTTGGATTTGAATTAACGTTATACATTGCACCTGCTCCTTCACCGCCCCAACCCTGACCAGGAAAATTAGTGCTTCTATTATTCAAGAATTGACTTTTAGAGATGATTGGTGCCGCTGTGGTTGCTCCATTAGATGTATCTATATAAATGGCTCCGCCCCTACCAGTTTGCACATGATTATATTGGAAGATACAATTGGTAACCATCGGGCTCGATGCGGTAATGTTCATACCTGCACCATAACCTTTTTGTATCGAAAAGGTATTTACTATAATACTGTTACCGCTTCCATTACCACCGCTTACTACAAAACCATTGAGCTCTGCCACACCTACCTCACCCACGGATAGCGCTACATGATGGGCGTTTTCACCATTACCTGCAAAGTTGAGCGTAGCTCCTGAACCTGTCACCACATCATCACCATTAAAATCGCCACTTAAAATACTCTTATTAGCTATAATAGAAACATCTCTTTGAGCTAAGGCTGTTTCTGTTCCTGCAAAACCACCATAAACCTTTACATCTTTAACCAATAAAAAAGCATTATCTCTGCCCTTGTCAGTTCCAAAATTCACACCATCTTCGGGGCTATACATGGGTTTATAGGTACCGCCTGCTACCCAAATTTGCTTAATATTTGTATTGTTTTTAGCAGCTTTGAGGGCATCGGCCAGTTCGCCTATGGCATTGCTCCAGCTGTTGCCAATCCCTGTGCTTCCTTTCTTGACATACAGCACGCCGTTAACATCAGGTATGATGGGTATGGTTTGGTTTTCGTAAGGACCTAAATCTATGGTTGTGTCAAACAGACGGTTGTTTCCTGCCAAATCTTTATCAGTGGCTAAATTGCCTCCTGCTGTAGTATATAGAGTATTATTGCCTTTATTCTGGGCGGGGCTTCCGTTACGCAAGGTATAGTCGCCAGCGGTAGATAGCCCCGGAGACCGAGGATCCACAAACACTTCACTTGCAAGGCCACTAAAACTTTGCATGTTGGTGCCGATGGGGTTACCCTGTACCATGCTATTGGCATACACAGGCACATCGGTGGAAGCGCTCGCATTAACAACACCTGTGTTGTTGCCATAAATAATACTGTTGTTTATTTTGGGCTTGGAGGCATTAAAGTTATACATGCCCCCACCATTGCTAGCGGTGTTGCCGGCGAGAGTTACATTGGTCAAACTAGGGCTGCCATTGTTAAACATACCCCCGCCAGAGCTGACAGCTGTATTTCCGCTGACGATTACATTGGTCAAACTTGGACTGGAGAAACCATTGTTGTACATACCCCCACCGGAGTTGGCGGCCGTATTGCCAGCAAGAGTCACATTGGTCAAACTAGGGTTGGAACCATTGTTGAACATACCTCCGCCAAGGTTGGCCTTGTTGCCAACAAGGTTCACATTGGTCAATCTGGGACTGGAACTAATATTGCAGATTCCACCTCCAGCGCTGGAGGTGGTATTTCCACTGACGATTACATTGGTCAGAATGGGGTTAGAACTAACGTTATACATGCCACCGCCAGCGTTGACAGCTGTATTTCCGCCGAGGGTTACGTTAGCTATAATGGGGTTAGAACTAACGTTATACATGCCTCCACCAGTATCGTTGCTAAAGATCGAGTTGCCCAAAACAATGTTGCCTGTTCCATTAGCCTGCCCTCCTGTAAGGGTAAAGCCATTGAGTTCAGCAGTACCTACATTACCCATAGCTATCATGATATGGTAAGCGTTATTGCCGTTAATGGTGGTGCTAATACCATTGGTTAGTACATCATTATTATCTATATCGCCGCTTAGTATGGTTTTGTTAGCATCAGGGTTGCGGTTGTTTAGCCCAGGATTGCCGATGGTGGGGAAACCGCCATATAGTTTTACATTGTTCACCATTAAAAAGGTGTTATCTCGGCCTTCATCGGCAAAGTTGGCCCCATCGCGGGGACTGTACATCGGTTTGTAGGTACCCGCAGCCACCCAAATTTCTTTAATAGCGGTGTTGGTTTTGGCTGCCTTAAGAGCATCGGCCAGTTCACCTACTGCGCTACCCCAACTGCTACCGCTACCTGTGCTTCCCTCTTTTACATACAGTACGCCGTTGGCATCGGGAGTAATGGGAATAACTGCTTTTGACCAAGTGAAGGCATCAAGGCACATATAAAGATAACCCCCGGTAGATTGGAGTTGAATTTCATCAATAATCGTATTACTGTTATTTTGGCCATTAATGTTTGCCAAATCAATTAAGGTAAACCCATTGTTAACACCAGTTGTTCCAGTTGTTGCATTAAAAGTGGTATTAAAGCCGGATGATTTTGTAGTTGTAAATTGGGTAACTCCTCCCAATTTTCCGGTAATGATCAAAGTTCCTGATGAATTAGTTTGATTTAATGCGGTATTACTTAAAAACACCCAAAACTTCGATACGGTGAACCCCGAACTACTCTTCACACTGAAAGAAGGAGCATTGATATTGGTTGTTCCTGTATTGTCTATATATACATTATCAATGGCAGTTCCACTCCAACCTGTATTGGGATAGTTTGACTGAATCCTAAAGGTTCCGGCTTGCGAAACAATGTTAAAGGTATAGCCATTATCAATAAAGGAGGTGCTGCCACCACTCGAGGTTTCAAAAGTTACAGTGCTGGTTTGCGCACTAACAATTGTAATGCCACCTAAAAGAATAAGGATAGCAAATAGTAGAAGTTTCTTCATATTTTGAGGTTTAGCGTTATGATTGTGGGGAAATCAATCGACGACCTAAGCTATGAATAAACCACTGTTTCGGCAAAAGATATCAAGCGGACAAAAAGCGGACAAGCTCATGGGCCATCGCAAAGCTATTATGAGATGATGGAACCCTGCTTTGGAAACCGCACAACAAGCAACCGATTGCCCAAAAGGTAGGTGCCAAAACATGGTAGATTGGCCATTTTTTTTAACGAGGTTAAATGGAAGGTGCACAATAGATTGAGAAGGATATTTAAACCAACTATGCACCAATACTCTGGTTCAAATGATTAAATAACCAGTCTTTGCTCAACTAAAAAACCAACTAACCAGGCAAAACCCCTATCTTTAAGCTATCAACAAGCACAAACATGCACAAAACCATTTTTTCATTACTTCTATTGATTAGTTCCAGTACCATGGCGCAACAAATTGATACCGTTTTTTTAAAGCAACTGTTGACTAGCAAGCCCGAGCTATTTTCAGGGGTACTTAACCACCCCAACAAAAATGAGGTACAGGTGATGTATACACAGGTAAACCGCGACAAGAACAATAAGCCCAGCTTTAAAACCTTTGGCTATCGGGTTAATCCCAAACATTACTTTTATCCGGCCAGTACCGTAAAGCTTGCCGCTGTTATTTTTGCCTTGGAAAAAATAAATGAGCTTAAAATAAAAGGGCTAAGTGCCTATAGCACCATGATTACCGATACTGCTTTTAAGGGCCAAACACCGGTAACCAACGACCAAACATCGCCCGATGGCAAACCAAGTATAGCCCATTATATCAAAAAGGTATTGCTTACCAGCGATAATGATGCCTACAACCGCCTGTTCGAGTTTATTGGCAGGGCCGAAATCAATGCCAAGCTTAAAAAGTATGGCATGACCGAAAGCCGGATCCTTAACCGCTTAGCCATAGGCGATGGCGGCGAACGGGAAAAGAACACTAACCCCATCCGCTTTTACGAGGGCGATGTTCTTGTTTACAGTCAGCCACCTCAATACGACCCCAAAAACTATCCCTTGGATTTAACCAATCTTATTGCGGGCGTGGGCTACATGGATAGCAGGGAACAATTGGTGAACAAACCTTATAGCTTTGAAAACAAGAACGTGTTTACCATTAAAGACCAGCAATGGTTAATGAAACGCCTGATGATGCCCGAAGCTTTTGCTCCCAAGGAAAGGTTTAACCTCTCGGCAGCCGACTACCAGCTGATTTACACTTACATGAGCAAATTGCCCACAGAAAGTGATTATCCTAAATACGATGCCAGGGAGTTCTGGCCTACCTATGCCAAGATGCTTTTTTACGGAAGGGACAAAAATGCCGTGATTGAACCCAACATCCGCATATTTGATAAATATGGCGATAGTTATGGCTTTATCATTGACAATGCCTATATCGTTGATTTTAAGAACGGTGTAGAGTTTTTCCTTACCGCCGTAGTACAAAGTAACGAGGACGGTATTTATAATGATGGCAAGTATGAATACGAAACCGTTTGCTATCCTTTCATGAAAAACCTTGGCCGCAGCATTTACGAATATGAACTGCAACGGAAAAAAGCGCACCAGCCTAATTTAAGCAGGTATGTGATGGATTATAAGTGATCTGGATTGATTGGGTCATTGGTTCATTTGTTCATTTCATCAACCGCCGTCGTTGGCGGCTCCGACAACGTAACAAGTACAAAAGTCCCTATGTCGATAAAACCTATTTGTTAGGCATGGAAGTAAAAAGCAGTTGCCCGCCTCCCCAATGCGGCAACATCATCGTCGTCGGCGGGGACGCCAACCTGGCCAGTACAAAAACCGATGGTCATTGGTTGATTGGTTCATTGGCTCATTGGTTCATTGGCTCATTGGTTCATTGGTTCATGTAATTAACCGCTGTCGTTGGCGTCCCCGCCAACGTAACAAGTACAAAAGTTCCTATGCTGATGAAACCCATTTGTTAGGCATGGAAGTAAAAAGCAGTTGCCCGCCTCCCCAATGCGGCAACATCATCGTCGTCGGCGGGGACGCCGACGTGGCAGTACAAAAACCGATGGTCATTGGCTCATTGGTTCATTTGGTCATTTCATCAACCGCTGTCGTTGGCGGCCCCGCCAACGTAACAAGTACAAAAGTCCCTATGCTGATGAAACCTATTTGTTAGGCATGGATGTAAAAAGCAGTTGCCCACCGCCCCAATGTGGCAACATCATCGTCCTTGGCGGGGACGCCAACCTGGCCAGTACAAAAAACGATGGTCATTGGCTCATTGGTTCATTTGGTCATTTCATCAACCGCTGTCGTTGGCGGCCCCGCCAACGTAACAAGTACAAAAGTCCCTATGTCGATAAAACCTATTTGTTAGGCATGGAAGTAAAAAGCAGTTGGCCACCGCCCCAATGTGGCAACATCATCGTCCTTGGCGGGGACGCCAACCTGGCCAGTACAAAAAACCGATGGTCATTGACTCATTCGTTCATTGGTTCATTTGTTCATTTGTTCATTTGTTCATTTCATCAATCGCTGTCGTTGGCGTCCCCGCCAACGTAGCAAGTACAAAAGCTCCTATGTTGATAAAACTTATTTGTTAGGCATAGAAGTAAAAAGCAGTTGCCCACCGCCCCAATGTGGCAACATCATCGTCGTCGGCGGGGACGCCGACGCTGCAGTACAAAAACCGATGGTCATTGGTTCATTGGTTGATTGGGTCATTTGTTCATTGGTTCATTTGGTCATTTCATCAACCGCTGTCGTTGGCGGCCCCGACAACGTAGCAAATACAAAAGTCCCCATGTTGATAAAACTTATTTGTTAGGCATGGAAGTAAAAAGCAGTTGCCCACCGCCCCAATGTGGCAACATCATCGTCCTTGGCGGGGACGCCAACCTGGCCAGTACAAAAAACCGATGGTCATTGGCTCATTGGTTAATTGGTTCATGTCATTAACCGCTGTCCTTGGCGTCCCCGCCAACGTAACAAATACAAAAGTCCCCATGTTGATAAAACCTATTTGTTAGGCATGGAAGTAAAAAGCAGTTGCCCGCCGCCCCAATGTGGCAACATCATCGTCCTTGGCGGGGACGCCAACCTGGCCAGTACAAAAAACGATGGTCATTGGCTCATTGGTTCATTTGGTCATTTCATCAACCGCTGTCGTTGGCGGCCCCGCCAACGTAACAAGTACAAAAGTCCCTATGCTGATGAAACCTATTTGTTAGGCATGGAAGTAAAAAGCAGTTGCCCGCCGCCCCAATGTGGCAAGATTTAGGCATAAACCACGTAAATTTGAAAGCCAACACATTTTTTGATGCTTACCCCGGTGAACTTAATGATCAACCAGTACAAAAACCTGAAGGAAAACACCACTTTCGGATTTTACGTAGCGGTTAAACGCAAGCATATTTCCATGGTTAGACCAAACCACTGCACCGTTTAATTGCGTGGGCGCTTCATATCTGGCAGTTAAACGCTTGGGTGTACCTGTAGCAATTTCGGCAATGAATACGCTCTGATCGGCAATGTAAGAAAGATACTGGCCATTAGGGCTGATATTGATTGGACTGGTAATCGAGAACTCATGATGGGTGATCTGCCGTACAGCACCACCGTTGGGCGACACGGCAAACACCTGCACAGTACCCTTTTCATCTTCCGAAAGAAAAAAAATCAAATTGCCATCAGCGCTGCTGCGCAACCAATGCCTTGGCCCCTTTACACCTTTTTGGCTAAAGGTAATACGCCGCTGGCTGATGTTCTGCGGCACCGAAGGCCTTGTATTTTCCGTACCTGCTATACTTTGGTTAAAAGAAGCCTGAGGAATGTCGTGAGGAATATCGGCTACAAAAACCTCGGTAATGGTATTGCCCTGGGCATCTCTCACATTGCCCTGATAGGCTATGGCCTTTTGCTGACGGGTACCATCAGGCTTAAGATATCCGTCTTTTCCAATCCAACATTCGTCAAAAGCTTTATCAATTTCATTGCTGCCAGGCTTAGGATTTTCGGTTACCGTTGCCGCCAGCACACTGAACATTTGGCCCGAGTTGTTTTCTACATTGGCGGTGTCAGGTACCTGCACCTTTTTGGGGAACATGATTCCAATGGTGCGCAAATCTTTTACCTCAGGGTTGGTTTTGGCCAGTTTGGCCAGCACATCATCGTTATAGGTATAACTGATCATTTGGCCGTCGGCACTCCAAGAGTGGGCATGCGTACCTCCTCTCAGCGCACCCGGTGTAAATGGAGCTTCCACGTTGCGGGCATCCATAAAAATGGGCTTTTGTGGCGCCTGTATATTGATGGCCACCCCGGTACGGCGGGTAAAATCATAAGGTTGATTTTGGTTAGCGTTGCGAATACCGTGGATAAAAATAACCTGGTTGGCTACCGGCGAGAAGCTTGCTGCCCCAACTCCGGGGCCATGTATGCTTTGGTTGGCGGTACTGTAAAGCAATTTTTCCTCGCCCGTACCTATATTCACCATGGCAATGCTTCCCGTGATCTTGATGTCCCCATCATTATTTCGGTGATCAAAAACGATCCATTCATCATTGGGCGAAAATACTTGGCCCGTATTTAGTGTGTGCCCGTGGGCACTGTAGGTCAACTGAATTTCTTTCGATTGGAACATCGATTTTACTTTTTTTTTGTTCTGGGGTTTAACATATAGTAGAAATGGCCATCCTCGGCGCCAATCAACAAATCCGGGATGCCGTCTTTATTCCAGTCAACCGTGGTTGGGCTGGTGTCATGCCCGGCCAATACCAGTTCATCCAAATAGCCTTCATCTTTAAGAAATACCTTACCGTTTTTGGTTCCTGTATTTTTAAGGAAAGTGGCATTTTTACTGTTGGCCACCAAATCCAGTACCCCATCGCCATCCCAGTCAACAATGGTAAACTTCCGTCGGCCACTTTGGCCAAAGTTACCATCATTTAACCTTAATGTACCAGGCAGGCTGTCCTTGATACTGTGTTTTTGATCATAGGCGCTGTGCTTGGTGCCTTCAAAAATTCGTTTACCTGGCTTTAACCATAATTCGTTGCCTTGTTTAAAACGTTCAAAGAAAGTTAAATAACCGCCCGTATCCAGCATTACAATATCATTGAGCTTATCCTTGTTCCAATCTATCACGAAAGGTGTGGTACGCCACTGCGTTACCAAGGTTTGAGGCTTTGGGTCCCACCAGTTCCAATGCGGTTTATGTCCTTTGGCATTGGTTTCCCACTTCACTTTCACGTTTTGTGCCCTGCCCAATTTGGGCGCTTTGGCAGTGCCGATGTTTTTGTACCACAACACTTCGCCAAAAATAGAGTTGACCACAAGATCTTTCAGGCCATCGCCATCCCAATCGGCCACTGAAACTGTGGTATAGCCCCATTTGGCTTCGGCAGGGCCTTGGATAGAGCCGTTATCGCCCGCCTGGATACGGATTATCCTGCCCTCGCTTTCAAGCAATTTGGGAGCGGCCCATTTAGGGCTTTGGCCGTTCATGCCCAGGTTTTCGATAAAGGCCACATAACCGGCCGAGTTGCCTACAATAAGGTCATCATCACCGTCGTTATCCCAATCAACGCCTACAGGTGTTGCTAAGGCACCAAACTTCACATTATCGGCCTTTTGTTTAAAGTAATAAGGTGATTTAAATACAGGCATGCCATTTTTCACTTTGCCAGTGTTCTCTATCAGCGCTACCCGGCCATCTTCATCTCCTACAACGAGGTCTACGTCACCATCACCATCCCAATCAACTGCGGTTGGCAAAATCATTTCCAAGTCCATTTTAATGATACCAGCGTCATTTTGGAGGTATCTGCCCTTGGCATATTTGGGCTGGCTTTTGGTTCCAATATTTTCAAAATAGGTCATCTTATCCAAAAACTCGCCACAAATGATATCCAGATCGCCGTCGCCATCAAAATCGGCAAAGTTTGGCGAAGGCGCACCGTATACATCAATCTCTTTGCCTTCGGCTTTTAAACGTCCTTTGTTCTCATATTTTCCATTTTTGTTTTCGATCAGGTAAAGAAAGCCCCTTAATGGCCCGTTGGTCCAAACGCCTTGTTTGTTAAAAGCATTATCCCAACCATAATCGCCCCAGTCATCAATTCCCACAATGATATCATCATCTCCATCGGCATCATAGTCTACAAATTTCCATTGGTTAAAACGGTTGCGGCCTTTGAGGTCTTTTAAAATAGAATCAGCAGGAAATAGCTTGTTTTTCTTTTTACCCAGGTCGGCTTTAAAGTTGGGCAGTTCAACGCCTGGCGTGGTGTAGCGTGGCTTGCCATTGCTGTATGAAATCTGGATGTTTTTAACTGCTGGGCCAAGTTTTACCGGCTTTTCGAATACCGGGATTTTAGCTCCCGATTTGTTTTCGAACAACCAAAGGCCGTTGAAAGGTTTATCAGGACAGGAAACCAACAGGTCCATATCGCCATCACCGTCCCAATCTACCGGCACTGGCCAAGCCCACAGGCCTACCCCCAAGTCAACTACCAGGTTAGGGTTGTTATATTTAAGGAGCTGAAGTTTGGGTTCTTCGGCATACTTTGATGGGCTTTCTTTCTTTAGGGTAAAGGCCAGCAAACTGGCCGAAGCCATAAGGGCAATACCCAGCATCCATTTTTGTTTCATTTGTTGGTTCATTGGTTCTCTAGTTCATTGGTTTAACCGGATAATTGACTATGGCTATCGGTTCATTCCGCTCCGGCCATTTTAGCCTGTTATCCTGCGCATAACCAAGGATGACAGGCACTGGTCAATTACTTTTCTGCTGATTTTTTGTCTGGTCTTTTGTTCCCTAATCCATTACATTGGAATTACCCAGTTATCTGTACGGAACGACGAAGCTGGCAGACCATGTTCGTTTACCAAATCGCCCAGCGCCCAAGCTTTGAAAGCATAGCGCACCGATACCGGCTCTGGTACCTCGCTTGCGCTTACTACAATACCATCTTTGGTAATTACGGCCTTGGCCGGATAAAACACCTGGTTTTTACCTGCCACTTCAAAGTTTGATGATTCTTTCGCATCACCAATAAATTTCAGCTGTTTTGCATGGTCGAATTTCAAGGTAACTTGTGCGCCGTTAATACGTTGGCTTTTATAAACAGGGCCTTGGTAAGCAACATTTTTCAGTCCGTAGCTTTTATTTAGGGCGATGAATGAAAGGCGATCGCTAACGGATTGTTTATCTGGCGGGTGGATGGTGTTTTGTGCACCAACATCCATAATTACGGCCATTCCGCTGTTGGGGATCATATTTTCGGCTTTCAATTGTGCTTCACGAAGAAACGGAACTTTTGGCTGTAACTCGAGCATTGCTTTTGAAAGTTTCTCTGTTTTGGAAATATAAGGGGCAATTTGTACATAGTAGAAAGCAAAATTGCCAATTCCCCAACGGTTTCTCCAATCCTTTACCATATCTGGGAACATTTTCAAATAGTTTTGGGGCTCGTGCCTGTTTTGCTCGCCCTGATACCAGATGACTCCTTTAATGCCAAAACCTATCAAAGGATTAATCATAGCATTAAATAGTCCTGTAGCAACATTCTTGTCTGCTAGTGCTGTATTATTTGCTTCTGGAATTTTCACTGCGGGATATGGTTTTAAGCTTTCTGCGCTCATCCAAGCTTGAACTAGCGTACCGCCCCAAGCCACTTGGATAATCCCGATAGGCACGTTTAATTTCTCTTGCAAGGTTTTGGCAAAACCATAGCCTACCGCACTAAAGTCGGTTACTACCGATGGCGAAGCCGCTTGCCACTGTCCTTTCACCTCATTTAAGGGATTGGACCAAGTTACCTTTTCGCCCAGAAACAATCTGATTTTATCGTTAGCAGCGTTTTTGATGGTTTCTTCGGAATTACTTACCGGTTGGTCCTTAAATCCCTTTAAGGGCATTTCCATATTAGATTGTCCCGAGGCTATCCAAACTTCTCCGATCAGGATATTCTGCAATTTGGTTTCCTCTCCATCATTAATGGTTACGGTATAGGGGCCGCCGGCAGCTGGGGTGGCCACTTTAACCCGCCATTGGCCTGCCGTAGGCATTACCTTGTAGGTTTTGCCGTTCCAAGAAGTAGTTAACACAATTTCTTTTGAAGGGTTGGAGCTACCCCAAATGGCTACTTCGGTGTTTCGTTGCAATACCATCCCATTTGAAAATACCGATGGTAGTACCACTTTGGCCTCAGCGGCCTTTGAAAGAAAAAATAAGGATAGTGCAGCTAAAAATAACTTGAATTTCATATCATACATCTCTATTGGTTGTTCATGCTACGCAGGTAAATTCATAGAACTTTATTGTGCCTACGGTGTAGCATTTGGCTAATTTAGTGGTATCCTACAAAATTAGTGTTACTTTTCTTTCCCAATTTTTATACTATCTTATCATGCTTCTTTTAAAATATCATTTAAAGGGCTTTAGCTATAAAAAAAGGGACAGGTCTATTGCAACAATTGACCTGTCCCCTATTGAAATTTAATCGGGTAATTTAGTTACCCGCTGTTTTGGCTTCTTCTTTTAGTTTGGCGTTAATTTCCGCCACTTTTTTCTTTTGCTCGTCGTTCAAAAAGCCCATCATCGTATCGTTTCTTTCTTTCACTACCTCTTTGATGGCCGCCTTTTTTGCTTTTTCGTCAAGACTGGCATCTTCATCAATTTTCTGTCTCTTTGCTGTAGCCTCTTTTTTTACTGCAGCAATTTTTTTAATCGTTTCTGCATCACAACCAATTTCGGTAAGCGAGGCCTTGTCCCAACCAAAAGAAGTTTTCTTTTTAGGGGCATCTTGAGCGTTTGCAAATACTACGGTAAAACACGCAATAAATAGCGTAAACAATAATTTTTTCATTAAGAATTTATATTTAATTGTTTAAATATATTCAATAACTGAATACATTGTATTGGTTTTAATACTTTTTAACAAATTATTTTTTGCCGTATGCTGGGGCAAACCAATTATCGGTTCTAAAGGATGAAGCTGGCAGGCCTTCGGCGTTATACAAATCGCCCATTACCCACATTTTAAAGCCATAGCGTGCGGCTACCGGCTTTGGTACCTGATCCGCCTGTAGGATTACCGTATTGCCCTTAACCTGAGCTTTTGCGGGGTGAAATACCTTGTCGGCCCCGGCTAGCTCAAAATTGATACTGGGCGTATCAAAAGCTTTCAATCCATTTTCGGCATGTTCAAAATTAAGGATAAGCAGCCTATCCTTTACGGTGAAGCTTTTATAACTTGGGCCAGCATAGGGTATTTCTTTAAAACCATAGTTTTTATGAAGTGCGATGGCGGCCAAACGTTTGGCTACTACAGGTTTGTTTGCCGGGTGGATTATCTTTTGCTCGCCCGCATCCAAAGTAACTGACATGGCCGTATTAGGTACTGAAAGCTGGGTGTTGTATTGCATTTCCCTAAACAAGGCCGAAAGCGAGATCTGTTCTCCATCTTTTACAGATTCTATAGGAGCCAACTGCACGTAGTAAAACGGAAAGTCGCCAATGTTCCAGCGGGTTCTCCAGTCGGCAATCATTTTTGGGAACATTTGTGCGTATAAGTCTGGTTCGCGGTGGTTACGCTCTCCCTGATACCACAGCACGCCTTTAATGCCGTAACCAATTAATGGATTGATCATTCCGTTGAACAGGGCCGAAGGTGCATTCCGGTCTGTTTTTTGCACGGCATTAGCTTCCTTTAGGGGGTATTTATCAAATCCTTTCAGGGCTTCGGCGCTCATCCACGACTCTACACCTGTACCGCCCCAAGCAGACTGGATAATAGCTACTGGTACTTGTAGCTTTTGTTGCAGTTCAACGGCAAAAAGATAACCCACGGCACTGAAAAGGCGTATGGCAGCCGAATCAGCTACTTGCCAATTTCCACGCATGTGATCTGTTGGTGCTCCCTTGGCTTCCTTAATTGTTCTGAAAACATGGATGTTTTTGTTGGTGGCATTTTTGAAAATCTGGGCTGAGTTTAGCACAGGCTGATCTTTAAAGCCTTGTACTGGCATTTCCATGTTAGACTGTCCTGATACAAGCCAAACCTCACCAATCCAAACGTTGCTTAGTTGGGCATTATCGCCGTCGTTAATGGTAATGGTATATGGCCCACCGGCCCTTGGTGTAATGAGTTTGGTTTTCCATTTACCGCCGGGGTCGCTAGTTATTTGATATTTCTTATTGTCCCACGAGGTGGTAATGGTCAATATTTTTAAGGGGTTACTGCTATTGCCCCAAAAATTTACTTGTGCTTGTTGTTGCAATACCATCCCATTGGCAAAGAAACTAGGCAGGGTAATTTTTGCCATGGATAATTGCGATTGGAGCAAAAAGCAAATCAATATGGTTATGATTTTATTCATGTTAATTAATAGTTGGATAATGGTTTGTTATAAAGTCACTCTTAAATTCGTCATTGCTTCGTACCTTGTAATAACCACAATCGAAAAGATCAAATCATTTAGCTTTAGGATTGTTGGGTACTCGGCAATGATGAAGGAAAAAGCTACTTGGGGATTTCCCAATTGTCGGTTCGGAAGGATGAAGCGGGAAACCCCTCAGCATTGTATAAATTGCCTACCACCCAGCCTTTAAAGGCATAACGCACTGCCACAGGCTTGCTTACTTCCGTTGCGCTAACTTCGATGCTACTACCTTTGATGCTAAGCGTTGATGCTGGATAGAACTTCTTATCAGCGCCGGCCACTTCAAAATTGGCCATGTTCTGCTCGCTGAACTTTAATCCCTTTTCAGCGTGGTTAAAGCTCAATATGGCGGTATTTCCCTGCACGCTCAAGGCCTTATAAACTGGCCCCTGGTAAGGCAGGTGCTTAAATCCATAGCTTTTATGAAGCACCATGGCCAACATCCTATCGGCCAGTTTTTCCTTAAATGGTGGATGGTTAAAATGCGCTACGCCTAAATCCACATTTACCACCATCCCTGAATTGGGTATAACGGCTAAGCTATTGAGCTGAGACTCCCTTAAAAACGGGATGTAGGGCACGTAACTTTCCGGCGAACCATAAGGGGCAATTTGCACGTAATAAAAAGGGAACTCGCCGTTGTCCCAGCGTTTGCGCCAGTCAGCCACCATGGCCGGAAAAAGTTTGGCATAAAGCGCTGGAAAGCGTCTGTTATGTTCGCCCTGATACCACAACATTCCTTTTACCGTAAAACCGATCATCGGGTTAATCATTCCATTGAACAAACTGGTTGGTGTTCCTTTATTTGCGATCACTTGATTTTTTTCCTGCGGTATTTTTACTTCGGCACTAAATGGAGCCAAGCTTTCTCTGCTCATCCAGGCTTCTATGGGTGTACCTCCATAGGCCACTTGCAGTATTCCCACAGGGATGTTTAGCTGCTTTTGAAGTTTAAGGGCAAAAAAATAACCTAACGCACTGAATAGCGGTGCACTTGCAGGACTGGCGGCTTGCCACCTGCCTCTCAAATTATCGGTTGGTGCTCCCCAAACTTTATGTTGGCTCCTAAAAAACCTAATCTGGTTGTTATTGGCATTGGCAATTGCTTCTGGTCCCCCAAGAATAGGTTGGCTTTCACCCATGCCACGCAATGCCATCTCCATGTTGGACTGCCCAGAAATGAACCAAACCTCACCAATCAGCACTTCTTTAATACTCACCAAATCACCATCATTGATGTCAATTTGGTAGGGTCCACCTGCTTGGGGGGTTTCTACTTTCACTTTCCAGGTGCTATCGGCATTGGCTTTCACTTTATACACTTTTTTATTCCACGAAGTGACCACATTTACCGCTGCTCCAGGAGTGGCTTTACCCCAAATGGCGGCATTACTTTGCTGTTGCAGTACCATTCCGTTACTAAATACATAAGGCAATATTACTTTTGCCTGCGCACTACCCAACCACCATGTTAATGATAGGGCGATCCATATTTTCTTCATTTTAACACGATGATTTTTCTTCTTTGGCCTTTTTGTTAAATTCTTCTACCTTTTGCTTTTGTTCATCCGTAAGTACTTCCATCATTTGCAACTTACTTTTGTCGATAAGCTTGCGCTGCTCCAGTTTTTTGTCACGATCAGTCATGGCGGCATCGTCGTTTACCTTTTTACGCTCGTCCATCACCGTTTTTCTAATTTCTGCGATTTTTTTGATTTGTTCGGCACTGCACCCAATTTCCTTTAGGCTTTGCGTATTAAAGGGAAACGAACTGTATTTATGCGGTGTTTCTTGTGCTTGTAACCCAAGGTGGAGCAGTAACGTGCAAGCAATGCTTAAAAAAAGTTTTTTCATTGTGGTTTAGGGAATAATGTTTAGGGTAATTTCTCTTTTAATTTGTTTTGAACCTTCTGTATTGGCATTTGCAGCTATAAAAGTTGCTTTGTAAGTTCCAGCTTGCTGGTAAATATGGGTATAGTTTTGCACGCTTTGACTACCAATACTCTTAATTGGTTTAGACTTGTCTGGTAAATAAGTGATAAACCCATCAAACAGGATAGGGTAAGTAATGATCCAGCCTTCGGTATCTACCGATGTATTGGTAGCGTTTCCCATAAATTCTAAATAAGCACTGGTAATACGCACCCTGTTAGCTTCGTAGTTGCTGCTGGTAACCACGTTCCATCCGGCGCTACCGCTAAGTGCCTTTTCTTCGGAAGAAATGGCCGATGAAATGAGGAACGAAAAATTGGTTACCCGCCAACGGGCGCCCAGCAGGTTACCTGCATTTTCTTTGGCCTTGGTTTTATATCTGAAGCCTATGTAAATGGCCTTTCCCTTGCTTAAGGCATCATTTACACTTACTGTACCAGCGTTAACCTCTGTATTTGCTGTTGCCAAATTTATCCTACTGTTTAATGGAACCCATGTGGCGGCCTGTACATTTTCCAAGGTGTAAATCCCATTAAAATCAGAAGAGGCCAATACCTCGAACTGATTGGTTTGCCCGGCGGCAAGCACACGGGTAGTGAACGAAAGGGCACTTGTAGCGGGCATTACCCTGCCTTGCACATAATTGTAGTCGTTACCTACTTCTCCCGAATAAAAGCTTACGATATCCGGATTACCGGTTAAGTTAAATTGTACCCTATCGCCTACCTTGTATGTACTGGCATTGGCCTTTACCTCAAAAACGGGTTCGCTAAGTGTTTTTTCTTTATCGCAGGAAGCCAAACAGAAGCCCAGCAAAGCTGCATATATCATGTTGTTTTTCATTACCTTAAATTTTACCACCCGTAATTTTGAATTAATAATCTGTTTAAGGACATTTCATAGGCTGGGATTGGGAAAACCACATCTCTGGCTGATGCGCTTTTGAAAGTTTTAGCACCATGTTTGAGGTTGTCAGGCACTATGTCCTTTCCAAAATCAGCTTCCACCGTTTTCATTTTGTTTACCAATAGGCCCCATCTTACCAAATCGCCTTTGCGAATGGATTCAAAAGCGAGCTCGCGACTTCTTTCATCTTGCAGGGCGCCTAAAAAACTGGCTTTTCCCATTCCCGAAAAATCAACGGTGGCATTGGGCGTATTGATTTCTTTTCCATAAGCCCGCCTACGCACCTGGTTAATGGCATTATAGGCCGCGGCAATTGGGGTTCCGCTTACTTCGGTTTCTGCTTCGGCATACATGAGCAATACATCACTGTAACGTAGCAATGGATAGTTTTGCGGAGTTGAGATAATGGATTTTGGGGAAACCACTTCATATTCGCGTCGCCATTTACCGGCGTTGCGCTGATAAATCTGTGTGGCACTGTAGTTGATTTTTGCCGGTGGGGTGCCACTGTACCGGAAAGGTCCAATGGCCCAATCGCGGCGTAAATCGGTGTCTTCATACCTCCTGTACAATGTAGCGGTAGCGTTGATGTACCCCAACACCCTGCCTACTACCGGATCATCCGTGGAATTGGCAATTCCCAATACACTACCTACCCTGCCCGACTCGACATAAGCTTCGGCATCATTGCCCCAAAATTCTACCTCCCAGATACTTTCCTTGATATCGTATTTATCCTGGGCATAATTGATAAAAATTTGCTGATACGATGGATTTAGCGTGTGCTCTCCAGAGGTAATTACCTTTAACGACCATTTTCTGGCTTCTTCATACTTGGTTTGGTCCCGTAGCGGATAGCCCGCCCAGTACAAGTAAACTTTTGCCAATATGCCCCATACCGCTGATTTGTTGATTTTGCCGCCAAATCCCACTTCGGTAGCACTTTTTACCAGCGGTTCGGCGGCAAGCATGTCTTTTTCAATTTGCTCATAAACCTGTTTGGAAGGTGTGCGGGCAATTTGCGTATTGCCTATGGATTTGGTTGCCGTAGTAATTAGGGGTACATCGCCAAAGTTGGCCACCAAAAGGAAATAATAATAACCTCTCAGAAAAAGCACCTGTCCCTTGATTTCGTTTCTCTTGGTTTCGTCCATTTTAGGGCGGTGGATATTTTCAAGCAGGAAATTGGCCCGGTTAATGCCATCGTACAAAGCAGCCCAAAAGTTCTGGACTGTTAAGTCGGCCGCTTCTACATCATAAGTGATGGGACCGGTAACCAAGGTTGAGCTTCGTTGAAAACCTTCATCGGCATCTAAGCCCATACGGCCGTGCATGTAGTTGCCGTAAAGTGCCGAGCTGCCCAGCACATCGTAAACGCCTATCAGGGCTTTGTTCAACTGTATTTCAGTTTCAAAATACTCGTCGGGCAGTATGGAGTCCTTAGGTTTAACATCCAAAAACTTTGAGCATGAACTGATGAAACCAACAGTTAAGCATGCGATAATGATTTGATATTTTCTTTTCATAAAACTCTTAAAATGATGCTTGTAGCCCAAATACAATTGTTTTTGGTAATGGGTAGGCAGAGTAATCGAAACCTGGGGTAAGTATGGTATTGCGTACCGAAACCTCGGGGTCCATCCCCGAATACTTGGTCCAAGTGGCCAGGTTTTGTGCAGATGCGGTGACCTGCAACTTGCTCAATCCGATTTTTGCTGACCATTTTGCCGGAATGAGATAGGCCAAGGCCACTGTTTTTAACCGCAGGTAGGAACCATCTTCAATCGTACGCGAAGAATAGGCTCCCAATGGTCCTGATCCACCTGCCCTAAACATGGTATTGCTCGGGTTAGTTGGGGTCCATCTGTTTTGGTAAACCGCAAATTGGTTCACATTATTTCGATTAATTTCATTGCCCTCAAAAACCACCCTATTGGCGTTAAAGATGTGGTTACCATAGCTCCATTGCAATAAAGCACTAAGGGTAAATGATTTATATTGGAATACGTTGGAAAAACCGCCGGTATGCTTAGGTAAAGTTCTACCGATAACGACCATATCTTGATCGTTGATGACCCTGTCTCCGTTCATATCTTTGTATCTAACGTCGCCAGGCTGGATACTTTCTCTATCGTTACCATTGTCGGTAATTCCCGATTTTAGTTTGTAACTGCCATCGGCCATCTGATCAAAATCAGCATATTGATACACGCCATCAAAGGCATAACCATAAAACTGCGAAACGGGCTGGCCTACCTTAGTGAGATACAAAGGTGTAGCATTAAAAGTGCTGGTCCATGATACACGGCTCAGGAAAACTTCCTGGTTATCTGCCAGTTCCAATACTTTATTTTTATTAAAGGAGATGTTGAAATTACTAGACCACGAAAAGTTCGCATTTTTGATATTAATGGTAGATAAGGTAAACTCCCAACCTTTGTTTTGTACTTTCCCAATGTTTCTGAACACTCTCGAATAGCCCGTAGTGGTAGGGATATCAGCGTTTAGCAGTAAATCCTTGGTTTCTTTGTTGTAATAGTCTATGGTAAAGTTAATTCGGTCTTTTAACAAAGAAATATCCGTTCCCAAATCCAGCTGGGCGGTAGTTTCCCAAGTTAATTGTGGGTTACCCAAATTACTTAACCAACTGCCCAACTGTGGGGTTTGATTTTGGAAAGAATAAGCATTTGCCATAGGATAGCCAATGGTTGACAGATAAGAGAAATCGCCCACGCGGTTATTTCCAGAAAGGCCATAGCTTATCCTAAACTTGGCATTGCTAATGGCCTTGATATTTTTAATGAATTTTTCGCGGCTTGCCAACCATGCCAAACTTGCTGCCGGGAAATAGCCCCAACGGTTCTCTGGCCTAAATTTAGAGGAGCCATCTGCACGCATGCTAAATTCGATGGTATATTTGGATTTATAGTTGTAGTTGATCCTTCCCAGTGCTGAAAGCAAGGTATTTCTTGACTCCATGGCTCCAACCTGATAAGGTGTACCCAAAGCCAGGCTGGGCATGCCCAAGCTTTCATCGGCTATGCGGCGGGTAGCAAAGCCATAGGACGAGCTTTTTACTTCCTGCATGGTAAAACCTATCACTGAATTGATACGATGTACCTTGTTAAATTGTTTAGTGTAGTTCAGGGTATTTTCATTGGTCCAGCTAAATCTTGACGGAAAGTCAATTGCGCCGTTTACTCCCCTTGCTGAGTTACCGTAGATATTGATATTGCCCCTTGAAGTGCTACTGTTGTAAAATTCATCAACCCTGGAGTTTCTGTTGCTGATGCCGCCAGAAATTTTAAAATCTAGTCCATCCATAATGTTGAAATTGACAAAAGCATTGGCATTGAGGTTCTGGATTTTGTTACTGTTGTATTCGTTACTGGCCGACATTACCGGATTGATTCTCGAGTCTGTAGAGAGCTGAATGGTAGGATCCAGGAGGTCATCTTCCAAATTTTCATCAACATTTCCCGTTACAGGCCTATATCCCCAAGTGCCAAAAAGCAAGTAACTGGTTGCTTGCGCCCCGTTACTATCAGCATTGGATGCCGCTACCCGTTGTCCATAAGCATCCTGACTACTATAATCGGCCCGCAGCCTAAAAGTAACTCGTTTGGAAAAGCTTTGGTCTAAGGCCAAACGACCTTGATAGCGCTTAAATCCAGTATTGATGATCATTCCCTGCTGATCAAGTATGGCAGCCGAGATCATGTACTTAGACTGCTTGGTACCTCCTGTTACACTGATATTATGTTGCTGGTAAGCTCCGGTTCTAAATACCGCCTCCTGCCAGTTTATCCCTTCGATATCTTTGTAACTGTCCAAAGTGCGGCCGTTAATTAGGTAGGTACTATTTGCCCGGGTTGGATTAAATTCCAACTGGTATTTCACAAATTCATAAGGATTCATCAAATCCATTCGCTTATCCGTATGTTGCACGCCATAGTTAAGCTGATAAGTGAATGCGGGTTTTCCCTCTTGCCCTCTTTTGGTTTCAATTACAATTACACCATTTGCTCCCCTGGCACCGTAAACTGCAGTTGAGGCGGCATCTTTCAAAATGGTGATAGAAGCAATATCATCGGGGCTGAGGGAACTTAAAGAGGGATCTTCTATTGGAAAGCCATCAATCACATACAAGGGTGCATTGCTTTGCGTGAGCGAATTACCGCCTCTGATCACGACGTTCATTTCGTCGCCGGGCTGCCCGTCGTTGGCTGAGATTTGTAGTCCTGCTACCCGCCCTTGCAGTGCCTGTTCAAAAGAAGTTACGGGTGCTTTTTTCATTTCTTCGATATCAACCTTGGCTACCGAGCCCGCTATTTCATCTCTTTTTGCTGTTCCGTAACCGATAATGATCACATCCTCCAATTGGGTGGCCATTGGTTTTAAGGCGATGGTATTTCCACTGATTTTCTTCACGGCAATACGCTGGCGCTGATAACCAATGTGAGAAATCACTAAGGTGTCTGTTTCAGACAGTGTGATGGAGAAAAAGCCCTCTTCGTTAGTTAAGGTTGATTTCTTTTTATCTAAAACAGCGCCAACAACTACACCGGCCAAAGGGTCGTTTCGGTCGGCATCTATAACTTTAAGGCTAATTGCTTTTAAGGTTTGCTGCGCTCTTACCGAAGTAAAAAAACAGCTCAACAACAGAAACAAAAAAAACACTGGTGCTAATTTTCGCTGCATATTTTTAAGGATAAATTTGTTTTTTTAGGCACATAGATCCCCTACTCATCCCTAAAAGATGAAATATAAATCAATGCTCTTCTTTTTTTCTATTTGATAATTTTAGCGGTTTGGTTGATACTTGCCGATTTGAGGTTGACCAAATATAACTTGCCCTTGGCCAGCATGACATTCTCGATCTCTAATTGGTTAACACCCTTATTTAACAGCAGTTGTCTTTCGGTAATTTTGTTTCCGCTGACATCCATAATGGAAATATTGGCCTTTTCGCTTAAACCGGCATCTACACGAAGAGAAATACCAGCTGTACTTGGTGCCACGCTGAACCATTCAGAAGTTAAGGTAGTTTTTACAGAGATGGCATCATAAAGTTTACTTCCCCCATCTTCGTTATACTGTTTCAGGGCATAATAGCTGGTTCCGTTTATGGGCTGTTTATCCATAAAACTGTAGTTTTGTTTACTTTGGGTGGTGCCGTGTCCTTGCTTTGTTCCAATCACCTCAAAACTAGCCCCATTTGCTGAACGCAGGATTTCGAAATGTGAATTGCGCTGTTCAGAGGCGGTTTGCCAATTCAATTGCACGGTATTGCTTTGTGGTTTTGCGGTAAAAGAGGTAAGTTCCACAGGAAGTGTTGCGGATAAAGATCCCTCGAAAGCAAGAATTAACGTATTATCAGATGCAGAGGCGTTTCTGCCCAGTCCAAATCTTCTGGTACCCGTGGCTGCTCCCCATCCTAACAGTCTGAAAGTTACTGTTGAGGTTGCAGGAATGTTTTGCAACTCGGTTATACCGGATAAATCAATGGTACTTTGTACCAATCCCAGGTTTTCTGTACCTGTATAGGTTACATCAGCGGTACCTACATTCACATAGGCGCCACCATTAATACTATAGGCCCATCTGAAAGTGTTTGGTCCATTTGCCGATCGATATAATTGGTAGTTAATTTTCGTGATGTTCATTGTACCTGTTGCCGCTTTTAGGGTAACGAGATAGTAATCGCCATTACTAACAGCATTGATAGCGGTATTTCCTGTAGCGCTTGTTGAAGTGACATCAGAAAAATAAGCATAGTTGAAATAACTTGGCGTTAGCCCACTGCCTCTTGATAAAACAGGTGTTTCGATATTGGCGTCCTGAGTGGTCGCGTTAAGGCTTCCTGGGATGGAATTATTGCCGGTACTGTAGGCTTTTAAATTCCAACCTGCAATAACCTGGGCTTTTAAGGTATTAACCGTTAGCAAAGCCAGCATCATGAAGGCAATGTTAATCTTTTTCATATAGTTTGGTTTATATTGGTTTATTTAGTTCTAAAATGACAAAAAGGCTTACAGCATAAGCATCAAAAACATTTTTATCTCACAAATTTTGTTTGCCATATTGCTCCTGATTGTGTTTTAACTTTCAAGATATACATCCCCCTGTTTAAATGAATTGGGAGTAAAATTTCATTAACACCGCTATTAAAGGCAACTTGACCCTGATAAAGCGCATTGCCCGAAACATTGTACACCAAAACATTTGCTTGATCTGCCTTGTCAATAGTCAGTAAAGCTTTAACCGTTGACTGATCTTCTTGTTGCAACACTGTTAAAGAGGTTTTTGAAAAATTAAATTGTACATGTTGTACATCACCTACTTCTTTAAAATCGCCATTGATATCTGTTTGTACAAGTTTGTAATAATTTCCTCCTAATAATGGCTTATAATCTGTTAACGCATACCCTTTAGCCGTGCTGGTTGTACCGCTTCCATTGACTTTGCCAATGCTCAAAAATTTTTGATCATCACCGGCCCTTAATACTTCAAAGTGGCTATTGCCGTTTTCAGCAGAGGTGTACCAATTTAAACGTACCGAATTGGTTTGTTTAGTTGCCTTAAACGAGGTTAAAGTTATGGGTAGCGTTGCGCTAACGATACCTCTGAGGTATAAGCTGCTAAAATCTGTGGTGTTGTGGGTAAATCGGCCAAAACCAAAAGCGGCCGCAGTAGAGGCATTGCCCCATATATAAATTTTCAAGGTGATGTTTTTGTTAGACGGTATATTCTTCAAAGCATTAATTCCTTGTAAATCCAAATACATATCTACACCATCAGACCCCGCCGCAGGTGCAGGAAAAGTTCCACTGGTCCCGATATTCACTTCAGGTTCCCCATCAATACTATATTTCCATTGATATGACGTGGGTCCCGCAGCTGTTCTTCTTATTCTATAAAGTAAAGAAGATAAAGTTTTATAATATCCGGAATTAGAACTTAACGTGATTTGATAATATTCATTTGCAGCTTCGGCATCTGCCAAACTGGTTGAAGTTGCCGCCAAAGTAGAAGCGAAGGCTCTTTGGTATGCCGCTGCTGTTAATCCCGCTCCTCTGGACAAGGTATAGGAACTTAAGTTTGCATCGTAGTTGGTGGCGGAAACCGGATCAGCAATGGGATTGGTCGTGGATGCCCCTAAAGCAGCCCACTGCCATGAAACGATCTGTTTATCGGTAGACAAGCTGATAGGCGACGAAGTTGAGACACCTCTCAGCATCAAAGAAATAGATCCTTGAGCAGAAGATGACTTACCAATAGCGGAAGTATTATTACCGGTTGTGCCTACTCCTCCCCATCCATACAACCTGAATATTACTTCTGTATTTGCGGGTATTCCCTGTAAAGCACTTACAGAACTTAATTCTAAGGTAGGTTGCGGTATGCCGGTGTCATTTGCAGAATCATAAGCCGGAAAATTTCCATCGGCGGTACCCAGAGGAACGAAATCGGCATCCTCGGGTCTTTTATACGCCCAGCGATATTTTGTGGCCCCTAATGAATGCGATCTTAGCTTCACATCAATGCCCTCTAATGATAGGTATGCGGAGGCACTCTTTACCTTAAATTCTACATAAGCATTGTTAGCTTTTGCATTTTCGTAACTATTGGCACCTTCTACAAATCGAATAGAGAAACCGTAAGAATATCCTCCGCCAGCTCCTGCGCCACTTCCCCTGGTTAAAACGGAGGCATCCACATCAGGGTTATTATAGGTTGAATTGTAAGAAGTTGCGGTAGAGGTGTTGCTGAAAAAATCCCACGCAAGTATTTGTCCACGAGCGAAAACGCTGATAAGGGTTAAACCTGTAATTAGTAAAAGTTTCTTCATACGCTTTTATTTAGTTTGTTTGGTTTATTTTATCTCTTATTAACTGTACCTTCCAGTGTTAAGGCATTGCTACCTTTAGCATCTGATTTTCCGAAGCCAAAAGCAATGGCTTTTCCTTGATTGGTTAAACCGCCCCAAGCGTATAGACGTAGGATAATTGGTTTATTTACCTGTTGAAGCGCTTTGATTTGAGAGAGGTCAATAGGCGCCTGTACGGCTCCGTTATTGTGGATAGAGGTAACGTTGGCACTTTCTGCTATTTTGATAAAGTTTTTGCCATCGAGGCTGTAAGTCCACTGGTAGATATGTGCCGATTGCTCTTGCCTTCTCAAGGTAGCTTTTAAACTGGTTAAAGAAAACTGATATCCTTTTTTGGGCTTTACCTCAAATTGAAAGTAGGAGTTTGATTTTTGAGCTTCCTCAAAGCTTTCGTCAACCCCAAAATTACCGCTAAAACCTCGGCTATTGCCTTGTTTAGGCAATACCCCTTTGCCTCTGGTAAGCAAGGAGGTTTCCAAAAATTCGTGAACGGTAGTGGCTCCTATACTGGTTTCCACGCCTTTTGTAGGTTCAGGAAGGGCAAATTGCCATGCTAAGATTTGCGCTTGAACTAAAGTTCCGGTAAATAACAAGATGGTCAGCAAAAAAAAATTCTTGACCAAAAAAGAATAATGGCATGCGGCCAACAAAGAGGTTTTCTTTTTCATACAGTGTACAGAGGGTATATATTCAGTTATTTAAAGTTACCGAACTGCAATACTGTTATTTTATCTATTATTCGCTAATGTTTGTAGGATATTATCATTTGAGAATCTATCTGCTTTTTACTGGGCACATTTGGGAGATAAGACTCTTCAATATCAGCCATAGGTTGTCCATCATATTAATGGTAACCATGGGATTTCTCATTTCTCGAAATGACGGATTTGGCCAATAGATGTTCTTAAATATATAAAACGCTAAAATGCATCAAACGGCCAAGGCACCTTCGTTTATCTAAGCACTTGCAGAAAACTAAAATGTTCCTCGGTGCCTAAGGTGCCGAAAATAACGAGTTCTTAAATGAAGGCCTCACCAGCTCAAGTCTTTCTTATCGTAAAACATAAATACACCCGTTTCTATACCAACTACCAAATTCATGGGGTTGCTGCCCGGGCCAATAGCCGCCACACAGCCACCTATCTCATGCCCGCCCAACGAAATATTCTGTCCCTTAAACTTCAACACTTTTGGAAATTCGTAATTGGGTTTTACCTCGGTACCGCTATTTTTCAGGAAAAGAATGGTTGATCCTCGTTTAGGTTTCATGTTAACTGGAAGTCCGTTCAGGGTGTCGGGAATAGATTGTTTGCCGTAAGTACCTACCAACAGGTCTTTCACGCCATCGCCATCCCAATCTACAATTTCAAACTTTGCACGACCTACGGTACCACCGCCAAGTTTATTTCCTCTAATATTTTTATCGCCCATTTTTAGCTTGCCGCCATCTTCCAAGTTGTATTTGTCCAACTGCCAATAAAGGTGAAACTCGTCATCCTTATCCAAGGTGATGTAAGCCATTCTGCCGCCTAGTTTTGCAGCACCTGGCCGGGTACGCCAAGTGCCGTACATATCCATGCCATCAAGATACAGCGTATGCTCGCGGTCCAGTTTCGGAGCGGTTTTAGTGCCAATATTAAGGTAAACCATAAACTTGCCACGGCTGTCGCCAGTTAAAATATCCAATAAACCGTCGCCATCCCAATCAATAACATTTGGCGAGGTATAGCCCCATCTGGCTTCACCCGGTCCTTGGATATCCTCGCGATAGCCTGGTTGCACATGGATTACCTTGCCATCGGCCACTAAGGGCTGTGGATCGCCGTAAATAGGGTGCTGGTTGCTTCCCGTATTTTTATAGAAGAACAAAAATCCCATAGAATTGCCTGCAATGATATCTAACTTACCATCTCCATCCCAATCAGCTACCGACGGCTGCACCAAGGAGCCACCGTACACTTTTGGATTTTGCTGAAGTACATGCACAGGTTCTTGCATCACCAAGTTACCGTTCCTGTCTATCTTATTGGTGTTTTTATAATAATACACGCCGCCCTCACCTACTGTAATTAAACCTTGGCTTTGCTCACCATCAAAAAAATAGGCTGGCGAAGAATGTACCCCCGGATTGCGCAACAGCACCCCATCCTGATTAACGGCATGTTTACGTTTAGAGAGTGTCCCTGCGCTTTCATCCAGCTTGTAAAATAACACATTGCCCAAACGGGTTCCCGAAAGTACGTAACTATTATTGGCCATGGTAAATTTCACAAAACCATCAATGGTAAATAAGGCTTGGTCAAGTTCTGTTAATTGCTTGATATGAACGGTTTGGGTTTCCAAGCCATCGGCTATGCCACCAAACACCCCCATTTTACGGAGCTCGTAGGGCCAAAAGCCTTCGGCATTGTAGGTAATCATTTTGGGAAAATCCTTTCCGTTGCTAAACACGCCCTCTTGTCCAACCGAAAACAGGAACTGTAACCTGCCATCCTTTAGCGGTACAATCCCAAAATTAGCATAGCCTCTGGGCTGTCCTTTGATATTGATGCGCTTTAATTCCGCAAAGCTGAGGTTGCTTTTGTTAAATTCAGCATAGCGGAGGGTTTGTCCAAATGCCCATACGCCGTAAATTTTTCCACTTTTATCCTGAACAATGAGTCCCCTGTTATCGCCCTTATCTTCAAAAGGCACGGTAATTTTTACTGGTTCGGCAAAAATTGGTATGCCTTCTGGCGATAATCCCTTGTAAACATACAAATAGGTGCCCCTGCCATGGCCATCGGTACCCTGCAGGAACAGGTCTTTTGGCTGCTTATTTTTTACTGCGGCAAATCCCATATTATGGCCATTGTAAAATGGTAGCGAAAGCCGCCCGTAGCCACTTGAATTGCCATTTTTTATAGGCTGTCCGCTGATTAGGGCCGGGCTTGCCTGTTGTGCTTGCGCAAAATTTAGGGATAAGCTTAAAGCTATGCCCAACACCAATTTTGTTTTCATCATGATTGTTTCATAAAAAAGCTCCTACTATTAGCAGGAGCCCAAACCAAAAATAATAATCCATTACAGACCATTTACTTTTATGCCAATACGCTTTCGAGGTTTACTCGCTCCCTTAAGCTGGCATAATCTTCAAAGAGTTGGTCAACTTTAGCTTTCACTTCCGCATTAAACTCGCCAATGCCAGTTCTGCGGGTAAAAGTTGAAATCTGCAATCCTCTTTTTTGGAGATAATATTTTGCAACCGTTGGATATACGTCGTGCATGACATCCATTTGGTCAATAAAAAACTGCTGTACCAATGCCACCTCATTTTGCAGGCCAGCACTGTTGTAATGATTGCAAAGCCAAACCAACAATTCAGGGAAATAATTGCCCTGTATGCAGGATAAACCTGCCGAGCCGGCTTTTAAAGACTCTACCGCATGTACCATGTAGGCATCATACAGCCCAAAATTTGGAGCGTCTTTGGTTAACGCAAGCTTTTCCCTTATTTGTTTAATATCCAAACAGGTGTCTTTATGATAGGTTACCCTACCGGTAGCTACCAAATCTCCAAGTTGCTTTGGCGTAATTACTCTTTTATAAGGTACCGGGCACTCGTAAAAACCCAGGGGTATATTTTCCGTTTGCTGCAATAAGCGATGTACATTGGCTTCAAACACCTCATCACTGTCATTTTCTTCGGCCAATAATCCGGTAATACCGATCACGGCATCCACCTTGGTATCATAAATTCGTTTTACAAAATCAGCCTGTTTGGCAATCTCACCTCCAAAAGTTCCCGTAGCTACCACCGGCACTTTCCCTTCGGCCAATTTCACTACGTGTTTTACGGTGGCAATTCGCTCATCTTCAGAAAGCTCAAACATCTCGCTAGATAGGCAATTGGCAAATAGTCCAGCGGCGCCAGCTTCCAGATAAAGTTCGGTCAACTTGGTCAATCCATCAAAATCTACCGCACCATTGTCTTTAAACGGCGTAAGCATTACTGGGATAAATCCTTTTTTTGTGTTCATGTTATCTTCTTAAAATCTTCTTAATTCAAAATCGATCAAATGCTATGCTTCCGAGGCAGCCTGTTTGTTTCCTTTTAATTTGGTGATGATAACCCCTGCCAAGAAAATGGTGAGGGTACCCACTACGATGATCATGTTTTTGTGGAATGGACTTCTCAAAAATTCATATTTCTCGGGAATGAAGCTGGAGAAAGTCATCCAAAGGATTACGGCAATACCGATTAAAGTAGCCGTAAAAGCTTCAGTATTTTTGGCTTTTTTGCTGATCATGCCCAAAAGGAACAAGCCCAACATACCACCGGCGAATATTCCGGATAGCTCCCACCAAATGTCCAACAAGCTTTTAACCCCTATCATGGCCAAGCCAGTGCCCATGCCCATTAAGCCAAAAATTACTGTGGTAACGTGCAAGGTGCGCAGGTTTTGTTTATCTGTTAAATCTGGCTTGAAATATCTTTTAAATACATCAACGGTGAACACCGTTGCCGAGGCGTTCATTCCCGAGCTGATGGTGCTCATGGCTGCCGAAAGGATGGCCGATACGATCAGTCCTACCAAACCCACCGGAATTTTGTTTACCATAAAATGCGGCATTACCTTATCGCCATAATCTGCTGGCTTTAAAGAGGCTGCCATTTCGCTAATTTGAGCCGGTGTTGCCGATGTTGGCAAACGCTCTGCGGCCACTTGGCTTTTGATTACTTCGGTAAATTCTGGATGCACCTGATAATATGCATACAAGCAAACTCCTATGATAAAGAACAACAGCGAGGCGGGCACGTACAGCCAAACGCATAACCAAACTGATTTGGTAGCTTCTTTTTCGGTACTGGCCGTATGGTAACGCTGCACATAGTTTTGATCCATCCCGAAGTTGTTGAGATTGATAAAGAAACCGTAGAACAACACTACCCAGAAGGTGGATTCAGTGAGGTTTGGCGAAAAGCTGCCCAAGCTAAACTTATGATCGGCGGTGCCAATATCAATGATTTTGGAAATCCCTCCAGGCATATCGGCCACAATAAGGTAAATGATGAGCAATGCGCCCAAGGTTTTGATGATCCCTTGCACCACTTCAGTCCAGATCACGGCTTCCATACCTCCCATTACGGTATAGATAATGATGCTAATCCCCATCACAACCATTACAGTTGACATACTGTAGCCCGTTAACGCCTGTAGGCTTAACGCGATACCGAAAAAGATAGATCCCATACGTGCCAACTGTGTTAACAGAAAGCAAATTACGGCGTAGGTTCTGGCCCAAGGCCCAAATCTGTGTTCTAAGTGGGAATATGCAGATATACCTCCTACACTACGGTAAAAAGGGACAAAGTACTTGGAGGCTACCCAAGCTGCCAAAGGCATGGATATACTGAATACGAAAGCATTCCAATTGCCTCCAAAAGCTTTTCCGGGAACTCCCAAAAAAGTATTACTACTCAAAAACGTTGCGTAAATAGATAAACCTATTGCCCATCCAGGTATTTTGCCCGAAGCCTTGGTAAACTGTTCGGCGCTTTTGTTTTTTCGTGCAAAATATATACCTACCAATACCATTGCCAGCAAATAGAGCAAGATGATAGATATATCTAAAATAGGAAGGTTCTTCATGAATGTTTTATATTTGGTTAGGTTTATTAACTGTGCCCAACTACCTGTCAAGCGAAAGCAAACTTAAACCATTTCGTGCTAGCTTATTTATAAAATCTTCACAACCTTATGTACGATATTGCCATCATAATTGAAAAATTATAGTATTTGGGCAAAAAGCAAGCTATCATCTTAAAATACCTACGGTTCTTACAGGGCTTATCCCCCATCTGTAACATGATCAAAAAAAATAATAAATAAATACTACTAATTTAGTAGACTTTATTATATTTGCCTCAATGTTCATACAATTTATATTTGGTTGAAAAAACGGCAGCTTGGATGGGCTGCCGTTTTTCTTTACGCAAAAAAAGCCATCCCGTTGGGAATGGCTTTTATTTATAATAGTTGGTTCAACTAGAGCGGCTATTAAAGTACCAATTTGTCCATTAACTCCTTTAATGTAATTTCGGGATCGATGCAAAAGCCTGGATGTACTTTAGAACATTGTACCACTGTGCTTCTGGTTGCGGTTAGCCACCTGAAACGGCTGGCCAGATCCAATAGTCCGATGGGGCCGGCGGCCTTCCCTCCAGCACCAATATTTGCGATAGCTTTTAGGTTATCTTCAATAACACAGGTTTCCAATTCACAATTTAACGCCTTCAATTTTAGAGGTTCCACATGAAATACAGCTTTTAGATATTTCAACTTGGCGCAATACAGAATAATTCCAACGTTGATAAATTCTTCACGTTCTACCCTAGGCACAACCCGAATCACGGCATACTCAAATAAGTGTCTGTCTTGCATTTTCGGCTTCTTTTACAAAAACTGAAGAATTTTCAATTCGGGTATTTAAAAAATGGGCATAGGCATTACGTTGGGCCTCTGCAGTTCCAAAGAGGCGCTCATCCAACCATTCATCGGGAATTAGCGCTAAAATGTCGGCAATCAACTGTGGTGTTAAAATCGCTTTCAACGCGGTATCAACAGATTCAATTTCAGTAGCCTGCGGCAACAGTACATGGTCCTTCACCAACACAAATGGACGTTTGGCCTGCTCTTCCCAATTTTGCCACGAGTGGTGGAAATATAGCGATGCGCCATGGTCTATCAACCAAAGTTCCTTATGCCAATACAGCATATTGGTATTGCGGGCGGTTCTGTCCATATTAGTCAATAGGCAATCCATCCATACTATTTTGGAGGCCAAAACCGGATCTATTTTGGTAATGGTAGGATCATAGGTAATTGCTCCTGATAAATAATGTAGTGCCAGGTTTAAACCTACACTTGCTTTCAAAAGATCCTGTATCTCCTCATCGGGCTCGGTGCGCCCAAAGGCTTCATCTAAATTGGCAAAAACCAATTCGGGCATTTTAAGTCCTAAGGCACGGGCAATTTCACCGCCTATAATTTCGGAAATTAAAGCTTTGTGCCCCTGCCCGGCGCCCCTAAATTTGAGCACATATAAAAACCCGTCATCGGCTTCGGCTATTGCGGGCATTGAACCGCCTTCCCTTAACGGCGTTACGTAACGGATTACGTTAACGGTTCTCAATTCCAATCCTTTGTTTTCTGTTGTATTTGTCATACTTGGTTCAAAGGTATCTAAAGATCATGTAACCGAAAAATTTTAATATCACCGCCTGTTAAGGCCGCATGACCTGCCGGGTATTCGTTTGGTCGTCTTATCGGTAATATCCATCATTGGAAATGATCAAAAATTATGCTTTGCGATACTTTGCGGAAACTCCAAAAACCTCTGCGGCAAACCTAAACACCCGCAAAAAACACTTACCCACAAGAAAAAGAATTACGACATCATAAAAAGCTAAATTTTACCGAAATTGCAGTTTAACCAAGGTTTTGCCATGAACAACTCTCCTCGTTTATTTTACAGTATTTTATTGATCATCAGCTTTGCTGTATTGGCTTTTTTTGTGGGACAATACCCCATTAATGGCTTTGATTTGGCTATTTCAACATGGATCCAACAATTTCATCAGCCTGTTCTGGACCAGGTAATGATCATTATCAGTGCTTTTGGCAACGTAGCCATAGCTTTTTGCTGTATGGCTGTTACGGCAATGCTCTTTTTCGTATTTAAATTTAGGCGTGAAGCATGGTTCACCATCGCTATTTCGTTTACGGGCTTGCTTACCTTTATACTAAAACGTTTGTTTAATAGGCCAAGGCCTAGCAACGAATATGTAACCATTGTAGAAAGTTACCATAACCATAGTTTCCCCAGCGGCCATACACTTTCCTACGTAGTGTTTTTTGGTTTTTTGATATTGCTGATGCACAGGTTAACCACTATCCCCGGCTATTTACGAACTGGAATAAGCGCATTTTCCTATCTGATGATAGTTATGGGTCCCTTATCAAGAATTTACTTGGGAGCGCATTGGTTTACAGATATTTTGGGTGGATTTTTAATTGGGGGCCTGTACCTTTTGCACCTGAATTATCACTACAAAAAGGCCTGAAAAAAGAAATGGAGATAGAACCGAAGTCCTACCCCCATCATCTAAATTAACGCTCTCGAGGACAAATATACGGCAGGATTCCAATAAACCAAAAAAACATTCACTTTTTTTTCAAAAAAATATTCATCCACCCTTTGGCCAGCTTGATGTAAACATGCCCAAAAAAGTATTTAAACCCATAAAATTAGCCATAAATAAGCAAAAAAAGCATCACAATAAGTAAAAAGAACCATATTTAAACCATAAAACACCATGGCCAGGCCAAGTGAATTGTATAACTTTGTTACATGAAATCCAGTATTCCTGTTTACGATATTCAAAATTTTTCAGCGTATAAAAACGATGGAATTTTAGTGAGCAGGTTTGGGCACTATGCAAAACAGCACCAGCACTTGCATACTGCTCACCGGCACAGCTTTTACCACTTGGTATTTTTCACCAAGGGCAGTGGCAAACAACAGATAGATTTTAAAGTGTTTGATGTTGATGCCAACATGATTTATTTCATGATACCTGGACAGGTACACAGCTGGGATTTTGAGAGCGAACCGGATGGCTATCTAATCAATTTTTCCACGACTTATTTCAGTTCTTTGCTGCTTAAACAAGAATATTTGGACAAGTTCAATTTCTTTAGCGGCAGGCCCGAAGAACAGGTGTTGTGGCTGGATGAACCTACGAGCAAAAAAATTACCCTAATTTTTGAGGATATCCTTAAAGAGGGTGACACCCCAAAGCCCATTAACGACGATCTGGTGAGGGTTTTGCTGCTTAGGATTTTTATTGAGGTAGCCCGAACTAACTACGCCACCAATCATCAGGAGCTCAATCCCTATAACCATACCATTCTCAAAAATTTCCAGCAGCTTATTGAGCAAAACTTTACCAAATTACGTTTGCCCAAACAATATGCAGAGTTGCTTTACATTACTCCAAACCATTTAAATGCACTTTGTAATGATTTCCTGGCGACATCGGCAGGCAAATTAATTAGGGATAGGATTTTATTAGAAGCCAAGCGCCTGTTGATTAACTTAGACCTCAGGGTTTCGGAAATCGCAGATAAACTCCATTTCGAAGACCAATCTTATTTTGTGAAGTTCTTTAAGAAATACGAAGGCACTACCCCCGATAAATTTAGAAAACAATTTATAACTATACCATAATGGAAGAGATCAAAAACCACCCTTACTATATTTCTCAATGGTACGCATTTAGCCATGCAAAATGTCCCAGATGTAGGGTTGGAAACACTTTTACGGGAAATACCTACAGTTTGAAAATCCAGAAGATGAATGAACATTGCCCACATTGCGGCTTAAAGTTTGAACGTGAGCCAGGTTACTTTTATGTGGCTATGTTTGTGAGCTACGCCATGAATGTGGCCGAAATGGTAACCGCCGGAGTAGCAGCCTATATTTTTGGCCTGGCGCTGGAATACGAAAACCTTTGGTACTTTATTGCAGTGCTATTTGTAACTACCTTGCTGTTTTCGCCTTTTAACTATCGCTACTCGAGAATGGTGCTGTTATATTGGCTATCTCCTGGTTTACATTATGAACCAGATCGCAGTGCGCCCAAAAATGAAGCGGATCAATAGATTTGCCCATAAAAAAAAGGATTCCCATAGAGTAGGAATCCTTTTTTAGGGCCGTGGTAAAACGGCCTAATTATATTTCTTGGGGTTTTCCCATTGGTGTTCCGAAAATTTTGTATTCGAAACCCTGTTTTTTTCGTCTTTTGTTTGTTTTGCAGCTTTTTCCCTACGCTGGTTCACGTAATCCTTTACTGCTGTTGAGGTGTAATTTCTCTCGTTTGATGTTTTACCTGAACGGGTATTTTCGTTAGTAGCTCCGTGCAGAAAAGAATTCTCGGCCATTTCCTTCAAGATTTTAGTGTACCAATACCCAGTAAACACCTGAATGCCAAAATTGTTTTACGTTTTTTTTATTTTTTAAATTTCTGCGCTTTTTTCAGATCATAGCACTGCCCATGTCTCCCCTTGGAGGAGAATTAAGCGGGAGGAAAAATTGCAAAGATAAGTTCCCCTGCCCCCTCAAAGGCCGCTAAACAAACATCCTTCGCTTAACTTCTTAACGGTTAAAATCCCGTTTAAACCAAAAAGGTTGCCTAAAAAAGACAACCTTTAAACTAATATATATAAAAAACTAATCGGCCAAAGCCCTAAACATGGTAGCGCCAACCGTTAAATTGGTACGACTGTCAATTAATATTGCCGAACCGTTCGCCTTATTCTCCTGATAAAGGTCCAAAGCCAGTGCATCGGCAGTTTTAAGTACTACCCTGCCAATATCATTTAACTTAAATTCATCTGCGGCGTGTTTTTCCAGCGTATTGATATCCACTTTGTACACCACATCAGCTATTTTAACCTTAGTTACTTTGCTATTATGCTGGAGCAAATAAGTGATTGAGGTATCCAAAGCTTTGGTGTCCATCCAACACAAATCAGCTTCAATCAGCTTGCTTTCTTGCGGCAAAGCCGATGAATTTACAATCGTGTCGCCGCGGCTAATATCCACATCGGTAGCCAAATGTATGGTTACAGATTGGCCAGAAGAGGCCTCGGCCAACTCCTTATCAAAAAACTCAATTTTACTGATGGTAGAACTTGCACCAGATGGCAATACGGTAATCTTGTCGTTCACCCTGAAAGTACCGCTTACCACCCGGCCGGCGTATCCTCTGTAGTCATGCAGTTCATCCGTTTGGGGCCTAATTACCCACTGTACCGGCAATCTGGCTTTTTCCGATTTTTCCTGTACATGGGTGTCTACCTTCTCCAGGAAATGCAATAGGCTATCTCCGTTGTACCAAGCCATTCTTTCAGATTTGTGTACGATGTTATCGCCTTTTAGCGCACTTACAGGAATATAGGTAACATCCTCAAGCCTTAGTTCCTGCGCCAAGCTTCTATATTTTTGGGCAATGGCATCAAATACCGTTTCGCTGTAATCTACCATATCCATTTTGTTCACGGCAACCACTACATGTTTAATGCCCAACAGCGACACCAGATAAGAATGGCGAATGGTTTGCTCAACCACACCATTTCTGGCGTCCACCAAAATAATGGCCAAGTTTGCCGTAGATGCGCCCGTAACCATGTTTCTGGTATATTGGATATGGCCCGGCGTATCGGCAATAATAAATTTGCGCTGGGCCGTCTGGAAATATTTATAGGCCACATCAATGGTAATTCCCTGCTCACGCTCTGCCCTCAAACCATCCGTTAAAATGGCCAAATCTACCGTACCATCATCATTTTTTCTGTTGGCATTCTGAATAGCCTCCAACTGGTCAGCTAAAATAGAATCGGTATCATATAACAAACGGCCAATCAAAGTGCTCTTGCCATCATCAACACTACCCGCTGTAAAAAATTTTAGTATGTTCATCTTTTAGTATCAAGTAATTAGTATCGGGTATCAAGATTAAACGAATATCAAAGTACTTGCTACTTGATACTCGCTACTAGATACTCCCTAAAAATATCCCCCCTTTTTCCTGTCTTCCATGGCCGCTTCCGAAACCTTGTCGTCCATGCGGGCACCACGTTCCGAGATTTTAGACTGGCTGATTTCCGCAATAATGTCATCAATCAAAAAAGCCTCCGATTCAATGGCTGCCGTACAAGAAATATCGCCCACCGTACGGAAACGCACTTTCTTTCGTTCTACCACATCTTCCTCGTCCATATTCACAAACGGAGAAGCCGCCATCAACTGTCCGTTACGCGTAATCACCTCACGATCATGGGCAAAATAAATGCTCGGCAGTTCGATATTTTCTCTGCGGATATAATTCCAAACATCAAGCTCTGTCCAGTTACTGATGGGGAACACACGCACATTTTCGCCCTTGTGGATTTTTCCATTATAAATGTTCCACAACTCTGGGCGCTGGCGCTTGGGATCCCACTGTCCAAATTCATCCCTTACCGAAAAAATACGTTCCTTAGCCCTGGCCTTTTCCTCGTCCCGGCGGGCACCGCCAATACAGGCATCAAACTGGTGCTGCTCAATGGTGTCCAGCAGGGTAACCGTTTGCAAAGCGTTTCTACTGGCATTTTTGCCTTTCTGTTCCACTACTTTTCCTTCGTCAATAGACTGTTGTACAGAACCTACAATCAGTCGCTCGCCCAAACGAGCCACCATTTTGTCGCGATAGTCGATAGTTTCCTCAAAGTTGTGGCCGGTATCAATATGCACCAATGGAAACGGGAATTTCCCCGGCCTAAAAGCTTTCTCCGCCAAACGAACTAAAGTAATGGAATCCTTACCTCCCGAAAACAGCAATGCAGGTTTTTCAAACTGCCCCGCTACCTCTCTCAAGATATGGATAGCCTCTGCCTCAAGCTCATCCAAATAATCAAAATTATATCTACTCATTTTTTTGGTTATGTCTTTTTTTAATTTGAAAAGCAAGGTCAATTGCTCTTCGGTTGCTTTAGTCCCGCTATCCGTTTCAAGTTTGGCCTTCGACAAGCTCAGCCTGACAAACTTTTCACTACTATCGGGTTTATTTTTGTTGGGGTTGGGCTGATATCTCTCAAACACCCCGCCCTTCGGGCACCCCTCTAAAAGAGGGGAATTGTGCTTTGGAACGGAAGCAAAACTTTCCAACTTTACAACCTTCCAGCTTTTCTACCATTACTAACCCCTAATTCCTAGCTACTAATACCTAACTCGCATGCAAGCCACACTCCTTCTTGCTTTGGTCTTCCCACCACCAACGGCCTGCCCTAAAATCCTCTCCTTCCCTAACCGCACGTGTACAAGGCGCACAACCAATGCTAGGGAAACCTTTATCGTGCAGGGTATTATACACAATGTTATGTTCCTTCACGTAAGCTTTTACATCATCCAGCGTCCAATCAAAAATGGGATGGAATTTAAGTAATTGGTTTCCTTCGTCCCACTCTATGTCTTCCATCCCCTCGCGGTTAGCACTTTGGTCGGCCCTAATGCCTGTAATCCATAGTTCATTTCCCGCCAGGGCCCTTTTCAAAGGCTCAATCTTTCTGATGTAGCAGCATTCCTTTCGGTTTTCTACCGATTCGTAAAAGCTATTTGGGCCTTTTGCTGCCACCATAGCCTGTAACAAATCGCTTTGCGGGAAATAAGCATGAATGGGCTGCTGATAAATTTCCAAGGTTCTGTTCCATACATAGTAGGTTTCTGGGAAAAGCCTGCCTGTTTCCAACGTAAATACTTTGATCGGGATTTTATGGGCAAATATCAGGTGCGTAACCACTTGGTCTTCCCAGCCAAAACTGGTCGAAAATACAATTTTATCTTTATATTTCTGGGCCAGATATTGGAGTTTAGCAACCACGTCCAAACCTTCCAGCGCTTTCTTCAATACTTTGATCATTACTTACTTAACAATATAAAAATGGTTCTTAAACTGGTGATGATAACGATAATGCCTACCATGATCATGATGGTTTTGGCATTTAGCCGCTTGGTTAGCAGCGCCCCAAACGGTGCGGCAATACAGCCGCCCAAAATCAGTCCCAAAATAATTTGCCAATGGGTCAAACCAATCATCATGATGAAGGTTAGCGAACTGGACAAGGTCACAAAAAACTCGGTAAGGTTAACCGACCCAATGGTATAGCGTGGGTGTCCGCCTCTGGCAATTAGCGTTGAGGTTACAATTGGCCCCCAGCCACCACCCCCTATCGAATCTAAAAATGCGCCTACAAAAGCCAACGGCCCAATTTTTTTCAAAGGTTTGGTCTTTTTCTGCTTGGCAACAGCCTTTAATAAAATCTTGACTCCCAAAAACAAGGTGTATGCAGAAACTACAGGTTTAATGATATGTCCGTAGTTTTCCAAAGACGATAAAATATAGGCCCCTGCAATGGCGCCAATAATACCGGGCAATAACAGTTTCTTAAATAACTTGGTGCGTACGTTGCCAAAACGAAGGTGCATTAAGCCAGAAACGCCGCTGGTGAAAATCTCTGAGGCGTGTACACTGGCACTTGCCGCCGCTGGCGTTACCCCAAAGGAAAGTAAAAAAGTGGTAGCACTTACGCCATAGGCCATTCCCAAGGCACCATCTACCAATTGTGCCAAAAAGCCGCCCAAAATAAAGTACAGAATAGTACTATCTACTTGATCGGTTAGGCCAACAAATACATCTCCGAGCTTGGCAAATGGGATAAACGATAAGAAGATATGTCCAACCACCATCAAGGCGATAACAGACAGCGACCAGATCACGATTTTTTTCGCATTGAACTTATTCTCCTTCTCCAAAAAGGTAGCTGTAATGCCGTTCAATACCTTCACTTTATGCTTGATATCGCCATTAAGGTTATGCCTAATTTGATTAAGCTGACCAATTGAATGGTCTATTTCCTGGGGAATAGCATTGTCCAGTACTTCCTTTAACCTTTTAGCCATGGTTGGCGATTTGCCGTTGGTAGAAATGGCAATCTTCAAATCTCCCTTTTTAACAATAGAACCTAAATAAAAATCGCAGAGTTCTGGTTTATCGGCTACGTTGATGAGCAGGCCTTTTTCATGCGCCAAGGCCCGTAATTCAGTGTTAAAAGTATTGTTGTTGGTAGCAGCAAAAACAAGGTCGATATCTTCCAAATCATCCGCAGAAAAAGCCTTTTGCCTGATAGACACGTTGGGTTTGGCCGCTGCGATTTCAAAAAAAGCGTTGTGGATATCCTTGGCTACCACGGTAACATTGGCTTCTTCGCTGTTGTTCACAATAGCATTTAATTTTTCCAGTCCCACTTCGCCCGCACCAACCAATAAAGTACGCAGCTCATTCAGCTTGATAAAAGCTGGAAAAAGCTGATTGCCATTTTGATGGTTTGGCAAGGTTTCTACTGCTGTTTTTGGACTAGGAGATGGCTGCATATTGTTTAATTACATTTTTAAAGGATGGGTGTAATGACACAACCTCTCCAAAGATAAGCAAGGCAGGTGCTTCAATCTGCTCCTCGTTTACTTTAGCCACAATATGCTGTACGGTGCTTATAACTAATTTTTCATTTTCAGCAGAGCCATTTTGCACTACTGCGGCAGGCAATTGGGCTTTTCCCGCTGCACTAAATATTTCGGCAATTTTTGGCAATTGCTTTAAGCCCATTAAAACAACCACCGTTGCATTGGACTGCGCTGCCTGATAAATATCCGCAGAAATTTGACCGCTGGTGGTGGTTCCCGTAATTACCCAAAAGCTTTCGCTCAAACCACGGTGAGTTACGGGTATTTGCTGCAATCCTGGCACGCCAATAGAACTAGAAATACCTGGAATAACTGATACGGGAATACTATAGGAAGCAGCAAAATCTAACTCTTCGTAACCACGACCAAACACAAAAGGGTCGCCACCTTTTAATCTCACTACATGTCCGTAGTTCAGGGCATAATCAATCATTAATCTGTTAATAGCGTCTTGCGAATGAGAGTGTTCTCCCGAACGTTTGCCTACATATACTTTAATGGCATCTTTTGGTGCGTGCTCCAACAATGCTTCGTTGGTCAAGGCATCGTATAATACCACATCAGCAGCCTGTAGTGCTTTTACTCCTTTCAAAGTTAACAAATCTGGGTCACCAGGACCAGCTCCTAATAAGGTTATTTTTGATTCTATATGTTTGTTATGTTGTGTCATTTTATTAATGTGATGATTTGAAAATTCGATAATTAGCTAATTATCAAATAATCCAATTAGCTAATTAATTCTGTTCTCTTTGCCTTAATATCATTTAAAAACTGTGCGGCCTGCTCGTGGTAAGCTTTGGCAAAAGTTTCCGAAGGCTCGTTTTGATTAATTTGCAGTACCAAATCCGAGAAACTTTGTCCAAAATTGAACTCGCCAGTTTCTACATAATGATTATCAAACTCCCTGATTACCCCTGCTTGTGTACTACTGTTTACCCCTTTATCAAGCAAGAGTGATTTTGCTGCACTCACCATCGAAGCATAGGTATGATAAATGGCATCGGCATAAGCACCATTGTTTAACGAAGCAGTTGCCCAACCAAATTTTTCATCAGCTTCCAATAATAAAGTGGCTACCAAATCAATCACTACGCCTGCACATTCGCCTACACCAATGGCGGTTACAAAGGTTTCCTCGTGTCCCCAATCCACAAATTCTTCTGCTTTAAGGGCAGTTAAATCTGCCAAAGGCTTCAAAAGCTGATAGAAATAATCTTTCCCTTGCCTATCGTAATACTGATGAAAGGTTTCTTCTGTCTGGTTGTTTTCTTTAAAATCGTTAAGCAAATAGTGCAGTACGCTTGTGGCACGTTTTGAAGGTACTTTAATGACGCGTTCTGCCACGCGGCCGTAGCCATTTCCAACGGTACCGCCGCCCAACATCACTTGTACTGCCGGTACTACTTTACCATCGGCCTTTAGGGAACTTCCGTGAAAGCCAATTTCGGCCAAACCATGCTGGCCGCAGGAGTTCATACACCCACTGATTTTGATATTGATGTTCTTCTCGTAGATAAATTCTGGGAAATCGTGGTAAATCACGTCTTCCAAAACTTCCGCTAAGGTCATACTGTTAGAAATGCCGAGGTTACAGGTATCTGTTCCTGGGCAAGTGGTGATATCTGCCAAACTATCAAAACCTAAAGCGGTAAAACCAAGTTGATTTAGGGCTACATATAATGATGGCAAGGCTTCTTTTCTTACAAATTTCAACAGCAAGCCTTGGTTTTGGGTAATTCTGATTTCATCGGCCACAAAAGGTTTAACAGCCGCTACAAATGCCCTGGCTTTATCGGTTTTAATATCGCCTATGGTTACTTTTATATAAACGCCATAAAAACCTTGCTGCTTTTGCTCAATCACGTTGGTAGCCAACCAATGCTGGTAGTGCTGTTCATTTTCAATCGCTACTGTAGCATAATCCTGTTCAGCTGGTGGTTCGGGTTGAGGAACGGCCGAAATATCTACCTTAAAAGTTTTCACCTTGTTGGCAATTTTCTCCTCCTCTACCAAACGCAGTACTTCTTCCAAACCAAGCTTTTGAACCAGGTATTTTAAACGGGCCTTGTTACGGTTGTTGCGTTCGCCATATCGGTCAAACACGCGTAGCACAGCTTCGGTATAGGGAATTAGCTGATCTTCGTGCAAAAATTCCTGAACAGCACTGGCCAAAAATGGCTGTGCTCCCAAGCCACCCGCTAGCATTACCTTAAATCCGCGCTCTCCTTTTTCGTTGATTTTCGGAATAAATCCCAAATCATGGATATAGCTGTAGGCCGTATCCTTATCACTCGAAGAAAAAGAGATTTTAATTTTCCTGCCCATTTCCTGACAGATGGGATTACGCAGAAAATAAGCAAAAACAGCCTGTGCGTACGGAGAAACATCGAAAGGTTCATCTGGATCAATACCTGCATTTGGCGACGAAGTAACGTTACGAACGGTGTTCCCACAAGCTTCACGCAGGGTGATGTCATCTTGCTCCAGCTTGGCCCAAAGCTCCGGGGTCCTGTCTAGGCTCACATAGTGGATTTGAATATCCTGACGGGTGGTTAAATGCAGGTTGCCACTTCCGTACTCATCAGCAATATCCGCAATACGCAACAATTGTTTAAAAGTTACCTTACCAAATGGCAGTTTAATGCGTACCATTTGCACCCCTGGCTGGCGCTGTCCGTAAACGCCCCTTGCCAAGCGAAGGCTCCTAAATTTTTCTTCGTGTATCGTACCGTCACGGAAGGCCTTGATCTTACGCTCAAGATCAATGATATCCTGTTCTATGATTGGATTTTCAAGTTCTGTTCTAAAACTTTGCATTGGTTGTTCGTTGTGTTTTTATTCAAAAAATGCCTCTCTTTCAGGAGAAGCATCTATGTTATGTCTTTAAAATCAGATATATATAGTACTCCCTTACCTCACTTTACAGCAATAGTGCATGGTTAATTGTGGCATGGAACAAAATATTTTTATCGATTTCATCCGCCAAATATATAAAGTATATAGGAATAGTAGTAATTATTTTTAAACTTTTTTTAAAATCCTATAGAATAAAGGATCGTTTTACGTGAACTTATGCAAGCCTATATATCGGCAAAACGTCGGGTTGAGTGCAATAAAATCATCTCTGGAAAGATATTCTATTCAAGCACGTATGCCGGATAGCGGGTTTTGGTCCGTCTATTTCGTCATGCCAAACACTTTAAAACATAAAGGAATAAGGCCACAGGAAATTGCAAAAAATATAGCCACTCTGAGGTAATTTAGTGTTTGCCAAAGTGAAACCCGATGAACCAGGTCGTTTGGAAACACCTGCGTTGCAGCCATTTTTTGAAATGCTATGATATTTGGTGCGAAAAACATCAATGTCCATACCCTTACGGCCAAATGAACTGCCAAAAGGATTAAAAGCCAATTTCGCACAGGGTCAATCTTCCAGCAAAAAACAAGGGCCAAAATCCATGTAAGCTCATGAAGCGAATGGAGAACAATCCAGAAAACTTTAAGGCTGGTGCCGTTTCCATCAAGCAGCAGTTTAAAATTATCGGGAGCCGATGAAACCCATTTGGGCACAAATACCATCGTTTCAAAAATTTGTGCACCATTCATCAAAAAATAGATGAGCGTAGTAATGCCAAGCCATATTTCGGCTCTGGTTACCTCGTTGGTGGATAGGTTTTCCATTTTATTTATTATTTAAATGATCTGCTGTTTCTTTCATTATCTCAGTGGCTTCGGTAAAATATCGTGCAATGGTTTGTATTTCCTGTTCCGAAAAAGTAGCGAGTAGTTTCTGGGTTTTCTGTTGCAGTTCGTCAAAAAACGGGCTCAGTAGCTTCATGCTATTTTCAATATTTGGAACCACCACAACCTTTCTCCTATCCGATTTGACAAATTGTCTTTTAAGCAGCCCTTTTTCCTCCAACCGATCAATGAGGCCGGTAACTGCACCCGTGGTTAAGCCCGTAAGTTTCGAAATATCCCCTGCTGTAATTGATTTGTGCTGCAGTATCAATCCGAGATATTTATGGTCGGCCCCTGAAAGTCCTGCTTTACGGGCTATCGCCTCATGCATAAAAATCGAAGCATCCGAGTATTGCCTACTTGCCGTTCTGAACAACATCAGCAAATCATTATTTTTAATTTGTTTCACTAAATAAGTATCTTAGTAACAAAGATAAATAAAACTATCATACATTGCCAAATTTTAAATTACTATTGAATAATTACCGCAGGGCTCCGCAAAAAAAAGAGCTTGAAAAATATTTTTGGAGATTTGCTATATTTAACCAATACCCTTTAAGCCCAACTATCATGAACTTTTTAAAAAGATCCACCACTTGGACAAACCTTGAATTTATGCCATTTAAGTTATGTATAGCAAGTATTTACATTATTATTGGCAGCTATTTTAACCAATTTTTTAAAACCTACTATGTACCGCTATTTATCCTGTTTGGGCTTACCTTGGTTTGGACTTTAGGGCTTTGGCTAAAGAAAATGAAAAGCTAGCACTGTTGTTTATTCCAGCAAACGTTTCCTGAATTGCGGTGTGAGATAAAAGGCCAATTCTTTTTTACCAAGCCTAACTTCGAAAGTTTCATAGCCACTGTTACGATATTGACCTGTATCGGTAATACAAAAGATAATTTCATTTAAATGCCCTTTCTCATCACTGATGATCTGGTATTGGTCAAGTGCCGCTGGGCTTACCTTAATCCCTTTCTTCTGCATTTTTAGTTTCTCGCTAAGCACTTCCAAGAGGCTTTCGTGGTTGGCAAATAATGCTTTACCCAATATTTTGCCCGTGTTAAGATCAAAACAATGGTACCGTTTTGTTTCAAAAGGCGAGCCATACGATTGAACATTTACCAATAAATTCAATATGCCCGATTTGTGATAGAACACTTCATAATGCTCAAAACCATAGCCCGATTGTCTTAATTCGCCGCTAGTCATTAAAGCCTTTAAGGTATCTTTTTTTGCTGATAGCCTTTGTTCTGGCGTAGCCGAAATATAACTGCCCAAAATATGCGGATTCCGGATTTTCTGATAAATGGCCGAAAGGGGAACATTTTTATTATCCAACTTGATTTCTTCCAGTACGTAATATATACCATCAATTTGAACGGAATCTTTAAGAACTTTCACCTGTTGTGCCCTAACCTGCCCCAAAAGCAATACAATACTGGCAACGAATATATTGATGGCTTTACTTTTCACAATTATCTTTGTTATTCCATTGAAAAATACACAAACCTGTCCCTTGTCATCCCAATAAACAAACCTGTAAAATGTACACTTGATTTTAAGGATATTCCTAAAGATAGTATTTTTATATATTGCTGTTATTAAGTAGAGATAAATTCAATACCCAGCTACAGAAAGATGAATGAACATATCGCTGATGAACTGATAGCCATGGCCAGGCACGATTTACAGGTACGCGAAAAATTATTACAAGCAGGTAAACTTTCACAGGGCTACAGCTCGGAAATGGAGCAATTGCACCTTAAAAATGCAGCAAAACTGGAAGAAATTATCGATTTGATGGGGTATCCGACACGTTCAAAAGTTGGTGAGGAAGCCAGCGAAGCGGCGTGGCTTATTGTACAACACGCCATAAGCAGGCCCGCTTTAATGAAAAGATGCTATGCCTTATTATCAGAAAATAATGATGATGTTGATGCGCAAAACCTAGCCTATTTACATGACAGGATATGCTATTTTGAAGGCCGGCCACAAAGATTTGGCACCCAGTTTGACCACCGAGGCCTATATCCGGTTGAAGACAAGGCCGAAACAATACGCTTGCGCAAAGCACTGCAAATGAGTGCGCATGACGAGAGTGTTATGGTGGAATGCAAGGACATGGCCGCAGACCTGCATTGTGGCGAGCTGGCGTTTAACCAATGGAGAAAGAGCGTTGGATGGCTGTAAAATGGCGGCGCTGTGATAACGTTCCGCAACGCTAGGAAATGACTTCTTCCAGCGGAAATTCTTGGATTTTCTCAGGTTTATGTTTCCAACGGCGATGGCTCCACAACCAATAGGCTGGCTCTTTGTTGATGAAATCTTCCAGAAACTTGGTATGTGCTTCGGTAATTTCAAACTCCACTGTTTCTTTTGGAGAAAGGCAAATTGGCACGCAATCTACCTCATAACAACCACGTTTCACGTAGCTTGTTCTTAAATAAAAAACGGGCCTGTTGGTTTTCAAAGCTATTTTTTCTACTCCCATTTGTATGGCCGCGGGTTGGTTTAACAACGTAGTCCAGTATTTGGTATCACCTCTGGATGGCGACTGATCACTGCCGAAGGTGAACATTGTTGGGCGGTCTTTGGTTGCTTGAATGGTTCGAATGGTTTGCCGCATAGCAACCATGTGGTTGCCATATCTGCTCCTCATTTTAAAAAACCAGTCGTCAAAAAATGCGTTGCTCAGCGGTTTGTATATAGGATAATGTTCGGCCGAGAAAGCCATGCCAATAGCCATACAAACCCATTCGTAATTGCCGTAATGTGAAGAACAAAACAACACGCTTTCATTGTTCTTGAGGTAAACTTCTACCAAGTCTGCATTCTTAAACCTTACCCGTTTCTGTAGCTCCTGTGCAGAAATGCTATCCATCTTTATCACTTCTACGATTAAACAAGTTAAATACCTGAAAAATTTCTTCTCAATAGCTATGATTTCAGCCAATTCCTTTTCAGGAAAAGACTTCGAAAGGTTTTCTCTAACTACTTTTTTACGATAACCGAAAACATGATATACCAATACGTAAAAAATATCAGCCAATAGATACAAAAAAACAAAAGGCATACGTGATAATAGCCTTAAACTGAAAACTCCGAAGCGGGAGAGCGCATTTTGCAACATCTATATTATTTTTGGCAAAGATAGCTCATTACTGTTAAATAATTTTTAAGAAATAATGGCATCTTTTCAGGAGTAAAGCCAATGGCCAGCAAACAATATGCGCTGTTTCCACGTTATACGCCAGAACATTAACCCTGGCACCTTGGCTACTAACCATTCAACACGCACTCCCAACAAATTAGGCCTGCCTAAAATCGTATTGATTTTGGTACTTTCGGCCGTGCTTATTGCACAAGCTTATTCTGGCTATCAATTGCATCATCTGTCACAAAAACAGCAGGTTTTGAAACGTGATTATGCCGAGATGAACAACATTTCACTAGGCTTGTTTTCCATTTCCCAGTGGCAAGATAAAATCCAGACCATTATTATACGGCAAACAAGAAATCTTGAGCTTACCCCTGCTCAAAAAAAAGCTTTGCAGAAAGAAATTGAGGGAGTAATAACTGCCTTGATTGATAAGGCGGAGAACTTGGTCACTAAACCTAAAAAGAAGTCGCTACGGGGCAAGATTGCCAAGTTTGCCGTTAAGAATTTTATTGACGTTGACACGCTCAAAAAGAAGGTACCCGGCATTGCCCACACCATTATCGGCAAAATAGATAATCCAAAGGCTAAAAGGCAATTAAGTGCCATGGCACTGGAAAAGCTTGACGAAATTGATGAGATCGAATCCATTGACAGTGCCCTAACGGTTAATGCCAAAAAGATGCAAAAAACCTACCAGCATTATGGCGTTGCCAACTCCAACGCTTTTAATCAAAAAGTTAAGGCCCAACTTAAAAGCATTAACCGTGCCACCTATAACTATTGTACCGCCATGTTAATTGGCATAGTGATATTCTTAACAGCCTGGGGCATTTTCCGCAGGCAAAAACCCTTGTATGCCACCTTATTCATACTCTCGTTGGCCATGGCCTTTATCCTGCTGGCCGTGGGCCTAACTGCGGCAATGATTGAAGTAGATGCCCGTATCGGGGCTATTGATTTTACGTTACTGGGGCAAGATATCGCCTTTCGAGACCAAGTGCTGTTTTTCCAGTCCAAAAGCATTTTGGATGTGGTGATGATCTTGATTAGCGGTACAGCGATCGATTCCGTTTTGGTTGGGATCCTGATCCTGATTTTCAGTATTTTATTTCCAGTAATGAAGCTAAGCTCAACTGGGATACACCTGCTTGGCAAGAAAAAACTGGCCGAAAACAGATTCATCAAATATTTTGCTTTTCAATCGGGTAAATGGAGCATGGCCGATGTGATCGTAATTGCCATTTTAATGGCCTATATTGGACTAAACGGTTTATTGGAAGCACAATTGGCCCGCTTACACATCCCCGTACAGTCACTTACTATTATTTCTACCCACAATACGGCATTACAACCCGGCTATCTCATCTTTATTGCCTTTGTGCTTTTTGGCCTGGTACTTTCTACGATTTTGAAATCCATTAGCCCGCATAATGGCAATCATGCTGATGAACCCATAACTATTGATGATCTTAACCACAAAAAGCCTTGAAAACTACTGCCCATCACTCAAAAACCAAAAAGCCATTCCTTACTCAATTGCTGCTGATTTTGGGCCTGAGCCTGCTATTGGCTGCAGAAAGCTATTTTGGCTATCAGCTCTATACACTTTCAGCCCAGCAGGAAAGGCTTAAGGAAGATTATTCTACTGCAAACAACATCACTTTCGGGGTATTTTCGCTTGATTTGTGGCGGGATAAACTTTCGAATATTGTTAACCGTAAAATCAAAAGCTTTAAAATAACTGACGAGCAAAAGAAGGACCTGCAGGAGGAGGTTGAGAAACAATTGCACGGTATGATTGATGAGGTGGTAGCTCAATTTGACAAGCCACAAAAAAGCTTGGGCGACAAATTGAAAAAATTTGCCTTTAAGCAATTGGTAGAGCCAAAAGAACTTCATGCACAAGTTCCTTCTTTTGCCCGTACCATTGTGAACCGCATCAATGCGCCTAGAGCTATAAAAAAACTGAAAGGCATTGCCACTACCGAGTTTAATGAACTGGCCGAGCAGATTTACGATAGTACCGCTACGGCACACAGCAAAATGACCCGTTACTTGTTTAAAAAATACGAAGTGAACAGTATCTCAAGTTTTAACAGTCATTTGGAGCATCGCTTGAAAAGTATCAGAAAAGTAACCTATAACTATGCCTATGCCATGTTGGGATGCATTGTTGCCGTGCTATGTCTCTGGTTGCCCTTGCTTAAACGATCACATTTACATACCCCGCTTTTTGTCATGTCGCTATTATTTGCCTTGGTGCTATTAATGGTGGGATGTACCGTCTCTATCATTGAAGTAGATGCCCGACTTAGCAGTTTGGAGCTTCATTTACTTGGTGAAAAGCTTGCCTTCAGCAATCAGGTACTGTTCTTCCAGTCGAAAAGTATTTTAGGCACTGCACAGGTTTTAATCCAACAACCTAAGCCTGATTCAGTTACCGTAGGGGTCCTTATTTTACTTTTTGTGATTACCCTGCCTATTTTAAGGATAACGGCAAGGGGCATTCACCTGCTTTGCCATCCGCCCGTTTCCGAAAACAAGATTACTCGATACCTGGCTTTTAGCGCAGCAAAATGGGACATGGCCGATGTAATGGTTGTGGGAATTTTAATGACCTATATTGGCTTGAATGGCATTTTACAAAGCCAACTTTCTGATTTAAACATCAAGAGCGATACTTTGATCACCAACACGGTCAACTACACGTCGCTACAACCTGGATTTATCATTTTTGCGGGCTATGTGGCCTGTACCATTGTACTTTCTTACCTGATGAAGAACGTGGCCTGCCCTCCAAAAGAGGCGGTAAAATAAGTTTTTACTTTTCAATGGCGAATCAAATCGGAATCGTCACTATATTTGTGCCGAGAGCGTTAATTTAGATGGCGGGGATGTTCGAAAGGGCATCTCCGCTTTTTTTATATCCCATTTTTCTCTCTTTGAAACCCCATGGATACCACGTCGTTTCGGTATAGGCAACAGCTTTAAAAAGCATCACCATAAGGTATATCTTGCCCATGTCCTAAAATACCTGGCCGAGTTAAAGACGACGAACCAGCCGACCCTGGGGCACAGGTAAAAAACCGCATTTGCCTCTCGCTATCTGATTAAGCCTTCCGCTGCTTTTATGATAAAATGCTAGAGAGATATGCTAAGTTCTTGAAAAATTCTTTTCATTAAACAAGCAATATTTGTTACACTAACCAATTTAGAAACAGATATGAATGTTAAGATCCAAGGCACTGCCCTAAGTTGCAGTGCCGTTTGCCGTGCCTTTGCATGTAGCCTACCCCCACCTTGTTCACAACCCCGCTTTACCATCTTTTTATAATAGCTCCAAAGTTTCAATAGCCATTCAATTCAACCAACTTAAAGGAACCATGAGAAAACCTAAGCTATCCCTTGCCTGTTTTTTGCTATGCCTATTTTTCTTCTCTTTTACCAACGAGGCGAGCGCACAGCAAAAACTAAAAGGCTATGTTCTGGACGAAAATACCCTGAAACCCATAGAAGGCGCCAATGTAAAATCAAGCATCAACAATGTGATTACGGACCGGCTTGGTAAATTCATCGTCGCTGTTGCCCCAGCAGACAAATCCGTTGACATCTCCTACATCGGCTATGCCCCACAAAAAGTAAGCTTTGGCAATGTACAAGACAGCCTACTTATTTATTTAAAAAGCACCAGCAAAACCATGGACGAAATTGTAGTGGTAGGTTACGGCACCACCAAAAAGAGTGACATTACGGGTGCTGTTAGCAAAATCACCGCCAAAGATTTCAACAAAGGCGCTAACACCTCTGCCGATCAGCTGATTGCCGGCAAAGTATCAGGCGTACAGGTGATCCAAAATAGTGGAGAGCCCGGGGGTGGAATTTCTGTAAACGTTCGCGGAATGGGATCAATAAATGCAGGAAATTCGCCATTATATGTGATTGATGGCTTTCCGATAGATAATGCCGCTACAGTGAGCGGCACAGGTGCCAATTTTACAGGCATGCGTACGTCCCGAAACCCACTCAACTCCATCAACCCTAATGACATCGAATCCATCGAAATTTTAAAAGATGCTTCTGCTACAGCCATTTATGGTTCTAGAGGCGCTAACGGCGTAGTGCTCATTACCACCAAAGCGGGAAAAGTTGGCGGGCTTAAAGTAGATTACGATGTGTATTTCGGCGTACAAAACGTGATGCGTGACATCCACCTTTTAAATGCCCAGCAGTACCAAACGGTGATCAACGAATTGATCCAGGCCGGCGCAGGTACCCCTAGCCAAACTGTGGACAACTTTAGCGGCGGCACCAATTGGCTGGATAATATGTACCATAAAAATGCCCCCTTGCAAAACCACAACCTTTCCTTTTCGGGCGGCGACGAATTCAACAAATTTTATGCATCCTTAAACTACTCAGATCAGCGTGGGATTTTAATCAACTCTGCCAATAAAAGATATACGGCCAGATTAAACTTAGAGCACAACAAAAATAATTTTAAAGCGGGCTTTAACTTAACCACATCATTTGTGAAGGATAATTATGTAGCCAACGGCATGGATTTGAACGAGAGAGCGGGCATCATTTATGCGGCCATTGCTTATGATCCTACCCTGCCCATTTATACCAATACGGGCACTTATACCCTATCGCCAGACATGAATATCGATAATCCTTTGGCTATTGCCAATGGAAAAACCTCTATCTCCAATTTATACCGCACCCTGGGCACTGCTTATGGCGAGCTTACTTTCCTGAAAGATTTTAAAGCTAAATTGAACATTGGTGCCGATATTTCTAACCAAAGGAGAGATACCTACGTGGACAGACAAACCATAGAAGGCAGGGCCAATGGTGGTATTGCAAGTATCTTAACCGGAACAGATAACAGTTTCCTTTCTGAATTTACCGTGAGCTACAAAAAGAAATGGCGCATACACGACGTAAGCGGCGTAGTTGGGATAACTGCTCAACAGTTTGGAGATAAAGACCAAAGCTCGCAAGGTAGTGGCTTTTCATCTGACGCCACGCGTACCGACAACATGGGGCTTGGCGATCCTACCAAGTATATTGTAACCAGCGGCCGTCAGGCCAACAGCTTATTGTCGTACTTGGGCCGGGTAAACTATACGTTATTGGACAAGTATCTATTAACGGCTTCGTTACGGGTTGATGGTTCGTCGAGGTTTGGCGACAACAATAAGTTCGGGATGTTCCCTTCCTTTGCTTTGGGATGGAAAATGGAAGAAGAACGGTTTATCAAAGATCTGAATTTATTTACTACGCTTAAGCTTCGTGCCAGTTGGGGCCGCACCGGCAACCAGGAAATTGGCAACTACCAGTCGATGTCGACCTTGGGAGCTGGTTGGAAAGCAGTAATTGGCAATGGCCAGGTAACCACCACCACGCCAAGCCGTATTGCAAACCCCGACCTTAAATGGGAAACCTCGGAACAGTTGAATTTTGGCTTAGATTATAGCTTGGCAAAGGGCCGGGTTTCGGGCAGTATTGATTGGTTTGTAAAGGATACGAAAGACATGTTGCTAAGTTTGCCCATTTCTAGGTCAACAGGCTTTGCCACACGTATGACCAATATTGGCAGGGTACGTAACTCAGGTATCGAAGTTCTTGTTAATACTAAAAATCTTATTGGAAAATTCAATTGGGAAACTACCTTCAACTTCTCCTACCTAACAAATAAAGTGGTTGATTTGGGAGGTTTAAACAACATTTTCAGCGGAAGTGCGGGGGCCAGTACCAATGTTAGCATATTAAGGGTAGGCCAGCCCATGTATTCCTTTTTCGGCTATCAGGTTGATGGGATATGGCAAACTGGCGACAATTTTGCGGTGACTACCGATAATGTAAAACCTGGGGACATCAGGTACAGGGACATTGATGGCAACAAAACGGTAAATGCCGAAGATAGGGTGATTATTGGTAATTCATTCCCCAAATACAACAGTTCCATTACCAACAATTTCACGTATAAAAACTTTAACCTCAACATTTTTGTGGATGGCGTTTTTGGTGTAGATATGCTGAACAACAACCTGGTAGACACCTATTTTCCTGCCAACTTAAAAAGAAACAGGTTGGCCGAACCACTGTTGAACCGTTGGACGCCAAGCAATCCTTCGAGCGTTTACCCGTCGTTTGTTAACACCGCTACACAGGGTACCAAACAGGTAAACACCTACACCGTAGAAGATGCCAGCTATATCAGGTTAAACACGGTGCGCTTGGGCTATAGTTTTAACCTTAAAAACTTTGCTTACATCAAAGGCATCAATATTTACGTTGCCGGGCAAAATTTAGCCATGATTACCAACTACAGTGGCTATGATCCGTCTATTAGTCCTGGTGGCGGTGGTGCAAGGATAGACTGGAACGCCTATCCTACCGCAAGAACCTTTTTGTTTGGCCTTAACTTAAATCTATAAACCATGAGAACGATATATCAATCCCTGATTTTAACCTGCTGTCTTTGTGTACTTTCTCTTGCATCCTGTAAAGATTTTCTCAAGGAAGAGGTGTTTTCGCAGTTGGCACCCGAAAATTATTTGAGAACCAAGGAAGGTTTGACCTCTTTGCTGTACGAGGCCTACGCCAAAGCGGCAAACATGAACAGCAACAATTCTATTTATGTGTTGGGCCCACAGGAGTTTTCTACCGATATTCTTAATCAAAGCGGCGATAGCGTTGAGCCAACCATCAGAAACTACCGCGAGTTCAATTGGGACCCCACGATGGATTTCCTGATCCAAAACTGGGACCCGCCTTATCAATGTATCAGAGATGCCAATATGGTATTGGAAAACATCGCCGGATCGGCGCTGACTGATGCCGAAAAGAAAAGCTATACTGCCGAGGCCCGTTTTTTAAGAGCCATTTCCTATTACAAATTATATCTCTTTTTTGGCACGGTACCGCTAAGAACCTCAACCACCCAAGCGGTTAATTTACCGAGGGCAGATGAAGGCACGCTTAAAAATTTTATTGAAACGGAACTTAAGGAAGCCACCACTGATTTACCGCTGCCTGCCAATGTGCCAGAACGGTACAGGGCACACAAAGCCGCTGCAATGGGCTATTTAATTAAGTTTTACCTAAACACCAAAAAATGGAACGAAGCGGCAACTTTATCGCAAACGTTTTTAACCACTTTTAACTATACCTTATTTGGTGAGTATATGGATATGTTTAAAGTGGAGAACGAAAACAATAGTGAATACATTTGGGTAAGGCCCGCCATTGCCTCCACAGATCGGGCTACGGCAAATAGCTGGAGCAATGTTTCCTTCCCAGACAACTTTAAATCATCGCCAGAAACAGGCATTGTCTTTAAATCCACCTGGCTAAACTGGCCTAACGAGTTTAGGATATACGATACTTTTTATAACTCCTTTGAAACGGGAGATAAACGTAAAAAACTGTTTATGACAGTTTATATCAACAATGCCAACCAAACGGTATCCTTGCTGGGCAACGACAACATCCGATCGGTTAAATATTGGCCTGATCAAAACAATGCCGGGGCTGCCCATGGCAATGATATTCCCGAAATCAGGCTGGCCGACATCTATTTGAGCAGAGCCGAGGCATTAAATGAAATTTCAGGCCCAACGCAAGAGGCCTTGGATAACATCAACCTTGTAAGACGTAGGGCCAACCTACTGGATTTGAAACTGGTAGATATCACTTCCAAAGACCAATTGAGAGACTTGATCCTTGCTGAGCGGGGCCATGAATTTTATAACGAGGGTCACCGTAGGACAGACCTGATTAGGATGGGCAAATTTATTTCCAATGCTATTGCCAGAGGCAAAAACGCTAGAGATATCCATTTGGTTTTCCCTATTCCACAAGTGGTTATCGACTCGGACCCTTTGATTAAACAGAACAAGGATTTTTAAGCATATACAAAAGGTGGGCAAATGCCCACCTTTTGTATAACCGTAGCTAGCAGCATTATCGAGGTGGTTCTATTTGTAGAAGTGCCAATTTTGGGACCACCTGAGCTGAACCATGTGGCCCAAGGTTAGTAAATGATGCCCCACAAGTAAAAACCGGTAGCTTTACCTCGGCCGTTAAACAGGGGAACAATCAGCTCAATATCAAGGTTACAAATCTTTAGCTAAACCGTTTGACTGGAGATGAACTGCCCGAGGAGAATGAATATAGCAAGCCTGCTTCCAATAGCAAGTTAGGGCTTAACAAACTTTCAGGCAGCAGGGATTACCTTTAGCACTTGGAAACATTACGATAAGGATTGGCCATTGCTCGAATCTGGTCTAATGGGGCCTGCAAATATCACTTGGAGTACTCAAAGATCTTTCCGATTGTGCTCCCGAGCAACTTGCTGATTTACAGCTACGGTTCAAGTGGTAGCGAATAATAAAAAATAGTGCCTTTACCGTAGGTTGATTCTACCCATAGCTTTCCGTTGGCTTGCTGAATCATGTTTTGGCAGATATTTAAGGCTATTCCAGCACCGGTATAATCGCGATTTGTTGCTTTGGTATCCTGAATATTGAATATCCCCTGAAGCTGATCTTCCCTAATTCCAATTCCTTGGTCCTCAAAAGCTACGGTAATATAGTTGTTTTCGACCCTGCTGGATATTTTAATAGTTCCACCCAAGGGCGAGTACTTTGTTGCATTACTTAAAATGTTCCTGTTAATAAATTGGAGCATCTCCCTGTCGGCATAAACCAGCTGCCTTTGAGGAACAGCATTGGAAATATGAAGGCCTTTGCCCGCTTGATTATAAACGTAAAGATTATTGGCCTCGTTGATCAAATCATGCAAACACCACGGCTGCGCCTGATAAACATACGTGTCATTTTGAGATTTCATCCAGGTAACCAGGCCATCTAACAATTTAACACTTTCTACTGCGGTATCACGTATATGTCCAAAAAAAATACGCAGTTCCTCGTCGGATAAAGGACATTCCGAATTTTTGAACATATCAGTAACCAAGATAAGTGTTGAAAATGGCTGTCTTAAGTCATGCGCCAACACTGAAATCAACATTTTGCTGAAATTGTCTAACCGATATCGTTCCTCTGTCATCATATACTTTACTATTTGAAGCTTTCCTCACTTGGCGGCAAGAAGTTTGATTACTATGCAGATCGTTCTGTAGAAGCCAAGAGATGTAACCTAATTTGTTCTTCGCCTATCGTGTCAAGCAATTCTGTGATGCCGTAATAGTTGATAACCTGCACAATATCTATCTGAAACAACAAATCATCAGGTTCTATTCCAGAAATATGTACGTTCAGTAGTCCCTGTTGAACAGCAGGGCCGATAAAAGCATCCTCTACATTTTTTATGATTATCCGCATCTTAAATTTACATGAGCTACAATTTTGCTCAGCTATGAATACATTTTCTTATTGATTAGCAACCCAAAACTAATACACTAGGCAACAAACCGAAACGGGCCAAGCTGATTAAGACAATAACATGTGGCCCTTTTTATACAAATAGCAAAAATTTGCTATTTTAAGATGAAAATATTAAATGCAATTTTGAGGTGCTTTTTTCTTCTAAAAAACCTAAAGAAGGATACCAACAGCACAAAAATATCCATATATTTAATTGTAAAACCTCAACACATGACTAATGAAAACCAAAAAAACAACCTTATATTTAGGTAAATTTCCATTTTCATTATTTCCAGTTCACGGGATATAAAAAGGAAAGCAAATAAAAGCTGTACCACGTATAGATTGAACAGGCCATAGCCATGCACACACCCATTCTTCAGATATCCAATACCATTTTTTTGCTATACTAAGTATTTTACAGAAAACAATATGACCAAAAGAGAGGCTACAGCAATCGTATTTGATGATCATCTTCTATTCGCCGACTCTTTTTCCGCATTGATTGAACGCTTAGAACTTTTCAATAATGTACACACGCTAAGCGAGGAGAAAGAATTAACGCAGTTCTTAATCAAAAACCGTAAATCTCCTGTTTATCTATTCTTAGATTATTACCTCCAGGACAAAACCGGACTACAGCTAATTAATGAGGCCAAGCGATTAAACAAAAACGTGGTCATTATTGTAATGAGCTCCGTGGTAAGCCCAGTTGCCATCGCAAATATTCTCAGCTACAACCCTCATGGTTTCGTTAGCAAATCATCTGGATTTGATACCATACTGGAATGTTTAAACACGATTGATAGCGGGCAGCAGTACATTAGCCCCAAGATACACCAAATCAACTCGGCGGCCTCTAATATCCCGTTTTCAGCAAGAGAATTGGAGATTTTGCAGTATTTTGCCAGTGGGCTTTCTATTGCCGAAACCGCTGAACGAACCTACCTCAGCAAACATACCATTGTTGCACACCGCCGTAAAATGATGGCCAAGGCCAGTGTAAATTCTATTACAGAACTTTTATCGTATGCACGAAAGCAGGAACTCATCTAATTATAACCATTTCATGAAGCACCAAACTTGTCTCTCCAACCTTAACCTTTTTTGCCTTTTAACGTTAATGATAGGCATTTTCATTCAAATGAACGCATTTGGCAATCAAACCGCTGACCGTGCTCAAAAAGAATTCGATAAATTAGCCAAAGCTTACAAAGGTGGCAGCTTACCTGCCGACCAGTACCTGATCAAGGCCGATTCACTAACACATCAACTACTTTCTGAGGGACGAAGTTTTGAAACCAAAGAATTGGTTGATCTCCTAAATATTTATGAAGAGATTGCTTGGGGCATGCCCAAATACAGTTATGCCCGCAAAACTTACTTCATGCTTTTTTTCAATAATGCACGTATGTTCAAAAAAAAGGGAGCATCTATGTATTATGCCGAGAAAATTACGGAAGAATATAAAAGAGAAGGCAAACAAAACCCGCTTTTGGAACAACTGCAAAAGTGCAAAATATATCAAGAACAGCGCCTTTACGACAAAGTGATTGCTGTGTTTGAAAAGGAAAAAAGCTATTTGGAAAGTTTGCCCAAACTTATAAAAACAGATAAAATTGATCATTCGATAGCTTTAAATGCGATGTATATCCTATCGCCGGCCTTAATGGGCTATATTAAAAAAAAGGATACCGCAGAGGTGCTAAAAACGGCAAACTTGGCAAAACAGATTGGCAAAGCCATTCAAAGCAAATACCCCATTGGCAGAAGCCGAATGCTTTACAATGATCTTTTGATGATTGACATGCAACACTCTCTTGCCAATTACCAACAACAATATGGTGTGGCCGCTACATTGCTCAATGAAATGGAAAAGCTCAAGACAACATACAAGGACCAAGCTACAAACTTTATTGACATTAACCTGGTACGTATGCGCATAGAGAATTTTCTGAATTTGAAAAAGCCCGATAGCCTTTTAGCCTACATCAACAGGTATGAATTGTCACCTAATTTTGGGAAAAGCCAAAGTGCCGACCTTTTTGAGTTCAAAGCGAAACTGCAAGCATTAAAAGGCAATTACCACCGTGCCTATGATAATATCAGTGAGGCATTACAACACGAAAGAAATTTGCAGGGAAGCCTGATGGCCGAGACCAGCGACCTACTTTACGCCTATACGCAAGCCGAACATAGTGCCATTGCACTTCAAAAAGCTGAGAGCATAAAGCAAAACAGAACCAATTGGCTGATCATTATATCAATTTCGGCGTTGATACTAATCCTTACGATTTATCTGACGATGATTTATCGGAGTAAAAAAGCTAAAGCACAAGTAGAGGCGCTCAATAACATGGCCAATATGCAGATTATTGCTATGGAAGAAGCCAAACACCAGGCCGTACGGGAAGAGCAACAAAGATTGGGACAGGACCTACACGACGGTCTTTCTGCTTCCATAGCAGCTTTTACACACCAATTAGAGGTGCTATCCATGGATGTTGATGATGTTGCGTTACGAAGTAAATTTGTTTTGTTACGGGAAAATATGGCAAAAACCTATGAAAGTGTCAGAAGTAAAAGCCATGAATGGTTTAGCGCTTCGGACCAGTCGCCAGAATTATCTTTTGAAAAACAAGTTAAACTATTGACCGACCACGCTTTACCCGACAACCGTTATCATAAAACCATTCAGATTGACGATCATTCATTAGCTACCGTAAACACAGACACCCGAATTGCGCTGCTACGGATTATCCAAGAGGCAATTACCAATATCATTAAACATGCCAAGGCCAAAAACATCAACATATTGATTTATAGCGAAGAAAATAACTTAACACTCTCCATCAGCGACGATGGTGTTGGCCTGGATGACAAGAAACCTAATGATCACAAATCATCAATGGGCCTGGACTCAATTCGTCGCAGGGTTAAATATCTAAACGGCAAAACAAACATCAAATCAAACACTTATGGTACTGAAATCATAGTATCTATTCCTTTAGTATCATCTTTTGCCTTGATCCATTGATTAGAAAATGCTGCTTTTTGGGTTTTGCATCGGCCTAATTTGCGGCCACATTTTTAACACACCTGAAACCTAAATTATTAGAAGCACTTGAAGTTTCGCCCTTGCCCCTGCTGCCGGCTTTGTAACGGTTACAATATTCATCGCTACATAAAAATGAGCCCCCCCGTTGTACGTGCTTTTCTAATGCAGGTTCATAGGGATCATAACTATCTGTAGGACCTTTGGGATTGTCTTTGGGGCTATTCTGGTAATAATCTGGCCGATAATAATCACTGCACCATTCCCAAACATTGCCCTCCATATCGTATAATCCAAAGGCATTTGGCGCATAAGATTTTACTGGTGCCAAACCAACAAACCCATCATCTTTACTGTCTGCATCGGGAAACCTCCCTTGAAAGATATTGGCAACCCATTTGCCTTTGGGTTTCAAATCACCGCCCCAATAATAAGGCTGAGCTTCTACACCAGCTCGGGCAGCGTATTCCCATTCTGCTTCTGTGGGCAACCTTTTGCCTGCCCATTCGGCATAAGCTTGGGCATCGTTATAGCTGATATGTACCGCAGGTTTGTTTAGTTCCATTCTTCGTCCATCGCCAAATGGATTTTTCCAGCTGGCGCCAGCAACGTATTTCCACCAACTAAGGGGATTGTCCAAAGGAACCTGGTGGTCTGGTGGGCTAAAAACGGCTGAGCCAGAAACCAGTTTCTCCGCCGGTACATTGGGATAATCCTTTGGATCAAGTTTTTTTTCGGCATCGGTCACGTATCCTGTAGCTTTTACAAAAGCTTCAAATTGTTCATTGGTCACTTCGTGCTCGTCCATCCAAAAACTGTTTACCTTAACCTGATGTACGGGCAACGCATCTACAAAGCTCTCATCTATGGCGCCCATAGCAAACTCGCCCCCTTCAATCAACACCATTCCATCTGCCGAGCGCTGGATTGGCTGGCGAGACTTTTTCTGCTCGGCACTTTTATCTTTCGCTTCAAAATTACAGGCCGACATTAAGACCGCAGTAATTACCAGTAATCCATATCTAAAAGACATATTTGTTATATTTATGAGGTTAAAAATAGCCGAAATATTGCAAAGATGATCGTTAGCTCCAAAAAGGTCATGCCTAAGGCTGTTGGTTTCCCCCCCGAGTTTACCTTGGCCTTAGCGCATCGACCGTATTTTGCCAGTTAATCATTTCTTTGTATCAAAGTGCTTAACTTGGGCATATCTTTTAAGTGCCTCCAAATAGTAATAATCAGCATAAGCAAGCGGCGTGTCTATTTCAGAGTTAAAAAGGAATGCGCCAACACTGTGCTTTAATATGAAAAAATTATTTTCGCCGGGTTTGGCCAGATATTGGTCGCCCGAAAGCGATTTCAACATATCTTCGGCATAATCAAGATACTTTTTGCCGTCTTTTACTTGGGTACTAAGCTCAATTAATGCTGAGGCAATGACTGCGGCGGCCGAAGCATCACGTGGCGCTCGTTCACTTTTCACGTTATGCACATCGTAATCCCAAACAGGAATTTTATCCGCCGGGGTATTTGGATGGTTCATAATGTAGGCTGCTATTTTCTCTGCCTGATCTAAAAATTTTTGATTTTTGGTATTTTCATAGCACATGGTGTAACCGTACAATCCCCATGCCTGTCCACGTGACCAAGCCGATTCATTGGTTAGCCCTTGATGCGTTCCTTTTTGAAGGATAGCACCAGTTTTTGGATCATAATCCACTACATGATAAGAGCTGTAATCATTCCTAAAGTGATTTTTCATGGTGGTAAGCGCATGCGTATTGGCTACGGCGGTATATTTGGGCTCATGAAATTGTTGTGCCGCCCAATACAAATATTCCAAGTTCATCATATTATCAATAATGACTGGATACTTCCACTCGCCAAAGTCCCAAGAACGAATAACGCCTGGTATGGGATTAAAACGTGCGTTCAAGTTCTTTGCGCCTTGCTCAAGAACAGGTAAATATTTTTTGTCGTTTGTAATTCGATAACCATTGCCATAGGAACAATAGATCATAAAGCCCAAATCATGAGTGTGGGTAAGATAACGCAGGGAATCGAGCCCCAAGGTAAAACGCTCCGCAGCTTTGGCCAGTTTATCTTCGCCGGTAAGTTCGTAACCATACCATAACGACCCTGGAAAAAAGCCTGTGATCCAATCTTTATAATCGGCAAGTCGTGCAGAACCATCCTGATTGGTAGATCTGGGGTTTAGTCCGGGCTGATAGGCACGAGTGGCCGCCATTAGTTGCTGACGGGCAACTTTCACTGATTTCTCCAGCCATTGAGGTGTTTCGGCAACAGGTTTGGGTTGGGCCTGCATCGAAATCGGAAAAAGAAAAGCAAATAAACAAATTGAAAATCTTAAAGTCATCATAGAAATATTAGGATTGCATTTTTGGTGTTTAGCACAATGTTTATGCAGCAAAAGTAGGCCTATCCCAAATTTGCCTATTTCGATTTTCGCTATAAATGTTTCAATTTTTGAAAATTCACTCAAGTTTTTTGCACTCAATAATCAAAAACCAATACGTAATAAACATATCGCTTTACCCAAGCCAACTTGCGGGTTTTCGGCAGAAAATCCCTCCCCATCCATAAAGCAAAATAGCCTTATAACACATCTGACTTGCAACAATAATTTTCAGTTTAACGATTTGAGGACAACCAGCACCGCACAGGATCTTGGCGCTTAAAGTAATTTCACAATTATCAAAAATCAACAATTTATTAGCAATAATTGAAAGTCATTGCTGTGCCCGACAGCGAAATTTGATCTAAACTAACAACCTATAATAAACTTTCATTAATGAACAAGGTATGAAAAAACTATTACTACTATTGTTAATCACTGTAGGATGTGCGGTCTTGTTAAAGGCCCAAAATCCAAACCTTATCAAAGGTACAGTTGTAGATGACACATCTTTGCCTATGGTAGGTGTAACAATCACCGTAAAGGGCACTAACCAAACTACCATTAGCGACAACAACGGTTACTTCACGATTAATGCCGATCGAAAGAGTATATTGGTATTTCAATTTATGGGCTTCCGTAAACTTGAGCTTGCCTTAGATGGCAAAACTGAAATTAAGGCCACCATGCAAATGGACGACAAGAGCCTTAATGAAATTGTAGTTGTGGGCTACGGCACACAAAAGCGTAAAGACCTCACCGGTGCAATTGCCTCAGTAAGCGGAGCCGAAATAGCAAAGGTTCCAGTTCAAAACGTTGCCCAGGCCTTGCAAGGACGCCTTGCTGGTGTTCAGGTTACCCTGTCTGATGGTTCGCCAGGCGCTAGTCCGGCTATAAAAATCCGCGGCGGAACTTCAATTACCCAAAGTAACGAGCCTTTGTACGTAGTGGACGGCGTGCCACAAACAGATGGCCTTGCTTTTCTGGATCCTATGGATATAGAAAGTATAGATGTGCTGAAAGATGCTTCTTCGACCGCAATTTATGGAGCAAGAGGTGCCAATGGCGTGGTGCTGGTTACCACAAAGCAAATCAAAGCCGGAAAAGTAGCCATTAACTATGAGGGATATGTTGGCGCAAAAAAGATAACCAATGAAATCCCCGTGATGAATGCTTACCAGTATTTGTTACTGGATTATGAACGCTCACTTGGAAATGCTACGTTAGAAACAAGTTTTACCAACAGATACGGCGCTTTCGATCAACTACAGGCCAATTACGGCAACCGACCTGGCAAAAACTGGCAAAAGGAAGTTTTTGGAAGTACCGTATATAATCAATACCACAAGATCAGCTTAAACGGTGGCGGGGCAGAAACTAAATTTAACCTATTTTTTGCTAACAATAGCGATGAAGGGATCATGATCAATAGCGCCTCAAAAAAGAACATTGGAAAACTGACCTTAAACCAAAAAGTTGGCCAAAATCTTACGGTAAATGCCATGATCAATGTTTCAAATCAAAAGATAACGGGGCTACCTCCTACTGAAGGTGGTAACGCAAGACTTAGCGTATTACAAACCTTATTGCAATATAGGCCCGTAAACTCCCTTAATGCAAATGACGACCAACTTTTAGACCTACAAACAGATCCATTTGAGGACTCGGGCTCGCCAGCTTTCCAAAGCCCTATCGTGAGTGCGCAAACCAGGTTAAGAAACCGCATCATCAACACACTTAATGCCAATACAAGCATACAATATAAACTGAATAAAAGATTAACCTACCGTGGCCTGATCAATTATACGCTTAAAGACAATAAATATAAGGAGTTTAATGAGGCCAAATCTATTGTGGCCATACGTAGCGGGGGTCCGTTTGGCAGTATCAGCGATGCTAAAGATATCCGATTCAACTACAACAACACCCTTACCTACAGCCAAAATTTTGCTAAAGCGCACCAGTTAGATTTAACCGCCGGGCAAGAATACGTGTACAATTACTATGAAAATTTCCGTGCCAGTGCATCTAATTTCCCTACAGTAAATAACGGATGGGATAATCTTTCATTAGGTACCGTAGTAGGTGTGCCAAGCTCTTACACCGAAGATGACAAGCTGCTTTCATTCTTCGGAAGATTAAATTATTCTTATGGAGATAAATATTTATTAACCGCTACCCTACGTGCTGATGGATCATCAAAATTTGGGATGAATAACCAGTGGGGCTACTTCCCATCAGTGGCACTGGCTTGGCGTTTGATCAATGAAGATTTCATGAAAAAGGCCCCTGTATTTTCAGATCTTAAACTGCGTTTAAGTTACGGACAGGCTGGCAACAACCGTATTCCAAACTACACCGCTCTGGGAATTTACGCCACTGGGTTATATCCTGTCAACAATAGCAACGTACTATCTGCTTTCCAAAACAATCTGCCTAACCCTTCTTTGCAATGGGAAGCTAACGAATCATTTAACGTGGGCTTAGATATGGGCTTTCTAAAACAACGTATTACCCTAACTACCGAATGGTATGATAACCGCTCAAAAAACCTATTATTTGATGTTCGCATACCTGGCAGTACAGGTTTCTCAAGTCAGTTTCAAAATATCGGAAAAACGGCTAGCAAAGGTCTGGAGTTCACATTAAACACGGTCAACATAACCGGCAATGGCTTCAATTGGAGCACCAACTTTAATATTGCCTTTAATAAAACCAAAGTGCTGGAGCTTAGCCAGGGCGAAACTTTTAAAATTTTATCTAGTTATACCACCATCAACGATTTCATATTACAGGTTGGAAGGCCCGTGGGCACCATGTACGGTTACCTAACCGATGGTTTATATCAGGTAGGCGATTTTGATTTCAACACTGCAACCAATACCTACACTTTAAAAAACGGTGTAGTAAAAGATAACCGTACCGTACAACCTGGTTTCCAAAAATTTAAAGACATTAGCGGGCCCAACGGCGTTCCTGATGGGATAATTAGCGATGCCGACCGTACCGTGATCGGCAATGCAAACCCTAAATACACCGGCGGTATCGGCAACTCGTTCAGCTATAAAGGCATAGATCTGAGCGTGTTCCTGAATTTTTCTGTAGGTGGTGATATTTACAATGCCAATGTACTTAACAACTCGGCCCTAAGCAACCAATACAAAAATAGTTTACAGCGTTTTACCAATAGATGGACAACCATTAATGCAGCGGGCGCACGTGTAACCGACCCAACTGAACTGGCTGCCCTAAACCAAGGCAAAACGGTACCATCTTACGCCGGAATTGTTTCCGACAGGCCATATGATACCCTTATCGAAGATGGTTCTTTTCTACGCATCAACAACGTGAGTTTAGGCTATACGTTTCCCAAAGAGCTGATACAAAAAATAAAACTTAGCAATGCCCGCATTTACTTAACGGCTTATAATCTTCATGTTTTCACAAAGTATTCTGGCTACGATCCTGAAGTAAGCACGGTAAACAATGCCGTTACACCAGGCGTTGATTTCAGTGCTTATCCAAGAGCGAAATCTTTTGTTTTCGGCCTTAATTTAACACTGTAGCTCTCCTAAACTATTTACGATTCAAACTGGATAAAACCATAAAAACTATTTTTATGAAACAGAAAATATTTACATACCGAGTTTTAATATTTTTATCGGCAATCTCTTTTTCCATTTGCTCTTGCAAAAAGGCATTGGAAACTACCCCTTATTCTTTTTTTGGTAGCGAAAACTTCTATTCTAGTATCGCAGAAGCAGAAATGGCCGCACTGGGGGTTTATTCCTCGGCATCTACCTGGGCGGCCTACGGATGGTACATTCCACAGGTATTAGATAATGACAGCGATATTAGCCAGATTTCTGGTAACTCGGCCGATAGCTGGCGAGTAATCCCCCATTATACCGGCATTCCCGAAACCGATATCTACTCCTCAACTTGGAACGTACTGTATCAAGGTATTGACCGTGCAAATGTGGTTATCGAAAGAATTCCAAAAATGCCCCTTTATACCAGCGGTACTGCCCAGGAAAAAGCAAAACTTGACCAATATTTAGGCGAAGCCAAATTTCTACGTGGCTTCTATTATTCGGAATTGGTTCGTATGTGGGGTGATGTACCATTTAAAACAAAGAGCTCGGCCGTAGGCGATGTTATCAAAAATCCATTGGTAGACCGATACAAGATATACGAACAAATTACCAAGGATTTGTTGGAAGCAGCCGAAGCATTGCCCCCTACCTCACCTACCAGCGAACGCGCTACCAAGTGGGCAGCCAAAGCACTATTGGCCAGAATATCACTGTTTGCAGGTGGTTATTCCTTACGTGCCGATGGGCAAATGAAACGTCCAGATAACTATAAAGAATATTATGAGGTAGCCCGTCAGCAAATCAATGAGATCATGACCGCTAACCCTTATAAGCTAAACCCAAGTTATCCGCAGGTATTTATTAACCAATGCAAACATCAACTTGAGCCTACCGAAAGCATTTTTGAAATCGCGTTTTTCTCGCTCACCGGCGGCGGTGGCGAAACACCAAACAGCTCTCGTATTGGTTTTTGGAATGCCCCTACCACTGCAGCGGGCGTTTATGCCTCAACAAATTTAAGGCAAGCTACCATCAGGCCATTTTATGAGCTATTTCAGGACGGAGATTTTAGGAAAGATTTTGCTGTGGCAAGATACAGCATCAACGCAATGGGCAACAGGCAATACCTAACTACCGGTACCGGAGACCAAAATTGGGCACCGGGAAAATGGAGCAGAGAATATCAAACAAACAGTCCAACAGAAAATGTAAACACCAATATCAATTATGTTGTAATGCGCTATTCTGACCTTTTGCTGATCCGCGCAGAAGTAGAAAACGAATTGAACGAAGGCCCAAATAACGTGGCACTGGATGCCATTAACCAAGTAAGACGACGTGCCTATGGGTTGAATATGACGGGCAACAGTATTGCTTTAACCGTTACCAATGGCGGTACGGGCTACACAGCCAATCCAACGATAGAAATTACCGGTGGTGGCGGAAATTATGCCTCGGCCGCTGTAGCTACCCGAACCTCAAACAAAATTGCAACACTTACGCTAAACAATGGTGGTTATGGCTATACCTCGGCCCCCGCAGTAACCATAACGGGCGGTAATGGTAGCGGAGCCATAATTACTGCAAGTTTAGTGGCCAAGCCTAGCGCCAATGCCATTGATATACCCACAGGACTAAATAAACAGCAATTTTTTGACATTCTGGTAGATGAACGTGCAAAAGAATTATGTTTTGAGGGAATGCGCAGAGCCGATTTAATTCGCTGGAATTTATTAGGGACAAAAATTGCGGAGACTTTGGTTAAAGTGAGAGCCATCAGAGCAACTTACCCTTACCTCGCCGGAACCAATTTTGTGGCCGGTAAACATGAACTTTTTCCTTTCCCGCAAAACGAAATGGATGTGAACACGGCCATTACAAGACAAAATCCGGGATGGCGTTAATGCAAACAAATTAAAATTAAGGAAGCTATTTACCAATACTGGGTAAAACCATACCATAGAACAATTAAAAATGACAAGGTGTATTTATAAAACATTTGCGTGTGTATTTATAGCAACAAGCCTGTTTGCGCAAAAGCCTGATAGCCCCGTAAAAACATTACCAAATGCAGTGATCGAAGAGTGGCGAATAACAGCGCAACCCAACCATGTAACGGTAAAAACAAATCCTCCTAGTTTACTTTGGGCCTCGGAAAAAAAGAATAGCGGCAGAAACGTACGATACAAAATTTATCTGAGCCAAGATGTTGCTTTTCCCAAAAACAACACCATAGAAAGTAAGCCACAGCAATATTGCTTCTTTAATCCGCACCAAAAAATGGCCGCGGGCAAATGGTACTGGAAGTATGAGATTATTACCGGTTCAAAAACCGAAACAAAGGGCATTTACTCCTTTTTTATAGATCCTCTGTCAAACAATTTCGAAACGCCCAGCTTTGAACAGTTTTTGAGCAATATTACCAGGCAACACCCAAGGGTGATGAACCAGGGCAGAAATATTGAACAAATCAGAAAGGATGCCCCTTCGCATCCTTTGTACAAAAGTATTATAGCCTCAGGTGAAAAAGCACTAAAAATGCCCATATTTACCGGTAGCGTAATAGGAAAAACACCGGCCGAAGAAAGGGCCTTGAACATCAAAGCAGGAAAAGAACTTGATATCTATCAAAACCTGCTCGAAGCTTATGTTTTATCAGGAAACAAAGAGATGTTGGAGAAAATTAAGGAAAGGATGAACATATTGCTCACCTGGCCAACCAACGATCTTTTAGGCGCTAAGGTAATGATCGCCTTGGCTAAAGGCTACGATATTCTTTATACTAATCTTTCTGGGAAGGAAAAGGACAACCTATTAAACGTGATAGCCAAACAGCTAAAACACGGCCTTAATGATTGGCCAGGTCTTATTGAGGCCAGGCATGTAGAAAATCATTTTTGGCAAATGGAGCTTGCCGGAAATTTTATTGCAGCACTTGCCACGGCCCACGATTTGCCCGAAAGCCGTGCCATGCTTGAATATACTTACGAGCTGTTTTTGGCCCGTTTTCCTAACCTAGCTACGCAAGAAGGCGGATGGTCTGAAGGTATTGGCTATTTCGGCGTAAACAAATTGGCCATGGTAGATATGGCTTTATTGATGAAGAAAATAGGCAATGTCAATGTTTTTAACATGCCTTGGTATAAAAATCTGGCCGACTATTTTCTTTATTTCGCTCCAGTTGATGGCAGGATTTCTGGTTTTGGCGATATGCACGACCGTGTGTATTATGGCAATGTGGGCCATGAAATGATGCTCACCGTTGGAGAAGAAAATCATGATGACAAAGCCCTATATCGTTTATCGGCCTTACTGCAATCAAAAAAACAGGGACCAGAAAGAGAAGAAGAACAACCTCCTTCAAAATCTTTACAAAAAGTAGAGCCATGGTATCAAATTGTAAATAATATACGCTTTGATGCAAACCAGGTAGCTACGCCTAAAAATATACCACAAGCCCGGCTATTTGAGGGCGTAGGCGAAACCGCCATGCATACCAACGTGCTCAACAGCGCTGATAATACGGCAGTATATTTCAGGTCATCCCCTTTTGGAGCCAAGGGCCATATGCACGCCAACCAAAACAGCTTCAATATTTCTCGTAAAGGCGAACCAGTATTTTATGCTACAGGCTATTACACGTCCTTTGCCGATCCGCATGCTTTAAGTTCGTATAGGCATACCAGAGCGCATAATGGCATTTTGATCAATGGCATGGGACAGGCTTTTGGGCACCAAGGCTATGGCTGGATCAAGCGCTTCATTAATGGCGAAAATATCAGCTACGTATGCGGCGATGCTACCATGGCCTACAAACCTGTTGTAGATAAACAATTTATAGATCTTTTACTGCAAAACAACATCAAACCAACGCCCGAAAATGGCTATGGGGACGCTAAACTAAAGTTATTCGAAAGGCATTTGGTGTTTTTAAGACCGGGCACCATTATTATTTACGATATCTTGGAATCTGAACAGCCCTCAGAATGGACATTTTTACTACATACCATGGATAAGCCCGAGCTGAACAATCAAAACTTACTCACTTTAACCAGTGGTTCCAATTATGCCGAAGCTTTTGTAACAGGCTCTGGCAAACTAAATGCTACGCTTACCGACCAGTTTTTTTCGCCTGCCATTGATTTTAAAAAGAAATATAAATCTGTTAAAAACCAATATCACCTATCATACAACACAGAAACGAAATCAAAAAATATGCGGTTTATGGCAGTAATACAACTAAATGACGCCGGTAAGCCGGTACAACAGGCCGTTAAAATAAGTGATGGCGTATATCAAATAGGCGATATCAAAATAGAAGCCCAACTAGATGCCGCAAAGCCTCCTATGCTTTTAGTAAAAAATGGTCGTGAAATGCTAAACATCAAAGCTAACAACACCATACTCGAAGAAACCGTTAACGGAAAAAAACGAGTGGCATCCGCTGTTAACATTCCCTTAGCTACCGTATTACAATAGCTTGGTCAAAGCTAAACCAACTTCTGAAATATTTTTTAAAACGAAAACAACACAAATATGAAAAAATCCGCAAAGTTCTTCTTACCCCTATGCCTCATGCTTATAAGCCTAATGGCCTGTAATGTAGCAAAGAAGGACACCGCTAAGCGTCCAAATATCTTGATGATCATGTCCGACAACCAATCATGGAACCATGCTGGATGTTATGGCGACAGCATCGTACGCACGCCAAATATGGACAAGCTGGCCAAAGAAGGTATTCAATTTGAAAATGCTTTCTGTAGTTCGCCCTCTTGCACCCCAGCTCGTGCGGCCATGCTGGCCGGGCAAGATACCTGGAGATTAAGAGAAGCCTCCAACCTATGGAGCATTATGCCTACCCAATACCAGATTTATACTGATCTTTTAGAATCAAAAGGCTATCAAGTTGGCTTTCAAGGCAAAGGCTGGGGCCCTGGAAGTTTTGAAGCGAATGGACGTAAACATAACCCTGCGGGCCATCCTTTCAACAGTTTTAGTGATTTTTTACAGTTGAAGAAAACCGATCAACCTTGGTGCTATTGGATCAGTAGCCATGAACCTCATCGCCCGTACAGTGTAGGTTCTGGTACTAGGGCCGGTATCGATTCCAATCGTATAAAAGTACCCGGTTACTTGCCAAATGTCCCTGTAGTTAGGGGCGACATTGCCGATTACTATGCAGCTATAGAACAGTTTGACCGAGAACTGGGACAGGCACTAGCCGAGTTGAAAAAAAGCGGCGAGCTCGAAAATACCGTAATTGTAGTATGTAGCGACAACGGCTGGCAAATGCCTCGCGGTTTGGCTAATCTTTACGATTTTGGCACACGTGTTCCCCTTATTATTTCATGGCCTGGCAAATTTAAACAAGGCCTAATCACCGATCATTTGGTTACCTTAAACGATCTCGCTCCTACTTTTCTGGAACTGGGAAAGGTAGCCGTACCTAAGGAAATGACCGGTAAAAGTTTGTTACCGATTGTCCAAAAAGACGCAGAAGAACCAAACCCACGGGAATTTGTGGTTTTGGGCCGCGAAAGACATGCTTTTGTTCGTCAATATGGTTTAGGCTACCCCGGCAGAGCCATACGTACCAAAGATTTCCTATTGATTAAAAACTACGAGCCGAATAGATGGCCAGCTGGCGATCCGCCTTTTTATGGCGACATAGATCCTTACATGCTTAATTGGCCAGGCGAAACCAAATATTACCTCATGGAACATAAGAATGACCCTAAGGTAAAACGCTTTTTCGATTTGGGAATAGCCAAACGCCCAGCAATAGAATTGTTCGACATCAAAAATGACCCCGATGAACTACAGAACCTTGCCAATGTGCCTAAATATGCCGCTATAAAAGCTGATTTACTAAAAAAAATGGATAACTATCTGATCAAAACCCAAGATCCACGGGCGATTGCTGGTGATACCAAAGTATGGGACACAGCTCCATACTTTAGCGAGGTTGACAAAAAACCAAAGCCTAGCAAAGAGATGCAAAAACGCTTTAAATTGGACACCGCATACGATTATCTAAAGTAAATTACCATGCAGGAAAAATTTGCGATAGGGATAGATGTAGGTGGTTCATCCTTGAAATGCGGTGTGGTAAACCAAAATGGTGAAATTATCCATTCATTTTTACAATCGCTGGAAGAAACTAGCACCGAAGCGGACGTGATCACGCTGATTACTGCTGCCGCACTTCAATGTGCAGCTACAGTAAATAACTTAGTAGAAGGTATAGGTGTTGGCTTTCCGGGGATAGTCGATCAAAACACAGTAATTGGCGGTGCCGATAATCTTCCAGGTTTTAACAACCTTCCGTTAGGCCAAATCCTGAAAGCAAGAACCGGCTATCCGGTGTGGGTAAATAACGATGCGAACATGATGGGCTATGGTGAACTCAAATACGGAGTTGCCAGCGGCAGTGAAAATATGGTGTTCCTTACCGTTGGAACCGGTATTGGCGGAGCTATACTTATTGATGGGAAAATATTTGGCGGTCACCAAAATCGTGGGGCAGAGTTGGGACATATCATGATTAACCATGGCGGCAAGCTCTGTAGCTGTGGTGCCAAGGGATGCTTTGAGGCTTACGCCTCCATATCGGCGCTGATAGAAGATTTTCGTGATGCTGGTGGAACGATTGCCAAAGGGGATCAAATAACCGGCCGGAGCATTGTGGCAAAATATCATGAAAACGATTCCATAGCCAAAATTGCCCTACAACAACATTTCGACTATATGGCTACCGGCATTGCCAGTTTGATCAATGTATTCAGTCCACAAAAAGTAGTTATAGGTGGCGGCATTAGTGAGGCAGGCCAATTTTATGTAAACGAAATTAAAACCCGCACACTTGGTATGGCTATGCCTGCGGCAGCGCAATTTACCAGTATCGTTGCAGCCAACTTAGGCAATAAAGCGGGCTTATTAGGATGTGCCGCAAAAGTATTTGACCAGATAAAAAACTCAGATAACCACGTTTAATGATACTCAAACCAACAGATCATCCATATTTCATGAAATATAGGCGCACATTCCGCAATTATGTGTTATTAGTGGGCATATTAACCTTTGGGTGTGCCGTTAAAGCACAACAACCCAATATCGTGATCATTATTTCCGACGACCATGCCTATCAAACCATTGGCGCCTACGGAAGCAAATGGGCACAAACCAAAAATATTGATCGACTGGCCAAAGAAGGGGCAATTTTCACCAAATCCTATGTCACCAACTCCATCTGTGGCCCTAGCAGAGCGGCCATCCTTACCGGAAAATACAGCAACAAGAATGGCTTTAAGGACAATGAAAATTCCAATTTCGATTTTAACCAAGACAACTTTGCCAAAGCACTGCAAAAAGTAGGCTACCAAACAGCTTGGATTGGTAAAATGCACTTGGGCAACAATACGCCTCAGGGTTTTGACTACTACAGTATCCTGCCTGACCAGGGACGTTATTACAATCCTGATTTTATACAGATGGATAACACCAGGAAAAAATTCCAGGGCTATGTAACCGATATTGTTACCGATGAAGCTGAAAAATGGATGAAAAAGCGTGACGAAGCTAAACCCTTTTGTTTGGTTATCGGCCATAAAGCCACCCATCGTACCTGGATGCCTGCATTGGAAGACCTTGGCCGATATGACAGCATAAAATTTGAGCTACCGAGCAATTTTTACGACGACTACAAAACCCGTAAAGCTGCCGCCGTACAAGACATGAGCATTGCAAGAACCATGACTTTACGGAACGATTTGAAGATGTACGACGGCCAACCACTTAATCATTCGGGTGATATCAGTGACATGACCGAAGATCAACAAAAACAGTGGCATGCCTATTACGACAAAATAAAAATGCAGTTTGAAAAGGAGAAACCCGTTGGACGAGCGCTTACCGAATGGAAATACCAACGCTACATGAAAGATTACTTGTCCACAGCGGCCTCACTTGACCGTAACATTGGCAAAACATTGGACTATTTGGATAAAAGCGGCCTAGCTCAAAACACCATCGTCATCTACCTTTCAGATCAAGGATTTTATATGGGCGAACATGGTTGGTTTGATAAACGGTGGATGTACGAACAATCCTTTCGTACACCAATGCTCATGCGTTATCCAGGACTGGTAAAACCTGGAAGTACTATTGACCAATTTCTACTGAATATCGATATTGCCCCTACGCTTTTACAGGCAGCCGGAGCAGCAGTGCCTACCGAAATGCAAGGACTTTCTTTCCTTCCTTTATTAAAAAAACAACGATACACCGCCCGTGAAGCCATCTATTATCATTACTACGAAAATGGTGAACATGCCGTATCGCCACATTTTGGAGTTAAAACCAATAGATATAAACTGATACGATTTTACAAAAGAGTGGAGCATTGGGAATTGTTTGACCTTCAAAACGATCCTGATGAACTCCACAACATTTACGATAGCAAGGCCGCTGCTCCTATTGTAAAAGAAATGAAGGCAAAGCTAAATGCTTTAATTAAAAAGTACCAAGATACCGAAGCAGCAAAAATTTTTAATACAGGTATAAAAAAATAAATATTCATGAGATATAGAAGTAGCTTTTTGGTGGGAGTTATACTAATTATTTGGTTTGTAATTTCATTTGTAACCAATATACTGGGCCCATTGATGCCCATCATTATCGAAACTTATCAATTAAGCCTTACCATGGCGGCTTTTTTGCCCTTCTCCTTTTTTCTCGCCTATGGCGTGATGTCAATTCCCGCTGGTGTAATGATAGAAAAGCTGGGTGAAAAAAAGTCGATGCTGATCGCTTTTTCACTAAATCTCCTGGGAACATTACTTTTTGCCTTCAATCCGCAATACAGCATGGCACTTGCATCGCTGTTCGTGATCGGTATTGGCATGGCCATGTTACAGGTAATCATTAACCCATTGATGCGTACTGCCGGTGGCGAAGAAAATTTTGCCTTTTATTCTGTAATGGGTCAATTAGTTTTTGGGCTGGCATCATTTGTAAGCCCTTTTGTGTACGCTTACCTCATCAAAGCAATGGGCGGGCAATCGGCGGGCAATCCGCTCGTTGGCGCATTAAACTCCCTGGTAAAAAATGGCCTGCAATGGACGGCCTTATACTGGCTATTTGGTTTTATCTTTTTGTTCATGCTTATACTGCTCAGTCTAATAAAAATACCTCGTGTACAATTAAAAGACGATGAAAAAGCAGGTACAGCCTCAGTATATATGGAATTGCTAAAACAAGGCAAAGTCTGGTTCTTCTTTTTAGGTATTGTAGCCTATGTAGGTACGGAGCAGTCGTTAGCCAATTGGATGTCTGAATTTTTAAAACGCTATCACGGTGCTAACCCAGATACCATTGGCATTAATGCCGTAGCATGGTTTTGGGGGCTGATGACCATAGGTTGCCTATTGGGTCTTGTTGTGTTAAAGCTATGGGATTCAAAACTGGTATTAAAAATAGCTGCCATCCTATCTGCCCTTGCCCTTACCCTAGCCTTATTCGGCAGCCAAGAAATGGCCCTTTACGCATTTTCTGTATCAGGGCTTACCATTTCCGTCATGTTCTCTGTGGTATTTTCGTTGGCTCTAAATTCGGTGAGCAAATATCATGGTGCGTTTTCCGGGATTCTTTGTTCGGGCATTTTTGGCGGGGCGCTAGTACCATTTGTAGTAGGATTTATCGGTGATTTTATTGGCTTACGCTACGGATTAATGTTTCTCTACCTTACGTTAGGCTATATTTTTATCGTGGCTTTATTTGCCCATCCACTGGTAAACAACAAAACCGTAAAATTCAAAGATGTATTTAATAGCAGTAACACCGCATCAATTTAATTGGTCAGCCATCCGCATCCCATTACTTTTCAAAAAAGTTTGATGTATATTCACGCTTGTTGAAGATTTGTACACAAGATTGAGCAGGAAAATTTACAAATATTGTTGGTTGATATTGTTGCTTTGCAATAATATCGCTTTTGGCCAGGGAGATGCCAGAAATTTCAGGAGCATTTCGGTTGACAAGGGCTTGTCACAAAGCACCGTGTACACCGTGGCACAAGACCCCTTGGGGTTTATATGGATGGGCACTCAAGACGGCCTAAATCGTTATGATGGTAAAGGATTTGCGGTATTTCGTCCGTCAAAAACAGATCCCAACAGCATCCAATCTTACAATATCCGTTGTTTGGTTACAGATCAAAAAGGAAGATTATGGATAGGCGGTAACGAAGGCGTAAGCTTGTACGATTACCACACCAATAAGTTCACAAATTACCGATTGAAATCTAAACCAGGAGAATGGTTCATCAGTTCCATTATCGAAACTAAAGATGGTACAATATGGGCCGCAGGAATTACAGGGGAATTATTTAGCTTAGCCCCAACCGCCAATCAATTTCATCGCATCAAATTTTCGGCTCCTGGCCATCGTATTTCAGCAATTTTTAGCCTTTGTGCTTGGGAAAATCAGTTACTATTGGGTACGGGTAAAGGTGCTTTGGCCCTAAACATTAGCAATAATACGCTTAAGTTAATTAAAACCGGCATGGATCAGTTCAGAATCCTTGTCATATTTGCCGACGGCAACAACTTTTGGATAGGCTCCCAAGGTGGCGGGATCACAAAGCTCAATGCCAAGGACTTAAGTTTTGTTAATTATAGCAATAGAAACGGAACACGCCTACTCATTAGCGATGAAGTACGAAGTATAGGAAAAGATGCTGAAGGAAGTATCTGGATAGGTACTTTTAAAGGTCTTTCCATCTTAAACACCAAACAGCAGTTCGAAAACTATTATCACCAACCTTATGTACCCACCACCATAAGCCAAAATTCTATCCGGTGCATTTATAGAGACCGCCAAATGGGCATGTGGCTGGGCACTTTCTATGGTGGCGTAAACTACTATCATAAAAATGAAATTAGTTTTAACCTTTTAGGGCAGGGAACCATCACAACGGCCCTTAATGATAACGTTGTTAACGTAATTAAGCAAGATGGTTATGGTAATTTTTGGATTGGCACTAATGACAAGGGCCTAAACTATTGGAATCCTTCTAAACGTTCTATCTCCTATTTCACGGTAGATAATCAGTTAAGCTCAAACAACATTAAATCCATTGCTTTTGCTAATAACGGCAATGTGCTACTAGGTACACACAATGCAGGTTTAAATGTACTTGACCCACTAACAAAGCAGGTAACGGTCTATAAAAATATTGCTGGCAACTCCTCTACAATATCAGATAATATGGTTTATGCCCTACTGAAAGACCATGCTGGGCGAATTTGGGTAGGAACAAGGTCTGGAGGATTAAATTTATTTGACGACATCCACAGAAATTTTAAAACGATCAAGGTTGATAGGCAGGGCAAGAAGTTCACCTCAAACGAGATTACTTACCTTCTTGAAGACAGCAGGCATCGTATTTGGGTTGGAACGTCAAACGGCGTAAATATCTTCTACCCCGATAATATGGCCATCGAACAGCTTTCGCCTGCTTTACTGAGCAGTGAAATCGTAAATTTTATTGCCGAAGACAAGGAAAAACGGATTTGGATTGGCACCAGGGACGGTTTAAATCTTTTTGATGAGAACACCAAGAAGTTTATTACCTACGAAAAGCGCAGCAATTTGCCAAAAGGCAATATCAATGCCATTTTAAACGACGAAAAAGGGGATTTATGGATTACCACCAATACCAGCCTAATTAAATACAACCCTACTTCGGGAAAGCGCCAGGTTTTCGATTCAAATGATGGCCTGCAAAATCGCCAATTTACCTTGTCTGCTTCCTGTGTAGCTGCCAATGGCATGATGTTGTTCGGAGGAATTGATGGCATAACTTATTTTTACCCTGAAGAGCTCAATCAAAATTCCCTAAAGCTAAAAGTAACTTTTACAGGCCTGGAATTGTTCAACAATACCGTAACCCCAAAGGATAGCACCGGAATCCTCAACGAACATATTGATCAAACTTCGTCCCTGCAATTTAACCACGAACAAAAGCAGTTTTCTATTTTATTCAATACTTTCAACTATATATCAACCAATAGGACAACCTATTTTTATAAACTACAGGGTTTTGATAAAGATTGGCAAGAAACAACCGGCACTTCAAAAGCTACCTACACCAATTTACAGCCAGGAAAATATACATTTTACGTAAAAGCGGTTGGCCCATTGGGCGAACTTAGCGCCACCCGTACACTTTCCATCAAAATAAAGCCTATATGGTATAAGAGCTATTGGTTTTACTTTATGCTTACCGTAGCCATTATTGGTACTACAATTTTTTTGTACCGGGTGTTAACAGAACGTTTGCGTGCCCTTCACCAACTCAAGTTGGAACGCATGCAGCAAGAAAAAATAAAATACATCAACCAGCTTAAAACAGATTTTTTCACCAACGTTTCGCACGAGTTGCGCACGCCGCTTACACTCATCATGGCGCCGCTCGAAGAACTTTCAACAACCCCGGTTGACAGCAACAGGCTTCAAGAGCTATGCAAATTGATGCTCATGAGTACCAAACGCCTTTATCAACTGGTTAACCAGCTTTTTGAGTTCCGTAAAGTAGAAATGGGAACCAGAAAACTAAGGGTTGAAAAAAGTAACCTGGTAGCCTTTATGGAGGATGTGTTTGTTTCCTTTAAGCCATTGGCCGAAAAAAACGAAGTAAAGTATCTTTTTGAAAGCGAGGTGGATCAATTGGATGTACTTTTTGATAAAGATGCATTGGCCAACATCCTGTATAACTTACTTTCCAATGCTTTCAAATATACGCCACCTAACCATAGCATTACCATTAGGCTATATGTGGCCAACAAAAACAACGTTGCACTGGAAATTGAAGATACCGGCATAGGCATCCAGGAGAAGCACTTGGAAAGGATTTTTGATCGATTCTACCAAATTGATGGGCAACAGACCAATTTAGGATCTGGCGTTGGATTGGCATTTACCAAAAACCTGGTGGAACTGCACCATGGAAAAATTGAAGTAAAAAGCGAACTTGGAAAAGGATCTATTTTCAAAATCTCACTTCCCATCAACGACAGCGCATATACCAACGATGAACGCGGCGAAGCAACTATATGGCATAACGAGGAGATCCAGGTTCGTATTTCTACAGAAAACGCTAAGGTTGACAATGCCATATACCACTCAAAAAACGACCAAAAAACGATCATGCTGGTTGACGACAATCATGACATCGTCAATTATCTAAAGAACTATTTTGGAGCAAAATATAACCTTCTAGTAGCTAACAGTGGCCTCAAAGCAATTGAACTCTTAGAAAACCACCAGCCCGACTTGATCATTAGCGATGTTATGATGCCCGAAATGGACGGACTTAGTTTTTGCAAACACATTAAACAGCATATCGCAACCAGCCATATCCCGGTAATTCTGCTAACTGCCAAAAATGAAAGGACCCAACAAATGGAAGGGTTTGATCACGGAGCTGATGATTACCTTACTAAGCCCTTTTCTATTTCGTTGCTGGAGGCTAAAATTGCAGCCGTTTTAAGGCTAAGGCAAAGCATAAAAGACTATTACGCAAGTTCAAAAAAGGTTGAACCGGAAAAAATTGCCGACAACCCACTTGATCAGGAGTTTTTAACGAAAGCCATTAAAATTATAGAAGACAACTTAAACGAATACGATTTTTCAGTGAATAAACTAAGTCAGGAGCTTAACATGAGCCGGGCAAATGTTTACCTAAAAATCAAAGCCCTTACAGGTGAGTCTATTTCATTATTCATTAAACGTATCAAATTCAAAAAAGTGGTAGGCTTACTTGAAACCAGGAGGTACACCATATCCGAAATTTCCTATATGTGCGGCTTTAACAGTCCATCATATTTTTCAACGGCCTTTAAGCAGTTTTTTGGCTGTATGCCTACAGAATATCTTGAGCGAAAAGACGAAGGATAACTCATTTGCGAGTACTAGGCCATTAAAAACCAGCATAAACAAGCTGTAAGGTGTGTGCCTCCTACAGGCAAAAATCTGAACTTGCAAGCACTACCGATGTTTCAACCTGCCTCAAAGGTATTTTCCAATATTTTCTTAGCAGTTGCTCTTTTTCAGCAGTTGATACTTGTTTAAACCCATTTTTTTGGTAAAAACCAATTGAGCGTAATAAGAATTTATCTTTTCTCTAAACTTTTGTACCAACAATTCATCCATAGCAATAAAATAGCCAATCTACATATTTATGGACATTCTGCGATAGGGCATGGCTAGCTCCAAACATTGTATTAAAAAAGCTTCCCCCAATCCATGGCGCCGTTACAATGCCGCTAACAATTTAGAAAATCGATAATTTCATTTCAATTATGTTTAAAATGGCGATCAGAACTTGCCAGAGGCCTTAACATATTTGTACCTTAAAGGTTATGAAAAAACAGCTATACGTATTGATGGCACTGTTTGCTGCCTTTGCAACAAGAGGCTATCCACAAGCCAGTAATGAGGTAATTTGGAAAGACGTGGATGGTGTATCTATGCCAATACCTCCCAAAGTACATCCGCGGTTATATATCCGTGAGCAACAGGTTCCAGATTTGAAAAATAGGATGAGCGATCCTGAGCTGAAAAAGGTTTGGGCTGATTTGGTTAAGATGCAGGAAGACTGGAAACCCGAGGACATCCCTGAAGTTAAAGACTTCCGTTTTTACTTTAATCAGAAAGGGCTCACCGTGAGGGTGGAGTTGATGGCATTGAAGTACCTGATGACCAAAGACCCTAAAATTGGAAGAGCGGCCATAACCTCTATTATAGATACCTTAGAAACCGCTACCTTTAAGGAAGCTGGGGATATTTCCAGGGGTATCGGCTTATTTATGGTAACGGGCGCCATCGTATATGATTGGTGCTATGATCAGCTAAAGCCCGCAGAAAAAACCCGTTTTGTAAAAGCTTTTGTTAGGTTGGCAAAAATGCTGGAATGCGGTTACCCACCGGTAAAGGATAAATCTATTGTGGGCCACGCTTCGGAATGGATGATTATGAGGGACCTGCTTTCGGTGGGCATTGCCATTTATGACGAATTCCCCGAGATGTACAACTTGGCCGCCGGGCGTTTTTTCAAAGAACACCTGGTTGCCCGTAACTGGTTTTATCCTTCGCACAACTATCATCAAGGCATGTCGTACCTGAATGTACGCTTTTCCAACGACCTTTTTGCGCTATGGATATTGGACCGTATGGGTGCCGGTAATGTCTTTCATCCCGGACAGCAATTTGTACTTTATGATATGATCTATAAGCGCCGCCCCGACGGACAGATTTTAGCAAGTGGAGACGTAGATTATTCTCGTAAAAGACCCAAATACTATTCCTTACCTGCCTTTTTGGCAAGTAGCTATTACAAAGATGAATATTTGAACCATGAGTTTTTGAAAGATCCACGTGTTGAACCCCACTGTAAATTATTTGAATTTTTATGGCGTGATACCAAGTTGGGCAGCCGCAAGCCTGATGATTTGCCCTTATCGAGGTACTCCGGTTCTCCATTTGGCTGGATGATTGCCCGCACAGGTTGGGGACCAGAAAGCGTGATTGCGGAAATGAAGATCAACGAATACACCTTCCTGAACCACCAGCATCACGATGCCGGGGCCTTTCAGATCTATTACAAAGGTCCGCTGGCTATTGACGCTGGCTCATACACCGGTTCCTCGGGAGGCTACAATAGCCCGCACAACAAAAACTTTTTTAAGCGCACCATTGCCCATAACAGTTTGCTGATCTACGATCCGAAAGAGGTTTTCCATATTTCTGGGTATGGCGGGCAGGACCAAACAAAATTTGCGGCCAATGATGGCGGGCAACGCTTGCCTGGAAAAGGTTGGACTGCCCCACGCGACCTGGAGGAAATGTTGGCTGGTGATTTTAAGACAGGAAAAATACTTGCACAGGGTTTTGGCCCCGATAGTCAGACACCAGATTATACCTATCTGAAAGGAGATATTACCGAAGCCTATTCATCCAAAGTGAAAGAAGTAAAACGCTCCTTTATGTTCCTGAACCTTAAGGATACGAAAGTACCGGCCGCAATGATCGTTTTTGACAAAGTAGTATCTGCCAATCCAGATTTTAAGAAATTTTGGTTGCTGCATAGCATTGAGCAGCCCGAAATAAAAGGTAACCAAATGACCATCAAACGTACTAAAAATGGCGACAGCGGCATGTTGGTGAACACGGCCTTACTACCTGATGCCACAAATGCTGATATCCAAGCTGTTGGTGGCAAAGGCAAAGATTTTTGGGTGTTTGGCACCAACTACACCAACGATCCTAAACCTGGAACCGATGAGGCATTGGAACGTGGAGAATGGAGGATAGAAATTAGCCCAAAAAAAGCGGCAACAGAAGATTACTACCTGAATGTAATGCAGATTGCCGACAACACCCAGCAAAAACTGCACGATGTTAAACGTATTGATGGCGACAAGGTTGTTGGAGTACAGCTTGCAGACAGGATAGTTACATTTAGCAAAACATCAGAAATCATTGACCGTTCTTTTACGTTCACCGTTACTGGAAAAGGAGTATTCCAGTTTGTAGTTACAGATCTTTTGCCGGGCACATGGCAAATCCTGAAAGATGGCAAAGTATTTAAACCGGCAATGGTATCTGGTGGAGATGATAGCAGCCTTCACTTTACAGGAACTGAAGGAAACTATCGTTTCTTGAGGTAATTTAGGTTAGCTATTGCTTCATACTAATCCACATAAAAACAAAAGGGCGTCCCCAAAGGAGCCCTTTTGTTTTTATGTGAGAGATAAAGATGGAGAAAGAAACAATTAATTAAAACTGATTACGATATCCGAATTCCTACCTTTTTACCAATTCCTTTACGGTATCTCCATAGTGGTCCGTATAGGCTCCTTCCATCTTCAACAGCTTGCTCCATCTCTTAAAGGTGTTGATGAAGACAACCAACATCAGTACCATTGCCAAGATAGCCAAAGATGCCAAAAGGTATTGCTGTTTGGGCATATAGCTATTGGCCACTTGCTCATAGCCTGCCCAAAACGTAATAATGGCCATAAACACCCCAGGAATTGCCGAGCATAACGCATATTTCTTTCTGTTCAGCCTGATCAGCATAGTGGTACAGACAATCAGGCCACAGGCAGCCAGCAATTGGTTACTGATGCCGAAAAGCGGCCAGATACTGCTCACATTGCCCGTGTAAACCAGATACCCCCAGGAAAAAGTAAATAGCAGGCTACAGATAATAATGCCGGGCATCCAGTTTTTATCATTGAATTTTGGAACAACTGCACCTATCATCTCCTGTAGGAAAAAACGACCAACCCTTGTACCTGCATCAATTGCGGTAAGGATAAATACGGCCTCGAACATAATGGCAAAGTTGTACCAGTAGGCCATTACATCATCCATAAAAGGAATTTTGTTGAAGATGTGCGCCATACCGACCGCCAATGATACGGCCCCTCCAGTTCTGCCATGCAGGTCTACGCCTATCATCTCGCTGAAATGTGCAAGATCTACAGCATGCAAACTTGGATTTTTTGCCAGGAACGAATCATACATCTCCTTTGGTGTATTGATGGCAAAGTAATCGCCGGGTACCAGCGTACAGGCTGCAATTAAAGCCATTAAGGCTACGAAACCCTCTACCAACATCGCTCCGTAGCCTACAAAAAGAATTTCTTTTTCGTTGTTCAGCATTTTTGGTGTGGTGCCCGTAGCAATTACCGCATGAAAACCAGAAATAGCTCCACAGGCAATAACGATGAAGATAAATGGCAGCACTGGGCCGCCGATCACCGGGCCGCCGCCACTGATAAATTGGGTAATGGCAGGCATCTGCAAGGTTGGGTGTACAAAGATTACACCTACCGCCAACATCAATATGGTTCCAATTTTCAGGTAGGTAGATAGGTAATCCCTTGGTACTAAAAGCAACCAAACGGGAAGAACCGATGCCAGGAATCCGTAAACGGTAATGGAAATAGAAATGGTCTTGATGTTCCAGTGGAAGGCGTCGCCAATTTCCTTTACCTGCATGAGCGAATGTCCTCCGATAATGCTGGCAATCAACAAAATCCCTCCAATGATACTGGCCAGGGTAACACTGTTTTTCCGGTAGCGCATAATTAGCCCCATGATCACCGCAATGGGCATTGTTGCGATTACCGTGAAAAGTGACCATGATGCTTCGTGCATGGCACTGATACAGGCCAGTGAAAGCCCGGCGAGTGTGAGGATTAGGATAAACAGAATGGCAAAACCGGCAATAATCCCCGTACCTTTTCCAATCTCTTTACCGGCAATGGAGGCCAGGCTTTCGCCTTTGTGACGTACCGAGGCAAACAGCACGATCATGTCATGCACCCCACCTCCAAGTACGCAACCGATCAATATCCACAATGTACCGGGCAAATAGCCAAATTGGGCGGCCAATACCGGGCCCACCAAAGGGCCCGCAGCGGCGATAGCGGCAAAATGGTGGCCAAAAAGTACATTTTTGTTGGTGGCCACATAATCCTTGCCATCGGCAAACTCTATGGCCGGCGTGATATTTGCGGCATTTAGTTTAAGCACCTTATTGGCCATAAAAATACCATAAGTTCGGTAGGCAATGGCAAATACCAGCAGCGAAACAAATACAAGCGTGAGGGCATTTACCCCGTTCAAAAATTCCATATTGGTTTGTTATTATTTATTGGGAACAAGTAACACGGCATTTGCCTTAACATCTCCCTGCACATTTTTAGTGGCAACCTTCAAATAAGCATTCGCCGAAAAGTTGAAATCAAATTCTCCTATCTCTACCCAAGTACTGGTTGTTTGTCCTTGGATTTTTACATCCTTTAAATTTAACGGAATAGATTTACTATCCTTTCCGTTATAGATTTCTAACTGTATTTCCTCCGCATCCTGCACACCTTTAGGGTAATAGTAATAAGCTTTATATCTTCCTGATTTGGCTTTGTTATCGAAACCAAACTTTACGCTGGCCTCTTGATTTGTTGAAGAACTCATTAAATAATACTTGCCATAGCCTTTGGCCGCTACTTTTTCCCAAGTTCCAGTTACGGTTACGTTCTTTTGGTCAGCAACTTCACTGATGATATCAGGACTGCGAAAATCTGCTTTTGGATTAGCTTTCAAAACGGCCCTGATGTCATCCACCACTACGTTCTGTATCGCTATCTTTTTATCAATAGCGATGGTTGCTGCCACTGCAGCCGATTGCGCCAATACCATAAACACGGGCTCCATTCTAATGGAACCGAAAGCGATGTGCGAAGCAGATAGACAAACCGGCACCAGCAGATTGTCCACTTCGCTACGCTTTGGCACTATAGCGCGGTAGGAAATTGGAAAAGGCGGAAAACCTCCAACCTCTACATTGCCTTCGTTTTTGACCATTCCGTTAACCACCAATCTATCGCAGTTGTGGGAGTCCATTGTGTAAGCGGCATAGCCGATCTCGTCGGTAACTACTTCCCTGCCCTGGCAGTGGTTTTGGTTCATTACTACATCGCTAACCATGCGTCTAGCTTCTCTGATATAGAGTTGTGGCGACCAATTCCCATGCTCAACATATTCGTCTTTAGGATAGCCCCAAGTCTTCATTTCCTTTCTGATAAATTCGGGTATCCTTGGATCATTACCTACAAAGTACAATAGCCCTTTGGTGTATTCCTCATGTGCTTTGATGATCTGTTTCCTTTGGGCGTAATCTGCTTCTGGATAATCCCAATTGGCACCAATCATATCGGTAGACATCCCGTTCCGGTTATTGATATCTGTTTTTTGGTTGGGCATCAAACTCCAGATAAAAACATCGTTTAATCCTTTCCAGGGCTGTATCTCTTTCTGCCTAACCAACAGCTCGTACCGTTTTGGATCGTAGTTATCGGGTTTGGTGATCTCTACCAAATTGCTCGGGTTGTTGGTGAGCGCAATGCGGAAATTATAGGCCTGTACTTTTTTATCCCCAGTTCCATTAGGTTTTAAAGTTTCATTGCTAATTCCCCATAATAAACCACTTGCCGGGTTTCCTTTTTCCACATAGGGATCTACGCCATCAGGCAGCTGATGCTGTTTCAACAACTGCACTCCACTTAAGGTTTCGTTATAGACACTGTTATCTTCCCTGCCTACAAAATAGCTTACACCGGCCCTGGCCATCAAATCGCCCTCGTAAGTACAGTCTAAAAACATTTTTGCTTTTATGTTGATGGTTTGCGGCGTATTATTTTCTGTATTTGCTACCGCGATTTCACTGATCGACTTTCCTTTCTTGGTTACGCCTACCAACTGTTGATGATAAAATACGTCTACTTTAGCATCTTTGATATAGTCCTTAAAAACTTGCAAGGCTACTTTAGGCTCGAAAATCCAACTCTCGAAATTACCATAATGGTTGCCAAGCCTTCGGTAAAAATCTAAGGCCAAGCCAGAAACTACATATTTATTTCCGATGTCAGTCATGCCTAAACCACCTGAGCTTAGTCCACCGAGCCTAGCTCCCTGCTCCACTACAATAACCTTTTTACCTGCCTTTGCTGCGGTGTACGCAGAAATTACGCCGGCAGAAGTACCGCCGTAGATACAGATATCTACCGAAATCTCTTTTTGTCTTGCAAACAGCGAAAATGGCAAGCATAACAAAATAACAAGTGCTTTTTTCATCATTATTTATCTATCAAATGTTTATTGGGCATAAAAAGGGATTACCGCACTCGCTACCTTATTATGGTTATCTTTTACATACACATACAACCTGTATGCCCCGGCGGTTGACGGCACGGTGAACGAAACCGTACTGTTACCATTGGTGGTGATCAGTCCGGTCAAACCTGGATGTGGAACGCCACCTGGGCCTGCTACACCTTCCGGAACTATCCGCCATTCATATACTAACGGATCATTATCAGGATCTGAAGCGGTTACAGCAGCCGTTTTTGTACTTCCTTTTGCCAAATAAATGGCATCTTCAGCGTGTTGGCCTGCCAATGTCATATTGTTTCTTGAGGCAATTTCTGGTGCCCGATTAGCTGGATACCAATCTGACCAAACCCGCTTCATGATATCTGCCGCACCGAAAGTCCTGCCTTCAGTAGTATGGAAACCAAACCAGGTAAGTACGGCACCATGCGTTTGGTAGCCCCATACAAAAGCAAAAGAACCTAAACAGCCATTGTTGAAATTAGCTTTGATATATTGGTTATAGCTACTTCTGTAAATCTCTGCCTTTTCGGTACTGGTTTGTTCTACCAGGGCGCCCCAAGGTAAAATACGGGTAGGCTCTGGGTTCATTTGCCACGTACCACGGGGGCCAAACTCTGTGATCATGTAAGGTTTGGTCCATCCACCTTGCTGCAAATTAGAAGTTACCGCAGGCAAATTAGGCGCATAAGTATTGGAGCAGATCAGGTCAAGCTGTGGTGCTCTATTTTTGATCTCTGTAATTTTAGCTGGCAACGTATTCGCTAACATGGTCGTCACTGGATGATTTCCGTCTTCCGTATGGATCATTGCCGCGATATCATTGATGGCGTTCCAAACCTTTAGGTTGGTGTAAGACGCATCTACTTCATTGCCCACTCCCCACATCAACAATGCCGGATGATCTTTGTAGGCGAGTACCTGCGCCTTTAAATTCAACAGTTGTTGGTTAACCGCAGTCGTATCGTCGTAATCGAAATTATCTGCTTCCCTATTCACCCACAAGCCCAAGCATACGGAAATTCCGTTGGCGTAAGCTTCATCTAAGATATCTTGTGTAAATTCGTTAACGCTGTAAGTTCTAATGGTGTTCCCACTAAATGATTTTAACGCGATGATGTAGTTAGTGATATTGGAATTGAGCGCCTTACTTGCGGCCACCCCTTTTACAATGTAATTTTGACCATTGCGCTTGAGCTTCCATATCCCGTTTTCTTTGACCACCGTAACTACAGACGGTACATTATTTAATGCAAGGGCATTTTCAAGCGAACTAGACTGACCAATGGCATCTAGATCGGACAATGTCGATTCCTTTTGACAGGAAACCAGCGTAAACAATGTTAAAACAGCTAATAATTTTTTCATAACACATACATTTTAGGTTTATAATTGGTTGATTATTTAGCTAACATCCTTACCCACTAAGCCACTCCCATTTTGATCGGAGGTATTTACAGGAGCTTAACGAGCTATTCCCTTACCTCCACTTTCTGAAAAATCTGGTCTTTATTCAGCGAGCTTCCCCCGGCCATTAGGGTAAAACTTCCTGCTTCAAAAGTGTATTTGCCCCTGTTATCGTAAAATCCAAAAGCCTCTTTGCCCAAGGTAAACTTGATGCTTTTCTTCTCGCCTTTTTTAAGGAACACACGTTCGAAGCCCACCAATAACTTTACTGGCCTGGTGACCAAACCAAAATCATCACGCAGGTACAACTGCACTACTTCTTCTCCATCCAGCTCGCCGGTATTTTGCACTTCTACGGTTACTTTTAATGAGTCGCCATATTTAAGATCCTTGGCACTGCTTAAATTCGAATACTTAAAACTGGTGTAGCTTAAACCGTAACCGAATGGATACAAGGGGTCTTTGTTCCCATCGATAAAAGGATGCGAATATTGCGATGGCTTTTGGTAGTAGTAGATTGGCACTTGCCCTACGTGCCGGGGGATGGTGATGGGCAGTTTCCCACTGGGGTTTACCTTTCCAAATATAACCTCGGCAATTGCCTGGCCGCCCAATGAACCCGGTTCCCAAGCTTCCACAATCGCGTCGGCATGATCTTCTAGCCAAGAGGTGGTTAAAGGGCGTCCGTTAATGAGCACCACCACCATGGGCTTCCCTGTTTTTTTCAGTTCTTCTACCAGATATTGTTGTTTTCCCCAAAGGTTCAGATCCATTCTATCGCGGTTTTCACCTGCAGTTTTGTCTTTCCAATGTTGCCTAAAAGAATCTTCGCCCAAAGCTACCACAATCAGGTCCATATCGCTTGCAAGCTTTACAGATCTGGCGATGGAATCACTGTTCATCTGTCTTAAATTCCATCCCACATCTACCGCATGCACCTTGCTTGTTCCCGCTAAGCTTTTTATACCATCCAGTAAAGTTTTATAGTTTGCACGAGGCTGTTCAAACACCCAATCGCCCATGATAGCCTGGTTATCCATATTAGGGCCAACCACCAAAATATTATGATACCGCTGTGCGGCAAGAGGCAGAACCTGCTTTTTGTTTTTCAACAGCACCACTCCTTTCCTGGCAATTTCTAAAGCGGTTTGCTGATGTTCTTTGATGAAAACCGTTTTATTGATTTTCTTTTCATCTACATATCTGTTCTCGAAGAGGCCAAGTATAAACTTTGCTTCCAAGATTTTCTCACAAGCCGCATTGATACGGGCCTCAGTCAAGCGGCCTTCAGCAATCAGTTCTTTAATGTTATCCAAAAAGATAGGGCCGTGCATGTGCATATCTACTCCGGCATCTACCGCAACCTGAAAGGCATCTTTCACCGTTGGTGTCATCTTATGCTTGTTGCTCAATGATTCCATGTCCATCCAATCACTTACAATGAAACCTTCAAAACCATATTCGTTACGTACAATATCGGTCATCAGCCATTTGTTGGCATGGCAGGGCACGCCGTTGATTTCGTTGTGCGCCGGCATTAGCGAGTAAGGCCTGGCTTTTTCGATGGTGGCCTTAAATGGTGCCAAGAAAACATTTCGCAACTCACCTTCTCCAATTTCAACGGGCGATGCATTGGTTCCGTTGTTGCCTATGCCGCCGCCAGTGAGGTGTTTGATGCAAGCTAGTACACTTTTATCGCGATCAAAAATGTTCATTTGCAAGCCACGCACCGAAGCGATGCCCATTTGCGTAACCAAGAATGGATCTTCGCCAAAACTTTCGCCTACCCTGCCCCATCTTGGATCCCTGGCCACTTCGATGTTTGGTGAAAATGCCCAATGCATCCCAACAGCACGCATTTCTAGAGCGGTTTGCCTAAAAGACCGCTCAATTAGTGAAGGCGCAAATGTAGACGCCATGGTAATTGGCGATGGATAAATGGTAGAACCCGACATCAAGCCATTACCGTGGATGGCATCAATACCCAACAACAAAGGTATTTTCAGTGGGCTTTGTTCTGCCAGTTTTTGTAGATGATTGGCTTCTTTCACGTCCAGCACATGCAGAAAAGAACCTATAACACCCTGCTTTACCATACGCTCTACACCTTCGGAGTGCAAACCTTTGTAAAAACCTCTGGCATGGCCGTTTAGCAGTTCCTGTTCCGAAATGTTCTTTTCGGCTTCACGCATGTGCTCCAAACCTACGTATTGACACATCTGCGCTATTTTCATATCCAGGGTCATCCTGTCCATCAAGTCTTTTACCCTCGATTTTGTTGGTTGTTTAGGATCAAGATATAAAGGCTTATTTTGCGCATTTACAGCGAAAAATAAGCATAATAAGAGGGCTAGCAAACCTAATTTTCTTAGGCTCGCTCCTCGTTTTTCAATATTTGTCATTACTTATTTTTGGACTTTAACATCTACCGTTACGTTTCCTGTATTGGCATTTGCTGATCTCGCTTTTAATAATAAAACACCATATTTATTGCCGGCCGTTAAAAATACAATCACATTTCCATTGGCCATGCCGGCAGAAGTTTCACCCGCTGCCACACTAGCGCTGGTGTACAAGTTTTGGATATCTGCAGAGGAGCCAATCAGATCAAATTCGCTTTGTGATAAGGTAATTTTTTTGATCAACGTTTTGTTTCGAGTTGGCCAATTATCTAAAGCATCCGCTCCGTAAAGTGCAACCGTGTAAATGTTAGCCGAAACCGTGGCCAATGTTGGCGAAGTAATGTTATAACTATTGGTTGAACCACTGTAGAAAGTCACTAAATCTATACTTGCCGATTTTGCTGCCGCACCCGTGGTAACATATACTTCTCCAGTTGTAGCATTAAAGAATGGTCCGGGCCCAGTGCTTCGCTGTGCGCCCAATACTACGTTGGCATAAACATTGAAATCTACCGCAACAGAGCGTTTAACCGTAATTGTAAAAGGATGCCTCACCAAATTGCCCAAAACATCCATTACCTCTACATAAAACTCCAGGGTTTTATCGATATCGGTTACCATTGGCTGATAAGTAAAGTGGTAGCTATCTTCTTTAGGGTTAGGGAATGTATTTTTAGTGAGCGCCGTTATTTCAGTTTGGTTCAAAAAGGTTTTGATGTACCTGATGTCATTCTCAGATTTCACTACAAGGTTAAAATCAGCCACTTCATTATCCTTAATTTCTGTAGGTGCCGTAGCCGGCAATAGCACCGAAATATTAGCTGGCGCAGATTGCACGTAAACCATCAGATCTCTTTCCACAGTCTTCCCTTCCGAATTTGTAGCCTTCAGCCTGAAGATCAAGCTTCTGCCTACTTCTGTTGTAGTGGGCTTGTAGGTGTGCTGTAGGTCTACCTGGGCAGCGCCATTGGCACTCACCGTGGTAAGGCCGGTACCATCCAAACTTAGTTCAACGCTGTTTAGCTTTGCACCTCCGTTTGCGGTTACGTTCAAATCAAACTTGATTTCATCGGCAGGGGTAACTACCGCTGGCAGGGCTGTTTTTTGGGTTACCTTTACCGAAAACACAATTTCCTGCTGATTTGCTTTGTCCTTTTTACAGGCTACCGCAACGATAGCTAAAAAGGCGATCAAAATTTTTGATATTTTATTTCTCATAGCCATGATCAATTAACATAAAATGGAATGACTGCACTTGCTACTTTCTTGTTGGCGTTGTCAGATACGAACACAATTAGGCGATAAGCACCCGTTTCGTTTGGCGCCGTAAAAGTGATGTTTGCAGTGGTGTTAGTGTTGATTAATCCAGTGATACCATCGGCCAAACTACCATCGGCCCTTGCAGCCTTTTCTTTTACAATGCGCCAAGCGTAAGTTAATGGATCATTTTCCGGATCTGTGGCCACTACCGAAGCGGTATGTGCCGAAGCCTTGGCTACCATAATATTGTCTTCGGCTTTTTTGCCATCCATCAACATCTGGTTACGATTTTGGATTACGGGAGCCCTGTTGGCCGGATAGCTGCCCGTCCAGGCAAACTGCATGGCGTCTACAGCGGGAAAAGTATAGCCCTTTTGATCAAACATCCCGAACCAGGTCAATACCTCGCCGTGAGTTTGGTATCCCCACAGAAAAACAAAGGAGCCTATACAGCCATTTGCTTTATTAGCAATAATATTATCCTGATAAGCTTGAAGATAAATATCGGCTTTTTCGGTGCTGGTTTGCTCTACCAAACCGCCCCACGTTAATACCCGAGTTGGCTCAGGTGCCATTTGCCAAGTTCCCCTAGGCCCAAACTCGGTAATCATGTAGGGCTTTTGCCAGCCTGCCGTGGTTACGTTGCCCAAAACACCGGGCAAATTAGGGGCATAGGTATTTACCGACAAGATATCAATACTTGGCGCCAAATTCATGATGTTCTTGATGTGCTCTACATTAGAACTTGCCAAGGTAGTGGTGGTAGGATGATTGGGATCATTCTCGTGAATAAACTTCGCGATATCCTCAATTGCATTCCATAATTTAGTATTGGTATAACTGGCCTCAGCCTCGTTACCGATAGACCAACATAAAAGTGCCGGATGATCTTTAAACCGAAGGATATCCTGCTTCATTTTTTCTAACTGCTGGCTTACGGCGGTTGTATTATTATAATCGAAGCCATCTGTTTCTCTACCGATGTACAAACCGAAGTTTACATATACTCCGGCGGCATGCGCTTTATCTAAAATTTCCCTGGTATTAGCGGCTACGCCATAAGTTCTGGCAGTATTGGCCCCATATTTAATCGCTAAATCGTGATAGTTATTGGAAGCAACGCCTTTAATGTAAAATTCTTTTCCGTTCACCTGCATTTGCCACTGGTTGTTAACCTTCACTACGGTTACCTTGGCCGGAGGTGGTGTGGTAGTTTCCTCAAAGGAGTTCCGTGGAATGGGGTAGTCGTATTTATCCTTGCAAGCACCCAAGCCAACGCTTAGGAACGTGCAAAGAAATAGCATTTGATTCTTCATAATTTGTAGGTTTTATTGGGTTTTGATGATTTGATTTAGCCCTTCCAGCTTAGTGGCCAAATCAGCGTACGAAATATCCTGAACAGCTACGTTATTGTCTATTGCCATTGCTGCCGCCACTGCTGCCGATTGCCCCAAAACCATGTAAACCGGCTCCATTCTGATGGAACTATATGCGACATGGGACGATGACAAACAAATTGGCACCAACAAATTGGTTACTTCTTTCTTTTTTGGCGTAATGGCATAATAGCTGATTGGATACGGTGTAGTTGGCCTGAATATGGTACCCTCGTAACGCAATTTGCCTTCGCCATCAATTACTTTAGAAACGTAATGGCAATCTAAAGCGTAAGAACCTAATCCAATGCCATGTGCTGCTGCTTCTCTACCTTCTTTGGTAACATTTTTTTCGATCATCACATACTCGCCCTGCATTCTTCTTGCTTCTCTTACATAGATGTGGTTAGGGAAATTTTGGGTATCCACAAACTCATCCTTAGGTAATCCCCAGTCGCTCATTTCCTTTCTGATATGTTCTGGAACACGGGGATCGTTCCCTAAGAACCAGAGCATGCCCAGAGCATAATCTTTGTGCAGCTGCTCAATCTGTTTACGTTGCTCGTAACTTGCTTCTGCGTAGTTATAACTCGCACCAAAGAAATCCAAGTGGTTGGTGTCGGTTTTACGGTTTGGCATTGGCGTTAAGGTAATGATCTTTTGTAATTCGATACTTGGGTTTAACTTAATTTGCCTTAATAAAACTTCGTACCAAAGCGCATTATAGTTTGCTGGTTTTTCGATCTTGATTCTATTGGCTGGGTCATCAGTCAAAGTCATACGATAAGTGTAGGCCTGCACTTTTTTGTCTTTAGCGCCTTGTTTGCTCGGTGCTTTTTTATCGATGTAAGGCAACAAACCTGATTTTTTATCGCCTTCGATGACGTAAGGATCAATCTGGCTTAGGTCGGTCCCTTTTTCGTAATTGATACGGTAACCGTTCAAGGTTTCTCCATACTGGTCATTGGCTTCTCTGCCTACGGTATAGGAAACGCCCGATTTGGCCATCAGATCTCCTTCGTAAGTGGCATCCACAAACACCTTTGCCTGTATCAGCTTACCACTTTCCATCTCGATACCAGTTAGCTGTTTACCACTTTTCTTCACACCACCTTTGAGTTTCAGGCGCTCATTGAATAAAACCTCCACATTGGCTTCCTTCAGCATATCGACCATAATTTTCTCCGCTACTTTAGATTCGTAAACCCACTGCATTTTTCTATCCTCATTTTTCCCTTTATAGGTTCTCTTTAAGGATTTCACGAAAAACTCATCGCGGTTTTGACTTACCCAAACCTGTGGTTGCAGATAGTAAGTGTATAACCGTTGGTAATATTCTCGGGTTAAGCCGCCCACTACGTCATTTCTGTTCATATCGGTAGCGGTTAAACCAGAGGTAACCAAACCACCTACGTGCGTATTTTTAGAAATTAGCACTACTTTTTTACCTAACCTGCCACTTTGGATGGCAGTAATTACGCCAGAGGCCGATTCTCCGTAAACACAGATATCGTAGCTACTTGGATTATTAGATGCATAGGTTGTGAACGATATAAGTAATAGCAGTATAGAAATAATCTTCTTCATATCTTTTTATGTAAATTTTAGTTGTAACCTGGATTTTGGGGGAAGTTATCAGCCCCCATATTAATAACTTCAGTTTCTGGAATTGGCCATCTCACAAAATGAGGATTGGCAGGCAAATTGGCCCTGCCCCCAATAGAAGCAGCAATTTCTGGATCGCCGGCATAGTTACGCACCTGCGAAATTAAAATGCCGAGCCTTTTCAGGAAATACCATCTGTCGCCTTCAAAAGCTAATTCCCGGGCTTGCTCATCTATAATATCTTTGATGGTGAGCGCACCGGTAAATTCATCATTACCTGCTCTCATCCATACTTTGTTAAAATATTCTTTAGCTAAGGATTGATTGCCTTTCATCAAGGCAGCTTCGGCACCGATGATATAGGTTTCGGCTAAACGATAAACGATCAAATCTTTGTAGCTACGCGTTTCGGCAGGTGTACGGGTCCAGATATCGCCATACTTGGTACAGCCCGGATACACAAACCTGTTCTTGTTACCACTTTTGTACAGTGGAAAATAATCGTCCGGATTAACGGTTACATTGCCGTAAGCGATAGGTGACGACGTGGTGTTTTTATACCTATGGATATAGAACGAATTATACCGCTTATCTTTCAACTGATTGTATAGCGAGAAAAGGTACGGGCTTGGCAAACATCTACCATATGTATAGCCCCAATTATCATAGCTACAAGCATATTCGGCGGTACCACCAATCTCCGTTCTGTACTGGGCAATAAAATACGCTGCAAAATAATTGCCCAGTGGCGTACTTTCAGATAGGTTTCCTCCCGGATTTTTACTCCATTGCTGCACCATCAGCGCTTCGCTATGGTTTAGATCTCCCGCATTGAAAACACTGTCTAAGGCTACCAAGCGATATTGGCCAGAAGTGCTGATCTTATCTACCTGATCCAATGCAGTATCCCAATCTTTTGCCCACAGGGCTGCTTTAGCCTTCATGTGACGTGCCGCCGCTTGGTTAAACCTGCCAGGTTCCGATGATTTCCAGGGGAGATTGGCAATTGCGTAATCCAAATCGCTGTAAAGCAACGCAAATACCTCGGCATTGGTCGCTGCCTTATAGTTTTTAGGCGCATCTACGTTTTCCCAAGTTGTAGGCGCTGTGTTTAACCATATCCTATCATAAGTTCTATACAATAAAAAATAGGCTTGGGCTCTAAAACACTTTGCTTCTGCCAATGTTGCTTTTAAGGCTGCTGTTTCTGGCAACTTGGCTCCTGCTGCAATAATTTCGTTGGCTTTTCCAATAATTCGGTACATGGTGCGCCACATGTGTGCCACCTGCGAAGACGATGGGCGTAAATTGTTGGGATCATAAATACCGAAGTAATTTCCCGTACCACCGTTGGTTACCGCTAAATCTGTTCCGCGTTCCAAAGCAAAAACAGTCGCATTTTCAGTATCGTTGGCGTAGGCACGCAGCAAAGAATAAACAGCGCTAGTTGCTAATTTCAAACCACCTTCGGTACTATAGATGTAATCTGCAGAGTATTTGGTAAGGTTTTCTTCTTCTAATACTTTAGAACAGGACACCAATCCAGCACTCAATAACAAAGCATAAATTATATTTCGTTTCATATTTGTTCTTTTAGAATGAAAAGTTAATTCCGAACAACAAGGTCCTGGGCTCTGGGTAGGCACCAGCATTTTGCTCTGGTCCGTAGGCCTGCACATCTGTCCAAGTGAACACATTACTCATGGTACAGAATAGCTTCAAATCATCGAGCTTCACTTTTTGAACCAGGTTTTTAGGCATACGATAAGCAAGTGAAATATTTCTTAGCTTGATGTAATCTGCTTTTTCATAAGCAGAGGAAGCCAAAAACGCTGGAGCCTGTACAAAGTTTGGCGCTGGAGCAGTGTTAGATGGATTATGGATGGTCCAATAGTTTCTACGGATACCATTTCTTTTTCCCGTTAAATCCCCTCCGGTTTCGAAAGAAGCTAAATAAGAATTGTAGCGATAGCCACCATATACGTAATAAAAATCCAGCGAAAGATTAAAGTTCTTATAATCGAAGCTCGTAATCAAGGAGGTTAACCACTTGGGGTCTCTTTGAATAACAATTCTATCGTCTACCGAAACTACACCATCGCCGTTTACATCACCTACTTTAACACTACCAGGCTTTGCGGTTGGCATGTGCGAACCCGCAATGTTATCGTTGAGCTGCCAAATGCCATCAAAACGATAGTCGTAGGCTACGTTCATCGGTTGGCCAATAAACCAGTTATTGTTCAAATCATTCTTCGGATTTCCATTGGCATCCAAAGAGCCATCAATCTTTTTAATTTTATTTCTGTTCAGTGTGAAATTGACATTTACATTCCACTTAAAGTCTTTTTTCTCGATTACCGTCCCGTTCAAACCAATTTCTAGACCTCTATTTTGTACATGGCCAAGGTTAACCAGTTGACTTGAATAACCTGTAGTGGTTGCCAAAGAGCGCTCTACCAATAAATCTGTGGTTTGGGTATCGTAGTATTCGATGGTACCGTTCAACCTTCCGCCAAAAAAACCGTAATCTATACCGATATTGGTAGAGGTTGAAGTTTCCCATTTCAAGTTGGGATTTACCAATTGCGAGTTAGGTAAATAACCCACCTGTGTGTTGTTCCCAAATTCAATCAGGTAGCGATCTGCCAGGCCAAGCGTAGTGTAAGGGCTAATCCCCTGGTTGCCCACCGCACCATAGCTCACTCTTAATTTCAAATCGGTTAGGAACTTTGCATCCTTTAAAAAAGATTCTTGTTTCAGTCTCCAAGCTACCGCAGCAGCAGGAAAATAACCGTATTTATTGTTGGCACCGAAAACCGATGAACCATCTACCCTTAAGGATAAAGTAACCAAATACTTGCTATCGAAATTATACCTAGCCCTTCCCATGTAGGAAAGCAATTTTCTATCTGACAACTCATAAGCCATTACAGAAAAAGTGTTGGCAGAGCTGATAGCATTGTAGGAAAGATCATCGTTAGGAAAGCCAAAACCAGTATTACCAATTCTTTTCCACTGAATACCATTGATACTGGCCATTGCCGTAGCATCAAAATGGTGTTTATTGATATCCTTATTGTAATTAAGGATGGCCTCAACGATATAATCGTTGTAAGTACTTTCTGAAACCGTAGCCTGCCCGCCGTTATTGCGGCCTGTAGTATGCCTTAAGCCCAAATAGGTATTATCCTGCACTTTACGGTTGTTTAAACTGCCATTTAACCTAAACGAGAAATCTTTATTGATTTTCCAATCGGCAAATAAGTTCATATTCAACCTATCGGTAATGCTCAGGTTATCCGCATTATTGATATTCCACAGGGGGTTATAATGAGACTCTCCCACTTCGGTTACATCCTCTCGCAAAGAACCATCAGGGTTGTACACCTTTGCCAGGGGCGGCATGGTAATGAAAGAGTTGAAACTACCATCGGCAATGTTTCGATAAGATTTGGTAAAGGCAATGTTAGCTCCTACGGAAATGGCCTTTGACAAAGTTTGATCGATATTTAACCTCCCTGTAAACCTTTTAAAATCAGATTCTGGCACTAGACCATCTTGATAAAAGTGGCCCAATGACAGTGCATATTTAGTTTTTTCACTACCCGACTGTATTAAAATGTCATTTTTGTTCTGATAGGCAGTACCGATCATTACATCCTCCCAATCTACATATTCTTTAGAACGGTAAACTTCACCCATCACGCCCCTAAAAGCTTCCTGCTCATCGTAATAGCCGTAGGCATTGTAAAAAGCTTCTTTTCTATAGGCAGCCCATTGTTCGCCATCGTAAAATTCGAAGTTGCGAAACAAGTTTTGAGCGCCCACATAGGAGTTTACATTCACTTTAGTTTTTGCCGAAACTCCTCGTTTGGTGGTTACTAGAATTACTCCATTTGCGGCTCTAGCACCATAAATTGATTGTGCGGAAGCATCTTTCAGAATTTCTACCGAAGCAATTTCGTTCGCATTGATGTCGTCAATACTTGCAGTAGGTACACCATCCACAATGTAAAGCGGATCGTTCCCCGCTGATAGTGACCTTCTGCCCCTGATTAAAATACTGGAACTACCGCCTGGCGAATTGTTTCCGGTGGTTACTTGTACACCTGGAGCTGCACCTCTTAGCATTTCGCTTAAACTTGTAGTAGGCATTTTGTTAATTTGCTCGGCAGTTACCGAAGCTACCGATCCCGTTAAATCTTTACGTTTCTGCACACCATAGCCAACCACCACAATTTCGTTTAAACGCTGATCCACCGAAGCCATTTTTATTTCGTAATCTGTTCTATCATCAATTTTTAGTGTAAATGGGGCAAAGCCTATCATATTAAAAATCAAATCGGTATCGGCAGTGGTTACTTTGATCGAAAAATTTCCATCAGGATCACTCAAAGTAGCGGCGTTAGAAGCATTGGCCTTAATCGTTACGCCTGGCAAAGGTTTAGCCTCATCATCTACCACCTTACCTTTGATTATTCGATCAGGCTTAACCTGGGTAACTGCCCGAGTTCCCTTTTTGATGACCACCGTATTATCCTGAATGACATAGGTGACATTTGAACCACTGAGCACATCGCCCACCACTTTTTCGATAGTAGCATTTTTATACGTTCCGGTTACTCTTTTATTCTCGTTGAGATCAAGTGTCGAATAGATAAATTTTAGTCCCGTTTGTTGGTTCAGTTCTTTAAATACCTCTTTAATGGCGAGGTTGCTAAACGATATAGAAATCGATTTTTGACTGGCCCATACCACGTTAGCATTGATAAAACTGAGCAGCAACATTAAGCACATGGGTCTCAGCACACGCCGTAGCGAGGTCTGTACCGCGTTTTTACATCGCAATAATTGATTTTGCATCTGAAGCTATATTTAGTTTGTTAGTTGATTGATATCTATCTGGTTTAGCGCAAGGTTACCTCACAAAAATCTTTCCTCCGCTCCTCGTATATTTTACATTACTGGTCATCTCAATCATTTTCAATGCCTGATCGATATTGTCATACCTGCTGATCATACCCGTAATCGGAATATTTTTAACGGCCTTATCTACCACAATTTCCTCACCATACCATTGGGCCATTTCTGCCATTACCTCATCCATTTTTTCGTTCTCGAAATAGAACAGCCCCTTGTGCCAAGCCTCTACTTTGTAGCCATCGGCAGATTTGGTAATGAGTATTTTCGGGTCTGTACTGCGCAACGATGCCTTTTGATCTGGCTTAAGGATAACTGCTGTATGGAAATTGTTATGGGTCAATTTCACCTTACCTTCCAGCAAGAGCACATCTTCGTTCACTTTGTCAAAAGAATTGACGATGAATTTGGTTCCCAAGACTTCTATGGTCTGTAGCGCCGTTTTCACCACAAAAGGCATATAACGATCCGCAGTTTTTATTTTCTGAACGTCGAACAATACCGTTCCCTCGATTTTAACCATACGCTTACCGGCCACAACTGGTAAAATCTCTAAAGTAGAGTGAGGATTTAACCAAGCTTTGGTACCATCGTGCAATTGGAAAGCAAAAATTCTGTTGCTTGGGTTTTTAATCTGGTTGATGGTGCTGCTGTTCGCAAAATCTTCTGGCAGTACAAAAACCTTTTCGCCTTTGTCTTCCACTTTGTGGGCTAATTTATTGAACATGCTGTCACGCAAATCATAACTTTCGCCATCGCTAAGCACAATTATCGGCGAGCTTAAGTCATTTTTAGCCAGGCTGTAATTAGTTTGTGCAGCAAAGTATTTTTGGTACACATAGGTGGATGCCACTCCCAGCAATACCAGGCACGAAGCAATTTTTAGGAAAGTATAACGACGTGGTTTCAGCTTTACTACTTTAGTAGAGATATTTTGATCAATGTGATTTTTGATCTCTGCACCAATCACCGCCAGCTTCTCTTCCGGAATGGTTTCATTAGGAATAGAGTCGTAAAAATAATCGACAAGCGTATTTTGTTCGGGAGTAGATTTCCCTTTTAAGTATTTATCTATGGTTGATAAAAACCTACTTCTGATAGATTTTTTGGACATACAAGTTTAGGTTTATTTGGTTCCCTTTAACTAGTAGTCGTAGAAAGCTTACTTAACTCCCAAAAAAAAGTAAAAAATGTGTAAATAGTGCAGAGCGCAGCAAAACTTTAAGTTCGGCCGACGAATTAAGCAATTGATTTTGAACTGTTTTAACAGAAAGATCTAATCGTTCAGCAATTTCTTTATTGCTTAAGCCCTCTTCATATTTCAACTTAAAAATCTCTCTTCTTTTTGCGGGGAGCGTTTCTGTCCAAGCCTTAAGCGCAGTAAAAAATTCTTTTGAGATCAATTGCGAATCGGCATCGCTGCTGTCTCTGATTTGCTCAATAAAATTATCAAGTTCTACAAACTCGTAGCGAGATTTACGAAACTCATCCAACACCTTAAACTTCACAGCCTGCATTAAATAAGCTTCTACATTTTGGATATCCCTAGCATAGCGCTTGTTCCAAAAGTCTACAAAAACCTCTTGAACGATGTCCTTCGAAAGGTCTTCAATTTTTAACTTGCTGTAGGTTTTGATGTAAAGCTGTTTCCAGGTCCTGGCATAAAGCTCGTCGAACGCACGTTGGTCATCTTCTTTTACACGCAAAAGAAGTTCTTCAAGTGTATATGAAGAATACCCAATGTTCATAGCTTATAAGTTGGTGGAGAGTTGGTTGCCAACAATATTATAAAAGATTGTTTATAATTACAAGCTTAATCAGCGATAGACCACGAGAATAGCTAAATAATTTTTACCGCATAGCTTTATTCAATTCGCAATAATACGAAACTGGAAATCCATATCCGACACCATTGGCGCTAATAGTTTCTAGGTTATCGAATGATGCCGTGCTATAAACTCGCCGCCCAACCCACCTTATCAATAAAACCTTGAGCAACAAATCTTTGACCGCCTTTAACGAACCAAAAATGAGGGTTTAAACAAAAAATCCTGACTTTGATGTTTCAAAGCCAGGATTATGTCTTTACCGGTCAGTCTTTCAATCGACGTTTAAACATCTCATGGAAACCAATTTTGAAAAAAGGCAGCTCGTTTACATTAAACGGCTGCCTTTTTAGTTTTTTATCCTTTTAAAAAGGATGAGTACCGTTCAGCAGGATTACTTGCAGCATTTAGAAGACTTCCTACGGCTTATTGAGCCAATAGTAAATGATTTACGAATGAAAGGCTTCTTAAAATAGTTGAAATAATTCGAGTATTTTTATATCTCAAATTGGTAGGTTGATACCTTTGACCTACCAATTTTGAACCAAAAATTTGGAGCTTATTAAAATCTAAATTTACTTACCGATCAAGAGGAGTATTTTGAACATCTAAAGCGCTTATTAATACTTATAGAGCCGGTTATCGAGGATTTAGTTAGAAAAATTTCATCTAGTTTTTTATTGACTTATAGTCCTGTCAAACTATGAAGTGCCTTGACAGGACTATTTTAGAACAAAAAAGCTGGCAAATATCAAAAATGGTATTTTTTAAATTACATCCGCTACCAAAAGGTCAAAAAGTTATGATCCTACTCTAACTGTAGATTATTCCAAAACTGGCCACATTTAACATTAAAAACACATACTAATTCTAGCTTGGGGGATATTCCAAAAGTGGCCACCTTTTTTTTCTTCAAAGTGGCCACTT
>NZ_QMHO01000001.1 GCF_003313505.1 Pedobacter nanyangensis | reverse complement strand
GATGTGGCCAGTTTGCAAAAAAAGCAGTGGCCAGTTTTGGAATAATCTACAGTGCAATTATTGCCATTCTTCCTTACACTCCGTAAGTAATAATCAAAATCTTCCAAAAATGTATAGGATATCCTAGAAACTGGAATATCTGAAATATGGTACCTGTATTTCATAAAGTCCTTAACATGGCTTAGGCAGGTCTTATATCTGGTGAGTGTACTCCTCTCGTATTCCTGCCCCAGCAGCGACTCCATCTTTTCATTATGGTCGTTAAATACCTCAATAAGCGTCCTTGCTTTTTCAGCCTTACCCAGAAAACGATTTTTCAGGGTTTCTGCCGTAAGGACTTCATTGTTCAGGCTCATAAGCTTATAGAGCTCCTCGGCTCGGGCATGTATCCTATCAAGCTGGGAATTGGTTGTACGGGCGGCTTCGGTATTTCCATAAATCCTCCCGTTTTTGGCATCCCATTTTTCGGCAGGACAGGTTTTTCCTGTAGAGACCTCGGTCCTCTTTCCATCTACGGTAAACCGTAGGTAAATCGCTATTGGACCTGTTACTTTTGAATTTCGCTTTTTGAGATAAAAAAGCAGATTGACATTGGTTACCATTTTGCAAAATGATTAAGTAAAACAAAATTGTTCATTTCCTCACTTGCAGTCAAGATGTTTAACCAGTGAACATGCTGTAAAACAAATACTTACAACACTCCTGGTGAGCACTTAGCATATTTACAAGGTGCTCACCGAATTGCTCACCAGAAGTATGAGTTTTTATGCATATTTTGATAATTCCCTGAAAACAAAAAAGCCCTTAAACATTACATTTAAGGGCTTTTAGTGCTTTTTGATACTTTAAAAGCGGTCCGGACGGGACTCGAACCCGCGACCTCCGCCGTGACAGGGCGGCATTCTAACCAGCTGAACTACCGAACCGTTTTCCCTACTTTCAGATGTCCGTCTTTCCGTTTGGGTTTGCAAATATAGCTTGTTTTATTTGTTTTGCAATAAAAATTTCAAATTATTTATAACAAGCTGTCTCTCAACGATAAAAAACTGCATCCGCAGGTTTGAAATTATTTTTTTGGCTTCTATTATTCGCCCAATGCCCAGATCCTAATATCTAAATACTAAATACCGGGCGCTAATTTACGGCGCCTTCTTTCATTTTTTCGGCATTTTCAGCAAACTGAAGCTTATCAATCAGTTCCTGGATATCACCGTCCACAATAGCAGGCAAGTTGTACAAGGTTAAACCAATGCGGTGATCGGTTACACGGCCCTGAGGATAGTTATACGTTCTGATCTTCGCCGACCTATCACCAGTCGACACCATCGTTTTACGTTTTGCGGCAATATCGCCGTGTTTCTTCTGTACCTCCAGGTCGTACAACTTCGAACGCAACATTTCCATCGCCAGCTCACGGTTAGCCAACTGCGAACGCTCCACCTGGCATACCACCACAATGCCCGAAGGCCTGTGCGTTAACTGCACCTTGGTTTCCACCTTATTTACGTTCTGTCCACCTGCACCACCCGAACGTGAAGTTTGCAAATCAATATCGGCAGGGTTAATATACACGTCCACCTCCTCGGCCTCTGGCAATACCGCTACCGATGCCGCCGAAGTATGCACCCTTCCCTGCGTTTCCGTATCAGGTACCCGCTGTACGCGGTGTACACCACTTTCATATTTCAGTGTTCCGTAAACATCGTCGCCACTTACCTTCAAAATCACCTCTTTATAGCCTCCGGCAGTACCTTCGGTTACGTCCATTACCTCCACTTTCCACCCTTTGGTATCAAAATAGCGGGTGTACATACGGTACAAATCACCAGCAAAAAGTGCCGCCTCATCACCACCGGTACCGCCACGAATTTCAAATACCGCATTTTTGGCATCTTCAGGATCCTTGGGAATCAACATCAATCTAATACGTTCCTCCATTTCCTCCTGTTGCACCAACAACAAATCCTGCTCCTCCTTGGCCATTTCCCTCATCTCCGGATCTTTCTCGTTGCTCAAAATATCTTTGTTCGCCTCAATATTGCTCATCACGTTTTTGTACACCTTGTACTCCTCCACAATTTTAGTGAGGTCTTTATACTCCTTGTTCAACGCAGCAAAACGCTTCATGTCCTGGATCACATCAGGATTGCTCAATTGCTCCTCCACATCTTCCCAGCGCAACTTAATGGCTTCTAACTTATCTAACATATATTTTTCTAGAAAATCAATATCCTACCACAATCAAAGCAAGCCCCGCTTTCCGCTTTTGTCTTTTTGCACCCTCCACAAACCTCATAGGTTCACCCTGCCCTGTGCCTAGCAAACCTATGAGGTTTACCCAAGCCAAAAAGTACAACCGCTTCAATCGGGTTTATTTAACCAAAAACAGTGCAATAAATCACATGCTTTAATTATCGGACAGCAAAAATACGGCTTTTTCGGTTAACACCGCAATTAATTTGTTGCCCACTGCCACTTGACTAATAACACCGCTTACAGGCAGTTGCTGTTTAGATTGCTCAAACGAAACAGGATGATATTTCAACAACGTGCGGTTATTTACGTAGGCAATTACATTGCTCGTAATGTTAAAATCCGTCAAACTATCAATGGGCAGTTCCCTGATGTAGCCGCCAAATCTATCAAGCTGCAAAATGCCGTTATCCCTGCGCTGTAAAAACACGTACTGATCAGAAGCGGCCAGTTTCTTGGCATCAACTACCTCATCAAACAACTGGGACAAATTAGCCGAGCGCACGTCTTCCGTAAAATTACTGCTCAGCTTAACCAGTGCATTACTGGCCCTGTCGAAAATCCACAGGCTATTGTTATTTCCCGAAGCCACTGCCGAGACCAGTAAATTACCGTTCTTGGCAAAAGAATAGCTCGTAATTTCGTTCAGGTTGTTATTTAACACCACTACTTGCTGAAAGTCTGCATAAAAAAGCACAATTCTCAATGGATCCGAAACATCTACGCTGTACAATTTCCCAAAACGATTATTGCTGTAACGCCATTTCAAAGTGCCTTTTGCATCATACTTCAACAGCTCGTCCCTGCCTGATAGCAGGTAAACATTATCCAAATTATCGGCGTAAACCGCTTTAGCCGTTGTATCTATTTTGGTTACCTGTTTCAATTGCGCTTTTGTTTCGCCGTTACTCAACAGCAAAACAATTAAACAATTAAGCAATAAAACAATTAACCTTTCCATTAACTACTTCAATTCGCCTTTAGGGGTAAAATACGCCAACCTCAGCTGCTCCCCGTCAAACACTCCGTACGATTGATAATTTAACCACTCGCCAATGTTCACGTAGGTGCTGTTTTCGCTCAATTTTATTTCCAGGGGCAGGTGCCTATGCCCAAACACAAAATAATCAAAGTGCTGTTTTTGCAGCTGCTCTTTGGCATATACGGCCAGCCACTCCTTTTCTTCGCCCAAAAAAACTTCTTCGGCTTTGCTGGCAGCCCTACTATGTGCCGACCAGCCATTAGCTATGCCCATGCCAATGCTGGGCGGCAAAATGCCAAACAGCCACTGGCAAACAGGGTTCCTGAAAATCTTCCTTAAAACCTTATACTTGCGGTCGCCCGGGCCCAAACCATCGCCATGGTGCAGGTAAAATTTCTTGCCATTGCGTTCCATCACCAATTCATCGCTCACAATCTGCATCCCTATCTCCTTGGTGAAATAATCCTTCACCCACATATCGTGATTGCCCTTAAAAAAGTAGATTTTAATTCCGCTATCGGCCATTTGCGCCAACTTTCCTTGCAAGCGCACAAAGCCCTTGGGCACTACGTACCGGTACTCAAACCAAAAATCGAACACATCCCCCATTAAAAACAGTTCGCCGCAAGTGGGCGTAATCAAATCAAGCCACTTTACAATGCGGTCCTCACGCTGCCTGCTCTCCTCGTAATTAGGAGATCCCAAATGGAAATCTGATGCGAAATATATGTTCTTGGTCATCTAAATTTCAAAGATAGTTTAGTTTTAAGTAATAATTAAGTTTTGCCAATAATACTTCGTTTCTTTGAAAAGAACTAAATAAAAAACGGCCATTACAATGCAATTCCGATAGATTTAGTAGATTTTTTCACTTTCTATCTAGAATTCATCTAAATAAGTGCCGTTATTTAAAACTTAATTTTGTACTTTTGCACAAATTTTTAAGAATATGATCTCTACTGATATAGCTATTATAGGCGCTGGGCCAGTTGGTTTGTTTGCAATTTTTGAAGCGGGTTTATTAAAGATGCGCTGTCATTTAATTGACTACTTACCACAGGTTGGCGGGCAGCTATCAGAAATATACCCTAAAAAACCTATTTACGATATTCCGGGTTTTCCATCCGTATTGGCTCAAGAGTTGATTGATAATTTGATGGAACAGGCCAAACCTTTCCACCCTGGATTTACCCTTGGCGAGCGCATTGAGGGCCTGGAAAAAAGAGGCGAAGCAGATTTTGTGCTTACCACCAACATGGGCACCGTAATTGAAGCCAAAGTAGTGGTAATTGCTGGCGGATTGGGCTGCTTTGAGCCTCGTAAACCTGCCGTTGCCGGATTAGAAAAATTTGAAAACGGACGCGGCGTAAACTACATGATTTTAGATCCGGAGAAGTACCGCGACCAAAAAATGGTGATTGCCGGTGGTGGCGATTCGGCCCTTGACTGGACCATCTTTTTGGCCGAAGTATGTAGCGAACTAACCTTGGTGCACCGTAGCGAAAGCTTTAGAGGCGCACCTGATTCGGTAGCTAAAGTAATGGAGCTTGCGGAAAAAGGCAAAATCAACCTGGTGCTGAACAGCAACCTAAATGCCGTACATGGCGAAGGCAAGCTTGAAACGGTTGAAATTATCCATAACAAAACCATGGAAACCATTTCGGTAGAAGCCGACCACCTAATTCCTTTATTTGGACTTAGCCCTAAGTTGGGGCCAATTGAGCAATGGGGACTTAACATCAGCAAAAGTGCTATCGAAGTGAATGTGGATGATTATTCTACCAATGTACCGGGTGTTTATGCTATTGGCGACATCAATACTTATACGAATAAGCTAAAACTTATTTTATGCGGTTTCCACGAAGCGGCATTGATGAGCCACAGTGCTTACCAATATATGAACCCTGGGGTAAAATATACCATGAAATACACCACCGTTAATGGGGTTAGCGAGTTTTAAACCCTTAATCCCGAAAGGGAAAAAATATTACAATGAGCGATATTAATATAACAGTTGAAGATAGAGAGGGAAATGTAACTGATTTGGTTGCCCCTACAGATATGGGCCTTAGCCTAATGGAGTTTCTAAAAGCTAGCGAATACGATGTATTGGCTACTTGCGGCGGCATGGCCTTGTGTGCAACCTGTTGCGTTGACGTGCTTGAAGGCGAAGAAAAGCTCCATGAAATGAGCGACGATGAATATGCCATGTTGGATACTTTGCCTGACCTTTTGCCCAACTCGAGGCTGGCTTGCCAAATTCAGCTAAAACCTGAATTGGAAGGCTTAAAAGTAAGGTTACATGCTATGGATTATTAGTTAAATCTATATAGATATAAAAAAAGGAGTCCCGAACGTTGGGGACTCCTTTTTTGTTTTTATACGCTTTTCAACCGCAGTTCGATTATTATTTAGCTGATTTTTAATGGAATGAAGTCAACATTGGTTTGCTGACCCTGAAATAAATTCAGGGTGACGTCAGAAGGGCTGTTCGTCATGCTGAATTTATTTCAGCATCGGTTTTACGGGCTATTTTAACAGATTTAATAATCGAATTGAGGTTTTTAAATACTAATTCTCTTCGTCTACCGATAGTTTGGCACTACCTATGGTTTTATAAGTCCCATCGCCTTTTAAAATGGCTAGCATCTGGCTTTGGTTGCCAAATAGCGATTTAGCTTTGGCAATTTCCTGATCATATTGGAAAGCCTGTTCAATCCTTCCCTTTTCATGGAAGTAACGACTAATGATCTGCGTTTCCAAGGCTCTTTTGATCTCTACTTTGTGATTGGTCAAATCATTCTTCTTTGCTCCGGTCATCTTCACTTTTAAGGCCTCCAAGTCTGCCTTAACCGCTGCAGTTTTATTCTCCCGCTCTGCTTCGGCTTTCAGGTCATTTAACAGGCGTTCTGATCTGGAAGTGTAGCTATAATCCTTGTTAGCTAAAGAAGCTACAAACTGGGCATACTGAGCGTCGTTGATCTGAAAATCTTTTGCGGAGGTTACCTTGTTGTTTTTTTTGAATTCGTTGGCATAATCGAAGAACAGGTTCTTGTTAAACAATGTTAAAGTAACCGGACTGTATTTTACGGGCGCAACCACTACGTCGGGAAAAATACCGTTTCCATCATATACTGTCCTGCCGGCCTTGGTTCCAAAAGCCTTCAGGGTGCTGTCGGCAAATTTACCCGCTGTGCCGTCCTGTTTTTTATGGGCATAATCCAATGCCTGAATGCATCGCCCAGATGGCGTATAATACTTGGCAACCGTAACCTTTACCAGGCTGTTGTAAGGCAAATTAAAGGTTTGTTGGACCAGGCCCTTGCCATAGCTTCTTTGCCCCACCACAATGGCCCTATCAAGATCCTGGAGGGCGCCGGCCACAATTTCTGAAGCTGAGGCAGAAGCTCCATTGATCAATACCACTATGGGGAGGTTTGGCGCAATAGCCGGCAACATAGTTTTATAGGTTGCGTTTTTTTCGGGGTTACGGCCTTTCTGGCTAACTACCAATACGTTTTTATCTACAAAGAGGTTAACGATTTTTACGGCTTCCTGTAAGATCCCGCCGCCGTTGTTCCGCAAATCTAAGATGAGGCCCTTGGGCTTTTGCTTCATGATGTTTTCCAGGGCCTCTTTCACTTCTTGTCCAGAGTTTTCCAAGAACTTATCCAAACGGATATAGCCTACCTGCTCGTCCAACATTCCCGAGTAGGAAACATTGGGCTGTTTAATTTCCTCCCGTACCAACGATTTGTCAATTACCGCACCGTCTCTTAGCAAGGTTAATGCTACAGGCGTTCCTTTTGGGCCCCTTAATAGCTGGCTAATTTGCGTTCTTTGTTTTCCGGTGGTTTCTATACCGTTGATTTTTACAATCTGGTCTCCAGGACGTATGTCTGCTTTTTGGGAGGGATGTCCTTCGCTCACTTCGTTTACGTAAAGCTTGCCATCAATGGTTAGGGTTCCCGCACCTATGCCTCCATATTGGGTGCTCACATATTTCAGCTTGTAATCTTCTATTTCTGATTCGGGCACATATTCTGTGTAGGGATCAAGGCTTTCCAGCATAGCATCTATACCGTGCTTCATGAGCTCGCCGGCATTGGTTTCCTCTACGTAGTTAACATTGATTTCCTTGTATAGGGATGCGAATACATCCAGGTTTTTGGAGACCTGAAACAGATCTTCCTTAAAGGCTAGGGCAAGCGAGGTAACGGCTAGGATGGTGCACAAAAGTGCTATTTTTACTTTCTTCATATCGCCAACATTTAAATAGCATCTTTTTAAACTCATGGTTTAAAAGAATACGGAAAGTAAATTTACTAAAAAAGAATAAAATAGAAATGCTTATAGCCTGTTTCCGTCTGGATCTGCCAAAGCTTTGCGGATGGTGAACTCAATGTAGGCGCTATCCCTGTTCACCAATTTGGCCAATTGTTGTACCAGTTGGTCTTCCTGCCCAGGAGTAAATGGAATTTCTACTGCGGCCAACTCACGATATTTCCTTAAAAACTTAGTTTTTACTTTGTTCCAGCTCTCGGTTGTAAGGGTAAAACTTGCCATGGGTTAAAAGGTTTGATGCAAAGATAGGAAAAACAAAAAACTATCATAACGAATTTGTAATGCCAAAATATCATATTTAGATACCATCTGTTGGAAAGATGGTTTTCGAGCTTTAGTGAACATTCAGGAAGATCAAAAGCCGTTATACAGCACCTAAACATAAAAGGCCACCAATATGCGAATTGGCGGCCTTTTATGGCTTTACCTCAGGAGCTTATTTTAGGTAACCTTCATATTCCTCATCTGTAGCGCAATCCCACCAAACTGGAATAGACCATATATACAACTGATTTACATGCGGGTTTATTGCCAGGGCATTTGCGGAGTTATACTGCAACTCCAGAGTGGCCGGCAATCTCCAACGGCGCATCCAATATTTTGGATCTGTTTTTGAACCTCCAATTAACTCCGACGTACCTGTGAATAGCGGTCCTCTATCGTATCCTGGATAAACCACACCAAAGCCACCAATATTACCCGCGCTATAATTGAAACGACGCATATCGTTCCAATTCTCAAGGCTACATCCCATGGCAACATATTTTTGCAACATGATATCACGCATGGTTAAATCACCAGCATTTTGAACCACCGCTGCGCTTGCCAAATAGCTGGTAATGTCTGATTGATTCATTGGCTTCATATCTGGGTTAGTTAGGCCATAAACGCCTTGCCACTCGTTCAATTTAGCCTGCATCATATTAATATGCGCTTCAATTCCTTTTTTATAAGCCAAATGAGCTACACCTGTTGCCCCCTTGCGCATTTGTACCTCTGCTTCAATAAAGCACATCTCATGATAGGTTAACACCTCAAAATCAGACACCGGACGCGTTTGGAATGAACCTGTTGAACCTACTACACCTGCATTAAACGCATCAAGATTAGCATACCAATTTACGTTACTTTCAGGCTGTGCCGCAATACCCGATGTTGCAATAGCGCTACTTCGCATATTTACATAAGCGGTATCTCCTGCCAGTATATAGTTGTTATTATTGATAAACATTGATCCTGCTTTGTAAGTTACTTTTACACCATTCGGATTGTCTGGAGGAATTGAGTATGTCTTCCCTTTTGCAATAAGATCTGCAATGAACGCTGCACGATCAGTGGCATTCGCAATAGTATAGGTAATATCCGTATTTGCTTTTGCAAAAGATGGCAAGGCTATTGAAGTTGCGGTAGATTTTAATAGTCTGGTAGATGGGCCATAGGAATCAACCCCAATGGAGCGTGTCCAATTATAGCTTTGAACTTTACCATTGCCGTCTAATTTTACATTAGTCATCATTGCCGGCACAATCTTAGTCATCCTGGGATCGACAACAGCCGAACCACGCATATTGGTCAATAAATTATAGTAAAATTGAGAAATACGTTGATTATTCCCATATGCGGCATAATTGAAATTGCCATTAGTCACCACAGGATCACCAATTAAATAATCTACAACCATACTGTTATTAAGACCAGGCAGAATAGCATTATCAGCATTAGATTGTGGCCCTCTTGCCAAACAATACAATATTGAATCAGCATTGTATAAATCTGATTTTTTCGACAACTTCAGCATATACCTAGCCTTTAGGCCCCAGCACAATTTAATCCATTTGTCTACATTTCCTTTGTGCATCATATCACCAGACGCCAAAGCGGATGCTCCTACTTCTTGGGTTTTACTAAACAAGCTAATCGCCTCATTTAATTTGGCCATACATCCGTTATAAATGATTTTACCTTTGTCGTATTTAGGACTTGGATTACCATAGGTTGCATCAGTATAAGGCATTTCACCATAAAGATCTAACATCTGCATAAAACCCAAAGCATGAAATACATTAGCTGCAGCCATATAATGATATGCCCCCTTACTTTTAGCCATGTTATACATATCTGTAAGATTAGATGAAACAGATACAAAAAAGGTTTGGTAAGGTGTGGTGGTAAGGCCGGCCGCTGGCTTCCAGGTGGTTGTTACCGAGTTGGTGTTGGCATTGTTACTGTAATAAACCCCTGCCTGAGCGGCAGTACGAAAATTGGTAACCCCAGCAGAGTACATGTAAAAATGCTGTATCCAAGGCAATCTATTTTCCACCAATACGCTCTGGTTATTTGGATTATCTTTATCTACATTAACATCTAACCATTTTTTACAAGATGTTAAACCAGCTACTAGCGCAAAGGCTAGCATTATATTTTTAATATTTTTATTCTTTTTCATGAGCTGTCTTAATTAAAATCTAACATTTAATCCAAATGTAAAAGTAGCTACCGCTGGAACCCCAAGATAATCTATACCTGTTGAGCCCGCGCCACCAGTTCCACCCGCAGCACTTACTTCTGGATCCATGCCTTTATAATTTGTCCAGGTTAACAAGTTGGTCCCTACCGCGGTAGCAGACAAACCTTTAATAAATTTAACTTGCTTAACTAAGCTGCCAAAATCATAAGACAAAGTCACAGACCTTAATTTTAACCAATTAACATTGGTAATAAAGTTATATGAATTAGCTGCGTAATTTGCCCAGTAGCGCTGAATCATTGCTGTACCGGCAACGGTAGTGGCGCCTATTGTATACGTTTTACCAGCTTCGTAGGTTTGGTTAAATTCTGCGCCCGTGGTGCTGTTTACACCGGTTACCGTTACCGACTGCCTATCGTTAAGTAATGTCTTCTTACTTAACCCGTTTGAAACTAAAGCATACTCAGTACCGTTAAATATTGCGCCACCTTTTCGAATATCTAACAATACCGATAAGGATAGTTTTTTATAACGGAACGTGTTATTAATCCCGCCAATAAAATCTGGTTCGCGGTTACCCACTATTGGGTTGTTGGCGTTTATTCTATATAAGCCAGTAGTTGGGTCAACCTGGTAGCGTCCGTTAGCAATTTCTTTTCCGCTAGCATCCAATTCACGATAATAGGTCTGACCTGTCATCCCAAGGAAAAATCCACCATTGGGAATAGAAGCGGCCTTAACCGTTCCAAATTGGGCATCTGTTGGATAGAAATAGGATACTCCTTGTAAAAACTCTCCTAATCTTCCTTTATTATAAGAGAAGTTAAGCATCACGTCCCAAGTGAAATCTTTTTGATCAATTGGTTTGCCGCTTAAGGCCACTTCCATACCCTTATTAATTACGGAACCCGTATTTAATGAACTAAAAATAAATCCCCCTGCATTTGACAAACGTGGCTTTGCAATTTGATTTTTAGTTTTACTATAGTAATAGGTATAATCTAATCCAATTCTTCCTTTTAGAAACCTGAACTCACCACCCACTTCCCAAGAAGTTTGGATTTCGGGCTTGATAACAGGGTTACCAGCAGCCCATTGATTTCCTACAGCTGTGTTAGAGCCAATAATATAAGGAGGATTGGTGTAAGTTGCAGTCTCATAAGGATCAGTAGCCTTGCCCGCTTGCGCCCAGCTCGCCCTCACTTTACCGTAAGTAAGGATATTATTTTTAGGCATTAATTCTGTAAACACCACCGATCCACTTACAGATGGATAAGAATAGGAATAGTTATCAACTGGCAAACTCGACGACCAATCATTACGTTGGGTAACGGTTAAGTAAGCCATGTTTTTGTAAGAAACTCCAGCCTCACCAAAAACACCTACCAGGCGTAGCCTCGATGTTCTATCAGTAAAAAATTTGTTGGTATTGGCGATATTATTTAAGCTAATGGTTCCTGCGGTAACGAAACTATATCCCCAATGGTTTTGGGTAAATCTATTCATATCCTCAGTAGTAGCTCCCACCATTAAATGGGTTTCGAAGTCACCAAACTTTTTATGGAAATTATTCATTACCATGGTACTCAAAAATGAATACTCTGCATCATTTTTGCTTAAACGACCATTTTGATACATAGGTGCAACTGCGGACCCTGGCGCAATGTAGGTATAATCATCAGTAACGTGCTGATCATAACCTAAACGAGCTGTTAAGTCCCACCATTTGGTGATGTTATAGTTGGCGTTGATACCTCCGGTAATACGCTTCGTTTTAGAGGTCAGTTCGTTTTTGTTGATGATCCAATATGGATTGTCCATGTCACTTTGTAAATCTAAAGTTGCGGCGTATGGTCGATACTGGCTTCCATCGGTATTGACATAATTTTTAATATCAAATATCGTAGGCCAATTATACAAGGCTCCCATACTGCCCACACCACCTCCACCGTACAACCCCGAGGTGGTTAAAGTTCTATCCATGTCAGCAATGGAATAAGCAACATTGGCATCAATGGTTAACTTACCGTATTTCTGTTGTGCATTTAAACGGACGGTTGTTTTATTGTAGCCCGTATTAGGAACAATGCCGGATTGATCGAAGTTGGATGCCGATAAAAAGAAAGTTCCATTTTTTGATCCTCCAGAAACGTTGATGTTGTTATCGAAAACATTTGCATTTTGAAAGAAAGTTCCTATGTTGTCGTAAGTAGTATTGGCAGAAGTTAATTTCTTACCCCACGAACTGTAAGAATTCGCATCATCAAAAGTACCATTTACGGCATAACCACCTACCCCAAATTCTTTTTGAACTTCAGGCAATTTATTTGCCCAAGAAGTGCTTAATCTAGTAGCGTAGTTCACATTCACAGATCCCTCTGCGCCTCTTTTAGTGGTAATGATGATTGCACCATCAGCCGCTCTTGAACCATATAAAGCCGCTGCCGCTGCACCTTTTAATACGGATAAACTTTCAATGTCCTCAGGGTTGATGTCCATCACCCTATTAGAGTAAGTGGTATTGCTACGGGATAACCCATCGGTTCCGGTATTACCCGTGCTTGATGTTGTATTATCATAGATAATCCCGTCCACAACAAATAACGGCTGGTTCTGTCTTCCCTCAGCGGAAGAGGTACCTCCCCTAATGGTAATGGAGGCTCCGGCACCTGCAGATCCACCGAATTGGGTCACGTTAACCCCAGGAACTTTTCCAACCAATGAATTGATTACGTTGGTATTTTTGTTCTTCATTAATTCTTCCGCATTTAAATCAGATACGGCATATCCAACTGCTCTTTTCTCCTTTTTAATACCTAATGCCGTGACAACAACTTCGCCTAGGGCCTGACTATCAGAAACAAGAGCAATATCAATAACCGCCGAAGTGCCTACCACCATTTCGGAGGTTTTCATCCCTAGATAGATGAATTGCAAGACATCTCCTTGCTTTGCCACAATGGAATAGGTTCCGTTGGGACTTGTCTGAGTTCCGTTATTTGTTCCCTTGATTTTTACGGATGCACCAGGTATTGGCATCCCATCATCTGAAGAAGTTACCTTTCCGGTAATCGTCTTTTGCTGTGCCATTGCTTGTATGGCCAAAAAGAACGAGCACAGGAATAGCATAAGTAATCCTTTTTTCATAAAACCTTTGTTTAGTTAATAGTTAATGTTGTTTGAGCTTTAAAAAACGCATATAAACGCATTTTTAATAAAGCTTAAGTAAATATAGACAAATGTTATTCGTTAAAAAAAGAAACTTTTAACAAATTTTAACATAAAATAAATTTTTTCAGGTAAAACCCCGCAACAACATGCACTTTGCCAGCACGAAAATTAATTTTCACACACTTCGCTTAAGCCAAATAAAAAAAGGCCCTGCGCTTGCAGGGCCTTTTTTTATTTTCAGCTGTTTTAAAATTATTTTGCAGCTTTAATCAGCGAGTTTTCACCAGCTGCATCTTGAGCCAGCTCCCAAAACATCACGCCGTTGGCACTTGTTTGAGCCAAGGTAAATTTTTGTTTTATAGTAGGGATACCGTTGTAATAATAGGTATTAGTACCAACTGTAAACTCCGATCCGTTTTTATCAGCTCCGGCCTTTAGCAAATCCTTGAACGCCATGGCGGTGTTTCCGGCCGTTTTTCCATATGCAGGCAAGCCTAACACTGCTTTTTCTTTGGGCAGGTTTTTATCGGTAAGCCAAATGTTCAATACTCTTTCGGCCATGGCATACGAAGAGTGGTCGTTGGGCCTGGCCGCATCCGTTCCTATTCCATCATAAGCCATCAGGTTTACAAAATCACACGCATCTATGGCCGCTTGGTTAATCCCATCCTTTACCGGACCAGCGTAAATGCCTGCGGTAACGGCCATGCTCAACGTTTTATGCCAGCTATGCAGCTCGGCAGATAGCTCTTGCATAAATACTCCGAAGGTTACATCGTTTCCCTTTGTGGCATTAGGGTACTCCCAATCCATATCTACCCCATCAAATTGGTTTTGGATGGCATAGTTTACGATATTTTGCACCAATGCCTTTCTGGTGGTGGGGTTTGAGATTAGGGTAGTGTAAATTTTACTATCGCCATTTAGCGCAATTACGATCTTACATTTATGCCTTTTTGCCAGGGCTACTACATTTTTTACGCTCTCTCTTGAGTCATCCAAAACCAGTACACCATCGGCCCTAGGTTTCAGGAAAGAGAAAATCACGTGTGTTAAATGATCCAATGCAGTGGTATCAATATCACTGATAGCTCTATAAGCTGGAAAGTAAGCCACTCTTTTAAAGCTCTTATCGGCCACGTAAGGAGTGGTAGGCTTTACAAATTCCTTCGCTCCGTAGCCATCAGGCACCTGCGCAATTTCCTTTTGGCAGGACGCCAGCGTCATCAGGGCTGCAACCCCTAATAAAAAATATCTTTTCATAATCTATTTTTGCTAACCACCCTTGCCGCTAAGCAAGGGCGGTTATTATTTTTATCGTTTAACGTGATCTATTGCAATACCATAAGGAGCGTAACCTTTAATCAAGAAATTAACGGCCTGCGTACCATCTAGTTTATAGCGCAAAATACCTGAGCTTGCTCCTGAACCTACTGACTGAGGCGCATTGGTTCCAAAAGAGTCTGCTCTGTTTCTGTAACCGAAGTACAGGTAGCCTTTACCATCGTCATCCTGATCCAGCTCCATGCCTGTCACATAGATGGACTCGCCCGTAGGGAAAGCTGCTGTAGGCACATAGCCTTGATCACTAAATGATGTTGTAGCTGCAAAACCCATTACCGATGGCGTATTATAGATTGGTGTAATGTTTCCACCGCTCATATCGCATCTGTAAATACCTGGTTCGTAGGCCGCAGCCCTGTTAATTGCCAAATAAATATGGTTGTTTTTAGCATCTATCACAAACTGTCTGATACCGATATCTTTTAACGCAGTGATTTCACCTATAAACTCCCCGGTTTTCTTGAACTTGTGGAGCCCTCTTCCTCCGTTACCCGTGAAAGAAACCCATATCTCGTCCCCAACTTCTCTAATTCCCGAATAGAAATGTGAGCTAGAGCTAAATCCGGTAGTGGTATTTCCCCTAATTCTAAAAGCTGGATAAGGAGCCTCAGTTGAAGCGGCATTGATTACGTGTACCCCATTGTTTCTGGTACCCCACCATAAGTTGCCATCTTTATCCACGGTGTGCAGCCACGGATCGAGGTTATAGGTACCCGTTCCCGTGTTTCTGGTAATCAGTTTCTCTCCGGTACCGTCTAAGTTAAATGATTTCAGATAGCCATCGCCGTCAGCGGCAGCACCACTGCTGAACCTCAAACCAAGTCCTGCTTCTGAGTAATACAACTTGTTTCCAGCGATAGAAAGTCCTAGTGGACTAGGGCCAGTAGTTACGCCAGGAAGTGCCACCGGCACAGAAGGGCTTAACACGGTAAGCTTGTAGGCATAGATTTTTTTGGTGATTACATCCGTAAAGTAGATGGTTTTAGCCAACTCGCCCTTAACCTGGATCTTGATTTCCGTTGTTAATGTTTCTTGGCCATCGTTAACGGTCAATTTAACCGTATGCTCCCCATCAGTAGTAAATTTAACTACCGGATTTTTAACGTTAAACGTACCGGCCGCACCAAAATCCCACGAGTAGGTTACCGCCTGACCTGGGTAGTTGAATGCACGGGCATCAAATTGAACATCTTCAAACACCGCGATATTTGCCGGCGCAATAATGCGTGGCTGCATTTTAACCAGGGTAATCTTTTTACTGATTTCCTGAGACTTATCTCCCTGCCAAGTGGTCAATTTTACGGTGTACTCGCCTGGCAATTCATATAAAATGGTATCAGGCACCATTTTTTCTGAAACAGAAACATTAATGATACCGCTTTTGTTCAGTGTTTTTCCGCCAGTATATTCCCAGCGATACTTGTCGGCATTTTTTGAACGGTTAGTAAGCACCACTTTTGCAGGTGCGTTAACTACGCCCGCCGGAAAATCAAAATTAGCAGCATAGTTGCCCTGCTGTCCAATATTGGTCATCTCTTCTTTAGAACAGCCCAAATAAATAAGGCCAATCAAGAGTAGTAACAGTTTAAATTTCTTCATGATCTTATTATTATATGGTAATATCAAATGTTCTGGTAGTTGCCGTAATGGTATTGGTAGGCGTAACGGCATTTACATCTATCGTGATGCTATAGTTGCCCACCTTCTTAATGGTATTTACGATAGCCACCAACATGGCACGAGTACAGTTGTCTCTTAAATTTTTCATGCCCGTAGCGGTAAGCACGTAAGTTCCACCCGTAGTAAAATGGGTAGTTGGCGCCGAAGGGAATAGCGCTAAATAATCGTTCCTGGTAATTGCATAAGCCAATAATCCTTTTAGGATATTGAACTCATTATCACTCATTCCGGTAATTAGCGTAGCATCGTTAGGATATTTCCCTGTTTTTCGTTCTACTTTATAAGGATGGTTGATGACATAGTTGTTGGAGGAAGTTACCCAGTACTTATCCAGATCAGCTGCTTTTACTTCTAAGGCCACTTGCTTTTTTGCGATGGAATCAACCAAGATCAAAGTAGATTCGTCATTGGTTTTGGTAACGATCGATGTACCGCTATTTAGGGCCAACTGTATTCCTACGTTTTCAACTAGGGTTTCGTAAAACACTACTTTCTGAAATTTATCATCTCTCTGCCATGTTGAGGCCGTTACAATCAGCGTATCGCCAAAAGCAGGCCTGGTATTATTATAGGTTACCCTAAGCTGGCTAGCAAATTGGTTGTTGGTTGAACCTAGTTCAGTAATGGGATCATTCTTTTTACATGATGCCAAAGCCAACAAACAAAGTGATAAAATGCCTATATATTTTTTCATATTGTTTTTCATCTTTTTTTACTTTAATGCTGAGTTTTGAACCCACCAAACCGGTTTGAATGCCCAGTCTCTAGCTTTTGCGCCTAGTCTTTCTATCTCTTTGGGGTTGTACACATATTCCGTTTGCGGATCGTAAGGGAAACGCTGAATGTATTTTCCCTGCCACTCGGCCAAAGCATATCTTGGATAGTAAATGGCATAAGTTACTCCGTTTACATCATTTTTATATACCGATGGCTTATAGCCATATCTCCTCATATCAGACCAGGTTTCACCTTGCAGATAAAGTGCGATGTATTTTTGCATCATGATTTTGGACAAATCCAACTCGGCTTCGCTTTGCGCCACCTTTCTTTGGTCGCCCAAATAGTTAAGAATTTGCCCCTCTGGCACGCCCAAACGCTCCATATTAGCTCTGATACCTTCCTTGTATGAAGCCAGCGCTCCTGTCAGGTCATTCAGATGAAACTGGGTTTCTGCTTTAATAAACAATAGTTCTTCCTTAATCAAAATAGGATAGGGAGAGCCGTCCTTGGTCCAGTAGCCCCCATGCAGTTTAGCAAAATCATCAAAGGTTGTTCCTGTTGGCAGGTTTACATCCCTTAATCCTTCCGACATTTTTGCACCAAGATATTTATTGTTCTTTCCAGGCGTGGTTAACTTAAACAAGCGTGGGTCATAAACAACTGGGCTGCCTGCCGGTGTGGTACCATCGTCAACGGTAAGGGCTCTCATCAGAAAATCAGTAGGCAAAGTGTTTACCAGGTCGCTTCTGATATCGGCAAACTGGAAAGCTTCGCCGGCTGGAGGAGGATCTGAAGGCCCCCAAAGGTTATGGGTCCATCCGGTGGTGCTCACTTCTGGATATTTGAAAACGGCATCACTGAAATTGGCCAAAGCATCGTTAACAATGGTTAACAACTCTTGGTTTCCATTTTTAAAGTTAGCGGTTCTTAATTTCAGCCTGGCCCTAACGCCTTTGGCCAATGATTTCCATTTGCCCAGGTTACCATCAAATATAAGATCTGATTTGGCATCCATGGTTTCGGCCAGCGGACTTACATTGTCCAAGGCGGCGATTCCCTCATTTAGTAAATTTTCGATTCCCGCAAAAATTTGCTCCTGAGGGTCGTAAACCGGATTGAAAGAACCGATATAAGCTTCTTTGAAAGGCATGTCGCCAAATACATCGGTAGCAGACAGGTAGCTTAGTGCCAATATAATTTTGCCCACTCCCACGTAGTTGTTTGAACTTTCTTCTGCAGCTCTTTTTACCATTTGGTTGATGTTTGAACCCACATCAAAATAATGCCATCTCCAAGCTCCCATACGGGTAATGCTATTATAGTTCCAGGTATCTGTAATGGCGTTGCTATTACCGGTTCTGGTGGTAAAATAATAACTATGATAAGCTCCAAAACGGGCTTGCGAGTATAGCGAATAGGCTAAATTGGCCTGAATTGCCGGAAGCCTCTGCTTTGGCGGTACGGTTACTGGCTGTACCGGGTTTATGTTTAAATCTAATTTATTGCACGCACTTACTGCCACTACGGCAAGTATCGCAAAAATGTTTCTTACTATCTTCTTCATAACTCCTGTCTCTTAAAGCGTAATGTTTATACCAAGTGAAAAAGTACGTGGCAAAGGAATTGCACCATTGTCAACCCCCATGGTACTTGCTCCGGAGCCGCCAGCATTTGGACCAGCACTGTTTACCTCTGGATCACCGCCCGAGTAGTTGGTGATTACGAACGGGTTTTGTGCGCCTAGCTCAAATCGTGCTCCTTTTAGGCCTAACCTATTGGCAAAAGAGGTAGGCAGCTGGTAGCCTAAATTAATATAACGAACTCTGGCCCAGTTAACTTTTTCCACAAAATTAGTTCCTACCTGATAGTAGTTGTTTGCAAAGTAGCTATAGTCCAAAACCACTTTCTTGGTGTTTTTAACATAGGTGCCATCACCTTGCTGAACTACGCCATTAAATACAAATTCTTTATCCCTCCACTCACCAATATCATAAGCGATACCGTTTGACATCATTCCTTGACGGCTAGCATTTAAGATATCGCCGCCAATCCTGAAATCCCAAAGGAACGATAAGCTGAATTGTTTGTATTTAAAGTTGTTGATTAAACCAAAGTTGAAATCTGGTTCTCTGTTTCCAATGTAGCGCTCCTTGGTGCTGGCGTCAATAATTGGATAGCCATTTGCATCAACCACGATATAGCCGTCAGGGTTTCTTCTGTAATCAGAGCCTACGATACCTAAAACAGGTTTGTTTAGCGTAGTTGCTGCGGCACCTGCATTAAGCTGTGCGTTGGTGTAGATGAAGGTTACGATATCTCCCGCAAAATTCAGCATCTTAGATCTGTTTTTCCAACCGTTTAAAGTGGCAGTCCAAGTAAAGTTATCGGTTTTAATTGGCGTTCCGCTTACCGAGAACTCAATACCTCTGTTGCGCAGCGACCCCGCATTGAAAGTCATAATAACATAGCCCGATGGCAATGGCACCCTTGGGGTCATGATCATATCAATACTTTTTCTTTCATACATTGCCACGTCAATGTTCAACCTGTTCTTGAAAAAGCTCAACTCTGTACCAAACTCCAGCTCCTGCGTTTTTTCAGGGCCTAAATCGGGGTTTCCTCCAATTGGGTCATTCACAAAACCACCACCAACGGTGTAGGCCTGTCTTAAGTTACTGTTGGTTCTATAAATGGGAGCATCTTTACCTACGCGAGCAAAACTTGCCCTTAATTTACCGTACCAGTTTTTGCTGTTTTCGAAAAGTTCGGAGTAGGTTAAGCTGGCAGAATAGGACGGAGAATAAAATGTTCTTGCATTTGCCGGCAAAGTTGAGGTCCAGTCGTTACGGCCAGTTACCCCAATTGAGGCGATATTTTTATACTCTAACCTTACATCGCCAAAAACAGCATAACGCTGTCTGCGTGCTATGGCTTCCGACACGATCACGTTTTCCCTGTTGACTACGTTAGGCGAAAAAATATCGCTCACCAAAAACCCGGTAGCTTCATAGCTCACCCCTCTATTGTCGTAGTATTCGCTGCTACCACCTAATATTGCGGTCAGCCTCAAATCAGTGGCGATTTTTTTATCGTAAGTAGCCGTAAGGTTAGAGGTGATAAATTTTGTTTCCGAATTGTTCTCGGTCACAAATCCATTAAATGCCGTAGAAGAAGGCGTACCCGGAGTAATCACCCTTCTATATTTGGTTGAGGTAAAATCCTGACCCAGCCTGTAAGCCAGGGTTAAGCCTTCAATTGGCTTGTAGGTAATGTTGTTGTTTACCAAAAACCTGTCCACGTTGTTGTTCCTAGGATTGCGCATTACGCCCCACATTGGCGAAATTCTGGCTTGGTTTTCGTTTCCTGGCTCTACATAAGCATATAAAGGATCGCCATTGGGCTTTTGGTAGCTCTGGATATCATAACGGCGGGGGTACAACAAAATACTGTTGATCCAACCGCCCGCATTAGCACCCACCAAACCTTCCTGAATATCATTTTTAATATAGCTGGCAGAAGTCGTTAATTCGATTTTCTTGCTCAGCTTGGCGGTTCCTTTCACCATCAGGTTGATTTTTTCCTGATCTGTATTGGGGATCATTGAACCTGCGTTGCGGTAGCCCCCAGACACATAATAGTTTAATTTTTCCGATCCACCGTTTACGTTGAAGTTGGCATCGTGAGTAATGGCAGTTTCAAAGAAACGATTGATGTTATTATAAATGGTTTCATCGTAACGGAATTTCCTACCCCATGAGCTTCCAGAAGTTTCATCATACACACCTCCGGTACCTGTAGTATAAATGGCCTGTTGGCGAGGCGTTCTGCCCATGGTTTCAACAAACGATTTATATGATCCCGAAACCTGCAAGCTGCCCGCTTTTCCGCTTTTGGTGGTAATAATGATTGCTCCGGAAGCAGCATCGATACCATAAAGTGCCGCTGCAGCCGCACCTTTCAGGATGGTGATGTCTTCAATATCTTCGGGATTAAAATCTGATAAACGGTTTACCGTACCGTTAGAGGCGTTGTTGTTAACGCGGATCCCGTCAACGATCATTAAAGGCTGATTATCGCCCGAAAGCGTAGTTGAGCCCCTTAAGATAATTTCTGAAGGCAAGCCTGGCGAACCACCCGATGCACTAATTTGAGCACCGGCAATTTGTCCTTGCAGGGCGTTGATGATGTTGGATTGGTTGGCGTTCCTTAAATCGTCGCCTTTTACGTTCTGTACAGAATAAGTTAAAGATTTTTTACTTCTCTCGATGCCCAAGGCCGTTACCACCACTTCATTTAGTACCTTGGAATCTGATTTTAACTCCACGTTGATGGTTTTGGCGTCCCCAACTGTTCTTTCTGCGGATATGAAGCCAATGTAGGAGAAAACAAGTACTTCCCCAGCTTTGGCGCCGATGGTATAGGCTCCGTCGGGGTTGGTTTGAACACCATTGGTACCCCCTTTAACTCTCACAGAAACGCCCGGAATCCCAAGCTTGTCGTCTGCTGATGTTACCTTACCCGTAATCGTTATTTGCTGAGCCATTAAATTCACCGTCAGCAAAAACGTACTCAAAAATAACATGAGTAGTTTTTTTTTCATAAATTCAAATTTGGTTAATAATTAACTTTGCTTTGTTGTTGATCAAAAAACACCGCAAATACATGCAATATTTTTTCAAACCATTGTAAATATCTTAATTATATTTCATTTAAAAAATAAAAAATGCGGCATGTTGCAAAATTTAACAAACAAAAACAAAAAAATAACGCAACAAACAGCATTTTCACTATCTTAATCAAATCAAACACTGCACTAAAAAATGTTAAAAAAAGAAAGACATAACATCATCATGCGCCAAATCAACTTGCACAACCGCGTGCTCAGTTCTGATCTGGTAGAATTATTAAATGTATCGGAAGACACCATTAGGAGAGATTTGCAGGAACTTGCAGACGATAACCTGCTCAACAAGGTTCACGGGGGCGCGTTATCCAAATCTTATCAATCCACTTTTGACGACAGCAAGGTTTACGCCAAGGATGCCAAAATTAGCATTGCCAAAAAAACCGCTTCATTGATCAAAGACGGCATGGTAGTTTTAACCGGCGGCGGCACCACCGTGATCGAACTGGCCAAACAATTGCCCCAGCATCTGCACGCTACGTTCATCACCATCAGCCCTTTGGTAGCCGTAGAGTTGGCCAAATATGAAAAAATAGAAGTGATTTTGATTGGAGGCCTATTCGCGAAAAACTCGCAAATCAGCTACGGTGGCCATGTAATTAGCCAACTGGCTGATATCAGGGCCGATCTTTGCCTCATGGGAACCAGCGCCTTGCATCCTACAGATGGGGTTACCGACACCGACTGGGAAATTAACCAACTGAAAAAGGCCATGATTGCTTCTTCTAAAAAAACCGCCATCCTGTGTATCTCCGAGAAATTGGGGATTACGCTGCGTTTAAAGGTAGCGGGCTTAGAGAACATCAGTTATTTAGTGACTGAACTAGATGCAGATGACCAAATGCTCAAAGCATACCAAGCGAAAGATTTACAGATTATATAAATAATAAAAAGGAGGCTTTTGCCTCCTTTTTATTATTAGAATGCCGGATTTGCCGGGGTATTAGGGTTGTTATCTCTTTCTTGCGAAGGATAAGGAAAGAAATTGCGTTTCCGATCAGTTAAAGGTTGGTTAAACCTCCTCATATCTTCCAATTTTAAGCCCGACATAAAAAGCTCAATACATCTGTGCTTATAGATAAGACCTAGCAGCTCCGATTGCGTATAAGGCCCCGTCAAAGAAGGCAAATTTGCATTAACACCAAAAATATCGTTGTTCTTCGTCACCACTTTATTCAATTCAATTAATGAATTATTAAGATCTGGAATAGTTTGACGTGCGTAAGCTTCTGCTTTAATCAACATAATTTCTCCAGGTAAATAAACTGGAATAGGGGCAAAAGTTGCATCACCAAAACCTTTGATGCGTACCGTTGTATTTACCACGGTATAAAAGGGTATCCTTCCATCACCCAAATCTGGCACATTTGCTCCTGTTTGACCTAAATTTAAATTTTTGGGCTGTATAACGTTATTTGTAGAGGTGGCGATCTCAAAAACTGGATTCAGATTCAATGCATCGTAGGTGAGGGTTGATTTTTTAGTCAAATCTACTGCGTTGGCAGCTGCTAAAGCCATGGTATAGTTACCGGCAAATAATGCATAACGTGCTTTTAGTGCATTCAGTGTATTTGGGATATCGATCCCGCTCGGGATATTCCCCAGGAAAGTGGCGCTGATTGCATTGGCTGCAATTACAGCTAGTGCGTTATCAATTGTAGCAATCGCTTTATTGAGGCCATCTAACCTGGCGACAAACTGCACATTTTTTCCAGTTCCAGCGGGAATTCTCTCCCAATACTCGGCCAAATTACCCAAAGCTAATGCCTTAAAAATACTGGCATGGGCAATCAAACCAGCGGCATAATTTTTATCTGGCAAGTTTGCTGCATTTTTAATGACATGATCCGCATCGTAGATAATTTTATTAGCATTAGTCCAAACATTACCCACTATGGTATTATCTCCATCAACCTGTACACCACCAACAACCAAACGTTCCTCATTGGTATTACCGGTATTGATAGAAATCATTTCATTGGTGGTTAAACCATTTAGTGTTATTCCGGCATAAAGTAGCCCAGCCCTACTGGTTGAATAGGTTTTTTGCAATCCAACAGTAACCCCTGTTAGCCCCTTTAAAGACACCAAAACTTCATCTGCAGTGGACGCATTAGGATTTAGATATTCTTTATTACAGCTGGTTGTAAATACCACCGCTGTAAATAGAAACGCACAGCCTATATATCGTGATTTTAAGTATTTCATAAAAATAAATTTAAGTTAAAATTTTGCCTGTAATCCTAATGAGAAGGTACGTGGAATTGGTACCGCACCGAAATCAATATTTCTTAGCACGGTAGACTGGCCTCCCGAATTAAGTTCGGGATCATATCCTTTATAATTATCCCATGAGAATAGGTTTCTACCACTAATGTTAATCGCTAAATTTTTAATAAACTTTACTTGACCAACATTATAGCTTAAAGAGATCTCTCTTAGCTTAACAAAGGAACCATCATCTATACGCCATTCCTCTACATTATAAGCGCCTGCAACATAGCCTCTAGGCAGCCTTCCCATTTGTTCTGCTTCTGCAACTTTCCCATTTCCCACACCTTGGCGGGTTCTCCAGTCTGCATTCCAAACATCCCCTCCCTGTACAGCGTCAAACTGTATCCGTAAACTCAAGTTTTTAAAGGTAAAATCGTTCACGAACGAGCCTGTATAATCCGGGTTAGGGTCGCCTATGACTTTCTTTTGTACATTATTAGCCGCCTGTCCCTCTGTTAATGGGATACCCGCAGGGTTGGTTGCAATACTTCCATCTAAATTTCGCTGGAAATAAGTTCCATAAAATACACCTATGGGATAACCATCTATGATTGAAACTGGAGCGCCTGGGTTTGTAGTGAATGTGATACGTGCGCCTGAACCCACAATTTTATTTCTATTTCTATTAAATATTAACGTTGAAGCCCATGTGAAATTCTGCGTTTTAATTGGCACGCCCGTAAGCATAAGCTCAATCCCCTTGTTATAAAGTTTTCCATTAATGTTATCAAGCAGATTGGAAAAACCAGTAGTTGGGGCCACAGCCACCGACAATAATAAATCAGTTACTGTTTTGTTATAATAACTAAAATTCAAGCCCAAACGATTGTTAAAGAATGACATGTCGGTACCAAGCTCTAGCTCTCGTTGGCGCTCTGGCTTAACATCTGTATTTGCCAGGGCTAGCGGCGAGTTTAACGAAGTTTTGTTGTTTAAAGAGCTTGGCGAATACACATTAAAACGGTCGTAGGCATTAATACCTGTTAAGTTCCCCGATTGCCCATAAGCTACCCGTATTTTAAAGGCGTTCCACCATGAAGAAACCCCTAGGTTTTTCCAGTAATCTGCGGATGAAAGCACATAACTCACATTGGCTTTGGGATAAAACTGGGTCCTATTATCCTCCCCAAACACGGTTGATTGGTCTACCCTAATCGCTCCCGTTACAAACAAATGGTCTTTATATTTAAAATTTTGTTGGATATAGGCTCCGCTGATGGAAAATTCAGACCTATTATCAGAATTAGGCAACAAGGTGCTTGCCGCATTTACCACTTTAACAAAAGGAGCCAAGCCACGTCCATTTAGCAAACTATATAGCTCATTTTGATATTGGTACGACCCTCCCAGCTGTGTTGTTGAGCTCAAAGACCCCAAAATGTTTGCATCATAAGTTAAATTTAACTCGTTGTTAAACATGGTGGTGGTTGCATTTGCCGCACTCGCATAACCATTTAAAGATGGATCTAAGGTTGGACCGCCACCATAAAACCCTGTACTTACATTATAGGCAAACGGGGGAATATAGGTTGTTCCATTTTGGATAGAATTATCCACGCCCATCGTGTAATCTATCGTTAGATTTTTAATTGGATTGAGTTTCAATCCAGCGTTGGCTATGATGCGATTGGTATACTGGCCTTGTTCGATATCTTCAATAACCGATACTGGATTTACACGCCCGCGTTCTCCTACCGCCTTAAGATTACCAGAGACATCTCTTGCAAAAATATCATGGAAGTTACCAATAATGGTTACCGAGTTCATCGGTGAAAAAAATGAGTTACCATCAGGTTTTTCATTGGCACTGCTATGTATATAATTAAACCCTACTGTCATTTTTGCCCACTTATTAATCGTTTGATCCAGGTTAGCCCTAAAGTTGATTCTTCTGAAATCCGTATTTTTAATAATGCCTTGGTTAGAAAAATAACTCGCTGAAGTGTAATACTTGGTATTGTCTGTTCCACCTGAAACCGAAACCGAGTTATCCGTTCCCACGCCGGTTCTGAAAATGTAGTCTTGGTAATTATATCTGGTCACGGGAGTTTGTGTGGTTAACGTTGGGGTCAATACGTCCTGGGTTTGTGCGCCCACGCCGTCAGTTGGCCCACCAAATTTTGTTGGTGATTGGTTTACCTCAACTTGTTTACGCAATTCACTAACGATCAAACTGGTATTAAAACTAACCTGGGGAGCGCCACTTTTCCCTCGTTTAGTAAAAATTTGGATTACCCCGGCATTTGCCCTAGAGCCATAAATTGCTGCTGCCGCAGCCCCATTTAAAACCTCAATACGCTCAATATCTGCAGGATTGATATCAACCATCCTATTCTGCCCAATATTCCCTACAAAATTACTTCCGTCGTAATTTGAAGAGGTATTGGTTACTCTTTTGGTTGAGTTATTTACAATCACCCCATCAATAATATACAACGGCTCTGACGAAGAGTTAACCGAACTGACCCCCCTTAATCTCACGGAAATACCTCCTGCCGGATCTCCCGAGTTCTGGCTGATTTGTGCTCCTGGCGTTTTACCTTGCAATGAAGCTAACGCATTGCCACTCGGAGCACGATTCAAATCATCGCCTTTAACAGTGCTCACGTAGCTACCCAACTGTTTACGCGTAGTTCCTTGCGATGTTCCTGTTACGATTACCTCATCCAATCCCATGGCATCTTGCCCTAAGGTAAAATTAGCAGTAACGTTGTTATTTGAGCCTAGCGTAATTTGTTGACTTGCCGTTTTAAATCCAATAAACGTTACCGAAACGCGGTAATTTCCTGGCGCCAGATTGGCCACTAGCGAGTACGTACCATCGCTACCGGCAGCAACCGCAAAATTGGTCCCCTGCACCTTTATTCCCGCTCCGGGAACAGGCGCATTGGTCCCCTCTTCGGTGACTTTTCCGCTAATAACGTAACGATTGGTTTGTGCATTTGCCGTTAAAAAAAACAGCAAAAAGAGGGGCGACATACAGAGTATCCTCCATTTGAACCGCCATGAAGTATAGATTTTCTTCATACTTAATGTAAATAAGTGGTTAGTTTTCAGCTATTTTGCTGCTTCAGAACAAACACTGGTTTATTCAAGTATAAATATCTGCAATTGTTTGCATTAAACCGCAAACAAACTGCAAAAATCCAAAATTTATTTTGGCAAACTGATTTTCCCCATACAAATAGATGGCACCCCCTCCCTTTCGCCGAAATAAGTTTGGCTCCCGCTCAAGGTCTCATTTGCCAGTAGCGCAAACAAAACAGCTTCCTTGGCATCCGGATTAATCTCCAGGTCTGCTGTGGTTTTAAAGATAATTTGTGGAAGTTCCTGTTTCAACAGCGCTAACAGTAAGGGGTTGTGCATCCCGCCACCACTTAAATACAATACTGGATTGGAGAGTTTTACCAACGATCGTTTTACGGCCTCAATAATGCCATGGGCTGAGCAATGGCACAGCGTAGCCATCACATCTTCAGGGCTTAAATTTTGGGTGTTGCTTTTTTGCTGTGCCAGTTCCAGGTAAGCCAAACTAAAAAGCTCCGGCCCGGTGGTCTTAGGGAAATCCGCTCCGAAAAAAGCATCAGCCAACAAAGCTTGTAGCAATGCGCCATTTACCGTTCCTCGTTTTGCAATGGCAGCATCCTTATCATAGTACAAACCGCCAAAATGCTGCTGTACGTACTGGTCCATCATGGTATTGCCTGGGCCAACATCGGTAGAAAACACTTTACCGGCATCCAAGTCTCCCGGCAGGTAAGTGAAATTGGCAATTCCACCAATGTTTAGCATAATACGGTCCTCGCCCTTTTTGGAGAAAATCAGATAATCCCCATAAACGGCCAAAGGAGCGCCCTCGCCGCCGGCCGCAATATGCTTTTGCCTAAAATCGCTTAGCGTTACAATCCCTGTATTTACGGCAATATGGTCGCCATCGCCAATTTGTAAAGTTCCGTTGGGCAGGCCCTCCTGCTGATGCAAAGATTTAGGGGCATGATAAATGGTTTGGCCATGGCTGGCAATAAAATCTATTTGCGAATTTTGGTAGCCCCACTCGGCAATGGCCTCATTAATCAAGGCGGCATGGGTAAGTGCTACTTGCTCATTCATCAAACACACCATTTCCAAGTCAACTTGCCGTTTCGAAAATATGCCCTTCACCTGTTGGCGGAAATATGCCGAATAATCTCCTGTCTTAAAGTGAAGTAGTTTTATTTCGGTGTTGCTCCCATGCCCCTTAAATGAGCAAAGGGCAATATCCAACCCATCCATTGAAGTACCCGACATTAGGCCAATGATGAGTTTTTCTTCCTTTTGAGATTTTTGATAAAAGTCTGTGATCTGATTTTTCATAAAAAACAAGCTTACCTTTTGGGAGGCGTAATGTACAAGATGTTTAGCTAAAACCGTAGGCAATTTTAATTCCGGTACGGTCATTTATGAACGAAGCCTATGCCCGCCCAATGTTTTTTAATTTTTTTAAAAAGTATAATGCCTCAAAACAACCTTTAAAGGGGGTTTTTGCACTTGCTGAGGCTTCTTGCAAGTTTTATCTATTTTTTTTTCTATTTAACTGTTCTATATTTACTGCTCCGTTCAATAAAAACCAAAGATTAATGGCAAGATTAAATCTATTAGAAGAAACGAGGTTCGAAAAACTTCCGGTAAGTATTTTTAAAAATCCACAGGAAGCTTCTCTAAGTGTTGCGAACCGCATCGCTTCGCTAATCAAAGAAAAACAACAAAAAAACGAAAAAGCCGTATTAGGCCTGGCTACTGGTGCAACCCCGGTTGCGGTTTATGCGGAACTGGTTAGATTGCACAAGGAAGAAGGTTTAAGCTTCAAAAACGTAATCACCTTTAATTTGGATGAATACTATCCAATGCAACCTAACGCCGTACAGAGCTATGTTACCTTTATGAATGAAAACCTTTTCAATCATATCGACATAGACAAGAACAATGTACACATTCCCGATGGCACCCTAAGTCTTGAAGAAATTCCAGCTTTCTGTTTAGATTATGAGAAGAAAATAGAAAGTGTTGGCGGACTGGATATTCAGATTTTGGGGATTGGCCGTACCGGACACATCGGTTTTAACGAACCTGGTTCGGCACCAAACTCAGGTACACGCCTGGTAACCTTGGATGACCTTACCCGTAGGGATGCTGCCCGCGATTTTGGTGGTAAATCCAACGTACCAACCAAAGCCATTACCATGGGTATTGGTACGATTTTCAAGGCCAAAGAAATTGTCCTGATGGCCTGGAATAAGAAAAAAGCTTCCATTATCAAAAAGGCGGTAGAAGGGGAAATTTCGAGCGAGGTTCCTGCAACTTACCTACAACTTTCGGACAATGTGGAGTTTATTTTAGACGAAGATGCGGCCACGGGATTGACCAGGTTTAACACCCCTTGGTTAGCCAGAGACTGTGACTGGACTCCGGCCCTTACCCGTAAAGCGGTAATTTGGTTGGCAAGACATCTGAAAAAACCAATCCTCAAATTAACGGAAGATGACTATAACAACCATGGCATGGCGCAATTAGCTACCGAACATGGTCCGGTTTACGACATCAACATTGATATTTTCAATAAATTACAGCACACCATTACCGGATGGCCGGGCGGCAAACCCAATGCCGACGACAGCCAACGCCCAGAAAGGGCAAATCCAGCGAAGAAAAGAGCAATTGTATTCTCGCCGCACCCTGATGACGATGTCATTTCCATGGGCGGTACCTTTATCAGATTGGCCGATCAGGGACATGACGTGCATGTGGCCTACCAAACTTCTGGGAACACCGCAGTTTGGGACGATGACGTATTACGTTTCGTGGAGTTCAACATCGATTTCTCAGAAAAAATGGGCATCGACCAAACCAACATGAGAAAAACTTACGATGACATGCGTGAGTTTATGGCCAATAAACGCCCCAACCAGGTGGATACCGAAGAAATCAAACTGGTGAAAGGCTTGATCAGAAAAGGTGAAGCCATTGCCGGGGCCCGTTTCTCAGGCCTTCCTGACGAAAATATCCATTTCATGGCACTCCCTTTCTATGAAACCGGCAAAGTGAAGAAGAACCCAGTTTCTGAGATTGATGTTCAGTTAACCATGGAACTGCTGCAACAAGTGAAACCGCACCAGGTTTTTGCTGCAGGCGATTTTGAAGATCCGCATGGAACCCACATTGTGTGCTTTAACATTATTGTAGAAGCATTAAGGCGTTTGAAAGCTACAGAAGATTGGGTTAAAGATTGCTGGCTATGGATGTACCGTGGCGCTTGGCACGAATTTGAGCCGCACGAGATTGAAATGGCAGTTCCTTTGAGCCCTAACGAGGTAGAACGCAAAAAATTAGCCATTTTCAAGCACCAATCCCAAAAGGATATCCCAGTGTTCCCAGGTGATGACCCTAGGGAGTTCTGGCAAAGAGCGGAAGACAGAAATCGCGAAACTGCCCAAATCTATGATGATTTAGGTTTGGCTGATTACGAAGCGATGGAAGCTTTTGTAAGATTTCATTTTTAACTCCCATAATTTGTCATTCTGTGCGTAGCGGGAATCTCCAACGGAACGCTCCAACAAGCACAGGATGACAAGCTTTTGACAAATATCTTCTATCTTTAGTTTAACCGAACTAAAACATAGAAGATATTTTTTATTTAAACGCAATGGAAACCAAACCACAACGACTATTATCTCTTGACTTTTTTAGGGGCTTAACGGTTGCCGCCATGATCCTGGTGAACAACCCCGGAAGCTGGGCCCATATCTATGCCCCCTTGGAACATGCCGAATGGCACGGATGCACCCCTACCGACCTGGTATTCCCCTTTTTCCTATTTATTGTAGGCGTTTCTATTGCCTATGCCATGGGCAGCAAAAGAGATGACCAAAGCACTCATGGAAAAACCATTTTAAAAGCACTCAAAAGAGCTTTCACCCTATTTTTACTTGGTTTTATTCTTGCTTTTTTTCCAAGAAATTTTAGCGATTTCAATTTTGTGGAGTCTTTAAAAACGGTCAGAATCCCTGGCGTTTTACAACGTATCGCGGTGGTGTTTTTCATTTCTGCAGTGCTGTTTTTGAAACTGAATAACAAAAGGCTATTTCAGGCCATCGTGATCTTCCTTTTTGGCTACTGGGCCTTAATGACCTTTGTACCTGTGCCTGGTGTAGGCTTTGCCAATTTAGAAAAAGAAACCAATTTGGGTGCTTGGCTTGACCGTACCATTTTAACCGAAGCCCATTTGTGGAAGGCCGCAAAAACATGGGACCCAGAAGGTATTTTAAGTACCATTCCTGCCATTGGCACTTGTTTGTTTGGGGTGCTGGTTGGTGTGTATCTCAAAAACAAAACCATTGATGCAGCCACCAAAATCTCCTGGCTATTTTCAATCGGCGTGCTTGCCGTAATTGGCGGGCTTTTTTGGGACCTAAGCTTCCCAATCAACAAATCACTGTGGACCAGTTCCTTTGTTTTATATACTGGCGGATGGGCAACCCTTATCCTGTCTCTTTCCTATTGGCTAATTGATGTGAACCAGTACAACCGATTTACCAAGCCTTTTGTGGTATATGGTGTAAATGCCATCACGGTTTTTTTCCTATCCGGACTGATGCCTCGATTGCTGAATATGATCAAGCTTGATCTTGAAGGGGAAAAAATTGGAGCGCTGAACTACGTTAACAAGGCTTGGTTTGCCGCTAGTTTTACCAATCCTTTAAATGCCTCCTTAGCTTACGCCATCGCATTTGTACTGTTCTGGTACGTGATTTTGTGGATCATGTATAAGCGTAACATCATTATTAAAGTTTAAAGGCAAAGGCGCAACAAACAAATATTATAGACGTACGTTGGCATATCTTGCTAAAAACCCCTATCTATTTGTAACTTTATCATACAAAATAGCTCTAAATTTAGGAGACCACCCACTTAACTAATTTAATATCAATGAAAAAAAACCTGCATTTACTTGCGGTTGGCGCACTTTCTTTTGTGTTAGCTCAACCAGCATTTGCACAAAAAAAGGCACCAGCAAAAACTGCAACGGCTAAAACCGCTGCCAAACCAGCTGTAAGTCCCACCATCCCCAATGATCCTGGCGTTAAAATTGGAAAATTGCCGAACGGTTTAGTGTACTACATCAAAAAAAATACCGAACCAAAAAACCGTGCTGAATTATACCTGGGCAATAAAATTGGTTCTTTGATGGAGAATGAAGACCAATTAGGCTTGGCGCATTTTACAGAGCACATGGCCTTTAACGGCACCAAAGATTTCCCTAAAAACGAAATCATCAATTACCTACAAAAAGCAGGGGTACGTTTTGGTGCCGACCTTAATGCCTACACGGGTTTTAACCAAACGGTTTATCAACTACCAATTCCAACCGACAGCGCTGAGGTTTTTAAAACCGGCTTTAAAATTTTGGCCAACTGGGCCGGAAAAGTAAGCATGGATGGCAAAGAAATTGACAACGAACGTGGTGTAATTATCGAAGAAGACCGCCAACGTGGTAAAGATGCCGGCGAAAGGATCAGAAAGCAACTTTTACCGTTGCTATTGGGCAACTCTCAATATGCCAAGCGCTTGCCTATTGGCGATGTTCAGTTACTGCAAAATTTTACGCACGACAAAATCCGTAACTTTTACAAAGATTGGTACCGCCCAAATCTTCAGTCGGTAATTGCCGTAGGAGATTTTGACGTAAACGAAGTAGAAAAGCTGATTATCGCGAACTTCTCCGATCTAAAGAACCCTGCCAATGAGCGAGCAAGGCCTTATTACAGTATTCCTGACAATGCCCAACCACTAATTAAATTGGTGACCGATAAGGAACAACCTTATAACGTAGCCCAGGTAATTTACAAACAAAAACAGGGCCCTGTTAAAACAGAAGCTGATTATAAATTGCAATTCACCCAAAACTTGGTAAACAGCATGATTGCTGCTCGCCTTGCAGAAATTACCCAAAAAGGAAATGCCCCTTTCCTGTTTGCCCAAAGCTCATACGCACCTTATCAAGGCGGATTGATCTGGGATATTAGTGCTTTGCAAACCGTAGCCGTAGCAAAAACAGGTGCTGAATTGCAAAAAGCCATTGTTGCGGCCATTGCCGAAAACGAACGTATGGCCAAGTTTGGTTTCACCGCTGGCGAATTGGAAACGGCAAAGAAAAAAGTGGAAGCTAGCGTGGAGAAACAATTCAAGGAAAAAGACAAGACCAAATCTGCAGCTTTTGTGCAGCAATACCTTAACAACTTCCTAATTGGCGCAGCAATGCCTTCTGCCGAGCTAACTTATGAACTGTCTAAAAAAATGCTTCAGCACATTACCTTAGCAGATGTAAACGCCGCCGCAAAAGCAATGGTAACCCAAACCAATCAAATTGTGGTAGTTCAGGCGCCTGAAAAGGAGAAAGAGAACTTACCTACCGAAGCTGCTTTATTGGCTGCCATTAAAAATGCTGGCAACGGGGTAACGCCTTATGTTGACAATACCGTAAACAAACCACTTATAGCGCAAGCTCCAAAAGCCGGAACCATTGTTAACGAAACCAAAAATGACAAAATTGGCGTAACCTCATTAACTTTAAGCAACGGCGTTAAAGTCGTATTAAAACCTACTGATTTCAAAAATGATCAGATTATCTTCACCTCTTTTGCTAAGGGTGGCTCATCATTGGCCAAAGACGACGATTTTCAGTCGGCAGATAATGCCAACCTTATTGCCCAAAGCGGTGTAGGTGATTTCAACCCTACCCAATTGAGCAAATATTTAGCAGGCAAAACGGTTTCGGCCGGCGCATACATCAATGATCTTTACCAAGGTTTTTCAGGAAGTACTTCGCCAAAAGATCTGGAAACTGCCTTCCAGTTGATTTATGCCTACGCAACCAACCCGCGTAAAGATGTAGAGATTTTCAACAAGAATATCAGCGATTACAAGGTAATTACGGCAAACAAAAACAGTAGCCCTACAAGCGTTTTTGCAGATACGGTACAAGCCGTAATGGCCAACTACCACAAACGCGGCATGCCTACCAACCTTGCTGACATCGATAAAATCAACTTGGATAAGGCCTTTGCCTTTTACAAAGATCGTTTTGCAGATGCCAGCGGCCAAACCTTCGTGTTTGTAGGCAATTTTGAGGTAGAGAAAATCAAACCGTTTATCACTACTTACTTGGCCAGCTTGCCTTCGTTAAACAGAAATGAAAACTTTGTGGACAACGGCATTAACCCTCCAAAAGGGCAAGTAAGCAAAGCCGTTAAAAAAGGTTTGGAAGACAAGGTTACCGTACAATTGGTATTTCATGATGATTACACCTATAACGCAGAGAACAATGTAATGTTAGATGCTTTAAAAGCTTCGTTGGATATTAAAATCACTGAGCGCCTTCGCGAAAAAGAAAGTGGCGTTTATAGCCCTGGCGTATCTTTAAGCGTACAAAAATACCCATCAGCACATTATTTCTTCACCATTTCATTTAACTGCGCCAAAGCCAACGTTGAAAAACTGATTAAAGCTGCGCTAGAGGAAGTAAGTGCCTTTAAGCAAAATGGCGTAACCGCTGAGGATTTACAGAAATTCAAATCTGAAGAACTGAGACAAGAGGAACTAAGCCTCCGTGAAAATGCTTTTTGGGTAAATTATTTAACCAATCGCTTAAAGTATGGCGATAACCTAGATCAGGTTTTGGGAAATGCAGCACGCATTAATGGCGTAACTGTAGAAGCCACCAAGGCCGCGGCACAAAAATACCTAAATGGAGATAATTACATCCGCTTGGTATTGTTGCCAGAAAATTAATATTTAGCTTTAAAGCAACATAAAAAAGGGCGGCCAATGTACACTGCACCCAAAAAGTTAGGCATTTTTATGGGGCCGCCCTTTTTTATAACATCAATTTGATTGCCTTTTGCCCCCTCTTTATCAATACTTCATACTCTTGAAAAATTAGAAACTAAATCATACTTTTCGCTCCAAAATCTAAAAAAAGATCACAGATAAACATCTAATTTTTGCTGTACGAGCAATCCTTCCCTTTTTTACCAGAGCACAATCACACAAAATACAACTGCACAATGGAAAATCTATCAGTGGAAAAGTAATTACCGTTAAGACAAAACTTTGATCAGTAAATTTCCAAAGGGTCCACGGAGTATAAGCGCTTGGTGGACTTTTTTTATTTAGCCTCCACACCAACCGGCCCACTTGGATCGCTTTCGTTCTTGATACGATCTAGTGCCGTAACCAAATAGCTATAGCGCTTTCCTTTTTCTACGTTGGTATCCAGAAAAAAGGTATAATCCTCAAAGGTGATATGCACAATATTTTTAGCGTCCAACACCGAAATCTTTTCGCCTTCATCAAAACGGTAAACGACATATCCCGATGCCGTTTCTCCATCTTTAGCCTTCAAAGGTTTGGTCCATTTGATATTGATTCCATCGTTTTGTGCCTCTGCGGTTAAGTGTTGCGGCTCATTGGGCACTATGTCATCTATCCAGGGCATTTGCGGAGGCAGGGCCGGGTACTTATAAAAGTTGTTCCGCAATGAATCTGCAAGCCCACGCGCCACCGTTGAAAAAGACTTTGAACTGAAATAAACGCTGCCCTGCACACGGTTGTTTTCCCTAATTGCCCTAATTTGATTGGGAATTTCACCCGGCCTTGCCCAGGCAGGTTCTCTTTTGGTAGAACCATTATGGATCAAATAGGCCGCTTGTCCGATATATAGATGCCTGCCGAAGGTATTATTGCCCCACCAGTCTAACAATACCTTAAAAGGGGCCGCAGCCCGTGAAAACGAGAAATAAATCTGCGGATTGATGTAATCTACCCAACCTTCTTTAATCCATTTCCTTGAATCGGCATAAAGCTCCCCATAGTTGGACAGGCCATTGGTTTTAGAGCCCAGGGTATCTTCCCTAAAATTTCGCCAAATACCAAAAGGGCTAATGCCAAATTTGATATGTTTCTTATAATAGTGGACACTGTCGTTCACCATCTTTACCAATAAATCAACATTGTTTCTTCGCCAATCATCTATTTTGGTAAAACCGTTGGGATATTTTGCAAAGGTGGCCGAATCATTGATTACCTGCCCCGAGATACGGTAAGGATAGAAATAATCATCAAAATGCACGCCGTCAATATTATAGCCTTTTACAACGTCCAAAATTACCTGCGTGATATATTCCCTGTTTTCGGGAATGCCCGGATCGAACAGTTTTTGCCCGCCATACGTATAGAATAACTCGGGTCTTTTGTTGGTGATATGCTCAGGATGCGTAACCGCCCTGGCCGACATGGTGGCTCTGTAGGGATTAAACCATGCGTGCAGCTCCATGCCCCTCTGGTGTGCCTCCTTAATGGCAAAAGCCAAAGGATCATAACCTGGTGCAGGTGCAGCGCCTTGCTTGCCCAGCAGCCAGTGGCTCCACAGCTCCCTGGATTTAGCATATAAAGCATCTGCCGTAGGCCTTATTTGAAGCAGAATGGCGTTCATCCCGTTCCGATGATGCTGGTCTAAAATAGCTATCAGTTCCTGCTTTTGCTGGTCTGCGTTAAGCCCCGGCTTTGATGGCCAATCGATATTGGTAACCGTTGCAATCCATACCCCTCTAAATTCGCGTTTAGGTACAATTTTTGCTTCTTGTTGAGCGTTTAATGTTGAAACGAAAGCAATCGATAAAAAAAGTGCAAATACGAGGTTATACTTGGATAGGAATCTGAACATGCTGAATGGTTTGTTAATACGCTAAATAGGTTAACGAACTTTTAGGTTGTTTAAATACAAAAGTGACATTATTTTTATACTTTTTTGATTTTTTGTTAAGTTAGCAAATCATTAGCGCTACAGATTTTATTTAAGAGACTCAAAAACATAATGCAGACACAGGAAAAAACTGTAGATAACAAGGTAGATCGGAATAAGGTTTACTTTCTCATTGTTGTAATTGTTGCATTGCTAGGCATAAATGGCTACCTCTATTTTAGGGACCAACAACAAACCAGCAGGTTTGTAACCATCAGTACAGAAAAAGATCGTTTAAAGCTAGAGGTGGAGAAAATTGAAGTGGAACTGGACCGAGTGAACCTCTTGAATGTGACCCTTAACGATAGACTTATTGAGGAACAGAAACTGGCCAGGGAAAAAATAGCAGAACTTAAGCTAGCCCTTAAAAAAGGAGAGCTCACGCAGAAGGAACTGGATGAAGCCCATAAGCAAATCAGCTCCCTAAGAGATTTTGTAAAGAGCTACAACAACCAAATTGCTATTTTGGAGCAGGAAAACTCTTTCTTGAAAACAGAGCGTGACAGTTTAAAGACCAGCATTAACAGTTACAATGAACAAACCGAAAACCTAAGGAAAGAAAACAGGAATTTGAACCGAAAGGTAAAGGTGGGCTCTTCGCTAAAAGCATCGGACATCAACATTTTGGCGTTCAGGGTTAAGGACAATGGCAAAACCTCTATCGTAACTAAAGCAAGTACGGCCAACAAACTCACCATTGATTTTGCCATTGTACCAAATGATTTGGCCGAAAAAACCTATCATAAAATTTTCCTGAGGGTAATTGACCCCGCAGGAAATTTAATTGCGGATGAGAACAATATGTTTGAGGCCGATGGCCAGCAGATGCAGTATAGCAGGGCGATAGAAATTTCTTACAACAACGACGAAACCCGGTACAAGATAGATTGGATTAACCCCAGAGCCTTTATCAAGGGAATATATGGCATCTTTTTGTATGCCGATGGCTTCCAGATGGGAAAATCGGAGATCGCACTGAAATAGGCTAAAATCTTTTTAACAAAAAATCCCGCCAGAAAAACCTAGCGGGATTTTTTGTTAGCACTCACCTAAAAAACAGTTACATCTTAATATCCATTACTTTATTTTGCTTACGGCTTTCCTCGGCCATAAAGCCCATCACGTGGCTTTCGATAGATTCATCAATTGTTGAGGTAAGTAAAGCTGGATTTTTTTGTGCTACTGCTTGCACAAAGTCACGCACCAGCAGCCAGTCGCCGCCACCGTGGCCACTGTTCTTGTATTCTTCCACATCTTCAGCTTTGGGAATAAACTTGGTGTCTTTTCCTGTCCTAAAATCATAATGCACCAGCTCGGTCATGTCGCCCACCAAATCGCCCATGCTGCCCATTACCCTGGTTCTTCTACCGTGGTAGGATGTAAAGGCCTCCATGGAGAAACTAGCCGTAACACTGTCGGCAAATTGGATATTGGTTACGTAGTGGTCTGGCTGGTCATTTTCCATCCTGTACACACAACGCCCGTAGTTGGTTGTTTTCAGCTTCTCGGTGATGAAGGCTTTACGGTCTTTGGTTCCAGTAGGGACGTCAAAAACCGAGGTACGTTTGTTAAGATCAACATATTCCTTGATTGCCGAATAAGGGCATGTTCTCTCTACCTTACATCCGTCGGTACAACGAGCGGTACTCCCCTGAGGCGCATTTTCCTTCCTGAACCATTTCAAATCGCCCATGGCTGATATTTTCTTGCTAGGCTTGTTAATTACCCACTTCACAATATCCAAATCATGGCATGATTTGGCCAAGATGATTGGCGTAGTTTCTTTAGAGTTATGCCAGTTTCCCCGCACATAAGAGTGGGCCATGTGGGTATGCTCTATAGGCTCAAAATGTTGGATACTGATCACTTCTCCAATAGCGCCATTGGCAATAAGCTCCTTCATTTTCACAAAGTAAGGCGCATACCTTAACACGTGACAAACCGCTACGATACGATTGTTCTTTTTTGCCAGATTTAAAATGTCCCTACACTCTTTTTCCGTAGGGGCAATAGGTTTTTCCAAAAGGATATCGTAGCCCATAGCCAAAGCCTTCATACAAGGTTCATAATGCAGGTTATCTGGCGTAGAAATGATCACCGCATCGGCAAATTTTGGTCTTTTAAACACCTCTTCCCAAGTGTTGAAACGGTTTTCAGCTGGTATGTTATGTATTTTGGCATATCTATCGTTTCTGAAGGCATTTGGCTCGGCAACACCAACAATTTTAATTTGATCAGTAAATTTTGCCGCAAAACCACCATACACCATACCTCTGTTTCCGGCGCCAATCGTAATTGCGGTTACAGGTTTATCCAAACTTTTGTGATTGGGGTTCTCTGGAATGTTGTACAGAAAGGAACGTTCGCCAACTTTGGCCAACACCTCTGTACCTACAATGGACGCACCAACGGTAAGCGAAAGTGTTTTAAGTAAATTTCTACGGTTCATGATATTTTGGTTATAGATTGTTTTGTATAACCAAATATACATTTCATTTTGTTTTGATTTATTCTAAATTATCTTTTATTTTATTTCAAAATTTAACCAAAAAGAAACAAACAGGACACGTTAATTTAATTTTTAAGGTAAGGGAACAACAAAAATAACCCCGACGAGAAACCTGCAAGGTTTATCGAAATAGACTTAGTTTTTCAAATATTACTTGAAGATAATTTTGGCAACAATGGGCAAATGATCAGAGGCCTGATGTTCCTGAACAACTTCGTGACTAAATACCGAAATTTTCCGGTTAGGTTTAAAAGCAATAAAATCAATGGCCTTTTTGGGCGTAACTACTGGTATGGTAAAGCCACATTGCTGACAGGTACGTTTAAAACCCTTGTCTAAAAGTTGTATCGTAGCTGAATTTGGCACAGCATTAAAATCGCCAGCAATGAGGAATGCGCCCTTTTCCTTTTCGGCATATTTCACAATTTCCGACACTTGGAGCAATCGCAAGGCTTCATCTTTCTGATGGTCTAAATGGGTAGAGCCAAAAGTAACTTGTTTTCCATTGCCAAGCTTAACGGTCACAACGGCCAGTACCCGGTCTTCCGCTTTAACACCTTCTATTCGCGAAAATTTTAAAGTTTGCTGTGCCAAAATGGGATATTTAGAAAGTACCGCAACACCGTATTCCCCTCCATCGTAATCAATGGCTTTGGCAAAATAGAAATACATATTCAGTTTCTTAGCCAGATACTCCGCTTGGTTCACATTTCCCGAGCGGTTAACCTGAACATCTACCTCTTGCAGTGCTACAAAGTCAGGTTGTTGATTGGCAAGTACATTGGCAATGGCATCTAAATCTATCACATCAGGTTTTGCTGGCGGATTACCATGGTGAATGTTGTAGGAAACAATGGTAATAGTATCAGCCTTTTGGGCCCATAGCTTCAAACTAACTAGCGCCAAGGCTAACAGCAAACCACATTTGAGTTTCATTAGGCAATTAAATTAGCAATGGCCTTATTCACCTTTTCGAAACCAAATCCAGTTAGGGTTTGGCGCATGGCTTCAGTAATTTGTGCGTTCATCAAGTTGCCAATACTGCCTTCGTGGGTATGTTTCAAATCATATTGCGGCTTAAATGAGCCATTTTCGATCTGCTCGCCCACCATTTTGTACGCTTCCCTAAAAGGCACGCCTTGTAAGGCCAAATCGTTAACTACCTCAACACTGAACAGGTAATCATACTTTTTATCCTTCAAAATATCATCTTTAATGGAAATATGTTGCAACATAAACGTCGTGATTTCCAAACATTCATTTAAGGAAATAAAAGCTGGGAAAAGATTTTCCTTAAGTAACTGCAAATCCCTGTGGTAACCTGATGGCAAATTGGTGGTCATCATGGCAATTTCATTAGGCAAAGCCTGTATTTTATTGCAACGCGATCTTATCAGCTCAAAAACATCGGGATTTTTTTTGTGCGGCATAATGCTGCTGCCTGTGGTCAGCTCTGAAGGGAAACTGATGAAGCCAAAATTTTGGTTGATGAACAGGCAAACATCCATGGCCATTTTTGCCAAAGTTGCCGCTACCGACGACATGGCCTGCGCCAAAATACGTTCGGTTTTGCCGCGGCCCATTTGCGCATACACCACATTATGGTTTAAGCTTTCGAAACCTAAAAGTTCAGTAGTTAAAGTTCTATTTAACGGAAATGAAGATCCGTAACCCGCAGCAGAACCCAATGGATTTTTATTGGTGATTTTCCATGCCGCCAACATCAGCTCCATATCATCGGCCAAGCTCTCGGCATAAGCACCAAACCATAAACCAAAAGATGATGGCATGGCAATTTGCAAGTGCGTATAACCTGGCAACAATTTATCTTTATGCTGGTTGCTTAGGGAAATTAACTGGTTAAACAAATCTTGTGTATTTCCCACCATTTCCTCAATGCAGCTTCTGAAATAAAGTTTCAGATCCACCAAAACCTGGTCGTTACGTGAACGCCCGCTGTGGATTTTCTTGCCAGCCTCGCCAATACGTTGGGTCAGCAGCCACTCTACCTGCGAGTGCACATCTTCCACGCTGTCTTCTATCGTAAAACTTCCAGCTTCAATTTCTTTATAGATTTCTTTAAGGGCTAGCTGTATCTCTTGAAGTTCCTGGGCAGTAAGCAGGTTAATGGTTTCTAACATTTGCGTATGCGCCAACGAGCCCAATACATCAAATTTAGCCATCTGTAAATCCAATTCCCTATCCTTCCCTACGGTAAAATTTTCTACAAATTGGTTTACATCTACATTTTTCTGCCAGATTTTCATTGCTTTTATATTTTCTTTTCAGTGGTAACGAAGTTTGCTAACGCAATTTTCATTACGTATATTTTTGTTGCGTTCTGCCGTCGGTCCAAGGTTAGGAGGAATCTATTTTTCAGATTCTTCGCTGTGCTCAGCATGACAAAGCGACTTATTTAGTTCGTTTCTATTATTCCGCAACAAAAATACAATAATTACGCTCAAGATGGTAAAGCAAAGCGATGAACCTAAAAAATGCAACAAAGATGCATTAATATGCCCGGAACATACTACTTTATGGAGTAAATCATATACATTTGTACAAAGACCTAAAATATGAAGAAAATAACTTTATCTCTATTGCTGCTCGGCGGGATGTTTACGACTTCCACACAAGCCCAGGTAAAGCCTGCGCTCACTTGGAAAGATGTTTCTAAGTGGACCTACAACCGAGGAAATACCCTTTCTGGAGATGGCCAATGGACTGCATGGGCAACAGGCCCAACAGAAGGCGACCTGAAAATGGTGATCAAAAAAACTTTTGATACCCTAAGCTACAGCTATCCTATCGGGGCTACGCCTAGCTTTGCTTTGTTCTCCAAAAATTCAAAGTATGCCGCTTTCAAAGTATCAGCTAAAGATGCGGAAGCTAAAGCCGCTAGAAAAACCATGAAGCCTTTATACGATAAGCTGTTATTGGTTTCATTGGCCGACAATAAACAAACTACTTTTGAAAGAGTAAGAACTTTCAGTTTTTCTGGTGATGCCCCAGACTGGATAGCCATCCAATTTGCCCCACTGGAAACCGCTCCTAAAGACAAAGATGCCGCCAAAGGAACTGACGTACTTTTGTATCACCTGGCCAGCAAAAAAAGCTTTAACCTGGGCAACGTGGGCGAATTTGCCTTTAACAAAGCCGGCGATAAATTGGCTTATACAGTTGATGCCAATGGCCAAAACGGCAATGGTGTTTTCTTGAGAGATATGAAAACGGGAAACATTACCGCGTTGGATAATGATAAGGCTGTTTATAAAAGCATCAACTGGAACGAAGACGGCACTGCATTTGCCCTGTTGAAATCCAACAAAAACGACAAGTACAAAGACGAGGTACTAAGTGTAATTGGAATCAATAAAATCAATGGTGATTTAACCGCTAAAGTGATTTACAATGGCATTGATGACAGCAATTTCCCCAAAGGGATGGGCATTAACACCAACGCTACCCCATACTGGTCTGATGACCAAACTACTTTGTTTTTTGGCATCAACACCTTAACCAAAAAAGAAGATAAAAAAGCGGACACCGCTAAAGCCAAAGGTAAACCAGAGGTTAAAGCGGACAGTACGACAAAGGCAAAAGCTGCTCCTGCGCCAGAAGTGAAAAAAGACGATATCGAGAAACCGGACATGATTATCTGGAACTGGCAAGACAGACGCCTTCAATCTGCACAACAAACGCAGGAAATGAGAGATAAAAACTTCAGCTATGTAAGTTCTTATCGCCTTGCGGATAAAAAATTCACCCAACTTGCGGATAGTAACATGCGCTCCGTAAGTGTGGCTCCTAAGCAACTATATGCGATTGGCTACGACAATTCGAAATACGAACTGATGGGCAATTTGGATGGACAGAGCTATACCGACGTTTACCTCATTGATCTTAAAACAGGCAGTAAAAAGGTATTATTCGAAAAAATGTATGGCAATAACGGTGGGCGTTTATTTGTAGCTCCTAACGGTAAAATTGCCAGCTATTATGTGGATGGTGTATTTTACAGCGTGAACTTCGAAACCGGCCAAAAAGCCAATCTTACCGGAAACATCAAGGCCTCTTTTGTAGACCAGCTGGATGACCATAACGTTACCAAACCTGCTACGACCAATTACGGCTGGTCTTCGGACTCGAAATACGCCCTAATTATGGACAATTATGATTTGTGGAAGATTTCTGCGGACGGAAAATCAGTAACGGCTTTGTCTGATAACTGGAAAAGCAAAAAAACCGCAGTAGCTGGCAGATATCGTATTTATACTAACGAAAAAGGTGCAGACCTGAGCAAGGACCAATACTTTACCGTTTTCAATAACGAAACCAAGGATATGGGCATTGGTGTGCTTCCGGCAGGCAAATCAAAAATCAATATATTATTTACCGATGCCAATAGCTATGGTATTTTAACCAAAGCCGAGAATGCAAAGGTTTTTGCTTACTCTAAAAGCAATTATGCGCAATCTCCAGTTTATTATGCCAGCACCAATAGTGATTTAACCGCACCTAAACAAGTGAACACCAACACGCCAGATCAAGCTAAATATGCTTGGACTTCGGGCGTGAAGTTGATTAAATATGTGAGTGCGCATGGCGATACTTTACAGGCAGCACTTTATTTGCCTGCAAACTACCAAGCCGGAAAATCGTACCCAACCATTACCTACATTTATGAGCGTTTAACAGATGGCTTAAACAACTACAGCATGCCAGGTTTCCCTGGTGGTGGTTTTAATGCGGGCATGTATTTGAGCAACGGTTATGCCGTGTTGATGCCAGACATTAAGTACAAACTGAACGACCCCGGCATGTCGGCGGTAGCTTGCGTAGTACCTGCAGTGAAAGCAGCGATAGCTACAGGTATTGTAGATGAGAAAAATGTAGCGATCCACGGGCACTCTTGGGGTGGTTATCAAACCTCTTTCTTAATTACCCAAACCAACATCTTCAAAGCTGCGGCAGCTGGTGCTCCGTTAACCAACATGATCAGCATGTATAGTTTGATTTATTGGAACAGTGGCGGTACCAACCAAGCTATTTTTGAAGCTAGCCAAGGTCGTTTAACACCAGGTTATTGGGACAATTGGGATGCTTTTGCACGCAACTCGCCAATTTACCACATCAAAAACGTGAAAACCCCATTGTTGTTATTACACAATGATAAAGATGGTGCGGTAGATTTTACCCAAGGTATTGAGTACTATAACGGCCTAAGAAGATTGAACAAGCCAGTGGTAATGATTACCTACAAAGGCGAAAACCACGGTATCGCCAAACTGCCAAACCGTAAAGATTATGCGGTACGTATGATGGAATATTTTGATTACATGTTGAAAGGCAAACCTGCTCCAGAATGGTGGAGTAAAGGGGTTAACCGATTAGATATGGAAAAACATTTGGAAGCTAGAGCTTTTGACGAAGCAGACAACTAAAAGAAAAGGCGGTGAGTTTCACCGCCTTTTTTATTCATCCATCCGCAATGCTATGGAAAACCTATCATAACTGCATCTTTGCTATATGAATAGACTTTTAATGCTCTTAATAGTAGCCTTAGGCTGCATATCCTGCCAAAAGCCACTGAACATACAACGCTACCGACAAACCGTCTTAATCGACTCCGTTTCTCTAGATCTTACGTTAACACCTCAGAAAAAAGCTACTGGAATGAGCTATTATCCAGTTTATTATATAGGTCCAACGCAAGACACCATTCGTTTTGGAAAACAGCTTCCTAGCCACGGAGAGTTCGAGAAATTTCCAGACATCGTATTAAGATATCTCGACCAGGTAACCCTTACGGTAGACACTTCTATCAAACTGACCAATCTCACCATCTTCGAAAGCCATTCAATAGAAGACGGCATTGATGTTAAACGGATGGACTCAATCATAAAAGAACCAGCCTATGCTATTATTCTACAAAATCAGAGCGATTCGACATTATACATTGGACAATTTAATGATTTAGGTAAGGTAGTAATGCAGTATCGAAATAAACTGGGAAAATGGACAGATATCGAAGAACCTGCCTATGCTTACACTTATTGCAGTACAGGAGCAAAAACCATGTTCTTAAAACCGAAGCAGATACTAGTCGCAAAATTAATTCAACGCAAGGGTGATTTTGATGCTTTGTGCAGATTGAAGTTTAAAAATTTTGATCAAGTCTGCTACTCCAATACCTTTCGCTTTAAAATTGATTCATCGCAATTATCCAAAATACCCAAGAAAGATTTTTAATACACGATGCAAAAAGGCGATGAAAACTCACCGCCTTTTTGTTTTTAAATACTGGCTATAAACGGTGCCTTTCCAATATATTCGGCACTGTCTAGCTGCTCAATAATAAAATTAGCCAAATCTGTGGCACTAATATGATCTCCAGGGCAATCGTAGAGGCTCACTTTAATTCCCTTGGCTTCGTCCGTTTGTTCAATGAGTGGTAGTCTTACCAAAGTCCAATCTAACTCACTTTGGGCTAACAATTCATACTCTACCTGCTTATCCGCAGTAGTTGGGGCATAATTGGTCCGCATCCAATCCGTGGCCTGTTGCACCTTTTCACTTTTATGGTCGTTAGGTGCATCAACACTCAAACCAGTAGTCACTATATATCTTTCGATATTTAACTTTTGCATGGCGTCCAGCACATTTTTAGTTGCAGTACTAAAAATAGGTGGTTCGCCTTTCGGCTGTCCCAAGGTACTCAACACCGCCGTACAACTTTCTAATAAAAGTGCTATATCCACTGGGTTTCGAGCATCTCCTTTTACTTTTTCAATAGCGGGATGATAAAGCTCCAATTGGTCAGGATTGCGCAATAGCATTTTAATGCCGAAACCTTTTTCCAATAGTTTTTTCACTAAATATTTTCCTGATTTTCCTGTGCCGCCAATTACGGCAATATGATGATGATTAGTCATGATCTCTTATAAATTTTGGGTAATAAAAATAACCTTCGAAACATTTGCATGTCCGACAAATAAGCAAGAACTGCTTTAGGGGTAATATTTATAAAGAGATTTTAATACTCGAATTTAGGAAACAAAATCGTTGAATTCCAAACTTTGTTTCCTAAATGTTTAGGATACTACCGGTTTCAGCATGGCGATATAGCCTTCGATACCTTGTCTAATTTCATCCACATATAAAAATTCATCGGCCATGTGCGAACGCCCCGAAAAACCTGGTCCACATTTTAACGATGGAATAGACAACAATGCTTGGTCGGAAGTGGTTGGTGAACCATAAGTAGTTTTGCCCAATGCAATTCCCGATTTAACAATAGGATGATCTTTATCTATAGAAGACGGCTTTAACCTCACCGATCGAGGTTTCACTTCGCAGCTCACGTGTTGTTTAATGATTTCTACCACCTCTTCGTTGGTATAGGCATCCGTTACCCGCACATCAACCGTAAAAGTGCAATTAGCGGGCACTACGTTGTGTTGCGAACCCGCATTGATAATGGTTACCGTCATTTTCACGGGGCCAAAAACTTCCGACACTTTAGGAAATTGGTAATTGCGGAACCATTCGATATCTGGTAAGGCCTTATAAATGGCATTTTCACCTTCTTCGCGTGCCGCATGCCCTGCTTTACCATGAGCAGTGCAATCAATCACCAAAAGGCCTTTTTCGGCAATGGCCAAGTGCATTTCGGTAGGTTCGCCCACAATGGCAAATTCCAGTTCACCCAAATCAGGGATCACCAACTCCAAACCGTTGTTTCCCGATATTTCTTCTTCGGCTGTTGCCGCCAAACAGAAGTTGTATTTTAAACCTTCTTGCTCATAAAAGTACAAGAAAGTAGCAATTAACGACACCAAACAGCCACCAGCATCATTACTGCCCAAGCCAAACAGCTTGCCATCCTCAATGGCAGCATCATAAGGATCGCGGGTGTAGCCAGAATTAGGCTTTACCGTATCATGGTGCGAATTAAGCAACACAGTAGGTTTAGATGCGTCGAAATGCTTATTATAAGCCCAAACATTGTTCAACTTGCGGTGGGTTTTAATGCCATGTTCACCCAGAAACTGCGCAATTAAATTTGCTGTCCTATCTTCTTCCTTACTAAAAGACTGAATGCGGATCAAATCTCTTAGTAACTCTGTGCTTTCTTTTATTAATTTTTCAATCATTTTGTGTGCTTAAAGCTTAAAGCCTAAGGCTAAAAGCTCATAAAATCTAATCCAGAGGCTTGTGCTTTAAGCCCCTAGCCTCATTCGTTATACAACCCTCCAGCCTTTTTAGCCGAAAGTTTAATTCCCTTAATTAGCGATGAACTGAAACCATTATGCTCCATTTCATTTAGGCCCGCAATCGTACAACCTTTTGGCGAAGTTACCTTATCTATTTCAGTTTCTGGATGAGTTTGGTTCAATAATAACAAATCTGCCGCCCCTTTGGCGGTTTGCACGGCCATTTTCAGCGCATCGTGTGCGTGGAAACCAATTTCTACGCCGCCTTGTGATGCCGCCCTGATGCTACGCAAAAAGAATGCGATGCCACAGGCGCACAAAGCCGTTGCCGAGGTCATTAAATCTTCCTGAATGGTCACCACCGCCCCAACCGTTTCAAACAGCGTAACCACTTCATTTAAATTTTCAGCAGTAGCATTATCGGTCGCCACACAGGTCATGCTTTGGCCAATGGAAATTGCGGTATTCGGCATTGCCCTAATCACCTGTACCTTTTCACCAAGTTCTTTGCGGACATCGGCACAGGTTACCCCAGATACTACCGAAACAAACAATTGCTTTTCAGGATTTACCGCCGGAGCCAACTGTACCAAAACTTTTTTCAGCTGTTGGGGCAACACGCCTAAAACTACAATATCAGCACCTTCAATGGCGGCCAAATTGTCATCGCTTACCTTAAACCCAGCGGCTACCTCTTCCGTCATCAACTTGATGTTCCTACGTGTTAAGGTAATGTCCCCTGCCCCACAATAGGCTTTGTTTACGAGTCCTTTTGCCAAAGACAGCCCAATATTTCCACTGCCGATAATGGTTATTTTTTTCATCTTTTTGTGATTATCGTTGATGAGCTCGCAAGCTCGGTTGCACAGATTTTTATGATTTCACCGATGTTTCGATGGTTAATTATTTTTTGAAAAGCAATTGTAATGCTCTTTTTAATGCTAGTCCTGCTATCCGCTTTACTCCGTTGCACTTCGTGTCCGCTGCTATCAGGTTTATAAACGAAAAGCCTTTGCCATTCAGCCCCCCCAAGCCCAACCCGGTTCGTCATTGCGAGGTCAAAAACCTTAAACCTTACGTCTTCCACCTCAAAACCTTATTTCAACAGCTTCGTCCCAAAAGTGCCTGTTGCGATCTCCGCCAATTCATCGGCTTTGCCAATATAAACCGAAGTTACCCCCTTGTTAATGGCTTCAAAAGCATTGTGCAGCTTCGGGATCATCCCGCCTGCTACCGTTCCGTCAGCTTTCAAGGGTTCAAAGTCAGCCGAACGGATTTCCCTTACCACGGTAGCATCATCATTCACGTCTTTTAGCACCCCTTTTTTCTCGAAGCAATATACCAAATGTGTTTCATACTGCGCAGACATGGCCACCGCCACCGCCGAAGCAATCGTATCGGCGTTGGTATTTAAAAGCTGTGTTTCGCCATCATGTGTAATGGCACAAAGCACCGGCACAAAGCCTGCTTGCAACAGGCTCCCTAAAGAAGTAACAGAAACCGAGTTTTCATCCAAATCGCCTACAAAACCATAATCAATTTCTTTTACGGGACGTTTTTTAGCTTTAATGATATTGCCATCCGCTCCGGTTAAACCAATAGCATTTACACCCTTAGCTTGTAGCTGGGCAACAATGTTTTTATTGATCAATCCAGCGTAAACCATGGTTACCACACGCAGGGTTTCAATATCGGTAATCCGCCGGCCGTCTACCATTTTCGCTTCAATTCCTAGGGAAGCACTGGTTTCGGTCGCAATTTTACCACCCCCGTGAATCAATATTTTAGGGCCATCTAAGGCCGTAAAATCTTCCAAAAAATGGTGTAGGTTTTCGGAGTTGTCAATAACGTTTCCGCCTATTTTTATGATGGTTAGTTTTTGCATACTGTTTTATCGTCATTGCGAGCTTGCGAAGCAATCCTAAAGCGGTAGAATTCCCCCATCGTTGTAAGATTGCTTCGTGCCTCGCAATAACGGTGTATTTTTATATTTATATTTCTTCCAACATCGCTTTCAGCACTGCCTGTGCAGACCATAATCTGTTTCCAGCTTCGTGGATCACCAGAGAGTTTGGTCCATCCAATATTTCCGAGGCCAATTCCAAATCCCTGCGAACAGGCAAACAGTGCATTATTTTGGCATTACTGGTCAGTTTCAGCTTCTCGTTGTCCATCATCCATCCCTCCGGAAAATCCAACAACTTGCCATATTCCTTGTAGCTGCTCCAGTTTTTGACATAAACATAATCTGCATCAGCAATCGCTTCATCTAAGTTATGGGAGATTTTAGCGCCAGGGGTAAAGCTTTCATTAAGTTCAAAACCCTCTGGTTGTGCAATGGTAAAATCCAACATTCCTTCGGCTTGCGCCCTGCTCATCCACTCTGCAAAGGAGTTTGGAACCGCTTGCGGCAAAGGTTTGATGTGAGGTGCCCAAGCCAACACTACTTTTGGCCTAGCTTTGGCATCAATGCGGTATGGCTCCCAAGTTTCGTGGATGGTCACCAAGTCGGCCAAGCTTTGCAATGGGTGTCTGGTTGCACTTTCTAAACTTACCACCGGCACGCCGCAAAACTTCACGAACTTGTTAAAAAACTCTTCGTTGTAATCTTCTTCCCTGTTTTGTAGCTTAGGGAAAGAACGTAAGCCCAGGATATCGCAATACTCGCCCATTACGGCAGCTGCCTCACGGATATGCTCTACGGTAGTGCCGTTCATGATCACGCCATCTTGGGTTTCCAGCGCCCAACCTTCCTTGTCCATGTTCATCACCATTACACTCATCCCCAAGTTAAGGGCTGCTTTTTGGGTGCTTAAACGGGTACGCAGGCTTGGGTTCATAAACACCAGTCCAAGGGTTTTATTTTTACCCAAATCGCTACGCGCATAGGGGTTAGCCTTTAATGCCAAAGCACTTGCAACCAACTGTTTGATGTCTTGTACATCGTTTACGGAAGAGAAAAGTTTCATTTTAAGCGGAAAGTTTAAAGCGGAAAGCAAAAAGCTTTTCCTATTTTATTGTCTAATTTTCTTCAAGAGGTTAATCAGCATTGCCTTAACCTCATTCACTTATCAAGTTCGTCATTGCGAGGCACGAAGCAATCTTAAAGCGACATCTCATACTAACGTTGTAGGATTGCTTCGTGCCTCGCAATGACGGGTAGTTTTATTATTTCACTAATTCAGCAAACGCAGTCAAAAACTCATCTGCATGTTCCTTGGTTAAATTCAATGCTGGCAGTAAACGGATTACGTTAGGCTTCGCTTCGCCCGTAAAGATAAAATGCTTAAACAATAGCTCTTTCTTTACATGTGCGAGCTCTTCCGGCAATTCAATACCAATCATCAGGCCTCTTCCACGCACTTCCTTTACTTGTTCGAATTTCTTTAGCTCTGCGATCAGATAAGCGCCTACTTCCTCGGCATTTTTCATCAGGTTGTCTTTCTCGATCACTTCTAACACTGCTAAAGCCGCGGCACAAGCCAAATGGTTTCCGCCAAAAGTAGTTCCCAGTTGTCCGTGCCAAGGCTTAAATTTAGGAGCGATAGAAATCCCCGCAATTGGGAAGCCATTGCCCATTCCTTTAGCCATGGTATAAATATCAGCATCTACTCCAGCCCAGTCGTGCGAATAGAATTGCCCTGTTCTGCCATACCCACATTGTACGCTATCTGCAATGTACACGGCATTATGTTCATCACAAAGTGAACGTATTTTTTGCAGGAAGCTTTTGGAGGCTTCTCTAATGCCGCCTACGCCTTGAATGCCTTCCAAAATTACCGCCGCAATTTCATTTCCATGTTTTGCAAATTCATTGGCCAGCGCCTGCTCATCGTTATGAGGCAAGAAAATAATATTGTCGGTCTCGTTAACTGGTGCTACAATTTTTGGATTATCGGTAGCGGCAACAGCTAATGAAGTACGACCGTGAAAAGCACCTTTAAAAGCGATTACTTTCTTTCTACCGTTGTAAAAAGAAGCCAATTTTAAGGCATTTTCGTTAGCTTCAGCTCCTGAGTTGCACAAGAACAATTGGTAATCTGTTTTTCCAGAAACTTGGCCTAGCTTTTCTGCCAATTGTACCTGCAAAGGAATTTTAATGGAATTAGAGTAAAACCCCACTTTGTTTAACTGTTCGGTTAAACGCTGTACATAATGCGGGTGGGTATGGCCAATGCTAATTACCGCATGACCGCCATATAGGTCTAAATATTTTTGTCCGTTAGCATCCCAAACATTACTGCCCGATGCTTTGGTGATTTCTATGTCGTTTAACGGGTATACGTCGTATAAGTTCATAATTGAGGTATAAGGTATGAGGTGTTAGGGATTAAGGTTTTACCCTCCACTTCTCAAAAATTTTAAAAATGAAATTAGCATTGCTCTAACTTCGTTAATTAATTGGTTCACTTTTAGATAATCTTCTTCACTGATGTATTTCAATTCAGAAGCACACAAACAACAATAATCTATTTCATTAGTAGAACCTAAAGCGATATTTAGAAAGTGTGCGAAATCTTTATCTGTAAACCTTCCGCATCCTTCTACGATATTTAAAGGTATGGACAACGAAGCTCTAGTTAATTGAGACGTTAATTCAAATCGCTCTTCTTTCGGGAACCGAGTAGCAATACTCTTTTTGATGAACATATTCAGTTCATGTGCCTTTTTCCAAACATCGAGTTTTTTATAGTCTCTCATAACCTTAAGCCTTATACCCTACACCTTTTTACCTTTCAAAAATTAGCCGCTTTCAATTTTAGCCCTGCTGTTTCGTCCAAGCCAAACATTAAGTTCATATTCTGAACGGCTTGTCCGCTAGCACCTTTTAAAAGGTTATCGATAATGCTGATGATAAATAACTTATTGCCATGTTTTTCTAAATGGATCAGGCATTTGTTGGTATTTACCACCTGCTTTAAATCAATGTTTTTCCGGCTTACATGGGTAAATGGATGGCTGGCATAATAACTTTCATAAAGCTCGTATGCAGCTTCTTCGGTCAAATCGCTTTCAATGTACATCGCAGCCAAAATCCCCCTGGTGAAATCGCCACGTTGTGGGATGAAGTTTAAAGCTTCCTTTACTTCGCCCTGCAATTGGACTAAACTCTCCCCAATTTCATTTAAATGCTGATGTTCGAAAGCCTTATAAACCGAAAGGTTGTTGTTTCTCCAGCTAAAATGTGAAGTTTTACTCAAACTTTGACCTGCACCTGTAGAGCCTGTAGTGGCATTGATATGTACTTCGCTTTGCAACAAGCCTTTTGAAGCCAACGGCAATAAGCCCAATTGGATACAAGTGGCAAAGCAACCTGGGTTGGCTACATTTTTCGCAGAAGCGATTTTGTCTTTATTCAATTCTGGCAAACCGTAAATAAAGTTACGGGCTGCGAGTTGCGAGTTTTGAGCTAACCTAAAGTCTTGCGATAAATCGATGATTTTAACTTTTTCGTTTATCGGATTTGCGTCCAAAAATTTCTTGGCATCTCCATGACCAACGCATAAAAATAGCACGTCGATATCCTGCAAAATTTGGTCAGTAAATTTCAGGTCTGTATCCCCAAACAAATCGGTATGCACATCCGAAACTAGGTTGCCAGCGTTGCTGCTGCTATTTACAAAAGCAATTGCTACTTGTGGGTGGTTTACCAAAATACGCAACATCTCTCCGCCCGTGTATCCTGCTCCTCCAATAATTCCTGCTTTTATCACCCCTAAATCCCCTGAAGGAGACTTTGATTTTATATCGTTAATACTTTGTTCCATATTAAATTTGGGTTAAGCCCCCTTTGGGGGTTGGGGTTACTTCTCTCCGTTTACTTTATGCCAAATCATTACCTGGTTGCCAAATATTTTAGAGAAACCTTTTACATCTTCTCCAGACCAAGCGTTGTTCATTTCGCCGTAGCTGCCAAATTTATTGCTCATTAAATCATTGGCACTTTCGATACCGATGATATGGAAACGATAAGGCAACAACTCAACAAACACTTTTCCATTAACGGTGCTTTGTGTCGAACTTAAGAAAGCCTCCATGTCTCTCATAATTGGATCGTGGAATTGGCCTTCGTGCAGCCAGTTGCCATAAAATGATGACAGGTTTTCTTTCCAGCTCAACTGCCATTTGGTTAAGGTGTGTTTCTCCAAAGCATGGTGCGCTTTGATGATCACCATCGGCCCTGCCGCCTCAAAACCTACGCGGCCTTTAATGCCAATAATGGTATCGCCCACGTGAATATCACGCCCAACGCCAAAAGGTGCGGCAATGGCCTGCAATTTTTGGATAGCTCTTACCGGCGCCAATTTCTCACCATCAACAGCAACCAATTCACCTTTTTCAAAAGTCAATTCTACTTTCTTAGGCTCGGTTTCGGTTACTTGAGTTGGCCAAGCACTTTCTGGCAAGGTTTGGTTAGAAGTCAATGTTTCTGCACCGCCTACCGAAGTGCCCCACAAGCCCTTGTTGATTGAATATTTTGCCTTCTCTGCGGTATATATAACCCCGTGTTTAGCTAAATACTCAATTTCCGCTTCGCGTGATAATTTCAAATCTCTAATTGGGGTAATGATTTCTACATTAGGGATCAGGATGTTGAAAATCATATCGAAACGAACCTGATCATTTCCTGCTCCAGTGCTACCGTGAGCCACATAATCAGCACCAATTTTCTTCACATAATTGGCAATTGCCGTAGCTTGGCAAACACGCTCGGCACTTACCGACAATGGATAGGTGGCATTTTTCAGCACGTTCCCAAAAATCAAATACTTGATGCTATCGTTGTAATAGTTCTCGGTTTCGTCAACCGCAGCGTGCGACGCCACCCCTAAAGCATAAGCCCGTGCTTCAATTTCCTTTAGCTCTTCTTCAGAAAAACCACCGGTATTTACCACCACCGAGTGTACTTCCAAATTTCTGTCCTTTGTTAAATGAATGCAACAGAATGAGGTATCTAAACCTCCGCTAAATGCTAAAACAACTTTTTTCTTCATCTTGTATTTATTTATTTTACCACCTTAGACACCTAAGCTTAGACGCATTAAAATATCTATAAGTGGCTCATTAATATTTATTTGTATTCTATTTATTTAAAAATGCCAAAAACAACAATAGTGATTTAAGGTCGCTACCTCCTTTATTTTTTTCGATTAAACGCTGTTTGATACGCATAAATCTTTCATAAAGCTTAGGCTTTTTCTGCAGCTCTTCGGCAAACTCTTTGGCTGCTTCGTGTTTTTTCTCCTTTGGATCGTACAGCATTGCAGTACACATGCAGTTTTTACGTTCCTTCATTTTAAGGATCTCGAAGTTGACACAGCTTTGGCAACCTTTCCAAAATTCTTCGTCCTGCGTAAGTTCCGAGTAGGTTACCGGCTCATAGCCTAAATCAGAGTTGATCTTCATGACGGCCAGACCCGTAGTTAAACCAAAGATTTTGGCCTTTGGATATAATTTTCTTGATAAGGCAAAGATTTCCTCTTTAATGGCTTTGGCCAATCCTGCTTTCCTGAATTTAGGACTTACAATTAAGCCTGAATTGGCCACAAACTGGCCATGGCTCCAGGTTTCGATGTAGCAAAATCCGGCCCACGTGCCATCCTTGTGGAAAGCGATTACCGACTTACCTTCCTGCATTTTGCCAGCTACATATTCTGGCGAACGTTTAGCGATACCTGTTCCTCTAGCCTTTGCTGATTCGGCCATTTCTTCAACTATTTCTTCAGCAAAAACACGATGTTCAGGAAGTGCAACTTGCACTATAAAATCGTTATTATTCATTAATTCTTTAACGAAAAAATATGGTATTCTTGTTAATTGGGTTTTTATTGAGGATCAATTCCTCATGGGTTTAAGTTCCCTAGGGGTATGACTTAAATCCGCGGCGTAAAGAGTTGCCGACTTGTGGTGATTTGGAATACGGGTCGTAAACGTTCAATAAAATAGCCGTTAGGGGCCATGTTCTTGGCCTCTAAAACAGATAATTTATGGATAATTTGTTTACTCATTTTCTGATAAAATCAATCCTATTGAATTGATTGTGCCGCAAAGGTTTAAATAAAAATTGAGTTGTGCAATATAATTCGTATTTTTTTACATTTTGTTTAACATTCCTTAACCCGCTGCCAAGTAAACATGTTAGCGAATTTAGCCTTCGTTTGTAGCGAAACAGCGGCTTATTGCGTATCAAAGGTATGATGCAGGGTATTTACTCCGGCAATCCTTTATTTAACAAAGTTTAACATCGGAATAAAATCGATAAAACCAATATTTGTATATTTGAAATATATTTTAGGGCAGGGCTAAATGGCCATCAAATCTTTAACATGAATAAAACTTATACGAAATCCTCTCTTAAGGCATTATATGCGCTATTTACCATGGCAACAATTACACTATTGTTTGCCTGCGGGAAAAATGACACAACTGTGGTTGATACCGGATCTTTAAGCGTTTACAATATCTCTCCTACCTTGGGTACGTATGATGCTTATATTAACGACTCTAAAATAAATAGCGCAGCACTTCCCTATGCCGGAGGGGTCAAATACTCTAGGCTAAATGTGGGGAGCTATACCGTTAAATTCACCGTAGCAGGAGAAACAGCATCGGCCTATACAAAGAGTAATATCTCTATTGCCAATAGTGCTTTTTCAACTTTATACCTGGTAGGCACCAGCGATAATTTCGATGGTTTGCTTTTAGCGGATGATTTCTCCAATACCTCTACTGAAAAAGCCTATGTGCGCTTTATCAACCTTTCTCCAGATGCTGCCGCCTTGGATTTAGGCATTAAAGATGCAACAACCAATCTTGCCAGCAATAAAGCCTATAAAGCCTACAGCGGGTTTGTGGCCGTTGATCCAGGAGAAAAGAATTTAGAAATTAAAGCCGCTGCAACAACTACCGTTAATGCTACCGTTAACAAAACATTGGTAAAGGGTACATTCTATACTGTAATTGCTGGCGGTAAAGTTAATCCTGGCACTAACGAAAGAGCTTTCAACGGACAAATTATTACACACCAATAATTACCTGCCAAACCTAAAGAAATAAGCAAGGGGATCTATCTCATTTTGTAGCATCCCTACCAGCATATTTGCTCCAATTACAGAAAAAGTTATTCCATTTCCTCCAAATCCCAAGCAGAAATAGCTGTTTGGGAATTTGGGATGGCTCCCGATGTAGGGCAATCCATCCTTGGTTTCGCCAAAAGTGCCGCACCACGCAAAATCGGGAATAAAGTTAATATTAGGCATCAGTTTCTGAATGGACTTTAAAAGCTTCCCCTCTTTTTTGCTCAATAAAGCGTCTCGCAATACAGGATTTTTAAAATTCTCATCTTCACCCCCTACCAAAAGTCGATGATCAGCGGTACTTCGCATATACAAGTATGGATGGTCTGTATTCCAAAAAAGCGTATCATAAATCTGGGTAGTGGCGCCATTCATCCGTTCGCTAACCATGGCGTAAGTGCTCTTTAATTTCACTATTTTTTCGGGGATGAGCTTTATACTTTCATAACCTGTGCAGTAGATGATCTTTTTTGCCCTAATTTTTGACCCGGTATCCATTTCTGCAAGAATTTCATCTTTTAGATATTTAACCTTCTTCAACTCGGTTTTATCAAAAATCTCCAGCCCTTTTTTCTGGTTAAACGATAGTAGCTCATGGGCCAGCCTAAAAGCATCTACGCTTGCGCCATCAGCCGACAAGATTCCGCCTTCCGACTGCAAACCATAGTTGGATTGGATTTGCTTTTTATCCAGCCATTCTACTTCAAAGCCAGCTTTCAACCGCTTTTCGAACTCTAGTTTCAGCCATTTTGCATCCTTTCCTGTTCCGGCAAAGTAGAGTGAATTTTTGGCTTCAAAGCCCGAATCAGATTTAATGTCCTTGGATATTTTCTCCAGTTCCCAGATTGAATTTCTACAGGCTCTGTAACTGGCCAAAGCCCCAACTTCTCCTATCAACTTCTCCAGTTGATACAAAGGCACGTCTATTTCATATTGCAGCATGGAGGTGGTTGCCGAAGTGCTGCCATTGGCAACTTCCCGCTGATCAATTACTATCGTTTTGAAACCGGCACCCACACACGCATGCGCCATTAATGCGCCGGTAATGCCCGCTCCAACAATTAAAAGATCACAAACAGTGTCTTTTCTTAGAGAAGGGTAAGCATTTAAAATACCATTATTAACCAGCCAATACGGTTCGTTAGATCTGATGTCCATAAAATGTTTTGGATATAACACTTTCCGCAACCTTTAGTTTTTAGCCAGCATGCAATTCTAAAATTCTTTTGCAATTAAAGCTTTAGGTTATATATTTGCCGTAGTTTATAATTAATCTAAATAAAAACAAAGAATGAAATCTATCTATTTTTTGAGACATATCTTAACAGGCTTTCTTATCTTATCCATAAGCCTGGTTGCTTACGGCCAACAACATGCTACGATAAAAGGGCGTATTACCACCTCCGACGGGCAACCTGCTGCTTATGTAAACATTGGGCTAAAAAATAAAAACAATAGCACTACAAGTAAGGAAGACGGCTCCTATGCCTTACTAAAAATCAAAGCTGGTTCCTACACCGTAAGGGTAAATGCCATAGGCATTACCGCACAAGAAAAAAACGTCAATGTTGAAGCTGGACAAACCTTAGAGCTGAATTTCGAGTTGGAGACAAGCAGCCAGTCGCTACAAGAAATCACCATTAATGGGGGTAAAAATAAATATGCGGTTAAACAGAGCGATTACGTGGCCCGCATGCCGCTGAAAAACTTGGAAAATCCTCAGGTTTACAATACGGTGAGCAAAGAAATTATGGACCAACAAATTGTGACAGACTACAAGCAGTCGTTAAGGAATGTTCCTGGCGGCGGAATATCTTTTGGAGGAGTAAACAATGGCTTTGCTTACACCATTTTAAGAGGATTTTGGACAGGGGTTAGGATGCGCAACGGGGTAGCTGCCGACAGCTGGTCGGGAATTGACCCCGCCGTTGTAGAGAGATCTGAAGCCATTAAAGGTCCATCGGGCACGCTTTATGGCAATAGCGCCACTTCATTTGGTGGCCTTATCAATTTGGTAACCAAGCAACCTTTTGAGGAGAAAAAAACGACGATAGACTATACCATTGGCAGCTTTGGATTACACCGAATTGCAGTAGACGTAAATACGCCATTGAATGAAGATAAATCAGTATTGTTTAGACTTAATGCTGCCTATCACGCGGAAGATAGTTTCATGGACTGGGGATTTACCAAACGGTACGTAGTGGCTCCTTCGTTGCTTTATAAAGTAAACGACAGGCTTAGCCTTACCCTAAATGCCGAAATCACCAAATCAGAAATGAGCAACTTGCCTTATGTTAATATTTCGGCATTAAACCTGAAGAACACTAATGAAGTACCACTTAAGTATAACCAATCTACGGGAAGTGCCGATGCTACGTTTTCTGGTGGAGGGATTAATTTTTTTGCAAAAGCCGAGTACCAAATATCCCCAAGCTGGAAATCAACCACCATTGCCTCCCTAAATGTCAGTGATGTGGATGAACTGGTTTATGCCACCAGTACCTTTACCTCGCCAACAACGATCCAAAGAACAGTAAGCAGTTGGCCATTTACCGATTATGCTTATCAATTTCAACAATTTTTTAATACAGATTTTGTTGTAGCAGGCCTGAAAAACAAATTTGTACTAGGCTTAGATGTGCTTCACAGAAAAGGGGTAGATTACTCGTACGTTGGCCAAGAATATACCGACGTCATTAATATCAACCAACCTTATTCACCACTTTCACTGGAAAAAATTAAAGCGGTAAGGCAAGGCTTGGTTAATGGTTTTCAAACTAGCCAAAGTACCGTTTATGCGGCATACGCATCAAGTGCAACCAATATCACCGATCAACTTTCGGTTCTTTTGGGCCTTAGAGTAGATCGATTAAACAACAAGGGAATTGCGATTTTAAGGGGAGACTTTGAGGGGGGCTACGAACAAACTGCCCTATCGCCAAAATTTGGAGCCGTTTACCAAATATTAAAAGATAAGCTAAGTGTATTTGCGAGCTATACCAATGCATTCCAAAACAATGCGCCAATACGCCAGCCCGATGCGACAACTTTTAATGCAAAACCAACTACGGGCAACCAATATGAATTCGGAATTAAGACCGATCTCTTTGAAAACAGGTTGACCGCAACGGTAAGCTACTTCAATATTGACGTAAAAAATGCCCTAAGAAGCAACCAGCAAGGTTTCTCGTTTCAGGATTCCAAGCAAAAAAGTAAAGGCTTTGAAATTGACCTGAGCGCTAATCCCACTGCCGGACTAAACATTACCGCTGGATATGGCTACAACAAGAACATTTACAGCAGTATTAACAACAGCGGAACCGTATCGCAAAACAGGAACTACCTCCCTGCCGATTTCGCTAACATTTGGTTTACCTACAAGTTTACCCACGGAGCACTTAAAAACTTCGGTATTGGTGCAGGGAGCAACTACGTAGGTGAACTCAACAAGTACACCACAGACCCTAAAACAGATGCTTATTTCCTCACTGACGGCACTCTTTTTTACGAAGCAACCAAGGTTAGGCTAGGGCTGAAAGTGAACAACATTGCCAATGAGAAAGTATGGGGCTTAAGTGCCAGCCCCTTAGCCACTCGAAACGTAGCGGCTTCTATAAAATACATGTTTTAAACCTTTTGATCCTTGAATGAGCAACACCTACCGACGCAAGCACAGCAACTTTATAACAACAACATACACAATTCACAATGAAAAAAAACCTCAAAAGTCCTCTTGTCGTCTTACTGCTTTTATTCCATTTTGTGGCCTTTGCTCAAAATGGAACTATTAAAGGACGCATTACTTCGGCCGATGGGCAGCCTGCTGCCTACGTTAGTGTGGGATTAAAAAACAAACCTCAAAATACCGCTACCGACGATAATGGGAACTACATTCTCAGCAAAATCAAAGCGGGCAATTACATCATTAGGGTAAGTGCCATAGGTATAGCTACCCAGGAAAAAAACATCTCTATTAATGATGGCCAAACACTGGAGCTCAATTTCACGCTTTCGGAAAATAGCCAAATCCTAAAAGAAGTATCGGTTCAAGCTAAAAAGAACGCTTACAAAATTAGCACCCCCGATAACAGCCTGCGCTTAAACCAACCGTTGCTGGAAGCTGCCCAAAACATTCAAAGTGTAAGTGGCCAAGCATTAAAAGACCAACAGATCATTAGCATGAGCGACGGCGTACTGCGCAACGTAAGCGGTGCTATGCGTACCAGCCATTGGGGCGATTTATATACTAACGTGCACATGAGGGGCTCCCAAATACAGGCTATGCGCAACGGTTTCAATTTTGTGAATTCCTTTTGGGGGCCCTTAACCGAAGACATGAGCATTGTAGACCACCTTGAGTTTGTGAAAGGGCCAGCAGGCTTTATGTTAAGCAACGGCGATCCAAGCGGCATGTACAATGTCGTTACCAAAAAACCTACCGGATTAAACAAAGGCGAAGTTTCATTTACCCTGGGAAGCTTTGATTTGTATAGAACAGCCGTTGATTTGGACCGGAAACTTACCGAAGATGGCAAGCTGTTGTTCCGCTTAAACGCGGCGGCACAGCAAAAGGGATCATTTAGGCCCAATGAATCAAACGACAGGTATTCTATTGCCCCGGTAATTAGTTACCAGCTAACCCATAGCACCAAATTTACAGCCGAGTACAACCTGCAAAGGGCGCAAATGACCGATGTGGGATCGTACTACGTTTTCTCAACCGAAGGCTATCTCTCTCTGCCCCGCAAATTTACCTATGCCCCAGAAAATCTACCTAAAACCAATATCAATGACCATTCGGTATTTTTAAATCTTATCCAAAACATCGGTGATCAATGGAAAATTACCGCTCAAACCGCCTACAGCAAGTATTTGCAAACCGGCTCGAGCTTATGGCCTGCCGATGTACTTACCAATGGAGATGTCATCAGAAGTGTGGGGATCTGGGATGCGGAAAGCACCATGAAACTTGGCCAGCTTTTTATTAACGGCGAAGTAAAAACTGGCGGCATCAAACATCGCATTTTAGCAGGTTTTGATATAGGTAAAAAAGACTACATGGCAGATTGGGGACAATCGCACCCACTAGATTTACCTTCTAGCCCGTTTAACATGTACCATCCAAATTTAGGATATCCCCCAAATGGCTTCCCAAATTTCGATAGAACTACAAGCCTCGAAGCCCGTGCTATTGCCGCTGGAGGAACCATGGGCCAAAAATATACCGCCGGCTATTTACAGGATGAGCTAGGTTTTTTCAATAACCGTGCACGTTTAACCTTAGCGGCCCGTTACACCAAGGCTAGCCAATACCAATGGGGAGGAACTTCCTACAGCGCAAGTAAATTAACTCCCCGCATTGGGCTAAGCGTATCATTAGACCAAAATACAGCAGCATACGGCGTGTACGACCAAGCATTTTTACCACAAAGTGGAAAGCTTAAAGATGGCGGGGAAGTGAAACCAATTACCGGCTCAAATATGGAAATTGGTTTTAAAAGAGACTGGGCCGATGGCAAATGGAATACAACACTATCCCTATACCGTATCCTTAAGCAAAATGAGCTGACCGCAGATGTTCAGGACCCAACTTTCACCTACAGCGTGGTTTTAGGCGAAAAAGTAGCCAAAGGTATCGAACTGGATATTAAAGGCGAATTAGCGAAAGGGCTATCCCTGATTGCAAACTACGCCTACACCGATGCAAAAATCACTTCAGCTTTTCCTAACTCGGGCTTTGCCAACAACGACCTCGTTCCAGGATACGCCAAACACACCACCAATGCCTGGCTAAGTTATACCATACAAAGCGGCTTTTTGAAAGATTTTGGACTTAACGCCGGCGTAACCTATTTGAAAGATAGAACCTCATTTTCGTACAGCGCAACAAATCCAGCATACAACATGGGTGATTATACGAAAGTTGACGCTGGCTTGTTTTGGTCAAAAGGGCCCGTTAAAATTACCGCAAATGTGTTTAATGTGCTTAACGAATACCTGTACATTGGCGACTACTACACTGGCTATTTCAGCAACAACGTTTATTCATGGCAGGCCGAAGCTCCCCGTAACTATCGTTTCAGTATCGCTTATAAATTCTAGAACAATGAAAAAGATTTTAACCCTATTCTTATTTGTAGCCATGGCCGCCACCAGCTATGGGCATGCTTTGTGGATTGAAACCAACACGAATGGCCAAAAAGGTGTTGCACAAAAAGTGAAGGTCTTCTTTGGCGAATATGGCACCAAGGAAATCGATTCGGCCGCAAAATGGTACAGCAACCTGAAAGAGTTTAAATTAGTGCTCACCTCGCCAAATGGCAGCAAGCAAGCGTTAAAAACGAAGGCAGGAGTATTTCATTACGAAGCTGATTTTACACCAACCCAGGACGGGCAGTACACCCTATCTATTGTACACCAGGTAAAGGATCTTTACGAAAATGCCAAAATCGACTATTACGCTTTGGCCAATGTTTTTGTAGGCTCGGCAAAACTGGCTGATCAATTGGGCAACGATGTTACTTTAAGCATAGCCCCGGCTCAAACCTCTTTTGTAACTGGCCAAGAAAGCGCACATGCCGTAAAGCTCAACCAAAGCGCTTTCAAAAACCAAAAGCTTACCGTTGTAGGTCCTGAGAAAAAAAGCGAAACCATAAACACCAACAGTAACGGCTTGCTTAACTTTACACCAAAGCAAAAAGGCACTTATTTTTTGGAAGCCTTTTACGAGGAAAAGAAATCAGGAAGCCAGGCAGGTAAAAATTACGACAAAATTTGGCACGTAGCAACCTACACACGCCAAGCGCTCTAAACTGTAAATATAATTTCTAAACCAACCATGTTTAACGTGGTTGGTTTATTTCGTTATCCAAAATGACCTCAAACAAAACAAAAACCAAGAGATCCAAAAAATCTACCTTTCGTCGGATTAGCGATTGGCTACATTTATGGCTGGGCATTGGCGCAGGTGTAATGGTGATTTTTATTGCCCTAACGGGATGTATTTATGTTTTCCAGGCAGAAATCACCAACCTTATTTATCGTAAACAGCTGTATGTTGAGGCCCCTAAAAATGCCAGGCCGCTTCCCTTGAGCACATTGAAAAATAACGCCCAAAAAGCCATGGGCAACAAACCGATCAATTTCATTTCTACCTATCCCAACCCTGAAAAAACCTGGGAATTTGGCGCTTACAAGGGCGGAGACCCAGAGGCATTTTGGTATTTTGATGCATTAGACTACTACGATATTGCCAATGTAAACCCTTATACGGGCGAGGTTACCAAAATCACCCATTATAAACACGAGTTTTTCAATGTGGTGAAAATGCTGCATTGGAGCCTGCTAATTAACCATCCCATTGGCCAACAGATCATTGGCTGGTCTACCATCATTTTCATCATACTATTGATTACGGGCATGATCCACTGGTGGCCCAAAAATCTCAAGAAATCGAACCTAGATAAGAGCTTTAAGATCAAATGGACCGCTAAGTTTAAGCGCCTTAACTACGACCTGCACAATGTTCCAGGATTTTATGCCTTACTCATTTCGCTCATTTTGGCTTTAACAGGGCTAGTATGGGCCTTTCAGTGGTTTCAGGGCACGGTATATGCGGTGGCTTCGCTAAGCGTCACTCCACCTGAACGCAAAACCTTTAAATCAGACACCCTACATCTCGCCTCAAAAAACGGCATGGATATCGCTTTCGAAAAGGCAAAAGCGCTTTACCCAGCAGCTCCAAAAATTGCTATTGGCCCAGCTTCAAGTAACGATGGGGTTATTTATGCCTATGCCTACAAAGGCGAAGAAACCTATTACGACTCAAGTGACATGCAGTTTGACCAATACAGTGGTAAGCTTTTGGATCACCGCCACTATAAATCGAAAAACGCCGGAGAAAGATTATTAGGCATGAACTATGATATCCATGTGGGTGCCATATTGGGTTTGCCAGGAAAGATTATAGCCTTTTGCGCCAGTTTAATTGCCGCTTCGTTGCCTATTACCGGGTTTATCATTTGGTGGGGAAGAAAGAAAAAATCAAAAGGCTAGGGCTAGGCAATTATTGGCGCACTAACCAAGCTATCCGCAGCCTTTAGCCCCATAAGTTCTTTTATTTAGAATAATTAAAAATAATTTGCTTATCAGGATTATTGCTTGTTAATTTGCAACTGTTTAGAATAAATCTAAACAACATGATAAATATAAGGATATGAAGAAAATACAACTCTTAGTGGCTCTGCTATGGTGTAGTGCCTTTGCTTTCGGCCAAAACAAGTTAGCGCAAGATCGTAACGCTATTAAATCATTGGCTGGCTTTTATAAGGTTACCTTTAACTATGCCGAAACTTTTTCTCCTGATGATGACTACAAGTTTCACGACAGGCACCGTTCATCAGCTAAGGAAATTGCCATTATTGTAGAAGATTCGCCCAAAAAAATCGTGATCCAGCACCTTTTGGTTATGAGGGGTGATAGCATGATCATTAAACACTGGCGTGAAGACTGGACTTATGAAGATCCAAAAATTTTAGCCTTCGACAAGGAAGATACCTGGAAAAATGTAACCTTAAAACCAGAAGAATATCAAGGTAAATGGACCCAAAAGGTTTTTCAGGTAGATGATAGCCCGCGCTACCAAGCGATTGGCAGTTGGGTACATGTTGACGGCAGATCACAATGGTTAAGCTATTCAGACTCGCCACTTCCTCGTCGTGAGCATACCGAACGTAACGATTACAACGTATTGAACCGCCGCAATTTTGTTTACCTTACCCCAACCGGATGGATGTTTGAACAAGATAACAAGAAAATTGTTCGTACTCCGGGAGCAAAAGATAAACTGATTGCGCAAGAAAAAGGTTTAGAGGAGTTTGTAAAAACAGATCCAAAATCATTTGGTTACGCCCAAGAATGGTGGAAAAAGAACGAAGGTTTCTGGAAAGATGCCCGTGATATCTGGGACAATGTTTTTGCCAGCAATGCCACCATTAAATTAGCCCCCAAAGTAGATAACAAACTGCTTTACGAGAGATTTTTTGCGGCCAATGCCCAATCAGTAAAAGAAAACTGGACTTCGGCCAAAAACAAAGAGGAAATCACCAAAATCATCAATGCTTATTTAGTAAAGGGATAGTTCCTTTTACCATGAATTAAAATGCTTTGTGCGCACAAATTTATATCTTGTGGCACAAAGCATTTTTGTTATGTTCCGTATCTTTTTTTTCGCGGCCTTTAGTTTTGCCTACTTCCATGGCTTTGCGCAGGACATCGGCTATGCCCGAAAAACCATTAGTATCCTTACCTCGCAAAAGTACTGGGGCCGCGGCTACACCAAGCATGGCATGGGCAAGGCGGCCGATTTTATCGAAAACGAATTTAAAAGGTTTGGTCTCTCGCCTCTGGGCGGAAATCGCTTCAAACAGTATTTTTCCTTCCCTGTAAATACTTTCCCGGGCAACATGACGCTCAAATTAAACGGAAAAACCTTAATTCCCGGAAAGGATTTTATTATACATCAAGCGAGTAAAGGCATCGTTTCCCATGACAGTTTAATCCAAAAAGATAGCACCACCTATTTAAGTAAGAGCAGAAACATTGCCGTTAGCTTGGTTCCAAAGCTCACTTGGTCGGTTGCACAACAGGTCCTTGATTATACTATTGTAGAAGTCAACAAAAACTCCCTTTCATTTCGGCCTACCCAAATTGATATTGATATGGCAAATGAGCTGGTTCCCAATTTTACCGCAGCCAATGTAGGCGCCATCATCAAAGGAACTGCAAAGCCAGATTCGGTATTGGTGTTTACTGCTCACTACGACCATTTGGGCGGCATGGGTTCAAAAACCTATTTCCCCGGGGCCAATGATAATGCCAGCGGTGTGGCCATGTTGTTAGATTTGGCCAAATACTACGCCGCTCATCCTCCAAAATACAGCGTTGCTTTTATCTGCTTTGCAGCTGAAGAAGCAGGCTTATTAGGCTCAAAATACTTCACCGAAAACCCTTTGATTCCACTACAGAGTATTCGCTTTTTATGGAATTTAGATTTGGTTGGCACTGGCGAAACAGGTGCAACGGTAGTAAATGCCACTATCCATCCAAAGGAATTTGCTTTGCTCAATCAAATTAATGGTGAAAAGCAATTCCTGAAAAGGATTAATTCTAGAGGCAAAGCGGCCAACAGTGATCATTATTTCTTTACCGAAAAAGGTGTTCCCGCTTTTTTTCTTTACACACAAGGAGGCATTGCGGCCTATCATGATGTAGACGATAAAGCGGAAACATTGCCATTAACGGCCTACGAAAATCTGTTTAGGCTATTTGTTGATTTTAATGCCGCGATTATTAATTAATGATGAAGTTGAATTAAGAACATTTCAATTTCTCATACATCAGCTTAAATACGGGGCTTGGCCTCTGAAGGACACAGCAAAGGCATGACTTGGGCTTTGGTTACCAAATAAAACAAAGTAAGTGCTAATAGGCACAAGTTACCCAACACTAAACCGCACACACAAGACTTGCGCCAAGGTAGGGCTGTAGATCTATTCAAAGCATAAAACCACAAACTACTATTATTTTGTCATTAAAGGCCAGTTGCTTATTAATGATTGCAAGAGACCGTTGGCAAACAAACTAATAATCAAATGGATATGCGAATAATTTTTCGGATATTGCCGTAAATTATTTCAAATGCCTTTGAAAAAAACTACCAATGAAGCCCATTGGGTGAAAGCTCTTAAACAAGGAGAAGAGGCCGCTTTTACCCATTTTTTTGATTTGTACCATAAATCACTCTGCTTTTTTGCCTTGCGTTTATTGCAAAACGACGCAGAAGGCCAAGAGATTGTTTCCGACTGTTTTGTTAAACTATGGGAGCGCCGGAACAATTTTGAAACCGACACCGCGATCAAAGCGTTTTTATTCATCAGCTGCCGTAATGCCTGCTTCAATTGGCTCAAACGTCAAAAGAACATCAGTACTAAACAAAGTGAGTACTTGTTACAATTAGAGAAAGGGGAAGAAACGATCCTTTTTGAATTGGTTGAGACCGAAATTCTAGACATGGTAAACCAAGAAATAGAAAAACTTCCCGACAAATGCAGAGAGGTCTTTAATCTAATTTATCTGCATCAACATAAAACCAGCCAGGTAGCCATTGAACTGGGGATTTCTGTTCAAACGGTACGCAACCATAAAACAAGAGCCATTCAATTGCTCAAAACTGCTTTCCTAAAAAAGGGGGTATCTGCTGCGTTAACACTTGCTTTCTTACTATTTATTGCAGAATAGCCGTTTTTCTTTTGGTTGTTTTGATGCCTTTGCTGTTTCTATGTAAAATACGATCAGATGAACACAGCCAATTCCTTCGAAAAAGAACATCAAATAGCAAGGTTAATTATAGGGCATCTACAGGAAACGTTAAGCCCACCGCAAGAAAAGGAGCTACAAGATTGGCTAAACGCCAGCCAAGCAAACCGGAATTGGATGGAAGAATTTTGTGAACAACAATCCTTTCACGAGCAGCTAGGGAAATACCATAGCGCAAATACCGAGCTGATATGGGCCAAGACCTTAGCTAAGGTAAATTTCCAGAAAAAAGCACCTACCAAAGTTTCTATGCCACTTTGGCGACGTGTTTCCGCCGCCGCCGCTATCCTCATCACTATTGGTGTGGGGGTGTATTTGCTTAATTTACCCTTTCTCTCTAAACATCAAACTACGGTTTCTCACGCCAATGATATCAGTCCGGGTAAAAATGTAGCCACCCTGCAATTAGCCAATGGCAAAACCATTCAGCTTAGCGATCAAAAAACAGGTATCGTTATAGATGCCGCTAAACTTGCCTATAACGATGGAAGCCTGATCAGAGAGCTCAATGGCAAGGCATTGCCCGCTATTAAAACCGTTAGCACGCCCCGTGGTGGCACCTATCAGGTGGTTTTACCCGATGGAACCCGGGTGTGGCTAAATTCGGCTTCCAGCATAACATTTTCTACCGCTCCAGATCCTTCTGGGCTGCGCAAGGTGTCGCTTTTAGGCGAGGCTTATTTTGAGGTAAGCGAAGACCAGAAACATCCGTTTGTAGTAAGCAGTAAAAACCAAACCGTACAAGTTTTAGGTACTCAATTCAATATCAACAGCTATGAAGATGAAGCCTCGGTTAAAACCACGCTGATAACTGGATCAGTGAAAATCACAAATCTACAATCGGGCGTTTCAAACCTGCTAAAACCGCAACAACAGGCCAAAATTGTAGGCAGTGACCTACAGGTTAAACAGGTAGAAACGGAGGGAATAACCGCTTGGAAAGATGGCTATTTCAGATTTGTAAATGAGGATATGAAAAGCATTATGCGCCAAATTGCCCGCTGGTATGATGTAGAGATCATTAATGAGACTGAACTTCCCAATGAAACATTCAACGGACGCATTTCCCGCTATAAAAACATTAACCAAGTGCTAAAAATACTGCAAGCGGCAAATTCTGTCCAATTTAAATTACAGGAAAGGAGGGTTATCATCAGCAAATAAACACCAAACAAAGGAGCGCAAAAAAGGCCCCAGCAAAGGAGCCTATTTTGGTTGCATGCTCATATTTTACTAATTGCAAATATCAACAAACTGCAGTTGTCCTAACCATGGTCGAAGATGAAGAACAACCGCACTAAACCTAAACAAATGTACAATTTAATCACCAAAAATCTATGGGTGCCTTTTCGGCTGCCCAATAGGTTACTACTCACCATGAAACTGATTGTCTTCGTGATTTTCATTGCCATGATGCAAGCAAAAGCGGCAAGCTATGCGCAAAAGATTACCCTTTCGGAAAAAAACACACCGTTAGAGAAAGTCTTTGACAAGATCAGCCTACAAAGTGGTTTCGATTTTTTTATCTCCGAAAGCTTACTCAAAACTGCTAAGCCCGTAACTATACAGGTACGCAACGCTGATTTGCCAAGTGTTTTAAAGCTGCTATTCAAAAACCTGCCTCTTGAATTTTTAATTCAAGATAAAGCCATAGTAGTTAAAGCAAAGCCAGATAAGCCCAACCAAATTACAAGTACTTCCATAAACATCAATGTGCACGGACGTGTAGTAGATGAAGAAGAAAAGCCTCTGGCAGGTGCAACAATCAGCATCCTTAAAATTGATTCGGCAGGCCCAACGGCGAAACAACAAGGCGATTTTTCTGTGGGCTACAAAGGCCGTAACGCTGTTGCGCAAACTGATGCAAACGGGGAGTTTAACCTGAAAAACATAGAGGAAAGCACCTTTATCATCATTTCCTATACGGGGTATCGGGTTTACCAGGCAAAAGCTGCCCAAGAAATGGGAACGATTAAAATGACCCCTGATGGGAATCTTAAAGAAGTAAACATAACCATTAACACGGGCTACCAATCCATCGCACGCGAACGCAGTGCGGGCTCCATTGCCAAGCCAAACATGGATATCCTAAAAAACCGCTCTACAGCTATGAATATCATTCAGCGGTTGGATGGCCTGGTTCCCGGATTAACCATAAACAACGCCCCTGGGGCTACCCCTGTGCTGGTGAGGGGGCTAACCAGCATCAACAGCTCCAGAGCTCCGCTATACGTTGTAAATGGTATTCCCATTGCCGATATCAGCACGGTAAACCCTGATGACGTGGAGGATATTACGGTGTTAAAAGATGCTACTTCGGCAGCTATTTGGGGAGCAAAAGCGGCCAACGGAGTAATTGTGGTTACTACCAAAAAAGGCCAAAGCAACGCCAAGCTAAAAATCAATTACGATGCCTTTGTCAATTTTCAGGGTAAACCCGACCTATCCTATCAAAACATGATGAACAGCAGCCAGTACATACAAACCGTTAGCGAGATTTTCAACGACCCTACCTACTCTTGGAAAACGATCTATCCTTATACCACCATCTCAACACCTGTTACAGGGGGCAGTGCACCTGTTTCGCCACATGAAACCATTTGGTACAATCAGGCCAACCTGCCCCAAAGCCAGGTAAATGCCGCATTGGCCCAACTTGCATCGCAGAACAACCTTCAGCAAATCAGCGACCTCTGGTATCGGAACGCCAGCCTAATGAAGCATTCACTTTCTCTAGCTGGCGGCGGCAACAAATACAGTTTTTACGGTTCGATAAACTATATCAACACACAAAACAGTACTCCTAACCAAAAAGACCAGAACTATACCATGAACCTGCGGCAGGATTTCAGATTCAACGACCGTATTAAAATGTACCTGATTACAGATTTGCAGCACCAAAACACCAGTGCCGCAAACATGATCCAACCAACCGCTACATTTTTGCCTTATGCAATGTTCCTTAATCCGGATGGCAGCAATGCTGATCTGTCGTGGCTATACCGTACAGATGAAGTAAGGAAAGGCTACGAACAAGGAAGCTTGGTTGATCTCCGTTATAATCCACTCAACGAAATTAACACCGGAAACTCCACCGGCAATCTAATCAGAGGGCGTGTTACCGCAGGGGTTACCGTAAACATTTGGGATGGCTTGAGGTATGAAGGCGTATTTGGCATTACCAGAGCCCAAAACAAAACCACGAACTTACTCGATCAGAATAATTATGCGGTTCGTTCAGAACTTGCCTCCTTCACTATTGCCGCAAGCAATCCGGGAGAGAGACCTACTTATTTGCTGCCAGAAAATGGGGGGCATTACACAACAGCCAACGCCATTAATAAAGATTGGACGGTAAGGAACCAGCTGGTTTACGACAAGGCCTGGAACAACAAACACCAGCTAACCCTATTAGTTGGCCAAGAGGCCCAGGAACAGTTCAACAACACAACAACTTCCAAGATAAGGGGTTACAACCCACAGTTGATGTCGTATGGTGTGATTGACTACGCCGCTTTAGCAGAAGGGGTTCCCAATACGGTAATGCCTACAGCAAGTACAAGCAGCAACCTATTTCCCGATTATTTTACCGAAACGGAATATACCCAGCGGATATCTTCCTATTATGCCAACGGCGGATATACGTTTTTGGGCAAATATACTTTTAATGGTGGTATCCGTATTGATGAAAGCAATCTTTTTGGCAAGGACAAATCAGCTCAAAACCGTCCTGTATGGAGCGTGGGGCTTGCTTGGGAACTAGGTAAGGAAAGCTTCATGAAAAGCCACACCTGGCTAGATCGGCTAGCCCTGCGCAGTAGTTATGGCATTACCGGAAACTCGCCCGAGGTAGGCACGGCTGCCTCCTCAGATATCCTAACGGTGGTTACCAATTTAAACTATCCAGGCGGGACAGGATTATCGCTCCAAATGCCTGCCAATAGGGCCTTGAGTTGGGAAACCACCAAAACCTTTAACGTTGGGATTGATTTTGCCATTTTGGGCAACAGACTAAGTGGCACCATAGATTTATACCACAAAAAAACCGAAGACCTGATTGGAGAAATGACCCTTAATCCGTTCACAGGCTTCCCTACCATTACTGGCAATGCGGGGAAAATGACCAACAAAGGAATTGATTTGAGCATCAGCTCGGCAAACCTACAACAGGGTGCGCTCAAATGGCGCACTACCTTTAATATGGCCTACAACCAGAACAAAATCACCAGCCTTAACTCTACAATCCCTATCAGTTTAGGTAGTGACATGATAACGCAAGCCTATTTAGAAGGCTATCCCGCTTTTTCTGTTTTTGCCTATACCTATGCCGGCCTGGATCATTTGGGCGATCCTCAAATCAGGCTCAACGATGGTTCAGTAGCGAAAGCACGTAATGTTGCCAAACCAGAAGATGTGAAATATATGGGAAGTTTCCAGCCGAAATGGAGCGGAGGAATGAACAATACTTTTGGGTATAAAGATTTTTCGCTAAGTGTTAATCTGATTTACAACCTGGGATACGTATTTAGGCGAGACGTAGCCAGCTCGTATTCTGGACGGGATATGTTTCTTGCCGATGCACAGTTTAACGGAAATTTAAATGCTGAATTTGTAAACCGTTGGAAAAAACCCGGAGATGAGGCATTTACCAATATCCCTGCTTATTTGCCTAGTGCTACAGAAGACGTAAACAGAAGGGACATCGACTACTATCGCTATGCCGATATCAATGTAGAAGATGCCTCCTATATCAAATTCAGAGATATTACCCTGTCTTACAGCCTGCCCAAAAAACTAATTGGCAAGATCAAAGCTGATGCGGTTACTTTTCGTGCCCAGCTATCCAATATCATGCTATGGAAAGCCAATAATGTTGGTATAGATCCCGAATTTCAAACGGGCACGGGGGGCACACGTACTCCACTAACCAACCAGCATAGTTTTACCTTGGGCGCACATGTTACCTTTTAAAATTTTAATGACATGAAAACACATCAATTCAAACTATACGGCCTTTTTCTATTGCTAACGGTACAATATGCCTGTAAAAAAAGTTTTTTGGAAATTGAGCCAAAGGGGAAGCTAACGGCACAAACGGCAAATGACTACAACCTAATGCTCAACAATTCATACTTTGACGTGACAGGAGCAGATGGCCAAATTTATCTGGGAGATGAAATAACCTCGGCCCTGCCCTATTACCAAAATATGGCTACACTAAAGTCGAGAAGGTATTTTGAGTACGCTGCCACAATTTATGAGCCTGACGAAGACGGAAGCGAGTTCAGCACCCTTACCCAACACCTGTACACCTATAACATAATCATTAATGGGGTTATGGATGCCCAAGGAGGTACAGATGCCCTAAAAGCTTCATACCAAGCCGAAGCATTAACCAATAGGGCATGGATTTATCTGATGCTGATTAACTATTATGGCAAGCCGTACCTGGCCCAAACGGCGGCCACTGATCCGGGGGTACCTATCATTACCCAGGCAGACGTAACGCAAGGCCAATTTAAAAGAGCTTCGGTAAAAGAAGTGTACGATTTTATCATTAACGACCTTCAAAAAGCCATTCCTGCCCTGCCCATTTCCGCAGGGAACAGAACACGGGTAAGCAAAGCGGCGGCAGAAGCGCTCCTGGCCAGGGCCTATCTCTATATGGGCCGATATTCGGAAGCGCTTACGCAATTAAAAAGCGCTTTCGCCAATTTGCCTACCGCCTTCCCGGTAAGCCTTTACGACTATAAAACAGTACTAGCACCCAACGGCAGCTGGGGCTATAGTGTAGGGTCGCCCGCTACCTATGTTATTGGAGTATTAACAACCCCTAATAACCAAGAAGTGCTAATGACCAAGTTTATCCCAAATATATACACATTTTTATTAAATGACCTGCTTATTACTCCAAGCACCTACAAGCTCTTTACGCCCACTGACCAGCGACTAAAACTATATACCAAGCTTTATTTCCCTGGCCTGCCCATTAATGCGCCCAACGTATACAGACGAAATGGGCCATACACCACCAATATAGGCGTAACCCTTCCAGATATGTACCTCATGCTTGCCGAGCTGAAAGCAAGAACAGGGGATGTAGGAGGTGCCAGGGCTGATTTAGAGACTTTTCGTTCGAAAAGAATGCTAACGGCTACGGATGCCGCCGTTAATATTACCGATCCTACCGCAATGATCAAATTTATTATGGAAGAACGGATCAGAGAATTTGCCGTACAGGGCTATCGTTGGTTTGATATGCGAAGGCTATCCGTAGACCCCTTATTTGCAGGCACTTCCTATAAACACGAAGCCATTTCGGAAACAGGTGCAGTAATTGCCAGTTTTCCGTTGAAACCAGAACGATTTGTGTTGCGCTTTCCACAAAAAGTAATTAACGCCAATACTGGAATGACCAATAATCCCTAACATTTATCAACATGAAACTAAAAGCATTTATCTTATTTATTTTATGTGCAAATCATACATTTATGTATGCACAGCAATCAAAAACTACTGAGCCCACTTTTGGAATTGGCTCAGTAGTTAACGAATACCCTGCCGTGCAGTGGATACAGGGTGAACCCGTAGCCAGGTTCGACAAAGACAAAATCTATATTGTAGAATGTTGGGCAACCTGGTGCGGCCCTTGCGTTGCTGCTATCCCGCACCTAAATGAACTCCACAAAAAGCTTGGCGACAAAATTGTGATTATCGGGCAGAATATCTGGGAAACCAATAAAGCTAGAGCGGCTGCCTTTGTGAAGGAAAAAGGATCTGGCATGTCTTACCGTGTTGCTTTTGGTGGAGGGAAGGAAAGTGATTTTTCACTAAAATGGATGGAGCCAGCTGGCATTAATGGTATCCCTCAAACGTTCATCATCCAAAACAATAAAGTGGTTTGGATGCCCCATCCCGCCCAACTTACAGAGGAAGCCCTACAACTGCTGATTGACGGGAAGTTTAGTCTTGATGCGGTAAAAGCGCTAAGCCCCCACAAAAAATACGAAAGGATACGGCAACTGATTGGAGAACAGAAATACGAAATGGCTATGCCTGCTTTGGATACTCTGCTGCAAAGAAACCCCTACGACGAGCCCGGATTGGCAATGAAATACTCGTTATTCATTAAAATGGGCAAAACCGACGAAAATATCGCCTATTTCAAAAAAACATTTAACGAAAATCCTACTCCAACGGTGGTTTTTATTTACTATAAACTATTAACCGACAATAAACATTGGGATTTATTGGCCAAAACCGCCCAAGCCCGCATAACTGAACAACCTGAAGATGTAGAATCGATGCTGGCCTGGATTATCGCCTTGAATGAGCAGGGAAACCTTAAAGCTGCCGCAACGCTGCTTGATCAATTTACCACCTCATCTAAAAATCCTAGCACCTTGATGAGATTAGCTTTTATTGACAGGTTGACGCCCTCTGGGAAAACAAACCCAGAGATAGAGAAAATCATGTTTAAGGCAGGGGAGAAATCACTTGACCTAGATGTCGATAATTTATACTTATTATCTGAACTTGTAAAACGGGCCTGGAAAGCCAACAACAAAGCTTTAGCAAAAAAAATCACAGCAAAAGTGGCCATTGCCTCAAAAAAAGATCCAGAACAGCAGAAACTTGCAGAAATAGTATCTCAATTGCTAGATTACTTAAAAAAGGATATTTTGCCTTCCGAGGAGCAGTTTAAAAATTGGAACAAGGAAATTCAAAAATAACTTTCGACTATGCAACCTAAGGTTGGTGTTATGGCCTAGCCACATTACTATTTTTAAGTAATTGGCGATAACATCAACCCAAAAGGTTGTTGCTCATTTTGGCCAATACTACTGCCTTAAATCCGCTCGCAGCAAGCCCTGTATCCAATTTCAAGAAGCTGCCTGCCATGTGCAGCAACAAAATTTTGCTAGCAAAAATATGCCAGAAGCTAACTGACACTTTGTAACATATTGCTTGGTCTCATCGCACCTCAATAAAGCTATGCTTTCTTTTTCCTGCCCTCTTTAATCAACACATAAAGGATAAAGATCAAAGTAACCAAATAAACAATGCTCAATGCCGGCTTCTCCGCCCTGAAAGTTTGAAAGTCGATCTGCTTGAATAATGCTACGCCAATCACAATAGCTGCAATACTAAGGGCAAACGTAGGTGCTTTTCTATTTTCCATGTTTTTATGTCTGATTTTATGGCAGCAATATTACTAAAAAGTATCAGCTCCCTTTCTAATTTTTTCACACCTAAAAGGCTACTAAAGTTTAACGGCAGGAAAACCTATTTAATCACTGCATTTATTTTCGCCCACAAATCATGATCAAACCCCGACACTGCAAAATTAGGATTGTTTGGATCGGAAGCATTTCCCATTCGTACAATCACCATGTTTTTACCAGGTACGATATAGATACGTTGATCATTGGCACCCATCGCAGCATACATATCTGCAGGTGCATTGGGCACTAAAAATCCATTATAAACCGTTTGTTCCCCGGGTATCATAAACTTTGATTTGCCATTGAGCCACCATAAATATCCGTACGAAGGATTGATATTTTGGGAAGTGCTCCAACTTTCATTCAGGAAAGCTTCATTAATGACCTGCTCGTTTTTCCATTTGCCTTTATTTAACGCTAGCAGGCCAAATCTTGCCATGCTCCGTGTGGTACTGTGATATATGGTAAAAATGGTTCCAAAATTCCAAAAACCATCCATTCCTATTTTGTTCTTTAGCTTTTCGTTAAAGTAGCTTTCAAAGCTTTTATTGCTTGCTCCAGCAACTACGTCAATCAATTTCTGGAAAACATTGCCGTAAGCCCATCTGGTACCCGCATCGGCTACATAGGTAAGGTTAGGCTTAATGACCAATTGCTTGGTGTCATCAATTCCCGAGGTCATGGTGAGCAAATGCCTTACCGTAATCAGGTTCTCTTTTTCCAAGGGCATATTCGTCCATGCCGTACCAATATAATTTGAGGCCTTGTTGTTGATATTAAGCAAACCTTCTTGCTGCGCAATGCCAGTAGTAGTGGCCACCAGCGTTTTTCCTGCACTGTTCCACTCCCACTCCGCAGCTGCGTTATGCCCATTAAAATACTCTTCCATCACTATCCTGCCATTTACCAGGATCATAAATGACTTTGTATTTTTCTGAGCAAGAAATGTTTTCAAATCCGCAATAGCGCCAGTATTCCAGTTCAACTGGGTAGCCGCTGTTGTTTCCCATGCTGTACCCGTATTTGCAGGAAAGTACATGGAGGTATCGGGGTTCATAGGTTCGGGATCGCTGTGCTTACTACAGCTTACCAGCAATAAAATTGCAGACAATATTAGGCTTGTATTTTTCATCAACATAAAGGCGGGTTTTAAACTAAGACTTTGCGCTGCACTAAAAGTAAAATCCTCTGTGTTAAATAATTTTTGAGGATGGTATTTTGGGAAAGGCTAAGCTAATGAATAGAAAAAGGCCCTACATTTCTGCAAGATCTTTTTGTAGAAGGGAGCAGAGTTCTGAACTCAACTATTGTTTGCAAGGAACGTGATTTTGAACCAAAATTGCCCTGTGATTTCTCCATAAATTTACGTCCTTTTTAGAGGCTTTTTATGTTGATATGTTTTACGCATGGTTATGGGGGCCGTTTAAAGGGATGTGTAAAAAGAAGCGAACACCTTTCCAAGGAGCCTTTTACACTATAAATATTTTTCTTTACATTTAGGAAAATCTAACTAACAAATTGAAAAAATTTATCCTATTTATTCCCCTAATCCTAGGCATTAAGGGATACGCAGCCATTGCTGTTGAAACAAACAAAGAAATTGTAAAAAAGGAATGTACAATACCTGAGACAGGCTCTAGTACAATAACTGTAGATTGTGGCGACGGTGTCACCATATCATCAACCTTCACTGCCTCATGTACCGATACACAAGAAACTTGTGCTGAAGCATCTGCGGTAGCAACTATTTGCGCAAATCTTAACGCTTCAGCATTAGCAAAAAGTAAAATCAAGCAATTGGCCGGGATGTGTAATTCAGGAGGCCCTCAATAGTGATTTGCTCTTATCATCTCCATAATAGTTGGAGATGATAACGAATTTTAAGAATAGAATTTATTTCATGAAACTCTTTTATACATTACTTGCCGTGATGGCAAGCTCATTTTATCTTAAGGCCCAAACACTTAAAGCTGAGTATCAAATCGTACAAGATATTTCTGCCAATGTAGATGGTAAAGGCGACCGAAAAATTACGGCACTAGAGAGTGTTGGTTTTCTCTATCGTAAGGATAGCAGATATATTTACTTTCAAAAGCCCTCCTATCTAGATCAATATCCTTCTGGAAAAATTGTAGAAAATGTAGGAACAAACCACAACTATAGCATTAATCTTTTTATGGATACTGTACAAAGATTGAACTATAAGGATATGGATAGCCTAATTAAGCGCTACAGACCCGATATGACGGGTAAGGGCGGTATAGATTTTAACTATATCCAAAATTTTGAAGCAGATTTTTATACCTGGGAAATGCATAACGAGACTAAAGAAATTCAAGGCTTAAAATGCCAAAAGGCCTCCCTTACTGTTAGAGGGATCCCCCAATGGTTGGTGTGGTTTACAGCACAGGTCCCTATGCAAGCAGGAATTGACAACATTATTGGAATACCAGGTTTAATTGTAGAGGCAGAAAGCATCCCTTTAAAAACTCGTTATTCATTAATTAAATATACTGCGGGTCTTCCAATTGCTGATGAGATTTTTTGGCCTGCCGAGTTTAAGCAGCCCTTTGAGAAAATGAGAGATTTAAAAAAGAGTAACAACACATCTGCAGAAAAAACGAAGCTGCAGAAACTAGCGGAATTGACCAACCAATAAGTAAACTTGCGATTATTACTTATATTTTTCTTTCTATTCGCCTTTAACTGTCTTGCCCAAAACCCTAAAATTGAGGTAAAAGGAGATATTGTGGATGGAGATGGTGTAGGAATCACCAATTGTACTGTTAAAATAGCTGGGCAAAAAAGTGGAATCATCTACAGCTATTTTAATACAGGAATCCAAAATCATTTCACTATTTCTATCCATCCAATAGATACCGACTCCATTACGGTGACCATTTCCCATGCAGCTTATGAAACTTTAACCATTGCTAAAGCCTTTCCAAAAAACCAAAACATCATTAGGCTTAACCTAAAAATGGCCGTAAAAACTTTAAAACAAGTTGACATTAAGGCTCCTGCAATATGGGTACGTGGCGATACCACTTTTTATAAGGTAGATGCTTTTAAAGAAGGGGATGAAAAAAAACTAAAAGACTTGCTGGTAAAGCTTCCCCATTTTGAAGTTACAGGGGATGGAGATTTACTCTATAAAAAACTGCCCGTAGAAAAGGTAACAGTAGATGGAGAGGAGTTATTTTCGGATAAAATAGATCTGATGATTAATAATTTTCCGATACATGTATTAAACACCATTGATGCGATAGAGAATCAAAGCGAGCAAAAGCTGCTGAAAGGTTTAACCAATGAAAAGAAGGTGTTTTTAAATCTAGGGCTAAAGAAAGACACCAAATTAAAGACCGCTTTTGGAGATGGAGAAATAGGAGGTGGAACACAATCCAGGTATAGCGTTACACCTGTTGTTTTTTCTTTATATGGGAAAATTAAAGCTGGCTTTATTGCCAACTGGAATAGTATTGGAAACGGTATTAGCTGGGGGCAAGAAAACGAACTTAAAAAAGATGAAGAACGAAGGACCGCCAACCTGTTAATGTACAACAACCCGCTGCATTTGATTAACAACTTTGAAAACCGTTGGTACATTAAAAATCGACAATGGGACAATAGGCTACAGATTAATACTACATTTCAAAACAAAACAAAAAGTCAAACAGAAATTGCTTACCTCGTTGACAAGCAAACGCAGAGCACATCTTATAATCAATCTTTATATAACGGATATGCCTACGAAAGCAGGATAGATTCCAACTATAACATCTATCGCCCAAAAATATTAAGCATTAAACAAACATTTACCAGCAACTTAGATAGTTTAACGGAATTAAAGACAGAAATATCTACTTTTTTTGACTTTTCTACATCCTCCCAACAGTCTAGCTATAGCGGTTTCAATATACAAGATCAATTTAAACGAGACATTACAAATCGTTGGAGCAGTTATGCTTTAAATACCAGCTATATCAAAAGACAATCCGTAAATAAAGCAACGAGTCTCTTTTTAAAAATCAATGCGCAAAATTTAGGTCAAGACGGTGAGGGGGTATCGGGAGATTTTGCAAACATTTTCAACACTGGCAACAGCAATTATAATACGTTAACCCATCATTTGGCCAGCAAGGTACAGCAGTTTAATGTAGGTTGGTATCAAATGAATAAGTCTAATCATAAGCAGATCACAAATTTTGGTATTTCATTCGACTATCTAAGGCTAGCACACCGAACAATCTCCCAGCTAAATGCGCCTTTAGAAAATATAACTCCAATTAGCATTTTACCCGTAGACAGCTTACGGAACTATTATCTTAAACAATTAAATGCCCATTTTACCAAAAGCTTAAATATTTTATTTAAAAAGCCTTGGAATATTAACGTAGGTGCTGGCTTAGCGCATGTCTCTTCTTCAGGCCAAAAGGAACATTCAAGTGTTACTTACCCAGTTATAAACGTTAAGCTTAATCATGACCATAACCTGTTAAATACATTTACGGGCGTGTTTAATGGCTCATTTATCCAAATGGCTACTCGTCCTGATAGGATATTTGAGTACTACTCACCGATAGCAGTAACTACTTTCCGTAAATCTACCAATATCGGCACGGCAGTTCGAAAAACGCACCTATATTATGGCATCGCCTACGATTGGGGAAATATGACTAATAGTTTTTTATATGTTTCATTTGATCATAACTTCAACAATAATGTATTTTTAAATCGCTTTAATGGCATTGTACAATACTATACCGATTCGGTGGTTAATCACGCTACCAATGCCTTTAGAATTTCGATGAATCATACAATCCCCTCTTTGCTTGTCAATGCGTTGTTTGACATTGATGCCAGTTATGCTTATAGCCAAAGCTTGGTACAGCACCAAGGAGAGATTAAGGTACTACCTTATTCCAATTATGTTATAGGTCTATCTGTTAAGAAAAATTGGGATCGTAAGTACTTTATCAAAGTATTTTCGAGGTTCAATGCCAATGCATTTAAATTCCCTTCCAACATTGCGAATAATATCCCTGACAGGGTGCTATCCCTACAGCACATGCTATATCAACGCTTGGTACTGGGCAAGCAAATGAACTTAATGTCTACTATTTCCTATTATCAAAACAACTTATCAAGCCCTGACAGAGCCCAATTCCTGTTTGCTGATATAGAGGCAACTTATCAGGTAAAAAGCATGCCTCTTTTCTTTTCAGCAAAGATTGACAATTTGACTAATCAGAAGAATTTCTACAATTTCAGGAGTGGTATTCAAGTTCAAAGCTTTAACACGATCCCGTTGGTAAGTAGAAATTTTTATCTTAGCTTGAAGTATAGTTTTTAATATCAAAAGATATGCTTACGTGTTGCTAAACCATTAACACTTGCAAAAGCTTAAGTAAATCATTGTGCTGTAATATTAAGTATCATTAGCTTTTCTTAAACCAGCTTAAGTTTTCTAGGCTTGATCAAAGTTACTTTTGCGCATTAAAACCACCTCGTTATGGAAAGTAAAACAAGCATCGAATATCCACAGCTATTTCTCAGACTTGCCCTTGGAGTCGCTTTACTGTCGGCAGTAGCCGATAGATTAGGCTTTTGGCATCCACAATATGCCGCTTGGGGAAATATGGAAACCTTTATCGCCTACACGGGCAAAATCACTTCCTTTTTGCCAAGTGGATTGGCAACTATCAACGCGTATTTGGCCACTTTTGCCGAAAGTGTTTTTGGCATATTGCTTATTGTAGGCTTTAAAACACGTTGGATAGCTAGGTTAACAGGCTTAATGCTGATGGCCTTTGCCATTTCTATGAGCTTAACGCTAGGCATCAAGGCTCCTTTTGATTATTCGGTTTGGGTAGGCAGTGCTGGGGCTTTTTTGCTGGCGGACCAAGCTTCCTTTCACTTTAGTATTGACGCCCTGTCTCAATATTAATTTTCTTAACCTTTATTTTTGCCTTTTGCGTGGCCGTTATGTTTGCCCTGATTTGAGGCTCCATTTTTTTTGCCTTTGTTTCCCATGTTTTTTGGGTGTCCCTTAACCACATGATATTTGGCATCATTACTCCTTAGGATGACCGCTTGTGAGTGGTTGGATTTATATTTGGCATATTTAACCTTTTGTTCCTTGAACTGTAGGTAAGGCTTAGGGGAATTAATAACCACCTTATAGCCGTTGTATAAGTTATAGTTACTAAACATTGGCGGCTTAGCAGCACTAAATATCCACCTTCCGTTGTTCTGGTAAATAAACTTCCTCGAAGGAACATGGTAGTAGCTCTCAATGTCGGGCAAATAGTAATATTCAACATAGTCGTACCCCGTAGGCCCCCATAAAGGTTGTGAGCCAATATTGATGTTCAAGCTAACTTGTGCTGGCGAAGCCAAGGGCGCAAGTCCGAAAACCAATAGCAAATAAACAATTACTTTCTTCATGATATTGCAATTTTAAGGTTGTAATTATGGTTTTAAAACAACAGTACCTAGTGCAGTGTTTTGCCCAACGTTTACTGTAACATTAGTTATTGTACTATCCCTATAACCAGTTACCGGAACAAATTTTACAGAATATGTTCCATTGGCCAGTCCACCCACAGTGAATTTTCCAGTTAAGGGATCAGCAACAGTTCCCACGGTATCTGTGCCAGCAATAACAAGTATTTCCGGATGGGCGGCCAAAGGTAATACTGTACCCGAAATTAAGCCCGAAGTGGCCGTAGTAATCCCCCTTACCACTGGTTTCAAAATGTATTTCCCGTTACCAGTGCTTACAATCGACTTGGCTGCATCAAAGTCAAGCAAAAGCGAATAACTGGCTCCAGGCTCTAATGAAGGAACCGAGGTTAATTTAACTTTCCATCCCGAAGATTGCCCGCTTGGAGTAGTTAATGCAGATTCGACGCCGCCCACTACAATGGTATTTCCAGAGTCATTAAGTACCAGCCTAATTTCTGTAATATCGCCGCTAGGCATTTCGCCCGAAGCCACCAAGATGTCGGGGTTGCTGGTGCCAATCCTAAAATCCAGGATATTGAATTTGGACGTCGTTGCCGCAAAAACATACCGCTTGCCACTAGACACCAAAACAATTTCTTTTACATTCAAGTTGATTTTTTCGAAGTTCCCAGGAGCATCCGTCATTTTAATTTGCACTTTAGTCATGCCGTCGCTGCCGTCATTGTCTTTTTTACAGGCAGTAAATATGCCTATGCCACCTAATAAGATAACCATAGCAAGAGATAAAAATTTCTTTTTCATAATAAAAGGGTTAATGATCGTTTTTCCGCTTCAAAATTGCATACCAATGATGAAGCGAACATGAAATCCCCAGTTTTTTTCGATGGAAAATTTCATCTTATTTTCATGTTGGATATTGAAATTTGCATTATCTGACACCTGCATATCCAACAAACTTGTTTATATTTAAATTATGGGCAGATCATTTATTTTAAGAACTATTTTGATAGCTCTGCTTATCTCGGGCATCCATTTTCCTGTTTTAGCTACAGGCGCAAGCATGCCATATCAAGAAGAAAAAAAACAAGACGATAAAAAGCCCGCTAAGCAAAAAAAAGAGGCTGAAAAAACAGGAGTGCCCAAATCTGAAATCAAGGAAGTGCCCAAAGCAAGAAAGCAGTCCAGACCTGCGGTGGTAGCTAAACCAAACGTGAAAATAAAACCTGTTAAAATCAATCGCCCTAAAATTAAAAAACCTTAGTGGCCTAAATACGATATCCAGCTGGATGCCGATTAAGCGTGTTAATTAAAAATGAAGATATAACGATGAATGAAATTTAAATTGCTTGTATTTTTTATCTGCTTAGCCTCAACGCAGCTTATGGCCCAGCAAGACACTGTGGTAAAAAAAAACACGTTTACCGCTGCGGCACTTTACGGCAGTAATGTTAGTTATTATGGGCAGTCTACAAATGAAGTGCTTCCCTATGTATTGGTAAATACCACCTTTCGGATGCCTATTGGATTATTTTTTTCGGCAGGTGCCTATAAATTGCTTAATTATGGATCTGGTTTGTCTGAAGCCGACCTTGGAATTGGCTACGACTGTGATATAAACGACAAACTCAATTTGGGCGTATCTTATACGAGGTCTTTTTTCCCTTCAAACTCACCGTTATTACAAGCATCAAATACAAATAACCTCAATTTATCGGCATCCTATTTACTGCCAATATTCAAAAGTGCCTTTAGTGCCGATTATGCATTTGGGAAGCAAAAGGACGTTTTCTTAAGCTTAAATACATCTAAAGAAGTGATTCTTGGTAATTTCTTTAGTGATAAGAATATATTTTATATCGAGCCAGCTTTTGAGTTGGTGGCAGGTACCAGGCATTTTTATGAGGCTTACACCATTAGTAAGGGAAAGCGTGAGCAGTCTAAAGGAAAAGCCCCTCAAAACCCAGGCAATTCAGGATCAGCCAAAAGCAGTGTAAGCATCATAGAAAATAGCGATTTTAACCTGTTATCCTATAATTTTAAATTGCCATTAAGCTTTAGCAGAGCAAGCTACATTGCCGAACTCAGTTACCAATTTTCTATTTTGGGAAAGGCCGACGAAACGCTCAAAAAGCAGCAGTCTTTTTTTGGAGTTGCATTTTATTATCAGTTTTAAAATGTTATGAAAGTATTAATTGTTGAAGACGAAAAAATGCTGGCATACGAAATGGAAGCTTTTCTGAAAAAGAACTTCTATGTATGTGACCTTGCACACTCGTTCAAATCTGGCATAGCCCAGCTAGACACCAATCGGTATGATTTTGTCCTCATTGATTTGAGCTTGCCTGATGGCGATGGGCTTGAGGTGTTAAAGTATGCAAAAAAGGCTAATCCAGAAGCTGCTTACATCATCATTACCGCCCGTACACACCTAAAAGATAGAGTGAGTGGTTTAGATTTGGGCGCCGATGACTACTTAGCAAAACCCTTTTATTTGTTAGAGCTGCAATCGCGAATGCAAGCCATATCCCGAAGGAAATTTAATATAAAAGAAGAACTGATATCCATTGGAGATTTTCAGGTTGATCTGCAAAAAAGATTGGTGCTTTGTGGCGGGGAATCGATAGAGCTTTCCCGAAAGGAATTTGATTTGTTAAGTTATTTGTTGCTGCATAAAAATAGGGTGCTTACACGAGCCCAGCTTAGCGAACACATTTGGGGTACTTTTGTAAATGACGATTACGACTCAAACTATATTGATGCACATATTAAGAATATTCGTAAAAAGCTTAACTCCTCGGCAAATACAACTTGGTTAGAAACGGTTAGGGGAGTGGGTTATAGAATTAATAAATAACATGAAATTATCCGCTAAGCTCACGCTGTTTATTACGGGTTCTAAACTGGTAATTGCACTGGTTTTTGTAACAGCATTACCAATACTGGTAAAAGAAATAGCTTCAAATTATACGAATTATACCTTAAAGCAACAGCGGAAGAAAATTTTGACGATTGTTAAAAAAAATGGGCTCGATTACTACCTCCAAGGCGAGCAGAATTATGGCAGTTATACGCTACTTAAGGAAGAATTTATTGCTTTTTTGCAGGTAGACAGCAAATTAAAACTGGATACCATTAAAAATTCGCAACGGTTGATTGAAGGAGACACGCTTAATTATCGTGTATTGAGCTACACCTTCAGCAATAACCACAAGAACTATCTCTTGGAAGTTGGTAAAACCACCACCAGCATAGATCAATATAACAAGGCTTTACAACGGTTTGCTTTATATGGGCTTGTTATGCTGATCGTTTTAACGGCATTAATTGATCTTATCTTTATCAGGACAATGATAAAGCCACTTGCAACAATCATTAGGGCCCGGCTTTCACAAAAGCAATTCCCTTTTTTGTTGAAACAAAAGCCAGTGAAGACTAGCACCACTGATTTTAAATATTTGGATGAATCGCTCACTTCCCTATTGTCCCAAATTAACGAAGCTTTCTTTAAAGAACGTGAGTTTACTTCGAATGCGTCACACGAATTAATGACTCCGATCAGCATCCTTCAAAATAAAATGGAAAACTTTTTAGCTGAAGAAGGATTAGACGAGAAACAAGCAATATCGGTGGTAGAAATGATGAAGACGGTAGATCGGCTTAAGAAAATTACCAGTTCGCTGCTATTGATCTCGAGGATAGAAAACGAACAATATGTTAAAAAGGAGCAGGTAAAGCCCCTACAGCTTTTTGAGGAAATATTGGATGACCTAAAATATAGGTTAGAAGAGAAGAATATAAGCTTATCTATGAGTATATCTAAAGATGATTTAATACTAGATGTTAATAGAGACTTGATGTTCCAGTTATTTTTTAATTTGGTGCATAATGCCATAAAATTTAACACGCAAAATGGAAGTATTTCCATAGAAGGAAGTAAAATGCGTGATGGACGTTATCAAATTCAAATTCATGATAGTGGGATAGGGATTCCCGAAGCTGATTTGCCTTTTATTTTCGATAGGTTTATGAAAACCAATTTAAATTCTCAGGTAGGATATGGTTTGGGGCTTGCCATTGTAAAAAGTATAACGACTTATCATCATATTGAACTTTCTGTGGACTCCGAATTAGACAAAGGCACTACTTTCACTTTGGTTTTTTCATAACCTAGTTTCGAAGCATGCGTAGACGGGCTGGTCAGTTTAATCAGCGAGCTTATGGGCCTCTGTTGTAAGTGTCTCGCCCTGAAATTACTTGTCGTTTTTGAGTGTTAATACTGGAATTAGTTTACATGATTTTTTTACTAATGCTATTTTTACTTTACAAGTGCACAACTTGGCTTTCATCATCCAAAGAAGTTTTTAGTTTTATTGGTTTCGCTTTCCGTCCAGCGGCACGTTCGCTCAAAAGATCGTTATTGACTTCACTAATAACCTTATTCTTGGTTTCCTCGTCCAATCTGCCCTATGGCTTTCGGGAGCAGTGGTAGGTTTAATAGTCTTCTCTGTTTTTGTTATCATTTTTTGCTTGCATTAGTGACAAGCTATTTCAGGACAAGACAGGAAGAAATATAATGTAAACCTGGTACTCTTTCATCAGGGTTTTATTGATCAACCTATATCTTAACGATAAAAAACTCCAGCATGAAAAACGCTGGAGTTTTTTTGGATAATGACGTTAAGGTTTTAGCTAACTATTTTTTTAGCACTTTGCAAACAACACTACCATCGGCACCAGTAAGTTTTACAAAGTATATCCCTACAGGATAAGAAGATAGCTCTATAACTACTTCAGATTGTCCAATTGTTAATCCTTGTTTTTGAAGTACGCTTCCATCTATACCAATCAACGAAAGCACATTGTATTTACCTGATTGGAATGCTATACTCGCTCTATTTGCTGTTGGATTGGGGTAAACCGTCACCTCAGCCACAGAGAAATCAAACCTTAGCGCTTTCTCTCCCAATTCAGTAGAAGTTCCATTCCTATCTAACTGAACTAATCTGTAATAATTGTTACCATTTAAAGGATTTTTATCGATAAATGAATACAAATTTGCTACATTTTTACCAGCTATTTCAGTTAGTTTAACAAAGCGCTTGTCATCTCCACTTCGGTAAATTTCAAAACCACCATTGTTTTGTTCCATCGCTGTTTGCCATTGTAACCTTGCCTGATTACCATCTATTTTCACCGTAAAATCTACGAGGGTAACTGGCAACACATTTTGATAGCTGATTGCAAATTGTACCGCCGGAACATTTGGATTATTGGCAGCATCTTCCGCAACATTTCCTGCAACATCTACGGTAACATTACCGATAGCAGCAGGTGTAACGTTAAACGTATAAGTAGTGCCACTACCGCTAAAATTGCCAATAGTTCCATTTCCAATGGTAATATCGCCTGCGGTAAAATTGGTTACACTCTCAGAAAAAGTTACCGTAAACGGAATTGGAGATGTAGTGGTTACGGTACCGGATGTGCCCACTGAAGACGAGATAAGCACGCTTGGCGCAACATTATCTACAACGGTAATCGAAAAAGCTTTTTCGAAATTACCTCCAAAACTATCGGCACTTCTAATACGGATATTGTAACTACCAGCAGGCAAAGCTGAAGCATCATTAGCCCGTAAACTTGAGCCGCTGATATTGAAGCTTGCATTATGAATACTTCCTGTTCCAGCTACCAGCGTGTAGCTATGTGTATCGGCAGCATCAAGATCAGTAGTGCTTAATGTACCAACCACAGCATTTGCTCCAGCACTTTGGTTAACGGTTAGGCTAGATAGGCTGATATTTGTTGGTGCACTGTTAGCCACGGCCACATAGGCCGAGTTGGCACCCGTTGTGCCGCCCCTACCATCATTTGCCGTAACCACCACACGCAGGTATTTGTGCGCATCACTGGTGGTTAGAGTATAACTTGCACTATTGGCTCCAGCAATAAGGGTCAAATTCGTACCGCTATTATCGTCGGCACGATACCATTGATAGCTGTAAGTACGGCCATCGCCATCGGCATCAGACCAGGTACCGTTGGTAGTAATCAGCGCATTGCCTACCGTAGCGGCTCCGCTTATACTTGGTGCAACACTATTTACCGGAACAGAGTTAGCCACAGCCACATAGCTAGAGTTGACTGTTGTTGTACCGCCAGTTCCGTTGTTAGCGGTAACCACCACCCGTAGATATTTGTGGGCATCACTGGTGATTAAGGTATAACTTGCACTGTTGGCACCAGCAATAAGAGCCAGGTTGGTGCCGCTATTGTCATCTGCACGGTACCATTGATAAGAATAACTGCTGGCATTAGTCCACGTACCAGTAGTGCTAGAAAGTGCATTACCGATAGTAGCTGTTCCTGTAATTACTGGAGCGACCGTATTTACTGGTATGGCCAATACGCTTAGCGAAGCCTGTGCTGTACCAGCAGAAAAAGCAGTGGTACCACCATTTGCAGCGGTACTTAAAGTTGACCTTGAGCCGTTTACAGATGCGGTGCCTGAAGTTCTGTCCCAAGCTCTAAAAGTAAGGGTTGGTGTTTCGGCACCAGTACCACTAGGTACGTAGCGTAGCTGCGTAGTGGATGTTAGCAACAATGCCGAACTAGCAGACACGGTTCCTACACCGGTCCACGTGTTTCCATCGGTAGAATACTGCCAAGCGCCGCCACCCGAAGTTGCGGTAATTGCCATGCCTGAAAGGGCTCCCGCATCGACATCGGCATAAGTTAAACCGGCCAATATAGTACTTATCAGGGTACCATTTGAAGCTTGGTTTGCATTGATACTGCCAAGCGAATATGGGCCGCCAGCCAAAGTTGGCGCATCATTTATTGCAACTATGGTTATCGTTGATGGAATGTTAACACTAACCGCACTTATACCTCCGTTAGCTACGCCCCCGTTATCACCTATTGATGATAACGTAACGGTACGGCTAGTGCCCGTTGGAGAATTGCTGGTGTTTTTATAGGTAATGCCATTGATCAGTGTTTGCGTGGCCGCTGTACTGATACCTGCCGCTTTAGCAAGCGTAACCGTTGCTGTGCCACTTGTTACTGATACACTCGCTGATAAGGCATTGGTTGCGGTAGTTGCTGTTGTTCCATTCGTTAAGGTCAAATCTGTACCGTCGACAGTTAAGATTTCGCTACTGCCATTGGCAAGATTGTTCACTCTTACTTGCAAACTTACAATGGCCTGCCCGCTTTCTACCGTGCTTACTGCAGCTCCTGCAAATACGTTTACTGCTGTGCCTTTTTCCGTAAACGTAGGGCTTAATGCCGTAGCCGTTAAGGTTGGTGGATCATTTACATCTGTTACACTTACTGTTTTGGTGGTAGCGGTACTGTTATCGGTGCCATCGTTTACTACAAAAGAGATGGTACGGTTTGATGTATTAGGCGCACTGGCGGTATTGTTGTAAGTTACCGACCGCAAGGCAGCTTGCCATTGCGCCAGGGTGGCGCTATTACCAGCCGAACTTAGGGTAAGTACACCCGCAGCATAACTGCCTGTTACATTGCCCATGGTGGTGCCGTTGTTAGTAAATGCCAATACATCTTGCCCGCTCTGGAAATTGCCCGAAATAGTTACTGTTGCAGAAGCCAGGGTAGTATGATCAGCGTCGCTTAACGTTAAGCCATTGTCTATCACTACCGGCGTACCCTCTAAGTGGGCCGTAGTACCACCTGAAGCAGTTACAACAGGTTTGGCATTAGCAGTAATGCCAATATCTTTGAACGTTATTTTTTTTATCGCACCCATGAAACCACTGTTGGTGTTCATCACAAATGGGGCCCATGAATTATTGGTAATGGTTAACGAGGTTACACCAGCAGGTAATGCACTAAGATCAAATGTTTGCGCAGCATAGCCAACTTGCCAGGCATCTTTAATATTGGCGTTTATACTGCCGCCAAGATTAGTGGTAATGGTAGCTGGATCTCCCTGATAAGTATAAATTTCAATAGAAACCGGCGTAAAAACACTACCATCGGTAAAGCTAATGGTAAGTGCACTTTCCGAAAACCCAAAAGAGATTCCATAACTATTATCGGCTTTAATACTGTTGTAGGCTCCATCAACCTTTAAAGTACGCTCAACGCCATTTACTGTTTGTTTAACCAAGGCATCAATTGCGGTAGATGATGATTTATTCGATCCTACAGGCGTAAATCTGTCATTGTTTGCCCCAGCATTAACCACAGTCCAACTCCCTACCTGAAAAGTAACATTTTGCAACACCTCCGTAAAATCTTTCATGGCTATGGAATTAGCCAGAGGTTGCGTTTCGATATTACCTTTTTGCACCTCTAAATTCCAATCGCCATTATTTTGAGTGTTGCCGGTTAGGTTATTTGAAGCCGCTACGTCTGCATGGGTATTGTTTTTGATGATTTCTAAAAATTCATCGCCTTTTTCGCCTTTGCCCAATTCACAGCCATAAAGCAGAAAATCGCCTCCGACTTTCATCGTGCTGTTAACCACCTTAGCAAATGCGGCATGGTTGGCAAGTGCCTCGCTGTTTATCTGTGTGTTGCCCAATAGCAGTTCGCCTGCATTGGCGTGAGAGAATAAATGTACTGCCTGTAAATTTTGATACTGAGCAAGCTTATCCATTAAAAAAGCTAAGCCATCTACCCCTTTGGGTATTTCTACCAAGACTACTCCGGGCCTCGCCAAGCTACTGAACTGTTGGTAGTCTTTAATATTATGATCTACCACTAAAAGTTCCTTTACTGGCGAACTTATAATTTCCAAACGATTGGCATGGGTAATTTTTATAGGTCCAGTTGGCTTTTTCTTCGCCTTGTAGGGTTTAAGTAAATTGTGAGGTACAGCTCCTAATGAGGGCTCAGCTAAATAGCTTTTGTTTTTTCCGGGAGCATAGGCACCTCGCCTGCCAACATAATACGCTGAACCAGCTGCACTGGCAGAAAACGAAGTAGCCATTACCACCATCTGCATGAGGGCGGCACTTGCTTTTTTGCTTACTTTTGTAAATTTCATATCGATATGCAATTAATTTATAGGTCCTGCGAATCTTTAGTGGCAATAACATTTGCCGAACTGCCTGCGGTATCTTTCCAAAATGCCATTTCGCTATATTTCTGGAACAGATCTGGCGGTAAAATGGAGCGACGCTGTTTAAATTCTACTTTTTTGCCAATGGTATGCAAACCCTTTACGCCAAGGGTATAGTCAAATTCATCTTGCGAGTAGTCTACATTGTCAAAATCATGCGGATAATAGGCCATGCCCGTGAAATCATAAACCAGCTGCATGGTTTTTTCAGGGAAACGGGCCAGCAAGTCGTAATCTATCAGCAAGAGCTTATCGGCATACTCGCCATAAAAGGCTTCTTTAAGCGCAGTAAGCGCAATACCTACTGTCCCGTTCAAAAGACTTTCGCAACGGGTATAAACCGTAGCACGGTTTCCCGCAGAGAACATACGACTATAATCGAAAGGGTTTTTACGATAGATTTTCTCGAAACTATCCATGATCCAGGCCGGGTTACGCACCAAACAAATAACTTTAAAATCATCAAACATTTCTACTAATTGGTGCATACGGGCTGTCCATAAGCGGTTGGTGTCAAAAATGACTTCCTTTTGAATATCTTCGTAATAGGCATTGAACAATGCAGAACAAATCGCTTTTCGCTTTTTCTCATCAAAGAAGCTGTAGAATTCGCTGCCCGCACCAATTTGTTCTAGACAGCCATTGACAAGTGAAGCCACAGGGCTGCTCATACCTGCATGGATTAACGGATTTTGGGTAAATATGCCAGAAAGAAGCGTCGAGCCCGAACGTGGTAATCCTGATATAAAATGTATTTTTCGATTCATGTTAATTATTCATTTCTTACTAATGGCCCCAGCTTATATGGTTTCTGTGAAGCGTTGCTGCACTAGCATCTCCTTTAAAATATAACTCCCAATTTCTGCCGAAGCATCCGTTATGTTAAGGTGATCGGTATCGATCACCAGATCTGGCTCCATTGGCTTTTCGAAAGGTGCATTAACACCTGTTAGGTTTGTCAACTTATCAGGATGTCCATCGGGTAAATAAGCTCTGTGATATAGGCCTTTTGTGTCCCTCTTTTTGAGCTCCGCCAACCCACATCTTAACCAAATCAACTTTGCGTTAGCATAATCCCTAAATACTTGCCTACCTTTTTCGTAAGGATTAATCACAGCTATTAAAATTACATCTGTATTTATGCTAGCAGCGAGTTGAGCCACCCTTGTTAGGTGTGCTAACCGGTCTTCTTCCGAGAATCCCAAATCGGCCGAGATGGTCTTTCTTAATTCGTCGCCATCTAGCACCGTTACTTGGTAGCCTTTAGCCATTAATTTTTCGCTGACCGCCGCAGACAAGGTGCTTTTTCCCACACCAGAAAGTCCCGTAAATTGAAAGACGTTTTTAGACATGATCTATATCATTAATATGATAGTTTAATAGTTGCCCCCTGTTTGAACTTGCTTTCTTCAGCCGCCTCCATAAAAGCTAAAATAGCCAAGGTTTCATTTTCCTCCACTGGAGCAACACCAGTTTCGAAGAACTTCACAATTTCAAGAAGCAATGGTTCATAACCCAAATAGGGGCCAAGTTGAAAATTACCTTCACTGGTGAAACAAATGCCACCAAAATCAGCCTTCCCATTACGCATTCCCCTAAAAGTACCTATACGCCCGTCGTCCCACTTGCCTACCACCACATCAGCGTCAGGGGTGTAAAACCGATTCACTGAAACACAATTCGGTCCCATCGCCGCAAACAACATTTCTACGCCGTGTATTCCATACCAAAATAGGTCGGGATGTGTAGGCTCAATCGTAGCCGGGCTGAAAGTATCTGCTCCGAGCACTTCTCCATGCTTTTTACTCCTAATTTGTTTAACCATAGCCATAAAGCGAAGAGAAGATGCGGAAAAAACGGGCACACCAAATTTCTTTGCTTCTTCAAAAATGAATTTTCCATCAGTTAAAGATGCAGCCAAAGGTTTATCGATGAAAAGCGGTTTTTTAGCTTTAATTACTTCCAATGCCTGCTCTTTATGCAAACGACCATCATTCGTCTCCAATAAAACAACATCTACCTCCTGTAGCAATTGGGCAATGGAATTGACAATTTTAACACCGTATTTTTTTATTTCTTCAACCTGTAGAGGAATACGTTGCCTGCTTAGTTCTAGGGTTTTACTGCCGTAAGGATAAGCGGCGACCACTTTATAGCCTAACAACGACGAACTGGCATTTTCGGCATTTAGCAATTTTGTGAATGCAAGACTGTGGCTGGTATCTAGGCCAATAACCCCCACCCGCTTTTGTACAGATTGGTGGGCAAAGGAACTCCTTGGAAGTGCAAAAACAGCACTCCCCAAGGTCAACATCTTTATAAAATTGCGCCTTTGGATGATCAAGACATGGTCACTTTTCTATATAGACCGCCTTAACCCAAAAACTCCCACAATTTTTTTTATTTTTTTATGGTGATGGTTTTACTGCCCTGCTGTCTAACAAAAGTTTTGAGTTTAATGGTAGATTTAGCGTCAATTGGCCCTGTGTAACTTTTACTCTGCAAAGTTGGTTCACTGCCATCGGTAGTGTATCTAATTTGGATACCTGGAAACTGCATGTTTGCATTTAGCTTCCCCTTTTTTAGTGACACGCCTGGAGGTGGTATGCGAAACTTAAAACCACCAGCGTAATGAAGAAGTCGTGGTAATTCTCGCTGCCCTAAAAGATTAGCAAATTGGTTCCAGTCTTCTAAATAGTGCGACCAAGACTTGGCACTATCCGTTTCTTTTGACCAAGCAGGTTCTGCAGCCCAAGCTCGCTCTGCGTAACCTAGCAATTTAGGAAGCAACATATATTCCATTGCTTCGGCTCCGCTAATTTTCTCAGACCAGAGTTGGCTCTGTATGCCCACAATATGTTGTTTACCTTTATCCGTTAATCTTTCCTTACCTTTAAAAATAGCGGCATTTAACACATTTCCACTGGCATCTTCTGTTGCTGTTTTGTAGTAATCAAATGGCGAAAAATAAAAGGCTTTGTCCGTATCTACATAACCGCCCCAGTAAAGCCCAGGTTCGCTGGAATTTTGATTATAGGCCAAATCAAAATAGTAATTGGTTACCGCAGATAGCACAACGTTGTAACCAGCGTTGGCCAAGCGGTAAGATAAATCGTCATTACCCCCTCCCCAAACGTTGTTCCATACGTAAACCTGAAAGTTCTCGTTTACAAAATCTGGATTGGCTATGTAGGTAGATTTCCCATCAGCTGTGCTTACTTTTCGCATGGCGATTTCTTCCCAGCCTGCCATCTGCAAGTTTTTTGATTTTAGCAACTTGCTGGCTTTGCCGATATAATAGTACCAAAGATCATCGTAATTTGTTATTCTCTCTTGCTGCATCAACTGGGCAATGGCTGGAGATTTTTCCCAAACGCCTTTAGGCACTTCATCGCCCCCTAAATGCACAGTTTTTAATGTGGCACCGGCCAAACGGTACATTTCCGCCATTTCATCCACTACTTTGCCAATGAAATTGTACGTTGATGGCAAGGCGATATTCATCACATTATCGGTATAACCTTGTACCGAGCGGTATATGGATTGATCTAGCGTATCACGCAGTAAATATTGGCGAGCTGCCTCGGGCTTACCTTGGCTCATCAAGCTACGGTATCGCTTATCCATTGCTTTGATAGCCGCTCTTGCATGTCCCGGAGTTTCCAGTTCTGGAATTACATTAATGTGGCGTTGTTTGGCATACTTTAAGATCTCGATAAAGTCTTGCTGCGTATAATAACCGCTGCCGGGTGCTTTTGCCACGTCTGGTCCAGAACCGTAGGCAGGTTTTAGGTAATTGGCATCGTTTAAGGTGTGCCCTCTTCTTCCCCCTACTTGAGTAAGTTCTGGCAAGTCTTTGATTTCCAATCGCCAACCTTCATCATCATTCAAATGAAAATGGAAGGTGTTGATTTTATAGAGTGCCAAAAGGTCTAACAGTTTTAAAATTTCAGCTTTGCTTTGAAAGTTCCTGGCCACATCTAACATAAACGAGCGATAGCCAAACCTCGGTGCATCTTCAACTTCTACAGTTTGAATACTGATTTGCTTTTGCTTTTTTGCCCAAGAAGTTGGTGGCATCAGCATTTTTAGTGACTGCAGACCATAGAAAATACCCGAAGTAGAAGAGGCCGAAATGATCACTTTGTCCTTGGCTACTGATAGCTGATAATTTTCATCGGGCAAGCCCTTAATTAACTTCAATTGAATATAGTCGGTTGATGCACCCACAGCTACCGTCAATGTTTTGCCCAGTAGCGCATTTAACTCTTGGTTAAATAGCGCTGCTTCCTGAGCAAAAATTGAATCAAAAACTAATTTTGTCGCAGCAGATAAGATAAACGTACCTGCATTTTCTTTATAACTTACTGGTTTTGGCAATATTTTAACTACTTGGCTAGCAGGTAATGCTGATACATTGCTATTTTTAACAAAAGCTGCCGCTGCCGCCTGTTTTACTAAAGCTTGTTCGTGCTTTTCACCCAAATTGATTTTTAAGTTTTTAACATTAACAACAGTTTGAGCATTGTTTTTTGCTACCCAATACAAGCCACTTGGCGCATCGGTAAAATTCATTGATTTGCCTTTGGCTGCGTAGTTTATGGTAAAGCTTTTCCCCGCCGCAATTGTAGCCTTGCCGCTGATGAAACTTAATTGCCTAAACTCGCCCCCATGTGCTTTGGCTATGGCGTTTGCAGTAGTAATTGAAACAATTTCTCGTGGGTACGAAAAGAATAAGTCCCAATCTTGCAGATTTACAGCGCCATTACTGTTGTTCTTAAAAACGAACGATGCAGTAAATTGTCCCTTTTGTGGGTAATCGTTTTGATGCAGTTGCCATTCGACACTAATTTTCTTCAACAATTCCGTTTGCTGGGCATTTGCATAAAAGCTCGCTGTTATTGTCGCCAACAGCAGTAAAAATAATCTTTTCATATTTTAATCATATCACCCCTTCGGGGTTTTTCCACACCATCTTTCAAATCTATCATTATGTCAATCCTTCGGACTTAAACTATGGTGTTTAGCATTAGTGGAGAACAACAACATTAGAAATCTCCTCTGTTGGCGCCCCCGCCAAGGTGTTAAAAACATTTCATTTAATAAATGGAAATAGACCAAACTAGCAATAGATTATATAAAATCTGTTATTTAAGGCGTATAAGACCAAAGCTCCGTACCACGTTTAAAGTAAATTTTCCCAGTTGGATCCATTACCATTAGCCCCGCATTTTCTGCTAAAAATTCAACTTTTTTAGTGGATGGATATAGCTTAAAAAGCTTACCATTATCCGTTCCGTAAATATCTCCAGAGGGATGAATTGCTAAAAAAGCACTACGCCAAATGTGGCTGCCAAAAGGAGGATAATCATACAGTTTTTGTACGGAAAGCACCTTTTGTTGTGCCACATCCAAGATGAACAAATGCCCATCGGCGATACCCCAAATATTCCCATCGGGGCCGTTAATGAGACAGGTAATAGCAGCCGCACCAGCAACCGGCACTAATTTAGTGATGGTCTGGTTCGTTTTCATGTCCCAAAACATCAGCTCTGCTTCCTTACGTTCAGGCTTTACACCCAAGCCACCAGAAATAGATCCGCCCAAAATCAATACACCATCTTTACTGGCCAAGCTGGCCACCGACTGCTTTTCTAAAACTTCTCCAAATGACGTGTGTTTGTGGTTAGCTTCATCGTACATGGCCAAAACACCGCCCAACTTACCATATTCAGGTACAGTACCAAAATAAACCTTTTGTAACTTCGGCAAGGCATGAACAGCAAATGAACGGCTCTGGTCTTTCTCTTCGAAAATCAATTTCGGATTACTTTTAACGGTATTCCAAGCCTGGGTAACATCATAAGTGTAAAATCTCCCTTTGGGATAAATGCCAAAATAGATTTTACTACCCATAAAGGACATCCCTTCGGTTTGGTCTAAACCCGCATACTTAGTGTTTTTGTTTGTTGCGGGATCAAACGTTGCATGCCCACCTGCCAGATAACCGCCTGTCCACACTTTTTTATCGGGGCCGTACATAATGGCATTAATTGGTATCGGCTGCGATGGGATTTTTAATGCGGTAATTTGTATTTTTTTGGTTGAAGTATGGTAATGTAGTAATTTTCCCTTAACGGTCAATACATAAAGATTACCGGCATTATCGTTATGGAACGCTGTTGCCGCAGCAATATCCGTTGCTAAAGTAATAGCCGTATTAAAGTTCTTGCTTGCGTCAACACGTTTTAAACTACCTTTTGAAGTGTAATATAGCAACGATTTTTTCACATCTGTACCTACCGCCTTCATATCCATATCAACAACTTCCTGTTCTACTTTTTGTGTAGCAAGGTTGTAAACCAAAGTGGTTTGACCAGCAGTAAGCAGCGCCAATAATCTGTCTTGTCCATCGGTACCTTTTACCATTTCTAAGCTATAAACAAATTCTCTGTCTTGATATTTAGCTGGCAGTATCTCTTTTTTCTCTTTGGTAGTTAAATTAATGGCCACAAGATGCGCATGAGAACCCACGCCAGCGTAAAGTATATTCCGTTTGGTATCGAAAGCAAGGCTACGCACATAATTTTCACCCGCTACCAAGGGGCCGTTGGCTAAATCGGTAAACCCGTCTTTTGGATGATACCTGAACAGCCTACAACCTGGGTAAGTAGCGCCGAAAACTTCGCCATTTTTACCAGCTGTTAAATTCCACAAGTAGGTTTCGTTAGGTAGGGCATTGCCCAAATCGGTAATGTTTTTTGTGCCCGGTTTGTGGCTAAACAGCTTTCCTCCTGCCCCCGGAACGTATAGCGTCCCATCGGTAGACTGTGCTAAATCCCAAGCACCATCTGATTTGGGCAAAGGAACATCAAGCACCAAAGCTTTGGTTTTCACATTAAAAGCCAATAAATGTGCAGGTTCGCCACGTACTACGGTGTATAGCAATAAATTACCTTTGGCATCTTTCAAAAAAATACTGCCCTGTATCATGGTAGCGGTTAGTTGCGGGCCATGGTTTACAAATTTATCCTGCTGTGCTTTAGCCGTTTTTACAAACGCAAAAGCGAATAACAGGCAAAACAATTTCAATAACTTCATCTTAAAGTCCTCCTTGCTGTGCTAAAAAGTTGGCCACAAAAGCATCATCATTTAGGTGTGGATAATCTTGATGTACCCTATCTATTTCTTCTAGTTGTCCTAGAGATAATTTCTCGTCTGGATTTAAGCACCAAATGCCTTTCAACAACCCTTGCTTACGCAACATTTCATGAATACCCGGAATACAACCGTGGAAGTGGTTTGCAGGATCGAACAATGCAGCATTCACATCAGTAATTTCTACCCCTCGGCTCATCAAATCATCAAATTGGGTAGCCGTTGGCTTGTTTCGGTAAGCTTTAATTTCTTCCATTAAAGTCACTGCTCTTTGTGTCCAAACTGCCCAGTGGCCTAACAAACCACCTACAAAACCTTTTTTTACCTCCTTCCCGTTTACCGTAAAACGATAAGAGGTTAGTAAATCGGCCACAATGTTATCATCGTTACCGGTGTAAAGCGCAATTTCGTCTCTCCTACTGCTGTTGCAAACTGCTCTTACTACATCTAAAGTTTGGTAACGATTAAATGAAGCGCACTTAATCGCCAATACATTTTCGATCTCTGCAAATTGTAGCCAAAAATCGTAGCTAAAAATTCGTCCACCAACCGAGGGTTGTAAATAGAAGCCAAACACCGGGATGACCTGCGCTACTTCCCTTACCCTATCTAAAATTTGTGCGTCAGTCCATCCTTGTAAACCGCCCATACTAAGCAGCCCCATATCGTAGCCTAAACTAGCTGCTATTTTAGCTTCGCTAACTGCTTGTGCTGTTGGGCCGCAAATACCTGCCACTTTTAAAAACGGACGTTGGAGATTAGCCTTGGTTACTTCTTCTGCTGCCCATTGCAGTACGGTGGTAAATAAATTTACTCCCGGATCTCTGATTTCGAACTGAGTAGAATGTACAGCAACCGCCATACCTCCTGCGCCACTTTCTATGTAATATCTCGTGAGTTGACGTTGCATTTTCTCGTCGATAGTTCTATTTTCGGTTAATGCCAACGGGTGTGCAGGGATTACCGTTCCCTGCTGTAAATGCTGATATAATTCTTTACTAAGCGTCATTAAAATTTCCCTCCTCTTTCTTGAAAATGTGTGGCTTTACCAAACTCATCGCCACCATTGCTTAACCAAGTAGCGGTAATGTCTATAATTTCCCTAATAGTGACTTTAGGATAACCGAAAATGCGATGACACTCCGATGCGTTGTTTAATAATGCCGTACCAACAGGTTCATTTACAAATTTTGGTTTGATGTTAAAAATATTGGCAAATTGTTGCGCTATCCAGCGGATGGATAAAATTTCGGGGCCGGTTACGTTTAAGATTTTCGCAGGTGTAGCGCAATGTAACAGCGAACGGATGGCAATTTCGTTAGCATCGCCCTGCCAAATGACATTCACGTTTTCGGTACTTAAATCTATTTCCTTACCAGCCAAAATCGCTTTGGCAATTTCCATCACTACACCGTACCTAAAATCTACCGCGTAATTTAACCTGTAAATTAAAGTTGGCGTTTGGTTTTTATGGGCAAAAAACTCGAAAATGCGCTCTCGCCCCAAACAAGATTGTGCATATTCGCCAATGGGTTCTGGTGTGGTTTCTTCAGATACGCCGCCAGAGGTAACTGGAACAAATGGCAATACATTTCCAGAAGAGAATACCACAATGTTCGAATTCTTATACTTTTCGGCCACTCTACCAGGCAAATAGGCATTCATTGCCCAAGTAAAGTTTTCTTTTCCAGTGGTACCAAATTTATTGCCAGCCAAATAAATCACGTTTGGTACATCTGGTAAAGCAAAAAGTTCTTCATCGTTCAGCAAATCGCAAGCAATTACTTCTATGCCTACCGCTAAAAGTTCTTCTTTTGCTTGTTGGTTAGAGAAACGAGATACGCCAATTACACGGTTCGACATTCCTGCTTTACGCAAGGCATCTACCAATAATTTGCCCATGCTAGGCCCCATTTTACCACCAATGCCGAGCAATACAATATCGCCTTTAATTTTTTTTACATCTGCAATAAGAGCCTCCGAAGGACGAGTGTATCTTTCTTCAAGCGCTTTTAAATCTTCCATATTTGCGTGTTATATTTTTATCAATGTTATTGAATGAACATGTTGTAGAAATTCCATGCGGCCAATGCTACTAATAGCAATAAGCCTATGGCACCCACTAATTTTATATAGTTACTGTTTTTTCGAGCGCCCATAATTTTTTCATCATTGGCTATTTGATACATGGCATAGCCGATAAAAGGCACCAAGAAAATGGTTACGCTTTGGGCAAAAATGATAAGCTCTAATGGCAGTTTACCAAATACCAAAGAAATGGTAGCGCCACAAACCATTACCAGGGCAATAAAGAGCCTCACCATTTTAGCACTTAGCTGACTGCCATAACCAAAAGCATCGCCCAGTAAGCTACCACCTACCGTAGCATTACCTACCAACGATGAAAAAGACGCTCCAAATAAGCCTAGCAAAAACAGATTGGCGGCGTACTCGCCAAATAAAGGCTGCAAAGCTTTAGACATTTCGGATGCACTGTTTACTTTAATTCCCTGCGGATGTAGCACCGCAGCAGCACAAATAATTACTACTGCACTCATGAAACCCAAAATCAGGATGCCTGTTGTGCTTTTGTTAGTCACTTGGGCACCTAATTTTTTACGTTCCTGCATTAAATACGACTGGTAAAAAGCCCCCACAATGGAAAAGCATGAGGCTACAAAAGCAATTAGCAATACAGCTGCGTTTGGATTATAACTTGGCACAAAACCTTCTGCAATGCCAGAAATAGACGGTTTGGCTAAGAAAAGCGTAGTTAAAAAAGCAATGAGCATTACCGCTACCAAAGCAATCATTAACCGTTCTAGCACTTTGTAAAAACTTCTAAAAAAAAGTAAGGCAATCCCTAATACGTTGAACAAAACCACCCAGAGCCAAACCGGTGTCCCACTGGCTTCGGCAATGGCAATGCCCACGCCTATAGAATTGCCTGCCTGAAATGAGGTAGTTACCAAAAAAACACCTAAACCAATAGCCATAGCAGCACCTTTGCCCCATTTTAAGCGAATTTGGGCAAGCAAGCTTTCGTTACTGCTTAACCCAATGCGAGCGCCCATATTAGTAAATGCCAGCATAAAAAATATGGCTACTAACACAATCCACAGCATGGAATAACCAAATTCGGCGCCCAAACGTGAAGTAATGGTCATTTTACTTGGACCAAAAACCAGGGCGGCTGTAATAACACCTGGCCCTAAGCCTTTTAATAAGGATATGAATTTATTTGAATTTGCCATGTAATTTATTGTTTTTTGATTTGTGTAGGTGTAATGGCACTGGCCTTATTACCCCAGTTTTGACGGATGTAAGTAAGAACTGCTGCCGCTTCTTCATTACTTAAAAAATTAAATGCGGGCATTGCTGCACCTGCTTGTTCCTTGCTAATGCCATTTAATAAAATTGGGATTAGCGTTTCTGGACTAGCCTTCACCTTTGCCGAACCTGCCAAGGCCGGGAAAGTTCCCAATACACCTGTTCCATCTTCTTTATGGCAGGAGGCGCAATATTGCTGGTATATCGTTTTACCCGAAACAAGATTTGCAGTTTCTGGTTCTTCTGCCCTTAGCACTTTGTGCGTAGCTTTATCAGCTTTGCTAATTTTTAAGATTTTATCATCTCCTGGCAATGGAAAACCTGGCGAAGGGTTCCAATCTCGGTTACTGGTAGCTAGGTAGACCGCACCATCTTTATCGGTGCAGACATCCCGTAATCGGCCATAATATTTCTCGAAGAAAATTTCTTCATGTTTTACGCTCTTACCGTCGTCATTTAGTTTGATTACCCTTAAACTTTTGCCTTTTAAAGTGGTCAGCAGTAAACTATTTGCCCATTCGGGGATGCCTTTACCATTGTGATACGTGATACCAGCAGGAGCAATAACGGGTGTCCAAGATTTGATGGGCAGCGTGGTGTGATGTTTTAGGGCAAATGCCTTTTCTGCAGGCAAATCTTCTTTACCTTCAATGGCTGGCCAACCGTAGTTCTTCCCTTTTTCGATCAGGTTGATTTCATCTTCAATAGCATCGCCGTGTTCGGAAGTATAGAGCAAACCTTTGTTGGAGAATGTTAGCCCCTGCATGTTTCTAAAACCCGATGCCCAAACGTAACTGTTCGGTATTGGGTTATCAGCAGGTACAGAACCATCTGTATTCATCCGCAAAATTTTACCGTTTAAACTTTTCGGATCTTGCGCTTTTTCGCCAAAATAGGCATCGCCTGTGGCCCAATATAATTTTTGGTCGGGACCGATAGCTAAGCGGGAACCATTATGTGCGGTATAGCCATCTACTTCTAAGAGTACTTTTGGGTTTTTTAAGGTGTCTGCTGTAATTTCGTAGCGAACCAAACGGTTAATGATGAGCAAACTGTCTTTTTGCACCGTGTAATTTACAAACAGGTAAGGATTTTTTTGTACTTGTGGATGCACCACTAAACCCAACAGGCCTGCTGTACGTTTGCGCCAAACTTCCGCTATTTTAACCAACTGCTTTTTTTTACCCGTAGCTAAATCTATCCTGGAAACGGCGCCACCTTGCTCGGCAATAAAAAGCGAATGATCGTCGGCATAGCAAATATCCCAAGGCACATCCAAGTTTTTAGCTAATACTTCTACCTTCAACAGGTTTTTTTCCAGCTGCACGTTATCGATCGTTTGCAAATGGAGTTGATCTTGATTACAGGCATAGCAAAATACTACTACAAGACCTACAATTATCCGCTTTGGGTATCTAAGCATGGTTATTTAACTGGCTTTTTTAGTTTAATAGGTTTCATTAAATCTGCCGTCATTTGGTCTGGCAACTGGTAAACATTTCCCTTTTTATCCGAAAAATATAAATGCGATACAGAGCGCTTTCTGCCATGTCCATCGGCCCAAAACGCAAAGAAATCTGGATGAACGTTTACTGGCTTTCTAGCGTAAGAATGGTTATAGGCACTCCTGTCTGTTAATGATTTTGCCATCCAAGTTTTGCCTTTATTATTGCTTGTCCACATGACCATTTCTCCGCCTGTATTAAAAGCCTGCGGCCCTATAGCCGTTGGGCCAACAATAGTCCAAATTCCTTTTTTGTCAACTATTAAAGAGCCCATATCGTAATTATTATCAGAAGTCGTTACGGGCAATATTTCCCATGCCGTTCCTGTAAATCTTGCGGTATTCCAGGTGTAGGGAGCGTTTTCTGGTCCAGCTTGGTAGCCTTTACTGGTAATAAATAAGATGATGGGATAACCTTGATGATCGAATTCTACATCGTTAATGTAAACGTTTAAACCTAGGGAATGGTAATCTTTTACCAATGCATCGTTTTCAATTTGGATTAAGGGTAGTTGTACTTTTTTACCACGCACACTCTCCCAAGTTTTACCAAAATCCTTGGTTTGGATGTAGTATAAATTGGTTCTGTAATTTAGTCCGTTTTCGCCCTCTTTTACCGGGTGGAAATTAAATGAAGTTCCTACCGTATTGCCGAAACTACCACTGGTTTGGTAATGACCTTCTTCAATGGTAGCCAAATCTTTCCAATCGCTGTAGTTTACACCATCAGCACTGGTCATATAGCTTATGGTTCTACGTGGTTTGCTCGGTTGATTTGGTATTACTTTCCTATCGTAATGCGTAAATAAGTTGATAAAGCCATTCCCCTTTTGATACCAACTTTGCAGGTAAGAAAAATTGTTCATCGGCACTACTTTGCCATTTTCGATTTTAGTAGCCTGAATTTGTTCGAATTTAGCAATGTCGTAAGGTTTCACGCTTTTGTGCACATAAGACGGACCGTTGGTACCATGCGCTGTAGAAAACAACCAAATATAACCCTCGGCATCAATATTCATTACCGGATTATCGTGGGCGTTATCTGTTTTTTTATCTAAAACGATGGTTGGTTTGGGCACCATTCCGCTTTTGTGATCGAAATAAGAAACCATGTGCAGCAATGTCTTACCCGCTTGATCTGATCCGCCGTAACAAAAAAATGTCTTTTTCTCTTTGGCTACATACACAGAAAATGGATAATGATTGGCTGGATAAGTGCCAAGACCACCACTGTATTTGTAAACATATTCGTCGTTAGAAGGCTGGTTACTATACCATATCCCTCTATATCCATGATCTTTTTGGTTAAGTGTCTGTACTTGTGCCCATGAAAATTGAAAGCAAGCGATAGCCATTAAGCAAGACAGAAATAATCTTCTCATAATTTTTTGGAATTAAAAGATGGGTAGAACAGCAAATCAAATTTCCCGTCTTCACTGCAATAGCGGTAAAGACGGGAAAAAGACAAGATTAGTTAGGATAACCTGTATTTTGCTTAATTAAAGCTGGGTTAATATCAATCTGCGTTTGGGGAATTGGGAATACAACATGGTGCGACTGCATGCCTTTAGAAGCCATTACAGTAAGTGCTCTGTTGGTACGTACCAAGTCAAACCAACGGTGTCCTTCAAAAGCCAACTCTACTCTACGCTCCTGCTCTATGGCCAACCGGAAAGCCGCTTGATCTGCTACGCGAAGCGACAAATCGGCGTTGTTACTGGTTTTAGGCGGCAAGCCTGCTCTGTTTCTAATTTGATTTAAGTAGGTAAATGCTGGTCCGTCAGCTACATAACCTTGCTCATTTAAGGCTTCTGCATACATCAATAATACATCCGCATAGCGCAATACGATCCAGTTGTTATCACTATCTAAATAGGCTGCCGGAACACCTGCATACTTTATAATGTAATTGTGTTGAACCGTGTTGCCATTAAGCACATAGCTGTTTCTCATCGATACCGCTTTTCTTAAATCTCCAGCTTCGTAAGCGTTATTCATATCAGCTGTTGGGATATTTTGTCCTAGCGGATTACCAACCGATACCACTGCCGTTCCGGAACCTATTGGCGCAAACTGGTTGGTAAACGGGCTACCTTCATTAGTTGCGCCTTTCTTAAATTGTACCTCGAAAATAGATTCTCTGTTGTTCTCATTGCTAATACCAAAAACACCAGCATAAGTTGGCATAATTTGATATTTGTTTAATGCAACATTGTCAATTACCTTTTTCAATTGAAGTGCCGCCAAATCGAACCTTTTCTGAGTTAAGTAAACTTTACCCAACAAAGCCGCCGCAGCGCCTTTAGTTGCTCTACCAATATCTGCCCCAATAAATTCGTGAGGTAAAACTGCTTCAGCTTCTGTCAAATCTGTAATAATTTGCGTGTAAACTTCAGCACTTGGGTTTCTACCATAAGCGTAACCTTCTTTTGGGTTATTGATCATTTTCACTACCAAAGGGACATCGCCAAAAATGCGTACCAAGTTAAAGTACATTAGCGCTCGTAAAAATTTAGCTTCGGCAGCATACCTTGCTTTTAGCCCTGCATCCATATTTACAGCGTCAATTTTGTCTAACACAATGTTGGCCGCTTGGATGGCTTGGTAGTGGCCCGCCCAAGTAGTGCTGCTGATAGAGGTAGTAGGTAAATTTTCGAACCTATCTATCGCTAGTAAGTCGGCACCTGCATTTGGATCGGTAATTTCTGTATTATCCGACCTCATTTCGCCAATAACGTGCATCGATGAATAGTACGTACCGCCTGTTTGCAAGCCACTGTACACCGAAGCAAGTGCAGCTTTCATGTCATCGGCAGTTTTATAAAAATTGGTCCCATTCATTTGAGAAATAGGAGCACGATCTAAAAAGTCTTTCTTACAACCACTAGCCGAAAGTAACACTATGGTACCCACAGCAAAAATTGTTTTTATATATTTCATCTTTCTAAGATTTTTCTTTAATGGTAATGAAGCAATCCCTATAAATGGGAAAATTTCATTGCTAATGTTTCTTAAAATCCAAAATTTAAACCGAACATAAATGTACGAGCCAATGGATAGGCACCAGAATCAACCCCTGGCATTAAAGGGTTTGCCCCTTCTACGCTTACTTCTGGGTTATAGCCTTCGTAATTAGTAAATGTGAAAGCATTTTGTACCGTAAAGCTAAATCTAGCGTTGGCTACCTTTAGCTTTTTTGCTACCGAAGCCGGCAGGTTGTAACCTAACGTAATGTTTCTAATTCTTAAATAAGAGCCATCTTCAACAAATGCAGAGGTAGCATTGTTAATAACCGAAGCTACACCTAAAGAAGCAAAATTTCTATCTATTTGTGGGATCATGCCATTACCTGGCTCCGAAGCAGATTTCCAACCGTTAGCCGCACTTCGTAAAGAGTTGTTTAAGCCCGAGTAGCTTCCATAAAATCTTCTGGCTGCATTAAGCACCTCGAACCCTTGTACACCTTGTAGGGTAAACGAAAAATCAAAGTTTTTGTAAGAAAAACTATTGGTCATGCCGTAGGTAAAATCTGGAAACGGACTCCCAATATTGGTTCTATCATCGGCAGTAATTACACCGTCGCCGTTGATATCAGCAAATTTTAGCTGGCCTGGTTTAGATGCAGTAGTTCCATTTGCATTTTTAATTACAGGTTGGGTATCTACTTCATTTTGATTTTGGTAAACACCAATCACTTTGTAGCCAAAAAATGCACCGGGTGTAGCACCAACTTCCGTAACGTGCGTATTGCCTGCAGCAAATGTAGTTTGTCTTGATAAGATCCGCGAACCATCAGGGCCCAAAGCCAACACTTTGATATTGTTAGTAGAGAGATTAAAATCGGTAGTCCATTTAAACTCTTTTACCAAGTTTCTGCTAGTTAATGTGAACTCGAAGCCTTTGTTTTGAATTTCGCCGATATTTTGCAAGGCGTTGGTATATCCTGTTAAGGTGGGTACAGGAACACTCAATAATAAGTCTGAAGTTCTTTTATTATAGTAGTCTACAGACATGAACATTCTGTTTTGCAGCACACCAAACTCTAACCCTAAATCTAATTGTTTATTCTTTTCCCAACCTAATAAGCTATTGCCAATGTTATTTAGCCTAATACCGTTGTTAACCGTACCGCCACTTGCTCCAAAAATGTAGTTATCGGCTGTAGTAAGTGCAATAGCGCCGTAGTTACTGATAAAGTTGTTTCCAGTAATACCGTAACTGGCTTTAACCTTTAAATCAGACAGCCAGTTCACATTCTTCATGAAATTCTCTTCAGAAACTCTCCATCCTAATGATACTGAAGGGAAAGCTCCCCAACGGTTATCGAAACCAAAACGAGACGAACCATCAGTTCTAAAAGTAGCGGTGAGCAAATACTTGTTGTCAAAACTATAGTTGATACGAGCCAAATAAGAAAGTAAAGCCCAATCTTCTACCGGTGCTGGTGCACTAGTAATTGTACCCGCGGCGTTGGTTGTTTTTACAATATCGTTTGGAAAATTGGTAGCGCTAATAGAGGCAGATTCGATATTTTCTTGTTGTATCGTATAACCAAATAATGCATCAAATGCATGTTTCTTAATTTTCTTGTTGTAGTTTAGTGTAAACTCTGCCAACCAATTTCTCGACTGGATAGTGTTGTTGTTAGCCGTAGCCAACTTAGTATCGTTTACACTGTTTGGGTTAATAATTGATGGATTAAAGATCTGTTCTCTAAAGTTTCTGATATCTGCACCTACCAAAGATTTAAAATTTAAGCCGTTAATGATGGTTACCTCAGCAAAGGCAGTCCCCAACAACCTCATGTTGCCCTGTTGATGAAAATATTCTTTTGCTATTTTAACTGGATTATCTACCTCACTGGTTCCCATGCCCAAGCCAGTAATTTTTCGATAACTACCATCTGCATTGTAAGGTGTTAAATGTGGGCCTGCAGCTAAAGCAGATTGGATAATACCGCCACCTTGCCAGTTACCTTCGGCCAGAGTTTGGTTAGAAAAGTTGTAGCTTGGGGTTAAGTTTGCCCCAACTTTTACCGCTTTATTTACTTGCGACTCTACATTCACTCGGAACGAGTAGCGTTTCAAATCTGTTCCTAACAATATACCGTCTTGTGTTAAATAACCACCAGATACAAAGTATTTAGTTTTTTCATTACCCCCAGAAAAATTAATCTGGTAATTGCTCATAGGGGCAGTTCTAAAGATTTCATCTTGCCAATTGGTACCCACACCCAGTGCATCTGGATCAGAAAGTGCATCTGGCAACACATAAAAAACTCTATTTGCCGCCGGCGTAGAAAGCAAACGAACTGAGTTTGGATCTGAAGCTGATCTGCCTGGGGCAGAATTGACCCAGGCATTATTTCTTGCTTCGTTCATATAAATGGCGTACTCTCTAGCATTTAACATGTCTAGGGTTTTCTCAACCTGTTGTACACCTGTACTTAAATTGAAATCTATTTTAGAGGCTCCTGTTTTTCCAGATTTGGTAGTGATGATGACCACACCATTCGATCCTCTTGAACCATAAATTGCCGTTGCCGAAGCGTCTTTTAGTACTTGTATATTATCAATATCTGACGGGTTTATCGTTGCTAATGGATTGTTTCTTTGGTTATAATCATTGGTTACCGGGAAACCATCTACAACGTACAATGGCTCGTTACCAGCGCTTAAGGAGCCGGCACCCCTAATCCTAACGGTAGATCCACCACCTGGCGCTCCTGTGGCTTGACTAACCTGTACGCCAGCCATTTGACCTGCCATGGCGTTGTCTAGACTTACAACAGGCTGGTCCTTGATTTTTTTCGAATCTATAGAACTGATCGAACCTGTAACATCTTTACGTTCTTGTTTGCCATAACCTACAACCACCAATGTATTTAAGCTGGCTGCATCTTCTATCAGATTAATCGTGATGGTTGTTTTATTACCAATAGGCAATTCCTGTGTTACATAACCTATATAAGTCACCACAAGCACTGCGTTTTCTGGTAAATTATTTAAACTGAAATTACCATTGGCATCTGTTACTGTAGTTTGAGTGCCGTTTTTAACACGTATACCAGCCCCTGGCAATGGAGTTCCTTTATCTCCCAGCACCGTTCCTTTGATGTCTATAAAAATAGATGTCTTTGGCGCTTCAGTCTTCACTTTGATAACAACAATGGTTTTTTGCTCAATAACAAAAGTAAAAGGCTGGTTTTTGAAAACCTCTTTTAAAGCTTGGGTTAAACTGGCATTCTTTAATTTGATCGTTACAGGATCTGCATCTTTAAGTTCATTATGCTTGTAGAACAGGTAATGTCCACTTTGTTTGCTGATCATCGTCAGCGCTTTGGCCAAGGGAATATCTTTGCCTGTTAAGTTGAGACTTTGAGAATAACTTTTAGCGCTTATATGAAAGCAGCTAATCATAATAATGATTACCGTAAGTTTCATGGTTAGAAACAGTTTGGACAGGCAAAATCCAGAAAGCATCCGGATTTTACCGTAAAAATTAATTTGCATACTTTTGTAAGGTTTGGTCTTTGATTGAAAGTTCTTTACACAGTTTTTTTGGTTTGGGCCAAACACCTCCCACTGGGAGATTAAACCGGTAGTGTTCCCGCACTTCCGGTTTTTTTTTAGCCTATTTAATTTGGTTCTTAGGTATTCATAAAGTTTGATTTTGTTTGTTTAGTTGGCTATGACAATTGTTCTTCCTTTAATGGAAGTTTTTATTTTACTTAGTTCCAATATTTTCAATACACCTCTAATATCTTCGGTACGTTTCATTTCTCCCACAAAAAGATCTTCATTTTTAGCGCCGACATACACAACCTCCACATCGTACCACCTAGCTATCTGGCGCATCACCGCGTGAATATCTGCCTTATCAAATTTGAAATAGCCATTTTTCCATGCAACTGCCACATCGGTATCAATTTCTGCAACGGTTATCTGGGTACCTTTTTGCTTTATTGATGCTTCTTGGCCCGGACGCAATACTTTCCATAGGGTGTTTTCGTTCGCAGCTTTATCCAATTTGGCCACTTTTACACTTCCCTCAATTAGCGTTGTCTTTTCATCAAGTTCATCCTCGTAAGCATTCACATTAAAATGTGTGCCTAATACTTCTATCTGTTGATGATGTGTGCGTACCAGAAATGGCATCTCCTTGTTACTGGCGACTTCGAAATAAATTTCACCAGTAACATCTACCGTCCTAGTCTTTCCAGAAAACCGCGTTGGAAATCTGATAGATGAAGCAGCGTTTAACCAAACTTTTGTTCCATCTGGCAATTCTAAATGATATTGCCCACCTCTAGGTGTAGCCACTGTATTGATACTTGGCACTAGATCTTTTTCTACATCGTAACTGATCTTTCCATCGGCTCCCTTGGTAACTTTTAAACCGTCTTCTTCTACAACAACACCATGAGAACTTTCATTTAAGCCAATGGTAGAGCCGTCTGCTAAGGTCAATATAGCTTGATTAACACCTGGCTTGATGATATTTTCTTTCTTGGTCTGAGTAATTAAAACCCTTGGTTTTTCGCTTTTGAAATAAAAGATACCTAGTGAAGTTAGCAGTACTAAAACTGCAGCTACAGACCACCATTTCGAATAATAAAATGGTATTTTCTTCTGTTTTTGGTTGGAAATTTCGAGCAAAAGACCTGCTGAAATCTCATTCTTTATATTTAATTTTTCTTGTGAATTTAGACCATTAAGGATATTTCCTTCGGCGTCAAATAGTTCGTAGTATGCTTCTAAAAACTCTACCTCTTCCCTATTGGCAGCCCCTCTGTTATATCTCGCTAAAATTTCTAGAAATATTTTTTTATCCATCTTGGTTACGGCAGCTTATATAGACAGCCCATATCAACAAGACCGACTAACACGAAAAAGTCCCACAAAAAAAAGAAAATTATTTTCCGAGGTGCAATAAAACGACAATGTACAGTAGATCTAGCGAATCCCTGAGCTGATTTACGCTCTTACCCAATTGGTTTTGTACGGTTTTTCTACTGATATCGAGTTTTTCGGCGATTTCTTTGGTAGAAAGATCTTCGTGAAACCTAAGTTTAAAGATAGTTCTTTGCGATGAAGGCAAACTGTCTACCAGTGCCTCGTACTTTAACATAAATTCTTTTCGTAATAACTCTACGTCAGCTTGGTCGCTTTCCTGCACCAAAATTTCTAACAAATCAGGAATTGTTGTAAACCTCTGCTCCTTCTCCATCCATTTGAAAACATTGTTTCTGATAGCCGTATAAAGGTATGCTGGTACTGAAGCCACTTGCAAATCATATCGTCTAGACCACAGTTGTAAAAAGATGTCTTGCGTAATATCCTTGGCGTAATCTGCATCCTTCAATCGTTTGTAGGCTGCGTTATATGCTTGCTCCCAATATTTTTCATAAAGTAGATGAAAGGCCGATTCATCATCGATCTTCATCTGTTCTAATAAATATTGGTCGTCTATACTACTGTCTGTTGATCTAATCATACTTGAGGAAGCATCCAATCAAATCTATCTAATATTTTCGATTTAACAAAAACAGCACCTTGCCATGATAACTACAAGGTGCTGTTTAACTAATTTAAATTTGAATTACTTGCTTATTTTTTGATATCGTAAAAGTGCTTCCAGAAAATAATAGTCTGCATATATCAATGGCACATCAATTTCTCTATCAGAAGGAAAGTTTCCTGTGCTATGTTTCAATAAAAAGTAGGGATTTTGTCGCTCTACATTTAGATATTTATCACTGCTCAAGGATTTCAACATGCTAACGGCCGCATTGTAATACTTCTTGCCTTGCTCTGCTTTCAGCATTGTACTTAATTCTAGCAAACCAGAACTTGCTATGGCCGCCGCCGATGCATCTCTTGGCACCTCCGCATATTTTTTTGGATCGAAATGCCAATCTGGTTTATATCCTTGCTGACCGACGTTAAAGTCCCAATAAGGTACCTTGTCTTTAGGTAAATTTGGATGTTGGAGAAAGAAATCAGCCATTTTTATGGCAGCTTCTAAAAAACGTGGATCTTTTGTTTCTCTGTAAACTACCGTAAACCCATAAATTCCCCAAGCTTGTCCCCTTGCCCAAGTAGAATTATCCGAAAAGCCCTGCAAGGTTTGCCTATGCAGAACTTTTCCAGTTTTTGGATCATAGTTCACTACATGGTACGAACTATGATCGGTCCTAAGGTGGTTTTTCATCGTCTGCTCGGCATGTTTAATGGCAATATTTCTGTAGCTCGTATCGCCACTGATTTTACTGGCATAAAACAATAGTTCCAAATTCATCATATTGTCCATAATAACCGGATATTCCCAAGTATTGATATCGCCTTTTGATTTACGCTCGTTCCAGGATTGGATACTGCCCACCACCGGAGAATATCTTTTAGCTAATGATTTTGCCGACTGTAAAAGTATTTGAGGGTATTTTTCATCTTTCACAAAACGAAGTGCGTTGCCATAACTGCAATACATCATAAAACCTATATCGTGGTGCGAGGTATTAAACTGGTTGCTTTCTAAGGAATGTGTCCAAGCTAGTGCGGCATCTTTCCACTTAGTATCTTTAGTGTATTCGTACATATACCATAAGGCGCCTGGCCAAAAACCACCTGTCCACTCATCTATTTGTAGGTATTTCAAATTCCCATCAGGATACAAACTGTGAGGATAATCAATAAAATTACCTTTAGTTTTTGCTAATAAGTTATCATATAATGGGGCTGCCGTTTTAAAGGTTTTAGCAACAAAATCTGATTTCTGGGCAAACAGCGAGCTGCTCAATAGCAGTATAAATACTGCCATTAGTTTATTTATCTTAGTCATACAGTTTTATCTTATGTACTATATAAGAGCAGTTTTGCGGCTAAAGTCCCACATCCAAGCAAAAGAAATTATTGTTCAACAACTATTCTATCCATATAAAGTAAAAAACGAGCTATAATCCATTTACGTTTTTCCTAAATTCATAGCAAGTTTCCCTCAATTCATTGAAAACTATGATTTAAACCTTGTCTTCTTTTAGAATTTAGCAGTGTAAATAAAATAAACCAGCTAATGAAGACACTATTGAAACACTTTCTAACAGTTATTATCCTAATTGTATTTGCCAATACAGAACTAAATGCCCAAAGCAGCCTCCAGGGTAAATTATTAGATAAAAATAATGCAAGCATTCCCTACACGCCAGTATTGCTAATCAACATGAAAGATAGCACTTCAACGAATTATACGTTGACTGATAGCTTAGGTAAATTCAATTTTAAAACTACGCAATCGGGCATTTACTTTATTAGGGTTAAAGCTATTGGTTTCAAAACGTTCAACAGTAGTAAAATTGAAATAGACCATACCAAAACTGATGGATTTCAATTCCCAAACATCATCTTGGAAGACGATGTGACGATGATGAAAGAAGTAACTATTTCAGGAAAAAAGCCATTGTTTGTACAAAAAACCGATAGGCTGGTGTTTAATGTAGAAAATTCATTATCAGCACAGGGGGGCGATGCCTTAGATGCGCTAAAAAACACGCCACTGTTAAAAGTAGATGAGACCAATATCGGCATGGCTGGAAAAAGCAATCTAAATGTGATGATCAATGGCAGACCAATAGCACTAAGTGGAGAAGCGCTGATTGCCTATCTAGGTACCATATCTAGCGAACAGATCTCTAGAGTAGAAATTATTACCACACCACCTGCAAAATATGCTGCCGAAGGAAATTCGGGATTGATCAATATCATCCTAAAGAAAAATCCAAATTTGGGATTAAATGGAACTGTTAATTTGGCCGCTACCCAACGTAGTAAGCTCTCAACCAGAAACAGCGCCAACATCAACTATCAGACAGAAAAGTTTAGTCTAAGTTCTAGTCTATTATATAACTACAACAGAATAAATGCTTATGAAGAGAATGAAAACATTTTCAGCAGTTCATTAAGCGATAATAGACAGGACAAACAGGTGCTTGCCAAAGATTTTGCCCCGTCAATCAATATCAACTACAAGATAAGCCCTAAAACAGATGTTTCGGCCATTTATGAATTTAATGGTTCTGATTTTACCTCTAATGATCAATCCAAAAGTTTGTTCTACAACAATGCGCAACTTAACACCCAACTGTTTAATAATGGATATGGAACCATCAACGGGAACTATCATCGCTTGCATACCTATCTAAACCAACAACTAGATACCTTAGGAAAGTCTTTCGAATTAGGTTTTCAGTGGCTGGATAACAATATCAGCAACGACAGAAATAATCAGATCAACAACAATAATGTGCTTGCTGCAACCAAAAACACCTCTCTAAATAAATATAGGTTAGGTGTATCAAACCTAGATTTTAACCTGCCATTAAAAAGACTAAGCTTGCAAACCGGTTTACGTCATGCTTTTTTAGACAACAACAGTGATGTTCGTTTTTTTGATATCGTTAACCAAAAACCTGCCCTAAACGAGGCACTAACCAACGTATTCAATTACAACGAACATATCTTTTCTGCTTACGTTTCTGCGGAAATGAAATTGAGCAAAAGATGGAGCGCACAGGGTGGATTACGCTATGAAAACACCAGATACGATGGCAAGTCCCAATCCAATGCAGACAAGATCAAACGTAACTACGGCAATTTTTTTCCTACCTTATATCTGAGTTATAACCAATCTGACAAGGCCAGCTATTCGATCAAGTACTCGAAAAGGGTGAATAGGCCAAAACTAGATCAGCTTAACCCTTTCCAATGGTTCATCAATCCGCTGCAATACGTAGAGGGCAATCCATTGCTCATGCCATCATTCTCTGATAACGTCGAATTTACTTATACGAATAACCAAAATTTTAGCGCTACGTTTTATCATTCTACCAACCATGATCAAATCAGTTACTTCGCCAATTTCTTGGATGATGGCAAAACACAGAGATACAGCTACTACAACCTGTTGAACAGCTATCAATATGGTGTTTATGCAAACTACACCTTCGGGAAGGTCAAAAATCTGGAGAGCCAATTTAGTGGAGGATATTATTGGCAACGCACAACATCGAAAGATGAAACCTTAGTTCCTTCCACAAATGGTGCAGGTGCTAATATTTCTGTAAACAATTCATTTAAACTTGGCGGCACCAATATCGTTCAGTTAAATTATACCCAAAGTTTCCCAAGTTTTGATGGTACATTACAGACCAATGCCTACGGTTTTTTGACCATGGCTTTTAGAAAAAGCTTTCTTGCCAAACAGCTAAATGTTGGACTAACTGCCTCTACAATTATCAGCAAGGGAAATGAGATTGCTTACAGGCAGATTAATAACAATGCTAGCTTAAATGGCCAAAATGAATACGATTACCAAAGCGTCCGTATCAATTTAAGTTATAAATTTGGCAATGGAAAGCTAAAAACTAGCAGACAAAAAAATGTAGCTGAAGAGGCAAATCGAATTAAATAACCTAGATATTTGATGGCTGTTGGTTTGTTGAACCATACAAAACCAACAGTCCACCTTTTAAAATAACGAACAATAGAAACATGTCCCTTAAAAAAATAATCGCGGCCATTGCCTTTCTTTTGGTACTTTTTTTACTGAACGCACTGCAAACGCTTACCTATTACGTTACCAGGATGTGGGGAGATATCAACTTCTATGATCTTCCTACACATATTACCACTTACCTTAATACCTTGGGCTCGTTGGGCTGCACGCTGATTGCCTGGAAACTTTTAAGCAGATGGAAAATTAGAAGGTTTAAGTTTGTCTATGCTTTTCTGTTGACCATTCCGCTATTTGCAATTTTCACTTCAATTTTTCATATCGCTGTTAGGGCCTACTACGGTGGAAATACTACTTTTGCCTTGTTACAAACCAATTTTATCTTTTCCATTTCCTTTTCCCACTTATATGTTTCAGGTTTTACCATTGCCTATCTATTTTTTACAGAAACCAACGCCTTAAAGGAGAAACTAGCCCATTCTAAAATAGAGCTAGAAAGTATGCACCTTCAAATGCTGACGAAAAATATAGAACCTCATTTTTTATTCAACAACCTGAGCATACTATCTTCGTTAATTCGCAAAGATCCAAGTCAAGTTGAGGATTTTATCGAAGACCTTGCTGACGTTTACCGTTACTTTTTATTGCACAATACTACCGATAGCGTAGCATTAAAAGACGAACTATCATTTCTGCAAAAGTACCTAGCTTTAACTACCAAACGTTTCGGGAGTGCCTACCAAATCAAACTTGAAATAGATGACCAAGATGGATATATAGTTCCTTTTGCTTTGCAGATTTGCCTAGAAAACGCCATAAAACACAACCAAAGCAGCGATACGTTACCATTACAAATAGAGATCAGGAGAGAGAAAAATCTAATTGTGATTACCAATCCGATTAGACCTGTAGAAATGATTTCCAACACAGGACTGGGACTTTCCAACGTTGCCAAAAGATATCAACTCTTGTTTGACAAAGTCTTGGACTATCAGGCTATTGACAATAAATTTGTGGTAAAGATACCAGTAATTACCAGTAGATAAAATAATAGGGATGACCATTGTAATCATAGAAGACGAAAGCCTTAATGCCGAGCAGCTTCTTTTTTATATCGAAAAATACGATAGCAGTATTACTGTTGCAACGGTATTAAAAAGTAATGAAGAGATTTTAGCCTGGTTTACTGAACATAAAATGCCAGACTTAGTGTTTTGCGACATCAAGTTACTAGATGGCAATGTATTCACTTCGCTGCAGCGAGATATCATTACCTGTCCCATTATCTTTACTACAGCATTCAACGATTTTTACCAAGAGGCCTTCGACAGTAACGGCATCGCTTATTTACTAAAACCTATTAGCTACAAAAGTTTTGAAGCTGCCATGAGCAAATTTAACCGGCTGGCATCTAAAAACCAACCTATAGATTGGGCAAGTATCTCGTCCGCCATCAGTAAGATCAACCACAGATACAAAGAAAGGATCTTGGTTAAGGCAAATGCCAATACGTTGTTATTGGAAGTTAAAAACATCGTCAGTATTTCGACGCATTTAGGTATTTGCCACGCAGTTGACAATAAGGGAAAAACCTATGAATTTAGGCAACGTTTTGCCGATTTGGCCGAAAAACTGAATCCTAATATCTTCTTTAAGATCAATAGGGGCGAGATGGTCAACATCAATTTTATTGAATCAATAGAACCTTACTTCAACGACCGGATCTCCATTAAATTAATTAACCAGTCCCAACGTTTAACCACCTCGACAGCTACAACAGCCGAGTTTAGGAAATGGATTGAAGGGTAACTCCTTTATATAGGAATACCTTCTCCCGTATTTTGATGTCTTAAATCTCCGTGTTGAAGAAGCCCGTAGTTGTGCTATGATTCCTGCTGGATGCTTAAAGCGGCACCCTGTAAAATTGTACTAAAAATTTTATGTTGCTCCTTTGCTGAGGTTGATCCGTAAGGAAAATTCGAAACAAGTCAAATAGTTTCCCAGCGTAAGCTTGATAGGTTTTTTTTAGACGCAAATTTGTTTTGGCATAGGTTAATTGGCTGGAAAATGTCGAACTGATATTGGAAGATATGCAACTAATTGTAATATATTTTTAGCAATATAAAAAAAGGAAATACCGTAAGTATGGTATTTCCTTAAGTAGCCCCGAGCAGAGTTCTGAACTCAATTATTGTCAGCAAAAAATGTGATTTTGAACCAAAATTGCCCAAAACTGCACTATACCTTTTCAGATGAATTTACCCTAGAATTTACCCCATTTTTTATACCTTCTTTGACTTAATACTTACTTTGTATAAAGTTGGTTTCATCACTACACCTCTAACTTTTGGAAAGAAAGGGTTTCCCAGATTCCATATTTTAGGAGATAGACCTAACACATCAAATACATAGTAAATGAAGTAGTTTGTCAGACTCTCTGATTGAGACAATTCGAACGATGTTATAAAAAAATTTGGATCAGCTTTTTTATTCGTAGTTGACTTTACCTCAATATACTTCTTCCTACCATCTAAACCCCAAGACAAGATGTCGTATCCTAAACTATCAGTGTCCCTTGAAACCCAGGTAACTTTTTTTGCTAAATCAGGTCTCCCATTCTTTATCAAATACATTTCTTCCCATATTTTAGCGATATGCTCCCCACGGTCACCAATAGCTTTTTTTCTAAGATTAAATTTTTCGTAGTCTTGCTTCTTTAATGGTAAGTCACTTACGTTGCTTTTTGAACCTGTATTTATAAAATCTTTATCAATCTGCAAGTTTGTTATCAAACTAATATTCAAATTTCCAATTTCTGGAAATTTAGGCACTTTCTCCTGCTCATTATCTTTTGTTACGTTGTATAGATATGTGTATAGTTCATCATTTATGAACATTGCAAATTTCATTAATGACCATGATTTCATTATATCATCTTCATTTTTCCATTTTATCAACCTCAACTGATTATAAATAGGCTCTTCATTTAGGCTACCTTCATCATCTAAGTTGAAATACGTTAATATTTCGTCAAGATACTCTTTAGAATAAATACTTAGATATTTGTCTGGAAAATATGTTGCCAGCAATTTCCCTTTGAACTTATCAGGTATTATAGACCTAGAAATGGCTGCATAATCCTCTATTGACCCCGATAACAGCAGCTCTGAAATTTTAATTTTTAGGTTATGAAACGCTGTATCAAAATCACTACCATACTTTTTTGCACCTCTATATTCTTTTTCTGTATTCTTGCCATATCGCCCATAAAACACCCCGTATTGACTGGCATTACTACCAGATATTTTTCCAAAATTTTCTAACTTTTTTTCCATCCAGTAGCAAAAACTTTCACTTTGATCTACATAAAGCCTGCCGAGTACATAATTTTCTTTCGAAAGTCTCTTTATATTATCAATCGGAAATTCTGAGTAGAATATCTTTAAAAGTTCTTCAATTGATGTTATCCTATCATTATCAAAATGATTTAGAAACACCATTTGATGTTGTCTCAATAGTTCAGTTGTCATAAGCAACGAGCATTATGTATGATCAATAAATAAATAGTTATTATAAGTAAAACCAGAGATTATCATCAACTTTTACAGAGTTTAGTCCTTGTATTTTCTCTAAATCTCTTTTTGCCTCTACAGGGTATAAAGTTTGAATTTGCATTACCTTTTCTTTGGGCTTGCCTCTTTTGTTAAATTCTATTTCCTTATACCAAAGAGCAAAATTGGTATCATCTATCTTGAAGAAAACTTTTTCTCTATCGAACCGATTACAATCAACAATACCAGAAAATTCAACCAGTATTTTTAAAATTTCCTTTGGTAAGTTCGTGTGGTCAAAATGTCGAATAGAATGATAGGACTTATCTGTTTGATGCTCTTTAACTATTTGTGCATAATGTCTAAAAAGCACATGAATGTAAACAAAGCTGTCAATTACGAATTTATAATTGCATATCGATAAAATCTCTTCTTTCGGATTTCCTTCGTCATAATATTCGAGAACTGTTAAATAAATGAATTTGCTATGTAGAACTAGCCCCTTTCTTAAATACTCAAAACGATTGCTACCATAACCCATTTGTTGACAATAAACTTTTAATGATTTGATTTGTCTATTAGTTTCAATAGCGATATGTCTTTTTATTTCATCTTTTAAACGAAGGTTACTTACTACATCCATTTCCCAAGATAAATGATGGCTATTCAGGAATTCAACATCATCTCTTTTGTGATTTTGACTTATTTCTCCATTAAAATCAAGTGCAAGGTTCCACCCTTCATGGTTATTAAAATACAAAAGATACTTATCTCGAAAAACACAATCATTGCATTGAGGATATTTTAACGCATCTAATTCTCTGCCCTGTTCATCATGAAAAAGTCTTAGTCTTCCACAAATATGGCTTGCTTCTGCGGCAGTTAGTTTCTGATTTTGCTCTAACTTATCTACAAGAGCCTGAGCTATTTTTTGTTGAGCATCAAAATCTCTGATCTTCAACTCTTCTCTTGAAAAACTCATAATCAAACTATTTTATAGACATAAAATTTCTTATTCCTCAAAGGCTGTTCTTTGATGATGAGGCATTCGCCAGTATTATTTTGAGTTGGCTTTATCAAAAATGGATCTTCGCCCCGTTGAAGAAGCTCAAAGGCTATTTTCAGTTTGTCGATTTGAGTATCTGCATCAACTTTCCATTTATTGCCCCTATATTTGAAATAAGCCGCAGCACCTCTGGTAGAGCCAGTAGTCTGTCCATCAAGCCTTATGTATTCAGGATTATTATTTTTGAGTGGAGCAACAAATTCTATGTAAAACTCTTGGAAACTTTCAAAAGTAGGAGTGAGCGTTTTCATACAGTTAAATTTTTCTGAAATTACAGTATCACTTTCACTTCATCAAATTAAACTGAATAATCTTTTTGCTATTAAACCATAAATTGAGTTTTTACAATAAAATCTCTTGAGATTCCAACGATAATTCTTCGGTTGTCTCTTTACCTGCTTTTAACGTTGTTCCATCTTCTAGAGCACTAAAAAGCCAATAGAATTGGAAAAGAATACGTCGCAAGTAATTATTTTGGAATTAATTATATTTATGTTTCATAAAATTGACCACTCTTAATTGTCGGATATAATGACACCACAAGAAAGAAAAGACACTGAAAAAAGAATAAAGAAGTATTTGAAAGAGAATAAAATTTCCAAAGTACTGTACTTACAAGTTGAAGGAACTTTTGATGATGGTGGTATCAAAGCTAATATTTGGAATGTTAAAACAAATAAAGGTGCATGGTGGATTGCCGAAGGACTGCGTGTCCCTATGAACCTTTATCCGCAAGATACATTCTATTTCACTGCAGATGAGGTCTATTCTTTTCATGTTGGAATAGTTCAACGTCTTCAACATGGACAAAACGAAGAGAGTAATGTATTGTCTGAATTACCATTAGACCTTGAACAAGTTCATGCAATAAGAAGAAAATTAACGCTCGCTGCTGATCGACTACATATAGGTATGGAAGCTGAGGAAATGCAAGCTATAGGACTTATTTGCCGAGAAAGTCTGTTAGCCTTAGCTCATGAGCTTACAAAAAGAAATGGTCAAGTTGTTGAAAAAGCTCAATTAAAAAATGGAGACTTTAAAGGCATAGCAAAACTATTTATTGATGAATACGCTCCTGGGTCTAACAATGCTACTTTGCGTAGTCATGCCAGAAAGATGAGTGACATGGCTTGGAGTTATTCTTCTGAAATTGTTCATTCTGCTTACAAGAACTTTCCAGATTGCAAAATCTGCATCATATTAGCTGCTTCAACAGTATCGATATTTGAGAATCTCTTCATGAAGTATCTTGGGTTTGATCTTGAGCCAAGATGCCCTAATTGCGGAAGTATGAGCCTTGAGATTTATTCTGGCAAAACTGAAAGTGAGTTAATTGAACATTGTACGAAGTGTGATTTTGATAATTTAGTAAATATTGAAACTATTGGCGGACGTCCTTTTGGCACCTAAATCTCTTGAGATTTCAACGATTTTAACCTCCGTGTCTATTTACCTGACCTTAGGGTAGTTCTTTCTTCTAAGGCAATAAAAAGTCAATAGAATTGATTAAGTTTAATTGCCTAGCTATCCAGATTAAAGATCATCAGCTTTCATTTGAAAGAACTTAGAATTTTGAGAAAATCGGTCTGCGCATGACATTTCACAATTATTATCCCATCTTCAACTAATTTATGCTTGAAGTTCTTGAGATTCATCAAATCATTAATTCTTGGTTCTTGAAGTGATTATCAGACTTTTCATTAAATAATTTGATATTTTAATGTTTTGAAGCCTTATCAGATGATTTCAACAGATCAGACAATTCTTCAACATCAGTCATTGATATACTGTTTTCATCAACATTCCATTATCAGGTAACATGTTATTCATGTATATATACATGTTCTGATAATGCCTTTCCTTTCGGACGGCATAGATTAGTAACTTTGGAAATTTATAATGACCATACGCTGTCATCGACCTTTTTCTTAATCAAAAAATAGTTTATACAAGAATTGCCCTCCTACTTCAAAAGAGCTTGATGATGCTCAAATTGCGATAAGATACCGAAGAATCTTGAGCATCATCAACTGTCTTTTTAAGAGTTCAAAAGTTCGTTTCAGTCTTTTGAGGTTTTCTTTTTGGGCTTTTGAGCTTTGAAGGGGAGAAAGACTATACCTCCCAAATATGCTTCTTCAACCTTTACCTTAACACCTTTGATGAAGCAAGCATTTGATGTTTTTTCCTTGGTTGTTATAACTATTCCTTCGCATCCATGACCATCGTTTGTGGTGTTGTGGTAAGCTACTTTCTGCTCATTATCATCAACCGCTAATTCTTGACATTTCAGACAAATGTAATTTGGATAACGTGTTGATGCTTTAACATACCTGCTACAAATTGGGCAGTACTGTCTTGTTGGCGAGGCTACCGCCTTACCTTGTTTTTTACTTTTCATATAAAATTTGTTGAATTTTGGTCTTTCCGACTTAAGATGAGTAATTAGTCAGACCCATGATTAATAATTGCGCTGTCAAAAGAAAAAACATTAATCTGCAGTTTTTCTAAACCACTCTCCTATCTCTTCTAAATCGAAAAGTTTAGTGTTTCCCTTTGCATGGCAAGGCATACCTTCTGCAATTCGTTTGCTTAAAGTATTTCTACTCCAATTGAAACGCTTCTTCACTTCATCGCCAGTAATCCATTTGATATCAAAATCGGTTTTAATTTCAGGTACTACTTGATGTGGTACTTCTTTTTCAAGAGACTGAACATTTCTATAAAACTCAATTTCAACCTTTAGCCATTTATCAACGTCAAAAGTATTTCTATCCAACAAGTACTCATTTTCAAAGAAATAGTAATGTTTTTTGTCAGGATTTCTTACCGATGTTGCAAATACCCTTTTGAAAAGATAAAGAATATATAGCTTATCTTTAATTTTCTTTTGAGATTCTACGGTAGATTTCATGTAGTTAATCAACTCCTCGTTATAAACTATGGCATTTACTCTTAATTGAACTTTTCTTTCGAACATCAAACTATTAATTGCGCAATTGACCTTCGCTGGCTGTAGCGTTTTACTCATGTTGTTATTATCTTTTATCCATTTTAGTAAGTATTTAATCCATCAAAATGAAACCAAATGGATTAAATACTTTTTATTTTATTAGCTCTGATGTTAAATCGCATGGTGATACACGTCATTCAATTTATCCATTGAAGAATAAAGGTCTTCAGATAAACTTTTTGCATAAATTTGGGTCTGAGCAATATTAGTATGTCCAAGCAAATCTTTGACGTGGCTGATATAAACACCATTTTCTATTAAATTACTTGCAAAACTGTGCCTTGCGCAATGAAAACTTATCGATTTATTAATGCCCACCAATTTCATCAAATCTTTAAGCCCTCTATTTACCACTTGGTTAGCCATCTGCGGTAGAGCCGATGACGTTTTAGGTTTAATTGCATAACCATTATATTTTTGAAGTATTGCTCTGGCATTTGGCATTAAAGGTATTGCTAACGGTCTATCTGTCTTTTGAACTTTTATCTCAATTCTTGAGGGTTCATCTTTGATGTTCTCCAGTTTGATATTCATTACATCAGAATAACGCAAGCCAGTAAAGCAGCTGAATAAAAATAGGTCTTTGACACGTGTCAAGGTCTCATTTGATTTATCAACTTCATACGTCATCAGCTTCTTAACTTCATTAATAGACAAGAACTCTCTATTACCCTTTGATGCTTTTATAGGAAAATCTTTATACGGGTTTACATCCATGTAACCTTTACGAATAGCTTCATTGATAATTGCCTTAAAAACCTTGTGTTTGGTATAACATCCTCCATCTTGATTTCCTCTAACTTTTCTTAGGAAAACATCGTATCTCTGGATTAAATCATAGCTTATGTCTCCAAAGTTCATTTTCGGATTAAATTGTTTGATGATGTTCAAACCCGATTTATAAGATTTCAAAGTATTATACTCTTTTGAGAACTCCCAAAGGGTTATTTGTTGCTGCCAAAAATCAAATAGGTTAACTTTTGTATTATCTCTAAAGTAGTTCATAGCAACAGTTAATGTAATCGGTTTGCCCAAACTTTCTTGAGTAAGCATATAGGTTTCAAATCCACTTGCTTTTTTGTTGAGATAAGTAGCTAACAGTTGAAGGAACTTATCTTTCTTTTTAGGGCAGTTATTTTTGCTGTCCCAGTCCTTTTCATTAATATACTTACCTGAAGGCATTCTGGTAACATATTGTCCAACTCTTACCGAAAAGTGGATAGGACACGTTCCATCTTTTCTTTTTTTATCCGTCCTTAACACAGGGCGCACTGAATAAGTCAATTTCATAACGTTTTATTTTTTATGGCTAATAACCAACGAGTTTTTTGTTTTTAAAAATTTTTACACATAAAAATTTAATAATCAAACAATTGACACCTTATGGTGTATTTTTCAAGCTTCTATCATATAATACTTTTAAGGCTTTACTGTCTTTGTTACACGCCTTAACCATAAGTTGGCTATAGGCATAATTTTCAAACTTCTTGTCTATATCAGCCAGTCTTTTCTTAAACTCACTGTCATTAGCTATCCAGTCGTAAACATGTTGTCTTGATAGCTTTGCCATCTCACTAGCCTTAGAGGTATTCATTCCCGATAAGAAATACTGCTGTAGAAATTTCTCCTTATTTCGAACTGTTTTTGGATTACCTAACATATAGTTTTGATTTAGCTTTATTTAGTTCCTGTTCGTAAGGTAAACAATGGTTTAAATCCTTTGATGCATAATAAACAACTGAAATTCTGTAACCGCCTTCATCCAATTTTTCAATGGGAGAAACACCATGTAGTAATTTCTTGCCACAGAAATGTATTAAAGACTGATTATTCAACTTAAATCCAATACCATATTCAGGAAATATCAAATGTCCCCCAATCATATCCCTTTTAAATACTACCATTGAAGAATACGTATTATCAAGATTGAAATCATCTACATGATAGTTAAAGGCACTGTCAACATTTATAATACCACTAGTGTAATTAGTTTTACAAAATCTATATTGAGAATGTAGGTTTTGTTTATCAATTAATACTTTGCCAACCTTATGTCGCTGTGGTAACTTGTCCCTTAAAATATTATCAAAGGCAATAGCGAAATCATTACACAGGATATAATCTAGCTCGGGATTGTTGGAATACAATGCGCCCTGCGTACAAAAGCCAAGTTTATTAATCTTGCCATTAACAGCTCCAAACAAAATGCTTTTCTGTCCTTTGTTTGCAGCCCTATTTGATGCATTGAATGTGACTTTATTTATCAAAAGCGGCAATTGTTCTAAAGCAGGATGCTGATCTTCAATATACAGTATCGGAGGCGCTCCTTCTAGTTCAACAAGGCAACTATGATCTATTAAGTCCTTTGTTATATGTGCCTCCATCGCTTGGCTTCTACTATAAACTTTCATCTCTTTGATCTTTTTGTAATATTTCTTTCCAATCATTATATATATCAATTAAGGTTTCTATCGCATCAGTAAAAGTTGGTGCGTTCAATTCTTCTACAATTTCATAGAATTTGATTTTACTTTCTTCGCTAAGCGGAATGCTTATCCTTTTAATGGATTTTTTAACCGTAAGCTTTCTTGGCAATACTGTTTCGGGCGAGAAGTATGCATTGAAATCGATAGCTTTAATTTCATCTGCAAAAAAGCTTTCAAAGGATATTTGCCCAACTAAATCTATTATTTGCTGTTCAGATAAATCGGCTTTTGCTTTCTGATTCAATGTTACCGATAACAGTTTTTCATCTTCCAAGCCTAATTCGACAAAAAATACGGGTAGTTCTGCTATGCCAATTTCCTTAGCTATTTCAAAAATTTGGACTCCATCAATAATGATGTTTGTGCCGTCATCTCGTTGGTTCACTACTAAAGTCCGCTTGACGCCATACTTCTCGATACTTTTCTTAACTTTTTGCTTTTGCTTTGCCAGTTCTTTCCCTTGGTAATATTCAGGGACTTTCAGCTTCGTTGTGGCTACATAGATTTGGTTGCCGTAATTTATAGTTTCCATAATATTTAGCAGCTTTGTTTGCGCCGCACATTATTATGTAACTAGCATGTCGTATGCTTTGAAATTTATATCATGAAGGCTTTTTTTACCTCTAAAATCTCCAAGCCTCATTCCGCAAGTGGGAATTTCTGAGGCTATTTAAAAATTCATCCGAAAAACTCTCAAAACTACTTTTAGCTATATCTAATCGCAACTGATCTTTCTTAATCATTGGTTTATACACCGAACTTATTCTAATACACATTTCTTCAAAAAAATCAACTTCGTTAACTTTTAAAGCAATCTGAACATTATCTGGATTAGAAGCTATAAGTTGAATTTCAATAAATTCAATTTTTAAATTCCCCTCATTAAGTGTTAATTGAACACTGCTTTTAAGAACCTTAAATATTCGAATGTCTGATTTTTTCCTTGCTATTCGCAATATTGTTTCAACGAGTACGATGTAATTTCTCTTTCTATATAGTGATGATTTTGAAAGATCAGGATACTTTATAAGTAACTGGCTTAAGTTAATCTTGATACTCTTCCTTTTACAAATAAGATATTCTTTGAATAACCGATCAAAATTGTCGTTATCATCAATTCTAGTGTAATTTGCTCTATGAGTGAAATACCGATTGCATTTGCTGCATTTATATTGACATTTTTTGCCTCTTATAAAATGCTTCTTCCCAAGACTTTTACAATACGGACACCTCTCATATTGTTTAAATGGGGAAACTTGCAAAATTGTCGGTTTTGTCGGTTTTTCAGCTTGGTTTTCTCCCATTTTAAGTTATCAAAACAATTTTGGATATTAGCCATAAATATAATTGCTTATAGAATAGAGTAAAGAAAAAATATTACATATAACAACAGCATTGCGTTAGTTGAATTTTGCGGAAGAAAACTGGTAATTTTTAAAAGTGCAAAAGATATCAACTATACGCTCACCTATGAGGTGGGCTATAGTTTTGTCTTGCACTTTAGGTATACCAGTACCTCTTCCGCAGACTACTATTAGTTCCACCTCTGCTTATTTTAAACCACCTTGAGGAACGGAGGTAATAATTTTAATTTATGCTTCGCTCCATATTAATTGCGTCCAGCTTTGTTTTTAATCTAGTTTGTTTTGCTCAAACAAAAGAAGTTGAAATCAATCAATTGTTCAGGTATACTGTTCCAGAGGGAAAAGTGGTAGAACTCACAAACACTAAATTTCATAAGCTTATTTTATCTGACGGCGTATTTAGGTCTGGCTCTGCATGTAATGCGGCTGCCTATTCCAACCCGAAATACCTGTACGGTATCTCCTATTACGAAAGCCTTGAAGAATATCAATCTGGGCCAAAAACTATCGGATTTACTTTCAGTGAGATTAATCATGATCACGATGATGTTTATCAAGTTAAACCCTATTATTTGCTAAATAACGATATGGGAATGAATGATCTTCGTAAAAGCTTAGATTGGAAATTTAGTAGTCAGAAAATCGCCTTCTACCCAGGCACGACCTTATTTCCATCTAGCTGTATACGCAGTATTGTGCTTACTGAGAGAGCTATGACGCAAAATGAAGCAAATCTTTTTAACAAGAAGCGTGCTGAAATAACAAAAGTAAATGAAAAGGCTAAAGCTATATTAGCACAGGCTAAAGCGAAAGAAGACATGGAACAAAGGGCAAAGCAAGAACAGTTAAGAATTGAAAAGTTCAACAATCCAAAGTCAATATATCGATTGAAAGAATTGAACAATTTTCCAAAAATAGACACCACAAATAAGGCTTTAACGAATATTTCAAATCTAATTATTGATAAGCTAACACAAAAGAATAATACAGTCTTCCTTAGAATAAAAAACCCCTATTATCAGAACAGTTCATTCAAAATTATAGGGCAGTGGGATACATTAGGAAACATAACTTCTCTGAGACTAAGTCCTAGCAATCAAAGCTTAAACAGTATTGACCTTAAATTGTCCGATGATAATATGATTACAGCAAAATTAAAAGTGCTATTGAAATTGACTGAAAGACCTATTGTTAAGGTTGATTCAAAAAGCAAGTATGTACTGCTTGAAGATAAGTTGTGTGGCTTTGATTTTAAAATAGAAGGGTACAATTATTATCATCTGAAAAAGAGTAAAAATTCATTCAATTTATCCCCCGAAAGAAAAACGGAGAGTGATACATCCTTTGAAAAGAAGCTCAAGTTGGAGCAATCTGGTCGTGAAAAAGGCAAATATCAATTTCAGTGCTATGATATAAGTTTCTCATTCCTTAATTTTTCCGAATTTATAAGCGTATTTCCAATATCCTTGTTTGAGGATAGAATATTAATCTTTGAAGCATCTACAGAGTAATAAAAGTTTAAAGCATAGGTATTTTGAAGTATTTAGCCCTATAATTTTCCCTATAGGGCTTTCTTCTTGGCTAACATCAACAAGAAATGTTAAAGTCGTAGCTCTAAGAGAAATCTACGTCTGGTTTAAACTTCTGACAACCTCCTTATAACTGTTCAATGAGCTTTCTAGACTATCAATTATTTCTTGAGCTAAAAGCTCTGGTTCTGGCAAACTATCTAAATCTACAAAACTATCATCTTTTAACCAAAGGACGTCAAAATTAACTTTATCTCGTGATATAAGCTCATTATAAGTATACTTCCTAAATCGACCATTTAAGTTTTGTTCACTCCAAGTATCATCTGTTTTATCTCTATTTTCAGCTTGGTAGCATGAAATGAATGCTTTTAAGTTCTCGAATTGCAACGGATGTTTTTTTAGTGTATGATGTACATTTGTTCTATAATCGTAAAACCAAACATCTTTAGTATTAGGCACTTTCTCCCTTTTCTTTTTTTCTAAAAACAAGACATTGACCTTTACTCCGTTCGCATAAAAAATTCCCGTTGGTAATCTTAAAATTGTGTGCAGATTTGTTTCTTCCAATATTTTCCTCCTAATCACTTCACCAGCCCCCCCTTCAAATAAAACATTATCTGGTAGAACAATTGCAGCCCTACCATTCTCTTCCAGCATATTAACAATGTGCTGAACAAAACAGAGTTGCTTATTACTCGTAGTGGTCCAAAAGTCGGTTCTCAGAATATAAGCTTCCTGTTTAGCTAATTTTTCATCATTAGTTATAGTATAAGTACTGCTTTTTCCGAATGGAGGATTGGCTAGCACAATTTTCACTCTATTTTTTATCGGTTCAAGCAGACTATCTTCCACTTTAATTTCAGGAGTTTCTTTCATATCTCCTACACCGTGTAAAAATAAATTCATTAAGCATAACCTCGCTGTCGACGGTACTATATCCCATCCTTCAAAAGTCCTGAATTGTAAAAATTCCTTTTTACTAGTATCTTGTAATTCCTTTCCGTAACTACTATTTAAGTACTCAATTGCTCCGAGAAAAAAACCGCCTGTGCCACATGTTGGGTCTGAAATAGTCTCTAAAGGCTTCGGTTTAATACATTCAACAATAGCTTTGATAATAGAACGAGGAGTGAAGTATTGTCCAGCACCACTACTTTCAGCACTTTTCTGCAACAAACTTTCGTATATATCCCCCTTTATATCTACAGCCTCAGACACCCAATTGTCCTCATCTAAAAGTTCAATGAGTTTTTTTAATTTATAAGGATCATGAATTTTGTTTTGTGCACCACTAAATATATTTCCCAGCATCTTCCCTGATTGAGACAAAGAATTCAATGCATTAATATAATCTAAAGTTAGACCTTCAATAGGATGGTTAATGAAGAACTGCCAATCACAATTCTTAGGTATATTAAAATCTCTATTATATGGGGGATTGGAGTACTCATCTGCCATCTTAAGAAATAACAGATATGTTATCTGTTCAAGGTAATCACTATAGCTAACTCCATCATCTCTTAGCGTGTCACAAAATGACCATATTTTAGCTACTAAATTGTTTGATTTCATTGTAACACTGTATTAATATTTTCAAGCCATGGATAACTATTTTTATCCTTAGTTTTTTCTTTTATAAAACATTTGACTACCATAGTATATGGTTCGCTCTTTTTAGTTAGACTTACTAATTCAAAGTAACTTTCACTTATCTTCAAATTGATCTGTAATTGAGTTGGATTATGATATTTGATATAATTGTTTGTTGTCTCCAGAATAGATTCGCACTTCTGCCATATTTTACTTCTACTTCTTTGAATGGGGGAATGATCAAGTCCATAGAATTTAATCGATAATACAGCCTTTTTATTATTTAAAAGATTTTCTTCTTCACTATATGTAGGATAAACATCGCCGTTGCTATCGAAGGAAATCAACGTAACATCACTTGGATTTATTGGGTCAATTAATAAAGAGGTCTCACAAGTACAAATATAATCTTCTGGCCCCGCTATCAATGAATTCTGATCTAAAGGAAAGTAATTTCCTTTTCCATATACCTCTTTATTGTTTTCAAATCTATCTTTTCTGAGCTTGTTAACTAAACTGCCTGCTAATCTCAAGTTTTTCCAGTAGTAAGATAACCACCAATAACCATCTTCTCTTATTACTACACCGCTCTCATTCTTAGACTGAGCCTTAGGTCTATAATGTTCTATCTCCCATTCAGATGAGTTTTCAGGCGACTCTGAATACCAACATTTATGTCCAGATAATTCTGAAAGGGTTGAATACAACTCTCGCCAATAATTATTTTTAGCCCAGTAATCACTACGTCCTCTAGCATCCAAAAGCCTAATATTTTCTAGGTGTTGGCTCGCTACATTTACCCATTCTTTGAAGGTAGTATCTGGATTTAATCGATTGAATGTTTCTTCAAAATCTGAAATGTCAATGTATCTCATTATTTCCTTGATTCATTTCTTTAAGAATTTTCTCGACAGCTAATTTACTAGCTTCATCAAGCATTTTCTTTTGCTCATCTGTAAATTCAATTTGCTGTATAATTTCATACTTAGACATTTCCGCCAAATACATTTGAAACCATCTATCCTCTACTTCTTCGTAGAAACCGTATTCCTCTAACTGCGATTTTTTTAATTTGTATTCCTCATATTCGTTAGAAGTAATATCATTTCTCATGAGTTTACCTTGTAAAAATCGCTTCCTATTCAAAAGAAGCTGAGTATCTTGATCTAATATGGTCGGCAATCCAAACAATTCGCTTGTCAATATTCCAGCGACGCCCATACCTTTAGGATCTTTTTCTGCCTGCTCAGCTACAACTTGCCCATTATCTGGATTTCTTCTAAAAATCCTTATCTGTTCCTTTTTTAAGCCACCTATGACCAAAGGGTCGTGAGTATTTATAATTATTTGTGTAGTATCATCTATGCTATCTGTATCAGAGTCACTTCTATAGATATCATTTAGCAACTCCAAATATCGCCACTTCCATAAAGGATTTAGGTGAGTATCGGGTTCATCTAATAACACAAGAGTCTCTTTATCTTTTGTAAATTTAAGAAGTCCTAAAACTGTGAGTAGTTGTTGCTCACCTTCGCTTAATTCTCTAAAAGTTATCTCATTACCAACATTCACTTTTTTTACTTTTACTCTTACTTCATGAATTAAATCAGAAATATAAGTGCTCTCTAATGCTTTAAAAAGTTCGGTATTTGTTGTATAAAACTTATTTAGTTCTTGTAGTTTCTCTTTAGTTGGAACAAAGAGATATAGATATTCCTTTTGCCTATTTGATGAATCCCTAAAACTTTCTTTATAATCTTCTAATAAATCAATTGGCGCAAGTGAAATTTCCCAAAGTTTTTCCAAAAACTCTCGAACCAAACCTTCCGCCCCCCACATAAACTCATCTTGAAAGTTTGTTTTTTTTTGCCATTCAGGTTTTTGAAATTTAAACAAAACAGACTCCAAGTTCTCAATACTTAGGTATTCAGATAAAAAGTCTCTCGTCTTTTTCTCTTCAAAAGTATAGAACGCAAGCAGTACGAAATATGAATGAACTAATTGAACATAGAACATTCTTCGAAAATCTTCCACATCTTCTTTTGTTACTCCTTTTGCTTTGGCTTTATTATAAAAGTTTCTCTGGTTTTCATCAAAATGATCTTTTAGCTTATTGCTTATACCAGAATAATAAGTGAAAACATATTTAGGCAAGTATATTTCTTTACTGGTAAAAAATGATTTGTAAGATTGCTTAACCTCATCAACATTTATATCATAACTAAATCTCTCGGTCTTCTGATCCTTTTTACATTCAATTTTAATATTATGATCTCTACATTTATATTTTAATTCATATTCAAATTCAGGGTATCTTGGAGTAGAACCTGGCTTACTCAAGTCGAGATATTTAAAAATCAATACTAAAGTTTCAATAAAGTTTGATTTTCCTGTCGCATTTTGCCCAAGCAAAACCGTATTAAGCTCCTTTTCATCTAAATCGATTCTAAATTTCTTCAGATTTTTGAAATCTTCAATGTATAAACTGTCAATCCTCATTTCAAAGAAATTAAACTACCCCTTTCTGATTTTTCTTCAATTATTCTATGTTGAATTTTCTTTAATTCTGAATAGAACTTCTCGATATCATCCCTATACATCGAATCTTGCCATAATTCTTTTGAAGATATTGGGGTTTTCTGTTTTTCCAAAACCTGCATAATAGATAAATTTTCTCTTTCCATTCTTTGTATCTTGGTTCTATTTTTACTCCTGTTTTTTTCTTGAAGTATATATATATCCTTTTCTTTCTTTATTTTTTCTAGCGACAAAATGACCTGCTTATTAGACTTAGACTGTGGGCATAATTCTCCTTGAAACGCATATTGTAAAGTTTTTCGATATAGTAGTTTAGTCTTCCTAATTTGATCTTCTAGGTCTTCTTCTAGCTTTTTGAGATTTGATAAATTATGCTCTATTATTGAACTAACATTCCTCTGCACATCCAAGCTGGGGAAAGGTATTTTTATGGACTTAAGCCTTTCAATATTTAATGCCTCATAGGTTGACCCACTAAAGTGTTTAATTTGGCTAATTTCGTTTTGTAAACATAATTTCAGGAACATAGAGTCTATTTTTTCATTGAGTTTAAGCCATAATATATTTCCATCCTTAAAATAAAACGGGTTGTCACCATTTACAATATATACTTCGCCAATTGTGCCAATTGCTGTCAATAAAATATCGTTCTTTTTAGGCACTCCAAATTTCTCCTTAATTTCCTTATATCTATCTTCTGATATAAAGATCTTTTCTTCTGTTGAATAGTTTTTTGATAATTCGACAATTTCTCTTATTCTATAGAATGGAATACCACTGTCCAGATATTCGGATTTAAATATCCTCTTACTCGATGTAATCTCTATAATCTCACCTAAATACCTTTTTTCGTCATTAATATCATTAAAATACTTTTTAGCAATCGAGGTTTTACTAAGGTTAATCTTTGTTATTGCAGAATTAATATCCTCAATACTTTTATCTAACTGACTAAAAATTTCATCAATTTTCTCAACAATACTATTCTGATCTTCGATGGGAGGTAGCGGAAATGGAATTTGTTTAAATTTAGTAGCAGACAACTCTAAAAAGGTTGTACCACTTGCCATATTTTCTGCTATCTCTTTTACAGTTTTAAGATAATAGTAGACAAACTTTGGATTGATTAGCTCTTCACTTGGCAACACCAGATTTTTAAACCCTTGATTTGTAGCAAGATCATTACTAGTTATTGCAACATACCCAATTGGGGCTCTAGATGAAAAAATAATAGAATTTTTAGGAATTTTGATAGCTGAAGAATATTCTAATCCAACCTTCGAAATATTTCTTTGCCCTTTAGATATGTAGATACTATCATAATTAGATAAATCAGCTGGTGTGACCCAAGGGATATCTCCATTCCAAAACTCTTCTTCTTTAGTAGAAGGTGTGCCCCCACTAACAATAATCCCTATGTCATCTATAGTAACCCATTTCCAACTATTTGGGATGTTTCTTTTCTTCATTTCAAAATGGAGTTTAAAGTTAGCAAATTACAACTTTATAGATGATTTGACAAAGTGAATTTCGGACGGGGTTTCTAATACATTGGATTTAATGAGCTTAAAATAAGAACTCCTATCAATTCTCCCTATTCTTAGCCCCAAAAACAAAAAAAGCCATAAATTACGTTGAACTTATGACTTTTTTGTAGCCCCGAGCAGAATCGAACTGCTATCTAAAGTTTAGGAAACTTCTATTCTATCCGTTGAACTACAGGGCCGGGTTACAGGCGCAAATATATAAAATTATCCAACGCTTAAATACTTTGATTTTGTATTTCGATATGTTTAAGATCTCCCGAGCCTTCCATTTCGTAAATTTGTAGACCAAAGTATGGCGCCGCTGCGATGATATGATCAAAAATATCGGCCATAATGTGCTCATATTCTGCCCAGATAATAGTATTGGCAAACACATAAATTTCGATAGGCAAGCCATGCTGCGTAGGGGCCAGTTGCCGCACCATAATGTTCATCTTTTTATTGGTGCCCGAGTGGTTGGAGATATAATTGTCGATATATTTCCTGAACAGCCCTGCATTGGTTAAGTTCCTGCCATTAATCAGCAGACTTTTATCTGCATTGGTACGCTGGTTATGCTTCTCAATATCCCGTTGCCTATGTTGGATATAAGATGTAAGCAGTTGGATCTGCTCAAAATGAGGCAATTCTTCCGTTTTGATGAAACGTATGCTCGACTGTTTAATGTTGATGGCCCTTTTAATGCGCCTCCCGCCCGATTGCCGCATGCCCCGCCAGTTTTGGAACGAATCGGAAATGAGCGAATAGGTAGGGATAGTTGTTATGGTTTTGTCAAAGTTCTGCACCTTCACCGTGGTGAGGTTAATTTCCAGAATATCGCCATCGGCACCATACTTAGGCATGGTAATCCAATCGCCAATGCGTACAATATCATTGGTGGTTACTTGTATGCTGGCCACAAACCCCATGATGGTATCTTTAAACATCAACAACAATACTGCTGAGATGGCTCCCATTGCCGTAAAAAATGCCACAGGTGATTTGCCCGTTAAATTAGAGAACAGGACCACAGTGCCCATTAAATACAATAAAATACGGATCACTTGCAGGTAGCTATCAATGGGTTTTCCTTTAAAGCCCGGTTTCTCTTTTAACAGATCGCCTCCGGCTTTAATGAAAGCCATAAGTACCCACACAATTACCAGCACCAAATAGATATCACAAAAACCCAATATCAGTTTATTGATTTGCGGATAATCATGAAATACCACAGGAATAGCCACGTAAATGGCTAGCAAAGGCGCTATTAGGGATAGGTAATGAGGGGCTTTGTTTTCCAGTAGGAATTTAAAGAAGGAAATATCGGTTTTGCGGATGGTCTGGATCACGATTAAACGCAGGATACGTCTCACCACATAATAAATTCCATAGGTAACACCTAACGCCACCAATAGTAGCACCAAAGTATTCACAATGGCCGCCGCATTAGGCGATAAGCCTATCCTTTCAAAAAAAGACAGGCTTAAACGACTGAAATTTCGCAAGTGATTGTTTAATTCCATATCCTTGCAATATAGTGCTTTTGAGCCTAACTAGCGAACGGTACCGCCGTTATTTACGGTTTGCGTAGGGCTTACAAAGCTTAATTTGCCTTGGGCATCTTCGGCCATTAAGATCATACCTTGTGATACGATGCCTTTGATTTCCCTAGGTGCCAGGTTGGCCAACAAGCTCACCTGTTGCCCAATAATTTCAGTTGGGTTGTAATGCTCTGCAATGCCCGAAACTACCGTACGTTGGTCTAAACCAGTATCTAAAGTTAGTTTCAACAGTTTCTTGGTTTTCTCTACCTTCTCTGCCGCTACAATGGTGGCTACACGAATGTCCATGGCTCCAAACTGCTCGAAGGTTACGTTTTCCTTTGCTGGAGCTAGGGTAGCATTTGCCGCTTCGTTTTGCGCTTTGCTATTGTTCAGTTTATCAATTTGCGCTTGTACCTCGGCATCTTCAATTTTGCTGAACAATAAGATAGGCTCGTTAAGTTCATGTCCCCTTTTTAGCAAGCTCACAGAGCCAGCATCTTCCCAACTATGGCCACCATAATTCAACATCTTCTGCAATTTATCTGCGGTAAATGGCAAAAATGGCTCAATCAGGATTTCGAGGTTGGCCGCAATTTGCAAAGCGATGTTCAGGATAGTTCGTACACGATCTTCGTCGGTTTTAATCAACTTCCAAGGTTCGGTATCTGCCAAGTATTTATTCCCCAATCGGGCAACGTTCATCACTTCTGATAAAGCCTCCCTGAAACGGTAGCTTTCAATAGAGGCACTGATTTTTGCCGGATAGGCTTTCAGTTCTTCTATCACCGCATAGTCAATATCGGTAAGCTCCATGCAAGTTGGCACCTTACCTCCAAAATATTTATGGGTAAGTACGGTTACTCGGTTCACGAAGTTGCCCAAAATAGCCACCAACTCGTTATTGTTCCTGGCCTGAAAATCTTTCCACGTAAAATCGTTGTCCTTGGTTTCAGGCGCAGTAGCAGTTAACACATAACGTAAGATATCCTGCTTATCCTTAAACTCCTCTAAATACTCGTTCAACCAAACGGCCCAGTTTTTAGAAGTGGATATTTTTTGGCCTTCCAAATTCAAGAACTCGTTGGCGGGGACATGATCAGCCAAAATATAATCGCCATGCGCCATTAACATGGCAGGGAAAATAATACAGTGGAAAACAATGTTGTCCTTTCCTATAAAATGCACCAATTTGGCATCTTGATCCTTCCAGTATTTTTCGTATTCGAAATTTTCTACCTTATTCTGATCGATATAGTATTCCTCTGCCTTAGGGTTCCAAATACCTAATTTGGCGTAATTAGCCAATTCCTTGGTGGCCGATATATAGCCAATAGGCGCATCAAACCATACATAAAGTACTTTACCATCGGCACCTTTTACCGGAACCTTTACCCCCCAGTCCAAATCTCTGGTCATGGCTCGTGGTTGCAACCCGGCATTTAACCAGCTTTGACATTGGCCATACACATTTGGCCGCCATTCTTTATGACTTTCGATATAGGTTCTTAAACGCTCCTCATATTTATCCAATGGCAAAAACCAGTTCTTGGTTTCCTTCATTACCGGTGGCTCTCCGGACAAGGTCGATTTTGGATTGATCAGATCGGTGGCGTTTAAAGTGCTGCCACAGCTTTCACATTGGTCGCCATAGGCGTTTTCATTGCCGCATTTTGGGCAAGTACCGGTAATATATCTGTCGGCTAAAAAGGTTTGCGCCTTTTCGTCATAATATTGCTCGGTCACCTCCTCGGTAAACACACCGTCGTTGTACAACTTCTCAAAGAAATCTTCGGCCGTTTGGTGATGGGTTAATGACGAGGTACGGTGATAAATATCGAAGGATATCCCGAAATCCTTAAAAGAATCGCCAATGATTTTATGGTACTTGTCCACTACCTGCTGCGGCGTAATCCCTTCTTTCTTTGCTTTTAAAGTGATAGGAACGCCATTTTCATCAGATCCGCAAATGAATTTTACATCCCTTTTGTTCGATCTCAGGTAACGCACATAGGTATCGGCAGGTAAATAAACACCCGCTAAATGACCAATATGCACCGGACCATTGGTGTAAGGCAAGGCTGCCGTTACGGTATATCTTTTAAATTTACTGTTATCCAAAACTATTTATTTATTTATCTTGGCAAAGATATTGTTTTCAAAATGATTAAGCAGCCACCGTATTTAAAAAAAGGAGATAAAATCGCAATTGTTTGCCCAGCGAAGAAGCTTCCAAAGCCTATTGATCAGGGCATTGAGATTTTGCAAAGTTGGGGCCTCGAAGTAGTGCTCGGCAAAACCGTTACCGCTTCGCACCACCAGTTTTCCGGAACCGATGAACTCAGGGCGCAAGACATCCAGCAATTTTTAGATGACGAATCCATCAAAGCCATTATTGCCGGTAGGGGCGGCTACGGCACCATTCGTATTATTGATGAACTAGATTTTACCGCTTTTAATGAAAATCCTAAATGGTTGGTGGGCTTTAGTGACATCACCATCTTGCTTTCGCATGCTTTAGCAAAGCTGAATACACAAAGTATCCACGGACAAATGCCTTATACTTTTGAAGAGAGCACGCCTGAAGCTTTAGAAAGCCTTAGGAAAGCTTTGTTTGGGGAGCACAACACTTATGCTTATCAAAGTGAGATAAAAGGCAGAGATGGCCAGATTGAGGGCGAATTGATTGGCGGGAATCTTACATTGCTCCTTGCCGTTGAAGGATCAGTATCGGAAATGGATTATGAGGGCAAAATATTGTTTTTGGAAGATGTGGGTGAACACGAATACTCGATAGACCGAATGATGCGCACCTTGAAAAGAAAGGGCAAATTGGCCAACCTAAAGGGACTTATTGTGGGGGCTTTCAATGAAATTGACAAAGAGAGTATTTTTTTTGGACAAACGCCCGAAGAAGTGATTTGGGAACTGGTGAAGGAATACGACTTTCCTGTTTGCTTTAACTTTCCTACAGGCCACATTGCCGACAACCGGGCCATGGTATTGGGCAAATCTGTATCTTTATCGGTAAAAAACTGCAATATTCAATTTAAGTATCTATAGTATGGCAATATTTGATAATCTAGGAAAATACCGCAATACGGGTTTATTAATCTTAAGAGTTGGCTTAGGGGTGATGATGATGTTCCACGGGTTGCCTAAAATCATGGGCGGACCAGATCAATGGGCGGGCATTGGCAGCAGCATGAAAGTGATTGGCATTAATTTTATCCCAGCGTTTTGGGGGCTTATGGCGGCGCTATCAGAAGGGATGGGTGGTTTTCTTTTACTACTAGGCCTTTTTTACCGCCCTGTAAACATGCTATTAACCTTTACCATGATTATTGCAGCGCTTGTACACCTAAATAAAGGAGAAGGTATTATGGGGGCTTCTCATGCCATTGAGTTGGGCATCGTTTTTTTCAGTTTGATTTTTATTGGTCCTGGAAAGTATAGCGTGGATAAGAAGTAGGAATAGATCATTTGTTAAAAGAAAAAGGTTGAAGCTTAACACTTCAACCTTTTTTCTTTTTAACCAGTGATGGTAATGGTATAAAACCTTTTGACAACCGACCCGTTTCCTAAGGTAGCGGTAACGGTGAGAATAACCGAGCCACTGGTACCCGAAGTAGGCAGCGGCGCATCGGCAGCCCCCCTCAAATCTTTCACAAGTTTACTGAAAGTGTAGGTTCCTCCACTTACGGTAACTGTGCCTAAATTGTTGGTAACATTTCCTGTTGGGGTAGTAAACGACAATGTTTTTACATCACCGGTATAGGTAATGGCAATGCTTACCGTTCCAGTCCCTTTGGTTGTAGAGCCCGTAGCATAACTAGAGTAGGTGCCCATTGTTTTGCTATAGTCGCCGTCAAATACAACGGTAGCTGGCACATCCAGTGTTTCAGGTTGTTTTGGGTCTTTTTTGCATGCAACTAAGCTTAAAATTGATGCAAACAATATCATGGTGATTCTTTTCATATTATTAATTATTTATCCCAGAACACAGTTTTCGTAAATACCGAAGGTCTGGCAGGGGTATTCGGGTTGTAACTTCTTTCATTAAATGAGTACGGCAATATACGAGGAATTGCTGTAGCAGGGGAAACAGGTGCCAGAACAGGGAAACCGGTTCTTCTCCAGTCTGTCCAAGGCTCTATGGCAACCCCAAAATTCGCCACAAATTTCTCTTCGATAATTTTCTGGATGGCATTACCTACAGCAATGGTCCCATTTGTTGAAGCCAAATAAGTGGCTAGGCCAGCGTTAACTGCAGCGGCTTCGGTACCATCTGAAAATTCGGTAGCAGCGCCAAATGATGCCGTTATGCCCGCTTTATAATAGGTGTCGGCTGTCAGCAAATCGGCGCCACCATTGGATCTGGCATAATATTCTGCTAAAATCTGGTTTTGCTCTGCAAACGTAAGCATCCTGATTGGCGCTTCACCTCCATAAACGCCGGCACTCAATTTACCTCTTAGATAGGTACTCATCCTAGAGAAACTGGTGCTAATCACCACGTCACCCATGCCATTGGTTGCGCCTACGTATGAGCCCGAGAAAAGGGTTAGGAAGGAATTTCTCCTGGCATCGTTTTTCGCATTCATCAAATCAACCAATGTTTTACTTGGAAAAAACTGATTGGGCCTTGAGCCTTCAAATTGGTGGATGGGATTGGTTTGGTTTGCCGACGTTAAAAACCTCATCTGGAAATTATCGGCATTATTCCTGAACAATTTATTGGTGGCCAAAACCGCTACAATTCCATTTTTTGCTTTTGTGGCATCAGCAGCGGTTCCATTTACCGAAAAGTAGTGAATGTATATGCGCAATTTTAGTGCATTGCCAAATCGCTCCCATTTATCCATATCTCCCCCATAAAACAAATCATCTGTGGTTGGGGACAGGGCCGATGCTTTCCTGATGTCTGCAATACCTGCATCAATTAAACCAATTAAGGCATCGTAGATACTGGAAGAGCTGTCATACTTAGGCTTCAAGCCTGCTTCAAAACCATTTGCTTCCGAAAAAGGCAGGTCGCCGTAGGCATCTACATGGGTTTGGTAAACATAAGCCCTTAATAGCTTTGCTACGCCAGAATACTTAGGGCTGGTAGCCTCTGTTTTTTGGATAACTTTCTGCAAATCAGACAATGTACCCGCAAATGTAGCCGCCCAGGTGTTATTGATATCGCCTTCGCCAACAGCATACTTATCATATTGGGTTGGCTGGGCCGATCCTCCTCCCTGTGCCGCAAACTGCTGAACCCACAGAGATGTAAAACGATGAATATCTGAACCCATCGTGAAACCAATCCTTCCTTGTGCCGCAGGTAATATCAAACTAGCGTCAGGATCTTTCAGTCGTGTTGGATCATCGTTAATATCCACAAATTTTTTGCATGAACTTAATCCTATTGTAGCCGTGATCACCCATAGGAAAGTTGTCTTTTTTATATTGATTCTCATAATTAATTCTCCTATTTCTAAAACGATACCTTTATAAACCCACCATACGACCTAGTTTGGGGCTGTCCATTGTATTCAATACCTTGTCCGTTGCTTACGCCCAACAAGTTGTTCTCTGGATCAATGTGCGGGAAATTAGGTGCATACAGCAACAGATTTCTTCCTGTTAAACCTACACTAATTCCTTTTACAAATTTTAGGCCTTGTAGCACCTTTCCGGGAATACGGTAGGACAATGAAGCTTCTCTTAATCTAATCCAGGAACCATCAAAAACGGCATATTCTTGGGCCGAAGCGCTATACAAGTCGCTATAAAACTGTTCAGCGGTAATTAAGGTGTTATTAGGAGATCCATCGGCATAAACGGCATTGTGCATGTATAATCTGTCCCTGTTGCCTGTTTCCACTACGGTTCCGTATCTCCTCAAATCGGTAATGGTTCTAGAGTAGATATCTCCACCGTAGCGAATGTCGGCGAACAAGCTTAGGGTTAATGTTTTGTATGAGAAACTTGTATTAACACCTGCAAGCCACTTCGGATTCGGATCGCCGATAACCTTAAGTTCTGCCGTGTTGATTTGTCCACTGCTTAACCTACCATTGGCATCAACCACATCTTTTCCATTTATTTTTTTAAACACCTGTCCAAACAAGGTTCCATACTGGTATCCTGTAACGACACGTCCCTGAGGGTTTGTAAAGCCTCCATTACCAATAAATGGCACACCTGGCGCAAGCTCCACAACTTCACTTCTTCCTCGGGAGAAATTCACAGACAGGTCCCAGGTAAAGTCTCTGGTTTTAACTGGGATACCGCTAACCATTAACTCTATGCCATTCGTTTTCAAGGTACCTGCATTTAACAAAGTACTTGTATATCCCGAAGAAGGGGCCGCGGGCACCGAGAAAATAATATCGGTACTCTTTGTGCGGTAATACGCGAAATCCAAAGTTAACCTGTCCTTTAAAAACCTAGCCTCTGCACCAATTTCTTTGGTAGCTGTGAACTCAGGCTTAATATTGATGTTACCTGCGGCATCGCCAAAAGTTTGTCCGTTTACACCATTAAATGGGAAAATCAGGTTTGGTCCAAATCCATCTGAAGGGCCTGCCGTACCAAAATAAGTTCCCGTACTATAAACTGGTGCCTCACGTCCTACTTTTGCGTAGTTTGCCCTGATTTTTAAATAAGAAAGGATATTTCCATTTTTCAATTCAGGAAAAGCTTCCGTAGCAATAAAACTTGCATCTACTTTAGGATAGAAATAATCTCTTTTGCCTGGAGCGAAGGTAGAAGAAACATCTCTACGACCAGTAAAAGATAAATACGCATACGATTTATAGTCTAAACTGATATCAGCATAAACACCAACCAAACTTTGCTCGGTTATAGCCTGCGCAGGAACATAAGTTAAGGTGTTTGAGATATTGTAGTTATGGGCCGCTTGAATTCCGTTCCCCGTAACTTGAAGTTGGTCTACTTTTCTATAGTTAATCTCATTTCCAAGAAGGAACCTAATTCCAAAATCTTCTGATATTTTTCTGTTTGCCACTAAATTGAAGTAAGAACTTACCTCACGCCTATTGGTGGTATTGTCAATAATTGATCCCACCCTACTGGCCGATTGGTTATTGTTGGCCGTTTTTTCATTAATCGTTTTTGACACATTGGTGTATTGGTCGATACCTATTTTGTAATTGACACTTAACCAATCCAAAATCTTGTAATCTAATCCGGCATTACCAATTACACGGTCAATTTTTTGTTTAAACAAAACGTATTTGATTGACCACAACGGGTTATCGGTACCTAAAATATTATAATAGGTATAAGCTGGGTTATAAACACGACTGGTTGGTATATTGTTAAGTCCGGCCGGTGTTTCAAATGGGTAGTTTGCCAAATTGTAGGTTCTGGGCAAAGTCATGCCATCAAACAAAGGATTTGACCTGGCATTGCCTACGGGAGTTCCCACTGAACTGTTATTTACATACTGCACTGAAGCCGATATGGTCAGCTTTTTATTTAGCTCGGTGCTTGCATTAAAGGTCAGGTTATTTTTGGTTAACCTATTATTGGTGATATAACCGTCCTCCTTAAAGTTTCCATAGTTTAGGTAATAAGTGGTTTTATCGGTACCGCCCGAGAAGTTAACGTTGTTTTGAAGGCTATATCCTCTTTTAAAAATATCCCTAACGTTATCTTCGTATGCAGTAAGTGTTTCTTGGTTGCCTAGGTAGTTGGTCACGGTTTGTCCCGTTACTTTTGTTCCCCATGACATTTGCGAAAAAGGATCGTAAAGGCCATTTACGCCCTGAGAATAATTATTTTGATACTCAGGTAATCTGTTAACTTCAAAACTGTTATAGTTTGTACTGATTTCCACTTTTCCAGATTGATTTTTAGCCCCCTTTTTGGTAGTTACGATTACGGCACCGGCAACCGCTCTTGAGCCGTACAGCACCGCAGCGGCAGGCCCCTTCAGAATGGTAATGGATTCGATGTCGTCTTGGTTTAAGTCGATACCTCTATTAGAGTTGGTACTTCCTGTATTTACAGCCTGTCCACCACCGCTATTATCGATAGGAATACCATCTACTACCCAAAGTGGCTGGTTAGACCCCGTAAAGGTAGTAGCCTGGCGAATATTGATATTTGCTGAAGAACCGGTGGCACCGCCAGACGAAAGGATTTTAACCCCCGCAACTTTACCCGCCAGAGCGTTTACCACGTTGGTTGATCTACCTGCGGTAAGTTCTTCACTGTTAACCGTTGTAGTAGCATAACCCAATGATTTGGTCTCTCTCTTTTGGCCCAAAGCAGTAACAACCACTTCTGATAGCGATTTCGAGTCGGTTTCCAGTGTGACATTAAACACGTTGCCGGAACCCAGTGATACCACTTGAGGAGCAAAACCAATTGAACTGATCTCAAGAGCTGTGGCGCTAGGCGGAACAGAAAGGGTAAACTTACCGTTGGCCCCGGTTGAAGCGCCGATATTTGTACCCCTTACTTTCACACTTACACCAGGAATTGGAAGCCCGTCTTCTTTAGACGTAACCGTTCCCGTGATTGTCCGATTTTGTGCAATAGCCGATACAGCCGTAAACAGCAAAATGAACAAACTTTGTACAAGTTTTTTCATAAACTTTTAAGAATTTAGGTTAGTTAATAGTTAATTATATAACAATATAGTTACATTATGCTTACATAGCAAATTCTTTTACAACTTTTTCGATACAAACTTTGAAATATAAATTATTTAATTTCGGCCGTAAATCTCGAAAAACGCTTATTCAAGCAAAAAATGCAGAAAAAAGGTAGATTATCTGATTAACATTTCGGCGATAAAATATTGTAGCGATACGGGGATTTAAGGAATGGGGTGAAATTGGCGGGATGTAACGATAACAAAAAAAGACAATTGCCCCTGTTCATTTTAACAGGGGCAATTGTCTTTTAGTTTAATGCGCCAATTATACAAAAAACTTGGGCACACTTGCCATCACGGGGTTAATGAGATAGCAATAAAAATCTTAAGGTCGAAATATTATAGTTGATTATAAAACTCCACAATTTCTTTCAAATCTGCTTCCTTTTTTAAGTTTAGCTTACGCTCTTTAATCTTACTTTGAACAGCGCTTGCTTTGTCCTTAAAGATTGTTTCTAAGACACTCTGATCCTTAGCTACCGGCACAATGGTTTCGCCATTATAAAAGTAATATTCAAAATTATCTGCAATTTTTCTCGTGGTCGTGGCCGAGTTATACTCTCTATATTCAGTTATTGTTTTATTGTTTCTTTTCAGCAGCTGTACTTTTCCATCGGCCAAAACCTCGTAGTAATTAAGTTGAGTATTTTTTTTCAATGCAGGATAACCATTTCTATATAAGCCTTTTTCAGCTATCTGAAATTCCTTTATCGCACTGCTAAACTTCATTGGTGTTTCTCCATCCTTACCCAAAAATAACAGTTGGTCCTCTACCAAATTATATTTAAGCTTATAGTCTTTGGATACTTTCCCATCTGTAGATTTAACAATTCCCATACTCCAATCATCTAGCAAATAAACAGATCCTTTAACATCCGTATAACTTGTAAGCCTAACGGGTATACCATTATCATACGATGCAACCGCCCCCTGGCTTTGGGCTTTGGTCAAGCTTACAAGCAACGTCAAAAAAACAACAATTAACTTTTTCATTTCCTTAAAACAATTTAATAAAAAAGCCAAGGCTCTTTCGAGCCTCAGCTTTTTTGGTTAATTCCAATTCACTATGGTCTTAATGTAAGTGTAAATGTTTTATAATTTTCACTTGCTTTAACCGTACCATTACCTACTAAGGTAACAGCCAATGATCTTGTAGTACTCGTTGGAACACTTCCTGGAATTACATCTACCAAAAGGTATCCAACAGAAGAATTTGCTGGGATAGTCATTTTTCTAGCCCCAACTGGTCTGAAGTTATAGTTAGTACCTTCAACAGCAGTATTAGTTGTTGCTACGGTATAGTTTACTTCAGTTGCTGAGCTTGACTGAGGGCCCACTAACTGTACATAGATGGTATCTGTTCCCCGTTGTGCCACAGAGATGTTTCTTCCTAACACCGTAGGTGCGGGAGAAGACAATACACCAGCAGGTAAAGATCCCCCTAATTTTCCAAAAAGATGGTTCTTAAACTCAACTACGGTTGGGCCGTCGTATGTATTTTTGTCCTCTGGAAAACAGCCTAGCATAGAAATGGCAACACCTCCCAAGAAGAACAACTTTATAATAGCTTTTTTCATTATTTCAAAGTTAAAAATTAATAATTAGGGTTTTGAGGTAATGCTGGGAATAATTGTACCTCTGTTGTTGGCAAAGGAGCTAAAAGCCTATGGTCATTTGTAGGAATTGTACCGCCAGCAATAGCCGCTGGTTTCGTAATTCCGTTACCCAAACGTTTCAAATCAAACCATCTGTGTCCTTCGAAAAACAGCTCCCTTCTTCTTTCATCCTGAATATATGAAACAATAGTCGCATCGGTAGGAACACCTGTCGTAGAAGCACTTCTAGCAGTTCTCAAGGTTTTTACCGTGTTAGAAGCATCTAAGTATTGGGTCAATCCAGCTTGCGCCTCAGCTTTCATCAATAGTACATCAGCATATCTAATTACAGGAATGTTGTCCGTATAAACAGCTCTGGCTCCTGAATACTTGTGGCTCCAAGTTCTAATTGGACTTCCTTGTTTAAAGAACATTGCATATCTCTGATCTGTAGTTTCAAATAATGCAAATAATTCATCAGAAACAGTTTGTCCGCCGTAAGTTGACATTGGAGTAGGTCCTGCATTGGTTGGGTGTGTATAGCTATACAAAGAACTGTTAGGACCTGTTACGTTGGCCATTTGTGTTGCAGGAGTAATTACCAATTCAAATAACGACTCGGTATTTGTAGCAGCAGCAAAAGCGCCCACATAATTGGTTGCTAATCTAGCTTGGGTATTTGCCGGAGTCATCGCAACGTCAAAGTCAGCTATCGCCTCTAGGTATTTGCGTTCGTACAATTGAACTTTACCTCTCAATGCATAAGCAGCAGCTTTATTTAAAGTATAAGCTGAACTAGCCGTTGTAGAAACAGTTAGTGTATTGAAGATATTAATAGATGCCGTTAAATCATCCATAATTGATTTGTACACTTCTTGCACTGTTGCTCTCACCATAGGTGTTGCCTTAGTAACATCATCTGTACCTTTTAACCTTAGTACTACACTTTTATTAAAGTTAGCTCCAGGGCCAGTGGTAGGGATTGTACTTGGCTCGTAACCGTACACCCTAGCCAAATCAAAATAAACCAATGCTCTTAAAGCTAACGCTTGTGCTTTAACCCTGGCTTTATCAGCCGTTTTACTTGCTGGAACGCTCAAGGCATCAATTTTATCCAAAATTAGGTTTACTTCATTGATGATCAGGTAAGCGGTTCCCCAGATGTTGTAATGTGCGCCTGGCGCATTGATGTTAACAGAGTTATATCTTCCTCCTGATAAGTTTACCGCGGTGTAGATATTATCTCCCAAAGCATCTCCCATCAATTGGAAATCTCTTCCGTAGTAATCAAAGCCTATAAGCCTTTGGTATGCAGAATTCAGAACCGCTTGGAAACCGTTGAGGTCTGTAAATACTACGTTCGGAGAAATTTGGTTTTTCGGCTCTATTTCTACCATCTTCTCGCAGGAAGCAAACAAACTTCCTACAAGCAATCCATATATTAAAAATTTCTTTTTCATTTTATAAACAATTAAAATTGAACTGTTAAACCTCCGGTGATTGTTCTAGAGTTAGGATAACCATTTAAGTTATTTGCTCCTACGTTCTCTGGATCTTCACCTCTGTAATTGGTAAAGGTCAACAAGTTTACACCTTGTGCAAATACACTTATGCTAGGGATACCAATTTTGCTAGTAAATTTAGTTGGCAGTTTATAATTAAGCGTTACTTGCTTTAATCTGATGTATGATGCTTTTTGAATAAATCTTGAAGACATGATATCAGAGCTAGAGCTTCCTGGTTCGATATAAGTATCATATGAACGCGGAATATCGGTAATTTGTCCAGGTGTAGTCCATCTGTCTGTAAGTGATCTTCTAACCTGGTTATCATAACCACTACCAGCAGCTTCAACAACTTGTTGTGTTTGGATATAAGCGTGGTTTCCATATTGGTATTGGAACATCACGTCCAAGGTTAAACCTTTGTAAGAGAAAGTATTGATAAAACCTCCGTAAAAGTTAGGGTTAGAGTCGCCAATCTTGGTTTGATCCGCTGTTACGGGCTGATAAGTGATATTGTTGTTTTTATCGTAGTACATCGCTCTACCATCGGCAGGGTTAACACCCGCATAGCGGTAAGTCCATAGTACGTTTAAAGGCTCTCCAACGATATAGCTGTTTCCAATTCTGGTTGCGCCGGCATTCAAAGAAAGCAATTTGTTTTTTACAAAAGCGATATTGAATGAAGTTGACCATTTAAAACCAGATTTAGTGTTGATGTTTACAGAGGTTAATTCTGTTTCGATACCTTTTGATTCAACCTCACCAGCATTTTCAGTGATACCTGTGAAACCAGAGTTGGCAGGAAGTGTTCTGCTTAGCAACAATTTAGTGTTGTTCTTTTTAAACACGTCAAACGCACCAGATAATCTGCCACCAAACAAAGAGAAGTCTAAACCAGCTCCCAATTGTTTAGAGGCCTCCCAAGAAAGGGCCGCATTACCTAACTGGCTAGGTCTTAAACTACCGCCGCCATTGTAAGCACCAGCTGCACCACCCGAAGTAAATAAGGTTAATGCACCAAAGTCTGCTGTTGGTTGTACACCGGTAACACCGTAACTAGCTCTTAATTTCAAGTCGTTAACAAAAGAAACCGATTTCATGAAATCCTCTCCAGAGATTCTCCAACCTGCAGACACACCACCAAACAAACCGAATTTTTGGTCAGCACCGAAACGAGAAGAACCATCGTAACGTAGGTTACCCGTTAACAAATACTTTCCTTTATAGTCGTAGTTAATGTTTCCGATTAAACTGGCAATTTTGTACCCAGTAAATGTAGAACCATATGAAGTGTTAGTTGACGCCGAGCCCAACAAAGTTAACAATGGGCTAGGGAAACCCTGAACACCAACTGATAATTGTGTTTGAGAAGCGCTACGATATTCGAAACCAGCTAAAGCGCTAAAGTTATGATCGTTATTAAACGTTTTGTTATAATTAGCAGTAACGCTGGTATTATAGTTTACGTTTCTGATAAAGTTTTCATTACCAGTACCACCTGTTGGAGCATATGCCGGAAGTGTAGATGGTCTGTAGTTATAGTTTTTTGCGTCAGCAAAATCCACACCAGCATAAGCTCTAAGTTTCAACTCAGGAAGCACCTGATAGTTTAAAGCCACGTTACTGATAGTTTGTACCGAAGTGGTTTTACGTTGCTCTTCGTTGATACCTTGAACTACGTTATAACCATAAGCACCATAAAGGTTATTGTTATAAGTACCATCAGGGTTGTAGATCGCGTTTGTAGGAGGCGTAAACAATGCTCCGGTAAAAGGAGTATTGGTGTAAAAACCTCTATTTGTACCATGTCCAACAGATTGTGTTGCCGCCAAGGTGATTGATGTTTCGAAAGAAACTTTATCACTGATCTGATGATCTAAGTTGGCACGTAAGTTTCCTCTGTTGTAGCTTGAAGCCATAACGGCACCTTTGATATCATTATAACCCGCAGAGATAAAGAATTTGGTTTTTTCGTTACCACCTCTTGCAGATAGGTCATACTGACCAGTTCTTCCAACTCTAAAGATTTCGTTATACCAGTCGTAAGATGGAATAACAGCCGGAGCAGTAGTTACACCAGCACCAAAAATGGTTTCGTTCCATTCTTCCAATGCATCCGCATACGGATAACCAGTTCTTGCTGCCCAGTTTTTAATAGCATCTAACCTTAGGTTATACCACTCTGGACCAGTCAACATGTCGTAAGGTCTCAACTGCTCGTTTACACCTTGCTGAACAGCTGCTGTAATTTGGGTTTTACCAGCTCTACCTCTTTTAGTTGTTACAATTACAACACCGTTTGCCGCTTGAGAACCATAAATAGAAGCTGTTGCAGCATCTTTTAAGATTTGGATCGATTCGATGTCGGCAGGGTTGATTGCTCCCAAAACGTTTTGAGTGGTTTGTGTAGATACACCACCGGCAGAAACTTGAACACCATCAACAATGTATAATGGTTGAGTTGCACCGTTGATTGTGCTAAGGCCCCTGATGTTAACAGTGATACCAGAACCTGGCTGACCACTGTTAGTAGTTACCTGAACACCCGCAGCCCTACCTTGCAATGCCTTGTCAAAAGTTTGCACAGGAAGATTTTCGATGTCTTTTCCACTAACAATAGATACAGAACCTGTTAATTGGGTTTTCTTTTGGGTTCCGTAACCAGTTACAACAACCTCGCTTAGGCCTTTGGAATCTGTCTCCAAAGAAACATTAACCGTGTTGCTGGATCCTAGGTTGACTGTTTGAGTAACATAGCCTATAGAAGTAATTTCTAACGCCGAAACGTTAGCACCTACTACGATAGAAAACCTACCATTTGCTCCAGTTGATACTCCTGTACTAGAGCCCTTTACTTTTACACTCACTCCTGGTAACGGCAAGCCATCTTCCTTAGAAGTAACCGTACCAGTGATTGTTCTATTTTGCGCCATTGCCGTAGAGGCAACAAAAAGCAAAATGAACAAACTTTGTAGAAGTTTTTTCATAAACTTTTTAAAAATTTAGGTTAGTTAATAATTAATTAGGAGCTAAATATAGAGACATTAATGACGTAACACAAATTTTATTTAACATTTTTTAACAAAACGGCCTTTTTCAACATCGTTTTGTTAAAACATTGAGTTAATGTTTAATATACGGATTAATGACAATGGCTGTAAGCCATAATCTAAAAGCCTTTGGGGCAAAACCGCCTTTAGCGGCTTTTCTTTTTGTAAAATTTAGGCTACATCCTTTCTTGTCCAGGCGCCGTTCTATGCAGTTACTCCTTTAACCGCTTACCAAAAGATCATTTGTATCGTTACGATTCCTTTTATTGGTTGGGAAACCAGCAAAAAGCCCTAAATCCCTAAAAACACACTATTCAAGAATATCTGTTTGCCGGATTCCCAAAAAGACCTGAACAAAACGGGTGCGGCAATGTAAACTACCGTGCCTTTTCCGATGTTTTCTGAAGCGAGCAGCATGCCCGACGAGAGTTTATCCTTTACTTTTGCTCCTACCACCCCTGCCATGTAGCTATCGGCCTTTAAAACGCCGATGTTATAACCGTTTTCCAAAGGCTGGTAAACGTTGGCATCTGTTTTTAAGCTGTAGTAATTTTTAGCAGCACCAAAAGATAGGGGATGTGTGGTATCAAGGTATAGGTTATAAATTGCGCCTGGAATGCTATTGCTAAAATCGTCGTGGCCACGGTTTCCGTAAATTACGCTATTTCCTTTGGCCTCGTTCGGTTTTTCTTCTTTTCTTTTGATCTGGAAAGGCTTTTTGCCCACAAATGCAGCAATGGCGTCTTCCATCAAGATCAGCTTACCTCCGGCGCTTACCCAGGGAGCCAATTGATCGGCAAGCTTGTCGCTGTAGTAACCATCCGCAACAATGAGGGTGTTTACCTTGTTGATATCCAGGTTGGCCGCCGAAGAAACGTTCAGGATAGAGATGGGCATATTCAATTGCTGCTCAAAGAGGTGCCAAATCTCGCCAACCGACTGCGAAGATACCTCCTGACCCGCCAACACCGCTATCTTTGGCATGGCCAACAGCGGATAAACAGACGATCCAAAATCTTTCCCCTTCTCTACAAAACCCGAGGCCAGTACTTTTACCTCAGCATTCATCTGCACGAGGGTTTTCTCCACAATGGTTTGGCTGTTGGGCTGCTTCTTTTCATTTTCGGCCCTATATATTAATAAGGTACCTGCCTTATAGGCTACTCCGCCAATGGTAAAGCCCTCTTCGGCCATGCGAACTTTAATTCCCTGTTCCTGCAAAGCCATCAGCACTTTTACGTCTTCAATGCCGTTCCACGACAGTACCCAGGCATAGGGCTTGGCCATACTGCTTCCCGGTTTTTTCGGATCTTCTATGAAAGAAAAGGTTCCCGACAGGCTCTCTTTCACGGCATAGGCTTTTAAGCCATAGGCATAAGGCAGGGCCCAAGCGGTAATATCATAGGTGTTCGAATCGCTCACTGCGGTATGCGGCTCAAAGAGGATATTGGCCAGTACCCCCTGTTTTTGTGCCACATTGATGATCATGTCATTACGCTCTACCTTAAAAGTTTCGGGCTTTTGCGTTTCATAGCTATAGCCGTTCAGGGTCTTGTCGGCACCAAAGGCAAACGCAATTTTGTTTTTGGCAAGCAAATCAGCCAATTTGCGTAACCTCGAGATATTTTGACCCTTTACCACGTAGGTTTTATATGGCAAAGTTGGCACTAAGCTCTGCTCAAAAAACTTTCTGAATTCCGTCAATAATTTTTCGGCATGGGCCGAAGCAGTTTCTATCGTAGATAGAGAAGTGGTGAAATGATGGGCAATCCTATCTTTAAGGGTCAGGGTATCTCCATCTGCGGTAATTACGGCCAGGCCTGCCCTGATGCCGCCCTGCTCATAGGTCATGCCAATGGCGCCATTGTACAAGGGATAGGTATCGCCGTATGATGGATAAAGCAGGTCGAATCTTTCCTTGGTAAAATATTGCCAACCATTTTCATCAAAGTATTTGGCATTGTTACGTCCTACTATTACCTGAAATTGACGTTGCCAGGGGGTTACCGCCTGGTGGATGGGCTCGGCCGCAGGTGCAAAGTAATAGGGTTCGTTGTAGCCCTGTTCATGAAAATCGACATGGATTTGTGGCAACCATTGATGGTACTGCTTTAGGCGCTGCTCACTTTCTATCTGGCTTTGCCAGGCCCAGTCTCTGTTTAAATCAAAATAGTAGTGGTTGGTTCTGCCCCCTGGCCAAGGCTCATAATGTTCGCGTGCGCTGGGGTCTGGGTTGGGCTCAGTGCCCACCACACTGTTAAAGTAGCTCACGTAGCGCTCCCGCCCATCGGGGTTTAGGCACGGATCGATAATGACCACCGTATTTTTTAACCAGGCCTTTACCTTATCGTCCTTTGCCGCCACCAGGGTATATAATACTTTCATGGCGGTTTCGGTAGAGTTGGCCTCGTTGCCGTGCACATTATAGCTAAGCCATACAATTACGGGCTGTTTATTAAGGTCAATGCGTTTATCTCCATTGGAAACGGCCTGGTTGTTGGCTTTAACCTGTTCCAGTTTGTCCATGTTGTTGGCATCGGAAACTACGGCCAAAAGCAGTTCTCTGCCTTCGTAGGTTTTTCCGTACGACTGTAGCTTTACCTTAGCTGACTTGGCGGCAACGTCCTTGAAATAATCGACCACCTTTTGATGGCTGGTGAAATGCGTTCCCAGTTCATAGCCCAAAAAAGCATCGGGGGTTTGTAACTGCGCAAATAGAGGCAAGCAAATAAAGCTAAGCCAGAAAATTAAAAGGGCTTTTTTCATACCGTTCATATCTTACAATCAATATTACTAAAAGAATATTTGATTTCACTTAAGCATTCGTAATTTTACAGAGCATTATTCATTTCAGGCATTATGACCAGTATCGAACAACTTTATCAGCATTATTTGAAACATCCGGTAGTTTGTACCGATACGCGAGCCATTACCCAGGGATGCTTGTTTTTTGCTTTAAAGGGCGAAAAGTTTGATGCCAACGAGTTTGCCCAAAAAGCGGTTGAGGCAGGGGCCGCCTTTGCGGTTGTAGATAATGCGGCGTTTGCCCAAGGGGAGCAATTTGTTTTGGTAGATGATGTACTGGAGACTTTACAGGCTTTGGCCAAGCATCATCGCCAGCAGTTAAACATTCCTGTCATTGGGCTTACCGGCAGCAATGGGAAAACCACTACCAAAGAATTGATTAGGGCGGTACTGGCCGAGCATTTCAGCGTATTTGCCACCAAAGGGAACCTAAACAACCATATTGGTGTGCCTTTATCTATCCTTAGCATTGATCGAGCTATCGAAATTGCGGTAATTGAAATGGGCGCCAACCATCAAAAGGAGATCGAGTTTCTTTGTAGCATTGCACAGCCTACGCATGGCCTGATCAGTAACGTTGGCATGGCGCATTTGGAGGGTTTTGGAGGTTTTGAAGGGGTAAAAAAAGGCAAGGCCGAACTTTATGCGTATTTAAGTGCCCACAATGGCCAGGTGTTTGTAAACGCCGCTAACCTTGACCTGATAGAGATGGTAAACAAGGCTACCGTTAAAAATGTGGTGCACTATAATGTAACTGAGCCCAACGCTGTGCACGGTGTTTTAAAGCATAGTGATCCGCTTATTGAGCTTGACTGGATGTATGCGGGCAATACCTATGCGGCCAAGGCCAACCTTACCGGCATCTACAATTTCGAGAACATCCTAGCGGCCATTAGCATCGGTTGTTTCTTTAAGTTAAGTGCGCAGGAAATTAACCAGGGCCTGGCCAATTATTTTCCAACCAACAACCGCTCGCAGCTGGCCAAAACGGAACGTAATACGGTGATCTGCGATTTCTATAATGCTAATCCAAGCAGCATGGCGGCTGCCATTGCTAATTTGAACAGCCTTAGTGCGGCTAAAAAGGTGGCCATTTTGGGCGATATGTTTGAGCTTGGCCCCGAGTCTGCCAAACAGCATCAAAACATTATAGAACTGGCCCTGAAAAACAATATTGACACGTTAGTATTTGTAGGCGTTCATTTTTTTGAGGTTAGTGGCCAATACCAAGCGCATTTTTTTGAAACTCCTGCGCAGGCTGTTAACTTTATTGAGGCGCAAAACTGGAAAGATTCGCTTATTTTGCTAAAGGGAAGCCGCGGAATGGCCTTGGAGCAATTGCTGCCGCTGTTATAGTGTGCTTCTGTACCTATTCTAAACCATTAAGCCTCATTCCCTTAATGCCTTAATGGTTCAAAAAACAATGTACCCCCCTGGCCCACCAAAGTTGCTTATGGGTGGCTAAAATGTTCTTAGATGTATCAGATGCTTCGAGATAAAGCCCACTAATTGCCCATGTTCTGCAGTGCCTGCCTTAGGTCTTTCTTCACATCCTCAGGGGTATTGGCACTAGCCAGCATGGTATTGGCCGTTTCCTTGAACTTATCTGTTTGTTTGGTTTTGATATAGATGATCGCCTTTACAAAATCCTTCAGGTAGGCCTGGCTAGCATCTTTGGCAGGCACTTTTATGGCGTTAAACTTTTCCAGATATTTATCTAACTTGCCTTCTTCGTGCAAAATTGGGCCAAATCCCATCATGGCGTTGCATAACTGCTCGTAGCCTACCTTATCAGGATGGTCAATAATTTGGTTAAACGCGGTTAATGCAGGTTCCATCTCTTTGTTCTCCAGAAAATACTGGGTTTTAAAATAGTTGAACACAAAGAACGACTGTGCCGGAATGTACTTGTCCAAAATGGCCTTTACGGCATCAAAGTCAACCTCCTCGGTAAGCTGTACTTCTTCTGATAGGGCAAACTGTATAGCCAAGGTTACCAGGCGTTCATTAAAATCATCTTCGGTGTATTTGCCCGCCCTAAGCACCTTGCTTTTGTTTTCGGCAAAGTATTTCAGGTCTTTTTCTTTGGGTAAGGTAAAGGCATATTTCATTAAAAGGTCCACCAAATCTGGATCTCCCAGGATATCAGGCTTTGCAGCCAAAAAATCTTTGCTGATGTAGCCAAAGTCCTCGTCCTGAAGCTCTATCGCCAGCTCGGCAAACTTTAGGAACTGCGCATTGTTCAGTTTTTGTGCTTCTTTTTTTAAGGTGTAGTACTGTGTTTGTGGGTTTTTAGCGGTTTTGCCCAATGCCAAAAACTCGTCGGCGGCAAGGAAACCCACCCCTTTATGGAGCATTACGCCTTCTGGATTGATAAAAACAAGGTTTGGATAGGCGGATACGTAGTACCGATCTGCAAGCATGGCTCCCTCTCCTTTTTCCATATCGTATTTAACGTTAATGAAATTGGCGTTGTAGTAATCGGCAACCGCCTGGTTGGTATAGGTTTCGGCATCCATTTGCTTGCAGGGGCCGCACCAGGTCGCATAGGCATCCAAAAAAATCATTTTATTTTCTTTTTTTGCCTGCTCAAGCACGGTGGTCCAGGTAGGGTTTTCCAAAAACTTGATTTCGGCCGCATTTGCCGCAAATACCGTTAAAAGCAGACAAGCCACCAGCAATCTCTTCCTCATATCAATATAATTTTAGTTTAGTTTCCCAAGCAGCGCAGCTTTATCGCTACAGGCTTTTAAAGGGCTTAACGCCTTTGAAAAAGCCATCGCCTTTGGTGCGCCTCCTTAAAGTTAGTTTTTTATTACCTCAATCCCAACATCACTTACGCCCAACAGCGGATTATCCCTCATATTCTGCTCAATTTCGATACTGTACTTGCCCGTATCCGGGAATCGATGGTTTTTAAGCAATGGGAACGTGTAGGCGTACAAATCTCCAGATCCCTTGCCCAGCCATTGCCCGTCGGGTTTTGCCAACTTAAACTGGTAGCGCAATCTTTTACGGCCCTTGGCATCCTTAAAGGTAGCCAGCACAAACATATTGGCATAGCGGTAGCTGTTATTGATCCGTAATTTAAAGTTTATGTGATAAGGTTTTGCCGTGTCTTCGATCTTAAAATCGGCCTTTGCCGTATTGGCGTACAGCCATTGGTTATCTTCCACCGCTTGATTGGTATCAATTACCGTGTTAAAGTTACATCCAAATAAAAGGGCTACTCCTATTAAACAAGAGGCCAGGGTGTTTACACGCAAGGCAATACTAAAGCCGATGTTCTTGATTGATTTCATTAACGATACTTAAGCCCTAACCGTTATTGGGGTTTTCAGACTGGTTTTTGTTACGGTTTTTATGGCGGTTTTTGTTACGGTTACGGTTGTTGCGCTTTTGCTCGGTACCCTGTGCCTCTGCCTGCGTTTTTGGTGCCTGATCATTTGCCTTGGCTTCCGCTGTTTTCTGTGGCCGTTGGTTTTGCGGCTTTTCCTGAGGTTTTTGGCCCTGCTTGTTTTGGTTTTGAGGTTTTTGTGTGCCTTGGTTGCCTTTGCCCCTATCGTTACGGTTACGGTTGTTGCGGTTGTTGCGGCGGTTCTTTTCGTCTAAGCGGGTCAGGCTGTCCTGTCCAACCACGTTTTCGTAATCGTGAACCTTTTCTACAGGTGCCGAGGTTTTAAGCTCAATGGCTTCGTCCTTCAGGTTGCTCGGTTTTTCGCCACGCTTGTTCATGGCCATAATTTCCTTCACACGGTCAACCTTTAAGGGGATCCAATCCTCTTGGTTGGCATAGCTGAACCACATCAGTTTCTTAAAGATATCCGTTTTCTGATGTCTGGCCACGCCAATTTCGGTTTGCAGGGCGTCTATACGATCTGGGATATCCTTTAGGGCATCCAGGTAGGTATCCAGCTCATAGTTGAGGCAGCATTTGAGCTTGCCGCACTGTCCGGCGAGTTTAAGGGTATTTAAGGAAAGGTTTTGATAGCGTGCCGCCGCCGTTGATACGGTTTTAAAGTTGGTTAGCCAGGTAGAACAGCACAGTTCTCTGCCGCAGGAGCCAATGCCGCCCAAGCGTCCTGCCTCTTGTCGCATCCCGATCTGCCGCATCTCGATACGGATACGGAAGGCCTCGGCCATTTTCTTGATCAGTTCCCTAAAATCTACCCTTCCTTCGGCGGTGTAAAAGAAAGTGGCCTTGGTACGGTCGCCCTGATAGTCCACATCGCTGATTTTCATGGACAGTTTTAAGTCCAGTGCCAGCGTACGGGCACGGTGCATGGTTTCCCACTCCAGGCCTTTGGCAATTTTCCATTTCTCTACATCGGCTTCGGTAGCTTTACGATAGATTTTTCGGGTAACCTGGCTGGCCTGCACCTTCCTTCGTTTCAATTGGATGCGCACCAGCTCGCCGGTTAGCGATACGTGGCCTACATCATATCCGCCGGTTGGGCCTTCTACGGCCACCAGTTCTCCTATTTCCAAATAGATATCGTCGCTGTTGACAAAGAACTCTTTTCTGGAGCCTTTAAATTTAACTTCGATAATTTGAAAAGGTTTATAATTAGATGGCATATCCAAATTGGACAGCCAGTCGTGTACTTCCATTTTTTGGCAGCCTCCAGTAAGGCAAGAGCCATTACTTTTGCAGCCAGCGGGGGCACAACCGCCTCCGGTAGAGCAACTTCCACATCCCATATTATGTATATATATATTGAGTCCCTTTCGGGAGCGTTTTAAACTTTATAATTTTTACCAGTTGTAAAGATACATCTAAAAACAGAATTTTTGGATTCGCATTACGTTCTATATGGTAATGGGCCTTTTCAAGTTCGTTAATGAGGGCTTCAACCATGGCCATGTTCAGGACGTTGGCCGATAGTTTTTGGGCCACTTCAAGGTGCTGTGGGGGCAATTTCACCAGGGCATCGGCTCCGCTGAGCAACAGCCCGCATTCCCGCAGGAAATTAATCCCATACCTTAAAAAATTCTTTTGGTTTTCTCTTCCCCAGCTTGCGGCGGTTTCGGTAAAGGCCATCATATCGGGCACCCGGTTGCCGTAGCCCATACGCAGCCAGGCCGAAAAATAGCCGGCATTGTTATTGGCCTGGTCGTTAAGCAGGGCATTGGCCTCTATCAGGTTTCCGTCGGCCAAAAAGCTATATTCTTCGGCCTGATTTTCCGAAAGGTTTGCCTTGTTAATCAGGTATTGTTTCACCGTGGTATCATCCAGCTTGGGGATCTTTACCATTTGCGTACGCGACAGGATGGTAGATAGGATCTGCTCCTGATTTTGCGCCACCAAAATAAAAAGCGTATTGGCAGGTGGTTCCTCAATAATTTTCAGCAGGGCATTTCCCTCCCTGTCCAAAAACTCGGGCAGCCACATCACCAGCACCTTGGTTTCGGCCTCAAAGGCTTTATAGCTCAGCTTTTTGATGATGTCATGGCACTCGGCGATGTTGATATTGGCCTGCTTGTTATCGGCGCTAAGCTTAGAGCGCCAAATATCGAGGTCAAAATAGCAGTTCTCGAGCATCATGCTGCGCCATTCATCCAGCACGTCTGTGGCTATTTTTACATCTTTAGAAGCAAAGAAAGGATAAGAGAAGTGCAGATCGGGATGGATCAGCCTTTCGTACTTGCGGCACGAAGCACAGGTACCACAGCTATCTTGGTCGGTTTTTTCGGTACAGTTAATGTATTGGGCGTAGGCAACGGCCAAGGGCAATGCCCCGCTTCCCTGCGGAGATAGGAAAAGTTGTGCATGGCTCACCCTATTTTCGGTAACGGTTTGTAGCAAATGTTGCTTTACAGCATCCTGTCCAATAATCTCTTTAAACTGCATTGGTGCAAAATAGCAAATAGATTTGAGATTGGGTAAGGCTAACTGTAAAGTTAAAGGTACGAAATCCGAAATATGGCCTGGCCGCACGGGGGAGATACAAGAATTGGCTACCTGTTTACCCATCAGCAGCCAATTTAAAGGCCTCTAGCCTGTGCGTAAGGTACACTCACTTGCTTTTCTCCAAAAACTTTGACATATTTGGATACCTCTATCTAATTTTTATGAAAAACTCGCTTCACCTAAGGCCCAAGGTTGGCCTCTACAGCTATTTACTTACTGAAAATAAGGATCTTTGCGTTGCTGCGCCCAAGCGGCCATGCGCTTTGAGCTTAAAAGCTACCCAAAAACATGGCAACCAGAACAAGCTGTCGTATGGCATGTTGAACCCAGCTTTTTGGGCCTTTCCAAAGTTCATGCCCCTGCTGTAATGTTGCCAGTACCTATGAGACACCTTAAGATACCAGTGGCCGCAGCCGTATGTTTGGCCGCAGCTTGCGTTTTTAAAGCCAGGGCGCAACAAAACGATCAGCCTTTAGCTGGCTATGAGCTTCAAACAGTAGCACGGGCCAAAAAAAATGGTGGACAAGCCTATGTGTACTGGCCAGAGAGCTTCCGCAAAAACACCATTAGTTACCCCCACCCCAAAAGCAAACTGGATAGCCTGCAACACCTAGGTACCCGAAAAGCCAAAAAGCAAATTGCCGAGATGAAAGTGCAGCTGGCCACAACGCATCAGCGGTTGGAGCGGGAAAAGCGCTTCAAGAACATTTTGCTCATCGGTTTGATGGCGTTCGCAATTTTAGCTTTACTATGGTATTTAAAGCTGAGGTTTGCCCACAGGAAAAAAACCAATTGGTTGGAAAACCTTTGGAAAGAGGCCGAACGGAAAGCGGAGGAAGCCCTGTTGCAGAACAAAAACTTTATCAACAAGATCAGGGAGAAGACCGTCCTGATCAGCGATCTTAAGAAAGTGATCGATAATTACAGGGGCGAACAAAAGGATTACAAGAAAGACCTGTATGACCTGCTGCATGAAGATTCACTTTTAACCGATAAGCACTGGTTCAGGTTCAGATTGGCCTTTGAACAGGCTTACCCACTGGTGCTTTTACAGATCAGGGAAATTGCCCCACGCACCACCCCTGCCGAAGAACGCCTGGTCTGCTTGATCTATCTACAGCTCAACAATAAACAAATTGGCTCGGTATTGGGTATTGGGATTGACAGCGTTGCAAGAAGCAAAAGACGCCTGAAGCTAAGGATCCCAGTGCCCGACGGCGATAGTTTAGAAGATTTTATTTTTAAGTTGGATCATGCGCAATCTAAAACAAGTAGCACGGCCTCCATCCCGAGTTAGATGATTGCTTTGGCTAAGCATGGAATTATTTTCTTGTCCAAAATTCGGGCGATACCAGTAACCATAAGAACCAAACCACTAAACTAACCGTCAAACTCCTCCAAAAAGCCGTTCAACAGCTTCCCAAAATAAATCAGCGCCTTAATTTGTCCGCATTTTTGTCCGCCCCAAAGTATTGCCTAAGCCAAATTACCGCCCTAGATTTGGACAACAAAGCCAATTGGCAACCAAACGCAAGCTACCATGAGACGCTACATCTACCTACCAAACCAAAACCCTAACCTATTTCAAAGCTGTTTATACAGAGCCGCACACGCTCTGTATGGCAGCTTGGATTTACGGTATAGAGCGTGCGGCTTTCTATGCAGCAAAGCTACCGCTACACATCAAAGCAAAGGCGGTCTATACAGCACTCCTGCCAATCAGGGTTCCTCCACTGCCGATCAGCATGAGGCGCCGGGTTTTCTGCATCAAAACCTGCCGGAGCTGCATGGAAAAGCTAAAAGTTTATATGGAAATCCTAAAATGTCCTACAGAAAACCTAAAATGTTATATAACTTTTTTGAAAATTCATACGGAAACCCCAAAAAGCCATACAGCATTCCTAAAATTCAATGCGGAAACCCTTCAAATCTGTACGAATCCCCTGAAATGTTGTACAGAAAACTTGAACATCCATACAGGAACCCGCTGTTGCAGGGTTACTTCCAGCCAAACAAATGCCTATTAACACCGAACCAAGCCCCTTTTTTATCAAACACGGCGTATAAAACATGAAATAGACCAACTTCCAGCACAATACCCCCAGAGCGTAGTAAAAGGCAGCATACCCTTATTGATTAATAAACCAAAAAATAGATATGTTATGTCAAAAATCAAAATTATCACCTCTTTCAGCAAGTACAATGATGCTGAATTAGAGCAAAAGGCATTGCTGATTATAGACAGTATGTCGAATAATTCGAATTTTCCTACGCCTACGCCCCCAATTGCAGATATAAATACCGCTGTGGTGGCTTTTCAAGCGGCACTTACCCGGCTAAAGGAAGGAGGCAGCAAGCAGGATATGCTATTGCGCGATCAAAAGCGCACGGAACTAAGCAGCCTGCTAGAAAAACTGGCCTATTATGTACAGATGACCGTAGACGATGATGGTCCTGCCCTGGCTTCATCGGGCTATAGCCTAAGCAAGCAGCCAGAACCCATTGGCATTTTGCCAAAGCCCCAAAACTTTAACGTGCAGCCCGAAGCAGTGGGCATGATCAAGTTAAGCCTTAAGGCCATTAAGGGGGCCAAAAGCTATCAATATGAGTACCGCAGAAGAGGTACTGATGGATGGATCATTAAAGTGCACACCAAAGTTACCCTACTATTGACCGAGCTGGAAAGCGGTGTACAATATGAATTTAGGGTAACGGCCATTGGCACGGCCCCACAAAGGGTTTACAGTGATATACTGAGCAGTTTTGTACTGTAACGTTCAATGAACCGCTTCCGCGGATACGGGAGCAGGAGGGTTTTTTGAACGGTAAATTTGAAATCATAGCAAGCTAGCCACGGATGTGCTGATGAAATGCGGATAGAAGTTTAGGAAAAAATATTTTCCCCCGTACCAAAAGCCATTATGGAATGAAAATATCTTGGTTCAATTTCACTGGAAAACCACCAACACAGTACGTCTGTGGCTAAACGCACAACGGATAAACCCAACAGTTAAATATCAGTAAAATAGGTAGATGTTACTTTTCCCAGGGCTAACATGACACCCATGGCATGGCATTGTTACATGAGTAGGACTTTGGCTTGAGCTCATGAGATTTTATGATAGCCCGGCCTTCCCAAACACCCATTGGGAAGGTTGGGGAAAGGTTCTGATACCGTTGGGCCAACTAAAGGTATTTCCCAAGGACAACGCTAGGCCAAGTATGGTAAGCCGCCCGTGAAATTTACGGAGAGAGTTTTAGGAGAGGTTTGTGAACTCTCTGTCCTTGGGATTTAATGTTAAAAAAGATTTAACCCCAGGATATGTTTCCGAAAGGATGATCGAGCCCTTATTGAACGCATGAGGGGTCAACATTGCGGCAATGTGGCGCGTGAGGGCAACTGACACGTTCCGGCTTTCTCGGCCCTTTTGGATTAAAAGTTAACCTGGCAAGGTATGGCAAATACTTAGGTACCTGCCCCAAAAAGCATCTGGCCGAAGAACCCGTTCTTTGGCATTAATGCCCCGTTGGCACCGCCCGCAAAAACCTATAACACCAACCAACAACCAAGGATTAGGCTCCACCATTTTTGTTTTCATACATAGAGGTTAGTGAATGGAGCCGCAAAGCCCCTTTGTAAGGAGAAGACATGGTGGTCAATTTTGATTGCAACCTGCCTTCTCCGATCCTTGGGAGCTTAACATTTAAGCAAGCTGTGGGGCTGAGCTTACCGAGCAACCTGAACAAGTGATCAAAACAAGGAGGGCAACCACATCTCTTGATAGAAGAAATTAAACGTGATACCTACCTGTGCGCATTAAAGCCAAAAACCAGATAAACCAAACCAAAGGGCATTCCCAAAGATTAAGCACCCTCCTTTTGTTTTGCCTGGGCTAGCGCAATACAACAGTCCTTCAACAATTAGAGGGGGGCGAAAGAGACCTGTAGCCTTATGCCTTCTTTGGGACCTAAATAACCGCTGCGGAGCTGGAAAACAATCCTATGAAGCCAAAACAACCTCTTGATTAAGCCATTACCCAAGGATTAGGCTCGCTTTTTCCCTTATTTGGTTAAAACCAATTGCCATGGGCGGCCACTTTGTGGGGGAAAGACCCATTCATTGGCAGTAATGCCCACCCCAAATTATTGGGGTTATACGTTGACGATATTACAGGGGCCAGGTGAATACGTACGTTTTACAAACTGCCCAAATTTAGCCCAAAATAACTTTTAGGGATGGTGACGAAGTTTAGAAAGGCATTCCCAAGGTTAACCTGCACTTTTCATATCATAGGTTTAAAGTTTAAATAAATAGCAGGCAAAAACCATATGGAAAGGAGGGGGCAATACATCATGTTTAAGCAACAAAGCCCTCTCCAATCCTTGGGAACCCTAACCGCAGCACTGCTTTAGCTCCATTTGGACTGGTTTACGCCGTAACAACTTGGCCCCGTAGTAAAATTATTATACCACAGCTGTAACCACCAAATTCCCGAGGATAATGCTCGCCCGTTTTATTCGACATAGCAGATGAAGACCGGTAGCCATAGAGCAGCCACTTTGTGGGGAGAGGGCAATCATTTTTCTCATAGCAACCCCGCCTTCTCCAATCCTTGGGATCAACAATGGTGATGTGCCTGGTCCAAATCTGCGCAGCAATGCCATCATATACTAACCACCACCACCAAAACCCTAGCCGCACCGCATTGCCGAGGAGGGCGCAGCTGTAGCGGAAAAAATGAATGAGGGGTTAAGGAAACATTGCACACCGTTTACGCTGCTTTTGAAAGCGGCACAAGGAAAAATACAGCCAAGGCAATAGCGCAATATCCAATGATCAACTGGACAGGCCTACAGTTTCATTTAGCCACTACGATAGCACCAGCGAGATGGTAAAGGAACGGAGGTATTTGACCTGCACCAGTTGCAGATAGCCCCGATGGCAGCAGAAACCCCGCAGGCCAGCGTAGCGCAGCCGAGGAGTTGGAGCGTACAGCGGGACCACCGCTGATTGAAAAACAGGCTTTGCGCTACAAAACCAGTGTTTTAGGCGTATTGTATGGCAAATCTAAATTCGTAAATCTAAAATCAACAATCAATTCGTATTTTTGCCGCTTAAACATGAAATAAATATGTTAAGAACAACTACTTGCGGTGCATTGACCCTCGAAAACTTGGGCGAAAATGTAACCTTGTGCGGCTGGATGCAGAACTCTAGGGATTTGGGCGGGATGACTTTCATAGACATCCGCGATCGTTATGGTATTACCCAATTGGTATTTAACATGAATGACAATGCCGATTTATGCCAGCAAGCACGAGATCTTGGTCGCGAATATGTGATTAAGGTAGCCGGAACAGTGGTTGAACGCTCTAACAAAAACAAGGAAATCCCAACGGGCGATATCGAAATTAAGGTATCGGCCTTGGAAATACTCAATGCGGCCAAGCTGCCGCCTTTCTTAATTGCCGACGAAACCGATGGCGGCGATGATTTGCGCATGAAATACCGCTACCTGGATTTGCGCCGCAACCCTGTGCGCAACAACATGGTACTGCGCCACAAAATGGCCCAATCGGTACGCCGATATTTGGACGGCCTGGATTTTATAGAGGTTGAAACACCTGTTTTGATCAAATCTACGCCAGAAGGCGCCCGCGATTTTGTGGTGCCTAGCCGTATGAACCCCGGCGAGTTTTACGCCCTGCCACAATCACCACAAACCTTTAAACAGTTGTTGATGGTTTCTGGTTTCGACCGGTATTTCCAGATTGTGAAATGCTTTAGGGACGAGGATTTACGTGCCGACAGACAGCCTGAATTTACCCAAATTGACTGCGAGATGTCGTTTGTGGAGCAAGAGGATATTTTAAACACCTTTGAAGGCCTGATTAGAACTTTATTTAAGGAAATTAAAGGGATTGATTTACCGGAAGTTCCCCGCATGCAGTACAGCGATGCGATGCGCCTGTATGGTTCCGATAAGCCCGACACCCGTTTCGAAATGCTTTTTGTAGAACTGAACGATATTGTAAAGGGAAAAGATTTTGCTGTTTTTGACCATGCAGAGCTGGTAGTGGGCATCAACGCCAAAGGCTGTGCGCACTACACCCGTAAACAGCTGGATGAACTGACGGATTTTGTTAAACGTCCGCAAATTGGTGCTACCGGCCTGATCTACCTGCGCCACAATGAAGATGGTTCGCTAAAATCATCGGTTGACAAGTTTTATAACGAAGACGAACTGAAAAAATGGTCGGCGGCATTAAATACCCAACCAGGCGACCTGGTATTGGTATTGGCCGGGCCAAACCAGGATAAGGTACGCAAGCAGATGAACGAGTTGCGCCTGGAAATGGGCTCTCGATTAGGTTTGCGTGACAAGGATAAGTTTGCCGCCCTTTGGGTATTGGATTTTCCATTGCTGGAATGGGACGAGGAAACTGAACGCTACCACGCCATGCACCATCCGTTTACCTCGCCAAAACCAGAGGACATTCCTTTGTTGGATACCAAACCGGGCGAGGTAAGGGCAAATGCTTATGACATGGTGCTGAACGGCACCGAAATTGGTGGCGGTTCTATCCGTATCCACGATAAGGAAACACAGTCATTAATGTTTAAGCATTTGGGCTTTAGTACCGAAGAGGCACAAAAACAGTTCGGTTTCTTATTAGATGCCTTTGAATATGGCGCTCCTCCGCACGGTGGTTTGGCCTTCGGTTTCGATCGTTTGTGCTCTTTGTTTGCGGGTCTGGATACCATCAGAGATGTGATTGCTTTCCCTAAAAACAACTCGGGCCGCGACGTAATGATTGATAGCCCAAGCACGATTGATGATAAGCAATTGAAAGAGCTGAAGATTAAGACGGAAGCTTAATCTGTTATTGAATGCTCCCAAAACAAAAAGTCCCGACGGCTTACCTCGGGACTTTTTGTTTTGGGGCTATTACAATTTGTACGACAGTGTGGTTAAAAACTGGCGTGGCGGTATGGGGTTAACGCTATAGTTTTCGTGAACAAAATAGTTTAGTTCGTTGGTAAGGTTGGATATCTTGGCCAATAGGGAAATCTTCCTCCAGGAATATCCTGCCGATAAATCAACCGTGGTAAATGCCTTTAGCGGGATAATGCCCGATGAAGTTCCGCTTTTGTTGGTATTCCTGCCGCCATTCCTATCACCGGTATAAAATGCCGACGCACCAAGCTTTAAGCCTTTTACTGCTCCGTTTTGCACGGTGTAAAACAGGGTGGCATTGCCCGTATGTTTGGTGGTACCAACTACCCGCTCGCCTTCTACAATGCCGCTGGCGGCCAAGGTTGAGGTATAGCGCATGTAGTTATACGCATAACCAGCCATAATATTGAGTCCCTTTGCCAAACTTCCCTTAACATCCAGTTCAAAGCCATCACTTTGCGTGCTTCCTGAAAATTCCTTAACATTTGCATCGGCATTGGTTGAGCCATCGGCTTTAAAAAGGGCCATTTGGGCAAAGTTGGCATTTTTAATAACGTAGTAGGTTGCGTTTACCGAAAGCCTTCCGCCCCAGAAATCGTTTTTGATCCCTCCTTCGTACTGATCTATAATAGACGGTTTTAAAGCTGCGCCGTAAATATCCTGGCCGGTGTTGATGGTAAAATTGTTTGCGTAGCTCACATAAATTGAAGTGGTTTTAAATGGCTCGTAAACCAATCCTAATTTGGGCGAAAACGCATCATCAAACTTGGTTGCGGTAGGCAAGGCTACGGGAACGTTGCTTAATGCAACGGGCACAATCCGGGCGCTTTTCTGGTCGGTATAGCGAATGCCCGCCAATGCTTTAAATTTGCTGGTAATTTCGAACAAGTTTTGGATAAATGCTCCATATCGGTACACGGGAGTTAAGGTTTCTGAAACGGCTACTGTTGTAGGCATAAAACCGCTACCATAGTAAGTTGTAGGATCAAAAAGGTTTACCGATTCATAGCTAAACGTAGAAACCCTTTGCCCCGCTTTGTTTATGAAGTTAAATCCATTGCTGGTAGTTCTCGACTGGTCGGCATCTACCCCAACCAACAGGGTGTTTTTGATACCCAAAGCCTTAAAAGTTCCGGTTAAATTAAGTTGTTGGTTATAGGTATATTCTTGGATTTTAGATCTTGTAAGCGCCCTGGGAGCTATACCCGCAGCAGTTCCTACTGGTCTTTCTGCCCCATAATAGTCTCTATCGTATGATTGGTATGCGGCAACTACATTAAGTTTCCAGAACTCGTTAAACTTATGGTTTCCGTTTAGCTGAATGGTGGTAGTATTGGTTTTGTTGTAGGCCCAGGGGGTATTTATGAATTTATTTCTGCCCAAATCAACAATTTTATTGTTTACGGTACCTATACCAAAATCTGGCGTATAATTGCTGCTCAGGTAATCGGCCTGGAACAATATCTCCGTATTTTCATTTGCCTTATATAACAAAGAGGGATTGATGTAAAACCGCTTTGATTCTACCTGATCTCTAAAGCTCTCCGCTTTTTCTCCTGTTCCAATAATTCTGAAGGCAAATTTATCGTCAATGGGACCGTAAAGATCTACCGTTGGCTTGTACTGCCCATAACTTCCCGTACGAAAAGCTACTTCTCCTCCTTGCTCAAATTTTGGTTTCTTGGTAATCATGTTAACCACGGCGCCTCCCGTTACCCCACCATACAATAAGGCGGCACTGCCTTTTAACACCTCAACAGACTCTAAGGTACTGGCCTCGGGACTGCCGCCAATGCTGGTACGTGCACCATTTTTAAAGACATTATTGGCGCCCAGGCTGTAGCCTCTGGCATAAAAGTTCTCGCCTACACTGCCACGGTTAGCGCCCAGGGCTACGCCGTTCACATTCTTCATCACATCGCCAAGTCTATCTGCTTGTTGGTCTTGAATCACCTCACTGGTAATAATCTGTACTGATTGAGGCAAATCTCGTGGTGCAATTGCTACCTTGCCTAACGTTGCAGGTTTATTGTTAGATGATTTATAAGTGCTAATGGCTACTTCCTGCAACTGCGAGGCCGACTCGGAAATCACAATGGTATTCATTTGATTATCGCCTTCCTTTACCTGTACATCAAGCTGCACAGATTTAACGCCCACAGCCGAAACCGTTACCTGGTAAGTGCCAGCGGCTAGGCTCCTGAACACAAAACGTCCATTTTCGTCGGTTTGGGTCGAAATCCCTTTTAAACTTACCGTAACATGGCTAGCGGCACTTCCGTCGTTGGTTTTAACCGTTCCCAAAAGGTTTGATTTACCCTTTTGCCCATATACTGCCATTGAAAACAGGCCAACTAACACACAAACGAATAAGGTAGATATAAATTTTATTCTCATTTTTATTTAGATTAAATCTTAATTGCGCAAAGATAGAATCGAATCCATTCTTTGTCAAGGGATTTTTACATTTAATCTAAAAATGGTGGTATCATGCTTGTTTAGTTATTGCGGGGCTAAACCATGGGGGCCATTACCCTGGTTTTACGTGGCGTATTTCACCTTAAAAAGATGCCGGCCTGTAGCCAAGTAGGGAGTTACCAGGCACATTAAATTAAGCATGTACGCAGCGCCTAGACCTGGCTGGTCCATTTGCATTGCGCCAGGCCTTATTCGGTTATTTCTACGGCAACCAAACGGGTGTGACACCCAAAGTGCTACGAAGTAAAATGAAGTCGCTGTACTTTAGTCTGTATTCAACCTGAATGATTTCTCGGCCATGTCCCAAATGACTACGGCCTGTGTTCATCCTGTGGGTAAAAAAGCCTAAGCCAATATCATTTCAATATGCGGGATATCATCTTCCAGGTATTCGTCGCTATCCTTCACAAAGCCAAAACTTTCGTAAAACTTTTTCAGGTAAAGCTGTGCACCTATCCTGATTGGCTGCCTACCGTGGGTTTCATAAACCTTTTCGATACTTTTCTGCAAAAGGGTAACTCCCGCACCAATCCTCCTATAACTGGCATTGGTTAACACACGGCCAATACTGGCCTCTACGAAAGAAACCCCTGCTGGAACTATCCTGGTGTAGGCCACAAGCTTATCGTCGTCCCAGGCCATTAAATGGTGGCACTTAAGATCTTTCCCGTCTAGGTCCTGATAATTGCATTGCTGCTCCATCACGAATACTTCACTGCGCAGGCTTAATATGGCATATAGCTCCCTTGTAGTAAGCTGGTCGAAGTGTTTGTATGTCCAGTTAAGTGTTGGCGTTTTCATTATTTTTTGAAGAAATAAATGACAGACTAATTGTTTTTTTTGGCAATGATAAAGATATTAACTTAAAGGAATGCCTTTAGCTTTAACTATTTCCCCTTCGCAATCCTGGGAATAACGTTAAGCGCATCAAAATGGATGTAAAAACGGCGGGACCATTTCTGGTTGGGCACACGAACAACATTGGTTGAACTGCATTTCCGGCAAGTAGCTTCCAGATGACGATGGCTACCTCTGTAATCGTATCTTCCACTTTGGCGGTTTAGGGTCAAAAACCTACAACACGCCCATCACACTTTGTGCATGTATTTACCGCCGAAGCTTATCATATGGTATAAATTTCAATAAGGACGGCCCCTTGCCGTCCTTATTCTTTATTGGAGATCATTCATGTTTCTCCGCAAATTCCCTGATCAACTAGGCCAAGTTTCTGCCAGCATTTACAATACCGTAAACCGTTCTGATGGCCAGTTTTTCGTATGCCTGCTGCTTTTCCTCGCTTAAATCGTGCTGTAACCTATCTAGGGCAAAATGTTGGATCAATACCAACGGCAGGATAATCTTTTCACGCACGGCAATAGATTTTTTTTCTACCGGATAGTTTTCCATTAACGAGCTGTGCCCCGTAAGCTTTAGCAACATGGCCTTAGAAAGCTCAAACTCATCATGCAGCTGCTTCCAGAACGAGCCAAATTTAGGGTCGTTGGCCAAATATGCCGTAATCTCAAAATCAGACTTGCTCATTGACATGATACAGTTATCCACAATGGTTTTAAAATACCCCGACTGCTGATAGGTTTTTTGTACTTGCGTCCAATTTCCGAGGTTTTCCTGTGTCTTAAGCGCCGTTCCAACGCCGTAGTAGCCCGGCACGTTCTGTTTCAGCTGGCTCCACGAAGTAACAAAGCCAATGGCACGCAGGTCATCTAATTTCAGTTTGGTTCCGGCGTTTCTTTTTACCGGCCTACTGCTGATGGTGATTTTTGACAACAGGCTTAGCGGTGAAAATTTCTCGAGGTATTCCAGAAACAAGGGGTCGTTACGCAGGGCGATATAGGCATTGTAGCTATCTTTGGCCATTTTGTTCAGGATATCGAAGTTTTCCTTATCCAAAAGCACGTTATGCTTGCTTTTCACCCCGGAAGAAATCCCTGCATTGATCAATTGCTCCATGTTAAAGGTGGCGCTATCCACTGATCCGTATTGCGAACTGATGGTTTGCCCCTGTACCGTAAGCTGGATATTTTTATTGGCAATTTCCTTTCCCATCGATGCATAAAAGCGGTGGGTTTTGCCGCCGCCGCGAGCAGGAGGCCCGCCCCTACCGTCAAAAAATGCCAACTGAATGTTATGTTCCTCGGCTACTTTGGTTAGAGCTACCTTAGCGGTAAAGATAGACCAGTTGGCCATCAAATAACCTCCGTCTTTGGTACTATCAGAAAAGCCCAACATAATGTGCTGTTTACCGCCCCTTAAAGCCAAATGCTTTTGATAGAAAGGATGGGTGTACAGCGTCTTCATAATTTCGCCCGCTCCAGATAGGTCGTTAACTGTTTCAAACAGCGGCACAAAATCAATGCTCAGGCTTTCGGCCTCCCAGCCATTCCAAAGGAAAAGCTCCATCAGCTGTAAAATATCACTTGCCTGTTGGCAATTACTGATAATGAAACGATGGCAGGCCTCTTCTCCGTTCTTTTGCTGGATATCTTTGATTTCGGCAATGGTTTGCAAGGCATCTTTGACCAGGTCATCCTGCTCATCCGAATAAATAATTCTGGCATTTCTTAAGGAAATGGCCTTTAACTTTTCTTCTTCGGCAAGCTCGCCATAGTTTTCGGCATACAGGGAGTTAATTGGCTTTTGCGTTCTGCAATACTCGTGCACTTTGCGCAATACCCTACTGTCCTGCCTAATGTCCAGCGATGCGAAGTAGCAGCGATAAAGTTCTACTTTCCTCAACAAATCCTGAACAATGTTTACAAACAAACCATCATGGTACTTATTTAAAATTTCTATGATGTTGTTCAGATGCTTGATGATTTCCTCTGAAATATCCTTTTCTTCCAGGGTAGGGCTAAAGGCATTTTCGTAGAACACTTCCTGAAGTTTATTGATATCTTCTTCTACCCCTCTAAAAGTGATGCGCCTTTTAACGTTCCTAAAATCGCGATAGTAACACCTGAATAGGATCTGTCTCAGCAATTTAGAAACCTCTAGGGTGGTTTGTGCTTTCACGTTGGGGTTCCCGTCCCTATCGCCGCCTGGCCAAAAGCCTAGTTCAATAACCTTTTTGGGATCAATGTGGTATTCGCTCAACAGTTGGTTTAATCCCGTTTGGATATTTGCTGCGGCAAAATAAAACACATTTTCCAGGTACCAGGCCAAGCTCATGGCTTCATCTACCGGTGTTGGCGACTTTTTATTGAAGAAAGGCGTTTTACCTAATTGCTGCAACAACTGGTTAATGGTGGTGATGTCGTTTGATTTGATGGCCGCCGTAAGGTCGTTGATGATTCCCAGTACCGGCCCAGGGTAAAACTGCGTTGGATGGGCGGTAAGCACCAGCCTTAAGGAAAACTCCTCTACCAACTGATCTATTTGCTCGTGCAGGCTCGCATTGTCATTAGCTTTCTGGAACAATGCCCTTAAAGAACTTTGCTCGTCGCTGGTATTCAGTTTGGTGAAAGAAGCATCTTCTACGGCGTCAAAAAGCACTACCTGCCTTTCTACATATTGGATAAAACGGAACAGCAAATCGATAATACTTTCTTCACCCTTATCTTGAACATATTTTTCGAAAAATTTCTCAATCAGCGCTTCTGGTTTTTCGTGGTTCTTGATCCCGTCTTCGCAACTCTTGAAAAAAAGTGGCAATAGTGTTCCGGTATCCTTGATTTTATAAAACGGAAGCGTAAGAAACAAACTGTTGTACAATTCGAAACGAGAAACAACCTCGTTGTTAAAATAATATTCGCGTTGGCTGGGTTGATTTAATTGCATCCCGAAAAATAAGTATATTTAGTTTGTTACAAAAATAAAAATGGATTTTATCGAGTATTTTGATAGACTTTTAATCAAAACCTAAAGATGTATCAAAGCAGATTTGATTATATCCGAAAAAGTTTATACCTTGTACCTATGAAAGGTTAAACAACAATCTTTTAAAAGCATTACAAAATCTTGTTTTATGGGTTTTGTAAAAAATTGTTAATTTTTTGGGATAAACGCCCCTGACCAAAAGTTGGGGGCGTTTTATTTTCCAGTAGTTTTATGGGCTTTTCTCCTATTCAAAAATTTAATGCTATTTTTAAGTTAACCAATATCTCTCAGTCCGTTTCATCATGAAGTTTTTTTTGCGCCTATCGCTGTCCATCGCCCTGTGTTTCTTTATTTTGTTAGCCTTTAAACCTAAGGAAGAACAAAGTTGGATCAGGATTAACCTGTTAGGTTACCAGCCAAAATCCATCAAAGTAGCTGTATGGGCAAGCAAGGGGACCTCGCTTCCAAAAAAATTTGAACTGATAGAGAAAATTGGCGGCAAAACGGTATACACCTCCAGCAACATTAAAATTTTTGGCGCTTACGGGCCTTTTGCAAGTGCCGCTCGGCTAAATTTCTCAGAATTTAAAACTCCTGGCCGCTATTACCTAAAGGTAGGTGGCATTATTTCTCCGGAAGTGATTATTGGAGAAGATGTTTATCAAAATACCGCCGATTTTGCCCTAAGGTACATGCGCCAGCAGCGCTGCGGGTACAATCCATTTTTAAAAGACAGCTGCCACACCCACGATGGGTTTGTGGTTTACGGTAAAGCTGGCGGCATTAAAGACAGCACCCATTTTGATGCGGTAGGTGGTTGGCACGATGCCAGTGATTATCTGCAATATTCAACCACTACGGCCAATGCTACCTATCATTTGCTCATGGCCTACCGAGATTTCCCAAAAGCTTTCAGCGACCAAAAGCTTGCCACCGGCCTTGATGGCAAAAACGGCGTAGCCGATGTACTGGATGAAGCCAGATGGGGCTTGGACTGGTTGATGAAGATGCACCCCTCGGCAAATATCATGTTCAACCAACTGGCGGATGATCGCGATCACATCAGCATGCGCATCCCCAAGGAAGACAGCCAATACGGGAAAGGTTTTGAGCGCCCGCTATATTTTATCGATGGCAAACCGCAGCAAAGAGGCAAGTTCATGAACGATACCAAAGGAACCAGCTCAACTGCCGCTAAATTTGCCAGTGCTTTTTCCTTGGGCAGCGAACTATATCCAAAAGACAAAAATTATAGCCAACAGCTTGCCGAGAAATCGAAAACAGCTTATCAATATGCGATCAAGAAAAAAGGTGTTACGCAAACTGCTTCGGTAAAATCGCCCTACATTTATGCGGAAGATAACTGGGCAGACGACATGGAGCTAGCCCTGGCCAAGGTGGGCAGGATAAATGGCTACGGAACCAAGGCGCTTGACTCGGCTTTTTACTATGCACTCCAGGAGCCTGTTACCCCATGGCTCATTGCCGATACTGCCAAGCATTACCAATGGTATCCGTTTATCAATTTAGGCCATTACGAGTTGGCCAAACAATCTACCGGCAACCGAAAACGAGAACTCATTGACTATTATAAACAAGGCATTACCCATGTTTGGAACCGAGCAAAAGAAAACGCTTTTTATCGTGGTGTGCCCTTTATTTGGTGCAGCAACAATTTAACCGTGGCTTTTACCATGCAGTGCATGTGGTACGAGCAATTAAGCGGCGATGGCACCTTTTCTGAACTGGAGCAGGCTAATTTTGACTGGCTGTTGGGCTGTAATCCTTGGGGGACAAGCATGGTTTATGGCCTGCCAAGCTGGGGTGATACACCTACCGATCCGCATTCTGCTTTTACTCATTTGGGCAAATATCCTATTGACGGCGGCTTGGTTGATGGACCTGTTTATACCAGTATCTATAAAAACCTAATTGGCATACAACTAACAAAGCCCGATGCTTATGCCGAATTTCAAAGCGATTTAGCGGTTTACCATGATGATTATGGCGATTATAGCACTAACGAGCCCACGATGGACGGTACCGCATCTTTAGTTTATTTACTTGCCGCTTATGATAGCAGGGCCAATAAAACGTTTAATCGCTACAAGAAGGAGCAGGGCGCAATCATTAGGGGCGATGTTAAAGAGAAACAACTGGCCATTGTTTTTACTGGGGACGAATATGCTGACGGAGGGCAAAAAATCATGGCTACACTGGACAAAGCGCAAGTCAAAGCATCTTTCTTTTTAACGGGCAACTTTTACCGAAACGCGGCCTTTTCATCTTTCCTAAAAACCGCAAGGGCTAAAGGCCACTATTTGGGAGCCCACTCAGATCAACATCTACTTTATGCCGATTGGAAAAAACGGGACTCTCTTTTGGTAACCAAACAACAGTTTGAAGACGACCTTAATGCCAACTACAAAGCGATGGAAAAATACGGCATTACCAAAAAGTTAGCACCGTATTTCCTGCCGCCCTTTGAATGGTACAACCAAACTGTTGCCAATTGGACAGAAGATATGGGGCTTCAGCTGATCAACTTCACCTCTGGTACACGTTCCAACGCCGATTATACTTATCCGGAACTGGGCAAATCATACCGGAGCAGCGAAGAAATTTATCAATCTATCATCGACTACGAAAAACAACAGGGCTTAAATGGATTTATTTTGTTGTTGCACGTAGGTACCGACCCCCGAAGAAAGGACAAGTTTTACGATAAACTGCCCGAACTGTTGCGTTATCTTAAGCAAAATGGCTACAAATCGGTTACTATAACCCAACTATTAAGAAACTGATGCCTTATTAGCCCATTTCAAGACATCATCATTTACAAGCTGAATTGCCTTCGCAAATCAGCCCATCTGTACATAGGCTTTATTTTATTCAAACAAATGTGTTCTTTCTCATTGAAATAACTAAATTTGCGCAAAAGTTTTAAATATGAGCAATTCAGAAAATAAAAACAATTTTGATTGGGTTTGGTATGTAATTGGAATGGTGGCGTTTGTACTTGCTTTTTCTGCCGTTACCTTACACATTGGCTATCTTTTCCTTGCGGCTATCATCGGGTTAATTTTTGGTGGAGTTTTCTTGCATAAGGTAGTTAAGGGCAGAGAATACTAAGTATCCAATCCCCGTTTCTAAAGCTATAATATCAAGATACACAACCAACTATAATATTTTGATGAAAAATTTAGGCTTATTGATATTCCTTTTGGCAGGAACATTGGCTGTAAATGCACAAAACATAACTACGGGCGTTACTTTTCCAAAAGTGGATGCCAGCCCGTTGGATGTGGTATATTATCCATTAAACACCACAAAATCTAAAGAGCTGGTTGAGCCGGTAATGCGTGTTTTATATTCTCGTCCGCAGAAAAAGGGAAGAGAAATTTTTGGTGTATTGGAGCAGTTTGATAAAGTTTGGCGCTTAGGGGCTAACGAAAGCACAGAAATCCAGTTTTTTAAAACGGTAACCATTGCTGGCAAAAAAATTAAAGCTGGCAGATACAGTCTTTTTGCAATTCCTAGCAAGGATAAATGGACTATCATTATCAACAAACAACAAGATAAATGGGGTGCCTTTTCTTATGACGAGAAAAAAGATGTGCTTAGAACTGATGTGGAGGTAAACAAGATAGAAAAAACTGTAGAAGCGTTTTCCATGACGTTTATTGATGCCCCGGAAGGCGCAAATTTAGCCATGGCCTGGGACAATACGCAAGTTTTTTTGCCTATCGGATTTAAGAAATAATCGCTTGGCTGATCAATAAAAAAGGGAGAATTAAAGTTCTCCCTTTTTTTGTGCTTTTTTATTTCTTTTCCGAATAAAACTGTCCAGGCAAATCAGCAAAAGTACCGCATTGATAAAAAGAAAGCTCCTCAATACCATGGGGTTAACCAACTGATCAATTTCGGTGCTTAGCCCCAAGTTTGGCAGTTTAATATCCTTAAAATCGGCTGTTGCAAAGGCATAGCCCAAAATGCCCAGCAAGGTAAGGGTAAAAAAGCCTCCAATAGCATAAATAATCCGTTGGTCTACCCTGGTTTTTAAAGCCACCGGAGCAATTTCATGCTGTACACGTTCCATAACGTTACGGGTAAACGCCATAGAAGGCTCGTCTATTTCTACATGTGCGGCCAGCTGCTTGTTGATTTCCAACAACTGCCTATAAAGCATCTGCCATTCAGCATCCACGGCCAATTTTGCCGTTATTTCTGCTTTTTCCTGATCAGTGCAAAAACCATCAATATAGTTCCAAAGTTGCTCTTCCTGCTTTGTCATATCAACTCCTTTACTTCTTCTTTTAACAAAAACTGTAATTTTTCTTTTAGCCGATGCCTTGCTCTATGCAGTTTCACTTTCACCGTGTTGGGGTCCATGGCCAAGGCCTGTCCTATTTCTTCCAAGCTCTGCTCACCTTTGTAAAAAAGGGTGATAATTGCCGCATCATCTGGCAAAAGCATCGCAATGGCTTCGTTCAGGTACTTATAGGTTGATTTTTTCTCCACCGCATCGGCATCAAAAGAACTGTCGTTATTAGCCAATTGCAAAACCTGTTCTTCGTCGTCAATCGAGCTCGAATTGAACCTTTTCTTCCGAAGGTAGGTCATGGCCGTGGTGTAGGTAATGGTGTACAACCAAGTGCTGAATTTTGAGGTTTGCTTGAAAGTTCCCAATGCTTTATAGGCCTTTATGAAACAGTCTTGTGCAATTTCCTCGGCATCTTCCCTACTCCTAGCAAAGCGCAAGGCCAGGGTAAAAACAAACCTCTGATGGCGCTTGACCAACACAGCATAACTGCCCGTATCGCCAGCTAAAATAGCGCTGATAAGGTCTAGATCTGTTTCCACTTCCTGCATAGTTAGCCTTATGACGCAAGGTTTTTGCATCAGGTTACAGCAAATTACGTTTTTTTGGGCAATTGTTTGGGATCGGCAACTGGCTAACTGTTTCGTGCGTCGCTATGCCATTAACGATCTTAATGAGAAACTGCTTTCAGCCCAATGATAGAGCCAATGAGGGTAACGATAAAAAACAAGCGCCAGAAACTAGCGGGGTCTTTAAAAACCAAAATGCCCATAAGCACCGTTCCCACTGCTCCAATACCAGTCCAAACGGCATACGCCGTTCCAATAGGAAGGGTTTGTGTCGCTTTGATTAATAACAACATACTAATGGTTAACGAAACCAAAAAGCCTACAAACCACCAGGCGGCTTCTGAGCCGCTGGTTTCCTTCACCTTGCCCAGGCAAGAGGCAAATGCCACTTCAAAAAGTCCAGCAATAATTAATATGATCCAATTCATGTGTTCTTAATTTGCTGCAAAAATCGGTAGTACAGCATTACCTTTTTTTAACAAATGATAAAAAAGCACCTAGAGCCAAAGAAATATTTTAGGGATGTGGCCTCTCCACGTACTTATCACGACCCTTTTGCGGCGGCCCTAATTCTACTCAACGACACCTGTGTAATACCCAGATAGGAAGCAATGTATCCCAATTGCACGCGCTGCAAAATTGTTGGCGTATATCGCATGAGATTTTGATAGCGCTCGGTAGCGGTTTTAAACTGTAGTTCCATAAAACGCTGTTCCGTTTTAATCAGTTCGTACTCGGCCAGCTTACGGCCCCAATTGGCCATGTGGATATACTGACTGTAAAGCTGCTGCAATTGCTTACCGGAAATGCGGTACAGTACACTTTCCTCTAGCACTTCAATGCTTTCATAACCGGGTTCGTTTCTAAAAAAACTCAGGAAAGACAGCATCACATCACCATCCGCTCCAAACCAAATGGTCGCCTCACCCCTTTCGGTTTGTTTGTAAGCCCTGGCAATACCCCTTTCTATAAAATATACGTAACGTTCGGTTTTCCCGGCACTGATTACCGTGGCCCCCTTGCGTACTTCAATTCGCTCAAGGCGAGCCATGAACAGCTCCTTCTCTAGGGGAGGGAGGAGAGAAATTTCATCTATTTTATTTGAAACTATAGTCAACGGTAAGGTTTTACCACACAATTTAATTTTTTTCTGCGAATAGTGTAACCTATTTTTTTTAACTGTTGTCATAACTCACAGAACACGGTTCACAACAATTGAAATGTTTAACAAAAAATTATAACCATGAGTGGAGAATTAGTAGCCATCACGATGTTTGTTGGCGCATTTGCATTAGTTTTTGGTATCAGGTATTTTTTAAATAAAGAAAAGATGGCCTTGATAGAAAGAGGATTTGATCCTGGGGCCCGAAAATCAACTCCAAAACCGTTTTTAAGCCTAAAGTTTGGTTTGCTGATGGTTGGTGTAGGTTTGGGGCTATTGGTAGCGCTGTTTACCGTTAGAGGGGTATTTGGTTCGGAAATGACCAATGGCGAAGAAGGCCAGGCAGTAGCTGTTTATTTTGGGAGCATCTTTATTTTTGGCGGATTGGGCTTAATAACCTCTTACGTTATTGAAAAAAAGTGGCTTGATAACCAGCCATAATCATCTGGATGTGATTGAACAAAAAACTTACGAATCTTCGTAAGTTTTTTTGTTTTAGGACTATTTCTGCTTACGTTTAACCGCTTTCAAAAACCGAATAAGCACTGCCTCATCATTTTTTAAGGCTTTTTTTTCGTCATGTTCATTTAGCGCAATGCTCTTCAGGTAGCGCTGCAAATCTCCCGCTTCAAAAGCTTGCAGTAAAATAGGATAAACATAAGCACTTTTGCAAACAGCCCTGGTGTTACCGAGTTTTGCAGCTACACAATCTAAGGCCGTAACCACTAGCTTCTTTGCAGAAACTTCGGGGTTTTCACTGGTACAAATGGCCAATTGCCGCATAGCCTCCAAGGTACCGCCCCAGGTCCTAAAATCTTTTGCGGTGAAATCATCTGCCGTGATTTCCCTGATATATTGGTTGATCATTCCCGAATCCACCGCCTTACGTTGACGATCTTTTGTATAAAACTGAAATAGATCTTGCCCAGGAATATCCTTACATCGTTTTACGAGTTTAACCAGCCGCTTATCCGTTAAGCGTATTTCTTGTTTAACTCCTTTTTTTCCAACAAACGACAGGAATGTTGCTCCGGCTTTATGCTTTACATGCTTATCTTTCAATGTGCTTAAACCATAACTATTGTAGTTTTTCTGGTAAGCTACTGTGCCTATTCTAATTAAGGTGTCTTGCAAAACCGCAACACAAATGGCCAGCACTTTCCTTTCGTCTAGGTTTTTCCTGCGAAGATCTTTTTCTAAAAGCTTCCTAGCCCTTGGCAATGCTTTCCCAAACTCCAGTAATCGGAAATATTTATGATCAGCCCGGCGGTTAACCCACTCTGGGTGATAACGGTACTGCTTTCTTCCGGCAATGTCAATGCCTACGGCTTGCAGGTATCCATTCTTTTTGGGTGAAATCCAAACATCCGTCCATGCTGGCGGCAGTACCAGTTTTTGAATGCGTGCTAAAACGGCGTCATCAGTTACTTTATTCCCATGGTCATCTTCGTAACTAAATTTACCGGGCTTCCCTTTCCGATATAGGCCTCCTTTTTCGGGGCTTACAAAAACCAACTGGCTGTTGTTGATCACCTCAGCAGTACTTACCATATTTCTTTTTTATGGCACAACAAAAAGGAGAAGGAAATAGTTTGACCAGTTTCAGCCCTTTTGATTTTGCCGTCTTAAGGCATAAGGCAACTCAAAACCTCGTCGGACTGTTGGCCCGGCCCAAACCTGGCCGCCAAGGCAACCCATAATTTTTCAACTAAACTTGTGGCTTGGGCAAAATGGCCACAGTTAAACGGCTCACACAGTTCATTTTCCCTTTATCGGTATAAAGTTTTATTTCCCACAGATGTGTTTTCCCGCCAATGTGCAAGGGCTTGCAAATACCTTTTACAAATCCGCTACTCACCGGCCTAATGTGATTGGCATTTACCTCCAAGCCCACTGCGATCTGTTTGTCCGGGTTGATACACATATAAGAAGCGATGCTTCCCAAAGTTTCGGCCAGTACCACCGATGCGCCTCCGTGTAAAATTCCGGCAGGCTGATGGGTGCGCTCATCAACTGGCATGGTAGCGGCAAGATAATCTTCGCCAACTTCGGTAAATTCTATGCCCAACAATGCGCCAATGTGGTTTTTAGGCCGGCTGTTCAACATTTCGGGAGTAAATTCCTTAAACCAAATCATGTATTTAAGTTAAAAATCCAAAATAAAAAGTCAAAAAGTTGTGCTGCCACGCATACCTTTTAACCTTACACCTTTAATACTAACTGAACCCTTACAAGTATCTTTCTACAATAACGTTCTGATGGTGCATCACGTGCCCTGCTAAAATGAAAACCAAGGCCCTTACCGAAATTTCATTGGCGTTAGCAGTGCCACGCCTATTCAATTCATCCTCGTTAAGAGAGTTGAGCAAAAACATGGTCGATTTTCTTAAAGCCACAAACTCTTCACACAAGCTTTGCAAACTACGATCTTTAAAGTGTGCGTTTTTTACATATTCATCTTCATCAAAGCCCGGGATTGCTGCTTTTTCGCCCCTCGCAAAGCAGGTTAAACGGAAAACCATAATCCGCTCCGTATCTATGATATGGCCAAACATTTCCTTAATGGTCCATTTACCTGGAGCATAAGCGTAATCCGCCTTATCAGCATGGCTGTTCACAAAATCAGCAAAAGCTTCGGCCTGCGTTTCTAATACGCTCAAAACATTGCCTTCAACCAGGTTAATGTAGCCTTTATACCACTGTGGGTATTCGTGTATTTGTGGTGGGTTCATAAGTAATACTACTTTTTAAAATAATCCTAAAGGTGGTTCCTTTGCCTAATTCCGAGTCTTTCACGAAAATCTGTCCGCGGTGATAGTTCTCCACAATCCTTTTGGTTAAGGTTAGGCCCAAGCCCCAACCTCTTTTTCTGGTGGTGTAGCCGGGCTGGAAAACCGTGTCAAACTTAGACCGGGGAATTCCCTTTCCCGTATCCGTGATATCAATCAAAACTTCTTCCTTGGCCAGGTTTTCAATAATACTGATGGTGATTGTTCCATCGTTATCTATGGCGTTTACAGCATTTTTAAGTAAGTTTTCAATTACCCAATCAAACAACGGCGCCGATAGCATAGCCCTTACCTGGGTATCTCCGGTAATGATAAAATTGATCTTATCGGAAGCCCGAACTTTGAAATACTGTACAAAGTTGTTGATGATAATATACACAACATGATCTTCCAATATTGGCATAGAGCCGATTTTTGAAAAACGATCCGCAATGATTTCTAACCGCTGAATATCATTTTCCATTTCGGCCACCAATGGATCTTCCTCGGCATCGAACCGGGTTTTAATGAGTTCCACCCAAGCCATCAGCGATGATATTGGCGTCCCCAACTGATGGGCGGTTTCCTTGGCCATCCCTACAAACTCCTGGTCCCGTTCGGCCCTTCTTGCAGCGCTGAAACCAACGTAGGCAGTAATCAGGAAAAGAGCAATTACTCCTAATTGGATGTATGGAAAATACCTCAACTGCGTTAAAATATTTGAATCCTTGTAGTACGCAATCAGTTGTTCTTCATTAATTCCCTTCATTTTAGCAGGCTTATGCTGCTCCTTCATCTTCTGCAGTTGCTTGGCAAAATATACCGTGTCATATTGTTTCGATTTGTTGTCGGGATACAATGTTTTGGTAGTATCCAAACCATCCCACAAATAAATGGAGCCATCTGTTCGGGTAATGATTACGTCCATTTTATTGTTCTTTTTGATGGTTTCAAAAACGTCGGTCAGCTGCTCGTTGTCGTACATTTTCATCCGTTGTTCAGCCACCTTGATCCAAAGCAAAAACTGTGTCCCTTCTTCCCGCTCCATCTTTTGCACAAAAAAATTGGTATAAGCTACCGATGCAATACCAATCACCACGGCAAAAACCAATAAAAACAATTTCCAGCGGAGCTTTTTCTGATATGGATTCATTTCTTAGCCAAAATACAATATCAGAACGGAAAAACCTTAAAACCATTATGCTTTTTCAAAATCCCGATCATTAATCATTTTAAAAGCATAAGCACTTCATCGCCTATGAAAACAACACAAAAACAGATGAAAAACATATCTTTGCAACGTCTTGCTTTTTGCGCAGGGCGCTAAGCAATTGAAACGCTTTAGGCCACACGCAATTACGCCAAACAACTAAACATATCATGAACAGAGAAGTTAGAGTAAGATTTGCACCCAGCCCAACTGGTGGTTTACATCTAGGAGGTGTTAGAACAGCACTGTTTAATTACCTTTTTGCGAAGAAAAACAATGGAACGTTTATTTTAAGGATAGAAGACACCGACCAAACCCGTTTTGTGGAAGGTGCCGAGCAATATATTGTTGATTGCTTGGAATGGTGCGGCATTGCCGCCGACGAAAGCCCACAAAAACCCGGCGCTTTTGGCCCTTATCGCCAAAGCGAGCGCAAACCCAGCTACAGGCAATATGCCGAGCAGCTAATTGCAAGCGGCTATGCCTATTACGCTTTTGATACACCCGAAGAACTGAACGCAAAAAGGGCCCAGGAACCTAATTTCTTATATGGCCAAAAAAGCCGTATGCAAATGCGCAACTCCCTTACCTTAACACAAAATGAAGTAAGCGAATTACTGGCGCAAAACACCCCCCATGTGATCCGTATTAAAATGCCCGTTGATGAGCTGGTAACTTTTACGGACATGATTAGAGGCGTGGTTAGCTTTGATACCAATTTAGTAGACGATAAAGTTTTGCTTAAAGCCGATGGCATGCCAACTTACCATTTAGCGGTAGTTGTTGATGACAGGGCCATGGCAATTTCGCACATTTTCAGGGGCGAGGAATGGCTGCCTTCTGCTCCAATACACTTGTTGCTTTGGAAATATCTTGGCTGGGAAAGTGAAATGCCTGCCTGGGCGCACTTACCTTTAATTCTTAAGCCTGATGGCAACGGCAAACTGAGCAAAAGAGACGGTGACAGGCTGGGCTTTCCAGTGTATGCCATGAACTGGACAGATCCTAAAACCGGTGATTTAACCAAAGGTTTTAAAGAATTGGGCTTTATGCCTGAAGCCTTTGTAAACCTTTTGGCGTTGTTGGGCTGGAATGACGGAACTGACCAAGAAATATTTACGCTAGAAGAATTGAAAGCAGCCTTTTCTGTGGAAAGAATTAGCAGGGCGGGCGCAAAATTCGATTTTGAAAAAGCAAAATGGTTCAATCATGAGTGGATCAAACAATCGGCGGCTAACCGTTTACAGTTAGTTGTTAAAGATATGCTTGCCGAAAATGGCATTGAGGTAACGCATGCCGAAACGCTTGCGCAAGTAATTGAGCTCGTTAAAGACCGGTGTACTTTATTACCTGATTTCGTTACACAAACCTCTTACTTTTTTGCCAGCCCATCAACGTATGATGCCGCAGCAGTAAAACCTAAATGGAACAACGATAAAGCTGCTTTTTTTGAAGAATTCGCAAATACCCTAAATGTTGAGCTAAGCGCTGCAGATTTAGAAACAAACTTTAAAACTTTGGCCGAAACCAAAGGGCTAAAACCCGGCGAAGTAATGTTGCCATTGCGTATCATGTTGGTTGGCGGCAAATTTGGACCAGGCGTTTTTGATATTGTTAAACTTTTGGGCAAAGCGGAAACTTCAGCCAGGATAGCCAGGGGCATTGTCGAATTTAACATTTGAGCCCATTGATATTTTTGCTATATTTAGTAAACTTCAAACCTTATTAAATATGAAAAAGGAATTGTTGACCATAAAGGAGATGAAACAGGCATTAGCGGCAACGGAACGGACCAAGCGCCCTTCTGCAAATGCAGTCGATTGCTGTACAAACCCAAATGGCCAAGGTGATACGCCCCTCTCATATATTTCTATGGAATATATGGCCAAGCATCACTATCCTACAAAACACGAAAGACAAATGGCTTGTCTACAATAATGATTTTTAATTTCACCCATCCTGTTCCCTAATCAAGAACAGGATTTTTATTACCAATACTTTTTAATATGCAGTGGAAAGGAAGACGAGAAAGTCAAAACGTAGATGACCGACGAGGAAAAGGCGGACTGGCCATTGGAGGAGGCCTTGGAATCATCATCGTGGTACTCGGTTTATTATTTGGAAAAGATTTTACAGGCCTGCTAAGCCAGCTTCCTGTTGAAAACCAAACAACACCACAAACGGAAATAAACGACGATCAAACCCGGTTTATTAAAGTGGTATTTGCTGACACCGAGGACGTGTGGACTAAAGAATTTGAAAAAATGGGCCTAACCTATCAAAAACCCATCTTAACCATATTTGAAGGAAATGTCTCCACGGCTTGCGGCGGAGCAAGTTCGGCCGTAGGGCCATTTTATTGTCCGGCAGACAATAGAGTTTATATTGACTTTTCTTTCTTTGACGAACTCAAAAATCGTTTCGGTGCCGCCGGCGATTTTGCACAAGCCTATGTAATTGCCCATGAAGTTGGCCACCACGTACAAAACTTACTGGGCACTTCGGAAAAAGTACAGCGGATGCGAAACCGCCTGAGCCAAACCGAATACAATAAGCTTTCGGTAATGCTGGAGCTACAGGCTGATTTTTATGCAGGGTTATGGGCGCACCATGCCCAAAACCTCAAAGATTTCAAGCTAGATCCCGGGGACATTGAAGAAGCGCTGACGGCAGCCAATGCCATAGGCGACGACAAGCTCCAAAAACAGGCCACAGGTGAAGTTGTGCCCGATTCCTTTACCCACGGTACCTCCGCGCAACGAATGTACTGGTTCAAAAAAGGATTCGATACAGGAGATATGCGTCAAGGCGATACGTTTAAAGCGACCGATCTTTAAAGGGAACAAGACTTTTACAACAGGAAGTTGTTGCAGAAAGTCATATCCGTTCATTTTTTACTACATTTGAAAATGATCTTACTTGTTGACGATACTCCAGAGAACCTCATCTCTTTGAAAAACGTTCTCGAAAAACATGGTTTTGAAGTAGATACCGCCAACTCGGGTGAAGAAGCACTTAAAAAAGTGCTTAAAAACTCCTATGTACTTATTATCTTGGACGTACAAATGCCAGAAATGGATGGATTTGAGGTGGCCGAAGTTATTTCTGGATACAGCAAGGCCAAAGAAACCGCCATTATTTTCCTTTCCGCGGCAAACACCGAGTTTCGCTTCATCGCCAAAGGCTATTCTTCCGGCGGCTTAGATTACATCACCAAGCCGGTCGACATCAATATCCTCCTGCTTAAAATCAAAACCTTTTATCGCATTTACGAGCAAAACCGCAAGTTGGGCGAAGTACAAAAAGCACTTTTGGAAGAGATTGAATTTAGGAAAGAAGCCGAGCTTAAAAAAGATGAGTTCATCAGCATTGCCAGCCATGAACTTAAAACACCGCTAACCAGTGTAAAAGGCTATATCCAACTGCTAGAAAGGGGCTTAGCCAAGGGCGATATCGACTTGGTGAAAAGCCATTTATCCAAAGCCCAAATACAATTGGAAAAATTAAACGGGCTAATTGCCGACCTGCTCGATATCTCAAAAATCGAAAGCGGCAAACTCAAGTTCAACAAGCAATACTTTGACATGGACACCTTGCTGGACAATATCGTTGAAGTGATGCACCAATCAGCCCCCGACTTTAAAATTACCAAAAAAGGCCAAGTTAAGGTTAAGGTTTTTGGCGATGAAATGCGTATCGAGCAGGTCATCGTCAACTTTTTAACCAACGCCATCAAATACTCGCCCGGCACCAACGAAGTATTGCTAAATGTACGCCTACAAAACAATGAGCTATACATTGGTGTTAAGGATTTTGGCATTGGCATGCAGCCGGAACAATTAAAAAGAGTTTTTGAAAAGTTTTATCGTGTAGAAGAAACCTCTCACCGTTTCCAAGGGCTAGGCATAGGCCTGTATATTTCCTCGGAAATCATCAAGCGTCACGGCGGCCAAATTAACGTAAATTCTGTTTACGGCGAAGGCTCCGAATTTTATTTTACCATTCCTATTGACCAGTTAATGACCGACGTTTAACGTTTAATTTATTGTAGATGAAACTATCCCTAAAAACTAACCTGCGCATTGGTTTAGGAATATCGCTGATATTGTTGATCATCAGTTCCACCGCATCTTATATCAGTATCCAAAACTTGATCAAAAGTGCCGACCTGGTCGTTGAAAGCAACACCATCATCAACGATGTAGACAATATCGTTTCGGCGTTGAAAGATGCCGAAACCGGACAAAGAGGCTTTTTGCTTACTGGAAACACAAGTTTCTTAGAGCCCTACAACAACAGCGAAAGAAGGACAGACTCACTTTTTTCGAAGGTAACTGCGGCCACCAAGGACAATGCCTACGAACAACAAAAACTCAAAGAGCTAAGGGAGGTGATTGAAAAAAGGATGGCAATCTTGATAAGCACCATTCAAACCAAACGAAATAAAGGAACAGTTCTTGAAGCCGCCCTCTTACAAGGCAAAGTTTATATGGACAATGCCCGAAGAATTATCCGGGAAATTAAGGTTGAAGAAAAAAACTCTTTAACCGCAAAAACTAAAGAAATGAATGCCCTGGCGGGATTTTCTCCTATCCTGATCGTAATTGCGGCCATACTTTCCATTCTTAGCACTGTTTTCTTCTATCAAAAAGTAAGTTCCGAATTTAACGAACGTGTAGCCCTTTTCCAGCAGCTACAGCACATTAACGAAGATACCGCCAAACGTATAGATACCATCAAGAGCATTGCCCATCAAATATCCAGCGGCAACTACAAGGTTAGGCTTCACGAAACTTCCAAAGATGGGCTTGGCGTGCTGTCTACCTCCCTTAATAGTATGGCCGAGTCACTCCAATTCTCTTTTACACAGCTAGAAGACAGGGACTGGATGCAAACGGGAATTGCCTTGCTGAACGACAAAATGGTAGGCGACAAAGAAGTCCATTTACTTACCAAAGATATTTTGGAAGCGGTAGTTGCGCATACCAAAAGTTTTGTGGGCGCCTTTTATCTTTTGGAAGAAGACCAGGAGCTACATCTCGTTAATGGGTATGCTTTAAATTCGCAACTGCAACGGAAAAAAATCGCCATTGGCGAGGGCTTGGTTGGACAGGCTTTCCAGTCTGAAAAATTAATCCTCCTCGAAAAAGTACCCAATCAGGAGGCCACCATCAGCTATGCCACAGGCGAAACCAAACCTACCTGCGTAGTTGCTTTCCCAATCATCAGAAACGGATTAGCCATGGGGGTGATTGAACTGGCCACCGTTAATGCCTATCCGCAGCGGAAGTTGGATTTTATGAACAGCATTTCGTTAAACATTGGCATTGCCATTAATGCAGCCCAGAGCAAAAAGAAACTACAGGATTTCTTGGAAGAAACCCAATCGCAAGCCGAAGAACTGCAAGCCCAACATAGCGAGCTGGAGGCCTTAAACTCAGAACTGGAAGCGCAAACCCAAAAAATACAAGCTTCAGAAGAAGAATTGAGGGTACAACAGGAAGAGCTCCTACAGAGCAACCAAGAGCTTGAAGAAAGGAGCAGCTTACTGGAAGAACGCAACCAGTTGATTTTGGAAAGAAACCTGGAAATCAAGCAAAAAGCCGAGCAGCTGGAACAAAGCACGCGTTACAAATCTGAGTTTTTGGCCAACATGTCGCATGAACTCCGCACGCCTTTAAACTCCATTTTGCTGTTGTCTAAACTAATGGCAGAAAGCGAACAGCTGGAAAAAGAATACACAGAATATGCGGCCGTAATCCAAAGCTCTGGCCAAGGCTTGTTAAGCTTGATTGACGAGATTTTGGACCTTTCGAAGATAGAGGCCGGCAAAATGGAGCTGGAGATTAATGAAGTTAGGGTTGACGAAGTTACGGCCGATATCAGGTCGCTATTTATGCCAATTGCCAAAGACAAGCGCCTGGATTTGGTTATTGGAGTTTCTGATGACGTTCCGAGCACGTTTACTACAGATCGGATGCGTTTATCCCAAATTTTAAAGAATCTTTTGTCCAATGCCTTCAAATTTACTTCAAAAGGAAAAGTAAGCTTTTCCATTGGATATCTTAGCAAGGAGCAGGCCCTTACCTTTGCGGTTACCGACACCGGCATTGGCATTCCAAAAGCCAAACAAGGGCTTGTGTTTGAGGCTTTCCAGCAAGCAGATGGATCCACGCGCCGCAAGTTTGGCGGTACTGGTTTAGGCCTGTCCATCAGTAAACAACTGGCCCATTTGTTGGGCGGTAACATTAAGCTGGAAAGCAAGGAGCATGAAGGCAGTACCTTTACCCTGATTATTCCAGCGCACTTTAGCGAAAGAGCAGGCGCCCTGTTTGCCGATTTACAGGAAGAAGAAAAAGCGGCAGAGGAAAAAGTTGAGCAACAACGGGAAGAAGAGCGGTTTGTAGTTGCCAAAATACCCGAAGAGGTAGAAGACGATAGGCACACCCTAGGCCCGCAGGACAAAGTAATCCTTATTATAGAAGATGATACTTTTTTCGCCAAAACATTACTGGATTTCACCAGAAAGCGCAACTATAAGGGGTTAGTTGCGGTACGCGGCGATGTGGGCATAGAAATGGCACAAAAATACAAACCTTTGGCCATTTTGCTTGATATCCAACTTCCTGTTAAAGATGGTTGGCAAGTGATGGACGAGCTCAAGTCTAACCCCGTAACCCGGCCAATTCCGGTGCACATCATGTCTTCGCTTTCGGCAAAAAGACAAAGCTTGCAAAAAGGCGCCGTAGACTTTATCAATAAGCCTTTTGCCCTGGAGCACATGAAACAGATTTTTGAAAAACTGGAGCTTGCACTTAGCAAAAACCCCAAAAAAGTCCTTATTGTTGAAGAAAATCAGCAACATGCCCTAGCGCTGAGCCAGTTCCTAAGTTCGGCCAGCTTGCAAACCATTGTGGCCTCAAACATCAGCGACAGTATTGAGGCCCTGCACCAAAAAGAAGTGGACTGTGTGATTTTAGACATGGGCATCCCCGACAAAAATGCTTACGAAACGTTGGAAACCATCAAAAAGAGCGAAGGACTGGAAAACCTGCCCATCATCATCTTTACGGGTAAAAATCTGTCAAAAGGCGAAGAGAACAGGATTAAGCAGTATGCAGATTCCATTGTGGTAAAAACCGCCCACTCTTACCAACGAATTTTAGACGAAGCAGCACTGTTTCTTCATTTAGTGGAAGAAAAAGGGCATAAAAATAAAGAAGTTAAAAGCGAAACACTGCAAAACGTTAGCGATGTGCTCAAAGACAAAGTAGTCCTTATTGCCGATGATGACGTACGAAACATTTTTTCGTTAACCAAAGCCTTGGAACCGCATAAAATGAAGGTACTTCCGGCAACAGACGGCAGGGAGGCCCTGGCCACCATCAAGGCCAATCCAAAAATTGACGTAGTACTGATGGACATGATGATGCCCGAGCTGGACGGTTACGAAACGACCAAGCAAATTAGGGCAATGGCGGCCTATAAAAACCTTCCAATTTTAGCCGTAACCGCAAAAGCAATGATGGGAGACCGAGAAAAATGTATCGCTGCAGGTGCATCTGATTATATCTCCAAACCCGTGGATATAGATCAGCTGATTTCATTATTGAGGGTTTGGCTTTACGACAAGTCTAATTAAGCACTAATATATGCAGAGCACAGAGAAGAAAATTTTAATTATTGACGATGACAGCAGAAACATTTTTGCACTAAAAGCTGTTTTAACTGCTAAAAAGTATGTTTGCCTAGCCGCCAATAATGCCGAAGAGGGATTAGAGCTAATCAAAAAAGATGGAAATGTGGGCGTGGTATTGCTAGATATGATGATGCCAGACATGGACGGCTACCAGACCCTGGTTAAAATGCGGAAAGATGAACAACTGAAAAACGTTCCGGCAATTGCAGTTACTGCACAGGCCATGCTTGGCGACAGGGAAAGGTGCCTGCAAGCGGGGGCGGCAGGCTATATTTCAAAACCAGTAAATGTTGACGAATTAATTAAACTCATAAACCAACACCTATAGTGCCTCAGTCCGGGATCATATCTGACGAACAAGTGGAAATCCTCATCAATGATGTGCTGGAGCATCATGGCTACGATTTTACGGGCTATTCCAGGGCATCGCTTAAAAGGCGTTTATCCCGATTGTACAGCCTGGACAAGCACGTGAGCTTTGCAGAATTTAGATACAAGACCCTGAATGACGAGGTATATTTCAAGCACTTTGTAGAAGGTGTAACGGTTAACGTAACCGAAATGTTCCGCGACCCGTCCTTTTATCATTTGTTACGGCAAAAAATACTCCCAAATTTAAACACCTACCCTTTCATCAGGATTTGGCTGGCCGGATGTTCCACTGGCGAGGAGGCTTACTCTATCGCAATTCTGCTGAAAGAGCTCAATATGTTGCAAAAATCATTGATCTATGCTACGGATATCAACCCAACAGTGTTGGAAAAAGCATCCAACGGCATGTTTCCGCTTAGCCAAATGAAAAGTTATTCTGAAAACTACATCGCCTCTGGTGGAATTAAGGATTTCTCTTCCTATTACACGGCCAACTACAGTTTGGCCAAATTTGACGAGGACCTGAAGCGAAAAATGATCTTTTCTACACACAATCTGGTTTCCGATAGGTCATTTAACGAATTCCAGTTGGTTTTGTGCCGTAACGTACTTATCTATTTTGATAGGCCGCTGCAGTTTCGCGTGCTACAGCTGTTTGACCAAAGCCTTGAAAATTTGGGCTATTTGGCGCTGGGCAGCAAAGAAACCATTGATTTCTCGCCCATATCATCAAACTATAATAAAGTAGGGCCTGAAAAAATTTGGAGGAAAACTAAAACATGAAAAGGGCCGCTGCATTGGTGATAGGGGGTTCCGCAGGTAGCTTGGACGTACTTTTAAAGATATTGCCCGAGATAAGCCCCAAAATCGATTTCCCGATTATTATTATTGTGCATCGCAAACAGGGCACGGATTCTTTGCTCAGTGACCTTCTTTCTTATCGTACCAAGCTGAAAGTAAAAGAGGCCGACGAAAAAGAGAAAATCAATCAGGGCTATGTGTACATCGCCCCGTCAGACTATCATCTGCTTATCGAAAAAGACCTTACCTTCTCCTTGGATTATTCGGAGAAGATCAATTACTCTAGGCCCTCCATTGACGTTACCTTTCAAACGGCAGCCGATGCTTACGGAAACCAATTGGTTTGCCTATTGCTTTCGGGCTCCAATGCTGATGGCGTGAATGGGCTGATCTCCGCCAAAAAAAATGGCGGGATTACGCTGGTCCAGGACCCCGAGTCGGCACAGGTCACTTACATGCCCGAGCAAGCTATTTTAAGAGCCAACGTTTCTGCCATACTAAAAATCGAAGAAATGGCCAATTATATCAATTCTCTAAATTATTAAAAGATGAGCAAAAAGGTTTTCATTTTTGATGACAACAAAGACATTTTGGAACTTTGCACCCTTATTTTAGAAGGGGCGGGATATGAAACTAAAACCTCATCTACCTCAAACCACATTATTGATCAAATTGCGGGCTACCAGCCTGACGTGATCCTAATGGACAACTGGCTGCCCGATGTGGGCGGCATAGAGGCCACCCAGGAGCTTAAAAGGCATCCTTTGTACAAAGATATTCCGGTGATTTATTTCTCGGCAAATAACGACATCAAAACGCTGGCCGAAACTGCCGGCGCAGAAAGCTATTTGGCCAAGCCCTTTGATATTGACCAATTGGAAGAAATTGTGGTTGCCATGATTGGGAAATAGCCCGAGCATGGCTCACAAACCCATAAAACAATCTTTATTCATATTTCTGGCGGCATTATTCAAACCACTATTGGTTGATTTTAGGGTATTTGCTACTTTTGCCAAAAAAACGCCATGTTCAAATTCCGCCTCAAAAAAGCTCTCTCCAGAACGCTTTCTTCTTTTTATGCAATCTCTGCTTTCACCATCTTCCATTTTCCTGCTACCACCCACGCACAAAATTGGCAGGCAATAGGCCCCAGTGATTTTATTCAGGCAAGCTACGATGAAGCCGCTTATTCCAATCTTGAATTGCCCAACGGTGTTGCCCACCTTATTTTTCAAGACAAGAGCCAAAACAATAAATTAACTGCCCGAAAATTTAACGGCACCGAATGGGAAACGGTAGGTGCGGCAGGTTTCAGTGCAGGTGCGGCCTATCAAGTTGTTACTGCCACTGATCATTCAGGCTCAATCTATGTGGCTTATCAGGATATCGCCAACAACAGCAAAATAACTGTACAAAAATTCAATGGTACTTCATGGGAACCCGTAGGTACACCTGGTTTTTCAGAGGGTATGGCATCCTATATTTCGCTCTGTACTGATGGCACCACCCCCTATGTGGTTTATTGTGATATTTATAATAACAGTAAGGCCACCGTTCAAAAGTTCAATGGCACCTTATGGGAAACGGTAGGTACAGCTGGCTTTTCCCCGGGAGTTGCCTATTTCAATGCCATTGCGGTAAACAGCAGCGGCACGCCTTACATTGTTTATCAAGATGGCGCTAATGGCAACAAAGCCGCCGTTCAAAAGTTTAACGGAACCCATTGGGAAACTGTTGGCAATGTTGGGTTTTCAGGCGGGGCAATGAATTATTCTGACATTGCCTTCTATCAAGATATCCCATATATAGTTTATCAGGATGTTTCCAATGGAAACCAAGCTACGGTACAGCGGCTAAATGGCTCCAGCTGGGAGCCCGTTGGCAATGTTGGGTTTTCAGGAACAAGCGTTACCCAAAATGCCATTGCTGTAGACCACAACGGTACGCCATACGTTACCTACCGAGATGGCAGTAACAAACCTACGGTGCAAAAATTTAATGGAACCAATTGGGAAATTGTTGGACAACAAGCGATTTCTATCGGCACGACCAACTATTTCTCCCTTGCTATATACAATGGGGTTCCCTACATCGCTTATGACGACAACGGCAACTACAACAAAGCCTATGTTAAAAAGTTCAATGGTGTTGGTTGGGAACCGCTTGGGGTCAACGGAATTTCTGCTGGTACGGCAGATTACGTTGCTGTTGAAAGCAATGCCTCTGGTGTTCCCTATGTACTTTACCAAGATCTTGCAAACAATGGAAAAGCCAGCGTACAAAAATTCAACGGAACTGCCTGGGAAAACGTTGGTGCGGCAGGTTTTTCGGCGGGGGTTGCATTTTACAACAGCATTGCTTTTAACGGAAATACGCCACAGGTGGCCTATTGTGATGCCAGTGATTCCTACAAGGGCTTTGTTAAAAGATTTAATGGTACCGTATGGGAAACGGTAGGTAATGCCGCATTTTCTGAAAGCTCTGCCCAGTTTAACGACATGACCGTTCACAACGGGGTCACCTATGTCGCTTATCGGGACGCAAACAACTCAGGCAGGGCAACCGTAAAAAAATTCAACGGTACGTCATGGGAGCTTGTTGGTAATAGTGGTTTTTCGCCAGGTGCCGTAGCTTTTACGGCTATAGCCATTTACAACAACGTGCCCTATGTTGCCTATACCGATATACCAAATAGCCTAAAGATAACCGTACAAAGGTTTAATGGGGTCAATTGGGAAATCGTTGGGTCTCCGCAATTTTCAGCTGGGTCGGCGCTCTACGCTGACCTCGCAATTCACAACGGCACACCATACGTTGCTTATCAAGATGGAAACGCAAACAGTAAAATTACTGTCCAGAAATTTAACGGCACCAATTGGGAAACCTTAGGTTCTGGCGGGTTTTCGCTTGGTGCGGCCAACTATATCAAAATGCTATTTTATGACGGTATGCCATACGTTGGCTACAGTGATGCCGGCGATGAAAATAAGGCTTTCGTTAAGCGGTTTAACCAAAATACTTGGGAGTTGGTAGGATCAGGTCCAGCATCTGCCTCAAGCACCACCTATAGCAGCCTAACAACCACTCAAACCGAACTGCTTATGGCCTACTCATCAAAAGGGATTTTTGTCAAAAAAATTACTTTACCACCAAGTACGCTCCCGCTACAGCTAATTTCATTTAAAGCCAGCAAAACGTTTGATCAATTGGCCTTATTGCAATGGCAAACCGCATCAGAGCAAAACGTAAAAAGCTTTGATATTTACCGCCGTACAGATGAAACTGCCTTTACTAAAATAGGGACTTTAGCGGCCAACACCCAATATGCCAACAATAGCTACACTTTTTATGATAAAGCCCCGTTAAACGGTACCAATTATTATCAGTTAATGTTAGTGAACCAAGATGCAACCACTACAGATTTGGGAACAGCACATTTAACTTTTGGCTTTGGGAGCAATAATATACACGCGTTTCCCAATCCAACTTTACAGCATGTAACCGTTTCATTTATTCCAAGCAGATATGGCTCAATTAACGTATTTGAGCAAAGTGGACGAAAAATCGAGCAGATACCAATTAGCCCAAAAGCAACCAACATCACGATAGATTTATCCGCTTACCCTAAGGGCATCTATTTCATCAGCTTAACCGGGACCGGCGTTATGGAAACAACAAAAATCATCAAGCAATAACATCCGGCTTGCTGTTAGAAACGATTCAAAAATTAAAAGCCTCACGAAGTTTTTTAGTACTTCGTGAGGCTTTTAACAATGGTCAAGATGCTAATTCTTCATCCTGCCTTGCTCCGATTCTGTTCCTGTTGATCTTCTGCGGGCAGGTTTAATTTCATTTTTGCCAAATCTGTAACTAAAGTTAACCCTAAACAACTGTGTTTCGTTCTTTTGATAAAGGTTATAGTTCAACCCTGGATACGCACTGCTCAATCTGGTTCTGTTGGTATCAAAAACATCCGAAACGGCAAACCTGATGCTTCCTTTCTTGTTCAGGATAGCTTTACTGATTCCGAGGTCAACGTAAGCCCTTTCCTCAAGCGCAAGGGTACCATAAGTTAAAGGCGATTCATAGTTGGCATTGATCTCGGCCGTTAAACCATCCATGATGATGAAGTTGTTCTGCATACGAACCTGATAAGAAGTTTGGCCAGTTTTCAGGGCTCTTCCTTCCAGGTCTGGCGTTTCAAAAGCCAGGTGAAAAACATTCAGGTTGTTGTTCATGGTCCACCATTTGCGCACTTTTACCGGAACCGAAAGATTTGCTGAAATGGTCGTGTTTTTGGCAATGTTGGCATTGGTTTGATATAAAGCTTTTTGTTTTTCATCAGGCAAAATCACTTCGGTAATTGCATCGTTTACCACACTATAGCCAAAATTCAAAAAGTATTTTTGCATGAAAGTATAATTCACCTCGTAATTGTTGGTGTACTGTGGATTTAAGAAAGGATTACCCTTGTTGTAGGTATATTGGTCCAGATAGTACATAAATGGGTTTAATGCGTCGTAACTAGGCCTGTCAATCCTGCGTCCGTAGGAAACGCCAACCTGATGGTTTTTAGACAGCGTTTGCTGGATGTAGATGGTAGGGAAAAAATCCCAGTAACTGCGTTTTACAACCTCGTTGGTGGTAATCAAATGACCTTTAGAGTTGGTTTGCTCCATCCGTAGCCCCAATTGAACGCTGGTACTTTTAAATTGCTTGTTCAAATTGGTGTACACGGCGTTCACATTTTCATCGTACACAAACCTGTTGCTACGGCGCACATCATTTTGCCATGCGTTACTTACCCATTCTTCGGCACGCAAATCATTATCTGTTTCTACCCAGCTGCTTTTCGCCCCGGCTTCAAACTTCATGGTTTTATTAATTGGCAAAACATAATCTACCTTAACCGCTTTAATATCAATTACGCTTGGCGTGTTGTTTCTTAAGCGGCCTACAGGCTTTACCAAGGAGCCATCAGGATAACGGTAATCGTTTACCAGTTCGGCATTGTCCTTACCGTGGTATCTCGAATAATCGGCATCGGCGGTGAGCTCTTGCCCCGCAGTGTCTAAAACAGATTTGTAGTTTAAGTTGTAAGAGAAGTTCCGATAGCTTGATTTTTGGGTGTTATTGGCCATCAGGGTCGAGTCAATTTGCGTAAACGATTTCCCGATCAAGGTTCGATTGGCTGATTTTTCATCGCCACTGTTCAAATAGCCATTCACCAAAACACCAATGGTATTGTTCTTATTGAGGAAGAAATCGGCACCAACTTTAAAGTTGTTGTTTTCAAAATCACGGGTATCGTCCCCTTTTTGGGAAAAATAAGTATCGGGGTTGGCCCCAGAACCTTTAGAGACACGGTCGATACTAATAAAATTATCCCTTGCGCCCTTGTTAAAGTTGTAGCTACCAAAAACGTTAACGCCTTTGTTTCGGTAATTAAGGTTCAGCCCGGTATTTCCCCTAAGGTTTTTTCCGTAGGCCATGCCTGCGTTAAAGCTGCCGTTTGCACCGCCGCTACGAGCCTTTTTGGTTTTAATATTGATGATTCCGGAGTTGCCCGATGCATCATATTTGGAGGATGGATTGGTAATTAGCTCAATGGTTTCAATCTCAGAGCTTTGCATGTTGCGCAGCAAATTGGCCACATCAGCCTGGCTCATGTAGGTTTGTTTACCATCCAACATGATCAGTACGCCCTGTTTACCTTGCATCGAAATCCGGTCGTTTTGGTCTACCGTAACCCCTGGCGCTCTTTGCAGCACTTCCAATGCCGATGAGCCTACCGCAGCCGAGCTGGCTTCAACGTTCATCACCAATTTATCTGCCTTACGCTCCAAAAGCGGCTTAACGGCAGTAATGCTTACGGCATTTAACATTTTACTGGAGGCCACCAAAACAATCTCTGGCAAATTCAAGGCTTGCTCCGCAACGGTAAAAGCCTTGCCTTTATAAATTTGGTAGCCCATCATGTTGATTTTAATGTAGTAGCTTCCCGCAGCGATGCTTGGAAAGCTAAATTTTCCATCGGGCGTAGTCATGGCGGTTTTTACCAACGATGAGTCTGAGGACTTGAACAAGCCTACCGTAGCGTAATCTATGGGCTTACGCTGTTCGTCCAAAACCAGGCCACTAACTTCTGCTTGTTTGGCCTTAACAGGCGAAGCATAAAGTGCTGTAGAAGCGAACAAAGTGAAGATCAAAAGGTATAAAGTTTTCATTTGTGTGTTGTTTTATCGTTAAAATTTTGGGCACAAAAAAGCCTGTGCGCTTTTAGCGCATTTTTTTTCTTTTTTAAATTTTTCTGCTTAGTTTTTCAAAAAAGGGAAATCCCTACGGATAGTTTGTAGCATGTAGACGAAAGAGTTTTGCAAAAGGTTACAAGAAATTTTCATTTTTTTGGGCAACTATTCCTAAAGGCATAAAAAAAGCGGCCTAATTTTGCAATTAGGCCGCTTTTTTTAATTTAAATTTTTATTTCATCCCTAAAACATCTACGCCTTGTTCAAAAACCACATCTACAGGAATACCTTTCTGCGCAAGTTTGTCTAAATCGGCTTGCAGCGGGGCTTTGATCAGCCCTCTTTCCATTTGTGCTTTTTCTACGGCTACTTTATCGCCATTGCCCTGTAAGGTTAGGATAACGGCGCTCAGTTCGTTCATGGCCGAAGCGAATTTTTCGTAGTTAACTTTATAAGTGCCTTGTGCGGTTCTTTCAAAAGCTCCCTTTTCCTGGAAAAAGTTAAAGCATTGCATGTTGGCTTTACCATGTGCACTAGAGGCCCCAAAGCGTACCGAGCGTAAAATACCAGCCATGTAAGTGGTGTAATAGTCTTTGATATCACCCTGTAGCTCTCCTTTTTTAAGCAAACCGGTCACCATGTACAGGCCCAAAACATCGGCTTTGCCTTCTTCTAACCACGAATATTGCTCTTGCAGCGCATTGCGCACCATTCCCTTGCCTGTTATGGTATTTTTTATGCCCAGGCCGTGTGCCACTTCATGAAACATCACGTTGGCGAAAAAAGCATCAAATTTGATATATTTCTGTTGTTCCTTGTCGATCAATACATTGGCAATTGGCACTAAAATTTTATCGAATTTAGCTTTCATTGCATTTTTCAATTGCGAGCGACGGGTGCCTTTTTCCTGTTGGATTTTTTCGTCGTTAGGCAAGTTCACCGCAATGGTTTTGGAGCCAGAGTTGCAATCGCCAGCATAGTAAACCACATCATAGGCATTCAATTCCGAATCAGTTCCGGGAACCTCCTTCTTGTATTTATCGGGTACTGGCAGTCCTTTTTGGAGCTCAGGCAAAAGCGCTACATATTTGGCCAAACGCTTGCTCCATTCCTTATCTTTCACCAGTACATAGCTTTCAAAAGAGGCCCTGGCATTAAACAATTTGTCTTCATAGTTTTCAATAGGCCCAATAATAATGTCCAATCCGTTGGTTTTCATGTCCAGCCAAGCATAATCACTGGCGGTATAATTATCGCTCACCAAAGCATCGGCACGTAGGTTCAGGTATTTTTTCAGCCCCGCATCATCCGTAATTAAAGCGGCCTGTTTCAGCAAGCTGCTGGCTTTTTGCAGCTCGGTAGCAAAATAGATGTGGTAGGGAATAGAAACCAATTTGCCCTGCTCTCTTCTAATGACCGAATAAAGGCCCTGTTTATCTTTTACATCCGACTTTTCCAACTCCTCTTTGGTCATATCCAATGGATAAAAGGTTACTCCCAGGGGTTTTTCGCCAATGCCCGCTACAAAAGGTTTATCGCCATTAAGCCTGTCCCACGGACCGTAGTTGATTTTTACAAAATCCTTTGTTTTCTCGTCCTTGATTGTGGCCAACAAACTATCGCGTTGCGGATAGGCTTGTTTCCAAAAAAGCTCATCCATAATTTGAGCGGCTTCTATCAGTAAAGGCAAAACTTGTCTTTCGTTAGCGGTAAGCAGGTTAAGATCAGTGCTTAGCCTCACTTTCTCGTAAATCGGTAGCCTTTGCGCCACATACTCCTGTAAAGAGTCGAGCTCGCCATTTGCGGCATTTCCCTGTGTTGAGTTTTTGCTTGTACAGGCGGTAATTGAGGTTGACAAAACTGCTCCGAGGATCAGGTTTTTAGCTACACGCATGGTTATTTTTTGCATAAATAATATTCTTTCGGATGTTATTTGAAAGCCCTAAATTAGTAAAAAAGTTGAGGAAGAATAGCAGCACTTTATTTGCTGAGGATTTCACCTTTAACTCGGCCAATAACAAAACACATTTTATTTCGATGAACCGATACCAATCTTTATTTCTTGCCGCAGCATTTGGGCTGTTAGTTGCAGGATGCAGCACTTACAAGTATAAAGCTACCGACAAGGTGTACAAAAACAACGCAAAGGCTTTTTCAGAAATCATTAAAGCTACCCCGCCCGAAAACCAAAAAATTGACTCGCTGTATAGTGAGCAGTATTTTGTGGGCACCACCAATATGGGCATCAGGAAGCCAAACTTCGTCATCATACACCACACGGCCCAGGATTCCTTGGAGCAAACCCTCAGAACTTTTACCCTAACCCGAACTGGCACCAGCTCCCACTATGTGGTAAGCAGAGATGGTAAAGTAGTGCAAATGGTGAACGACTATTTGAGGGCACAACATGCAGGTGTGGGCAAATGGGGCAGCGTTACGGACATGAACTCCTGCTCCATAGGCATTGAAATGGACAACAACGGCACTACCGATATTTGGACTGATGCACAAATCAATAGTTTGTGTGCCTTACTGGGCACCTTAAAAAAGAAATATAGTATTCCAACGGCCAACTTTATTGGACACGCCGATTTTGCTCCTGGACGTAAAAACGATCCGAAGAATTTCCCGTGGAAAACTTTGGCGCAAAAGGGATATGGACTTTGGTATGATGATGTTTTAGACAGTGTGCCCGAAAACTTTGACACCACTGCGGCTTTAAAGGTGATTGGCTACAATGTGCAGCGTTTAAACTACGCCATTGAAGCTTTTAAAATCCATTATATCCAAACGGACATTACCCAAACGCTTACAGACTTTGATAAGCAGGTGCTTTATAACCTGTACAAAAAGAGTTTTTAGGTATATATGTGGTTCAATTTAGATAACCTAAAAACGCGACCACCTGTACATTAAAAAACCTCGCAAACTTTGAAAATCTGCGAGGTTCAATAATCTTTAAGGTGGGGGATCTATAGAAAATTACCGATCAATAGAGCCCATTACTTTTTGAGAAAATGCATTTAACGCCTCTCTTTCGGCCATGCCGCCCTTTACACTTTGGTGCACTTCTAAGGCACCACAAATATTGGTGATCATTTCTCCGGCTACGTCAACCTCTGCTTCACTTACGCCCCTAAATTCGCAAAATGCTTCTAACACTTCAAGGGTTGCGTTCAGTTGCTCGGGGCTTGCATTTTCGAAAAACTGCCTAATTACTGGAACTTTCATAATTACTTGATTTTAGCAAATAAATCGGTTAAAACTTCGGCTTTGTTGGTTTGCACCTGGTCAACCAAAGATCCGTTTTGAAAGGCTGCGAAAGTTGGTAAATTATCCACCTTTGCAAATTTTCTCGACTCTGGAAATTTCTCCGCATCTACAATTAAAAATGCTACGTCTTCATTTTCTGAAGCCAATTTTTTAAACTTTGGTTTCATGATACGGCAGTTACCACACCACGAAGCTGCATATTGTACCATCACCTTTGGATTATCTGAAAGGTATTGGCTTAAATTATCTTCTGTTAATTCTAAAAACATGATATAAAATTTAATAGCTATGCAATCACACTACTTTTACAGCCTTGTGTCAGTTTAGAAATCGCATAGTTATTGGTTTGAAAAGAGGGTAATTTATATTTGTCAAGCTGAGCTTGTCGAAGCCTTATTCTAAAAAGAACATTTCGACAAGCTCAATGTGACAAGCGTCGGCATGAACAGCCTCCGTTAAGCTTTCGCTTAGTTTGCGCTTAAGTATTCCGCTACGCCAGTTCTGGTGGCATTCATTGCAGATTTTCCTTCTTCCCAGTTAGCAGGACAAACTTCGCCATGTTTTTGTACGTGTGCATAAGCGTCAATTAGGCGCAAGTATTCTTTTACGTTTCTGCCCAATGGCATATCGTTTACACTTTCGTGAAATACTTTACCGGTTTCATCGATCAGGTAGGTAGCACGGTAAGAAACATTAGAACCAGAGAAAACTTCTTCTCCTTCTTCAGTGTATTCTACTTCTTGGTCCAAGATTCCTAAAGTACCGGCTAACTGTCTGTGGGTATCAGCAATTAATGGATAGGTAACGCCTTCGATCCCGCCGTTGTCTTTTGCGGTGTTTAACCATGCAAAGTGTACTTCGTTGGTATCGCAAGATGCACCGATCACGATGGTGTTTCTTTGTTTGAAATCTTCCAAAGCGGCTTGGAAAGCGTGCAATTCAGTTGGGCAAACAAAAGTGAAGTCTTTTGGGTACCAGAACAACAATACTTTAGAGTTATTTTTTACTGCTTCTTCAAAAACGTTGATTTTCAAATCATCGCCCATTTCAGACATGGCATCAACTGTAATACTCGGGAATTTTTTACCTACGTAACTCATAATATTTTAGTGTTTTTTTAATTTTCGTGCCGCAAAGATAGTTTAAAAAGCCCTGTAAGGCAATGCCTAAACCATACTTAATCTTGATAGCGCTATAGATAAAAATGATACTTTTCGTTAAAGAATTAGTTTCTGATTATGGGCCCACCTGGCGTAGTGCTGTCCTGACTTTTCGGGATCCGCATCAGTTAGTACTAAAACAAGACTTACGAAGTTTTTGAAACTTCGTAAGCAAAGACACGACATCAGTCTGAGTTTTCTATGTGTCTATGCGATTCATTTATAAGATATGGTTATCACAAAAAAGGCCCCAACATCAATTGGAGCCCTAACTTATTTAAACTAACCCTATTTACTGTTTAATGAGCTTAACGGTTTTTTGAAGCTCGTTGTTTTTTGAAATCCTAAGATAATAGATAGAAGAAGGCAGGCCATTTAGGCTGATTTCCTGCTGAATTGCCTTGGCTTTTTCGCTGAGCACTTTTTTCCCGCTAAGGTCAAATAGTTCGTATTTAACAGCGCTATAATCGGTCGATCCGGCATTAACCGTTACATATTTAGTGGTTGGATTGGGGAAGGCTACAATGCTTTGATCATCAAAGCTGAGTTTTACGTTCACTATTTTTCCGAACTGCTGCTCTGCGCCGTCCAAATCAACTTGTTTTAGTTTGTAATAGTTTTCTCCTACCTTGGCGGTACGATCTATAAAGCTATAGTTTAACACTTCCGACGAATGGCCATTTTGTGCTTTAGAGTCTACGAAACCAATGGCTGAGAATTTCATATCATCATTGGCACGCCATACTTCAAAGCCTTTGTTTTTGGTTTCTGAAACGGTTTGCCACGAGAGGGTACTTTGGCCCTTCACCAAAGCTGCACTGAAATCTCTTAAGGTAACTGGCAATGTTCCGGTGGTGGTGTAGGAGGCTAAACCACTGCCATGCACCACATGGAAAAAGGTGGTTGTGCCATCTCCATTTTTAAGCACCGCTACATCCGCATATCCGCTAGGGTTTGAATTGGTTACGGGCAGGGTAGCGAACATTTCAGCAGATGAAACCAACACAGGACTGGTTATTGTTGTAATGTCATAGATCCTTATTCTGGCTGCCGTATTGGTTGATGGCGCCGCAGAACCAACCACAGTTCCCGACAGGGCCAAATATTTTTTGGCACCGTCTTCAAAGTATTCTGCATTTGAATACACTGGCTCAATTGGCGCAGGAATAAGTGTTGTGTTTGTAATTGTTCCTGTATTGTCTATAGTAATTTTCCTTATCCCTACGCTTTGTGGACCATTGATTATAAATTCTGTGCTAGAAATAGGTGAAATACTGCCCCAAGCTTGGTTATTTGCCCCCAGAGTGATTGTTTGACTAAGGGTAAAACTTTCACCGTCAACTGTAGTAAGTTTGTATATTTCGTTATTGGTGGCACCACTTACATACAAAACGGTATTAACTCCTGTTCCTAAAACCGCTAATGATTCCCCTACTCTTTTGGTAACGTTGATTTCTGATCTCGTTGGTATAGCATCCGTTTCCGAGCTCCATTTATATACCACTAATTTTGCCACGCCTGCGCTAACTGTTCCCATCGAAATAGCGTATATCGCTCCATCATCGGCAACCCTAATTTTGGTGTACTTGTAGCTCTCGGAGCCCACGGTGGTTGTGTTTATCAAATTAGCAGCGCTCCAGCTTCCATTTGATGGATCTACGATATAGATCTTGTTGTTACGATCCGCAACATATAACTTGCCTGTTCCTTTATTATAGGCAATAGTTGAGTTGGTTGTGGTTACAGCCGTTGCAGCTACAGGCGCAATATACCAATTTCTGGTAAGCGGCACGGTTTGCGCAAAGGAGGCTAAACCTGATGTAAAAAAAGCAATGGATAGTAAAAGTTTTCTCATACGTTTTGGTTAAGGGATTAAAGATTAGTTTGGTTAGTGAAAAAGAGCAAAAAGGCCTATTACTGTTCGCAACGCAACAATTTGCAGGTTTTAAACAGTCAAAAAAGCATATCACCGCTATTTCAATAAGATAATGATACGAAAACTAAATTTAAAACGCAAGAAAACGCATTAAAAAATTAAAAGCCGCACAGCTGTGCGGCTTTTAAGGTTAAAAAAGAATTGGCTCTTATTTGATTTTTGAGACCTTAAATGGTTTTTTTACTGCTTCATGTGCAGCTTTCTGGGCTATTTTCGCCTGTTCGTCGCTTATTTTTTCTGGCTTATAGGTATTGCCTATTACACTTTTTTTAAAGATGGCTTCGTACCAAGTGCATGAAGCTGTATAGCGTCCAATGTTAAGATCAAGGTGGTAGCCGTCTCTGCACATGACATCGCCAAAGTTGGTGCGTGCATTTTGTATGGCGGTTCCAGAGGGCACCAAAAGATCAAAAGGCACTAGTTTGAGGGCTTTTTTTGAAGCGTCCATAATTGCCTGGTACATCTTCATCTGATCTTTATCATAGCGGGCAAAACCACTGTGGGTTGAGTTTTGCGCATAGGCCCAGGTTTGGTGCCAAACAAACTTCACCTTGGAATTGGTGGCTTGGCCTTTCACGTAGTTGAACAGCGGCGGCAATGGCCCTGAATAAGTTTCGAACAATCCAGATTTGGGACTGGCTTGCTGCAAACTGATGTAGTCCCAGTTTTCGTCGGCAAGTGCCTTTGCGATACTGGTTTTGGGGAAGCGCTCTTTCTTGCCGTCTAAGCCTATTTTACGATATTCATAGGCTTCTTTATTCTCCTGCACATTTTTCAGGTGCAGATCTAGCGGAGCTCCGCCAATATATAAGTTCCCGATGATCACCTTATAGCCTCCCGCCTTGGCCAATCCATAAAGATATTGCTCCAATGCGTCTTCAGAAAAGCTGTTGCCTATGGCCAAAATTCTAATCACACTATCCTTATTAGGCCGCTCTAGGCTTACATGCCCTAAATCATGGGCTTGTACGTATTGGCTACCAATGGTTAAAAAGCATATCGTTGCGAGAAAACAAACAAACTGCTTTTTGAAAAATCTAATATTCATCTTTTAAAATTTAGGGTTATCGCTAACTTATATATAAAATCGTTTACGGCCAATCTTTTCCAAAAAACAAGCTTCAAAGGATTAAAATTGCATCTCCTTTGGATAAAATAATATCTGGTTTCGCCAGCCATATTTTACCTGAGCTCGATTGATAACCACTTGTAGTTAACCTTCAAATCTGATGCTGCAATAAATTAACTCCGTTAAGCATGCCAAGGTTCGGTTTGCTTCGCCGCTACTTCGTGGTCAACATGTACAGAACGTTGATTTAGCGTCTTCCCGATTTTATTTCGGGATTAGCCATATAATAATCGAACTCAGATTATATTATTTCTTTAACGTACTTTCGAACAGCTTGAATATCCGCTTGTACTCATCTGTCCAGCTGCTGGGCTCTACAAAGCCATGGTCTTCTACCGGATATACGGCCAATTCCCAGTTATCTTTTCCCAGCTCGATCAACCGCTGGCTTAAGCGTACAATATCCTGGAAATGCACATTCACGTCAACCATACCGTGCAGCATTACCAAATCGCCTTTAAGTTTGTTGGCGAAATAAATTGGTGAGCTTTTTTTATAGGCCTCGGGATCATTAAATGGTTCGTTAAGAATGTTTGAGGTATAGCCGTGGTTATAATGCGCCCAATCCGTTACCGATCGGAGCGCCGCTCCCGCCCTAAAGGTATCTGATTCGTTGAAAAGTGCCATTAGGGTGATAAAGCCACCATAAGATCCGCCGTATAAACCTACGTTTTTAGGATTAACCCCATATTTTTCTACCAACATTTTCACGCCGTCTACCTGATCGGTCAAATCTTTTCCGCCCATGTGGCGATAAATTCCAGTGCGGTGGTTACGCCCATAGCCTGAGCTTGCCGTGTAGTCAATATCAATCACGGTATAGCCATTATCGGCCAGCAGGTTATTGAACATGTATTCCCTGAAATATTGGCTCCACCAGTAGTGCACATTTTGCAGGTAGCCCGCTCCGTGCACAAATACCACCGCAGGCTTATTGGGATGCGGGTTTTTAGCAGGGTAAACCCGGGCATACACTTCATCGCCGTAGCGGTTTTTAAATGATACCAGATCAGGCTGACGCCATTGGTAGCTGTCAAATTCTGCTGAAGTAGATTGGGTTACTTTTACGGCTTTTGCTCCGGGTTTGTTGGCTTGGATATAGAGCTCCCAAGGTTTATCCATGTACGAATAATTGATGGCCAACCATTTCTCATCAGGTGACAGGGTTACTTCGTTACCGCCTTTCATACTGGTAATTTGCACCAAATCGCCTCCGTTTACCCCAATTTTGTAGAAATGGGTAATGCCGGGATGCGCTTTGTTCCCGCTGATGTAAAAAGTGCTTTTATCTTTAGAGAGCTGCACTTGCTGAACTTCCCATTTTCCCGAGGTCAGTTGTTTTTTTTCTCCAGTATTCACATTGTAGGTGTATAGATGCGAGTAGCCCGTGGCTTCACTTTGGAAATAGAACCGCTGATTGTCGATCCATCTTACCTCTCTGCTGATGCCTGGGCCACCTACCCAAGCTTCGTCACGCTGGCGATCAATTAATGTTAGTTTGCCCGTTGAGGGATCCAATTTCAAGATCCAGAAATCTTTATTGTCCTGTGCCCGGCCGGTCACTACCGCAAAAGAACCACTTTCATTCCAGTTCACTACGCTCAGGTTTACCTTTCTATCTTCGTTCTTTTTGGTTCTTTCCTCCAATTGTTTGGGATAATCTTTTACATAGTCTGGCAAATCTTTAATGCCCGGAATTTGTGAAACATTTACAGCATAAACTGAATCTTTATCCAAGTCCAAAACATAGGTAATACTGGTAGACAACGTTTCTCCTACTTTGGTACGGCCGTTAATATCTTCGGTATAGCCCGAAGCGGTTACATAATTGGGCACAATGGTGTTTTTGTTTCCAACGGCTTGCTTGATCAATCGATAGCTTACAAATTTACCGTTTGGGCTAACGGTTAAGCCCGCCATAAAATCTTCTTCTAAATAAATAGGTTTAATGGTTCTGGCTGGCGCCGAGCTGGCTGTAGGAGCGCCAAAACGTCTTCCACCACCGGCACCTCTGTTTGTGCCTTCGGCATTTCGCTTTTTGATAATATCGAACAATGCGGTTTGGTCGTTCCTTAGCCAAGTATCTTGCTGCGAACCGCCTGTTGAACGGGCTGGGCCTTTACCCAAGGGCATGCCAAAACCTTCTTGTTTTCCTTTGATGAAATTGGTCAGTTGTTTTAGTTCGCCGGTAGACAAGTTCAACTGATACACATTTTCTGAGCGTTGAAAAACGATGTCGTTGTTGTACAAAAACCTGGCGTTGCTTTCCCGCTCCATGGTATTGGTAAGACGGGTTTCTTTTTTGGCTTTGAAGTTTGAAAGGTAAAGATCACCTCCTTTTTCCATCAGGCCCAGGGATTTGTCTTTATTGTAGGCGTAGTTGAGCACCGCATTTTTATCTGCTTCTTCATTTTCCGCTTTATCTATCTTTAAGCTCGCTACATTTACTTTGTAGGGCTGTGCCTTATCTTTATTTTCAGGGTTCCAGTTAAAGAAAACCGTTTTACTATCTGCTGACCAGCGATAGGCTTCGGGCGAAGTTCCCATCCACTTGGGGTCACGCATAATTTTTTGAACGGTTAATGGCGCCAGTTGCTGTGCCGATGCACCTAGCCACATAGAGAGGGTTAAAAATGCAATATATCTTTTCATGATGCTGTATTTCTAGTTTGATTTACTTGCTAATCCGCCTTTTTTGCTATTCACGTTCACGGTGAATTTAGCTCCGCCTTTTACCAGCCATCTTACGGTTACATAAGAGTTGCCTGGGATATTTTCTACCCTGATATTGGTTGGGTCTAACTTTTGCTCGGTCGTAATCCCCAAATCACGGTTATTCACTACCATTCCCGCAACCACAGTTCCACCGGTTAGCGAAATGATATCCGGGATTTCAATATTGTTTTTAATGTCTTGGCTGGAGTGGGTTGGGATCATCCGTAAATTACTAACTACTGCGGTAACCTGTTTTAGTCCTGCTCCAATTTCTTTCACCTCAATTTCGTCAACACTCAATTTTGGTGTATTGTAGGCGTGGAAGACACTAAAAGCCATGTTTCGGTGTGCGTCGCTTTCCAGCAAAAAGCCTGGATGTAAGCGGGTGTAAGTTTTTTTGAAACCTCCTATCTCAATATCTCCGTATTGGGGGTGTTTATAGGGTTTCCAGTCTACAAAAGCATCTTTCATTAGCAAATCCTTGTCGAAACTGTAGAGCTGATCCTGGGTGTTATCTGCGCCTGCCTTATTGTACATGGCATAGCCGGTCCAAAGTTCATTGGAGAAGGTGTAAATTCCCCGTCCGCCGTAAAACCAATCCAACTCCCCACCAAAAACCGAATACAGATCTTTATAAACCACTAAGTAACGATAACCTGGTAACAATTCTTCGCCTTTTTTACCAAGGGCATCATATACCCGCACATCTTGTGCGTTGTAGGTATCCACATCTTCTGCCGCTCCTGGGCCACGCAAAATCATGCCGCCATTGTTGTGGTAAGATTGTGCCGCAGCAATGTTGGGGTGTTTCATCACGAAATCTACCACCGCACGGTTCTCGGGAATAGAGAAAGGATATTTATAGGCGCCACCTTGAATGTAGTTCGGCTGCCAGTTCCAGCCCCAATCGCGGTTAGGGTCATAGGCGCCTTCACCATCCTCGTTCACCAGGCCATCGCCATCATTATCAATCCCTTCGGAACCCAAAAGCTCATATTCTCCTTTTTCATCGTAGCCTACCACAATCATTCTTCGTGGATCGCTTGGGTCTACCTTATAACGGCCGTTCGGATTTTTACGGCGCATCATGGTGATGTGCCCATCGCCATCCAGGTCGTCAAAACCATCTTCATTATCTGCGCCATCCCTATCGTTGTCAATAGGAATTAAACCTGTGCGTGGGGAATGTGCGGTGTTGGCTTTATGGATAAAACTATCCCTGGCGTCAGGGTTGATGGTGGGCACGATGTAAAAGGTTTTATCGGCTAAAAGCGACTGCACCATTTGGTTGTTGGCCGCAAACATTTCTACCAAATACCAAGCCGTGTACAGCGCAAATTCACTTCCCTGTATCTCATTAGAGTGGATATTCCCGTCAATGTACATGGCCGGTTTTTGATCGGCATTGCCCACCTTATGGTCGCTGATGCTCATGACCCAAAGATCTTTGCCCTGGTAAGATTTCCCGATGGTTTCTAACTTGATCAGGTTGGGGTGGGCTGCTGCCAGCTTTTTACAGATTTCCGTAATGGCCGCATAATCGTGATACCGGTTCCAGCTGATGGGCACTTTTGGGTTTGGTGGCGTACCTACTGCCGCTAATATATTTTCTGGTTTTTGAGCTTTTAAGGTTACGGCACACAAAATCACCGCAGCCATTAGCATGTATTTCTTCATCGTCATCTGTTCTGTTCGATTAAAGTGTAACCTCTATTGATTTGTTTCCTGTGGTTGGACAACCTGCATCAATGGTAATTTTTCCATTGCCCTTGATCAGCCAGGTTAATTCTCTAAACTCCTTGCCCTGCAAACTGTCGATGGTTTGGCTCTTACGGCCACTTACCACTTCTTGCCCATTTTTGGCGTTCACTTTTACGGCAATCTTTTTAAGAAAATAACTACGGTCGCCTATTTTGGTATAGGTAGACAGATCACCGGCATTAAGCAGCTGCAGTGTTACCCGTGTTAGCCCATCGGCTACTTTCTCGGTTTTGAGGTTCACAAATTCAATTTGAGGTGCCATGGCAGCAAGGGCTACCAAAAAATCGGTATGCTTGGCTACAATATTGTCTACCAACTTGTACGGCGGGTTGTTAAGCACGAAAGGATCTATCCCGCCTATTTCAACGGTTTTTCCGTTAAAATCTGGGTGCGAAACCGCTTTCCACGGGGTGTAGGTATCGGTAATTCCTTCCTTAGCCGCCCAACGTAAATAGGCTGCCACAGGATCATCATTGGTAAATTTCCTTTCTTTCTTCGCCGAATCTGGCGCTACTTTTGGCACCCACCATCCCGGAGTACTGAAACTCAAACGGCCATAATGAAAATAAGCCCACTGCGAAAAATCACCCGGTTCTGCCTGTGTTTTGGGAGCCTCTTTGGTTTTAGTGATTTTATTGTAACGTTCAGAAACCAACGCATTAGATTTTACATCGGCTTCAAACCAACTGGTGATTACTCTCTTACTCAAACCCGCTGGATTAAATGCCACAGGCGATGAAAGGTTGTTCATTGGTCCGAAGGTGACTACGGCATATACATTGAAGGCATCAAAAAGAAAGTCGAACAACGCCCTGTTCTCTTTTTCAGAAACCGCATACTCTCCTGCTCCGGGAACAAAATTCTTATAATTAAAGCTTGCGTTTTTATTGAAATTCACCCCGCCTTCTCCATCTTCGTTAAACAGTCCGTCTTTATCGTTATCCGTTCCTTCCTGCAAAAGAAGATATGCGCCATTTTCGCCTTTGGCAGCATCGGCCAAAATCAGCGAACGGGGATCGTCTGGGTTCAATTTGTATTTTCCTGTGGCATCTTTCACGCGCATCCAGGTAATTTTACCGTTGCCATCTAAATCGTCAAACCCGTCTTCGTTCATCCTGCCGTCACGGTCATCATCGGTTTTGGTAGCATTGCCACTGCGTTCGTATTTCAGCTTTGCAAAATACTGCTCGGTAGCATCGGGGCTCATGTTTGGAAATACGTAAAAGGTTTGTTTGTTCAACAGGTTTTTAACGCTATCGGTGTTTGAGCTTGCCAATAGTTTTTCGGCAAAGCCGATGGCCATTTCTACACCTAAAAGATGTTTGCCATCGACCCCGCCAACCACAGCAATAGCCGGTTTCTGATCAGCGTTTTGAGCGCCCAGGGTGAGCATCCAAATGTCTTTTCCACCAAGCGTTTGGGTAAGTGTTCTTGATTTGATTAAGCTGGGATATTTGCTGGTCAACGTTTTGATCCGCTGGGCCAAGCTGGCGCTGTTGCTATAGTTTTGCGTTGATTGGGCAAAGGAACTAAGCGTAACAGCCCAAAAAAATAATTGGGATAGGTAAAGCTTTTTCTTCATTTTGGTTACGGTTATGCATGCAAGTTATGCAAAAAAGTGCTGGGCTAGCGCAGCCCAAAACAAGATGTTACAAATGTTACAGACGGCAAGGAGCTACCTGATGATTTTGCCTGCTTTATCTATCGTTACGTTAAATGGAGGCATATAATCCTGCAGCAACACGGCGAGTTCGCGTCGCGAAATTTGTCGCCCCAGCTCAAATTTTGAAGTAAAACCATAAGTTGTCTTCCATTTTTTCTCCACCTCTTTAAGTGTACTTTCCGCGGCTTTGTTCCCTACATAACAAATCATATCCAGGGCATTTCCAAGGGTAATGATCTCGCTTTTATGGTCATCAAACCAAATTTGGGCCTTGTAGTAATGCTCTTTGATAGGCTCCTTAATTTCAGCGGTGCTCACCAGTTTTTCGCCATTAAAAAGCAGTTTGCCGTTGGTTTCATCGGCCTTGATCACCCCGGAAACACCTACCATTTGGATAGATTTCCAATTGGCATCTTTTATGCCCACATCCACAAAAGGCATCAGGTTACTGTTATGGGCAATCAGCTCGCCCTGTATTTTCTTCAGGTTTGATTCGGAGGTTCTTAGATCAAAAAATCCAGCGTAGGCCGCTACCGCACCTGCCGCCTGGCCCAACAACATGCTTGAGGCATCGCTCACGTAAACCAAATTCTCCTGCGTAGGCATTAATAACTGGTACAATGAAAAAAAGGTGCTCGTACTGCCGCTAATTTGCTTACCTACCGCAACATTGGTTTTGTAGATGGGGTTTTGATAGCTGAGCTTTTCCCAAGTTCCCCCTGCCGAGGCATCAATTTTTAGGGCGGCGTTCAGTTTTTGATCAGCCACGTTTATGAAAATCTCGGGCCTAATGGTTTTACCGTCCGACAATTTAAACACCCAGCCCTTGCCCGATCTGTCTGCCTTTATCCACTGCACATTTTTGATGACCGTTAGGTTTTTAATGCTGTCCGTCCATTGAGTTAACACTTGATTGGCCGTTTGCTTATCAAACTGTACTTCGCCAATACTATCGTTCAACGGTTTAAGCTTCTTCACCTTACTTAAAAAAGTAGCCTGCACGCCAGAGTGCAGATCTTTCCCTATGGGCTCAATATCAAAGCCCCCTGCCTGCAACAACAATATTGTTTTAACATTAGATTGCGCTGCCTGTATGGCTGCCGCTACGGCAGCATTGCTATTTCCAATCACAAAAACATCTGGTTTGATGGTTTGCGCCCTTAGCTGAAACGACAGGAAGAATACGGAAAATAGAAACAGATACTTTTTCATGGTGTTATAACATGTGGTACTACGCTACTAATTTGCCGATAATTATAAGAAGTTTTATCGGGGTTTAACTATATTTAACAATTATTCTTCCACTTTGTGAGCTATGAACAGGATTGGCTGCGTTTTTAAAAATCAGCAGGCGCATCATTTTGCGCTAAGGCAAACTAATGCCGCAGAGCGAATTGAACAGCTCCGGAAGCTTAAGGCGGCGATAGCAGAAAATGAAGACGACATTTTCTTGGCCCTGTACAAAGACTTGGCCAAGAACCGTTTTGAAGCCGCCGTTACCGAGGTTTTTTTCATTTATGGGGAGATTGATTTCGCCATTAAAAACCTTAGTAGCTGGATGGCGCCCAAGCGCATGGGCAAAACGCTGAGCAATCCTTTGGCGAAAAACAGAATCTACTACGAACCGAAAGGCATTTGCTTGATTATCGCCCCGTGGAACTATCCTTTTCAGCTGGTAATGTCACCGTTGATTTCGGCCATTGCCGCAGGAAACTGTGTAATGCTGAAACCTTCGGAACTTAGCCCTGCAACCAGCAAAATCATCAGTAAAATTATACTGAATACTTTTGAGGAAGAACAAATTGCCTGTATTGAAGGCAATGCCGAGATTGCAAAGCAGCTTTTAGAGCTCCCATTTGACCATATTTTTTTTACGGGAAGTACTGAAATTGGTAAAGTAGTGATGAGCGCTGCGGCCAAGAATCTTACCTCGGTAACGCTTGAATTAGGCGGAAAGTCTCCAACCATTATTGATAAGGACGTGAATTTAGCCAAAGCGGCACAAAAAATTGCTTGGGGCAAGCTGGTTAATGCAGGCCAAACCTGCATCGCTCCGGATTATATTTTAATCCACCAGGATTTAGTTGATGAGTTTGTGGGTTTGTTTAAGCGATTTGCCAGCGAAATGTATTTTAAGGCAAAGGAGGAAATTGACCCAAAGGTTTATGGTAAAATCATCAACAAAAGGCACTTTGATAGACTGGAAAATTTGGTGAGCGATGCAATGGAAAAGGGGGCAAGGATCAATTGGGGCGGCAAGTCTGACGAAAAGATGCAGCGCATTTATCCCGTCATCTTAACACAGGTGCCATTAGAAGCACAAGTGATGAACGAAGAAATCTTCGGCCCCATTTTACCGATCATTCCTTACCACAATTTAAGCGAAGCCATTGATTTTGTGAACCGAAAAACCAAACCTTTGGCCCTGTATATTTTTAGCAAAAACGATAAGAACATCAAGAAAATCATTAAATCAACCAGCGCTGGTGGCACCTGCGTTAACGATGTTTTGGTACATATTGCCAATCCAAAACTTCCTTTTGGCGGCGTAAACCATAGCGGAACAGGCAGTAGCCATGGGTTTTTCGGGTTTAAAAATTTCTCGCACGAACGTAGCGTAGTGGCACAACGATCGCTTGATTTTAACCGCCTGGTTTATCCTCCTTACACCACCAAACAGTGGGTACTCAAACTATTGAGAAAAATCATGTAACTTCAAACCAAACAGATCATGAAGAAATTACTCTTTGGCTTCATCCTTTTTACCCTGGCCGCTGCTGCTTCGGCACAAAAACCAAGCCTGAAATCTTTCGATTTTTTGCTCGGAAGATGGGAAATGAAAACCAAAAATGGAAAGATTGTGGAACGCTGGCAATTGCACAAAGATAGCCTTACAGGCCAATCCCATCGGTTTAAAGACACCGGTGATAGCATTTTAACGGAATCTATTGTGCTCAAAAAAATCAAAGGCGAATGGACTTTCTGCGTAACGGGCTACGAGAAAAACAATGAGGGCATTACCCATTTCAAATTAATAAACAATCAAAACAACACCTTCACCTTCGAGAACAAACAGCATGATTTCCCGCAACAAATTGTTTATCAAAATAAAGGAAAAGCAGAGCTACTCGCTTGGATTGAGGGAGATATGGGCGGAAAGCGCAGAAAAATAGCGTTCCCTTATAAAAAAGTGAACTAAGTTTTTCCAGATGTAACCAAACAGGTTCCGATTTCAGTAGAACCTGGAGAATTGCTAAGGCCGGAGATAATGAAAAACAACAAAACGCTTTTTCCGAACTTCCGTTAAACTAAGCCACCTTCACTGAGGTCATGGTCAACGAGCCGCCCACGGCTTTGTCGTTAAATAAAAACGCCTGTTCCCCCTGCTGCTGTAAGCCTAAGGTATACATTAAAGGTAAATAGTGCTCGGGCGTAGGCACTGCCAAACGTACGTCGCTGCCCATTTGTTCAAACTTAATAAGTGCTTGATGATCATGATTGAGAATGGCTGCTTTGAATTTTTCACTGGCTTCCAACGCCCAATCATAGCCCCCGCCATTAATCATTTCCCAGCTTAGCATGCGCAGGTTGTGCACCATGTTACCACTTCCCAAAATCAAAACCCCTTTTCTTCGCAGGGCGGATAATTCCCTGGCCAAATCGTAATGATATTGCGCACCCTTGCTAAAATCAATACTGAGCTGTAGCACGGGGATATCGGCATTGGGATACATATGCCTAATGACGGTCCAAGCCCCATGATCCAAGCCCCAGTCATGATCTAAAGCTACAGAGCTAGCAGTAATTAAGCCCGCAGTTTCTTTTGCCAATTCGGGATTGCCTGGCGCTGGATATTGCACATCAAACAACGCTTGCGGGAAGCCTCCAAAATCATGAATGGTTGGTGGAAAATCCATTGCGGTAATTTTAGTGCCCAACGTAAACCAATGAGCCGAAACCACTAAAACCGCAGCAGGCCGTGGAATGGACTTGGCCATATTTGCCCAGCCGTTACTAAATTCGTTTACCTCAATACCATTCATTGGTGAACCGTGCCCCATGAAAAGTACAGGCATTAAATCGCTTTGCGCTAAATTAGAGGTAAATGTTTTGAATTGATTTAGTGTGTCCATTGCTTTCGCTTTAACCGCAGATGTTCGCAAAAAAATTACAGATCTTAAGGGTTAACTTTGATTTACCTTATCTGCGAACATCTGTGGGAAAATATTCTATTGCTTCGCTTGTGCAAACTGCAAATTCAAGACAATGTTTACATCTTTTGCAACACCTGCACCAGTTGGGTCGTATTTGATATTGTAGTCTAACCGGTTGATGGTTGTAGAAGCAGAAAATCCAACTTTGGCATTTCCTTTTTGGTCTTTTGCGGCGCCGCCATAAACTACGGTAAAAGTAACATCTTTAGTGACGTCGCGGATGGTTAATTTACCAGTAAGCGCATAGGTATTACCTTTCACTTTCTTGAATGCAGTACTTACAAAAGTCATTTTAGGGAACTTTTCTGCATTAAAGAAGTCGTCTGACTTCAAGTGATTATCACGCATATCTACGCTAGTGTTAATACTTGCTACATCTACAGAAAAATTGATCTTCGCATCGGTAAAATCAGCTTTCGAGGAAGTAAATTCGCCCGTAAATTTTTTGAAAGCACCGTCTACAAGTGAAATTCCAGAATGTTTAACCGAGAAATTCACAAAGGAGTGCATCGGATCAACTTTCCATTGAGTTTGGGCAAACGTCGCTACGCTTAAGCTCGTCGCCAATAAAAATAAGAATAATCGCTTCATGGCTATTGTCTTTTTGTTAATGAACACAAAGCTACAACAGCAAATTCATGAAAAGGTTGATGTATGATAAGAAAGTAACTTAGACCTGATCCAGCGTTTTTCGCTTCAAATCTTGCTTGAACTCAGACGGTGTTATCCCTGTTTCCTTTTTAAACTGTGCCGACAAATGGGCAACACTGCTATAATTTAACTGGAAGGCAATTTCGCTCAAGGTCAGTTCACCATAGCTCAAAAGCTCCTTCACCCTTTCTATTTTTTGTTGAATGTAGTAATGTTCAATGGTATTCTTTTCTTCGGCAGAAAAAACACTGCTCAAACTAGAATAATCCGTATTTAATTTGCTGGCCAGAAAATCAGAAAGGTTCACTTTCAGTGATTCCTTGGTGTGGTGTACCAAGTCTACCACCGCTCCCTTGATTTGTGCAACCAGCATCTTCCTTTTGTCTTCCAACAATTCAAAACCAAGGTTTTCCAAAGCTAGCTTCACACGCTGATACTGTTCGTTGCTGAGCTCCTTTTCATCCAACTCCACCTCTCCCAGGGTGATGGTTTTTGTTTTAAGGCCCAGCTTTTCGAAAACATCACTTACCGCCATATTACAGCGGTTGCATACCATATTTTTAATGTAAAGCTTCATTAATCACTAAAGTAGATAATAAATTCTACAGCTTAAAATCGGGAAGAATAATTCAACTTTACTTAGACAATGATTTGCTTTTTAAATAACTTAGCACCAAACCAATTCTCATGAAAAAACTGTTGCTATTTTGTGCAGTGTTACTTTGCCAAGTAACTTTTGCCGCAAAGCCTAAATATCAATATATTAAAATTAGTACTGGCAAAGGCGAGTGTATTGTAAGGCTTTATAACGAAACCCCATTGCACCGCGATAATTTTTTGAAGCTCGCTAAAGAGGGCTACTATAATGGCACTATTTTCCATCGGGTAATCAAAGATTTTATGATTCAGGGCGGTGATCCCGATTCGAAAAATGCCACACCCGAAGCTACCCTGGGCAATGGAGGCCCGGAATACAAAATTCCGGCAGAGTTTCGCGATAGTATCTTTCACAAAAAAGGCGTTTTGGCCGCGGCAAGGGACAACAATCCCGAAAAAGCATCAAGCGGGAGCCAGTTTTATCTGGTACAGGGCAAAGTTTTAACCGACGAGCAACTGAACAACATTGAAAAGAACCGGTTAAAACATCAAATTCCCGCTTATCAAAGGGAAATTTACAAAACCATTGGCGGCACGCCACATCTGGACAGAAACTACACCGCTTATGGCGAAGTAGTTAAGGGAATAGAAATGATAGATGCCATTGCCAGCGTAGAAACTGGAGAGGCCAACCGCCCCAAAGAAGATGTGAAAATGACCGTTACCGTTCTTAAAAAGCGGGAAGCGAGAAAACTGGAAAAGGAATTAAAAAAGGCAGAAGCTAAGAAATAATGGAACCATCAGGGTTTTTCAAACCACAACGTGGTACGAACAAACATGGTCGGCTTCATCACCATTGAAAAATTTTTATAGAGATGAAAATAATATCATATAATGTTAACGGCATTCGTGCAGCGGCCACCAAAGGACTTTTTACTTGGCTACAAGCTACCGATGCAGATATGGTTTGCCTACAGGAAGTAAAAGCGCTTAAGGAACAAATTCCCGATATTTTGGCGCTTATTGAGCAATTGGGCTATCACCACTACTGGTTTCCGGCCGAGAAAAAAGGATATAGTGGCGTAGCCATCCTTACCAAGATAAAGCCTAACCACGTAGAATATGGTTGCGGTGAACAGTGGATTGATGCGGAAGGCAGGGTGTTAAGGGCCGATTTTGATGGCTTTTCGTTAATGAGCTTATACATGCCTTCGGGTTCAAGCGGCGACGAAAGACAAGCGAAGAAATATGAGTTCATGGCTTTCTTTAATGGCTATATCGACGAACTGAGGAGGACCCATCCAAACTTGATCATTTCTGGAGACTATAATATTTGCCACAAGGCGATAGACATTCACAACCCGAAATCCAATGCCAATTCCTCTGGGTTTTTACCCGAAGAAAGGGAATGGATGGAGCTTTTCATTAATAATGGCTTTATTGATTCTTTCCGTCATTTTAACCAAGATCCGCACCACTATACCTGGTGGAGCTACCGTGCCGGTGCCAGGGGCAAGAACTTGGGTTGGCGTATCGATTATCATTTAACCACCAAAGCATTGGAAAACCGCTTGAAAAATGTACGCATTTTACCTGATGCCTTGCATAGCGACCATTGCCCTATTTTACTGGAGTTAGCGTAAAAGGTTAATTGGTTAGGCGTTGAAACTGTTTAACAATTAACCAATTTTACAATTCAAACAATTAACCAATGTTAATCACCAATATCAAAGCCCTTGTTGGCGTACATCCAAAGGAAACAAGTTTTCTTCGCGGCAGCAAATTAAACCAGCTTCCTGTTCTAGAAAACGCCTGGCTGTTGTTAGAGAATGGCTTAATCAAGGATTTTGGGCCAATGGAGAGCGTTCCTTCTTCAGGTGCAAAATTTGAAACGCTAAATGCCAAAGGTCGTTTTGTATTCCCTTCCTGGTGCGACAGCCACACGCATATTGTGTTTGCAGCCCCTCGCGAAGAAGAATTTGCCCTAAAAATTGCAGGTAAAACCTACGAGGAAATTGCCGCAGCCGGTGGAGGCATTCTAAACTCGGCCAACAAATTACAGCAAGCTACCGAGGATGAACTATTTGAAAGCGCCAGCGTCCGTTTAAGCGACATGATTAAACAGGGCACAGGCGCCTTGGAAATCAAGAGTGGTTATGGTTTAACGGTAGAAAGCGAGCTGAAAATGCTTCGTGTAATTCAGCGCCTTAAGGCTGCATTTCCGATTCCCATTAAAGCAAGCTTGTTGGCGGCTCATGCCTATCCAGCAGAGTTTAAAGAGAACCACAAAGGCTATATTGATCTAATCATCAATGAGTTGATTCCGCAGGTAGCCCACGAAAACCTGGCGGATTATATCGACGCTTTTTGCGAAAAAGGCTTCTTCTCGTTAGAAGAAACGGCCCTCATTTTAGAAGCCGCAGCAAAATATGGCCTTAAACCTAAAATCCACGCCAATCAACTTTCGGTTTCTGGCGCCGTACAATTGGGCGTTAAGCACCAGGCCATTTCTGTTGACCATTTGGAAGAAACCGATGAAGAAGTACTCACAGCATTAAGCAAAAGCAACACCATTGCCACGCTTTTGCCTTCTTGCTCATTTTACATCAATATTCCTTTTGCCAACGCCAAGGGGCTCATTGAACACAATGCCATTGTTGCGCTAGCAAGCGACTATAATCCTGGCTCAACACCTTCTGGCAATATGAATTTTGTGGTTTCTTTAGGCTGCATTAAGCTAAAAATGACTCCTGAACAAGCCATTAATGCTGCTACCATTAACGGTGCTGCGGCAATGGAATTGAGCGAACAGGTGGGCAGTATCGCCATTGGCAAAAAAGCAAACCTGATGATCACCAGACCGATGACTTCATTGGCATATTTACCTTATAGTTTTGGTCAAAGCCAAATAGAAACGGTAATTTTAAATGGGAAAATTTACCATGACTAGTTTCAAAATATTTTCGCAAAGCGACATTCTAAACCTGGTGAATACCCGCAAGGGAGAAACCAAGCTTGGCGAAAGGGTAGCGTGCCTTGGGGAGCGGAAGGCCATCTCTACAGTTTCTTTGAAAAGATCTTCTGCCAAATTTGTGCTTTTAGGCATTCCCGAGGATATTGGCGTAAGGGCTAATTATGGAATTGGTGGCGCAGATACCGCATGGAAACCTGCTTTGAAAGCGTTTTTAAACCTGCAACAAAACCCTTTCCTAAGGGGCGAAGATGTTTTGGTACTAGGCGAGTTTGAAATTTCAGAAAATTCCTCTACCGATGTTGTTGTACTAAGAAATTCAGTAAAGGAAATTGATGATTTGGTGTTTCCCATTATTCAAACCATTGTACTAGCGGGAAAAACCCCTATTGTGGTTGGGGGAGGGCACAACAATTGCTATCCCATTCTTAAAGGGGCCTCTTTAGCAAAAGGAGGAGCAATAAACGTGCTCAATATTGATGCGCATACCGATTTGCGTGACCCCGGCGAGGGCAGACATAGCGGGAACGGCTTTAGTACGGCAGTGATGGATGGCTTTTTGGAGCAGTATCGGATCTTTGGCTTGCATCAAAACTATGTGGGCGAATCCCAGTTGGATTTTATTGCAGCAAATGGCAACATTAAGGCCGCATATTTCGACGATTTACTGTCCAGCGGAGAAGAACCCGCATCAGCCCTACAAACACTCTTAAATGGCGTAAAATTGCCTTTGGGCCTAGAGATTGATTTGGACAGCATCATCGGGATGCTTTCCAGTGCAGCCACCCCTACGGGTTTTTCCCTAAATGAAGTCCGTAATTTGATATTAACCGCCCGAAAAGAATTTTGCTACTTACATCTCTGCGAAGGTGCAGTGCAATTAAAAGACGGCAGAAGTGAAGCAACCACAGGCAAAGCCATGGCCTACTTGATCAGTGATTTCATTAAAGCTCTTCGTCCTCGTAACGCTGGGCAGCCTTCATCATAATTTCCATCTCCGCCAGTTGCGATTTGGTCAAAGGCTCTTCCTGCTCCTGCATTTCAAAAATAGCAATCATCGTTTCTTCGTATTGCTTTGCGGTCGTTATTCTAAGATCCTTTTCCATAACAAAGTTGAGAAATGAACTCAAAGGTATAAAAAAGATTTAAAGCTTCGTTATTTCAAGCTAATCCGCCGTATTGGGGGTTTTACCGCAAAGGAATAAGAAGACCCGCAAAGGACGCAAAGACAATAGGCCCTACCAATGGTAAATCTGTTTTGGCGTAATGCAAATGTCTAACGTGATGTCGTCCTGATGTACATCTGAGATTTCCTCAGGCAGCATACCAAATAGCGAAATGCCTACTTTTTTGGTTTTAATTTCCGACAGAAAGCGATCGTAAAACCCTTTTCCGTAACCTACGCGGTAACCTCTTTGGTCAAAGGCCAGCAATGGCACCAATACCATGTCTATTTCGCCTTTGAAAACCTCGGTGGTTTGTGGCTCGGGAATATGATAGTGATTTGCTTTTAAATCCTCTTTTTGATAGGGGTGATGGCTCATCGAATGGTCATTAAAGTTAGACCGAGAGACGACAATGCTCATTTTTGGATGATTTTCCTGCAACCAGTCAATCAAAAGAAACGTATCAGGTTCCCGCTTTTCCACAATGGGCAAGAAGACATGGATGCTGTTAATGCCAGAAAAATCGAGTGTTTTAAATTGCGCCAAAAGTAGTTGGTTCAACACCAAAAAATCCTCGTCCGTAAGTTCGGCTCGCCGTTTTAAGTTCTGTTTTCTAATGACAGCTTTAAGCATTGTGGTGTTTAATATCGATTAATTTTTCAATCCAAGTTTGGAAGCAAGAAGTTTATCGTGAATAGCTGAAAGATTGCTTCGAGCCTCGCAATGACGGGTTAACGTTGATGGCTAAGGTATAAAAAAAAGATGGCTTCGGGAACCACTCCGAAGCCACAATCAACCTAAACCTAAAACTAAACTATGAAAATTTATTTTACTCTTTCGATGTAATCCCCTGTTCTGGTATCAACCTTAACTTTATCGCCTTGGTTAATGAACATTGGTACACGTATTTCAACTCCAGTTTCAACCGTTGCATACTTTTGTGCGTTAGTTGAAGTATTGCCTTTTACTGCAGGCTCAGTGTAGGTAATTTCCAACTCTACGTTTTGAGGCAATTGAGCCATAATTGGTTCTTCGCTTTCGAAAGCTACAATTACGTTCATTCCTTCTTTTAAGAACTTAACACCTTCGCCAAATAAAAACTTAGGTACGTTATATTGTTCGTATGTAGTGTTGTCCATAATTACCAAGAAAGTACCATCTTCGTACAAATATTGATAATCGTTGGTTTCTACACGGCAAATTTCTACCTCTTCATCAACGCGGAAACGGTACTCAACCAGTTTACCAGTTTTTACGTTACGCATTTTTGCCTGATAGAAAGCTCTTAAATTTCCTGGCGTACGGTGAATAAACTCTTCTACCTGTACCAAATCTCCGTTGAAGCGAAGAATATTTCCATTTTTAATATCAGATGCTTTTGCCATTTTCTTTTGAAATTTACGCCTATCTTTTAGGCCTCATTTCGTGCCGCAAAGGTATAGACTATTTTTTAATTAAACAATAGTGATTTTAAAATATTTTTTTAAAGTGCTTTTAAGTCGTTTATAGCCAGTTTTGCGCACTTTTATCATATTAATTTTACTTTTTATAATCTAAAATATTGAGCTGATGCTTACAAAATTCGTACTCATAAGCTTGGTTAGAGCCTACCAAAACCATTCTGTTCTTGGTCCATTTCTCGATCAGGCCTAAATACCAATCGGTTCCCTGGGCATCTAAATTAGAGGTGGGTTCATCCAGCACCAAAATAGGTGTATCTGCACATACCGCCAAGGCCAATTTTGTTCTTTGCTTCATCCCAGAGGAAAAATATTTCAAAGGTTTATCTTGCGCTTTGCTTAGAGCGAGTATTTCGAGTACTGCGGCTGCATCAAATCCCTTTTGATAGTTTTTAAACTTAAAGTGAAAGTCTATCGTCTCCTGTAAGGTAAATTCCTCCACTAAATCCAGGTAAGGCGCTGCCAGGCTGATATGACTAAAAATATGCTCCGGGAGGATTTCCTGGTCTTCGGCATAGGTGATTTTGCCCTCTGAAGGGGTCAGGCTTCCCAAAAGAACGCTCAATAAGGTAGATTTTCCTGAGCCGTTTGGGCCCAAGATGGCATATCGCTGTCCCTGGGCAAAAGTATAGCTGATTTCTCTAAAGATCCACTCTTTATTAAACCTCCTACCTAAATGCTCAAGGGTAATACGCATGCCTATTAGTTTCCTGAGCCGAAACCCCTCATTACGCCGCGGTTAGAGTTGCGGATGAAATCAACGATCTCGTCACGAATTTCAGTAGGTTGAAATTCTGCCTCAATCATGTCCAATGCTTTGGTTACGTTGTTGTTTTTCACAAAAAGTACACGATAAATCTCTTGGATTTCATTGATCTGCTCTGAAGAAAATCCTCTGCGGCGCAGCCCTACGGAGTTGATTCCCACATAGGAAAGTGGTTCACGGGCAGCTTTTACATAAGGTGGAACATCTTTACGTACCAAAGAACCTCCGGTAACAAAAGCATGCGAGCCTACTTTAACAAACTGATGGATAGCCACCAGGCCTGCCAAAACCACATAATCGCCAATGGTAATATGCCCTGCAAGGGTGGTGCTGTTTGAAAATATACAGTTATTTCCTACGTAGCAATCATGGGCGATGTGTGAGTAGGCCTGTATCAAGCAGTTGCTGCCCACTACGGTACGCCATTTATCTTTGGTGCCCCTGTTAATGGTTACGCATTCCCTAATCGTGGTGTTGTCGCCAATTTCGGCGGTGGTAATTTCTCCCGCAAATTTTAAGTCCTGAGGAATTCCGGAAATGACCGAGCCTGGAAAAATACGGCAATTTTTGCCAATTCGGGCGCCATCCATAATCACGACGTTGGATCCAATCCAAGTGCCTTCTCCAATCTCTACATCCTTATGTATCACTGCGAAAGGTTCTACGACTACGTTGTCGGCAATTTTTGCCTGCGGATGTATATATGCTAGGGGTTGTATCATTTTGCGGTTTCGCTATCTTTTACTTTAACTATTTGCGCCATCATTTCGGCTTCCACGGCTATTCTATCACCAACCATTCCCACTCCTTTCATTTGTGCAATTCCCCTACGGATAGGCTCTACCAGATCACACCTGAAAACGATGGTGTCTCCTGGGGTTACCTGTGACCTAAAGCGAACATTGTCGATTTTAAGGAAGTAGGTAAGGTAGTTTTCAGGGTCAGGAACGGTACTTAACACCAAAATTCCGCCGGTTTGAGCCATGGCTTCTACCTGCAATACTCCGGGGAATACCGGAGCGCCAGGAAAATGGCCTTTGAAAAACTCTTCGTTCATGGTCACGTTTTTAACGCCCACCACGTGGGTTTTCGAAAGCTCCATCACTTTGTCTAGAAACAAAAACGGCTGTCTGTGTGGTAAAATCTTCATGATATCCACCACATCAAAAAGCGGTTTAGCGTTTACATCGTATGCGGTTGTTTTCTTTTTACCTTTATCTTTTTTAATTGCGGCTTTAATTTTCTTGGCAAATGCCACATTAGCGGCATGGCCTGGTCTTGCAGCCATGATATGGCCTTTCAGGTGCACGCCTACCAAAGCCAGATCACCAATCATATCCAGTAGCTTATGGCGGGCTGGTTCATTTTGATAGCGAAGCTCCATATTGTTCAAAATACCTTGTGGCGCAACGTCAATTTCTTCTCTATTGAATATTTTTGCCAGGTGCCTCAATTCGTCTTGGGTAACTTCCTTATCTACAATAACGATGGCATTGTTTAAATCGCCGCCCTTAATAAGATTGTGTTGTAACTGGTATTCTAATTCATGCAGGAAACAAAAAGTACGGCAAGAAGCGATTTCTTTTTTGAACTCTCCAATACTGGTGATCCCGGCGTGCTGGCTGCCCAACACTGGGGAGTTGTAGTCAATCATGCAGGTAAAGCGGTAGTCGTCCAACGGCATCGCTACAATTTCTACACTCCGCTCTGGTTCAGCATAGGTGATGTTATGTGGAATGGTATAGTACTCTCTATCTGCATTTTGCAACGCAACCCCAACCTCCTCTAATACCTCAATAAATTTGATGGAGCTCCCATCCATAATGGGTGTTTCGGGGCCATTAACTTTGATCAGAACGTTATCCAGGTCCATTCCCACCAGGGAAGCCATAACGTGCTCTACGGTACTAACGCTAGCGCCGTTTTGCGAAATGGTGGTTCCTCTGGCTGTGTCGGTTACATTATCACAGTCTGCATCAATAACTGGTTCTCCGGGCAAATCCACACGCTGAAATTTAAAACCGTGGTTTTCTGGTGCCGGGCAAAAAGTCAAGGTTACATTTGCTCCGGTATGAAGTCCAACGCCTTTAACCGAGATTTCGCCTTTAATAGTTCTTTGCTTAACGTTCATTATCCTGTTTGTGTTGTTGTCAATTTCTCAATGATAGCAGTAAGATCTGCTATCTTAGCTTCTAGTTCTCTTACTCTTTTGTCAACTTCTGGCAGTTTTTTAAATATCACGGTTGAGCGCATCCATTCCTTTAAAGGTTGGGCCGGACTTCCATGCCATTGCTTGTTTTCTTCGGTATCAAAATTTATCCCTGCCTGCGCACCCACTTGGGTTCTTTTGCCCAAATTAAGGTGTCCAGCAATGCCAACCTGCCCACCAATTACTGAGTTTTCTCCCAATTTGGTGCTGCCGGAAATTCCGCTCTGCGCCGCCACTACCGAGTTTGCGCCTACCTCAACGTTGTGCGCAATTTGGATCAGGTTATCTAGCTTAACGCCCTTGCGTACGTAGGTAGATCCCATTGTTGCCCGGTCGATAGTTGTATTTGCACCAATTTCTACATCATCTTCTATCACCACATTTCCTATTTGGGCTATTTTATTATAGGAGCCATCAGCTTGAGGCGCAAAGCCAAAGCCATCGCTTCCTACCACTGCATTTGCATGGATAATTACCCTATTGCCTACCACGGTGTGCTTATAAAGCTTAACCCCCGGAAAAATGATCCCATCAGTGCCCACCTTAGTATCGGCGCCGATGTAGGTTTGAGCATATATTTTGGTATTGTCTCCAATCTCTACATTGCTATCAATACAACAAAACGGCCCCACGTATACATTTTGGCCAATTTTTGCCGAGGGATGGACATAGGATGAATTGTGTATCCCAACCTCATCCTGGCTCATGTTAACCACTTCGTTGTATTTGTCTAACAAAACGGAAAAAGCGCTGTAAGGGTCTTTTACCTTAACCAAGGTACTTTTTACGGGTTGCACCGGCACAAAGTCTTGGGAAACAATGACCACAGATGCTTCTGTTTTATAGAGATAATTCTCGTATTTGGGGTTGGATAAAAAGCAAAGGGAGCCAGCAGCGCCATCCTCTATTTTAGAAAGCGTACTCACTTGAGCGTTTTCATCGCCTTCTATGGTTCCATTTAAAAATTCGCCTATCTGCTTGGCAGTAAATTGCATCCTACAAAGTTAAATGTTAAATTGATATGAACAAATTGTCACGCTTCAATATTGATGAGTTCAAATAACGAGAAAATTAGCTCGTTATTTTGTTAAAAAAAGCTAAATATCTCTTACGTAGCACAGTATATATTTTTTAACCGTTCTATCCAATGATTCTAAATTAGACAAATCTGAGGCTTTTGCGATATCAGACAGTGTCCCATTTTTCATTAAAATGTTAATATTGCTGCTCTCGGCGTTATAAGCCCTATTGGTAATAGTATCTGTAAAAACAAAGTATGAAAGATCATCTTCTCCTACATCCAAAGCCTGGGCGGTTCTAAGCGCTAATTTTTCTACTCTTTCCGGATCTGGCGGTTCGTTGCTAATTTCAACCTTGTAAAGCTGGCGGGCGCTAAGCATTCTGCATAACTTGGCCAGGATGTGATCGTCATTATCGGCCCAAACCTTGATAGAGGCATAAATATCCTGATCATCCAGTTTCGCAAATTGTGCCAAATGGAGGTCTTCCTCAAAAAAATTAGCGCTGCTAACATCATTCTGAAGGAAATGCTGAAGTGCGGGCGTAGCAAAAAGTACCTGCCCCCTTGAGGTAAGCGCTTTGGCCCTTTCCAAAATCTTCACCAGAAGCTGTTCTCCGGCAATTACGGTTTTATGGAGATACACCTGCCAGTACATCAATCTTCGGGCTATCAAAAATTTTTCTACGGAATAAATTCCTTTCTCCTCTACCACCAATTGGTCATCAACCACATTAAACATTTTGATGATGCGGTCAAAACTAATTACTCCCTCGCTTACCCCGGTGTAAAAACTGTCGCGGTTAAGATAATCCATCCGGTCAAGATCAACCTGCCCGGAAATGAGCTGGCAGAAAAATTTCCGTGGGTATTGCCCTTTAAATATGCTGATGGCCTTATTTAACCGTCCGCCAAATTGTTCATTCAGCTTGTTCATCATCAACAACGAGATGTCTTCGTGCTTAATTCCCTGGGCCAAAGTGTGCTCTAAGGCGTGCGAAAAAGGGCCATGGCCAATATCGTGCAATAAAATAGCAATGTTTGCTGCCTCTTCTTCGTCGGGGCTAATGTCATGTCCCTTACTTTTGAGCACTTCAAGTGCCAGGCTCATCAGGTGCATCGCTCCTAGGGCATGGTGAAATCTGGTGTTCAATGCCCCTGGATAAACAATATGCGTCATGGCCAACTGCTTAATATACCTTAAGCGCTGAAAGTAGGGATGCGAAATGAGGTCAAAAACAAGTTCCGAGGGTATGGTAATGAAACCGTAAACGGGGTCGTTGATGATTTTCTTTTTATTCATTCTTTAATTTGTTGGAACGTTGAAAAAGTTAGGAGGTTGGAACGTTGTCAACCGCAAACTAAAAACTGCCAACTTTATTTATTGCGGTACAAAAATTGCTATTTTTATCGACAGTAAAAAAGCCTAACGCTTTTTAATCTTTTAATTTACAAAAAAAGGATACAACATGCAGGAAACCAAGATATTATGGGCAGATGACGAAATTAACCTACTGAAACCGCATATTTTGTTGCTGAACGAAAAAGGCTACGCCGTGAGCACTTTCACCAACGGCAACGATGCGTTAGAAGCATTTGCAAAAGAACATTTTGACTTGGTTTTTTTGGATGAGAATATGCCTGGCCTTACAGGATTAGAAACGCTTTCGGCCATTAAAAACATTCGGTCTGATGTGCCCGTGGTGCTGATTACCAAAAGTGAAGAGGAGAATTTGATGGAAGATGCCATCGGTTCAAAAATAGACGACTACCTGATCAAGCCCGTAAATCCCAAGCAGGTACTGCTGACCATTAAGAAATTGATTGACAATAAAAGGTTGGTAAGTGCCAAAACATCTTCCGCATATCAGCAAGATTTTAGGCGACTGGGGATGACCCTGAATGATAAATTAAGCTACGATGAGTGGGTGGATGTGTACAAAAAACTGGTTTTTTGGGAACTGGAACTGGAGAAATTGGATGACCCCCAAATGCACGAAATATTAACCATGCAAAAGGCAGAGGCCAACATGCAATTCTCTAAATTTGTAGAAAACCACTACCTGGACTGGATTAACGGCAGCGCCGATGCGCCTTTGTTCTCACATGAATTATTGAAGAAAAAGGTATTTCCGCTAATCAACAATACCAGTCCCGTGTTTTTTATCTTAATCGATAATTTAAGATATGACCAGTGGAAAATCATCAACCCATTAATCAGCGAGTATTTCCGTTTAGAGGAAGAAGATACTTATTCTAGTATTTTACCTACGGCAACGCAATATGCCAGAAATGCCATCTTCTCGGGGCTTACCCCCTTGGATATGGAAAAAAGATTTCCTTCCTTATGGCAAAATGACGATGATGAGGGCGGTAAAAACCTACACGAAGAAACGTTTTTAGAGGATCAGATTAAACGCTCGTTAAGGAAGGACTGTAAATTTAGCTATCACAAAATACTTACTTTTGACCAAGGAAAAGATCTTGTAGATCAGGTGAACAATTTGATGCATAACGACTTTAATGCGATTGTTTTCAATTTTGTGGATATGCTTTCCCATGCCCGAACCGATATGCAGATGATTAGGGAACTTGCCAATGACGATGCGGCCTACAGATCGTTAACCCTATCGTGGTTTGAACACTCGCCCTTACTGGACCTGATCAAGAAACTTTCGCAAAAAAGGGTTAAATTAGTGATCACCACTGACCACGGCACCATCCGCGTAAAAACACCGAGCAAGGTAATTGGCGACAGAAGCACCAACACCAATTTGCGCTACAAACAGGGTAAAAACCTAAATTATAACCCTAAGGAAGTATTTTTGATTAAAAACCCGCATGAGGCCAAATTACCCAAAATAAATATCAGCTCTAATTATATCTTTGCCAAAGAAGACCAATACTTTGTTTACCAGAACAATTACAACCAGTTTGTGAATTATTATAACGAAACTTTCCAACATGGCGGTATTTCGATGGAAGAAATGATTATCCCCATTGTAACTTATAGTGCCAGATAAATGCAGCTAACCATTAATACTCCCGGCGAACTACCCAAAGTAGCCCAAGCGCTTGTTAATTATGCCAACGGTCAAAAATTTTTCGTTTTTGAAGGAGAAATGGCCGCGGGAAAAACCACCTTTATTAAAGCTTTTTGTGAAGCTTTGGGCGTTAGCGATGTGGTGAGCAGCCCTACTTTTTCTATTGTTAACGAATATGAAAGTAATCAAGGGCCGGTGTACCATTTTGATTTTTACAGGCTTAAAAACCTGCAAGAGGCTTACGACATTGGCTACGAGGAATATTTTTATAGCGACAGCTATTGTTTGATAGAATGGCCGTCGAAAGTAGACGCGTTACTTCCCGAAGAATATATTAAAGTTCAAATAACGGTTACCGACCATGAACAACGGTTATTTGAATTTTCAAAAGTGGTAGAATAGTTCCTCTTTTTCGGTTTTAATCATAATTATCCTTTCACTTCGGTAGTAAGCATCGAAAGGAAACACACACAGGTCCCCCTTTGGCTATCAAGTAAGTTGTGCTGTTCCGCAAAACACTGCCTACAAAATATTTATTTTTAAAACAGCTTCAGTAAAACAACTATTTTTTATGATACATAATTGGTTGAGACGACCAAAGGAAGGGAATAAGCCCACCAGGCAAATGTTGAATAAAGATGTTACTGTCAATAACTTTTTGTATCTTCAATGCTCAAAACCACACCATAAATAATGGCTACAGGACTTCGCGACGAAATGGCGGCCATTGCTCAAAGAGGGTTATTGCAAACCCAAGAAGCAATGCTAGAAACCGGAAAGAAAAGCAACAGTTTGTTTATTGGCATTCCAAAAGAAAAATCCTACCAGGAGTGTAGGATTGCCTTAACTCCGCTATCCGTTGCGCTTTTGGTAAATAATGGCCACAAGGTTGTTTTAGAAGCCGGTGCGGGAGATGGCGCAAATTTCAGCGACAAAGATTACAGCGAGCAGGGCGCTCAAATTTCTTTCAACAAAAAAGATGTTTGGGCGGCAGATATTATCGTTAAAATTGCCCCGCCAACACTAGAGGAAATTGGCCTAATGCACAAAGGCCAAACCCTGATTTCGGCCCTGCAAATTGGCACCCTAAAAGCCGAGGTGCTTAAAGGTTTGCTGAACAAGAAAATTAATGCCCTCTGTTTTGAGAACATCCGCGATGAGGGGAATGTACTTACCGTGGTACGGGCCATGAGCGAAATTGTTGGGGCAACCTCTATTTTTATTGCAGCCGAGTACTTAAGCAGCGCCTTTGGCGGAAAAGGCTTGATGCTAGGAGGGTTTACGGGCGTGCCCCCTACCGAAATTGTAATTTTAGGAGCAGGTACCGTAGGCGAGTACGCAGCCCGAACAGCCCTTTCCCTGGGCGCCGAAGTAAAGGTTTTTGACAGTTCGATATTTAAGCTGAGAAGGCTACAGAATAATCTGGGAAGTAGGGTTTTTACCTCGGTAATGCAGCCCATTGTATTGGCTAAAGCCATTACCACCTGCGATGTAGTGATTGGGGCCATCAGATCTGACCACGGCCGAAGCCCCTGTGTAGTAATGGAAGAAACTGTAGCCAAAATGAAACCACACTCGGTGGTTGTTGATGTGAGCATTGACCAGGGCGGTTGTTTTGAAACCTCAGAAGTGACCAACCATAAAGATCCTATTTTTGTGAAGCATGATGTAATCCATTACTGCGTGCCAAATATTGCCTCAAGGGTGCCGCGTACCGCTTCATACGCCTTAACGAACATCTTTGCCCCTATTTTGGTGGATATTGGCGATATGGGCGGACTAATGAACATGGTTTGGAGCAAACCAGGAATTAGAGAGGGCCTATATTGTTACCAAGGGCATTTAACCAATAAAGATTTGGCAACCATGTATAACCTGCCTTATAAAGATTTAGAATTATTGGTACTTTCCAATCAATAGGCCATGAAAAAAAATCTGCTATTTGTCCTTTTCCTTAGCCTTAGTTTAAGTGCCTGTGCGCAAAAAAACGGCCAAAATAAATATGGCCTCAAAATCATCAGTGATTTTAAAACCTACCAGGCCCAGGTGGCCAAAAACCCTAATTTGGAGCTGGTTGAGATTAAAAAAGCCATTCCCGATGTAGTTCTGGATATTCGCTATGCAACCAAAAACAACTTCATGGGCCAAACCATGTACAAACAGGCCCGGGCTTTTGCACGCAGGCCGGTGGTTGAAAAACTAAAGCTGATCCAGATCGAGCTAAAGAAAAAGGGCTACGGACTTAAAATATACGACGGTTATCGCCCTTATGCCGTAACGGTATCGTTTTACGAAAAAGCTAGCGACAAAAATTTTGTGGCCAATCCAGCCAAAGGCTCCAAACATAATAGGGGTTGTGCCGTGGATTTGAGCATTATTGATTTAAAAACGGGCAAGGATGTTCCCATGCCAACTCCTTATGATAGCTTTGAGCCCGCCGCAGCTCCTCATTACAATGAGCTGCCTGCTCCTATCATCAAAAACCGCGATTTCTTGATCAACACCATGCAAGCCCATGGCTTTAAGGTAATTTACAACGAGTGGTGGCACTTCGATTTCCTTGGCTGGCAGGATTATGACCTAATGGATATCCCTTTCGAAAAACTATAGCTGCTCTTGCTTGCTTTTTGCGCCGTACTTTTCGGTTTTTACTTCCGCCTTATCTCCCTTAATGGTTAAAGAAAACAGATAGTCGTACTCGTCATCTGCGATAGAAGGCACGGGGCGTTTTGCTCCAAAAGCTTCTATCAGTTCCAAAACCGTATTAGAATGTCCCACAATCAATATTTTTTTGCCTGCGGCGTTAGCTTTTAGCGATTTAACCAATTGCGCTCCTTTAGCCGGGTCATAGGTTTGAATACTGATGCCCGTAATATCTGCCAAAGGAAAACCGGTCAGTTTGGTTCGTTTGTAATCGGTAGAATAAATCGTATCCAACCGTTGGCTTTTTAGCACTTTTTTTAGTGCCTCTGCACGCTGAGCCCCTGCATCAGACAGTTCGGGGTCTTTATCCTTAGGATCTGAAGTGTCTTTTTCGGCGTGCCTAACAATCCAAACTTTCAGTGTTTTTTGAGCATGGGCCATTTGCTGCAACCCAAACAACAAAACAAATGCAAATATCAATTTCTTCATTTCCAATTAATTTAAAGCCCTAATCCTTACGCCTGTGTTTACAAAGCCGAAATCAATTTTAAAATATCGGGATCATTATGCCAGCTCGACAGTACAATCCGATTTAAAATTTTTCCGTTCTTATCAGGATATGGGAAAGACGAAATTAAAATTTTTTCTTCCAACAATTGCCGTTCTACATGGTCCTGTTTACATAAAAATACCGGAAATTTATCCACAAAGTGCCATAAGGATTGATTAGGCAATAGTTCAGCAAATTTTTTTACGTTATGCTGAAGTTTTTCATAGGCTTTTTGGTAAATCTCATCTGCCCTGATCAATGCGTATAGACCCGCCGCTGCTGGCGGTGAAGCGCCATAAAATTCATCGCTTTGTTTGAGTTCCTGAATGGCTTGTTTTGAGCCCAAAACCACGCCGGCATCTAGTCCGAGCGCCTTGGCCATTGATGCCACAACAACCAGCTCAACGTGCCCAAGTTTGGGAACACCTGTAAACACTCCGGTTCCCGCATTAAGGATGCCGATACCGTGCGAATCGTCGATGATTAAAACAATTTTTTTATCTGGATTGATGTTCGATATAAAACTGAAATCATAAATTTCTGGGTAAAGATTGTTCATCGAATTGCTCAATAAAACCCATTTTTCAGCTTTGCTGGAATTGATTTCCTCAACTATTTGCCTGCTCCAATCTTCAAATTCCAGCCTGTTTTCGGGATCTCCATGCAACCAAATAGCGGGGTGGCTGTTGGGCGCATACCTGATGTTGCCAAAAGCGGCATAGTGTTGCACGACCAGCTTTGCGGCCAAATATCCGCTGGAGCTGATCAGGGCTGCTTGAGCGCCAAATTTTTGCGCAGCAAACGCTTCGGCTTCATCATATATCCCCAATTGTACGTTGTTGCCCCTGCTTGTTCCGTTGTTAAGGCCATAACGCGATATGCCCTCCATGTATCGTTTGATAAATTCCTGATTTTGGGGAATCCCCAGATAGGCTGTTCCGCCAAAATAAAGGTACTTGCTTTCGTTAACGGCAATTGTTGCAGATAACTTTTGGTCTAGTTGGTTAAATGGTTGCTTAAAATTCATCAATCGTTTCGGCTCGGTTTATAGTTTGTTACTTTGATATTGGCTCATCAGGCTATCCGCCAAAACCATTTATTAAATCAAAATAATCGTGTTTCCATGGCTTGTAATTTGGCGCTTAGCAGTATAAAGGATCCTAAGCAACTCATACTCAAAGCTAAAAAATCTTTTTTAAAAGCGATCATGTACAAATGTCATAATCCTAACCATTTCTTTTCTTACCTCGGCGGTTGGTTGCACGTAATTGTTGTTCATAAAAGAATAATACAACAACTTGCCTTTTTTGGTAATCAGATATCCGCTTTGATTATGTACTCCAGAGAGCGTGCCTGTTTTGCCGTACACAAACGGCGTATCGGTTTTGGCGTAAGCGTTTCTCAATGTTCCGCTTTTGCCTCCGGCCGGCAGCATGCTGAAAAGCCTTTGTTGGTTGTTCACTTCATGGTAAATCATATCCAAAAGTTTGATGATAGATCTTGGTGTAAACAAATTGCCCCTTGATAGTCCAGAGCCGTCTACCCATTTGGGCTGATCGGGCAGGTCTTTGAGGTATCGTTCCTTAACTAAAGCAATTACCTTGGAAGCATTCATTTCTATCCCCAGCTGATCGGCATAGGTAAGCAATAGTTGCTCCGCCACAAAATTGTCGGAAGGCAGCATCAGTTGCCTAAAAACATCGTCGCTCTTGGCGCTATAAACCGTTTTTGCGTTGGCAGGAAGGGTTTCGCTAATTACCTGGACCTCCTTTTTCAGCGTATCTGCAAGCAGGGCCAAAGTGATATTGGTTCCCGTTTTAAAGGGTATTTGCTGCTCGTAACTTGCAGAAATTTTTACTGGCGGAAAATGAAATTTATTGCTTAGGAACTCTCGCTTAACCTCAAATCTTGTCGCCTTGCTGCTACTGTCAATCACAAAGCAAGCATTAAAAATGGCGGGCGAAACCTTCATTTCTCCTGCCTGTTTTGAAGTAATCAGCACCACATTGTCAAACAAGGGAAGTTCGGTAATTTCTGGCTGGTAGTAATCGTTGTAATCATCCCAGCTCCAGCCGTTTCCAAAAAAATTCCCGGTATATCGTCCTGCGGCGAAAAACAACTTTTTATGGGTGTTTTTTAGTAATTGAATTGCTTTTGTGCCTTTCACCACGGTATGCAACAGCGAAGGATCACCGGTTCCCCAAAAGATGAGCGAATCGCCACGTTCCACATATCTTAATGAGGGGATAGAATCGGGGGTGATTTTTAGCCCGGCATAAAAGGTAAATAGCTTGGTATTAGAGGCGGGCGTAAAATACTTGTCGGCATCTTTTTCCAAAACCATCTCCTTTGTGGCGGGATCATACAAAGCAAATCCAACTTGATATTTACCCAGCATTTGGGAGTTTTTGATCTCCTTTGAAACCTTTTTGGAGATTATTTGATTGGGTTTACATGAGTAAACTAAAGAAACAACAACAAGCAGCCCATTAATTATTACGCTTTTTAGTTTGATTTTATCCATAAGAAATTTGCAACCTGCACACTACCGCAACAGCAATAGTTTGGTTGATTTTACTTTTAAAATTTATACAAGTGTACACTAATTTATTAATTTAGTTTCATGAACCATGGCAAACCAAAAATACATTTCCACTTTTTAAGTGCTTTTTTGGTATCGTTATGCCTCTTTTTAAGTCCCTGGAGAGTTAATGGGCAAGAATTTAAATTTACCACCGACCGAAAACAACAGACCATCAGTTTCAGTCTCATCAAAAATCTTATTATTATTCCAATTTATATTAACGGAAAAGGTCCTTTTGATTTTGTTTTGGATACTGGTGTAAATCCCATGCTGGTTACCGATTCTACTTTAAAAGAAAGTTTAAAAGTGCCATACGTACGCAACGTTAAAATTGGCGGTTATGGAAATTTTGATGGTGTAGACGCTTTTTTGGGTGCTACCAATGTAACTATAGGCGAAGCAGAAGGAGAAAACATTCCGACGGTTTTCCTTAAAAACGACGTGTTGTCCTTAAGCGGCCATGTAGGCAAAAAAATATACGGGCTAATTGGCTTTAACTTTTTCAACAGTTTTGTGGTAAAGATTAACTATAGCTATAAATCTTTGAGGTTTACCTCTCCCGAAAAAAAAACCAAGCCCAAGGGGGAAAAAATCCCCATAGAGCTTTTTGAAAACAAGCCCTACGTGAAACTGGATATCGTTCAGGCAGGTTTGGGCACAAGAACGATAAGAACTTTGGTTGATTGCGGGGCCAGCCATCCTATTTCCCTAGAATCGTTGGCCTTAAAGCCATTTCCGCTACCAAAGTTCACGATACAGGCCAATTTGGGGAATGGATTGACCGGCCCCATAAATGGCAGAATGGGGAGAATTGAGCATTTGAAATTAGGCAGTTTCGTTTTAAACGACGTATTGGCCAATTATCCGGAATATCGAATTGACTCTGTTGCAAAACAGGAAAGAAATGCCAATTTGGGCGCCGAAATCCTTGGAAGGTTCAATATCACCTACGATTACCGAAATTTGTGCATGTACCTAAAAAAAAATGAGCGGTTTAACCATCCTTTTGAACATGACATGGCCGGTATTGAGCTCTATACTGAAAGTGGTCCTCCGTCGCGAACCATAATTTCCGCGATTGAACCCGACTCGCCTGCCGAGCAAATAGGCTTAAAAGAGGGCGATGAAATTTTGACCATCAACTTTAAAAAGATAGATGACTATCCAATGGGGGAAGTTGGCAATATCCTTAAGGCCAAAAATGGCTATAGTGTAATTATTGAAATTTGGAGGGACAAATCCTTTATGATCAAATTATTAAAACTTAAAAAACGCATATAAACCCAAAGATGAAAGCTATTTTCCGTGTGTTCCTATTAACGCTCATTTCGTGCCACGTTTATGCCCAAAATGCGGATTCGCTTAACTTTTCAAAAGCCAAATGGCAAAAAACTTCCGTTGCAAGGAAAACCAAACTTTTCACCCATCAATTTGCAGACAGCAGTTTATTTGCGGCCAATCAGTACATCAGCTTTGTAGAAATTAAAAACCACAAAAAAGCTCCTGGTTTTTTTATTGGCCATGATAAAAAAGAACTGATCAAAACCTCTGCATTTGCACAAAAATATCAAGCCATCGCTGTAATAAACGGCACTTTTTTCGATATCAAAAATGGTGGCTCAGTTGATTTTCTGAAAGTAAACGATACCATCATCAATCAAAACAGAGAAGAAAAAAACAAGGTCCGTGCCCTGCACCAACGTGCCGCCATTGTAATCAACAACCATTTGCTCCACATCAAAAAGTGGGACAGCACAAACACTTGGGAAAATAATCTCACCGACAAAAATATCATGCTCAGCGGGCCGCTCCTGATCCTCAACCACGAGCAAGAGAAGCTAGATTCGGTTCCGTTCAACAAACTGCGCCATCCACGTACAGCTTTGGGCATTAAACCCAATGGTACGGTACTAATGCTCACCGTTGATGGCAGGCAGCAAAATTCGGCCGGCATGAGCCTTTTTGAGCTCGCCAAAATCATGAAGTGGTTGGGTTGCAGCAGCGCCATCAATTTGGACGGAGGCGGATCAACCACCCTCTGGGTAAAAGGATATGGCGAAAATGGCGTGGTAAACCATCCGTCTGACAACAAAAAATGGGATCATGAAGGCGAAAGAAAAGTTGCCAACGTTATTTATATCAAAGCCAAACCATAACTTTGTGCCGCTATTTATTCCCTTTATTTGCAAATGAGCTTTAAACAATCCTTTTTTATTGCCGCTTTACTTTCCCTTGCCCTATACGCCTGCAACAGTAAACCCGAAAAGAAGACCACAGAAAAAAACAGCTCCGCTTCCGCAGAAAGCCTTACTTTTAGAGATGTGGATGGTGTTCGTTTTTATGAAGTAAAACGAAGGTTTAGCAATGGCCTTTCTTTCAATAAAGATGGCTTTATGCTGGTTCCTACCTGGATTTTAGAATACAAAGCGCCGGACACCATGCTGGCCTACAGCCCCGAAAAAAGGGGAATGGAAGCCTTTTACCTACAATTTGATCATGGCAGAGTGTACAATTTTGCCAGAGAGTTTTTCAGGGTAAAAATGATTGCCAAGGACAGCTTGGTATTACAACGTTTACAGGTAGACGCCCGGGTAATTTCCAAGGGAGAAGTGTCTGATGTGAACTGTACCTATTATACCAGGGACTACATAGAGAAAGTACTGAAAACAACCATTGGCGAGCTACAAAGGCCCAGCAAAGCCGATACCGCCTTTATCAAAAAGCTATCCGCCGCCACCTACAGGCATCCCGCAAATCCGGATACGGCTTTTGCGGCAACCGAACCGGTAGTTTTTGAACCCAACAGCAAAAATGTAAAAGTGGAAAAGCTTGCCTACGCAGACAGTGCCCAGGCCAAAAAATCATACGCCTATATGTATCCCGAGTACCGGATCGAAATCAACAAATCCTACAAGGCTTTTCGCTACCGTTTTTCGATGGTGGTTGATATCAAAGGCAACTTACATGTCAATAGAATTGAAGGTGTTTTGCCCGAAGACATGGCCGCTCGAAAGAAGTTGATACAAGGCATTGCCGATGTTTATTTGAAGAACCTGCTTCATATCAAACCGGGCACTACCATGGGCATTCCGCATTCTAGTGAGGTGACAATCAACCTAGTGGGTAACCTATAAATAAAATACTCACAAAAAATTAACGGTACATTTTGCGGTTATCCCGAATTTAATCTGTACCTTGCCAACTTACTTAATTAAAATAATAATGCAAGAAGGAACAGTAAAATTCTTTAATGTAACCAAAGGTTTCGGTTTCATTATCCCTTCAAATGGAGATGCCGAAATTTTTGTACATTCAACAGGCCTTATCGATGAAATTCGTGAAAACGATAAAGTTCAGTACGATGTTGAAAACGGTAGAAAAGGCTTGAACGCCGTTAATGTGAAAGTAATCTAATTATTATCATATTTACCAAAAAAAGTCCCGCAAAATGCGGGACTTTTTTATTTCAAAAGAAATCAAGAGATATTCCCTATTTCTTGATTTTGGTGAACAGCAATTCTGGTTCGTTGGTGGTCATGTAATCAACTTTTTGTTCCAACAACCAATCCATATCCTTGGCGGCATTTACTGTCCAAACGTTAACTATTAACCCTGCGGCTTTCGCTTGTGCAATCCAATCAGGGTTTTTCTTGAACACCCCCTGGTTATAATCCAAACCATAAAAGCCTTGCTCCTTTAATTTTGCGGGCTCAATTTCCCCATTTAAGTAAGAAACCCTTGCTCCCGGTACGTTGGCAATCAAATATTTACAGATATAATGACTAAAGCTAATGTACTCGATCCAAGGCCCTGCCTTAAGCTCATTTACCATGGCAATTATTTTTTTGGTAAGCTCCTCTTCCCTTTCTTGGGTTTTCTGAGGCTTAACTTCCAAAATCAGTTTAGTCTTTTTCTGCTTCATGCCAGCTTTCAAGTACGCTTCCAAGGTTGGAATACTCTCGCCGTTACTCAATTTTTTGTATTCTACCAACTCCTGGTAGGTGCTCGTTGCGATATCCTTTCCTAAAAAATCAGCATTATGGTTAACCACAGGAACTCCATCAGCGGTAAGCTGAACATCAAACTCACTTCCAAAACACCCAATACGGATGGCTTCATTTAAAGAAGCAATAGAGTTTTCAGGAAGGCCCTGGGCCTTAAATGCTCCACGATGGGCAATTACCAAGTTTTTATTCCACGATTTAAATTGCTTTTGTGCGAAGGCTGTTCCGGTAGTCATCAGTGCTAAAATAGCCACAAAAATTTTTCTGTTCATGTGTATAAGTATTTTTTTGAATGGGTTGAATGCTGCAATATACAGCCTTTGGTGTTATTTTTTGTTTTTATTGATTATATTTTATTTCTAATTTACAGCTAAAAGGTTTGTTTTAAAAACAAATTGAAAGCTTAGGATAAAATTTGTCCAATTTTAATTTAAGCGCACATTTTTTATCTTTATTGTCGTTTAAATTAAAAGATGGGCAATAACTATAACTTACTGATCGCTAAAATCAACGAGTTCACCCGAAAGTTTTATCTAAATAAACTTTTAAGAGGGAGTATATATGCCGCTGCGCTTATTTTAAGCCTCTATCTTTGTCTTTTCGTTTACATTTTCTACACCTATCCGAGCATCTCTACCAAAACCCTGCTTTTCTTCTCGTTTGTTGGCATTTCGCTATTGGCCATTTGCCTTTGGATTGTCAAACCAGCGCTCTCCTATTTCAAGTTAAGCAAAACCATTGGCCTCGAAGATGCCGCAAATTTAATCGGAAACCATTTCTTTAATGTTAAGGATAGGTTACTGAATACTTTACAGCTAAAAGATCTGGCCAATAGCTCGCCACAAAATAGCGCACTTATTCTTGCTGGCATCGACCAAAAAATCAACGAACTAAAACCGATCCCTTTTTCGAGCGCCGTTAACCTTGGCGACAATAAGAAACACCTCAAGTACATTGCGCTTCCCTTAGCCATCATTTTGTTGATCGGCATTTTGGCCCCAGCCATTTTGAGAGAAGGTACCAGCAGCTTTATCCGCTACAACCAGGAGGTATTGCCACAAGCCCCTTTCCAATTTTTAATAGAAAACCAGCATTTAAATGTTACGCAGGGCGATGACTTAACCATTAAAGTTAAGCTTACCGGCAACGAATTCCCCCAGGATATTTATGTAGAAGATGGGGTGAACAATTATAAACTGGAGAAGCAGGATATCAGCCACTTTAGCCATACCTTCAAGAATATTCAGCAAGATAAAGCAATCCGTTTTTCGGGCGGCGGATTTAGCTCAGCCAGCCACACCATCAGCGTAAAACCACGCCCATCCCTCCTAAACCTCAGCGCAACCTTAATTTACCCTGCCTATCTTCACCGAAAACCCGAAGAGGTGCCCAACGTTGGCGATTTACTTATCCCCGAAGGGACAAGGATAACCTGGAAACTAAAAACCGAAAACAGTGAAGAAATTAGTTTTATCCTTCAGCAGAAAGCCCATCAGCTTTTGGTGGAAGGCAACCAAGCAAGTTTTAGCGCAACAATTAGGACAAACGGCAATTACCAAATCGTCCCAAAAAACAAATATGTAAGCCTCCAAGATTCGCTGAGCCATCAGCTCAACGTTATTGTAGACCAATACCCCACCATCTCGGTTACCGAAACTCCCGATAGTTTAAGCAGCAAAGCCCTTTATTTTAATGGGGTGGTGACTGATGATTATGGCTTTTCGTCCTTAAAATTCAAATATCAAATTAAAGAACAAAACAAGCTTATCGCCCAAGGCTCAAAGGCCATTGCGATTAAAAACAATCAAACCGAAAACAACTTCTTCCATTTTTGGAACCTAAACGAACTTCAAGCCAAACCAGGGCAAATTATTGAATATTTTTTTGAAATAGCTGATAACGATGGTGTAAACGGAGCAAAAATAGCCCGATCGGAAACTAAAACCTACCAGGCCCCTACACCACAACAAATTGCCGAAAAATTGGCAGAAGGAAGCCAATCGCTGAAACAGAAAATGGAGCAGACCATTAAACTGGCCAGCACCATAGAAAAGGAAAGTAAGAAATTAAGCGAAAATCTGTTAGAGAAAAAGCAGCTTAACTTTGAAGATAAAAAGCAGATTGAGCAGCTACTGGACAAACAAAAACAACTGGAAGAGGCAGTAAAGGAGATCAAAGCCCAGAACGAAAAAAACAATTTCGACAAGCAGGAAAACAATGCCCTTACCGAAGAGCTCAAGGAAAAACAGAAAAAAATTGATGAGCTGTTCAACAATGTCCTTGATGAAAAAACCAAGGAGCTTTTGCAAAAACTACAACAGTTGATGGATAAAAACAATAAAGAGCAAACCCGCAACGAACTGTCGAAAATGCAAATGGATAATAAGTCGGTTAAAAATGAGCTCGACCGCATCCTTGAACTTTACAAACAATTGGAGTTTGAACAAAACCTGCAGAACAAAATTGACCGCTTGAACGAAATGGCCAAGCAGCAAAAAGACCTGGCAGACCAAAGCAAGGACAAAAGCTCCTCGGCGCAGGACCTTAAAGAGAAACAAGATCAACTCAATAAAGATTTTAAGGACTTGAAAAAGGAACTTCAGGACCTGGATCAAAAAAACCAGGCTCTTGAGCGCCCAAATGAATATAAAAATCCTGAAAAGGAAACCAACCAGATCGCAAAAAACCAACAGGACAGTAAAGATCAGCTGAACCAGAACAACAAGCAAAAGGCTTCTGAAAAACAGCAGCAGGCCGGCCAGCAAATGCAGCAACTGGCCCAACAAATGCAGGAGCAGCAGCAAGAAGGCGCCGAGCAAGAGAACAAGGTAAATGCACAAGAGCTCCGCAAGCTGCTCGAAAATTTGCTGAGTACTTCCTTTGAACAGGAAAAGGTAATGGAAACTTTCCGCAAAATGAACTCCTCAGATCCTGCCTATGTGCAACAGGCACAAAAACAGAACATGATAAGGGATAACATGAAAACCATTGCCGATAGTCTCTTTTCATTAAGCAAACGGGTACCACAGATAGAAAGCACTGTCAATACGGAAGTGGATAAAATCAACTTCAACATTGGCAAAGCCATTGATTTTTTGGGAGACAGAAGAACCGGAGAGGCCAACCGTTCGCAGCAGTTTGCCATGACCTCCTTAAATAATTTGGCTTTAATGCTTAACGAAGCTTTGGAGCAACTGCAAAACGCCATGAAAAATGCCAAAAGCGGAAAGGGCAAACAGAAACAGGGCATGCAACAATTGCAGCAAATGCAGGAGCAACTGAATAAAAACATGCAGCAAGCCAAGGAGAAGATGGAACGAGAAGGCAACCAGGGCACCGTGCCCAAGGGCCAAATGAGCCAAGAATTTGCAAAAATGGCCCAACAGCAGCAAATGATTAGGGAAGCCCTGGAAAAAATCAACAAAGAAGATAACAAAGATGGAAAGGGATCCATGGGCAATTTGAACCAGGCCATTCAGGAAATGAAACAATCTGAGTTGGACTTGGTGAACAAACGTATTTCCCAAGAAACCATCAACAGGCAAAAAAACCTGATGGTTAAATTATTGGATGCAGAAAAAGCCCAACGAGAACAGGATCAGGATTCGAAAAGAGAAAGTAATGCCGCCAAGCAATTCCCTCCTTCATATCAGCAAATGCTAGACAAATTCAAAAAAAGCATGCAAAGCGAAAGTGAACTGATCCAAAAGCTGCCGCCAAACCTTAACTACTATTACAAAAGCAAAGTGGCAGAATATTTTAGATTGCTAAACGCTCCCAAAAAGTAATTTCCCAATCATTTGCTCCCTACTTGGCAAGGGCAGCAAGTTATTCTTTGGGCCTTAATTCAACAACTATCCGTTCTGAATTTTTACTTTTGCCTTTTATTTCATCCCCATGTCAAAAATCAATTTCTTTACTGAAGACACCAATTACGCCCTAAAAGGAAAAACCTCCATTAGGAAATGGATTAGTGAAACAATTGCACACGAAGGTTATGTGCTCAATGAACTCAACTTCATTTTTTGCTCCGACGAATATTTACTGCGCGTAAACCAAGATTTCCTTCAACACGACTACTATACCGACGTAATCACTTTTGACAACTCAGAGGAGCTTAAAATGATTTTAGGGGATATTTTTATCAGCATTGACAGAGTGAGGGATAATGCCAAACAACATAATGCCACTATTCACGATGAGTTATGCCGCATCATGATCCACGGTACGCTGCATTTGTTGGGCTACAGAGATAAAACCAAAAAAGCCAAGCTGGAGATGACCGCCAAGGAAGATTTTTATTTGAACAGACGTTAGTTTGGGCATTCACATCGCCAAATATTTTGTGCGGCTGTAAACATTCTGCAATTAAATTAGGTTTTGTGCGGCATTTTTTCTAAAATAGCTTGATTTACAAAACATTGTTGCGAATTTCTGCCGTTTTGCAAATTAAACCTAAACCAAACAATAATGATGATGATCTCGCTTGGAGAAAAGGCCAAGTTTTGCCTTGTGCTTTCCCTGTTTATTGCTGTTTTGGCTTCCTGTTCCAAAAAAAATGATCCCGTTCCAGGCAATCCTCCAAATGCCACAGCGGCTTCTGCCGCTAAGGAAATCATCAACATCAGTATTTTAAAAGCTGAAAATGCCAATCTCACCGGCAACGGGTACTACTTCAAAAGCGCCTCTAAAATTTACATCACAATCCCGCTAAATTCTAATTTAAATAACGTAAAGGTCAACTTTACGCTATCTAGCAAAGCGACCATCAAAGTAGATGGCATAATGCTTGCCAACAACACCGGAAACTTAGATTTAAGCAAAACGCTTACCGCAGTAGTTACGGCCGAAAATGGCGATGTAGCCACCTATACCATTTTGGCGCAAATTGGCATCAAGGAAATTGATGAGATGATATATCCTTTCATCGAAAAATACAATATCCCCGCGGCCTCATATGCCATTGGCAAAAACAGCGTCGAAGATATCATTTACAAAAATGCTTGTGGTTTTGCCAACGTAGATGCCAAAGAACGTGCCCAGCCCGATTATGAGTTCAGGTTGGCCTCTATGACCAAGCAACATACATCGATAGCCGTGATGACCCTGGTACAACAAGGTAAAATTGGGCTTAATGACCTGGTTTTTGGCCCTACGGGGATATTAAAAGCTTCTTTCCCAACGGTAGGTCCAAAATCTGCCAAGGTTACCGTAAAACATCTCCTGGAACATACCGCGGGATATTACCTAGGCGACCCCATGTTCAGCAGCAGCGCCGGAACAACCCTAGATCAAAAAATTCAAACCATGCTAGGCTCAGCGCAAAATGAGCCGGGCACTTCCTATTACTATTACAATATGGGCTATGGTGTGCTCGGCAAAATTATCGAGCTCGTATCAGGCAAAGAATACGGCGCTTATTTGAAAGAGATTTATACGCCAGCGGGTGTTGCTGTTAACCTTACCTCATCTTCGCCCACTTCCAGGCGAGCCAAAGAAGCCATCTGTTATCCTCAGGGAAGCGCCAATGCCTACGGCAATGATGTCCAGATCTATAAGGCCGCCGGTGGGGTATCCATCAATGTAGATAACCTTTTTAAAGTATTGTATGCGGTTGATGGTGGCGCCATAAAACCAGATATCTTAAATGCCGCTACCCGAACGCTGATGTTCACCAAATCGCCTGTGGCCAATTATACCTTAGGCTGGCGCACTGGCCACTCTTTATTTGAAGGATTTTACCATGGCGGAAATTTGATAGGTACCGCTACTTTTTGGATCTATGGCCCCGAGTATAGTGTGGCTATTCTTTTAAACTCAAGAAGCACGGAAAATAGTTTTGATACCGATTTGATTGTGCTTACCAATAATGTGATGAGAAAAGCCAAGGATCTGAATCTATAGGATCAGCTTTTATGCCAGCGGAACAAAGAGTCCATATTTTTCTTTCGCCCTTACGGAGTTTTTGAAAACTCGTAAGTCTTTAAATTTCCTTAAGGCACAAAAACCAAATAAATCAGATAGCTTAAAACCAGCCCTAAAACAGCCGTCACAATTCCTGAAATCCGTTTCTTTTTGATAAACAGCAACAAAATCAATCCACTTAAAGAAATGATGAGGAGAAAAATAGCGGAAACATCAATAACCCAACTCCATCGCTTTCCTGAATCTCTGCCTTTGTGCAAATCGTTCCAAATGGCCACCATTCCCTTTTTGATTTCGGTAACCTCATAATCCCCTTTTTCTCGGTCGATAAAAACATCAGCCGAGTATGCCGGGCCTCTGAAAGAGATGCTTAACTCATAATCGTCCATCCTGAAATCGCTAACGGCTCCTTTTAGCTGGTATTTGCTGCGTAAAAACTCCACGATTTCTAATTTTGCTACCTTATTGGTGTCCGGATGATCTACCCATTTTATATTTAATTTCCCCTTGTACTTTTCCTCTAGCTGTTCTTCGGCCCCAAACCACTTCGGATGGTTAAGTGTTAAGCCCGTAAACGAAAAGAACAAAACAATGGCAAAACTCACCATGGAAAGATAAATATGTAACCATCGTGATAATTTGGCAACGCCTCTTTTGGCGTCCCCCCTTTTTTTCTTTTTCGTGCTCAATCTGTTATTTCCTTTTTCCAAATTCGAAATTTACCGCTGCAACCTCTACATTGCCGGCGCTTACTGCTTTAATGGGGGTCTTTTTTAATTCCAAAGCCTGGCGGATGATTTCATTGGTGCCGTGCTCCTTTGCCGTTTCAATAATTACGGTATATCTTCCCTGTGGCACGTAATTTCCTTTATCATCCTTACCGTCCCATTTTAACGTATAACTCCCCGGATTTCGGGTGGCTCCAGTCACCGATGCGTAGTTGTCCTTATCGGCCTTAAAACGTTCGCCATGGATTCGATACCAGTTCCTCAAATCAGGGATCCAATTCGTTTTACGGTACCATAAAGCCAGGTTTCTAACGGATTCTCTTTTTTCATTTTCTACCCAAATGGCCGCATACGGACGGTGGCTGTTATCTTCAATTGCATTCAATCTGAAATTAATCGTTAGCTCAAATTTCGGGTCCCACATTTTTTGATTTTCAGCATACGTAGACCTGGCAACCACCGGCGTTTCCTCAACTTCGGCAGCAAGCACATATGCATCCCAATTTGCACTTTCAACAATTTTGCCTTCCCGGGTCACGATCAGATAAGCAGCCCCCGATTTTTCGGCCAAAAGTTTACTTTCTTGCAACGACAGTATATTAAAGGCAGTAGCCAAAGCACCTGCATCTATGGCATTTTCGGCAATTACCGTGGCGCTGATAATTTGCCCAACGGGCTTAGCGGTTCTAGGATCAATAATATGCGAATACCAGTTTTTCCCAATTTGTTGGCCCCTACGATAATTCCCACTGGTTGCCACGGCCTTGTTCATTACCGTAAGCTTCGCTAGCGGGGCATCATTCTCGGCGTTTTTCAATGGATTGGTTACATATACCAAATCCCTCTCGCCTCCCTTTGTCACCAAATCTCCACCTATATTCACCACTATATTCTCTATCTTTCCGGCGGCCAACGCTGCATCACAAGCTTTGTTGATAATGTAACTTTTGGCAAATGAATTCATAACCAAGGGAACCAAGTCTAATCTGGTTGCGGTAAGGTTGGTTAAATCTAATTGATAGTGCTTTGCCTGCATTTGAAATATCGCTTTTTGAACAGCTGATTTGGTGGGCAGGTTTTGGTTCAAAGCTGCTTCACGCCAAAGTTTTGAAGCTACCGCTACGGAGGGATCCAAAGCCCCGTTGGTTTGCCTTTTCCATTGTTCAAATAAACTCAACACCTCAAAAAGTTCCTTCGAAACCTTAACTGGCACATTCAGGCTACTTTTCATCCACCGGCTAAATTCACTATGACCATGGTAAGCGCTAAGGATGTTAGAAAGCCTATTAATTTCCTCAATTGCAGCTTGCTCAGCTTTGTACACCTCCGTTTCCGAGGTGCTGATGATTTTCAATTCCAACGACGTTCCCAATACCTGCTCATGGTTTAAAACATACAATTGGGACTTTAAGGGCTTCTCCTCTACATTAGGCTGAAGGCTAATTAAGGTTAAAGAAGTAAAAATGGTGGCTAGTATTTTCACTGTGATAATTTTTTGATTTTCAACCGACCAAAGTTAGGGGTTACAGTGACATTAACGGCAGTTTTCTCTTTTTTCTGCCCCTAAAAGCACAAATTTTACTTTTTGGCTTATCCCGTTGGTCGAAAAATTATCCCCGTTGGTCGAAACTTTATTCGTGATGGTATAAAACATCCCGCTGCCATGCAACCTTTTTAGGGTTTGGAGGTCTTATAGATGTAACAAGTTTACAAAAACAACAAAAATTAAAATAACGATATAAAAAACACACAATATGAAAACCGCTATTAAAAATCTATTCGCAGCCATCTTAACGATAGCAATTAGTGCAAGTGTTCCAGCTTTCGCAAATGCAAAGGAAGCTAAAAAAGTAACCGTATTAAACTCGGTAAAAAGCTTCAACAAACTAAGTGTTGCGGGCAACGTAGAAGTAATTTTGGTTCAAAGTGCCAACCCAAGCGTACAGGTATACGACAATTACTATGCAAAAAATGCCCTGGTTCAAGAAAGAAATGGCGAATTGAGAATTAGCTCTTTTGATAAAGAAACCTTAACTGTGGTAGTTTATGCTAGCCAATTAAATGAAATTACCGCTAGCGACAATGCGGTAGTAAAAACCAACGGCAAATTTAACACGCTTAGTTTGGAAATTAATTTGAAAGATCAAGCAAAAGCTAACCTAAATACCTATACCGTTGATTTATTTGCTAACGTAAACAACAAAGCAAGCTTAAATTTAAGCGGATCAACCACAGATTACAATGCGGTAATTGGTAGCCTTGCTTCTTTAAGCGCTGAAAAATTTACTGCCGAAAACAGCAGCATCCAAGCTAAAAATACGGCTGTAGCGCAAAAACAATCAACAGTAACAGGCTTGCCTACTGAAGATCTTTTGACCTTGTTTTAAAATTCATATACACACATATAAATTTAGTTTAGTTTTAGTTAATCAAGCGGGTGGATGCCCGCTTTTTCTTTTTCCGCGATTCTCCATTTCAATGCAATTCTACCAACTTGCCAACCCTAGCACCATAATGCTTTAAATAATCACTATATTGGGGGTTATTTTATTCCATCAAAGATGAAAATAGCCTATTCTCTAAAGCAAAAAACCAAAATTGCCATCCTCCTTTTTCTGATTATGGCCTGTACAATATTGATCAGGGTATTGGAAGACCGTAGTATTAAAAATATGGAAAAAGCGTTTTCATCGCTCTACAACGACAGGTTGGTTCCAGCAACGGATATTTTCTACATTTCAGAAAAGCTATACGCCAAGCGCTTTCTATTGGAAACTTTCGTTTATAGTGACAAAAACAAACTTAGCCCCCAACAGTTAAACAACAAATTAAAGGGACTAGATAGAGAAATTGATACGCTTTTGGCCAAGTACGAAAAAACGTTTTTGGTTAAAAACGAAAAAAATCATTTAACTGAATTAAAAGTTAAATTACTTGAAAATAAAGTATTGGAAAAAAATATTTTATTGAATGCCGAAACATTAGAGAAGGTCACTCTTAGAAGCCTATATGACAGCAGTGCAGAGCAATCTTTTAGCGGTATTTCCAGTTTGCTTTCCCAGCTTACCAAAATACAAACCGTAGTAGGCGAACAGCTTAAAGAAGAATCCCAAAAAATTGTGACGGGAACAAACCTCTATTCTACCCTTCAGCTCATCTTGGCCATCATTATCGGTGTGCTTATTGTTTCTATTATTTTTGCTTCAAACGTGATGAATATCAGGAACGATAAGTTCAATTTGAATTAAAACACCTCCGTTCCAAAATGTCCGAACGCATAAATTTCGAGATCCATCCAACCGGCATCATTTCTAAAAAGTTTCTGCTGCATAATATCCACACGTTTAGTGAAGCGGCAAATTTTGTCAGAAAACTCCGCTACAGCAGAAATAAAAATAAAGCTGATTTAAGCACTGTATTTGACGACAAATGCGGAACCTGCAGTACTAAACATGCCCTTTTAAAGCGGCTTTCCGAAGAAAACAACATCGTTGGTTTCAAACTGATGATTGGAATTTTCAAAATGAATGCAGCCAATACGCCAAAAATTGCCGCTACCTTAGCTAAAAATCAACTGCCTTACCTCCCCGAAGCACACACCTATCTGAAGTGGAAAAACGAAATCCTGGATTACACAAATGAACATTCAAAACCAAGTGATTTTGCAAATGACCTCTTGGAAGAAATAGAAATCCGCACCAATCAAATATCTAATTTTAAAGTTAGCTTTCACCAAAATTTTCTGGCCAATTGGCTCAAAACACAACAAAATCTAATGGTTTCAATGGAAGAACTTTGGCAAATAAGAGAGCAGTGTATTATTGCGCTCTCCTCCAATTAGCCAGAAACGTGTAACATCGTATCGTAATTATTTACCTTCAGGCGCACTAATCTGCTAGCCACAAAGCGTTAAGCAGTTTATAATCCGTACTTTTGCAACAATTTTTGATTATATAATTCGTTTCAAATCACCTTGAGTACACTAATTGCAGCAGAAGGGCTTGGCCATGCCTATCACGACGAATGGCTATTTAAAAACTTAACATTAGGAATTAATGCGGGGCAGCGTGTGGCGCTTGTTGGCGTAAATGGCGCTGGTAAAAGTACCCTCATGAAATTACTAGCTGAACGCTTTGCGCCCTTGGAAGGAAAAATCGTAAAGAACAAATCGGTAAGGATCGGTTTTCTTGACCAAGAGCCTTCCTTTCCAGATAACGCCAGTATTAGCGACTTCATTTTCTCCTCCGAAAACAAACAACAACAGTTGATTAGAGCATATGAAGAATTAGTTGAGCAAGAGCACCCTGATGAAAAGAAGCTCAACAGATTATATGAGGAATTAAGTGAACATAACGCTTGGGAATACGAACATCAAATTAAAACAATCCTCAGTAGAATGGGCATCAACCATCTACAGCAAAAAATACATACGCTATCTGGCGGCCAACGCAAAAGGCTGGCCTTAGCTAAACTTTTAATTGAAGATCCAGACATTTACGTACTAGATGAGCCAACCAATCATTTAGACATTGATACGATCGAATGGTTGGAAAAATTACTGACTTCAGGAAATAAAACCCTGTTACTGGTAACCCACGACAGGTATTTTCTGGATAACATCTGTAACACCATCGTAGAGCTAGAGCGAGGTAAAACATTTACTTACCATGGAAATTATGCATATTTTCTCGAAAAGAAAGCGGAAAGAGAAGCTCAGGACGATGCCACTTATCAAAAAAACAAAAACCTATTAAAAAAAGAACTAGAATGGATGCGCAGAATGCCGCAAGCTAGGGGAACCAAATCTCAAGCAAGAATAGATTCATTTTACGATCTAGAAGAAAAAACAAAACAGCGAGTAGATCATCAAAAAGTAACCTTAAACGTAAAAATGGCCAGGCAAGGAAATAAAATTCTGGAGCTGGAAAATATTAAACAGGCCTTTAATGATCAAAATATCATTGATAATTTTACTTACATATTTAAGAGAGGCGACAGAATTGGACTCGCCGGCAAGAACGGCACTGGAAAATCTACGTTACTAAACATTATTACAGGAAATTTAATCCCAGATAGTGGAAAGGTAGATTTAGGGGAAACGACAAAGTTTGGATATTACAAACAGGGTGGTTTAAATTTCAACGAAAAAGATAGGGTAATTGATATTGTAAAAGCCGATGCAGAATATATTAAAATGGCCGATGGGCAAACAATCTCCGCCTCTGCCCTATTAACTTTATTTTTATTTCCTCCAAAAAAACAACATGGTTTGGTAGAAAAACTAAGTGGTGGGGAGAAAAAACGCCTCCATTTAATGAAAGTTTTAATGCAAAATCCAAACTTTTTAATTTTAGATGAGCCAACCAATGATTTGGATATAGACACTTTAAATGTGTTGGAAGAATTTCTAGAAAATTTTCCAGGGGTATTGGTTTTGGTTTCACACGACAGATACTTGTTAGATAAAATGAGTGATCAGCTATTCATTATGGAAGGCAACGGAAAAGTTAAAATTTTTAACGGCAACTATTCAGAGCATAGAAATGCAATTGAACAAGAGAAAGAAGCAGCCACAAAAAAAGAAAAAACACAAGAGCAAAAATCAACATCCCCTTCAAGCAGTAATAAATTAAGTTTTAAAGAACAGCAAGAATTTAAAAAACTAGAAGAAGCTTTAGCAGAAAACGAAAACAAGATTAAAAAACTCACCCAAGAATTAAACAGTACAGATCCTTCAGACTATATCAAAATTCAAGATTTATCTGAATCGATAGAAAAAATCAACCAAACCATCGAAACAGATATGGAAAGATGGATGGAATTATCTGAAAAATAAATATCATTCTTCAATGTTCCACGTGGAACATTGAAGAATACCCTAATAAAAATTTAATGTTTCACGTGGAACATCATAAAATATATGTTTAAAGAATACGACGTAATTGTAGTTGGCGCTGGTCATGCTGGTTGCGAAGCTGCCGCTGCTGCTGCAAATCTGGGATCATCGGTTTTGTTGATCACAATGAATATGGAAACTATTGCCCAAATGAGCTGTAACCCAGCAATGGGCGGCGTGGCCAAAGGCCAAATTGTTAGAGAAATAGACGCTATGGGCGGATACTCGGGTATTATTGCCGATAAAACCACCATTCAATTTAGGATGTTAAATAAATCCAAAGGCCCTGCGATGTGGAGTCCCCGTACTCAAAATGATAGAAAAAGATTTGCGGAAGAATGGCGACTAGCCTTAGAAAGAACTCCAAATATTGATTTTTGGCAAGAAATGGTTAGTTCATTATTAATAAAAAACAATACTGTTATAGGAGTAAAAACTAATCTTGGGGTAGAAATAAAAGCAAAATCTGTAGTGCTTACCAATGGTACTTTCCTTAATGGAGTAATTCATATCGGTGAGAAAAAAATGGGTGGCGGCAGAACGGGAGAAAAATCGGCTACTGGTTTAACGGAACAATTGGTAGAATTAGGTTTTGAGGCAGGCCGCATGAAAACGGGCACCCCTCCCAGAATTGATGGTCGTTCGCTTAACTATTCCTTGATGGAAGAACAATGGGGAGACGAAGAAAGAGGCAGGTTTTCTTACACAAATGTAGCACTACCCACTGATCAGCGCTGCTGCTGGATTACCTATACCAATGATAAAGTTCACGAAACGCTAAAAGAAGGCTTCGAAAAATCTCCTATGTTTACGGGCAGAATCAAAGGATTAGGTCCTCGCTATTGCCCTTCTATCGAGGACAAAATCAATCGCTTTGCAGAAAGAGAACGTCATCAGATATTTGTAGAACCAGAAGGATGGAATACTTGTGAGATATATGTGAATGGATTTTCTACTTCGTTACCGGAAGATGTACAGTACAAAGCACTTACCCAAATTCCTGGGTTTGAAAATGCGAAGATGTTTAGGCCAGGATATGCGATTGAATACGATTACTTCCCCCCTACCCAGCTCTCCTTAACCTTGGAAACCAAACTGATCAGCAACTTGTTCTTTGCAGGCCAAATTAATGGTACTACTGGATATGAAGAAGCTGCTAGTCAAGGTTTTATCGCAGGAATTAATGCCCATCAGAAGGTATATGACAAACATGAGCTGATCATGAAACGTTCTGAGTCGTATATAGGTGTTTTGATAGATGATTTGGTAACAAAAGGTACAGAAGAACCTTACCGTATGTTTACCTCCAGAGCTGAACATCGTTTATTATTAAGACAAGACAATGCCGATATCCGCCTCACTCCTATTGCCCATGAACTAGGCTTGGTAAATGATGAGCGCTTAGACATTGTTAATCAAAAAATAAAAGACTCCGACGATATCGTTGCTTTCACAAAAAAACAAGGAATAGAAATGTCGGAAGCAAATGGGTTATTAGAAGAACTAGGAACTTCGGCTTTAACACAAAATGTAAAATTATTTAGCATATTAAGTAGGCCCCAAGTAAACATCAGTGACCTGCGAAAAGTGAGCGAACCTTTTAACGATATACTCAACCAATTTGAAAAGGAAACTATAGAGCAAGCTGAAATCAAAATCAAATACGAAAGCTATTTTGAAAAAGAACAGGAGATTGTTGCAAAAATGCAAAAGATGGAAGACAAAGCAATTAATCCGGATTTTGATTACAACACTTTAGTATCTTTATCAAAAGAAGCGAGAGAAAAATTATTGAAGATAAAACCTAGAACTTTGGGCCAGGCATCCCGAATTTCTGGGGTTTCGCCTTCAGATATTTCAGTTTTAATGGTTCATATAGCTAAATAACTGATTTACAGATATTTAATATATTAAAAATACAAATTAAAATAAAGCGTTATAAAAGCATAACTCAAAATTTTAATGTTATTGTTCCAAAAAAAGTAAAAATAGATTAAAACGCTTATAAATGGCAAAAAACAACAAAGACTCTTTTTACAGCATTTTTTTAGCGCTTTTGGCATTGGCTACGCTTATTTACGGTTGCGCCGCCATGCAAACACCACAAGGTGGACCAAAAGACACCACTCCGCCAAAAGTGCTAAAAATGATTCCAGAAAATTTGACCACAAATTTTAGCGCAAAAAAAATAGTCATAGAATTTGACGAGTACATTAAACTCAATAATGAATTTAAAGAATTTTCCATTTCTCCAGAACTGGAAAGAACGCCAGAACTAAAAGCCAAATTAAAAAGACTGGAAATAACGTTGCCAGACACTTTGGAAAAAAATACTACCTATACGCTAAATTTTGGAAAATCAATTGTGGACCTTAACGAGAGCAACGAACTTAAAAATTTCAGCTATGCTTTCTCAACAGGCCCAACCATAGATTCGTTAAGTATTAGTGGAAATGTTACCAATGCACTCACCCTGGAGCCAGAAATTGAAACGACGGTTTTTATCCTTCCCCTATCCAGAGACAGCCTTTTTGGAAAAAAACGTGCAGCTATTTTTACCCTAACAGATAGCAGTGGAAATTTCAAGCTTAACAATTTAAAAAAAGATACCTATAAGATTTATGCCTTAAAGGAAAAAGGCGGTGATAGGATCTATCAACAAGTAAGCGATGAAATTGGATTTATCAAGGAGCCTTTTTTATTAGACAAGAACATTGATAGCTTGCACCTGAATGTATTTAAAGAACTAGCCCCTGAGTTTAGAACTCTTGATAGAAAGCTAAATGCTGATGGAAGTATTTTCATGAATTTCAATCAAAAGTTGAAAAATCCCGATCTAACGGTGATATTTCCCAGCAATATTGATCAAGGAAAGCTACTGCAGTTCAGTAAAACAAAAGACAGCGTAACACTTTGGCTAAATGATTTGTCGTTCGACTCGGTAAAAGTAGCTATAAAAGATGACGGGAAAATATTAGATACCGTAAAGTTAACCAGATCAAAAAGAGATACCTACAATCGAATACTTAACATCTCTGACAACTTGGATGGCGGTACCTTAAATCCGTTTAAAGACTTGGTAATTAGCTTCAATTTTCCAATAAAGAATTTAGATGAAAGTAAAATATTGCTATTAGAAGATAGTATTCCAAGAAAATTCACGCTGGTAAAAGACAGCGCCAATTTGCTTAAATATCATATTAAGTATAAATGGCGTGCTAAAGAAGAATATATCTTATTGCTACGAGAAAACGCCGCTACAGCAATTTTTGATGCTAAAAACAAAGAATTAAAAAAGACATTTACATTGGGTGATGCCAACGACTATGGCACGTTAACACTTGCTATAGAACCTCCAGATACTACTAAAAGCTATATTCTTGAAATTGTGAACAAAGACAAGAATATCATTTCTAGTTTCCCAATTATTAAAAAAACATCTGTTAAACTGGATAAATATAAACAGGGGATATACTACGGCCGAATAGTTTACGATGAAAATAAAAATGGCATTTGGGATACCGGTAACTTGAAAAAAGGTTTACAACCAGAGGCTATTTGGTATGAACCTAAAGAGCTGTCTATCAGAGCAAATTGGGATAGAAATGAGATCATCAAAATTCCATTGGTTGCCCCACTCCCAAGCCCCAAACCTAAAGAGAAAAAAGAAGTAAAACCGCCCGTTATTCCTCAGGCTCAAAGGAGCAGGCCAGGAGGAAATTAAGGCTTAAACCAGTCTGAATACATGATATAATTATCAGGTAACTTGTTCAATAAAGCCCTTTGCTCGTCAGTAATGGGCTTTATTTTTTTGGCAGGGGCCCCGGCATAGATATAACCGCTCTCACAAACGGTATTCTCCAGTACTACAGAACCAGCGGCAATAATACAGTATTCGTCGATAATAGCGTGGTCCATTACAATGGCTCCCATGCCTATCAAAACATTATCTTTAACCGTGCAACCATGTACAATGGCATTATGCCCAACGTTTACCCTATTTCCAATAAAGGTGGCCGCTTTTAAATAGGTAGCATGAATTACCGCCCCATCCTGGATATTACTTTCGTTGCCAATGGTAATGCTGTTAACATCTCCCCTAACCACAGCATTAAACCAAATTGAACAGTTTTTTCCAATTTTAACATCACCCACAATAGTGGCATTTGGTGCGATGAAGCAATCACTTCCAAACGCTGGGCTAACTCCTTTTACTGGCAATATAATAGACATATAGATATTGAGACTAACGTATAATTACTTAAAACCTAAATTATTGTATCAATTAATTCTTTTGCATGTTTTGGATAATCCGTAGTATAATGCAATCCCCTACTTTCCTTGCGCTGCATAGCCGATTTTATTACCAGATAGGCCACCTGAATCACATTTCTTACTTCGCAGAGCTTTACCGAAACTTTATTATTCTTGTAAAATTCTTCTGTTTCTTCGTAAAGTAAATAAAGTCTGCGCATGGCTCTGTCCAATCTAAAATCGGACCGTACAATACCCACATAATCACTCATAATTTTTTGGGTTTCACGTAAATTATGCGTAACCAAAATATCTTCATTAGACTGTATCACGCCTTTATCATCCCATTCAGGGATATTCTCCGGAATAATATTTTGCTTATAGTTTTCGATAGCCGATAAAAATATACGGTGTGCAAAAACAGTTGCCTCCAACAATGAATTGGAAGCCAAACGATTGGCCCCATGCAAACCGGTAGAAGAAACCTCGCCGCAGGCATATAAATGATTAATAGATGACTTGCCATCTTCATCAACCATTACGCCGCCACACATATAATGACAGGCCGGCGTTACGGGAATAAAATCCTTCGTCATATCAATACCAATGGATAAACACTTGGCATAAATGTTAGGAAAATGTTTAAGGATATCGGCCTTGCTTCTCATGGTAATATCCAGATAAACAAAATCATCTCCTGATTTTTTCATCTCGTTATCGATGGCGCGTGCAACAATGTCACGAGAAGCGAGCGAACCTCTTTCATCATATTCATACATAAATTCCTCGCCAGTTCTCCTGCGAAGTACGCCGCCAAATCCCCGCACCGCTTCAGAAATCAAAAAAGAAGGATATTCACCAGGATGGTATAAAGCAGTGGGATGAAATTGGATAAATTCCATATTCCTGATCTTTCCCTTAGCACGATAAACCATGGCCATTCCGTCTCCGGTGGCAATTATAGGATTAGTAGTATTGGCATAAATGTGTCCTGCTCCGCCACTGGCCATTACGGTTACGTTTGCCAATATCTTTTCCACATTGTTACTTTCTGTGTTAAAGGCATATATGCCATAACAATTGATATCTTTACTACTCTTATCCACATGTTTTCCCAAGTGATGCTGCGTAATCAGCTCTAAACAAAAGTAATGTGTTAATATCTCTATGTTCTCATTCTGATGAATTTGCTTCAACAAAACGCTTTCGATTTCGTAACCCGTAATATCCTTATAATGAAGCACTCGGTGTTCTGAGTGGCCTCCTTCTTTGGCCAAATCAAATACGCCGGCAGGGTTTTTATCGAAGTTAATTCCGTAGTCGATAATCTCCTGTATACGCTCAGGCCCTTCTTTCACCACAATTTCCACAATGCTTTCGTCACACAGGCCATCCCCTGCTATCAGGGTATCCTGAATGTGTTTTTCAAAGGAATCTGATTTATCTACAACTACAGCTACGCCACCTTGGGCATACTTCGTATTTGATTCGTCTTCGTTAGACTTGGTCACTATCAACACTTTACCAAACTTGGCGGCTTTAAGTGCAAAACTTAAGCCTGCAATTCCAGATCCTATGACTAAAAAATCGACCTTTCTCATTAATTTAAACCTATAGTAACAAGTATGTGGATAAAGTTCACAAGCTTGTGAATTGCGTGTATAAATTATCCTAACAAATAAATTTGAATGTTTAAAGCTAAGGTAAAAAGCCAAATTTGGAACAATCTTTTACATAATTTTTAAGCAGCTTTACCCAGGTTATCCACTTTTCATCACACTACTAACAATACACATTTCTATATTGATAATTTAATGAAGTAAAAACTATAACATTGAAAATCAACGGAAGTTTAAAATAAAAAATCGTAAAAATTGTTGGTAACTATGGGAAAACTCATTTAACAACATTTTTTGTTAGAATATTTCTAACAGTTTCAACACACTAATAAAGAATAAGAATCTATTTATTTAATTAAATTATATTTTGTTTGAGGCGTTGATAAAGTTGAAAGCTCTGTATCTTTACAAAAAAAATTAAAAGGCGATTAATAGCTAATAGGCATATCGATGGAAATTTTAGAAGAACTTCATAGAAAAGGTTACGTAGAAGAAAAAATAGATCCAACACTGGATTTGTTTGTAGAAATAGAGAAGCTAAAAAAGGAAAAGAATGCAATTATTTTGGCGCATTATTACCAAGATCCTGATATACAAGATATTGCAGATTATATAGGGGATAGTTTAGGTTTATCTCAGGAAGCTGCAAAAACGGAAGCAGACGTTATTGTATTTGCTGGTGTGCATTTTATGGCCGAAACAGCCAAGATTTTATCCCCACAAAAGAAGGTTTTATTACCAGATTTAAAGGCGGGATGCTCTTTGGCGGATAGTTGTCCACCACATTTGTTCAAAAAATTTAAGGAAAAATATCCTGATCATTTGGTCATCACTTATGTAAACTGTACCGCAGAGCTAAAAGCTTTAAGTGATATTGTTTGTACGTCAACAAATGCGGTACAGATTGTGGAAAGTTTGCCTAAAGATCAGAAAATCATTTTTGGTCCTGACAAAAACTTGGGTGCTTGGGTAGCCAAAAAAACTGGTAGGGACCTGGTTTTATGGAATGGTGCCTGTATGGTACACGAAATTTTCTCGAGGGAAAAAATTACCAAATTAAAGGAACGCCATCCAAATGCCAAGTTCATTGCGCATCCTGAATGCGAAGAAGCTGTGTTGAAAATGGCCGATTATATTGGTTCTACCACCGGATTACTGAAATATACCATCAATAGTGAAGCTAAGGAGTTTATTGTAGCTACGGAAAGTGGTATTATCCACCAAATGGAAAAAGCTAATCCAGATAAAACTTTCATTCCGGCACCTCCTACCAATGCTTGTGCCTGTAATGATTGCCCTTACATGAAGAGAAATACTTTGGAAAAACTCTATCTATGTATGAAAAATGGAATGCCAGAGGTAACCGTACCTGAAAATATCATTGTAGAAGCCAAGAAACCTATCGAAAGAATGCTGGAGATTTCGGCAAAATTAGGTTTATAACATGTTGAAAAGGCGATTTTTTGCACATGTGTTGTTGATGAGTACCGTTTTTTTAGGTGCTTGCTCCTCTGTAAAGGATTATAATTATGCCATTACGGAGAAAAAACACCGTGCAGAAGCGTTAAAACAAGACGTGGATCTTTCTTACCAAATCCTTAAAGAAGGGCATCCGGGCTTATACTGGTATATCTCAAAAAAGGCGCTCGACGATAAATTTGATAGTTTAAAAAAGGCGATTGACGAACCACTAACCACGGCACAATTCTATCAGAAGCTTTCGCCGGTAATTGCTGCCATTAGATGTGGACATACGGCTTTAAGATATCCCTCAGTAATAGAAAAAGATAAACATGAGCGGGAAAGGATAAAAAATAAGATTTATCCGCTGCAGCAGTTTACCTATGCAGTAGTTGATGATAAACTTATCGTGATCAACAATAAGAGTAAAGATAAAACGATTAAAACCGGTACTGAGATTTTGGAAATAGATGGTTTAGCGCCCAAGGAGATTTTCAATATTATTTCCACAGGTTTTAGTTATGACGGTTTTAATTCGCAGTCTCGCAACAAACGAATAGAACGTAGTTTTCCGCAGCTGTACAAAATATATTTTTCGGAACAGGATAGTTTGTACATAAAATTTAAAAAAGACAGTGTAGTTACCAGTAGCTATATATCGTTTTACGACAAAAAGAAAGCGGAAGAACTGAAGAAAAAGACAGATACCGGTAAAACAATTGAAAAAGCGGCCACCAAGAAAATACCTGGTTCCATCAAATATCGGGGCAAGAAAGTGAATGATGAATATCAGTTAGATTTCAGGTTCCTAGATCAGGAAAAGCAGATAGCATATCTTAAAATAAAGAGTTTTTCGGTACCAACAGCTAATTTTCCACTTTTTTATAAACAATGTTTTGACAGTATTGCGCTGTCCAGAACCAAAAACCTGGTTATTGATATCAGGAATAATCCGGGTGGTACCTTAAGCGCCAGTTTGGCCTTGTTTGCCTATTTAACCGATAAGGATTTTGTTTATTTGGATAAGCCCATTAATAATGGCCATTTTAGTGCCAACAAATATGGAAATGGCTTGCAAAAACTCACTTATTACCTTACCGGTTTAAACGATGACAGCAGGCTTTATGAAGATGATCAAGGTAATTTCTTTTCTTTTATGAAAGGATATAGCCCGCAAAAAGCACAAAAAAACAATTATAAGGGCAAGGTTTATGTATTGATCAATGAGTTTAGCTTTTCGGCATCTTCGTTGTTAAGTGCCAACTTAAAGGCCATTAACAGAGCAACATTTGTGGGAACAGAAACAGGTGGTGGCGCAAACCAGTGTACCGCTGGCAGAATACCAATTGTTACCTTGAAAAACAGTAAATTAGGTTTGCGTTTTGGCTTAAACAGGATGGCGCCAGTTTATCAACAAAAAGAAGTGGGTAGAGGGGTGTTTCCGGACGTGGAAATACAATCGGACCTAAAAGATAGAATAAGCAACTATGACAGGGAGTTGCAATGGGTTTTAACAGATATAAAAGAAAAAAATAATGTTCGAAAATAAAGAGCGTACTTCGCTAGAGGAATTGGGAGAATTTGGCCTGATCAAGCACCTCACTGAAAATTTCCAGTTAAGGCACGACAGCTCGATAAAAGGTATTGGAGATGACGCAGCCGTACTTGACTTTAAAGACAAACAAGCTTTAATTTCTACAGATCTTTTATTGGAAGGCATTCATTTTGACCTATCTTATGTGCCTTTAATGCATTTGGGCTATAAAGCGGTACAAGTAAATTTGAGCGATATCTACGCTATGAATGGTGTGGCTACACAAATTACGGTTTCGCTAGGTGTTTCCAGTAAATTTCCGTTGGAAGCCGTGGAAGAAATTTATAAAGGAATTGAATTGGCCTGCAATAAATTCAATATTGATTTAATTGGTGGAGATACTTCGGCAAGCAGGCAGGGCTTAGTTATCAGCGTAACTAGCATCGGCTATGCTGCCAAAGAAGATGTTACCTATAGAAATGGTGCTCAGGAAGGCGATTTGCTGTGTGTTTCGGGCGATTTGGGAGGCGCTTATGTAGGCTTGCAGATTTTGGAGCGTGAAAAGCAGATTTTTTTGGAAAACCCGCAAATACAACCTGACCTGGAAGGAAAAGATTATATCATAGAACGCCAATTGAAGCCCGAAGGACGTAGGGATGTAGTGGATTTATTGGCCCAATTGAAGATAAAACCTACCGCTATGATTGATGTTTCTGACGGTTTGGCCTCTGAAATTCTGCATATCACCACCCAAAGTGATAAAGGTTGCACCATTTATGAGGACAAACTTCCCATAGACCCGGTAACCTATGAAACCGCCAGGGAACTAGGCTTAGACCCATCAGTTTGTGCACTTAACGGTGGTGAAGATTATGAACTGCTTTTTACAATTAAACAGGCTGATTATGAGAAAATTAAAAATGATGTAGACATCAGTATTATTGGACATATCACCGATAAAAACTCGGGCGTAAAAATGATTTCAAAGTCTGATGTTGTTCACGAATTGACCGCCCAAGGCTGGAATGCTTTTAAAAAGTAGTTGTGATTAATCAATTTTATTTGATAAAATCATTCCATATTCAATATATTGGCTGCATAAACAAACCATAACTATTGAAGAGAATATTTGTATTTTCTTATCATGGTAGGGAAACCTACCAAACTGGATTTAACAGGCTATTAAGTATTTCCGAAGCGCTCTCCCAGGCTTACGAAGTGCACTTTGTTTATGGAAACAAAAATAAAGTAAAAAAGCCCATAAAAATTAAAGGTACCCTTATTGAAATACCCTTAAGTTATACCCCTGGTTTTTTCCACAATTTTTATAAAAGCCTGTTGGAAAATGGCAGGCGGGGTTTTTCTAAATTATTGTTGATTACCTATTACTTTTTTACGGGGAAAGAAATTTTTGATTTGGGTAGGGAATTTGCCAAGTACAAAAGGAAAACCAATATCAATATTACCCCAAATGATGTTATTTTTGCTTCATTTCCTTCTATCGCAATCCATAATTTAGGAAATGCGCTCAAGCAGGAATTTGGATGCAAGCTGGTATTGGATTTTAGAGACCCGGGGGTTTTTGGCTATCCATCTATCGAAGACAGCAAACTATTGTCATTTCTGAGGAAATTTTTCCTGAAAAGAAGAGAAATGCGAAACCTGAAAAATGCAGACCTGATCGTAACCATCTCCGAGTCTATCCGCAGGCTTTTTCCGGAGAAATATCGAGATCAGGTACAGGTCATCAGGAATGGATATGATCTTAAGAAAATTGATTTTAAGAAGATAAAAGACCATCCCTATACTTTCAAATTAGTTTACCTGGGCTCTGTTTATAATGACCAGTTACAGGATACCACGTTTTTTAAAGCCGTAAGAAAGTTTATTGATCAGTTCACGATCCAGCCCCAGTATTTCCAGATCAGGTTTGTGGGAACGGATGAATCCATCAGGCTTAAGGAGCTAATTAGGAACTATAACCTGGAGCCCTATACCTCCATCAGTGCAAAAATGCCAATTGAGGAAGTATATACCGAGCTATATAGTGCAGCAATGTTTTTTCACCTGAAATATGGAGATCGGCGAGAGATTATTACGACCAAGCAATACGAATACTTGGCTTTCCAAAAACCTATCCTATTGCCTATAAATGACCATGGCGATTTAGCGGAAAGTATCCAAAAGAACAATGCTGGCTTTATATGCCATAACGAACAAGAGATCGTAAACTTATTAAAGGAATCGTTAGATAAACATTTTAACGGGCAGCCGCAACGCATAAACCGCACCAATGAAGAACTTTATGAGTTTAGCAGGCAGTTTCAGGAAGAAAAATTGATAAAGCTGATTGCGGCACTATAATTCTTCGTTGTCCAGAAACTTGGTATCGATATGTTTATTTGATTTTGTTTTTGCGCCCAACTTCTTGATTTTTTCAACCTTTCCGATCAAATTGCCACTGCCATACTGTAATTTTTTGAAAGCATCGTCGTGCGCTTTTTGGGTTTGTTCAATATGCTTTCCTATTTTCTCCATATCATTCAAAAAACCTACAAACTTATCATACAAGGCACCTGCTTCTTCGGCTATTTCAAAAACGTTTTTATTTTGCCTGTCTACTTTCCAAATACTGGCAATGGTACGTAAAGTGGCCAACAGGGTAGTTGGGCTTACCAAAACCACTTTTTTGTTCCAAGCATAGTTGAAAAGTTCTGTATCAGCCTGCACAGTAACGCTAAATGAAGCTTCTATGGGTAAAAATAAAAGAACAAAATCCGGGGAGCTGATCTCATACAAATGCTGATAGTTTTTAGCAGACAAACCGTCAATATGATTTTTGATAGCGAGAAGATGTTGTTTAAGATAGATCACTTTTTCGGCTTCGTCTTCCGCATTTACCATTCTTTCATAAGCAACCAACGAAATTTTAGCGTCTACAATCAAGTTTTTTTCGTCAGGCAGGTTAATAATCACATCTGGTTGCAAACGGGCGCCTTCGGCGTTATTTAAGCTTCTTTGGATACTATATTCTCTATCCTTCACAAGGCCCGAAGTTTCCAGCACACGCTCCAATACGATTTCGCCCCAAGTGCCCTGCTTTTTGTTATCGCCCTTTAAAGCCTTGGTTAGGTTATTTGCATCCGTTTGGATTTGTTTGCTTTGGTCCATTAATTGGAAAATCACGCCTTTTAACTGGCTTCTTTCTGCGGCTTCTGTTTGATAAACCTTTTCTACTTTTTCTTCAAAAGACTTGATATTTGCTTTTAGTGGATTAAGAATTTGATCTAAGTTACTTTGGTTCTGTGCAGTAAACTTCGCCGATTTTTCATCCAATAATTTGTTGGCAATGTTAGCAAATTCCAAGGTGAACCGTTGTTGCAACTCCTCCAGATTTTGCTGTTGCTTTTGTGAAATTTCGCGTTGTGCCTTCAAATTTTCTTCGGCCCGGGTAGCACGGTTATTTTCGTTGATGTAATTGGCCCGCAATTGCACCAGTTCTTGTTGTAGTTTTTGATTTTCATCCTTTAAAAAGTTAACCGAAAAAAGATCCTGCTCAGCGGGTTTATTGGGCTTTCTACTGATTAATACCACCAAGAAAATCAACACAATAACTAATAAGGCAACAATAGCAATTTCCATAAAAATTTATTTAAAGCATAGAGAAATAGCTTATAAAAACGATGTGTCTATGAGGTTTATTTGAACAATAAGAATACAAAGTAACGAAATTAACGTGGTGGTCTATATTTGATTTTACTTAAATCCTAATATTTAGTTCATGAATAAACTTTTAGTTTTAATACAATGTAAAGATGAAGTTGGTTTAGTGGCAAATATCACCCATATTTTAGCTAACCATCAGCTTAACATTATTGCCATGCGTAAGTTTATAGACGAAGAAGAAAAGCGATTTTTTGCAAGAATATCGTGCAGCAATAGTTTAAAAATACAGAGGAACTGAGGTTATATTGGAGCAACAGCTCATTTTGTAACGGATGATTTGGACGAAGGACCAATTATCAATCAGCAAACTATTCACATAAACCATATACGGCGCCAAACAGGTGGCTATTGCAGGAAGGGAAATCGAAAAATAGGTACTGAGCAAGGCCTTGGAACTGGTATTTGACGACTGCGTTTTTGTGGTTGGAAACAAGACCATTGTTTTTGAGTGATGAATTAAAAGCTCCTCAGTACCAGCGCTGCCGCTTCTTGACCTGTTTGGCTGCCAATGGCAATGCCCATTCCGTTACAACGTACAGCGCAAAATATATTTGGGCTTACTTCTTTGATAATAGGAGAGAGCGTTGGTCCAAAAGCCATGATACCGCTCCATTTTTGTTCTATCTCAAAAGATTTTTCTGGTAAGATCACCGATCTCATTAAGTGCAAAAGGCTGTTTTGTACCAAAGGAGTTTCGCCAAATTGGTGGGTTTCCTCGGTAAAAAAATCAAGGTTTCTACCACCACCAAGCAATACCCTATTACCAACATTTCTAAAGTAATAGTAACCTTTGTTGTAGTGAAAAGTACCTTTCCAATTTAAGTTTTCAATAGGTTTGGTAATTAATACTTGTCCACGGCCTGGCTTTAATGCAAGCTGAGGAAATAATTGATTGGCAAAGGCATTGGTACAAAATAAGATTTTTTTTGCGTTAAAACTACCTTGATTGCTAAAAATAACCTGTTCGTTTTCCCTTTCTTCAAAACCTGTAACTTCACAACAGTTTAAGATGCAAATGCCAAGTGAGGCGGCTATTTCGCTCAGTGACCTGATCATTTTTCCAGGATCGAGCTGCCCTTCCAATTTGTTTGATATAAGGCAACCTATGTTTCCAAAGCCAAAGGATTTAAGCTTTTCGTTTGCCGTAGCAAATGCGTTGGTTTCTTGGGTAATGTCCTTTATCAAGTGGTTGTAATGCCCAATTTTCGATACACATTCTTCCGCTAGCGGTTCATCTTCTTTGTTGAAAAGCTCAAACCCGCCATTAATTTGTAGCTCAAGCTTAGGATCACCAACCAGGGAACGCAGTTTTTGAAGACCAAGCCAACGTTTTTTTACAAGCGTGTGTAAACCATCGGTACCACAAATTTTTTCCTGTTCAATCAGTTCTGAGATACTTCCAAAACAGGCAAAGCCAGCATTTTTGGTACTGGCTCCAGACGGCAGAAAACCCCTTTCCAATACGATTACGTGCGTATCTACCCGTTCTTTTTTGATGGCAATGGCTGCGCTTAATCCTACAATTCCGCTGCCCACAATAATAACATCGGCCCGGTAAAAATGGCGCTTTTCCCAATAGGATATGTTAGGCAATCGCATGAAAATTGTAAAAAATTTAAGTTTTTATAAAGATGGGAACACTTTTTGATTTAGCGAAACCGAATAACACAAACATTTGAAAAATGGAAACGTATTTAATTTTATTTATTCCGATACTTCTGCTTAGTATGTTTGTACAGTGGCGTTTCAGAAATAAATTCTCGAAATATGCAGAAATGCAGCTTAACTCAGGCTTTTCGGGAAAAGAGGTAGCAGAGAAGATGCTACACGACAATGGAATCTACAATGTGAAAGTGCTAAGTTCAGAAGGCCAGCTAACGGATCATTACAATCCGGCAGATATGACCGTAAATTTAAGCACCGATGTATATTATGGTAGAAGTGTTGCGGCAGCAGCGGTAGCGGCGCATGAGTGCGGGCATGCCATACAACACGCTAAAAGCTACAACTGGTTGCAGTTTCGATCTAATATGGTGCCTATTGTAAGCATTTCCTCAAATCTTTTGCAATGGGTACTGTTGATAGGGGTATTATTAATTGCTTTTAACGGCCCGCCAATTGTACTGGGCATTGGGGTAGTTGGCTTGGCCATTATTACTTTGTTCAGTATTGTTACACTACCAGTGGAATTTGATGCCAGTAACAGAGCCCTGCTCTGGCTGAAGAACAACCAGGGAGTAATGCGAACCTCCGAAGAAAATACACAGGCCAAAGATGCACTATGGTGGGCAGCTATGACTTATGTAGTTGCTGCATTGGGCGCATTGGCAAACCTGCTTTACTACGCTTCGATGCTGTTTGGCAGAAACCGAGAATAATGCTAAAAGTAAAAATTTAATTAAAAGCGATGGAATAACTCTATCGCTTTTTTTGATGCCTACTTACCCTGATACTGAAAATGCGGCACCCCTCGCCATTTGTGCTCTTTCTTTGCAAAATTTAAAAGGCGCAATGTTATTTTTCTATTTAAGAATGATAACTTAGCACTTAACGACTCGCAATATTCAGATGAAAAATATAATCAATCAGATTTTTGAAATAGAAAGCAAACTCAACACCCAGGAGAAAGGGAACCTACAGCGCAATTTTGAAAGGCTTTACTATGAACTGGAGCAAAAAGGATATAAAATCGTTAATCCAATTGGCCAAACATACGATGAAAGAGACCTATCAATAGAAGCTAACCTGCTCACCGAGAATGGCCGGCAAAAAATTACCAAGGTGTTGAAACCAGTTGTTTACCATAATGTAGATGGCGTTTATACGCTAATTCAAAAAGCGGTTGTAATAGTAGAGTAGTTATGGAAAATATTGATTTCGGGATAGATTTGGGAACGACCAACTCTGGAATTGGAAGATTTCAAAATGGAAAGGTTACTGTTTTTAAAAATCCGGTAGGCTTTAAGGAAACCCTGCCATCAGTGGTGGCTTACAGAAACGACAGGATTTTAATAGGGGATAAAGCAAGGGAGTTTACAAAAGTAAACCCCGAGCACGTTTTTTCTTCGTTCAAAAGGAAAATGGGCAGCGAGTTTATCTATAAAATACCAAACAGCAACGAGGAAAAAAGTGCCATAGATTTTTCTACGCTGATACTGAAGGAACTGGTTAATTTTGTGGGCGAAGAAAAGCCAAAAGGAGCGGTAATCACCATTCCCGCCTCATTTGATACCATTCAATCTAATGCAACGAAAACCGCAGGGCACCAAGCAGGTTTTCAAGAAGTAGTATTGTTACAAGAGCCCATTGCCGCTTGCCTAGCCTATGCAAATACTCAAAATATAGAAACAGCGGAAACCAAAAAGTGGCTGGTTTACGATTTTGGCGGCGGGACTTTTGACGTTGCCCTGGTGAAAATAAACGATAGGGAGCTCAAGGTGATAGACCACCAGGGCAATAACTTTTTAGGTGGGATAGATATTGATCAGCTCATGGTTGAACACCTCTTGTGCCCCAGTTTGGAGCCACTTTTAAACGAAGAAAAGCTTTGGAAAAAAATGGTTGGCGTTAACCAAACATCCTATAAAAAGCTACTTATAGAGCTGGTATATAAGGCCGAGGAAGCAAAAAAGGAGCTTTCCATCAATACATCTACCTTTATAGAAATTGAGGTTAATGGAAACTTTATTGAACTTGAAATAACAAGAGAACAATTTAACGAGCTTATTGCGCCTAAAGTAGCAGAAACCATAAAGCTCACCAAACTTCTATTGGAAAAAAATAATGTTAGCAATGCTGAAATAGACCGCATTATACTGGTAGGAGGCACTACTTACATTCCCTATATCAGAACCACGCTTTCCAAAAGTTTTGAATGTTACGTTGACTCTACCATAGACCCAACAACGGCTATTATTGTGGGTGCGGCCTACTTTGCGGGAACCAAAACGTTAAAGCCCGATAACCATGAACTTAAAAAGGAAATTCCGGTAGCCGCAAAAGAACCGCAACGAGCAGTAAAACTTGTGTATGAGGTTAATACACAAGATTCGGAAGAACTGTTAACAGGACTGGTAGAGGGAGATTTTTCTGGCTACTACAGGATTACGCGTTCAGATGGAGGATTTGATACCGGTTTAATGCCATTCCACTCCCGGTTTAATGAATTTTTAAAAGTACTGCCAAAAGCTACCAACTATTTTAACGTTAAGATTTTAGATAAATTTCAGAATATCGTTCACGAAAAAGACGCACTGGCAATTAACCACGGTATTTATAACATATCGGGCCAACCATTGCCCAATGATATCTGTATTGAGGTAGATGATACTTTGGGAACAACCTATCTGGAAAAAGTATTTAAAAAAAACGAGATACTTCCCTTATCAAAAAAAATCTACAAAACCATTTCAAAAACCATTTTGAAAGGAACTTCAGATAAATTGATCCTCAATGTTGTTGAGGGCAATGCGGCTACCTCGCCCGCAAGTAACCTTTGTATCGGCTATCTGGAAATTGATGCAAAAAACCTGGAATCTAATTTATTGAAAGGTACCGATATCGAAATCAATTTCGAAATCAGTGAATCGAGAGACTTGGCGATCGGTATTTACATTGATTCGATTGGTTTGGAGCAACGTGAAGTGTTCAACGCCTCATCTAGGAACATTTCCATAGAGAAAATGCGAAGCGAGCTTAACGGGGTGTTAAACGATATAGACGAGGAGATAGAAGGATATGCCTATAGCCAATCTGGCGATATGGTCGAAAACCTTAATGAAATCAGAATAGGGATCATAGAACTGCTTAGGGAATTGATAGAAGCGGAAGATGACGCCGTAACCGACAAAATATTCAATATCGACGAACGTAAAAGAAAGGTATTTCAGCAGTTTGACCAGTTGGTAAGGGAAAAGAATGTCCTGTTGGAAATTGAAGAATATCAAGCCTGCAAACAAGAAATAAGAGAGGAATTGTTGCACAAGCCCAACCTGAAAATCGAAAGAACCTTTGATAATCTGATCAAGAACGAAAACATTTTCATCAACTCTAATCAGTTATCTATCATTAGATCCAAAATTAAAGAGCTGAAGAAACTTTCGAGAGAATTGTATTATCAAAACGACGATGCTTATATAGAGCTGTTTTACGATTACAAGCACCTTGATGTGATGTTTTATGAAAATGCCGCCCAAGCTGAAAGTCTTTTTGAAAAAGGGGAGCAAGCTGCTGAAAAAAGGAATATATCAGAACTGAAATCAGTTATTTCGGCACTTTACAACTTGCTAAAAATAAAGCCTAAAGATTATTTTGAAGATCAAAACGGAACTTTAGGGTTAAGATAAGCTGGGGATGCTACTTTTTGAGTAGTGTAAAAGCCAATCTGCCCATAATAATGGAAATCCATGCTATGCCACCTATGTTGGTAGGCAGAAAAGCTAAAATTACAACGGCAATTAAAATAGCGATGACCAATGCAATAACATTGCTTGTGGGCCATATAACCGGTTTTTCACCACCAGGATATACCCAATCATGGGCAATACCCTGGTTGCTTTCCAAGGTTAATGCCAGTTCGCTGGAAAAAGCATTGTAGTAGCTCGCCGCATACAAAACTTTTCCAAGGGCAGCTTTATCGGCCATTTTATCTCGCTGCCTATCGGCGATGATATTATTGATCATAAGGATTTGATCGTCAAAAAAATACTCGTCTACTTCACTCAGCAAAGCAAAATAAGCGACATCCGAGGCATAAGCATGTTCAGCTACAAATAAAGGATAACCGTTTGTTTTAAGCGCGGCAATTATGGCTTGATTTTTCAGGTTAAATGCTTCAATAATTTCCTGTGAGATATAATCTGTCAGTAAAAAAGGATAGATTTTGAAGACACTTTTTATACTGACCCAGTTATTTTTGTTAACGCAGCTTTTGAGGTAGGCCAGGATATTTTCCTCAAAAACTTCGCGAAACTCCACCAACAGCAATTCGTCAAAAGTTCCTTCTTTAATTGGCGCAGGATTAATGTGATCTCCTTCTGCTTTTAAAATGGTGGCCATATTTTTATGCTTAAGCAGGGGAATAAATTTAGTTCCGTACGTGTTTAAAAATAAAATCAGCGCTTCAATGGCATTGATATTGAAATCAGGGTTGATTTTTGACTCGGCCTTAAGAATTTTTTCCAGCCTAATAATATCTTTTTTGCTGTCAAGATTTAGGGACGATAGTTGCTTTTCGGCAAATTCTAGGTAGTGGAGCTGTAACATTTAAACTTCTGGAAATGTGGCAATATGGCTCAAGATAAAAAAAACTAAATCAGAAAACAGGAACCAACGCACTATTTTTTGGAAACCAGGAAAATGATCTTCACCACTAGGATGACCACGATATAAACTCCCCTTGGAATATGCGAGCCTATGGTAAGAGCCAAAACACCAACTAGCAAAAAGAGCAAAATAAACAGCACAGTTTCTGCCATACGATTTTGGCGATGCACCGAGGTCTTCTGATGAATGTTCATCATGAAGTGGGCCGTTTTTTTATTGGCTCCCAATATCATGTTTAGTGCATCATCGTAAGCGTTGTAAAAGGTGAGGGCATAAATGATATTCCCAAGTACGGCGATTTCAACCATATTTTTATGGCAACCTGCCGCACTATTGTTGATATCCCTTAAATCTGCGTCAAAATACAAGTTGTCTATTGCGCTCAGCATCGAAAAATAACCTCCATCTGTTGCGTACGGATGTTGCTCAGCAAAAGGAGCGTGCTCCCCATTTCTCAAAGCCAGGCTCAGGGCTTGATTTTTTAAGTGTAAAGCCTCTAAGGTATCTAGTTTAACGGTTTCGGCTACAATAAACGGATAAACAATGAATAAACTTTTTAAATTGTTCCAATTGTTTAGCGCAATACTCTGTTTAATGTACTTTGATATGTTTTCACTAAATACCGCTTGAAACTCGTAGATGGTTTCTGCCGCAACTTCCTTATCCTTAAATGGAGAAAATGTTATCCTTTCGCCCTCGCCCCTTAAAATAACCGCTATATTTTTGTGACCTGTTAAGGCGTTAAATTTGTTTCCATGAACAGACAAAAAGTTAACCAAATCTTCTACATCTTGTGCAGAAATGCCGTCATTCAGTTTAATTTCCGCCTTAATAATTTTAGAAAGCTTGATAATACCATCTTTGGTGGCGATATCCAGTGCTGGAAATTGTTCCTTAACAATGTCAATTAGCTCGAGCCGAATCATAAAATTTAGATAATGGCGAAAATAGCAGAAAATAATTGAAAATAGTTCACCGTTACCCCACTAAGGCACAAAGGCAGCTAAGAAATCAAAAATAGGGTTACTGCTGTGGCGAATATTTTACGAGATCAATGCCAATCCCGTTGGGGTCTTGAATGGCAAAGTGTCTATCGCCCCAAGGCTCATCCCTTAACTCAATTTTAATGGCAACACCTTTTGCCTTGAGTTGGTGGTATAGGGCATCTACATCCTCCACTTCGATGGTAAGGTACATGCCCTGGCCTTTAAACGGTTGATGGAACAACAGCTGTTGAGTGGGGTGGTTGGGCAAAAGAAAACTGATTTCTGCGCTTTTGTTTGGCGTATGCAATAATAAGTAGAACTCGTTTTCGAAGGTAATTCCAAATCCTAAAACTTCCGTGTAGAATTTCTTTGTTTCTGCTAATTTCTCGGTGATTACACCTGCATTTAATTTCATCGCAATCTTGTTTTTAAAAGTTTGACCATAGGTACCCTTGGCAAGAAATAAGCCCATCAGCACCATCGTTATATATTTCGTTATTGACTTCATCAACACAAAATTGGCTAAACACTGGGGGCTAAAATTGTAAAAATCGGACAATTATCTGCCAAAAGCCTTACTTGGAGTTACCCCGTAAAAATGCTTAAAATCTTTAATAAAATGGGATTGATCGAAGAACCCGGAATCAAAAAACAATTTGTTCTGTCGTAAACTTTGGGTAGATGGTTTTGCCCTCAAAATGTTTTGAAAACGAACTACCTTGCTAAAGGTTTTCATGGAATCGCCGATATAGAAATCAAAAAGCCTCCGTAGCTGTCTGTGGCTAAGTCCGGTATCAATTTCAGTCATATCAACCACGCCGTAATTTTTCATAATTAACGCAATGGCGTTGTAAAGGCGAACGTCATTTTGAAAATTAGCCAAGGGTATAAGAGCTAAAAAGAACTCATTTAATAGAGAAATAATCCTGTCAATATTCAAATTGACACCTAAATGAGCTTGGATAAAAGCGGCAACTTTCGGCACCACCTCTTTTAATTCCACAGCCTTATTGCTAATGCTAGAAGCATCAACACCAAATAGTTGTGGGAACATAGAAGGAAGAAACCGAATGCCGATGTAATTAAACTCTTCGGCCAGATCAAACTCCGTATATTTTTTACAGAAGCCCATTACAAAATTTTCCTGAGGTTGATTGAGCTCGAAAAAAATATCGATGCAACCATCGGCGACTACACGATAAGTGAAAGGACTGTCGAGCTTTTGGTTGGTTTTTAACTGCCAATAGCAATAAATATAAGTTTGTAGTTGTTCATGAGGTAAAAACTCCTGATAGCTTACCGCGCCATAAGATTTTACAGTAGGTTGAACGGGAATATATAATTGCCTGATGAAGGAAACATCCATTTAACATTAAATTACTGACTTTTAAAGATCGTTAAATTTTACCAATTCAAATTGTGGACTGGTTTGAAATAGCCATTTAAGTATTGGAATATGTCCGGCACCAAAAATAACCAGTATTCTATCGTTTTCATCATGGGGGATATCTTTAATTTTTTTGAAAATCCTGAGATTTCTGTTCATCCAATGCATTGAAAGGGCATCTGGACCTTCAAATCTTTTAGATTCGAATTGACCCCCCGCGATACTGGCACCGAACATACGGTCTATCACCTTATCCGAATTGATATATCTAAAATTATCGAGCAATGTTCTTTTTACGGTCATGCTTTCACGATAATTATAAAACTCAGTATATCTTTTCGAAATCTCATCACTCCCACCAAAATAATGTCTTTTCAAGATTTCATCGGTATAAGTCTTTGGAAGTAGCGTATCTTTTTTGTCTCGCAGTTCTAGTAAAAGCGGGTAAGCATCTACCCCATAAATGGTATCTAAATTAAATCTATCTACCAATCTCATGCCTATCTGGCTTCTTTCGTTTGCATAAAGCTTTTCTTTTCCAGCTTTAAAACTTTTAAAATTATGAATAAGATAGCCCGTTATCGGACCAGACTCCACTGCTATTTTTGTTGGTTTGAATTTGCTGATATAGTCTAGCAGCTTTTTTAATTCTTTTTGACGCTGCTCGCTATAAATATTGATCTTATTTTCCTCTTTTGCTTTATGTGCATCAAGCCCTGGATAATTAAAATGCCAGCTTCCAACCAATAATACTTTTGGTGCTTTTTTATCTTTCACCAAAAATACATCAGGATCTAAAAATCCATTTTGAGCATTAAGCGTTTTTAGAAACACGATGGAAAAGATAGATAGGAGGATAATGAATTTACTTTTTAAATACATGGCTTTTGTTTTTATAAGATGAATAAATTTTAGTTAGTCATCTTATAAAAGACAAAAGAAAAAAAGTAACGTTGCATACTGGTTCCCATCTTTAAGAATAGGAATTAGATGCATGATTAAAAAAGAAGATTGTTTAAAACTAGGGTTAATTAAGTCTGAAAGGGACCACTAACTCAAATTCAGGAATTTCCACTAAAAACTCCGAATCATCTAAGGTGCGGCGCATCAAATATCTGCCACGCATGCTTCCAATATCTGTTTTTAGGTTGCAACCCGAAACATAGGAATAGCTATCGCCAGGTATAATAACCGGTTGAACACCTACAACACCTTCGCCCTCAACTTCTCTTGCGGTGCCGTTAGAGTCAAAAATGAACCACTGACGGCGCATCAACTGTATTTCAAAATCAGTAAGATTTTCAATGCTGATCCGATAGGCGAACATGAAATGGCCATTTTCAGGATTAGAATGTTCATCCTGATAAATGGTATCGACCGAAATTTTTATGCCTTCAGTAATTGCTGTAACCATAGCCGTAAATTTAACTGTTAAATGTACTCAATAATCACGCCATTTCGTTAACGGGCATTATATTGGCGTATTTGTCAGTAATTTCATCTAACAACGCATAGATCGTTTCGATGTTTTCCTCTTTAACTAATTGAGTACGATAATGTTTGAAATCTGGCAATCCTTTAAAATAATTGCTGTAATGACGTCGCATTTCAAACACGCCAACCTTTGGTCCTTTCCATTCCAACGATTTGGTAAAATGTGTGCGGCAAGCATCAACACGTTCTTCTAAAGTTGGCCCTGCCAAATGCTGTCCTGTAGCAAAAAAATGCTTTATTTCCCTGAAAATCCAAGGATAGCCAATGGCTGCTCTGCCAATCATCATCCCGTCTACCCCATATTCCAATCGCCAGTTGGCTGCTTTTTCGGGGCTATCAATATCGCCATTCCCAAAAATTGGGATTTTAATGCGAGGGTTACGCTTAATTTCTCTAATTAGGGTCCAATCTGCCTCGCCCTTGTATAATTGGGCTCTGGTACGGCCGTGAATGGTTAAAGCTTGAATGCCCACATCTTGTAAACGTTCGGCAACTTCTTCCACATTCTTGGTATTATCATCCCAGCCCAAGCGGGTTTTTACCGTTACGGGCAAATGGGTGGCTTTAACTACCGCCTCGGTCATCTTCACCATTTTATCGATATCTTGCAGCAATGCCGAACCAGCTCCCCTACAAGCAACGTTTTTAACGGGACAGCCGTAGTTAATATCCATCAGGTCGGGGCCGGCCAAGGTGGCAATTTCCGTAGCCTCACGCATACTTTCAATATCGCTTCCAAAAATTTGGATGCCTATTGGGCGCTCGTACTCAAAAATATCAAGCTTTTGCCTACTTTTTGCCGCAGAGCGAATTAATCCTTCAGAGGAAATAAACTCCGTATACATCATATCTGCTCCGCCTTGTTTGCACACATAACGGAAAGGCGGATCGCTCACATCTTCCATGGGTGCCAACAACAAAGGGAACTCTCCCAAATCAATATTTCCTATCTTTACAGACATTTTTCTATCTTCAAGCTAATTAAAACTTTGCAAAGTTACGCATAATTCATAAAATGTATCAAAAGCCCCTATTCAAGCCCGAAGACAGCCCCTTTTTCCAAATGCTGTATCTTTTATTATTCGCCATTGGCGGATTGATTGTATTTATGGTCATAGGATTTGTCATCGTATTTTTTACAGATGGATTGGCTGGAATAAAAGGGGCTGCTACAGGAAGCGATCAATACATTTCGCCATTGAAGATTTTATTGGTTGCCCAGCAGATCGGCCTGTTTCTTGCCCCTGCCATTCTGCTATCGGTAGTACAAGGCAAAAAACTGCCAAAATTTTACGGATTGAAAGCCCCCAAAGCAAGCCTATTGTTGTGGGTTGCCGTACTCTCCATTTGTTGGATGCCCCTGATGGGCTTGGCCAACGAGTGGAACCAAAAGATGGTTTTTCCGGAGTTTTTAAAGGGCATAGAAAAATGGATGCGAGAAATGGAAGATACGGCGGCTAAAACCACAGAGGCGATATTAAAAATGAAGGATGTTCCAACATTGCTGGTTAATTTATTGGTGATTGCCGTTACTCCAGCCATTTGCGAGGAGTTTATATTTAGGGGAGCCGTACAACGAACCATCTTCCGTATCAAATCCAATCCGCACGCAGCTATTTGGTTATCAGCTGCCATTTTTAGTACTATTCACTTTCAGTTTTACGGATTTTTGCCCCGTTTACTTTTAGGCGCAGCATTTGGTTATGTTTATTTTTGGACGGGCAGCATTTGGTATGCGGTATTTGCCCATTTTTTGAACAATGCCTATGCCGTTTGTGTGGCCTATTACTTACAGGCCAACAACCAATCATACACCAATGCCGAAGATATACCAATGCCTTGGTATGGATACTTGATAAGTATGATTTTAACCTTAGCTTTGTTCAAATTTTTGAAAGATAGAACAACACAAACTCAGGGAAATGAGGTAAGTGAGGAAAATCTTATTTCTTAAACCCTATACCTTTATATGAAGACCAGAGCCATTACCGCTTTCTTTTTTACCATTGTAATGTTAGGATCCATTTTATTGGGTGCCTATACTTTTTCGGGCTTTTATCTCTTATTGAGCTTGGTTGCTCTGTTAGAGTTTTATAAAATGATCAAAATAGGGGGGATCCGTCCACATCGTAATATTGGTGTAGTGGTAGCAGCACTTATTTACATTACCACGGCAGCTTATCATTTTCTACAGTTCGAGCTTAAATATCTATTGCTGATTATTCCATTGGTATTTTCCATATTTATTGCCGAACTGTATAAGAAAAACAAAATCCCGTTTGCCAATATTTCCTACACCTTTGTAGGTTTTGTATATGTAACCATTCCCTTCTGTTTCTTTTACTCGTTAGGGTTTTTGATGAATTTTGAGGAGTACAGCTTTCATTTCCCATTGGCGTTTTTACTGATGCTTTGGGCAAATGATACTGGAGCCTATTTGTTTGGAATGAAATTAGGCAAGCGTAAATTGTTTGAAAGACATTCTCCTAAAAAGTCGTGGGAAGGCTTTTTTGGAGGCGTTTTTACCTCTCTGGTGGTATCTATTGTCCTATCCTTTCAGTTTACGGAAGTAGAACCCGTTGTTTGGGCAGGAATGGCGGCCATTATTTCGTGCTTTGGCACCCTTGGCGATTTGGTAGAATCGATGTTAAAGCGCAGCCTTGAGGTGAAAGATTCAGGAAGCTTTTTGCCTGGGCATGGTGGCTTTCTGGACCGTTTTGACGGCTTATTGATTGCTGCGCCTATTGTGTATGTGTACCTTTATTTGCTGATCCACTAAGCCGTTTCTCGCTTTTTCAACTCATTGTTGACTTGTTTCAGCTGAATGGAAAAGATGATTAGCAAAGGCGTAAAAGCCACCGGGGTAACCGCTAAAGCACTAAAGCCTTTTTTCATAGAAACAATAATGCCGCAGATGAGCATAATTAACACTGAGAAGCCCATGAAAATGACAGCTAATTTCAATGTTTTTGCTTTTTTCTTTAATTCTTCGGTAGATAGCGCTGTAAATGGTTGTGGGTTCATCTATTTAATAAAGTTAACCACGTCTAAATTGAGCATGGAATTTCGTTGAGCTAAATTAGCAGGGATTATTGAATGCTCAAAATTTGTTTTTTCTAATTGACTAAATAGCCTTATTTACACGGTGGGATAGAAAGAAACGACAGGCTTTTTTCTTCGAGTTTAAAAATTTACCGCAAAGGAGTAATGAAGTTTCGCAAAGGGCGCAAAGTTTTCTGATCCTGTCTTAACATTATGCAAAAGGTCTGTTACGAACAATGAATGTTTTCTTTGCGTTCTTCGCGTGTCTTTTATTTTCTTCGCGGTTAAGTATTTTTTAACTTTCTTCGAGTTTAAAAATTTACCGCAAAGGAGTAATGAAGTTTCGCAAAGGGCGCAAAGTTTTCTGATCCTGTCTTAACATTATGCAAAAGGTCTGTTACGAACAATGAATGTTTTCTTTGCGTTCTTCGCGTGTCTTTTATTTTCTTCGCGGTTAAGTATTTACCGCAAAGGTGGAATGAAGTTTTCGCAAAGGACGCAAAGTATTACTAACCTCTATTTAATTACTGGCGTAGGTTTTTTATTTTCATCTAAAGCCACAAAAGTAAAATCGCCGTGAATGGCCAATTCCCTACCTTCTGCATACATTTGCTCAATATAAATTTCTACACTAACCCTTAAGCTGGTATTGCCAACGTAGGTTACCTTTCCTACAAGCTCCACAAATGTTCCAGCAGGAATAGGTTGCTTAAAGTCAATCCTGTCGCTACTTACGGTTACCATTCTTTGCCTGCTGAATCTGGTGGCCGTAATAAAGGCTACTTCATCCATCATGTGCATGGCAGTACCGCCAAATAAAGTGTCGTAATGGTTGGTAGTGCTCGGAAAAACAGCTTTGAAAATACTAGTTTGAGAGCGCTGTATCCTTTCTTCTAATGTCATGGTCAAAGATAAATTTAAAAGACTTGCGAAGCTTGAAAACTTCGCAAGTCTATGGTAAAAATTGTTAGTTGTTCCTCATGGTTTTGGCGGCTTCCACCATTTCCGTCAATGCTTTCTTGGTTTCATCCCAACCACGGGTTTTAAGCCCACAATCAGGGTTTACCCAAAGCTGTTCTTTTGGAATTACTAAAGCAGCCTTTTTTAATAATGATACCATTTCGTCCTTATTAGGTACTCTTGGCGAGTGAATATCGTAAACGCCAGGGCCAATTTCGTTTGGATATTTGAAGTCAGCAAAGGCATTCAGCAGTTCCATTTGCGAACGAGAGGTTTCAATGGTAATTACATCGGCATCCATGGCGGCAATGCTGTCAATAATATCATTAAACTCCGAGTAGCACATGTGGGTGTGGATTTGTGTTTCGTCCTGTACACCGCTTGCCGAAATACGGAAGGCTTTAACTGCCCAATCCAAATAAGTTTGCCATTCGGCTTTGCGCAAAGGTAAACCTTCCCTAATGGCAGGCTCATCAATTTGGATGATTTTAATCCCCGCTTGCTCTAAGTCTACCACTTCATCTCTAATGGCCAAGGCAATTTGGGTACAGGTGGTTGATCGTGGTTGATCGTTACGTACAAAAGACCATTGCAAAATGGTTACTGGCCCCGTAAGCATCCCTTTCATGTACTTTGAAGTTAAGGATTGCGCATACTCGGTCCATTTCAGGGTCATCGCCTCTGGCCGGTAAACATCGCCGTAAATGATGGGCGGTTTTACACAACGGGAGCCATAGCTTTGTACCCAGCCGTTTTGGGAGAAGGTAAAGCCGCTTAGCTGCTCGCCAAAATATTCCACCATGTCATTTCGTTCAAACTCACCATGCACCAAAACATCTAGGCCAATTTCTTCCTGCCAACGTACTGCCTTTTCAGTTTCAATGGCAATCAATTGGTCATATTGCGCCTGGTTCAAACTTCCCTTTTTGAGTTTTGCCCGCCAGCTCCTTACTTCGGTAGTTTGTGGGAAGGAGCCAATAGTAGTGGTGGCAAAGGAAGGAAGATTTAAGGCTTCCTGTTGTAAAATTCGCCTTTTGGCAAAAGCATTTGAGCGTTTACCGTGGCTTTCGCTAATGTTGGCAACCTTATTTTTCACCGCTTCATTGTGGATTAATGGTGAGGTTTTTCGGCTTTGCTGGGCTTTAACATTTTGCGCAAGCTTCTCTTTTGCCAAAGTAGCTTCCTCGTTATTGGTTAACTGCTTTAGGGTAGTAAGTTCGGCTACTTTTTGTTTGGCAAAGGCCATCCATTGCTTAATTTCGGCAGTTAATATCGCCTCGTTTTTTTCATGGTCTAAATCGCAGGGCGTGTGAAGCAATGAGCATGAAGTGCCCATCCAAACCCTTTCCTTACCAAGGGCTTTTGTTGCATGGTTGATGATGGAGATGGAGTTTTCAAAATCGTTCTTCCAGATATTTCGGCCATCAACCAATCCTAACGAAAGTGTTTTTTCTTGTGGCAATTTGTCAATCAGTTCCTCCAATTGTTGTGGAGCTCTTACCAAGTCAACATGTAAAGTGTTTACAGGTAGGCTGCAGGCCAGGTCTAAATTATCCTCTAGAGCGCCAAAGTAAGTGGTAAGGATCAAGTTTAATTCTGGGAAAGCTTTTCTGAGCTGTTGATAGGCGGTTTGGTAGGCTTGTTTCTCTTTTTCCGATAAATCCAGCACCAAAAAAGGTTCATCCAACTGGATGTGCGTTGCTCCCAAAGCTTTCAATCTGGTTAAAAGCTCGATGTAAACAGGAAGCAGGTTTTTAAGTAGATCGATCTTATCAAAACCGGCTTCTTTTTCTTTCCCTAAAAGCAGGTAACTTACCGGGCCAATCAATACAGGCTTGGTGATGATGCCCAGTTGTTTGGCTTCGTAAAATTCATCAATTACCTTGGTGGAAAACAGGTGGAAAGTTTGGTTTTTGTGAAATTCGGGAACAATGTAATGGTAATTGGTATCAAACCATTTGGTCATTTCCATCGCAATAATATCCAATCCATTTCGCTGATAACCTCTGGCCATCGCAAAATAAAGGTCTAGCTCTGCGTGGTTTGGCAGCACGGCCACCGCATTATAGCGTTGTGGAATAGCCCCAAACATTAAGGAGTGGTCCAGCACCTGATCGTAATAAGAAAAATCATTGCTGGGGATCAAATCTACGCCCAGGTTTTTTTGGAGTTCCCAGTTTTGCTGGCGGATGTTTTTGCCAACCTGAAGTACGTTTTTGTACCCCGATGTGCCTGCCCAATAGCTTTCGCAGGCCTTTTTCAATTCTCTTTGGCTACCAATTCGCGGATAGCCCAATACTTGAGTTTGCATTTTAAAAGGGTTTAAATGAAAATATTTAAGCCCTAACCCTAAATAATGTTTTTTTGGAAGAAATAAAGGGCGCATAGACAAGCATGGCCAACCAAACCGCTGAAAGTTTCTGGCATTACTCATCATACCTTGACCCCTTGTCCTATTCCGCGAAGACATTGTCAGTTCAATAAAGGCAGGTCTCCTGACTTATCCCCAGCACTATCGCCTTCCCATTCCAACCTTGTTGGCACAGTGGCATTTTGATAGCGCTGTTCTTTTTTGCAAAAGAGGACTTACAGTTGCGCGACAGCTCGTGATTTGCACACGATTCCCTATTAATCCCGATATTACTCGGGAACCGTTATCGGTTTGATTTGAGATAAAGTTAAGAACTTGTTACGGCGAAGTTATGCAATAGCGACGAGGAAAAGAAACTTGTAAAGGATATTATGTTCGTCGCAGAAATACCACTTACCAGATTGTCCTTATACGGTTTGTTAAATAATCGGATCAAAAAAAATATTTGTGCATCTGCGGCAGGCATAAATTAATCGTGTAACAAATTTAACGTGGTCCTACAAGGAGTTTTTATCTGTCCTATATTTGATTTAACCATCAAACAAAAAAGCAGGATGATAAAACGATACTTGATCAAGGGCGCCTGGATGTTCTTTTTGGTCAGCAGCCTTAGTGCGGTTGCCCAGGAGGTCCCAAGTCCGAAATCGCATTTTGGCTTTGCCATAGGCGATAATTACCAGTTGGCCAACTACACCCAAACCGAAGCTTATTTTAAGAAACTAGCCGCCAGCTCGAAAAGAGTAAAATTGGTAGATATTGGCAAAACAGAAGAAGGTAAAAGTCAGTACATGCTGATCATTACTTCTCCAGAAAACCATCAGAACTTGGCGAAATACAAATCGATTTCCCAAAAATTGGCCCGTGCCGAAGCGTTGACCGAGCAAGAAGCAAAAGGCTTGGCACAGCAAGGCAAAGCAGTGGTTTGGATTGATGGTGGATTACATGCCAACGAAACCGTTGGGGCTCATCAATTGATCCAAACGGCCTATAATTTGGCAAGCAGAACCGATGCCGAAACCACAAGGATTTTGGACGATGTGATTGTATTGATGACCCATGCCAATCCTGATGGGCAAGAATTACAGAGCAATTGGTACATGCGGGAAAAAATACCTGAGAAAAGATCTTTGGCAGGTTTGCCCGTGTTGTACCAAAAATATGCAGGACACGATAACAACCGCGATTTCTTTATGCTTAACCTAAAGGAAACGCAAAATATGGGCCGACAGTTGTTTATTGAGTGGAATCCACAAATCATGTACAACCACCACCAATCTGGCCCTGCGGGAACAGTAGTGGCTGGGCCTCCATTCCGTGATCCGCATAACTATGTTTTCGACCCTATTATCCTGACCAGTTTAGATGCTGTTGGTGCCGCCATGCACAATCGCTTAAACGTAGAGGATAAACCAGGCTATACCCAAAGAAATGGCTCTGTTTTTTCTACTTGGTATAATGGTGGGTTGAGAACGACCACTTATTTCCATAACATGATCGGATTGCTTACCGAAATTGTGGGCAGCCCAACGCCCATGGAAATTCCTTTGGTTCCTTCGAGGCTCTTGCCGAATAGCGATTCACCCAACCCTGTACTGCCTCAAAAATGGTTTTTTAAAAATGCCATCGATTATTCGGTGTCTATGAACTATGCGGTATTGAATTATGCACAACGTTATCACGATGAGTTGTTGTTCAATATGTATAAAATGGGCAAAAATTCTATCGAAAGGGGAGCTAAGGATACTTGGTCTTTCTCTCCTAAAAAAATAGAAGCCATTAACGCAGCGGCAAAGAAAGACAAATCGGACAATGCGGGCGGTAGAAGAAGCATGGATCCAAAATATTTGGATGAAGTGATGAAAGACCCAGCAAACCGAGATGCAAGAGGATACATCATTTCTGCCAACCAGCCCGATTTTACCACGGCCATTAGGTTTTTAAATGCGCTGATCAGAACAGGTGTAGAAGTGCAAAAAGCCACAGCAGCATTTACGGTGGAAGGCAAACAATATCCTGCTGGCTCTTATATCGTAAAAACGGATCAAGCATTTAGACCACACGTTTTGGATATGTTCGAACCACAAGATCATCCGAATGATTTTAAATACGAAGGCGGCCCTCCAGTGGCTCCTTATGATGCTGCGGGTTGGACCTTGGCTTATTTGATGAACGTGAAGTTTGACCGAGTATTAAATGCCTTTAATGGACCTTTCCAAAAAATGCCTCTTGGCGAATTGTTAAAGGCAACTCCACAAACTTTGCCAAGTGCTAGTGGCTTTGCGTTAAGCGCACAAGCTAACGAAAGCTATTTGGCCGTAAACGAATTGTTGAAAGCAAAAGTAGAAGTATTGCGTAACCCTGCGGATGGTTCTTTTTATGTTCCTGCAAGCGCAGCGGCAAAAGCAGCGCTAAGTAAAGCAGAGCATAATTTTGGAATGAAAGTGACTGCGGCTAGCAAACCAAAAGGAGCAGTAAAAGTTAGGCCATCTCGAATTGCTTTGTGGGATACTTATGGCGGGTCTATGCCCTCGGGATGGATGCGCTACATTATGGAGCAATATCACTATGACATTACAGTGCTTTATCCACCAGATATTGATGCGGGTAAACTTAAAGACAACTACGATGTACTGATTATGGTTGGAGGTTCGGTACCTGCATTGGCTAATGAAAGTGGCGGAAGAGGGTTTAATCCACCAGCCGTGGATAACATTCCAGATGAATTTAAGGGCAGGGTAGGTAGAATGACTGCCGAAAAATCAGTCCCTCAATTGAAAGCCTTTTTAGAGAACGGGGGGAACATTGTGGCCATTGGTTCGGCTACAAACTTGGCAGCGCACTTAGGGCTCCCTGTTAAAAACGCCCTACTTACCGCAGAAGGTAAACGGTTACCGAACGATAAATATTACGTGCCAGGAAGTGTACTGAGCGTTAAAACAGATGCTAAATTGGCGGCTAACTGGGGCTTGGATGAAAATACGGATGTGTATTTTGACAATAGCCCAGTGTTTAAAATTACCCAGAACGATGGCAAAATTAAACCTTTGGCATGGTTTGCCACAGATCAACCTTTGCGCAGTGGTTGGGCTTGGGGACAAGCTTATTTGAAAGATGGTGTTGCCGCTTTTGAAGCAGGCTACGGTAAAGGAAAGCTATTTGCCTTTGGACCAGAAATTACCTTTAGGGCGCAAACCCATGGAACATTTAAATGGCTGTTCAATCAGCTGTATAAATAAAAAGAAGCTATAAATTAAATTATAGTGTTTGATTTTCTCGGGCAGTTCTTCATTGGGCTGCCCATTTTTGTTTATTGAAATGGGCCATCCGTTTTTCCTGTCGTCATTGTGAGGAGGAGGAACGACCACGAAGCAATCTCAAAATACATAGGATGAAAACTTGGTCTATCACTTTAAGATTGCTTCGCTAAGCTCGCAATGACGAAGCTTTATTTTACCTTCCTTAGACCAAGGCTTTTGGCGAAGTGCCTACCTTTGCTCAATAAAACTTAAAGTGATGAAAATAGAAATATGGTCAGATGTGATGTGCCCCTTTTGCTACATTGGTAAAAGACACTTAGAGAAGGCCTTAGCCGAACTCCCTTTTGGCAAAGCAATAGCTGTTGATTGGAAAAGCTACCAGCTTAATCCAGACTATAAAAATGTAGATGGAGAAAACCTTTATCAATATTTGTCTACTAACAAGGGGATAAGCATTGCACAGGCTGAGCAAATGACTCAGCAAGTGTCGTCCATGGCCATCGAAGCGGGATTGGATATCGATTTCGGAAAAAGCATTCCTGCTAACTCTTTTAATGCCCATCGCTTAATCCATTTTGCAGCAAGTAAAGGTCAACAAGATTTAGCAGAAGAATACCTTTTTAAAGCGCATTTTACGGATGGAAAAGACATTGATAAGCTTGAAGTGTTGTTAGAAATTGCCGCTGGTTTAGGATTGGATCAAGCGGAAACCAAAACGGTATTGGAAGGAAATGCGTTTGAAGAAGAAGTGCGATATGATATTTACGAAAGCCAACAATTAGGCGTTAGGGGTGTTCCGTTTTTTGTGATGGACAGAAAGTATGCACTTTCGGGAGCACAGCCCGTAGAAGCGTTTAAACAAGCCCTTACCCAAAGCTATAACGAGTGGCAGGCTACGCAACAAACATCGCCGCTAAAAAACTTAAATGAAACTACGGGCAATGCCTGTGATGAAAACGGCTGTGAGGTTTAGGTCTTAAAAACATAGTTCGTCATTGCGAGGAACGAAGCAATCTTAAAGCTATTGATGGATTTTCATCTTATAGATTGCTTCGTTCCTCGCAATGACGTGATATTACTGTCACTGCAATGACGAGTATAGCCATAAAAAAAGCGAGAAGATATCTTCTCGCTTTTTTTATGGCCAAGGTTGGTTACTTATTAAGTATAGCCTTGTTATTGTTTTTGCTCAATTTTGTGCTTTCATTAAACTTCATGAAATCCACCATAATGTTCATGCTCTCATCCTCAATAAAATCTGAAGCTTCTTGTTTAGGTGTTTTTTCCCCTTTTTTCAATGGTGCTAAACCTTTTTCGGCTCTTACCTGATTTAATCTTGCTAACGATTTAGCTTCAAGCGCATCTCTTTCCGCTTTCAGTTTCGTCTCGTTAAGGGTAATAGAGGTTTCATTTTCTCTTTTCTTGCCTTCGGCAATATCTTCTTTTAACATTTTGTAATCTAAAGATTTAGACATACGCTTTTCGTGCAATTTCAGCAACGCAGCTTTTGCGGCATTCAAATCATACACAGTAGTATATGTAGATGGGTTAACCATATCAAAAGGCAGGGCCGAAGGTTCTGTATCCTCTCCAATTTTATCCAACGGATAAATAGAAGGGAAGTTGATATCGGGAATAACGCCTTTATGTTGAGTGCTGCTACCGCTTACACGATAAAACTTGGCCATGGTCAGGTTAATTTGCCCCAGCTGCGGCACGCCGTTCTTATCCACAATAGTTACCGTAGGTGAATTGGCGTCTTTGGTGTTAATGGTTTTCTTTTCGCCTTCGTTCTTTTTGAACAGTGCGGCTAGTTTTTGCAGCATTGAGGAGTTCATCAACGAGTTTAAATCTATGGATGATTGCACGGTTCCCTTGCCATAAGATTGGGTTCCCATCACAATTCCGCGGCCATAATCCTGTATCGCACCTGCAAAAATCTCAGATGCTGAGGCACTCAAGCGGTCAATCATTACGCCCATAGGACCGTCCCAAACAATATTGTTGTCCTCATCCTTGTAAACCTTTACACTGTTTCTATAATCTTTAACCTGTACTACCGGGCCTTTTCCAATAAACAAGCCCGAAAGTTCAATGGCTTCGTTTAATGAACCACCTCCGTTTGCTCTTAAATCAACCACAATAGCATCCACTTTATCCATGTTTTTTAAAGTGTCAATCAACAACCTCACATCTCTGGTGGTACTTTTATAGTTTGGATCCCCAGCGTTTGCCGCTTTAAAATCAGCGTAAAATGCAGGGATTTTGATCACACCAATTTTATAAGGTTTGCCATCGCTCTCTACAGTTTTCACGATTTTTTTGGCCGATTGATCTGCCAAGATAATTTTTTCCCTTACCAAGGTAATGATTTGTGGTTTCGACGAAAGCTCTTGCCCTACCGGAATAACTTTTAAACGAACGGTAGTGCCTTTTGGCCCTTTAATTTTTGACACGGCGTTATCAATTCTCCAGCCAATGATATCCTCAAACTCACCATCGGCACCTTGGGCAACGGCAATAATCTTATCGCCGGCATTTAATTTTTTGCTTTTGAACGCAGGCCCTCCAGGCATAATCGAAGCAATTTTGGTCACTTCATTTTCCGATTGCAGCACTGCCCCAATTCCTTCTAATGAACGCGACATTTCTTGGTTGAAAGCTTCGGCATTACGAGGGTTGAAATAATTGGTATGCGGATCAATGGCTTCGGTAAATGCATCCATTAAAATTTGGAAAACATCCTGGTTGTTGAATTTTGCTGCTTGTGATTTTAAACTGGTATAACGTTTGGTTAAAGTTTCCACGTTTTTGGCATCATCAGTACCTGCAATTTTTAAATTCACCAATTCGTATTTCACACGTTTTTTCCAGATATCGTCAAGCTCTGCAACGCTTTTTGCCCAAGGCAATTTTTCCCTGTCGTACACGTAAGTATCGTTCTGGTTAAAATCATATTTGTTTTTGATCTGCGAAATAGAGTAGTTCACACGCTCATTGTATCTTTTCAGGTAAACGTTAAAAATATAAAAAGGCGTGCTCAGATCTCCAATCCTAAAATCATCATCTAAGTTGTATCTGTTGGCTTCAAACTCCTTAATATCGCTTTCCAGAAAGTAATACCTAGAGGGGTCCAGCGCCTTGATATATCGATCAAAAACAATCGAGGAAATAGAATCGTTCAATTTGGGCTTCTTGTAATTATAGTTCTCTAGCAAGCCCACCACTTCCTTGGTTACCAAACTTTGTTGTTCGTCTGGTTTTATGTTCGGGATACCGTTCACCGGTTTTTGCGCCTTTGGAGAGGCTGTGCAGGCCAAAACTGCGGCGGCGAAGGTAACGGCAAATATTTTTCTCAGCATTTCTTTAACTGTTTTAAAGTCCATTCGTTATAAAATCATTATCCAATATGATACCAATTTCTTAAATAAACAAAAAAGATGCAGTTTTAGTCTGTATCTTTTTTGTAAAGTTTGTTAAAAATAGTTAAAACTATGGCACCAAGCCATTCTTTAAGGCCAAAACTACCAGCCCAACAACACTTTTTACCTTGGTTTTTTTAAAGATGTTTTTGCGGTGCGTTTCAACGGTTCTTTTACTAATGTCTAAATGTTTTGCAATATCTTGGTTATTGTACTCAAGGGTAATCAGCCGGATAATTTCCAGCTCGCGATTGCTCAAGAGAGCAGCAATGTTGGTTTTTGAAGTCATGGAGAGAGCGTATGGAGCGTATTCGCATTTAAAAAAACAAGTAATCGTTAGGCGCTTTGTACCGCCGTTATCCTTTTTTACTGATTGTTTTTTCCGCAATTAATGCCCTGTTGTTTTTGATGATTTGATTGTATTGAACGGTATTGGCATTTTTGGAAAGAAGTTCTACCGTATTAAGGTCTTTAGAAGCTAATAGGTAATCTTTCTTTTTGATTTTTACCGACACAATGCCCAAAACAGATTCGATGTAGGCATTTTTGTCCTGAAGCTGCTGGGCCAATATGCCATGTTGGGTGTAAAACCAAAGGGCCTGTGGCAATTTGTTGGCCGCCAAGTAAATTTTGCCCAATTGTTGATAGGCCGACATCTGTCCAGACTTGCTGCCCGTTCTGGCATAGTTTTTCAGCACCTGTTTCAGCACTACATGCTCTGCCTCGGTAAAGTTGGCTTGTGACAGATATACATTGCTCAGCCGAATAAGGGTGGTCCCGTATAAGTTATATTTCTTGTCCAGGCGGTACTCGTTGGCCGCTTTATTGAACATAAAAGCCGCACTGTCAAAATCCCCGAAACGTTCATAGCGTTCTCCTTCCTCGAACAAATTGTCGGCCGAGCTACGGGTATTATTGCTTAATACAGCCAAATTAACAGAAAACTGCGAATTAGTTTGATCAAAGCCTGGAGCTGTGTTTTGCGCTTTTACAGAAAATACAGCAGCACAGAGAAGCGTTATCAGGCAGAATTTTTTCATTTTATTGGATTTTCATTGTAGCCAAAGCTGTCACGTTTGGTTATCGTTAGACTAACTTTACATGCAAAGATAGATTTTTTTAAACAAAAAAGTTAAATTGCTGTTTTTCTTGTTTTTATAACCCGTTGAAAAAGAAAAGATAGTTAAAGAAAAATGTTAAATTAGTGTAACATCTTTACCATATCATCGTCGAAATAAAAAAACTTAAAAATATGTTAATAACCACCACAAATACTGTAGAAGGAAAGAAAGTTGTAAAATATATTGGCCTGGTAACTGGCGAAACCATTATTGGTGCAAATTTCTTTAAAGATATTTTGGCCGGCCTTAGGGATATTGTAGGCGGACGCTCAGGCTCCTATGAGCAAGTACTCCGCGAAGCCAAAAATACTGCCGTGAGCGAAATGCAGCAATATGCCGCGGCTATGGGCGCCAATGCCGTTATCGGTGTTGATTTAGACTATGAAACCGTTGGCAACGGCGGCAGCATGCTAATGGTAACCGCCAGCGGAACAGCGGTTGTTTTAGAAGATTAATCCTAAACCCTAAAAGAGCTTAGTATTGGCGTAAAAAAGCCCTAACATCTTTAAGATATTAGGGCTTTACTATTTAAGCCTCGCTTTAGGGAGGGTTGGAGGGTCTTATCTCTGCGGCATTTTTGGCATGTTGCGCATCATTTTTGCAGCAGCAGCAGGATTAGAGAATTGTTTCATCACCTTTCGCATATCCTCAAATTGCTTCAATAGCTTGGTCACATCTTCCAGCTTATTGCCCGATCCTTTGGCAATCCGCAACTTGCGGCTTTGCTGTATCGCATCTGGGTTTTCCCTTTCAAAAGGAGTCATCGACTGGATAATCGACTCTACGCCTTTAAAGGCATCGTCATCAATATCCACGTTTTTCATCATCTTGCCAACGCCCGGGATCATGCCCATCAAATCTTTCATGTTGCCCATTTTCTTGATTTGTTGGATCTGTCCGTAAAAGTCGTTGAAATCAAATTTGTTCTTACGGATTTTCTTCTGTAGTTCGGCAGCCTGCTTTTCGTCAAACTGTTGCTGGGCACGCTCTACCAGGGAAACCACGTCGCCCATGCCCAAAATACGCGAAGCCATCCTGTCTGGATAAAAAACATCCAAAGCTTCCATCTTCTCGCCCGTACCAATAAACTTAATCGGTTTATCAACCACAGATTTGATCGAAAGCGCTGCGCCACCACGGGTATCCCCATCTAATTTGGTTAAAACAACGCCCGTAAAATCAAGGCGGTCGTTAAATACTTTGGCCGTATTTACCGCATCCTGACCCGTCATCGAGTCAACCACAAATAAAATCTCGTGCGGTTTAGTTTGCGCTTTAACTTCCGAAATCTCGTTCATCAGGGCCTCGTCAATAGACAAACGCCCCGCCGTATCCACAATAATTACATTGTTGTTGTTCTTCTTGCCTTCGGCAATACCTTCAAGCGCAATAGCAACTGGGTCTTTCGATTCTTTGTTGGCATATACCGGCACACCAACCTGCTCACCTAGCACTTGCAACTGGTCAACAGCCGCCGGCCGGTAAACGTCGCCAGCAACCATTAAAGGTTTTTTGCCCTTGCTTTTAAGGTGTAGGGCCAATTTTCCAGTGAAGGTAGTTTTACCCGCACCGTTTAAACCTGCAATTAATATAATGGTCGGATTGTTCTTTAAATCAAGTTCCGTAGCCTCGCCGCCCATTAAAGCCGCAAGCTCGTCGTTCATAATTTTGGTAAGCAATTGGCCTGGCGAAATGCTGGTCAGTACGTTTGCCCCCAAAGCCTTTTCCTTCACCTGGTCGGTAAAAGATTTGGCTGTTTTATAATTTACGTCCGCATCTAACAAAGCCTTTCTGATTTCCTTCATGGTTTCGGCCACGTTGATTTCAGTAATGCTTCCCTGTCCTTTCAGAACCTTAAACGCCCTGTCTAACTTATCCTGTAAATTTTCAAACATTGTTGAATGCTTTTTATATTAAAATTTGTGAAACGCAAAGGTATTAATAATTTACGATTGTAGATTTACGAATTGCGATTTAATGGTAATATAGCCAACACTTTGCTAATTATTTTTAGAAAAGCAGGAACAGATCAAATAGGTACCAGCAGTCCCGCTTTACACTTTAGCCCTCGTACCTCGGGGCTGCCGTTGCAATCGGGTTTAGCAACCCAAGGCAGTTGCAAGCGCCGTTTCTGAAAACCCCGAGAGGTTTGCAAATAAAAGTTAGCGGAATGCTACCTCGGGAAGGTAAAACTTAATCCCAAAGCCAGTGCCTGGCTTTTCTGCACCTTCAGGTCCATATCCCTATCGTACAAAATTACCCCCGTTAACGACACGTTCATAAACCGGTTGATCCTTGAAGTAGCCACCATGTCCAGGCGATGGTCAATGTGGCCAAAATTATCATACGGAATAAACATGTTGTACTTCGCTTTTAACACCACGTTTTTAACCACCTCTTTTTCAAAATTGCTCACAATTTGGAATGCGAGCTCATTTTTGATCGTACTTCCTATAGGTACGCCAAAGTTTTTGGAGTTGGTTTTATAAATGTTGGTATCCAATACAAAAGTTTGGCGGGCCGTACCCGTACCAATACGGGTAGAGAAAACCGCACTTGGCTTATACTCAAAACCCAGCGACTCGGTAAAATAACCAGGCGACATAAATTTGGAAAGCAGTTTGGCTACTTCGTTCCCCTGCGCATCCTTGGAATAGGAGAAACCTTTGTCGAACTGCGATTCGAAACTTAGCGAAGCAAAGAAATACCAGTTTTTCGATAATTGCACCGCCGCCTTATTGTCCCAATAAATACGGTCGTTGGTTTTCTTTTGCAGTTGGTCTTTGTTTTTAACTTTTCCGTACTGTAAAATCACCTCAGTGGTATAGCTATAGCTCTCTTTGCTATACTCAGCCTTGTAATTAACCAAACCGCCCAGCGCAATGGAATTTACCCCGCCACCTTTCCAGTTATCGCTAAACGAAGCCTGGTTAGCATTAATGCTCACCGTACCTTTGGTTTTCCAGTAATTGATTTTTGCTTTTACCAAGGCCGGTTTCAGCTCCACCGGCTGGAAAGGAATAACCCCTGTTCTTGAAGGCAGTGGACTTCTTTTTAGCCTAATTTCCAGATCTTTTACCGGAATGGGCACCGTGTCTATTTCTTGGGCCGAAACAGCCCCACAAAGAGCCGATATAGTAGAAATGGTAAATACTAAACGCTTCATTCTTCACAAAGAAACGTAAAATTTTATAAAATGTTTATACCCATAACGGCTTTATGTAACGAAAATAGCAAGTTAACGGCGGGCATACTTTATCCACGAGAACAACTTTCTGCTATTTAAATAAGCAAGGTTATGTTGTTGGGCAAAAGCCTCTTTTTCAAATACGATATTTAAATAGGCAACATGGTGTTTCCTGTATTTCAATAAGTTGTACAGGTAATTGATCAGGTAAAAAAGGTAAAATGGAACAATGAGCAATTCCAGCTGTTGGCGGTGGTGTATTTTTTCGTGGTTAACCAAAATAGCCTCCGTTTTGTAGGCCGTTTTTTGCACCAAAATAAATGGATAAATGGCCATAGCTGATACTCGTAGCTTGGGCACTACAATAAACCAGGCCATCACATTTTATCGATACTTAGCTCAGGCAACTTAGGCAAACGGAACATTGATGGATTTCGTTTGTAGGAAGCATAGCTATTTTTTACAAATTGCACAAAAGCATATTCAGAAGCATTAAGCACAAACTGATAGGTAGGCCTGTACTGTGTCATAAAATCCTGTAGCTTATCTTCTTTGATATCAATAAGGCTCTTAACATAGGTGGGGTTATAACGGTAGTCTATGACCTGTTCTTTATAATCCTTTTCAAGTATTTGCTGTAAATGACGGGCATTTTTACCTTGCCTGCTCAGCAAATTATAAATGGCATCAATGCCTAGGCCAACGCCTCTTTGGCCCAAGTTAAGCAAGTCTTTGCTGCTGCCCTGGTCCAGTTTGTATTTAAACTCGTCCAGTTTTGATTTGTAAAGTTCCTGAGGAGTTTTGGCCTTTCCGTAAATGCTCACCTCCTTTAGCCTGATACCCATCGAGCGTAGCTGGAAAACAATGGCACTTTGTCCGCGGTAAACGATGGTATCCATGGCATGGCCGCTGAGTGCTGCAAACAATGTGTCGCCAAGTTTAACAGGCGCCACAAACTCACCTTTGGTGTTATTATAAAAACCTTCGTCTAAAGATGAGTTATAGATATAAACCTTGGCCAGCCTCAATTTAGTATCTTTATCAACCACAAAGCCCGGCACCGCTTTTTGTTGCGCAAATGCTGATATTGTGCCGAGGAAAAATATGCTGGCGAGTAGAAATTTCATTTTTATGAGCAAAGCTACAACTTAAACAGATTGATGCCTCTATCTTAACATTATTTAACCACTACCAGTTTTTGTCCAACTTTAATGTTGTTGTCTGGCAGTTGGTTGAGGGCCTTTAAATCATCAACCGAGATTTTATAAAGCTGGCTGATCCGGTAAAGGGTTTCTCCGGCTTGTACCACATGATATTTACCGTTTTCCAATGCTGCTGGCGGATCTTTTGGCGCAACGTTAACTGGAGTGTACAGTTTTTTCTCATTGGGGATGTTGGCATTGATCTCTTTGAACACCTTATCCTCTCGGGCCAGTTTTTCACGCTCGCTTTCTGATTGGTCATATTGATAGAGCTGGTATTTTTCGATCAGGTTAATGAGCAGGTCCGGATATTTGGGGTTGGTGGCATATCCCGCATTTTTAAGCCCAATGGCCCAATTGCGATAATCGTTTTTATCTAGCTCAAATAGTGCCGCATAGCGTTTTCGTTTTAAAAACTCCGAATGGTCTTTGTATGATTCGCGGGGATCTTTGTACACCCTGAAACAATCGTCCCTTTGGTCATCGTCCTTGTAATAAGCTTTTCCTTTCCAATCAGACGTACATTTGATGCCGAAATGGTTGTTGGCATATTTGGCCAGGTCGCTGCTGCCACTACCTGATTCCAAGATGCCCTGTGCCAGGGTAATGCTTGCCGGAATGCCAAACTTGTTCATCTCTTCGATGGCAATGGCTTTAAAAGCATCAATGTAGGATACCGTGGTATAGGAAACAGGGGAAGGATTGTCTTTTTTGGCGTTTTTTTCGATCTGTTTGTTGTTGCGGCTATACTGCCTGCTTTTACATGCACTTCCTAAAGCAAGTGCCAACATTAACAGAAGCAGCGATTTGTTTTTACTCATTTTCACTAAAGTTTCAGTTTTTGTCCAGGTTTAAGGGCGTTTGACTTGAGCCCGTTTTTACTTTTGATCGCCTTGACCGTTGTTTTATTTCGTTTGGCAATAATACCTAAATTATCGCCTTGTTTTACGGTGTAGGTGCGGGACGCTCTTTTTTTTGATGGATAAACAGGCTTGGGGTCAACAGGCTCTACATAATCTTCCGGACGGTTATCGTATTGGAACAGTTCATATTTCCGGATCAGTGCAATTACCTGTGAGGCCCAGGTGCGGCTGCGGGCGTAGCCCCCTCGCTGTATGCCCCTTGCCCAGGCTTTAAAGTCATATTGATCATACTTATCAAAAAGGACATTAAAATAACTGCGACTTTTTAAAAACGCAATAAAGTGATTGTAGGACGAATCTACCGTTGGAAAATCTTTATAAGATGACCGGATTTCGGTGTTGGAATTTTTGCCCTTAATGCCAAAGTGGTTGTTCAGGTATCGGGCAATTTTACTTTTGCCTGCCGCTGATTCGTGGATGGCCACGCCCAAAATAATGCTTGCCGGGATATGGTGTTCTTCCATCAGGTCCTGCGCTACATCAGCATATTCTTCAATATACTCTTGGGTGGTTTGAGCAAAGGCAAATATCGTTTTTGTACATAGGAAGAACAGAAATAGAATTTTCTTCATTGTTAAATTGTTTTATTGTAAATGTTAGCAAGCGCTAAATTTCAACTGACAATTGCCACCTGATTTATTTTTTTCTGATGACAAATAAGCCATCTCTAACGGGTAAAATCAATTTTTCTACCCGTTGGTCTTCGTTTATTTTATCGTTAAAAGAACTGATATTTTTAGTATCCTTGTCTTGGGCATTGTTTACAATTTTGCCACTCCAAAGCACATTGTCTACAATGATAAGTCCACCACTTCTTACATGGTCAAAAATCAGGTCGTAATACGTGCCGTTATTTTTTTTGTCGGCATCAATAAAAACCAGGTCAAAGGTTTCGTTGAGCCGGGCGATACTTTGTTGGGCATCGCCAAGGATATATTTTATTTTAGCACCTAAAGGAGATTTGGCAAAATTTTCCCTGACCATATCTTCTAACTCTTCGTTAATATCTAAGGTATAGATGATGCCGTCTTGGGCTAAGCCTTCGGCCAAACATAAAGTAGCGTATCCGGTAAAGGTGCCTATTTCTAAAATTCTTTTTGGGGAAATCATTTTGCTGAGCAAGCTCAATACCCGACCTTGGTAATGACCGCTGAGCATGCGGGGCATTAAAACTTTAAGGTTGGTTTCCCGGTCAATATGCTGTAGCAATTGGTCTTCGGGCTCGCAATATTTGAGCAAAAGCTGCTGTAGTTCTTCGCTGATCATTGTGCTTATAAACGGTTTTGTTCCATAAAATATTGCAGAATTATGGTTGCCGAGATGGTGTCCACTCTTTCTTTGTCTCTTCTGTCGCTCTTTTTGAGGCCGCTTTGCATAATGGTGGCATGTGCCATTTTAGAAGTAAAACGTTCGTCAACCCAATGCTGCGGAATACCAGGAAAGTTCTTTTTCAAAATGGTGGAAAAGCCTTTAACGTGCTGCGCATTTTCAGATGGGGAGCCGTCCATTTGTTTGGGATCGCCAAGCACAAAAGCTTCTACCTGCTCAGTTTGGAGATATTTCTTGATGAAATCTATGATATCCTTGGGGTGTATGGTATCAAGGCCTGTTGCAATAATCTGCAAAGGATCTGTAACCGCTATGCCAATACGTTTGGTGCCATAATCAAATGCCATGATGCGTGCCATGGTGCCAAAGATAGGATTATTTTTATTGATGGTTTTTTTGGTTGGTCGCGGTTAAGGTTCATTTCTACTTTGCGTCCTGCGGGTCTTTTATTTTTCTTAGCGGTTAAATATTTAACCTCAATCGTTATGTAAAGTCCATAGCATTAACGAAACGAGGATCTGGAATGTATCCCGAAATGTTGGACGGACGATTATATTTAAATACAACGATTTATCCGCTTTTCTCATTAAAAACAAGAAACAAAAAAATATTTTTGTAGCATGATGCAACGTTTTGAATTTCACGTTGTCTTTTGATCAGAACGCTTTAGAATTTGGAAACTGTTTACATAGACAAGCACACAGATTTAGTGACCGAATGCCGAAACGGCAGCAGGAAGGCCCAATTTGAGATATACAAGTTGTATGCTACGGCTATGTACAACGTGGCCCTGAGGATTGTTAATGATGATGCCGAGGCGGAAGATGTGTTGCAGGAGGCCTTTTTGGATGCTTTTAACCGCATTGCCGACTTTAGGCAGGAAACAACTTTTGGGCTTTGGTTAAAACAAATCGTGATTAATAGGTCTATCAATTATCTGCGCAAGCGAAAAATGGAAACCGTGAGCGTGGATGAGGTGGATGTGGCCGATGAGCAGGAGACAGATTTTGAAGAAACACATTTAAAGGTAGAGGCCATAAAAAGTGCAATGGCCGAACTGCCTGATGGTTATAGAGTGGTGTTAAGTTTATACTTGTTTGAAGGTTATGACCACGAGGAGATTGCACATATTTTAAAAATAACAGAAAACACGTCGCGCACCCAATACATGCGGGCTAAAAGAAAGTTGAATAGTTTATTAGCAACGAAAGGAGTAGTAAGATGAACAATAAATTAGAGGGGTTTGTAAGAGATAACAAAAAACAGTTTGAGGTTAAAGGTCCGTCGGATGCACTTTGGGGCAAAATAGCCGCAGAGCTGGATAAGAAACAACCTAAGCAAAAAACTTTTGGCCTTTACCAATGGATGAGTATCGCCGCCATGTTGATACTTACGGTAGGGGTGTACTTTGGTTACCAGTATAAAAAATCAGCTACTGAAATTTTAGTGGCAGATATTAACCCCGGTTTAGGTAAAAAAGAAGTAAGGTTTACCAACCTAATTGAAGAAAAGCGGGATAGTTTACAGGTTTTGGCCAATGCTGATCCGGAGCTTTATAAACAGTTTATTGCCGATATGGGCAAGCTAGACAAAGATTATCAGGAACTGAAGCAACAACTGCAAACCAGCCCTAACAAAGCCTTGGTTGGCAAGGCCATGATGAAAAACCTGGAGATACAATTACAGATGATCAGCCAACAGTTGTACATTATCAATCAAGTCAATCAATATAAAAAAGAGGAGAAAACGATTTAATACTTTATTTCTTTCGACGTCGGTTATAACGTATTTAAAACAGTTTTGCTCTGCCAAAAACAAGTTTTAAAGAAAATGAAAAATATCATATTTAGTATCTCGGCCTTGGTTTGGTCGGTACTACAAGCAAATGCACAGGTGGCCGTACCGCCTACGCCCCCAACTCCAGCCGCTCCTGCGGCCGAGTATAGCCAAAGCTCATCAACGTCTGTTTCCAGATCGTTAGTGGTTACCCGCCATAAAACGACAAAAGATGGGAAGGTCACCGAAACAACAGAAAGTTATAGCAACTACCAACAGGGCCAGTATGACGATCCGCAGAGGACCAAATCTTTTTCAAAGAGCTACAGCATTGGCCGTGGCGATAAGGTGAACGTTGCCAACATTTACGGGAACATTATTGTGAAAACCTGGGAAAAAAATGAAGTGAAGGTAGATGCCGATATCAGGGCTTTTGCAAACTCTGAAGATGAAGCACAGAAGCTAATTGACAACGTAACCATTAGCAGCTCCAAAAATGGAGATGAGGCCATGTTTAAAACCCAAATGGAAGACAGAAACGGCAACTGGGGAAATGGCAACAGAAACGGAAAGAGATGGCGCAGGGAGGTAAAAATTTTCATGACCGTTTATTTGCCCTCAAACGTTGCCCTTAGTGCTACGCAGCAATACGGCAACCTGGAAATCCCCGATTTTTCTGGGCCCACGGCACTTAAAGTACAATATGGAAAGCTAATTACCGGCGATTTGAGCAACGTGAACAATTTTATCTCGGCACAATATACCAGCGTTGATTTGAAAGATGTGAACAAGGCCACCATTAAGCAGCAATATGGCAGTGGCCTAACCATTGCTTCCATTGGCGATCTAAATCTTACTGCCCAATATGCGACCGTTCGCATTGGTGATATCAAGAGAAATGCCAGCATCAGACAGCAATATGGCAGCGGTTTGTCCATCGAATCGGTAGGCAACCTGGATCTGGATGCGCAGTATGCTTCGGTAAAAATTGGTACGGTAAGGGGCGAAGCGGGCATTAGGGTACAATACGGCAGTGGCCTATCCATTGAGCAGGTGGGCAACTTAAGCCTTACCTCCCAATATACCGCCGTGAGAGTAGGCAGGCTTACCGGAATTTTTACGGCCAAATCTCAATATGGCGGTAAATTGAATATCGAAAAAATAGAGGCCAGCAGCAAAACAATTAATGTTGATGCAGAGTATATAACCGTTACATTGGGCTTTGCCCCAAATTTTGGGGGTAACCTAAACGTTGATACACACTATGCATCCTTTAAATATGGCGAAAACGTAAATGCCAAAAGGGTAGGAGTTGATGAGGAAGAGCGAGGTTCCAGTTCAACCAAGGAGTACGCCGGAACCATTGGCAGGGGCGGCCCTTCTAATGTTAAGGCTACGGTAAGGTATAATTCAATTACCATCAGATAAAGGGGACAAACAAATGAAAAAGGGGCCATAGCCCCTTTTTTGTGTTTTAAGGTGCTTTTCTGGAGGAAATCCTGATGGCAAATCCACCGCCAGGCGCCATGTCTACTTTTAAAGTTCTGCGATCCGAAAGCTCCAGTGTTTTCCTTTTATAATCTCTGGCTACCCTATCGGCATTAATGCCATCAACAAAAAGCTCTGCATGCTTGGCATGTTGGTCTAAAAAAGACAGATCCAAATGGATACTTCTTTTGTTCCAGTTGTTTAATCCACCTATATACCAATCACCTCCCTTTTTTTTAGCAACCACGATATACTCCCCAATTTTACTGTCCAATGCAACGGTTTGGTCCCAATAGGAAGGGATTTTGGAGATGAAGGACATGCTTTCCTCCTCCTTTTCGTAGTTTACTGGATTATCGCATAGCATGGATAGGGGCGCATCGAAAACGATATACGATGCCAGCTGCCTGCATCTGGTGCCCTGGCTCATGGCTTCTTGGCTAATGGCCCTATAGTTGCTTTTAGAAGCATTTCTCATGGCTCCCTGTGTGTAGTCTACCGGGCCCGCAACCATTCTGATAAAAGGGAAAGTAACGTCATAAGTAACCTGATCAGTTTTGATATCTACCCATTTCATTTGTTCCATGCCGTGGATTCCTTCAAAATTAAGCACATTGGGATATGTTCTTTGTAGGCCAGTAGGCTTATACGCACCATGAAGGTTGAGGATGAGATGGTATTTTGCGGCGGTTTTAGCGGCTTTATAATAAAATTCGACCATAAGCTGGTCGTCCCTATCCATAAAATCTATTTTAAATCCCTTTACGCCGAGGGCCGAGTAGTGCCTGCAAACCTCTTCCATGTCTTTTTCAAAGGCATAGTATCCGGCCCATAAAATAATGCCTACATTTTTTTGCTTAGCGTAGTTGATCAGCTCGGGCAGGTTTACGGACGGAACCACTTGTTTAAGATCATATTTTAGGTTTACGGCCCAGCCTTCATCAATTACCACATAGGCCAAACCCGTTTTTGAAGCAAAATCGATATAATACTTGTAGGTTTCGGTATTAATTCCTGCCCTAAAATCTACCCCGTATAAGTTCCAGGCGTTCCACCAGTCCCAAGCGGCTTTTCCGGGTTTTATCCAAGAAATATCAGCTATTTTAGAAGGAGAGGCTAACTGATATACCATATCGTTTTCCAGAAGTTCGGCGTCTTTTTGGGCTACCGAAATGATTCGCCATGGGAAGTTTCTGGCCGAGGCTACTTTGGCGATATAGGGTTCTCGCTCTTTTACCAATAGTTGTAGTTTATTGTAGCCGCCATGCTCCAGCGTTTTAGGGTAGGGGGCAAAAACTGCGGATAGTTTGTTTTTGCCATTGCGGTTTCTTAGGTACATTCCGGGGTACGATTCTAGGTCTGCCTCCGTGATCAGCACTTTTTTGCTGGTTTGCGTCTCAACCAATAGGGGTAGAAAGGCCAATCGGTTGGTGTCCATGGCTGTTATTTTGCCATAAGTGTAGGTGTTTTCGAAAGAGTTGTTGAATTGCCTTTCTATGGTAAGCTCGGCCCCCCTCACTTTTACATATGGAACATAGGCATTGGCACTGTCTGGGAAGGTAAAATCAGCTGTTTCATGCTTAACCAAAAACGGATCCTTTAATGAACTGGAGAAATGATAGGCCATTCCTTGATTATAAGCCCTAAAGGTTACGCTATAATTTCCCTTAAAGTAAAGGCATATTTCATTGTAGATCCCAGTAATAAAGCCCTTCTTGTAAAAAGGGCTTTCTATTTTTTGTGTTCTGTTTGTAGAAACAATGCTTTTTGAAACGCTGGGATTAATCCCAAATGAGGGCTTGCCAACAATATCCATACCGATAATGGAAGGCTTTAGGATGGTGTCTTTTTCCTGAAGCACACAAATGCTAAGGCGGTTGTTGGTATTAATAATTGTTTGGAGCTTTCCATCTGGAGAAACCAGCGTGAAATGGCCCTTTTGTGCCCAGGCATTACTTCCAAAAAGAAAAATTATGAAAAAAACGGTTTGTTTCATATTGCCGGCACTGCTGCTTTTTCCAACGTATGATAAACTTGGTACAATGCCCTGGGGATATGGAAACAGCCTTTCCACTTGCCGCCCTTGGCTGCGATCGAAACTTCGCCCCTGCGGTTAAGATAACCATACCATTCACCACCGTTTTCGGTATCTCTAAAGTTTTTCCAGGTGTAGTTGTGCAGCTTTTCGAACCAAACCGCACATTTTTCGTTCTGGGTAATGGCATAGCCTTTGGCCATGGTTACCAGAGCCTCTACGTGTACCCACCAAAGTTTTTGGTCCCACTCTAGTTGTTGTACGGGATTTCCCTTGATATCCTTAAAGTACAAAATACCGTCGTATTGATCATCCCAGCCAAACTCTAAAGCGGTAAAAGCAATTTCGAGCGCTTTGTTGATCAGTTCGGTATCATTCTTTCTAACGGCTAAATCCATGATGAACCACATGGCCTCGATGATATGGCCTGGGTTAACTACCCTGCCTTCAAACGAATCGGAGAAGCTGCCGTCTTGATGCACATTTTCCAGGATCAAGCCAGATTGTGGCTGATAGAACACCGACATTACTTCGTGCAATACCTCGTCAATTAAACCATCGATGGTCGATTTATCCAACAAATGCGCTAACTCAAGCGAAAGATTGCAAAGAATCATCGGTAACGAGAAGTTTTTCAGATCTCTGGTACCTGGAAAGCCTTTGGTGTATTTTCCCTTTGGGTTATTTCTTCTTTCTAAAATACGGTTGAAGGTGCTTAGCGCAATGTCAGCATCCTCACTGCTGTGATTGATTTTGCACAAAGCCCCAAAGCCCAAAGCCGCAAAACAGTCGGAAAAAATATTGTAAGGCTGCACTAATGGCTTCCCTCTTTTGGTGAAGGAGAAATACCAATCGCCGTTTTCGTCCCTTCCGTGCTTTCTCATAAACGAGGCGCCCAGTTCAGAAATGTCTTTCCATTCTTGCTTAGCCTCAACCTTGTCAAAAAGCATCGCATAAGTCCAAATTTGGCGGCCCTGTAACCAGGCAAACTTATCGGTATCGTAAATATTTCCCCTGGCATCTAAGCAGGTAAAGTACCCTCCAGCATCTTTATCTAAAGAGTTTTTGCTCCAAAACGGGACAATTTCGTTTAGAAGCTCATTCTTGTATATCTCTATGTACTTGTTCATGTTATAAGTTCTTTGCGTATTCCTGATATCTGTTAAAAAGGTGATGTGCCTGTATATAGGCTGATTGTGGGCTCATGAAGTGGGAAAACTCGAAGGTGATGGCCTTGTCGTAGCCGGCCTTACGTGCTGCCTCCAGTTTTAGGCGCAGTTTCTCAAATTTGATGGGCAGAAATTTGATGGGCATATCGCGGTCGAAGCTTTCGGCGTTGGTCCAGCATTGTAGTCCAAACTGATCTGCCATTTTCTTGTTCACTTCAAAAAAGTCTTGCAGCTCGTGATAATCAACGTGGCCATCCTGGAAAGCAACCGCATCGATAGATCCTTTCAGCCCTGAGAATATTTCCGACCACTCGTCTTCGTGTTCTTTCAGGGATACCGCATTTTCCTTGGTTAAGGTTGCCTCGGCGGCCATTACCGCTTTCTTGCCATCAATCCATGGGGAGATAAAAGTAGGTAGGCCGTTGCTCACGCCTTTGCACTGTAGCCCCAAGGTATTAAAGGCCTCGGTAGCGCCTTTGGTACGGCGACTGATTTCCATGCTCAAATACCAGCCCCCAAAGCTTTTATAGTGGCCGTATTTGGCCCAAACTTCGTCAATCACATACCTATTGGCATCAATTTCGTGCTGTAGGTTTCCAGTGTCCCAATAGTGTCCGCTGTCGTATAAACCGAAATAAAATTTCATGCCGTTTTCCTCGGCCAACTGTAAATAGAGCTCAACCAAGTCTATTGGCGGCTCATAACAACCGAATTTATTTTGCAGGTAAACCGAAGGGAAGGTAATGAACCTTCTGTAGCCACTTCTAATGAGAATTACGGTGTCAATCCCCATTGCTTTCATGTGGGCAAAATCCTTGGCCCACTCTTCTCTTCCCCAGTTTTGGTGTGGGATATCGTGAGAAATCTCATCAATAAAAGTTCCCGTTATTCTCATTTTTTCTTCTTGATTATGTTGATGAAAGGTTAATTTTCCCAATCTTATAAGTACTTTTTATCTTTTAAAAATTTAACCCAGTTGATATAGGCTGCGGCTTTAAGGTGTACGCCATCCATGGTAAATTCTTTCTTTAATACACCATTTTCATCTTGAAATAAAGGACAGATATCGATGTAAGTAACACCTTCTTCCTCGGCTAATGCCTTTATTTTTTTATTCAGTTCAGGAACCAAAATGTTGCGGCCTTTGGTGTAGGTTTCCTTGGTCATTTCCTCGTTAATAGGCAGCGCACTTTCGATGTAAATCTTTGTTTTTGGCGATCGTTGTTTGATTTTTCTGATAATGCGACGGTAGTTGTTGACGCTCACCTCGTGGGGTAATTTCCTAAACTGGTCGTTAATCCCGTCCATTAAATAAATGGCTTTAGGTTTGGCGTTAACAATTTCATCCATTCTGGCTAAAATCCCAAAAGAGTTATCGCCGCCAATGCCCCTGTTGATGACTGGAGATTTGCTGTCGGCAAGTAACTCTTGCCATTCGGCCCTTTCGGTAATGCTGTTACCTAAAAAGATAATGGCATTTTTTGGAATAGGTGTTTTGGCAAAATATTCCATGCGCTGTTGGTAGTACCAGTTGGCATAGCTGCTGTCTATTTTAACGGTTTGTGCTTGGCTAGGGCTAAAAAATGCAGATACGATGAGGAGTAAACTTATATGGCTTGTCGTCATTGCGAGGCAGGAAGCAATCTTAAAGCCAGAAAAATTACCCATAGTTGTAGGCGTGCTTCGTGCCTCGCAATGACGAGTTGATTTTTTATTTTCTATTTTTTTCATTGTTAGATTACCTTTAATCTTTTTAGTTCGTTGGCCCATAACACGTAAGATGCTTGGCGTAAATGCAAGCCATCAATGCTCAGTTCTTTTTTAAGGCTTCCATTTTCATCGGCCAATGCCGGATGCAGGTTAATGTAGTTTACGCCCATTTCCTTACAAAGGGCCTCCAGTTTTTGGTTTAAATCGTTGATTTTACTGTTTTTTACCTGCGCATAAATGGCGGGCAACATGGCTTCGTTAACAGGTAAAACGCTTTGCATATAAAGCTTGGTTTTTGGCGATAGTGTTTTCACCATCACCATCATTCGCTTAAAGTTATTAAGGATCACTTCGTTTGGTGTGCCGCGTTTCATATCGTTAACCCCGCTTAACAAGAACACTTTTGCAGGCTTCGATTCAAGCACCTCATCTAAGCGGGCCAATATGCCATAGGTTACGTCGCCACTGATGCCCCGGTTAATGATATTCTTTTTTTGGAGGAGTTCCTGCCATTTTCCGCCTTCGGTAATGCTGTTGCCTACAAAAGCAATTTCGCCTTTGCGGTTGGGCATTTTTCTGAAAAAATCCAATCGTTGCGAGTAGTGGCTATTTAAATAACCACTATCTACCGCAACGGTTTCTTGCGCATTTACAAAATGGGCAGCAACGATTAAGCAAAAAGTATAAATCAATTTTTTCATGTTATGCTTTGGTCAGGTTTTCTTCTTTATCGGGTTGTGCTTCCAATTTCTTTAACGGAACAATCCATGTAGCGATAAAGGCGGGAATGGTGGCAATAAGCACCCAAACAAAAAAGTGTTTGTAGCCTAAATAATCGCTAATATAGCCGCTAATCATGCTGGCCAGGGTGTAGCCAAAGTAGGTAATGGCACTACCAAAGGCATAGTGCGCCATTTGATATTTGCCAGGGGCAATTTGTTGCATAATGAAAAGAATAATGCCTATAAATCCAAAACCGTAGCCGAAATGCTCGATCGCCACAGCACTTCCAATAATGAGCAGGTTAGAGGTTTGCGTAAAAGCCAGATAAGCATAGGTGATAAATGGCAGGTTAAAAAAAGCACAAAGCATTAATAATGTTTTGCGGGTTAGGCCTTTGTTTGATACGAAATATCCGGCGGCTAATGAGCCTAGCACAAAGGCGATAGTACCATAAATTCCTGTAAGCATCCCTAAAGTGGCTTCGCTCAGTTCCAGGCCGCCCACAGCTTTGGTAGCCTTAAAAAACAGGGGCATTATTTTAATGGCCTGACCTTCTGCAAAGCGATACAAAACGATGAATAAAATGCCAAGCCAAATATGTTTTTTCCTGAAAAAGCTGGCAATTACATCGGTTAAAGTTTGCCAAACCTGTGCCGTGGTTTGCACCTGTACCTGTGCTTGAGTTTGGGGCAAAAACTTTTTGTTGTACAAACCAAGTAAAAACATAACTGCGGCATACACTAGCAGAATAATGGCCCAAGCTTTGGTGTTGCCGTAAAGCGGGATAAGTACACCCACCAAAAAGACCATTCCCCCGTTGGAGAACAGCTTTGCGAAGTTGTAGAAAGTGCCTTGCCAGCCTACATATTGGGCTTGTTGTTTGTGGTTTAATGATTGTAGGTATAGGCCATCAGCGGCGATGTCTTGGGTGGCCCCCAGAAAAGCGATTAACAAAAAGACCACCACCGAAGCGGCGAAGAAATTGCTCAGGAACAATAAGCCTGCAGCAATGGCAAATAGGATGCCGCAGAGGATTTGGGCACCATAAATGTAAAACTTTTTGGTTTTGTATAGTTCCATAAATGGCCCCCACAGCGGCTTAAAGCTCCAGGGTAAAATAATGATGCCCGTGTACACCGTAATTTGGGTATCGGAAAACCCCATGTTTTTGTACAATAGTGAAAGCAAGGTTCCTCCCAATACCAGGTTGGGCAGGCCCATGGCAAACCATGTACTGGGTATCCATGAAATGGGATTGGTATTTTTATTTTTTGTTCGATCCACGGTGTGTTTGTAGTTTGTTTAGGTTTTCCAGAAAAATTTAATACGGGTAAAAAGAACGGTAATTAGCGCCACAATTCCGGTGAAAACGATTCCTCTTGCGGTGCCTATGATGGCACTGGTATTCATGGCGTCTAAATAGGTAGAGAGCATGGTTAATTTAAATAATGGGATTAGCAGCAAATTGCCTGCGGTGTAGGCAATCATGGGGTTTTTACCATTGTTGGCCAAAAAGTTGGTAACGGCTTTTAAATAACCCAGTTTTTCAATCAGGCTAAAAGCCAATAAGGTAAGGAATGATAAACCCGAGCAAACAAAATAGTAACTGTAGGTGGAAAAGTCTTTTTTGATCCCGCCTTCATAAGCCTCGAAAAATAAGCCCAACAATAAAAGATATACGCCAGCCCAGATCATGTGGTTAATTAAGGGGCTTTGCGTTACCTTTTTTGCCAACAACAACAGGCAGGCACAGGCAAGGAGGTTGAGCAATAAATTCAACTCCAACGATCTTGCAAACAATCCCCATAAATTTACAAAAACCAAAATACAGGCAATTACCGCAATAAGGAGCAGTGTTTTTTTAGAGGCAGTTTCTGTTTTTTCGTTTTTGGATTCTTTGATGAACCACTCTCCGGCAAACGTGCCAGGGATAATGATAAACAAATATTTGAGGTAGTAAAATTTGTAAAGCCAATTGGCGGGAGTCCAATTAAAAACCAACTGGTTAATGCTGGCTTCTTCTTTTGAGGCTAAAAATACCGCCATTACAAATGGAAGAATGGCTATGCGCCAGAGAGGGCGGTTACGCGTGGTGTACCAAATCAATCCGCCAAAAAAGGCCATGTTGGCCAGTACAATGATAATGATATCGCTCTTAGCCAAGCTAAAATCGCCGTAGGCAAAAGTGTAAAACGCTAAAAATGAAACGGCCAAAAGGATGCCCGTTACCTTTAAGCCCAGGGCAAGCTTGCTCTTTACAAAAGCCGACCAATTTCCGTAGATAAGAAATAGGCATGCAAATGCAGCAATGGAAAGGAGTTGGGTAATATTGCTTGGATTTTTCTCCATGACCCAAGCCCGTGCGTGAAAAGTGAAAATGGCGAAAAAGGCCAATAGCACCATTCTGCTAAAAAGTTGGGCAAATATTTTATGGAAAGGAAGTTCCTCCGCTTTTTTGTGTAGCGCTAAAGGAATAGCGGCTCCCATTGAAAACAGGAAAAAAGGGAACACCAAATCAACCCAGGTAATGCCGGGCAGGTTTGGGTTGAATGTGTGTGTAGGTGGTGGGGTTTGCGCATGGAACATCCACGCAGGCATTATTTCACCAAAAGCAATGCTGCTAGAGAGCACCATACAAAGTATGGCAAGCCCTCTAAAAGCATCGAGACTGTTTAAGCGTTTGTTCATTAACGAATAGCTAAGGCAATACTTTAATTTCTATTTCTTTAACCACTTCTTTTTGTCCGGTATAATTTACGTTTGAACCAACAAAGGTAACCTTGTATGTGCCAGGAGTGTTAAAAGCATATTTGTAACTTTCCCTGCGCTGGCTGTACTCTTTAATAGGAACCCCCTTGTCTGGCGAAATGCCGTCTGCAAGAAGCGCTTTGGTTACGTACCAACCTTCGGAGGCCAAAAGGCTCGAAGATGGGTCATAGTAAAACATGTTGCTGATATAGACCCATTTGCTGGTGCCATTGGTTTTAACGGCATCTTCAACATTGATGGGCTGCCACCCTCCGGTAGCACGTGTGGCAATGGCAGACACCGTGCCGTCGGGAAATGTGTTGTTGAGGTTAAATTCATAAATTCTCCAACCTCTTTGTGTAGTGGTGGTACCGCTTGTGGTTGCCTGTCCTTGATATTTAAAGGCAAAGAACAAGGGCTTTCCGCTTACAAAAAGATCTGACACATCAACTTTGTTGGAAACGGTTATTGGACCAAGCACTCCTGAAGGAGAAACGGAAAGCGTAAACTTGTCGGTAATATCCGTCCATTTGGCTGCTTTTAAAGCTTCGGGCGTATAGTTGCCGTCAAAATTAGCGGAGGCTAATAGCCTAAGGTTGTTGCTTTGGCTGCCATAGGTTACTTGCGTGCTAATGGTTAGCTCTTTTTTGCCTCCCGGTAATGTTGTTCTTTCCTTGTATTTGTATTCTCTGTTTTTTTCTCCGGAGTAGAATGTAATAACGTCTGGGCTTCCGGAAAAGGAGAAAGTGATCGAGTCGTTTATCTTCACCTCTTTTTTATCTACGATAACCTCAAAATCCGGGGCTACAACGTCGTCTTTGTTGCATGCTGAGCAAAGCAATATCAAGATGAATGCCCATAAATAAGTTAAATTTTTCATGATCTAATATTTTATTACCAACCTTTATTTTGAATGATTGCTTTGTTAAGCATAATTTCTCTAGAAGGAATAGGAACCAAGACATCTCTGCTGGTTACGTTAGCGGCACCGGTGGCGGCAAATTTATACGTGGACGGTGCTCCTAGCCTGATTTCGGTGGCTAAATTTTCCATGGTGCTAAGGTATTCACCCCACCTTACGAGATCAAATTTTCGAAGGCCCTCATAGCCCAGTTCTCTATTGCGCTCTGCTCTTATCAATTCTTTAAAAACTGGTTTGCTGATACTTCTGTCAATATTGGCATCGGTTAATTCGGTTAATACGGCTGTGGCAGCAGCTCCCGTTCCTGCGCCTCCGCTAAAGGTTATGGTAGGTACCGTGGTAAACTTGGCTCCGCGGGATATGATATTAATGGCGTTGACGCTGCCATTGCTGATGGTTGCAACAGCGGTTGCCCCGGTGCCGCCGCCACCAGAAATGTTAACCGTTGGAGCTGCGGTGTAACCAGAACCTCCGGCGCTGATGTTTATCGTTTTGATGATACGACCTTTTAAATCTATGGCGTAACCTCGCTTGCGAACCATCTCTACATAATCAATGGCTTCCTGGGTTGGGCCGTTCACTTCATTGTCGGCTTCGGCAAACATCAAAAGAACATCGGCATACCTTAAAATAGGGAAGTTTATGGGCGTAGTGCCCAGGTTTTTAGGCTGAGCCGTTTCATACTCTCTTCTCCATTTTGCAGAAAACCTGTTGTAGATTTGTGTTGGGCTAAAATATACTCTTGAATTGGCTACGCCATTTACCGTACCATAGCTATATGGGCCAATATTCCAGTCTCTTCTCGAATCGGTAGGTTCAAAAGAATCAAAGTATTTTTGAGTGACACGCGGAACGCCATAGCTATAGCCAAAGGTGCGGTCTGAATTCGCAATCCCGTTGATAGAGCCCACGGATCCCTCTTCTTCCTGGCCGCCGGTAGATATTTTGTTGAACTCTACTTCCCACATGCTTTCGCGATACTGGGTATCGTATTCGTCTCGGCACATCTTGATGAAGACATTCTCATAATCGGGATTTAGCTTATGCTTTCCGTCATCAATAACCATTTTAGCCCATTTTCTTGCTTCGGCATAACGTTCGGTTTTGTTTAAGGGAGCACCAGCCATTTTTAGGTTTACCCGGGCTAAAATTCCCCAAACAACGGTTTTGGTGATCCTGCTGTTGTAGCTGTATGCAGTGCTGATATCTACCAGATCGGCAGCTTTTTCCATTTCGGTGACAACAAAATCGTAAACTTGTGCCGATGGGGTGTTTTTGAAATTAACTTCCTTTGCGCTGGTTACAGAAGTGGTTCTTAAGGGAACATCGCCCCAATAGTTGCACAATAGGAAATAATAGTAGGCCCGTAAAAACATCGCTTCGCCTTTGGCAATGTTTTTCTTTCGTGTGTCTATCTCGGCCCGGTCTACGTTTTCAAGAAAGATGTTTGCTCTTTTTACACCGTCGTATAATAATTCCCAAGTAGTATTTACGGTTGCTTCCGATGTGGTGTAGTTGTTTACGGTCATTCCGGTAATGACAGTGCTCCTCGAATCAAACCACTGGTCGTTTAAATCAAATTCAACATAAAATGATCGTCCGTATGTGCCCGTTTTACCAAGAACGTCGTAAACGCCAGCTAATGCGGTATTGATATCGGTTTCGGTTTTAAAGTAGTTTCCAGGCGAAACAAAATCGGTTGGCTCTGTTTCCAAAAATTTCTTACAAGAAGAAAATAATAAGCCCAAAGACAATAATATATATAATTTCTTCATCATTACTTTTTTAAAAATTGACATTTAATCCTAGGGTTGCCACAAAAGATCTCGGATAGGCTGAATAATCGAATCCAGGCGTTAGGGCCGTTCTTCTAACCGAAACCTCTGGATCATATCCAGAATATTTGGACCAGGTAAGAATATTCTGAGCCGAAGTATATACCCGGGCGTTCTTTATTTTCAACTTGTTAAGAAGTGATTTTGGAATGGAATACGACAGCTGTACCGTTTTTAAACGTAAAAAGGACCCATCTTCTACTACTCGGGTAGAGTATGCGCTGGTTAAGGTACCCCTTATGCCTGGGATATTCGAAGTGGGGTTTTCTGGCGACCAACGGTTTGCATACGACGCAAACTGATTGACATTGAACCTGGAACCCGTTTCAAGCATTAACCGGTTGGCGTTGTAAATATCATTGCCATACGACCACTGCAGGAAAATATTGAGGTCGAAATTTTTATAGCTAAAATTGTTTGAAAAGCCGCCGGTGTGTACAGGAATAGGGTTTCCGATAACCACTCGGTCATTTTGGTCTACAACCAAATCTCCATTAACGTCTCTGTATTTGATATCGCCGGGCTTAATGTTTTCTCTTACGGTGCCGTTGGCGGTAATGTTGTCTTTTAGTTTATAGCTATTTGGCCCAAGCTTTATAAAGTCGTCATAATTGTAAACACCGTCCCATATATATCCATAAAACTGGGCCACCGGCTTGTTTACTTTGGCAATGTAGCCAGGAATGAGTGCCCAGTCGTCGCCCCAGTATTGCGTGGATAGCATAGAAAGTTCATTTTGCGCTAACTCCAGAACCTTGTTTCGGTTAAAGGCGATATTGAAGCTGCTATTCCATTTAAAATTGCCCTTGTTGAGCGGGGCGAAATTCAAGGTAAACTCCAAGCCTTGGTTGCGTACCCTGCCTACATTCATGAACTGTTTGGTATAGCCCGTACTTGCGGGCAAATTGGCATTTAACAAAAGGTCGTTGGTGGTTTTTCTGTAAGCATCTACCTCAAGTGTTAGCCGATCTTTGAAGAAACCTAAATTAAGGCCCAGGTCTATTTGCTGGGTAGTTTCCCATTTTAAATCGGAATTTCCGATACTTGAAGCATAGCTGCCGTTGATCAGCTGATTGCCAAAGGAATAACCGGCAGAAAGTGGTAGCACAAAACTTGGGAACGCCGAGAAGTTTCCAACTCCGTTATTTCCGGTGTAGCCAAAGCTTGTTCTTAATTTAGCCGAAGAAATAGCCCTGATTGGCTTCATGAACGGCTCTTCGCTGATTTTCCAGGCAAAGGCGGCCGAAGGGAAATACCCCCATTTGTTGTTGATGAACCTGGAAGAACCGTCAGCCCTGAAAGATGCCGTAAATAGGTATTTAGACTTATAATCGTAATTGATCCTGGTTAAAAACGACGCCAGCGTATAGTGTGACGTGCTAGAGGTGATCGATAGCGGAACCCCTTCATCTAAGCCACTTAGGCCCAAGCCCTCGTTGGGCATTAGTTTGGCGTAGGCTCCAAAAACCGATGAGGTGCCTTTTTGCGAGGTGAAACCGCCAACAACGTTGAATAAATGATCTTTGCCGATCTTTTTACGGTAACTGAGGGTGTTTTCGTTTAACCAGGTAGTAGAATTAAAGATGTTAATGCCGCCGTTGACCTTATTGTTGGTTTGTGGATTTCCCGAACGCGTAAGTGAATTGTTAAAAGTATCGTACTGGGTGGTACCCTTAGTGATGCCGCCAGAAATCCTAAGTTTTAGGTCTTTGATGATTTCGTACTCAACAAAAGCGTTCGCGATAAGGCTTTCGCCTCTATTTTCCCTCAATTCGTTTTTAGTGGTTAAAATTGGATTATACCTGAACTCAAATGCGCCCCCATCTAACTCTGGGTCTGTTGGTACTTCTATTAAATCAACCGTAGAATTTAGACGGGTAATGGGCCGGTATGACCACACGCTATAAAGCAAGTTAAGCTGGTTCTGGTAGGTTGACTGAGAAGGAGGTGTTCCAAAGTTTTTGGTACTAGAATAGTTTACATTCATGCCAAATTTTGCCTTATTGGAAATCTCCTGATCAAGCGTTACCCTTCCCTGAAGACGGTTAAAGCCTGAGTTGATGATCACGCCATCTTGGTCGAAATACGAAAGGGAGCCACTGTACTTGGTTTTTTGGGTACCGCCAGACATGCTCAGGTAATGGTTTTGCATTCCCGCCGTGCGCATAATCTGGTCCTCCCAGTTGATGCCTTTTACGCCCTTATAATAATCTAGCGGTATTATTGTGGTTTCGGTACCATTAACCTTGGTAAGGTAAATACTTTCGGTTGTTGCCGGATCAAGTTCTTGTTGTAGTTTAACAAATTCGTACGGGCTCAGTAACTCCATGCGTTTGTTGGTGTTCTGTAGCCCGAAATAGGTGTTGTAGGTAATGGTAGGGTTTCCAATCTTTCCCCTTTTGGTTGTAACAACCACCACACCGTTAGCCGCACGTGCGCCATATATGGCCGTAGCGGAGGCATCTTTTAAAACATCGATGGACTCGATGTCGTTAATATCGATAGCGCTTAAAGGGTTTGCCGCATTAAGCCCAGTGTTGTTAAGGTCTTCCATTGGAAAGCCGTCGATAACATATAACGGATAGTTGCTTTGCGTGATGGAGTTGCCGCCCCTGATTACAATATCTACTGAAGCTCCGGGGCCACCTTCCGACGAGGAAACCTGTACCCCGGCAACCCTGCCGGCCAGTGCTTCTTCCAAAGATCTTACCGGGGCCTTTTGCATGTCTGCAACACTTACGCTGCCCACTGATCCGGTCAAGTCTTTTCTGGCTACTGTTCCGTATCCCACAACAACCACGCTGTTTAGCGTAGATACGCTAGATTTAAGGCTTACTTTAATGTCGCCGCCGATAGCCGTAGCCTCTTTGGTTTCGTAGCCCAAATAGCTGAACACCAAGGTGGTTGAACCGGCTGGCAAGGTAATCTGGAATTTGCCGTCCTGGTTGGTGGTGGTGCTTATTTTGGTGCCTTTTACCAAAACACTTACCCCGGTAAGAATTTCTCCCTGATCGTCATTTACCGTTCCGCTCACCTTTGTTTGGGCCATTACGGACGTGGCAAATGTGAATAGCAATATCGCTAAAAGGCTGAGAAATCCTTCTTTTCTTACTGAAAATCGTTTCTTCATGGTTAATTATTAATTTGTTAGGTTGTTAGTTGCATTTTTTGTTTTGCCAGAGAAATCGATTTCCACTTTAAAAGGGTTTAGAAAGTGATCCAGCACATGGGCTACCATTCTCCTGGTCAGGGCGCTCTCGGCAGTTAGGCCGCCAAAGTTTTGCTCTTTTAAGTAGGATAGAATCTGCTCTGTTTTTACTTCTTTTTTGCCGAGGGCTTTCACCGCCTTGGCCAAATAATTGGCCGTGCTTAGGTTTCCCGAAGGGTGTATCTCCTCAAAAGGAGGATAAAAAGCTTTTAGACCGTTAACCAAATCCCACTCACTTAGGGGAAGCTCGGGGTAAAACCAGGTTTGGTTGGCCCATTTATAGGAAAGTCCTGTGCCCTTTAAAATACCCGTAGCACCTATTTTTTGAATCACTTTAAAAGATGGATCATGGGGCTTAACATCAATAAAAGGCATTAAATAAGCATTGCTTTCCAATAATGCACTTTGAACGGCTCTAATGTTGATGTTGGCCGGGTCGGTATTGTTCAGTACGGCGGTTGCAGCTAAAGCTCCTGCCGCCTGGCCAATGCCCAAAACCACCGGTTGTAGACGGCTGGCTCCAGCCACAATATTGCTTACGCTGATGCTTTTTTCCGCAACGATTAAGCCAGCCCCAGCTTTAGGAACCAAAGCACCAAGGGGGATGTTGTAAGAAGGGACTTTAATTTTCACAAAATCGATTTGTGGAGCATCCGGATTTTTTAAATGGTGATGGTCGATGGTATAATCGCCTACAGCAATCCCTGTTCTATACAATGCTGTTTGCTGGGTATATGGCGAAGTCACGTCGTTTAAGGTCAGAGTTACTTGGCCATCTAAACGGCGAGACTCCCTGTGGTAGGGAATCATCGGCAGCTTATCGGCCGTTGGAAATTCATCATCGGCAATACCCAAATTTTTAAAACCTAATTTAGTTTGCAGATGATAGATGAAGCGCAAACTGTGGAGTTTGGCTTTTTTCAAAGCCTCTTTGCGCTCAGCATCATTCATTTCGATAATGTTCAGGTAAATGTCGTTGCCACATTTTGGCCAGTTGATCATGTATTTGCCATTGGGCAATTTGCCGTAGGTAATCATTTGGCTGCAATCAATTTTTGGGGTGTTGTCATGTGAAGCAGGATCTTGAACATCACAGCAGCAATCAAATTCCTTTGGGTCGTAGCCTTCTGGTTTTCTGATGGTTTTATTGGCGTTAGGGCCAAAATCTTTCAAAACCACCACATAGGTTAGGTCTTGTATGATATTGTTGGCTTTTTCCGGAGCAAAGCTTTCTCCGGTATCATGGCGGCTGTCCATCCCCACACGATAAGGCACTTTTAGCTTGGCCATTACATCTCCCAGCTCTGTGGCGTCTATCACAATTTTAGCCTCAACAATTTGCTTTTTGCCCCTATTGCTAACCTCTGCCAGCCAAACCTGGCCGTTTTTGGAGATATTGTTCAAACGACTTTTGTACCAAATGCTCAGATTTTCATGCTGAGCCATTTTTTTTAGGGTGATGTTGCCAAAAGAAGGTTCGAAAAGGGTATTGCTCACCCATCCGGTTTCTACTGCTTTTGGGCCGCCGTAGTAATCATATAGGTGCTGCCTAAACTCGCCCCATAAGCCCGACGGCATGTTGTGATTGCCATCAATTGCCGAAACTCCCGCCGAAGTAAGCATACCTCCCAGCCATTCGGTTTCCTCCACCACCAATACTTTCACCCCCATGCGGGCCGATTGGATGGCCGCCGTTGTTCCACTGGCACCGCCCCCAATAATCAGTACGTCTGTTTTGTAGTTTACTTGTGCTAAAGCTTGTAAGCTTAGCAAGAGACTGAAAAAGAATAATTTGGTAAATTTTATATTCATATTTGGTTGTTTGCTTTTAAGAAAAGAGCGCTGTGAACAATGGACTTGTTTAGTGCGAAAGCAGTTGATGGTAAGGTTAGCCGGTTCATTAGGGTGCTTGTTGGTTGAACCGTAAATATAAATACTTTTTTAAAAAAATTAATAAGTGTAACATTATTTTTTTAATTTTTTAATTTCATAATGCTCGAAATGCGATAAAAAACTGGTGTTTATTAGGTTTAGTGAGATATTATTCTAATTTTGATTTTTAAAATTTATTAATAAAAATGACTTTTTTTAACGAACTCAGTGACGAGAACATTTCGGGAGTTGCCTATAAAAATGTAACCATTAAAAAGGCAATAGTGGCATATTTCAGTAAAAATGGCAATTCAACTATTGCTGATTTGTGCGGGGAGTTGGGACTGAGTACGCCTAAAATCAACAATGTTCTAAACGATTTAATTGCGGAAGGATTGGTGAAAGATTTTGGGAAATTACAGTCGCGAGGCGGTAGAAAGCCCAATATTTATGGCCTTGTGATGGAGTCGGGCTATTTTTTGGGCGTCGATGTAAAGAAGTCGCACATCAACATCGGGTTAACCGATTTGCAAAAGAACCTGGTGCACGTAAAGGAGAATATTCCCTATAGCTTAAACAATAGCGAAGAATCCCTGAATCAGCTTTGCGAGCTTATTAATAATTTTATAAAAGAAGCCCCGGTAAAACGAGAAAAAATATTAGGTGCAGGTCTCAATTTATCTGGTAGGATTAATTATTCTACAGGGTATAGCTATAGTTTTTTCCATTTCAACGAGGAACCTTTAAGCAAGGTTATCGAAAGAAATATTGGCCTAAGGATATTTTTGGAAAATGATTCGAGGGCGATGGCTTTCGGAGAGTTTTCTGCAGGAGCGGTACACGAGGAGGAGAACGTGCTTTTCCTGAACATGGATTACGGCATGGGTATCGGGATCATGATCAATAGCCAGCTTTACTATGGAAAATCGGGCTTTGCGGGCGAATTTGGACATATTCCTTTTTTTAACAATGAGATCATTTGCAGTTGTGGTAAAAAGGGCTGTCTGGAAACGGAGGTTTCTGGATGGGCATTAGTTCGGAAATTCAAGGAAAAGCTGGCCGAAGGCTCTACCTCCATTTTATCGGGAAAGCCTGTCGAGGAGATCAAGCTGAACGATATCATTGATGCCGCCATTAAGGACGATGTGCTGGCCATTGAGCTAGTGGCCGAAGTAGGTGAAAAACTAGGTAAAGGTATTGCGGTACTGATCAATATTTTTAACCCCGAAATGGTGATTTTGGGCGGAAGTTTAGCCGAAACGGGTGAATATATCCGTTTGCCTATTAAAAGCGCATTGAATAAGTATTCCTTAAGTTTGGTAAATAACGATACGCAGTTAAAAATGTCGAAACTTGGGGAGAAAGCAGGCGTCATTGGAGCTTGTTTGCTCGTCAGGAACCGCCTGCTGGGTTTAGTTTAAAGCTTTGCCCTCCTCTTTAGCTCTGCAATAGGCAGGCGTACAATCCTGCTTTTTGGTACCGAGCCTTTGTAACTGACTGCCCTAATGGTTTTTGCCCCTTTGGGAATGGCAAGTGCCGCACCGCCGTATTTGGGGTAAAATTGGTCAGGATCTGTATCATCAAAAGAATAGTAAACGGTTAGTCCAGGAATTTCTGTGTCAATGTTTAGCACAACTTCGTCGTTTTGGCCTTTTTTAGCGCTAATGATTGCGTCATAAAAGTAGTTGCTAAAGTTAGTGCTGTCGGCCGTAAGGATAGGCAGGTGCGCTTCTATTTTTTTTGAGAAATCCGTCCAACTTAATTTGGGTGCTTTTGACCAAAGGTTTTCTGATAGGGTGAAACCCCTGGGCCAGGTCATAAACTGTAGCTTGCGCTCGTTGGGCACCTGCTCGGTCCATAAGCTTCCTTGGCCCCCTATTACGTTTTGGACATTTATTCCGGCGGGCAGTGGATCAAATTTATAGCTGTTGCTGAGCCTGTTAACCGTAAACGGCGCATTTTCCAAATACGGATCTCCTTGATAAAAATCCAGATAGGTCAAAAAAGCAGGCGTTAATATGACCTTTTTCCCTTCGTTTGAAGATTTAATGGCCCCTTTTTCGTCCTTCCAGCTCATTTGAACAATGTTACTGTCCAGTCCTTTTTCGAGGGTTTCATACCATCCTATGGGTGTTTTCCCTTTTTCGAGGACTATTTTGGCTACTTGGTTAACGAAATAGCTTTGCAGCTCGTCTACATTTCTTAGGCCCTCTTTCGCAATGCGATTTTGGCAAACGGAACAATTGCTCCAGTAGTTCCTGGTTACTTCGTCGCCCCCAATGTGGATATACTTTGAAGGGAAAATAGCGGCGATCTCTGTGATGATCTGATCAATTTTTGTATAGGTAGAATCGTTGCCCACACAAACAACATTTGTTCTTTTAGGATTCCAAGGGTCGCCAGCAAGTACCTGTTGCGGGGTTTTGGTACATGAAATTTCTGGGTAGGAAGCCACAAAGGCCAAGCTATGTCCCGGCAAATCTATTTCTGGGACAATGTCTACAAAGCGTTGTTTGGCGTAGGCTACCAGCTCTTTGATATCTTCTTGCGAATAATAGCCACCATAAGAGGCTTTTTCTCCGGGCTCTGGCGCAGGCATTCCGCTCCAATAGCCGGTTCTGGGTACTCTCCATGCCCCCACGCTGGTTAGTTTGGGAAGCTGTTTGATTTCCAAACGCCATCCTTGGTTGTCGGTAAGATGGAGATGCAATACGTTGAACTTGTATTTCGCCATCTGGTCGATATATCTTTTTATCACATCCTTATTAAAGAAATGCCTGCTTACGTCAAGCATCAGGCCTCGCCAACCAAATTTAGGTTCATCTTTAATGCTTACTTCTTTCAAAATGGGTTCTTTTCCATTTTCTAATTTTAGGCGGAGCAACTGAATAAAGGTTTGCCATCCGTAAAACCAGCCAGAAGGATCGGAAGCACTAATTGATACGTTGTTTTTCGTAATATCCAGGTGATAGGCTTCCTTGGCCAGATCTTTTTTTACGTAAAACGAAATGCTGCTTTTGGTGCGATTGCTGGTAGTGGTTTTAATGTCGGCATTTAGTATCGCAGAAAGTTGTTCTCTAAAATGTTCCACTAATGGCTGGTGTTCTTTTTCTTTCGGAAGCACCATGTTCGTTAGCGCATTGATTTTTACGGAAGCGGTTCCTACAACCAGATGAGAGGGCTGCGGAATTAAAAGGAACTCTTTTTCTTGAGCTTTGGCGTTATAGGCTAAAAAAGCACATGCTAACGCTAAAAATAGATTTTTCATTTTTGGTTTTTAAGATGTTCGGCAAAGAACTCAAAATGTTTGGGAATGGTTTTGCTCCAATATCCACCGGTGTGGCCTCCAGGCTGAGCAATATAGGTGGCTTTAATCTTAAGGTCGTCACATTTTTGCCTAAACTGTTTGCTGGTAATGTATAAGTAGTCTTCGGTTCCGGTGTCAAAAATAAGGGCCTTGTTTTGTCCCTGTAATGCCGAGAGTCTGTTGACTGGCGAAAACTCGTCATAAAGCGGGTTTTTGTCGTCGTAGGTACCCAAAAGGTAGGCTATGGTGGTTTTCCTAAATGCAGAATAACGCAGGTTCAATACTCCCGAAGTGCTGCCGGCGCCAGCAAATAGATGCGGATATTTTGTCATCAGCCACATGGCTCCAAAACCACCCATACTAGCCCCGGTAACAAAAACACGCTGCGTATCCACCGGATATTTTTTGTTGATGGCCGGCATGAGCTCCTCTAGAAAGAAACGCTCATATTGCGTGCTATCCGGATTGGGAGAATTGAGGTACCAACTCTTTTTAAGGCCATCAGGGCAAACAATAATGAAGTGATATTGATTTGCCAGCGCTTGGAGATCTGCCAGCTTGCTCCAGCTCCTATAATTTGCGTTATGGCCATGTAGCAAATAAACCAAGGGTGTTTGCCCCGAAATTTGTTTGGGCTTAAAAACCAGTACCGAGTCCGTTTGCTTTAGGTTTTTTGGAGAGTGGATGGTTAAGATTTCTTGGGCAAACAATGAAGGTGCGCCCAAGAAAAACAGGAGTAAAATGCGCTGGACTAATCTCGTCATTATGGCTTTAAATCAATGGGAACCAAAATTAAAGGCGTAGGCAAGCAAGATGCCCCAGGGGGAGAATAGGTTAATTTGATTGTTTGCTCCCCGCCCTTGCCAGATGGTTTGAAAATTTGGATCAGTACGGCTTCTGGCGCCGCTTTGGTAACCAGTTCATCTTTTGGAAGCTGGATAATCCCTTCTTTAAATTTTCCTTCACTTACCTTCATGGCGGCAGCCATACCGCTGCACCATTTGTTGTCTGCAGAGCGGGAGTTCCAGGTAATCAGGGCAAGGCCTTTACCGTCTGTACTTTTCCATTTCAGCTCAATATCATACATTACGCCATAATTTCCGGCAAGTTTTGCTTGTTGTCCCGTGGTTCCCTCTCGGCCAATAATCCAAGGGTCATTTATGCCATCAGCAACCACAAGGGCAGCAGTGCCATTTTTAGTGTCGATTACATCAGTATTGTTAACGTGATAATTGCTTACCCCATACAAACCTCTTCCCGCACCGCTTTTGGTTTTGGGCGGTAAAACATTGGTAATGCGCTTTAAAGCATCTTTGCCGCTGGTTTTAAGATCGGTTTGCAACACGGTGATTTCCGCAGGTTGATCTATTACAAATTCGTAGAAACCGTGAACGAGCTCATCGTACTTTACCACGTATTGTTCCAACTTATCGTCAATGGGTACGGCATCGCCAGGTTTTACGGTGCGGATTTCCTCGCTAGGTTGGGCCGCAAAAAAAGCGGCCAATCCCTCTTTACCCAGCTTAAAGTAATTGGTGCTGGGCTTTTGGGTTACGTATTTCAACATCTTGATTCGCATTGGGGCCTTACCGGTATTTTTAATCATGGCAATGATTTTCCGGTCCATTTTCTGCGGTTCTACCACGCCGTTCACATTGTACAGGTAAAACCGAACTGACCCCGGAACCACACTTTCTTTTAGGGCAATGGCTTCGGGTACTCGTATATATTCCGGATCGTCGGAGATAAGGTATTGAGGCCCTGGCGTGGGATATTTTTGGAAAGGAATTTGGGCGGTTTTTTCGGTTAAAAAGCCTTCTAGCTTTACAATAGCACCTTGATTGGCATTAAGGAGGGCCTGGTTTTGCGCCGCGTTAAGCTGTTGGGCATAGGCTTTTGTGCCAAATATGCCAATGGCGGCAAGCAAAAAGGTTGTTCTGTTCAGTTTCATGATTGATTAGGTTTCATTTGTTTATACAGTGAAGATAGCTCAAAAATTTAATAATTAAAAAAATTTAATAATTAAATCTTTGTTTGTTAAAAATATTACAAATGAAGTTGAGCATAAAAAATAAGCCCCGCATGTGCGGGGCTTTCAATCAATCAATATTAAAAAGGAGAACCTTTCTAATTACTTTAAAATTACGGCGCCTTTCGCTTCAAAAACGATTTCTTTCTTAGGCTGGGTAATTTTTGCTATTTCTTCAGGTGATTTTTTGGCATCTTCCGCATAGTGCTTTAAATCTTCAACGGAAGTTGTTTTTCGCTCTGCGAAACCATCTATAACCACTTTTGTTCCTGCCGGCAAGTCTTTTGGCATAAAAAAGCCATAGTCCTTAAATTTAACAAACATCGTTTCCTTGTCAGAGATTTTAACTGTCATGAAGCAGCCCTTTTTCTTACAAACGGTCACTACTTCACCCTCTACTTTCATGTCGGCCTTGGTCTCTTTTCCTAATTTGGCATCCACTTGTGTAGCCGGGATAATGTTGCCCTTTTTAACGCCTTCGCCAAAAGCTTGGCCATCTACATTTTCCTGAGCGAAAGCAAAGCTTGCTAATGCACAAAAAACTAAGCTTAAGATTAATTTTTTCATTGCTGTTTTTTTAAGTTTTAGTTAAGATTGGAGACAAAGATATTTAAAATCTTTCCAACATGGGTATGCGGATGTCACCTTCCTCGCCAAAGCTCGTCGTAAAAACGAGTAAACTATAATTTTATTGCATAAGCTTGATAAAAATAGTCAACTAAATAAAAGATCATCCAAACAGTGCAGCGAAAACTTCTTCTATTTTGGAAACGGTCACCAATTCGATCTTGAATTTTTCCTGGTTAAAACCTTTTAGGTTATAACTGGAGATAAATATCTTTTCAAACCCCAATTTTTCTGCTTCTGATATTCTTTGTGCTATTCTATTTACTGCCCTTATTTCTCCCGAAAGGCCAACTTCGGCAGCAAAACATATTTTGGAGGATATGGGAATGTCTTCATGGGATGAGATAATGGCCGCAATAATGGAAAGATCTATGGCGGGGTCTTCTACTTTGATGCCCCCGGCAATATTAAGAAAAACATCTTTGGCGCTCAACCTAAACCCGCATCTTTTTTCAAGTACGGCTAACAACATGTTCATGCGCTTGGTATCAAATCCGGTAGCCGAGCGTTGCGGAGTACCATAGGCCGAGGCGCTAACCAGTGCCTGTGTTTCAATGACCATGGGCCTTGCCCCCTCAATAGTGGCACCTATGGTAATCCCGCTAAGTTCTTCATCACGTTGTGAGAGCAGTACTTCCGAAGGGTTGGATACTTCTCTCAGGCCATTGCCGTGCATGGCATAAATCCCCAGTTCGGCGGCGGCTCCAAAACGGTTTTTAATAGCGCGTAAAATGCGGTAGATATGGTGCCTGTCGCCTTCAAACTGTAAAACGGTGTCTACCATATGCTCCAGTATCTTAGGCCCAGCAATGGCGCCATCTTTAGTGATGTGTCCAATCAGGAAAACAGGGGTGGCGGTCTCTTTCGCAAATCTCAGCAGCTCGGCGGTACATTCCCGTACCTGGGAAACACTGCCCGGCGTGGATTCGATGTGTGCCGAATGTAGGGTCTGTATCGAATCGACCACCAAAATCTCTGGCTGTAGTTGCTCTAGTTGCTTGAAAATATTTTGCGTTGAGGTTTCCGTAAGGATAAAACAATTGGCCTTGGGGGTTTTGTTAATGCGTTCGGCCCGCATTTTAATCTGTTGCTCACTCTCTTCTCCCGAAACATACAGCACTCTTTTTTGATTAATGTTGAGCGCCAGCTGAAGCATGAGGGTTGACTTGCCAATGCCCGGTTCGCCACCAATTAGGGTTACCGAGCCAGGAACCAATCCGCCGCCCAAAACCCTGTCTAGTTCTGCGTCGCCAGTAAGCAGCCTTTCTTCTGTTGCACTGGTAATGTCTTCGAGCTTGCTGGGTTTGGCTACTCTTTGTTGTCCTGTGGTGGTTTTCCATATGGCTGATGCCGCAGAAGGCTTCTCTACTACTTCTTCTACAAAGGTATTCCACTGCTGGCACGAAGGGCATTTGCCCAGCCATTTGGCGGATTCGTAGCCGCAGCTCTGACAGAAATATGCTGATTTAATCTTGGCCAATTGTTTAGATTTTAGATCGACGATTTGCCGCCGCATGATATGCTACGAATTTAGACTTAATCGTTTGGAAATGCTAGCAAGTTTTAAACAAAAAAGTCCCGATGAAAATCGGGACTTTTATTTAATTCCTTTTAAAGGAGCCTAAAGTTTGATTTCTTCATCTTTGGAAGACAAGAAGTGGAATTCGGTTAAGTGATAAGAAGATATCGCCTTAATCTTTACCCATTGCCCAAATTTGAAGAACCATTTCCACTGTAGGGAAACCAGGCCCTTTTTAATGAACGCCGCAATGTACGGGTGTACGTTCAGTGTAATATTTTTTTCGTTCTGCTCACGCAGGATGTAGGTCAAGTTGCTTTCAATGTCATCCATCAACACAATACTTGCCTTTATTTCCCCGGTGCCATCACAGGTTGGACATTTTTCCACCGTTACAATGTTCATCTCCGGTCGTACCCTTTGACGAGTGATTTGTACCAAGCCAAATTTGCTAGGAGGTAAAATGGTATGTTTTGCCCTGTCCTGAAGCATCAGTTCCCTCAGGTGGTCAAACAGCACTTTTCTGTTAGCGGGTTTGTGCATATCGATAAAATCAATCACCACAATGCCTCCCATATCTCTTAGCCTCAATTGGCGGGCAATTTCTTTTGCCGCTTCTTTATTGACCTGGAGTGCGTTTTCTTCCTGGTTCTCTTTGCTGGCAGTTCTATTACCGCTATTTACGTCTATTACGTGCAAAGCTTCGGTGTGCTCAACCACAAGGTAGGCGCCTCCGGCCAAGTTTACAGTTTTTCCAAAACCGTTCTTAATTTGTTTTTCAACCCCAAAGTGGTCAAAAATAGGCTCTTTATGCCTATAGTGCTTTACAATGCGCTCCATCTCGGGCGAAATTTCGTGCACGTATGAGCGAATGTCTTCAAATAATGCTTGGTCGTTTACATAAACATTGGCGAAATCGGTATTTAAAATATCCCGGATAAGCGTTGATGTCCTATCCATTTCGCCCCAAACACGCTTAGATGGCTCTGTTTCGGGCAGCTTCTTCATAAAGCTCTCCCATTTAGAAATAGAGTCCAGTAAGTCTTTTTGTAATTCCGTAACGCCTTTACCCTCCGAAACCGTTCTGATGATCACTCCAAAGTTTTTAGGCTTTATACTTTCAATAATCTTTTTCAGGCGACTACGTTCAGTATTGCTTTTTATCTTTTTTGAAATGGAGATCACATTCGAAAAAGGAACTAGGACAGTATATCTTCCAGCAATGGAAAGATCTGAGCTTAGCCTAGGGCCTTTTGTGGAAATGGGTTCTTTAGCTATCTGTACTGGTACCAGTAAATTTTTGCTGACCACCTCTGAGATTTTCCCAGCCTTGTCTATATCAGCTTCCAATTTAAAGTTATCCAATAAAGTGCCCGGTGTTCCGTTACGTCTAATCTTCGTTAGCTTTATCAGAGATTGTACCTGTGGGCCTAAATCAAAGTAGTGCAAAAATGCATCTTTTTCGTACCCAACATCTACAAATGCGGCATTTAGACCGGGCATAATCTTTTTAATGCGGCCTAAATAAATATCACCTACAGCGTAGTTGTTGTTAACGTGTTCTTTGTGAAGCTCAACAAGTTGCTTGTCTTCTATTAAAGCTATGGTTACTCCCGTGGGAGTAGAATCTATTATTAATTCCTTTACCAAAGCTACGGATTTTAAGGCTTTGAAACCTTATTAACACATGGACCAAAAAACTTAGAAAACCAAAAACAAATGCCTTGGAAAAAGCATTTATCTTTGGCCATACATCAAGAAAAATTATTTTTTCTTGTGTCTGTTTTTTCTTAAACGTTTTTTGCGTTTGTGGGTAGCCATTTTATGTCTTTTTCTTTTTTTACCGCTTGGCATAATTTTTAATTTTAAATGTTTTTATTAATTCTTTTATCTTTTCAACTCAGCTACCTTTTTATCTACGAAACTAGATAAAGTGGGGTTGGCTGCCAGTTTTTTACTTTGCAGGTAGGCATCAATTGCCTCTTGGTTCTTCCCTAAACTTTCGTAGGCGAAAGCCAGGTTAAAATAAGCATCGGGAGTTGCTTTGATGTTTTTGATAATGTCCTGAAAACGAGTAATCGCTTTGTCAAATTGACCGGACTTTATCGCAAACATGCCTAAATTCATATTGGCCTTAAAGTTTTTAGGGTCTTTTTTAACTACATCTAGCAACATGGTAATGCCCGCCATTGGGGCGCCACTGCCGTTAACCATTGTAATTCCCATGCCTGTTTTGGCATCTAAGTTGGTAGAATCGATCGCAATGGCTTTTTCATAGGCATGGTTTGCCTTCTGCAATACAATAGGTTTAACCAAACTATCTCTAGTGAGATCAAATACTTCTAGAAACTTATCTCCCGCTTTTAGCCAATTTTTCAAAGAAGACTCACCCTGAGCAGCGTCTTCTAGGTAGAATGCGCTAGGTATAGATTGACCTAAATCATCCCATTTTTGGGCTAAAATTTTTGCTTGGCTCACTTTTTCTTCGCCTTGAACTTTCTGATAGGCGGCTTCTAACGAAGTAATTTCTTTAGATGCAGCGTTACTGATCAGGTTTTTGGCAGTCGCCGAAACTTCAGCTAAGCTTAAGCTGGGCGCCTGGGCTTCCTGTGGCATAGCCTCAGCTACACTTTCCTTTGGTTTTACAAGCCCCTTAATATCTTGGCTAAACAAAAAGCCCACAAGCAATACAATGCCTGCAATAATCACAATCTGTACGGTACGTGGGCTTTTCATTATTGTCAAATATTAAGCTTCCGCTTTAAGTTTTTTAGTGCTGTTTTTTACTTTGTCAACAAATACTTTTGCTGGTTTAAAGCTAGGAACAAAATGCTCTGGAATAATGATTGCGGTGTTTTTAGAGATATTTCTAGCAGTTTTTTGAGCTCTTTTCTTCACTACAAAACTGCCAAAACCTCTTACGTAAACATTTTCGCCATTAATCATATTGTTTTTGATTACCTTGAAGAACGCCTCTACTGTTTCTTGCACGTCAACTTTCTCAATCCCTGTCTTAGTTGATATTTCAGCAATAATATCTGCCTTAGTCATATTTCTAAAATTAATTAATTATTGTGTGTGTTTTTTAATTACATCTGATTTGGGGTTGCAAAAGTATTGCTTTTTAATGAGATAGGAAAATAAAAGATGATTTATTTATACTGGTAACCATCATGGCATTGCAACTTTTACGGTTTTAATGGCTTTTATTGTATTTTTGTTACAATGTCTTTTCAGTCTGAAATTGTTCAATGGTACCTTAAAAACAAGCGTGATCTTCCTTGGCGGAATACCACTGATCCTTATGTCATCTGGCTCTCTGAGATCATCTTACAGCAAACAAGAGTTGAGCAGGGCCTGCCTTATTTTCTCAAGTTTTTAGAGAATTTTCCAACCGTGGCCCATTTCGCCGCCGCATCAGAGGAGCGTGTGCTAAAACTTTGGCAGGGCTTGGGCTATTACTCCAGGGGCCGGAATATGCTGCATACTGCTAAATATGTGATGGATGAATTTGGCGGTACTTTTCCTACTTCCTACCAGCATTTAGTGAAGCTGAAAGGAGTGGGCAGTTATACCGCTGCGGCAATATCCTCTTTCTCTAGCAATGAAAGGCAGGCCGTTGTTGACGGCAATGTTTACCGCGTGCTGGCCAGGTATTTTGGCGTTGAAGAACCCATTAATTCACCAAAGGGCCAAAAACTGTTCGCAGGTTTAGCGCAGGAGCTGATTCAAGACCAGCAGCCCTCGGTATATAACCAGGCCATGATGGAATTTGGAGCCTTGCATTGTAAACCCAAACTGCCGCTTTGCGCAACTTGTCCGATACAAGCAGGTTGTTACGCCTACAAACATCAAAAAGTTGCGCTGCTTCCTTTAAAGCTTAAAGCGGTTAAGGCCAGGAAGAGATGGTTCAATTATTTTGTTGGTATTACTGATGATGAGATACTGGCCAAGCAACGTAAGCCCGGCGATGTGTGGCAGCAGCTCTACGATTTCCCCCTGATAGAGATGTCGCAGGAATGTGCGGTTGATGATGCAGCCTTATTGGCCAAAGTAAAAGAAATGTTTGGAAATGCCGTAGCGCTAAAGGTTTTAGAAAGCAGAAAGCATGCACTTACACACCAAACAATATATGTTCAATTTTTTGCAATAGATAATTATATTGTTAACTTTAATGAACACGCAGAAATTAAATCGGTTAAAATAACAGCATTTAAACAATTACCGCACCCTAAAATTATTGGGGACTTTATTGAAAAACATATAGACTAATCAAATATATTTATGTCAGGTATTAACAAAGTAATCTTAGTGGGGCACTTGGGAAAGGACCCCGAAGTTAGACATTTGGAAGGCGGCGTTACTGTAGCTAGTTTCCCTTTGGCCACTTCAGAGACATTTAACAAAGACGGAAAAAGAGTTGAACAAACCGAATGGCACAATATCGTGCTGTGGAGAGGCTTGGCCGAGGTAGCTTCCAAATACCTTCAGAAAGGAAAGCTGGTTTACATAGAGGGTAAGCTAAGGACACGCTCTTTTGAAGATAAGGAAAAAGTAAAAAAATACGTTACCGAAGTGGTGGCCGAGAACTTTACCATGTTGGGCCGAAAAAGTGATTTTGAGCCGAGTGCCCCTAATGGGAATAACGGTGGAAGTAAAATAGAAGATGATTTTTCCACGTCTATAGACGAGTCAGGAGATTTACCTTTTTAAACCCATAACTAACTAACCAAAAATTATAAAGACATTAAAAAGTCCCGCACGTGCGGGACTTTTTTTTATTCAACGGTAACGGATTTGGCTAGGTTTCTGGGCTGGTCAACATTACAGCCTCTCATCACTGCAATGTGATATGAAAGCAATTGCAATGGTATTGTTGCCAATAACGGAAGAAAGGCTTCGCTGGCATCAGGAATTTCAATGCAATAGTCGGCCATTTTTTTCACCTCTACGTCGCCTTCGGTCACAATAGCAATCACTTTGCCTTTTCGAGCTTTAACCTCTTGGATGTTGCTGATCACTTTCTCGTACGAGGAATTTTTGGTAGCGATAAATACCACGGGCATTTCTTCATCTATCAAGGCAATTGGTCCGTGCTTCATCTCGGCCGCAGGATAACCTTCGGCATGGATGTAGGAAATCTCTTTCAGTTTTAATGCTCCCTCTAAAGCCACGGGGAAGCCGCTGCCCCTGCCCAAAAACAAGCAGTTCCTGGCGTCTTTAATTTTGGCTGAAATCTCTTGGATCAAATCATTGGAAAGCAATGCGGTTTGTATCTTTTCTGGAATGCAGTCAAGCTCGGTCAGCAATTCCCTCAATTTTGAACTGCTAAGCGTACCTTTTTGCTGGGCCATATAAAAGGCCATTAAGGTAAGCACCGTTACCTGTGCGGTAAATGCCTTGGTAGATGCTACGCCAATCTCTGGCCCGGCGTGCGTATATACACCTGCGTGGGTAATACGCGGGATAGAGGCGCCCACAACGTTACAGATCCCGAAAATGGTCGCTCCTTTTTCCTTGGCCATTTCTATGGCGGCCATGGTATCGGCCGTTTCGCCCGATTGTGAAATGGCAACTACCACGTCTTTTTCGGTGATGATGGGGTTTCTGTACCTAAATTCCGAGGCATATTCCACTTCAACCGGGATCCGTGCGTATTCTTCAATGAGGTATTCGCCTACCAGGCCTGCATGCCACGAGGTGCCGCATGCTACAATGATAATGCGGTCTATGTTTTTCAGTTTGTCGGCAAATTCCTTGATGCCTCCCAGTTGTACTTTGCCTTCTTCGGGATAAATACGGCCCCTCATACAGTCGCGGATTGATCTGGGCTGCTCGTATATTTCCTTCAGCATGAAATGTTCGTAGCCGCCCTTTTCTAGCATTTCGAGCTTAAGCTCCAGCGCTTGTATGTATGGGGTTTGCACCACATTGTCCAGGCGTTTAATCTCCAGCTCATCGCGCTTCAGAAAAGCAATTTCGTTATCATTTAAATAGATTACATTTTTGGTGTACTCTACAATAGGGGTGGCATCAGAAGCAATGAAGTACTCTCCTTGGCCAACGCCAATTACCATGGGGCTGCCTTTTCTTGCGGCAATTAGCTGGTTTGGGTTTTCTTCGTCCATAATCACGATGGCGTAGGCTCCGGTAACTTCATTTAGTGCCAGGCGCACGGCCTCGGTCAGATCAACATTGTTGTTTTGATAGATGTCTTCGATCAGATGAATCAGTACTTCCGTGTCGGTGTCGCTGTTAAAAGAATGTCCTCTTGAAATCAGTTCTTCTTTTAGGGTTGCATAGTTTTCAATGATGCCGTTATGAATGATGCTGAGGTTCCCCTTTTGCGAAGTATGAGGATGTGAATTTCTATCAGAAGGGGCGCCGTGGGTGGCCCAACGCGTATGTCCCATCCCTATCGAACCCGAAAGGTTTTTCCCCGAGGCAAAATCTTCCAGCTCTTTCACCTTTCCTGCCTTCTTGTAAATGTTCAAGCTTTCATGGTCTATCAAGGCAATTCCTGCGCTGTCATAACCTCTATACTCGAGTCTTTTCAGACCTTTTAAAACGATTGGCCAAGCCTCTCTGAAGCCTATATAGCCTACAATTCCACACATGTTTTTTTGGGGGGTTAAAATATAAATCCCCCTAAAGTATTCCTTTAGGGGGATTTTATCAAACGTTTGTGTAATTTTTTTGTTAGTTTGATTTCGTGTAGTAGATATTGAGTTTAATCAGGTTGTCGCCGGCTGCGGGAACCTTCGAGAAGCTGCCGATTATTGCCCGTGCACCTACCCCAAATGAAGGATTAAAATCAAATGTTGAAGTGGGGGTAACTGCTAAGTAAGTCCCATAATCTTCGGTTTTGCCATCTATCAAGTCCTGCATATAGGCCGTAATGGAAAACACATATCTTTTTTTGGTCGAGTCAAAATAACCCCCAAAGGTAGCTGTATTTGCTCTAAAGTCGCCAGGGGTTGTGCTGGTGCCTACATCATTATCGGGCAGGTTTGTCCTTTGGCCCGCAATGTCTGTTCGGTATAGGGCAAGTCTTGGAGCCGCCCTAAAAGGAGCTACATCTGTTCCGCTGCTAAGGTCAATAATCAGCTCTGCTTTGTTCACCACTATTTTGCCGCCAATTTCATTTTTCATCTTTTTAAGATATGGGAAAGCCAGTTTGGTTCTTAGGCCGCCCAAAGGCTTTAAAAAGGTTGTAGAGAATTGTTGCTTCGGATCTGCATCTAGTTGGCTTTGCACATCAGTTGAATAGGTATGTGATACACTTGCGGCATTGAAAGCCCTGCCGGTACTTATGGGGAAGTTTACAGAAACGGTATCCGTTAAGGTAGCTGTGGAGGTGTTCTGTTTCCTGTAGTACAGCATAATGCCAGAGGTAGAGTTGGTGGTTAAATCAAAAAACATGATGCCGCCATTGCCCATGCTGCCTTGCGCTGAAGGTTTAACTTGTACATAAAGCCCTTTAAATGCTTCTTGAAAATACGAGTTGTACTTTAAGGACGTTTCCGATAGGCCTACGATATTGGACGTAATAAAGCTGTTGTTTAATTTGATGCGAAGCTGGGGCGTATTGGTTTTAATGGTGTCCTTGGCTCCGGTGAGTACATCTGTAACCTTAATTGGCGTAGTTGGAAAAACCTTGCCAGTATAGTTGGCCAAAACAGTGCTGTTAAATGCGTAAGTTCTGTTACTAAGGAAAGAGGTTTCTTTAGCCAGGTTGTTGTTAAGTTGATGCACATCAATATTGTAATTGACCGTGCTGTCCCCGTAAAATTCACCAGCGTAGTTTAACACCAAAACGGCCGAGTCCAGCACCGCATTGGTGCCAAAGCTATAGGCATCGTTGGGAACATTTACCGAAAGGGCCAAGCTCGAAGTTGTGGTTCCCAGGGCTTGATCGTTAAGAAACCCCAAAGGATACCTGGCTAGGGAACTGGTATTGCCCGCCTCTTCTTTCATTGTTCTGGAGCGGATAGTGGCCGTATCAATCAAATTACCCTGTATAGCGTTGGTAGGGTCTACTTCCAAGCCAATGGTAGCGGCACGTTCGCATGATGCGAAAAGAAAAAGACTTATCAACAAGGTCAATAAGTCTAATTTTATAAATCTCATATTTATTATCAAATAAAGCCTTTTGTTATGCTAAAGAAACCAATTCGTCGCTGGCAACTTCTTCATAAAAAGTGTAGAAGTTGTCATAATTTTCGGTTAAATTAAAAGCTAAAGTCGGCTTATTAGAATCTTTAACAAATTTTAACACCACCTCATCAATCTTCTCGTCAGCTAAAACTACTGCATCAGCGTGTGTTATGGCTCCAATATGCAAGCTGTTAGCGTCACCATCGGCAAAAGCTTTGGTATCATCTGCACTCATGTGGTTCATAACGGCTTTTTTATGGAAATCCGCATTTAGTTTTTCATCAAAGCAGTTTTCATATACCGAGTAAACAACCTTTGCATTTTTAAAAGTTGGATCGTTTTTGTAAGTGGTTTTGATATAGGCCGGAACCAAAGAGGTCATCCAGCCATGGCAGTGCACCACATCAGGCGACCAGCCCAGTTTTTTCACAGTTTCTAATGCCCCTTTACAGAAAAAGATAGTTCTTTCATCATTATCTGCATAGAACTTGTTCTCTTTATCCCTAAACACGTACTTTCTTTGGAAATAATCTTCGTTGTCCAAGAAATACACTTGCATACGAGCCGCTGGTATTGACGCCACTTTTATAATTAAAGGGTTGTCATTGTCATCAATAATGATGTTCATCCCTGATAATCGGATCACCTCGTGCAACCTATTTCTTCTTTCATTAATGTTGCCAAATTTGGGCATCAGGATGCGGATTTCAAATCCTTTTTCCTGCATGGCCTGCGGTAACTGGCGGGTAATTTCTGAAATTTTGGTGAGTTCGAGGAAAGGCGACATCTCATGGGTAATAATCAGTAGCTTCGTTTTTGCCATCTCCATATATTATTAAATTACTGTTAATTTAAAGATTATCAAGGGGCAAAGGTACGGAAAATATTAATATTTATCAATATCTTGCTATTCCCGCTTTGTAAGTTTTACAGAAATGCCCAATTTAGCGGGCTCAAAACAAAACGTAATATTGAAAGTAATAGCAACCCTAGCTGAACTTCAGAGCTCGCTAAAACCTTTGAAAACAAGTGGCTTGAAAATAGCATTGGTGCCTACTATGGGCGCTTTGCACCAAGGCCATCTTTCACTAATTGCCGAGGCACAGAAACTAGCCGAAGTAGTGGTGTGCAGTATTTTTGTGAACCCTACTCAGTTTACCGATCCTAAAGACCTCGAAAAATATCCACGCCCTTTGGAGCACGATATTAAAATGCTTAACGAAGCGGGGTGCAATTTTGTGTTTATGCCTTCGGTGAAAGAAATGTACCCTGGATATCCGAAGCCCGAAAGCTGGAAAATAGATTTGGGAGAAGCCGAGTTTGTGCTGGAAGGCGAGTTTAGAAAGGGACATTACCAAGGAGTTACACAAATTGTATATAAGCTTTTTGATGCGGTAAAGCCTGACGTGGCGATGTTTGGTCAAAAGGATTTTCAGCAGGTGCTGATGATCAAGAACATGGTTGAGGCGCTCGGTTTGGATGTGCAAATTGCCGTTTGTCCGATTATCAGGGAAGCCGATGGGCTGGCAATGAGCTCCAGGAATATCCACTTGAGCCAAGCTGACCGGGAACATGCGCTAGCATTGAGCAAAGCTTTGTTCTATATCGAAGCAAATTATAAACGCTTGGACCTTAGCCAACTTTTGGAAAATGCCAAAGCAATGATTAACCAAATGCCCGGCGTAGAATTAGACTATTTGACCATTGCCAACGGCGATACCCTGCGGCCTATTACAGAAAAAACACATCAAAATACTGTTGCTTTGGTTGCCGCTAAGGTTGGACAGACTCGGTTAATCGACAATGTAATCATTAAATAGTTTTTTAACCACCCTTGGTAAACCTAAGGCTTAAATGTGCTGTGGTGCTTTAGGTGGTCAATAACTTAGTTCTATATTGATGTTGGCTTTTTGACTTTAAACTGAAAACTGTTCGATGCAAACTCTAAAACTTAATTCCTAACTTTGCCAAATGATTATCGAGATTCTAAAATCGAAAATACACCGTGTTAGGGTAACCCAGGCTGAGCTTAACTATGTTGGAAGCATTACCATTGATGAAGATTTGATGGATGCGGCCAATATCATTGCCAACGAAAAAGTGCAGATTGTGAACAACAACAATGGCGAACGTTTTGAAACTTATGTTATCAAAGGTGAGCGGGGTACGGGCACGATATGCTTAAACGGCGCTGCGGCAAGAAGAGTGCAGGTTGGCGACATCCTTATCATTATATCCTATGGTTCTCTGCCTATCGAAGAAGCGAAAAAATACCAACCAATTTTAGTTTTCCCCGACGATAACAACCGTTTGCTGAAATAACGGGCGTTAACTCGAGATGTTTTCATCATCATTCCGTTTGTTCTTCCTCGACCTGTAGGTTGCCTGCGCCAAAACTCTAGCGACGGGCCCAATAACTCATGGAGCATGGTTTTTCCCAAAAAGTAAGGCCGCACTTTGAGCTCGCCCACAGGAAATAAATGCTATGTTTGCATAGTATTGTTTGGAAAGTGCTATCTTTGAAATCTAACCAATTTACCTTTTTATGCATTTTGAACTAAGCGAAGAGCAGCAGATGATTAGGCAGGCCGCCAGAGATTTTGCCCAAAATGAATTAAAACCCGGCGTAATAGACCGAGATGAACATCAAAAATTTCCGGCTGAACAAGTTAAAAAGCTTGGCGAGCTCGGATTTCTTGGGATGATGGTTGATCCAAAGTACAATGGCGGAGGTATGGACAGCGTTTCCTATGCCCTGGTGATGGAAGAACTCTCCAAGATAGACGCCTCTGCTTCTGTAGTGGTTTCCGTAAACAACTCCCTGGTTTGTTATGGATTGGAAAAATACGGCACCGAAGCGCAGAAAGAAAAATATCTGAAGCCCTTGGCTGCCGGAACCCAGATAGGCGCCTTTTGCCTTTCGGAACCCGAAGCGGGATCTGATGCCACCTCACAGCAAACTACGGCCGAAGACAAGGGCGATCATTACCTTTTGAACGGAACCAAAAACTGGATTACCAATGGCGGTACCGCTAGTACTTACCTGGTAATTGCCCAAACCCATAAAGAATTAAAACATAAGGGCATCAATGCCTTTATTGTAGAGAAAGGAACTCCCGGCTTTACCGTAGGCCCCAAAGAAAACAAATTGGGCATTCGTGGTTCTGATACCCATTCGTTAATGTTTAATGACGTAAAGGTCCCTAAAGAGAACCGCATTGGTGAAGATGGTTTCGGGTTTAAGTTTGCCATGAAAACCTTGGAAGGCGGACGTATTGGCATTGCTGCGCAGGCTTTGGGCATTGCCGCAGGGGCTTATGAGCTGGCGTTGGCCTATTCCAAAGAACGCAAAGCTTTTGGAAAGCCCATTGCCGACCACCAGGCCATTGCGTTTAAACTTGCGGATATGGCTACTCAGATAGAAGCCGCCAGATTGTTGGTGTACCGTGCCGCTTGGCTAAAAGACCAAGGACTGCCATATACACTGGAAGGATCGATGGCCAAATTATATGCCAGCAAAGTGGCCATGGACGTAACCGTCGAAGCCGTACAAATCCATGGAGGCTATGGCTTTGTAAAAGAATATCACGTAGAGCGATTGATGCGCGACGCCAAGATTACACAAATCTATGAGGGCACTTCCGAAATACAGAAAGTGGTAATCAGCAGGAGTGTACTGGGCTAATTTGCGCTAAAGCTGTTTTGCTGTATTTAATCCGGCCCTTCTTCGGCTTTTCTAGCCAAAGAAGGGCTCTGGTTACGACTCGGCCGTGCCAAAAGCGGCATCCAAAATCATTTTGATTACCGTAACCGCAATGGCTAAGATAGCGGCCGAGAAAAAACCCGAAGTGTTAAATCCCGTCATCCAGCTATCAACCAACAAGATCATCAGCACTGAAATGATGAATGATACCAGGCCCAAGGTTAAAAAGTTTAACACAAAAGTAAACACCCGCAATACCAAACCTATGGTAGCGTTAGCTGCGGCAATTAAAAGAGCGGCAATAATGGCGCTTCCATAGCCATCTACACTAACGCCCGGTACTAAATAAGCCCCAATTAATACGGCAAGGCCCATCAATAGTACTTCTAAAATTAGTTTAATCATAGTAACTTCGTTAAATGTTCAGCAAAATAACACTAATTATTGCATGTTGTTTAATTTTTAGCGCTTGTTTTTTCAAGGGAGATAAAAAATTAGACATCCATTTTTCGGCCGATAGTAGCCAGATTGAGCTTAGCGGGATAGAAGATGCCAACCTTTTCCAGCTCCATAAATACGTAGCCGATACTGCTTTTGCCAAAACTCTACTGAATGTTGTGGTGCAAGATGACGGCCGGGAATTAAAAGATCGTATGGTGACGGGAAGTTTGCAGGTCCAAAACAAGGTACTTGTGTTTAAACCCCACCAACCATTTTCAAAAGGCACCACTTATGTGGTACAAACGGTATTGAACTCAAGCTTCGGAAAAACCAGAGATATCCTTCGCGCTGATTTGGGGCATAACCCTAAAATGCAGGAGAAAAGATTGAGCCGATAGCGGCAGGTCTATTTTGAACATTAGTTAGTGAAGATTGCTATCTTTGGCGGCTAAAGCCCTCCCATGTCTGAACAAAAAACAAGTACCTTCACCAGCTATCAGAAATTAGTGATTTTTTTACTGGCGGTAACGCAATTTACCGTTATTCTTGATTTTATGGTGATGTCGCCATTGGGCGATATTTTGATGAAGTCGCTGAGCCTCAGTCCTAAGGAGTTTGCTGTGGTGGTTTCGGCCTATGCGTTAAGTGCCGGTGTTTCGGGTTTGCTCACAGCGGGTTTTGCCGATCAGTTTGACCGAAAAAAACTGTTATTGTTCTTTTATGCTGGCTTTATATTGGGGACTGTTTTTTGTGGCCTGGCTCATACCTACGCACAATTGGTGGCCGCCCGCATCATCACAGGGATTTTTGGAGGAGTGATCAGCTCAATAGGCATGGCCATTATAACCGACTTGTTTAGCTTGCAGCAGCGGGGCCGGGTAATGGGCTTTGTACAAATGGCGTTTGGGGCCAGTCAGGTGCTAGGAGTTCCTATTGGGCTTTATTTGGCAAATTTATGGGGATGGGAAGCGCCGTTTTGGTTGGTCGTAGCTTTGGCCATTGTTGCTGGTGTTTTTATTGCCATCAAGCTGAGGCCCGTAACCGAACATCTTTTCCTTAAAAAAGAAAAAACAGCCCTCGCCCATTTGTGGCACACCATCAAACAAAAGAAACATCGCATAGGATTTACTTCAACCGCCCTACTTTCCATTGGCGGCTTTATGATGATGCCCTTTGGGAGTGCCTTTGCCATCAATAACCTTGGCATTACCGAAAACCAGCTGCCCATGCTCTTTATGGTAGCGGGCTTGAGTTCGCTCATTATCCTGCCCATGATTGGAAAATTGAGCGACAAGATCAGCAAGATGAAGATCTTTACCTTGGCCTCCATTTGGATGATGGTAATGTGTGTAATTTATACCAATCTTTCGGTTACGCCATTTTTGGTGGTGGTGCTAATCAACGTGTTGATGATGATGGGCGTGATGAGCCGCATGATTCCTTCGCAGGCCCTAACCTCTGCCATTCCAGAACCCCAGGATCGGGGCGCTTTCATGAGCATTAATACCTCCCTGCAGCAAATTGCTGGCGGAGTGGCGTCTATTGCTGCGGGTCTTATCGTAACCTCAAAAGGCAAAGGACAGCCTTTGGAGCATTATGATATGGTGGCCTATGTAATTGTGGTGATTGGCATCATCAGTATCTGGTTAATGAGCAGGGTGAATAAAATTGTGGAGGCCAAAATGGCTAAAATGCCAAACAGTTCTCCTGTGGTTGAGCATTAACTTCTTTGGTGGAAACAATTTTACTATCTTCAGCCAATAAAAACCAAGACAAAAAACTTATTCATTTTATGAAGAAATTATTCGCCGTTTTATTAACGGTATGGGCCTTTAACGCCAGCGCTCAACAAACAGCTTCTACAGCTTTAAATGTCCAACGTTTTCGCATCGCCTTCAATGGCGGATTTAGCCAAATGCTGGCCAAAACATCTTCGGAAGTTCCCGCCGAGGATCGAGACTATGTTGGAGCATTAAAATCGGGATACCACTACGGTATTGATGCCACCTATTTTGTAAAATCATGGGGGCTTGGACTTAAATTTAACCAGTTTAAAAGCTCAAACAGCGGGTTTTCAACATTTGAAGATGCCAGGGTATCGATCAGTGACCACCTGACCACCACTTTTGTTGGCCCAAGTTTTTCGGCCAAAAAATCCAGTGCAAGTAATGTTCACACTTTTGTGTTTGGTTTGGGAATGGGTTACCTGGGCCATCGTGATAACTCCTCTATAGGAAATATACCAGTTAAGTTAACGGGGAGCACATTTGGGGCGGCAATAGATGCCGCTTATGATGTGAAGGTTACTAAATATTTGGCTTTGGGAGCGCAACTGTCAATGGTTGGGGGCTCTTTGAGCAAAATTACCGTAGAAGGCATGGGGGTATCGGAGGTTCGAAAACTGGAAGATAACCAACGGGAAAATTTGAGCAGACTAGATGTTTCCCTGGGTGCCAGATTTAATTTTTAGCGGCTGCAAACAGCGCATTTACCTGCGCTAAATCTCTCTATTTGTTCTATATAAGTGGACAAGGCTTTGTGGCTTTAAAATATTTTTGTATCTTTGCAGAGCAAAACAAGAAAAGAGGGGACGAGTGTCCCCTCTTTTTATTTAGCAAAAAATAACAAAATGCAAGTAGAAAAGAGAGTTGCTGAACTGGTAGAAGAGAAAATTGCGGATAGGCCAGATTTGTTTTTGGTGGAGGTTAAAATGCTTCCAAACAACAAGTTGGTTATTCACGTTGACGGCGACCAAGGCATTAGCATACAGGATTGTGTGGCTATTAGCAGGCATGTAGGCTTCCATTTGGAGGAAGAAAATGCGATTGAAACAGCCTATAATTTAGAAGTTTCTTCTCCCGGCGTGGGCGAAGCCCTAAAACTACATCGGCAATATGTGAAAAATATTGGCCGCGAACTTGGGCTTAAACTGGCCAATGGCGATAAGAAAGAGGGAAAACTGGTAGCGGTGAACGAAAGCGCCATCACCATAGAGGAGAAGATCAAAGAAAAAGGAAAAAAAATACAATTGGTCAACAGCCAAATTGCATTGAACGATATAACAGAAACAAAGGTTTTAATTTCATTTAAGTAAAAATGAACAATATTAATTTAATCGATTCTTTTCAGGAGTTTAAAGACTTCAAGAATATCGACCGCCCTACAGTAATTAGCGTATTGGAAGAGGTGTTTCGCAGTATGTTGCGTAAAAAGTACGGAACTGATGAAAACTGCGACGTAATTGTGAACCCAGATAACGGAGACTTAGAGATCTGGAGAACCAGAAAGGTAATGGAAGACGGTTTTTCTGAAGATGATGATTTGGAAATCGAGCTTGCAGAAGTTCACCAATACGATCCGGATTTAGAAGTGGGCGATGATTACATCGAGCAGATTACCTTAGAAAGCTTTGGCCGTAGAGCAATTTTAGCTGCCCGTCAAACGCTTGTATCTAAAGTATTGGAGCTGGAAAAGGATGAAATCTTCAAGAAATATAAAGATAGGGTAGGCGAGATTGTGACGGGCGAAGTTTACCAAGTTTGGAAAAAAGAAACCTTGGTACTTGATGACGAGGGCAACGAATTATTGATGCCTAAAACAGAACAAATTCCTGCCGATTATTTCAAAAAGGGAGATTCTGTAAAAGCCGTGATCGCTAAGGTGGATATGGTAAACGCTACCCCTAAAATCATCATCTCGAGGGTTGCCCCTGAGTTCCTGCAACGTTTGTTCGAACTTGAAGTGCCAGAGATTTTTGACGGACTGATCACCATCAAAAAAATTGTCCGTGAACCAGGAGAGCGTGCCAAAGTTGCCGTAGAATCCTATGATGACAGGATTGATCCGGTAGGCGCTTGTGTGGGCATGAAAGGATCCCGTATCCACGGTATCGTAAGAGAGCTGAAAAACGAAAATATCGATGTCATCAACTTTACCAACAATATTTCGTTATATATACAACGTGCATTAAGCCCTGCCAAAATCACTTCTATTAAATTAGACGATGAAACGAAACACGCTTCAGTGTACCTAAAGCCAGACCAAGTGTCGTTGGCTATAGGACGTGGAGGCCACAATATTAAACTTGCGGGCAAGTTAACCGGCTATGAAATAGATGTATATCGCGAAGCCGATGAAGAAGACGAGGATGTGGACATTGAAGAATTCTCGGATGAAATTGATAGTTGGATCATTGATGAGTTGAAAGCGATAGGCCTTGATACCGCAAAAAGTGTATTAGCTTTATCTGTGGACGAACTGGTAAAACGTACCGACTTAGAAGAAGAAACCATTAAGGAAGTAGTTGCTATTCTAAAATCAGAATTTGAATAAACACCAGATACTTGAATTAATAAGAATAAACGTTACTTTTGTATAATTAGTAAAAAAAACAGGATAATAAATGTCAGACGACAAAACAATAATGTTATTAAAAGCAGCAAAAGAGCTTAACATAGGATTAGCTACCGCGGTAGAATTCCTTGGGAAGAAGGGCTATGCTGTGGATAATAAGCCCAATACTAAGCTTTCTGGAGAGATGTACAATGTCTTGTTGAGAGAGTTTCAGGGAGATAAAATAGTTAAAGAGGAGGCTAACCAAATAGTTATTGGCAAAATTCGTCGTGATGAACCTGAAGTAACAACAGAGAAAGCTCCTGAACCTGCAAAAAGAAATCAGGATTTTGAAAATGAAGGTGTATTAATTAAAAATCTTCATCAATATACGCCGCCAGTAGAGAAACCTGCGGCCGAAAAACCTGCTGAACCTGAAAAAGAAGCCGCAAAACCTGTAGAGAGCAAGCCCGTTGAAAATGCGGATGATTCTTCATTGCCGGGCGTGAAAGTGATAGGAAAGATTGATCTTAACAATCTGAATCCTAAAAATCGTCAGCCTAAAAAGGAAGAGCCAGTAGCGCCGGCAGCCAAAGAGGAAAAGCCGGTGGAACCGCCAAAGGTTGAAGAAAAACCAGCTGCCCCAGTGGTTAAAGCTGAGGAACCTGTTGCAGCAAAGCCTGAGCCAGTAAAACCTGTTGAGGAAAAACCAGTGCCGGCACCAGCGCCATCGCCAGCAAAACCAGAAGCGCCAAAGGACGAAGTGATTAAAGCCAGATCGGTAAAATTATCTGGGCCAAACATCATTGGTAAAATTGAATTGCCAACTACGCCAGATCGTAGAAATCAGCCTGTGGCTTCTTCGTCTAGCGATAGTGAGGCTGCCAGACGTAAACGTAAGCGTAAAAAAACACCAGGAGCTCCAGGAACCGGCCATCAACAAGGCCAGCAAAGTACAGGCACACCCGGAGGTAATCAGCAAGGCGGTGGTCAAAGACCTCCTTATCAAGGCGGCAATAACCGCCCCGGCGGCGGCCAGGGTGGCGGCTACCAAGGAAACAGAAATAATAGCCGCCCAGGTTATCAAGGAAATAGAAACGCTGCTGCGGGAAATACTCCAAAAGAGGAGCCAACCGAGAAAGAAATACAAGATCAAATTAAGGCAACCCTTGCCCGTTTAAGCGGTGCAGGTAAGTCGGGTAAATTTGCCCAAAGAGCCAAGCTTCGTCGTCAAAAAAGAGACGATGTGGCGCTTTCAGCGGAAGAGGCAGCTTTAGAGGAAGAATTGCAATCAAAAGTGTTGAAAGTAACGGAGTTTGTTACCGCCAACGAATTGGCAAACATGATAGACGTACCGGTAACCAAAGTTATTGGAACCTGTATGAGCCTAGGGATGTTTGTTTCGATTAACCAACGCTTAGATGCCGAAACCTTAACGATTGTTGCCGATGAGTTTGGCTACGAAGTTCAGTTCGTAAAACCAGACGAAGAGGAAGACATCAACATTGAAGAGCTAGATGCAGAAGAGGATCTGGTTCCTCGTGTACCTGTGGTAACCATTATGGGACACGTGGATCACGGTAAAACCTCATTGCTGGATTATATCCGTAAGGCAAATGTAGTTGCTGGTGAAGCCGGTGGTATTACACAGCACATTGGTGCCTATAAAGTAACTACGAGTGCCGGTAAAGAAATTACGTTCTTGGATACACCTGGCCACGAAGCCTTTACTGCCATGCGTGCACGTGGTGCTAAAGTAGCAGATATTGCCATTATTGTGGTAGCTGCCGACGATGCCGTGATGCCCCAAACCAAAGAGGCCATTAACCATGCCCAGGCTGCGGGCGTACCTTTGGTATTTGCATTCACCAAAATTGATAAGCCAGGCGCCAACTCAGACCGAATCCGCGAACAGTTATCAACCATGAATATTTTGGTTGAGGATTGGGGCGGTAAATACCAATCGCAGGAAATTTCAAGTAAAAGCGGTTTAAATGTTGACCTGCTATTGGATAAAGTACTGCTCGAGGCCGAATTATTGGAATTAAAAGCAAACCCCGATAAGCGAGCCACAGGAACTGTTATTGAAGCTACGCTTGATAAAGGACGCGGTATTGTGACAACTGTTTTGGTACAAGGCGGTACTTTAAAAGTTGGAGATCCAATTTTGGCGGGCAGCTACAGCGGAAGGGTAAAAGCATTGTTCAACGAGCGTGGCGCTAAAGTAAGTGAAGCAGGGCCTTCGGTACCAGTTCAGGTATTAGGGATGTCGGGTGCACCAACTGCGGGTGATAGGTTTAACGCCTTGGAAAGCGAAACCGAAGCCAGGGACATTGCCAACAAACGCTTACAGTTAATGCGTGAACAAGGCTTACGTACACAGAAACATATTACCTTGGCAGAAATTGGCCGTCGTTTAGCAATTGGCAACTTCAAGGAGCTTAACTTGATCATCAAAGGTGACGTGGATGGTTCTATCGAAGCGCTGGCCGATTCGTTGCTAAAACTTTCTACCGAGGAAATCCAGATCAATATCATCAGCAAAGGTGTAGGACAGATTTCAGAATCCGACGTATTGTTAGCCTCAGCTTCTGATGCGATCATCGTAGGTTTCCAGGTTCGCCCTTCGGCAGGTGCGCGTAAATTGGCAGAGCAAGAGCAGATCGATATCCGCCTGTACTCGATCATCTACGATGCCATCAACGAAATTAAAACCGCCATGGAAGGTATGTTGGCACCAGAGTTTGAAGAGAAGATTGTGGCTAACGTAGAAATCAGGGAAACCTTTAAAATCTCTAAAGTGGGTACCATTGCAGGATGTATGGTGTTGGATGGTAAGATTACCAGAAACAGCAAAATCCGTATCGTACGTGATGGGGTGGTAATTTACACTGGCGAGCTAGCTTCATTGAAACGCTTTAAAGACGATGTGAAAGAAGTTTCTAAAGGTTACGAATGTGGCTTGAATATCCAAAACTTTAATAATATTGAAGTAGGGGATATTGTGGAAGCTTACGAACAAGTAGAAGTAAAACGTAAACTGTAAGGTTTACCAAATTATAAACATAAAAGGGGACGAATATTCGTCCCCTTTTATGTTTAGGTATCAGAGACCTTTTCATATAAAAGCAAATTCGGGCTTAAATACTTCCCCAGCATCGGACAGAGAGCAATCATGTATTCTCCTTTTTTGTTTTAATTACAGGCCTTTCTATCTTTAAATTTTCGATATTTGTGGACATAAAATAAAGAAGAAACCATAAAATAGTTAGCTCCAATCCCTTTATGAAAAAATTACTTAAGAGGATCTTTAAAATTAAAGAGCGTAATATTGCCGAATTCAAGAAGTCTTATTCCCAAGACGGAGAAGATATGCTAATAAGCGCATTTTTTGATGATATGGGAGGTAGGCCAAATGGGTTCTTTGTAGATATTGGAGCTTTACATCCTTTTAGGTTCTCAAACACTGCTCATTTTTACGAACGAGGTTGGCGCGGAATTAATATTGAGCCAACGCCAGATGCAATGGATCTTTTCGAAAAACATAGAACAAGAGATATCAACCTTAATATTGGGATCGGTGAAAGTTATAGTGAGCTTAGTTTCTATTGCTTTTATGAGCCTGCATTAAATAGTTTTTCAAAGGAATTATCGGAAGAAAGGCATCATACCACGCAATATAAAATTAAAGAAGTTAAGCAGATTGCAATTTACCCTTTGGCCGAGGTATTGGATAAATATCTTCCCGAAAATCAACATATTGATTTTATGACCATAGATGTAGAGGGGTTGGATTTGCAGGTGCTTAAATCTAATAATTGGGACAAATACCAACCAGATTTTATATTCGCCGAAGATATCATACCGTTTTCACAAATTACTAGCTCAGAGGTTTATAAGTTTTTGATAAATAAGGGATATGAACTTGTTGCAAAAACACATAGAACCATGCTGTTTAGACGTAATTAACGCCAATTCATGGACAAAAAATAAGTTATCTGGAAACAATTAGCTTTTTTGTAGCGTTGTAAAGCCCAGAAGTGGAAGTGATTTTATAGATATAAATACCATTGGGAAATTGACTTAAATCTAGCTTTACTACGTGTTTCCCTGTATTTAGATATTCATTTATTGGAGTAGCCATCAGTTTGCCCTGTACAGAATAGATCCTAAGCTCTATCTTATCCGACTCGGGCATTACCACATCAATAGAAGCATACCCACTTGCCGCGGGATTTGGATAGTTTTGTGATACCGTAAACTGCAAAAACCGCTCTGCAATTATCTTGTTTATGGTGTCAAAAATTACAAAGCCAATTATTCTATAGCCCCTGGCATTAGGATGTATATTATCTTGATAAAGCGCAAAATCACGCCTAAATACCCTGTTGATGTCTGCCAGATAAATCCCGTTTTCTTTGACTATTTTCCTATAAAGCGTATTGATTTGAGTAATAACCCCGTTTATACGCCTTGCTCTTGGATCATTTCTATCATCAAAAAACTGGAGAGTAGAAATTACGGGGATTAATTTTTGGTTTAAAACAATTTTAATGATTTGCCTCATATTGGCCTCCGTTTCATCAATGGATTGCCTTCCTGCTTCTATTCTTATGGCGTCATTTACACCCACCATTATGTTGATAAAGCCGGTCTTTCCAAAAATTGCAGCGTTTAATCTAAGTAGGCTTTGGCCAGTGGTTTCGCCTCCTATACCGTATTTTTCTACTTTAATTACTTTGTTAAGGTAGCACTTGGTGAAGTTTTGTGTAAGATAAGATTGAAATTCTAGCCCATTTACACCCTCTACAGTACTTGCTCCAAAAGTGATAACATTAATACTGTCTTTTGAATAATATTGCGCAGACTCTGGACAACTTACCGCTTGGGTCTGGGCCTCCGCATCAAAACATATACCTATAAAAAAGATATAGACGAGAGCGGATATTAATAACTTCATTTTATGTAATGATAGAAAAATATAGAATTACAAATATATGTAATATTTTAGATAGGTCATATGCGTTAACCATAGGATTGTTTTCTTCCTTTTACGCTGTGCATCCTTATTAAGTAATTGATTTACATTGTTGTATGATTTTAGGTTGGCAAAATAAGTAGCCTGTGCTTTTGGGCAAAACTTAGTTTTGTGGCGTTAAATTTTGTTAAATGACCTTTGAATAATATTTCAAAATGCTTTTTTTGCGGAAACTGAAATGATGGGAAATGTAACTGTAGGAAACGAAACGAAGAATTTTGATTTTGTTGATACCATTAGGTGTATCGCAATGATGGGTATTGTATTTGAGCACAGCGTTCATAACGGCACTTACATTTTCAATGATTTTTCTTTCAAGCATTTACTCTATATATGCCTTGGGCAATTGGGTAAATTTGGGACCATCAGCTTTTTTGTGCTGGCAGGTTTTTTATTGGGGAGCAAGTTCACAACCTATTCTTCTTGGGAATATTTTAAGAGAAGGCTAAAAGTTATATTTGTACCGTGGGTAATTTGGTCTCTAATTTATATCCTATGCTGTTTGATACAACAAAAAGTACAACAAAGAAATAACTTTAACCTTACGGCAGAAGTTGTAGATAGATTTAAGGTTACTTATTTGTACACAAATTATTGGTTTATCATTAACTTCCTATTTTGTATCGGTTTGTTACTGATTTTTAAGAAATATCTGTACAGTTGGTGGTTGGGCGGTGTACTTTTTATTTTTACTGCTATCTACAACGTAAATGTTTATACAGAATGGTTTCTTCCTTCCCATACCATTGCCATTTTCGGGTTTGTTTTCTATTTATGGCTTGGCGCTATGGCCAACAAATATTGGCTTGTTATAGAAAGTGTGATTAAAAAAACGCCATACATCATAATAATATCAATAGTTTTGCTCACCTATTTATGGTCGGTTTTTGACGTTGTTCACCTGATTAAAGTGAAGAGCGTTGATCCTTATAATACGTTGAGGATAAGTAACTCATTTTACTCTATCGCCGTTTTAATTTTACTGTTTAAAATTAAAAACTTCAAATTTGTAAATTATCTTAAACCACGTGAAACTACATTTGGTATTTATTTGATACACTATATTTTTGTAGTTATTCTTTTACCAGAAGTATATAGGCCGTTTCACTTGCCTCTTGTTCAAGATATGACTAGTTTAGGGATGATCTTTTTTGTGGTATCAAGATTTGTGGTAGTTTATGGCAGCGCAATGCTGGTGATTTACTTGATATCTAAAACAAAATTGAAATGGATAATTGGACGATAACTATTGAGCAAAGATGTTGAAGTTTGACAAAACAACACCAGTTTTATTTCTGGTTTTTAACAGGCCCGAAACTACAGCGGTTGTATTTGAGGAAATAAGAAAAGCACAACCTTTATATCTATATGTTGCGGCAGATGGGGCTAGAAGTCCAGAAGAGCAATTAAAAGTAGAACAGGTAAGGGATATTGTTCAAAAAGTAGATTGGGACTGTGAAGTTAAAACTCTTTTTAGGGCGCAAAATTTGGGCTGTAGAAAAGCCGTAAGTACTGCTATTGATTGGTTTTTTAGCCATGTAGAAGAAGGGATTATCTTGGAGGACGATTTTGTTTACCGTCCGAGAGCTTTTTTGCGTTTTGTAGCCATCTTTTAGCAGAATATAGGAATGATGATCGTATTGGGCATATCGGCGGAAGTAATTTCCAGATGGGAAAAACGATAGGAGATGGTTCTTATTATTTTTCAAGGTTAACGCACGTTTGGGGCTGGGCTAGTTGGCGTAGGGTATGGAATACTTATGACGTGGACATGAAAAGCTTTGAACAGTTCACCGTTAATCATTTAGAAAACTTAGCCAGCCATGCAGCTTATCGTAATATATGGTACAGAAATCTTTCGGCAACGTTTCATCAAAACATCAATACTTGGGATTATCAATATGCTTATTGTAACCTAATCAATAATAGGCTAAGTATTATCCCCAATAGCAATATGATTAAAAATATTGGTTTTGGAGAAGATGCAACCCATACCTTTGGCGACCACCCACATGCAAATTTACCTACTCATGAAATTACGGAAATAATAGCTCCCAGCTTTTTTATCCCCGATGCCCAAGCTGATCTTTTTACTCAAAGCGTGGAGCATCCAATAGTGCCCGAAAGGCGCAAAGGGCTATTGTCAAGAACTTGGAAGTCTGTTAAACAAAAACTAAAGGATAAGGGAAACTAGGATTCCTTTTCCAGGCAACAGGCTATACCTGAATACCTAGATTAAAGATCGATAGATGTTTAGGGTTTTCGCAACGCATTTTTCTATGGTATAGCGGGCAAGCTCTTTTTTGCCATCTTCCTTTAACTGGCTGGCTAATTTCCGGTCGTTAATGAGTAAATCAAGTTTAGCGATCAATGAATCTAGGTTGTCTTTTTCGAAAAATAGTGCGCTCTGCGCTGTAGCAATTTCTTCAAAGCAGCTACTGCGGTTAAGAATTACCGGACAGTCATTTTTAAAAGCCTCTAATATAGGAAGGCCAAATCCTTCGTAGCTTGACGGATATACAAAGCAAATTGCGTTTCTGTAAAGCGTATTCAATTGCTCGTCGGTTGCGGAAATTTGTTGTATTTTATCTGTAAGACCATTTCTTATCAGATATTCTGTTTCTCCATAAGCCAACGGCCCGCCTCCGGCGAGTACAAGCTTTACATCAGGATATTTTTTGGAAATTACCTTGTAGGCCTCAGCAAGCATATAAAAGTTCTTGTAGCTCCATCGGCCACCTACAAATAGGATATAGTTTTCTGGCAGCTTCTCTACGGGGGTGTATAGGTTTGGGGCTAAATCAATACCATGGTGCACCACTTCTATCTTTTCCGCTTTTATGTTACTGTACTTTAGAATATCATTTTTGGTGTGTTCAGATATTGCAATGATTTTATCCGCACGTTCCATCATAACTCTTTTGTAATATGGAAGAGGATCTGTTGCCGGGAACATTTCTGGCAGGGCCTCATAGGTCATGTCATGTACCGTTAAAACCATAGGCCTTTTAAGGTTCTTCAGCACGTAGGGATTAAAGTATGTAGGATGTAATATCGAAAAATCGCCTTTCTTGATCAAGTATTTACAATAGGAGTTATTACGTATTTGTAGCCGCTGTGGTGTTTTGAACAAGGAGTTATAAATTTTATGACGTAAAACCTGATGTTCATTCCTGATATAGTAGTTGTTTGAGCGTAATACACCAAGTTTATAATCTATGTCTTCCGTATCCTTAATGCCATCAATAATATATTTAAAGTACCTTGATATACCGCCATAAATTTGATCAGTAAATGTTTGATGGTCGAAAAGGATTTTCATAGCGGTTGGGTTATTGCGTTTTTGAATTGTATTTAGGCAAGAATAAAAGGATAACTTTCATAAAGGCCTTTAAAAATGCGTATGCAACTTTGTGTTTTTTGATGTGCATAAACTGTTGCAACTTTTTAAATTCCAGCTCTTTTAAATAATTGTAATCAGCAATAAACTCAGGGAAAAGCTTGTTTAAAGAGGCTTCTCTTTCGGCGTACATTGCAGGATGGTTATCTGTATTTGAAGACAGGCCCGTAGCTTCATAAACCGTTACAATTATAGGCAAATGTTTATAGGACGCTTCTTTTTTGCAAATGGCATAGGCAAAAAATTCCCAATCCGAAACTATTTTAAAATTCTCGTTATAATAGAAAATAGAATCGAATAAATCTTTTTTGATAAAAGAGGCCTGGTGAGAAATGTTGTGGTTGTAAAAGAACTTAAAAGTTAGTTTGTCTGGAAATGTGCGATGTTCTTTCTTAAAACCTTCATCATAAATAATATCGCCATAATAAATATCCAGGTCTTCGCTAAATTCTTTGATAATAGTTTGTATCGTCGTTTTTTCGTACAAACAATCTCCACTGTTTAAAAAAAGCAGGTAAGTGCCTTTAGACATTTTTATGCCTTTGTTCATGGCATTATATATGCCTTTGTCAGGCTCACTTAACCACTTGTCAATTTTATTGGAGTTTTCTTGTATTAAATCACTACTTCCGTCCGTACTATTTCCATCAATAACGATATACTCGAATTGTTCACGAGATTGTTGCGTGAACACGGAATCCATCGTTTGTTTAAGCCCCTTGAGGTTGTTGTAGTTGATGGTTATGATTGACAAAATCGGATTCATCGGGAATTTAGAGATTTTAGAAGCATATTAATTTTGACTGATACGGCTTCGGGCGTAAAGGGAAGCAAGGCCTCAATGGAATTTTTCCTGATCTTTTCCCAAAGATATTGATCATTATATAATGTTAAGATCTTTTGGGCGAAAAGAAGATTTTCATTTGCGGTCAGTACCTGTTCGCCGTCAACAAGGTTCATCCCCTCTACTCCTATATCGGTAGAAACTATCGGTAAGCCAAACTCTAAGCTTTGTCCAATTTTACCTTTCATGCCGGCGCCATAACGTAAGGGAGCTACAAATATCCTGTTGTTGTTAAAATACTCGCTTACGTCTTCAACGTAACCTGGTACAATAACTTTTTCTGAGGCCAACTCGAGTACCTCCGCGGGCGGATTGCTTCCCAACAAGGTTACTACCATCGCAGGATCTTTTTCCCAAACAGTAGGCATAATGTGATGAATAAGCCATTTGGCCGCATCTACATTGGGTTTATGTGCGTAGCCGCCAATAAAAAGCAGTCCCTTTCTTTCGTTGAAAGGCCTGGCCTCATTTGAATTGGAAAGAATATGGATATTGGGAACTACTTCCACATGTTTTATACCTTCTTTTATCAACGATTCCTTCTCATCCTGGGTTACCGTTAGTGTTAAGTCAGATTTTTTAGCAAAGGAAAGCTCTTGGTCTTTTAATGAATTAGCCTCACTTTGCAATTCCGCAGAGTTTAGCAGTTTTGCCTCCCTGCCAATCCTCACATAGTGAAGATCCACAGTGTCATAAACAATTTTCTGTTTATCGGTAAAGTAACCCTGTAAGGAAGCATAGTTGTGAGGTTTGCAAACCCAGATCAGATTGATATCTGCCAATTGTTGCTGTAGCAGCTGGAGCATCCCATTTCTGTTGGGAAACCTATAAAGCACCTGAACACCTTTGGCCGCAAGTTTTTCGAAGTACCTGCTATTCTTTATACCCGTGTTGGGAAGAAATGTTACGTGATTTCCCAGGGAAAGGAGTATCTGAATAATCTGATTAAGCCTTACCGAGCCTGAGTCTTTGTCGGGTTCGGGAATATTGTCGTCTATCATGATAATTCGATGGCCGAAGTATTTCGATACAGCAGCTTTTACGTCATTCGGTTTAGGGTATAAATTCAAATCTACCCCAATATTTTCGCTCAACTTTTCTATCGCTTGTCTATCCTGTTGAATTGCCGAAAAATCCTTATAGCAAACAACTTTAGATAGCGCTTGGTAAACTACTTTCTTTTTTAGTCCATGTCTAACGGCAAAAGAAAGTTCGACATCAGAATAATCCCTTAAGTCAAATTTCGCCACATCATCGAAATCTTTTTTGCGAAGTAGCATGCAAGCAGTGGCGCAATAATCTGCTTCTCTGGCATAATTGTAAATAGGGTTGTTAATATCCTCAAATTTGCCATAGCTGGTTACGCTTGCGTCTGAGAAAATGATCCCTCCTGCTTGTTGGAGTATTCCGTTGGTATAAATTAACTGACTACCAGCTAGGCCAACATTTTTATCCTGTAGGGTTTCTAGCAAGCTAGACAGCCAGTTTTTTTTAACTTGAACATGGTTGTTTAACAGGCAAATAAACTCGCCTTTGGCAAAACCCGAGGCTTTACCATAGCAAGCCGAAAGGCCTAGAGCCTTTTCATTGGTAATATATGTAATCTCCTTGATTTGGCTTTGAAAGAAGCTTTTGCTGAAATCTGTGGGGCAGTCATCAACGATGATGATTTGAAAAGGAATTTCCCTTGCGGTGTTTTCGGAAATGGACCGCAGGCAGTTATAAGTGAAGGCTAAATCATCTCCCGCAGGGATGACTATACTCACGGTTGGATTTTCGTGATTTGGAAAATCCAAGGACACCTGTTTTAACGATTTGATATTTAACAGCGGCAATAATCTTGGTTCCAAAAAAAATCGATAACCAAATAATGTAGCTATAATATCTTTGAACTTTGATATAAAAGGATTGGTCTTTTTTGGTGATTCTATAAAAGAAAAAGGCGTGTTAATCAGTTGTGCAAAAGAATGGTATGCTGATTTTTTGAATAATATGATGGAAAAAAAAACAAGTGTTAACCTCAATAAATACTTTGGCCATAACAATGGGTGCAAACAAAATAGCTTTGATTTTCCATTTTGCTTAGCGAGGCTATATTCCCTTATTATTTTGAAGGAATTTTTGTAGTTGTATTTATCTATCCAGCGGTATGCCTTCATTTATTTAGTTTGAAACCCAGAGGAATATTAAATATGGAATTAGGCCTTTTTAATTTTAGCTCCCCAAATATGCTTAAAAATAAAATTGAATTTGCTTAAAGCCCCTTTTTTGGAGATGTATAGCAGCAATTTGTAATTGGCAAACATCAGTAAAACCAACCTGATAGATAGGTAGCTATCCAGTCTGCTTCTTTGGTATTTTAAAAGTTTTTCGATAAACTCTTTATCCTTGAGCTTTGTAAAACTGCTGAAAATCTCCATCTCTTTTATTGCAGCAACAATTTTGGCCCTGCCAATGGTTACCGGCCTGTTTTTGTCACGCTTTATTTTTAAAATGTTGGTGTCGGAGTTTTCGTGTTGCCTATATTTTACCAGTTTTTGATCTATGTATGAGATGGAACCTAGGTTGGCTGCTACAAAAGCCATCCATCTATCGTGGAACATGCCCTTTGGGAAAGGAAGACAATGGTTGGTAAGTTCTCGTTTGAAAAGGCTAGCGTGGCCAGAAACGCAATTATAGAATAAAAAAGGTTGAGGGCTATTGCCTTGGTACATGTTCAGAATTTGAGAAATAGAAGAATGAAGCGGATCCCCGTTTTGATCTATAAACTCAGAATCATGATAAATGAGCATGTTATCGCCAATGGCTTCTAATTGCAGGGCTATTTTATTGGCGGCCCAAATATCGTCTTGGTCACACAGGGCAATATAATCCCCATTGCATAAAGAAATAGCCTTCTCAAAATTCTTGATATACCCTAAATTTTGATCGTTATAATATACGCTAAAGTTCGGATGCTTTTCCTCGTATTGTTTAAGCAGGTTAACTGTGCCGTCTTTTGAACAGTCGTCCACCACAACAATTTCTAGAGGTCCGTAAGTTTGAGCGATAACTGAATCGAGCTGTTCTTGTAGGAAACGCTCACCATTGTAGGTGCAAACCGCAATTGAAACTAAGGGTTGTTTATTGTTCATGAAAAGCCTGCATTTCAATTAAACGATGATAAAGCCCTTTTTGGGCAAGTAGTTCGTTATGGTTGCCTTGTTCAACAATTTGTCCTTTGTCAATCACCACAATTTTATCGGCATGTTGTATGGTGCTTAAACGGTGTGCAATTACCACCGAAGTACGGTTTTGCATCAGGTTGTTTAAAGCTTCCTGCACCAGTTTTTCTGACTCGGTATCCAATGCCGAGGTGGCTTCATCCAACAGCATAATTGGAGGGTTGGCCAACACGGCACGGGCAATACAAACCCTTTGCCGCTGCCCTCCAGAGAGTTTGTTGCCACGATCACCGACAGTAGTGTGATAACCATTTTCCGTATTTAGGATAAAGTCGTGGGCATTGGCAATTTTTGCCGCGGCAATAACTTCCTCTTCGGTAGCATCTGGTTTGCCAAAGGCGATGTTATTGAATATCGAATCGTTAAAAAGAAAGGATTCCTGATTAACAATCCCCATTTTAGACCTGATGCTTTCAACAGTCACATCTTCATAGTCATGTCCATCAATAAGGATACTTCCTTCTTTTGGTGCGTAAAAACGAGGAATTAAATCCATCAGCGTACTTTTTCCGCCACCAGAAGGGCCAACCAAGGCAAAGGTTTTCCCTTTTTCGATTTTTAGGTTAATGTTTTTTAAGATTTCTTTTTCGCCATACGAGAAGCTTACATTTTTCAGCTCCAAAGCCTGGTTAAAGCTCTCTAGGTTTTTCGCATCAGCTTTGTTAGTGAGCTCAGGCTTGGTATCAATCAGTCCAAGCACCCTTTCGCCGGCGGCAATGCCCGAGTGTATGCCGCTAAACGAATCGGTTAAGGATTTGGCCGGGCGCATCACCTGCGAAAAAATAGCGATGTAAGCAATGAAATCCGAAGGAGCCAAAGCATCCTGCTCATTGTGCAAAATCAAAGTGCCGCCGTACCAAACAATAATGGCCACCATAAGTACGCCCAAAAATTCTGACACCGGAGAGCCCAACTGTTGCCTTCTTACCATTTTACGGGTAAGGTTTGAGTAGAAGATGTTTTCTTGGTTGAACTTCTCTTTGATCCGGTTTGATGCGTTAAAGGCCTTGATGATTTTGATGCCGCCCAAAGCTTCGTCCAAAAAGCCAATCATTTTGGCAAATGACTCATGCGCTTCTTTGGCCTGTTGTTTAAGCCGCTTTACAATTTTACTGATAATGAACGCCGACACCGGAATAACCAACAAAGAAAACAGCGTTAGCTTTACGGAAATCAGCAACAGCATAACAATGTACACAATGAGCGTAACGGGTTCCTTAAAAACTACCTGTAGGGTGTTGGTTACCGTAAACTGTACCACCTGTACGTCTGAAGCTACTTTGGAAATGATGTCGCCTTTTCTTTCGTTACTAAAATAACCAACATGCAAATTCATCACGTTGTTAAAAACCGTTCTCCTGAAATTCAACAGGGTGTGCACCCTTAGGTCTTCCATTACCCTTTGCGAAAAGTATTTGAAAAGGTTGGAAAGCAATACCGAGCAAACAATAACGATACAGACATAGGCTAAGGTTTTTTCGGCCCCAACGGCATTGATGGAGTCGTTAACGAATTGCCTAAACTGGCCAAGGATATCAAAATCAGAAGAGGGTTGTTTTGAGGAGCCTGGAGCACTTATGGTAGCTTTATTTGCTTGGAGCAAGGTCTCAAAAAGAGGAGATAACAGCGCAAGATTTAAAGTGCCAAACAAAATCGAAAGCATGGTTGCAATCACATAGGGGATTGCGAACTTCTCGATGGGTTTGGCAAAGGATAATAACCTGAAATATATTTTCATCTAAAGTCTATAAAAAGAAAACAAAGTTAAGGTTTTTAAGAAATCTTCTGTCATTGCATTATATTTACTCCTTTCAACCAAAGTTTTAAATTTATGGTGTTTCTTTGTTGATATGGATGCTGCACAGGTTTATTTGGATCAGTTGGTTAGCAAAATAGCCGGAGGGGATTTTATTGCGCTGGCCAGGGCATTAACCTTGGTAGAGAATGATATTGCCCCGGCGGCCGACCTGTTAAAGTCGCTTTCGATAAACAGAAAGATTCCCGTGGTGGGTATTACCGGGCCACCTGGTGCAGGCAAAAGTACCTTGGTTAGCGCCATCACCGAAGAGTTTTGTCGGTTAGATAAGCGGGTGGCCATCCTTGCTGTAGACCCATCGTCACCTTTTAACTATGGCTCCCTATTGGGCGATAGGATCAGGATGTCAAAACATTTTAACCACCCCAATGTATTTATCCGCTCGGTAGCCACAAGAGGCTCGCTAGGCGGAATTTCCGCGAAAACTATTGAAATGGTTGATGTGCTAAGATCAAGCCATTTTGATTTGATTATTATTGAAACAGTAGGCGTTGGGCAGTCGGAAATAGAAATTGCAGGCTTGGCCGATCAAACGGTTTTGGTGTTGGTGCCCGAGGCAGGAGATGAAATACAGCATATTAAATCAGGGCTGATGGAGGTTGCCCAGGCCTTTGTGGTAAACAAGGCAGATCGGGATGGCGCAGATACATTTGCCAACAATCTTCAAAAGATGGTCCGGGAACAACATCAACAGGTTCCTGTATTTAAAACCGTTGCCGACAAAAACATTGGAGTAGGCGCTTTGTGCAACTGGATTTTAAATGCCGAGTATGGCGACGGCTCCAAGATCACATACCTTTTGGCCGATCAGGCCTTTAAGCTTATCCAAAGCAAGCGCATGAAGGACATTGACCGCGGCAGGCTTCATGACCTTATTAAATTGGAACTGGCGGATGGTAGGTTTAATATGTACAGGTTTGTAGAGCGGCTAATATAGCTGTGTAGAGGTTTGTATATAATTTAGGACTGATTGTACACCACGGTGCGAAGTGTGCTTTACGCCGTACAAACCACTTTTTTTTGTTAAACTTCGTTAAATCTGCCACAACAAGTTGGAAATCAATATAAAATTTTAATTTTTTGTGTGGTTTTTATCCATATTGCATATTTGGAACGGAGTTTGTGTATGGTTTTGAGATTATAAAAATTTGTTTAATTTTGTGTTGCAAAAAATTATACAATAAATATTTTGTTTAACCTTAAAAAGAAAATTATGAATTATTCTACTTTAAAAAAGGGCGTAGCAGCTTCTTTAGTAGCTTTAGTAGGAGTTTCTTCTCTTGCTAGTGCTCAGGATGCTCCTGCAACTTCCTCTTCTGCCAAGGTATTTGGTGGTAGGGCACAGTACAGAACATGGTCTTTAGGTATTAACGGTGGTGTTTTGGCACCAGTTGTTCTAACCGGTGGATCAAACGATTTTACTAACTGGGATGTAAACTTAGGTTACGGAATTTCATTGCGTAAACAATTAGGTCATGCTTTTGGCTTAGAAGGTAACATCTTCCGTGGTAAACTTTCTGGTACTAATAAAGATGCCGCTGGCGGTGCTGTTGGTGGTGTTAGAGAGTTTGAAACTGATATCCAGTATTCAGCTGACTTAAGAGGTGTTGTTAACGTAGCAACTGTTGACTTCTTACGTCGTGAAAACTCAGTAAACTTCTTCGTAACCGCTGGTTATGGTGTTATTGCTTACAACCCAAAAGTTAACGGTGTTGATAGAAAAGGTCAATTTGGTTCAGATAGCGATAAAGACTTCATCAAAGAAGCTTATATCCCTGTAGGTGCTGGTATCAAGTTTAAAGTTTCTGATCGCGTATCTTTCAACTTAGCTTATACCATGAACTTTGTTGATGGTGATAACCTTGATGGAGTTTATGCAAAATCTATCTCTAAAGATAAATTCTCTTACGGATCAGCTGGTCTTGAATTCTCATTAGGCTCTAAATCTAAACCAAACTTGGATTGGGTTAATCCTTTGGCTATGATGTATGATGAATTGAAAGATCCTTCATTACGTCAAGAAGTTGAAGCGTTGAAAAACCGTGTTGCTAACGTAGAAAAATCTGTTGAAGATTTGAAAAAAGATAGCGATGGTGACGGTGTAGCTGATATGTTCGATAAAGAACCTAATTCAGCTCCAGGTGCTGTGGTTGACGGTTCAGGTCGTACAATTAAATTCCCTGAGCAAACTCAAACAGTAGCTCCTAGCACTGGTGTAACTGGTTTCGAAACTATCCAATTTGAGTTCAATAGCTCAGTGTTGAAAACTGAATCTTACCCAACTTTAGATAAATTATCTTCTATCTTGCGTGAAAACGGTGGTAAAGTGACTGTAGCTGGTCACGCTTCTAGCGAAGGTACTGCTGCATACAACATGAAGTTATCTAAAGACAGAGCTAACTCTGTTAAAACTTACTTAGTAAACTCAGGCGTTAACGCTAGCAACGTTGTTGTTAAAGGTTACGGCGAGAGCAGACCAATTGCTTCTAACGATACAGAAGAAGGTCGTATTCAAAACCGTCGTGTTGAGTCTTCAAGAAACTAATATTTCTTAGTAAGAACATTATAAAAAAGGGCCTCGAAATTTTCGAGGCCCTTTTTTTATGCCTAAATTTGTATATGCCAAAACTTAAAAGCCCAAGCAAAAACGTAAGGATTATGCGTGTAATCAATTACATTGCCATCACGGTGTTTGTTGTGGGTATTTTGTACAAGCTTATTGAAACCTTATTCTAAAACCATAGCGCTCCGTCATTTTGAAATTGATTGTATGGCGGCGTTACCCAACAGTTTAAAATTAACAGATGAAAAAGATCGTTTATACCACCAATGCACCGGCCCCAATTGGCCCATATAGCCAAGCAATTATTGCCAATGGCTTTTTGTTTGCTTCGGGCCAAATTGCCATCAACCCTGAAAACAACGAACTCAACAATCCTTCCCTAGAAGAAGAAACCCACCAGGTAATGCGTAACATTAAAGCGTTATTGATTGAAGCGGAATATGAGTTTGAGCACATCATTAAAACCACTATATTCCTTTCTGATATGTCTTTGTTTGCCCAAGTAAACGAGATTTATGGTTCTTATTTCAAAAGTGATTTTCCTGCAAGGGAAACCGTGGCAGTTAAGGGCTTGCCCAAAGGGGTAAATGTTGAAATCTCCATCACTGCATACAAAGCATAACCTTGACCCCAAATAAATCAAAGTATCTTTTTTCTGGAGTACTATCCGCCGTGATTTGGGGTTTCTTTGCCATTCCGCTAAGAAACCTTAAATCTTATCCATCAGAGCAGATTTTATATTATCGCATATTTACCTCATTGGTGGTAATATGGCTGGCTATCTTTTTGTTCAGAAGGAAGGAGCTTCACAAAGACATTGGTTACTTTAAACTGTGCAGCTCCAAAGAAAAAAGAACCATTTGGTTGCAGGTGGTTGGCGCTACCATACTTTTGGTGCTCAATTGGTACACATTTATTTATGCCATTAACAACGTGAGCATAAAATCGGGGGCATTTGCCTACATGGTTTGCCCATTGATTACTGCCTTTGGCGGTTTTGTGATCCTTAAGGAGCATTTATACAAAATTCAGATCATTGCGCTGTTGTTGGCCACATCCAGTATCCTGATGCTGGCAACAGGGTCTTTGATTGAGGTGGCGTGGTCGGTAGTTATTGCTGCACTATATGCCTTTTACCTGATCATACAGCGTAAAATGCAGGGGCTTGACAAGTTGAATGTGCTTGCCGTTCAAATCACCATTGCAGTGTTTTTAATGCTGCCTTTTTACCTTTACCACCATACCGCCTTGCCTGCCGAGCCTGGCTTTTGGTTAAATGTATTGCTAATTGCTGTACTATTTACGGTGTTGCCGCTTTTCCTTAGTCTTTTTGCGCTGGTGGGCATTCCATCATCAACCCTGGGCATTATAATTTATATCAATCCAATTATCGCTTTTACGGTAGCTATCCTATACTTTAACGAAAAGATAGACCCGCATCAGCTGATGGCTTATTTGCTGTTGCTATTTGCCGTTTTCCTATTTAATTGGAACATGATTAAAGATATGCTTACCTTTAAAAGAAAACACTAGATTTTGTTTGCGTCAAATTTAGAAACCCCTTTGGCTTACCTTAAAGGTGTTGGGCCTAAACGTGCTGAGTTGCTCCAAAAGGAACTAGGGTTTTCTACTTACGAGCAGCTCTTGCATCATTATCCATTTAGGTACATAGATCGGACCCGTTTTTATAAGATAGGCGAGCTTAATATGGATATGCCATTGGTGCAGGTGATTGGTAAGGTGGTGAGCAAGGAAACCGTTGGAGAAAAACAGAAGAAGCGAATGGTCCTTAAGTTTGAGGATGAAACGGGAAGGATGGAGCTGGTTTGGTTTCAAAGTTTAAAGTGGGTGGAGGAAAATGTTTATAGAGGCAATACCTATATCGCCTTTGGCAAGCCCAGCTTTTTTAACGGTAGCTTCAGTATTTCGCATCCCGACCTGGAAAACTACCCAAGGCAGCAAGCGGGAGTAGCGGGAAATATTACCCTGCAACCGATCTACAGTTCTACCGAAAAACTGAAGAAAGCCTTCCTGGATAGCAAGGGTATCCAGAAACTCATTTACCAATTGCTAGAACTGCACGCTAATGAAATACGGGAAACCCTGCCCAGATATATCCTGGAAAAGTACAAGCTGATTGGGAAAAGGGATGCGATTATCAGCATTCATTTCCCCGCCAATGCGAATATGCTGCAACAGGCAGAGCGTAGACTAAAGTTTGAAGAGCTTTTCTTTATACAACTGCAATTGCTACATAATAAGCATTTAAGAAGCTTAAAGTTTAAAGGGGCCTTGTTTGATAATGTTGGGGAACGGGTCAATAAATTTTATCATGAAATCATCCCGTTTGGTCTTACTAATGCTCAAAAACGGGTAATTAAGGAAATTAGGACAGATACCCAGCGGGGAACACAAATGAACAGACTGGTTCAAGGCGATGTAGGAAGCGGGAAAACAGTGGTTGCACTAATGAGCATGTTGCTGGCTAATGATAATGGCTACCAGGCCTGTATGATGGCTCCTACGGAGATTTTGGCCCGTCAGCATTACGAGTCGCTTGTGGGGATGCTTAAGGGGCAATTGGCCAAGGTGGCAATTTTAACCGGAACCACCACCAAAAAGCAAAGAGCCGTTTTACATGGGCAGTTGGAAAATGGGGAAATAGCTATTTTGGTAGGCACCCATGCGCTTATTGAAGATAAGGTGAAGTTTAAAAACCTGGGCTTGGTGGTTATTGACGAGCAACATCGTTTTGGGGTAGAGCAACGTGCAAAGCTTTGGAGAAAGAACAGTATTCCCCCGCACATTTTGGTCATGACCGCAACGCCAATTCCGAGAACTTTAGCCATGACTTTATATGGTGATTTGGATGTTTCGGTGATTGATGAATTGCCTGCGGGCAGAAAGCCCATCGAAACCCGGCATTTGTTGGAAAGCCAGCGTATGCGCATGTTTGGCTTTATGAAACAGGAGATAGCCAAAGGCCGGCAGGTTTATGTGGTGTATCCGCTGATTAAGGAAAGCGAGAAGCTGGATCTGCTGCACCTGGAAGCGGGCATTGAGCAACTTAGCTATCAGTTTCCGTTGCCGCAGTATCAAATCAGTATTGTACATGGCAAACTAAACAATGTAGATAAGCAGTTTGAGATGCAACGGTTTATTGATGGCAAAACACAGATTATGGTAGCCACTACCGTGATTGAAGTGGGGGTAAATGTGCCCAACGCTTCGGTAATGGTGATTGAAAATGCCGAGCGGTTTGGCCTTTCGCAACTGCACCAGTTGCGCGGAAGGGTTGGCCGAGGTGCAGAGCAGTCTTTCTGTATATTGATGTCGGGAAATAAGCTTAATCCCGTCTCTAAGAAACGATTGGAAACCATGGTACGTACCAATAATGGCTTTGAAATATCAGAAATAGATTTGGAGCTACGTGGTCCGGGTGATATTACCGGAACACAGCAGAGCGGAACGGTTGAGTTAAAAGTAGCAGACTTGGTAAAGGACCAAGCCATCCTTAAAGAAGCCCGAAATACGGTTATAGCGCTTTTTGACCAAGATCCCAACTTGGAAAATCCGGACAATAGTTTGTTGAAGAGCTTTTTAGCAAAGAAAAATGTTGGGATTAGTTTCGATAAGATCTCGTAGTTAGCGCCTAATTAGACTTACGAAGTTTTCAAAACTTCGTAAGTCTCCATAACAAATGGAAAAAATACTCAGATTAGCTTTTAGGAGCTTTAAGAACTTTGGAACTTTCAATTATCCGATGGCTTTTTATGAATTCTTCTAGCCCTCCAAACCAATCTAATACTTCTTCTCTTTTTAGAGAGGAATTCTGGTGTGGAAATAAATATGCGGAGTAAGATGAGAACTTGTAGTTTTCTAATTTGTCGGTTAGTTTCGACGCAAGTGGATTTTGATGGATGTAAGTTATAATTCTTGTAAAGTAAGAATCGGAGGTTATTTCAGAAGTTTTATAGCGGCCTTGGAACAAACTGCCAACTCTACCGTATTTTTTGTTAATGGCCTTTGAATATGAAATGAAAAAGTTCTTAATGCTTTTTTCGAAATGTATTGAATCAATGATTCTGCAGAAAAAATGAAAATGATTCGGCATTAAACAATAAGCGAAGATATCAGCATAAGGGAGGACATAAGCTTTAAATTTGTCCAGAAAGAAAAAATAATTTTCTGTATCGAAAAAGATATTCTCCTTATTGTTTCCTCTGTTATAAATAGGGTAATATTTTCCTTCTTCTGTTTTCATAGATAATTAAAACTAAGGAAAATAATTTTGAAAAAAGCTTGTGCTTGTGCTATAGTAAGACTTACGAAGTTTTTAAAACTTCGTAAGTCTGAAAATAATCTCACTCACTCAAACAAACTCAACTGGCCGCCGGGCCTTTTTGCTTTGCCAAAAACCGTTCTGCCGCCGTACTTCCAGGAGTTTGCACGTTCTTGAGCAATTACGGCATCCAAGTTTCCGTTGGGAATAAAATCCCTTTCAACACGGGCTGCAATTTGGGAAAGCGATCTAATCGCTTCTGCTTTGTCTGCGTTCCCTATTTTCGATTTTTTGATGGCATCATTGAGCGTTTTGATGGTTTCGTCGTACACGTTGACAGGAACTGGAAACGGGTGGCCATCTTTACCGCCGTTGGCAAAGGAAAACCTGGCGGGATCTTTAAAGCGCGAGGGGTTTCCATAAATTACTTCGCTTACCAGGGCAAGTGATTGCAGCGTTCGCGGTCCCAGCCCTTCCAAAAGGAGCAACTCCTCAAAGTTGGAAATGTTGTTGTTTTGGGCCAGCCATAGGATGGAGCCCAGGCGTTTGAGATCAACGTCTTTGGCCTGCACCTCATGATGTTTGGGCATCACCAGTTTGCTGATTTCTGCCAACATTTTTTTTGGGGGTTCTGCCATCATTTCCAGCATCGACTTTTTAAGGGGCTGTGCTTTCTTATCGGTTAGGTTTAATATTTTCCCCTGGTTTTCGCCGTAAATAAACGTGTGTGGCGTTTCGGTAAAGGATTGGATATTGGCCGAGTGCCAATGGTAGCGCCTAGCGGTAGAGGTTGTATCGCTCATGCCCTGTTGTACTACTGTCCAGTTTCCTTCGGTGCTTACCACAAAGTGATGTTGGTACAGTTGGAAACCGTCCTGAATGGCGGTATTGTCTACCTTTGCCGAAAGCTTGCTGCTGCGTACCAGGTTGTCGCCATCTAATCCGTTAAGCTGTGCAAACTTGGCAAGTTCTGTGGGCGTTTCTCTGGAAAACTTTCCTTTGCCCCCGCAAACATATAGGCCAAAGGTGGCTGCATTTGGATTGATGGCTTTTTTAAGAGCGCCCATTACCGAAGTAGTGATGCCTGATGAATGCCAGTCCATGCCCATTACGGCACCAAGGCTTTGAAACCAGAAGGGGCTGCTCATTCGGCTCAGGAAGTCGTCTTTACCTTTATTGGCTAAAATTTGTTCGGTAATGGCCAGCCCCAATTTGGCCATACGCTCCGCTAACCATGGCGGAACGGCCCCGTAATGTAAAGGTAAATCGGCAGTGCCCGTTCTTTTCATTTACTAACAAATTTAGCAAAAAAAGCCGAACGTAATTAATTATTTCCTTTTAAATAAATTCTGGAATAAAAGGCGCAACGTGTTTTTTGGCTTAGCGGCCGAACTATTGAAGATATAATGGGTTTTGGTTGTTTTTAAATAGTTGAGCTTTTCGCCGTTATAGCTGGGAACAACTCTTTCGCCTGTAGCGATATTGGTTAACTTGTTTCTTAGGTTGAGCTCATCTGTTACCATGTTGCTTAACATTGGCGTATAATAATAACAATCTTTAAAGAAGTAATGCGTAACCTGAGACCATCTGGTTGAACCTTCCTTTAGCACAGGAGAGCCTCCGTGCAAGATATTGCTAGACCAAATTAATGCGTCGCCTTTTTTGGCGTAGAAAGATTTTTTTTCGAAGGAACTGAATTTGACAATCTCTTCGATAAAGTCTTCGTACTCTGGATAATCAAGATAGGATGTGGTTTTTGCGCTTTCTTTAATTTGGGAAAAATCGTATTCGGGTAGTCGATGTGAGCCTGGGTAATAAAATAAAGGGCCGTTTTCTTCGGTAATGTCTTCCAATGCAACCCATACGCCACACATAAATTTAGCGGGTAGCGAACTGAAATGGATCGTATCTGAATGTGCCCTTTGTTGGCTTCCAACTTTAAAGTTTAGGGTTTGAAAAGGAAATGCTTCTCTTCCATAGAGCATAGATAAGGTTTCTAGGATAGGTTTATAGGCTGCCAATTCCTTGCAGGCTTGCGAAGCTTTCCAAAAATCCTGTACTCTTTTGTCATCTCTATAGGTTTTGATTTCGAAATTGGGGTTGAAACCTTTCTCTTGGGTGTCTTTTTGAACTTTTTCGATCAGTTCGGCGGGGAAAAAGTTAGGTAAAAGAACAAAGCCGTCTCTATGATAATCTTCTGCTAACTTTTTTTGTTCGTTGCTTAGGTTTTTTTCTTTAATGATTTCCGAAAAGAAAGGGGATTCAACCCAAGGGAAATTTGATCTAATCATTGCTGTATAGAAAATGATTTAACATGAGGTAAAAACAAGGGCAAATATAGCGATTATCGCTTAATCTTCGTCGCTGCCCGGAGCAGAGCCTGAGCCGGTGTAGGCGCCTTTGCGGATGATTGGCATTTTCAGGTATTTGTACAACTCATCCAGGTGCATTAGGCTGGCGTTGGTAAGGTTGCCCAAAAAGATCACCACAATGTCCTTGTCGAGGTTACGTACGTAAATATGGCGGAAACCATGCCACCAACCGGTATGGTAAACTACTTTGTCCATGCCCTTGCCGTCAAACATGCGCCAGCCGTAGCCGTAATTGAAATGGCCATTTACGGGCTTGTTGCGGCCTATGTAAGCCGAATCGAGGGAACTGTTTTTAAGTAGGCGCTCATTGCGCAGGTACTTGTCGTAAAGCACCAAGTCGTGGAGGGTGCTGTAAATGCCTTTGTCGCCCACGGGGCCGTCCAAAAAGTTTTGTACCACCGAGTACCTGAAGCTGTTGCGGTCGTGTCCAACCACGTCTACCGGAATTTTATCATATTCAGCTTTGGAGTAAACATGGGTGTTTTTCATGCCGGCTGGTTTAAAAATATGTTCCATCATGTATTGGGAGTAGCGCATGCCACTAACTTTTTCGATGATGGCCCCCAATACCATGTAATTGGAATTGTTGTAGTGGAAAACCTTATCGGGCTTGGTATAGGGATTAGGTTTTTTTTCGGCAATAACCTGCATAACCTGCTGGTTGGTGATGCCCTTTTTCATGTCGCGTTTTTCCTTGCGCCAAATATCGTCGATGAAATAAACGTAGTTCATCATGCCGCTGCGGTGTGGCAGCAAAAGCCTTACGGTAATGCCGTCGTAGGGGAAATTGGGGAAGAACTTTTTAACGTTATCGTCCAGGCTTAGCTTGCCGGTTTCTACCAGCTGCATAATGGCTGTACCGGTAAAGGTTTTGGTGATGGATGCCAGTTCGAACTCTGAATTGATCTTTAGGCTATCGCGATGGAGATAATCTGCCCAGCCTTTGGCGCCCTGATAAATGATTTTTCCTTTTTTGGCCACCAATACGTTTCCGTTAAACGAATATTTTTTATGGAGGTTGTTTACAAAGTCGGCAATCCAGCGGTCTTCTTTGTTTTTGTCGTACACCAAAAGGAGGCTATCGGCCTTATCGTCTTCCGGTTTCCTTATTTTTTTGTTTTCTGCGGTTTTCTTTTCTTTTTCTTCTTTGCTGGTGCAGGCATTTAGGGTAAAAACAGATAAAGTTACGGCGGCTAGTAGTATTTTAAATTTCATTGAGGTGTGGCAAGTGATCTTAAAAGCTGGAAAATTAAGCATTCTTAAAAACTTAACGGTAAAAGAGTTTTAAACATTGTTTTTGCTTGGGTATTTTAAGCTGCGGGCGCACAAATTTTTTTTCTTTCTTTAAAAAGGGGTGCCCGATGGAGGTTGATGGCGTTGGTGTAGTGTAAGTTGTTAGATAAACCCGATGGCAGCGGAAATACTTTTTGTTTTTGGTAAAACCCCATAGGTTTATAAACGACATGCAAGTAAACCTATGGGGTTTGTGTTGTGGCCAGCAAAAAGATTGTAGCGAACAGCGGGGCTGTAGGGTGCCAAAAGCCTGTTCCAATGTTTTTCTAATGTTGGTGTAACGTTTCTAAATAAATTTCCTTTAAGGTTCAAAAAGGTTAAATTTGGGGCAAAAATAATTTTGTATTACCATGAGTTTTAGAATAGAACACGATACCATGGGCGAGGTACAGGTACCTGCCGATAAATATTGGGGCGCACAAACTGAACGCTCCAGGAACAATTTCAAAATTGGACCTGAGGCTTCGATGCCGAAAGAAATTATCCATGCTTTTGGTTACCTGAAAAAGGCGGCGGCTTTGGCTAACCAGGAGTTGGGCGTGCTTTCTGCCGAAAAAGCCGAACTGATTGCCAAAGCTTGCGACGAGGTAATTGCCGGTAAGCTAGATGACCAGTTTCCATTGGTGATTTGGCAAACGGGCTCTGGTACGCAAAGTAACATGAACGGCAACGAGGTAATTGCTAACCGTGGCCACGTGATTGGGGGTGGCAATTTGTTAGATGAATCAAAAGTGTTGCACCCTAATGACGATGTGAACAAATCGCAATCATCAAACGATACTTACCCAACGGCCATGCACATTGCGGCTTACAAGCAGGCGGTTGAGGTAACGGTTCCGGGCATTGAGCAATTGCGTGATACCCTTGCTGCAAAGGCCGAAGCGTGGGGCGATATCGTGAAAACTGGCCGTACGCACTTTATGGATGCTACGCCCTTAACGTTAAAGCAGGAGTTTTCGGGATATGTGCAACAATTGAACAATGGTTTAAGGGCCATTAAAAATGCCCTGGAAATGATTGCCGAGTTAGCGCTTGGCGGTACTGCGGTAGGTACGGGCCTAAATACGCCTAAAGGCTACGATGTATTGGTGGCCAAAAAAATTGCTGATTTAACCGGTTTGCCTTTTGTAACTGCGCCTAATAAATTTGAGGCCTTGGCGGCCCATGATGCCATGGTAGAACTTTCGGGCGCTTATAAGCGTGTAGCGGTTTCGTTGATGAAAATTGCGAACGATATCAGGATGTTAAGTTCTGGCCCTCGTTGCGGTATTGGTGAAATTATTATTCCTGATAATGAGCCGGGATCGTCGATTATGCCGGGCAAGGTTAATCCTACGCAGCCAGAAGCTTTGACCATGGTGTGTGCACAGGTTATGGGCAATGATGTTGCCGTGAGCGTTGGTGCTAGCAACGGGCATTTTGAACTGAACGTTTTTAAACCCGTAATTGCAGCAAACGTATTGCAAAGCGGGCGTTTAATTGGCGATGCCTGCGTTTCTTTCAATGATAAATGTGCCCAGGGCATTGAACCTAACCGTCCGGTAATTAAACAGCACATGGAAAATTCATTGATGTTGGTTACGGCTTTGAACCCTCATATTGGCTACGAAAACGCAGCTAAAATTGCCAAAAAGGCGCATAAAGAAAACAAGACCCTAAGAGAAGCCGCCATTGAGCTTGGTTTGTTAACCGATGAGCAGTTTACCGCTTGGGTTAAGCCCCAGGACATGGTGGGTAGTTTAAAATAATTTTTGGCGTTGAAAGTTAAAAAGTTTAATGTTGATGCAATGATGAATAGAAAAGGCCTTTACTTTTTACTTTTTACTTTCAGCTTTTTACTTCTTGTGCTCTCCTGCTCCCGTTTGCCCAATGTGCAGGGCAAGGGCGAAACTTTTCTTCAGGGGGTTTGGGGCCAAGATAGCATTGCCAATAAAGCGCAATTGCAGGCTTATACCGAGCACAGGTTTAAATTTACCTGCGATTCGTTTTACGTTGACCTTACCACCCACGCCAAGGTAAATTACTATGAGGCGGATTGTTTTAACCACGGCGAGTGGAAAGAATATGCAAAGGGAACTTATGAGCTGCGCCATGATACCCTGATATTGGTTGGCGATTTTACCAAGGCAAACTACAAGCAAAAGGTTTCGGGCTGTTACCGTAATGGAAGATATTTAACTAACTTTAAGGTAAAGTTATGGAATGCCGAGCAATTGCAGCTGGAAAACCTGAACGACCAAACAGAAGTAAAACTTAAATTAAAAGCAAAAATAACCTGCGTCCAAAAGGCGCTTTAAAGTTTTCGTCATTGCGAGGAACGAAGCAATCCTAAAGCGGATGTGCTTTTGTATGCGTAAGGTTGCTTCGTTCCTCGCAATGATGATTTAGAAAATCAACATGAAAAATTTAAAAAGATTGATCTTAGCATTTGCCCTGAGCTATGCTCCCATTGCCGCCAGTGCCTGGGGAGTTTTGGGGCATCGTATTGTAGGCGAAGTTGCCGACAGCTATTTGAGCGCCAGCGCACGCCAGGCGATTAAACAGATTTTGGGAAATGAAACCCTGGCCATGAGCGCCAACTGGGCAGATTTCATCAAATCGGACTCCAGCTACAGGTATTTGAGCAGCTGGCATTATGTAAACCTGCCCGAAGGTTTGGACAGGAGCGGCATGAGCAATTACCTGGACGGCTTTAAGGATGCAAACATCTATAACAAAACCAACGAGATGATTGCCCTGCTCAAAAACCCTAAAACATCGGCAGAGAAAAAAGTATTTGCCATGCGCTTATTGGTTCACTTAATTGGCGACATGCACCAGCCCATGCACACTGCCCGAAAAGAAGATTTGGGCGGCAACAGGATTTCGGTGATGTGGTTTGGCACCAAATCTAACCTGCACAGGGTTTGGGACGAGCAGCTGATTGATTTCCAGCAATTGAGCTATACCGAGTATGCCAAGGCCATTAACTTTGCCACGCCGCAGCAATTAACGGAGTGGAACAAGGCCAGCCTGAAAGACTGCATCTTCGAATCGTACCAGGTGTGCAATAAAATTTACGCCACGGGCATTAAAAATGACGACAAGCTAAGCTATAAATACAACTTTGACTGGATTGAAACCGTAAACCAACAATTGTTGAAAGGCGGCGTGCGTTTGGCCAACATTTTAAACGAAATCTATCAATAGTTTTATGGTTTGAAGACCATAAGCCCGAGGGCCAAGAGCTTAAGAGCGATCTCATCGGACTTGCGGGCTCTAAACTTTCCAGCTTCAAATAAATGAAAATATTAATGGTTTGTTTGGGCAATATCTGCCGTTCGCCTTTGGCGCATGGCATATTGCAGCACTTGGCAGATAAAGAAAATTTGGGCTGGCAAGTGCATAGCGCCGGAACCGGCGGCTGGCATGTGGGCAGCCCGCCTGACCGAAGAAGCGTACTTGCGGCCCGAAACCTGGGCTACGATATTTCGGCCCAGCGGGCAAGGCATTTTAACGAAAGTTTTTTTGAAGCGTACGACCATATTTTGGTGATGGACAGGAACAACCTAAGGGATGTGCTGCAACTTGCCAAAACCGAAGCATACCGGCAAAAAGTAAGGCTTTTTTTGCCCGATGGCGAAGTTACCGACCCCTATTACGACAATGATTTGTTTGGGCCGGTAAGCCTGGAGGTTGAGCAGCGCTGCAAAGAATTATTAAAGGAGCTACGTGGTTAGCTCCTTTTTATTTTGGGTAAGATAAATATAATTGAACATGCAAAACGTGGCTACTGCCCCAAAGCTGTGCCACAAAAAATGTGTGCCCACGCTTAGCCAGGCCCATTTATCGGCAATGCGGAAAGTAAGCGCCAGGGCAAAGGACAGCAGGGCGTAGGCCACCCACTTTCCTGCTTTCCAGTTGGTATAAACCAGGTACTTTAGCACGGGAAGCAACACCAGCGATGCCATTAGGGCATAGTTAAGGTTTACAAAAAGATGGATATTGCCGGGATTTATCCAGTTCCGGATGCAAAACTGTAGGCCAACATAGCCCAGCACCATCAGCACGGCGTAATACCACCGGCTGCTTTGCGCCAAAAAATACACCCCTGCCGAAACGCACAGCAGCATAATGGGCATCCAGTCCATCATGATAAAAACGCTCCATTGTCGTAGCGCATGGTACACCGTGCCACCAATTCCGCCAATGTATAATAGCACCAGGCAATAGGTAAGGAACGGATTTGATTTGAATTTGCCCATCATTTTAACCGTCCAGTAGAGGGCAATGGCCAAAAAGAACCCCGAGGTAATGGCATTAAGTGGCTCCGGAAAAAGCTGGGCCATGTTGGTTTCGGTATAAAGCATGCCGCCATCTGGCGGAAGTTGGTTAACAGGCATGTTATGGTTGTTTTTTTTTGAATAACGTGAAGATAATTGTTTTTGTTTTAGCTTAACTTTATGCTTTTATTAAGACAAGCTTTTTACCCCCTTAAACTTGATGGATACACCAAAACTATTTATGCTTTTACTGGGCTGCAAGCCTCCGGGCAGGCACACCGAGCAGCACGATATCTTTTTCGGCATTGCCAACCATTTAAAGGAACTGGTGCCCGCCATAAAACAGTTTTGGCCCGAGGCCAACGGGAAGATACACCTGGATGCCTACCGTATAGTAAACCATGTAGAGGGCTACAAAGTAACGGTAGTAGAAAAAACAGGATCAAACCAGGCAGGGCAAAGGCTGTTCTTTTTAAATTTGGGCGGCTACCAAAGTAATGTGTTCGAAGAAATACACTACAAAATGCTGATGGTATCGCCCAACAAGGCAACGGCAACCGCCCAAGCTAAAAGCAGTGCGTTCTTTGCGCAATATTTCAGTCCGCACGTTGATGATAAGTACGGCGTAGATGTGGATGAGGTTTTTGATATTGAAGAAGTGCTGCCACAGGCGATGAAAGCAAAGTTTGCAATACAATTTGCCCCGGCAAAAGGGCTTCCGGCCGACGAAGTTGTGCTAGGTTACATGCCGGTAGATAAGCTTTAGCCAAAATTAGGGCAAGGTTTGGGCGATACCGTTGGATTGCCCCCGGTGCAGCGCTAAGCCTGTTCCTTGCAGGGCTGGTCCTTAGGTTTTCAGGGCAGGTTTAAAGGTTTTCCGTATGGCTCCGCAGGGTTTCTGTATAAAACTTTAGCCTTGCTGTATGGAATTTGTTCCTTTCCGCATAAAACTTTCGGTTTGCTGTACAGCAATCGGGAGGTTTTATATGAACTTTTTGCTTTTCTATATAGCAATCCGCAAGTTTTGTATGAACTTTTCACTTTTCCATATAGCAATTGTCGTTTTCTGTATAGCGCCTCAGCAAAGTTATACAGCAATTTTGCATTGCTGTACAGAAAACCTGACCGGCAGCGTTAAGCCCGGGCTTTGCCATGCTAAAAACTTGGGCCCTAACGCGTAAACCCTGCCATGCCATACTGCTGGTAGGATTTTTTGGTGTGGGCTCTTGCCAAAGCTTGCCTACATTCCGGTGTTCACCAGCGGCGGGCCTACGCATCGGCACGTTCGGCCAAGCAATCAAGCTGCCAGGGCGCACCAATTGATTTCCCGGGCGCAGGACGGGTATGTTTAAGGACACGGGCAGGGGCCTACAGCAAAGCCCTGGCTTTGGCCCAAATTTGTCAGCCAAGGTTCACAACTTCAATAAGCCAAGATAATTGCTGGTAATCTTGCTAAATTGCATTTAAAAGCAAGTATATGTCCAAGTTATTTTCGCCCCTAAAAATTAAGAACCTAACCCTTAAAAACCGTATAGTAGTTTCGCCCATGTGCCAATATTCATCGGTAGATGGCTTTGCCAACAACTGGCATTTGGTACACCTGGGCAGCAGGGCGGTTGGGGGCGCGGCGCTAATCATTACAGAAGCTACGGCAGTATCGGCCGAAGGCCGTATTTCCATTGCCGACCTCGGGATCTGGAAAGATGAACATCAGGAAAAACTAAAGGAAGTGGTTGATTTTGTGCATGCCAATGGCGCCGCTATGGGCGTACAGCTGGCCCATGCCGGCCGCAAGGCCAGTTTTGACGTGCCCTGGGAAAATCCTGCGCAGGTGAGCGAAGAAAATGGCGGATGGGACACCCTTGCGCCAAGTGCCATCCAATTTAACCCAAAGGATAAAATGCCCATTGCCCTGGATATGCCGGGCATTGAAAAGGTAAAGGCCGATTTTAGGGCCGCCGCCCTAAGAGCTTTGCAGGTGGGCTTTGATGTGGTAGAAATACATGCCGCCCATGGTTATTTACTGCACCAGTTCCTGTCGCCGCTGAGCAACCAGCGTACGGATCAATATGGCGGCAGCTTTGAAAACCGGATAAGGCTGTTGCAGGAGGTGGTAGCTGCCGTGCAGGAGGTATGGCCAGCAGAAAATCCCCTGTTTGTACGTATATCGGCCACTGATTGGGTGCCGGGCGGCTGGGACGAGGACCAGTCCGTGCAACTGTCGGAATTGTTAAAGGCACAAGGCGTTGATGTGGTAGATACCTCTACCGGGGGCCTTTCCAGGGAACAGCAAATTCCCGTGGAAGCGGGCTATCAGGTTCGCTTTGCGGAAAAAATCAAACAGCAAACCGGCATCATTACCGGCGCCGTGGGCCTCATTACCACTGCCCAGCAAAGCGAAGCTATTTTGCAGGACGGAAAAGCTGACCTGATCTTTATGGCCCGGGAACTGCTCAGGGACCCTTACTTCCCATTGCGTGGCGCAAAAGAACTGGGAGATGACCTGCAATGGCCTTCGCAGTACCAAAGGGCCAAATAACCGGGCGCTGAAAACCCGGAAGCCATAAAAGCCTGGTTTTTATATAGCGCGAAGTTTTTCTATCTTTATACGGCCAAATGTTAAACGTCTATGGAAAACAGAGGGTTTATATTGATCCTATTTTCGCTTTTTGTTCTTACCGGGAATGCCTTTGCGCAAAAAACAAAAACAACCAGCTTTTTCTTTAAAACAGACTTAAGCGTTTTAGATGATCAGCAAACGGAGAGCTTCTCCCAGTTTATTAGCGAGCTTGATTCTACGGACATGCTTTCCATTGCTATTTTGGGTTATTGCGATGACCGAGGCCGGATTGGCTACAATGATACGCTTTCTATCAAAAGGGCTAACCACATCAAAGAGCTTTTGTTGGCCAGGGGAGTTGGCTTGGGAAAGATCAGGCTTTTAACCGGCCACGGAAAGGTTGATCTCTCGCAGCGCAGCAATGTGGCGCAACAACGTACCTACAACAGACGCGTAGATGTGGTAATCAGCTATGCTAAACGTAATTTGGTAGCAGACAATTCTATCTTATCGGATACCTTAAAGGTGGGCGATAAAATTGTGCTGGAGAATATCCTGTTTGAAAATAGCCGCTCCGTGCTTTTAGAGGAATCGATACCCGTACTCGAAAAAATCACCAAAACCATTAAGGAAAAACCGCAGTACAATATTGCCATACTGGGGCATATTTGCTGCAACCCACCAAATAGAGATGTAAAGGATTTTGAAACCGGGGAGTATAACCTTTCCCAAGCGAGGGCCAAGATCATTTACGATTATCTGATATACCGAGGCGTTGACCCCAAAAGACTTGCCTATAAAGGGATGATGGCCAACTATCCTTTAGGCAAAGGAGAGAAATACGATAGAAGGGTTGAGTTGCAAATCACGGGGATTAATAAGGCGGGTAATTAGGCTTTAAGCAATTAAAGGGATTAAAAAATAAACCACTCAAGACATCTTAGTTCAGCTAAGCGCTTTGCAAAAAAAACGGAAATGTTCTTAAGCGGCTAAAGGGGTTAAAATCCATCGTTCAAAAAAACAAACACTAAAAAATTAAAACCTTATCATAAGCGTTGCCGTTTAACTTGCAGGTTTTTTGCTAATTTTAGGCTTCAATAAATAAAAGCACATGTTTGATAAATTAATGGCCGCACAAGGCAAGGCCGAAGAAATAAAGAAAAGATTGGATGGCGTTTCGGTATTTGGCGAAGTAGAAGGTGGCGCCATCAAAGTTACTGCAACCGCAAACAAAGCCATTACCGGCATTAGCATTAGCGATGAATTTTACGAGCAGGCAGATAAGGAAGAACTGGAAGAACTTTTACAGGCTGCGGTAAACAAGGCTTTGGCACAAGCTGATCAGGTGAGCGCCGCAGAAATGCAGGCAGCCACCAAAGAAATGCTGGGCGGTTTTGGAGGTTTATTTGGACAATAATCGATAAGTTATGAAGTACACGTATTACGGGCAATCTTGCTTCCTGCTGGAAACATCTTCGGCAAAGCTGCTATTTGATCCCTTCATTAGTGGCAATCCCTTGGCCAAGCACATTAAGGTAGCGGAAATTGCCGCCGACTATATTTTGGTGAGCCACGGCCATGGGGATCATGTGGCCGATTTGGTTGATATTGCCAAAAGAACCAACGCCAAAGTGATTTGTATGCCCGAAATTGCTGGCTGGTTGCAAAAGCAAGGGGTGAGCAATATACACGACATGAACATAGGCAAGTTTAAGTTCGATTTTGGAACGGTGCGCATGGTATCGGCTACACACTCCAGCAGTCTTCCTGATGGCTCTTACGGTGGAAACCCCGCAGGTTATGTTTTGGACGTAGATGGTATGCAGATTTATTTTGCTGGTGATACGGGCTTAACGCTTGAAATGAAATTGCTGGCCGAACTATACCAATTGGAATACGCCATTTTGCCTATTGGGGGCAACTACACCATGGACCCAGATGATGCCGTAATTGCTGCGGGATATGTAAACTGCAACAAAGTAATTGGGGTACACTATGATTCGTTTCCGGTCATTACCATTGATAAGAATTTTGCAGTGGAAAGTTTTAGGAGAGCTCAAAAAACATTGTTGTTGCCAAATATTGGCCAAACGGTGGAGTTATAGGGAATATATTGCAAACTTACGAAGTTTAAAAAAACTTCGTAAGTTTTTAAGCTGGCCTGCTCAAGCTTAAAGCCATTGCTAGTTTTTCTTTTTGGCGGCTTCCTTGTTTACTTTGTACCTCATATCGGCGGTACCATCTTTTTTCTTAGGGCCTGCGGTAACTACCTTGGCCGCTTTATTCTCTTTGTAGCGCATATCCGGTGTACCATCGGCCTTTAATTTGGTCGCCGTGCTTGTCGCTTTCTTTTCTGCTTTCTTCGTTTCGGTTTTAACAACAGTAGCCGCTTTTTTAGGCGCTTGTTTAACGGTTGTAGCAGTTTGTGCAAACGAGGTGCTGAAGCCAAATAGGGCAACAGCAACTAAGGTTAAGATTTTTTTCATGGTTTACTATTTGATTTAGTAGTTTAATATTAACCTAATTTACAGAATATTATTTCTTTAAAGAAAACTTAACCGGAATAGCATACCTGGTTTCCATTACTTCTCCAAACATCTTGCCCGGGGTCCAGTCGGGGGCTAGCGCTAAAACCCTTATGGCTTCATTGGCCAGTTCGTTATTGGGTGCCGATAAAATCTCGACGTTTTCAATGCTTCCATTTTTTTTGACAACAAAGCTCAGCTTTACCGTTCCCTCTATTTTTTGCTTTAATGACTGTGCCGGATATTTCATTTCTGTAGCCAAGTACTTATAAAACTCTTTTAGGCCGCCCTCGTAGCTTGGGGGCGCAAACAAATCTTCATATTTTACCGGAGCGCCTTCTTTGCTGTAATAGCTGCCTTCTATTTTTTTGCCCATGTCATCGTATGTCTCGCTTCCCGCAGGCTTTCCGTCTTTGTAGGTAAACTTCCAAATGCCGGTTTTTAGGCCATTAAGGTAGTTCCCTTCTTCTTTATTTCCGTTCCAGTATTCTACATACTTCCCATCTAATTTGCCATGGGCAAAGTTTCCTACTTTTTTCGGTGTTTTGCCATCGCTGTTATAGGTGGTCCACTCTCCATTTTTATGGCCTTTATCATAAGTGCCCTGCTCTTTCAGTATTCCTTTTTGGTACCTAAGATATGGCCCTTTCCTAACGGTTAAATCTTTGTCTTCGAAACTGATGACCTCTTGGGTCACGTCTTTCCTGTCGTAAAAAGTAACCTGATAAAGTTGTCCAACTTGTTTTACCACAGGCTTCCATTTCGAACGAATAGGATCTTTGGTGTACATCGGGCTGTTATAAATCAGGGTAGTGTCCTGTTGGGCGAAACCCATTTTTGCAATGGCTATAAAAAGGATAAACGTTAGTTTTTTCATGTTAGGGGTTCTTTGGCGTTCTTGTTGATTTGTTGTTTGGTTTGGGCTTCCGTCATGGCGAGGGTACGAAGCAATCTATTTAGGTGTAGGCATACGCTTTTAGATTGCTTCGTACGCACAATAACTAGGCATTTAATGTGCTTCCAGCCAGTTTAATCCTTCGCCAATCTCAATTTCAATTGGTACATGAGTTTTTATGGCCGTTTTCATCCTATGGGTAATAATTTCTTTCACCTGTTCCTTTTCATCCCTAACCACATCAAAAACCAACTCGTCATGCACCTGCATGGTCATTTTTGATTGTAGCCTTTGCGCCACCATATCCTTATGGATGTTGATCATCGCAATTTTGATCATATCTGCGGCCGAACCTTGTATGGGCGCATTAATGGCATTCCGCTCGGCGTAGCCCCTTACGGTCATGTTTGCCGAGTTAATGTCCCTCAAATACCTGCGGCGGCCCATAATGGTTTCTACATAGCCGTTTTCGCGGGCAAAGTTCATGGTGTCGCTCATGTAGTTTTTGATCCCCGGATACTGGAGAAAATACTGATCGATGATTTCTGCCGCCTCCTTGCGTGGAATGTTCAGGTTTTGCGACAAACCAAAGGCCGATTGGCCATAGATGATCCCAAAATTTACCGCCTTGGCATTTCTGCGCTGGGTAGAAGTTACCTCGGCCACCGCAATCCCGTAAACTTTGGCCGCGGTAGCCGTGTGGATATCAATGCCGTTTAAAAAGGCGTCCAGCATGTTCTGCTCTTTGCTGATTTCGGCAATAATCCTCAATTCTATCTGCGAATAATCGGCAGATAGCAAGATATGGTTTTCGTCTCTGGCAATAAAAGCCTTGCGCACTTCCCTGCCCCGCTCTGTTTTAATAGGGATATTCTGTAGGTTGGGGTTGTTGGAGCTTAAGCGCCCCGTTGCTGCTACGGCCTGGTTGTAGCTGGTATGGACCCGCCCGGTACGTGGGTTTACCAATAGCGGCAAAGCATCTACATAGGTAGATTTTAGCTTCTGCATTTGGCGGAAATCCAAGATATCTTGCACAATGTCACTTTTGGCAGCCAATGCGGTTAACACGTCTTCGCCAGTTTGGTACTGCCCTGTTTTGGTTTTCTTTGCCTTTGGATCTAGCTTTAGGTGATCAAAAAGTACTTCGCCCAGTTGTTTGGGCGAGGCCAGGTTAAATTTAAGCCCGGCTTTTTCATATACGTTAAGTTCGGCTTTGGTTATTTCTTCCTGTAACTGTGCAGAGTAGGCGCTTAACGTATCAATATCTATCCTAACCCCTTCTTTTTCCATATCAGCCAGTACATAAATCAACGGATTTTCTATTTCGGAAGCTAGTTTTTGGGCGTTTCTTTCCTGTAACATGGGCTCAAAAACGTTGGCCAGCTGCAAGGTAACATCGGCGTCCTCGGCGGCGTAATCCACTACCTTCTCTACCGGCACATCTTTCATGTTCAACTGTCCTTTTCCCTTGGCGCCAATTAATGATGTGATGGAAATGGGCGTGTAGCCCAAATAGTTTTCAGACAGGACATCCATGTTATGTCTGGTGTCAGGATCAATCAGGTAATGGGCCAGCATGGTGTCAAACAATTGTCCCTTAAGCCCAAAGCCGTACCATTTCAGCACCAATAGATCGTATTTAATATTCTGTCCTATTTTAATGATGCGTTCGTCCTCAAAAACAGGCCTAAAATCTTCTAAAATGGCCAGGGTTTCTTCTTTGTTTTGCGGTGTTGGAATGTAGTAGCCCTTTCCCGCTTCTATCGAAAACGATAAACCTACCAAGTCTACCAAATTGGCATCTATTCCGGTGGTTTCCGTATCAAAAGAAATTTTCGGCTGTTGTAGCAGTAAGCTGGCCAGCGCTTTTCGTTTTTCCGCCGTATCAATAAGCTGATAATCGTGTGGTGTGTTTTCGATATTTTTGGCATCAATAGGGGTGTCAAACAGCGAAGGCTGATTTTCGATTTCTTTGGCAGCGGGCAAGGCTACAGCATTGCCAAATAAATCTTGCTGTACCGGGCCTTTGCCTTCATTAACGGTAAAACTATCGCCAAATACGCGTTTGCCGATGGTTCTAAATTCCAGTTCGGCAAAAAGCGGTTCTAAAAGCTCCTTGCTTGGTTCTTCTACCAACAGTTGCTGTTCATTAAATTCAATCGGAACATTTAAAATAATGGTGGCCAGTTTCTTGGAAATCAATCCCTGTTCCACATGGTTCTCGATGTTCTCTTTCTGCTTTCCCTTTAGTTCGTGCGTGTTGGCAAAAATGTTTTCCATGCTGCCATATTGCTTGATCAGTGCCTTGGCTGTTTTTTCGCCAATGCCCGGAATACCCGGGATGTTATCTACCGCATCTCCCCACAGGCCTAGGATATCAATCACTTGGTCAACTCTTTCAATTTCCCATTTGGCCAGTACTTCTTTTACGCCCAAAATCTCCATTTCATTACCCATACGGGCAGGTTTGTAGATGAAAATATTATCGGTTACCAATTGGGCAAAGTCCTTGTCGGGGGTCATACAATAAACCTGAAAACCAGCATTTTCGCCTTCCTTGGCCAAGGTGCCTATAATGTCGTCGGCTTCGTAACCGTCTTTGGTAATTACGGGGATGTTAAAGCCTTCAATCAACCTAAAGATATACGGGATAGCTTTTGACAGGTCTTCGGGCATGGCCTCCCGATGGGCTTTGTAGGCCTCAAACGCAGTATGCCTTTCCGTAGGCGCCTCCGTGTCGAAAACTACCGCAAGGTGTGTAGGCTTCTCCTTTTTGAGCACTTCCAAAAGGGTATTGGTAAAGCCCATTACGGCCGAGGTGTTTATCCCCGTGGAAGTAAATCGTGGGTTTTTACTAAGGGCAAAATGTGCACGGTAAATAAGTGCCATCCCATCTAAAAGGAAAAGTTTTTTGTTGCTCATTGGGTGTATATTGAGTGGATAGAAATCTTTACCTTGTAAAGTTATAGAATAAGCGCAAAGCTGAGGTATATAATTTATCTTTTAAATGCTTATGTATTTTCGATACTTTGATCATCCATAGATTAAAAACAAGTTATGAAATATCTTTTCTCTTTGCTCAGCTTCTTGCTTCTCGCAAACTGTTCCCAGGCACAGTATCGTAAAGTGCTTGCTGTTTTACAGTTCGAAAACCTCGTTAATGAAGTGAAGCCCAAATATGGTACATTGGAGCAACCTTTGGAAAGCGGGGCTTTTATCCATTTGATGAACCCGCAATTAAGGAACGCTGGTTTTATACGCCTGTTCAACGCTTACCGTTGGCCAAATGGGCAAAAGATAGATTTCTCGAAAAGAGGAAGTACTAAAGGTGGTAGCAAGGGGATTGTAGATCGATATGTTTTGGTGAACCCAGAAACGGGTGATACGGTGTTGTTGTATGTAGATCCGTATAAAACATCAGACCAATATTATGTACCCAAGGGGATGATCGCATTGACCCCAGCGCTTCTTAAAGCGGAGATTGAACCTGTGCTAAAACAAATTGAGGAAATTAATCAAGCCGAAGAAGGTTCTAAGCTGATTTTACATGCGGAAGAGGTGATGCGCTATGTTTCTGTCAATTTTGATCAAAACAAATTGATAGACAATGACAAAGTGAAGCCGCTGTTGGAAGATAAGGAGGTAGATAAAATGTTGGTAGGCTATTTAATGAGAACCTACATTTTTAGCAAATATTATGCTTTGGCAAAAGATATTGAAAACGAAGCAGATTATGCTTTTGGGCAAATGAAAACCAACTTTAAAAAGTATATGATGTTAAATCCCGAAACCAATACGGGAAAATTAGGGGAGTATCTGAAGTAGGGGGGCATGATTTCGTCTTTGCGTTCTTCGCGATACTTTTATTTTTCTTTGCGGTTAGAGATTTAACGCAAAGGCTAAAAATGAATACTTGATAACGCCAGTCTTTGCGTTCTTTGCGATGCTCTTATTTTCTTCGCGGTTAACTCGCCAGCTATACTGTGATTGTTAATAAATGTTATCATGATAACAACACTACATTATTTTGCGTTAATTTGAATATGAAAGTTTTAAAGCTTATTGTAGTTTTCTGTTTGCTGGGGTTAGGTGCTACAGCACAGGATGCCGTGCTCATTAGCGAGGGTAATTTTGTGAAGGGAGAAATTAAGGGGACCGACTTCGAATCTGTTTTTATACAGCTGGAAGACCAGGGCGTTAAAGAGTATAAGGCCAAGGATATCAAGTCTTTTTTATGGAATGGCGACACCTACGAAAGTAAGCCAATCATCATTGGCAAAAAAGCAACGATTAAATTTTTTAAGCTGATAGAAGGTGGTAAGGTTAATTTATATGCCTATGGAAGTACCTCTGGCGTTGAAGAGCCAGTAAAACAATCAAGGGTAAAAGCCCGTCCTTCGGTAGGCATTGGTATGGGAACTGGTGGTATTGGCGGTGGATTGGGTGGTGGCGTAAGCATTAACTTAGGTGGTCGTAGATCGGCCCCTGAACAACCTGCCGGAGCCCCGCCAAAAGCTAAAGTTTTCTATTTTATTGAAAAACCTGGAACAGGGCCCATACAAGAAATAGCCGCAGATGGGTCTAGAACTGCCGCGACCAAAGCCTTATTGCTGCAAAAGCTTACAGGTGATGAAGGGCTAACGGAAAGTATCAAAGCTACCGAGGTTTTTGATGAAAAAATGATTATTGCCTTGGTGAAATCGTACAACGAATCAGTGAAGTAAACTAAGGCCTATCCGAATGTCCCAAAGATTTTCCGGGGCAGGCAATATCCCTAACAAGCTGCTTCAGTTCCTTAATCTCCGGGAATCGTCCTTTAGTTTTGCGATCAAAAATTAAATCGTGGTTAACAGAAATAATAAATGTTCCACTAGTTTCGCTTGGCTTTAATGTAACACCACCAAGTTCTTCAGAAAAAGTAGTAAGCAGTTCTTGTGCAAAATAAGCTGAACGTAACATCCAGCCACATTTTGGGCAATATTCGATGGTGACAATGGGCTTTTGCATCAGAAATATTTTATAGATATGGGACTTAAACCTTTGCGCCACTTTGCGAAAACTTCTATAACCTTTGCATTAAATCTCTAACCGCAAAGAAACCAAGCTATTCGATAAGAACGCAAAGATTAAAAACTATTGGTGCAAATCATCCCAAAACTCTACGGCTCTGCGGTAGTGCGGGATCACAATGGAACCACCAACCAAATTGGCAATCATGAAAACTTCATTCATTTCTTCGTTGGTTACTCCTTCATGGTAGCATTTTTCCAAATGATATTTAATGCAATCATCGCATCTTAAAACCATTGAAGCTACCAGGCCTAACATCTCTTTTGTTTTTACGTTTAATGCGCCATCTGCATAAGCGGTAGTATCCAGGGCAAAGAAACGTTTGATATTGGTATTGGCCGTTTCCATGACCCTATCGTTCATTTTGGTGCGATAGCTGTTAAATTCTTCTACTAACTTTCCCATGTTATAATGTTGAATAATTGAGTTTTGAATGATTAGATATGCGGTATTGTTTTCCAACACCGTACCTCAGGCTTGCCAACCTACAACTCCAGTAAAGGATCCCAAAACACTTTCTTAAAATGCTTTACCTTATCGTTTGCTACGGTTATACCTTCCTTTTCCAGTAACTCCTGCATCAGGGTTGGTGGTGAAAAATGAAACCGTCCGGTAAGGAGTCCGCTACTGTTTACTACCCGGTGGGCCGGCACCTTGGGGCTTGCCGAGCCGGCATAAGCCATGGCATGGCCTACCATTCTTGAGGATTTGGCGGCTCCCAAGGCTTTAGCAATTGCACCATAGGAGGTAACTCTTCCCTTGGGAATTAACCTTACTACTTCGTAAACTTGCTCGTAGAAATTGGCTTCCATTTTTTGTAAAAGTTTAAACCCGGCGTACCGTTATTTTGATTATCAGAAAGAAATCTAACAAGGTGCTATTTTAAAAGCCATTCGTTGGATTTTCCCTCATATTCTTCCTCCCGTTTATCATCCTTAATTTACTTTCAGGCTCTCCTATCGTTGATACAAAAGGGGACGTATGGTAAGCCAGGTTGTTAATGAAAAGAAAACTGAATATAGTTAATGTTCTTGTCCTTTTTAAGATAGATGTTTTCGTAATGTGTTTTGATGGAAAGCACCTCATCTACAAGGTCAGATTGATACAAATGATCAGTGTCTTTATGAGTCAGTAATTCCAGTTCAGCCACTTTTTCTTTGGTGTAGTTGTACAATCCGTCGTTGTCAGTTTTAAGGTTGATTTTTCCGCCTTCTCGAAGTAGGACCTTGTATTTAGCCAAAAAGAACGGCGAGGTTAAGCGTTTACGTTCTCTACTGATTTGTGGCTGCGGATCAGCGAAAGTGATCCAAATTTCGTCAATCTCCTTTTCGCCAAAATAGTCCAGTAAATCCTCAATTTGTATGCGCAGAAAAGCTAAGTTGCCAATGCCTTCCTCTACGCCGGTTTTTGCGCCACGCCAAATCCTGTTGCCCTTTAGGTCAACGCCGATGAAGTTTTTTTCTGGAAACAACTTGGCAAGGTTAACGGCATATTCGCCTTTTCCACACGCCAGCTCCAATATTACGGGCTGGTTGTTTTTGAAATGATCTTTGGCCCATTTACCTTTTAAAACTTTGCCTGCTTCTAACTGATATACGTTTGGAAAGGTGTTGATTTCAGCAAACTTCCTTAATTTATCTTTTCCCACTTTTAAAAATTAATGCACAAAAGTAAGATTTAATTATCTAATTCGTTCTCAAGGTGGCGTAACTATTAAGGTTAATACGGGTCTTATAAGAAATTTAACGTTTTGTTAAGATTTACTTGCCGACAAACAATTTAACTTGCGAAAAAAATTAATGATTGCATAGGGGTATGTACAGTTCTTGCTGTCATATCATTAAAAACCATTAATTAACCACAAATCACACACATAAATGACCTCGAAAACTTTTAAACTCCTTGTTCCGCTGCTCTTTACCTGCTTTTTATCCTTCGCCCAGCAAACTTTCAAAATTTCTGGTCGTGTAAAATCCTCCGACGGAGCCATCGAGGCCGCAACCATTCACATTGTAGAAGAAAAACGAAATGTAATGGCTGATAGCCTAGGTTACTACGAGGTAGAGCTTAAGGCCGGAAATTATACTTTTGTAGTTAGTGCCGTGGGCATGAATACTCTTAGAAAATCTGTAAAGGCAAATAAAAACCATAGCATTGATTTTGCTATGGAAGACAGCGCCAATAAGCTCGACGAAATTGTGATCTCTACTGCAAGAGACGATAGGAGTTTGGCCAGTCCGCAAATGGGCGCTGAGCGTTTGACCATGAAAGCCATCAAAAATATTCCACTTATTTTTGGTGAACGAGATGTGATGAAGGCTATCCAATTATTGCCAGGAATCAAATCGGCGGGCGAAGGCGGTGCTGGGATTTACGTGCGTGGCGGCTCTGCAGACCAAAACCTGGTACTGATGGACGATGTGCCTGTTTACAATGCAGCGCACCTACTTGGATTTTTCTCCACTTTTAACCCCGATGCGGTAGAAGATATCACGGTTTACAAAACGGGTATGCCGTCGCAATACGGCGGCCGTTTATCTTCGGTGCTTGATATTAAAATGCGACAAGGTGATGCAGAAAAATTTTCGGCTTCAGGAGGCATCGGTTTAATTTCTTCGAAGCTAACCCTTGAAGGCCCCATCAAAAAAGAAAAATCCTCTTTCTTGGTCTCTGCCAGAAGAACTTATGTAGACGCCCTTTTGAAACTATCGCCAGATAGCACCATTAACCAGAACACCATGTACTTTTACGATGTAAATGGTAGAGCCGATTTCCAACTGGGAGAAAATGATAAGCTAACTTTCAGTGGCTATTTAGGCAGTGATAAGCTTGGCATAGCCAAAACCTTTGGGTTAAGCTGGGGAAACGCCATTGCCAGCGCACAATGGAAACACCTATACTCTTCTAAACTAAATTCAACCACTACGGCATCTTTTACCCGTTATCAAAACAAGATCGAAATCAATACAGGCATTGATAACGTACAGATTTATTCCCAATTAAACGACTGGTCCCTAAAACACAACTTCTTTTGGCAAGCTTCTGATAAAAACCTGATCAAGTTTGGCTTTAATTCCATTTATCACAAGGTGACCCCGGGAGAGATCAGTTCTGAAGGGGTATCAAGCTACAACCCCGTGAATTATCAGGAAAGATTTTCGTTGGAAAATGCCGTTTTTGCGTCGAGCGATTGGCAGGCTACCGAGAAATTCAACATTGGCTTTGGCCTGCGTTTAACCGGATTTAGCGTACTAGGTGGGGGTGATTTCCTGACCGTTGATCCTCAGGGCAAGGTAACCAATACCACCTATTATAAAAAAGGGGAATTTGTAAAAACCTATCTTAACCTGGAGCCGCGTTTGTCCCTAAGCTATTTGCTCAATGCACAAAGTTCCCTAAAGGCATCGTACGTTAGAAACGTACAGAACATGCACATGATTTCTAATTCCACCTCCAGTAGGCCAAGCGACAAATGGTTGCCAAGCTCTTTAATGGTAAAGCCAGAAGTTTCGGATCAATTTGCAGTGGGGTACTACAGAAATTTATTTGACAATGCCTTTGAACTTAACGTAGAGAGTTACTATAAAACCATGGACAACCAGATCGATTATCGTGATGGTGCTGAAACCTTTAACTCCGATAATATCGAAACACAATTGTTGTACGGCATTGGCAGGGCTTATGGCTTAGAGGTTCTGTTTAAAAAGAAAAAAGGTGATTTTACGGGCTGGTTAAGCTACACGCTTTCCAAAACCGAAAGACAGATTGATGGAATTAACGGCGGTAATTGGTATAACGCCCGCCAGGATCGTACCCATGAGCTGGCTTTGGTGGGCTCGTATCAGTTGAACAAAAAATGGAGCCTGTCGGCCTCGTGGATTTATTACACTGGCGATGCCATTACTTTCCCGACCGGAAAATATAACATGGACGGACAGGTATTCTTTTATTATACCGACAGGAACACCTACCGCATGCCTTCTTACCACCGTTTAGATTTGGGCGCCAACCTTCAATTGAAAAAAAGGAAAAACTTTAGTTCAGAGCTGTCATTCAGTTTGTACAACGCCTACGGAAGAAAAAATGCCTATATGATCAATTTCCGCGAGGCAGAAAACGATCCTTCGAAAACAGAGGTAGTGCGCACTACTTTGTTCCAATTCCTTCCTTCAATATCTTATAATTTCAAATTTTAAACTCTCCTGAAATGAATAACTTGAAATACATCCTTTCCCTAATTGCGGTAGTTTTTTGTCTTTCTTCATGTGAAGATGTGATTGAACTTGATTTGGACACTGCCTCTGAAAAATATGTAATTGAAGCCAATTTGACCGATCAGGCCAATGGCGCAAAAATACTCCTTAGCAAAACCAAAAGCTTTAAAAGTTCCAATGATTTTGTGGGCGTTTCTGGTGCGGTAGTCGAAATCGAAGACCAACAGGGCAACGTTACCCGAATTACCGAGAGCACCAATAAAGGTATTTATACCCACAGTACTTTAAAGGGCATTCCTACGCAAACCTATAAGCTCAAAATCACGGTGGGCGCCGAAGTGTTTACTTCTACTTGCGTAATGCCGGCAGTAGTACCCCTCGAAGACGTTTACCAGTACGAGCTGAGCTTGTTTGATGGCCCCAGGATATTTACCCACGTCAAATACACCGACCCTATCGGCGTGAAAAACTTCTATCGCTTTATCGAGTACAAGAACAATGTATATACCAAATCTATCATGGCTTCAACTGATGAATTTACGGATGGCAAACAGGTAAACCAAACCATCTTCCCTTATGAGTTTACCGACGAAACCAAACTTAAAAAAGGAGATAAAATCAAACTGGAGTTTTTAACCATCGACGAGCCTGTGTACAAATACTGGTTCAGTGTAGATAATGGTGCTCAGGGAACAGGCGATAGTGCGGCACCAGTTAACCCGGTAACCAACATTAAAGGCGGAGCTGTAGGTTATTTTAGTGCACACACTATACAAAGCAAAGAATACACCGTTAAATAGGCCAGCTTTTTAGGAGCAGGCTATTTCGCACCATTCCAAATGTCCACGGGGATTGCATCTTCGCAAGGGCATTTGGTTTTGTTAACGGCTATTAACTTGATAGATGAAGCAACTTGAGTGGCATATTCCTTAAATCCTTCGTTGTTCATACTGCTGCGTGCCATTGCTGCCGCAGCACAAAAAGACCACAATTGTGCATCCTTTTTATCGCTCAACATTTTAGCCTTGTACTTTTCGGCAAGCGCAAAATAAGTGTTGAACTGCTCGTTAGATGCTGTCGCATCCTTGCTGCTGAGCCTAAGCGTATAGCGGTTGCTACCTGCTGCCGGCTTAAAGGTCTGTATCGTTGTGGGGCTGGTCACCGCTATCCGGTAGTCGATTTTATTCGTTGGGTGGATAAACTGAAACACGTTCCCTTCAAGTTTGTGGTACACCGAGGTACGATTGGGTTCAATTAAGGTAAGCTCCTTGTCCGTAAAATTAATCGTAACGGTATAATAACCGTCTTCTGTGGTATATTGCCCAGAAGTGAGCTTAATTTGTGCGGCAACATTACTTCCAATAAAGCAAAGTAATGCCAGGGTTAAAAATCTTAAGGACATTGTGCCTTTCTTCTATTTGCTTCCGGAAAATTATCGGCATCATTACAGCCATAGGTACGGGCGTAGTACTCCCAATTGGCCTTACAGGTGGCAGACAAACGATTGGGAATTTGAATGGTGTTTTTTTTGCCCGTAGGACAGGTATAGGTGTAAGTGTAGGTAGAGTTGTCTGTTTTCTTTTCCTCTTCGGGTTCTTCCTCCAATAGTTCGCAGCCAAAGGCAAAGAAGCAGCCAGCCGCCAATAGAAATAATTTTTTACTTGCTTTCATGTTTATAAGATTTATTGATATCTCAAAGCTATGGTTAGCAATGTTTTAATGAAATACTTAAAAATGAGTATTTTACAGTGTTTGCTCTGGTGCGCTAATAAAATGTTTTTTTGTAAAATTTGGCAGAAAGCCTGTTCTTTTGGGCTGTTTTTTGCTAAATATTCCATAAATTTATAACTCAATAAATACAATATCAATTTTGACTATATGACACTCGTTCAACTCGAATATATCGTAGCCGTAGATACTTATAGAAGCTTTGTAAGTGCAGCGGAAAAATGTTTCGTGACTCAGCCCACCCTAAGTATGCAAATACAAAAGCTGGAAGAGTTTCTCAATGTCAAAATCTTTGATCGCAGCAAACAACCTGTAACACCCACCGAAATAGGCTCGCAAATCATCGAGCAGGCCAGGATAGTGCTTCAGGAAAATAGTAAGATCAAGGAAATCATCAGCAACCAGCAACAGGATATTACAGGCGAGCTCAAAATTGGAATTATCCCAACCATTGCACCATACCTGTTGCCAGAAGTTATTGCGGCCATGCTGGAGAAATACCCCGAACTCAAATTGATGATCTGGGAATATACTACCGAAGATATTATCCATCATTTAAAAACCGGTGTAATAGACTGCGGTATTTTGGCCACCCCTTTAATAGACGCCAATATTTTGGAACAGCCCCTATACTACGAAACTTTTGTAGGCTACGTTAGCAAAAACAGCAAGTTGTTTAAGAAAAAAGCCATTGATGCGGCTGATTTTGAAGAAGAAAATATTTGGCTGTTAAACGAAGGACATTGCATGCGCTCCCAGGTGTTGAACATCTGCCGTTCTACAAAAAACAACAAACTACAGGCCCTAACCTACAATACCGGCAGTGTTGAAACACTGATAAGAATGGTAGACGTTAACGATGGAACCACCCTGCTCCCAGAACTATCTTTACATGATTTAAACAGCAAGCAACTGAACAAGGTGCGCTATTTTAGATCGCCGGAACCCGTAAGGGAAATTAGCCTGGTTACCCATAAAAGCTTTGTGAAAAAGAAAATGCTGGCCGCCTTAAAAGAAGAGATTTTGGCCTTAATTCCCAAGGGGATGAAAAACAGAAAGAAAAAAGACGTGGTGGGTATTTAGCACCCACATCAAATCCAAATATATTTTGCTGGTGATGCTTGGCCTGTTGCTAACCTTGGCCTAACATGCTGTCCGGTATTTTTTACCTGAACTTTAAGCAGCCTTTCAGGTTTTGCAAAACCTGAAAGGCCAGCAGACAAAAAAGAACACCCGATAAGTTAATGGCAAAAAAATCACCCGTTTGGGGTTATTTTATACCGTATAAATATTTTTAATTTGCCTCCCAATCTCTGGGGGGCTTTTTTTATGGAATACGTTTCCCCGAAAAAACAATAGATAAGACTTTGCATTAACGGCGATAATTTCCCCAGGCTGATTAAACGCAGGAGCTCTTTGACAACTTAAATTCTAACATTACTATCCTAAATATCTACCAAATGTTTACGAAAAACAAGCCAAGAATCTTGATCATCGACGAAGATGAAATATGGCGCAAGGGCTGTGAGATCATGCTGTCTGAAATAGAAGACTTTTTAGTGGTAGGCAGCTACAGCTCGCTGGGTTCATCTAAGCGGGGCATGCGCCTGAGGTATCCCCACCTTATTCTTTTGGGGCTAAATTCGCCCGATATCGATAACACCAAAATCGTTTCCGAAATCAAGAAATTGCATCCACACATTGAAATTATTGTTTTAACCATGCACAACCATGCCGAAGTCATTTTTGAGTCGTTTAGAATGGGGGTTGCAGGCTACCTCTCTAAGAACTTGGGCATAGAAAAGCTGGCTGATGCCATCAGGGACGTGCTAAAGGGTGGAGCGGTGATGAGTGCAATTGCCGCCAGAATCGTGATAAGTTTCTTCCAAAAAAATAAGGACTCGCCACTTACCAACAGAGAAACCCAGATCATGCAGCGGATGGCCGAAGGCAGGACCAAGGCGCAAATTGCTTCGGATCTTTTTATCAACCAAAATACCGTGCGCAGTCATGTTAAAAACATCTATATCAAGCTGAATGTCAATTCGAAGTCGGAAGCCATAAAAAGGGTAAAAGAGATGCGCTTTATTTAATGTGGCAAAAAAATCACCCCTTTCGGGGGATACACCAACCCTGTTGATGCTGGTAAATTTGTAATATCTATCATCCTTACTTATGAGAAAACTGACTACAACGCATCTGTATGTCAAAGTGAGCAGTTTAGTAAACGCTATCACCTTTTTCAGCGAGCAGCTAAACCTCCAGGTAAAACATACTTCGTTGCGCCATTTTAGTGGCGCCGTAGCACTTTACGATGCTACTACCAGTATTTTCCTTTCCGAAAAAACTTATCCCGGGCAAACTACAGAAATATGGCTTAACACCCACGACTGCCTTGAACAATATTGTCGATTAAAATCCAATGGCGTTTGGTTCAAAGCGCAGCCGCATTATATGTCGGCAGGTTTGCTGGCCGAGTTTGTGGATGCCGATGGAAACAGTTATTTCATCCTCGAACGGCGTAACTATCAAGACTGACCGGCCATGCGTGTAGTCAAAGAATTGAGCAATCAAAACCGGATTGTGTATGAACGTACCTGTGGTATGGTATCGAAGGTACAAAAGGAAGCGGCTTACGTTATTAAATTTGTATTGTTCGGGATGGAGAAATGCGTGGTGAACAATCGGGCCATTAGCATATTCCCAGATAGCTTTACGGTGCTCAACGTGGAAACCGATCATTATCGCGTGATCGATTCGGCCACTCCAGTGGATAGCTTATCGCTCTACCTGGATGCGAATTTCGTAACAGACCTTAACAAAACATTCTTTTTAGATCAGGAGCAGCTGCTTGACGGCGTGGAGCTTAAAAGTACGCCACATTTTATAGAAACCTTATACCCGCTTACCGTAGACCTGAAATGCAATATAAACCATTTGAAACATCAACTACTCGAGGGAATAGATAATGAGGCCCTGTTTAATGAATATTTACACCATTGTTTATGGGGGTACTACAAAGTGTCCCATCAGGAAATTACGGAGAAGTTCCAGAGTTTGGATTTCCTGAAGGCGAAGACCAAAAAGGAAGTGTTTAGGCGGTTGCTGTTGGCCAAAGAGTTTTTGAACAGCAACTCCGATAAGGAGGTAATACTCGAAGACGTGGCCAATTATTGTTGTCTTTCCGTAAACCATTTATTGAGGACTTTTAAGAGCGCCTATGGCGTAAGCCCGCACCAATACTTGATTCAGCTTAGGTTAAATAGGGCAAAATTGCTGCTGAAAACAACAAGGTACCCTTTAAGTGAAATATTGTGTTTGGTAGGTTTTGAAAATGCCAGTTCTTTTGTAAGGTTATTTAAGGCCAATGTAGGAACAACACCTTTAAAGTATAGAAAAGCCTTGGTTCAACATTATTTTTTTGCCAGTTATAAGTAGTTGTTTTACAGTAGTTCAGTGCTTAAAAAAAGGTGATTTTCGCATATTTTTTTAACATAGACTACTGTACTTTTGGCACTGTAACGAGCAAATTTTGTAGAAGTTTGGCCGTTTAGTTAATAATTAATTTAGGAAAAGCAAACACCAGGATTGGGTTTGCTTTTCTATTTCTAGTCTGTTTCAAAAAAGGTGATTTTCGCACATTTTTTGGCAGCACTACTCCATTTATTTGTGTTGAGCGCCCCGCCTACATGGGGCCAAGCTAACTTATTAATTAACTAAATTAAAATTTGTATGAAACAAAAATTACTATTAATGGTAATTGCCATTTTGTGCTGTTTTGTAGCTTTTGCTCAAAATAGAACAATAACGGGTAAAGTCACTACTAAGGAAGATGGCCAGCCACTGCCCGGGGTGAGCGTTAAAGTAACTGGAACCAAAATTGGGACAACGACTTTGGCCGACGGTAGTTTTACCTTATCAGTTCCTCCTAACGCACGCTCCTTGGAGATCAGCTATATTGGTTATGCGACTCAAACAATAGAAATAGGCTCGGGAAGTGTAATGAATGTGTCGTTGTCTGAAGATTCGAAAGCTTTAAGTGAGGTTGTTGTGGTAGGTTATGGAACACAGAATAAAACGTTAAGTACGCAATCAACAGGTGTGGTAAAGGCAGATTCCTTCAAGAATATGCCTATTCAAACGCCACAACAGGCACTTCAAGGGCAGATTGCGGGTGTAAATATGGTGAATTCATCAGGTGTACTTGGGGCTGAAGCTCAAATTACAGTTCGTGGAGGTTCATCGCTTAGTGCAGGTGGTAGGCCGCTTTATGTGATTGATGGTGTGCCTCTAAATTCTTCAGGTGCCGATTATACCCAAACGCAGGGAGGATCTTCAGCGCTGAATCCTTTATTAAATATTAGTGCGAATGATATTGAATCTATGACGGTTCTGAAGGACGCCTCAGCTGTAGCGATATATGGTTCTAGAGGGTCGAATGGAGTTATTCTAATTACCACAAAAAAAGGGGCTTCGGGCAAAACGAAAATAAACGCTGACTTTTTTACTGGGTTTTCTGAGCCTACAGTATTGGAAGAAATGATGACTGCAGATCAATTCCGTCAATTTAGGTCTGATTATTTACGGGCTAATGGTGCGGCGGTACCGAATTATCCGACTAGTAGTTATAATTGGATCGATGCTGTGGTTAGAACAGGAAATATGAACACCGCCAATTTAAGTGCTTCAGGTGGAGATGCTAAAACTCAATTTTATGTTGGGGGTACCTTTTCGGACGAGAGTAGTTATACGCTTGGAAATGATTTGGAACGATTGTCTGGTCGATTTAGCTTAAATCACAAACTGTCTGATAAAATATCGGTTGGGCTTAATTACAACCTATCACGTGTTAATATGAACCGGATAAATACTGAAAATAGTACTGCTGCTCCCTTATCTGCTGCTTACCTGCAACTGCCGTATGTAACTCCCTACGGATCAGATGGAAAATACGTTAACACTGGCTTCATTGCAAATGTCCTAGCAATTGAAGCTACAGGGATAAATAAAAATTATTCCAATAGAAGTACGGGCAATGCTTTCGCAGAATGGACAATAATAGAAAATCTTAAGTTTAAAACGGATTGGGGTATAGACAATTATGGGATAGATGAAAAATATCGAGAGGCGGACATAACCACGCCAGGGGGATATGGATATAGAACTCATAATGTCGATAATAAGTGGCTTACTACTAACACTTTAAGTTATAGTAAAACCTTGAATAAGCACAATTTGAAGGGAATGTTGGGGTATAGTTTTGAAACCTCCATACTTACTCAAATCACGGTAGAGGGGACTGGTTTTGTTAGTGATGACCTTCCAAATATCGGATCTGCATCAACTCCCACTACTGCTTCAGAAGAAATATTTGATTGGGCATTAGAATCTCAATTTGCACGCTTAAATTATGATTACGACAACCGATATCTGTTTGAAGGATCTTTTAGAAGAGATGGCTCATCGAGATTTGGAGAGAATAAAAAGTATGGTAATTTTTATGCATTGTCTGGAGGGTGGATAATTTCAAATGAGAAGTTCTTTAATAAAAGTAACAATTATGTACAATCACTTAAGTTAACAGCAAGTTACGGTACGGCGGGTAATGATAACATCGGCTATTACGGTTTTATGGGCACATTTGCTTCTGGAGCTAATTATTTGGGCCAAGCAGGTTTAACGCCAAGTGTTGTCCCTAATCCAGATTTGAGTTGGGAAGAAACCGCCCAATTTGATATTGGTATATCCGCAAGAATTTTTAAAGCAGTAGATCTACAATTAAACTACTATAATAAAAATACAACAGGACTATTAGTGAATGCTCCATATCCATTTACTACCGGATTTGATTCTGCCGCAAAAAATGTAGGAACTTTGCGAAATAGGGGATTCGAAATTTCGATCAACTCTGAAAATATAAAGAATACTAACTTTAGCTGGAATACGGCTTTTAACATCGCTTTTAACAAAAACAAAGTAATGTCATTGCCAACCAACCCGGATGAAGAAGGCCGTAATTTCTTGACAGGGGGAAGCAGTGTACAGAGAGCTATAGTAGGGTACTCTAAAAATTCTTTTTATTTGATTAGATATAAAGGCATAAACCCACAAACAGGGAACGCCGAATGGTTGAGGAAAGATGGTACAGCCACAACGAGTCCAACAGCTGCCGACCGAGTAATTGCCGGAAAAGCTGATCCTGATTTTCAGGGGGGGATAACCAACTCTTTTAAGTATAAGAACTTCGATTTATCTGCATTTTTCAATTATTCTTACGGAAATGATGTGTATGTTGATGGCCTAACATTTACAGATAATTTTAGTTCTGGTTCTTTTAACAAAAGTCCAGAGCTGTTAAACTATTGGAAGCAAGCAGGGGACAATGCTTTTGCACCTGCTTTAAATAGCCCAACTAGAACAACTTATCATCAAGCTTCTACAAAGCAACTGCTTGACGGATCATATCTAAGACTTAAATCGTTAACCTTAGGTTATAATCTTCCAGCAGGCTTGTTGCAGAGAACAAAGCTATTTTCTAGCGTTCGATTTTACTTCTTAGCTCAAAATATTTGGACGATCAAGGACAAGGACTTCCGCGGAGACCCAGAAATATCTGCCAATGGCGCGAGCAATCTAGTAGTGGGTCAAAGTTTCTTTGCTTTGCCACAGGCAAAGTCTTACACTTTTGGAGTGAATATTGGCTTTTAAAAACAAAAGATATGAAATTTAAATATTATATTATAGCTTCTCTAATTGCCTTAGCATTCTTTGGTTGTGAGAAAAAACTAGACTTAAAAAACCAGCAATCATTATCAAATGAGGATGTTTTCAAAAGTCCATCAACAGCTTTAGGAGCATTGCTTGGTGTGTATAGCACTGCCCAAACGCTTGATTTTTATGGTAGTCTACCGCAAGTGATAGCTGATTATATGGGAAACAATGTCGATTTTGTAGGAACTTTTCCAACATTACAAGATTTGAATAATTTTTCTGCAGTAGCTACCAATAGTAATGTGTCAACACTATGGCAAGTGCATTATCAAGTCATTAATAGGGCAAATTCAATTATTGCCAATATCAATAGTGTGGATGGGCTGTCTGCTCAAGATAAGGCGCAATATATAGGGGAAGCAAAATTTTTAAGGGCTTTAGCCTATTTTCAGTTAGCAAATCTATTTGCACAACCTTATCAGGTTAATAACGGAACTAATTTATGTGTTCCTTTAGTGTTAGATGAATTTACTGGGGCGATCACCTATCCATCCAGATCGACCTTAAATCAAATACATACTCAAATTATTAATGACTTAAATGATGCTGTGGCAGTTTTACCTGTATCTTATAGTAGCGCTGCTGACACGCGTGGTAGAGCTACAAAAGGAGCGGCATATGGTCTTTTATCGCGTTTATATTTATATCGTGAAGAATGGCCAAAAGCAGAAGCTGCCGCAAGAAGTACCTTAGCCCAAGGTATTTATAATACTGCTGCCGATTATACATTTTATAGTGGAAATACAGAAGAAGATGTCTTTACGATCCAAAATAGTGCCATAGATAATGGTAAGACAGGTTCTGGTGGTTGGGCATCATTTTATAACCCAGCGGCTCTTGGGGGGAGAGGAGACGCTCCATTTTCACAAAGTTTAATTGATGCTTACAATTCAGAGGCTGGAGATAAAAGATTTAACTTGAAAATAACTGGAATAGCAACTGATGGCCTTTCCCGTTTCTTTACCAGTAAATTCCCAGATGCAACAAATAATTCAGATAATTCCCCTGTGATACGCACTACTGAAATCTATTTGAATTTAGCTGAGTCATTGGCTCGCCAAAATTTAACTCCTAACGTTGAAGCAATTACTATTTTAAATAGTCGTATTAGACTAAGAGCAGGATTGGGACCAAAAGCAGTGGCAACGCAGCAAGCATTGATTGATGCCCTTTTAATTGAAAGAAGAAAAGAACTGGCTTTTGAAGGGCATAGTAGAATGGATTTGTTACGCAATAGACAGAGCCTTAGGGCTGGAAATACAGCAGCTGCTTTTGGAGCACCCAAAACGATTTTGCCAATCCCACAAAGGGAGATAGATAATAACAAGGGTTTGCAAGGGCAACAAAACCCAAGTTATTAGAGATTACTTCACAGGAATAAGGTGCTAAAAAATTTTTTAAAAAGCCGCTATTTTATAGCGGCTTTTTAACTCATCAAAAACAAGAATATTCAGGAAAAGGATTTCGCATAAATTTCTATTTCAAGTAGCTATAGCTTGAGTAAAAACAACTTAACCATGAAAAACAAAATCCTAACTATTTTTATGCTCTTAATATTGGTAGCCAATAAAAGTAGTGCAACAGAAAATCCTAAAAATGAATATCAAGAAGTAATAGAAGCCTACCAATACTGTTTCTTAAATACCGACTATACAAAAATCAAAAAGATCTTAAGCCCAAATCTGGTATATTCCTATGGTAGAGGTGAGAAGATGATGAAACATAGTGCACGGGCATTTTTAGACAATATGTATAAAAACCAGGGAATGGTACATCAGGGATGCGAAGCCAAGGCTACGGTAATTGCCGCTTCCTTGTCGCAAGCGATAGCGCAGATAGATATCAATTACCTATTTTTTAACAACAGACAGAAGCATGTAATCACCATAGAAAAAGATGAGGAGAAAAAATGGAAAATAACCAGTATTTCCAAATACTTTTTCGATCAGGAATGATTAACGGCTTGCCTTTTCGTAAAGAAATTAACCTTTAAAGAACAAAGAATGGCAATGAGGAAGGAAACCAATGTAATAATATCCACGGCGGTATCAGGAATGTTTTTCCCAGTTAGCCAATCCAAATGATATTTAACAAACGAATTGGGTAAGTTGGTTTCGCCCAGTTGTGTTTTTATCTGCCATTGCCAATCGGTAATTGGGCAGTAGCCAATGCCATACCACATGCCAAGAATAAGCCAGCAAGCCAGCGTAATACCTACAAGGTATAAATGTAGTTTTCTGGTTTTTGGCCAAATCCAAGCAAATAGGTTAAGGCCAATAATAACAAGATGTAAAACGGTTAAAAAATAGTCGAGTGTTTGTAAGCTCACGGCGTTCCGCTGCCCAATTTAAGGCCTTCAATGCCAACTACTTTCTCCTCTTCCTCCCCTTTTTTCTTTTTCTTTTTTTTCTTGGTTGGATCTACACCGTTCAAGCGATCTTCAATCACCTTGTCAAACTCCACAATCTGCTCAGGTTTCAATACCGCTTTAATGTTTTTGTTGGTTTCGTTGTTCAAACGGTACAACTTCGACATTTCCTCGTCATTGTAGCCAGAAGCCTGTTGTTTTTTGCCCAAGGCAATCTGCTCTTTAGCCAGGTTATAGGCATAGTTATAAATTACGCTTTTTTGAGTAGGGCTAAGCTTTAAGCGCGTTTCCAGTTCCTCTACGTTCTTTCTCGCTAACTCTTCTGGGGTTGGCATTTTAGGGGGTTGCTGCGCAATAGCGGCTACTGCCGTTATGATAAAAAGAAGAAGAGCGGATAAAAACTTTTTCATGGTGCCTAACTATAGTTTAATGCTGCAATTTAAGAAATTTTTAGGAAAGCGCCCACGGATTAAAATACCTGGCTTAGATAAGATAAGGGAACTTTGTAAATAAACCCGATTGAGGTGGAAATGCTTTTTGTTTAAGCTGCCATTCCGAGGCACGAAGAATCTCTCCGCACATTGTTGTAAACGAACATCTCCTAAACAGGCACAGGATTGAAATGACAGAAAGATTCCAACAAAAAGCGGGACGTCGATTACGACCGTCCCGCTTTCATTGATTTTCTAAAAATAGAAAAATGGGTTATTTCCCCAGTGCTTTTTTATAGCGTTCAGCTACTGCATCCCAGTTTACCACGTTCCAAATTGCCGCCAGGTAATCAGGGCGTTTGTTTTGGTATTTTAGGTAGTAAGCATGCTCCCAAACATCGATGCCGAAAATAGGGGTACCTTTTTGCTCGGCAATATCCATCAATGGATTGTCTTGGTTAGGCGTAGAAGACACAAACAACTTGCCATCGGCACCTACAGATAGCCATGCCCAGCCCGAACCAAAGCGGGTTGCACCAGCATCTTGCAGTTTAGTTTTTAGTTCAGCAAACGAACCGAAAGTATCGTTAATCGCTTTCGCTAAATCACCAGTTGGCTCACCGCCTTTATTTGGGCCTAAAACAGTCCAAAATAAAGAGTGGTTGTAGTGGCCACCACCATTGTTGCGTACAGCCGCAGGATATTTAGAAATGTTTTTGATGATGTCATCCAAATTGGCATTTGCTTCTGGTTTGCCTTCTAAAGCCTTGTTTAAGTTGGTAACATAAGCTTGATGGTGCTTTCCATGGTGAATTTCCATGGTTGCTTTGTCAATATGTGGTTCTAAAGCGTCGGTTGCGTATGCTAACGCAGGTAATTCAAAAGCCATAATATTTATTTTTAAGGTTATTTAAATGTTATCTCTACAAATATAGCAGAGAAAGGTTAAGTTTTATTCAATTGTTTGTCAAGATTACTTGCGTTTGTTGACAAAAAAGGCCGACATCAGGCTGCCGCATTCCTCGGCCAAAACACCTCCTTTTAACAACGTTTTGGGATGCAAAAGGTTTTGGCTAATCCTGGTAAAGCCCCGTTTTTCTTCTTTGGCACCATAAACAATCCTGCTGATTTGTGTCCAGTAACTGGCACCTGCGCACATAACGCAAGGTTCAATGGTAACGTACAGGGTGCAGTCTTTAAGATATTTTCCGCCAAGGGTTTGTGCTGCAGCGGTAAAAGCCTGCATTTCGGCATGCGCTGTTACATCATTCAATTGCTCGGTAAGGTTGTATCCCCTGCCAATGATCTTGCCTTTGCAAACCACTACGGCCCCTATGGGGATTTCCTGCGCATCATAGGCTTTTTTAGCTTCATTAAGGGCTAAGCGCATGAAATGTTCGTCTTCCTGTTGCGGATTGGTGCTTTCTTCGAAGTTATAGAAGGACATTGAGTTAATTGTTTAAAGTTGGGATTGTTTTTCGTTTGAATAAAGAATAAGGAGCAAAGAATAAAGATATTGGTTGCCATTCTTGTCTTTTATCTTTGCTCTTTCATCCTTATTCTAGCGTTGGAAAGTTGAAAGGTTTGGTGGGCGTGGCGTCTAAATACTAACTACTAAATACTTCTTTTTCTAATCTAAATCAGCTTACTGCCGTTTGGTACTCTTCTCTCTACACTGCTTAATACAATATCGCCATTTTCATCGGCAAAGCCGGTCACTAAAAATTCACTCATAAACTTGCCGATTTGTTTTTTTGGAAAATTGATGACCCCAATAATCTGACGACCAACCAAATCTTGCAGGGTGTAATGTTTGGTAATTTGTGCACTGCTCATTTTAATGCCAAGCTCGCCAAAATCAACCTTTACTTTGTAAGCAGGCTTACGCGCTTCGGGATATTCAAAGGCCTCTATAATGGTGCCCACCCTCAATTCAACTTTTTCAAAATCGGTCCAATTAATTTCTTCCATAATCCAAAAATAGCGTTTTGGATGGTTAGATCACTGAAAACTGCTTTCTGATCACTGAAAACTTTTTCCATATCTTTGCAAAATGATAGAAATCAAGCTGAAAAAAGGAAAAGAAAAAGCCGTATACCAACGACATCCCTGGGTGTTTTCTGGTGCTTTAGATAAGATAAAAGGAAAGCCTGAAAACGGGGAGGTGGTAAAGGTGTTGGATAACCAGGGTGATTTCTTGGCCTATGGCTACTATAACGATCAATCTCGAGTGGCCGTTAGGTTGTTGGAATGGGACGAGAACGTGGATATTGACGAAGCTTGGTATGCACAAAAAATTGATACCGCCATTGCGGGCCGGGCGCATTTACTGGCTAGCGAAGAAACTACCGCTTCCCGTTTGATCTTTAGCGAAGCTGATTTTTTACCAGGATTGATTGTAGATCGTTATGCGGATTTTCTTTCGGTGCAGATCCTAAGTTCAGGTATCGAGAAAGCCAAAGAGACCATCATTAAAGTGCTGGTAGAACGCTTACAACCCAAAGGGATTTTTGATAGGAGCGATGCCACAGCCCGGACACACGAAGGAATTGCGGCCGAAAATGGCCTGCTTTGGGGCGAAAACCCTGCCGAATTTATTGAAGTAAAAGAGAACGGCATTAAATACCATATCAATATCGCCGAAGGGCAGAAATCAGGGTTTTATTGTGATCAACGTGACAATAGGAACATTCTGGCTTCTTACAGCAAGGGGAAAACAGTATTGGATTGTTTCAGTTACAGTGGTGGTTTTAGTCTCAATGCTTTTGCGCAGGGAGCTGCACAAGTAACCAGTGTGGATAGCTCGCCTTTGGCCATTGAAACGTTGAAACAGAATATGGCGTTGAACCAGTTTGACTCTTCGAGGCATATTGCCATCCAAAGTGACGTGAACAAGCAGTTACGCCAATTTAACGACGAAGGCAAAAAGTTTGATGTGGTAGTGTTGGATCCTCCAAAATATGCCCCTTCACGGTCGGCGCTGGACCGGGCGGCAAGGGCCTACAAGGATTTAAACCGTAGGGGTTTAATGCTTTTGGAAAGTGGCGGCTTGCTGGCTACATTTTCTTGTTCTGGCGCTGTGGATATTGAAACTTTTAAGCAGATTATTGCTTGGGCGGCATTGGATGCAGGCAGGGAAGTGCAGGTTATCAAACAATTTTGCCAACCCGAAGATCATCCCGTACGGTTATCTTTTCCTGAAGGCGAATATCTGAAAGGCCTATTGCTGAGGGTGGTTTAGTATCTTGCCGGTATAAGGCCGCCCAGTGGCGCTCCGCCAAACCTACCTGCAAAATACATGGGCTATTTTTTAAATAATTTGTAACTATTTTTCTAATTTGTTGTTAACAAACCAACAAACAGAAAAAACCTATGCTTCTTGTTAAAAATATTAGGCTAAGTCGAATTATCATTAATACTTGGCATGTAGATTTAATTATGATTGCGTCTTGCATGGGCGCTTATTTTATCCGCGAATACCTTATCGCCTATCATTTTTCCATTCCAACCATTATTCCCACGGTACTGGGCACGGCCATTGCTTTTTTTATCGGTTTTAACAATAACCAAGCTTATGACCGTTGGTGGGAAGCCAGAAAAGTTTGGGGAGGCTTAGTGAACGATTCGCGTTCATTTGCGCGTAGCTTGCTCAGTTATGTACCGCAAAGCGATGAAAACGATGCAGTTGTACACCGAATGGTTCGTCGGCACATTGCCTTTTTATACGCCTTAAAAGCTAACCTGCGTGGAACGGTAGATTTAATTTATGTGAAATACTTGGACAATGCCGAGCGAATTGAAATTGATAAGCATAAAAACCTGCATAATGCTATCCTCTTGAAACAATCGGAAGATCTGGAAAAGTTGTCTCGTAGCGGTCAGGTAGATGGTTTTAAGTTTATCCAAATTAATGAAATGTTGGTAAGGTTCAGCGATCAGATGGGCATGAGCGAAAGAATTAAGAATACCGTTTTTCCTACCACCTACAGCTATTTAACCAAAGTTTTTATATGGCTTTTTGTAGTTACTTTTACCTTAGTGATTAGCCAGGAAATGGGTGTTTGGTCTATTTTTATGGGCTGGATGATTGGTTTTGTATTCGTTTCTACCCAAATCAACGGAATGAACTTGGTTGATCCGTTTGAAAATAATGTGGCGGGTATTCCTTTAAATCAGATTACCAGGACTATCGAAATTAATTTGTTGCAGATGATGGGCGAAGAAGATGTTCCACCGCCAATTTTGCCGATCAATGACGAGTATGTACTCTAGTTGCTTTTGCGGTCTTAGCGGTTAAATTTTTACCGCAAAGGGTTTTATTAAGATACGCAAAGGACGCAAAGTTTTATTTACGTTAGCATGTTTTTTCTCGTCTTTTAGTTTTAGATGTCACCCTTTCAGGGTTTTTGTTTGTCGCTTGATATCTTAGCATAATTTTACCACTTCGTGGTTGTTAACCAGGGGGTTCTAAACTTGTATGAATTGTATTTGGCCTAAACAATATTTAAGTCCGAAGGACTGACATTATTCTAGAAAATATAGGTTTAACCCATAAATCACGAGTGGTGAAATTTTATTTGTTTGAATAGTTGGTTAATGCAGGAGGCGTTTATTTTTTAAGATTGCTTTGCGTTCTTTGCGTGTCTTACCTATTCTTTGCGGTTAAATTTTACAACAAAGGATGCAAAGTTGTCCCAAAAAAGCCCAACGAAAACTAATCCGCTGGGCTTTCAAATAGTGTTGATTGGTTTTAAAGTTCTTCTGAATTGGTGGGCAAATCGTCAAACTCGCCTGCCAGTGCATATTTCCCAAAAATGACTAAGCCTGCCGCAATTGGAATAAAAATAAGCAAGATAATTCCCCACTGCAGCGCAGTGTTGGTTTGGTCAATTCCTGCGGCCGCCGAGCTAATTTTGTCCCAAGCCTGCCAAAACATAAATATGGTTGAAAGTGGACCTAAAAGGATCCATACAATGCCTAAAGTTCTTTTTAATGCTTTCATGGTTTAGTCGTTTACGTTTTCGTCTCTTTTATTAGATAAATAAATAGTGCCTATTACAAAACAAAGCGCTGCTATGCCAATAGGGTACCAAAGGCCGGATAGCGGGGTAGAACCTTTAAAACTGGCAATTAAGGTGGCCACAAATGGTACCAAGCCCCCAAACACACCATTTCCAATGTGATAAGGCAGCGACATGGAAGTGTAACGGATTTTGGTTGGGAAAAGTTCTACCAAAAATGCGGCAATTGGCCCGTATACCATGGTTACCAATAATACTTGGAAGAAAATTAATCCTACAAATACCCAGAAATCGTTAGAAGCCAGTTTTTTGTCTTTGTAAAGCACTGGCGCATGTCCAATGGCCTTGCTGGCATCCGCATAAAGCGTGTCTACCTGTACTTTATGAAAAGAAGAACCATCCAACAAACTCACCATAGTTGTGGTGGTTACTAAGCTATCGCCGCTTTCATGTTTGGCTGTTCTTACTGCAGTGGATGCGTTATGTAAGTCTACAGTGTGAGTTGCGTCATGTATCGCCGTGCGTAAAATAATTGGTGCAGAAACTTCTTTGATTTCGCTGGGCGTAACATTGCTCACATCCGTTCTGTTTAAAAACTCTTGGTAAATGGGGCGATAGCAAATGACACCCAATAACATTCCTGTAAGCATGATCCATTTACGGCCAATTTTATCACTCCAAGCACCAAATATTACAAAGAATGGCGTGGCAAAGGCAATGCCCCAAAGCAGGATGTATCTCGAATCGTTAAAATCTACTTTACACGTATTTTCGATGAAGGATTGTGCATAAAATTGCCCCGTGTACCAAACCACCCCCTGGCCCATGGCTGCACCAAATAGTGCTAGTAACACCATTTTAAAGTTCGATTTTTTGCTAAAGCTTTCTTTCAGTGGGTTTTTAGAGATGTTTCCTTCGCTTTTAAGTTTGCTGAACAGAGGCGATTCGTGCATTTTCATGCGGATGTAAACCGATACCAAAATCAACACAATAGAAAGCAAAAAGGGAACTCTCCAGCCCCAGTCGGCAAACTGCTCGGCACCAATGATGTTTTTGGTGATTACAATTACGCCAAGCGAGAGAAATAAGCCCAAGGTTGCAGTGGTTTGTATCCAACTGGTAAAGAAACCGCGTTTACCTTTGGGAGCGTGTTCGGCAACATACGTGGCTGCTCCGCCATACTCGCCGCCCAGGGCCAAGCCTTGGATCAATCTTAAAATTAAAACTAAAATAGGGGCGGCATAGCCGATGCTTTGATAGGAAGGGATTAGGCCAATTAAAAAGGTGGAGCCACCCATCAATACCAAAGTGAGCAAAAAGGTGTATTTGCGGCCAATTAAATCGCCTAAGCGACCAAAAACTAATGCCCCAAAAGGCCTTACAATAAAACCTGCGGCAAAAATGGCCAGGGTGTTGATCAGGGCTGATGCGCCCGCGTCAGAAGGAAAAAGCTGAGCGCCGATAATGGTGGCCAAACTACCAAAGATGTAGAAATCGTACCATTCAATGAGCGTCCCCAGTGAGGACGCTCCAATTACTTTGAAAATGTTGTTGGTTTTGGGTTCGTGGTTCATATAAAGGTTAGGTTCAAAATACTAAAACTAAACCTTTAAACTCTAAATAGCAACATTTTACTGAAAATATGCTAAGATACTACAGGTTCATTCCGCCTGATACTTCTAGCCTTTGGGCATTTACCCAACGTGCTTCTTCAGCACATAGGAAAGCAACCACGCCGCCAATGTCATCAGGTAGGCCTACTCTTCCTAAGGCTGTGTTGGCAGCAATCACTTTGTTCACTTGTTCGTTATCTCTCACTACACCACCACCAAAATCAGTTTCAATGGCCCCTGGTGCAATGGTATTTACGGCAATTCCTCTTGCGCCCAGCTCTTTCGCCAGGTATTTGGTAAGCACTTCAATAGCTCCTTTTAACGAGGCGTAAACACTATAACCAGGCATGGCGAAACGAGTTAAACCCGTAGATACGGTAATAATCCGGCCGCCATCAGCAATTAAAGGCAACAATTTTTGGGTAAGAAAGTACACTCCCTTGAAGTGGATATTGGTAAGCAAGTCAAATTGTTCCTCGGTGGTTTCGGCAAATGGCGTGTTGATCCCAATACCTGCATTGTTCACTAAAAAATGGAAGTTTGTGCTATTCCATTTTTCTTTTAAAACCCTGCTTAACTGCGAAGAAAAATCTGTAAAGGTTTTAGCTTCTCCTACGTTTAACGGTATGGCGGCTGCTTTTCTGCCCAAAAATTCAATGGTACTTACCACTTCCTCTGCTTCTTCTTTTTTACTGTTGTAGGTGATGATGACATCATTTCCCTTTTGTGCCAAAGCAATGGCCATGTTTTTGCCTAAACCGCGACTTGCGCCGGTAACTAATGCTATTTTTGAGGTTTCCATGCTGTTTGTTATTTTTTATAGTTTCAATACAAATATCAGCACTGTAGGTTCGGTAAAAATGGTGACAGTTTAAGTATTTTCAATCAACTGTTTTCGGTATTGCCTAGGTGTAATTCCTGCAAAGGATTTAAAAAACTTGGTAAAGTTGGTGGGATCGGTAAAGGTAAGCTTAAAGCTGATTTCGTTGATGGGCTTATCCGTTTGGCTCAGCATTTTCTTCGCTTCTGCCATCACTCGCTGCTCGGCAAAATGGCAGGGCGAATAGCCCGTGGTTAATTTAATGGTATTGCTAAAATGAGTAGGATGTATAAATAATTTTGCCGCAAAATCTTTGATATGATACATTTGCTCGGTTTTCCCAAGTAAAATATCATCAATATGGGTATCAAGCAAACTAAAGAAATCTTTGGTAATTTCCTCTTTGCGGCTCAACAGTTTTTTTGGAATTGGCATGCACTAATTTAATTATGGCGTAGCCATTATTTCATAAACAAACTGTCATAAAATTTTATTGTTCTTCTTTAAAATAGAGTTTGTAGCAGTTCATTCCCTTTTCTGCATCGTAGTCTTTCTCTATCATATCCTTGTTCCCATGGATATAAACATGGAAATTCTTGTCAAGTTTTAGGATACTTTTAAAATCCTTGGCCTGTTTTTTTACGGCTGCCGTAGAGATATCAAAACTGTCGGCAATTTGGGTGTCAAATTCTTCCTCATAAGATTGCTTGTAGTTCTTAAAGAGCTCAATTCCCTCTTCGTTGGCAATTACCTCATTGGCAAATTCGTCCATGTCAAAGGTTTCTTTCTCTTTAAAATATTTCATCGATCGGTTAAGTAAGTCGATTTTGTCGGTTTTCTCTACATCAAATTCCTGGTCTAATTTCTCGGTAACGAAGTTTTTGTAAACGTCCATGACATTTTGGGTTTGGTTAAAGTTATCGTTCCTCACTTTTAACATCAGGAACTGATCTTTCCAGTAAGCAGCCTCCGAGGTGCGGCTGGTGGGATCAATTACCACTACTTTATAGCCTTCTTCGGCTTCCGTTTTGAAGATTAAACAACCTTTGTCCAGTTTATTGATGTTGATGCCTTGTTGTTCGTAGCTAAGCCCAAACCCGCCATTTTCTGGATAAACCTTGATGTAGCTTTCTTTGTTTTCAGAACGGAAAATGCCAATGGCGTCGTGCAAATCACCTTCAATTTGTATATTTTCAAAATATCCTACATATAGCTCTCCTCCTTTAACTTTTGGATGGTCTGCTACTTCAAACAGGTAAGTGGCAATGTGCTTACTGTTTTCGTGAAATAAGCCGCCGTCGGCAAATATTTCTGTGGCAAGGCGGTAAATTTCGTTCGAATTTAAATCATTGCTGTGCTGCGTAAAACGATAAACTTCGTTAACCTTTTGAAAAGGAGAAAGAAAATACTGTTTTAACAGCTGGTTGAGCATTTCATCCGCGATGTGCATTGAGCTATCGGAAAGCGAATAATATTCATCGTTTGTTTTATTGCCCACGTGGTGCACAGAAAGCTCTGCTAAATTCGACTCGAAAAAAGATACCATAAATTTGAATTGAGGAGCAAAGGTATTAAAAAGTAGGCAGTACCGAAGATGGAAAAATAAAGCAGCGTTGTTCTTGATATAAAGAGTTTAGCAACGTCTTTAATTGACCATTTGGTTCATAAAAAAAGGGCTTCGGTTTCCGAAGCCCTTGTGATATTTTTTCAAAGAAAACTATTTTTTTTCTTCCTCTACGGGGGTGTTGCGCAATTTAACAGGTTTTGATGAATTCTTTTTCATCCTTAAGTTCAACATTTCTACCAAAACAGAGAATGCCATGGCAAAATAAACATAACCTTTAGGAATATGTTGATCCAGACCTTCTGCCAATAAGGAAACCCCAATTAACAATAAGAATGATAAGGCAAGCATTTTTACCGTTGGGTGCTTGTTCACAAAATTACTGATGGCGCCTGCAGATATCATCATGATGATTACGGCAATCACTACAGCGGCAATCATGATTTCGATATGATCAGCCATCCCTACGGCGGTAATTACCGAGTCGAGTGAGAAAACAATATCCAAAATCAAGATCTGGATAATGGTGCCTGTAAATGAATGTGGCTTTACATTGCCTTCACTTTCATGCTCACCTTCCAGCTTGTTGTGGATTTCGTGCGTGCTTTTGTAGATCAGGAATAAACCGCCTATCAGTAAAATCAGGTCTCTGCCAGAAATGGCCAGTTTTTCGAGCCAAACGGGATCGCTTATGCCCAGCCACTCGCCAATGTTGAACAACGGCGTGGTAAGTCTCATGATCCAGCTTAGAGACATTAGCAATAGCACACGGGTAATCATGGCTAAGGCCAGGCCCAACTGGCGAGCTTTTTTTTGTTGGTGTTGTGGGAGTTTCCCGGCCAAAATGGAAATAAAGACAATATTGTCTATCCCTAATACAATTTCTAAGACAGTTAGTGTGAGTAGTGATATCCAGGCTTCTGGACTACTTAAAAATTCCATAAATGATTTTTAAAAATATATGCTCGAAGATAAAACAAAAAAGGGAAGCTTTTGCTTCCCTTCAAGTGAATTTATTTTTAACCTCTTCCAGGTCTGCCGCCGCTATTTTCGCTTCGGTTAGGTCTTCCTGAGTTTGATGACCCAGATGATCTGTTGTTTGATCCTGAGGATTGTTGAGTTCTTTCTACTCTTTCCATCCTTTGTGGTTGGGAACGCTCCATTCTTTCTGGGCGTTCTGCGCTTCTTTGTGGAGGAGCGGTTTGTTCGCTTCTTCGTTCATATGATGAAGAACGAGAAGGGAAGGTAGGTCTGCTGCGTTCAGCTTCACGATTATTTTGTTCTGTAGGAATTGCGGCTTCTCTTTCTCTAGACCTTCCAAAAACGCTACTTCTATCGTTTCCACGTCCGTTGTTATCATCAACCCTGCTTTCTCTAGTAGGGGCATTGGCATTGCCGCGTTCTCTGGAGATATTGTTATCAAAGTTGCGGCTATTATTTCTGTCGCCTCTGTTGGTATAAACATCATCTGCGCCTCCACGGCCAGGCCTGCTCACGGTTCCGCTCCTTTCAATTCTATCTCTGGTTACGCTAGCATCTACTACTTGTCTTGGAGCTGCTTTAGCATTGTCGCTACCTCTGCTCGGACGTGGAGCATAAATGTTTACGGTGTTGTTCTCAATCCTGTTTCCGCCAGATCTACTTACTCTTGAAACATTATATACGGTTACATCACGATTGGTTGCTCTCCTGATATCGTCTGCTCTCGGCCCAGTGTAATAAGTCCTGTTGTTGCGTACGTAGGTGTTGTTAATGATCACCGTATTTTGGATGTAAACTCTGTTTCTTCCGCTATAATATCTAGGATAGCTGTTGTAGTAGATATTCCTTTCTGGAATGAAGTTCCAGCAAAAATCAGGCACAATGTAACGACGTCCGATATTGATGTTGATACTGATGCTAGGACCTAAAGGCGCCCATCCATAATAACCGCCACCACTTCTCCAACTTACCCAGGCTGGTCCCCAAACGGTGTCAGGAATCCATACCCATCTGTTGTACCTGTTGTATATCCAACGGCCGTAGTGGAACGGAGCCCAGCCCCAGTCGTAATTGGATACCCAGGTGTTGCCGTATTCGGTCATAGCCCAGCGGCCGTTGGTATAATATGGCCTAAATTCATCTTGGTCTACATCTGGTCGCCAAACGTAGCCATACTCTGGATCATTGATCCAGGTTCCATAAGGAGAAAGCTCATCGTAAAATGTTTGCAGGGAAACATCGTCATATTGAGCTTTTGCCTCTTGTGTGGTCCCGGTGAGGAGCAAAAGTCCTAGCACCACTGCCGGGAATTTGATCAAGCTTTTCATGTCTGTGTGTTTTAAATATTTTAATTAATTAACCTAACGGTTAGTGAATATCAATTTGAGAACCAAAGCATGTTAAAAACCGTTAAAGCAACAAGAAAGTTGCGGGTTTGTGATATTTAACGTATGTTTCAGCCCTTTAAGTGTGCGTTGCTGTCTTAAAATTATGTCATTTATGGTTTGGCGTAGAACTAAATTTGATACAGAAAGGACCTAGCAAAACACCTGTTGGCGCTTTGTTGTTTTTTAAAATTTTAATTTTGCCATAAAATCCAATCCATATCAATGAAAAAAGGTACGCTGTTTTTAATTCCCGTTCCCCTGGCAGATCATGCCGCTCACAAATCTTTTACACCGTTTTTGGTAGATACTGTCAATAGCATCAACACCTATATTGTAGAAAATGAAAAAACAGCACGTAGGTTTTTAAAGGAAGCGGGATTAAAAACGCCGCAAAGTGAGTTGCTTATCCATGATTATGGCAAGCATAAAAGAGGCAGTTCTTTAGTGCCTTTTTTTAAAGAACTTAATGAAGGGGCTAGCGTGGGCCTGATGAGCGAGGCGGGTTGCCCGGGAGTTGCCGATCCGGGAGCGGATATTGTTGCCGAAGCGCACCGGAGGAACATTAAAGTAGTGCCTTTAGTTGGTCCAAATGCCATGCTGCAAGCACTGATGGCTTCGGGTTTTAGTGGACAGAGCTACGCTTTTACTGGCTACCTGCCTATTGATAAAGGCGATAGGAGCAAGCGAATAAAAGATCTGGAACAATTGTCGCAACGCTATCGGCAAACACAACTGTTTATGGAAACGCCTTTCAGAAATAATCAGCTGTTGGAAGAAGTGCTGAAAAACTGCCAGCCTAATACGTTGCTGTGCATTGCCAGCAATATCAATGGCGAGGATGAGTTTATTAAAACATTGCCCGTGGGCTTATGGCGCAAAGAAAAGGTAGACCTTCATAAAAAGCCTACAGTATTTCTAATTTATAAGGGGAACTGATTTTTAAGGTTAATAGGTTTCGCTATCTGGAGGGATCCCATAATCAACAAAATTCACTTCGTCTTTTTTCCTTTTGGAGGTAAATAGCGATTTCACTTTGTTGAAAAGGCCTGTTAGGCTTTCGGCATCCAAGGATTTACCAATTTTGCCAGAAACCAAAGCAGCGATGCCCTTGGTTAAAAATCCAGAGCCTCTAAAAACCGTTTTGTTTAAAAATAGGGGAAGTATTAACGACATGATGCTGCCGCTCAAATTGGTTTTTTCATCCAACTTCAACAAGCTTTGCGGATTAAAGAAATCTTTGATCAGGTTTAAGGGAGAAAACTGCTTAATATAAGTTTTAGTATCCGCCTTTAGCTGGTCTTCTTTTGCCAGATATTCGCTCTTTACACGACTAATTTCAAGCTGTAATTCAGCTAAGGACCCTATATCTCTACGCTTCTTCATCTTTATCTGCTATTTTGTCAAAGTATTTTTTAATAAACATGTTCACCAAAAGTCTTTCGATGAATTTATCCTTGGTTAGGAAAACGATAATGGATAAAAGCAAATAGATGCCCGCTACGCAGCCAAATCCGGCAACATAACTGCCAAACACCTCTGCCAAATATAAGGCTAAGGTTATGGTGCCAAGTATAAAGGCCAGCAGGAAGCATACCACTACTACGGTATTGGTAATGAGATCTGAAAATAGCTTGGAACCTTTTTCTACCGATTTTAAGTGGATATACTCCAATCGGGTATCTACGTAACTTTTGGCATCAGATACAAGTTCCTCAATATTCTTTTCTTTTTTTTCTTCCATTATCGTTTATCAAAGGTGTTTATACTTTATACGTGCTCTACTTCGTCTGAGTATTCTTGCTCCACATCACGAAGTTTGCCTTTTATAGAATTAACTACTTTGTCTTTTAAGCTGCTCAAGTTATTGATTTCGTCAGCTGCTCTTTCTTTGATAGAATCACCAAAATCTTTCAGTGATTGACCCAGTTTGTCGCGTGTATCACTGCCTTTGTCCGGAGCAAAAAGTATTCCTAGGGCTGCTCCTGCAGCTAGTCCTGCTAACAAGGCTACTACTACTTTTGAATTGTCGCTCATGTTTTTATAGTTTTAATGTTAAAAAATGAAAAATTATCTCAACCTACGTTAATTAAACTTCGTACAAATACAAATTGTTTTAAGTATTTGAATTTATGTGATAGCAAAATCTGTGCCTGTTGAGTATCCTAATATAAACAAAAAAATGCCTCAGGCAAGCCAAAAGGGATATTTTTACGCAATTGTTGCCCAATGCTTTTATTGGATAGGCAGTTGCATCACAAACAGGCTGCCATGGTGCTGAGGTTTGAAAACCAGGCGGCCATTATGCGCTAAAACAGAGCGTTCAGCCTCGGTAAGCCCAAGTCCTTCGGCTTCTTTTTTTGTAGTGAAAAAAGGTTCAAATATCTGGTGTTCCAACTCGGGGTCAATCCCTTTTCCATTATCTTCTATCAGGATAGAGTACATTCCGCTATCGTTGATGGTGCTGATATTTAGGATTTTCGGATAGCTTTCCATGCTTTCAACGGCATTGTTCAGCAGGTTTACCAAGGCCGTTTTAATTTGTTTGGCATCAATGGAAAGATAAGTTTCTGAAGGCAGTAGGTGCTTTTCCAAGATGATGCGATGGCCTAAAACAAGATCGTTAATTTCGGCTAGGGCTTCTTCAATTAATGCGTTGATGCCTGTTTTTTGCTTTTGTACGGGCTTGTTTTCGGTACTTGCGATAAAGTTTTTGGTCAACTGGTTAATGTTGTCCAAATTGGTTTTGATAATGTCCAGATTGTTCTGCAAAGTCTCGTTATAGGCCAATGCATCATCAGAGGTAAGTTCGTGCAGCACCAAATTGATGGTAGAAAGCGGATTTCTAATCTCCTCGATAAAGCCCTTTGCAATGTGCTCCGAAATGGAAAATTTACTTTCGTGGATGAACTTGGTTTCTTGGTGTTTCCTATAGGTAAGGTCGTGGATGATGGTGTGGTAAACCTCCACCATGTTCTGCGGGTCTATCTGTAAAAATGAGGAAAGACTGCAATAGTACACCTGACCTTTGCTCGAAACCATTTGGCATTCAAAGTCGCTTACTGCACCCTTGGTTTCCAATTCCTGGATAAAATTTTCGCGATCTTCTGGTGTGTAAAACAGGGTACGGTCGTTAGTTTCCAACATTTCTTTAATGTGGTAACCAAAGAAGTTTAGCCCGGCTTTGTTGATATCCCTAATCTTTCCGGTATAATCTGAAATGAGGATAGGCTCCTTGGCCTTGTCAAAAATGATCTTGAATTTATGTTCGCTTTCTTTAAGTGCGCTTAGGGTTTCACTCTGTTTTAGTGCATAGCGAAGGCTTCTGTCTAAGGTGTCGGGCTCAATTTTATCCTTTACCAAATAATCTGCGGCTCCCACGTTCATGGCTTCTTCATCTATTTTATAGTCGCCCTTTCCGGTAAGGATAATGATAGGTTCCTTAATGCCCGAAAGCACGGCTTCGTTCACTAAATCTACACCGGTGTATTTGCCCAGTCGGTAGTCTACCAGGTAAATGTCGTAGTGGCGTTTCAATACAGCGTTTATCCCTTTCTCAAAAGTGTCTATCCAGGTTAATTCATATCTGTCAGCCTGATTGATACGGCTGAAAATCTCTTTCGTGATAATGAAGTCATCTTCATCATCATCAATTAACAAAACCCTCACTTTGTTCATAGTTCATGTTTAGGTATTAAGCCATTTGTTGGCAATGGTATTGGTAATGCCTACCAGATCGCTGAAAGAGGCTGGCTTGGTAAAAAACTCGCTGGCCCCTAAGGCCATCACCGAATCGATATCTTCCTTGTTTTTGGTGGTAGAAAGCACCACCAAAGGGATGTTTTTGGTCTCAGTGTTTTTCTGTAGTTCTTTAATTACGCCTCTGCCATCTAAAACAGGCATATTTAAGTCTATAACGATTAAATTAGGCAGTTTATTGGTTAATAAAAGTTGTTGTATATGTTCTATCAATAGTTTTCCATTGTTTAAAAAGGTTACCATGTTTTGGTTGATTTCCGAAAAAGCGTCTTTAAGCATGAGCGCATCGTCAGGGTCATCCTCGGCAATTAAAATGAGTGGGTTGTGCATAGTGGTCATTTAAGCGGCGTTAGATTTAAGGGGTAAAACGATGAAAAAAGAAGCTCCTTCACCTTCGATACTCTTGGCAAAGATAAATCCAGCGTGGTTTTCAACAATTTTTTTGCATATCGCTAGCCCAATTCCCGTTCCTTTATATTCTGTTCTAGAATGTAGGCGCTGAAAAAGGTCGAAGATTTTACCTGCATAGCTCTCGTCAAACCCTATTCCATTATCAGTAATTTTGATGATGCAATAAGGGATATGGGCTATTGCTCCAGTTACGGGAACGTTACTGCCCATAAGCGTTTGAGAGGTTATATCAATTTGGGGGTGCGTATCTGGTTTGAAAAATTTAAGGGAATTGCTAATAATGTTCTGAAAAACCTGTGCCAGCTGGGGGGCAATGCCTTCCACTTTTTCATGAACGGAAAGAGATATTTTGGCATGGGTGTTTTCAATGGTATAATCCAAATCATGAAGTACTTTGGAAATGAGCTGGTTCAGGTCTACCGGTTCAAAAGCCTTTGTTTGACGGGTAACCTTAGAAAAAGCCAAGAGGTCGTCAATTAAAGTCTGCATGCGCTCTGCGGCATTTTGCATCCTGTTGATGTAATCTTTGCCCTCCTCATCAATCTGCTCGGTAAACCTGCTTTTTAATCGATCGCCGAAAGCTCGTATCTTCCTGAGCGGTTCCTGCAGGTCATGTGAGGCAACGTAAGCAAATTGCTCCAAGTCTTTATTGGAAACGTTAAGTTCGTTAATTTTCTCTTCCAGTTTCCGTTGGGTTTCCTTGAGTTGTGTTACATCTTGGGTATTGCCCAAATAAGCATAGCCGTTGCCCACTTCGTCTGCCTTGAACTTGGCTGTGGTAGACATGTACCTGACCTCGCCATTGGGCCTTACAATGCGATAGCTGGCCTTAAAGGAGGTTTTGTTTTTCCTTGATTCCGCAAAAATTTTCCTTAGCCCCTGTGCATCTTCAGGATGTATAAAATTAAAGTAGGAACTAAGGGAAACAATCGTGGAGTGGGGTAGGTAGCCATGGATATTGAACATTTCATCGGACCAAAAAATGTGTTCTTGGTTGGAATGCCATTCCCAGCTGCCGTTATGAGATACTGCTTCGCCCTCACGTAGTAGGGTTTCGTTTTTTCGGAGCTTTAGGGTTGCTTCTTTGAGCTCGGTAATGTCTTGTATGGTGCCAATTAGTTTGTTTTCTTTCCCTGAAAAATAACCTTGGTTAAGGACATAGCGCTTAGCTCCGTCAGGCTGTACAATTTGGTACTCGGCAGCAAAAGAAGTTTTGTTTTTTACGGCGTTTGAAAGTTCCTTGTTTAGTTTTTTACTGTATTCTGCAGCCACTACCTGCTGTGCAATGGCATGTGTTGGTTGAAAAGAATTGCCCTCAAAGCCGTAAATTCGATAAAGCTCGTCAGACCATTTATAAGCGTTGGTCCTGATATCAAGCTCCCAGCTGCCCAGCTTTGAGATTTTTTCGGCATTTGCCAGTAAACCTTCCCGCTCCAATAAATTAGCGGTCAAAGCTTGTTTTTCCTTTACTTCCACATCCAGCTTGGCAATCATCCGCTGCTCATTCCTAACGGTTTCTACATAGTTAAGGATAATACCCGCCAAGGGAACGAGGTAGCTGATAAAGCGCAGATAGTGGGCAGCGTTAAAATACGTGTCGAAAGCCGTAGTGCTTAACGCCATGAACAACTGCGCTAAAAAAAGTGGCGCAATGCTTAAAATCAGGAGCTTTGAAAAAATACCCTGGAAACGATGCATAAATTTGGGCAGGTAAAATACGGCCCAAATAAAGAGAAAGATAAGTGGCAGAAACGAAAGCAGGTCAATTTGTGCCATTTGGTCCAGAACTAATTTCCGCTGAAGTATGGTGTGGGTGTTGGCCATGATGAATACGCAGGTGAGCCCCGCAATTACACTGGTAACGGCCGTGCGCCAAATAATCCTGCTCTTTTGTTCGGGCAATCTCAGGTTGCGCGATTTTATCCTCAAATAAACGGCCGTTCCAACCAGTAAGGTTAAAGAATAGAACAGCCTGTTGACCCACCAGATAAAGTATAGGGTTTCAGAAATGCCCTGCTGAGCATTGGCGGAGTTTTCATGCAAAATCAGCAGGTAATAAACATCTAAAATGGCAGAGATAAAAAGTGTAATACCAAAGAGGGTGATGGTAAGCTCTTTCCTGATGGTATAGTCAATCATGGCTAAAATGCCTGTAAACAAGGCTGCTGCGATGCCAAAGGTAGTCCAAATGCTGGTGTAAAAATTTGGCTTTACATTAAAAAACAGCACCTCTTGGGAAGCTTTGCCAATCAATATAGATAATATTACGGATAGTAGCGGTGCGATACACAGCAGCATAACTATCCACAATATTTTTTTGGAAATATTGTAGCGGTTTTCGAACCTAGGAGCGCCAGATTTTTTAAAAAGACTAAACACTGTTATTTGTCGAGGTCAATTGCTTTCATCTTGTTGTATAGCGTTTTCCTGTCGATGTTCAAGATCTTTGCGGCTTTTGTTTTGTTGAAGTTCACTTCCCTCAGTACTTTTAATATGGTTTCATACTCCGCTTCGAGGGCAGCATTCTTTAAATCTCGAGGTTTGTTGCGTTCTGTGTTTTCTGCGCCGTTGTGGGAGGCAAGCATTGGCGCTTTGGCATAAGTTGAAATTTCCAAAGGCAGGGCCTTTAGCTGAATTTCATCAGTTTCGGTTAGCAAGGTTGCCCTACGTACCACATTTTTTAATTCTCTGACATTGCCTGGCCAATTGTAGGTTAAAAAGCAATCAATTACTTCTTCTGAAAAACCTTTAATGTTTTTGTTCAGTTCCTGGTTGGCTAACAGCAAAAAGCTTTCGGCAAAGGCTAAAATATCTTTTCCGCGTTGGCTAATGGGCGGCAGGTTAATGGAGAATTCATTAAAGCGGTGATAAAGATCCTCCCTGAATTTTCCTTTTGAAATGGCGTCCTGCAAGTTTTCGTTGGTCGCTACAATGATTCTTACATCCAGATCGATCTCTTTGGTACTGCCAATGCGCTTGATTTTTCTTTCTTGTACTGTTCTAAGCAGTGCAGCCTGAATGTCGTAGGATAGATTGCCTACCTCGTCTAAAAACAGCGTGCCGCCATTGGCCATTTCAAAGTGGCCAATTTTAGTGTACAAAGCGCCGGTGAAAGAGCCTTTTTCATGGCCAAAAAACTCGCTGCCTGCAAGCTCTTTAGTCAATGAACCACAATCCATGGCTACAAAAGGCTTGTCTTTTCTTGGGCTGTTGAGGTGAATTGCCTTGGCTACAGATTCCTTGCCTGTGCCACTATCTCCCATTAAAATCACACTATAGGCTGTTGGGGCTACCAACAAAATCTGCTTCATTAATTCTTTTGAGGCGCCGCTTTGTCCTATAACGAATTCATCCGTTAAAATGTAAGTGTTTTTGCTTGCCTTTGTTTTTTCCTGCTCTTGGGGGCTTTCTGTTTCTGGCAAACTGGCGTTTAACGCAATCTGCGTTTCAATAGCCTTGTTAATGGTATTGAGGATTTCATCTGGGTACAACGGTTTGGTGATATAGTCATAGGCGCCTAGTTTGATCAGCTCCACAGCCAGCTTAATATCGGAATATCCAGTGATAATGATTACACCTGTTTTGGGGTAGCTTTCCTTGATTTTGATCAACATTTCCTTGCCATCGGTATCCTCTAGGCGATAATCACAGAGCACGAGGTCGTAACTATCTTTGGCAAGATATTCCATAGCAGAATTTCCGCTGGTTGCGCTGGTTACATCAAAAGAATTTCTGGTTAAAAATTTCGAGAGCAGTAGCCCGATATTTACCTCATCATCAACAATTAATATTTTCTTCATACACTTAAAGAGATAGGGTAGACTAATATTTTAGCTAAAATATAGAAAAAAAAGCACGTGGGAAATATTTTCTACACTTTTTAGGAGATAAATAACGAGCACTTAAGTGGTTATTTGCCCTTAAAGTTTGCTTTTCTTTTATCCAGAAACGCCGATACTCCCTCCTTGAAGTCTTGGGTGTCAAAACAGTTTCCAAATTCGGCAATTTCTACATCGTAGCCATTTAACTGAGAATTAAAACCAGCATTAACGGCTTTTACCGCACTTGCCAATGCAAGCGGGGCCCTAAGGTTAATTTTTCCCAAAATTTCGTTGGCCTTTTCCAAGAGGTTGCCCAATGGTACAACATGGTTTACCAATCCCAGCTGAAGAGCTTCCTGTGCCGGAATCATGTCAGCGGTAAAAATCAGCTCAAATGCCTTTCCTTTGCCTACCAGCTGAGCCAATCGTTGGGTGCCACCGTAGCCGGGAATTAGGCCCAGGGTTACTTCCGGAAGGCCTAGTTTGGCATTTTCACTGGCAATCCTAAGATGACAGGCCATGGCCAGCTCCAAGCCACCGCCCAAAGCGAAACCATTGATGGCTGCAATAACCGGTTTTGCTGAGTTTTCGATGGCATTAAAAACAGTTTCCTGCCCATTTTTGGCCAATAGTTTCCCTTCTTCAAGGGTGTAGTTTTGAAACTCGGCAATATCGGCACCCGCCACAAATGCTTTTTCTCCAGCGCCTGTAATTAAAATGGCCTTAACCTCTTGATTGTTTTGGGCATTTGCAACGGCCGTAGAAAGTTCTGCTAAAACCTCTTTATTTAGTGCGTTAAGTTTTTGCGGCCGGTTGATGGTGATGTATAGGATGTTATTGTTGGTTTCTACTATTAATTGTTGATAATCCATAACTTAAAAATTTCGGTGTTCTGCAACCCAGTTTTCAATATAGTCTACAATGTCTTTCATGGCGGTACCCGGTGCAAAAAGCTCGCCTACACCAATTTGCTGTAGTTTTTTCATGTCCCCTTCGGGAATAATCCCGCCACCGGTTACCAATACATCATTCAGTTGTTTTTGCTTCATGATATCCATTACTTTTGGGAAAACAGTCATGTGTGCGCCCGAAAGGATAGAAATCCCAATGGCGTCTACATCTTCCTGTATGGCGGTGTTCACTACCATTTCTGGGGTTTGCCTCAGGCCTGTGTAAATAACTTCCATCCCAGCATCGCGGAGCGATGTAGCAATTACCTTTGCGCCACGATCATGGCCATCCAAACCCACCTTGGCTACCAGGACCCTAATGGGCCTATTTAACATTTTTTTCATATTTGGTTTCTTGATGTAGGTAAATGTAATGAAATAGTTGTTTGGTTGGTTGTTTATTTGGTTTTTTGGTGTTCTTTTAGGATTAAAATGTACGACCTTGGAAGTCTTTATTCTTTGCTCCTCGTTCTTTATTCCGTACATCTTCCCCTTTAAAATACCCTAAATTTGGTTAACTTTGGAGCTTAAACACAGATTTATATGAGCGAGGAAAAATCATTAAACTTTATAGAAGAGATTATAGAGAATGATTTAAAAAGCGGAAAGTACGAAACACTAGTCACACGTTTCCCCCCAGAACCAAATGGTTATTTACATATCGGCCATGCCAAGGCAATATGCTTAAATTTTGGATTGACTCAGAAATACGGGGGTTACACTAATCTTAGATTTGATGATACCAATCCGGTTACTGAAAAAACGGAATATGTAAACAGTCAGCAGGAAGATATCCAATGGTTGGGTTTTCAGTGGAAAAACGAACTTTATGCTTCTGACTATTTTGACCAGTTGTATAGCTATGCCGTACAATTGATTGAAAAAGGACTTGCTTACGTAGATGAAAGTACTGCCGAAGAAATTGCCGCACAAAAAGGAACACCTACAGAACCTGGAACCCCTAACCAATACAGAGAGCGAAGCATCGAAGAAAATTTGGAGCTTTTCACTAGAATGAAAAATGGGGAGTTTGAGGATGGTGCTTGTATTTTAAGGGCTAAAATTGACATGGCCAGCACTAACATGCTCATGCGTGACCCAATTATCTATCGCATTAAACATGCTCACCATCACCGTACCGGCGATGCTTGGTGCATTTATCCGATGTATGATTTTGCGCACGGACAAAGCGACAGTATCGAGAACATTACCCACTCCATCTGTACCTTGGAATATGTCTCTCACCGAGAATTATATGATTGGTTTATCGCCCAGTTGGGTATTTTCCCGTCAAAACAATATGAGTTTGCTCGTTTAAATCTTACCTACACGGTAATGAGTAAGCGTAAGCTGTTACAATTGGTGAACGAAGGCCATGTAAGCGGCTGGGATGACCCAAGGATGCCTACCGTTAGCGGTTTGAGGAGAAGAGGTTATACGCCGGAAAGTATTAGGGAGTTTTGCGAGCGTATAGGTATTGCCAAAAGAGAAAACCTGATTGAGCTAAGCTTATTGGAGTTCTGTATCCGTGAGGATTTGAATAAAAAAGCGACCAGAGCCATGGCCGTTTTAGATCCAATAAAATTGGTGATTACCAATTACGAAGGCGATGGCGAAATCCTGATTGGAGAAAACAACCCTGAAGCCGAAGATAAGGGCGGTACCAGGGAAATCCCTTTCAGTAAAGAACTTTGGATTGAACGCGAAGACTTTATGGAAGAACCTGCTAAAAAATGGTTCAGATTGGCTCCAGGGGCAATGGTACGTTTGAAGTTTGCCTACATTGTGAAGTGCGATAGCTTTGTGAAAGATGCTGATGGAAACGTTACGGAGGTTCATTGTACTTATATTCCCGAATCGAAAAGTGGTAACGATACCAGCGGCATTCACGTAAAGGGAACTATACATTGGGTAAGCACCGCACATGCCAAAACCGCAGAAGTAAGATTATACGACAGGTTGTTTAGCGTAGTTTCTCCTGATGCCGAGGAAGGTGATTTTAAAGATTACCTTAACCCAAATAGCAAGGAAGTGCTAAGCAGCGTATATATCGAGCCGGCATTGGCCAATGCAACGTTAGGCACTGGTTACCAGTTTATTCGTAAAGGTTATTTTTGCTTAGATAAAGATTCTACTCCTGATCATTTAGTGTTTAACCGAGTGGTTTCGTTAAAAGATAGCTGGAAAGGATAATAACCCCAACCCCTAAAGGGGAGTACATCCAAAGTCTCCCTTAGGGAGCTTTAGAGGGTTTTGTATAGGCTTTTCCGGTCCATAAAATCAATTACAGCATCCGGCACCAAAAACTGGATGCTTTTTTCTTGCTTGATCGCCTGGCGGATAAAAGTAGAGGATATGTCCATTTGCGGGGTTTCCGTAATCACAATCGATGGATGGTTTTCCCACTCGCTAATGTCAGCGTTTGGACGGGGGTAAACGAAAACTTGGTGGTTTTGGAGGAGTACTTCGTAGTTTTTCCACTTTTTAAGCGACACCAGATTGTCGGCGCCCATGATCAAGGCAAATTGCTTTCCTGGGTGTTTTTCTTTCAGATGTGCCATGGTGTCAACCGTGTAAGAGGGTTGAGGAAGCTTAAACTCAATATCGCTCACCTTTAAATGCGTTGCATTTTCTGTAGCTAAGCGGGCCATTTCTAGCCTGTCGTACATGTCTGCCAAGCCTGCTTTTTGTTTTAACGGATTATGCGGAGAAACCACAAACCATACTTCTTTCAAGTCGGTATAATTGGCCATGTAATTGGCAATTACCAAATGCCCAAGGTGAATGGGATTAAACGAACCGAAGAATAGACCAATCATTTTTTCTTTGTCTATGCCGTCATTGCGAGGCACGAAGCAATCTCTATTGTCATCATTCCGACGTTAGGAAGAATCTGTTAGCTGAGTATTACTTACTTACAGATTCTTCGCTGCGCTCAGAATGACAGAGCGCATTAAAATTGCTTCGTACCTCGCAATAACGATTTATTTAAGTTACCGTTAGCTCTTTAAGAAATCCCCAACCAACTGCTCCGCCTCTGCGCAGGCAGTTCCCAATTCATAATTCTTAAGGATGACATCAAATTTTTCAGCATAAGCCAATTCCTTCTCCGCTTTGGCGTAACGTTCCTGTAATTTTTCTTCGCTATCGGTACCCCGGCCAGCTAAACGTTCTTTTAGCACTTCCAGCGATGGAGGCTGAACAAAAATGGCCAAAGCATCGTTTTCAAACTTTCTCTTTAAACGCAGGCCACCTTCCACGTCGATATCAAAAATAACATGCTTGCCTTCGTCCCAAATGCGCTGTATTTCCGAGCGTAAAGTTCCATAAAAGGTGCCACTGTACACTTCTTCAAACTCTACAAACTCTTGGTGGGCAACCTTATGCAAAAACTCTTCCTTGCTGATAAAATAATAGTCCTTGCTGTTGATTTCGTCGCCACGTAGTTCTCTGGTCGTTGCCGAAATTGAAAAGCTCAGGTTACTGAATTTTTTTAATAGATGCTTTACAATGGTGGTTTTGCCAGCGCCCGACGGGGCAGAAAATATAATAAGTTTGCCTTGCATTCTTTAAAAAGGTTGGAGGGTTGGAAGGTTTGAAAGTTTCAACGTTGCAACATTACAACATTTCAACTCCCACAACATTACAACACATTCAATAATTGTTCTTTAATTTTTTCTAATTCTTCTTTCATGCCTACCACCAACTGTTGTATCTGTGCGTCGTTGGCTTTGGCACCCATGGTATTAATTTCTCGGCCAATCTCCTGCGAAATAAAACCCAGTTTTTTACCATTGGCATCTTTATCATTTAACGTGGCGATAAAATAATCGCAGTGGCTTTTTAAGCGGGTTTGCTCTTCGGTAATATCTAATTTGTCGATATAGTAAATCAGCTCCTGCTCAAAGCGGTTTTGATCGTAGTTTACTTTGCCAACCGTATCTTCCAAAAATTGCGTTAAACGGGCTTTAATATTCGGAATTCTTAGGGGTGCCAAGGTTTCCACTTCGGCAAAAAAGCCCAGGATATTTTTGATACGAAGCTCCAGGTCGGCCTTCAACACCTTGCCTTCATCTATCCTAAACTGCGTGAAACTTTTGAGCGCTTTGCCAAAGGTTGCTTCCAATATTTCCCATTCACTATCGCTGGCCTCTTCCTCCGAGTAGGTAATAACTTCGGGTAAATTAAGTACAGCGGGCAATATTGTTGATAAATCGGCATCAATCTCTTTGTTGATCTCTAAGAGTTGGGCATAGTATTTTTTCAATAATACCTGATTAATAGAAGCGCCTTTTTGTGCTTCTTCGCTACGCTCAACCGTAATGGCAATGCTTACCTTGCCTCGCTCTATCTCTTTATTGCAAACATTGCGCAGGTGGAGTTCTTTATCAGAAAATGCTTTTGGAATTTTGAGGCCAAGCTCAAGAAACTTCGAATTTAGCGATTTTATCTCTACTGAAAACTTTACACTTTCATGGTCCGTAGATGCCAAGCCAAAGCCGGTCATTGATTTTATCATGTGCAAAGATAGTAAAAAGGATTTGAGCTGGAAGTAAGTAAGGCCTAAGGTTTTAGTGGTGGGCCATAATTAATTTGAAAAGGTAAGGCCGTGCTTCATCTGTTTGGCCAATCCTGCTGTACGCTACTATCTTTTGGGGAACGCAAATGCAAATCAAAACGTTGTAAGTTTTAAAACTTACAACGTTTAAAGGCCCAATCAACCAAAAGGATATGCGCTTCCATCAGGTTTAATTAACCACAGTTAGTGCTAAAAGGCAACCGTGTTAACCGTACTAATGCCTTAAGATAGCCTCTTCCATTAAATCATAAACTTTCTTTTTTAGCGTGGGCACATCTTCCAAGCACAATCCAATCACACTAATCTCGGGCAGTAAAATGGTGGTAATCATGCCTGGCCTGGCTTTTAACGGATGCTTTCTCGGGAGCAGTTTCCTGTTGTTGAGCATCACAAAAGGGATAATGGGGGTTTGGGTCTCTATTGCTATCCGAAACGCACCATCATAAAAGTCGGTTAGGGGCTTTTCGGTTTGGTTCATGGTCCCTTCTGCAAAAATAAGGACAGATTGCCCATGTACAATGTCTTTCTTTAAGGCGGCTACAGATCGCTCTCGGCTTTCTTTGCTACCTCGGTCTATCAATACCACAATCCGTTTATAAATTAGTCCAAAAACAGGCACCCGGGTAATTTCTACCTTGCCCAATGCACTAAAATATTGCGGAATACTTAGGCAAACGGCCACCGCATCCAGATATGATCCATGATTGCCTACATAAATGTGGGATTTGCTAAGGTCAACGGTATTCCTGTTTTTGGTGCTTACCCAAAATAAACTCAGTACACTGAATAGCCATGCCCAAGTTCGTAAAACTGCCAAAATTGCCCGTTTTCCACTGCGCAATGGTAAAACGGCCGAGCAAAGCAGCACAAATGGTAAAGCTACAAACATCAGCGTAATAAAGATGGTTGCCGCATAAATCAAAAAGATCAAAGAAAGTGCTTTGCGCATGAATTAACCTTTTTTAACGTGGTTTGAAGCCAAACATTTACTAAGTTTACAAAATAAAAAGGATAACGCGGTAATGCTAAGTAAAGTTAGGCTCAAAATATATTTATTGCTTATGCTCTGCATGGGCAAAATTTATAATGGCTTTGCCCAACAAGATTTTATGCTTACCGGAGTGCTTTTTGAGCGTGGGGCCAATGTACGTATTGCCTTGGCCGAGGTAAAAAACAAGCGCTCTGGTTTCTCCGCCGGCAGTAACGATATGGGGATCTTTTCCATCAAGGCCAACATTGGTGATACGCTATTGGTCATGAAACGTAATTTTAACGATTTAGAGATCGTTGTTCGCAGCAATAAAGATTTGGTGTTGTATCTGAACCGGGGGACTACCTTAAATGAAGTGGTGGTTACCGGGCAAACCAAAAAACAAGCGCTGGAAGAGCTGAAGAAAGATTTTAAGGATAAAGGTTCTTTTTACGGAGGAAAGCCACCATTTCTTTCTTTTTTGGCCTCTCCATTTACAGCCTTGTACGAACTATTTGGTAAAACCCCTAAACAGGCCAGAAGGTTTAATCGGATGTATCAAACCGAGATGCAGGATAATGTTGTAGATCAGTTTTTCAATAAAACCACTATTAGTGAGCATACCGGCCTAACAGGTAAAGTACTGGAAAATTTCATGGTTGATTACAGGCCAAGTTATGAAAAGGCTAAAAACTGGACTAATTATGATGCCGTTAAGTGGATCAATGATTCCTTCAAAAAGTATCGCGATACGGCCGGAAAGGCTAAAAAGCAGGACTAAAAAACTGTTTTTTTTTGACTGGGATAATCGAATTAACCAATAACCTGATTAAATAGCCAAAGCTTCACAAGCTTTTTCCGCTGCCAGTTTTTCTGCATTCTTTTTATTGTAGTCTCTGCCAATGCCATAATTTTCATTCTCGATCATCACTTGTACGGTAAATAGTTTGGCACTTTCTCCCTCGCCATTTTCAATCACATCAAAAGAGATATCTTTACCTTGTCGTTGGCACCATTCAATTAAACGACTTTTGAAGTTCGTTTCCGTAATTTCTAAGTGGTGAACATCTACGTAAGGCTTGATGATGCGCTTAAGGATCAGGTTTTTGGTGAAATTATAGCCTTTGTCCAAATAGATGGCCCCAATAAGCGCCTCAAAGGCATCGCCGTACATGGAATGGTGCTTAGATTGGAAGTTCACCGTTTTCTGATCAAAAACAATCAGTTCATCAAAACCCATTTTACGGGCTAATTGATTCAGGTTGGCCCTATTTACAATCTTAGAGCGCATTTCGGTTAAAAATCCCTCTTCCTTATAGGGATAAACTTTAAATAGCATTTCGGCAACTACAGCGCCCAATATGGCATCGCCCAAAAACTCCAGGCGTTCATTGCTGCTCCTGCTGCCATTTTTTAATATTTTGGCCACAGAGCGATGCCTAAACGCCATTTTATAAAGCGAAATGTTGCCTGGTACAAAACCAAGCACGTTCTTTAGCTTCTTTATGAACTGCTTATTTGGCGAGAAATATACTTTATAAATGCTAAGCAAAGACATCAACTAGCAACACAAAATTTAATTATAGAAAAAGCATTTGCATAAATATACAATACAATCGCTTTTAAACCATAAACTTTTTGGCTTATTCTTCGTATTTCTTGAAAACTACCGAAGCATTGTGGCCTCCAAAACCAAAAGTGTTACTTATTGCAGCCCTAACTTCGCGTTTTTGAGCTTTGTTAAAAGTAAAGTTTAGTTTTGGATCAAACTCTGGGTCATCCGTAAAGTGGTTAATGGTTGGGGGAATGGTGCTGTTCTTGATGGCAAGAATGGCGGCCAAAGCTTCCACAGCGCCAGCGGCGCCCAGTAAATGGCCTGTCATAGATTTGGTGGAGCTAATGTTTAGCTTGTAAGCATCTTCTCCAAATAAATCCACAATAGCTTTTGCTTCCTGTACATCGCCAAGCGGAGTAGAAGTACCGTGTACGTTGATGTAATCGATCTGGTTGGTCTCCAGCTTAGCATCTGCTAGTGCTTTGGTCATTACCATTTTGGCACCAAGTCCTTCAGGATGGGGAGCGGTGATATGATGGGCATCTGCACTCATGCCTCCACCAACAATTTCAGCGTAGATTTTGGCGCCACGAGCTTTTGCGTGTTCCAGTTCTTCTAAAATAATGGTGCCGGCGCCTTCTCCAGCTACAAAGCCATCGCGGTCTTTGTCAAACGGGCGAGAAGCCGTTGCAGGATCATCGTTACGGGTAGATAAAGCATGCATTGCGTTAAAACCTCCCATGCCCGCTTCGTTAATAATCGCTTCTGAACCACCGCTGATAATGATATCGGCCATGCCCAAGCGGATATAGTTAAAGGCATCAATCATCGCATTGGTTGATGATGCGCATGCAGAAACGGTGGCAAAGTTTGGTCCACGCAATCCATACTTCATCGAGATATGCCCTGGGGCAATATCAATAATCATTTTAGGGATAAAGAAAGGGTTGTATCTGGGTGTGCCATCTCCTTTGGCGAAGTTGGAAACCTCGTCCAAGAAAGTTTTTAGACCTCCAATTCCAGCGCCCCAGATCACACCAATTCGGTTCGTGTCAAGTTTGGAGAAATCATATCCTCCGTCTTTAACGGCCTCTTCGGTGGATACCAGTGCATACTGCACAAACGGATCCAATTTGCGGGCTTCTTTTTTATCCAAATAATCTTCTGGATTAAAATTCTTTACCTCGCAGGCGAATTTTGTTTTGAATTTTTCGGTATTGAAACTCTTGATAGGCGCTGCGCCGCTCACACCATTTACCAGTGCCTCCCAAAACTCGGGAACGCTATTCCCGATAGGAGTGAGCGCACCCAACCCAGTAACTACTACTCTTTTTAATCCCATTTATAAGTATTGTACAGAAAAAGTATTTCTACTTAACGTTTTTTTCTAAATAAGCAATTGCTTGACCCACAGTGCCGATAGTTTCAGCTTGGTCATCTGGAATAGCTACATTGAATTCTTTTTCAAACTCCATGATTAGCTCAACAGTGTCTAGTGAATCTGCACCTAAGTCATTTGTGAAAGACGCTTCTGGCGTAACTTCACTTTCATCAACACCTAGTTTTTCTACGATAATAGCCTTTACTCTTGAAGCAATATCAGACATAATATTATAATTTAATGGTTAAATAATTCTGTGCAAAGAAAAATAAATTCTAACACATTTCAAATGTTTTTATTTCTCTGTCAATTTTAATGGGTTTAAAACCCAAAGTAAAATTAGTTTTATAATTTCGTAATTCTAACAAAAAAATACATTTTGAACAAAACTTATTTAAAACTATCGCTCGATCTGGATTTCGTCCTTATCGCTATCACGGCTTCGTTAAAAGACTATGTTTTGTGCCATAAGATAAACACAAATCTCAACCTAGAGTTTTACAAAATAGAGGATCACGAGGTCTATTTCAATACTGATGAGGCTCCGTTGGCGTTTTCCAAATATTATTTTTTTGTGGAAGAGGGGGAAAGGGAATATTTTTTAGTGAACAACAGAAACAGCGAAGGATTTCTGGTGCCAGAAATGAACAAGGTAGATTTTTTCATGGTAATCCACCAGTTTATTGACAAGGAAGATCTCAATTTTATCCTCAGCAACTTAAACAAAATGCCTGATATTCAGGTTGCTGCGCAAATAGATGTGCGCAAATTGAAGTCAAAGGAAAATTTGGTAATGTAAATTTTATATTGTTAGTGTAGTAAATACACTATATTTGAATCTTAAATCAAACTGAAATAATATAATTAAAGCTCAAACAAGTTGCGCCTTTTAAGCACTGTTTGGGTGGTAATAACAAGATAATTTTAATGAAACCTTTTCATTCCAGAACCAAAATTGTGGCTACTTTGGGCCCAGCATCAGCTAAACCAGAGGTGTTGTATAGTATGTTTAATGCGGGTTTAGATGTATGTAGGCTAAACTTTTCACACGGTTCGCAGGCCGATCACCAAAAAGTGATAGATACCATTCGGGAGATCAATCAAAAGCACAAGTATAATGTAGGTATTTTGGCCGATCTACAGGGGCCAAAAATTAGAATTGGAATGGTGAAAGACGGGGGAATCAACCTTGTTAACGGAAGTAAAACCACCATCACCACTCAAGAGTGCGTGGGCAACGAAGAGCGTATTTACATTACTTACGAGAACTTTCCCCAGGATGTAAAAGCTGGCGAAATTATACTTTTGGATGATGGTAAACTACAAATGCGGGTATTGGAAACCAACTATAAGGATGAGGTGATTTGTGAGGTGGTACACGGCGGGATCTTAACTTCCAGAAAAGGGGTGAATTTGCCCAACACCAAAGTCTCTATCCCTTCTTTAACGGCTGAAGACAAGAAAAACCTGGATTTTGTACTGGAAAGTGATGTTGAGTGGGTTGGCCTGTCTTTTGTACGTAATGCCGCAGATATTGTTGAGCTAAAAGATATTATCAAAGAAAAAGGCAAAACGGCCAGGGTAGTTGCAAAAATTGAGAAGCCAGAGGCCATTGCCAATATAGATGAAATTATTGCCGTAACAGATGCGGTGATGGTTGCCCGTGGCGACTTAGGGGTTGAGATGCCAATGGAAGAAGTGCCTTTGTTGCAAAAAATGATTGTGAACAAATGTAGGGCCGCTTCTAAGCCGGTAATTATTGCTACACAGATGTTGGAAAGCATGATTACTACACCCCGTCCAACCAGAGCGGAGGTAAATGACGTAGCCAATTCAGTACTTGACGGTGCTGATGCGGTAATGCTTAGCGGCGAAACCTCTGTAGGAGAGTTTCCTTTAATTGTAATTGAAACGATGCAGAAGATCGTTAACAACATTGAGGAGAACAACTATCCGTATTACGCAGAGAAGTTTCTAAAGCCAAAAACCGATAGCTTTTTGGGAGATGCGGTATGTGACTCGGCTTGTTTCTTAGCTAAACAGACTGATGCCGTGGGTATCGTAACCATGACTTCGAGTGGTTATACGGCCTTCGAGGTAGCTAGCCATCGCCCGCAGGCACCTATTTTTACGTTTACCAGTAACGAAAGCCTGCTCAATACCCTAAGCTTGGTTTGGGGGGTTAGAGGTTTCTTCTACGATAAATTTGAAAGTACAGACAAAACCATCGAAGAGGTGAACGATCTGTTGAAAAAGAAAAAATTGGTTAAAAAAGGCGACGTGGTGATCAATACTGCTGCAGTGCCACTGGAAAAAAGAAGCAGGACCAATATGGTGAAGGTTTCTGTGGTTGAATAATCCAATGCGATGATAAAAAAAAGCCTCGGTCAAACCGACTGGGGCTTTTTTGTTGCGTTAAAAATCTTATTTTTGCCATCCTTAAGGAGAAGTGTCCGAGTGGTCGAAGGAGCACGCCTGGAAAGTGTGTATGCCCCAAAAGGGTATCGAGGGTTCGAATCCCTCTTTCTCCGCTTAAAGTAAAACCGCTGTTTTTGGCGGTTTTACTAGGTTGAAAAGCCTGTCTAGCCAGTTTGGGTTTCAATTTTGGCCAAGAGCAAGTGTTGGCAAGCTTTATGTTTTAGGCTGGTGTTTGTATTTATGATTGTTAAATGATTAAATTACACATCTAACCACTTAAAATATAGCCATGAATGTTAAAACGCCTCTGCTATTGCTTTGCCTGCTTTGTTTTTTCTCCTGTAATCCTGTTAAAACAAAGAACACAGTTAAACTTATAGGGACATGGCAGCTGTTATCGGCAACCACGGTTGAAAATGGGAAGACTACCGAAACAGATTATACCAAAGGCAGGCGCATGATCAAGATCATTAACGATACGCATTTTGCTTTCCTAAATCACCAGCTCAATATGCCAAAAGACAGCAGCAATCATTTCGATGGTGGCGGCGGCAGGTACTTGTTAAAAGGGGATGCGTATACCGAGTTTTTAGACTTTTATAAGGATAGAAACTGGGAGGGGAAAAGCTTCAACTTTAAGGTAAGTATCAAAAACGATACCTTGATCCAAACTGGGGTGGAAAAAGTAGAAGGCGCTGGAATAGATCGGATCATCACTGAAAAGTATATCAGGATAAAATCAAATTGATGCGTTTAGTATTAATGAGCAGGTTTAAAAATTAGTCAGTTTCAATGTTAAGCCTATCAATGATACGGTTGGATATCTCGTTCAATTTTTGTTGAGAGTCGGCAGTTACCACGTTAGTGACGATAAAAATTCCTACTTTTTGGTTGGGGTAAAGCGCTATCCATGAAGAATGACCAAAACTGCTTCCATTGTGATAGAGCATCTTTTTAGGAGTGTTGTACGCATAGGTGTTCCAAGCATAGGCTCTTCCGTGCAACATATCGCCAGCCAGTTGGCTCATCGTTTGTTTTACTACCACGTTGTTACTTTCCAGGTACATTTTGATGTAGTTTAACATGGAAGTTGCCGATGCCTTCATGCTTCCCGAGTAGTCGTAAAATCCATTGATGAGCGGCACAGGCTTACCTTCACTGTTTCTGCCCATGGAAACGTTAGGGTTTTCATACTGTTTCAATGTTAGATAGGTCTGTTTCTCGGTTGAGCGAGAGAAAACATATTTCTGGAGCAGCTCTTTATGGCTCATGCGGTAAGCTTGTTCTAAGATATAGCCCACTAGTTGGGTCCCTACGCCTGAATAATGATAGTTTTCCCCCGATTTATCACTCGGCTGTACCGTTTTTAATGCCTTGAAGAAATCTTCTTTTCGGAATTTTTCAAAACAATCGATTTGTGCCTTTACATTTTGAGTGTGTTCGTCGCAGTTCATCACAAGCGGTAAACCCGAAGTATGTGTAATCAGGTGCCTGATGGTAATTGGTCCATTGTCCAGGGTAAGATTTGAGTATTTGCCATCTAAGTATTTTCTAACGTCATCATCTAAGCCTATTTTTCGATCGTGAACAGCTTGGGAGAGCAGCAACCCAGTGTACGTTTTGGTGATGGAACCTATTTCGTATATCGTATTGTTATTTGGTTGTTGCCCGTTACTGAGTTTTCCATAATTGAAATAATAGGCTTTTCCTTTGATGTAAATCACTCCAGACACGGCCTTGTAACTAGGTGACTTCATCAGTTTTGCCGTTTCCTCTGCGATAATTCTTTCTACTGAATCTTGAGCCTTAGTCGCTTTTACGATGGTCCGAAAAGAGATGGTGAAGCTAAGAAGGACTAAAGCAAACATCAATTTTTTTATTAAGCCGTTGATACTGCCAACTTTTTTGATCCGATTTAAGTGCATGATTATAGTATTTGCAACAAATATATAAAAATAAAGTCAACTATATAGTTAACTTTATTTTGTGTTCGCTATTTAACTCTTACAGGATTTTGGCTATTTCATTTGTTTTTTATTATTGAAAATATCGATTTAGTCCGTTTTAAGTAGGAATGATATATTGTAACTGTTCCGCATTCAATTGAAAGGGCACAATGTAACCTGAAAAGATTGGTTAATCGCTTCTGCAATTTGAGGAATATCGATATCAGCTAAAGTCTTTACCGTTATGTCATGCAATTTATTTCAAATTAAGGAATTTTATTTGGGCTTGCCAATCTAATTTAACGTGGAGCCTTTGCAAATCTCCTCGTGCCCGCAACACACAGAATGACGCCAACGGTAACGGCAAGCATGCCCAAACTTACTTGTTCATGCAGTAACGAAGCCGCCAAGGCCAAACCAAAAAAAGGCTGTAATAATTGGAGTTGACCTATGGTTGCTGTACCACCTTGGGCCAAGCCGCGGTACCAAAAAATAAAGCCAATAAACATACTGAACAATGATACATAGGCCAAACTGCCCCATGCTCCCACGCTAATGCCCTCAAAAGAAACGGGTAGATAGAAAAAACTAAGGGGCAACATGATGGGTAAAGAAATTACCAAAGCCCAAGAAATGACCTGCCAACCACCCAAAGTTTTGGTGAGTTTTGCACCCTCTGCGTAGCCCAGTCCACAAAGAATCACCGCCAATAACATTAAAATATCCCCAATGGGAGAAGCACTAAGTCCCTGAGCAAAGGCATAGCCGACCACCAATAGGCTGCCCATCAATGAAAATAGCCAAAAGATAGGCCTTGGGCGTTCGCCACCACGGAGAATCCCAAAAATGGCGGTAGCCAAAGGTAAAATGCCTACAAAAACAATGGAATGGGCCGAACTCACATATTGCAAAGCCAAGGCGCTGAGTAAAGGGAAGCCTAGTACCACGCCCAAAGCCACAATGGACAAAGGGAAAAGCTGTTTCTTGCCCGGTCTTTTTTCTTTAAAAACCAATAAAGCAATTAGGGCAAGTATGCCCGCAATGGAAGCTCTGGCCAAAGTCACAAATACTGGATTAAATTCTAAAACCGCCATCCTTGTAGCTGGCAGCGACCCGCTAAATAATATCACGCCGATAAAGCCATTCACCCAAGCCTGGGTGGTATCTTCTTTTACTTTATGAATGCTGATTTCTGTCATATGCTAAAATATTTTGATACAAAGCTCCGCATAGGACACGAACAAACACAGTCACAGTTTTTGATTTTACAATGGATACAGTTAGTTTTGTGAAGTGAAGAAAGATTTCATCTATAATGAAATAGCGGATAACATTGCCTGCAAAATTAAAACGGGTGTTTTGCAGGCCGGCGAACGTTTGGCCTCGGTGAGGATGTTGAGTAGGGAACACGGCATTAGCATCAATACCGCCAAAAGAGTGTTTCTTGAGTTGGAGGCCCAATCGTTGGTACAATCAAGGCCGCAATCGGGGTACTTTGTAAGTCCGCTTCATTACCTCAAACTTCCTTTGCCACAAGCCAGTCAGCCTTTGCCTACGGCGAATATTACCGAGCCAAATGAATTGATTGACAGCGTGTATTCCAATATGGGAAACAAGGAATTGACCCTTCTTTCCATTGGTGTGCCTTCAGGTAATTTGTTGCCCTTGGCCAAATTGAAAAAGGAAGTGGTATTGGCAACCAGGGCATTGAAAGAAGGCGGTACGGAATATGAGCCTTTACAGGGTAATGTAAAACTGAGAAGAATGATTGCCGCTCGTTCCTTGGCTTGGGAAGGGCATTTAAAGGAGAGTGATGTGGTAACCACGGCAGGTTGTATGAATGCTTTAACTTTATGCCTGATGGCGCTGACAAAGCCGGGTGACACGGTAGCCATGGAGAGCCCCTGCTATCCGGGTATTCTGCAACTGGCATTGAGTTTACGGTTAAAGGTTTTGGAAATAGCTACAGATCCGGTGAAGGGGGTTGACATTGATGCGCTAAAAGCCCTGCTGCCCCAAATTAATGTATGTTTATTGGTGCCTAATTTTAACACGCCTTTGGGCTATTGTATGCCCGACGAACAAAAGAAGGAAGTGGTAAGTCTTTTGGAAAAACACGATATTCCCTTAATTGAAGACGATACTTACGGCGACCTTCATTTTGGAGCCGAACGTCCAAAGTGTTGCAAGTCTTTTGATACCAACGGAAATGTGTTGTACTGCGGTTCCGTTTCTAAAACCTTAGCACCTGGTTACCGAGTAGGCTGGGTTGCCCCAGGCAAGTATAAGGAGCAAATTATGAGGTTGAAAATGATTCATGCTTTATCTTCTACCTCTGTGATCAATGAAGCGGTGGGCAATTTCCTGATGACAGGCCGCTATGAAAACCACCTGCGCCATCTGCGTAAGACATTACAGGAAAACTATCAACGTTATGCGTTGGCCATTGCAGAGTTTTTTCCTTCCGGAACAAAAATCAGTAGGCCGCAGGGAGGACTTGCTTTATGGGTAGAATTTCCCGAAGGCATAGACACGGCAACCCTGTACAACTATGCCATGAAGAAACAAATTAGCATTGCACCTGGTCGTATGTTTACCCTGCAAGAACAGTTTCACAACTGTATGCGCCTCTGCATTGGTTTGCCTTGGACAGCCGATTTGCGATTGGCCCTGAAACAAGTTGGCCATTTAGCCAAATGGGTGATGGCTAAGGCTTAGTGGCTGCTTTTGTTTGCTGTTCTGCCCATTCCAGATAGGCGCCTGGAGCTTCAAATGTTTCGTGTTGTACCATATGGATAGGCATCGTTTCCTTTTTACTTGTTTTCATTCCAGTAATAACTGTCAGGTGTGGGTCTTGTGCCAAAAATAGCAGTACCTATCCTCACGATGGTGGCGCCTTCGGCAATTGCGGCTTCTAAATCGCTGCTCATGCCCATAGATAATTCTTTCATCTCAACGCCGGGCAACCCCAGGGCAATAATTTGCTGTTGGATGGTTTTGAGCAACCGAAAACACTGGCGTACTTTTTCGGGCTCCGCACTTAACAATCCTATCGTCATTAAGCCTTTTATTTTTAGGGTAGATAGTTGCGCCACTTGTTGGGTTAACGTAATGGCCCCCTCTGGAGCTACTCCAAATTTGCTTTGTTCGAATGAGGTATTCACTTGGATTAAAACCTCCATAGTTTTATTTTCAAGGCGCAAACGTTGGTGCAGCTTTTCGGCCAAATCAAAACGGTCTAATGACTGGATGCAGGAAACATTGTATTTCAAAAGGTCCTTAATCTTATTGGTTTGCAGGTGCCCAATAAAATGATTAGCATGAGGAATTTCACTTAAAGCCTCATATTTTTCCTTAAGTTCCTGTACTTTGTTTTCGGCGATAAGGGTTTGCCCCGTTTCAAGGGCAATTTTTATGCGCTCGGCAGGAACCGTTTTGGTGGCCAACAACAGTTTTACCTCAGTTTTATCCCTGTCATTTAAAGCACAGGCGTTATCTATCCTTTGTAAAATGGTATTAATGTTCCGGATTATTTCCTCACTCATGTTTTTCCATTTGGTGTTTTTCTGCCAGCGTTTTAATTAATTTGTTTTTCACGAGTGTAAACGTAAGATCTTTAGCTTCGGCAAATGAAATGTTGTATTGGCGTGCTATATTTTGAAGGTGTTGCGGAAACCGAGCTAATAATTGATCGTAATAATTATCCAGAATCTGCGCAGTGGGCATGCTAAAACCTATCCTTAACTGAAAGCGCCTAATTATGGCCGTATCAATAATTTCAAGATGGTTGGTGGCACAAATCAACAGCGCATCTTCAGGGTAATAGTCAATCAGCTGTATCAAGGTATTCACCAACCTCCGCATCTCGCCCACGTCCTTATCGTCGTTTCCCCTGGCCTTGGCAATTTGATCAAACTCATCTAAAAAAAGAACTGCTTTTTCTCTGGCGGCTTTTTCAAATACCATTTTGATATTTTGGGAAGTTTCGCCAATTTTTGAACAGATGATGTTACTTAGGTTAAGGATCAAGATGTTTTTCCCTAAGGCGCTGGCGATGGCTTTGGCGGTCATGGTTTTGCCACAGCCAGAGCTGCCATAAAGCAAAATTTTGTTGTTCACAGGTAGCCCGTACTGGTGCAGTTCCTCTAGGTAGTTATGCTCCTGTAATAGCTGCATGAGCTCGTGCCTATTGTTTTTTGCTAAAAAGACATCATCCAAAGACACCTTCTCCCTGTCATTTATAATCAGATCTACGATATTCATTTGCCAAAGATAGTTTACTTGTTCCAATGCACCACAGCAACAGTTCTGGGATTATTGATCGTTTATGATTGCCACCAATGGTAGTAGTTGTGCAGGCCATCGTACTCAAATCCGCAACGAGGATAAAGCTTGTTGCCAATGGCATTTGTTTTTTCTGTCTCGAGCATCAAACCACAGGCCCCTGTTTCTTTGCACCATTGTTTACTACGCGCTATCAAGGCTACTGAAAGCCCATGGCCTCTATAATCAGGATGTACGAACAAATCGCTTAACAACCACTGCTTTTGTAGTTTGGTGTAGTGGAACAGTTTATAGAGCTGTACAAAGCCCACGGCTTTTCCATCTATCACGGCCAGAAAAATATCTGATTCGTTGTTCAGCAGCCTCTCTTTTAAAAAGGCCTTTCCTCGCTCCAGGTCTGATTCTTGGCGATAGAAAATGCGGTAAAGATTAAATAATTCGGCAGCTTGATCTAACTCTTCAAGGCTTGCTTTTTTGATGTGAAAATTTGCTTGTTCCATTTTTAAATGTTTTTCTATTTTATTTTGTGAGGCAAAATTAGGTTATCTTTGGATGGTCTTACTGGTGCAGTTTTTATAAAAATAACTAGTCCAATGTTGCGATCATGGAAATTTGAAGTACAGCTAGATAAGCAGGCCAATAAAGCCATTTATCTGCAAATTGCCGATGCGATAATCAGGGATATCCAATCTGGCAGATTAAAAACAGGCGAGGCTTTGCCCGGAAGCCGATATTTGGCTCAGTTTCTCCAAGTAAATAGAAATACCGTAGTTGAAGCTCTTCAGGTATTAATTGCCGAAGGTTGGCTGGTTCCTAAAGAAAGGAAGGGAACTTTTGTAGCCGGAAACATTCCGGTGCGGCCAAGAACTAAAAATGATAGGCCGCAAAATTTTGGGGCAAAGGAGCTACTGGAAAAACCGTTCCATATTCAGTTTGATGATGGGCATCCCAATGCTAAAATTGCTCCTATTGCCGAGTTGGCCAGGGCATACCGACAAATTTTTAGCCTAAAAACCAAATGGCAGTTGATGAGCTACGAAGGAAATGCTTTAGGCGATATGGCATTTAGGACTGAAATGGCTCAAATGCTAAACCACCAGCGAGGAATGCAAGTACGCGAACAGAACCTGTGCATTACCCGGGGCAGCCAAATGGCGATGTACCTGGCAGCACAATGCCTATTTAAAAATGGTGACGAAGTGCTGGTAGAAAACCCAGGCTATAAGCCCGCATGGAAGGCTTTTGAACATGCAGGAGCTACGCTTCTTCCGGTAGGCGTTGATCAGGAAGGCTTGGTGACCGCAGAAGTATTGCAATATCTAAAATCGAGGAAAAAAATCAAAGCGGTTTATGTTACGCCCCACCATCAATATCCTACTACGGTAACCCTAAGCCTTAAAAGACGCCTGGAATTGATCAGGCTATCCAACGAATACGGCTTTACGATCATTGAAGATGATTACGACAATGAGTTTCACTTCGGTTATCGGCCAGTGTTGCCCTTGTCGAGTTTTCCGGAGCTCCGGAACTACATCTATATTGGAACCATGAGCAAAGTGGTTTCTCCTATTTTACGCATAGGTTATTTAACCAGTAGTGATGACATGCTGATTGAGAAAGTAGGACAATTACGTAAAATGATTGACGTAAACGGCGACAGTATTATGGAGCAGGCTGTTTTACAGTTGATTAAGGATGGCGCAATTAAGCGGCATATCAAAAAGGCAACTCATTACTATAAAAGCAAGAAAGATTTTACGGCATCACTTTTAAAAAAGCACCTCGGCAATAAGGCAACTTATCATATCCCTGATGGTGGCTTAGCGTTTTGGATTGCCATGAAACAGCCAATGGATTGGGAGAAACTCTCTAAAAAAATGCTCAACAAGGGCATCAAAATTACCAATCCCGATGCTTATGGTTTGGATTACGCTGCAAATGGATTGAGATTGGGCTATGGTGCTTTAACCGAAAAGGAATTGGAAGAAGGCATTCTTGCCTTGAGCAGTTGTTTGTAAATATGGATTGAAAAAAACTGTATCATTATTAATACCTTGATTTGTAAATGGCCAAACCCTCCTATTTTAGTTTTTTATTCCTCTTTAAAAATGAAAAAACATATACTAAGTATTGGTGCAATTTTATCCGTTTTTACTTTGAAGGCTCAAAATAAACCATTAACCGAGCAAGACTATGCAAGGGCAGAACAATTTTTAAGCTACAATATCGAGCCCTTGGTAGACGGCATTGCTACACGCCCAAACTGGCTAACGGGAGAGCAGTTGATTTATTTGGCCGCAACCAAAAATGGCCATGAATTTTTGTTGCTCAATCCTGCCAAGAAAACCAAAGTACCTGCTTTTGATCATCAGAAATTGGCAGAAGCCTTGAGCAAAGCCACCGGCAAAGCTTATCAGGCCTATCAACTTCCTTTTCAAACCATTGCGCTATCAAGCGATCAGAAGAGCTTCCAATTTTTTGCCGATGAAAAATCGTGGACTTATGATATGGGCAAAAATGAGCTAAGTGGAGGCCGGGCAGGTGCCGCGGCAAGGCCATTTGGGGCCGAAAGGGCAGGAGGTGCTCCCAGCTCAATATCGCCTGATGGCAAAAAAGCGGTATTTATTAAAGACTGGAACTTATGGGTAAGGGACGTGGTTTCCAAAAAAGAAACCCAACTTACTTTTGACGGTGTAAAAGACTATGGCTATGCCACAGATAACGCCGGCTGGAAATCCAGTGATAGGCCAATTGTACGCTGGTCGCCAGATTCAAAAAAACTGGCCACTTTCCAGCAAGACCAACGCCATTTAAAAGACATGTATTTGGTGACCACCAATGTGGGCTCGCCAACGTTAAAAGCTTGGAAATATCCCTTGCCCGGGGATAAGGAAATCGCGAAGTTGCGCAGGGTAGTGATTGACGTAGAAAACCCAAAAATCATCAGCTTGCAAATGCCCTTGGACGAGCACAGAAGCTCATTAAGCGATGACATTGTTGATGGCGGGCAACTGGCAGATATTGATTGGAACGCAGATGGCAGCGAGTTTGCCTTTTTATCGACCTCCCGTGACCACAAAATCTCTAAACTGCAAATTGCCAATGCAAGTACAGGCGCTGTTAGAGAAGTGTTTACCGAAACAGTTAAAACACAGTTTGAATCAGGAGTAAACGCCATTAATTGGCGCTACTTGCCTAAAACCAATGAAATTTTATGGTATTCGGAACGTGATAACTGGGGCCATTTATATTTGTATGATGCCAAAACCGGGAAGCTGAAAAACCAAATTACCAAGGGTAACTGGTTGGTGGGCAAGGTTTTGCGTGTAGATGAAACAACTAGAACCCTATGGTTTACAGGTCATGGTCGTGAAAAAGGGAATCCGTACTTTGCCTACTTGTACCGTGTGGGTTTTGATGGTAAGGGCTTCACCCTGTTAACCCCAGATTTGGGTAATCACCAAGTGTCGTTTTCGCCAGCACACAATTATATCGTTGACACTTATTCGCAACCTAATGTGCCTGCAATAAGCGTATTGAGAGACTCCAAAGGGAAACAAATTGAGGAGTTGGGCAGAACCGATATTTCAAGATTGTTGGCCAAAGGCTGGAAAGCCCCTGATGTGGTCCAATTGTTAGCTGCCGACAACCAGACCGATATTTATGGGCTAGTATTTACGCCAACCAAAATGGAAGCAGGAAAGAAATATCCTGTGGTTGATTATATTTATCCGGGGCCGCAGGGCGGAAGTGTAGGCAGTTGGTCTTTTTCCGCTTCGAGATCTGATCACCAGGCATTGGCTGAACTGGGCTTTATCGTGGTAGTGATTGAGGGAACCAGCAATCCATATCGTTCAAAAAGCTATCATGACATGGCCTATGGTAATATGGGCGAAAATACTTTGCCCGACCAAATCACAGCGATTAAGCAATTGGCGCAAAAATATCCGATCGATTTAGATAAAGTTGGTATTTGGGGGCACTCTGGAGGTGGGTTTGCTACTGCTGCAGCCATGTTCCGCTATCCTGATTTTTTCAAGGTAGGAGTATCCCAGGCGGGCAATCACGAAAATAGAAACTACGAGGACGATTGGGGTGAGCGGTACAACGGTTTGTTGGCAAATTCAAACTATGAGGCACAAGCTAACCAAAACCACGCCAAAAACCTAAAAGGAAAATTGATGTTGGCGCACGGCATGATGGATAATAACGTGCCGCCTTACAACACTTATTTGGTGGTTGATGCGTTAAATAAGGCCAATAAAGATTATGACTTGGTATTGTTTCCGCATAGTGCACACGGTTTTGGTGCTAACAATCCTTACATGATGCGTCGTCGTTGGGATTATTTTGTTAAAAACTTGCTTGGTGTAGATCCGCCTAAGGAATATAGTTTAAGGGGAACCAATCAATTGCAGAGGTAGTAGTTACGATCGTCATTTCGATGCGTGCAACGAGGAGAAATCTGGCAAGTTGTATAGGCTTCTTGCTAGATTTTAAGGCGTAGCTGCTTCGTGGTCTTAACCCAAGTTCGATTAATAAACATGCTACGGCTAGCCTTTAAAAGCTGATGCTGAACCCGAATGGGTTGTAAGACTTACGGAGTTTCTAAAACTTCATAAGTCTGTAAAAGAAGCCGAAACTAGGTGTTGGGCCTCTCTTTTTCCTGTCTTTCCCTAACATGGTCGGCTAGTTGGTAGCCTTTTTTTTCGTCCTTAGCCTCTTTAGGTTTTTTGTTGTCAATCACTAATAAAACAACCAGGGAGATAATGGGGATGAGAAAAGATATGAAGAACCAAAACCAAAAACTTTTGCCAATACTGTGCGCATATACCCCGGCCACAATTTGTGGAATCAAGAGAAAACATAAAAGCAGGATCTCTGGCATGGCAAGGGATTTGATCAGTAAAGATAACTACATTATAGAAAAGGGTTGCTAGGGATTTTGATGATTTGATAGCCCGCAAGCCTTAGATCTTTAAGCGTGCGTTCATCGGGCGTTGTTTTGAAAACCAAAGCACATAATACTTGAGCGGGAATAATGCCCAATTTAGATAGCAAATCTCTCATTTGTTTTTTGAAGCAGATGGACAAGAATTTAAGATTTCTTTTATTAGCCATGCTTTCATTGGCACCCTCAAAGTAAAAATTTGGATTTAGTTTTTTGAACGCAACCATAGGTAAATTTAAACCGGCGGCAAATTTCTCTAGTTCCCTTTCAGACAGCTTGTACACAAAATTACCTACAGGCTCATAAGAAAAGCGATTTTTCCACAGCCTTCTACTTAAGCTGTCGCTAAAAGCGCCTACGATATTAACCAAACCTAATAAAAAAGGCATTTTAAGCACAGGGTCCTGCGGTTCCATTAAGATAAAGCCTTTTTTGACTACTCGGGCCATTTCGTATAAAGCAGCGTAGGGCCTGGGGAAATGATGGTAAGATTCCTTGCATAAAATGTAATCGAAGGCATTTTCCGGGTAGCTCAAAGCCTCCGCATTTTGAACGCAAAAATCTTCAATGATTTGATGTTTTTGTGCAATACCCAGAAATTCGGTATCAAGATCACTGGCAATAGCCCTATTTCCAGAATTAAGGATATACTGGGCATCGAAACCGTAAGCATCACCGAGGGTAAGCCAAGTATGGTTTTTGTTGATAAGCAATGGATTTAAGCTTCGGAAGAAAATTTGTTGCAACCATTTGCCAATGGTAAGCCGTTTGGTGTCCAAATGGCCTTTTAGGTAGGCAGATTTTAGCTCCTCTGTAGGAAATTTCTGATGGTACCATTGACTGTGCTTTTCGTAACTATCTAAATTGAACATGGGCTTTTTTTGATATTTACGGCCCAAAAGCCAAAGATGTTGGGCCAAAAAAAATAAAAAAAATCTTCCCAACGTTTAGTTGCTAGGTTGCGTATTAGTTAGTAGGAATTGATGTATAAATACGGATTTACATATTTGAATGAGCGATTTGGATAAGGAGATAGCAGCATTAGTTAAAACTTGTGTTGAAGGGCATCGCTTGTCGCAGGAACGCTTGTACAAAATGTTTTATGCAGAAATGTGGCGTACCTGTATCCGGTATGTAAAAACTGATGATTTAGCCAGGGAGGCTTTGAACACCGCTTTTTTGAAAGTATTTCAGCACATGTCAACGTACGATGTTAAAAAAGGTTCTTTAAATGCCTGGATGGCAACGATCATGATTAGAACCTGCATCGACCTGAGCAGAAAAGAGTGCAGGTTTGAAACAACTACCTGGCAAGGGGAACTGCCCGCTGAAGATGCATTTGTAGCGCCTGAAATTTTGGATAAACTATACGCCCAAGACCTGATTAAATTGATTAGACTGCTGCCCCATGCAACTCAAATGGTTTTTAACCTTTCCGTAATTGACGGTTACTCACATAAGGAAATTGCCGAAAGATTGGAAATAGGAGAGGCTACTTCCAGATGGCATCTTTCGGAAGGGAAAAAGCAGCTTAGAGCACTGCTACTAAAGCATACCAAGAGCAAAACAATTCATACTGAAAACAAAACAGAAAAAAAATGAAAAAATCAGTATGGTATCCTAAATTTTGGCAAAAGAAAATGGCCGAGCTTCCGGTAAATGAAGACCTGGATGCGGCATGGCAACAAATGAATAGTTTGTTAAACCAGCATTTTGAAATCGCTAACCCCAAGAAACCACCTTTTCCAAAGCGCACTTTGTTGCATCATTTTATTCCAATCATTAAACTGATGATACCAGTGGTGCTGGTTATAGGAGCGGCCTATTTTACTTTTTATCAGAAAACTGAACTCAGGGATGGGGAAAAAGTGGTTAAGCAGAAACCGTTAAAAAGCCCACAAGTAATACAGCTTCCCAAAGATTTGATTTTGGTGGATAGCCCTGGTATGGAAGTTGCCGCAGGTATAACAGCAAGAAAAAACACTTGGGGGCAAGAAACAGCTCAGCCAAATAACTCAGTTGGATCATACCCAACGGCAAAAATTGAAGTGCCAAACCAAACTACCTCAAGCACAAACACAGGCGCTACACTTCCGTTAAAAAGTAATGGGTCACCAAGCCTAACCGAATTTAAGGTTTATGCCATATCTCCCCTCATTTCGCCTGTTAATTTAGGAAATACAATTGGCCAACCAGCACTCACTGAAATTGGACTTCGCTTGAAGTTCAACCATGTTTGGCTTGCTCAAAATAATCAAGATCCTTCGGTAAAATTAACCACTACCCGATCTAAACGTGAACAAAGGCGTATGCGAAAAGCTTTCGTTAAAGATTCAAGGGAAAAAGCAAAAGAAGTACGGTTGCTACAAAGGGCAAACCTTAAACCCACCGCCACAAAGGCCCCAAAAAATCTCCAAAAAGAGATCATAAGTCCAAAATTAAGCTTTGAACTTCAAGGCGGACTGATGTTTAGCCAACAAAATATTTCACCATATTTAGGATTGCAAAGCCAATGGGCATTAACCAATAGGTTGTTGTTGGGGGCCGGCTTGAGGTTAAATCAAATGAAGTTCGAAGGCGAATATTTCCACCAAGGTTATAATACTGTTACTGCCGGAAGCCCTTTTCAAATTGTTGATACCAGAAAACTGACCAACATGGTTTTGCCGTTAAATATGAGCTATAGGATTAATAAATGGATAAGTTTAAAAGCAGAGGCAAATTTGGCATTTGCTATTGCAAAAAGCGGCGGAAGCAAGGTTGGATATGTGGCAAGTTATTTGGACACGATTTTTCACACCAAGCCCATTGAAAAAGCCCTTTCAGAAAGCAGTATCAATAAAATGAATTTCAATATTGGCGGCGGGCTCCGTATTCAGTTCAAGCAATTTAATATCGATGCCATGTATTTTTACCAGCCTAGCCCCTATCGGGTAAGCAGCAACTTGGGCAGTTACCGCCGTCGTTATACAACCTTTAATGTAGGCGTAGGCTATCAGTTTTAGTTACTTTTCCTTGATGGCCGCCACCATTTTCTGGGTAATCATTTCGGTGTTTTTGTTGCCAAACGAATTGCGGATATAATTCATTACATCAGCAATTTCATCGTCTGCAAAGCCAGATGGCGGCATGGCGCTGTTATAAGTTACACCATTTACCACTACTTTACCAGTCATGCCAAATTTAATGGAATGAATAGATTTTTCGGGATATTTCAGCAAGAAATCTGATTTGGCCAAAGGAGGGAAAGTGCCTTTTACCCCTTGCCCATTAGCCAAGTGGCAGGTTACGCAGCTTTCCATATAAAGCTCCTTGCCCCGTTCAATACTTTGGTTCAAATCGTCTTTAATGTTCAGCGAAAAGACGGCGGCGTAGGCTAAGCCACAGCCGATAAGGGTCAGTACTTTCATGTTTAAGCTTTTGGACTTATCTTAACAATTGAGCCAGTATTTTCTACCACCACGTAAATGTTGCCATCAGGCCCTTGTTTCACATCTCTCACCCTGCCTATCTTGTCAAAAATGATCTCTTTTTTAATCACTTTGCTGCCTTTAATGGTTAAGTGCTCCAAGTTCATGAACTTTAGGGATCCTACCAGCAAATCGCCATTCCATGCTTTAAATTTGGGGCTATTGATAAAAGTCATTCCACAGGGCGCAATAGAAGGTTTCCAGTAAATTACGGGCTGTTCCATACCTGGAGCCTCTGTTTTGTCAGAAATGATGGAATTATCATAATCAATACCGTAGGTGATTAGTGGCCAGCCGTAGTTTTTGCCTTTCTCTACAATGTTCAGCTCATCACCTCCCTGGGGGCCATGTTCATGCGCCCAAATAGTGCCAGTAGTTGGGTGTATTACCAACCCTTGCGGATTTCTGTGCCCGTAGCTCCAAATTTCTGGCAAGGCATCTTTGGTTTTTACAAAAGGATTGTCATTGGGAATTTTTCCGTCTTCGTGCAGGCGCACCATTTTTCCTTGTGCTTTACCTAGGTTTTGGGAGTTTTCTTTTTGCCCACGCTCGCCCAACGAAAGGAAAACATACCCTTTATTGTCAAATAAGATTTTGCCCCCAAAGTGTACACCACCTCTTACATTTGGGCTGGCTTTGTACAAATGCTCAATATTGGTGAGTTGGTGGCCATCCAATTTTGCACGCATCAATGCCGTGTTAGCGCCATTATCGTCCCCAGCTTCTCCTTCTTTTTTTGGTGAAGCGTAGCTGATGTAAATCCATCCGTTTTCTTTGTAATTAGGATGAAGCACAACATCTAACAGACCGCCCTGGCCACGGTAATAAACCTTAGGGATCCCTGTAATTTCCTGAGGGTCAAGAGAGCCCCCTTTCACTATTCTCAATTTTCCGGCCCTTTCGGTAACCAAAACCCGGCCATCAGGCAAAAACGCCATGGCCCAGGGCATGCTCAGCCCCGTTACAACAGTTTCCGATTTCAGGTCCTTCTCGCTTAGGGCAGTATCATTGGGGTTAATGTTGCAGTGGCTCATTAACAGTCCTGCTGCCAATATCGCCACCGGCAAAAGGAAAAATTTAAAAGATTTTTTGATCATCAAATATGAAAACTTCATAAGGGCATTTTTTCCTAAAGATATTAAAATAGAATTTACTTTTAAGGATGTAAAAGGAGCTTATACAAAATAACTCGTTTTTAAACCAAAGGGCTGGCCTAAGTTAAGCCAACCCCTTCGGTTATTGTCCGCGTTTGCGTTCGTTGTCCTTGTTCGAGGTCTGGTCTGATCGTTGGCCACCGGCATTGGTAATGCCAATTTTCTTTTTATCCAGTTTTACATCGTAATTTGCCCTATCGGCAATGGTACTGCCATGAGCACGGCCATTATTTTTTGGAAGATTGCTATTTTTCATGATCTCTAAGTTTTAAGGGTTTAAAAACTTTGGTTAAAGAAATAACCTGCAACCAGGTGCTTTGGTTTTCAAAAAAAGAAAAAGCCCATCCTTTTAGCAAAAGAATGGGCTTTTGATTTATATAGAAATCGCTAGGCGATTAGAATTTTATTCCTAAACCTACTTGGAAACCTTGGTTTTTAAACTCAGGCGTAGTCGTAGAGCCGTTTTCGTTGTTTTTTTGGAAATCCAAGCTGTAACGGCCGTAAATGCCCACCTTGTTGCTCAAATCAAACCTTGCACCAATTACACCGCCCAATAAGCTCTTTTTAAAACGGTCAGATTCGTCCTCTACAATTTGTTGCTCGGCAGAACTAAAGCCGTTTTCAAACTTGTTGTTGGTTGAAAGCAGGAACGATACCTGTGGACCCGCCACCACGTTAAAGCCCTCGGCCAGTTTAATGCTCGCCAAAATTGGCACATCAATAAAGTGGGTAGTTTGAGTGAATTTACCCAAGCCAGATTCTAATTTATAACCTTTGGTTGAGTACAATAGCTCTGGCGTAAAGGCCAAGTTTTCCAATAATTTGATGTCTAAGGTTGCCCCTACATGGTAGCCTACTAAATAATCAGTTTTAAAATCGTTGTTGCCATCATCTTTTATAATGTTTGAAAAACTGGCACCACCTTTAATACCAAACCGAATAAAACTATCTGTTGACTGAGCGTTTGCAGTAAGGCCAGTAACAAACAGGCCAAGTACCAGGATAACTATCTTTTTCATTTCTTTTAATTTTAGTTCAATTCACGAAAGAGCTCTCTTGCCTTTCGCAAAACGGTATCAAATAAATGTGCCAAAAGCACCACGGGCTTAATGTGCGGGCAAGTTTTTTTCTTTAAAAAAGCGATTTAAACCACAGATTTTTAAACGTTTAAAAATTTTTAAACGTTTGCTGCGGTCGCGCTTAAGGCAAAGCAAAGGTGTATCAAATTTAATACAATGGCCATGCCGATAAGCTAACAGGGTGTATTTTTTACACCTCTCCGTAAAAATGTAGGGCAATTTATTGGCAACAAGAAATTGTTTCCGCATCTTTAAAGGATTTTCCGCAAGAAACTGCATTTGCGGAACCCAACAACCAAAATTTTAACACAAAAAATGAACAAAAAACTTATTTATGCGCTCGGTGTAGTCTCCTTACTCTCCATAGGGCAGGCCGGCGCACAACAACCGTCTTACCTGGAATTGCTTAAACAACAGCCGCATTGGGTTGACTCGGTATTTAATAAATTGAGCACAAAACAAAAAATTGCGCAATTATTCTTTGTGCGGGCGCATACCAATCTGAGTCAAGCCTATCAGGATTCTGTGGGGAAAGTAATCAAGAGAGAAAAGTTGGGAGGCGTAGTGTTTTTTCAAGGTGGCCCCGTACGGCAGGCGGTTTTAACCAATAAATATCAAGCTAAAGCCAAAGTGCCCTTGCTTATCGCTTCTGATGGCGAGTGGGGGTTGGGTATGCGCTTGGACAGCACCATTTCCTATCCTTACCAAATGGCTTTAGGCGCCGTACAAAATAAGGAGCTTATTTACAAAATGGGCTTAGAGGTTGCCAAGGATTTTAAGCGTATTGGCATGCACATGAATTTGGCGCCAGATGTAGATGTGAACAATAACCCTCGAAATCCGGTGATCAACTTCCGCTCATTTGGGGAAAATAAATATAACGTAGCCGAAAAAAGTGCAGCTTATTTAAAGGGAATGCAAGAAGGTGGTTTATTGGTAAGCATCAAGCACTTTCCGGGCCACGGCGATACTGATGTAGATTCGCACTATGATTTGCCCCAGCTTAAATTTAGCAAAACACGCCTTGATTCGTTGGAGCTTTACCCGTTTAAAGAGCTCATTAAGCAAGGTACCGCAGGTGTAATGATTGCCCACATGAACATCCCTTCTTTGGATCCCACCCCTAACATGCCTTCTACCCTGTCGCAGCCCATTGTTACCGGACTGCTGAAAAATGAGCTGGGCTTTAAAGGATTGATCATTTCCGATGCCATGGACATGAAAGGCGTAACCAAGTTCTACAAAGACGGCGAAGCCGAAGTAATGGGACTAATTGCCGGAAACGATATCCTGGAGTTGGCGCATAATACCAAACAAGCCGTAAAAAAAGTAAAGCAGGCCATTAAAGATGAGCGTATCACCATGGAACGCATTGATGAGAGCGTCAAAAAAGTGCTGACCGCAAAATATTGGGCAGGCTTGACCTCCAAACCTCATATCGACGAAAACAATATTCCCGCAGACGTTAATCGCCCAGAAAGCATAGCCCTGGTACAACAATTAGCCGACGCCAGTATTACCCTTTTGAAAAGCCGCGAAGGATTGGCCAGTTTAACCCCTAACAAAAGAACCGTAATTGTAAATGTGGGAACTCCGCAAGCTACCCTGTTCCAAACCGAAATGACAAGCGTTTATAAAAACGCAATTGCTTTTAATGTAGATAAAAACGCCAACGCCGCGGCCATTGCCAATATCTTGAAACAAATCAAAGACGACGACCAGATTGTATTGGCTATTGTAGACACCAGAACACGCCCGGGAAATAACATCCCATTAAACAAAGAGGTAAAGGACTTAATTACTTCCCTGTCTGCTAGAAATGCGATGGTGGCCTTTTTTGCCAACCCTTACAACCTGGCCAATTTGCCAGGAATTGAAATGGCCAGGTCCATTGTGGTAGCCTACCAAAAAGAAGACTTTATGCAAAAGGCCGCAGCCGCAGTGTTCAATAAAAAATTAATGCCAACCGGCAAATTACCCGTAACGGTTAATGCCATGTTTAAATACGGCGACGGTTTGTAGCACTTGCCGTTAAATGGAAAGCGTCCAGTGCATAACTGGGCGCTTTTTTTGTGGAAGCGCAGTGTCCCAGCTACGATGATCGGCAGTCCCGCTTTCACTTCAAGTCCGCACACACCGCCAATTGGCGGGTGTTTACGGGCTTTCCGTTCAATCGGGGCTATTTTACTAAATTTGCTGCAATAAAAGGTAGCTGTCGGTTTCCATCCTTTGGCAAACATCAGAGATAGGCCAAAGTTTCCCCGATGTCACCACCTTCGGGGCTGCTGGCCGTGTGACTTGGCTGTTATAATTGTTCCACCCCTTTGGGGTTATAACCCAAATCCGAAGGACTGACATTATTTTTCAAAAAAAAAATCCCGCTCATAAGGAACGGGATTAAAATTTTATTTCGTTGTAGCTGGATTAACCGCTTTGTAGGTCCAGTTTTTCAGGAAATCCATAATCAGTTTTACACTGTGTCCCTTTCCTTCTTCCAGGTAAGCCGAATTTTGGATATGGATAACCTCGCCATTGCCATCCAGGATCAGAAATACCGGAAAGCCAAAACGCCCGGGGTTTTTTAGCTTTTTCAGCACCGCATCATTTTTATTTTCGGGGCTGTAATTAACTTTTACCGTTTCAAAATTGGTGTTCAGGTAATGTTTAAGCTCGGGCGTTTCCTCTACAAGGTTATGGAAACGAATGCACCAAACGCACCAATTTCCGCCAACCTGTACAAAAACGTGTTTGTCTTCTTTTTTGGCTTTGGCTACCGCAGCATTGATATCGGCTTGTGCATTTGCGGCAGGATTATAAATTTTAGCACCTTCCGTAGCCGATTGCCCAAAACTAGAAAATCCTAAGCCCAAGGCTAGCCAAAAAAATAACAGTTTTTTCATTTTGTAAATAATTAGACAGTTGATAATGATGCAAATATAGATCAATTAAGATCGACTACTGTTTTTGTATAGTAAATTTTTTCTAAAGCTATTTCCGTATTTTTATACCATCAATGGTTCCCTTTCTAAACATCCATACCCACCAGGCAAAACAACAAGATGGAGTTGTTGCCGTTCAAAGCCTTTCCTTAACCGAGGGTACGTTTTTGGCCATGCCCAAAACCAAGCCAATTTCCATAGGGATACACCCTTGGTATGCTCATTTGGAAAACCTTCCCACAAACATGAAATATTTGAACGTACTAGCCAGGCAAGCTAATGTAAAACTGATTGGCGAATGTGGTTTGGACAGGCTAAGAGGCGAAGAGATGACTAAGCAGATGGAAATATTAGCGGCGCAAGTTTTTTTGGCCCAGCAGTTGAAAAAGCCGGTAATTTTACATTGCGTAAAAGCATTTGATGAGCTTATTGCCCTAAAAAAGCAATTGAAACCCACAGTGCCAATGATTATTCATGGCTTCAGCAAAAAGCATGAAATGGCGCAACAACTGATGGCACAAGGTTTTTATTTGTCCTTTGGAGCAGCCGTTTTAAAATCCGACGAAATCGCGAGCGTGCTAAAGGAAATCGATCAGCCCTTCTTCCTAGAAACAGATGATTCGAATGCCGACATCGTTGAGATTTACGCCCGAGTAGCAGAAATAAAGAAAATATCCGTTGATGAATTGAAAGATGTTATTTTTGCAAATTGGAAAAAACTAGGGTTGTTGTAAACAGTTTTGGGTTGTCCGTTACGAGTTATAAGTTTACGGGCGCTTATCCCATAACCTGTAACTCCCAACCCATAACATTAAAAAATTTTACTTAGTAAATGTCTGATTTAGCTTGGTTATCACGTTCGGCCTTATTGGTAGGCAATGAAGGAATAGCGTTGTTGCAGCAAAAGCACGTTTTGGTAATAGGATTAGGGGGTGTGGGTTCTTTCGCGGCAGAGTTTATTTGCCGCAGCGGGGTAGGTGAAATGACCATTGTGGATGGCGACGTGGTTGATCCCAGCAATAGGAACAGGCAATTGCCAGCATTGGCCACCAATCACGGCGTAGGCAAAGCTCAAATTATGAAAGAACGTTTGCTGGCCATCAATCCTGAATTGAAACTGCATGTGGTAGAAGATTTTTTAACCCCGCAAAAATGTAGGGAAATTTTAGCCACAAAATTCGATTATGTGATGGATTGCATTGATAGCATTACGCCCAAGGTTACTTTGTTATCCACTGCTTTGCAATTTAACTTGCCTATTGTAAGCTCAATGGGTGCCGGAGGAAAGTTGGATCCTACCAAGCTTCGTGTAACCTACCTAACCGATACCTATCAATGTGTTTTTGCGCAGTATGTACGCAAGCGATTGAAAAAATTGGGTAATGCAAGCACCATAAAGGCCGTTTTTTCTATCGAGGAAGTGATGAAGGAATCGCTCATCATGACCGATGGTTCAAACTTTAAACGATCTGCTTATGGCACGATCTCTTATTTGCCAGCGGCTTTTGGAGGCGTTTGCGCTTCGGTAGTAATCAGGGATTTGTTAGGCTATAAAGTGGATATTGAAAAGCGCCCGGAACGGATCAGCAAAAAATCAATTGCCAAAAGCAAGAAGGCGGCTCAGAAGAAATCCTAATCCGCTTTGCGTTAAATAACTTTTATATCTGATGCTGCTCATTTTTCCATCAAGCTGCTTGCAGTAACTTGGTTGCATGCAAAATCAGATGATCAGAGTTACAAAGGAATTTACTTTTGATATGGCACATGCCCTTTTCAATTACGATGGCCCTTGCAAAAATATTCATGGGCATACCTATCGTTTACAGGTAACCGTATCCGGCTACGCCAACCAAGACCCGCAAAATGCAAAGTGTGGCATGCTTATCGATTTTGGCCAACTTAAAAAGATTGTTGCCGACCATGTGATTGATAAATACGACCATGCATTGGTACTCAACGAAGCAGTTCCCGCTTCGCTGCGTGCAAGCTGTTACGCCATTTCCGAAAAAGTACATTTTGTTTCCTTTCAGCCCACTTGTGAGAACATGCTGATCAGTATCAAATTTACGCTCTTGCCAATTTTAGAAAGCATTGGTTTTACCTTACAAACCGTGCGATTGTGTGAAACGCCAACCTCTTGGGCCGAGTGGCGAAGGGAAGACCAACCGAAGTCTTTTCAATAAAGTAGTATAGAAATAAGCCCACTGTCCAAATTCCCCTCTTTTAGAGGGTGCCCGACGGGCGGGGTGTTTTGTTAATGTGTATTCAACAAAATAAATGTCCGTTTTTTAGTTTATTGAGAATATTGGTAGCTTTAAGTAAACCTACCAATATGAAACCTATCACCATCGATGGCATAGCAATTACACCATGCCCTAAAACAAGCCTTCCTTATAATCCTAAGTTTATAGAACGAGCAAAAGCCTTACGTTATGCCCAAAATTTGCCCGAAGTGCTCTTTTGGATGCAGGTCACAAATGGACGTTTTCACCAGCTAGATTTTGATCGACAGCGCATTATAGGAAATTACATTGTAGATTTTTATATCAAACAATTGGGTTTGGTGATAGCAATTGATGGTGCCAGTCATGATTTTGATGGGGATTATGATGAACGCAGAGAGAAATATTTAATCTCTTTAGGTTTAAAAGTTTATCGAATAACAGTTGTAGATGTGCTGAAAAATATGGAATTTGTGATGACTGGATTGGAGAATTACATCATCGAAAATTACGGTATAAAATAAATAATAATACACCCCGCCCGTTGAGCACCCCTCTAATAGAGGGGAATTTAGGATTGTGCTATTCTGCCTTTTGTAGAAGAGTTAAAGATCGGGGTATTTAAGGTATATAAATGCAAAAACCACTCAAAATACTTCAGGCATCGGCGGGCTCAGGCAAAACTTTTAGTTTAGCAGCACATTACCTTACCTTGCTTTTTAGTGGCGATAATAAATATCGGGAAATATTAGCGGTAACCTTTACCAACAAAGCCACCGAAGAAATGAAAACCCGTATTTTGGAAGTGCTTAAAGGTTTTGCGGAAGGCAATACTTCCAAAAAAATTGAGGATTACAGAGCCATTGTATTGGCGGCACATCCTGATTTGAATGCGGAAACATTAAAACTAAAGGCAGATAAGGTTTATCGTAGGATTTTACATGATTACAGTCGCTTTGCGGTAAGTACCATTGATGGATTTGTACAAAAAGTAATCCGTGGCTTTGCTTTTGAGTTGGGCCTTAATGCCGATTACACCTTGGAAATGAACTACGACAAGGTGAAGAATGAGCTGGTGGAAAAGCTTGATGAAAGCCTGAACCATAATCAGCAACTGCTTCAATGGATCATTGACCTGGCCCTTGAACGCATTGGCGACAATAAGAGCTGGAATTACAAAGCCGAGCTGATGAACCTCATTAGTGAAGTGTTTAAGGACAGCTACGAAGTTTTTGAAATCGCCATAAATTCCTTGGGTTTAGCTAATTTGGATGAGCTCTTCAAAAAATATATCAGCGTTACCAAAAGCCAAATCCAAAGTTTTCAGGATAGGTTAAAGGAGCTTGGAGCTACTGCTTGGCAGCTCTTGGAAAATCACGGTGTAAGTGCCGACCAGTTAAAGGGAAAATCTCGTAACGGCTTGCTGAAAATTCTCAATATTGCTCGGGGAGATTTTTCCAAGCTCGATGCTGTTTTTAAATTGATAGATACGCCCGACGAATGGTTCCAAAAAGGGGTGGATTTACCACAATTCTATCAGGCGCTAAATGAGCAGATGACCGCTATTAAGGCATACTACGATGCTAATTTGGCGACTTATAGCCTCTCCATCGCTTTTAATAAAAATCTTTATTACCTGCGTTTGATGCAGGAAGTGGCAATGCTGCTTAGCAATTATCGAAACGAGAACGACAACCTCTTAATTAGTGATGCACAGAAGCTGATTACTGGAATTACGGATGACGCAGGCGAAAATCCCTCCTTCATTTGGGAAAAAGTGGGCAGCAAGTATAGGAACTTTTTGTTTGATGAATTTCAAGACACTTCGGTGAACCAATGGAAAAGTTTCAGGTCTATCCTATCAAACGCCATTGCTTCCCCAAGCCAAAAACATATCGATAACCTGATTGTGGGGGACACTAAACAATCCATCTATCGCTGGCGTAATGGCGATTGGAACATCCTCCATCAACAGGTAAAAAACGAAATAGGTGCGGCAAATGTGCTCGACGATCATTTGGAAGAAAACTATCGCAGTACCGAAAATATCATCAGTTTTAACAATTATTTGTATCAAGCGTTGCCATTGGTGGTGCAAAATAAGCTGAACGAAAATGTCACTGAAAAATCAGACGAATTGTTGCAATGGTGGGACGAAAACGGCTACAGCGATATTGTCACTTCGGTATATGCCAAGGCCAAACAAAACCTTTCCCCATTTACCAAAGCTGGAGGAACCATTAAAGTAAAACGCTTTGGGAAGGACGATGTAAGTGAAGAAATAGAAAGATTTTCAGAAACGGTTTATCGCGAGATAGCTTTACAGGACGTGATTGAGGAGATTAAATTTCTTAAAACCGAAAAAGCCTATCAGGAAAAAGACATGGCTATTTTGGTGCGTTCTAATATGGAGGCAATGCTTTGTGTAACCCGCTTAATGGAGCACAATATCCCTGTGTTGTCTGGCGAAGCGTTAATGGTAGCCAACAACAGTGCCGTGCAACTCATCGTGAATACGCTGAAAGTGTTGGTGGGGATAGACTCGCAAACGGCCTTGTATAAGGCCAATTGTATTTCGCTTTATCATCGCTTGCAACAAAAAACAATTGAGCCATCGGCATATTTGGCCTTAACAGGTAAATCGTTAAGCAGCTTGTCTTCATTACTTCCAAAATCGCTTTGCGAAAACTGGCAAAGTTGGATGCAACTGCCTTTGATTGAGCTGGTAGAAAACCTTATCGGAGCTTACGGGCTGCCTAAATTAAAGCAGCATATTCCTTATTTGTTGGCATTTAGAGATTTGGTAGCCAATGCCATGCGTTTGGGCGAGAAAGGCATTGTCAACTTCCTCACTTGGTGGGATGAAGACGGGGTACGACAGTCTCTGCCTTCGCCAGATGAAGCGAATGCGGTACAAATTGTGACCATCCATAAATCCAAAGGATTGGCATTTAGAGCTGTTTTTGTGCCTTTTTGTAATTGGGAGCTTAAAACAAAAGCCAATTCTATTTTTTGGGTCTCGGCCGAAGATACCATTTATAAGGAGTTGGGTGGTATTCCACTGAAATTTGCGGAAGAACTCAGTAACTCAACGGTGGCCAAAGCCTATTATAAAGAGCTGCTGGATAGTAATTTGGATGCCTTAAACATGCTTTACGTAGCCACTACCCGTTCCAAAGATTATCTGTACCTGTCGGTGATGGAGAAAAAGGATGCTTCGAATATCAGTTCCGTAGGCGATGCGTTGGCGCAAGTAGTAGGGCAATTAAGCTCGGTCGACGACGACGGTTTTGACGCCACAAATCGATACGAAATTATAGACCATGTGCTGGAAAAGCCTGAGGTAAACGAAAGCAATGGATTTGAATTGGAGGAATATCCCACCACCAATCGACTGTCGGCTTTGTACGTGCCTTCGCAGGATAAACATTTGCAGCACGTACTCAACATAGAACAATCAGGTCGTTTAGGTTCAATCAAGCACGAAGTATTGGCCAATGCGGCTAACCAAAAAGAAGTACAAAGTTACCTAGATGAGTTATTACTTAGCGGAGTGATTGCAGAACAGGAAGTGGAAACATTGCATGAAGAAGTCATGGAAGTTTTAAATCATCCCGAGTTAAAGGCTATTTTCGATAAATCTACCGAAAGTATCATCGAAAAAAATATTATTGACGCCAACGGTAAGCTACATCGACCAGATCGTATTTTAATTGACGACGAAGGGGTAGCTATTTTAGATTATAAGTTTACTTTGGAGCAAAGCGACCAACATATTGAGCAGATCTTAAACTATAAGGACCTGTTATTGCAAATGGGTTTTCAGAAGGTAAAAACCTACTTGTTTTATGCCGTGACTAAAGAATTGAAAGAAGTATAGATTTTAAGTAATAAGTTGTACGTTGTTTGACGCCTAAAATCGTCACTTGTCAATCTAAAATCGTAAGTTAAATGACACCATTTTTAAAAGAAGTTGCAGAAGATTTAGTTGCCAAATTTGGTGATGATTTACAGCATTGTGCCATTGTTTTCAATAACAACAGGCCAGCAACCTATTTGCGTAAATATTTGGCCGATATTATCCAAAAGCCATTTTTTAGTCCTGCCATATATACCATCCAAGAGTTTTTTGCTGGAAGTATAAAAGAAAAACCAGCCGATTTCTATTTACAGTTTTTTACCCTACTTAAAATATACAATAGGTTATTAGAGGAAGAGGGTCTTGCGCCCATGAAGAGCAGTCAGTTTTTCCCCTTGGCCAAAATTATGCTTAGTGATTTTGCCCAGATCGATAATGACTTGGTAGATGCCAACAAGCTTTACCAGGAAATGGAAGATGTAGCACAAATCAATCTGGAATTCGACTACCTCAGTAAAGAACAATATGATTTTTTAGCGCAGTTTTGGCAATCGTATAGCGAAGGAAAGCATAAAAAACAGCAGGAGCTTTTTATCAAAATGTGGCGACGCATGCCACGTTTATATCAATTGTTTCACGAAGCGCTAAAAGCACAAAATTACATCACCAATGGGCAAGTTTATCGTCATTTGGCCAATACAGATTTAACCACGTCTGATTTTATCAACTCCTTTAACCGGGGGAAAATCATATTTGTAGGCTTTAATGCGTTGACCAGAGCCGAGGCAAAAGTATTTACACACTTGCAGGAAGCAGATAAGGCGCTGTTTTACTTCGATACAGACACTTACTACTTGGATGATGAGCTTCAAGAAGCGGGATTGTTTTTAAGAAAGAATTTTAAACAACTAGGTTTAAAAAACGCCTTCGAAGGTGATGGTAATGGTTTTACTTCCGCGAAGCATACGGTGAATGTCTACAAGGTTCAGGGGCAAAGTGCACAGGCGAAAATCCTCCATCAAATTATTGGAGATGAGGATGGGAAGGAAGAGGTGGGTACCACAGCGGTTATTTTAGCCGACGAACAATTGCTGATGCCCGCACTGCAAACCATTAATGATGGTATAGACCTCAACGTAACCATGGGCTTTGCTTTGGCGGGTTCCACCGTTTTTGGCCTGGCCGATTTGTGGTTGGCCACCCAGTTAGAATTGAAAGAAACAAACAAGGTAGCCTATCAAACTTTGGAAGCTTTTGTTACTCATCCGCTAACGGGGCTAAGTGCAAAATTAAAAGCCAACGTGCAAGAAGCATTATTGCGTGATAATGTAGTAAGCATTGATTTGCACCGCTTAATTAAGCAAGGTGGTATTTTCGAAAGATTTTATCAAAAGATAGACGACCCAGCTCACTTAGTTGAGGAGCTGTTAAGTGTGATGAAGTATCTTTTGGCACGTTTATCTACACAACAGTCGTTGAAAAAAATTGATGCGGATTTGCTAGTGAAAACCATCGAAGAGCTCACTCGTTTGAATGATACTTTAAGAACTTTTGTGGCTGGAGAAGAGTTTCGCTTTGTGGTGCAGCTCATCCAGAAATCTTTGTTGGCTGTGTCTGTGCCTTTAAGCGGAGATCCCCTAAAAGGAGTGCAATTGATGGGTTTGCTGGAAAGCCGTAACCTCAATTTCGATAGGCTTATTTTCCTGGGCTTCAATGAAGGAATTATCCCCAAGACATCCATAGGTAATAGTTTTATTCCTGATAGTATTCGTAGAGCTTACGGTTTGCCAGTACTCGAAAATTTGGACGCCATTTCCTCTTATATGGTCTATCGTTTATTGCAAAGAGCTAAGGATATCAATTTTGTCTATAATAGCCTAACAGATGAACGAAATACCGGCGAAGTCAGTAGGATATTGAAGCAATTGGAGTATGAAAGTAGTTTCAGCTTCAATTATCAGTCCTTAAATCTGCCTGTGAGCACAGAGCCCAAGGAAGAAATCATTATCGATAAAAAAGATCCTGTGATACAAGCCGCTTTACAGCGATATCTCAGTGGAGAGAAGATTTTATCGCCATCGGCCTTAACCATGTATATCTCTAACCCTATTGATTTTTTCTTCCGATACATTGCCGAAATTAAAGAGCCAGAGGAGGTAACCGCAGTTATAGAAGCCAATCAGATAGGCTCTATATTGCACAAGGTGATGGAATATTTTTATATAGGAGAAATTGGGAAAGAAGTTACCGCAGATGTGATTTTGGTAAAGAGAAAAGCATTGAAGCAAATGGTAACCAAAGCCTTCAATTTTGTAATGACCAACAGGGAGGAGAGTACTTTGGAGTATTCTGGCATGCAAAAGGTGATTTTGGCGATTGTGGAAGCCTATGCAAATATCATTTTAAATAGAGACGAAGCCGATGCCCCTTTTACCATCCTTAGCCTGGAAGAAAAAATAAGTACCGAGTTGGAATTTGAGCTCAACGGAGAAATGCAGCAGGTAAAACTGTTTGGCTTTATTGATAGGGTCGACGAACGCAATGGCGTAACTCGTATCATCGACTATAAAACCGGAAGTGATAAACTTACCTTTTCGGAAATAGACAAACTTTTTGATACGGATGGAAAAAATATCAACAAAGCCTTAATCCAAACACTAATTTACACCTACGCTTACGAAAGGCAGTCGGGGAGGCAAGGCGTTGAGCCAAGTTTGTTCGTCGTAAAAACCATGGCCGATGGGCATGTATATTTTAGATCTAGAAAGTCTACGCTGTCTGATGCTTATTTGGAAGAAATTAAGCCGCTATTTTTAGCGCAGTTGCAGCAAAAAGTAGCAGAAATTTTCGATCTGAATGTGCCGTTTAGGGCAAGTCAGGTGCCAGATAATTATAGCTATTCTATTTATAAAACCTTATTTGGTGTTTAATTACACGGTAATGCTGGCAGATCAATATTCTTAACTCATCAACCTAAATCGTAAATTACGATATGCTTAACCTAAATTTTAATCCGTTTCCGGTTTTACGAACACAGCGCCTGCTGCTACGGCAAGTGGTTGAAGCCGATGTGCCATATGTGATAAAAATACGGGGCAATGAAGAAGCCATGCGCTACATTCCGCGGCCAAGAGCAAAAACCGAGGAAGATGCGCTAGGCGTAATTGCAATGCTCACCAATGGCATTAGCGAAGGTAAATCGATCAACTGGGCCATTTGCAATGCTCAAAATCCCAACGAAATTTATGGAATCATGGGTTACGTCAATTTCTATCCACAAGAACTTAAAGCCGAAATAGGTTATATGCTGCATCCAGATTATTGGGGAAAAGGTTATGTGCCAGAGGCCATTATAGCCGTAGAGAAATTTGGTTTTGAAAACATTAAGCTCGAACTCATAGAAGCCAAGATAGATCCACGGAATGATAATTCAAGGAAAGTGCTGTTAAGAAACAATTATCAATTTGACCGATTGATGCAAAAAGAAATGACCTTCGAAAATGAAGCATTAGATTCAGAGTACTATATAAAGCACCGTATGTAAATTCTTATATTTGTAACATGCAGCGACTAGATAGAACAGCATTCAAAGCGCATACTGCCGCACAAGCAGATAAATCTGATGTGGCTGTATACAAAAACATGACTTGGCAAGAACGGTTACGGGTTGCCAATTATCTTAATAGTGTTGCTTACAATTATCCAGAATTTAATCCTCCAAAAATGGATAAGACTTTCTTTAGGATAAAAATCAGGTGATATGGGCAACATATTTAATGAGGACTTTCGAGAGTTTATCCAAGCATTAAATCACCATGATGTTAAATATATGCTGATTGGTGGCTATTCAGTAATTTTACATGGCTATTCTCGGACCACTGGAGATATGGATATATGGGTTGAAAGAACGGAAGAGAACTACGCTAAACTTGTTTCTGCTTTCTTTCAATTTGGGCTTCCAGTATTCGATATGACGAAGGAAAATTTTTTGAATCATCCTGAATGGGAAGTTTTTAGTTTCGGCAGACCTCCAGTATCCATTGATTTGATGATTATTGTAAAAGGACTTGAGTTTCAGGCGTGTTATCAGAAAGCAGTGTTTTTCTCTGAGGATGGACTTAACATAAGGACCATTAACTATAAGGACTTGATCAAAGCAAAAAAATCCTCAGCAAGACCAAAAGATATTAATGATTTAGATAAGCTTTCTCAAACCAGTAACGAAGAATAACGATGCTAAAACACGCTGTGCCAATTCTCGCTTCTCTCCATGCAGATGATACGATTGCTTTTTATACCCAAAAGTTAGGTTTTACCTTTCATTCTAATTGGGATGGCTATCTCATTCTTAGTAGAGATGAGATCCAGGTCCATCTTTGGCCTACTTTAGATGAAGAAATACCTAAGAATACGGGTTGTTATGTAAACGTAACCAACGTAGACCTGCTTTATAAAGAGTTTTTACCGTTGGATATTGTACATCCCAATGGGAAGTTGGAAAATAAGCCCTGGGGAATGAGACAGTTTTCCATTTTGGATAATAACGGCAATATCATCCATTTTGGAGAAGATATTTCAGGAGAAGGCTAAGGGATTTCAAATTTTCATTTGGCAAATCATCTGTTTTATAACATTTTCTACGGCCAGTAAGCCAATTGCAATATTACAATTACGAGCTTTTTGAACCTTTGCATTGCAACAAAGTAATAATTATATTTGCCATCGTTAATTTTCAGCAAAACAATGAGAGAAATCCAATTCAGAGAAGCATTACGCGAAGCATTGAGCGAAGAAATGCGCAAAGACCAGAACATTTTCATGATGGGCGAGGAGGTTGCGCAATATAATGGGGCCTATAAAGTAAGTCAAGGAATGTTAGACGAGTTTGGTGACAAGCGTATCATAGATACCCCAATTGCCGAGCTAGGTTTTGCAGGTATCGGAATTGGAGCGGCAATGAATGGCCTTAAGCCAATTATCGAGTTCATGACCTTCAACTTCTCGCTGGTAGCTATCGACCAAATCATCAACTCGGCGGCAAAAATGTTGTCAATGAGCGGAGGCCAGTTTTCAGTGCCAATCGTTTTCCGTGGGCCAACTGGTAACGCAGGTCAATTAGGTGCTCAGCACTCACAAAATTTCGAAAACTGGTATGCTAACTGCCCAGGTTTGAAAGTGGTTGTTCCAGCTACTCCTTACGATGCCAAAGGTTTATTAAAGCAAGCTATTTTAGATCCAGATCCAGTAATTTTCATGGAATCTGAGGTAATGTACGGCGATAAGGGCGACGTGCCTGCAGAAGAATATTACTTAGAGATAGGTAAAGCCAATGTAGTTAAAGAAGGTACAGATGTAACCATCGTTACTTTTGGTAAAATGCTGACCCGCGTAGTTAACCCAGCAGTAGAGGAATTAGCCAAAGATGGGATCAATGTAGAAGTCATAGATTTACGTACCGTACGTCCAATTGATTACGCTACCATCATCAACTCTGTGAAGAAAACTAACCGTTTAGTGGTAGTAGAAGAAGCTTGGCCATTGGCTTCAATTTCTTCTGAAATTGCCTTCAACGTACAAAAAAACGCATTCGATTATTTAGATGCACCAGTAATTCGTGTTACTTGTGCTGACGTTCCGCTTCCGTATGCACCAACTTTAATTGCTGCCAGCTTACCCAATGCTGAAAAAGTAGTTAAGGCGGTAAAAGAAGTAATGTACGTTGCCAAATAAGAAATAACCATCGGCTTTGCCTGATAAAATATTGGAAATCCCGTTCTGCAAAAGAGCGGGATTTTTTTGTGCCCCTTGCTGTCATTCCGAGGAACAGAGAATCGCTAAGCACCCTAATAAGAAAACTAAAAACTATGAATTGTTTTGTTTGCTCCAGTACGCTTCGATAAACCCAGCGTGACCACAAGCAAACAGCGCAACAAAATGATTATATAATACGCTACAAGTAACTAACATCACAAAACAAGCTGTCCTGGCTCATTCATTACCTCAATTTCTCATGCTAATATTGTCTTAACAAAATCACATAATACGATGAGAAAAATATCAACCCTACTTCTTTTGATTGGATTAGCCACAAGTGTATTTGCACAGCAAAAAGGCGATTTTAGAGTACGTCTGCGTGCCACGGCCGTCATTCCTCAAGAAAGCGCAACCATCAGCACCATTAACGGCGATGTCGATATCTCTAACACCATTATTCCCGAACTGGATTTTACCTATTTCCTGGCTAAAAACTTCTCCGCTAACCTTATTCTCGGTACCACCAAACATGAGGTAAGTGCGGTAAACACCGCTTTGGGCAATGTAGATTTAGGAAAAGTTTGGCTACTGCCGCCAACCTTAACGCTGGCCTATCACTTGCCTGTAAGTAAGCAAGTACAACCTTATGTAGGGGCAGGCGTGAACTACACTATTTTTTACGGGATTAAAGATGGGCCAGCCATTGCCAAAACTTCATACAAAAACACTTTTGCGCCAGCAGCTCAATTGGGGGTTGATTTTGATATCAGCAAAAGGCTATTCCTCAATTTTGATGTGAAAAAGCTATGGCTAAGCACTGATGCTACCGTTACCACCATTCCTACTGTAGCGGGAGGAGCTACCGTAGTGGCTGATACTAAAATAAACCCTTGGTTATGTAGTTTCGGGATCGGAATAAAATTGTAGCTTTTTACAACCAAATACTGGCCCCATGTTTCAATGCATGGGGTTTTTGTTTTCTTCAAACTTTTAAATCAAATCATTTTCATTTAACCTGAGTTCGGAATGAACAAACTTTTTCTACCTGTTCTTTAAGAATTATCTGCTGCAATTGGTAACCGCAAATGCCCCTATGTGCCGATGTGGTTTAATATAATACCTAAAAGAACCACATAGGTACATCGCAAACTCGGTAGCATTAACCAAGAGTCGTTGCTTCTTAAACGGTGATTTTTTCTTTAAGTTTTTTTAATATTTCTTAAATAAGGGTTATCTTATTCAAAAATGATTGGTATGGAAATAACAGATGTAAAGATTTCGAGAAAGAAGCCCATATTTCCAGTTAGCGAAAATTTGCATAAATACCTGCGTACCTACCAGCGGGATGCACGCTTGCCCGTAAATTACGAAGCGCTGAAAGCGTTTACCGAGAGCTATCCGATACTAGATAAAAGCGGTAAAGATACTTTATGGGAAAGCCCTATCTATGCCCAGGGTCAAATGGAGGAGCTGCACAGCGGTTTAAAGGTAATTTACGCCAAATTAAAAGCTTCAGGGAATTTGCGCATCGTAGAGCATAAATATATCGATAGGATTGACTATTGTACTTTTGGGAACACCCATCCATTTAGAATAAGAATAGTGAACCGCCTAAATGATGTTTACGATTATTTTTATGTGAAAAAGGCGGACGCTTCCAGGATTTATGGCCTGGAACTGGAGGAGATCCTTTCGCCAAACCAGGTAAATTATTTGGTTGATGGCGATACCATGATCGAGGAGCATATTGTGGGTTTGCCTGGTGACGTGTTCAACCAAGGAATGATACATCAAGCGGAATACAATCCTACCCGTATTGCAAAAGAGTTTGTAAAGTTTAACGAGCGCTGTTTGGTTACTTTGTTGGGCGACATGCGTTCTTACAATTTTGTAGTGCAAATAACCCCTGATTTCGACGATATCCAATTCCGCATACGGGCAATAGATTTCGATCAGCAGTTTTACGAGGGCAATATCAAGGTTTACATGCCGCAATTTTTCAAGGAAAATTATCCTTTGGTAAAACTGTGCATGGAGCACCTCACCGAGAAAACGGTTCAGCAGTACAAACAGGAAGAATTGTCGTCCATTGTACATCGGGTACGCAGTGAACGCCATCGTTTAACCGATTTGAGGGATGTTTCTTGTAAAGAGGAGCTAACGACTAAAGAAAATATCACGAGGCTAAAAAAAAGTATGGCAGTTTACTACAAGGAATCGGCCTATGAAGATTGTAAGAACATGACGGATATTATTGAGCTTAACCTTAAGAATATCATCAGGCAGGTAAAATTATAGTTTGTCTAAGATTCCATCAAGCCAACGGTGCCTCCAACCCAATCAAAATCGGCGTTATAGCGTACGCCAATCATTTTACCACGACTTAAGCGGGCCAAATTGATGCAAAGCTGCGGTTCTTCGCCATCAGGCCATAAATACATCAATCTTAATTCTACTTTTACACCACCATCAGGAGCTTTTACAATGGGTTCGTAAGTTACTTTACGCTGTAATATCCAGTTCTCGGGATCCTTTATTTCACGGATATCACTTTCTTTTACGTCTATGATTACACCCATTCCGGCAAAAGAAAACAGGGGCTTTAAAACGTAATTTTCCAAGTCAGACGGTAGCTCGGTGAGCTCGTTTAAAAACCTCGTTTCGGGAACAAACTCGCCTGTTAGCATTGGCATCGTATATTTACTGATGCGGTAAAACCAGTTGGGGTGCGTTATCCATTCCACCTCTACGTCTTCTCTAGGATCAAAGCTGTGCTCAAACATGGAATTTTGTCCTGCAATTTCATCAAAAATCAGGCGGTTGTAAATCCGCTTGATCAGCACTTTTTTGTCATCTTCCATGTAATATAGCTTGCTTCCTTCCTTTTTTACTTCTTCTAAGGGTAAGATCTTAATACCCAGTTTGTTGGCTGTAACATGGAAATCGATTACAGTCTTTTGATTGAGCGCATCAACATCCATAAGAATTACCTGGTGGGGGTGGTGTTGGCCCACAATCACTTTTTTCAGTAAATTGAAATAGCTTTCCTCATTTAAACCGTTAAAAAAAGGACTAAGTTGTGGGTTAAGGTTAAAGCACTCTTTATAGGTGTTTGCCAAATGAGCTTGAAAGCCATACAGCGATGGGAACCCTTGCATTTCAATCAGCATTGGCTTGATTTCTCCATGCTCGTCCCTGCAAATACCGAAATCAAAAGTTAAAAAATGTGGGTGATCGTTCTCATTGGGCACTATCCAATCTTTAGGGATAGCATTTTTGGTGATCTCTTTAAAGTCGCTGCGTTTAATTGTTGAGATGATTTGATCTCCTGCAGCAATCAATTGTTGCTTTAGTTCTTCAGGAATAAAAACAGGAGATTCGGCCAGCCTAAACGTAATTTCGGGATATCCTAAGGTAATCTTTCCTAAGAAATCCTCGTATTTCTGCTCACTGAAACCGGCATTAAAAGCTGTTCTGTATTTTTCAATCATGGGTAGCCTTAAGGATTAAGAATAAGCGTTTATGCGAATTGCAGCGCATGAATGGCTTCATCCAAGAAATTTGGTAAAATAACGCCTTTGGTTAGCATAATTCTATCTGGATTTTCCAAGCTGTTCAACATGTCATAATACTTGTCTTCGCCGTGGTTTTTAATAATGGCTTCTTTCTTTTCTTCCTGTAATAAATAAATTTTCATGCCTGTAGGGTCAGCTTCCGGATGAAATTGGGTGCCGATTACATAAGGCGAAAAGCGTATGGCCATCATGCATCTTTCCAAGTCTACGTGCGGTCTATCCTTTTCAATGGCCAATAGCTTGGCGCCTATTTTTTCAAAGGCCTTGCGGTTGGGTTGTATAACCTGCCAATCTCTACTGTCTACCGAAAAAAATGGATTGTTAAGGCCGTTAAAAATAGGTTCTTTTTCACCTTCTGCAGTTAAGGAGATGGGAAAAATCCCAAAGGCATTGGATTTTCGCTGGGTTACTTCGCCCAATTGATACTTCCTACAGCCTAGTTGGAAAGAATGGCAAATCAAGAATGCGTATTTTTTTTCATCGCTGATCAGATTGAAGTTGTCAATTTGGTCCAATAAATTAAAAAAACTGCTTTCCCATTGCTGGCCTTCTCCATCGTAAGGGTTTCCAGGGCCGCCGCTTGAAATGTAAATGTTGTAACTTAAATCTGGGACTTCTCCTTTTTTCCTAATGTCAAATATGTCAATGGTTAAATTGAGGTGATTATCAGTTTTATATTGGTGTAAAATTTCCTGTATACCCCTCATTCCCTGGTTAGGGAAGCCCATATTCATATCAATAATGGCTACCTTAATACTGTTGCTATCGTTCATCTTTTTATTTCGCACCTATTAATGTTTGTGTAGTGATGTAGTCTACTACTGATTCATAGCTTTGGGTTTGTTCATAAACCGCCAGCTGTCTATCGGCCCCAGTTCCGTTGGCCAAAATCTTGTGTACGTACTCAATTTCCCTTCGGCTGCCTAGCTCGTCTACTACGTCATCTATAAAATCTAACAATTCAAGGACCAAATTTCGACAATTTACTTCCATTTCTTTCCCAAAATCTATTAAATTTCCGTCAATGCCGTAACGGGCGGCCCGCCATTTGTTCTCGTTAATGAGTGCCCTGCTGTAAGAAATGAAGTTTAAATTTTGTAAGCGCAACTTGTACAATTTGGCGCATAGTGCCTGAAAAATGGCCGTAAAGGCCATTGTTTCATCAATCAGCATAGGGCAATCACATACCCTAAACTCAATGGTTTCGAAGAAAGGGTGTACACGAATATCCCACCATATTTTTTTCGCATTGTCTATACAATTGGTCTTGATCAAGAGCTTCACATAATTGTCATAATCTTCAATACTATTAAAAATATCAGGAATGCCAGTTCGGGGAAACTTGTCGAACACTTTTGTGCGAAACGATTTATACCCAGTGTTTCTTCCCTCCCAAAAGGGCGAATTGGTAGAAAGGGCAAATACGTGCGGTAAAAAGTAGCGTACCTGGTTGGCAATATGTATGGCCAGTTCTCGTGATTGGAAACCTACGTGTACATGTAGACCAAAAATTAAGTTGGACCTGGCGGCTTCCTGTAGTTCGTTTACAATTTCACTGTAGCGAGGATGTTCGGTAATGAGCTGTTTTTCCCAATGCGAAAAAGGATGCGTGCCAGCAGCGCCAATGCGCAGGCCCTGTTCGCCTGCAAGTTCTGCCACGGTTTTTCGCAGTTGCGAAATTTCTGCTCTTGCTTCATCTGTATTTCTACAAATACTGGTCCCTACTTCTACCACGGCCTGGTGCATTTCTGCTTTCACCTGGTCTTTATGTATTTTTTGTGCTGCCTCTACAATCTTTTGGTCATGAGAGGTTAGCTCTCTGGTAATGGGATCAATGATCATGTATTCTTCTTCGACCCCTAATGTAAACTCGTTCATAGATAGTTCGGTTTAGCGTTATTTAATCGGTTTTTTGGCAGTTGCTTTTGGTTTGGCTACCGCTTTGGTACTGGCCGTTGCTTTGGTAACTTTTGTGGTTAAGGGCGTGCCGGCAGCGCTGGTTTTAACGTAGTTTCCCCAAGTGAGGTTGTTTTTGCCAAATTCTTGAGCCAATGCTTTTTCTATTGCATAATTAGCGGCGGTTTCAACTACCCATTCAAAGTTTTCTTGGCCAACACTTTCCAGGCTTGCATCTGGCGCCGGATTACAAAAATCGATGGCAATTGGAACGCCGTTTCTCACCGCAAATTCTACTGTATTAAAATCATAACCCAGATATTGGTTAAGTTTTAAGGTGTACTCTTCAATCTTTTTTAATAGCTTATCGCTTGGTTTTGGCCCATTAACCACATAACGTAGGTGGTGCGGGTTGCGCGGTTCGTACGGCATAATTCGTACATGCTTGCCGCCAATGCAATAACATCTAAAATACTCTTCGAAAATAATTTCTTCTTGCAGCATCATTACCGTTTGTTGGGTTTGGCTGTGTTTTTCAAAAAACTCTTCCATGCTTTCCAGTTTGTAAACCTCTTTCCAGCCGCCGCCGTCAAAAGGTTTCATGTAGGCAGGAAAACCCACGTAATTAAATATCGCCTCCCAATCAAAGGGCATCACCAAATTGGTAAACGAATGCTCATTGGTGTCGTCGGGATGCTCTCTAGAAGGAATTAATGCCGTTTTGGGTACAGGCACCCCAATGTTTTCGGCTAAGGCATTGTTGAAAAATTTCTCATCGGCACTCCACCAGAAGGGATTGTTAATAACTGCCGTGCCGCCCATGGCCGCATTTTTTAAGTAAGCCCTGTAAAAAGGTACATCCTGCGAAATACGGTCAATAATTACGGCATATTCAGGTTTTTCGGCTTGGAAAACCTTGTCTATTTTTACAAATTCCGCGGTAATGTTTTCAACCGCCTTTTGGTTCACCCTGTCTACAAAAGCTTGTGGGAATGAACGCTCCTGTCCAAATAAAATTCCGATTTTTTTCATAGTATATATGTTTAAAGTGTTGATTGTGCTGAAGTATTCTTTTCTAATTATGAGCTCCTATTCCTAAATCTGATAGACATATTCGGGAAACATTTCTCTCCATATTGGCCAGTCATGGTCTGCGTTGGGCTTTATGTCCAGCCAATGGCTAATTCCTTTTTGATGTAAAATTCCCGATAGATTTTCATTGTCAGCCCGGCACATATCGCGGTCAGTAGTGCCCAAAACAATTTTAAGCTGCCAAAGCTCGGGATTCATATTGTTTGGGATATAATCAATAGGGTTGTTGAAATAAACATCGTCGTTATAAAAGCCATCCAGTTGACCTCTGATGTTAAAAGCGCCACTCATGCTAAAAACATGGCTTATTGCCCAAGGATGCCGGAATGCAAAGTTCACCGCATGGTAGCCGCCAAAGCTACATCCGGCCGTAATGACTTTGTCCCTTCCCGTTTCGCTGCTTGCAAGGGGAAACAGCTCTTCTAATAAGAACTTATCGTACCAGATATGGTTTTTCACTCTTTCCGCAGGATGTATGCTCTTGTTGTACCAGCTTAAGGAATCAATACTATCGGGGCAGTAAATTTTAACCTTCCCTTCTTCAATGAAGTGCTGCACGGATTCTATTAACTTAAAATCCTTGTTTTCGTAATATCTTCCCATGCTGGTGGGAAATAAAATAATGGGATAGCCGCTATGGCCAAAAACCAAAGTTTCGATCTCTCTGTTGAGGTTGGGGCTGTACCATCTTTGTAATTCCTCTTTCATTCGGTATAATGGTTATAGAATTTAAGTTAGTCATTTTCAGTTACAAAAAAAATAATACCTATTTTTTTTGTCTACTTAATGGCTGTAGGTTTTTGAGATAATGATAACTTTGTAGCGGAATTAGAAGAATAACCGCAAACATTAACGATACTGTTTATCAAAACTACCTATCAAATAAAATCGAAATATCTTCAACGTACGGTTGATTTGGACGTTTATGTTCCCGCAAATCTGTTGGGCAACGAAATCGTAAACTTGCTTTTGGTGAATGATGGGCAAGACTTGTTGCAAATGGGCTTGGAAGATCATTTGTTGGAGCTGCAAAATAAGTGGAAAATAAATCCCGTAATTACCGTTGGGATTTATGCTGGGGAACAACGTTTGCTGGAGTATGGAGTTGCTAACAGGCCTGATTTCAAAGGCAGGGGTGGCAAGTCCGATTTGTACACCGCATTTGTAATGGGAGAACTATTGCCTTTTATCCAAAAGCAATTCGGAAAAACCATTAATGGTAAAAAAGCTTTTGCAGGCTTTTCATTGGGTGGTTTAACCGCTTTTGATATTGCTTGGCACCATAGTGATATTTTTGACCTGGTGGGGGTGTTTTCGGGCTCTTTTTGGTGGCGTAAAAAAGATCTATCAAAAGATTATACCGATGATGACCGAATTTTGCACGAGATGGTTAGAGAAACTCCCGACAGGCCTAATTTGCAGTTTTGGTTAATGACAGGTACAGAAGATGAAACGGCAGACCGTAATCAAAACTTTATCATTGATTCGATAGATGACACGGTGGATGTGATCAAAGAACTGATGAAAAAGGGATACGAACGGCCTAGGGATATCTTTTATTACGAAATGGTTGGCGGTAAACATAATGTGCCTACGTGGGGGCAGGTATTGCCAAAGTTTTTAGAATGGGCTTTCGCTAAATAAGGGTTTAAATCTTGCCCATTACATACATATTTTCCATGGTTGGCGTTTCACTACCGCCCCTCTTTTCCAAAGTAATGGCAAAGGCTTGTGCCGAGGCAATGGCCGTCATTTTTTGCACCGCAGTTTCCGAATCCTGATTATATACGCCTAGGCTAACGGGTTTTCCATTTACAATGGCCCATAGCTGGTATTGTTGCTCCTTGGCAGTTGCAGGCAGGTTTTCCAACGCCAAATATACATTGTTGGATTTTTGCTCCAAATAAACCATGGCCTTCATGTTAGGGTGTTTTGCAACTCCTAACAATGGAATAGATTTCATTTGGGGGTTGCTGGCCATATCCCACTTACTCTTTAGGTTTTGATAAGCAAGCTGGTTGTCCTTTTGCGCTTCGGTTAAAGCTGCAACTTGGTTTTTTATCGTATTTTGAGCATTGTTGAGATAAAGGTTCAGGGACGCACTGGCGATTAATAAAATAGAAGCAGCAATAGCAAACCATTTTAAGGTTGCTTTGCTGTGATCTGTACTTTGTGCCGGATAAAGAGGTTTTGCAACAGGTGCTGCCGGTATATCTTCAACAGCAACAGGGTTTTCTTGGTCATCGCTAATTTTGGCCCATATTGCTGATTTAAGATTGGGAGGTGGGGCAATAGCCTGCTGCGACGCAAAATCTTCCAATGTATTTTGTGCGTCAATAATAGCCTGCTTCACCTCGGGATTGTTCTTTTGGATACAGTCCAGAATGCGTATTTCCTCCTCAGAGGCTAAACCCATCACATAGGCTTCTATAATACCAGACGATATGTAATCTTTAATGTCCAATTTATCGGTAATCTTTTAATAATCTTTTCAACTCAATCAAGGCGTTTCTAGTTCTCGTTTTAATGGTTCCAATAGGGATATCAAGTCTTTCAGCGATTTCCTGTTGTGTATATCCTTTGAAATAAGCTAATTCTATCAATTCCCGCCATTCTCCTTTTAGTTGCGACAGCACGTTTTTCATGCCAATGTGGTCAACGTTGGTGACGGTGGCGTATTGCTCGCTATCATTTACGAATTCTGGAATAGTTTGGTTTTTTTGCTCGTTCTGATAGCCTCTGGACCTGATATAGTCAATGGCCGTATTGCGTGCCAAGTTAATCATCCAGGTATATAAGCGACCTTTTTCCGCATCAAATTGCCCTATATTTTTCCAAATCTTAACAAAGACATCCTGTATAATCTCGTCGGCATATTCTTTTAAGTGCACTACCTTGGTAATGATACCATAAATGGCCCCTGCATAATTATCATATAGATAGTTAAATCCTTTCTCATCTCGCTTTAAGAGCAAAGCGATGATCTCTTGTTCGGATAATTTGGGTTGTGTGCTCAAAAAAAAGTGCTTTTAACAAAAATATAAAAATATCTGAAAGTCAAGCTTTTTTAAATCTGTTTTTAATCCTTTATCGTACATGGGTTAAAAACGAAGATGATATGAACACATTTTTAAAAAGGGAGGTGTTTTTATGGCTGCTGAGCGGCATGCTAGCTGTACCAACATTTGGACAGCAAAAAGCTAAAAACCCTTATTATTCCAGAACAGATCAAAGCAAACTCCATGTAAGCAATAAAGAATGGAAGCGAATTTTAGGGCCTGATTTATATGCTGTAGCTCGAGAGGGGGCTACCGAAAAGGCTTTTACGGGCAAGTATAATGAGTTTGATGTAAGGGGCACCTATTATTGTGCCGTTTGTGGAAATAGATTGTTCCGCTCAGGGGCAAAATTTGCCAGTACCTGCGGCTGGCCATCATTTTTTGAGCCAGGTGCTAAAGGAAGTGTTGCCTATAAAGAAGACACATCCTATAATATGGTACGTACAGAAGTGCTTTGCGGCCGGTGCGGTTCGCATTTAGGACATGTATTTGATGATGGCCCCCAGCCTACGGGCAAACGTTATTGCATGAATTCTATTAGCCTTGATTTTGAGGCAGATAATGGGCGTTCTTTAAAAAATATTCAAAAATAAAAACCGAGGGCTTGCACAATCTCGTAAGTGTAGGCAAAGACATAAATCATTAAATAAAATTTAAACATCATGAAAAAGTTAACAAATCTATTGGCCTTAAGTGTATGCGCATTAAGCTTCACCTTTTCAAATGCTACCATGGCGCAAAGTTCAAAAAAAGAAAAAACAGTAATGGTAGGTGGAGCGCCCATGTATCCATCAAAAAATATTGTAGAAAATGCCGTAAACTCAAAGGACCACACTACTTTGGTGGCAGCGGTTAAAGCAGCGGGTTTAGTAGAAACTTTATCATCAAAAGGCCCATTTACCGTTTTTGCCCCTACTAATGCGGCTTTCGATAAATTGCCTAAAGGTACCGTAGAAACCTTGGTGAAACCAGAGAACAAAGCAATGCTTACTAAAATTTTAACCTACCATGTGTTAGCGGGCAACCATAGTGCTAAATCTATTTGGGCTGCAGTAACTAAAGGTGGCGGTAAAGCCGTGATGACTACTGTTCAAGGAGAGAAACTGACTTTCTGGACCAAAGGAAAAGATCTGTATGTGAGAGATGCTAAAGGTAATGACGCAAAAGTTACCATTGCTGATGTGAACCAATCGAATGGCGTTATCCATGTAATTGACACCGTTTTAATGCCTTAGTTTTCATTTTTGATTAATAAATGAGGCCCTGCACGTGCAGGGCTTTTTTTGTTGGTTTGTTGCCCCTTAAAAAAAATATAAAATATTTTTATCCTCCATACAATAAAGCCTTGTTAAGAGAGTTTATATTACTGAGAGCGTTAATTTAGATGGCGGGGACAAGGTGGTATGCCGAGTCCCCGTTTCTTTTTTTATCCCAAGCTTGATAGATATTCTTGATGATTGGATTGAGATAAGTGATTTTCTTTCACGTTTTGCTAAGCGTAACTTCACCACATGATTAAAGGATTATTTGAAACACACCTTTTCGTAGAGGATTTGGAGAGGTCTGTAAATTTTTATAAAAATGTATTGGGGCTTATTGCGTGTGGTTATAACGATGAGCGTAGGGTTGCCTTTTTTTGGATAGGCGAGCCTAAAGGCGCTATGCTTGGTTTATGGGAAAAACCGAAGAGTGAAATCGATATCCGTCATTTTGCGTTTCGCTGCGACGTTGACGAGGTATTGAACAAATCTATTGGCTTTTTGAAAGAAAGAAACCTGCAGCCTTATAATTTTCTGAAAGATGGAAAGGAGAAACCCATGGTTTTTGCCTGGATGCCAGCTGTAGCTATTTATTTTAAGGATCCCGATGGGCACGAACTGGAGTTTATTGCCATGCTGGAGGGGGAAGGAAAGCCTGAGTTGGGGGTGATTAGTTATGAGGAATGGCTACAGCATCAGTAGGGCCCCCTCTCGAGTGTTCGTCGGTAAGCATTTAGATGACGTTTAAGGTACAGCATTGCTAAAGGCTTAGCCTAGGGAAATTAAGTAATCACCCTTGCCTTGCGTCCTAAACCCGATTGAAAGGTAAAGCGGGGCTACAGTGGCGAATTGGCAATGCAATTGATTTACAAAAACTTAACATATTTTGCTTAGCGTTTGTGTTTCGTTTTTCGGCTTTTTTCGCTACCTTTGCGCCCTTAAATACTATCGCATAAGATGCAAAATATTAGAAACATAGCTATTATAGCCCACGTAGACCACGGTAAAACCACCACGGTAGACAAAATTTTACATGCCTGCTCTATTTTTCGCGACAACGAGGAAACTGGAGATTTGATCTTGGACAACAACGATTTGGAGCGTGAACGAGGCATTACCATCGTGTCTAAAAACGTTTCGGTTAAATATAAGGACGTTAAAATTAATATTATTGATACCCCTGGTCACGCCGATTTTGGTGGCGAGGTAGAGCGTGTATTGAAAATGGCTGATGGCGTGCTTTTGCTTTGCGATGCTTTTGAGGGAGCAATGCCTCAAACTCGTTTTGTAACTCAAAAAGCTTTGGCTTTGGGCTTAAAGCCAATTGTAGTGGTAAACAAAGTTGATAAAGAAAACTGTCGCCCTGAAGAAGTTTATGAGCAAATTTTTGAGTTGTTCTTTAACTTGGAGGCTACGGAAGAACAGTTGGATTTCCCGGTAATTTACGGTTCGTCTAAAAATGGTTGGATGAGTACTGATTACAAACAACCAACGGATAACTTTTTCCCTTTATTGGATGCGATTGTGGAACACATTCCAGCTGCGCCGGTAAATGAAGGTACTTTGCAAATGCAGATTACCTCTTTAGATTATTCTTCTTTTGTGGGCCGTATTGCTATTGGCCGTGTACACAGAGGAACCATTAAAGAAAACCAACCTGTTACTTTGATTAAACGTGACGGCAAATTGGTTAAATCTAGGGTAAAAGAATTATATACTTTTGAAGGTTTAGGTAAAGTTAAAACTACCGAAGTTAGATCTGGCGATATTTGTGCGGTGGTGGGTATTGATGGTTTTGATATTGGAGATACTATTGCTGATTTTGAAGCGCCAGAACAACTACCGGTAATTAAAATTGACGAACCAACCATGAACATGTTGTTTACCATTAACAACTCTCCGTTTTTTGGTAAAGAAGGTAAATTGGTAACCTCACAACGTATTAAAGACCGTTTATCGAAAGAGATGGAGAAAAACTTGGCCCTTAAAGTGGTTGAGACTGAATCTCCTGATGCTTGGTTGGTATATGGTAGAGGTATCCTTCACTTGTCGGTTTTAATTGAAACGATGCGCCGTGAAGGTTATGAGTTGCAGGTAGGCCAGCCACAGGTAATCGTTAAAGAAATTGACGGACAGAAATGTGAGCCAGTAGAAACTTTAATTGTTGACGTTCCGGCAGAGGTTTCTGGTAAAGTAATTGAGTTGGTAACACAACGTAAAGGTGAGTTATTGATTATGGAGCCAAAAGGCGATTTGCAGCACTTGGAGTTCGAAATTCCTTCACGTGGTATTATTGGTTTGCGTAACAACGTATTAACCGCTACCGCCGGCGAAGCGATTATGGCACACCGTTTTAAAGCTTATGAGCCGTGGAAAGGTACAATTCCTGGCCGTATGAACGGTGTTTTGATTTCTATGGATAAAGGTCAAACTACGGCATATTCTATTGATAAATTGCAAGACCGCGGTCGTTTCTTTGTAGATCCGGGGGTTGATGTTTACGAAGGACAGATTTTGGGCGAACACATTCGTGATAACGATTTAGTGATCAACGCTGTTAAAGGTAAAGCTTTAACCAATATGCGTGCCTCAGGTTCTGATGATAACGTTCGTATTGCACCAGCCATTAAATTCTCATTGGAAGAAGCAATGGAGTACATCCAAGCTGACGAATATATTGAGGTTACTCCTGCAAGTATGCGTTTACGTAAGATCTTTTTAACAGAGAACGAGCGTAAGGTGAAAGGCAAGATTTTTCAATCGTAATTGATTGTATGCTAGCATAGTAAATTCGGAAAATTGAAATTAATTTATTAACTTTAGTTGTCCGAGACAGAGGAGAAATTGTAAAGCCCCCCCGACTTTTTGTCGGGAGGGCTTTTGCGTTTTTATGAGTTATTTATAAAAGAATTTTATGGGAACACTATATTGTGCTCTAACAGGTTTGCCATCTAATGAGCCCGGCTTCCATTTTGGGCTAGTTTTTAGCACTCTTATAGCCTCTTCGTCTGTCCCTGAGCCCAGGCCCCGCAGTATTTTGATGCTGGAAAGTGATCCGTCTTTTTCGATGATAAAGGAAGCGAATACATTTCCACGGATACTTTTGGCCTTAGCAGCCTCCGGATATTTGAGGTTTTTGGCAAGAAATTCATAGAATTTAGTAAGGCCGCCAGGGAACTGTGGAGGATTTTTTAAGGCCACAAACGAATAAAGTTGATCTCCCTGGCTTTTGTTGGTTTGCGCTGGGCTGAGCCCATACCCTAATAATGCCGCTAATACGACAAGCGTAATTTTCTTCATTTTTTATTTTTGGTTTGTTTTTTTGCTAGGCCTGCCAATTACCGCCTTCTCCGCATTTTTTGTGGTAATCAATATCACCCCATTTTTCCCTTTTTCACCATAAAGGATCGTGGCGTTTTCATCTTTCAGGATGTTGATGGTTTCAATGGTTTTGGTGTCTATGCCAGTAATCTGGCCGTTTTCCACAACCTCTCCATCTAAAATATAAAGCGGTAGTTTCCCGTCATCAAAATCAGCGCCCCTTAAGCTCAGTTGATCTCCGCTAAGTTGTACTACACCGTCTCTGGACTGTACTTTAAAGTTCTTTATGGTGCCGGTTTGCCTTTTGCCTAAACTAAATTTGATAGGGAGGCTATATTTTACCCTTACCGCTTTCCCGTTCTGGGTTCCCGGATTCCATTTGGGGCTAAGTTTCAAAACCCTTATTGCTTCTTCATCGGTGCCATAGCCCAATGGCCTGTCTATCTTGATATCATTTATTGAGCCATCTTTTTCAACAACAAAGGATACAAAAACATTTCCCTGAATGTCTTGCTTGGCAGCTTCCTCTGGATATTTAATATTGTCTGCTAAAAACTTGAAAAAATCGCTAATGCCTCCAGGGAAGTTTGGCGGGTTTTCCATGCTTACGAAACTGTGCACCTCATCCGGTTCAAAAGGATAGCCTACAATGGAAATGGTGTTTAAGCTGATAAAGTTGGGCTTATTTTTAACAGTTTCATTTAGAAATGGTGCTGAGGAACCTTGGAGTATAAAAGCTACTTTTAGGCTGTAGCTTCCGTCTTTTAGCGCTCCGTCTTTGTAGGCGCTTATCCTTTTAACGATTTCCTCATCACAGCCTGCCCCTAATTTGGCTTCTATTTTAATGTCTGTGGTTTTTCTGTTGATGACCTTAAAGGTAACTATTAGGTTCCCCTGAACTTTATTTTCGGCAGCTAAAGGGGGGTATTTCACTGTATTGCCCAGATATTTATAAAAGGAGTTGATCCCCTCAACCTCTTTACTGCCCTTTGGAATTGGGAATCTTACCGTAGGCTCGGCAAGTACAACCTCCACAGACCTTTCTGGCGTTAAATTTAGCACTTCAGCTACGGCTGCCTTTGCTTCTTCAAGCTGTACCTGCTCTGCAGCGGCTAAAAGTTGTTCGTTTTTTCTGATGGTTGAAGATGAAAGTAATTAGGCTAAGGCAAATAGCGGAACGAAAATGCCATATTTGACAATGGCTGTTTTTCTTGACCTTTCTTTGTAGAGCATAAAGATCCGTTTCTTAATCATCGATTTCCTGAGAAAGCCATTGGTTAAGGTATTTACATTTACGCCAAAAGCCTGGTTAAGCAATAACATGGAGTAGGCTTCTTTGTTGCCCTGGAATTTAGCGGCTGCTTCGTCGGCCAAATATTCGTGGATATTTTTAACAGTGGCTTTGTACAGGTAGATGACAGGATTAAACCAGGTGAGAATGCCCAGCAGCTCAAAAAACAATACATCGAAAGTGTGCAGCTGTTTAACGTGGATGTCTTCATGATGGTTTACCGTTTCAAGGCCCGGCAGATTGTTGGCTACTATTTTTTTGTTCCAAAAGGAAAATGCCAATCCGTTTCTAGCGTCGTTGAACATTTTTTTTACACCAACCAACTGAACAACAAAACGGCCCAAAAAGAATAGTATGCCCAATAGGTAAATTGCTACAATTAAGCTCCCCCAGTTAAAGCGTTTAGCCTCTGCCACTACAGCCCCTTGCGTAATAAGCTGGTTAAACTGCTCAACCTGTACATAAATCTGTTGGCTGATTTCCTGTTTGCTAAACCAATCTAGCTGTATAAACGGAATAGCTAACGAGAAAACACCCGAACAAATTAAATAAGCTCTATTTAGTACAAAATAGGTTTCCTTAGTAAGTAATAATCTGTAAAAGGCATAAAATACAACCAAATAGATATTTACCTGCAATAAATAATGTGACCAGCTCATTTTGGTTTGTTTTTAAATTTATCAATCATTTTCAAGATCTCATCCACATCGCTCAGGTCAAGTTTTTCTTCCTTTACAAAAAAGGAGAACATGCTTTCTACAGAATTTTCGAAATAGCTGCCCAGTAGTTTTTCGGTGGCGTGTCTTTTATACTCGTCCTTTGAAATTAAAGGGTGGTACTTGTGCGACTTGCCAAAGGCCTCATGGCCTATAAACCCCTTTACCTCTAAAATTCGGATAATGGTTGATACCGTGTTGTAGGCAGGCTTAGGCTCAGGCAGATGGTCAATGACCTCTTTAACAAAAGCGCTGTCAAGCTGCCACATTACCTGCATAATTTGTTCCTCTGCCCTGGTTAAATCTTTAATTTCCATATCATCTATTTAAATAGTGTTCTTTAAAGCGCAAGCTTAAGAAATATTCCAACACCAATATATAACTAATTAATTAGTTATCAAAATTTACGACGATATTTTTATCGGAAATAACTTTGGTTGTTAAAATGAAGTTGGTTTCTTATCATTGAAGCATAAATTTGTTAAAATGAAAATAGCCTTTCATGGTGCCGCCAGAAATGTAACCGGCAGTAAGCATTTGCTTAGTTTAAATAACGGGACCAAGATTTTATTAGACTGTGGAATGTTTCAGGGAATGGGACAGGATACGGTATCATTAAATGAAAACTTTGGTTTTAATGCTGCCGAGATAGATGTTTTGGTATTGTCGCATGCACATATTGACCATAGTGGCCTTATCCCACGTTTGGTGGCGCAGGGCTTTAAAGGTAAAATTTACGGAACCCCGGCAACGAAGGAACTGGCCAAAATCCTGCTTCTGGATTCGGCAAAAATACAAGCGGGAGACCTGAACTATAAGAACAAGAAACTGGCCAAAAAAGGGCTGCCCTTGGAAGAAGCACTTTACGAAGAGGAGGACGTGCTTAAGGCCATGTCGCTTTTTGAAACTGTTCCCTATCAAAAGGAAGTGCCCATTGCCAAGGGGGCTACCTTGCAGTTTATTGATGCCGGACATATCATTGGCAGCGCTTCGGTGCATTTGCGCATTACCGAACAGGGAAATACCTCGCAGTTAAGTTTTAGTGGTGATGTGGGGCAATATGGAGATTTGCTTTTAAGGCCACCACAGCCTTTCCCACAAGCAGATTATATTTTGCTGGAATCAACCTATGGTGATAAGCTCCATAAAGATGCCCAACCAACAGCGCAGGCACTACTGGCCATAGTGATCAAAACCTGTGTGGAAAAGAAGGGCAAACTGATCATCCCTGCGTTTAGCGTGGGCAGAACGCAGGAAATTTTGTACGTACTTAATAATCTGGATTTAGAAGGCCAATTGCCAAAAGTGAATGTGTACGTGGATAGCCCGTTATCGGCAAAGGCCACACAAATTGTTGAGAACCATGCCGAGGGATATAATGATGAGGTATTGGATATCATGAAGATAGATGATAATCCATTTGATTTTGAACGACTGCATTATATAGAAACCGCAGAAGACTCCAAGGCGCTGAATGCCAACCCTGAGCCATGTATTATTATTTCGGCATCGGGCATGGCCGAGGCTGGGCGAGTGAAACACCACATCAAAAATTGTATTGGAGATCCGAAACATACCATTTTATTGGTGGGCTATTGCGAGCCAAACTCATTGGGCGGCAGGCTGAAAAATGGCGCCACAGAGGTAAGTATTTTTGGAGATAGGTTTACGGTACATGCCGAGGTGCAAAGCATCCAATCTATGAGCGCCCATGGCGACTATAACGATCTGCTGCAATTCCTTTCCGCTCAGGACGCCCGCAAAGTGAAAAAATTGTTTTTGGTGCACGGAGAGTATGAGGTGCAACTGGTGTTTAGGGAAAAACTTCTTGCGGCGGGATTTAGAAATGTAGAAATTCCAGACAGGCACCAGTCATTTGATTTGCCTAGTTAATTAGCTAATTATCGAATTGGCTAATTTGATAATGTCAATTAACCGATTTCAACAATTAACCAATTTAGATCTTTATCAAATCGTTTTTAATGCCATAAATTACCAAGCCAGTTCTCGACTTTAAATTGAGCTTAGCAAATAGGGATTCTCGATAGTTGTCTACCGTGCGGGGGCTAACGTTCATGAGTGAAGCAATTTCTTTATAGGTAAGTTCGGAGGCGCAATATTGTAAAAAGGTAAGTTCCTTTTCTGTAAGGATATTTTTGGGAGCTTCGTTTTTAATGGAAACCAATAAACGGCCTGATACCAGCTCATTTACATAAAATCCTTTTTCAAGCATTGCTTTAATGGCAATGAGCACTTCAGTGGGTTTTGATTCCTTTAAGAGATAGCCATTTGCTCCAGCCCTGATCATGTTGATGATTGATTTTTCATCCTCGAACATGCTTAGGGCCAAAATGTAAATATGAGGATACCGTTCCTTGATCCACTTTGTGGCTGCAAAGCCATCCATTATGGGCATGTTGATATCCATAAGGATCAATTGCACCTCTTCATGCTTTTTAATTTTAGTTTGTAAATCGATACCGTTTACGGCTTCAAAAGCGATAACGAGCTCGTCAAATTCGCTTAATAAACTGGCCAGGCCAGACCTGAAAAGCGTATGATCGTCAACTAATGCTATTTTTATGCGCTGTTGCATGGTTTAAGGATAAGGTATGGTAAGGATAATTTCAGTCCCGCTGCCTATTTCAGTGTTTAAGTTAAATTCGCCGCCAATTAGCTTTACTCTCTTTTCAATAGTGTGAAGGCCTAGCCCATTGCTGTTTTTAGCTACCTCCTGATAGTTAAAGCCAACACCGTTTTCATTAATAATGATGACCAGCTTTTCTTCTTTATGTGCTAAGCTAATGACAATTTGGGTTGCTTGTGCATGCTTAACGATGTTATTGATCACTTCTTGAAAGAGCCTTAGGATGATCAGGTCTTTTTCTGCGGAAGCTCCAATATTCTCCCCAAGCTCATCCGTAAAACTGATGTGGTAAACCTCTACTTTCTTTAGCCAATCTACTTCCTGTGCAATGGCATGGGCTATACCCCTTTCGAGCAGTTTTTCACCCTGTAGGAGCTTGGCCAGTTCCCTTAGTTCCTTGATGGACTTATTGACCAAGTCTGTAGAAGCATCTATTTTTTTGCGGGCTTTTTCTCGGTCATCCATGTTAATGGAAGCTAAGGTTAAGTTGGTAAGGCTTAGCAGTTGACCAATATTGTCGTGCAAGTTGCTGGCGATGGTTTGCATGGTTTGCTCCTGTACCTCAATTTGTGTTTTTAGAAGTTCTGATTCAAACTGCTGAGCCATTAATTTCTTTTCCTGCAGATGCTTTGCCTTACGGGCATTATATTGCCTGATGTAAATGAGTAGAAAGCCCGGAACTAACAAAAAAATTAGCGTAGCTAGAATAATTAGGATATATATCTGCGTTGTCGATTCCTGCATATAAAGGCGTATGTCCAAAAGCCGTACAGTAGTAGATTTAGTAAGATAAAGATAAAATATCTTAGAGTATGCCCAGCATATATTTTATTTGGAAAAATAGGGTCAAAAAGTGTAATTACTACACCTCCAAAATAAAATAGCAAAGCACCAGCTATCCACCAAAAAGGGGCATGTTTTCTTATAACAACAAATTCATCTTTTTTTAGTAGTAGATAATAATACCATAAGCTATATAAGATAGCTACTATTGATAGAAACATTATGGGCAAGGTATTTTTGCCCATAATGCCATTGAAATAAATTTCTAATATATAAATTGAACAAAAAATACCATAAGATGATAGCGCAAGTAATTTGACCTTCGTATAATCTTTAAGAAAATAATACATGCCATAAATAATATATGCGGCTTCAATTAGTATAAATATTGTATAAAGCCAAGTATTATGAAGGTGATAAATTCGACTGAGCACACGCCCTGTAATCTCTACCGAGCAAACAATGAACAGATATAAGATGGATAACTTCCAAAACTTGTTCTTGTCTAGTCGCAATAAAAAAAAAGAAGCAAGAAACGTTACAAGCTCTATAATGATAAATATGTTCAGTAATTTCGGCATACTAGTCTGTTAACATTGGACTATCTTTGGGACAGTCGTTTGGACAAAGTTCTCCTCTGTTTTCAGGGTTCATAGGGTGTTTCATGTCAGTAAAATAATCAGTTTTTTTTATGCCGTTTTCTTCTCTGGTCGAAACGAAGATTACCGTGTTTCTATTAGCATAGTCTTTTGGGATTTCAGGTGCACTAGTAATTTGGTTTAATTTTTTAATTAAATCTTCTGTGTATTGCCCAAAATAAACCCTGATGCCATCTGCTTTTTCTTCTTTCAAGGCATTTGCAATTGCTGTGATTTGTTCAACAGGAAACCAAACTGATTTGGTGTCTTTATCCGTCCTAACGTGATTCTTTCGAAATGTTTTAGCCATTTCTTTCGCAATAGGTAAAGGGACAGACGTCAAAGATGTTGTCAATAATTCTTCTTTTTGATTTTTCATTTGGATTTAATTTTAGTTGGTTATTAAATTGTTTTTTACAAAGGAAAGTAATTGGGGCAAATCACAATACCGTAAAAACACCCTGTAAATTAAGGTAATATCTCTGAAGTTAGAACAGTTAGGCCCAAATAATTTTGGGTAAAACTAAAGAACTATGACCATTCAAATTAATGAAGAACATCTTCAAGACAGTATCAGTGCCCGCGAGGTGGAAGTTTTACAATTGATTTCCTTGGGCTATTGCAATAAGGAAATTGCCGATCAGCTTTTCATCAGTAGGCTTACCGTTGAAACCCACCGCAGAAATATGGTGAAGAAAATGGGGTTTAGAAATGCTTACCAACTGGTGGTATGGGCATTTAAGGAAAGGGTATTCGTATAAAAACCACATAGAAACACAGTTTTATGATTTCGATACTATGTTTCTATGTGGTTGGCTTATTTTTCAGCTCAGTTACTTAATTTCTTGGAGCAACTGGTTTTGGTAATTCTTTACGTGGAATTTTCTCGGCACGCTCAGAGGTATGGTAAACAAAAGAAGCGATAATTGTCGCAGATTTTTTCAAGTCGTCCTCTACCAATCTGTCGTAAGTATCCTGGTTGGTGTGGTGGGTACGGGTGTTATAGTCCATTGGGTCTTGAATAAACTGGAAACCCGGCAATCCAACGGCATCATAAGCCTGGTGGTCAGTGCCACCGGTATTGCTAATGGTCACCGTTTTTGCCCCTAAATCAGCAAATGGGTTTAACCAAGCTTGGAAAATATCCCTAGCACCGGCATTGCCCTGTAAGTAGATACCGCGTACGGCACCAGTTCCGTTGTCTAAGTTATAGTAGGCGCTTAACTTGCCGTGCTCAGGTAATAGCTCCATTTTCGTTGGATCTGCGAAATGCTGTTTTACATAACCCCTTGACCCATGCAAACCTTGCTCTTCGGCATCCCAAAGTGCAATTCTGATGGTTCTTTTAGGTTTAAAGTCAATTGCTTTTAAAATTCTCATCACTTCAATCATTACAATGGAGCCCGCTGCGTTATCGGTTGCACCGGTTCCCGAATGCCAAGAATCAAAGTGGCCGCCCAACATAACAATTTCGTCTTTTAGCTTTTTATCAGTACCCGGAATTTCGGCAATAACGTTGTAGCCTTTTACATCCTGTGGATAGAAAGTTGTTTTCACCTCGGCCTCTACTTCTACTTTTTGGCCTCCGCGCAACAAGCGTAAAATGTGCAAAAAGTCTTCCGCTGATACTTCCAGTTCAGGCGCAACAGGTTTGGCGTCTACCGCATAAGAAGCGCCATTGCTAGTAAAGAAAGTGCCGTAGTTGCCACGGGCATAAGTTAAAATCAGGCCTACCTTTTCTTGTAGCAGCATTTCGTTAATAGCAGCCCTGTTTTGGCGCATGCGCATCATCATGGCCATTTGGTTGCTATTGCCCCCCGGACGGCCCTGCCTTGGTGCGGCGGGCTCTGCTGCGGCCATTTCGGCAAGTTTTTCATCAGTGTACCGCGTTACATCGGGGGTATAAGAGTTTTTCAACGGCTGTACCATTACTGATTCGATCACCACAATTTTACCCGCTAATTTTCCTTTATATTTCTCAAGGTCAGTTACCGTATCCGCTTTAACTAAAATAACTTCCGATTTTATTGGGCCGTTAGTGCCTGGCGTCCAAGCTTTAGGGTAGCCAATAATGGGTCTGTAGAAAGGAGCAGTGGTAGCAGCGTAATATTTTTCCACTGACCAGCCCTTTCCAAAATCGCCCCAGCTTTCTTGTTTGGCATTTTTAAGCCCCAAATCAGTAAAATATTTCACGGCCCAGTCCCTTCCCCTTTTTATGCCGGGAGAGTTGGCCAAACGAGGCCCGATTACGTCGGTGATCTGGAAAGCAATATCCATTACTTTCGAGTTTTCCAATCCTTCTTTTCTAATCTTCTGTATAGCCTCGTTATTAACGGGCTCCTGTGCAAAAGCGCTCAAAGAAAACGTCATGGCTAATGCGCCAATGGTAAAATTCTTTATCATAAAATGTTGATTTAGGTTAAGTAACAATATGGTGTGAATTTACAGGTAATGTCAAATAGTTGTAACTTTCTATTCAGAATTTTACAACTCGAAAGAATATGAAAAATTTCCGTCTGGCTTTGCTGATGAGCATAGTGGTTTTAGCCAATTCTGTTGTTTTTGCGCAAACGGCAGAAATTAAAGACCCTCAAATTACCAACATGTTAAACGAGGTTTCTGCTACTCATTTAGAAACTTTGGTCAGAAAGATGGTTTCTTTTCATACCCGTCATACGCTGAGCGATACCTTGAGCAAAACCAAGGGAATAGGTGCTGCCAGAAGCTGGATCAAGAGCGAATTTGAAAAATATGCGGCCGAAAGTGGAGGTAAGCTACAGGTTTCGTATGATACCTTTCAACAGCCTGCTGATGGCAGACGCATTAAGGAACCTGTAATCCTGAAGAATGTGATGGCTGTTTTGCCCGGTACCGATCCAAATGATAAGCGGATGCTGATGGTTTCTGGACATTATGATTCGAGGGTTACTGATGTGATGAACATCAAAGACTTTGCCCCCGGGGCCAACGATGATGCTTCAGGCGTAGCCGCGGTGATGGAAATGTGTAGGGTAATGAGCAAATATCAGTTCAGGACTACCTTGGTATTTGTTGCCTTTGTGGGAGAGGAACAGGGTTTGTATGGGGCCGCTAATTTGGCAAAGCGAGCAAAAGCCGAAGGCTGGGACGTTCATTTATTAATGAATAACGATATTGTAGGAAATTCCTACGGAATGGAAACAGACATTAAGGATAATAAAAGTGTTAGGGTTTTTAGCGAGGGGGTTGCTGCCGCAGAAACCAAGGAACAAGCGGCCGCCCGCCAGTCGGCAGGGACAGAAAATGATGGCAATGCCAGGCAGGCAGCTAGATATATCAAAGAAATTGCGGAGCGTTATGTAGATCAACTGGAGGTTAAGCTCATTTATAGAAGAGACCGGTATTTGAGAGGCGGCGATCATACTCCTTTTTCACAGCAGGGATTTACGGCTGTTCGGGTGACGGAAATGAACGAAGACTTCAACAGGCAACATCAAGATGTAAGAACTGAAAATGGATTTAAATACGGAGATTTGCCTGAATATGTCGATTATAGTTACCTTCAAAAAGTGACCCGAATGAATATGTCGGTAATGGCCAATTTGGGGCAGTCTGCTCAGGAACCTCAAAATGTAAAGGTGATTACTACCGGGTTAACCAACAAAACCCAGCTGAAATGGGAAGCCCCTAAAGGAAAAACGCCTTTTGGATATTATGTGTTAATGAGAGAAACCACCAGCCCGTTTTGGGAGCGTAAGTTTTTTGTGAAGGATCCCTCGGCCAACTTGGCCTACTCTAAGGACAACTATTTTTTTGCTGTACAATCTGTAGATGAAAACGGCCATGAAAGTTTAATGGTGGTTCCAAAACCGGGCAGATAAAAAAAGGCGGTAACCAGCCGCCTTCTTTATATTAACTAAAACTAAACTAAAAATTTTTATTTGATGTTTCGCTTTGCGAGAATAAAATAACCCGCAATAAACAGTGCTATTCCGTAGGCAATGCTTACCCATACTTCTTGGGTAAATATTGGCAAATCTTCTGGATTGGCATTTTTGCTGGCCTTGGTTAACTTTAGCGCCAGGGCAGGATCACTGTATGGGATAAGATAAGCATGTTTCCAGCCAACATTGGCGGTTATTATGCCCATAATGGTAAATACAAAACCAATCCCCATGGGCTTTAAAAAATCAGACCATATCAAACTGAATATAAACTGTAACGATAAGATGCCCAGCGAAGCAAAAAACAGTTTGCCATAAAGCCTGCTCAGTATAACGGCCGGATTGTAGTCGTTAAAGGTGTATTTGGGCACCATAGCCTGTAACAGATATCCGGAGGTATAGGTTAACAAGGCAAAAAGCACTAGACAGATGAACAATAGGGCAACGGCATAAGCATATTTCGCGGCATAAATAGAGAATTTATTTAAGGGCTGTGAAAATAATGTTTTCCAGGTGTCGTTTTTATGCTCGATGTTGTTTACGGAAAATGCCATAAACATCACGTAAAAAGGTAAAATGAGCATGCCCATTACACCTAGGGCTGCACTACTATATTGGAACCAGAGCATCATGCCCGGGTAGTTGTATTTAAGTACTCTATCTGAATTGGAATAATACCCAAAGGCAATTAGCCCACATATAATTAACGGTAGAACGATAGCCGCCCAAAAGGCCAGGGTTTTACGTGATTTATAAAATTCTGAAACAAAAGATATGTAGAAAGAACGCATGATGTTAGTTTTTAGAGGTAATATCCAGGAATAGATGTTCGAGGTCTTTTTTCTCGGTATGAATGGCATAAACCGTTACGCCACTGTTTACCAAAAGCGTGTTGTATTTGCCCATTTCGGCTTTGCCAGTGTAAGCAATTTTTACCAAACCCTCGTCGCTGCTTACGATTTCGGCACCTGCAGTGCTCAAAATGTTTGTGGCAGCACCACTGTCATCTACTTCAACTTTGATGACGGGCTTGCTCAGATCGTGAAGCTCGTTGATATTGCCCTGGAAAAGTAGTGCTCCTTTATTGATAATGCCCACATGGGTAGCGGTTCTTTCAATTTCGGCAAGTAGGTGGCTCGAAACCAGGATTGTTTTTCCGTGCTTGCTCACCAATTCCATCATCAAGTTCCGCACTTCAATAATCCCGTTAGGATCGAGGCCATTGGTGGGTTCGTCCAATAGCAATAGTTCAGGATCGGCAATTAAAGCTAGGGCTATCCCCAGGCGTTGTTTCATTCCTAACGAATACTTTCCCGCTTTTTTGTTAGCCGCATCTGTTAGGCCAACCAAAGCCAACATCTCTGTTGCGCGATGCTTACTTATGCCCAGCAAAATGCAGCGGTTGATCAGGTTTTCTTTGCCTGTTAAGTGTGCATAAATAGCAGGCTGTTCCACAAGGGAACCCATTTGGCTTAAGCAGGCCGTACGGTTGCTATTTAATTCCTTGCCGAAAATAAACACGGTATCCGAAGACGACCGCAACAGATTCAGTAATATTTTAATGGTGGTGGTTTTTCCAGCCCCATTAGGGCCTAAAAAGCCATAAATGCTTCCTTTCGGGACCTGTAGCGACAAATCTTTCACTACAGTTTGTGAGCCAAAACGGTGGTTTAGCCCTACGGTTTCGATGGCAAATGATGTACTCATGTTTATCGTAGGATTACACTGGCAGCCTTCACGATCGTGGCATTTTCTGAAGCACTGGTGGTTTTTACCAAGCCCTCTTCGTTATGGTTGGCTTCGCTGCTGTTTGAAGCAAATGCAAATAACATCACTACAAAAACAGGGAATAATAAAAGTAGAAATGGCGATACGTTGGTTAACTTTTTCATGGTTCTAAAGGTTTAAAGTTTAATGCTCTTTCGTTTTCGTTGAACAAATAGAATAATTCCTGAAAACCTGTGAAAATGTTTTAGACCAAGTGTAAAATATCCTAGATAAACGCTAAAAATGCCTGTTTGTCGAATAAATCGGCTAAATTGCCTATTCGTAGAAAAAAAATGCCAGTTGGTCGAAAGCACTTGGTTGAAATAGTGCCTTATGGCTAGTTTAGGTAAAATTTATTGTAGGCAAAACGGATAATGAAGAGTAGCAGCAAAGCGTCGTTAATATTGAATTGCGTATTTTGGGGAATCATTGTTTCCATCATCGCAGTTGCCTTGTTTTTTTCCAGCAAACCACATCCCCTAAAGGAACTTGTTATTGACTATGTGGTTTTTGGCGCCATTAACGTAGCTGTTTTTTATATTAACTACATTGTGCTCATTCCTGAGCTTCTCAAAAAAAGAAAGCAATATTGGTGGTACATCACCTGTTTTGTGCTGCTTATTGTTGCAAGTGTAGGCCTCAAACTACTGGTTGGCCTGCTTAACCCCGAGCAGGTATTTTATTACGAGTCCGATAACGGTACGCGTAACCAAATTTCCATGAGCAATTACGTGATCACCGTGATCTTTATTGCGGGCTTTTTCCTGGTTTCCAGTAGCATTATCAGGTTTGTGGTCGATTGGTTTTCCAACGAAAGAATCCAACGTAATTTAGAGAGCGAGAAAAAGGACATGGAATTGCAGTTCTTGAAATCACAGCTTAACCCACATTTTCTGTTCAACTCGTTAAATAACATTTATTCCCTGGCGTATCAAAAATCTGATAAAACAGCCGACGCCATCTTAAAACTATCGGAAATTATGCGCTACATGATTTACGAAAGCAACGACAGTTGGGTAAGTTTGGACAAGGAGGTGCAGTACGTAGAGAGTTATGTAGAGCTACAAAAACTAAGATTTAAGGATGGTGCGGCCGTAGAGATCAGTATCAATGGGATAATTGATGGCCAGAAAATAGTGCCCCTGATTTTAATATCTTTTGTTGAAAATGCTTTTAAACATGGCGTAGCCAATGATAGTGCCGATCCCATAAAGATCAATATTATTGCCAACCAAAAAATTTTACATTTCAGCGTAACCAATAAAAAGAACGCCACCAACAAGGATGCTATTGGCGGTGTTGGCCTAAACAACGTAGAACGTAGGTTGCAACTGCTGTATCCTGATAGATATAAGCTAAATATTGTAAATTCGTCTACACATTACACTACAGAACTAATGCTTGATTTATGATTTTAAAATGTATTGCCGTTGACGACGAACCTTTAGCGCTGGACATTATTGCCGACTACGTGGCCAAGGTGCCCTTTTTGGAACTGGTTAAACGTACTGAAAGTGCTATTGAGGCCATGCAGATAGTGCAAGAAGGGAACATTGATTTGGTGTTTTTGGACATTCAAATGCCTGAACTTACCGGAATACAATTCCTTAAAATTGCCGGCAATAAGGCCAGTTACATTCTCACAACGGCCTACTCTCAATATGCGTTAGAAAGTTATGATCTGAACGTATCTGACTATTTGTTGAAGCCAATTGCCTTTGACAGGTTTTATAAAGCTGTAGAGAAAGTGCGTAACCAACGTCAGAAACAAGATTTGCCAACGCCAATGGCTCCAGAGCCTGTAGCAGCCCCAGCAGCGGCACCAATACAGGATTTTATCTTCGTTAAAACGGAGCATAAAATCCAAAAAATTGAACTTGACGATATCCTCTACATCGAAGGGCTGAAAGACTATATCTCTATTTTCACCAAAAATGAGCGTGTAATTACGCTACAGAATATGAAGAAAATGGAAGAAACCCTGCCTAAAAATGATTTCATCAGGGTGCATAAGTCTTACATTATTGCGGTAGATAAAATTGAGAGCATTGAACGTAGCCGTATCGCTATTGCGGGGAAAACCATTCCGGTAGGAGACACCTACAGAGATGCGTTCTTCAAATTGATTGATACGAAGAATGTTTAGTTTTTTGTCATTCAGAGCGCAGCGAAGAATCTCCCAAGAGTTTTAACATTTATCTTTGCGTTCTTAACGTAGCTCTTCCCTTTATTAGTGGTTTAATTTTACCGCAAAAGGAAAAGAAGTATTCGCAAAAAACGCTAGAGTGGAAACACTTAACCTAAGCCTGCCCGATATGCTGTTTAATTGCATTTTCAGCCTTTAACACTAATTCTTCGGGAGCTTTGTCCTCACGTTCTATGGGAGCCAAAACAGTCCATTTTAGCGGGAGTAAAGTGCCCAGCGGATACGAGCCATATCTCACTATTTTCCACGAATTTTCTATCGCTACAGGAACAATAAGGGCATTTGGAACTATTTTAAGCAAGGTAGCAATGCCACCCACCTGAAAAGGCTTTAGCTGGCCATCTTTAGCTCTTGTACCCTCGGCAAAAATAACGGTGCTCCAATTGTTCTCGTTCATGCGCCTACCAAGTTTAATAATCTCGCCAATAGATTGTTTGCTGTCTTTTCTGTTAATGTTAGCACCTCCACCATATTTTAGGTTAAATGAAATGGAAGGAATCCCTTTGGTTAATTCAATTTTGGAAATGAATTTGGGATGATGCTTGCGCAAAAACCAAATTAAGCTAGGAATGTCGTACATGCTTTGGTGATTGGCCACAAAAATAATCGACCTGTCTTTTGGCAGTTTAAAATCGTTCCTGAAACTTACGCTATTCAGTAAGGTTAACTGTGAGTAGGTCAGGAAAAAGTTAAGCACATCTACCGACCATTTGTGCGCCGAGTAGCCAAACACTTTGTAGCAAAACCATTGTATGGGATGAAAAATGCCCAAGAAAAGACCAAAGACTAAATAGAATATTGGCGTTAGGAGGTAGCCCAAAAACTTGCTCATTAATTACTTTTTATAAGGTGTGTACTTAAACCAATCAATTTTTGCAAAGGTAGGAAGTTTTGCGTCTTTTATGCTACCTGCCCATTTGATAGATTTGGTGGCCCATAAATTAAAAACTACCTGCATGGCCTTGTTGGGCACGGCTGTGGTAGTTCTATGGATTATTTGGCCATCTATTTCCCATTCAATTAAATTGGGCTTCCAATGAATTACATAAGTGTGGAAATCTTTTGTGCTATCAAAATTTAGGGGGATGTCCTTGTCGTGCGAACGTTTGTCCACCCAATGGTTTAACGTAATTACCTTCGGATATTTACCGCTGATCTCGAAATCTATCTCAGTATTTTGAGCCGCGTTGGGCCGGTACAGAAAGAAAGCAGTAATACAACCTAAGGCATCCGAGGCTTTTAACCTTGCCTCAAAGCGGCCATACAAAAACATTTTTTTAGTGCGCAGTTCAGCTGCGGTGTAGTCCTTCCCCTGATGTTTGGTGGGGTTAAGTTCCAATACAAGGCTCCCATTTTCAATACGAACGTTGTTGTCAGAAAAATGGGCAAGGTTGTTTTCGAATGTATGGTTTTCTGCATACCAATCTACATCGTATCGATTGTCAAAATGCGTGTCCAGTTTGGTTTTTTGCTGCAATTTCTGTGAAGCAGAACAGCCCAGGAGCAAAACGATGAAAAAGAGAAAATAACCGGGGCGCATGCTTAGATTTCCCCTTTCTGTAGCATTAAATGTACTTTTAGGATGCCGGCAACACTCATGCTATCGGTAATTTCGCCATTTATTACCATTTCAACAGCTTTTGCGAAAGGCAGTTTAATGAGTTGAAGGTCTTCGGTTTCTTCGGGTTCGGCTTTGCCCAATTGTAAATCTTGCGCCAAATAGATGATCGCCAGCTCGTCACTTACCGAATTGGAAAGATGCATGCGTTGTATCTCCATAAGTTTTGAGGCAACCAAGCCCGTTTCTTCCGCTAATTCTCTTTTGGCACTTAATTCTGGGTCTGTGCCCAGGGGGCCGCCACCTTCAGGGATTTCCCAGCTATAAGCTTTTAAGGGATAGCGGTACTGTCCAACCAGCCAAGTGTTGTAATCCTCATCCAAAGGCAACACGCCTATGGCAAGGTTTTTAAAATGTACTTGGCCGTAAATTCCCTGGCCTCCAGAGGGATTAATAACCTGGTGCTCGGTAACGGTAATCCAATTATTGTTGTATTTTTCTTCGCTGCTCAGCGTTTTCCAAGGGTTGTCGGTCATTAACGATCAGTTTTTTGGGGGGTGTGCCAATAAATAAGGCAAAGCTAATAAATAATGAGTTTGTGGGCTAATGATTTTCCTGCGCTAATTTTTTGATGTAGTTGGCGGCGGCACATTTACCTTGTTGGTTTTTACCTTGGTAAAGCGATAATTGATGTTGAACACAAAATTGTTAGTATTGCTAACGCCATAAGTGTTAGAGAAGAAATTGAGCCCTTCGTTAAAGGTGGAGTTTCTTCTTGCCCTAAAAGGGTCATTTGCACTGATTCGGGCAGTAAGGGTATTTTTTAAAAAGGTTTTTCGTGCGCCAAAACTTGTGTTGATAGATGCACTATTTCTGCCTATGGCACTCACGTTGTTGTTGTAGTTCAGGTTGGCTTCAAATGCTGTTTTGTAAGGTAGCTGCATCGAAATGCCAGCTCTGGAACGGATACTAATGCCGCCTCTGTTCAGCGCACTATTTAAGCTCGAAGTGTAATTGCTTTGGATGATGCTAAAGTTTCCGTTGGCCGAAATTTTCTTGGTTGGCCTGTAATTTCCGATAAGCATGAGAGCTAATGAATAGTTTGTGCCCACATTATCGAAAGTACTTTCTGAAATACCGTTGTCGTTCACGAAACGATAGCGCTCAATAACGCCGCCAGCTCTAGAATAGGAGATGCGGGGAGTAAAAGACCATTGCTTTCCAAAGGCACCAAAACTCACATCAAATTGGTGGGTGTAGGAAGGAGAAAGATCAGGGTTACCGTAAGAGATATTCAGTGTATCGGCGTTGTTTACCTGGGGGTTTAAGGTGTTTTCCCGAGGGCGGTTAATCCTTACGCTGTAAGTGGCACCAATGTTGTATCTTTTTCTGAAAAATCGATTTAGAGATAACGAGGGGAAAAAGCTAAAATAGGGTCTTACATTGTAAACTTCGCCTGTAGAAAGGTCAAAATTAACGTTGGTGTATTCACTTCTCAGTGCCGCTTTTGCCGACCAACCCTTGTTCCGGTAATTATACGAAAGATATCCTGCCAAGATGTTTTCGTTGTAAAAAAACTCGTTGCTCAGCTTTTCGTTGGTTACAAACTGCTGTGTTTTGTAGTTAAAGTTATCCACTAATAAATCGTTCTGGTTTTTGCGATAGTTATAAGCTAGCCCAAACTCCAATCGGTCTCTTTTGTTAAAAACAGGCTTGTCGTAATCCAGGTTAAAGTTAATTCCCCTGTTACCGATCTCATTGTCGTTTTGCTGCAAACTTGGGTTTAAATTGGCGGGGAAAGCGTAACTGCGCTCAAAGCTCCTGATGGAGTTGCTGCTGTTTGCATTTACGGTAAAGCCTGCGGTTAGCTTTCCGCCAGAGGTATCGGTAGCCAGGCTGTAATCGGTATTGAACACAAAATTATTGCTGCTGGCATCTCCCAAATTGATTTGGTTACGGAGGCGTTTGGTAACTTGCTGCTGGTCAATGTAATAAAAATCATTGCCCGACCGGCTGTCGCTATTGTTCACATTGTAGCTGGTATTTACACGTAGGTTCTGTTTTTTGTTAATATCCCAATCTAAAGCTACTCTAAAGTTTCCACCACTGTTTTCGTTGCGGGCATTGTTAAATTGGTTGTAATAAAAAGTAGTGTCGGGGTTTTTGTAGATATCAGGATCTCTATCTCTAAAAAAATTAGTTCTATAACTTTCGCTACTGCTTTTCCCGATACCCATCCTATAGGCTCCGCCACCGGTGATGCTGTATTTTTCACCTTTATAGGAGGCGTTTGCATTGGCATTGCTGTTGCCTTGCGTACCTGCCGAAAGCCCTACATTGCCATTAAAGCCCACCTTAAAGCCTTTTTTCATCACGATGTTGATGATACCTTCGCCATCGGCTGAATATTTGGCGGGAGGGTTGGTCATTACCTCTATCTTTTCGATGGCATCAGAAGGAAGGACATTGAGCAAATCGGCAATGTTCGAGGTCATATAGTCCGAAGGTTTGCCATCAATAAATACCCGAGTGCTTCGTTTGCCGGAAATGGTGGTGTTGCCGTCAATATCCACTTCAACCATGGGCACGTTCTTAAGAAGATCTGTGGCGGTACTGCCCTCTGCCAAAATGCTCGAGCTTACGTTGTAGGTAATCACATCGGCACCTACCTCTATCACCGGTTTTTCGGCCGTAATTACTACCTCGTTCAGGTTATTTTGTTCGGCGGCCAATTTTAAAGTGCCCAGGTTTTTGTCGGACTCGGCTTGGTTAACAATTACCTCGTTCACAAATAAGGGCCCAAAACCTACATAGCTTACCTTAACTTTATACGTGCCAAATTTGATGTTGTTGAACTTGAAGAAACCATTTTCATCTGTTTGGAAAGTGGTCATAGGCTGCTCCGCACCGCTTTCAAAAATGGAAACAACAGCAAATGGAATAGGCAAGGCGCCTACTTCTTCAATAACTTTACCTCTAATAATACCTTTTTCGGATGTTTGTGCTTTTGATAGGAAGGGAGTAAGGAATAAAATAAAAAAGAGTGAGGCTAGTAAATTCTTCAAGGTTTGTTTTGGTCTAAATCAATACTAATATATTAAGAAACTCGCTAAATTTCAATTTGATGGAGCCAGTTGTTTTAAAAAGGTAGGTTGTGAAATTTTTTGGACAGGAAAAAGCCCTTAAGGTTTAATTTCTTAAGGGCTTTTTGTTTAGAGATACTCCTGTCGTTAAAAATTCTCTTCGTCTGATCGAGGGGCTTCCTGGGTTTTCTTTCTCTTTTGGTTAAAATCTGTTTTTCCAAAGCGGTAGGAGAATGTTAACGATCCCATGTTACCGGCCCTGGCTCTGCTAAAGTTAATGGTTGATCCTGTGTTAGCCGGGTTGGTATTATCAAACTCCATTTGGAATTTGCGGGTATTAAACAAATTTCTGATGTTAAAGCTTAAACTTGCTCGTTTGTTCATCAGGTCCATTTTTGCACCTGCATCAAAGCCGTACATTGCCTTAAAGGTACCTTGTGCGGTCACTTCGTCCGAGCGGTAATCTGCTCTTAGTTGTAGGGTGATATTGTACGGCAAAGTAATGTTGTTGGTAATATTGGCGTTGTAAGAAACTCCATCAACATCTGTGGTTCCAAATGCCGCTACACCTTCAATTTTTCTGTAGTACAAATTAAAGTTGGTCGTAAAGTTCCATTTTTTGGAAACATCAAACTTTCCGATCAACTCCATACCGCTATTTTTTGCGCTGGTAAGGTTTTGGGGAACGGTTAGGCTAACTCCTTGCTGGCCGTTATAATCATCAATCCTGATGCGTTGGATCACATCGTTGGTTTGACGGAAATAGGCCGAGGATACCAGGGAGAATTTCTTAAAGAACCTGCTGTAGCTAAACTCAAAGGCGTGCACATCTTCGGGCATTAAATTCACGTTGCCCATACGGTGGTTAATTGGATCCGAAACATCTAAAAATGGATTGGTATCCCAGCCACGCGGACGGTTAACACGGCGGCTATAGCTTAACTGAAGTTGTTGTTCGTTTTTAAGTTTTTGGGTCAAGAAAATACTTGGATATAAACGGGTGTAGGCAACCCTTCCTGGAGTATAGCTGATTTTTTGAGCCACATCATAGGCGCCCATTTCAGTTTCTAGCGCCGCATCTTCCCCCCTTAAACCAACTTGGTAACCAAAGTTTTTGATCTGGTTCTGATAGTTTACGTAAACCGCATGCACATAATCATCGCTATTAAAATCGTTACTTAGCGTACGGCTAAACTCATAGGCGCCGTTGATTAGCGAATCGGCAACGGTTCTGCTATTTGAAACACGGTACTGGGTTCTATAGCCCGCTTCTAAACGTGAAGTTTCGGTTAATGGCAGGGTATAATCTAACTGTACATTGTAGTTCTTGTTATCGCTAGGCCTAACGGTACGTTGTTGAAAAAATAAAGGCGTAATTGACGAACCATTTTCGAAAAACTTTTTGGTGTCAAAATACTGATAAGTGTCGTTATCGCCCGTGGCGTAACTAGCGTTAAAAGTTAATTCAGCACCTTTTTTCTTGAATTTTTGTACAAAATCTAAACTTAAGTCGTAGTTGTTCCCTTTACGATTTCGGGTGTTGGCACGATTGGATAAGTTTAGCGGGGCATTAGCGGCATCATAATCGCTAAAGCTAATATTTTCTATCTCGTCGCTATTTCTAACATTAAAGCCACCTGATAAGCTTATGGTACTTTTATCCGTGAGATTGTAGTCTATGCCCAATTTAACGTTATGTCCTTTTTCTAACTCGTTGGAGTTGTTGCTTTGGTTAATGTAGCCTCCGCCTCTTACGCCGCTTTGATAAAACGTATTATTGTATCCGTTGCCAGGCCTGTTGCCATAACGGTAGCTGTAGTTGGCGTAAAGGTTAATGTTTTTATTTTGAAACGACAGATTGGTAGAACCATTATAGTTGTCCCTGTTTCCAGCGGTTAAGGCCACATTTCCATTAAAACCTAGTTTCTTGTTTTTCTTTAAAACAATGTTGATGATACCCGTTTGCCCTTCAGCATCGTATTTAGAAGAGGGATTGGTAATTACCTCGATGGTTTCGATGGAACTTGCGGGGATTGATGCCAAGATCTGGGCAACATCGCCGCCGCCAATTAACGATTGTTTGCCATCAATGAGCACCCTGGCGGCCGAACCCCTTAACGAAACCCCTCCATCCATGTCGGTTTGCACAGAAGGTACATTTTGTAGCACGTCAGTGGCCGAGCCGCCTTCGCTAACTACGCTTTGATCTACCGAGAAAACTTTTTTGTCGATACCCAATTGCATGGTTGGTTTTTGGGCGGTAACCGTTACTTCGTTAAGCAAGTTTCCCTTGCCCGTTTTCATTTTGATGGTACCTAAGTTGATGCTTTTCAAAGCGCCCGTGATGGAAACAGAATCCCTAACCATGGTTTGGTAGCCTACATAACTGGCTTTAAAGGTATATGTGCCATCAGCCAAATTGGGAATGGCAAAATTCCCGTCCAAATCAGATTGGACAATTCTAACGGTGGCTTTTGTTTTTCTGTCCAATACTATTGCCGAAGCGTAGGGAATGGTTTCATTGGTTTGTGCATCTACGATCTTGCCACTTATCTTTCCGGTATTACCCGATTGTGCGTAAATTTTTACAGTTGCAATACAAATAACAGCAGCTAATAAAAGAACTTTGCGCTTAATCCTATCCATTTAAATTCAGTTGAAGTGTTGTGTGTTAATAAGGGCACAAATCTCGTCAAATAAAGATTTAAAAAAAGGGCGTAACCATTTTATTACAGCGTTTTTATGCTTAATTACAGTAATATTTTTGATAAAGAAGCGCTAGCTTATCCTAGCTATAGACATTTAGTAGATGAGCTTTTGGCTCAGGGACAAACTACTGGTCCCGACAATTCGGAAGCCATGCTGCACTACACCAAAATGAATGTGCAACGTATGAACAGGGTGGATAAAACCACTGTGCTGGACGAAAAACTTTTAGAAACCCTGAAAGGGATTAAAGGTAAATACCACTTTTTGGTGATTACGGAAGGTTGGTGTGGTGATGCGGCACAAATAGTGCCGGTTATAAACAAAATAGTTTTGGCGGCGCCTGATAAACTTCAGCTGAAACTTACGTTGCGTGATAAAAATCTGCCGCTAATTGATGCCCATCTAACTAACGGTGGCAGGTCAATTCCGGTACTTTTGGTATTGGATGAAGCAGGGAATTTATTGTTGCCCAAGTGGGGACCTCGGCCTGCGGTTTTACAAGGTTTGTTAGCCCAATGGAAAACTGAAGGGGTGGAAATGCCTGAATTGGCCGAAAAGCTTCATGGGTGGTACGCTAAGGACAAAACCGCAGCCACACAGCAGGAGCTCAACGAATTGTTGAAACAGCTGCTTTAACAGGAACCATCATTTTGGTCACGGCGTTAATTGTACGTCATTTCGACTGGGGCACAGTGGAACGGAGAAATCTTTGTATCATGGCAAATCCAAAGATTTTACTTCGTAGAGCTTCGGTTTTCCGGCACGGTTGAAATGACAGGCCTTGTGCTTATTTCAACTGCTCAATAATTTCTGCTGCGGATAATTTTTGTTGTTCTCCGCTGGCCATATCCTTTAGGGTAGGCAAATTGTTTTGCATCTCCTCCTCGCCAATTAAAATCACGTAAGGGATATTTTTGGCATCGGCGTAGCTCATTTGTTTTTTAAGCTTGGCCGAGCTTGGATAAAGTTCTGAAGGAATGCCAGCTTCCCTTAATTGTTGTAGTATTGGCAGGGCATATAGCTCTGCTTTTTCATCAAAATTGCTGATGAGTACTTTGGTGCCTTGTTGTGCTGAAGTTGGGAAAAGGTTTAGCTCTTCGAGTACATCATAAATACGATCGGCACCGAAGGAAATGCCCACACCGGTAAGATCTTTCAGTCCAAACATTCCCGTTAAGTCATCATAACGACCGCCACCGCCGATGCTGCCCATGGCTACTTCATTGGTTTTTACTTCGAAAATACAACCTGTGTAATAATTAAGTCCCCTGGCCAGGGTAATGTCTAATTCTATTTGGGTGTTGAGTTTTGGGTTGTTGGTTACGAGATTGTTCACGTAGTTGAAAACTGTTTCGATTTCTTGGATCCCTTTTAAGCCAGTTTCGGAAGCTGATAGGACGGTTTTCAAGCTGGCTAGCTTTGCAGCGTTAGAACCTTCCAGCAAAATAACTGGTTTCAGTTTTTCGATATCAGCTTCGGTAAAGCCACGCTCTAATAGTTCTTTGGCAACGCCATCTAGGCCAATTTTGTCTAGCTTGTCGATGGCTACGGTCATGTCAACAATAAGTTCGGGCTTGCCAATAATTTGGGCAATGCCGCTTAATATTTTACGGTTGTTGATTTTAATGGTGAAATCTTTCAGTCCCAGTTTGCTTAAGGCTTCGTGATAAATCAAAATAAACTCAGCCTCGTTTAATAGGGATGTAGAACCTACTACATCGGCATCACATTGGTAAAACTCGCGGTAGCGTCCTTTTTGTGGCCTGTCGGCACGCCACACCGGCTGTACCTGGAAACGCTTGAAAGGGAAAGCAATATCGTTTTGGTGCATCACCACGTAACGGGCAAAAGGCACCGTTAGGTCGTAGCGGAGCGCTTTCTCTGATAGTTTAGAAGTTGCTAAGTTAGAGTTGCGGGTGGCTAGTAGGGTTTCGTCAACTTTAGCCAAATAATCTCCTGAATTAAGGATTTTAAAGATCAGTTTGTCGCCCTCGTCACCGTATTTGCCTGTTAAGGTTTGCAGGTTTTCCATGCTAGGCGTTTGTATTTCGGCGTAGCCATATTTCCTGAAAACGGTTTTAATGGTGTCATAAATATAGTTGCGTTTCACCATCTCGATGGGCGAAAAATCTCTGGTTCCTTTGGGTAAGCTTGGCTTGGTTACTGACATGCCGCAAAAGTACTTAATTAAGGTGAGAAAATATACGTATTCTCGTCATTGCTTGGTGCCTTGCCATGACGACGGCGCGCTACAGGCGCTGCATTTTAAACCTGATTGAGCGGATTAGCCCGCAGGTGGAGTGCAACGAAACCGAGGGCTATGAGCGAAAGCAGGACGGACGTGAATAGTTGCAGGGAATTGCTTTGCTGGATTTTATTTCGATGATTTGGCTTGCTCATTGAAATCGAGGCATAGGTTAAGCCAACATTCAACGTATTCTTTCCGGTTGAAACGCTAGATGCTCCCTGATTCTGTCTGCTGGTTCGATGCTGTAGGCCATATTTAACGTTATGGAATTGGCTTTAAAAGAAAAAGCCCCGAATTTTCGGGGCTTTGTATGGTTTATGCTTCGACAGGCTCAGGATGACGAGCCTTACGATTATGCTAATAATGTAACCGGAGCTTCCAACAACTGTTTTAATGTTTGTAAGAAGGCTGCGCCAGTTGCGCCGTCAACTACACGGTGATCGCAGCCTAGGGTTAGTTTCATTACGTTGCCGGGAACAACTGCGCCGTTTTTAACTACAGGAACTGCTTGGATAGCGCCTACGGATAAAATAGCTCCATCGGGAGAGTTGATGATTGAAGTAAACTCATCAATACCGAACATGCCTAAGTTGGATACGGTGAAGGTTGAGCCTTCCCAGTCAGCAGGAGTTAGTTTTTTTGCTTTGGCTTTGGCGCCGTACTCTTTAACTTCAGCTGAGATGTGCGATAATGATTTGCCATCGGCAAAGCGAACTACAGGAACCAATAAACCATCTTCAACAGCCATAGCTACACCAATGTTGGTGTGTTCGTTGAAGCGGATTTTATCGCCGCCCCATGATGAGTTTACCGCTGGATGCTTTTTCAAGGCTACGGCAACGGCTTTAATCACGATATCGTTGAAAGATACTTTTACAGGAGCAACCGTGTTGATTTGGGTACGAGCAGCCATGGCGTTGTCCATATCAATACTGATGGTTAAGTAGAAATGTGGAGCTGTAAATAAACTTTCGCCCAAACGCTTAGCAATTACTTTACGCATTTGCGATACTGGTTTCTCGGTATATTTTTCTTCGCCAACATAAGTAGGGATTACAGGCGCTGCGGCAGCTTTTTCAGGTGAAGCAGCAGGTGCCTCAGCTTTAGCAGCTGTTGCCGAAGGTGTAAAGTTCTCTACGTCCTTCTTGATGATACGGCCACCTTCTGCGCTACCGGCCACTTGTGCTAAATCAATTCCTTTTTCTTTGGCAATTTTTTTGGCCAGAGGCGATGCGATGATACGGCCGCCGTTAGCATTTGATACTGCTGTAGGAGCGGTTTCGGCTTTTGCTTCCTCTTTTGGAGCTTCAGCGGCAGGGCTTGTGTCGGCTTTTTTGGCAGGAGCGTCGCCGGCAGCTAAAATGCCCGAAACATCCGTTCCTTCAGGACCTACAATAGCAATGATGCCGTTTACTTTAGCGGCTTCGCCTTTTTGTACGCCAATATGTAATAAAGTGCCCGTAGCGTAGCCCATTACTTCCATCGTAGCCTTGTCGGTTTCTACGTCGGCAAGTACATCGTCGTCTTTTACTTTATCACCTACTTTTTTATGCCACTCGGCAATAACGCCTTCGGTCATGGTGTCGCTTAGCAAAGGCATGCGGATTACGGTAATACCTTTTGCAGAAAGTTCTGCCTCGCTCAAACCGCCACCTTGAGCGGGAGCGGCTTCGGTTTTAGCTTCTTCTTTTGGCGTTTCCTGCTTGGTTTCGGCTTTGGTGCCGCCTTTTTCAGCTTCCAAAAGTGCTTTGTAGTCTTCGCCTTCTTTACCTACAATTGCCATTAGGGCGTCAATTGGTACTGCCTGGCCTTCCTCTACACCAATATAGAGTAGTGTGCCATCCCAGTAAGACTCCATGTCCATGGTTGCTTTGTCTGTTTCAACTTCTGCTAAAACATCGCCACTTTTTATTTTATCGCCTACCTTTTTGTGCCACTTTGCCAAAACCCCTTCGGTCATGGTGTCGCTCATTTTGGGCATCTTAATTACTTCAGCCATTGCTATATCTTTATTTGAATGCTTGTCTTTTTATGTCTTCGTCACCCTGAACTCGTTCCGGGGCCTGTTTCACTGATGCTGAAATAAAATTCAGCATGACGAGATGGTTAATTAAAAATTAAACTTGTTGAAAAGGGTAGTTGGTGTCTACGTAGATATCGTCGAACAACTCTTCTGGTTGTGGCCAAGGAGATTCTTCGGCAAATTTTACCGACTCGTCTACGATGCTTTTTACTTTTTCTTCAATTTCGGTAATCCAAGCTTCGTCAGCATATTTTTCTTTAAGGATAACCTCTCTTACTTGTTCAATTGGATCTTTTGCTTTGTATTCTTCCAATTCTTCCTTGGTACGGTACTTTGCAGGATCCGACATGGAATGTCCTCTGTAGCGGTAGGTTCTCATTTCCAGGAAAGTAGGTCCTTCGCCGGCACGGGCACGTTGAATGGCCTCGTCCATGGCATTGTGTACCGCTACCGGATCCATACCATCCACTGGGGCGCAAGGCATATCAAAACCTAAACCAATTTTATAGATGTCCATCATGTTGGTAGTACGCTCTACCGAAGTTCCCATGGCATAACCGTTGTTTTCGCAAACAAAAACCACTGGGAGTTTCCATAACATAGCCATGTTGAACGATTCGTTCAGCGCACCTTGACGTACGGCCCCATCGCCCATGTAGCAAATGTTTACGTTGTTGGTACCTTTATATTTTTCTGCGAAAGCGATACCGGCACCTAAAGGCATTTGCCCGCCTACAATACCGTGGCCGCCATAAAAGTCGTGCTCTTTGCTAAAAATGTGCATTGAGCCACCTTTGCCTTTTGAGCAGCCGGTTACTTTGCCATACATTTCGGCCATGATGCTGTTAGCGCTCATTCCCAATGCTAAACCATGAGCGTGATCTCTATAAGAAGTAATCATTGAATCGCCTTTTTGCATGGCAGAAACTGCCCCTGCCACTACGGCTTCTTGCCCAATGTACAAATGGCAAAAACCCCTGATTTTTTGCTGACCATAAAGTTGTCCAGTTTTTTCTTCGAACTTGCGCATCAGCAACATCGATTCAAACCACTTCAAATAGGTATCTTTATTAATTTCTACTGCACTCATGTTTTGATGATAAATTTTTTATTTACGAGAGCAAATCTAATCTATTTTCTTGTATTTTTTTATACGTGTTAATGTAAAAACATCAATAAGTAGTGGTTAAACCCCTTGCTGTACTGCTTTTTAAACCATTTTTGGAAATGGTAAATTTTACACTATTCATTTTGTGTTGATTGGGTAAAACTCAAAGCCTTTAAAAACAGAAATTTTATTTGGCATTGGAGTGCTTTGGCCTAATTTCTGATTTTGTGCTAAAAAAGATTAGTTTTTTAACAAAAAAGATTAGTAAAAAGCAAAAATAAGCAAAACGATTAAAACCGTTGCTATACAATGCTTTATAAAACAGTAGTCTTAGTTTGGAACTCGGTGTCTGATAGGTATTGGGCTTGAAAATACAAGGTTAGGTTACTAATTCGTTACCGATTAATAAAGGTAACAATATAGCTTAACTGATTATATTTCAGTCTTTTGCACCCATTTTTACATTCCCTTGTAACTCAATGTAATTTAATTTTAAACATTAAACATTTGAGTTATGGAACAGACAAAAAAGTCCACGTTTAAACTACTTTTCTATTTGAAAAAGAACGAACTGAAAAAGAATGGTAATGCCCCGATTATGGCACGTATTACCATTGATGGAACAGCTAAAACTTTCGGGACAAAGTTAGAAATAAACCCCAATAATTGGGATTTAAAGTACGGAAGAGTTGAGGGTAAAAGTGCGCAAGCATTGGGCATTAATAAAAAACTCGATAATATACGTGGGCGTATCGACAAGATTTATGAAGATATGCTCAAGCATGAGGGCTTTGCTACCGCCCAAAAAGTAAAGCTCTCATTCTTAGGTGTTGGTGTAATGGATGATGCAATACTAAAAGTCTTCAACGACCAAAATGAGGATTTTAAAAAATTGGTCGAAAAGGAAGAACGTTCGCAAAGTACCTATAACAAGTATATCACAGTTTACAATCATCTTACTACCTTTATAAAGGAACGCTATCATCGTGATGATATGGCTTTTCGGGAATTGACTGCCGATTTTATCCGTGAATTTGATTTTTACCTCCGGTACGATTTACAGTCTTCCCATAATACGGTTTGGGTTTACACTATGCCTGTATTAAGTCTGGTAGAGCTGGCTATTAAGAAAGGCTTGATACGTGATAATCCGTTTCAGGATTATGAAATCAATATGGAAGAAACCGACAGGGGTTATATACTTAAAGAAGACGTAGAAAAACTGATGATGTGCGTACCATCGCACCCACGGTATGAACTTGTAAAAGACCTGTTTATTTTCAGTTGTTTTACCGGACTTGCTTATGCGGATATAAAAAAACTAACAAGGAACAACATTCAATCTTTCTTTGACGGTCATCAGTGGATTATCAGCAGAAGAAAGAAATCCGATATTGCTTCCAATGTTCGGTTAATGGAAATCCCTAAACGCATCATTGAGAAATATCAAGGTACAACAAGGAATGAATTTATCTTCCCGGTTCCGACCAATGTAACCTGCAATACTCACGTAGGTAAATTGATTGTCGAAGCGGAAATCATTACGGAGCAAAAGGTAACTTTTCACACAGCAAGGCATACTTTCGGAACAATGTTTTTGACCGAGGGCGTACCGCTTGAAAGCCTTAGCAAAATGATGGGACATAAAAACATTTCAACCACACAGATTTATGCTAAAATCACAAGCCAAAAAATCAGTAAGGATATGGATTTAGTTGCCCCAAAATTTCAGGCTATGGAAGAAGCATTTTTAGCGGCAATCTGATTAGCTTTTATTACTCCACAACAGAGCAGAACTTAACGGTTCTGCTTTTTTTATGCCCATACTTTTTGTAGCCAAAGCACATTTACTTTCCTAACGCAATCCCACCGCAGTAAAAGAGCTTTTGGTTACTTCCGAAACAGAAAATTGAAAAATGCCCTCTTCCGCTACTCCTTTTTGCCCGCATTTTTCAAATCCCTGTTATGGTGGCTTACACAGCCACACTACTAAAAAAACATTTATAAATCCAGCGAATTGGAAGTGTTATTTCAATTCACTGGGAACCATTTATCAATGCCATTTTCTTAGACTTCCACAATTTTTTTTATCCAAAGAACCGTATGCTTTTTTGTCCCATTTCAAGAGCAAAGGTATTTCCGTGTTCTTAACGCCGACAAAAGGTCAAGCAAGTTTGTAAAAAAATCTCCACCCGTTGGGTAGTATTTGTTTTCCAAAACCTTGTGTCGCCTAAACACGAACCTTTTATGCTCGTGAAACGAAACATAGCATACTCCGGCTCTTTACACGAATAAAAAAAATGTCAGATACGAAAATTAAAAGCATTGAAAATGGTAATGAAACGAAACAGCACCTCCTCTCATTGCCGAATAAATCAAAAAAAATCAAATCAAAATCAATCACTAAAAATCAAAGGATATGAACATCACAGGCAGACTGACAAGAGATGCGGAAGTACGCACATTGTCGAACGAAAAACAGGTAGTAAACTTTTCAGTAGCGACCAACGACAGCTACCGTAACAAGCAGGGCGAACGAGTAGAGCAAACAACCTACTTCGATTGTGCCTATTGGATTTCTGCAAAGGTGGCAAGGCTACTGACCAAAGGCACTTTGGTAGAACTCACAGGACGAGTAAGTACAAGGGCGTGGGTAAGCAAAGACGGAGAAGCAAGAGCAGGTCTGAATTTCCATACCTCAAACATCAAACTGCACGGAGGTAGCAGGAGAACCGAAACCATACAGGCTACTGCACAAGCCGATAATAACAAGGTTACAGTACAGGGAACAGATGACGACCTCCCATTTTAATCAAGAACATTCAATCATTTTTTAACATCAAAATTTTATCAAAATGGCACATAATATCAATTTCAACGAGAGAACAGGACGTTATTCATTTTTCAGCGTTCAGCAAAAAGCGTGGCACGGATTAGGGCAAATCGTGGAACAATACCCGACAAGCGAGGAAGCTATCAAATACGCAGGGTTAGATTACGAAGTCGTAAAATCCCCACTATTTACAAAAGGTTCGGGCATTATTGAAACTGCCAACGGCATAGAGATAGGCAGTAGCGAATTGGAAGTACCTAACTATTTCGCCAACATACGCACCGATAACAATGCAGTATTGGGCGTAGTCGGTAAGGATTACCATATCGTACAAAACCGTGAAGCCTTTAATTTCTTTGATGCTATTGTAGGCGGTGGCGAGGGCATTCTGTACGAAACCGCAGGAGCGTTAGGCAACGGAGAACGTATTTTTATCACAGCCAAATTGCCCGACTATATCCGTGTAGGGAATGGCGATGATGTAACGGAAAAGTACATTTTCCTGACCACTTCTCACGATGGTAGCGGAAGTATCACAGCCGCATTTACTCCTATCCGTATCGTTTGCCAAAACACGCTGAACGCTTCGCTACGCAGTATGACCAATGTAGTCCGTATCAAACATACTTCGGGAGCAAAACAGCGTATCGAGAACGCTCACAAGATTATGGGACTTGCAAACACATTGAGCAACCAATTAGAGGGCATTTTCAATAATTGGGCAAAAGTAAAAGTAACAGACCGAGAGGTAAGAAAGTTAATCCAATTGGCACTTTGCCCGAATAAAGAAACTTTGGATTTAATCAAAAAGGGGGCGGAAGATGAAATTTCCACCGTGTTCAAAAATGTCGTTGAGGATGCTTTTGCGTATGCAATGATAAGCGATACACAGCAAATGGACACTACCAAAGGCACATTGTTCGGAGCGTACAACGCTGTTACAGGCTACTATCAGAACGTAAGAAATTATAAGAACGATGAAGCCAAGTTGCAAAGTATTGTATTGGGTGGTACTGCCCAACTCAAATCACAAAAAGCATTTGAATTGTGTAGTGATTTTGCCTTAGATGGTGCGGAAATCCTAAACCTTAATTAAATAACAACAGGCTACCGCCTTAATCGGTGGTAGCCTTATAAAACAACGGATATGAAAGCAAAAACAATAGAGGAAGCAAAAAGTATGGCTAAAGACAAGAGCCGTGAAACACAATACAAAGACGAAGCTATTTACATCATCTATTGCAGTAGAACCGAGTATTTCTATGTAGATACCAATAGCCTAATACGACTTTGGGAACAGCTATTTGGCTATTATGAAAATGGAGTTTATACCGCTGAAAAATCACACTCATAAAGCTATGCAAGTAACAGATTTGAACGGTTGCCCCATTGAGATAACAAACCTTAAAGAAGCCATTAAAATGGCAAGGCAATATAAAGAATACCGACACGAGGACAAAAGTTTTTCAGAGTTCGACAAAAAGCTAAAAGCCTATTGGACGGATATGTTTGAGAAACTGACAACAATAAAACGATTAGACGAAACTTTAAAATTTTAGAACAATGAACACAAATTTTTTCAATCAGATACAGCAGTTGGACTTTACAGGAGTTTTACAACTGAACATTTCAAAAGGAATAGAAAGCAACTTAATCGTAACAGTATTGCTCAACAACGAACAATGCGGAGATAGTGCCAAAAACCTTATTCCCCCATTGACATTTAACGCCACACCCCAAGAGTTTGACGAGGGATTTTTTGAGCAGATAACCACACCTATACAAAAGGTATCGGGCTTAATGGTGGATATGGAGAAATTCTTAAAGCAATTGGAAGAAGTTAAAAAGCAATCGGCAATCGAGAAAGAAAAAGCCGAAAAGGAGAAAAAGGAAAAAGAAGCCAAAGACAAGAAGTTTAAAGATGCTATGGCAAAGGCTGACGAGTTGGAGAAAGAGGGCAAGTTCCGTGATGCGTGGATGAAAGTACCCGATATAACGGAGTTCCCCGAAAAAGCGGACGAGATACGCAAGCGTAAAACATCATTGTCCGACAAGTTTGCCACACCAAGCCTTTTCGGGGCAATGGAAGAAGCAAAACCCGAACCGCAAAAAGAGGAAGAAGTTACTGCCGATTATCCTATTGATGAAGCGGACGAAGAAGAACAGTATTAACACTTAAAAACGACCATTATGTTATTAGCAACCCAATTAGAGCGAGTATTTATCCTCAATGATAAAGGACAGGACATCAGACTGACCGACCCAGAACCACGTTGGAGCGTGGAAGCCGTAATGAATTTTTACGCCAATATGTACCCGATTTTGACAACAGCAAAAGCATCCGCACCGCAAATCAAAGATGATGCGGTAGAGTACAAATTTGAAAGCGTAATGGGTACGAAAGGTTAAACAAAAATTATAAAACGATGAATTATGCAACGCAATATCATATCGGGAACAATCAGCATACCCGAACAGAAACGACAACAGCAGTTACACCGACAGTTGGGCGAGTTCGCAAATTGGCTACAAAGACCAAAGGACGCAAACCAAGTGCAGAAAGACAAGCAGAAATCCGTACCAATAGCAATGCTACCAATGGTATTCTAAAGTGTACGTTTCTGCCTAAACTGAAAATAGCACAATCCGTACAGGCTTGTCAGAAAACGGAGAGGGATTTTTACAAGTCCCTTTCCCGACTTGCTGAACATTACAGCATTGAGCCAATGCAGACCAAAGATTTTGATTTTCCATACAATATAACATTGTCTATGTGGGATATGGAAACCAAAGTAAAACGTACCAACATAAATTGGGATAGTTTCAAATTGGTACAGGATAGTAAGAAAACCTTTTTTGTGAGCGAGGAAAGGTATAATGTAGGTACAACCTTGTATTATATTCCTATTGCACCGCTTTTTAAAATGCTCAAAGACCCGAAGCGTAAAAAGACCGCACAGCTACTTGTATCGGTATGCAGTTATCTGTACCATATTGCCGATGTGCCGTATTACAGACAGGAAGACAGCTATTTGTATTGGCTATATGAAACGCATAAAGATTGGGTAGAACAGGACGATGAAACGGACGAAACCGAAACGTATAAAAGTGAGTTGAAAAATGCCGAATATATTGGCGACAATATAGAACAGAAGTTATTTAACCGTATCAATTTAAAGGTATTTGAACAGCGTTTGAGCCGATTTAAAAGCCTTGATACATTCGACAGGGAATGTTGGCAAGTTGCTTGTAATGCCTTTGCCCTTTATACGGAATATCCGAACGCAACCATTTTCAGAAATGCACCATTGTCCGAACAAGACCCCTATAATGATGATTATGAAAACGAAACAATCGGAATGGAAAAGTACATTTCATTTATCGCAGATACCAAAGGATGGCTATATGAAAGTCTTTCCGATAGCATCAACAATGAGTTCAACGAATACGGAAAAATGGAAGAACCGACTATTTGCAAAGTATTTGACAGCAGTAAAATAACACAAGGCAACCTTGATTTTGAAAATCGCCTGTTTGAATTGTTGGACTACCTTTCTTACTTATTGTATAACTATAAAACAACAGAAAAATGAACACCGTAAACGACTTAACCCAAGATTTTGGCACATTGTACTATCCAAAATCCGCTTTGGTTTTCTATGAAACCAAAGGAACAGACACAGCAATGTACGTGGAGCATTTCGATATGGATAGCAACGGAACGCCTACCAATGCCCACCCATTGACAGTAAAGGAAGCCAACGTATTGGCAAAGGCTTTACAGACCGATGAAGAAAAGAACACAGCTTTTTTAAAGCCAAATGGCATTTTGCCGACCAATATTCTGCATATCAGTCCGAGCGAAAAAGGTACGGTGCTATGGTACACCAAAGCACAGCAAAGGCAACTGTATTTTGTTGATAGTTTGGGCATACCCAACGGAATGGCACAAGTACCGCCAATGCTTTGGTTAGCGAGCAAAAGCAGTCTTACTGTATTTGCTTTGGCAAACAACAGAAGACCCACAGAGAAGACGCCATTGCATTACGCACCTTTTTTCAATATCTACGAAAAGGGCAATGTATGTATGGGTACTGTTAGTATTGACATTAAAAATTCGGCTTCGGTTGAGGAATTTATACAAGCGTGGGAACATTATTTTTTCAATTCCTATTTCAGCCATTCATTATGCGAAAACTTGACGAAAAAAAACATTGTAAACCTTTGGAAAGACCTTATCAGCACCGATAAACCCTTTCCGAAAGAAGTATTAAAAAAAAATAACAAAACCCTTAAAAATCTATTGTGATGAATACAGCAAAAACAGCAATCCATTTTACGGACAATTATCTGCTCAATCCGACAAACCCGATTTCGGTAAACCTTATCGGAGCAGGTGGCACAGGCTCAAAAGTATTGACCGCTTTAATGGAAATAAACGAAAGTTTGATAGCCTTAGGACACGCAGGGTTGCAAGTTCGCCTTTGGGATGATGATGTTATCACGAGTGCCAATTTAGGCAGACAGCGTTTTGCAGAAAGTGAAACAGGATTATACAAATCCGTTGCTTTAATCAATCGTTGCAACCGTTGGGCAGGAACAAATTGGAAAGCCGAAACGGTAAAATTTGAAAAGGACAAGTTTGGGAGAATGCCCGAAAAAGCAAGGGCAATCATTACCATTACTTGTGTGGATAATGTACAGGCAAGGTTTGGTGTTGCTGAAATTCTTAAAGAAATAAGTTACCGCAGACACTACCACGATGAACCAAAATATTGGTTGGATTTTGGCAACAGCCAAGATACAGGACAAGTGCTACTATCTACTATCGGAGAGATAAAGCAACCCAATTCCGAGAAATACCAAACGGTGGCAAGCCTGCCATTTGTTACCGATGAATTTGGCGAATTGCTGAAGCAATCCGAGCAAAAGGACAACACGCCAAGTTGCTCACTTGCCGAAGCATTGGAACACCAGGACTTGTTTATCAATTCATCATTGACACAAATGGGTTGCTCCTTATTGTGGAACTTGTTCCGCAGGGGAATGACCGAATACAAAGGATTTTTTCACAATCTGAAAGATTTCCGCACCCACCCGATAAAAGTCGCCTGACCTAAAAAATCGGGCGGCAAAAAGACAGATCCTCCCGATGGTCGGGACAGTCTTTTTGCATTAAACAGGTGCAACCACTTTGTCAAAATGCACCGCTCCACACATTCCCTTTCCTTACATTTTACCAAACAGATTGCGACATTATTGCGTGGGATATTCATTATCCCAAAGATTGGTTTTGGTAAAATTGACTTCTTTTCTTTTCACACAGCGACCAAAGAAAAGAAGCAAAAGAACGTCGCTTTATTAGAACAGATATTTTTACGCTGTTGGGATTGGACGGTTACTTATTGCTGAAATATTCCTGTGCAATTTCCGCTACTCCCATACTAAAATATCTTCCGCCATTGATAACAGTTTCAATGGCTTTTTTAAAATCGTCCCCATCGCTACCAATGAGCAGATAACCTGCAAAACCAATTTCCAAAAGAGGTTTCACGGCTTTTTCGCTATCCTTATCGCTGAAAGCAATCAATTTTATGGTTGGATATTGTGTTCTCAATTCTTGAAGCTGTGCAAGCACATTCCTGTCGTAAAAATCAAGGTCTATAAAACAAACTTTGGGAAGTTTTTTTAATGCGGATATTTGAGATAATCCGTCTTTAATGTTTTCCGAACGGAACAATATATCAATTCCAAAATTAAGGAGGTCATTGTAAATAATATCTACAATTGGGCTTTTATCGTTGATAAATGCAATGCTGATTTCTTGGAGGGAGTTTACAGTGTTCATAATACCAGTTTTAATATTAGTGAAGCCCTGCACAAAAAAAAGACGCAGGCAACTACACTCATCGATACTACGGCACTGGTACGCCTAACCCCGAATAAGCGAGCGCCCACGCCATAACGTGAGCGTTCTTACTTATTGCCTCGGGGTTACAAAAATTACCAGTTTTTAGTACCAAGACCTAAAGCAAAAACACTTTAAGTATTTTCTATATTTTACATAGCAAATATACTAAACCCATTTCGATAGAACCATACTCACACAAAATTTATTACAGCCAATGTTTGTTATTGGATATATAATTCTGCTCCAGTATTGTCAGAATATCCGTTTCCTTATAGATAATCTTACCTCCAATCTGTATATATGGTAGGATATTATCATCACGGTATTGCTGTAAAGTCCGTTTGCTGATATGTAACAGTTTGCACAAATCTTCGCCCGACAGGTATATTTCTCCATTCATTACAGGACGGTAGTTTTTCAATATACTTTCGATACGGGTTCTTAGCTGCGTTATCATTTCCTTATGGGCAATGATTTCGTCATTATCATTCGTGAATAAATCCATTTTCAAGAGTATTGTACGGCTGTCCGGCTTCGAGTAAAGCCTGTACGTCCGAGCGTTTGTAATAATTCTTCCGGTTCAGTTTGGAATAAGGAAGTAAGCCTTTGTCCTTGTAGGTCTGCAAAGTCCGCTTGGTAATGTTCATCATCAGGCAAACTTCCTGGTTATCGAGCCATTTTTCCGCTTTGAAAATCGGCGTGTATTTTCTCGTGACTTTTTCGGTCATTTCCAAAAGTTCCCTTAGCTCATTCTTCATTCCGTCAAATGCGGATTTTTGTATTGCGATAACTTCCATAATCTGCTCAATTTTTCTGTGGAAGTCGAATTTATAAAGGCTTATTACAGGGGTGGGAAATATTGCAGGGTTTGGCTTTGAGAGGCAGTGTTTGGCGGTTTACACAATAAAAAAGGATAACCTTTCGAGCTATCCGATTTTTTCAATACCGTCATTACAATTATTATGTTCCTAAAATTTGCTGTAAACTTAGACTTTACTTTTTTCCGTACTTTCTGAAAGCGGCAATGAATTGGTAGATTAAAAATCCAACAAGGATTTTATTAAAATAGTCAATAGTCAGAGAAAAACCATTGAGTTCAGTTTTATTAACCAAAAAGTCTGACCTATGTGTTATGTCCAAAAATGAGAAGTAATAACCAACTAAATTCCAATCAACATCACTGCAATTAAAAATTCTTCCCAAGCTCCATAAATACAAAACGTAAAAGACAATTGAAATCGCTATTGTTGCAATAAACGGTTCTTTTATTGATAATCCGTGGTTGTTTGATAGGCTGTTAACTTTTAAGATTAGTCTATCCCAATATGGCAAATTCTCAATGTTTTTAAGGGCTTCGTTAGATATAGCTTGAAATTTTTGAGCTTCGTAGAAGTTTCCTGATGCTTCAAGTTGTTTTTTAAATTGAACAAAAATTTCATAGCGTGTCTTGAAATAATTATTATCCTTTTTATCTGGATAATGAATGTTTTCAATAGTCTGTATTTTGTCAAATCCCTTGTATGTGGTTGGAAAATCACAGGCAGTTAATGTAGTTTGCCCAAATTTATTTCTGTATAGAGATATAGTTGAATATCCATCAAATGATACGTTGTCAAACCAAACTTTATCAAGATTGGATTTATGTATCTCTAATTTGGTTTCTTCCGTTTCTTTTCTGAATGGTTTTATATCATAAAAATTACTGCCTAACTGTGCGGAAAAATTTCTGATATACCAACTATCTATTTTGCAATTTTCAACTAATACCTCTCCGGTTGAATATCCACTTATAGATAATGCTAATAGTTTAGCATTAATGACTTTTGTCAATTTATGTTCTTTATCCGCAGAATATTGAATATTTAAACTGACCTTGAAATTTTTCTTTTCTGCTTCGCTCAGAAAGTAGCCAATTTTATTTTCGATGTTATTAGAATGTGGTCTTTTGTAAAGTCCAATCTTATCGGTTGAATTTTCATTGAAATTGAATACTATTTCTTTGCAGTCATAAATGTAAAATGACTGTTTTTCCAAAAGTAAATTTTCAAGTGTAGCATTGACTGATTTAAGTAGCCTCTTCCACCTGACGGGATATATATTTTCTTCGGTAAATGAAACTACAGCTTTCTTTAAGTCAAGTAGAAATAATGAATTGTTCAAAAAGCAATTATTAACTGTTACACTTAATAAGTTGCTGTTTTTAATCCGTCCTTGTAGTATTGAACTTCCAAAGAAGATTGAAAGATTTGTTGTTATGATATTTTCAACCGTAATTTCTTCTATATAACAGCTAATAAACTGAATGCTTATATCTTTAAACTCAATTGTATCACTGTTCTCAATTTCTAATTTTTTAAAACGACAGTTAATGAAGCTAAATGTTATTCTTCCATCTTGAAATAACACATTTTCAAAGTCCGATGCTCTAATAACAATTTTGGTATCAGTTGGATAGTCCGTGTTCTCAATTAATGTATATGGTGTCAGGAAAATTGTGTTCATTTATTATTGTCGTTTTATTTGTTTACAGAAAATCAACCATCACTATCGTGGATTTTGTATTTCTGTGTTCGGGGATGATTTTTCCTTTTTTTCACGTGAATAGACCCACAATGACAATAGCCCGAATATAATCAGCGCATAAGCTACCCATTTGCCAACCTTTTCAATCAATTTAATGAAAACCGAACTTTCATAAGATGAAAAACCCTCTGCTCCCATAGGGCTGCGCCTGTAAAACTTTCTTCGGTTAATCCAGTAACGAAGTCCCAAGCCTGCAACCAAAAATATTATCCCTATAACCAATGATGCAACCATATCCTCACATTTTTAATTTCACAAGTATAAATTTAAGAAATATTGATGAGCCAGTAAAATGCTCCTAAGCATACGCTGTAAATAGAAAACGGCTTACCAATCAGATAAGCCGTTTTTATGAAATGACATACTACTTTTAATCGCTACTATTAAACTGAAAGCTCAATTGCTTTTCGTTCCCGGAGCTATCCGAAATCCAAACCTCAAAGGATTGTGATACGGCAGATGTTGACGTATAGTACAATCGAAACTGGTCTGTCGATAATGGGTATAAATCGTTCGGCAGGTATGGTGGTTCATCGTAGTATTTCAACGTTCCCTGTCCGTCAAACTGAAAGTAGCGGAGAAAATACTGCGTGTTGCTGTAATTCCCTTTACGCTGTATGGTAATGCGTATTTCTACTGTCTGTCCGTTGGCAACATCTTTGGGAACTGGCATCACGTTTACCTCAAAGGGAAAATCGTTCTGTATTTCGAGTTCATCGTCTTTGCTACAAGATACCAAAGAAACCGAAGCTGTGAGGATTGCCAGCATTACATATATCGAGCTTAATCCCATTCTGAATTTATTGAATATTGTTATCATTGTCTTTACGTTTTAAAAATTAAACCTTAGTCCCAAACCTGCCGACGGTCGGAACTGTTGTAAATCTGTACCCCAAAACACTTTTGTACGTCCTTGCAGGACAAGTACAAAACGGTCGGACAGGTACGTTTCAAAAGTGAGCCGTCCACCAGTTCCGTAGATAAAATTATCCTCGCTCAAAATTTTTGCACCGTCATACAACATCGTTTCGCCCCGGTTGATGGTTTCGTAACCGACTACGCCTGTTATTCCGAAGTTCAGCGTAATGTTCTTACGGGCATCGCCCAGCAGGAAGAAGCTGTAACCGCCTTCGGCAGTATAAGTTTCCTGCGGTATGCGCAGGGCTTTATAATCGTGGTACTGATGTGTGTATTCCAACGCCCAAAGCTGGTAGTTACCGTTTTTGCCGTTTACGGTCATTGCTACATTGATATAATAATCATTGCCAATCTTATCATCGGACAGCACTCCTGCATTTATTTCCAATCCTTTCTGTTTAGGCAACATTCTTTGTGCCTGTGTAACCGTGATGGCTATCAAGATGAGCATCACGGTATAGATATACTTTTTCATATAATTACTTTAAAAGGGTTATTAAAATTTCAGGTGCATATCGTTAATTAAACGAGCCTTGATTAAGTCTGAGTTTTCGATTTGCAGGGTTTGATGTCTGCCACCGCTCTTCTCGAAAATTTCAATCAGCAGTACCTTGTCATCTGCAATGGTAAATTGGTCTAACAGGAACACGTTTTGCTCGGTCGTTTTTCCGCCAATCTCATCCAATGGTTTGTAAGTCCTAAGCGGTATCATCGGGCGTTCCTGCACTACGGTACGTTTGGCTACCTTTTTATCCACCACTTTGAAATTCACAAAATCAATCTGAAACGGCACATTGGTACGGTTTCTCAATTCCGTATGGAAATAGTATTTGCCGTTGTGGATGTAAATGCCTTTGAGAATAAACTGAATGCCGAAACTCTTAGCCCTGATATGCTTTACAATGCGTTTGTCCTTTTTGTAAATGGTTTCCAATAACAAGCCTGCCAGCGATGGCGAATTGTTGCCCAATTCCTCAAAAAGCACATCGTTACCGTTGGCTTTATCCACCGCCTTTTGCATTGTCAGCAGGTCATAGCTCAATGCTTCGGGATAGGAACTGTAATACACATTGAAACTGTAAAAACGTCCGTCATTCGTGATAACGGAAAAATTGGTTTCCGCTTCAAAATCCCTTACCGTTGCTTTTACACGCAACACGTTTTCCGCATCTTCAGCTTTACCAGCAATCAGGTATTCGCTTCCCAAATCCACATAACGGATAGCGGTTGGAAAAATCAGGTGTGAAGTCTTATCGTAGGTAACTTCCATTTTATACGGTTCTATCTTGCCCAACGCAAGCGGAGTTCTGATGCTGTCCTGTGCATAAGATTGTACGGCAAAGCCGAGTATCAGGGCAAAAGCCCAAAAGGTTTTTAAATGATTTTTCATTGTTTTATTTATTTGAGTTCAACATTATTTTTTAGATACAAGAAAGACCTGATGTCCCGCTTTCAGCGTAACCTTTGGGGTTCTTACCTTTTTAGCGAAATAGCCCGAAATTCCCTGTACCATTCCTTTGCTTAAATCTGCGACAACCTGTTGTCCGGCATTCTGTGTGAGCATTACGCTCGTTCCACCTGTCTGGCTCATATTGCCTGCCATTTCGGTAAGGGCATTCATTTCGGGAGAATACGGAACGTACAAGCCTTGCTGCCCGTCTAAATCGTAAATGGTTATATCTACCGGGATGATACTGCCCTCCAGTTCTATCGAGGTAATCTTTAATTGTAGCCTGCCATTCTGAAATTTGGCATTAGCAGTTACAACCGTTCCTTTTGGAATAGTACGTTGTGGCGTTTGGGCAGGCTCTAATAATCGTAAACGCACACCCGTTTCGCCAATAACCGTTTGAGCATCGTGTACGCAGGCTTTAATACTGTTTTTAGGTTGTACCACCTGCTCCACAGAACCGGCGGTATAAAAGCCACGGTTCTTTGTTTCGCTCCAATCGGCTAAAAAAGCACTGTCCGTAGGCTCCCGATACAGGGCTGATACGGTGTTCTTTCTTGCAGGCGTAAACGATACAAAATGCTCCTTTTGATTAGCACCCGCTGCACCAACAGCACCCGGAACAGCACCATTAGCAGGGGCGGCAGTTCCGGTATTAGCATTCTGCGGAAGATATTTTGCCGCCATTTCATAGGACTTCTCCATTAGTTTAAGTTGGTCATCTACGGTGGCAACAGGTGGCACATCTTTTTCAGCGAGCTTCTCTTTCATTTCGTCCAGTTGCCTGCGGAGTTCCATTGTTTCCGAATTATTATCCTGATAGAATGAACCCAATGTGCTTTGCATATTTCGGTAGCTGTTCAACCCAGGATTGCCGTTGCTTCCAACATTTCTGCCACCTCCGCCAAAGCCGTTGCTGTCCTCATCTTCAGGAAACTGCTCATCGGTCGGTTCTTCCTTATCTTCCGTATTCCAGTAATCGGAAAGCGTTGCAAGCGCATTGCGTTTTTCCTGCTCTTTGCGTTCGAGCATTTCCTGCTCATACGCTTTGCCTTTGTCGGCAGGCATTCCTGCTCCGGTAGCCTGTGGTACGGCATCGTTTAGCCCCACATTTTCGATTGCCTTTTTATCTTCGGACGGTTTAAATATGAGGTACATACAACCCACGAAGACAATCGTCATTAAGCCGAAGATTAAAGGCTTTTTGAGCTTTTCCTTATTATTCTGTGTACCGTTTTGAAGCACATCAACGGTTTCTTTCGGGCTTCCCCCGGTTACCCGAACAACCGATTTTTTGTTCTCATTTTCTTTCATAAATCCTATTTTTTAAAATTGTTGATACTGTGTCCCGTAATCTTGCAGGACTTTCATTCTTTTTAAGAATAGGGTTCTCGATATGCCTGATGTTGATAGCATCATTGGGCTTACCCGTATCGTACATTACTTTGCCGATAACCCCTGCGGTCAGCAAGAGATAACCCACAAAAAAGTACAGGGTATATTGGTGCTGTTTGCGCACTGGCAATGCCTGCCAACGTTCGTCGAGCTTATCAAAATACCTATCCATATTTGCTCTTAATTTTTTCATACCGTTTTCTGTTTTAGAGCTTGAAACGCTTAGGACTTTTCCCTGCCTTTTGTTTCGGTGCATCGTTGACCAATGCCACCGCTTCCGCCGCTTTGGGTGCGGATATTACAGACAGGTTTGCCAGTTCTGATTTTTTGAGCAATTGCCCAAATTGGTCTTTTCTTGCCACCTCCATTCTGTTGAGAGAAAATTTGCCGTTCAGGTGTTTTACCCACATACTACATTGCACACTTGGCTTGTCTTCGCCCGACCATTGCAGGTAGCCTGTCAGCAACAAATCCTGTTTAGGTAAAGTGTCTGCACCTTTTTGGCAGCTTTCGAGGTAATCGCTGATGCTGTCTTTCAGCTTTCCGGCATACGCACCCTGCGTATGGAAATAACCATTGTATCCTTTGTCTGTAAGGATTTTTGCGAACGTGTTTAAATCTGATAATGCTTCCATAAGATTGTTTTTTTTAGCGTTCAATAACTTCTATATCCCTGTTTTCAACCACCGCAAACTTTTCAATGTTGAAGCCTTGCGGATTGTTGTCGGAACGAACAGAGTTTACGAGATAGCAGGAAGTAATCAGGTTACGCCTGGTCACGTTGCTCGAACGGATAATGAACTGTTTGGCGTAGGTACGTACCGCATAAGGATAGGTGTCGAAGTTGCACACGACACTATCGACCTCTATGCGTTGCTGTACATTCCCCGAAATAATCCTGCTGTAATAACCCTTTTCCGACAGGTCTTTGTAATAATCAAAAGCTGATTTATCGGCAAGGTTGAACGCCCTGCTCATATTGCTTTCGATAGCGTTCTTGTCGGGAGCAAGCGTAAAAAAGAGTTCGTGAAAACGCCTGACGTGTTCCCTTGCTTCCACAGGTCGGTTGATACTTGCATCTTGTGATAAGGCAAGCATTAAAGATTTGCCGTTATCCAATACATAGATTTTTTGGCGTTGTTCTTCTGCAAAGCGGTAGGACTGCCATACGGCATATCCTACCACGCCAATGCAGAGAACCGCAAACACAATGGCATATAATCTTATTTGCCTAAAGCTGTTTTCGATATTTCTTAGCGTTTTAAATTCCATTTTTTAGAATGATTAATTGTTTATTTATTCATCAGTTTACCGCCGATGTTTCCAACTGTGGAACCTGCACCTGCACCTGCGATGTTTCCTGTTTTCATTGCAGCTTGGTTTACGTTGCGGGTAAAGTTTCCTGCGCCTCCGGCTTGGATTACCCAACCTGTTACTGTCGGAATTGTAAAGTACCCGATGATGCCGATAATCATAAAAATGATATACACCGTATTGCTTGTATCAGGTATATAGGTCGGGTCGGCAAGCATTGCTATATCCCTTTCCAGTATGAGGGATTGTATTCTTGCCAGCATCGAGCTGAACAAATCTGAAACAGGAAGCCAGAGATATACGCTGACATACCTCGTGATCCACTGTGTGAGCGTGGACTGAAATCCGTCCCACACGGAAATAGCAAAAGCTATTGGTCCGAGTATGGAAAGGACTATGAGGAAAAACGTCCGTATAGTGTCAATAACCAAAGCCGCCGCCTGAAAGAGTATTTCCAGTAAATTGCGAAACCAATCCTTTATGGCTTTCTCTATCTTGTAGGCTTGCCTGTCCATATACATTCCCGCCATTGTACCAACGTCTGATGGCGACCATCCTAATTCATCCAGCTTTTTATCAAACTCTTCGTCTGATACCATATAGGCGGTTTCGGGATTTCGTACCATTGCTTCATATTCCAACTGGTCTTTCTGCTGTTGCAGCTTGTTCAGGTCAAGCACCTGGTCTTCAAGTATAGCGTGTGTTCCTGTAACCACAGGACTTAGTACCGCATTGATGGTTCCCAAAACAATAGTTGGGAAGAACATAATACAAAGCCCCAAAGCGAACGGGCGCAGCAAAGGGAAGACATCAATAGGTTCGGCACGGCTTAAAGCCTGCCAAACCTTTAATGCCACATAGAACAACGCTCCCAATCCCGCCAATCCCTTAGCCACCGCTGCCATATCGCCTGCAAGCGGCATCATATCGTCATAAAGCGAACGCAGGAGTTCGTGAAGATTATCCCATTCCATTTTTACCAGTATTTTTGGTTAGCAGTTCCGTAGAGTTCAAGCACTCTTTTGGCATCGTTTTTCTTTTTCGCTCTCAGGTAGCTTACAGAAATGTTTTTATTGGTGTAGTAGCGTACAAGGCTATGATAATCTTTTACTTCTTTGTACACACGGTCGATGATGTCCATACGCTCTTTGTCGTTTAGCGAAAGGCTTGAAGAGGTTATAATCTGCTTCAATTCTTTTAGCAGTTCGGTACTTTCATTGAGCAGTGCCGAATAACCATTGCCGATAGCGACCAATTCCTGTGGTGTAAAATTTGGGTCGTTCATCATCTTGCCAAAATTCTGCACGTATATTTCGGACACATCGCCTACTAACAGCACGGTTTGTTGCACTTTTCGGGCATCTTTCACAAGGTTGTTGATAGCTTTCAGCTTGTCGTAATATTCTTTACCCTGGTCGTACACTTTCTTCACTTCGTTGAAGTTCTTAACCACATTGCTCACGGTGGAAGAAGTCTGTATGATTTCGTTCGCACTGTTGATAATCCCTGAAGCCAGATTTGCAGGGTCAGTTACTACAAATTGGGCTTTCGCTGACGGTGCTACGGCGAGCATTAGTGCCGTACACACCAGATACAATACTTTTTTCATTGTTCTTGAATTTTAAAATGTTAATGACTATTGATTTGCTTTGTCCCGCCTTTGCATTGCGATATGCTTAATGGCGAGTTCTACGTTACCGTCCAATTCAGAAGCTAATTGCATCACTTCCATTTTTTCGGTTTCTTCGGTGGTGTATGCGAGGTATTCCTCCAAACTAACTTCGGTGGCATAGACTGCCGAGTGCGTACCACCTAAGCCAATCCAAACCTCTTTGTACAGTCGGCTTGCATCGTTATTCATATTGATAGAAAGTACCTGCCCTTTCTCTTTGTCCGTAAGCCCCAACATTGCCTGTATGTCATCGAATTTGTTCATATACTTGCGCTGGTCTAAGAGGATTTTGCAATCGGAGTTGTTGATGATACTTTCTTTCACAATGGGCGACTGGATAATATCATCGACCTCTTGCGTTACGACAATCGCTTCTCCGAAGAATTTGCGGACGGTCTTAAAGAGATACTTGATGTATTCTGCCATTCCTTCTTTTGCAATCGCTTTCCACGCTTCTTCAATCAGGATGAGTTTGCGGATACCTTTGAGCCTCCGCATCTTGTTGATGAAGACCTCCATAATGATAATTGTGACTATGGGAAAGAGGATTTTGTGGTCTTTAATCGCATCAATTTCAAACACGATAAAGCGTTTGGAAAGCAGGTCTAATTGCTTGTTGGAGTTCAACAGGTAATCATATTCGCCACCCTTGTAGTAGGGTTCGAGAACATTCAGGAAGTTGGCAATGTCAAAGTCTTTTTCCCTTACCTGCTTTTCCTCCAACACCTTGCGGTAATCGCCTTTTACATACTCATAAAAGCCGTTGAATGACGGGTAAACATCTTCCTGTTTGATGCGTTCGATATAGCCACTTACTGCATTGGAGAGAGCAACCTCTTCCGAGCGGGTGGGCGGTTCATCATCACGTTTCCATAAGGTCAGTATCAAAGTCTTGATACTTTCACGCTTTTCAATATCGAACACGCCATCATCTGTATAGAAAGGGTTAAAGGCAATGGGATTGTCTTCTGTATAAGTGAAGTAAACGCCGTCTTCGCCTTTGGTTTTCCCTTTGATGAGTTCGCATAAACCCTGATAGGAATTACCCGTATCTACCAACAGGACGTGTGCGCCCTGTTCGTAGTATTGCCTTACCATATGATTTGTGAAGAACGATTTTCCCGAACCTGATGGCCCCAAAATGAATTTGTTGCGGTTCGTGATAATCCCACGCTTCATCGGCAAATCCGAAATATCCAAATGGATAGGCTTTCCGGTCAGGCGGTCAGCCATTTTGATACCGAACGGCGAGGGCGAATTGTGATAGTTAGTTTCTTCCGTGAAGAAGCACAAGGCAGGCTCGATAAAAGTGTAAAAACTTTCCTCACTCGGAAAATCGCCTGCATTGCCCGGCATTCCTGCCCAATACAATGTGGCTACATCCGTAGTGTTGTGGCGTGGTTTGCATTCCATCAGTGCCAACGCACTACCGCAATCATTCTTTAGCTGTTTCAGTTCTGCCGGATCTTCCGACCACGCCATAATGTTGAAGTGTGCACGGATGGAGGATAGCCCGAAGCTGTGGGCTTCGTTCAGATACTTTTCTATCCATTCTTTGTTGATTTGGTTGGCACGGCTGTACCTTGCCAGTGAGTGCATATTCCTTGCGGATTTTTCAAACTTTTGCAGGTTGTCTTCGCTATTATCCAAAAACAAATACTGATTGTAAATGTGATTGCAGCTTAACAGCAAACCCACAGGTGCGGCGAATGACAGACGGCAGTCGCTACGGTCGGTAGATAGCTTTTCAAAACGGGTATCTGCCGATACCGTTCCGGGCAGGTCGTCCGTGTCCGAAAGCGTGTGCAGGCTTAACCTTTTGTTCCCGATACGGACTTCTTCTGTTCCGAGTGCGATGTCCTGCATCGGTGTTCCCGCATCCCTCGATAGCGTAAGGTATTGTTCCAGCAACCCCTGCTTTTCTTCCGTTCCGATGATTTCATCTTCGGTAAGGCGTTGCAGGGTTATAAAACCGCTATCGTTTACGATACGTTCAAACTGTGCCACCGCTTCCATAAAGCGATGTATCGTTTCCTTGTTCCTAATTTCCTTTGGTATCAGTGAACCTTTACAAAGCGATGAAAAATTACTTTGCATACGCATACGCTCTTTGGTTGTCTTGGTTAAAAAGAGGTAGCAATAATGGTTCAGGAACGGTCGCTCATTAAAATGGCGTTGGTAGGATTTTGCCAAAAAACTTTGATTGTCTTCTGCCAAATCGGGCGCATAGCTTTCTTTGATATACCAATCCTGTTTGTGAATGACCGTAAAATCCGGCAAGGTCTTAATAGCCTTATGCCAGGCGGAATGAATGGCTTCATATTCCGCAGAGGCTACGGTAAACAGTTCCGGCAAACGCACTTCAAAACAGGCGGTAATGTCTGCATCTTTGGAAAGAATGCAGTTGTTTTCTACTGCCAGCAAAGGAAACTTGCTTTCCAATGTGGTGGTCTTTGCTACATTTCTCATACGGCATTCGATTTAGGAGTGAATTTTAAATAGCGGTGTACTGCCTTGCGACAAATGATATGGCGGGGATGCCTTTTATTAGCCGCTATCTTCATTAATCCGTGTTCGCCGTACTTCCTATTCAGCGAAAAGGTCTGCCACACAATCAGCGAAGCACCGCCTGCTCCGAGAAACAGGCAGATGTAAGAGTTTACGCCTGCCATATACAGTATCATCACGAAGATGAGCGTACCGAGTAATCCGCCAGCGAAGATGAACAGGTATTGCGCTTTCAAACCTTTAAATTCCACCGTTCTTCCGATGCCTTTGTTTATGTTGTAATTGTTCATAAAGCAAAGGATTAAAGGAAGAATGAACGCAGGATGGTAGCTGCCACGATTAAGAAGATACACGCACCGAACCAGCTTGCCGCAGTTTTGCTCGTATCGGGGTCGCCCGAACTGAATTTGTTGTACACCTTAACACCTCCGATTAGCCCGACCACCGCACCGATGGCGTAGATTAATTGGGTTGCGGGGTCGAAATAAGACGTTACCATTTGGGTAGCCTCGTTGATACCTGCCGAACCGTTACCCTGTGCGAACACACCAATTCCTGACAGCATAGCCACGGCTGCCAGCAATACTTTTTTTCTCTGTTTTTTCATAATTGAAACACATTAATTTGTTACTGTTATCCCGCACCTTGCGGTCTTTCGGGATAAAGGTGTTTCAGAAAATGAGGCGGTCTAACAAAGTGGCAGTCAAAGGAAGTGTTTGGCTGTGAGTGGCTTTGTAACAGATATTTGAGCATAAAAAAACGCCAAACTTTTTACTGTATGGCGTTTACTGACCGGGCTGTTTATTTTACATTTTTCGTCCTTTTGGTTTGCTTTTCTTTGATTGGGTTGGCTGTTGTTTTTCGACAGTCTTTTGTTGGTTCTTTTCAGTTTTCAGATTGCTTCTTATCAAACCAACAAGAAAGGTTTTCTCCCACGGTATTTGCTTCGCTTCAAACTGCAATTGCAAGCCCTGCTTTGCCAGTCCGTGTGTCAATTCAAATCCATAATGTCTGTTCCATCCAATCCTGTCAAGCAATCTTTCAGAGGGAAAACTCACAGCGATTAAATCTTTGGGAAGCTCTTTTATATTCCGATAGTCAGGCTCCTGAAATTCGTGTGTCTTCGGATTGTATGGAATGGTATAGGTTCTTTTATCTTCATCATAATAGTTTTCTATATCCGAGAACACAATCCCTTTAGACAGAAAATCATCTTTAGGTCGTAGCATATCCATACGGATATCCACATCAAAAGTATGACCTGCAATATCTATGGTAGGTAGCATTCCTTTGTTTACACGCAAGTCGTAGGCTTCCTGATTAATTTCATTTTCCATATTTCCTTGTTTTTAAAAATGACAAAGGGAAGTCTATAAAAACTCCCCAATGTCAAAATCACTCAAATCACTTTTCCGCAAAGTGGAAGAACTGTCTTCCGTTTCAGATGAAAGGGTACTATCCAAAAGCTCGGCAATTTTTAGGGAGGCACCCTCGATGGAATTTTCCAATAAGCTGAATAATTCAGTCCCCTGTAATCTTTGAACTATATCTACCGCTGTTTCCTTTTGTGATTGTTCCAAATTCTCTTTTTGGAGCAATGCACCTACGGAGCTTAGTTCTTCAAAGGTAACCCCTTGGGCAAGACTGTTATCGCCACCAAATATTCCGTACCTGTTCCATTCTTCTTCCTCTTCCTCCAAATCAGGCATATTTCTGAAAACTTCGTCCAGCTCTTCCTGCGGAATTTGAATACCTACGTTTTCATTTTCGTCGTATTCAATGTCTAAATTATCAGGGTTTATCTCTTGTTCCTCAATTTGGCTTTCATTGGCAGCGTTTGGCAGGGAAAGGCTTCTTACAGGCTTGGGCTGACCCATAATATCGGGCAGGTTCGGATTAACCTTTTCCTGCATTGGCTTATGCTCCGACCTTTTCTTAATGACAATCTTATCCTGCACCAGCAGGGCAATGACTATGAGCAGGCATATCACAATTACTGTTTCCATAGCTTATAAAATGGGTTTAAAATGGTCGTTGAAATAATCTGTAATATCTTCCCCGAACTCCTTGAAGTGGTGTTCAAGAATATTGTCAATGTATGAGTAGAGCGTTGTTTTTTCCTCCCTTGTTACTTGTACAATACGGAGCAATCTTTCGTGGTATTCAGGGCGTATGTAAACCACCTTGCCGTTACGCCCCGATGGAAACCGATTGGCTAAAAACCGGGCACTATATTGTGCGGTGCTTTTAGGTTGTGTCTTTTTCTTAAATAAATTTTTCATAATCAAATACTTTATAGAATAGGTTTATTATTCTTGTTATAATCTTCGAGAATTTCTTCGGAATGCAACTCAAAATGGTGCTTTAAGATATTATCCAAATAGGCGTACAATGGGATTTCTCCCGCACCGATAATCTTCACTATCCGGGTAAGCCTTTCGTGGTATTCGGGACGGACATAAATAGATTTATCGCCTCTTCCTTTCAGTGTGTTCCTTTTAAGGAATTTAGAAGAATACGATTTGTTTGTCTTCTTTGCTCTGGTCGCTTTATTGCTCTTTTCCATATCTCCAATTATTAAATGGGTTTATACTTGTCGTTATAGCTCTTGGTAATCTGTTCGCCAAATTCCTGAAAATGGTAGTCCAGCAGATTGTCCAGATAAGCGTATATACTAATCTTATCTTCGCCAATCACCTGAATAATGCGTGTCAGCTTTTCATGAAATTCCGGTCGTATATAGACCGTTTTTCCGTCACGGGCATTGGTGTCGGTTTTTTTGAAAAAGATATTTTCGTAATCGGTTTCAGCGTTTCGCCTTGTTCTGTTCTTTTCTCTAACCGTGACTTTGTTTCGGTCAGCCTGTTGTTTTGTTTCCTCAACTTCACTTTCCTTTTTGGGTTCTTTTACGGGCTCAGGAGGTAGTTTTATGCCATCCTTTTTGATACCATCCACCATAAGGCTCATCATAAGTTCTTCGTTTATATCGGGAGTAACCCTTTTCTTGTTTCCTTTTTCCATAGGGCTTATAATTGAATGATTTTTAAAAATTCGTTCATAAACAGGTTTAACTGACAGGTTTTCATCAACCGTTTGTCGGGAGGCAATAGCGTGGAGCGGAAAACGGTTTTGCTGTTCACTTCGCTTTCTTTACGAAAGCGTGTACTGCTCTTGATTTGGCTCTGCATCAGGCTTAATCCTAATTGGCGGATAAGGCTGTTATATACCTCATATAATGGTGTACTTTCCCTGCCGTCCACTTGGTTCCAAAACAGGTTAATTGTTTTAATGGAAGTTTCACCTTGTTTCATAATCACGTCCTTTAAAAGTTGTGTAAAAACAAGCGTACTTTCCATTACCACACGGTCTGCCGTGATGGGAGTAAAAATGTGGTGCATTCCTGCCAACGCTTTAAGAATGCCGGGTGTGTTCACGGTTCCGGGTAAATCGAAGAATATAACATCAATCGGAACAGGAGAAGCGTTTACATATTCCTGGGCTTTTTCTAATACACTATCAGCCCCGTGCTGTATAATCTCATACGCCTTTTTGTTTATGGTCATAAATTGATTATACGCCTGTTTCTTCAGGGCTTCGTTTCCCATTACCATTTTAAGGTCACGTTCTTTCATTTTCATCAGGCTGTGCTGTGGAAAATCCGTATCAAATACGGCTACATTATAACCTAAACGATAATGCAGGGTACTTGCAGCAAGTGTGGTGAATGTACTTTTGCCGACACCGCCTTTTTGAGAAGAAAAGGCGATAAATACTGTTTTGTGTTTTGTACTCATATCTCTATTTATTTAATTATTTATATACTCCATTACCTATTATGCGTAAATGCTTATGTCCGCAGATAGACACCTCTGTATTTAAGTATGTTGCTATGCACCGATTTATTTACGTACGTAATTATTTACCCATAGACCAACCTATCTATGTACTTGAATACACGCCTACATCGGTAGGCAGATAAGTAGATTTGTACAAGCAGACCTACTTACCTGAATACTTGCACTTGTGCATACAGAACAACATAACCAGGTATCTGAACAGGTACTTTTCTATGTACCTGTTTGCTTGATTACTTACTTCGGTAGTTAGGTACTTATGTTGTTACCTACATAACTATCTATACACTTACTTCCTTTTGTTGGTACAAATAAAAAGAGATAAACAAAGGAGTTTATTAATGTGGCAGTGTTTGGCGTTCAAAGGCAGTGTTTGGCACTGCTATACAGCACAATGCTTTCGTAAACAGGGCTTTACTTTGTACAATAATTTTTATTAACGGATTTATGCAAAAGACTTTTGACAAATCGGAGGGTAACGGGAACGGCATCGAGCCGTTTTTCCCTGTTACATTTAATCCGGTTCCGCCTTTTTTGGCGGACGGATTTTTGTGTTCAACAGAACACGGCAAGTTGTGTTTTGAGGCACTCGAAACCGAGTTTAGTGCCTCAAAACAACTTGCCCTTGCAGGGAGCAGAAAAAGACCTCCGAAGTCGGCTTTTCGTATGAATTAAAAATGGATTTGTGATGAACGAGAACAACAAACAGAAACAGCATAAGGGCGGTCGTAAGCCAAAGCTCAATCCCAGCACCCACCGCCACGTTTTCCGTTTGACAGACGAGGAAAACGCTAAATTATTATCGCTTTTTGAAGCATCGGGAATGCCCAATAAGGCAAAATTTATCATTTCGCAACTATTCGGAAATGAAATGAAGTCGGTTCAGATTGACAAAGGAACAGTTGATTACTATATGCGATTGACCTCGTTTCACAGTCAGTTCCGCTCCATAGGTGTGAATTATAACCAGATCGTAAAGCTGTTGTACCGCAATTTTTCGGAGAAAAAAGCTGCCGCTTTCCTTTACAAATTAGAAAAACAGACATTGGAAATGGTCATTTTATGCCAAAAAATTATGGAGTTGACCGAAGAATTTGAAGCAAAATATCTGAAAAACAGCATAAACAATGATCGCAAAAATCGGAAGAAGCAGTAATTTATATGGTGCATTGTCATACAATAACCTCAAAGTGGAAAAGGAAAATGGGCAAATTCTCCTTGCCCATAAGATAATTGAGACACCAAACGGAGAATATACCGTAGCACAGTTGACCCAATCTTTTGAACCCTACTTAATCGCAAATCGCAATACGGAATATCATACCCTGCATATCTCGCTCAATCCCGACCCAAAGGATAAGGTAAGCGATGACAAGTTCAGGGAAATTGCGGAACAGTATATGCGTGAAATGGGGTACGGCGAACAGCCTTTTGTGGTATTCAAACACACAGATATTGACCGTAGCCATATCCATATCGTATCGGTATGCGTGGACGAAAACGGTGTAAAGATTTCGGACAAATTCGAGAAAATGCGATCAATGAAAGTGTGCCGTGAACTCGAAAAGCAACACCATTTAGTACCCGCAACAAACAAAGAGCATCAGCAAAATGATAAGGTGTTTCGTCCGGTGGATTATCGGGCTGGCGATGTAAAAAGCCAGATCGCTTCGGTTGTCCGACACCTGCCCAATTACTATCAATATCAAACTTTGGGAGAGTATAATGCCTTGCTATCCCTCTTCCATATTACTACGGAGAAAGTGGAGGGCGAATTGCAGGGAAAAATGAAACAGGGGTTATTGTACATCCCGTTGAATGAAAAGGGAGAAAGAGCCGGGCATCCGTTCAAGGCTTCCCTGTTCGGAAAAAACGCAGGGTTACCCGCTTTGGAATTGCATTTTGCGAAATGCAAATTGGCATTGAAAGACCATCCCACCAAACAGACACTCAAAGCCGCCATTAACATTGCCCTAAAAACAACGGTTGATGAATCGAAATTTAAAAAAAAACTTAGCCGAGCAGGGCATTCAGGTAATGGTACGGCGTAATGATGTAGGACGGATCTACGGTATTACATTCATCGATCACAATTCCAAAACGGTCTGGAATGGTTCTCGCTTGGGTAAGGAGCTTTCTGCCAATACATTTAATGACTACTGGAACAACAACATCAGACCGGAAATAAAAGAACATGATGAACCACAGGCAAAGATATCCCATTTAAAGGATGAGGATCTACCCACGGAAGAACCGCATCATTTGTTCGACTTTCTGGATACTAAGGAAAAACATGAAGACGGTTTAATCGAAGCCTTTGGCGGTTTGCTTATTCCTGAAGCCCAGGGCGAGGATCATGAGGAACAACAGTTTGCTAATAGAATGAAGAAAAGAAAAAAAAGGAGAATGCAATAACTCATACACCACAATATAAATATGGATAATACCAAGACCTCCATTTTATAAGAGGTCATTTATACCGCTATCGCTCACTCTGGGGATTGGATTTAAAAAGAGTAATATCCAAAAAACCGTTTAAACTGATATATTACGATTGAACAGCAGATATCCGCTATTCAGCTTCTTTTACTGCGATACACTTTACTGCCCAAACTAATTTTGCCAAGAATATGTAATGATTGCAAATGTTGGAAAAAAAGGGATGAGGAAGTGCATCACAAGAAGAAATAACAATGAAGAGTAAAATTATTGGTGCGGGTAATTATGTACCTTCACAAACGATTACCAACCTGTTTTTTGATAAACATCATTTCCTTGACGAAAACGGACTGGCTCTAACACATGACAACGCAACAATTATCAATAAGCTGAAAGAAATTACAGGCATTGAAGAAAGGCGTTATGCTACAAAAGAACAGGTAGCTTCTGACCTGGGCTTTTTCGCTGCGAAATCCGCAATTAAGGACTCGGGGATTGATCCTGAAACTTTGGATTACATCATTTTTGCCCATAATTTTGGCGATGTGCGTTTCGGAACGGTGCAGTCCGATATGGTTCCGAGCCTCGCTTCGAGGGTCAAGCATCTTTTGAAGATAAAAAACAATTTTTGTGTTGCTTACGATATAGTGTTCGGATGCCCAGGGTGGATTGAGGGAATGATACAAGCTAATGCTTTTATTAAATCGGGTATTGCTAAACGATGCCTGATTATCGGAGCAGAAACCCTTTCCCGAGTAGTAGATATCCATGACAGGGATAGCATGATTTATGCAGACGGAGCAGGTGCTGCCATATTGGAAATCAGCAATGATGAATCGGGAATCCAATCGCACATATCGGGTTCGTTTACCTCAGAAGAAAAAGACTATCTGCACTTTGGTAAATCGTACTCTAATGAGAGTTGTCCTGATATACGATACATCAAGATGAACGGCAGAAAAATCTATGAATTTGCCATTTTGCGTGTTCCTATTGCTATGAAAGAATGCCTTGATAGCAGCGGATTTTCCATTAACCAATTGGATAAAATCATTATTCATCAGGCTAATAAAAAAATGGACGAAGCTATTCTTAAACGGTTTTACAGGTTATACGATGCAGCAGTTCCCAAAGACATAATGCCTATGGTTATTCAGAAGCTCGGAAACAGCAGTGTAGCAACAATTCCCTCTCTACTTGCGATGATTAAAAGAGGAGAGTTACCTGAACATTCTATTAAAAAAGGAGATATAGTTTTGTTTGCTTCGGTAGGTGCGGGAATGAATATCAATGCGTTTGTTTATAAGGCATAAAATAAACAGAACTCAGGATAATAATTTCGATTGATTGTAAACTGTACTATTCAGCCAAACACCGCCACGCACCGCCATTGAGTGCCATATTCTTATAGACACGCTATACAGCCTATAAATTCACGCCCGAACATTTAAAATTTTTCAAATGCAGGGAGAAGACGATTTAAGAGGCTTAGCCAAGATAATGGCTTTTATGCGGGCAGTAAGTATCCTTTTGGTACTGATGCACCTTTATTGGTTTTGCTACACTTTCTTTTTAGAACGTGGCTGGACATTAGAAATCATCAATAAGATATTAGGGAATTTCAACCGGACGGCAGGACTTTTTGAACATACGTTATATACCAAAGTGTTCGCTTTGGTATTGTTGGCTTTAAGCTGTCTGGGAACAAAAGGCGTAAAAAATGAAAAAATAACATGGTCTAAAATTTATGTGGCGTTGGGTATTGGATTTGTGTTATTCTTTCTCAATACGCCACTCTTAAAGCTGTCGCCAGTTGCCGGAACATTCCTTTATATCCTTACGATGGCGGGCGGTTATATTGCCTTATTGATGGCGGGTGTGTGGATGCACCGTTTACTCAACAACAACCTGATGGACGACGTTTTCAATAATGAAAATGAGAGTTTTCAGCAGGAAACCAAGCTGATGGAAAACGAATATTCTGTCAATCTTCCCACGAAGTTCTATTACAAAGGCAAGTGGAACAACGGCTGGATTAACATTGTGAATCCCTTTCGGGCAACGATCGTGTTAGGAACTCCGGGTTCCGGTAAATCGTATGCAATCGTAAACAACTACATCAAGCAACAGATTGAGAAAGGGTTCTCCATGTACATCTATGACTTCAAATTCGATGACCTTTCTACCATTGCCTACAACCACTTATTGAAGAACAGGGATAAGTACAAAGTACAGCCCAAATTTTATGTGATAAATTTTGACGACCCACGCAAGAGCCACCGTTGCAATCCGCTTAATCCCGGCTTTATGACGGACATATCCGATGCCTACGAAGCGGCATATACGATCATGCTAAACCTTAACAGGTCGTGGATACAGAAGCAAGGGGATTTTTTCGTCGAGTCGCCAATTATATTGTTGGCAGCCATTATCTGGTTTCTTAAAATCTACGAAAATGGTAAGTTCTGTACCTTTCCCCATGCTATTGAGTTGCTGAATAAGAAATACGCTGATGTATTTACCATTCTGACCTCTTATCCCGAATTGGAAAATTATTTGTCGCCCTTCATGGATGCCTGGCAAGGCGGAGCACAAGATCAATTACAAGGTCAGATTGCTTCTGCCAAAATCCCTTTGTCGAGAATGATTTCGCCACAACTCTATTGGGTTATGACAGGCGACGATTTTTCTTTAGACATCAACAACCCAAAAGAGCCTAAAATTTTGTGTGTCGGAAACAACCCCGATAGACAAAATATTTACTCAGCAGCTTTGGGTTTATATAACTCCCGAATTGTAAAATTAATCAATAAAAAAGGACAGCTTAAAAGCTCGGTTATCATAGACGAATTGCCCACAATTTATTTCAGGGGACTTGACCAACTCATCGCAACTGCGAGAAGTAATTTCGTATCTGTATGCCTTGGTTTTCAAGATTTTAGTCAATTAATACGTGATTATGGCGACAAAGAAAGTAAGGTAATTCAGAACACAGTTGGTAATATTTTTAGCGGTCAGGTCGTAGGCGAAACAGCGAAAAATTTATCAGAACGTTTCGGAAAAGTTTTACAAAAACGGCAGAGTATGACGATTAATCGTAATGATAAATCTACTTCCATTTCAACCCAATTAGACAGCCTTATTCCGGCTTCAAAAATCAGTACCCTTACACAAGGTATGTTCGTGGGTGCTGTTTCCGATAACTTCGACGAACGTATAGAGCAAAAAATATTTCATGCGGAAATCGTGGTTGATAATGAAAAGGTTGCTACCGAAACCAAAGCGTATCAGAAGATACCCGAAATTTTATCCTTTGTCGATGAAAACGGAGTAGATAATATGAAACGGGATATTGATAACAATTACCGTCAGATAAAATTAGACATTGTTCATATCGTGGAGAGTGAAATGGAACGCATCAAGAATGACCCTGATCTACAACATTTGGTACAACAATAGCCAAGACTTATGCTAAGAGATGATTGAAAAAAATATAAATTCTGCCACACGAATGACGATCCAAACACTTTACATCAACCAATTTCCCGGTTTAGATGAGTATAGAACAGTTCATAAGTCAATTTACCCTATTCAATTATTTTTTTTGACTATTGGTATCTTTGATTGGATAATTTTGTAAACAGAATCAACTGTATGAAAAATAGCAATATGCGGTTGCTATCTGATTGAAAAAAAAGGCAGATAAAATGGAAGTAGTAATAAAAAATCTCAGAGATAAGGATTTCGATATGGCAAGAAAGTTTGCTGTCGAAGGCATGCACTTATCATGGTACGCAACCAACAAGTTAGAACTCTATATCTACAGCAAATATTTCTGGTACTTGGAAATTACCAAAGCAACACGGGCATACGGAGCCTATATGGATAATAAATTGGTGGGCGTACTCTTAGCAGACATAAAGGGTAAACCAAAAATTTTTACCTCCTTTTATTACAGAGCCTTTGTCAAAACTATTTCTTTTTTTATCAATCTCTTTTACTGGAAAGCATCCAGTATATATGACGATACCAATGTAGAGATGCTCAATGAACTGAAAAGGACAAACGAAATTGACGGTGAACTGAATTTTTTCGCTGTTGACCCTACCATCAAGGGCAAGGGGATCGGAACACTCCTGCTTGACCGATTGGAAAAGGATGAAAAAGATAAAATGATCTACCTGTATACCGATTCCGGATCTACCTACCAGTTTTACGAAAGGCGGGGTTTCACTATGTCGGGTAAACGGGATATCACGATGGAGATACACGGAAAAGAGGTCGCATTGACCTGTTATATATTCAGTAAACGATTTTAAAAGCCTTGAAAAATTCAAGGCTTTTTTATTGGTAGGGGCTTATATACCTACGCTACATGGTTTCGTACCGGGCTTTTTACTACCTGTAAAAAACAATGCTTAATTTTCTTTTATCGGCTTGCTCCCAAGCAAAAAATAACTCACCAAATTCCTATATCATAGGTAGTTGCTACTACTGACTTTCAAACTGTGTCCAACCAAATTCTCAGCAAACGACTTAAACGGATATAACACAATTGAACGGTGAATATTTACCGTTCGGTTTCTTTTTCAAGCATACGCTTTAATGCCCAGGCTACCTTTGGCAAAAAAATAAGTGATCATGCGTAATAAAATATTTTTAATTGTCGGTGTTTTACTGGTCGTTGGGCTGGTATGGTTCAAACTTTCAAGCAACCAAAAAAAGGTGGATAAAGAGATTCGTGCAGAACAGGAAGCAGTTCCGTTCGCAATAGAAGCTATTGCTGTTACCGAAGAGCAGTTTGACGATTCTTTTTCTTATCCCGGACAACTGGAAACCACAGGGATGGTAAATTTAGTTGCGGAAACGGATGGTAAGGTTGTAAAACTAAACATCCAGAACGGTAGTAAGGTCAGTAAAGGTCAGGTCATCGCTGTCCTTGAAAACCCAATGAAACAGCCATCCCATCAGATACACCAGATCGAGTACGAAAAAGCAAAGGTAGACTATCAGCGGTATGCCGAATTACATAAACAGAACAATGCGACAGGCGTAGAACTGGAAACTGCCCGACACGCCTTGAACATGGCAGAAAAGCAACTGAAAATCTCCCAGTCTGAACTTAGCCGTACAACGGTCATTGCTCCGATCAGTGGCGTTATTGCTACCAAATCCGCAAGTGTAGGTGACTACCTGTCACCCGGAAGCCCTGTCGCTGTTATTATTCCTTTAAACCAGCTTGAAGTACGTTTTCAGGTTCCCGAAAAGGAAATTTCCAAGATCAAACAGGGCAAACCAGTTCGTTTTACCGTAGACGCCTATCCGACACACCATTTTGAGGGTGTGGTTTCAGCGATCATTCCCAACGCTAATCAGGCGAAAACATTTCCTGTACTTGCCAAGGTGAACAACAACCAGCACGGCATCACATTGATGGGCGGAATGACGGTGAATGTGGATATGGACGCATCGGAAAAAATTTCTACACTGGTTATCCCACGCACGGCGGTAAGAGGTGATTTCAATGCCCCTTATGTCTGGTTGGTCGGTGAAGGCAAAAAAGCCGTTCGCCGTCCGTTCCAAAAAGGCAGGGAACTGGAAGATTATATCGAAGTCATATCCGGTCTGAAGCCCGGTGATATCGTGGTGACCAAAGGACAGTCCAATATTACCGAAGGAATAGACCTTACATCGGTAAAGATTACTGAAAGCAAAGCAGATATCAACTAATAAACCCAAAAGAAATGAAGTTAACAGAACTGGCGATCAAACGCCCCATATTATTTATTGTCTTTTACCTGATCATAGCAGGTCTGGGTATATTGGGATATAGCAAACTCCGCTATGAACTATTGCCCGAACTGGCAACCCCCGTCGTTACGGTAACAGCCGTATATCCGGGAGGAGCACCGAGTGAAATAGAAAACACGGTATCCAAAAAATTGGAAGACGCCATATCCGGCGTAAACAAGATAAAAAGGGTCAGCACTTATTCTGCCGAAAACTCTGCGGTCGTATCCATTGAGTTTGTTGCCGATGCTGATCCCGAAAAAGCGATTCAGGATGTACAGCGGGCGATAAACAAAGTACTCCCTGAACTCCCTGCTGCCGTAAAATCACCCACTATTGAAAGTTACAGTATCAACGATGAGCCTGTACTAAGAATAGGAACTACTGCGAATATTCCTGAAGCACAGTTGTACGAGATGCTGGATAAGCAGATCAGACAGGGTATTTCACAGATCAACAATGTAGGGCGTGTTACGCTTCTTGGTGGTTCTCCAAGGGAAGTTAAAGTTGCCGCAGACCTTGAAAAGCTGAGGGCCTATGGCATTGGCATGGATGAGCTTGCACAGGCTATCCAAAGCAGTAATGTCGAGATACCCATTGGTGCGGTAAAATCAAAAGACGGCGAATTTGACGTGCGTACCACAGGTAAAGCAACGGACTTCGAGCAACTTCGTATGCAACCCGTACGTGTCCAGCCGGATGGCAGTACCATATTCGTAAAAGATGTCGCCAATATAACAGAAGGACAAAAGGAGGCTACGGTCATGAACCGTGTAAACGGCAAGAACTCCATCGCCCTGCTGGTCAACAAGCAGACCGGGGCAAATGCCGTGGAAGCCGCAAAACTGGTACGGGAACATCTGACAGAACTGGAATCCCTGCACAGCAACATCGGGCTTAAGTTTTCTGTTATTTCCGATTCATCGGAATTTACACTCAAAGCGGCTAATTCCGTGTACTTTGATTTCTTTTTGGCGGTATTGCTCGTGGCACTTGTTATGCTGGTGTTCCTGCACAGTCTGCGAAATGCAATCACCGTACTGATCGCTATTCCAACCTCCCTGTTGGTTGCTTTCATCATGATGTTCGCTATGGATTACTCCCTGAACCTGATGACGCTTCTCGCTATGTCTCTTGTGATCGGGATTCTGGTGGACGACTCCATTGTGGTGCTGGAAAATATCTACCGTCACATGGAAATGGGATCTGAAAGAGTGAAAGCATCCCTTGACGGTCGTACAGAGATTGGTTTTGCTGCGATGTCCATTACACTGGTGGACGTAGTGGTATTCCTGCCCCTTGCTTTTGTGCCGGGGCTTGTAGGTAGCCTTGTTAAAGAATTCGCTTTAGTCATCGTGGTTTCCACACTGTCCAGCTTAATGGTGTCTTTCACTTTGACACCGATGATATCGTCACGTTTTGCGAAACTTACCCATCTGGACGGAAAGACTATCTTCTCCCGTTTTGCGATGTTCTTTGAGAAACAGATTGCGAAGCTGACCGATCTTTACGAAAGGATACTGGCATGGTCACTTGTTAATAAATGGAAAACTGTCGGTATTTCCGCTGCTTTCCTGATCGCTTCACTAAGCCTGCTGTTCACAGGGCATGTAGGTAGCGAGTTTGTTCCCGCTACGGATAAGGGTGAGCTTTCGCTGATGGTCACAGCCCCTCCGGGTACACGTATCCAGGAAATGGATCGCATTGTCAAATCTATTGAACAGAGAGTGAATGAAGTGCCGGAAGTTACTAATCAGTTTACGCTTGTCGGTTATCAAAGTGATGGCTCAGGGGAGAACCGTGGCGGTAACGTGGCAAGTATAAACATATCGCTCGTTGAAGCTAAAGACAGAAGTAAATCCATTTCAGAAATAGGACGGGAACTTAAAAAAATCGCCTTGCTGGAAGCGGGTGTGAAAGTCGATGTTTCCACTGTAGGTCTCTTCGGAACCAATGCCGCTCCGATACAGCTACTGTTGCACGGAGAGAACAGAGATACTGTATTTGCAACCGCAAGACGACTTTTGGAAGATATCAGGAAAGTGGACGGTATCGTTGCTCCAAAGCTCTCTGTAGAGGATGAGAAACCGTCGTTACAGGTAAATATAGACCGTAAAAAACTCGGTGACCTCGGTCTGACCGTAGAGGGGATCAGTACGGCACTGCGTATAGCCGTGAACGGTTACGAAGATATGAAATATACAAAGGACGGTACAGAGATCGATATGCGTATCTCCCTGCGTGAACAGGACAAAGCGACCACAAGCAATATTGAAAATTTCCCGTTCGTTAACGCTCAGGGTCAGATGATATACCTCAAACAGTTTGCGGATGTCCGTTTAGCCACCGCACCATCTATGCTCGAAAGAAGAAATAAACAGTCCGCAGTGATGCTGATGGCAAAGGTAACCGGCAGACCTACCGGAGATATCGGCGAGGACATCAAGGCTATCGTAGCTAAAAATCCGCTACCTGCATCCGTTACGCTTCGTTATGAGGGCGACCTCGATTTGCAGGATGATGCTTTCGGAAGCCTTGCCGTGGCACTGGTTATGTCACTCTGCCTGATCTACCTGATCATGGTCGCATTGTATAACAACTGGGCATACCCGTTTGTCGTATTGTTCTCCATTCCGGTAGGTGTCGGAGGTTCCGTGGTCGCTTTAGCTTTAGCTGGAAATTCACTGAATATCTTTTCCATATTCGGATTGATCATGATGATGGGGCTTGTGGCGAAGAATGCCATCTTGTTGGTCGACAGGGCAAACGAACGACTTGCCGAGGGAGATTCTCTCAGAGCGGCACTTTTGGATGCCGGACGTACAAGGTTGAGACCGATCCTGATGACCACGCTGGCAATGGTAATTGGCATGCTACCACTGGCATTGTCAAAAGGGGCATCTTCGGAAATGATCAGCAGTCTGGCATGGGTACTTATAGGCGGGCTTACCAGTTCGATGTTCCTGACCTTGCTATTGGTTCCTGTCGTTCATTATGGTATTACCCGTTTGATGGAACGATCAAAACAACGCAAGGCACTCAAAGTAAACAAGTCCGGTATAGCGACTGTTCTGCTACTGATAGGTGGACTGCAACTGTCCGCACAGACCCAGCCGATTCCCGCTGATTCCGTGTACAGGCTGACCGTGGAGCAAGCGGTCGGGCTTGGGCTTCAAAACAACAGAATGGTCAAGGCAGGAGAACTTTCGACCTTGAAATCACAGTATGCGACAAAGGAAATCGAGGCAAACCGCTATCCGCAGATCAACGCATCGACCACCTACATACGTAACATCAAGCCGACCGTTTTCTTTTTCCCCGGTATCGGTGTTTCACCAACGGGAGATTTGACGATTGACAATTCAAGAATGATGCCTGTAAACGGATCGGCAAAGAATCATTTCAGCGGTTTGGTGGATTTACAGTTACCGATATTTAATCCCCAGCTTCGTGAAGGAATCCGGTTGTCCAAACTGAACACAGCGTTATCGGAAGCGGAGCGGGAAATGACCAAATGGGAACTGGCTGATGAGATACGCAGGGCTTATTATAATATCCGCTTAGCGATCCTTAACAGGGAACTTGTCCATAAGGCAATAGAACGGGCAGAACAGACCATGCACGATACCCGTGTCCTTTATAAAAATGATCTGGCACTTGTATCGGATACCTTGAATGTGTATATCAATGTGCAGAATCAGAAACCGAACCTCTACATGGCAGAAAATCAGATTGTACAGGCGACGGATTACCTGAAAGAGCTTATAGGACTGCCTTTTGAGAGTACGGTTTTGTTGCAGGAAAGCATTTCTGAAGAAACCCTTACAAGCCTGTTGTTTACAGAGCAGAACGGCTCTCCTGTTTTTGAAGGCAGACCTGACATCAGGCAGAATATATCACAACAGGCTCTGGCTAAAAAACAGATTGATCTGGATAAAAGCCGTAGGCTTCCCACACTGGATTTTATCAGCCAGTACCAGATTCAGGCTCAACATGACCATTTCAGGTTGAACCAATATACCTGGCCGAACAGTTTCTATGTGGGGCTACAGCTCAACATTCCTATATTCAGCGGTTTCAGGAACGATCACAAGGCAAAGCAGTCCACTATTGCATTGCAGGAACTGAAAATAGCAGGCGAACAGCTTAACAGTAAGGCACTGTTGGAATACCGTAAAGCTCAGGGAGACCTGCAAGAAGCCATGTCACGGATCAACGTTGCAAAAGATATTGTACAGGCATCAGAAAAGAGCCTGGAACTGATAGATGCCCGTTACCGAAAGGGAGTTGGACGTTATCAGGACGTACTTGATGGTCAGTTCAGTCTGATACAGGCAAATAACAGCTACAATAAGGCAGTATATGATGCTTTCATTGCTTCGGCTGCACTGAAAAAAGCAATCGGCACTATACAATAGAACCGGACTCATTAATACGATAAAAAACGATAACATTTAAAATATGACAAAAAGAATCGTAATGCTGTTAACACTTGCAGGGCTGGCTTTTACGGCGTGTCAAAACAATAAGAAACCGGACAACGAGAATGCTTTGAAAGATGCTGTAAATACAACGGACACGGTGTTAAATACAGCAGACATTGCTTTCACATTAGCTAAAAACTATTTTGTAAATAATACAGTAACAAAACTGGAGCATCCCAGAATTGAAACACAGGAACAGTTTAATGAAATTTTTGGAATGGCGGCTCACATGGGAAATGATGGAAAGCCTACCGTTATTGATTTTTCCAAACAAAATGTATTGGCGGTTGTGCTTCCGGAAACGGACAGGGAGACGAAAATATACCCTGTAAGTTTACAGAGAGATGAAAACGGCGAAATCCTGCTGACCTATGGGGTAAAGGTGGGCGAAAAACAGACCCATACAACAAGACCGAATCTTGCGGTGATTATTGCCAAGTCGGAAAAGGGAAACGTCCGTTTAAATGAAATAAAACTCTTGAAATAATTTATAACAAAAATAATAAAACATGAAAAATCTATTTTTAAGTTTTGCACTGCTGCTTATAGCATCGTTCACCTATGCACAGGAAATAAAAGGAAAATGGCTGACAGACGACGGTGAAGCCATTGTAGAAATTTATCAGTCGGGAGACAAGTTCAATGGTAAGATCGTATGGCTGAAAGATGCCAATGATGCACAGGGCAAACCATTGACCGATCAGGAAAACCCGGACAAGTCCAAACGTAGCAAACCTCTTATCGGACTGCTTATGTTAACGGACTTTAAGCAGAACAACGGAAAATGGGAAGGTGGCAAAATCTATGATCCATCGGAAGGAAAGACCTATAAATGTACCATGTGGCTTGAAAATGGCAAGCTAAAGGTGCGGGGCTATGTCGGCATGTTCTACCAGACACAAACGTGGACACGAAAATAGCAGGTGAATGTTAATTGCTAATGCATATCACGGTCAGCTCAACGATAATGTTTAAATTCGTACTGTTATGACATTTCAAAAAAAGGGATTTAAGTTTATCGGTTACTTTATCATCGGAGTAGTGTTCTATGGAATGCTGCTCCTGATAAACCCGTGGGATTATCCGCTCACAAAAGAGTTCGTGCTCGAAGTGCTCCGTGATCTGGCGGTGACTTTCATCGGTGTGTTGACCATAATGGAAAGCAGTTTTTGGGTCAGCAAAAAGCTGGATAAACATTTCCCGTGGCGTTCTGCACTTACCAAAAGGATTTTTATTCAGATCGGTATATTGATGGTTATCGTCAGTTCCGTACTGTTTCTTTCACGGCTGTTGATCCCCGATGCATACTATGATGAAACAACGGTTCGGCAGGTATTTGTAACCGGAACAGTTATGTGCATACTTTTTTCTGCGGTATTTACGGCTGCTTCGTTCTTCATCCAATGGAATACGGCGACGGTCACGCTGGCGAAGTATGAAGAAAAAGTGGCTAAGGCAGAACTGGAATTTTTGAAAATGCAGATAGATCCTCATTTTCTCTTTAATAATTTCAGTACGCTTACTTCCCTGATAGAAGAGGATTCACAGTTGGCGGTTGAATATGTACAGCAACTTTCAAATATCTACAGGCACGTACTGAAAGACAAAGAACACCATGTAGTTCCGCTGAAAGAGGAACTGGAATTTATACGTTCTTATCTGTTTCTGTACGAAGCAAGGTATCAGGAAAGTCTGATGGTGAAAATTGATATACCGGACAGCCTTATGAACAAAGGCATTGCCACGGCAACCATGCAGTTATTGGTTGAAAATGCTATCAAACACAATTCGATCAGCAGGCAAAGCCCTTTAAAAATAGAAATACTTGCTGACCAGGACGGTATCGTAATAAAGAACAACATTAACCCTGTGACTACCCAAAGAGCCAGCAAAGGCATTGGTTTGAAAAATATAACAGAAAGGTATCAGCTTCTCGGAAACGAAGTGGTTTCGATAAAGCACGATGATGATTTCTTTTGGGTGAGGGTTCCATTTTTAGAACTTAAGCGATGATAAAAGCAATAATAATTGAGGATGAACTGTTGACAGCCAACCGACTGAAACGGCTTATTTCAAAGGTTCGGGAAGACATTGAAATCGTGGCTATATTACACACGGTTAAGGAAACGCTGGAATGGCTCTCCGCTAACGATGAGCCGGATCTGTATTTCATGGACATTCAGTTGTCGGATGGTCTCAGCTTTGACATTTTTTCCGAATTTGATATTCAGAAGCCCGTCATTTTTACCACGGCTTACGACGAATATGCGATCAAGGCATTCAAAGCAAATGGCATCGATTATTTGCTAAAACCCGTAGCGATAGAAGATATTAAGCAAAGCCTGATGAGGTATCGTCAGTTGAATCCGGTAACTGCTATCCCCGATCTTCAACTTCTCCTTAAAGATATTTCAGCGAACCCAACGAGGTTTAAGAACAATTTTCTGATAGAGTGGAGAGACAGGTTACTGACGATCTCTAAAGATGAGGTCGCCTATTTTCAGCTCTCCAATAAATTAACGCATCTGGTTACGCTGGATAATAAGCCCCATGTGCTTTCCTCCACGTTAGACTTGCTGGAAAAAGAGGTTGACCCTTATACCTTTTTTCGGATAAACCGTCAGTTCATCGTTTCAAGAAAATGTATACGGCAGATACATATTTATTTTGGCAACCGTCTTAAGCTCGTGCTTTCCCCTCAGCCTGATGAAGATGTCATTGTGAGCAGAGACCGTGTACCTGACTTTAAAGCCTGGCTGGATAGTTGATCCAGCCCGTCCTATCGTTTTAAAAAAGAATACAAATGAGATTACTATTTTTCTGGCCGGCATGCCGGCATGAATCCCTATTGCCTTTTTTTATTGCCTTTTTTCCACTGTTCAGCATGGCTCAGGAAGATTCCCTCCGACAGGCTCCTGCCCGTAATCCGCTGGTCATTGAGTTCGATCTGGAAAACGGTGGAATCCTGAAACAAAAGGAACTGAGGGATATGACCTATAAGGATGCCTACTATCAGGGAGCCAACCTGAGGATCGGCTGGAAACAGAACAGTAAGCGGTATGCCTATAATGCACTCTACAATAACCCCATCTATGGCGTGGGGATCTATTCGGGTACCTTTAACAACGACATTATAGGAAATCCGTTCGCCGTGTACGGCTTCGTGCAGGTTCCCTTTTCCCCGGAAAGTGACCGCAGATGGTCGTTTGACTACCGGATCGCACTGGGTCTGACAGGTAACTTCAAACCCTATGACAAGGTTGACAATCCATTGAACCTGGCAATTGGCTCCCGGAACAACGTTTTTATCGATTTTGGCCTTCGTGCACAGTACCGCCTCCATGCAAAATGGAAGGCAGGGATCGGCGTGTCGTTCCACCATTTTTCAAACGGAGCCATGGCACTGCCTAACCGAGGTATCAATCTGGTGCCACTGTCACTTTCGGTCAGCTATCAGCCACATCCGGAAGCTATGATAAGGCACGATGCCCCTATCGCACCATTTCCAAAAAAATGGCTGTACCACATCAATCTCGGGACGGGTGTCAAACAGCTCAGTCCCGACTCGGACGACAGCTACCTCAAAGCGACTATCGGGATCTATGCCAGCAGGCACGTATCCCACAAATGGCGTCTGGGAGCCGGAGTGGACTTTTATTATTCTGGTTCTGGGAACGATAGCAAAGTGGCGGGCAGAAAGGCAGGAGCCTTTGGCTCCCAGTTTTCGGGAGGGCCGACCCTGTATATCGTACATATCCTGGATGAACGCCTTGTGCTAAACGGAAATATCGGCTATTACCTGCACAGGCAGGAGTTCAACGGTGAGGTAAATCCCTTTTTCCTAAGGGCTGGAGCTCGGTATTACGTGTATAAAAATATCAATGCCGGGGTATCCATCAAAGCACATATGGGCAAGGCTGATTTTGTCGAATGGACAGTGGGTTATACCATCAATAGATAATTTCATAAAATCATGAAAGTAGTGAAAAATAAAAAAGAATGCTTAACATTCAGTAATGAGTGTCCCCAATGGCCCATGCGGATAAGAGCAGGGATGCAGTGGACAGTACTGTGCCTCAGTTTCCTCCCTCTGGCACTTCATGCTCAGACTCCCACAGATTCTACTGGCATTGAAGCCAAACAGGATACCATTAAGCAGAAGGATCTGTTTGATGTCATCGAAAAGATGTTTAATATACATACCTCCGGAACCTCGTGACACCACGGATAAGCCATTCAGCTTTTCCGTACTGCCATTGACTACAGATGTTCCCGGAGGTGGCAGGGCTTTGGTCACCACGGTAACAGGAAGTTTTTATCTCGGAAGCCGAAAAAACACGAATTTATCCGAAGTCTGGTTTGTTCCCTATTTCGATTTTGAGGGCAGGTATGGACTCCCTGTACGTTCCTACATCTGGCTGGATCGTAACAAATGGGCTTTACGAGGCGATATGCGGATTTTGAAATACCCGGAATACACCTACGGATTAGGAAAGCTAAAAACTGATGATGACAAGTTATTAGTCGATAGATCATATCTGCGTGTTTACCAGCAAATATTCAGACAGGTTTCTCCCGGACTGTTGTTAGGGGTTGGATATCATCTTGATGTCAATTCAAAGATTAAAACAAACTCCCAAGACCCAACACTTACACAATTTTCCGGATACAATTATGGAACCACGAACGGAACAACCAGCACCTCCTCCGGTATCAGCTTCGATTTACTATATGATACGAGGGGTAGTTCGATAAATGCATCAAAGGGAAGCTACTTAAATATTACGTACAGGATGAATCCCGAATTTATGGGTAGTGATCGTTATTGGCATTCTTTGTATGTGGATGCCAAAAAATATTACAGATTGACCAAGTCTCCTGAACGGCAGAACCTGATCGCATTATGGAGCTATTACTGGACAACATTTAATTCCAATGCTCCTTATTTTGATCTGCCATCCATTGGATGGGATGATTTCAATACTTCGGGTCGTGGTTTTCAGCAGAGCAGGTTTCGTGCGAAATCCCTGTTTTATCTGGAAGCGGAATATAGAAAGGACATCACACGTGATGGACTGCTCGGATTTACACTGTTTTCAAACCTCAATAGCACAGAGGACTATAAAAATCCGCTGTTCTCTAAATGGAGTTTAGGCGTCGGTGGTGGGCTAAGGATTAAGGTCGATAAATTATCCGGCACAAATATATCGTTGGATTATGGTTTCAGCCGTGGCTACCACGGCTTTTACATAACATTGGGGGAATATTTTTAATCTTCTGTGGCTACGCCTGTATAGACTTTTCCTTTTAAACCAAAAACACTAAAATAAAGCTGAATGAATAAATTTTTGAATGAAAAACTCCATAGTCTGGAAACCACAATTCATGAATGTGAGTTGGAAACCGATTATTCCATACAACGTATAGAAACCATTATTCACCTCATTGTAAACTGTCTGTCTGAAGTAAAAGAATATGTTCTAAAAAGAGGTTTTAAGAATACAGATGAAGAAATCCGTTTTTTCAAGTATCAGAAGCCTGCAATTGTGGCAAAGCTCGTTTACTACAATGCCATTTATAAAATTGAAACCAAAAAGCCAAACAATAGTAAGGCTATAAAAAAATATCTAAATGAAGAATTGAGAAAACTCAAAAAGTATTTTGACAACAATCTCGAATTTTATAAATACTACCGGACTAATAATTCTTTCATTGATGACAAGCTCTTTATCAGAGGTAAATATGATATAAAATTGAGTCTGGATACTGTTTATTTTGAAACCGACCACAGATTTTCCACGTCTCATGATTACAAAGCGGCGAAGATTATAGCTAATGACCTGATACGGGTTTATCTTGAAGATCAGCTTCATAACACGCATCAAAATAAGACTTCTGAAAAGCCTGTACTGAACTGGACAGGTAGCAAAACAGCATTAACGGAGTTGATATATGCTCTATATGCACACGGCATATTTGACAATGGAAATGCCGACATCAAGGTTATTGCCAAAACATTTGAAAGCACATTTAATATTGACTTAGGAGATTTTTATCATACATTTTTGGAACTGAAAGCCCGAAAAATAAACCGAACGAAATTCCTTGACAACTTACGTGATGCACTGATTAGAAAAATGGATGAGTACGATGATAAGTAGTTTTGTTTGATAATACCCGCAATGTAGTTTATCCATAAGATATAAACATTTGCTTATTTGAATTTGATAACTTTGCAGGATGAAACGGAAAGGAAACCATCTAAGATAATGAGTAAATAACCAGGACAATATCTAAGTCTGTAAGACAATAAAAAATCGTGAAAAAACACATAAAAATAGGGTTTTCGGACATTGGCGGGATTTATATCGGTAAAGACATCCAGACCAGCGAACATCTGCATCACGCTATTACCGTTGCTGTATCGTTTTCAGATGAAATTGATTATTGGTGTGAGCGGCAAAAGGTTTCCTGCAAGGGAGTAATTATGCAGGCTAACACTATCCGAAAACTTGTCAATCCTGATAACAGCTACATTGCTTTTATCCATATCGAGCCTTTCTCTGAACAAGGCTTAAAACTAACCGACAGAAAAGAGCCCTTCAAACAATTATCGCTTATTCAGGTAAAAAATATAACCAAACGTTTAGAAAAATGGCTTTCAGATGAGCAGAATGACGAGAGCTTGACCAAAAAAATAATTGACAAAATTATTTCCGAAATTGGCTATACTTCTGGTATTGCGATAGACAAAAGAATTAGAAAAGCAATAGATAAAATCCGAAAAACAGAAGACATAACGCTCAAACAGATTTCTGAACACAGCCATTTATCAATGTATCGGTTTTCTCATCTTTTCAAACAGCAAACAGGAATATCTTTTAGAGAGTTTGTTTTATATACGAAATTAGTCAAATCCCTAAAAGCAGTTTATCAAAAACAGAGCCTTACACACTCTTCTTATTTAGGTGGTTTTTCAGACCAAGCACATTTTACACGAACATATTATAAGGCATTCGGCATATTGCCCTCTCAAAGCGTAAAATAGCAACTCCGTTCAATTTTATGGCAGGGTTAATAACAATCTTTGCCTAAAAATAATTGAATATGAAAACATTAGTTGCTTATTTTACGATTAAAGGCAGAACAGAAGAAGCCTTGAAATTCTATGAAGATTGTTTTGGAGGACAGACAATTTTTGTACAACGGTATTCAGAAACACCTTATCAGGTATCGGAAGCCTATAAGAACAAAATTGCCCACGCTGAATTTAAAGCGGAAAACGTTCATTTCTATATTTCTGACGGTTTTGAAAAGGAAGAAATCAGTTTTGGAAACGGTATTGGAATGACAGTAAATTTTGATAATCCTGATGAACAAAAATCAGTTTTTGAGAAATTGAAAATTGACGGAAATGTAACATTTGATTTTTTCCAAACAACGATTGACACCAACCTGGTGTGTGTCATAGATAAGTTTGGGGTACATTGGTATCTGAACTATGTAAAATAACGTCTGCCAAGAAAAAGGGAGCTTATAAAAAGCCCCTTTTATAATACCCCTCTTGGTAAATGAATGCCTTTTGTTCGCACAATACTTTCCGAAACCTTTGGTGTTTCTTGCTGTTTTTCAGTTTGTTCTTCGGGTTCGTCGTGTGTTTTGGGCTTGATAGATAACTGTATTTTCCGCTCAACAGAAGCCAGCTCGGTTTTAAGTTCGTTCAATCGGTTCTCTTTACTCCACGTACCGTTCAACACTTCATGAAGAACAGGTAAATCCTTTTTAATTTCGGCTATTCTCTTTTGTTCCTGTTCAATGTAGGAAGGTAGTTTTTCCAGTGCATTAAGGAAATTCATAGATGCCAGCTTCTCATCTTTGGCAAGGATACCGTTGTTGTAGGTATATTTGATATTTCCCTCGCCCTGTATCAAAAATCGGTTTACCCGAATATCCGCACCGTCCTTTTGCGACATTTCCGTTTTTACCAAAAGCTGAAAACCGTAGAGGCTTCCGATTTCCTCATAATCCCCCCCTGTACGGGATTTGTCCGCAAGCTGATTGAGCTTTGTACCGATTTGTTTTGTATCCGCATTTGGCGACAAGCCGTCCAGCTTAATAAGGTTAGCAACAGTACCATCCGACAGTTTTTGAATACGCCCTTGCAGGTTATTCCAGTCAAGGCTCATACGGTCAAATCGGGATTGGGTTCTGTCGAGTTCTGCCGTATAGTCTTCCAATTTATATTTGGCACTCGATTTTGAACGGTTGAACGATTGCCTTTCGCTTTCCAGTCCGGCAATCTGTTTTTCTATTTTAGCTTTGTCCAACAGGTCGGTATTGCCCATAAGAATAGCCACGTATTCTGAGAAGTTCATGCCCGATTTTTCGTCCATACTGCCCTCGTCAATCGTCCGTTTGCCGAGATTATTGGATTTTAACTGGTCGATAAATAGCTGTTTGTTGTACAGCAGGTTGAACTTGTAACTGTCCAACGATTTTTCTACTGCATAAATAATGACATCCACTTTATTGTTGTTAAAATGTTTGGCTATTTCATTGCCTTTTCGGATAGCCCGACCATCCCTTTGGGCAAGGTCGGACGGTCGCCAAGGCGTATCCAGATGATGTACGGCAACGGCTCTTTTCTGTGCATTGACACCTGTACCGAGCATACTCGTAGAACCGAACAACACACGGATTTTACCGCTGTTCATTCCTTGTATAAGTTCTTTGCGTTGCTTGTCATTTTTCGCTTCCTGTATAAAGCGGATTTCGTGTGCAGGTATGCCGTGGTCTTCCGCCAACTTGCGTTTGATTTCGGAGTAGATATTCCATTGGTTCGGTTTGTATGTTCCCAAATCCGAAAACACGAATTGCGTTCCTTTCTGTGCATTGAATTTGTGGTAATACTTAGCGATATTATTCGCACAATGCGTAGCCTTGTTGTCGGGGTGGTCTTGGTAATGAGGGCTTACCATCCGCATATCCAAAGACATCTTACGGGCGTAATCCGTAGCGATGAGCATTTTTGCTTTTTCCTCTTTTTTAGATAAAGGTTCTCTGCCCAATAATTCGCCTTTGCCTGTTTTGGCAAACTCCATCAGCTTTTCGATAAATTGCTCCTGGTCTGGCGTAGGCGGTATGTTATAAAACACCTCGTTCTTTTCTGGGCGGTCAATACCAATCATTTCCGCAGTACGGTAATCCGTGATTTCGGAATAGAATTGAGCCAGTTCCGGTACTTTGATAAAGTATCGGAAACGCTCTTTTGCCACGATATTATTAGCTACCGAAAATTCATAATCGGTCGTTTTCTTTGCATAAATCGCTGCCCACGCATCAAAGGAGTTAATACCCTGTTTTGCCAATGCTCTTGGTCGCAGGTATTTAAAGAGCAGGTACAGTTCGGTAAGCGAATTGCTTATGGTAGTTCCCGACAGGAAAGTTGCCCCCATATCCGCATCAATACGCTCCTGTATGGTACGGATAGCAAACAGCAGGTTCAGTGCCTTTTGGCTTCCCTGTTGATTGCCCAATCCCGCAACCCTCGAATGCCTTGTGTTGAACATCAGGTTTTTGAATTGGTGGCTTTCGTCTACAAACAAATGGTCTATACCCATCATTTTGAAATCTACAATGTCATCTTTGCGGTTTTCAATATCGTGTTGCAGCGTTTTGAGCTTTACTTCGAGGTTTTCCTTTTGTTTTTCCGCTCCGGCAAGCATACCTCTGGTTACTTCATCTCCTTGACTACGCAAAACATCAAGATTTTCTTCTACGCTGTCTAATTCGATTTGCAGGATTTCCTTTTGTATTTCGGGTGATTGCGGTATCATCCCGAATTGGTCGTGTGTGAGTATCACACAATCCCACTCGTTGTTTTTAATATCACCGAAAATCCGCAGACGTTTTTCGGGCGTAAAGTCATCAATGCCCGGATAGAGGATTTTGGCGTGGGGATAAGCGGTGCGGTAGGCTTCGGCAATTTCGGGTACATTGGCTTTCAGTCCGATAATCATCGGTTTGTGTGCCAAGCCCAAACGCTTCATTTCCTGTGCTCCCGTACACATTATCAACGTCTTTCCTGCACCTACTTCGTGGTCGCAGATAGCACCGTTGTTGAGCTTTATCATCCAGACCGCATCCTTTTGGCTCGAATACAGGTCGTCAATCTCCAATCCCTTTCGGTCTAATCCCGGAAACTCCTGATGTGAGCCGTCGTAGTTCGGGCGGACAAAACAGTTAAAGGTGTCGTTGTATTGGTCGGTCAGCCTTTTTTTGAACACATCGTTTTGGGCGTGAAGCCAATCGGTAAAGGCAGTTCGGATTTCGTCAATCCTGGTATTCGCCATTTGTATGGCTTCCATATCCCTTACCTTAACATCTTTGCCATCTACCTGTACTGTTTTAGAAATATCGGGCGTGGTATTGATGAGGGCGTGTTTGAGCAGGGCAATTCCGTCATACGTCCGGCTTTTGGCTTTGACCGCATATTTATCCCAAATGTGTACGTTCTTTTGCTTACAGGTTACGGAGAAATCGTCGGCACTATCGGAGTAATGGATACGGACTTCTGTATCGAAAAGGTGCGATGCAAACCGGGCATAAATGCCTGCGGGTATCCAGCGTTCGCCGAGATTAAAATCGAGTTCCTCAAATTCGATACGTCTTGGTCTTGCTTCCTCTAATACGGTAAGGCTTTCTTTGGCTTGGGCATCATCGGGATTGTTTTCGAGGTGGGCTCTGACCTCTTGTGCTTTCTCCACAACGTTGCCCGCAACCCAACGTTCAGCAATTTCATATTCCTTTTCGAGCGGATTGTAATAAATACGACCGTGCAGGGCTTCCCTCAAAGCATCAGCAGGCATATTGCTGATTTCGGACATATAGCCCAGATCCACGCTCCCGTATTTGTTCAGCGAAGCGGATAACGCTTCTTCGGGATTGTCGGTTGTTATGGTTACAGTTGAGAAACTTACAGGACGACTGAAAATATCCGATTTATGAATAATACCGCCTTTTACACGCTCCAAATAAGGTATTTCCTTTCCGGCACTATCTGTTTTTATCAACTTGATGTTATCGGCATTGTTAAGGTTCCCGTACCGCTTCACAAAGGCATCGTAAAGACGGTTAAGAGTTTCCCTTTCTTTTTTATGCTCGATCTGTTGTTCTGCTTCTTTGGTGTATAGCAGTTGATAAACATCACGCACCCCGATATACGCTTCGGCTCTTGCTTTCTGTAAAGGCGGCAATTGCAAGGGGTGGAAAACAGCCGTACCGTCTTTTGCCTCTACTTCTTGCAGATGACCCACCCAGCCATTATCCACGACAAGGCAGTCGTTTCGGTGGAATGCTTGCAGTTCGCCACTGTACGGAGCAGGTTCGGGGATGGTGTTGATTGCTATGTCGGGATCGGCTGGCTTATCAGCGTGGCCATTCCCGCCAACTTGTGAAAACAAGTCGCCGATTATTTCCTGTCCGGTGTTGTTCGGTCGAGTGTTTCTCTTTACTGTACCGTTTGAAGCAGGAGGCGTGTAAGATTGTTGCATTGTACCGCTGAACAGGTCGGTTTGCCGACCCATAGGAGCACGCCTGCTTTTTACTGTCTTTCTTTTACTCTGGGTAGTTTTCTTTGGTGGAGCAAGAACCGCTACGGGTTCCCCTGCATTCTCAAACAAATCGAAAATGCTCAGTTGCTTTAATTCCTGTGGACTTTCCTGAACGGTTGCAGGTGGAATATTTCGTTGTTTAGGTGGTTCCGTCTGAACTGTTAAAGGTTCGGCAACCGGAGGTGCGACTGTCGGGGTAATTGGTATTGGTGTGATGGGGTCATCGTTCCGTTTGCCTTTGTATAAACCTAAATCCAAATATTTTCCAAAATCATCGGAAAGCATTTGATTGAGGTCTTTTGCTATGCCCTCAATACCCCCTTTGTGAGTATAGATGAGAGCAGGTTGTCCGTAAGGATCGGTGTCTATTTTTTTGTCGGTATGAACCACCCTGTCGAGATCTCCCAATAATACGTTAGTTGAGAAGTTTTCCGCTGTTATGTATGTGCCGCAGAACTTATTTTCTCTCCAGGAATTTTTTTGTTTTTGTATATCTTTTTGTAATATGATTAAATCACTTCCAACCTCTGTACCTGCATAATCCGTAAACAGGTTATTCGGCAATCGAATAGCCGAAACCAGATTGTTGTTTTCCATTAACGCCCTGCGTATTGGCTCATTCTTTGGACTGTTCAGAATACCCTGAGAAGTAATAAACACCTGTAAACCGCCCTCACGAAGCATGTCATTTCCTTTTAAGAAGAAATAATTGTGGATGCTGCGGGCAGCCTGTACTTTTGCGGGGTCTTTGCTTCGGGAAAACGACAGATCAAATACCGAAGTATCCCCAAAAGGGATATTGCTTGCAATTACAGCATACGAGCCTTGCTCTTTTTCAGGTATCTCTTCAAATCCGCTAATGCGGATAGTGCTTTCAGGATAAAGGTGCTTTAATATTTTGCCTGTGAGCAAATCCTTTTCATAAGCAGTAACTTTAGCCTCCCGGTTCTCTGCAAATGATTGTATAAAGGAGCCGATACCTGCGGAGGGTTCGAGGAATGTATCAATATTAAGACCGCTATTCCTCAATGTCGAAGCAATCGTATCTATGACCTGTGGTGGTGTATAAAAAGCAGTCAGTACCGAGCTTTTCATACTATCTACATACCGACGGTATTGCTTATCGTCTTCGGAATTTTCTTTGAGCAGTTTATGGAGTTCCTGTGTTATCGGAAAAAGATCATGTTCGGTTTTTCGCCAATGATTGATGTCTATTTCATTCGCTATGGGATTCAACACGAATTTAAGACCGCCAAATCCGCTGTAACGCTTCATTAGCAGTCTTTCCTCTGCGGTGGCTTGTCGTCTTTCCTTTTCTAATGTAAAAGCAATCCGCAGGGCTTCGATGTTGTGCTGGAGGTGTTGCCTTTTACTGAAGCCCATTTTCCTCTATCCATATTGCGATAGTTCCCGTCAGTTCGGTATAGAGGACATCAAACTCATAACCGTAAGCGAAATCATCTGTCAGTTTATATTTGGCAAAAACAGGCTCACAGACGGGAAACATTTTGAAGGCGAACGGTCGCAGTTCCTCGTCTGCCATAAGGGTATCAAACTCATTGCAGACCACTTGAAAAATGGTATCGAATTTGGAGAAATGCAGGTTTTCAAACAGAATGTAATTGGCTATCTCATTGCATTGGTCGATAGCGTTGCCGGAGCGGAACGCTCCCTCATAAGCATTCGCTGCCCACGAGGAACGCTGGTCGATAAATTTTTGATCGTTGGCTTTTTCGGGAAAGCTCGAATTAAGATGCTCTTGCAGTCGTAAACGGAAATACGACAAGTCTTTTTGCTGTGTACTCATAATAATTTTTGTTTAGAAATTTTGCGTAAAGCCTAAAATTAGAGTAGAGATCAAGAGCCTTTGAAGATGTGGCAGGGTTTGGCTTTGAGAGGCAGGATTTGTCGTAAAACGTAGTTGATGTAAGGGCTTAAAAATGTACTTTTGTTTGTTATAAATTTTAATCCATTATCATAATGAATGAACTAATCGAAAAAATCAACGCAAGCATTGAAGCATTCAAAGCTGATGCGGAATTACAGGCAGAAAAAGGGAACAAAGCCGCAGGAACAAGAGCCCGTAAGGCTTCTCTTGAATTGGAGAAACTTTTAAAAGAGTTTAGAAAAGTTTCGTTGGAAGCATCAAAAAACTAAAATAAAACCCTCTGAAATTTCAGAGGGTTTATTATTCGTTCAGAAGTTGAAGCATCCTGCCGACTTCTATATCCATTCTGGAAAAAGCAAACCATTTTTTGCCCAGGTCTTTTAGCGAAGCTCCAATATGATACAGTTGCGTCTGGTCTATGATCAAAAATCGGTCATGGGCATCGGAGAAAATCTCAATTTCAATCGGGGGATATTGGCTGTTGTATCGTTGTAAGTCCAGCCTTAACTGATTGCTGATATTTTTGGTGTAGATTTTTGCTGTTACGTTATCCTTACGTTTGCCCAACAAGGTCAGCACTGTATCATCTGTGTAATTATCGAGCAGGATAATTGATTTATCGGCACTTCGGATAATGTCTGATACAAAGGTATAGGCATCAAAGACCTGTCCATTGTAAAAGATACCTTTTTCGCTATGGAGCTTGTCACTTTCCAAAGCCTTAAAGATTTCTTCAAATTTTTGATCGGCTTCTAATTGCTTTAATTCAATATTATCCAAACGATGGAATAAAGAAGCATTGCTAATAAGCATTCTACGCATTTCTACAAATGCTTCCATAATTTCTACACTGACTTTGACAGCAACATCAGAACGAAGTATAGCAGAAGCCATTGCAACCCCTTGTTCGGTAAAAACATAGGGCAGGTAACGCCGTCCACCGTAACTCAAACTTGAGGTTCCAATTTGGAACCTCAAGTCTTCAACTTCCTTATCGGTCAGTTGAAAACAAAAAGAAGCAGGAAACCGCTCAATATTTCTTTTTACGGCTTTGTTGAGGTTCTTTGTTTCCACTTGGTATAAAGAAGCGAGATCGCTGTCCAACATCACTTGCTTGTCACGTATGGTATAAATCAGATTTTTGATTTCTTTAGGTACAATAGTCTGTTTATTTTCCATTTCGTTTATTGCTTTTCTTGTTCTCAAACTCAAACGAACTCTCGGCATTTTCTTTTAGCACGATGTAAGCATCGAATTTCTTTCCGGCTTTGCTTTTCATTCCTTTGATTAACGAGGTTTTGCCTTTATTGACAAGGCTCGTTATATCATCTATCCCGATTTGCACTCCACATACATTGCGGAACTGCACCCAGCTACAATTTTCGTCAGGACATTTGACAATCTTGTCACGGATAATGAGTTGCCGGGTTTTACATTTCGGGCAGGCAAGTTGGGGTAGGTTCCCGTTGGCAATGGAGGTTTGTAACAATTCATCCGTGATGGATTTGGCATAAGTTTCCATCTCCCTCTGAAATACCCTTGCATCTACTTCGTTGTTTTCAATTTTCTGTAATGCTAATTCCCATTCGGCAGTCATCGCTACATCTGCAATTTTACGGTCTTTGACCAATTCATAAACCTGTAATCCTTTTTCGGTCGGGATTAAAGATTTCTTTTCCCTTTGGATATAATTGCGGGTAAACAAGGTTTCGATTATTGCGGCTCTTGTCGCAGGCGTACCGATGCCGATATTTTGCAGGGCTTTCCGTTCTTCTTCATTTTCTATTTCCTTACCAGCGGTTTCCATAGCTGACAAAAGTCCGGCTTCGGTATAAAGCACAGGTGGTTTGGTTTTCTTCTCCAAAACGGAGGCTTCTTTTATTTTTAGTTCATCGCCCTTTTTAAGTTCGGGCAAATCCTGTATCGGTTCGGTGTCTTCATCCATAAAATTGCCTTTTATGGAACGCCAACCTGCATCCAGGATCTTACATCCTTTCAGCGTAAAATCATAGTGTGAAACTTCCAATGCTATATCGGTTATCTCTTTGACACAGGCTTGCGAAATGGCTTCGAGCAAGCGAAAGGCAATCATGTTATAGACTTTTGTTTCGTCTGCGTTGAGTGCGGACGGGATTTTATCAGTAATCAACAATCCATGATGGTCAGTAACACGGAGATCATTTACAATCCGTTTATTGAAACGACCCCATTTCATTTTGGCTATGGCTTGTTTAAAATTTTCGTTGTCCTGCAAGGCTCTTACGAGATTGGGAATCTCACTCCACATATCTTCAGGGATGTATTTGCTTCCTGTACGTGGGTAGGTGATGAATTTCTTTTCATAAAGGCTTTGAGCGATGTTCAGGGTTTGTTCGGCAGACAGGTTCAGCTTTTTGTTTGCTTCCTTTTGCAAGCCTGTAAGGTCAAAAAGCAAAGGTGGTTGCTCCGTTGCGTTTTTGCTTTCCACAGCTACAACCGTAGCAGTGCCGTGTCTTCCGATTAACCGCAATGTATCATTTGCGAGCTTTTGGTCTTCCCATTTGGTTTTAGAAATGCTTTTAAAATCTATATCCTCTTTTCGGTGCAACAACTGTATTTGCCAATATTTCTTTACCGTAAAATTCTTGTTTTCCAAATAGCGTTTACAAATTAACGCCAATGTAGGTGTCTGCACTCTGCCGAGTGAATAAATGCCGTTGCCTGCGGCTATGCTCAATGCTTGTGTGGCATTGATACCTACCAACCAATCGGCACGGCTTCTGCCTTGTGCTGCCTGATACAATCCGTCAAATTCTTTTCCGTCTTTCAGTTTCTCAAAGCCTTGTTTGATGGCTCTTTCGGTAAGCGAGCTTATCCACAGCCGTTCAAAGGGTTTACGGCATTTCAGGTGTTCATAAATGTATCTAAAAATAAGTTCGCCCTCACGCCCTGCATCGGTCGCAACGACAATGCTATCACTACGTTGAAAAAGTTGTTCGATAACTTTTAGTTGTTTCAATGCTCCTGTATCGGCTGTATAGCCTTTGTTCTTTTTGACTTTTCGGACAGTCAAAATAAACGGATTGGGGAGTATCGGCAATGATGCCTGATCAAACCCCGAAATTCCGTAATCTTCGGGCATTCCCAATCCGACCAAATGTCCGAATGCCCACGTAACAAAATAGCCATTCCCTATAAGGTAGCCGTCCTTTTTTTCGGATGCTCCCAACAGGCTGGCTATTTCTTTTGCTACGCTTGGTTTTTCTGCTATAACTGTTTTCATAACTAACTAACTTTTCTACCTCTTGATTTTGCAGGCTTGTTTTGTTGCTCCTGCTGTTTTTCATTTTTAGGTCTTTGTTGCCCGGACTTCAAAGGCTCTTTGATGTTTTTGGTCGCTTCGTTGGTTTTACCCTGCGAATTGACGGCAGTTTGCGTTTTGTGGGCTTCGGTAGGTTGCATTCTTTCTTTATATTGATTTGGAAACTCAAAGCCAGTTTTTCCGGTGTCTTTGTTGAACGTGATGTAACCGTTATACGTTTGCCCTTTCTTATCGACCAGACCTGCCATATACACGGTTTGACCCGCTTTGAAATCCTTATACTGCTCATCGGTCAGTTCCTTACCCCGAAATGTTTTTGGGGCTTCCTGTGGTTGGCTTTGCTGATTGTTTTGTTGGTTATTTTGCTTTTGTCCGTTGGAGTTACTACGGTCAAACAAAAATTCAGTATAGCGTTTATCAGCATTGTACTGTACGGTTGCCGAGAACTCCGTTCCTTTTGTGGAAATCATCCCCTCCAATTTGAGCGGTTTGCCCTCCATTAAGGTTTGCTTTTGCTCATCGTTCAGTTTTACCCCCTTAATTTCATCGGGAATTTTAATGAAATCTGTTCGCAGGGCAATTACATCATTGGTAAGCCTGTCAATACTGATAATAGACGGCATTAGTTCGCCTGTTTTAGAATTGATTAGATTAACCACACGCCCCATGTTACCTGTTTCGAGCAGGTTTTTCTTATCCTCATCTGTAAACTTGTGTCCGAAGAACTCAAAATGCAGATTAGGTTCTTTTTTGATACCGTGTATTGCCACGATAGCATTTCCGTCTTCGCCTTGCTGTAAAGACAGGCGGGCATCTGTGCGGAGGATGGAACCGCCGAGATTGATGCCTATTGGCACAAGTTCGTTGGTTTTATAACCTCTTAGCAAAGGATCGAGCAGGTTTCTTTTTTCAAGATATTCCTTACTCAATCCGATATTTTTCATTGTATCCCAATCGATCTGCTCCGGCTTGTAGCGGTATTCGCTTGTTTCCGGTGTTGTTTGTGCTGTTGCCATATCATTTTTATTTTCTTGTTTATTATTCTCTTGTATGTCGGTTTTTACTTCGTGTTCTTTCATCATCTTTTCGCCCTCCGGAGTGGGCTTGTCAACCTGCTTCTGCATTTCCTTTGCCTTTTCAATAGCTTCGGGTTCAGCAACTTTAAAAAATGAAAAGTTGGTTGGATTTTTCAGTTGACTGAAAAAGTTAGAGAAGAAATTAGAGAAGAAATCGCCATGCTTATCCACACGCATAAATTGATTTTGATTCTTTTTCGTGGGGTCTACGGTTTCCATTTTTCCGTTTTCGTCAATGCTCTTTACGGCTTGGATTTTCATTTTTTCTTTATCCAGCACTAACAATATGTCCGATAACTGTTCGGGCATTTCCTGCTTGTTTGTTATTTCTTCGCTCATAATCATAAAAATTTAAAGTTCATCGCCGAAAGTAAAGGAAGCGTTCACTGACTTGCCCGATGTGGCACTCAAAGGCAGTATTTGTCGCTCATTGGCTTTCTATTTGTTCGCAGGAGGGTTAAAGCTCTCCCTGATGAACTGATGCACATCGGACAGCTTGTAATACAGCTTTCCGCTTATTGTGTAATAGGGTAGCTTTCCAATGGAGCGATACCGTTGTAGAGAGCGGTTGCTTATTTTCAGCATTTGCAGTAAGTCTTGATTATCCAGCAATTCTTCGCCATCAATGCTGTTTCGTTTCTTTTGCAAGTCGTCTATATTGTCGCTCAGCATATCGAACCTGTCCATTATACGTTCCATCCACGACAAAAATTCCATTCTATCAATATTCATAAGGATAAGTTTTAAAGTTTGTCGGATTTTATTTTTCTACCTTTTTCGATATAGCTTTTGCCCTTTTCCATAAGTTGTTGTACATACTCGTCACTACTCTGTATGGCATTGGCATTGAGCATATCCTTAATTGCTCCGATGGTATAGAAATATTGTCCATAGATTTTTGAATACGCTATCTCGCTTTTATTACGCATACGCCACAAAGTCTTTTCGCTGATGTGCAGATATTGGCATACCTCGTGGTTATTGAGCCACAGATCGTCATAGCTTGTGTCTTCCAATCTTTTCAGATAATCAGCAATAGCGTTGATACGGCTATTTAGATTTTTCCACGCTTCTTCTTCTATAGTTATGATTTTCATTGCATAGCTTTTTAAAGTTCACTATGCAAAATTGCCAAAGGTGGCAGTGTTTGTCCGCCAACCTTCGCCAATTGGTTTGGGCATTTTTTGAAAATTTTTACAATTGAAAAAAAAACTTATCAGATAAGGGTTTTAAGGGATTTTAAATGTTTCGTCAACGGATTCAACCACCGTTCGCCAATTGGTGTATATTGGCAAATGATACAAACAAAAAAGCAGTACACGGTAATGTACTGCTTTGAAAATAAGACGATCATAAACTAAAGGTCTTTATCCATATATTCTTCCAATGAGTTTTTGAGCTGGTCTAAAAATGCAGTTCGGGAACCGCTTCGGGTTTTCATTCTGTGGAAAGCGTGATGTATATCGTTTAGCGGTGTTTGGAATAAAACCTGAAATATCAAGGCTAATTTTTTGATACCGATTTTTCCGTAGCTAACAGAATTTGAGGCATAGATAGCGTATATAAGCTCAATAAGTGCGTTTTGCGAGTTCGTCCAAGAAATATCCATGTTGGCATCTCCACTTATCAAAACCATTTCGGGATTTTCTTCGGGATTGATTTTAGTAAGTAGATAATTATACAGTAATTCATTTGCAATAATATGGGCAACCCGATTGTCATAATACGTTGAGAAATTAAGGTCAATTTCAAAGACACCGCTATTTAACCCATCGTGGTAGTTGATTTGTCCGAGCCTGAAATAAGTATGGTCACGGTCTGTTCTCCCTGCACGGTAATACTTGTAAAAATCCGTATTACAGATACTATCCTTGTATTCGGATTTGAGATTTTTTAATTCATTTTCAAAATAGGCATAATACATTTTGCCGTTGCTGACAGGGCAGGTCGTTTCAATACGGAATACCTTGTTATAATAAATGAGCTTTCCTAATATCTCTGGTTTGATATTCTTGAAAAAGTCAACCTCCTGTTGTTCATCCTTAAATCCAGTTTGTAAGACTGAAGATTTTACAGAACACAGCATTTCTCTTAGGAATATGGTCATTTCATAAGCCTCTTCCGATGTTCGCATCATTTGAGAAGATACTTTGTCTTCCTGATGCCGAATTTGCAATAATATTTTGCTCAACGTAATTTCCATAGCATAGACTTTTTAAGTGTTTGACACTATTTGTTTCGGAGCTATATCTATTGTCGGTATGGCAAAATTTGAAAATAATATTGAAACTTTTTCCACAGATTCCCCCATATTGGGAAAGATTTTCATTAACGGATGTACTTTAGTAGCTGTGAAAAGATAAAAAAGGGCAAAGTATTTAGTGTTACTTTACCCTTATTTTATTAAATTTGCACTAATGATTTACAAGGTAATCAAGTGAAAGTGAGTGCAACAAGCACCATGACTAAATCGTTACCGATACGGTTTTCAAATCTTGTAAACTACTCTTTATAAACAACTTTTAGCCTTATTAATCTTTTTGGATAAAAAAACACGTTTTACAGCGGTTTGCCGAAAGGCCGTTGCGACAAAAATGTTAATAACTTGATTTTTTAACATTTTAATATTTGGATTAAAGAAGCTTTAATTATAATTTTGCTGCCTAACAATAAGCCCACGTTGGTTTACGTTAAGTGTAAGTGTTGTTTACCCAAACTTAATAGTATAACATGATTAAAAAGTTTTTGTTTTCTACTTTAATCGTTCTCGCAGCTTTCTCGGCAACATTTGCCCAAAGCAAAGGTAAAGAAGCTGCTAAAGTAGAAGATCCGGACAATTTAGCTTCGCAATATTTCTCGCAAGTAATGGGGGTTGCAGTAAATGCAACATCAAACCTAAAATTATATAAGTTTATTTACGAATGGATAGGAACTCCCTACCGTTTTGGAGGCAACACCAAAAAAGGAATAGACTGCTCGGCTTTTACCAAGGCTATTTACGACAAAGTTTTTAATACAACCATTTTACGTAACTCTCGTGACATTTTTAGCATGGTTAACCCCTTGTCTAAGGATGAACTGAAAGAGGGTGATTTGGTTTTCTTTAAAATCAAGAGCCGTAGCATATCACATGTAGGTATTTATTTGGGCGATAATCGTTTTGCCCATGCGTCAAGTACCCGTGGTGTGGTAATTAGCAATTTGAACGAACCTTATTACAGCCGCTATTTTTATAAAGGTGGAAGAATTATTGAGCCCGAGGATAAGGAGTTTATAGAAGAATAAGTCAATTAAAAAGATATTAGACGATCCTTCCCAAATTGGGAGGGATTTTTTTTGAAATATGATGAAGAAAATTTTTGGACTGCTTATTTGTATTGCTGTTGTTTATGTGCTGGTAAGTTGCCAAAGTAGGCCTACGGCAGCAAAGCAGATTGTTGATGCCGATACATTGTCGGAAACCAAAAAAATAAAAGATACGATCAGCATTGTAGCCGTTGGTGATATGATGTTGGGCTCTGCCTTTCCAAGCAAACTTAATTTGCCTCCTGATGATGCCGTTAATAGTTTTAAGGCTGTCGATACTTTTTTGAAAGGAGATATTGTATTTGGCAATTTGGAAGGTTGTTTTCTAAACTCGGGAAATTCTTCCAAATGCAAGGGGATAAACCCCAATAACTGCTATGCTTTTAGAATGCCTGATCGCTATGCCGGAATTTTTAAAACTGCTGGCTTTAATGTGCTCAGTGTTGCCAATAACCATGTGGGCGATTTTAACAACAAGGGCCGTAAGAATACTGCTAAGATTTTGGACTCCCTGCAAATCCATTATGCGGGGCAGTTGGACAAACCATTTGATTTGTTTTCTATGGATAGTGTGAGGTATGCTTTTGTGGCTTTTGCGCCAAATGAGAATACCGTTTCCATTAAAAATATAGATAGCGCCAAGCTGTTGGTGGCCGAATTGAAAAAACAGGCCGATATTGTGATCGTATCCTTTCATGGTGGAGGTGAAGGCGCCAGATTTGAGCATGTTACCCGAAAAACGGAGATCTTTTATAACGAAAACCGTGGGAATGTGTACGCTTTTGCGCACGGCGTAATTGATGCGGGTGCAGATGTGGTATTGGGGCATGGGCCACATGTGACCAGAGCGGTAGAAGTTTACAAGAATAAATTTATTGCCTACAGTTTGGGTAATTTCTGCACTTACGGCATGTTTAGCTTAAAGGGGCCCAATGGTATAACGCCTTTGCTGCAATTGAAAATAAATGCCCAAGGTGATTTTCTTTATGCCGATGTTATCTCGGTAAAACAGGATAAGATTAACCGTTTAACCTTAGACGAAAGTGGCGCCGCATTTCAAAAAATTAAAACGCTTACCGATATTGATTTTAAGGGACATGGGCTAAAGTTTGAAAACAACAGGATCTCGCTCAATGAAAAACAATAAACTGACCTTACATTATGTGATTGCGGCAGCGGCATTGCTGGTGCTGTTATATGCGTTATATCTGCTTTATCAGGACCCGCTGCGGATCAGGTTTTTGATCATCACGATTATTGCTTGTTCATTGGTGGCGCTGGTTCAAATTCTCATTGTTAGACAAAAGAGATCCCAAAACAAGCATTGATTTTTGTTAGGACTCATCCTTGGTATTCTTGATCAGGCCAATGCCCGACACAAAAAAGATAATGGCAATAATGGCCACAACAAGAAGTTCTCTGGTGCCTACGCTATGGTTTAGAAAACCCCAGCCAGCATAAATTAGTCCTACAATGCCAAGAATGGTTAAAATAGTGCCGAAAGTTCGTTTTACGTTCATCTCTATACTTCGATTTGCTTAAAAACAGCCTAAAGTATTTTTTGTTTGTTAAGCCGTTTTAAGATGTGCCCATTGTTTTTTGGATTAAAGACATAGGAATAGCCGCTTGCTGGTTTATTTTTAGTAATATTGGTCATCAAAAATTATTGCTATGGATTACTTCGGTTATGGCGTACTTGTATTTGCGCTAATTATTCTTTTCAGTTCATTTGTAACGGTTAAACAAGGCACAATTGCTGTCATTACTATTTTCGGTAAATATCAACGATTGTTGCGCCCGGGGCTGAGCCTTAAAATTCCGCTGATAGAAGTTATTCATTCAAGGATATCTATTCAGAACCGCTCGGTTGAGTTATCTTTCCAAGCAGTCACACAAGATCAGGCCAATGTGTATTTCAAGGCCATGTTGCTTTATTCGGTGCTTAATCACGATGAGGAAACCATTAAAAATGTAGCCTTCAAATTCGTAGATTCTAATAACTTGATGCAGGCCTTAATTCGTACCATTGAAGGCTCTATCCGTGCTTACGTAGCTACGCAGAAGCAAGCAAATGTATTGGCACAGCGTAACGAAATTGTTGAGCACGTAAAACACCAAATTGATCAAGTGTTGGAAAGTTGGGGTTACCATTTACAGGATTTGCAATTAAACGATATCACTTTTGACGAAGAAATTATGCGCTCAATGAGTCGTGTGGTAGCTTCCAATAACTTAAAAGCCGCCGCTGAAAACGAAGGCCAGGCTTTATTGATTACCAAAACGAAGGCTGCCGAAGCAGATGGTAATGCCATCAAAATTGCCGCTACAGCTGAGCGTGAAGCTGCACAGTTGCGCGGTCAGGGTATTGCGTTATTTAGGGAAGAAGTAGCAAAAGGGATGACCAATGCTGCTCACGAAATGCAACAGGCAAACCTAGACACCTCAGTGATTTTATTTACCATGTGGACGGAAGCCATTAAGCAGTTTGCAGAATATAGCGAAGGGAATGTGATTTTCCTAGATGGGAGTACCGAAGGGATGAACAATACCATGAAGCAGATGATGGCCATGCAGATGAATCAAAAGACGGCAGCAGATAAGAAATAATTTCTTAGAGATCTAAGAACATTTTAGTTGCATGGCTTAGGCGAGCTAAGGGGCCTTAGGTGGTTTTGTTTTTTTGCTATTTTCTTTTTAACCATTAAGGCATTAAGGGACATTAAGTTTTCTCAACCATGCCTTAATTCTGTTAATTTCTTAATGTTTATCTTATAGCCAAGGTGCCTCAAACTTTATAAATCCAGCCTCAGGTTAATCGTTTCAATAGCCTTGGCTTCTTCGCCGCTTGGCGAGATATTGTAGGCACGCAGAATGAACTGGTCTGAATTGATAATTTCAAGTTCTGTGCGCCAGCCCCAAGGCTCGGGCATTTCACTATTGCTGTATTGTCCAGTTACCGAGAAGCCGTTGCTCGTTTCTACACCTTCGGAAAACATAATTCCCGTGCCCATGTGAAAACTATCTATCCAACTGCAAACGCACTTGTTATTGCCCAAATCAAATCCCCAAACCATTAGGCCCTCGTGGGATTTTCCGTTGATAATACCCCTATATTCATAGCGGATAAATCGTTTGTTGAGCAGTGCAATAATTTTACTGCTCGTTGCTGATTCATCTGCCAGTACATCCTTTTCAAACCAAGTGCGGGTACGGCCGTCCCAATTGCCTATTAAGCTTAAAAGCCTTAAATGCGGGCCAGTTTCTTTTGATATTTCGAATTTACTTTTGCTCATCACTACAAGATACGATTTTTGTGTTATCGATATATATTTGAACGATTGAAAATTTGAAAGGTTTGATATGTTTAATCGGTGAAATGTAAAACTGTAAATGACGAAGTGGAAACTGCCAACTGAAAACTGTAGATTGTGAACGGAAAAACTGTTAACTTAGGTCCATGTCATCACACCATATCATCAGGGAAAAACAAGAGCCTGCCTTGTATATTCACGAACTGGGAAATTTTAACGAGGAACATTTAGGACAGCTTTTAGAGTGGAGCCCAACGCTCATGGTAGCCGCCAGTGAATATGAGAAAGTAATTTCCTTAGAGCTTAAGGTAGATCTTGTGGTTGGAAACCTGCCGCAGGGAGCCGCATTACAAGAGGATATCCGGATAATCCCAAAGCCAAAAGAAGGCCTGGAAGATGCCATGGCGTTTCTTATCAAAGAAAAATATCCTGCGGTAAATGTCATTAGTAGGATCAACAGTTTTGATGACCTAACCTGTTATTTGCCAGATATTAATTTGGTGCTTTTTACCGATACAAGTAAACACTATGCCATTAAAAGCGGATTTAGCGTTTGGAAGCCTGCGGGTACCATCCTGTTGATTGATGTGATTGCCTATTTTGAAGCGGATAACCTGATGCAACAAGAAACGGGTGAATTTGTAGTGGTAGAAGACGGTTTGGTTTCTTTTAGATTTCAGGCTCCTTATCTATTTATTGGAGAACTGCTGTAATTAGTATTTAGAGATTAGCAGTTAGTATTTAGCTAGAAAAAAAGACCAAAACGTACACTTTCAAAATCCCTGACCCCTAAAAAATGATATATCTCAGAAAAGCCAAAGAAGAGGACCTTCCTACGATCAAAAGTTTGGCCCAACAAACCTGGCCCACGGCCTATGGCGATATCATCTCGCAAGAGCAAATTGTATTTATGCTGGATAAAATGTATAACCACGGTGAGCTTTTAGGCCAACTGCATGATGGGCATACTTTCCTGATCGCATCTGAACTTAAAGAAGATGTTGGCTTTGCCGGCTTCTCCGTAGTTGATTCGGAAAACCACGTTTATAAGCTGCACAAACTTTATGTGCTGCCCAAAATGCACGGTAAAGGCGTAGGTAAAATTTTAATGAACGAAGTGGTTGATCAGATCAAAGCTCAAGGGGCAAAATTTTTGCAACTGAACGTAAATAGAGCAAACAAAGCCAAGGATTTTTATGAAAAGGCTGGCTTTAAAATAAAAGAAACCATTGACCTTGATATCGGTAACGGTTTCTTCATGAATGACTATGTGATGGAAAAAGAGGTTTAAATTCTTTATCCAGAGAAATTAAGGGGACCTGCGGTTAGCTGCAAGTCCCCTGTTTTTTAATGGCCCCTAATTGGATCTTTAGGTTTTGCGGTGTTAGGATATTTATAATTTTTCATCTCCTCCTGCAATATTTTGATGGTTCTTTCCAGCTGCGGGTCTCTACCTTCTAATAAATCTTTCGGAGTTTGTTCAACAAAAACATCTGGCGCAACACCTTCATTTTCAATGATCCATTTGCCCTTGGTATCATAAATGCCGAAATTTGGCGAGGTAATGCTGCCGCCATCTAACAAACGTGGATAACCGCTAATTCCTACCAAAATGCCCATGGTAGTGCGCCCCACCAACTTGCCAAGGCCTTTCTCCCTGAACATGTAAGGCATCATATCGCCACCGGAGCCAGCGTTTTCATTGATGATCATTGCTTTAGGGCCGTAAATGCCGTTTCCAGGTGTAGTAAAGCTTTTGCCATCTCTAATTGCCCAATAGCTCATTAATTCGCGGCTGAGCAAATCAATCACATAATCAGCTACCCAGCCACCGCCATTGTTACGCTCATCAATTAACAATGCTTTTTTATCCATTTGAGAGAAATAGTAACGATTGAAGTAAGTGTAACCATCAGGCCCGGTGTTTGGCATATACACATAGGCAATTTGACCATTGCTTAGGTCGTTTACCCTTTTGCGGTTGCGTTCCACCCATTCCATTCTGCGCAGTTCCATTTCGGCACCTGGTGTAATTGGTACTACCACCACTTCTCTGGCACCATCTAGGCTAGGCTTGCTGTTCACTTTAATGGCTACTTGTTTGCCAGCCTTAAAATCAAAAAGGCTGTAAATAGATGTTTCCGAATTTAATGGTACACCGTTAATGGCAACAATGTAATCGCCTTCTTTAATGTTCAGGCCTGGCTCTGCCAAAGGAGCCTTAAAGCTTGGATTCCAGTCTAAACGGTTAAAGATTTTCTGGATTTTATAAAAGCCATTTTCAATTTGATAATCGGCACCTAACATTCCTACTGTTACCGAAGTAGCCGAAGGTTCATCGCCTGGATAGATATAGTTGTGGCCCACCACCATTTCGCCCATCATTTCGTTTAATAGGTAAGCCAAGTCAGATCGGTGGTTTACATAGGGCAAGAATTTTTCGTACTTGGTTTTCACTGCCGGCCAATCAGCTCCGTGCATATTTTCTACGTAAAAATAGGCTTTCTCCATGGTCCAAACTTCATTGAACATCTGTTTCCATTCTGCCGCCGGATCTACCAATAGTTTAATGCCTTCTAACTTGATTTTGCCAGTTTCGGGCGTGGCAGGTTTTTGTGCCGCCGGAACAATGAAATAACTTCCTCTTGAACTATAAATCATGCTCTTGCCATCGGCACTCACCCCAACACCAAAAACACCTTGCACCAAGCTGGTACTTTCCATTTTGCTGAGATTTAAGGTGCTCAACTCGCCGTTGCGGATGTACAGCAACTGACCTTCAACACCGCCCTCAATACCTGATAAACCACCTGCTGGAATAGGCAATGCAATGATGCGGTTGCTTAAATCGTCCAAGTCAATTTCAATAGGTTTTTTTGTTTCTGCTGGTTTTGCGGGTTCGGCAGCAGGTTTCGCATCTTTTTTCGCAGTTGATTTCTTTTCTTCTTTTTTAGGCTCTTCTTTTTTGGCCGGCGCAGGTTCTTCGGTTATCTTCTCCTCGTCGCTTTCTGTTTTATATAAAGAAGGCGTTTTTTTAGAAAGGATTAGGGCATATGCGGTATAGTTTACCGGACGCTGATAGGCCGACATGTGCAAGCCGCTATTGGTTAAGCCTACATCGGTGCTGGCCATAAAGAAAAGATACTTGCCATCTTTACTGAAATTTGGATAAACCGCATTGCTCATGCCATCGGTTACCTGGGTATGCGTTTGTTTCTCCAAATTGTACAAGAAAACCGCACTTAAACTGTTTGGCAAAGTAGCTACGTATGAAATCCACTTAGAATCTGGGGACCAGCTGGGCAACAACTGATTGTAGGTTCTTGCAGTGTGTGATCCCAATTTGTCTTGCTTAACCAATACTGGTTTTTTAGCGTTGATATCGATGTAGTATAAATTCAAATGCGCATCAGCATAGAAAAGCTTTTTGCTGTCAGGCGACCAAGTTGGTTGGAAATAAAAGTGAGAATCTCCCAAGGTGATATATGCTGGTTCGCCCTTGGTTGCTTGGTTTAGCAATACCAACTGATATTTGCCATTTTTATCAGACAGGTAAGAGATGTATTTGCCATCTGGCGACCACCCTGGATATTTCTCATAACTGCCCGGTGAGTTAGATAGATTTCTAGCATCTCCTTTTTCTTTAGGTACAGAAAAAATCTCTCCGCGGCTTTCAAATAAAGCCCTTACCCCTTTTGGCGAAATATCGAAGTTCCGGATATCGCTGGCCATATCAATATATCTGCTGCGTTTGTAAGGAGCGTCAGCCTGGATCAATATCTTTAAAGTGCTGATTTTGTTGTTGCTGGCATCCAAAAGGTGGATGCGGCCACCTTGCTCAAAAGCAAGCATGTTTGTGCCTCCAGTTAACGATTTGATATCATAATCCTTGAAGTTGGTAATTTTCTCAACTTTTTTAGATTTTACATCGTAGCTATAAAGATTGAGCGTAAGGTCTTTATCATTTAAATAATAAACCTTATTGCCTACCCATTGCGGTTTTACGTTGTTGGCACCTTCTCCCGGAATAATTTCGATGTTCTTGGTCTGGGTGTCGAAAATCCAGATTTGGGGCATGCCGCCGCCACGATAGCGTTTAAAAGCAACGTTTAACCGGTCAGAAGGGTCGGTGTTCTTGATGTAGGCCCAATAACGTCCATCGGCAGAAGGCGAGCCTTGAGTGGCTTCGGGCATTGGCAGGGGCTGTTCCTTGGTGCCATCAATTTTGATGCGGTGCATGCGAGAACTCAATGCGTAGCTATAATCACGAGTTGAAGTAAAATAAACTTCTTCATTGCTTAGCCAGCCCTTTACCAAATCGGCACTGGGATGGAAGGTTACCCTTTTAGGCTCGCCGCCTTCTATCGGAATAACATACACATCGGTATTTCCGTCGTAATTCCCCGTAAAGGCAATCATTTTGCCATCAGGCGAAAAAACAGGACTTTGCTCCACCGCTGGATTAACGGTTAACCTTCTGGAGTTGCTGCCATCACGATTGGCGATCCAAATATCACCGCCATAAACAAAGGCAACATTTTTTTCACTTACTGAGGGGCTACGCAACAGCAATGTTTCTGCCGTTTGCGCAAATATATTTGGTATGCAGAGCGCCATAGACATGGCACCGCCGCATATTGCTTTCAATAATAATTTACTCATGGTTGGTTTATTGGTTCAGTTTGGGAATTCGAGTTGGGGTATCTGTTCCACTGATGATGCTCACGGCACTCTTGGCGATAGCTTTGATGGTTGATAGGATATTTTCTACATCCAAAGAACTGTATTCATCTTTTACCGTGTGGTATAATTTATCGATGTCAATTTGATCGGTACTGATGGTATGCGCAGGAACCCCTAATGCCGCTAAAGTGGCGTTATCACTCCTATAAAATAGATTTTGTTCCTTGTATGGATCAGGATGGAAGGTAAACTCGGTTCCTTCCAAGTTTTTTTGGAGGATTTTGCCGAAATCTGATTTCTCGTAACCTGTAATGAAAGCGGTATTTTTCCCGAACTTACTGTCCTTGCCAATCATTTCGATGTTGAACATGGCTACAACATCATCTGGATTTAGTTTTTCTGAAAAGTAACGAGAGCCATAGCCACCAATTTCTTCAGCGGTAAAAGCAACAAAAATCAAGGTGCGCTCATTTTTGTTTAATTTTTTGTAGTATTTGGCCAGGGCAATTACGGCCGAAGTTCCAGAGGCATCATCGTCAGCTCCGTTCATGATACTGTCGCCTTCCACCGGTTTTACAATGCCCATGTGGTCGTAATGTCCGGAGAAAACCACAAACTCCTTAGCTTTGGATTTGCCCGGAATAACTCCCGCAACGTTAAACAGCGGCATTTTCGAAACCGAGTTTTTCAGTTCAACTTGAAAAGAACTTGCGCTTTCTTTGTCCAATACAAATACCACCGCTGGGCTTTTGGCGTTCTTTAGGTCCTTCTCATCTACAACCGACTCTCTTCCAATCATCCCTTTAACACGTTTAAAGGCATCCAGGAATTTTACGTCAACTAAAACCAATTGCCTTTTGCCGCTACGGGCCAAAGTTCTAAACTGGCTCATGAAATCTTTGCTGTCATCTAATTTCACCCAGCCATCGCTATTGGTTTGATCAAATGAGATACTTTCCGCCCTATTGCCGTAGATCAGAATATTTTCTTCGGCAATAGCTTGGCCATCAATGGTTACCTTGGCCGAAAGTGGCTTTAGCTGATATTTATAGAAAGTTTGGCGATATCCTTTTTCACCATCCAGTGGCTTTAAGCCAATGGCAGTAAATTCTTTTTCGATAAAAGAAGCGGCCTTATCAATACCGGGCGTAAAGGTACGGCGGCCTTGCATATCATCAGCACTTAAGGTTTTGATCAAATGATCTACGTAATCCTTGGTAATGATTTTGTCGATATTTTGGGCATTTGCAGTAAGCGAAGCTAAGGCAAGGCCCAAGGCGTAAAAGGTTTTTTTCATTTTTATAATATTAGTATTTAGTAATTAGATGTTAGTATCTAGATTGTATTTGCTTGTTGAAAATATGAACGACTAGCAAGTAAAACTTACAACGTATTACCTACTATTTCACCGCACTTTCCAACCATTTTTCTCTAAAAGCTTTCATTTCGGCAGTTAAGGTGCCGCCAGTATTTTCAATAGGAACCAATTCAAGCATCGGATTTTCAACGTAGGTGAGCTTGGTGGTTCTTTCTATTCCTTTTCGACTGTACACAATCTCAATTGTTTCACCAGGTTGGTGTTTTTCTGTGATTGCATCAAAATCCTTTGCGGTTTTTATTTCCACGCCATCGGCTTTTAAAATCACATCATCCAAATCCAGTCCGGCGTTATAGGCCGGCAGGCCTACCGTAGTGGCCGGCACCGTTACCTTCCCTGTTGAGCCGCCATCAACTAAGCGGCCAATACCGCTATACGCTTTTCCAGAAGCTTCCTTGCGTAAAACCAATCCAGCCTTCAGGAGTAATGATGCGTAATCTTCCTTTTTGGTGGCATATACAAAATCTTTAAAGAACTTATTGGCAAAACCTGCATTTTTGGTGAGGCTGCTCAGTGTTTTCTCTAAATCACTAATGGTGTAGGCAATCTCGGTTTTGCCGTAACTTTTCCACAACGCCTTCATATAATGATCTAGGCTCAGGTTAAAATCACTTCTTAAACGTAAATCCAAAGCTAAAGCTACTGCGGCACCATAAGTGTAGTACGAGGTGAAAATATTTTGTTGGTTGGTTCGGTCAACAGCCACCCCGGCATCGGCAAAAACGGCATACCTACTTGCTTGTATTGGCGAGAAATTTTTTGCGCCGGGCGAGTTGCTTACCGCATTTACCAAGCCGCCAAATACCCTCGTGATATTTTCAAGTGTTCTAAAGCCCGACCTTTTTAAGGTGAGGTTTCCGTAATATTGTGTAAACCCCTCGGCAATCCAAAGTTCGTCGCTAAGATTTGATTGCGTGAAATTAAAGGGCTCCAGCGTTTTAGGGCGCAAACGTTCCACATTCCAGGCATGGAAAAACTCATGGGAAAATGTGCCCAACAAGTTGCTTTCGTTGCCCACAATTTTAGGCGTGCGCTGCACAATTACCGTAGAGTTACGGTGCTCCATGCCATCGCCCGCATAGCTCGGATGTACGCAATGCAGGAAATAATAATTGCCGTAATCAAAAACAGGGAGCTCGCCAAAAATAGCTTTTTGCTCCTCTACCACCTTTTTAAGCATGTTTGCATAGTTAAAAACGGTCATTTCATCGTCGTCGGAATGAGCTATTAAATGGATTTTCTGTGTTTTGCCATCCGTATTTTTTACTTCCCAGCTAGCCTCCTTAAAAGCGGAAATTTCAATGGGACTATCCATGAAATACTGGAAATCTTTGGCGTAGTAAATGCCATTGCCCATTGGTTTTAGTTGGGTGGCAATTTTCCAGTCGGTTTGTTTTGGGTAGCTGAATTTAACCGTTCGCGGTCGCTTGTCCATGCCTACGGGAAAGGCAAACACCGCAGGGATATTCATGTGGGCATGTTGCTCGTCGAAACCAGCATAGGTGCCGTCAATCCAGTTGCCGAAAATAGTGTAGGTAATTTTTACTTTGCTGGCAGGTTTTTCAATCTCGAAAACATCGCCTGCCGGTTGTTTAAGTGCCAGGGCCTTGCCGTTTGCATCAAAAGCTTTTAAGCGGTAAATGTTTTTGCCGAACTCGTGCGTGGCATATCGCCCGGGCGAGGAGCGTGCAAACCTAACTTTTAAGGGCGTATTTGCAGGCACATTGGGTATGGTCATGCTAATTTGAGCCTCATGGTGTACCAAATTGGGGAAACTCACTTCATAGCTGATTTCTTGCTGAGCTTTAAGGCCTACGGAAGTGCCAATAAGCAAAGCAGCGATTAGGTAATTCTTCATTTTGTGCAGTTTAATGGTTGAAGTTAAAACTTCCTTTTGTAAATACCCCGTTTTGGGGATATTTTTTACGTTTATAACAAGAAAGATATTTTCTGGGAAAAGCAATTTTAGGATGCTGAAATAGAGGCAAAGCAATGTTTTTTCGGCTATTTACGCTAGCCCCGTCATCCGCTCATATGGCTACAGGCCTTAGCCACAGGGCCGGTATCCGCTGCTGCCGGGTTTAGTGGGCAAGTGCCGTGCACAGGTTTAAGTAACCTAAACCCGATAGCAACGGAAAGCCCGCAAGGAGCGTGAGCGGATGAGGACTTGTAGTGAATGAGCGGGGCTGCCGTAGCCCAAGCGTTGCCGAACATTGCTTTTTAAAAATAGATTTTGATGTTCTTATAATGGCGATCAGTATAATGGTTAGTGGTATAGACATTTCGTCATCTCGACCTTTTGGATAGATCTTTGGATATGTTTATACAATGGTTAGTGGTGTGGTTGGTGATAACACCAACCATAGGTCTAATGGTTAGTGATGGCGATCAGTATAATGGTTAGTGGTATAGACATTTCGTCATCTCGACCTTTTGGATAGATCTTTGGATATTTTTATACAATGGTTAGTGGTGTGGTTGGCGATAACACCAACCACAGGTCTAATAGATTTTGATGTTCTTATAATGGCGATCAGTAGAATGGTTAGTGGTATAGACATTTCGTCATCTCGACCTTTTGGAGAGATCTTTGGATATGTTTATATAATGGTTAGTGCTGTGGTTGGTGATAACACCAACCATAGGTCTAACACCAACCACAGGTCTAATTGGGAACCGGGAAATCCGAAGGATTTCAATCCTTATAGATAAATATCTAGGCGCAATCATGCGACTCCGTAGGAGTCGTACCCGAAGGAAGTAGGTCTGTTTTTTATAACTATTTGACCTCTTCGAGGTCCTAAACCTATGGACTGGGCTTATGCTTTTTGCCGATCAAACCCAAATGTTTAGTGGTATAGACATTTCGTCATCTCGACCTTTTGGAGAGATCTTTGGATATGTTTATATAATGGTTAGTGCTGTGGTTGGTGATAACACCAACCATAGGTCTAACACCAACCACAGGTCTAATTGGGAACCGGGAAATCCGAAGGATTTCAATCCTTATAGATAAATATCTGGGCGCAATCATGCGACTCCGTAGGAGTCGTACCCGAAGGAAATAGGTCTGTTTTTTATAACTATTTGACCTCTTCGAGGTCCTAAACCTAAACCTATGGACAGGGCTTATGCTTTTTGCCGATCGAACCCAAGTTTGTTAAACCCGATTGGAACGGCAGCCCCGCTCACTTTAGCCATCGTACCTCGGGGCTGCTGTAGCCCATAGGAGCCTGCTTAAATTTTCTTCATTAAAATATAACCATGGCTGGTACAATTTTTTGTGCATCAAGCAAAAATGCGTTAACTTGAGCCTACTAACTTATAAGCCTAATGCAAATTAAAAAACAAAGCAAACATTATGATGCGGTAATTGTGGGCTCGGGCGCTGGCGGGGGCATGGCGGCATATACGCTGGCCAAGGCGGGATTAAAGGTGTGCCTTTTGGAAGCCGGGGCCATGTACGACCCTCAGAAAAATATTACGCAGTTGAAAAACCCCTGGGAATCGCCACGTAGGGGAGCAAGCACAAAATTTAGGCCCTTTGGCGATTTTGATGCGTGCTACTATGGTTGGGATGTAGAGGGTGAGCCTTACACCAAAGCGCCAGGTACTGAATGGGACTGGTGGAGAGCGAGGATGCTTGGCGGTAGAACCAACCACTGGGGGCGCATTTCGCTGCGGTTTGGCCCCAAGGATTTTAAGAGAAAAGACATTGATGGGCTGGGAGAAAACTGGCCTATCGGTTATGAAGATATTAAACCGTTTTACGATAGGGTTGATAAATTGATCGGTATTTTTGGTACCAATGAAGGGCTGGAAGACCATCCGGATGGTTTTTTTCTTCCGCCGCCAAAGCCACGCTTGCACGAACTTTTTATCCAAAAGGGTGCGGCGGTTTCGGGCGTAAAGGTAATTCCTTCAAGGCTGTCTATCCTTACTCAAAAATTGAATGATGAGCGAGGCGTTTGCTTTTTTTGTGGACAGTGCAATAGGAACTGTAGCATGGCAAAGGCCGATTTTTCTTCTACCAATGTGTTGATTTATCCGGCCCTGGCCACAGGAAATATTGATGTGGTGCCTAATGCAATGGCCAGGGAAGTGCTAACCAACAACGAAGGTTTGGCCACAGGTATTTCGTACATCAACAAAGATGACATGATGGAATACCAGGTAACCGGCCGTACGGTTATTTTAGCGGCAAGTGCTTGCGAATCTTCCCGTTTATTGCTGAACTCAAAGTCGAAACGACATCCGAATGGTTTGGCCAATAGCAGTGATGTAGTGGGCCGTTACCTGCATGACTCCACCGGAGCGGCAATGGGCGGGGTGCTTCCGCAGCTTTTTGACAGAAAACGTTACAATGAAGATGGTGTAGGGGGCATGCATATTTACTCGCCTTGGTGGCTAGACAATAAAAAACTTGATTTCCCCCGTGGTTACCACATTGAGTACTGGGGCGGAATGAGCCAGCCAGCCTATGGTTTTGGTGGCGGTATCGAAGGGATGAACGGCAAATTCGCTGTTAGGGGGCAACAAAAAGAAGCCGGGGGTTACGGCAAGTCGCTGAAAGAAGATTATCGTTATTTTTATGGGGCAAGTGTGGGCATGGCCGGCCGTGGAGAGGCCATACCATTATATGACAACCGCTGTGAAATTGACCCTAACGTGGTAGATAAATTTGGGATCCCGGTATTGAAATTTAACGTGAAATGGAGCGATCATGAGATTTTGCAGGCCAAGCACATGAAAGAAACGTTTGATGAAATGATGCACAATATGGGTGCAATTGTAACTTGGGGTGGCGACTATAATAAAGAGAACAACTACGGACTGGAGTCTCCGGGAAAAATTATCCATGAAGCCGGAACGGCACGTATGGGCAGTGATCCAAAAACTTCGGTACTGAACAAGTACAACCAGGCGCACGACTGTAAAAATTTGTTTGTTGTAGATGGCGCCGCTTTTACGTCGCAAGCGGATAAAAACATTACCTGGACCATTTTGGCACTTTCCATGAGGGCCAGCGAATACATTATTGCTGAAATGAAAAAACAAAACTTATAGCCATGAACAGGAGAGAAACATTAAAATTATTAGGTGTTGGGGCCATTTCGGGCACGGCTTTGGTAAGTGGCTGTAAACCCAAAGATGACAAGGGGGGAGCGGTAACCGATCCGGAATTTACCTATGACCGGGCAAAGGAAGAACTTGTGAGGGAAAAGGAGCTTTTGGCTCAAGCAAACTTCTTCAGCAAAGAGGAAATGGCTACCATTACCATCTTGTCGGATATCATTATCCCGAAGGATGAAGTGAGCGGAAGTGCCTCGGAAGCGAAAGTGCCTGAGTTTATTGAGTTTATTGTGAAAGACATGCCGCAACACCAAATTCCTATGCGGGGAGGTTTGCGTTGGCTAGATTTACAATGCTTAAACCGTTTTGGCAAACCTTTTAGGGAGTGCAGCGATAAGCAACAAATAGAATTGATAGATATGATTGCCTATCCTAACAAAGCAAAGCCCGAAATGAGCCAGGGTGTGGCGTTTTTTAACCGTATGCGCAATTTGGTGGCTTCTGGCTTTTATACTTCAGAAATGGGTGTGGCGGATATCGGCTATGCCGGAAATTCACCCAACCAATGGAATGGCGTACCTGATGACGTATTGAAGCAGTATGAACTGGCTTACACCGAAAAGCAGTTGAAAGAATGCGTGAAGTTTGATCGTTAGGGAGTAGTGGTTAGTGGCTAGGCGTTAGTGTTTAGTGTTGGGCTGCTCAACTTATTCTTGTCGTTATTGCGGGCTTGCGAAGCTTTTAAAACTTCGCAAGTCTCTTTTCAGTTAATGGAACTACAACTCCCCAACAAATTTTTGCATTGCCAAACCAGGATGCTCCGTTTTCATAAAGTTTTCGCCAATTAAGAAACCTTGGAAACCTACCTGTTTTAAATCCTTAATGGTTTGTGGATGGCTAATGGCGCTTTCCGAAATCTTTAAAAATTCATCAGGAATTTTATCAACCAAATCAAAAGAAGTTTGGATGTTCACCGTAAAATCGCCAAGATTTCTGTTGTTTACGCCAATGGCGTCAAGGTGCGGACAAATGCTGCGTTCCAATTCTGCAAGGTCATGTACTTCCAATAATACATTCAATCCCAAACTTTGAGCAAGCTTACCTAAATCCACAATTTGCTGCGGACTTAAAATAGCAGCAATCAGTAAAATTACGTCGGCTCCCCAAGCTTTGGCCTCTAAAATTTGATATTCGTCAATCATGAAATCCTTCCTCAAAATTGGAATTTCATTCACGCTGCGTGCTTGGATTAAATCTTCTTTTTTGCCGCCAAAGAAATCAGTATCCGTCAGTACAGAAAGTGCCGAAGCACCCGCTGAATTGTAAGCTTGGGTAATTTCCTTAACGTCAGCATTGCCATTGATCACTCCTTTTGAAGGCGATTGCTTTTTGAATTCGGCAATGATCCCTGTTCTATCTTCAGCGAGTAAAAAATCCTTAAAACGATATGGAGTTCGTCCAAATGCGGGGCTGCTTTCCAACTCTTTTACACTTTTTAGTTGTTTGGCAGCGGCAACTTCTTCTTTTTTTCGTAGAACGATTTTGTCGAGTATGTTCATGTTCTTATTTTGGGGACGCATTGCGGGAAACGAAGCTCATGTAATCGCTTTGAGATTGCTTCGTTGCTCGCAATGACGATCATTTAGCGTTTCTACTTTTCACTTCCTTCTAGCCAGTTTTTCATCATTTGCTTGCCCTGGGGCGTCAATACACTTTCGGGATGAAACTGTACACCGCAAATATCCAGCTCTTTATGTCTTAACGACATGATTTGGCCATCGGTATCAACCGATGTAACGGTTAAACTTTCGGGTAAACTAGCGGGATCAACTACCCAGCTGTGGTAACGGCCCACTTCAAAGGGAACGGCAATGTCTTTGAAAAGTGGTTCGTCGTCAACCGTTTTGCTTACGGGGGTAGCAATGCCATGCATAGGTCGGCCTAAGTTGAGCAAGCTGCCGCCAAAAGCTTCGGCAATAGCCTGTTGGCCCAAACAAACGCCCATAATGCTTTTGGTATTGGCATAGGTTTTAATCACATCCAATAACAGGCCTGCCTCTTCTGGAATCCCTGGCCCAGGTGAAAGCAGGATTTTATCGTACTTGGCCACTTCCGAAAGTTCAAATTTGTCATTCCTCCACACTTCGGTTTCATAACCTAATTCGTTAATTAAATGCACCAAATTATAAGTGAAACTATCGTAGTTATCTATTACTAAAACTACCCCTGCCCCTAAATCCCCTGAAGGGGACTTTGTATTTCTATCGCTCATGTATGTTGTAAAAATCTTTTTTAATTTATTAATTCTTTTTGCGGTCAGCTAGTAATTATCCTTTAGGGGGCTAAGGGGTAATCCCCACGGCCATTTCTATCGCTTTGCGCAAAGCGGCAATTTTATTGTTTACTTCATTAAGCTCGGTTTCTGCAACCGAATCGGCTACAATGCCAGCGCCAGCCCTATAATAAAGCTTGTTGTTCTTGCTCATGAAAGTCCTGATCATGATGGCATGGTTGAAATCATCGTTAAAGCCCATGTAGCCAATGGCTCCCGCATAAAAATTACGGCCCAAGTTTTCATTTTCATCTATCAATTGCATGGCCCTGTATTTTGGCGCTCCACTTAATGTTCCTGCGGGATAAGTGTCTGCCACTACTTTGAAAGCACTGTTTTTTTGCTGAAGCTTTCCGCTTACTTTGGACACCAGGTGGATCAAGTGCGAGTAGTACTGTACTTCTTTAAACGATTTTACTTCCACTTGCTGGCAGTGCCTGCTTAAATCGTTGCGGGCCAAATCAACCAACATCACATGTTCTGCACTTTCTTTGGGGTCGTTTTCCAGAGCTTTGGCAATCTTGGCATCTTCCTCGTCGTTACCGCTGCGCTTGAAAGTTCCCGCAATGGGGAAAATATTGGCAGTTTCATTTTTGATGGTAATTTGAGCTTCTGGCGATGAACCAAATAACTTGAAGTTGCCATAATCAAAATAGAATAAGTATGGAGATGGATTGATAGAGCGCAAACAACGATACACGTTAAACTCGTCCCCTAAAAAACCTTGGGAAAAAGCCCTCGATGGCACAATCTGGAAAACATCGCCGCGATAGATATGCTTTTTAAGTTTTTCAACCATATCCATAAAGCCCTGATCGGTAAGGTTTGAACTTTCAGTCCCGTTGGTGCTAAAGCCATATTCAGGAAAGTTTTTATTTTGGATGATGTATTCCATCTTGCTCAAATCCTCATCTTCGTCGTTATTGAAGGTGTTTTTGAACAAAGTGATCTCATTCTTAAAGTGGTCTATGGCAATAATGTACCGATAGATATGATACTGCATTTCGGGAATTTTATCTTCTTCTGGCGTAGCCGATGAAAATTTGATGTCTTCAAAATACTGCACACAGTTCCAGGTAAAGTAGCCGAATAAACCGCTCGAAATATGTTTTGATTCGGGAGCGTTTGCTTGCTCAAACTTGTTTTTAAATGCCGTGATCTCGTTGGAAAGCACAAAGTCGTTCTTTGTTTCGGTTTTCCCATCGGGATAGCTGATGCTAAGCGTGCCCTCCTTAACCACAAAGCCGGCTACTGGCTCGGCACAAACGAAACTGGTAGCGTTTTCCCGACTATGATAATCGGAACTTTCCAGCAGGATGGTGTTCGTAAAAACATCTCTCAAACGAAGATAGATGCTCACAGGCGTTGTCGTGTCTGCTAATCTTTTCTTGTTGTAAGTATGTATCTGATATGTGTTCATTTTTTTATAAAATAAAAAACCCGACGTGTGGTTCCGTCGGGTTTGAATGTGGTTTAAGTTTAGGTTTAAGTTGATAAACTATATTTTGCACGAGCCATTGACGAAACTTTCTTTCGAGTTAGTACGCCAGTGCCAAGTGTTTATTTTGTTAATCATCGTAAAGCAAATTTATACAAAATGTTAAATAATCAAAATATTTTGAAAAATTTTATTGATCGCTTTCATCATGCTGACCACAAAGTAGCTGCGAAGCAAATTTATTTCAGCATCAGTTTAACTAATAGACCCTGAAATAAATTCAGGTTGACGGGAAAGTGCTAAGAAACCCCAAATAAAGTTCTGGATGGATCGTTTTTAACCATCATGAAAATAGAACCAATAATCAGGATCAGCGCTAAACCAAAGAAAATGGCAATGGCTTTATGTTTGGCTACCCCATCTGCGATCTTTTTAGATCTGGAATTGCCAATGGTAATCAATACTACGGCCAAAAGCATGATGGTAATGTGTTCCATTTTCCAATAACGACCAACAGCTACTGAACTATCAACAGCAAACCATTTGCCGATGAAATACAAAGCCAACCCAAAAAGGAATTGTATATGTGCGCTAATCAAGGTAAAAACATTTAGCTTTCTATTGCCTTCTGTATATCCTTTTTTGCCTAGCCAGCCAGCCAATGCCTGTAAAAGAGCCACCACTAATAGAATTAGAACAATGTAGCGCCAGCCTGAGTGCGCACTTTTTAGGATTCCGTATAAGTTCATGTCTTGTTTAATTATTTTCTCAAAAATAGGAATTTAATTGAGCCATTGTACGTGGTTTGCCCAGAGGGATTAATTTATAATGGTTTTAAGTTGTGAAAATGCCATAAGAATTACAAAAATGAGTTGGAACGGCATATTCATAATGGTTTGTTCCGGTGTTTTTTTGTTTTCGTTTTGTTGTATTTGTTTACATAAACTTAAAATTTGGGCCTTAAATTCATAAATAGTTAATTTTTGAAAGTAACAGAGTTAATCTGCCCCGGGCAATTTTGCTGATAAACAATTAAAGAATTTTACATGCAACGAGCTTTATTTAAACTATCAACGTTGATGATCTTGCTTTTGAGCTTTGTTCACGCAAATGGCCAAACCACGCAAGCATCTATTTCGGGCAAGGTAACCGACGAGGAAAAGAAGCCTATTCCTGGCGCTTCGGTTCAGGTTAAAAATGAATCAACAGGTTTTACCACCAAGGGGGGAACCAATGCCCAGGGAGATTATACTTTTAAGGAACTTCCTTTGGGTGGGCCTTATACCATCAAAGTTAATTTTTTGGGTTACGGCGAGCAAACCCTTTCTGGTTATATGCTCAATCAGGGCGATGCTGTAAGAGCCAATGTAGGCATGCAAACTTCGGCACAAACTTTACAGGCCATACAAATTAACGGTAACGGTTTACGGAACAAAGTAGAACAGTTTGGCGCTTCAACGGAAATTTCTTCCAAAACCATGAACCAATTGCCGATTAATGGTCGTAACTTCTCCAGCTTAACGGACCTTTCTCCGCTAGCTGCAAACGGAGGAATTTCAGGGCAGTTAGGTTCTTCTACCAATTTTACCATCGATGGGATGACGGCGAAGAACCCAACTTCAGCAGGTAGTACTACCAGCCGAAGCGGTGCACCATATTCAATTTCGATCGAATCGGTAAGGGAGTTTAAGGTAGTGACCAACCAATACGATGTAACTTTAGGTCGTGCAGGTGGTGGTACCATTAGTGCGGTAACCAAATCAGGTACCAACCAAATTTCGGGTAGCGCTTTTGGTTACGGTCGTGCAGACTGGTTGGCTAGCGGTAAAGATATTAGAGGAAACAAAAGAACAAACGACTTCTCTACTTACCAATATGGTTTTACCTTGGGAGGTCCAATCATTAAAGATAAATTACACTACTTTGTAGGTTGGGATCATCAAAAAGATGCTCGTCCTTTGATCATTGCCGATGTGCAAACTGATGCGGATGCAGCAAGGTATAATATTACCAATGCAACATTAAGTCAATTTTTAGGCATAGCCAGAACAAAATATGGCGTAGCAAACACCCCGCAATATGGTACTTTCGATAAAAAACGTGGTACCGATGCTGGTTTTGTTCGTTTAGATTGGCAAATCAGCGACAAGCACTTGTTAACCGTAAGGGATAACTATACCAATGATAGAAACCCATTAGGATTGGGCGATAACACGTCGATTAACTTTTTAGAAAGTTATGGTAATGATAAAAACGTAGATAACAGTTTATTAGCTACGCTTCGTTCTAGCATTAGCAGTAAAGTAACCAACGAATTGAAGGTGCAACATTTGTACACTTTCCAAGAAAGCTCACAAGGGGATCAATTGTCAGGTCCGATACCAAGAGCTATCGTAAAGAACTTGATATCACCTTTGGGAGGAAGAAATTTGTCTACTGCAGTTCAAATAGGAGGTCATCGTTTTGCTCAAGAAGGTTTTACCAATAACGTCATCCAATTGGTAGATAATTTCTATTACAATACAGATAAGGTTAAATACACTTTTGGATTAGACTTGATGTACACCAATGCGCTTTCCTTATATGGAAGTGAAGTGAATGGTCGTTTCGAATACACAAATAGTGTTGGTACTGCGATGCAGGATTTTGATAATCTTAGACCAGTATTGTTCTATCGTGAAGTACCTTTGATGGATGATCCTAGTGTGAGAGCAAGTATTTGGAACACGGCAATTTATGGCCAAATGCAAACGAAATTGGCTAAAGGTTTAGAATTTACCGGAGGTTTACGTATCGACTATAGTAAATATCCTAAATCGCCACTTAACCAAGAATTGTTTAATGCCATTGGTGTAAGAACCGATCACGAATTGAAACAGTTTTTGATACAGCCACGTATCCAATTCAATTGGGATGTGAACGAAAAACATACAGATTACGTACGCTTTGGAGCGGGTATCTTTGGATCTGATGTAAACAACTATGTGACCATTAATAATCTTTCTTTTGATGGAAAGCATTTTGCAACGGTTGATGTTACTGGAGCAAATGTGCCAACACCAGATTTTATCGGTTATAGAAACGGTACCGCACAGGTGCCAACTTTATCGCAATTCCAAGTGCCAACAATCAATACTTACGCGGAGGACGCGAAAATGCCAGTAGTTTATAAAGCAAACTTGTCTTATAATAAATTAATTAATGACAATTTACGTATAGGGATTACAGGTTATGCAACCTTCGCAAGAAACAACTACATGTATGTAGATAGAAACATGGTGGCTAATCCAATTTTTAGGCTAGCTAACGAAGGGAACAGAGGAGTTTTTGTTCCTTCAATTCCTGAAAATGGAACACCAGACTGGAAAACAGGCCGTTTAACTACAGCTTTCGGTCGTGTATTGGAATTGAATAGTAAAGGTAAAGTAAACCAATTTGCCGTAGTGGTTGATGGAAACTGGAGATACTTTAAAGATGGGGAAATTTCGGCTAGCTATACTTGGAACGATGCCAAAGACAATACCTCTTTTAATGGTAACGTAGCCAACTCTGCAACTTTGTCATTACCAGTGGTTGATGATCCACGTGATTTGAGTAGAATGAGCTATTCAAATGGACAGTTTAGACATAAAGTAGTAGTTTATGGTACTTTGCCTACATTTTTTGGCTTTAAAGTTGGCGTTCGTTATTCGGGAATTGGCGGTACACGTTATACTTTGCTTTCTGGAGCTAATAATAATGGAGATTTCGTAGCTACAAATGATTTGGCTTTTGTTTTTGATCGAAATAACCCTAATGTGCCAGCAAGTGTTCGTAATGGTTTGCAAGCATTGCTTGATAATCCTAACGCTAGCCAAAGTTTGAAAGACTACATTTTAAAATATGAAGGAAAGATGGCAGAGCGTAATGGTGGTATCAATAGTTTCTTCGGTACGGTAGACGTAAGATTGGCTTATCAATTGAAGATTGGTAAAGCGAAAAAGCAAAGCGTAGAAATTTCTGGTGATATCTTCAACTTTGCAAACTTATTGAATAAGAAATGGGGTGTGACAGAGACGTTTGGAAATCAATCATTATATGCATTGGGAACACCTGCTGTTAGAAATAGTTCGGGTGCGATTGTAACTCCTGCAATTCCAAACTACGATACTGTAAATCGTCAATTTAATTATCGTGTAAATAATACTGGTGTAATTAATCCATCGGGTAACCCTTGGCAAGCACAAATTGGTTTGCGTTACGGTTTTTAATCAAGAATAAATAAATGATTTGTAAAGCCACACTTTTAAAGTGTGGCTTTTTTTGTAAAAAGTAAGATATAGTATCTATAAGTTCTGATTTATCAATAGCTTTAAGCTTTCTAAAACATTAACTAACAACATGAAGAAAATTTTACTAGCGCTTGCGTTGGTGTTTTCTGCTTTATTTGCATTTTCACAGCAAACATTTCCTGTAAACGGCTCTGCTGATGTGCGGTCGGGGCAATATGCCTTAACCAATGCAACTATTGTGGTAAACGCTAACCAAACCATTAGCAATGGGGTGTTGCTAATCAAAAACCAGGTCATCCAATCAGTAGGTACTGGTACCGCAATTCCAAAAGGATACGTGGTTGTTGACCTAAAGGGGAAATACATTTACCCTTCATTAATTGACGCATTTAGCAGCTATGGCATTGCTACAGATCCAAGCGCCGCACAGCGAGGTGGTTTTGGGGGGCAGCGCCAGTCTATCTTTACCACCACAAAAAAGGGACCTTACAACTGGAATGCGGCCATCAGGCCTGAAACAGAAGTAAGAACCATTTTTGCGATCGATAACAAAAAAGCAGACGAATTGCGGAAAGCTGGTTTTGGTAGTGTAAACGTGATCAACCGTGATGGTATTGCCCGCGGAACCTCGGCCGCAGTAACGCTAAACGATGAGTTTGAGCACAAGGTTTTCTTGAAAGACCAAACGGCGGCCAACTACTCTTTCAACAAAGGAACCTCTTCAAACGACTATCCAACTTCATTAATGGGTTCCATCGCCCTATTGCGCCAAACCTATTTGGATGCTGCTTGGTACAAAGGTCAAAAAGAAGAGTACAACATCTCGTTAGAGGAATTTAACAAACAACAAAACCTACCTCAGATTTTTGAGGCCGATGGATGGCAAAATATCCTACGTGCCGATAAAATTGGCAAGGAATTTGGCAAGCAGTACATCATCAAGTCCAACGGCGATGAATACCAGCGCATAGATGCGGTTAAAGCAACTGGTGCCAGCCTGATCATCCCAATTGCTTATCCAAAAGCCTACGATGTAGAAGACCCGGCCGAGGCTAGAAATGTGAGCTTGGCACAAATGAAAGCTTGGGAAATGGCCTCGTCAAACCCGGGCGTGTTGGAAAAAGCAGGGATCAACTTTGCGCTAACCGCTTTTGGGCTAGATAACACCCGCGAGTTTTGGGCCAATATCCGCACTGCGATAGAAAACGGCTTGACCGAAAAACAAGCCTTGCTTTCAGTAACCGAAGTACCAGCCAAAATGTTGGGCATTAGCGAGAAAGTTGGCTCTATCGAAAAAGGTAAATTGGCCAATTTCCTGATCACTTCAGATAATCTGTTCAAGAGCAGCAACATCATCCACGAAAACTGGGTGCAAGGCAAACGTTACATCGTGAACAAAATGGATGTAAGCGATTTGAAAGGCGTTTACAACTTAAATGTTGATGGCGTTGGTTCACTAACCTTAAAAATTACCGGGCCTTCAACGGCAGCTATCGAAAGATCAGGTGCCGATAGTGTAAAAACTACTGCAACTTTTGCCCGCAACGGCGATTGGGTGACCTTAAACTTCAACTTAAAGAAAAATCCCAAGGGAGATGTCCGCTTAACGGGATATATTTCTTCGGAATCGCCAATTGCCATGAAAGGCGAAGCTGCTTTGAGCGATGGTACCGAAGGCAAATGGACGGCTACTTTTAGGGAAGCCGGCAAAGAAATGCCAAAAAGAGAAGAGCCTAAACCTGCGTTAGCCGCTAACGGCCCGCTTATTTATCCATTCCAATCTTTTGGTAACGAGGTTTTGCCTAAGGCAGAAAGCGTATTGTTAAAGAATGCTACCGTTTGGACTAACGAAAAAGATGGTATCCTTCCAAATACTGATGTGCTTTTAGAGAATGGTAAAATCAAAGCGGTAGGTAAAAACTTGGCTGCGGGTTCGGCAAAAGTAATTGATGCTACTGGAAAACACGTGACCCCAGGTATTATCGACGAGCACTCGCATATTGCAGGTACAGGCGGTATCAACGAAGGTGCACAATCGGTTTCTTCTGAGGTGCGTATCGGCGATATCATCAATTCGGAAGACGTAAATATCTATCGCCAGTTGGCTGGTGGAGTAACTACTTCGCAAATTCTGCATGGTTCGGCAAACCCAATTGGCGGTCAGTCGCAATTGATCAAATTGCGTTGGGGCAAGTTGCCAGAAGAGTTGAAATTTGCTGGTGCTGATGGTTTCATCAAATTTGCATTGGGCGAAAACGTGAAGCAAAGTAACTTCGGTAGCGGACAACGTTTCCCGGTAACCCGTATGGGAGTTGAGCAAACTTTTGTGGATGCCTTTACGCGTGCTAAAGACTATGAAGCGGCCTTAAAAGTAAAAGGAAATAATGTACGTAGAGATTTAGAATTAGATGCCTTGGTAGAAATTTTGAATAACAAGCGTTTCATTACCTGCCACTCTTATGTACAGTCGGAAATCAACATGTTGATCCATGTAGCAGATAGCTTAGGGTTTAAAATCAACACTTTCACGCACATCTTAGAAGGATATAAAGTGGCTGATAAAATGAAAGCTCATGGTATCGCAGCTTCTACTTTCTCTGATTGGTGGGCCTACAAGTTTGAGGTGGCCGAAGCCATCCCTTACAACGGAAAAATCATGCACAACGTAGGTATTACTACCGCCTTCAACTCTGATGACGCCGAAATGGCTCGTCGTTTAAACCAAGAAGCGGGTAAAGCCGTACTGTACGGCGGCGTGCCAGAAGAAGAGGCTTTTAAATTTGTAACCTTAAACCCCGCTAAAATGCTCCATATTGATGATAAAGTTGGAAGTTTAAAAGCAGGTAAAGATGCCGATATAGTGGTTTGGTCAGACAATCCGCTATCGATTTATGCCAAAGCCGAAAAAACTTTCGTAGATGGGGTTTTATATTGGGATATCGATAAAGATGCCCAAAAATTGAAGCAGCAACAGGTAGAAAGAGCAAGATTGATCCAAAAAATGTTAGACAGTAAAAATAAAGGCGGAAGAACTCAACGTCCGATGGGCATGACTTCTACCTTGTACAATTGCGAAACTGCCAGCGATTATTCAAATGGTTTTGAAGCCATACAAACTGAAGAAGGAGGACATCACCATGAATAAGAAAATGTTAACCCTGTTTTTAGCCCTTGCGGCAAGTATATCAGCATTTGCGCAAGCCAATATCTCTCCAGCCAAAGCACAAGCCAAAAAAGTGATTTTATTGGGCGGCGTGGTACATACCGGAAATGGACAGGTGATCAATAACGGCTACGTAGTATTCGAAAAAGGCAAGATCACAGGCGTAGGCGACGCAACTACCGTAAAATTTGCAACCAACGACGGCGAGCTGATCAACGTAAATGGCAAGCACATTTATCCTGGCTTTATTGCACCCGTAAATACTTTAGGTTTGGTAGAGTACGAATCGGTAAAAGCGACCTTGGATTTCCAGGAAATAGGTAGCCTTAATCCGCATATCAGGTCAATTGTAGCCTACAATACCGACTCTAAAGTGCCTGCAACCCTGCGTAGCAACGGGGTTTTAATGGCGCAGATTAGGCCTAGCGGCGGGGCTATTTCTGGTAGCTCATCTATTGTTCAGTTAGATGCCTGGAACTGGGAAGATGCAGCCCTTAAAACCGATGATGGCATGCACGTAAGCTGGCCCGCTACTCCCCGGTTCAGAGGTGGTTTTGGTGGAAGAATGGCTTTCTCTCCGGAATCATTGGCCGAGCGTACGCAAAATGCTATTTTGGAATTGAACAGTTTCTTTACCGAAGCCAAAGCATATAACGAAGGCGCAAAACCTGCGGAAACCAATACGCGTTTTGCGGCCATGGCCAAATTGTTCAAGGGCGAACAAAAGCTTTATATTACCGCCAATACGCAAAAGGATATTGTGGCCGCGGTTAACTTTGCTAAAAAGTTCAACATTACGCCGGTAATTATTGGCGGTAGCGATGCTTATTTGATCACTGATTTCTTAAAGCAAAACAACGTGCCGGTAATTGTGAAACAGCCACACGCTTTGCCAAACAATATTGACGACGATGTGAACATGCCGTATAAAAACGCCGCGATATTGTACAATGCGGGCGTAACGGTAGCCGTAAGCATCGATGACTTTTGGCAACAACGCAACTTGCCATTTATGGCAGGAACCGTAGCTACTTGGGGCCTTGACAAAGAAAAGGCATTGCAAACCATTACGCTGAACACCGCAAAAATTTTAGGGGTAGATAAAACCGTAGGGAGTTTGGAAATTGGCAAAGATGCCACCCTGTTTGTGTCTACCGGTGATGCTTTGGATATGAAGAGCAACAAAATTGAAAAAGCTTTTATTCAAGGCAGAGATATCAATTTGGACAATCTGCATAAACAACTGGACAAAAAATTCAGTGATAAATATGGAATTAAATAAGCAGTTCGGTTAATCTTTTAAAATCCTCCTGATTTGTGCACTCACAACAGGAGGATTTTTTGTTAGTTTTGAAACTAATGAAGCGCTTTGTTGTCATCTTTATTTGTGGTGTTTTTGCAGTTTATACGTTGGTATTTCTTTCGGCGTTTGTTTTTGTGCAAAAACTGATTCCACCTATGCTGCGCCCAAAATTCCAACAGGCCCGAAATTTTACAGGCTTGGGAAGTTTGTTTGTGAACGAGGCCTCAATGAAAGCTTATGCCACAACTTACAGGTTTTACCAGGATGGAAAATGGACGGCTTGGCAAGTTTTGGAAGAGCCCTTGTTTGAAGAATATGTTTCCAAAGGGCGCCTGGCCTCCTTAAAACATAATCGCTTGGATAAACGACTTAGCCAGAAAGCCGTATATATTGGCCGTAAAAATGGAAACGCCAAAATGATGGCCAGCAGGGAGTTCAAAGCATTTACCTTGCATCTTTTTTATGCGCACAACCAAAACCGCAAACCCGATTCGCTGGAACTGATCGTACATCAAAAGTTTAGGCAGCCAAAAGCCTTAAAAACCATCCTTAAATTTAAATATCAGCCATGAACCGCTTCCAACGCTTTTTAACGGATACCGAGGTGGTTTTAACGAACCAAGTAGGAAGTAATGCCAAGCTGTACTGGTTCAGAAGGGCGGTGTATTTGGTTCTCCTGCTTAAAATGCTGTTGCTTTGGCCTGAGCTCAAAACTTTTTACCACCACGTGGTTGATGCACAGGGCATGATCGTGCGATTTAGCTTTTCAAAGGTGATGTTTTGGCCGCCATTTCGTCCCTTGGTACAGCTTTGGTGGTGCTTGGCTTGTGTAATAGTAGCCATGAGTATGGTGTTTGCCGCAAAGCGATGGTTGTCTATCGCAGTCTTCATCATTAGCCTCAACTATCTCAGTTTGTTTTATTTTGCAACCAACAGCGGAGATAAGCTGCTTAATTTTTTTGTTTTTGCATTGATTTTTGTGAACGAAAATGCCGTAAAGGGGCAGGTAAGCTGGATCCTGAACAATGCCACGGTACTGCTGCTCAAAGTTAATATTTGTGGCTTGTATTTTTTAAACGGCTATGGCAAAATCCTGAAGCCCAGTTGGTGGGACGGTTCATTTATGGCACAAGTTTGGCATTTGGAGTATTACACCAATTTCCAGTTGGTTCCGCAGTGGTTTTCTAACCCGGTGATATGTTTAGCCACCTCTTGGGGGGTAATTATCTTTGAGCTGGGCTTCCCTTTTCTGATTTGGAACAGAGCTTTTAGGAAATGGCTTGTGCCCGTAGGCTTAATATTTCATATCTTTATAGCCGCATTTTTATCGCTCCCAGATTTTGGTTTGACCATGGCGGCTGCTTATCTGTTGTTTGTTGATAAAATTGGCAAAGTATGGTCTTTGAAAAATGATGGAAATAAAAAAAAGCGATTCAATCCAGAACCGCTTCCTTAACTAACTTATTATTTATAAAAATGGCTGTTGGGGAAGGAGTCGAACCTTCAAGGGGTAGTTAGCTACAGTTCAAAAATTAATTTGTGGTCAACCCATAAACTGCGTTTATCCCATAATCCCCACCACCGAGACAAGGAGGTGTGTCTGCCAATTTCACCACCCAACATTTTTTACCAAGTTATAGGTGATACGTTTTAATTATAAGTAACGTTTTGCAAATAAAACGTATAACTTAACAACTTACTACTTATAACATAGTGCTGTAGGGGAAGGAGTCGAACCTTCATAGAGTGGTTGTGCCGTTGCCGGATTTCCCAATTTCTCTACCACCGAGACAAGGAGGTGTGTCTGCCAATTTCACCACCCTACATTTTAGTTTTCAATTCTCAATTCTCAACAAGCACTTAGAAAATGCAAACTGTTTACTGAGAACTGCAAGCTGCCCTCCGGCATTTGCTTGATACAAATATAGGAGCTTTATTAAATACGTTGCAAATTTTTTAATGATTTAATTTTATTTTTATTATATTTTCATTTATATTTACAAATAGTTAACAAAAATGTAATTTATGCTGAAAAAGGAAACTCAAAATTTAGAAATTGATAACCTCGATATTCAAATACTTACGCAGTTGATGCACGATGCGACCAAACCTTATACAGAAATTGCCAAAGAATTGATCGTTTCTGGAGGTACCGTACACGTGCGTATGAAAAAACTGGCGGATATGGGAATTATCAGGGGTTCGCATTTAATTATCGACCCACGTAAAGCTGGATATGATATTACTGCGTTTTTAGGGATTTACTTGGAGAAAGGCTCGCTTTACAAAGACGCTGTGGAGCAATTGAGCAAAATCAAGGAAGTGGTGGAACTGCACTACACTACGGGCGCTTATAGCATGTTTGCAAAAATTACCTGTAGGGATACAGACCACTTGCGCCACGTGCTTAACGAGGAAATTCAGGCGGTTAAAGGAATACAACGAACAGAAACACTGATTTCATTAGAAGAAAGCATTAAAAGGCAAATCGAATTGATTTAAATAAAATCGTTTTCTTAGGGGGGTAAATTATCACAAAAAGAAGTAATAATTGAGTTTTTATTAATAGCTTAGATCGTTCTAAAACAACATTGAAAAATTATCCTGAATATGCCGTCTCCAAATTGGAAAGCACCTCGAGGTAAAAAGCTGATTTTGCTGGTTGATGATGAAATTACCGTACTCAAGCTTTTGGAATTTATTTTGAAGAAAGATTATGAGCTGGTGATACACAACAATGGGCTGGAAGCAATTAGCTGGATGGACGAAGGCCACATGCCTGATCTGATCATCTCCGATTTGGAAATGCCCTACGTGGACGGCCTCGACTTTGTCCGAAGCCTCAAAACAAGCGGGTACTATCGGGATATTCCCATCATACTGCTTTCGGCAGCCTATTCATTAGAAGATTTAGCAGAAAAACTGCCTTATAGTTTCAACTTGTTGATGCCGAAACCGTTTAATCCAAGTAAGTTGAAAGAAAGTATCCAAAACCTGTTAAACTAGACATCGAAATGCAAGAAACGAGCTCATTTGGCATGCCGCAATCTAGGGTTAATATCATTTACTACGCCAACCAGTACGATGCGGATATTGTGAACAATTTTAGTAGTGAAAACAGTACCGTAAAAAAAGCTTCAAGTTTTAGCAACCTGTACGAAATGGTGAGCAGGCTTACGGTATATGAGCTTGACGTAAATATTCTGATAGAGGTGCAACCAGCTTCCGCCAGCGAAGCGTTTGCACTGGTGTCGTCCTTGAGGAAAAATTGGCTGAGCAGAAACCTCACGGTGATTTTCTTACTTACGCAGAAAGACCCCGCAATTACGGCTGAGGCTTTCGAAGCCAGGATTAGCGATTGCTATTCGCCCGATATTTCCTTTGCTGACGTTAAATTGCGCTTGCAGTTTTTATCCGCATATAAAATTCTTAACGAACAGCTTAAGCACCTGCCGGAGCAACCGCTGCAGCAATATAAAACACCCTTCCTAAAACGACTTTTAGATTTAACCATTTCCGTAACCGCGTTAATTCTGTTAAGCCCTTTCTTTGTCCTCATCGCTATTCTCATTAAACTAGATTCGAAAGGTCCGGTTTTTTACACCAGTAAAAGGGTGGGAACGGGATATAAGATATTTGATTTTTATAAATTTAGATCGATGCGGGCCAATGCGGATAAAGAAGTAGAGGCTTTAAAGTCCACAACTGCAAACCAATATGGAGATTCTGCTTTTTTTAAAATGAAGAATGATCCAAGGGTAACCAAATTGGGCAACTTTTTAAGGAACTCCAGTATTGACGAGCTCCCCCAACTATTTAACGTGGTTAAGGGCGATATGTCCATTGTGGGCAATAGGCCCTTGCCTTTGTATGAAGCTGAACAGTTAACCACCAACGAATGGTCGATGCGCTTTTTGGGCCCGGCGGGCATTACTGGGCTTTGGCAAATTATCAAGCGGGGAAAAAGTGATATGTCTGATCGTGAACGTAAAAAATTGGACAATTTTTATAACAAAAAGTTTTCGGTTTGGTTAGATTTGAAAATAATTTTAATGACCGTACCTGTTCTATTTCAAAAAGAAAAGGTGTAAAAATACTACCCATGACAGTAAAGAGGTTGTTTATCCTGTTGTTTTTTGTGGCAATTAACGTGCAAGTTAAGGCGCAAGATGATATCGCGAGCCAAATAAACCCGCCCCAATTGCAAAAATACGTTGATTTAGCTAAAGAATACTATCCCAAAAGGAAGATGTATCGGGCTAGTGAATTGAGCGCAAAGGCAAAAATAGGTGTAGCCAAAGCGGGTTATCTAGAATCGATGAACGTATCTTACTTCTATCGTCCGGACAATGCGGCAATTGTGGATACCACCAACCCGTATTCCATCAATGGATTTCAATTTGGGGTGTACCTCAATTTGGGATTGTTTTTTCGTACTCCCTCACTGGTTAAGCAGGCCAGAGAGGAATATAACGCTGCATCTTATTTAACCAAAGAATACGATATTTTACTCGAAACCGAAGTGAAACAGCGATATTTTGAATACCTGCAATGGCTTAGCGATCTGAAAGTGAAAAACCAAGCCTATTTGGATAACAAAACATCCAGCGATGGACTTCGTTATAAATTTGAAAAAGGAGAGGTTTCCCTGGATGTTTACACCAAGGCCAAGTCCCTTACTTCTATTTCAAGCTCAGAAAAATTGCAGGCCGAATTGAATATGCTAAAGGCAAAAAATTCATTAGAGGCACTGATCGGAAAAAAATTGGAAGAAGTGAAATAGGCGAATATGAATATTAAAGAGTTTTTAAATCTTATTGCTAAATACAAAACGCTGATTATCGCTATTCCGGCAATAACCCTCTTTGTAACGTACCTCTTTGTCAAAAACCTTCCCAAGCAATACAAATCGCAGGCAAAACTATCTACAGGGTTACTGGACCCGTCGCGTCAGGTAGCGCCGGAAGTCCCTTCTTATTCCGGGCCAGATCTTTTAATCAAGATCAACCAGCAGTTTACCAATATCATGGATATCATGGCAATGCCCAAAAACATGAGCATTCTGTCTTATCGTTTGATTTTGCACGACCTGAAAAATCCCCGCCAGCCTTTTAAAGTGCAAAGCGATGATGTAAATGCGCTCAGCGAAGCACAAAGGCAGGAGGCCATTAAGGGCTTTGAAGAGCGCCTGGCAAAAAAGCAGGTGCTTACACCTTTTGATAATTACGAAGTGAAGTTTTACAACTTGGTAAAATCAATGGGATATGATGGGCCAACCATTGCCAGAAAATTATCGATTACCCACGAAGACAATAGTGATTTCATTACCGTAGAATATACTTCGGAAAACACATTTCTTTCGGTGTTTATCGTAAATACGCTTTCCGAAGATTTTATCAATAACTACAGCCAAGATCTTATCAGCAATAAAAACCAATCTATTTTGGTGCTCGATTCATTGCTTCAAAAAAAGGAAGCGGTGATGAATGATAAAAATCAGCAGTTAAAGGAATACAAGATCAGAAATAAAGTGCTGAACCTCGACAAGCAATCACAAATTGTTTACCAGCAAATTATTGATTACGAAAACAAAAAATCTCAGGCCCTAATCGATCTGCAGTCGCTACAAACGGCCTTAAATAACCTCAATACCAAATTAAACAACCCATCTTTGGATCGTTATTTGGGTGCCGAGCTATCTACAGACAACCAAGCGGTAATTGCCCTTAGAAATAAGGTGCAGGCCGCCAATAACGATTATATTGATGGTGGCTTTAAAGCTGCCGACAAGAAAAAAGTTGACTCCCTGCAACAGTTGCTCAACCAACAACTGGTAAAAACCAACGATAATTATGTGGCTGATCCTGTGGTGGCCAAACAAACCTTGGTGCAACGCCGCATTTCGCTGGGCATTGACCTGGACAAAACCAGGGCCAGTATCAAAGATATTGACCGTGAGCTGGCTAAGCTGAACGCCAAATTCTCTACCATGGTACCGTTTGATGCCGGTGTGCAGAAATTTGAGCGTGATGCAGATGTGGCCACCAAGGAATACCTCGACTTGCTGAATCGCTACAACCAAACCAATTTGGACAAGAACATTGGCTTGCGGTTACATTTGGAGCAGGAAGGCGTACCTACCACAGCGGAACCTTCCAGAAAAATTATTTTCATGGCCTTAAGTGCCATTGCAAGTTTTGTGATCTGCTTTTGCGTACTTTTTGTGATCCATATCCTGGATCGGTCCCTCAACAACAAAAAACAATTGGCTTCGGCAACAAAGGGCAGGGTTATCGGCGAACTAAATTATATCAAATCCTCACAACGAGATATTGATGAAATTTGGAAAAACGCAGCGTACGATAAAGACCATCTTACCTATAAGAACTTGTTGCGGGAAATACGCTTTGAAGTTGATAGGGCGCTCTCAAGCGAAGAGAAAATTTTGGGTATTACCAGACTACATCCCGACAAGTTCGCCATATTTTCTGCCGTAAGCTTGGCTTACGCTTTTGCCCGATTAGATAAGCAGATTTTGTTGATTGGTAACGCGGAAATGGCATCGGAAATACAACGGTGGAATATCCCTGCCGACCAATCGCTCAAAACCGTACTCGAAAGCCTTACACTCAAGAAAAACAATCGCATTACTTTTTTAAATAGCGATTTGGGAGGCGTTTCCCTGCTCGAAAACAAGGATAATCCAAGCGTTGCGCAAATATTTAAAGGCCTTAAAAACGAGTTCGACCTCATCCTTGTTTATTTGGATGCCGTAAATAGTGTTTCCGATGTAAAGGAATGGATTTTGTTTACCGAAAAATATCTGGCCACTTTTATGGCTGGAAATTCTATCAGCGAAAGAGATAAAGAATCGATTAAACTGTTAAATAGCGACAAAAAATTTATAGGTTGGTTAATTAATGGTGTGAAACAAAAATAAGCAAGTTGATGCTTAAAAATTTACACATACATATTGGCAATCACAAAAAGCAATTATTGTTTTTTTTAGTAGCGATGAGTCTGTCCATCCTGGTTGCTGGTTCTACCCAACGCTATGGGTTTTTGGGCCCTTTGGCCGTGTTGGCTTTGGCAGGGGCGGGTACTTTTGTTATCGCATCTTTTAATAATCCACGCATTGCTTTCATCTTTTATTTTGCCTACTGCTTTGTACTAGGTTTTGTAGTTAAAACCTTTTTGGATATCCCTGTAGGTTTGGCCATGGATGCTATTTTACTGCTTACCTGGGGCAGTATTTTGGTGAACATGAACAAGTTTAATTGGAAAAGCCTAAAAAACGAGCATGTGATGCTATCGCTCGTTTGGTTCGGTATCAGTGTGCTGCAAGTGCTTAATCCTTATGGCGGCAGTTTTACGGGATGGTTCAATGAACTTAGGTTTACTGCATTGAGTTGGTTGCTGATTGCTCCGGTGGTTTTCTTGCTGTTTAACCAACTGGCCGATTTAAACCGCTTTATTGGGTTTATCCTGTTCTTCTCTTGCCTGGCCACGCTATATGGTGTTAAACAGTTGTACATTGGTTTAACCGCCGGTGAGCGGCAATGGTTAGATGCCGGCAACCATGTAACACATATCTTGGGCGGAAAACTGCGGGCATTTTCCATCTACTCTGATGCGGGGCAGTTTGGTGCTTCGCAAGCCATTATGGCGGTTATTGCCCTGGTATTGGCCATGGGGCCATTCTCCATCATCAAGAGGCTTATTTTTGGCCTTATTGCCGTGCTCATGCTGTACGGTATGGCAATCTCCGGAACAAGGGGAGCTTTATTTGCACTGGCCTCAGGGTTGGCCTATGCCCTTTTTTTAAGTAAGAATTTTAAATTGCTCATTGTTGGGTGTGCTTTCGCAATTGCAGGCTTTGGCACCCTAAAATATACTAAAATTGGAGATGAAATTTTTCAGGTAAGGCGATTGCGCAGCGCACTCGATCCTAAAGACGCTTCTTTTAACGTGCGGATGGAGAACCAGAAAAAACTCAAAATCCTGCTCAGAGACGAACCTTTTGGCGCAGGGTTGGGAATGAGCGGAATGAACGGAACCACTTACAATGCCGACAAGCCCATTGCCAACATACAGCCAGATAGTTACTGGGTAAAGGTATGGGTAATGTACGGAATTGTGGGTTTGCTCATTTGGTTTGGCATCAACGCCTACATTATCGGAAAATGCAGCGGTATTGTTTGGAACTTAAAGGACCCCAAACTAAAGACGAAGATGATTGCCTTAACCTCAGGAACGGTGGGCTGCTTTATTTGTAGCTACGGTAACGAAGTGATGAATGGATTGCCCTCTTCCGTAATTATGTTTATGTCATGGTCATTTGTATTTATTTCACCATGGTTGGATGAAAAAGCTAAAAAATTAAAAGCCGATGGAGATGATTAATGGCTTTCTGGATATCTTATTTTGGGCTTTGGGGATTTATTTGTTGCTCAATTGCGCTTACCTGGCCTTTTTTGCGCTGGTAGGCCTGTTCAATTTGCCCAAGTCAAAAAAAGAGGCTGATACTTACCGAAAAGTTGTGGTACTGTTTCCTACCTATCAGGAAAATGTGGTGATTTTGGAGAGTGTTAAAACGGCTTTAAAGCAACCATATCAAGGCGCTTTTGAAGTGGTGGTTATTGCCGATGGTTTGCAGCCAGAAACCATTATTCACCTTAAGGAACTAGGTGCACGCGTAATTGAAGTGTTTTTTGAAAAAAGCACCAAAGGCAAGGCCATGCAGTTTGCCATGAACCAATTGGCAAATAATGGGTTTGATATTGCTGTAGTATTGGATGTGGACAATGTGATGAGTGACGAATGCCTGTGGTATATTAACGGTGCTTTTGAAAAAGGTAACAAAGTAGTGCAGGCGCACCGCATAGCCAAAAACATGGATAGCAGTTTTGCATTTTTAGATGCCTGCAACGAAGAGGTAAACAATCATCTTTTCCGCAAAGGGCATGCCGTAGTGGGCTTGTCTGCAGCGCTTATTGGATCGGGAATGGCTTTTGAATTTGAATATTTCAGGCATCTGTTAAATAACATTGGCGAAACCGTTGGAGAAGATAAGCAACTGGATTTCATGATTGCCAAAGATAAAATTGAAGTAGCCTATTTGAATGATGTTTATGTTTATGATGAGAAAATAGAAAACGCCAAAGTATTTACCAAACAACGTACCCGTTGGATTGCCTCACAAGTGGAGTTTTTAAAGAAATATGCTTTTGAAGGCTTGGCCCAACTTTTTAAGGGGAATTTTGAGTTCTTCAACAAAAGCCTGCAAACCTTTTTAGTGCCACGGATGTTGCTATTGGCCTTGCTTTTTGTGATGGCGGCACAAGCTTTTTTTAACCCTTTTGGGCCATCCTACCGCTTTTGGATAGCTTTGTTCCTAAGTCTTTGCCTTACACTGGCCATTGCTGTCCCTAAAAGATTTTATACCGACAAGCGCCTTTACGTGGCTTTGTTTCAAATTCCTAGGGCAATGCTGGGCATGATGGTGGCTCTCTTCAGTATCGGTAAAGCCAAAAAATCATTCATGGTAACGCCACATAGCCATAAACCTGTAGAAAAAGAAACTCATTGATATGCCTTTAGAAATACTCGCCATACCTGCTGTAATTTTTGGAATCCTTGGATTTATAAGGGGGTTGGGTGCATATAAAAGAGCAAATCATAACCCCTAAACAAATGGCACTGATTGAAAACAGAGATTTTATCGTTGTGGGTCAGCAACCGTGGGATACCCCAATTGGTAGTAACTGCAAAGATTTAGCGCTGGAATTTAGCAAACACAACCGAGTGTTGTACATTAATGCTCCGTTGGACCGCCGTACAAAATTTCAGCAAGGCCATACTGATGGCGTAAAAAAGCGCATGCGAGTAATCAATGGCCAAGAAGATGGACTGCAGCAAATAGCGCCTAACTTTTGGGTGTACTACCCCGATGTCATTAACGAATCCATTAATTGGATCAAGCCTACTGCGTTGTTCAGATTCTTCAATAAAATCAATAATAAGAGGTTTGCGAAATCTGTTAAAAAGGCCATAAAGCAGTTGGATTTTATAGATTTTATTTTGTTTAATGATAGCGATATGTTCAGGAGCTATCATTTGAAAGCGCTTTTAAATCCTAGCACCAGTATTTATTACTCCCGCGACAACCTGTTGGCTACGCCTTATTGGGGTAAGCACGGAAAGTACTTGGAGCCCGAGCTGATTCAGAAAAGTGATTTGTGTGTGGCCAATTCCGTTTATTTGGCCAACTACTGCAAACAATATAACCCACATTCTTTTTATGTTGGCCAAGGTTGTGATTTTGGGCTATTTAAAAATGACGATAACGTTAAAATCCCGGAAACTCTTTGGCCGATCAAAAAGCCAATTTTAGGCTACGTTGGCGCTTTGTTGTCCATAAGGCTTGATGAGCACATCTTGTTGCATTTAGCGGAGCAAAGGCCCCATTGGAGCATTGTTTTAGTGGGCCCCCAAGACGAGGATTTTAAAAAAAGCAAGCTTCACCAAATGGAGAATGTTTTTTTCCTGGGACCGCAGAAACCAGAAACTTTGCCAGCTTACATTAAGGGCTTTGATATTTGTTTAAACCCTCAGGCGCTAAATCCCTTGACTATTGGCAATTATCCTCGTAAAATAGATGAATACCTGGCTATGGGTAAACCAACGCTTGCCACCAGAACCGAAGCCGTAGGTATTTTTGAAGACTATGTTTACCTTGCCGAAACCAAAGAGGAATATGTATCGCTAGCAGAAAAAGCTTTGGCGGAAAATTCAGCAACTTTAGCTAACGAACGCATTGCATTTGCAAACACCCATACTTGGGAAAAAAATGCAGAAGAAATTTACAAGGCGATTAAAACTGTAGAATAATAACATCATAGTTTGTTGTTCCGGTGCAGGGAGAAATCTGGGAGATTCTTCGCTATGCCCAGAACGACAGCAGGAAGGAAAAAATCAATGCCACTAACCACCATCATTACCGTCAATTTTCATCAAGCTGAGGTGACGATAGATTTGTTGAAGTCTATAGCTAGCTGCTATGGCCCATCTGAGGTGGAAATCGTTATTGTGGATAACGGTGCCCAGGAAAGTAACCAAGCTGCTTTTACGCCTTATTTTGGGAATATCACCTACATCCAATCTAAAGAAAATTTAGGCTTTGCAGGTGGAAATAACCTTGGAATTAAACAGGCCAAGGGCGATTACCTCTTTCTGTTGAATAACGATACCGAAATTCCTGAAGGCTGTATTGAAACTTTGATAGCTGAATTAGAAGCAAATCAAAACATTGGTTTGCTATCACCACTGCTGCTGTATTTTGACCAAAAGGACCTGGTGCAATATGCGGGCTTCACGCCCATGGATTATCTGGTAGCCCGTAACGCTTATGTGGGTCAGTTTGAAAAAAATGTTGGACAGTTCAATAATCAATCCTATCAAACAGGTTTTTGCCATGGCGCTGCAGTAATTTGCCGCAAAGCGGATTTACTTAAAGCTGGTTTAATGGATGAAACTTATTTCTTATACTACGAAGAACTGGATTGGTGCGAGAAGTTTAAACGCATTGGCAAGCAAATCTGGTTTACCGGCAAAACCTATGTGTACCATAAGGAATCTATTAGCGTAGGCAAGGCAAGTCCTTTAAAAATCTATTTCAACACCCGCAACAGGATGTTGTTCATCAGGAAGAATACGGGTTGGTTAAATACGGTGTTATTTTCTGTTTATTTCACTTTAATTGCCTGCCCAAAGGCCATTCTTAAATTCTGGCTTAATAAGCAGCCAGCGCTAGCCAAATGGGCCTTTAAAGGTTTATGGTGGAACTATACCCATGGCAAAAACAGCAGGGATTTAGGCTATCCAATTAAATAGTGTTTCCTTTGCGTTCTTTGGGAATTCTTCAAATTCTTCGTGTTGAGATCGAGTTAAAAAATACTATTTCAACCTCTTCCAAACCGTAGCAAAAGCATACTTCGTAAACAGGTAGATTGATTCAAGCAAACCCAATTGCTCGCTTTCCCTTAATATTTTCCAAGTGTAGCCAATCACTTTTAATTTATTGGCCGATACTGATCCTTTTCTGATTCGATACCACACTAAGGCCTCATCAATGCCAAATCCGGCAATGCCCTTTTTGAATAGATTAAGCCAAAAGATCCAATCTTCATGCCCCGCTTTTTTAAACCTCAAATCGCCAATGGCACTTTTTAAGGTAAGCGATGTAGAGAAGATGATTACATTGTGCGACAACAACTGACGGTAACTTACACGATAAGGAGCCGCTATTTTTGCAGAAATAATTTTTCCTTCTTCATCAATTCTGTGGTAGGCGCAAAAAGTCATGGCCAGGTTTTTGTTTTCCATGTAGGCAACCTGCTTCTGCAGTTTGTCTTTCAGCCAAATGTCGTCACTGTCCAAAAAGGCAACATACTTCCCGTTTGTATGGGCTAAACCTACGTTGCGGGCGTTGGCTACACCACCATTTTGTGGCAGTTTAACCAGTTTAATATTAGGATGCTCGGTTGCAAAACCTGCTACGATTTGGCAGGTGTCGTCTTTCGAGCAATCATCAACCACAATCAGTTCCCAATTTTGGTAGCTTTGCTCCAATACCGAGCGCAGTGTAGGGGCGATAAAATCGGCAGAATTATAACAAGGTGTAATGATGGATACAAGTGGTGCTAAACTCATATAAGTTGAAGTTTACAAAGCGGAAATCACCAACAAAATAAACACATTTTCTCGTAAAACGAGTTAAAGTTTAAACATAAAACAAGTATTTTAGCGAAGCTGTTTTTGGGTATGGATAAAAGACGTTTCGTTGTCAACTTAGTTTCAAACTTTTTCAGTGCCATTTCAGGCGTTGGCATTTCGTTTTTTCTAACCCCCTATATCGTAGAACATCTGGGCAAGGAAGCCTATGGTTTCTTTCCATTGTCAAACAATTTTGTGATGTATGCGGGCATCATTACCACGGCCTTAAACTCCATGTCGAGCCGATATATTACCATCAGCTTGGAGAAAAAGGATATCAAGGAAGCAAATACCTATTTTAATTCGGTGCTTTTTGGGAATATCCTTATTTCACTGGGCTTTGTTTTAGTGAGTGCCTTATGCTGTCTTTTTATCGATAAGGTATTGGATATCCCTACTGCGCTCATCCATGATGTAAGGCTGCTGTTCATTTTTATCTTCCTCAGTTTGGTGATCAACGTTTCTTCGGCTGTTTTTCAGGTAACGGCGTTTGCACTTAACCGGTTTGATAAGCTGGCGTTTATCAACATTATTTCCAATGTGCTGAAACTGGGAGCAATTATATTGCTATTCTATTTCTTTACCCCAAAAATCTATTTCTTGGGAGTGGTTACGGCAGTAACGGCTTTTTATATGTTTATTGCCAACTATCGGCTTACCAAAAAACTACTTCCCGAAGTAAAGATAGGCTGGTCTTTTTTCTCTAAAAGCGCACTATATGTGATTGTAGGTTCAGGAATTTGGAACTCTATTATGGCCCTTGCCAATGTGGTGAACACACAGTTGGATTTATTGATTGCGAACCATTTTTTTGGCGCATCTGGCATGGGGTTTTTGTCTCTTACCAAGTTCATTCCTAATGCCATTTATATCCTTTTGGGGATTATTGTGCCCATATTTTTACCCGAAATGTTGAAGGCCTACGCAAACAATGACATGGGAAGGCTGAAAAAAACTTTGGACCTTTCTTTTAAAGCCATTTTCGTAGTTGTTTTGCTGCCGCTATCCGTCTTTTTTGTGTACGGAGAAGTGTTTTTTAAGCTTTGGCTGCCAACGCAGGATGCGCACGCCCTGCATATTTTATCGGTGATTACCTTGGTGCCTTTTATTGTGCATGGGACGATAGAAACGGTTTACCACGTTTTTGTGATCACCAATAAGTTGCGGATTGCTTCTTTTTGGGGCATTTTTATCTCCATTTTCAACTTCGTGCTGGTTATCATACTTTGTAAATATAGCTCCCTTGGGGTATATTCGATCCCTGTGGGAGCCTTAATTAGTGGCGTGCTCAGCCATTTAACTTTTACGCCGCTGTATGCCGCCTATTGTTTACAGGAAAGCAGGTGGTACTTCTTTTTTAAGATCGTAAAAGGGCTGGCAGGTTTTACGGTTTTAATTGGCATCAGTTACGGTTGGAAACAGTTGAATTTATTTGAAGTGAATACTTGGCTGATGTTTATCATCAACAGCTTGGTTTTAGGCATAATTTTGCTTGTAGTAACTTTGTTTATGAGATTTAACAATGCAACCAGAGCGGATATTTTCGATAAATTGAGACAAAAAGTGAATTTATGATCCCTAAGATTATACATTATTGTTGGTTTGGTAAGGGCCAAATGCCGGAGCTTGCGGAGAAGTGTTTAGAATCTTGGAAAAAGTATCTTCCTGATTTTGAGATCAAGGTTTGGAACGAAGATAATTTCGACGTTCATAGCTTTCGCTTTGCGGCAGAGGCATATCAGGAAAGAAAATTTGCCTTTGTATCCGATGTATGTAGATTGTACGCTTTGAATGAAATGGGCGGGATCTATATGGATACCGATGTGGAGTTTTTGAAGCCTTTGGATCAAGAAATCCTTGCAAAAAAAGCGTTCACAGGTTTTGAAGATAACCTGCTGTTATCCTCCGCAATTATGGGCAGCGAAAAAAATGGCCAATGGATTAACGACCTGCTATTGCACTACCAAAACAGAAGTTTTTACTTGACAGACGGTAGCTTGGACGTAAACCCCAATACAGAAATTATTACGGCTTTTATGAAGGATAAAAGAAGTATAAAAATCAATAATACCTTCCAGGAAATCGCAGATTACTGTACCATTTATCCGAGCGATTATTTCTGCCCTAAAAGCTGGAAAACTTTAAAGATAAAGCGAACCCATAATACCTACTGTATCCATCATTTTGCAGGCTCGTGGCTACATACCAAGCAAAGCCTCCTCGGTAAATTGGCTAATTTTTTGTTAGGAAAGAGAATTGCAAATGCTTGGTCAGAAAAGTATCGCAATATAAAAAATGCAAAGTGACAAGGTTTTATACGTCGGAAAATTAAGCTCATGATCCCTAAGATTATTCATTATTGTTGGTTTGGACGTGGAGAAATGCCCTAACTGGCCGTTAAATGCCTTGAATCTTGGAAAAAATACTTGCCAGCGTATAAGACTATGCTTTGGAACGAAGATAACTTTGACATCAATCAATACCCTTACGCCGTTGATGCGCAAGAGAACGGCCCAACGTTGGTCGGTGGCCTATCGAAAAATCAGATCCAGAAAATAGTTTCTAAAGTGCTTTCAGCCAGGTTGATAAATCTTCAATAAACCGTTGCTCTACGTTAGCGGGTTGTTGATATTGCAAGGCATTGCCCTTTTCCTGTTGCTGACTAAACAGGTGGTTAAAATCTGGATATAATTTAAAATCAACGTTTCTGTAACCAGCTAGAGCATCTTTCCACAAAAGGTAATCTGCTTCAGAAACTTGAAAATCATAACCGCCCTGAACAATATAGATGCGTTGTTTTAGTGTTTTTGCTACTTCCACCTGATTGTAATTGTTCAGATCAACCCAATAACTTGCGGGCAGGCCTAGGAAAAGAGAATCAGGCTTCATTTTGCCTAATTTCATAAATCTGGTTTTTTCAATTTCGGTAATGGCGTCTGCAAGTGATTTTTGCAAAACGGCCGAGGTATCTTTACTTTGGGAAACCAAGTATTTGTTCTGCTCGATGATCAGGTCGGTAAGTTTACGAGCGGGCGCTGCTGCCAAAATAATCCCTCTAATATCCGGTGCAAGTGTTGCAATGCGTGGAGCAAGCATTCCGCCCAAGCTGTGACCAAGGACATAGATGTTTTTTAGATCAGCACCTTCAATGGTTTTTGCCAATGCAATCGCTTGTAAGGCATCATCTAATACTTCTTCTTTTACAGTAAAGGCTTTACTGAACTCGCCCGGGTAAAGCAAGGTTCTTTTTACATAACGAACCGAAGCAATTCCATTAGCCGCTAGGCCGGCCGCAATATCCTTAAATGGTTTATTTGGGCCAATGGTTTCATCCATATCATTAGGACCTGAACCATGTACCAAAACCACTACGGGAAAACTGTTTCCATCTTTAGGAACGGTAATTATTGCTGCTAATTGATGCCCCGGCGTTTGAATATAAGTTGACTTTTCCTTGTACAGCGTTGAATCGGCATAACCAGGAGACCTATAAGTGATGGCTTTTGGAGGCAGGTGCATACCTACCAGCTTTTCTGATTTGTCGAAAACCAGTACAAAGTCCTGTGTGTCGTTTGCAAATTCACCGCTTACGGTAATGGCATAAAAATCGCCCTGCGTTTTACTGCCCGTAGCGTCTATAGCCTTAACTTTTCCAAGTCTGTTTTCTAAAGCGGTCCAAAATTGTTTCAGGTTTTCGGCGGTAACCTTTGTTTTTCCTTCCTCGGAAAAATAATTATGGGCTTCTTCGAATTTGCCTGCGGCAAATAAATCAAAAAAGGAATTTGCTTTGCCAAATAGGCTGAAAACATTTTGCGAAAAGGCGTTTAGCGTAAAAATGACTAAAACCAACAGTAAAAAAAACTTCTTCATTAGTAACTATGAAATACAATAATAAGCGGTAAAGCCAAATGTACTATTTTTTGTAAAAAATCAACGTAGTTTTTAGTTAGAAGAAGAACTATTTTGCCACAGATGCACAGAGGATATCTTAAATACTACCGGAATTTAAATCTCTGTGTATCTGCGGCTGAAAATTTATGAGTTCAAGTGCATTTATAACAGTTCCGATTCCAAGGTGATATCGGTGTTTAGCAATTTCGAAATCGGGCAATTTGCTTTGGCATCGGCTACCAATTCGTCAAACTTCTCTTTTGACAATCCCTCGGCTTTTACTTTTACTACCAAGTGAATGTTATCAATAGCGCCCTTTTCAGGATTAAGATTTACGGTAGCCTTAGTTTCAATGCTTTCAGGGGTAATGTTTTCTGCCGAAATGTTAAAGCTTAGCTTCATGCTGAAACAGCCCGCATGTGCGGCAGCAACCAATTCTTCGGGATTGGTGCCGGTTCCTTCTTCAAAGCGGCTTTTGAATGAATATTGAGTGTCTTGCAAGGTGGTGCTTTGGGTAGTTAAGGTACCTTTCCCTTCTTTGCCTGTGCCGTTCCATACGGCGGTTGCGTGTCTTTTCATCTGTTTTAAATTTAATGGCTTACACTAAGATAAGCGCTATACATCAAATTAATGTTGTTGCGAGGTTAATTGTTTTCATAAATTTAACTTTATTTGTTAAACCCATAGCCATGAGCCCAAACGAAACCCTTATCCACCAATTTTATACCGCATTTCAACAAAAGGATGTAAAAACCATGCAACACAGCTACCACGAGGCTGCCGTTTTCAACGATGCTGTTTTTGTTAACCTTGATGCCCGTCAGGTAAGAGCCATGTGGCAAATGTTGCTATCGCGGAGCGGAGACATGAAGATGAACTTTGGCGGAATTGAGGAAAGGGGCAACAAGGTAACCGCCCACTGGGAAGCGCATTATACTTTTACCGCCACAGGTAAAAAGGTAGTTAATGAAATTGATGCCGAGTTTGAAATCAAAGACGGAAAAATTATCAGGCATACAGATACCTTTAATTTCTATAAATGGGCCAGGCAGGCTTTTGGAAGTGGTGGTTGGCTGTTGGGATGGACAAATGTTTTTAAAGAAAAAGTTCGCCATACGGCCAAAAAAAAGCTACTGGAGTATATGCAAAAACTTAATCTACTGTAACCGTTAGTCCTTCCTGTTGCAAAATTTTTCGGTAAACTTCCATCTCCGTAAAAGAACCCTCTAGAACGGCACATTTACCTTCATTATGAACTTTCCAAGCAATTTTTTCAGCTTGGGTTTCATTATAATCTAGGTAGCGCATCATGCACCAAATCACATGGTCAAAAGTGTTTACATCGTCATTCCACAGAATTAAACGGTGTATCGTTTTCAACGAAGTTAAAATCTCCTCAAGCGTGAAGGTTTCTTCCTGAGTTTGTGTTGACATGCTACAAAAATACAAATAGATTTACGAATTACGATTTTAGATTCACGATTTGATTAGAAAACATGATGTTACTTCAATTTCTTTTATTGGACGCAATAGCCGTTAGTCGATCAAAAATCGTAAATTAACCTATCTTTGTTGATCAAACCACCTAATATGTATAGGACAAAAATTGCTGGCATAGGCCACTATGTGCCAAAAAACGTGTATACCAATAACGATTTGTCGAAGTTCATGGAAACCAGTGATGAATGGATCCAGGAGCGTACTGGGATTAAAGAACGCCGTTTTGCCGACAGGTTCGAAGAAACCACCACCACGATGGGGATTGAAGCCGCTAAAGTGGCCATGGAAAGGGCGGGAGTGACTAAGGATGATATCGACTTCATTATTTTTGCCACCCTTAGCCCCGATTATTATTTCCCGGGTTGTGGGGTGTTGTTGCAGCGTGAAATGAACATGAAGGAAGTAGGCGCCTTGGATATTAGGAACCAATGTTCGGGGTTTGTGTATGCGCTTTCTGTGGCCGATCAGTTCATAAAAACGGGGATGTACAAAAACATTCTGGTGGTAGGTAGTGAGAAGCACTCGTTTGCAATGGATTTTGAAACCCGAAGCAGGAATGTTTCCGTAATTTTTGGAGATGGCGCCGGAGCTGCGGTGTTACAAAGAGCAGATAAAGAAGGCCAGGGGATTTTAAGTACACATTTACACAGTGATGGTGCCGATGCCGAGATTTTGGCCATGCATTATCCCGGAGCCCACGCCAATAAATGGTTGAAAGACAAACCTGCGTTTCCAGAAAAGGAACTTGGCGGCTTGTTTATGACTACCGAACAATTGGAAAGTGGTGCCGCTTTACCTTATATGGATGGTCCAGCAGTATTCAAAAAAGCGGTAGTGAAGTTTCCTGAGGTGATTAACGAAGCTTTGGCTGCTAACAATTTTACCGCAAAGGACATTGACTTACTGGTGCCGCATCAGGCTAATTTGCGCATCAGCCAATACGTGCAGCAATTATTAGGTTTAACCGATGATAAAGTGTTTAACAATATCCAAAAATATGGCAATACCACCGCCGCATCTGTGCCTATTGCATTAAGCGAGGCATGGGAAGCAGGTAAGGTTAAAAATGGCGACTTGATTTGCTTGGCGGCATTTGGCTCGGGATTTACTTGGGCAAGCGCATTAATTAAATGGTAATATTAAACAACAAAAATCCACTTCTAAATACTAAAGGCTAATTACTAAATACTATTATGTTCAAAATAGGAGATTACGTTCGTTTTATTGATGAGAAAAGAGAAGGCTATGTGACTAGTGAAATAGACGAGCGCACGGTAGGAGTTACAGATACTGACGGGTTTGAAATACCAGTGTCCACAGGTAATTTGACCTACGTGCATGGTCATTTTAGCAATGCCGATACCAGCAACAATGCCATGCCTACCAAACAGGTAGACGAAAAATTTGTAGAAGATGGAATCTATTTGGCGGTTGCCGAAGACAGTAAAGGTTCCGTAGTAGCGCATTTTACGTTATTGAACCAAAGTTCTTATCAATTATTATTTTCTCTGAAAACAGAAAAAGGAGGGATTTATAAAGGTGAGTTTGCAGGTGTCGTTCAGCCAAAAGGCAAAGTGCAAATTTATACCGCCAATTTAGGCGATTTGGACAACTGGCCTGGTTTCACTTTTCAAGCATTGTATTTTACTACTTCCAATAAAAAACCTAAAACTCCATTGCAGGTCGAAAGACGTTTTAAATCGAAAGATTTTAGTGGTGCCAAAAACCAAATCACGGAGATCAATAAATTTGGGTGGTTGATAAGATTAGATGAACCTGCATTGGTGATAAATGCTCAAAAGCTAAAAGAAAGCTTTTTTACGCCCAAAGAAGAAAGACCAAAAATAGCCAAGCCAGCTAACGAAGTAGATTTGCATATTGAGAAGTTAAGGGATGATCATCAGTTTCTGTCTCAAAGCGAAATCTTAGAGGTTCAATTGGCGAAATTCCAAGAGGCTTTGGATGCGGCCATCGTACATCAAATGCCTTCCATCGTGTTTATTCATGGTGTTGGAAATGGAACTTTAAGGCACCATATCCATCAAAAAATCAGCAAACATCCTCAGGTACGTACCTTTATGGATGCCCGTAAAGAGAAATTCGGTTACGGCGCTACCGAGGTGATTTTTAAAATATAATAATAAGTTAAGTGTTCAAACACCCAACTTTTACCCGAATAAATCTTCCTTAACCCCCGTCAGTCCCAAGCCAGGCAATTGGTTGAGCATATATTTGCCATTTTCAAAAGCAGGTTGGTCAAACGGGTTGTTGATGGTCAAAAATGGGCCATCTAAGTCGGCCCAATCGCAAAGTGGCGCTAAATGAGCACCCGCTAAGGTAGCAATGGAAGTTTCGCTCATGCAACCAATCAATACTTTCATGCCTAGCTGGCGTGCCTTTAAAATGGTCTGATGCCCTTCATACATGCCAGTACTCTTCATCAGTTTGATGTTGATCCCATGGTAAGCACCTTTCAGCGAATCTAAATCAGAAAGGCGTTGCATGGCTTCATCTGCTAAAATTGGAATAGGGCTGCGTTCCGTTAGCCAGGCATTTCCTTCCAAATTATTTTTATCCATCGGTTGCTCAATCAAAACCACCCCTTTATCGTGCAGCCAATAAATCAAATCGATGGCTTTTTTCCGTTCGTTCCACCCTTGGTTAGCATCCACATATAGCGGTACATTGGTTACGCTGCGGATCGTCTCGATAATTTCTTTGTCATTATCTCTACCGAGCTTCACTTTCACCACTTTAAAGTCTTTGGCATCTTCCAGTTTTTTCTTTAAAACTTCGGGGGTATCTATGCCTACGGTGAAAGAAGTTACGGGCATTTGAGCAGGATCAGCGCCAAATATTTCGTAGCAAGGCTTGTTGAGTAGCTGCCCGTTTAAATCATGGAGCGCAATATCGATAGCTGCTTTGATGGCAGGATGACCTGGCGCTAGGTGGTCTAAATATTCATTGATGCTGGCAAAATCAAGCGGGAATTTAAATTGGTTCCAGTCTACTTTTTTTAAAAATGTATTGGCGGTTTCATAGCTTTCGCCCATGTAAGGAACCATACTTGCTTCGCCGTAACCTACTTTTCCTTCGTGTTCTACTCTTAACAGGAATAACGGGGTGCTGGTTCGGGTAAATTTGGCAATAGAAAACGGGTGTTTCAATTCTAATTCAAATTCCTTGCAACTAATTTTCATCTTTAATCGTCTAAATCATTAAAAGGTTTACAGCCTTGCAGTATATTTGTTAACGCTAATATCATGGCCATGAATTCTATTTCAAGATTACGTTATTTTCTTTACTTATCCATATTAATTATTGGATGTACCACTGGAAAAAATGCCTTGCAAAAAGGTGATTACGATGCCGCAGTTTCTAAAGCGGTTGACCGGTTAAGAAGTTCGCCACAAAATAAAGAGGCGATGCAGGTTTTGCCTGAGGCATTTAATTTGGCCATTAAAACCCATTTAAGGAAAATTGACGAAGCCAAGGCTTCGGCTGATGGGCTGAAATGGGAAAATATCATGTATCGCTACCAAAAAATTAACCAGTTGAGCGACGAAGTAAATGCTTGTCCGAGTTGTTTGAATTTGGTGCCTAACCCACCAAAATACATCAAAGAATTTGAAGACTCGAGATACCGGGCAGCAGAAGCACGTTATTTATTAGGCGAGCGTTCATTGCGGGAAAATAACCGCCAAAGCGCAAAGGTAGCCTATCATCATTTTGTGAAAGCGCAAAGCTTATATCCATCCTTAAAAGGAGTAAAGGAAAAAATAGAGGATGCCTATTGGGCTGCGGTGCTAAAAGTGGTGGTTCAACCTGCGATTATTAACAGCAATACTTATAGATTAAGCAATCAATACTTTCAGGAACAAATAGCTAATTATTTGGCTACTTATAAAGGGAATACCTTTGTAAGATTTTACTCGGAAGAAGAAGCGGCCGCTCAAAAGTTAAGAGCCGACCAATTGGTAGAACTACATTTTGACGACTTCATCGTTGGCCAAACCTATGTGAAAGAAAGAATAGAAAAGCTACAAAGAGACAGCGTGGTTATTGGAGAAAACAGACGGGGCAAAATTTATGGAACCGTTAAAGCCACTTATAGTGTTTTTGAAAAGCAGGTTTCCTCTTCTGGTTTGTTGAACTTTGCGGTGGTAGATTTAAGTACCAATAAACTTTTGCGTAACCAGAAAATTGCGGGTACCTACGTTTGGAAAGATTATTGGGCTTCATTTAGGGGTGATGAACGAGCATTAGATAGGCAGCAATTGGCGCTAACCAGAAAAAGGGAAGTAATTCCTCCGCCACCCGGTAATTTATTCGTAGAGTTTACCAAGCCAATTTATGCCCAGTTGGTTGATCATATTACCTCGTTTTATAGCAGGTATTAGAAGACTTACGAAGTTTTTAAACGGCAAAGCCCTCAACTTTACCATAAAAAAATAATAGCTAAACAAAAGTTAAACTTCGTAAGTCTATAATTTTGAATGTTTAAGTGTTGAATGATTGAATAAAGCTAGCGATCGGTGTTTTTGGCAATAATCAGTTAAGCACTTAAACAATTCCAACAGTTAACGATCTTTCATCAATATGACAATAAAACCATTACTCCCTTATCAATTATTGTTAATATTGCGGCGATGAACCATAGTCTTTATAATCCTTTTAAAACGTTCGATTTTAGAAACGACAAATGTTTTTTGAGCGGTAGTTCAACTTCGCCTTTGGGGGTCCGTGTTTTGCCTGATTGGTTGTTAAACATGGCCAAGCTTACTGGCGAGGAACAAATCAAATTGCTGGACGAAAGTATCAGGACGTACAAGAGTTTAGTGGTTCCTGCCAGCGCAGAAATCTATAGTGAAGCCATTTTACCTTTGGAACAAAAGATAGAAACTGCGTTTGAACAAGGTTATAAGGGTGTTTCGGCTTTGCCAGAGATAGATTTATTTCATTGGGTGGGTAAATTGATGTACAGCTTTTTGTATATCGAAATGCAGGGCGCAATTCGCTTGAAACAGTTAAGTGGCGATGGGATGAACATGTCACAAGGCTTGATGCACAAATTTGGCAACCTCCATTTAATGTTGCAAGGTATTTTCAGGGAAGTAGAATTTGAAGCGTTTAAACCTTGGTCTATCGTGGTAGTTCCTTTGGAAAATACAGATACGGCATTTAGCTTTCGCGATGAAATCAATACGCTAATATTCTCTTTGAAATTTAAAGATTTTGGAATTGTGGCATGTTTGCAGGACAACGGAACCAATGCAAGGTACCATCAGCAACTGCTGGATTTTATCAAGGACAAGCCTTTAACCGACCAGCAATTTGAAGAGCTTGCGGCCCGTTTCTTTTATTCGGCTTACCTGTTTAACCGTTTGCCAGAGTACAATGTTATTGAAGCGAACGATGTGGCTTATATTGATCCGATGCCACTGCGTGGGATACAAAACAAACCCATTTTTGATGAATGGCAACATAAGACCTATGCCCAGGTACTGGAAAACTTTTGGAAACCTTATGGTTTTACGTTGTTCGAAATCATTAAAGACCCCAAAGCGCCATTAAGCTTTTTTGAAGAACCTTTACTGCCAGATGCTGGATAGCTGGTTGATAAAATGTGCAACTGCCCCGGGAACAAGAATTACCGTTAATATTAATCCTGTTAAGGCCCCAAAAAAGTGTGCATCGTGATTGATATGGTCCCTTCCATTTTTGGACATATACATACAATATGCAAGGTAAAGCACCGCAAATAAAATGGCCGGCATAGGAATGAACATCACTAAAATCAAATTCAGCGGATCAAACAATATGTAGCTGAAAAGTACCGCACTAACGGCGCCCGACGCTCCCAAACTGCTATATCCATAATTTTCCCTGTGCTTAATGGCAGTAGGGATATCGCTCACAATTAGTGAAACAAGATAAAGCACGCCAAATTGCCAATGGCCTATAATGGTTTCCAACCTGAACGCAAAGAAAAAGAACGTAAACATGTTGAAGAAAAGGTGCATCCAATCTGCATGGATAAGCCCGCTGGTAATGAATGTATATAGTTTGCCCCCCTTGGCTATACTGTAAGGATGCAGCATAAATTTGCCAAATAACTGTGGGTTGTTAAAAGCATAAATGCTGGTTGCAATAGTAAAAAGGAAGATGATTGATGCGACGGGCGCAGCGTTCCAGTATTCTAGTAGCATGTTGATTTTGGTTGTTGCTTTAAAAATCACGTCATTGCGAGGTACGAAGCAATCCTACCAATAAGTTAAAGGAGAAACTCTCGCTTTAAGATTGGTTTACTGCGTAGCTGCTTCGCGGTCGTACCTCGCAATGACGATAATCTAATTATTTTATATCTAATTTAATATCCTTCATAAGCCTTCCAATAGGATAGCGCATAAAAGTGGGCTCAAAATAATCAGAATTTTTGTAAACAAACTCCAATTGTGCATAAGCACTTTTGGCCAGCTCCGAATTTTTTGCTTTTTCGGCTTCCAGTTTTTGCTTTAAGGATGGATTGTTTTTTAAAAGTTGTGCGGCGGTATCTTCAAAAATGTAGGATGAAAAATGTTCTTTCTGCCCCAAAATAGAATCAAAAAAGTTCCAATTGAAAAAGGAGTCGGGTGCTTGCGGTTCCAAAGTTTCTACAATGTAGCGATTGGTTTTTTGATTGACATAAACAACATGATCTCCTGCATAGTATTGAACGTTTTGTTGTTTCGGCTCTACTTTTACAGCCGAGTGTAAGTAGTGCCCTTCAAAAGGCCTTTGCGCCGTTTTAAAGTCTGTGATATGATACATGTTGAGGTCCAGATTTGTGTCTTTTTTCAGCTGGCTAACTTTAACATTGTTGAGTTTTAATAGTTGGACTATTCTGTCCCAAGCTTTGGGAATAATGTAGGCAATAGGTTTTTCAACTGTCAAAGCAGGTTCAAAGCTGTTCCATTGCTTAATGGTTTTGGTGTATGGCTCATTGCTGTCATAATATAATCGGTCCAATCCGCTTATTTCACTAGGTTTGTATTTGGCCGCATATCCTTTAAATTCAATCTCCTCAAAATGATCTTTGTTTAATTTCCAATCTAAGGTAAATGATGTTTTTGACGCCGTTTCTGCATCTGCTTTTTTCTTGTTCTCTCCAATTACCCTGGCATCACGCTCAACCAGTCCGATATAGGTTTCCAATAGCTTATAGGTTGATTCTACCCTTTTGTCATAAGGTTTTAGCATATGGGTTTCGGGCATAAAGCCTATGGTATTGTGCAATGCCGCATAACCCGTGCTGTAGCGGGGACTTTCCATAAAACCAGCGATGCCATTGTCTGGAATTTCTTTAACCGAATTGACGTAGGGAATTAACTCAAAACCTTTTCCCTTCATTTCCCGATACAGATAAGGCAGCATGGTTTGTGTAAGGTAGTTGGATAAAGTTGGGTTAAGCTTGTCCTTTTGTGTAGGGATCAAGGTCATGGTATATTGATAATCTGCACCATTACTGGTGTGGGTATCCACAAAAATTTCTGGCTGCCAAGTGTTAAAGATCTGCTGGAAAGCAGCCGAATTTTTAGAGTCCGTTTTGATGAAGTCGCGATTAAGATCGTAGTTCTTACTGTTACCTCTAAAACCGTAAGCTAATGGCCCGTTTTGGTTGGCCCTTGAAGTGCCGGTTCTGTTAAAACTGCCGTCAATGTTGTAAATTGGAATAATGCAAACGACCACATTTTTGGGCAGTTGGTTTTTGTTCAGCAAATCTCTCGCTAACATCATGCAAGCATCTATCCCCTCAGGCTCGCCCGGGTGGATGCCATTGTTAATCAGTAGTACACGTTTATCTGCCAGTTTTATCTTGGCTACATCAAAAATGCCATCTCTGTTAAGCACCAGCAAATGCAGGGGTTTACCAAAATCGGTTTGTCCGTAGGTCGTTAGCTTTGCCTGCTTGCTAAATGCCGTGGCGAGTTTTTGGTAATAAGCAATTGCTTCATTATAGGTAGCAGTAGCTTTTTTTTGACTGGCCTCATAAGGAGTTAATTGCGCAAAAACAGTCATGGTAATACAGATAAGTAACAAAAGAAAATATACCCTCATTATCAAATGATTTATGTATAAAAATAGCTTTTGTTTCTATAACAATAAGACTGTATCCAAAATTTTGGATAATCTAGCCCAAAATAAACTAGCGGATGGTTTTTCGGGTGATGCCCTTAGGTCCAAAAGTGTATTTAATTCCAATGGAGAGGAAATTATACATGTCCGGACTTACATTTTTGAATCCCTGGTTTTTAGGATCATTGTAGCCATCAAAATTATCGGCAAACACAAAATTTGTTTGATAGTTGACATTAAAAATGTATCTGATATCGCCCCAACTGTCGGGGAAATAAAAATCAATACCCAAGTTAACGGGAACCATAACGCTGGAGCCCTTGTCGTCGCCAGGAAAGGTATAAGTGCTGCCATCATCCCGTGTTTTGTACCTTACAATTGAATTCATGTGGCTTTGTACAAAGCCCAAACCTGTGCCCAGATAAAAACCTTTGGTGTAATTAAGGAAGTCGCTGTAGTAAAAGTCAGTGAATTCGCCAGCCCTGAATTTGAAGTTTAAAGCAACAGCTTTAAAGGCATTTGTAAATTCCCTGTTGTGAGGGTCTGTATCTTTGTTCCCGCCTTTGGCAAGGCCCATCTGCAACTCTAAGCCTCCAGTAATAAAAGGAGTAAAATGATAGTCAAGAGCGCCATAGGCACCGTAACCAAAACTGCCTTTTTTAACATCGGTGAAAGTGTAGGTTCCGCCACCACCTATGCCGCCACTTAATTTATAAAAATTTGATTGCCCAAATGCTGTAATCGTAAAAAAAATCAGAAATAAAGCTAAGTAACGTTTTTTCAAGTTGTTATAAATTAAGTGCTTACTTTGCAAAAGTATAATCTTTATTCAAAATAATAAATAATATCTTTGAATTTATGCAAGATATAAAAATAAATGCTGTTTCTATAGCCGAAAGGTTCATGAAATATGTAAAAATAGACACCCAATCTGACGCTTCTTCACCCACTACTCCTTCTACGGCTAAACAAAAAAATCTAGGTAAGATTTTAGCACAAGAATTGCTAGAATTGGGCTTAAGTGATTCGCATTTGGACGAGTATGGCTATGTCTACGCAACCATTCCTTCTACCACCGATAAAAAAGTGCCAGTAATTTGCTTTTGCTCACACATGGACACCTCTCCCGACAGCAGTGGCGAAAATGTAAAACCGATTATTCACAAGAATTATCAAGGTGAGGATTTGGTATTGCCAGATGACCATAATGTGGTCTTGAGGTTTTCAGAGCATAAAGATCTGAAAAATCAGATTGGCCACGATATCATTACCGCAAGCGGCACCACGCTACTTGGGGCAGATAATAAAGCCGGTGTGGCTGAAATTATGGAGGCCGCTACCTATTTGGTGCAAAATCCTCAAATTAAGCATGGTACTATTAAAATACTTTTCACACCTGACGAGGAGATTGGTCGTGGTGTAGATAAAGTGAACTTAGCAAAGCTGGGCGCTGAATTTGCCTATACCATAGATGGAGAGACTTTAGGTTCAATTGAAGATGAAACGTTCTCTGCGGATGGTGCTAAATTGGTGATTAATGGAGTAAGTGCACACCCAGGTTTTGCTAAAGGAAAAATGGAAAGCGCCATTAAGATTTTGGCAGATGTCATTAGCGCATTACCAAAAGATAGGTTGAGTGCTGAAAGTACTTCGCAAAAAGAAGGTTTTATTCACCCCGTTGGAATGAATGGAACAGCAGAACAAGCAGAAGCTAGTTTTATCCTTCGTGATTTTGATAACGAGCTGTTAAAGGCTCATGGCGAGACTTTAGAAGGAATCGTGAAAGAAGTAATGAAGGCCTATCCAAAATCAACATACACATTGACGATTAAGGAACAGTACCGTAATATGAAAGAGGTATTGGATAAATATCCTCAAATTATGGCCAACGGTATTGAAGCTTTAAAGAGAGCGGGCCTTAATCCAATCACACGCAGCATTAGAGGTGGTACCGATGGCTCCCGACTGTCATTTATGGGATTGCCTTGTCCAAATATATTTACCGGCGGACACGCTTTTCATGGCAAGCAAGAATGGGTTGCAGTGCAAGATATGGTAAAGTCTGTGGAAACTATTGTCCACTTGGCACAAGTGTGGGAAGAAAACGCCTAATTTGCGAATTACGATCTTAGATGGACAATTGGCGTCTATTACAGGGCAGTGCTATTTTGGTCGTAAATTGTAACTCTAAATTCGTCAATTACAAAGTTAATTGCGCCAAATATTGGTCTTGCTCATCCACGTATACAATTTTGCAATTCCAGCCATGCTGTTTACTTAAACGTTGCAGCGTGGTTGGATCAATATAAAGCCAGTTGAACCAATTGCCTTTTTGCTTTCGGTATTCATAGCAAAAGCTAATTTCGCCAAAATACTGATTAAGGGGCATGGGTAGGTCATCGTATAAATAGGAAATATCAGAACTGTCGAAAAGCAATTGCCCCTTTGGAATTAGTATTTGTTTGGCATTTTCTAGGAAATCTTCAAAGCCCTGCAAAGTCCCTGTGAGACCAATGCCATTCATCATGAACAGCAAAGTGTCGTATTTTTCACGTACGGTAAAGATGTTTTGTAACTGAGGATTCTTTACACCTCGATCTTGCATGATTTGCACGGCAATTGGAGAAATATCGATGGCGGTGACGTCGATGTTTTTTTGATCGAGCAGTAGTGCATGACTACCCACCCCAGCGCCAACGTCAAGCACTTTTCCTTTACAGAGGTTTAGGGCTTTAAGCTCTATTTCAGGCATACCGTCTTCATTCCTAAAGAAAACATCTACAGGCATTTCTTCGGGCTCGCCATAGGAATTATGAAGCCATAAAATTTCGGCTTTGCCTGTTTGGTAGTAATCTAAAAGGGCGTTTCCGTAAATATCCATTTCCAAAGATACGGAAATGCAAACGTCATTGCGAGGTACGAATCAACTATCCATTATTAGAGATTGCTTCGTGCCTCGCAATGCCGAGAAATTTATGCTTTCATTTTGTCTGCTTTATCTTTTGCCATTTCGGCGATACCAGCCAGTTTATCTTTCGATTTATCAAAAAGGTCACAAAACCAATCGTTTATTTTATTTTTCATGTCACTATGTTTATCAGACGATAATACCATCGCAACTACGGCCCCTAAAGCTACTCCAGCTAAAACACCGCTCAATATTTTTGTTTGCTTTGTCATAATTAAAAGTCTTTTAATTAAAACGATAGGAGACTGGGATTGTTTGTTGTTTTTTGTTAAAACTTACATTGCACTTCCGGTGCTCTTTAATGGTTCATCATTGTCAACTTGTAATACCATACTGGGTACCGTCATCCCGACCTTGCGGAGAGATCCTTGGAATAGTACTAAATATGCGCAGGATCATTACAAAGTCCAAAGATTTCTCCACTCGCTTTGCTGCGGTTTTAATGACGATAGTGCTATTAAAAACAATAAATCCCCAAGTCTAACTAAAGATTTGGGGATTTATTTATCATGCCAATTGAACTTATATTTCTTCTTCGCTGATAAATTTAGCGTTGAGATAATCTCTGTTCATACGAGCAATGTTCTCTAAAGAAATACCTTTTGGACATTCGGCCTCGCAGGCACCAGTGTTGGTACAGTTACCAAAGCCTTCTTCGTCCATTTGAGCTACCATGCTTTGTACACGACGGTAACGCTCGGGTTGGCCTTGTGGCAATAAAGCCAACTGAGAAACTTTAGCCGAAACGAAAAGCATTGCCGAAGCATTTTTACAAGTAGCCACACAAGCACCGCAACCAATACAGGCAGCAGCTTCAAAAGCCGCATCTGCTTTAGATTTAGGAATTGGCAAGTTGTTCGCATCTTGGGCATTACCAGTGTTTACTGATACGAAACCACCTGCAGCAATTACGCGGTCAAAAGCAGAACGGTCTACCGCTAAATCTTTGATCACTGGAAATGCCTTTGCTCTCCATGGCTCAACTACAATGGTATCACCATCTTTGAATGAACGCATGTGCAATTGGCAAGTGGTTACCAAGTCCTTTGGTCCGTGGGGCTGTCCGTTGATGAACATTGAGCACATCCCGCAGATTCCTTCTCTACAGTCGTGGTCAAATACCACTGGCTCTTCGCCTTTGTTAATTAATTGCTCGTTTAAAACGTCAAACATCTCTAAGAAAGACATGTCTGGAGAAATATCAGAAAGCTTGTAATCAACTAGTTTACCTGCTGATTTGCTATTTTTTTGACGCCAAACTTGTAGCGTTAAATTCATGTTTCCTGTACTCATTTTTTTAAGTATTCAGTATCGAGTAACAAGTATCAGGTATCAAGATTTTGATTCAAGTCTTGATACTTGATACTCACTTCTTGCTACTATTTGTAATTCCTTTGTGCAACTTTAATGTTCTCGTAGTTCAATTCTTCTTTGTGCAGCTCGAATTGACTTTCACCTTTGTATTCCCAAGCGGCTACGTATGAGAAGTTTTCGTCATCACGCTTTGCTTCGCCTTCTTCGGTTTGGTGTTCCTCTCTAAAGTGTCCGCCGCAGCTTTCTTCTCTGTTAAGGGCATCAATACACATCAATTCTCCAAGTTCTAAGAAATCGGCAACGCGGTGCGCTTTTTCTAATTCAGGGTTAAATTCATCAGCAGAGCCAGGCACTTTAACATCAGTCCAAAATTCCTTACGCAGATCCTGAATTTCTTTGATTGCTTGGGTTAAGCCTTCTCGGTTACGGGCCATACCACATTTTTCCCACATAATGTGGCCTAATCTTTTGTGGAAATGGTCTACAGATTTAGTTCCATTAATGCTTAGGAATTTATCGATAGTTGCTTTTACATTATTCTCTGCTTCCACAAACGCGGGGTGGTCTGTAGGAATTGGTTTGGTCGCAATCTCTTTTGATAAGTAAGCGCCAATGGTGTAAGGCAATACGAAATAACCATCTGCCAAACCTTGCATCAATGCCGAAGCACCTAAACGGTTAGCACCATGATCAGAGAAGTTCGCCTCACCTGTGCAATATAAGCCTGGTATAGTGGTCATTAAGTCATAATCTACCCAGATACCGCCCATGGTATAGTGAACCGCAGGATAGATACGCATTGGTGTTTCGTAAGGGTTTTCACCGGTAATCTGCGCATACATGTCGAACAAGTTCCCGTATTTTTCTTTGATCACTGCAGTACCTAAGCGCATGCAGGTTTCCTTATCAGGATTATGGTTGCCAGCTTTTGAAGCTTCGATACGACCATAACGCTCTGTATTTGCTTTAAAATCTAAGTAAACGGCTAGTTTAGAAGCGCCTACGCCATAACCAGCATCGCAACGCTCTTTAGCGGCACGGGAAGCTACGTCGCGAGGGACCAAGTTGCCAAAAGCAGGGTAGCGGCGCTCTAAATAATAATCTCTTTCGTCTTCTGGAATATCCGAAGGTTTACGTGGATCATCTTTCTTTTTAGGCACCCAGATACGGCCATCGTTACGCAACGACTCCGACATCAAGGTTAATTTTGATTGATGGTCTCCAGAAACTGGAATACAAGTAGGATGGATCTGCGTATAGCAAGGGTTTCCGAAGAAAGCACCCTTTTTGTGCACTTTCCAAGCTGCGGTAACGTTGCTTCCCATCGCATTGGTTGATAAGTAAAATACGTTTCCGTAGCCACCAGTGCCTAAAACCACCGCATGGCCGAAGTGACGCCCCAACTCCCCTGTAATCAGGTTACGGGCAATGATACCACGAGCTTTACCATCAATAATTACCACATCGAGCATTTCGTGGCGGGTGTACATTTGTACTTTGCCCATGCCTACCTGACGCTCTAAAGCTGAGTAAGCACCTAACAATAACTGTTGACCAGTTTGCCCAGCAGCATAAAAAGTACGTTGTACCTGTGTACCACCAAAAGAACGGTTATCTAACAAACCGCCATATTCACGAGCCAAGGGAACTCCCTGGGCCACACATTGGTCAATAATGTTTGCACTTACTTCTGCCAAACGATGTACGTTGGCCTCGCGTGCCCTATAGTCACCACCTTTAATGGTGTCGTAAAACAAACGATAAGTACTATCCCCGTCATTTTGATAGTTTTTTGCGGCGTTGATACCACCTTGAGCCGCAATAGAGTGGGCCCTACGAGGTGAATCCTGGAAGCAAAAACATTTTACTTTGTAGCCCATTTCGGCCAGGGTAGCCGCTGCAGATGCACCTGCTAAACCAGAACCCACTACAATAATTTCCAAACTTCTTTTGTTGGCTGGGTTAACCAAGGGTACAGAAGATTTATATTTAGTCCACTTTTGGGTCAATTCGCCCGCAGGGATATTTGAATTTAATTTCGACATTTACTTAATCCTTTTAATTAAACGTTTCGGTTTAGCCAATCCAACCTAGGTAAATAGATATTGGCATTAGCGCAAAAATGATAGGCACAATAATGGAAAACCATATACCTACCGTTTTTACCACTGGAGTCCATTTTTTGTGGTTCCAGCCCATGGTTTGAAAAGCCGATTGGAAACCGTGCAATAAGTGATAGCCTAATGAAATCACACCTAGAACATAAATAATCACTACCCAAAGCTCTTGGAAAATCATCACAATGTTTTGGAAAGTATTGTGCTCTTGGTGCGTGTAAACAGCCACTTTAGTAGGCCACCAAAAGTGATAAAGGTGCAATACTAAGAACATCAAGATTAAGGTGCCCAGTAAACCCATGCTGCGAGAATACCATGTGCTGTTGGCAGATGCTTTATTGTAGGCGTACTTTTGTGGCCTTGCAGCGTTGTTCTGCGAGGTCAAAATAATGGCCTGTACAATGTGAAGGATAATTCCTACGAATAATCCAACTTCCATGATGCGGATAACAATGTTGTGCCCCATAAAGTCGGCCGCCACATTGAAGGTTTCTCCACTGTCATTTAAAAAAATCAGCGCATTTATAGATACGTGAACAATAAGGAACGAAATCAAGAAAAGACCCGTTAGCCCCATTACAAACTTTTTACCTATAGACGACGTAAAAGCTTTACTTAAACTACTCATTAGATTGTTTATTTATAATTCTAGTGTGCAAATCTATCTAAAATATGAAAACTTATTGGGAATAAAACTTACAAAAAAACGACAAAACGACAATTTAGAAACGTTCTAATTAAAATGCTGTTTTGGCAACGTTTGCACTTGTAGTTTAAGGAGTTAAAATTGGAAATGTACGCTGTTTTTCCTTGGCTTCTGTAGTCCTGCTGTACGCTGCTATCTTTTTGCTTTTTTCGTCACTGCTAGGAACGAAGCAAGCTTAAGCAAAAAGGATATCCGCTGCCATCAGGTTTAATTAACCAAAAACAGTGCAATGAAACTTGGTATCCTTTGCAAAGCACGTCTTTTCTTTGCGCTAAAATTTAGCTGCAAATAAATATGCTTTGTAATCTTGCTATTTAAAATTATCCTTAAATAGTTCTTCTATCTGTAATATGGCTTGCCGGCCCTTTTTGCCAGGGCATACCTTGTTGTAGAAATCAGGTGCATAAAAGGAAAGGTGTTTGATCTCTTTTTTACTGATTAGAAATAAGCTTATTCCGCCGCCATCGTAAATCTGATTTACTTCGCCTTTCTCATTTGGGGGACACCCCCAGCCTTCAACGCTATCATCATTAATGGTCCACGGACTTAAGCGTTGTAATCTCCCCCAAAAAGCCTTAATGGTTGTGTTATCGGTATATAAAGCATTAAAATATTTGTTGATACCAACACTATATATCTCTTTATACTCCGCTTTTAGATCTATGGGGTTAATTTTTGAAAGCGTGTCACGTACAGACTTTGGCATTCTTGCCCGCCTGTCGTCAAATTTATATCTGTAACGGGTAATGGTGTCGTTCTTTTTGCTGATGACCCAATATTCTGGCAAAGTCATCCAATTGCTTTCGTACTTAAAAATCAAAGTGCTGTCGGCATTTTTTTGTAAAAAAAGATGTAAGGGTTTGATCTCATTTTTTTGTCCCATGCAATTGGAATAACCCAGTACAAAAACAAAAAGAGAAATTAGAAATATGTTGGTGTTTAAAAACCTCTTCATTAGTGTAAAAATACCCTTTTTAGATTAATAAATAAGGTTTTGTATCAAGAAACCCAGCGTTGGTTTGCTTTTCCCTCTATTTAACGATACTTTTATCCTAATTATATTATTAGATATCAATTGGATTTTAAAGAATTTGGATTTAACACTGAGCTTTTAGAAGGCTTACTGGCAATGGGTTTTAAAAATGCAACGCCCATACAGCAACAGGCCATCCCTATCATTAGCGAAAACAAAGATTTGATTGCTTGTGCACAAACAGGAACAGGGAAAACAGGCGCTTATTTGTTGCCTTTAATGAACCTTTTGACCCAAAAGCACGAGCGACATAACAACGTTTTGATTTTAGCGCCAACTCGTGAGCTGGCCCAACAAATAGATGTACAGGTAGAAGCGCTTTCGTATTTCACCAACATTAGTTCGTTAACGGTTTATGGTGGTGGCGATGGTGTGGCCTATGATCAGCAAAAGAGATCGATGCGTGAAGGCGTAGACATTATTATTGCTACGCCGGGTAGACTTATTTCACATTTGGCTTCAGGGACATTAAAAATGGACAAACTGGAGCATTTGGTGCTGGATGAGGCAGACCGTATGTTGGACATGGGTTTTTATGACGACATCATGAAAATTGTTGGGTACCTGCCCAAAGAGCGCCAAACGGTCATGTTTTCGGCTACCATGCCGCCTAAAATCAGAAAGCTCGCAAACAATCTATTACAGCAGCCCGAGCAAATTAACATTTCGATTTCTAAACCTGCTGAGGGCATTAACCAACAAGTATATTTAATTCACGATGAGCAGAAAATAGGTTTGCTTACAGAGATCCTAAAATCTGCAAATTATAATCGGATTATCGTATTTGCGGGGCGTAAGGAAAAAGTGAAGGAGTTGGGCAAGGTGTTTAGAAAGTTGGGACTTAAGGCCGAGGCTTTTCATAGTGATTTGGAACAGAAGGAACGGGAAGCCATCATGTTGGATTTTAAAAACAGCAAACTTAACGTATTAATAGGTACCGATGTGCTGAGCCGAGGAATAGATGTGACGGGAATTGATTTGGTGATTAACTACGATGCACCGCAGGACCCCGAAGATTATATCCACCGTATTGGTCGTACCGCCAGAGCAGCAACCACAGGAACGGCCATTACCTTGGTTAATGGAAAAGATAAACGTCGCTTAGCCAATATTGAAAAGCTAATTGAACGTCCTATCGATAGAATTCCATTGCCCGAACATTTAGGCGAGGCACCAAAAGAGCAGCCTGAAGGAGAGAAGAAACCCTATAAAAATAAGAAGAAAAAGTTTTTTAAGAAAAAGCCTAAAGGTGGTGAGCCACAGGCTGCGCCGGCAAAAGCTGAATAAGGGGGCTGCAAAGTTGTATCATATACTTTAAGATTGCTTCGCAAAGCTCGCAATGACGTTGTTCGTAGTTCCCGTCTTTGCGAGGAGGAACGACGAAGCAATCTCTAAATTATTTTAAATGACTCCTCTTTTAGTTAATTTGGAGAAACACGCTTAAATTATAAGAGATTAGTATGGTAACATCTTGACAAGATTTTATACTTATTGACTTTAAAGAATCATTTGTGCATCTGTGGCCAAAAAAAACATTATGCAAAACCTAGTACCATTAGCCGAAAGATTACGACCCAAAAGCCTTGACGAATATGTAGGACAGAAGCATTTGGTGGGCGAAGGAGCGGTACTGCGCAAAGCCATCGAAAGCGGTCGTATTCCATCCATGATTTTTTGGGGACCGCCAGGAGTAGGAAAAACCACCTTGGCCACCATTATCTCCCAAAACCTGGACCGCCCCTTTTTTGCATTAAGTGCCATTAATTCGGGGGTAAAAGATGTAAGGGAAGTGATAGACAAAGCAGCTGCCATGAAAGGTGGTTTTATGGGCATGCCCGTACTGTTTATCGATGAAATCCACCGGTTTAGCAAATCGCAACAGGATAGTTTGTTAGGGGCCGTAGAGCGTGGATTGGTTACGTTGATAGGCGCCACTACCGAAAACCCAAGCTTCGAAGTCATCTCAGCTTTGCTATCCCGATGCCAGGTTTATATCCTCCAAAACTTAACCGAAGAGGAGCTGGTTGGCCTGTTGGATACAGCCATCACTAAAGATGAAGTTTTATCGAAGAAAAAAGTAAAGATCAAAGAGCACGAAGCGCTCATCCGTTTAAGTGGTGGCGACGCCCGGAAATTATTGAATGTGCTGGAGATTGCCATTAACGGGATTGGCGGCGATAAAGTGGAGCTTACCAATGAAAACGTGTTGGCCCATGCGCAACAAAACCTGGCCCTGTATGACAAAGCTGGGGAACAACATTACGACATCATCTCGGCCTTCATCAAATCTATCAGAGGAAGTGACCCCAATGCTGCCGTTTACTGGTTGGCCAGGATGATCGAGGGGGGCGAAGATCCATTATTTATCGCCCGTAGGCTGGTGATCCTAGCCTCTGAGGATATCGGAAACGCCAATCCAAACGCCTTGCTATTGGCCAATAACTGTTTTCAGGCCGTCAATGTCATCGGTTTTCCCGAAAGCAGGATTATCCTCTCGCAATGTGTAACCTACATGGCCTCATCCGTAAAGAGCAATGCTTCGTATATGGCCATTAATCACGCTCAGGCATTGGTGAAAGAAACCGGTGATTTGCCAGTGCCCTTACATTTGCGTAACGCCCCAACCAAGCTCATGAAAAACATTGGTTATGGAGCCGATTATAAATACTCACATGCCTATGAGTGTAATTTTGAAGCCCAGGAATATTTGCCGGAAAAATTAAGTGGCACTAAGCTTTACGATCCTGGTAAAAACCCCGCCGAAGAAAAACTACGAGAAAAACTGAAACAAAACTGGAAGAATAAATACAATTATTAATCTATCCCAATTGTTTGATGAAAACTGATTACACACGAAGAATACGATTCGGAAAAGAAAAAGATACTAGCAATCATGAAATATCAATTGGTTTGGCTTTAGTGCCGCAAATTGTCAAAGAAATCATCAAATTTTAAACGAAATGATATCAATATTTTTATCACATCAATGGAAATCATTTTGGCGTAGCCGAAATAAAGCAGGAAGCATTGCCGCTCAAATAGTACTGGGCTTTTTCATGCTTTATTTTTTAGTCGTAGCTATCGGAATTGGCTTTTGGATGAGCACACTCATCGAAAAATTTATGCCAGGCATTAATCCCACGGTTATTTTTAACGGACTGATCCTATATTATTTCCTTTTCGACCTGGTAATTAGGATACAAATGCAGGAGCTTCCTACCCTAAGCATTGTACCTTATCTGCATTTAAATATCTCCAGAAAAACCATCGTCAACTTTTTAAACATAAAGTCGCTGTTTTCGATTTTTAACATATTGCCCTGGTTTATTTTCTTCCCGTTCGTGATCCTTAATATCATGACCATACAAGGCGCTTTGGTGGGTACCGCCTATCTACTGTCTATTTTAGCACTTGTCTTTTTTAATAACTACCTAGTGCTTTACCTCAAGCGCAAGGCAATTAACAATGTGGCTATTTTTGGTGTGGGCATGCTGCTGATTTTGGGTTTGGCCGGCTTAGATTACTATCAGCTCATTTCCATTAGAGATTTTTCTAATCTAATCTTCCAATCTGTGGCCAAATATCCTTACCTGTCTTTGGCTTTTGTAGCAGCTGCTGTGGCTATTTTTAGCGTTAATTCTATTTTTTTAAGAAACAACCTATATACCGAGGAGCTGAGCTCAAAAGATGATAAAAAAGTTAGTACAGACTATCCGTTTTTAAATAGTTTTGGCAAAGTTGGCGAATTGGCGGCCTTGGAACTTAAACTTATTTTAAGACATAAAAGATCAAGGACATCTATCATTATGGGGCTCTTGTTTTTGGCCTATGGTTTCTTGTTTTACAAAGATAAACTATTGGCTACAGACCAGTTTGGTGCCATGTTATTTGCCGCTATTTTCATGACAGGCATTTCCATTGTAACCTATGGGCAATTTATGTTTGCTTGGCAAAGCGCCCATTTTGATGGGCTGCTAGTCAACAAAATCAATTTCAGGGATTTTATTAAGGCCAAGTTTTTGCTGTTTACCATCAGTTGTACCATTATCACCATTCTGTCTAGCTTTTATGGCTTTATAAGTTATAAACTGTTGCTTTTGCATTTGGCTGCCTACCTTTATAATATTGGATTTGGCACAGTAATCGTGCTGTTTTTTGCCACCAATAACTACAAACGGTTAGACATTACGCAAAGCGCCAGCTTTAATTGGCAGGGCGTTGGTGCCACACAGTGGATTTTAGGGCTTCCCTTCTTTTTGGTGCCGATATTTTTATACGTGCCATTTGGAATGATGAACAAACCTTACTGGGGGTTGTTGGCCATTGGCCTGTTTGGTTTAATTGCCCTTTTACTCAGAAATTATTGGATTGATCTTATTGTAAAGAGATTTGAAAAACAGCGTTATAAAATAGCCGAAGGCTTTAGAGAATAAAACTATGATTGAAGTTAGGAATTTATTAAAAACCTATGGTGGTAGAACCGTAGTAGATATTCAAAATTTAAATATTAGGGCAGGCGAAACGATCGGTTTGGTAGGGAACAATGGCGCTGGGAAAACTACTTTCTTCAGGATGCTTTTGGATCTGATACGTGCCGATGGAGGCGAGATCCTTTCAAAAGACATTAATGTGGCCAAAAGCGCCCAATGGAAAGATTATACAGCTTCCTATCTTGATGAAGGTTTCCTGATCGATTACCTCACGCCAGAAGAGTACTTTACCTTTATTGGAAGCTTGCATGGCTTAAGCATTGCTCACGTTGCCGATTATCTGAAACAATATGAGGAGTTCTTTAACGGCGAAATATTAAATCGGGGCAAGTATATAAGAGATTTTTCGAAGGGTAACCAAAATAAGGTGGGCATAGCCGCAGCGCTGATGCAAAAACCTGAGCTGTTAATCTTAGATGAGCCTTTTGCCAACTTGGACCCTACTACACAAATCAGGCTTAAGTCCCTGATCAAGCACCTTAATACTACCCAGCGCTTAACCACTTTTATCTCGAGCCACGATTTGAACCACGTAACGGACGTATGTAATAGGATCATTTTACTAGAGAAAGGTAAGGTCATTAAAGATTTCCATACCGATGAGAATTCTTTAAAGGAACTGGAAGCCTATTTTGGGGAATAACTTGTCCATGTAACGAGTTTGTTGTATAAAATTTTGGTCAATGCCCAAGCGGGAAGGAGGCCGTATGATCTTCTTATTTATTTGTAAATCAGTGATTGTTAACAAGAAAAGCCGAATAATTTACACAAATATGTTAAATTGGCATTACCTTTGAACATGAAAACAGACAACATTAGAAAATAAACAACATAAAAAATGATGACTACAAAATTTAAGACAGCAACTGTCGCTATAGCTTTATCGGTAGGTGCTATGATTTTTCAAAGCTGCGATAGCCTAAACAATACTCAAAAAGGTGCGGGTATTGGTGCGGCAGCTGGAGGTGTAATTGGTGCTTTAATTGGAAAAAAAGCGGGTAACACAGCTGTAGGTGCGGTAATAGGCGCTGCTGTTGGCGGTACTGCAGGGGGTTTTATCGGAAAAAGAATGGATAAGCAGGCGGCCGAAATTAAACAAGCAATTCCAGGGGCAGAAGTAATTCGCGAAGGTGAGGGAATTATCGTAAGATTTGATAGCGGTATCCTTTTCGATTTCAATAAAACTGAATTGAAAGATGCAGCCAAAACCAATATCCAATCATTGGCAGCATCATTAAACCAATATCCAGGAACCGATGTAAAAGTGATTGGCCACACCGATAACGTAGGTACAGCGGCTGTAAACCAAACTGTTTCAGAAAAAAGAGCTGCAGCGGTTAAAACCTATGCGGTTTCTCAAGGTGTTCCGGCTTCACGTTTGGTAACAGAGGGCAAAGGTTTTAACGAGCCAATTGCTGATAATAATACAGAAGCTGGCCGTGCTGCTAACCGTAGGGTAGAAATTGTGATTGTTGCTAACGAACAATTGAAAAAAGAAGCTGCTGAAAAAGCTGGATAAGCTTAGGCTACATCTTCAAAAAAATCCCCCAGCGATTAATCGCTGGGGGATTTTTTATTCGTAAATATCTGCAAAGTAGTTGATGGCTAGAGATTTCAGGAGCATTTCCTGTTCTAGTCCAACGTAGGGCGGAATTTGCTTTACCAGTTTCCAATGTGGCCAGCCATCTTGGTCAAGCCCCTCTAGTTCGTAAAATCCCATTTCGCTTAACAAGCGGCAGGTAGCAATGTGCATCAACTCTTCCTTTTGCCTCTTGCTAAATTTTCCCGGTCCTTTTCCCAATTCCTGTACGCCGATCAAAAATAGTATTACCTTTAAATCTGGTATTTCCGAGTCAAAATCCTGCGCAATCTTTTCTTGCAGTTCTTTCCATTTGATATTGATTTCGGATGGTTTCATGATGCAAATATAGCGTTAACCTTACTTAGATGATTGTTTTTTGAAAATATACTTTGTTTGCGCAAGCCCAGATACAACACTTAAAGCGTGGAAATAGGACGGTTAATGCATTCATAGCCTTCATTTTTGAGCGATATGTCTATCAAATTTTTAGTTTTGTAGTTATGGGATCAAAAATAAATGTGGGCTTAATGGCCTATGGAATGTCGGGCAAGGTATTTCACGCCCCCTTTATTGATTTGCACGAAGGCTTCAATTTTATGGCCGTAACCGAGCGCAGTAAAAAACAGGCCGCTCAAGATTACCCCGGCGTGGCCAGTTATGATAGTATTGAACAACTGATTGCTGATGATACGATTGACCTGGTAATTATCAATACCCCTAATTACACCCATTATCATTACGCAAAAAAATGCCTGTTGGCGGGCAAGCATATTTTGGTTGAAAAACCTTTTACGGCAACGGTTGCCCAGGCCAATGAACTTTTCGCTTTGGCTAAGGAGGTTGGAAAGCATGCCCTGGTTTATCAAAACAGAAGATTTGATAGCGGATTTAAAATCACCAAGGAGATTATTGAAAGCGGGAAATTGGGCAAGCTCACCGAGGTGCATTTCCGTTTTGATCGTTATCGTAATGAAATTGGACCGAAAGGATTTAAGGAAGACCCCAGTTTTGAAGCCAGTGGGCTGTCTTACGATTTAGGCCCACATCTGATAGACCAGGCAATCGCTTTATTTGGCAAACCAGAGAAATTTTACAAAATTTTGGCCAGCAATCGTGAAAACAGTAAGGTAGATGACTATTTCTTTATTCACCTGGCCTATCCCAATCAGTTAAATGTGTATTTAACCGCTACCTTGTTGGCCGCTGATATTCCGCCGGCATTTGTGGTTAATGGCGCTTTAGGCGCTTTTTCCAAAAACCACGGCGATGTACAGGAAGCACAACTTTTAAAAGGGATGAAACCTACCGATGACGGCTATGGTTTGGAAATTGCGGAGGATGCTGGTAAACTTACCTTGGTAAATAGTGGTGGCGGTAGAGAGGTTTCTTTGCTCACTTCTCCATTAGGGAATTATGGCGAGTTATTCGAAGCCGTTTATCAAACCATTGCCAATGATCAACCATACCCCATCAGCCCAGAAGATATTATTGCCCAACTGGAGATTTTGGAAAGCTAAGTTTGTAGGGCTTTAACAACTAACCAACATTCATACCGCCGCAGCGTTAATTTTTTTGGAAAGATCAACCAAACCACAACATTTAACCTCACTGGGCCGTGCTTCAGGTTGAAATGACATTTTTATTTGCATCAATTCCTTGCAATTATTTATACTTTTGGGCAACCAAATGAAATCGATATGATCAAATACGAAATAGGCAGCGGCGTCCTAAGCTTGGCCATTTTGCAGGAAATTATACAATCTGGGAAAAGCATTGTGCTAGCTGCGGAAGCTACGGCCCGAATTATTAAATGCAGGAATTATCTGGATGAGAAATTACGCCAAACGGAAGCACCCATCTATGGGATTAATACAGGTTTTGGGTACCTGCAAAATGTTAAGGTAGAAGCAGATAAACTCACACAGCTTCAACACAACCTCCTGTTGTCACACGCTTGTGGTACGGGGCAGGAAGTGCCTAAACCTATTGTTAAGCTAATGCTACTGTTAAAAATACAGTCGCTAAGCTACGGGCATTCTGCCGTTGCCTTAGAAACCGTACATCGCCTAATAGATTTTTACAACCAAAACATCTTACCGGTAGTTTATACCCAAGGTTCATTGGGTGCCTCTGGTGATTTGGCGCCGCTGGCGCATTTATCAATCCCGTTAATTGGCGAGGGCGAGGTTTGGTATAAAGAGGAGAAGATCCAAACCTCGCAATTGTACCAGCAACTGGGTTGGCAAGCCTTAACCCTACAAAGCAAGGAAGGTTTGGCGCTGATAAACGGTACACAATTTATGAGTGCCTATGGCGTGTATGTACTTTTGCAGTCCAAACGTTTGCTGGATTGGGCCGACGCCATTGCGGCAACCGCTATAGACGCATTTGATTGCCGTATTGATCCTTTTTTAAGCCTCAGTCATTTGATTAGGCCGCATCAGGGGCAGTTGCAAACTGCCGAAAATGTGAGGAATTGGCTGGATGGAAGCGAACTGATTGCTCAAACGGGCAAGCAAACACAAGATCCTTATTCATTCCGTTGCGTGCCACAGGTGCACGGCGCAAGTAAAGATAGTGTAGCTTACATCCAATCCGTTTTTGAGACAGAAATTAATGCCGTTACCGATAATCCAAATGTATTCCCCGACGAAGATCTGATTATTTCGGCAGGGAACTTCCATGGACAACCATTGGCGCTTACGCTAGATTTTCTTTGTATGGCATTGGCCGAAATCGGGTCTATTTCAGAGCGAAGAACTTTTCAACTGATTTCGGGCAGCCGAGGGTTGCCGCCTTTCCTGGTAAAGCAAGCGGGGCTAAACTCCGGTCTTATGATAACTCAATATACGGCGGCTTCCATTGCCAGCGAAAACAAACAGTTATGTACACCGGCATCGGTGGATAGTATTGTAAGCAGCAATGGCCAGGAAGATCATGTGAGCATGGGCGCCAATGCGGCAACCAAATGTTTACGTGTGGTACAAAACGTGGAACGTATTTTAGCCATTGAACTTATTACCGCCACACAGGCCCTGGAGTTGCGTAGGCCATTAAAGTCATCTCCAAAAATTGAAAACTTATGGAAAGATTTTAGAACCGTGGTAAGCTTTAACGAAGCGGATAGGTTGTTGGCAACGGATATTGAAAGGAGCGTGGCCTTTATTAAGGCCAATCAGGTATAGTTTAGAAGTATCCACCATCCAATTGTAGGCGTGGTGGATACTTCTGAATTTCTAAAGTTGCGGCAATGCTTGGTAAATTACAAATTACAAAGGCACACTCAGCCCAAAACTTACGTTACGTCCGGGATTGTAAATGCCCGCCAGTTTATATCTGCTTAAATGATTATAATAAAGTTTGTTGGTTAAATTTTGTCCGGTAACCCAAACATTAAGTTTCCCCCTTTTGGTTTTAAAAGAAGTACCTATGCCGGCATCTAACAAGGTGTAGCCATCGGTTTCGGTTTCAAAGGCATCAATTCTATCCTGTTTAAATACATTAGTTAAACCAACTTTAATAAAACTGTCGTTTAAGCCTTTTAGGTTAGGCTCAAAACGGATTTCATTGTTTAAGCTTGCTGCTGGTATAAAAGGCAATGGCGAGTTGGTAGCTTTATTGGTTCCTTTCACGTAAGCGAAAGTGTTTTCAAAGTGTAGGGCTTTTACCAAGTGGAAATCTACCGAAGCTTCGCCACCAATTAAACTGGCATTGGTTTGCAGGAAACGGTAAACAGGTAATGTTTCGGTATTGCCCTCATGATCGGTATTTACAATGGTTTCGTTATTGAGGTTGCTCAAATAAATGTAATCGTAAATTTTATTGCTGTAGGCATTTAACCCCAAGGTGATATTTTCGGCGTCATAGGTTAGTCCCAAATCAAATTGCAAGCTGGTTTCCTGTTTCAGGTTGCTGTTGCCAATTTCATATCTGAAAGTGCCTTCGTGCTTCCCATTGGCTCCCAATTCTGCAATATTGGGCGCTCTAAATCCAGAGCCTATATTTCCTTTTAGGTTAAGATTTTTGGCAATATCAAAGGCAAAGCCCAATGAGCCGGTAAAGTTGGAGAAACTATTGTTGAATGCCGTAAATACTTGGTCTTCATGGTCGTCGTGTGTTTCGAACAAATCTTTGCCATCAATTTTTTTGTAGTCGTAACGTATCCCGGCGTTAATGGCGCCGTTGCTGAAATTGCGTTTCAAATAAGCAAATGCGCCAATGTTGTTGCTGTTATAATCGGGCACTAAAAATTCTTCGCCACTGTTTTTGTTGGTTTGATACATGCCCTGCACGCCCACTGTAGGCTCCCATTTACCATCATTAGCAAAAGAATACTTGACATCGTAAGTATAGGAGTTGAGGCCTAGGTTCAGTCCGGGTTCATCTTTAGTTTCTTCAAATTCCTTGCGGATATTGCGTTGGAAAGCCAAGGTAGATTTTAACTGGCCACCGCCAAGCAGGATATTGCTATTTAGCGCTGCACGATAATGGTTGATGTTTTGATAGGGCAAGTTTAGTGATCTGGTACGGGCATCGCTTTTGCTGATCACGTTACCATCTTCATCAAGATAATTTCCATCTTCATTAGGGCCTTCTTCTACTAAACCAATATTGGTGGCAAATCTAGAAAGACTTAAATGCGTGTAGCCCCAAGCTTTGTTAAGCCCCAACATGGCACTGGTATTGATTTCATTGAAGCCTGCATTTGGAACTACATGACCTTTGTAGCCAAAACCATAGGCGTTTTTATAAGAAACCCTGCCGCGGTATACAAAGCCCCTGGTGTTGCCCTGTGCCATAATGGAAGAAGCCGTTAAGCCGCCGTTAGTATTGTAATTGGTGGTGAAACTGCCATTAAACTCTCCCTCTGCAGGAACAAGATCATCGATGATGTTGATTACACCTCCCAAGGCATCAGAACCGTACAGTAAACTGGCCGGGCCCTTCAATACTTCAATACGGGCTGCGGCAAATTGGTCAACTTGCACGCCATGCTCATCACCCCATTGCTGTCCTTCCTCTCTGGCGCCATCAACCATGGTTAGTACGCGGTTATAGCCTAAACCTCTAATGGTTGGTTTAGAGATAGCACCGCCAGTGGTTACCTGCGCAACCCCAGGTATTTTGGCAATTGCATCTACCAGGTTAGTTGCGGCAGATTGGGCCAGCTTATCGCGGCCTACTATTACCACCGCTAAGCTATTGGTCTTGTTGTTAGCACTAAAAGGAGTACCGGTAATCACAACTTCGGCGCTTTCAATTACCGATGGGGCTAGCGCAAAGACAATCTCCTCTTGGGAAGATAAATCAATTACTTTAGAAGAAGTTTTATAGCCCAAATAGCGCACCTCCAATAAAAACTTGCCTTTTGAGGGGATGTTGTTAAATATAAATTCGCCGTTGCCATTAGTGCTTGTTGAGGCTTTTAAATCAGAAATGTATAATGTGGCGCCAGCCAAAGGTGTTTGGGTACTGGCATCTATAACCCTTCCCTTGATGCTGGCAAATGTGCTGGCCATCGCATTAATTGATAATAATAGGGCAATAATAGTTACTAATAAAGGTAACCTTTTCATAAAAAAAACAATAAATCAGGATGGATCTCCACCCTTTTAGTGTAATAAATAGATCATTAAAGCCATTTTTGCTCATGGCCATCAAGGCGATGAATAAATGGCATGCGAAATAGGTAGGTTTATGAAAAAGCAGGCGGTCCGCGTAGGCACGAAGCAATGATTTCGGTAAAGGCTCCAGCTACCGAAGGGATGGGTATTTCAAGGAAATTACTTTTTAGGTAAACGATATAGCTATGGAAAGCTGTAGTGAAGTTTTTCTCAAAATGAGCCTTGCAAATCAAGCAAGTTTCTGTGGAGGTTTTTACGTGTACGGTATGTGTACAATGTTTTTCCTTTACAACGGTGCTTTCTTCATGATGATGCAGGGCGCCCCACGGGGTAACAGCTAATGCAAATACGCCCAACATGAGCGCAGCAAAAAACTGTTTCAGGAAATGACGTTTCTTTGCCTGCATTGTGTTGCGAAGTTAAGTAAATAATAAATAATGTAGTTTTGAAGAAATGTAACATTATTCTTCGTGTTGTGAGTTTGACATTTGGCAAACCAAAATACAGGCACTAACATGGTAAAAATATCTTCATGTTAAATGTTAAACTGTTTAAAGTGACTACATTTGAAGCACATAGTTTTCAAATATAAAACCAAATATATGAACCTGAAAATAAGCCAAACACCTCATGGAAGCACCTTAAACTGCAAAGGATGGGTACAGGAAGCGGCATTACGAATGTTGTTGAACAACCTTGATCCGGCGGTAGCCGAAAAACCCGAAGATTTAATTGTATATGGAGGCCGGGGCAAGGCCGCCCGAAATATGGCAGCACTTGAACTGATCGTCAAGGCATTGAAAAATTTAGAAGAAGACGAAACCTTGTTAGTCCAATCTGGAAAGCCCGTGGCTGTTTTGCCAACACATAAAGACGCCCCCAGGGTGCTGATCTCTAATTCGCAATTGGTGCCCAAATGGGCTACGCAGCAGCATTTTGACGAATTGGAAGATCGGGGTTTGATGATGTACGGTCAGATGACTGCCGGATCGTGGATTTACATCGGTTCGCAAGGAATTGTGCAAGGCACCTACGAAACATACGCAGCACTGGCCAAAAAGCACTTTAACAGCAACCTAAAAGGAAAATTAAATGTGACTGCTGGCTTGGGCGGAATGGGCGGTGCCCAACCTTTGGCCATTACCATGAACCAAGGAGTTTGCTTGGCCGCCGAAGTAGAGGAATGGCGTATCCAAAAACGTTTGGAAACCCGATATATTGACGAGATTGCCTATGATATTGACGAAGCGATTGATAAAGCATTGCAATATAAGGATCAACAGAAAGCAATTTCTATTGGAGTGGTGTGTAATGCCGTGGAATTGCTACAGCGTTTGATAGACAGAAATGTTGTTCCTGATACCTTAACCGACCAAACCTCGGCGCATGACCCGCTGATTGGTTATTTCCCACAAGGGTTAACCGTTGAAGAAGCTGCGGATTTGCGTAAGAATAACCCTGATGAATACGTGAGACAGAGTTATGCGACCATGGCCAAGCACGTTCAGCAAATGCTGGAATTACAAAAGCGAGGCGCAATTACTTTTGATTATGGCAATAATTTAAGAGGCCGGGCACTGGAAGTAGGCGTTAAAAATGCTTTTGATTTTCCCGGTTTCGTGCCAGCTTATATTCGTCCGTTGTTTTGCGAGGGCAAAGGCCCTTTCCGTTGGGCAGCATTAAGCGGCGATCCCCAAGATATCTATGAAACGGATAAATTGATTTTGGAACTGTTTCCCGAAAATGAGAGCCTGAAACAGTGGATTACCATGGCGCAGGAACGCATAGCCTTTCAAGGTTTGCCGGCACGTATTTGCTGGTTGGGGCAAGGGGAGCGTGAAAAAGCCGGCCTAGCTTTTAACCGTTTGGTGGCCGAAGGGAAAGTAAAAGCACCTATTGTAATTGGTCGCGACCATTTGGATACAGGTTCTGTAGCATCTCCAAACCGGGAAACCGAAGCGATGCTGGACGGTTCAGACGCGGTGGCAGACTGGCCGATCTTAAATGCGCTTGTTAATACCGCAGGCGGTGCCAGCTGGGTATCGCTGCATCATGGCGGTGGTGTGGGCATTGGATATTCCATTCATGCAGGGATGGTTATTGTGGCCGATGGTACCGACGATGCCGCAAAGCGATTGAAAAGAGTATTGCACAATGACCCTGCAATGGGCGTAATTAGGCACGCCGATGCAGGTTACGATATTGCCAAGGATACGTTAAGGAAACATAGATTAGGCTTGTAGCTTTTTGCCTCAGATGTATGGGCGATATTTATTGAGGTAATTTCCGATGGCCGTTTATGAATGGGGACCAAGCCCAATACGCTACGAAATAGAATGACAACGGATCATCTAACCAAAGATTTAAATTTCATTACCTGTGCATCTGTGGCTAATTTTTACTTACTTTGTGTGAAGGAAATGGTGTCTTCCTGTTAAACCGCCCTAAAAAGCTGATGGCGCCTGGTTAAAAATGTATTTACATTGATCAGGAAAAGTATGTCATTAATGAAACGAAAATCTTTTGGAGCAAAGCTTACACTAACTTTTAAGTTATTGATTACAAGGCACCCGGCAATTCCCTATTTGTTCAAATGGATTTTGGTTAGCCTCTTGCTCGGAGCGTTGGTAGGAACTGCATCTGCTATTTTCTTGCAGTCGCTGGAGTGGGCTACTCAAACAAGGGAGCGGCATTTATGGCTGATTGGCTTTTTGCCCATTGCGGGTTTGCTCATTGGTTTGCTGTACCACTACTATGGAAAAGATATCGCTTCTGGGAATAATTTGTTGATTGATACCATTCATCGGCCAGCACAAAAAATTCCTTTCCGAATGACGGTGTTTATTTACCTGGGAACTATTGCCACGCATTTGTTTGGAGGTTCGGCAGGTAGAGAAGGAACAGCTTTACAAATGGCAGGCGGAATTGCAGATCAGCTCACTAAACCTTTGAGATTGCCCGTAGAAGATCGAAGGACATTGATCATCGCTGCAATAGCTGCTGGTTTTGGATCAGTATTTGGAACGCCTTTGGCGGGAGCTATTTTTGCCATGGAATTTTTCCTCACTGGCAAATTGAGATATAATGCCATTTTTCCAGCTTTTGCAGCGTCGATATTGGCCAGCGAGGTTACCCACTTGTGGCAGGTCAAACATACGGTTTATGCCATAGCTACAGTTCCTGATGTTTCTTTTTTAAATTTGGGCTACGCCGTGTTAGCGGGAATTGTTTTTGGAATATGTGCCGCTATATTTAGTAAAAGTTTACGCTATGTTGGCGGAATATTTAGGTCTAAAATTAAGTATCCACCACTCAGGCCATTTGTGGGCGGGTTGATTTTGATCTTGTGTGTACTAGCTTTAGGAAGCACCAAATATATTGGTTTGGGCATTCCAAGCATTGTGCAATCATTTGAGCAACCCTTGCCTGCCGATGCTTTTGCAATTAAACTTGCGCTAACGGTAATTACCTTGGCTGCAGGCTTTAAAGGGGGCGAGGTTACGCCCCTGTTTTTTATTGGCGCCGCCCTAGGGAGCGCAATGGCCATGGTGTTGCCGCTGCCTGTGGCACTTTTGGCCGGGATGGGCTTTGTTGCCGTTTTTGCAGGCGCAACCAATACGCCCCTGGCCTGCTCGGTAATGGCAATGGAGTTGTTTGGAAGCTCCTGTGGAATTTACGCTGCCGTTGCCTGTATCGTTTCGTACCTGCTATCAGGCCATACGGGCATTTACGAAAAACAAGTGATCGGTGAAGCCAAACATCAACGTTTTTCAAATGATGTGGATAAATGGATTGGCGATCTATAGAAAATCCTGATGAATAGGTATATTTTCATTTATAAAATATCTGTATATTCGGACCCATGCAAAACCACAACTTCGACGTAGATATCGTCATTCCTTCATCAAAACAAAAAGTAAAGATTACTGCCGAGGCTATTGAGGTAAATCAAACCCGCATTGCCTGTAACGACGTTGCGGCGGTTAAATACGGGGTGTCACTTATTGGTCCCGTAAAAAAGCCCATCAAGAAAAAATACGTGATTGATGTGAAAAGCAAGGATGGTAGAACCGTAGGCATTCAGTTTGAAAGTAGCAAGGTTGAAGAACTTTTGGAAGAAGACCATACCTACTATTATGTGATGTCTGGATTATGGCAATATGTGAAAAAGCATTTGGTGAATGATTTTATTGAAAAGTTGAACAATCAGGAGAAATTAGAGGTAGGTGCCGCAAAGTTCAACTACCAGGGGTTTGAAATGCAGTATAAAACTTGGTTTTTAGGCAAAACAAAAACTACCGTGGTAGGATGGAGCCAAATCAAATATTTTTTGGATAAAGGTGTTTTGCATGTCCAGGATATGTACGATAGAAAGAAAAATATCAATGTGAGCTTGCATGACGATTGGAACGCCGTAGTGTTGAATACTTTGCTCCACTATCTTTCGCAAGAACACAGAAAAGAGAAACTTGAAAAAGGAGAGAAGATTTAATAGGAAGCCCCGCTAAATTTAGCAGGGCTTTTTTATGCGATATGAACAAGCTTTTGTAACATAAACCTGATGGGAGGGGATATCCTTTTTGTTGCACTGGCTGGGTAAAAGGTATTTGCGATCACAAAAAGATAGCAGCGTACAGCAGGACTGGCGGCACCGATGAAAGTAGGCGCTTGTTTTTCCAAGTCCTAAAAAGCAAAGACCGCATCCGCGGTCTTTTTACTTTTAATTTAACTATTAACTAGAACCTAAACATGGTTTCTTTACCGCCAACTTTGCCACCAAAGTTTTGGATGTTGTAGGTGAGGGTAAAGAGTCCGTGCCTGCCAATATTGTTCACACGTAAATCTCTGGCAGTATTTTCGTTGATATAGACATATCGTCGATTATTGGTGTTTAAAATGTCGTTGTAGCTGCATTTCAACTGCAATCGGTCGTTTTTTAAGAACAGAAAGGTCACGGCGGCATTCCAAAAGGCCATTTTGGTGTCAATTCCTGAAACGGATTGGGCGTTGTACTGCCAACGGTAGTTGGTTTCCCAAACTACTTTTTTGGGCCAACGGATAATCAGTTCCGTATCACTGTTGTGGTTGTAATAGTTTAGGTTGTTAAAAAACGGGTCTTTATAATAACTTTTGTTAAAGCCGAAGCTATAGGTTTCGCCCAGCTCAAATTTATCGTTCAAATTAATTCTTCCGCCAACTCTGGGTCCACCATTTATTAGTTTGCTTTCGCTTTTCACGGCGTTAACAATTACGTAGCTTTTATTGTAGTTTCCCCAGTAACCGGCACTAATGGTGAATTGTCTTTTTGGGCCTTTAAAATCTTTGGAAATATTGCCATTGCTGTGGAACTGCCATATACCATCCTGGTTAACTGGGGTGGTAACTTGTTTTCCGGGCTCACTGGAGTTTTCGTCAAAAAATATCCTGTCCATAATTATCCCGTCGTTTTGTACACTGCCGCCCAAATAAATGTTGTAACTAAGGGTTCTTTGGGTGTCGTATTTATACATGTTCAGGTTAACCTGATGTGTTCTGGAGGGCCTTAGGTTGGGATTTCCGTTTTGTTCGAAAAGGTTGTTGGTATTGTTTGGCACTGGCTGCAGGTAGCGGACATCGGCTTCCCTGAACGAAGGTGAGTAGCTTAAATTAAGGCTTTTGTACCTCACAATTAGCTGAGGGGCAAAAAAAGTAAAGTGCTGCCCAAAATTTGGATGTTTTGTGAATTTGTTCTCCAGATCGATGGTGTTAAAAACAAAGCCTGGCTGTATGCTAAAATCTTTATTTATTTTCCAGCGCAAGCTGAGCCTGTTATTCGTTTTAAATCCACTTTGTGTTACCGTTTCTGTGAAATTGGGCACGGCAATATCATAGGCTTGGTCTGGTGAGTTGCGCACAAAAGTGGCAAGTACATTTTCATTGTCTATGTAGTTGCTTGATGAGGCAATATTTAAAGTTAAGGATTTGCTGATCGGCTCGCTATAATTGGCGTTTAAGCTAAGGTTAAAATTGTTGATGTCGTTGTCTCTCCATTGGTCAAATGAAACGATGGAATTTGGATCGTAAAAATTACTAACAATCAGGTTGTAATTGTCGCTAAGGTTTGTTCTCTGGGAAACGTTCACTGAGATGTTCAGAGAGCGGCCTACTTTTTTAAAGTCTTTCCATAAACTGGCGGAAAGGCCATAGTCCGTATTTCTTCCGGTTAATCGAGAGGCATTTTTACCGTCGTTCATCAAAACCCTGTTCGTATTAAAGTTGTAGGTGGTTAAGTTGCCGGTGTTTTTGGGAAGGCCTATAGATACGGCGGGTTCTACGGTGAGTTTGGTAAGGCTGTCTAATTTGGCCTCTATTCTTGCTCCAATATTATGGCTGTAGTTTCTGTTTTTTTGCGAGGAGAGGGATTGTGTATAGAAGAAGTTGTTCCCCAGGTTTTGCGCAATATCTGTAGACTGTTCATTGAAAGTATTGGAATAGCCCAAAAAATATTTGGCGTTAATTTTAGTGCCTTTTTTGGTGAGGGTGTTAAAATTGGCACCACCTCCGGAGGAAGTTTGTACCCCGCCGTTCATGGCACCGCCGAAAGAAATGCCGTTAAGTGAAAAGCCGCCGTCGGAGTTGATCATGGTTGAATTTACACCTGATCTGGAGAAACCTCCAATGCGCATTACGTCGCCAATGCTGAAACCAGGTTTATTGGCATTGTTGCTGTAGCCTAAAATACTAACCTGGGTGGTGTCTCTAAAGAAATTCATGATCCCGCCGGCTTCGTACAGCTCTTTGGGGCCGGCGCCTGCATAAAGCTTTCCAAATGCGCCGCTTTTGATGGCTTTTTTAAGCTTTAAATTGATGATTTGGGGAACATTGCCCGCCACAATATCGGGATCTCTGCGCTTTGCCTCAGGGTCATCCGTTAATTGAACCTTGTCGATAATATTGGCGGGAAGATTTTTGGTCGCAATTTGTTGATCGCCGCCGAAGAACTCTTTGCCGTCTACCAGTATCTTACTTACTGGTTTGCCATTTACCATAATTCCGCCATCGCCGTCTATAGAAACACCCGGCAATTTCTTCAGCAGATCTTCGACCACTGCACTGGGCAGTGTTTTAAAAGACTCGGCATTAAATTCAATAGTATCTTTCCTAACCACAATGGGAGGCCTTTCTGATTGGATAACTACCTCGTTGAGGTTATTGGTTTTTTCGGTAAGGTAAATATTGCCCAAGTTTAAGTTAGGCTGGGCTGCCGTTAAGGTTACTTCGTGACGGTGAATATTGTACATCCACGCATTGATGACCAAACGGTATCTGGTCCCAATATCGAGATTGCTGATTTTGAAAACTCCTTTGTCGTCGGAAAGTTTGTAGGAATGCAATACCGTATCAGCACCTTTAAAGATGGAAATGGTGGCGAAGTTAAGCGTAGTTTTTTTATTTAAACTATCTAGTAAGGTGCCCGTTACACTTCCTTTTTGTGCAAAGGATAAGCAAAAACTAAAAATAAGCGTAAATAATAGTATGGTTTTCTTCATTTGTTGAGGTTTAGTCAGTAGACGCGGCAAAAAGCATAATGTTGCATCAAACTAATAACTTAGTTTTTAAATTGGCCGTTTATCCCAATTTAATACTGACCCTCAAACAATTGTACGCTGAAAAAAAATATACTATAAATGTGTTAAAGCAATATTTTGCTGCTTACCTCTTTGTCGATGGTGATGTAACCTGGATATTTGACCAATCCGCCCGCAACTTTTATTGATGGTCTGATTTTTAAGGTCACCAATCCCTTTTTCTCAGATCCGTTGGTAGCGCCGCCAATGAAAGTGCCTATATCGTTCAGCATTTTGTTGTCTGTTAAAAATTGGTAGATATTGGCATTTACTTGTACGGGAACTTGGGTGGTTTGTCCTGCACCAATATTTACGCTTTGATTAACAGAGCCATTGAAAACTTCTTGACGGTTGATCAGAACGATATAATCGAAATCATTGATGGCTGCCAAATTATTGCTTGGATTGCTAATTTCGAGATTAAGCTTTGCTCTTAAGGGAATATCTTTTCTGAGCATACCCAATGCAATGCCTGGAATGCTAAGTGTATTGACAGATTTGCCGTCTATTAGCTTTCTGATATCAGTGCCTGCAATGGTAATGTCGGTAGCGTCGGTAATACGGTAGTCGCATTTTTCGAGCGCTTTAATTTGTTGAGCCTGTTTGTTGATGCCACATGATCCCATGCTTAGGATGATCAGACCAGCTAAAAATAAATTTTTCATCTACGTGTAGTTTAAAATAGCCATAGCTGCATTGATGTTTTTAATAGATCTTGTTTAACTCCCGTTGGAATGAAAATAGACATACATCTGCAGCTTGTAAAAATATACGATAAGTTCTGCAAACAATGTTCCATTTCAAGAGGCTTTTACAAAATTTAACTATTTTAGCGATACAACCAATACAGAATGAACATCAAGAGATTTTTTCTTGCTGCTATGCTATTGCCATGCTTTTTAAAGGCGCAAATGCAACAACCAAATGCGGCCGAAATTGCACAGGGCATTGCCAGCTTGTCTATCAAAGGCAGCGTACTTTACATTGCGGCCCACCCCGATGATGAAAATACCAGGTTACTGGCCTACTTGGCAAAAGAGGCCAAGGTAAGGACCGCTTATTTATCATTGACCCGAGGAGACGGTGGCCAAAACCTTATTGGAAATGAACAGGCTGAGCTTTTAGGGCAGATTAGAACGCAGGAATTGCTGGCGGCTCGTAGCGTTGATGGTGCGGGACAGTTTTTTAGTAGGGCAAATGATTTTGGCTTTTCTAAAACCTCTGCAGAAACTTTTAAGATTTGGAATAAGGAACAGATCCTGGCCGATGCCGTTTGGATCATCAGAAAGTTTAGGCCGGATGTAATTATTACCCGTTTCCCCGAAGATGCCAGAGCTGGGCATGGGCATCATGCGGCCTCTGCAATTATTGCAAGAGAGGCTTTTATCGCCGCTGCGGACCCAAAACAATTTCCAGCGCAATTGAAAAAAGGCGTAACGATATGGCAGGCCAAGCGTATTTTATGGAACACCTACAATTTTGGCGGAAATAACACCACGGCACCAGATCAGCTCAGGATAAATGTGGGGGTTTACAACCCTCTTTTAGGGAAAAACTACGGCGAGATTGCGGCCATTAGCCGTACCAATCACAAAAGCCAAGGTTTTGGCTCAGCTTTGCAGCGGGGCGAGGCCTTTGAATATTTTAGCCATACCGCTGGAGAGCCTGCAAAAACTTCCTTGTTTGATGGAATTAACATTGCCGTGGGCAACAAGGAGGTCATCAGCCTGTTGGCAAAAATCCAGCAGCAGTACCAACTTAGCCAACCCGCGGCTTCGTTGCCTGATTTGTTGAGGTTGAAAAAGCTTGCCGCAACAGAACAGGGTTTTAACCATCAGCTGTTAGACCAGGTTATTGCGGCCTGTGCCGGGTTGTGGGCCGAAGCAGTGGTTCCAGAAACAAGCTATGCCGTGGGCGATTCCATTGCAGTTACGGTAAATGCGATTTACAGAGGCATTACGCCATTGAAAATAAGGGCTATAATAAATGGTAAAGGAATTGATTTACAGGAAAACCGCTTGTCGTCTACCAAATATAGCATCAAAGCCAATCCATCAGATATTACCCAACCTTGCTATCTCAAAAAAGAACACCCTGTAGGTTATTACATAATCGATAAACAGGAGGAAATTGGCTATCCAGAAAACCCTGGCAGCTTAACTGTAAAAGCAATATTTAGCTTAAATGACGAGCAGATAGCGTTTAGTTTGCCTATTTTGCATAAATCAACCGATCCAATAAAAGGTGAACTTTACCAGCCCTTGGTAGTTGCACCGCAGGTAACGGCTAGTTTGAATGACCAGGCATATTTATTTGTAAACCACCAGCCAAAAACGGTTGAAGTAAACCTAAAAAGTTTTACCAAAAATGCAGAAGGTGAGCTCATCCCTGTTTTGCCTAGCGGATGGACAGCTAATCCAGAAAAAGTCGACTTCAAGTTTTCCCAAAAAGGCGATGTACAGTTGGTCGTTTTTCAAATTACCCCAGGTGCAGGCTCAACGGCAGGAGTGCTTCGCCTGCATGTAAAAGTAAATGGGCAAACAGAAAGCAAAGGGTTTAGAACCATCCGTTATGACCATATCCCTAATATTAACCTGTTCCCGGAAGCTGCCGCGAAATTGGAAGTAACAGATTTGAAAATTGCAGGGAAACGCATTGCCTATATTGATGGCGCGGGAGATTTGGTGGCCAATGCCTTGCAGCAAGTGGGCTATCAGGTGGTGCATTTGAGCCCATCGCAGGTATTGCTAAATGACCTTTCAGCATACGATGCAATTGTTACCGGAGTGAGATTTTTTAATGTAAACGAAGAGGCAAAAAATATTCACTCGAAGTTGATGGACTATGTGAAAAATGGTGGGGTTTTGTTGGAGCAGTATAATGTAAACAATGGGTTGAAATCGAACGTTTTTGGACCCTATCCTTTTAGGTTGGAGAACAAACGAGTGACAGAGGAAGATGCGGTGGTTACTTTTACTAAACCTGCCCACGCAGTCCTTAACTACCCTAATAAAATTACCAGCAAAGATTTTGAGGGCTGGGTACAGGAACGGGGCCTTTATTTTGCGGATGATATTGACCCTAAATATGAAACTGTTTTAAGGATGAACGACACTGGCGAAACCGCTAGCGATGGCTCGCTTTTAATTGCCGATTACGGGAAGGGAAAGTTTGTTTATACTTCGTTATCGTTTTTCAGGCAGTTGCCCGCGGGCGTTTCTGGAGCCTATCGTTTGTTTGCGAATTTATTGGCGAAGCCACTGTGATTTTTTGATTAATCGATTCCTATGATTAATGAACAATACAAGTACTCAGAATTGACTTCTAAAATTATTCGTTGTGCAATGAATGTACACAGCGAACTTGGGAATGGATTTCAAGAAGTAATTTATCAGCGAGCTTTAGAGATTGAAATGCGACTGGAGAATATCGCTTTTAATCGTGAATTCGAAATGCCAATTTTTTACAAAGAACGAAGAATTGGGACACGAAGAGTGGACTTTTTAGTTGAAGGAATAATTTCTGTAGAGCTCAAAGCAAAAACGCAATTAGAAGATGTGCATTTCGCTCAAGCAATTAATTATTTGGAGGCTTATAATTTAGAAGTAGGTTTACTAATTAATTTTGGAGAAAGAAGTTTAAATTTCAAACGCTTAAGCAATAAAAAATATAAACCAGCACCGCTATCATAAAAATCAAATGAATAATAGTAAAAATGAACTACCGCCATTTGTAAAAAGCTGGAAACAGTTTTATTACCTGCTACTATTTTGGCTGGTGTTACTCATCGCTTTGTTTTACGCTTTTACCAAATATTTCCAATGAGTAATTTAGATTGGGCAGTGTTGCTCGTTACCCTATTGGGGATTGTAGGTTACGGCGTTTATAAAAGCCGTGGTACCCGAAGCATGGATGCCTATTTGTTAGGCGGACAAAGCATGCCTTGGTATACCGTTTGCCTTTCGGTAATGGCCACCCAAGCCAGTGCCATTACTTTTTTATCGGCCCCAGGTTTAGCTTACTCTTCGGGAATGAGTTTTGTGCAGTTTTATTTTGGCCTGCCATTGGCGATGATTGTATTGTGTATCACTTTTGTGCCTATTTTCCATAGACTGAAAGTGTACACTGCGTACGAATTTTTAGAGCAGCGCTTTGACTTTAAAACCAGGGCGTTAACCGCTTTCCTTTTTTTGATCCAAAGGGGGCTATCTACTGGAATTACCATATACGCACCAGCCATTATCCTTTCCACCATCTTAAATATCAATGTTACCTATACCACTTTGTTTATGGGCGGATTGGTTATTTTTTATACCGTTTTTGGCGGAACCAAGGCTGTTTCGTACACACAGCTGCTACAAATGACGATCATTTTTTGTGGTTTGTTTGCCGCCGGAGTGATGGTGGTGCACCTGTTGCCTGAAAGCGTTGGCTTTGGCAAGGCCATTGACATTGCTGGAAAAATGGGACGTACCAATGCCATTGATTTCGATTTTAGCTGGACCAATCCCTACAATGTTTGGAGCGGCATTATTGGAGGTTTCTTTTTACAGTTATCGTATTTCGGGACTGACCAAAGCCAGGTAGGCAGGTATTTAACGGGCTCGTCAGTAGGGCAAAGCCGATTGGGATTGTTGATGAACGGCTTGGTAAAAATTCCAATGCAGTTCCTGATCCTGTTGATTGGCGTTTTGGTGTTTACCTTTTACCAGTACAACAAAGCACCGCTGTTTTTTAATAGTTACGAATTACATAAACTTGAGCGCAGCGAACATAGGGCCGAACTGGCAAATATCCAGTTAAAGCACGATCGGCTTTTTGAAAAGAAGAAGCAAGAAGTGGAAAAACTGGATGCCGCCTTGTCTGCCAATAACCAAGCGTTGATTAACCAACAACGTACATTGGTAAAGCAGTATGACGAAGAAGGCAAAACCATTAGGGAAGAACTGAAAGCTTTAATGATAAAAAACGATGCCGATGCTGCGACTAATGACAACAACTATATTTTCTTAAGCTTCGTAACCGAGTATCTCCCAAAGGGATTGATTGGCTTATTGATTGCGATTATTTTTCTGGCCTCAATGGGTTCAACGGCCAGTGCCTTAAACTCTCTGGCTTCTACCACAGTGGTGGATATTTACAAGCGCTTGATTAACAAAAGTGCTAATGACGGACAATATGTGAATGCTTCGAGATGGGCAACCATTTTGTGGGGCGTAGTATGTATCATTATGGCTTTGTTTACCAGTAAAATTGGCAATTTGATAGAAGCCGTGAATATTTTAGGCTCTTTTATTTACGGGACTATTTTGGGTGTGTTTTTAGTGGCTTTTTATTTGAAAAATGTGGGAAGCAAAGCGGTTTTTTATGCCGCTATTTTATCGGAAGCAGTGGTTTGCGTTTTAGGATTTAACGAGGTGGTAGCTTATTTATGGTTGAACGTTATTGGCTGCTTAGGTGTAGTAATTTTTGCTTATTTGTTCCAAAATTTGATCAAGGAAAAAGCGGTTGAAATAGAGGTGCCAGTTTAAATTCGACTTACAGATTTTTCGTCATTGCGAGCTTTGCGAAGCAATCTTAAAGCGTAAGTCTTTAAATAAGTTTGTCTTTGCGAGTTCTTATGGGATTGCGGTAAAAATAAATAAACGCTAAGAAAAAAAGAGTTAGCGAAGAACGCAAAGTTTTTGTTTTCCAAACCTGATTGAGCGGATTAGCCCGCAGCCCCTGAGTTTATCGAAGGGCGAGGACTATGAGCGAAAGCAGGACTGCTGTTTGATCGTAGTAAAGGCATTGCTTTACCAAAAAAAAAACAAGCATTCCCCTAGAAAAGTTATTTAAAAAAAATGGAGAAACCTTATTTAAAAGATTTCTCCACTCCTTACAGTCGGTCGAAATGACGACTAAATATTACTTTTTCGTTTCTTCCAATAGCTGGGTATTTAAACGAATGTACTCCTCATTTTTGATTTTGGTAGCAATTTCAACGCCTTCTTTTGCTGTTTTTGCTGCACCAGCCTTGTCGCCCATTTTCAATTGTACTCGGCCTTTCCAAAGTTTTACCCAAGGAGCATCGGTCATTTGTTTTTCGGCTTCGTTCATCCACGCTAAAGCCGTTTTTAAATCTTTGCCATTGCTGTAGTAGTAAATTGCCGATTGGAAGTAAGGTTTTTTCTCGCCTTTCATCGCTTCTGCAATACTAGCCATTACCCTTTCGTCCACAGAAGTAGTAAGGTTCACGTTCACCAAGGTATTTTCCCATGATAATTGCAATTGTGCCGATGTATCATAAACATTAGCAAATTGGATGGTGAAGGTTTCTACTTTCTCTTTAAGCGCAATTGGCTTTACTTTCACACGTAAAACATCGTTAGCTTCGCTATAAGTATAGGCACCCCATTCTTTAACTCCTTTGTTAAAAATAATGGTCCATTCGGTTTTGCCAGGGATGGTAAACAAAGCATATTCGCCAGCAGGTAAATCTTTGCCTTCAACTTTAATGGCGTCGGTAAATTTAACTACCGTAGCAGAGTTTGCTCCAGTGCGCCAAACTTTATCGTAAGGCTCTAGTGCGCCAAATATTTTACGTCCTTTAACATTTGGGCGAGAGTAACTTACGCTGATCTTGCCTAAACCAAAATCTTGTGAAATGGTTTGTGGTGTGCTGGGTTGCGGCATTTTTAAGCCCTGGGCCTTAAGGTTTTGGCCCAAGATAACCAGTACAAAAAGTACTAAAACGAGTTTAATTGATGATTTCATCTTTTTTTATATTTGTTGAGTTGCGCCCTAAAATTACAGAATAAATCTTTCATGATTGCGGCTGCTTAGAATTATGTTATTTTGCAAACAAATGGAAAATAAAACAGTCGGAATTTTAGGGTGTGGCTGGTTTGGTTTGCCTTTTGCCAAAACCTTGGTGCAATTAGGTTATAAAGTGAAAGGATCAACCACAAGTGCAGAGAAGTTGAAAGACTTGGCAGCACTGGGCATTGAACCTTATCAGATTAATTTGAATGACAATGGCGAATTGCCTGCTGAGTTTTTTAAAGTGGATGCGCTGTTTGTAAATGTGCCGCCGCGAGCAAAATCGGAAGCGGTTTCTACTTATCCGGATAAATTAAGGGCGGTGGTCAAGGCAGCCGAAGGAAAAGTGAAGCAAGTTGTTTTTATCAGTTCTACGGGTGTTTTTGAAGACGGTAATTTTAAGATCGATGAAAACTCGAAACCTCAACCTGATACTGATGCGGGTAGGGCATTGTTGGCCGCTGAAGAATTATGCAGTAAGAACGAGCAGTTTACAACCACTATCATCCGCTTTGCGGGATTAATAGGCCCCGGTAGAAATTTGGCTAAATTTTTTACAGGGCGAAACGGGGTGCCCAACGGAAAAGCGCCTGTTAATTTAATTGCTTTGCAAGATTGCATTGGCATTTGCTTACGGCTGTTAAATACAGAAGCTTTTGGAGGGATTTACCATGCGGTGATGCCGCAGCATCCTAGCCGAAATGAGTTTTATACTGAACTGTGCAAAGCTTCAGGAATGGAAAAGCCTATTTTTAAAGACGAGTTACTGGCTTGGAAAGAAGTTAACTCGGTAAACGTGGCTAACAGGTTAAAGTTACACTTTTGAAGTTAAGGATTGGTTGGAGTGGATGAAAACCGCTTCATGGTAATTAAACCTTGCCAAGGGGAGTAATTGGCAAGGTTTAACGGTTTTTATTTAAACATCCCTTTTAGTTTGGCCAGCTTTTCTTGCAAATCGCCATCCACTTGCTTTTCCTTTTTAGGCTGATGTTGGTTAAACGGTTTTCGATGTTGGTCGTTACGTTTTTGACCATCACCTTTATGCCGATCCGCTTTCTGGTTTCCGTCTTTGCTCTTTGTTGCCTGTTCTTTACTCTGGCTAATTTCTTCCTTCATTGATAGGGAAATTCGTTTGCGATCCACATCTACCTCGGTTACGGTAACCTGAACCACTTGGCTCACTTTGACCACTTCGTTAGGGTTGGCTACAAACCTGTTGGCTAATTGGCTGGTATGCACTAAACCATCCTGATGAACACCTATATCTACAAATGCCCCGAAATTGGTAATATTGGTCACAATGCCTTTCAGCTTCATCCCTTTTCTCAAGTCTGCAATGCTGTTTACCCCATCGGCAAAACTAAATGCTTCAAACTGTTCACGAGGGTCGCGGCCAGGTTTGGCCAGTTCCTTAAGAATATCTTGTAAGGTAGGTAACCCAACCTCCGTGCTTACATATTTTTGTAGGTTGATTTGTTTTTGAAGATTGGTGTCGCCCATGAGTGTGGCTACGGAAACGCCAAGATCAGCGGCCATTTGGTTTACCAGGGCATAACGTTCGGGATGTACACCGCTGCTATCCAAGGGTTGTTCGGCATGGCGAATGCGCAAGAAACCCGCCGCTTGTTCAAAGGCCTTATCGCCCAAACGAGGGACTTTTTTCAAGCTTTCGCGGTTTTTGAAAGCGCCGTTTTTGCTACGGTAGTTGACAATGTTCTGCGCCAAGCTTTCGCCTAATCCAGAAACGTATGCCAGTAATTGTTTTGATGCCGTATTTAACTCTACGCCCACAGCATTTACACAGCTCATCACGGTATCATCTAAGCTTTGTTGTAGCTTAGTTTGGTCAACATCATGTTGATATTGACCCACGCCAATAGATTTGGGATCTATTTTTACCAGTTCTGCCAACGGATCCATCAGCCGGCGGCCGATAGATACCGAGCCACGTACCGTAACATCGTGATCAGGAAATTCTTCTCTGGCCAATGGCGAAGCCGAATAAATAGAGGCGCCACTTTCATTCACCATCACCACAGTAACATCTGCCAGGTTTAATCCACGTACAAAACTTTCGGTTTCTCTACCCGCCGTTCCATTCCCAATGGCTATGGCTTCTATTTCATATTTCTCGCAAAGCTGGCGCACTTTCCATTCTGCATCTTTAATGTTTCCTTGTCCGGTATGCGGATAGATGGTGGTGTTTTCCAGCAAGTTCCCCTGCTTGTCTAAACAAACTACCTTACAGCCCGTTCTGAAACCTGGGTCAATGGCCATGACGCTTTTTTGTCCTAAAGGAGCGGCCATTAACAACTGCCGGGCATTTGCGGCAAAAACCCGAATGGCTTCTTCATCTGCTTTTAGTTTAATGGCAGTTCTTAGTTCGGTTTCCATTGCAGGGCGAAGTAGTCGTTTATAGCCATCGTATATCGCTAATTGCACTTGTTTGCTGGCACTGTTATTTCCGGTGATGAACTGACGCTCCAATAGTTCAATGGCTTCTTCATCCGGAGGGAGTACATCTAACTTTAATAGGCCCTCGTCTTCACCTCTTAGCATAGCCAACACACGGTGCGAAGGTGCATTTTTAGCATTTTCTTCCCATTCAAAGTAGTCTTTATATTTCATGGCCTCGGTTTCTTTGCCTTTGGCTACCGTACTTTTATAGGTTGATTTTTGCTCAAAGTACTTACGCATTTTGGTTCGGGCGTCAGCATCTTCATTAATAATTTCAGCAATGATGTCTCTAGCGCCAGCCAGTGCTTCTTCTGTGTTGCCAACCCCTTTTTCGTCGTTTACATAAGTAGCGGCCTCTCCTTCCACATCTATTCTGCTTTGCGCCAGTATGCGTAGCGCTAATGGCTCTAATCCTTTTTCGCGAGCTACCGATGCACGTGTTTTGCGTTTAGGCTTGTGGGGTAAATAAATGTCCTCTAAAATAGCCAACGTTTGGGCGGCATTTAGTTGCTTTTCCAATTCGGGCGTTAGTTTCCCTAATTCCGTCAACGATTTTAAGATAGCCTCCCTACGTTTATCGAGTTCTTTTAATTGTTGAGCCAAATCTCTAATCGCGGCAATCTGTACTTCGTCCAAGCTGCCCGTAAGCTCCTTGCGGTAACGGGATATGAACGGAACAGAACCGCCTTCCTCTAAGAGTGTTAGTGTTGCGCTAACCTGCTTGCTATTGATGCTAAGTGCGCTAGAGATGTGTGATAAGTGCTGGTTCATCGTCATGATTTAAAGCGCTAAAATTATCATTATTAAATCAGATAAAAAGTCAAAACAAACGATAAGTGGAAAACTTTATATTCCCTTTTGTAAAGGAAATATGACACTAATGGCACAAAGTTTTTAAGCGCTGTTGGGGGAAATACTTGGAGCAATAAGGTAACAGTTAAGGCGGGTGTACCTGTAATAGGCATTACGGCCACTGGATATGCCGAAACTGGCGGGACAATTAAAGTTCAGATTTTGATAGATGGAAAAGTTGTCCAAGAAAATACAGGTTCAGGTACCGCACTAACCGCTTCAACTACCTACATGACCAATGCCAAGTAAAATTTAGTTAAAAATTATGGTAGGCGCTGTCCAATTGGACAGCGCTTTTTGTTTAAACACGATCTCCGGTGAGTTGTTATCTTAAATTAAACGGGAATAGATTTCGTATCTTTGTAATTATTCAATGGGAAAACAGAAATTTTATGATACGGCGCCCAAGCAAGAACGGGCGGTTTTGGTAGGGGTGGCCTTACCAGGAGAAAAAGCAGAACAAACCAAAGAGTATTTGGATGAGTTGGCTTTTTTGGTGAATACAGCAGGTGGCGTGGTAGAGAATGTATTTACACAACGCATGCAAAAACCCGATAGGGCAACCTTTGTAGGTACAGGAAAGCTAGAAGAAATACAAGCCTATGTAAAGGCCGAAGAAATAGACCTGGTTGTGTTTGACGATGAACTTTCACCTTCGCAACTGCGTAATATTGAGCGTGAACTGAAAGTGAAGATATTGGACAGGAGCAACCTGATTTTAGATATTTTTGCAGGAAGGGCACAAACAGCCCAAGCTAAAACTCAAGTGGAATTGGCGCAATTGCAATATTTATTGCCCCGCTTAACCCGTATGTGGACCCACTTGGAACGCCAAAAGGGGGGAATTGGAATGCGTGGCCCCGGAGAGAGCCAAATTGAGAGCGATAGAAGGATGATCTTGGAGAAAATTACCCTGTTGAAGGAACGTTTGAAATTGATTGACCGCCAGAACGAAACCCAGCGTAAAAACCGCGGGCAGTTAATTCGAGTAGCGCTGGTAGGATACACCAACGTAGGTAAATCTACCATAATGAACATGCTCTCCAAATCAGAGGTATTTGCAGAGAATAAGCTGTTTGCCACCCTGGATACTACCGTTAGAAAAGTAGTGATTGATAATCTTCCCTTTTTATTGTCGGACACGGTAGGCTTCATCAGGAAACTTCCACATCATTTGGTAGAGTGCTTTAAATCTACTTTAGATGAGGTGCGTGAAGCAGATATCCTAATCCATGTGGTGGATATCTCACATCCAAACTTTGAAGACCAAATCCACACGGTAAACGAAACCCTTAAAGATCTTGGCGCAAGAGATAAAGATACCATTATGGTGTTTAATAAAATTGATGCCTATGTGGTGCCAGAGCAAGATCAATTGGCAGCTGTTGACGAGCAAAAAGAGCCTTTAACATTAGTTGATTTTAAAAACACATGGATGGCGCATCATAATGCCCCGGCAATTTTCATTTCAGCTACGCGAAAAGAAAACGTAGAAGAACTGAAAGCCTTGCTATACGAAAAAGTAAAAGATATACATACCACTCGTTATCCTTACGATAAGTTGTTGTATTAAATGTTTAATAATTAAATTTTCGAAGAGGATTTTTATAATGTTTGAACATTGAATATGGAGAATTGGTAATTTTAGAAAAGAATATGGAAAGTAACAGACAAAAGAAGTTTGCAGGATTATTACAAGAGGAATTGGCCTCAATTTTTCAAAGAGAAGGAGCTGCTTATTTGCCCAATACATTGGTAACCATTACTAAGGTGCGCGTATCGCCTGATTTGGCCGTGGCCAAGGTTTACCTTAGTTTTTTAAACACCAATAATACTAGCCTATCAGTGGCTACGGTGAATTCGCATGCTGGCGAAATCAGATATAAATTGGGCTCTCGTATCCGCCACCAGGCTAGGGTAATTCCTACATTGTCTTTTTTTGTTGATGACACCAATGAATACGTGGAAAGAATGGACCAGATCTTTGATAAAATCGCAAAGGAACGTAAAGAGACCGAAGGCCAAGAGGGAGAAGATTAAGCTCAACAGCCATGAAAAATGAATAGATATATCCGCGAACCAGGAAATTTCATTACGCACTTTTTACCTGCGGTTTTGGCATTGCCCGGAACATATTTGTTATGGCAAAAATCGTCAACATTGTTGGAAGTAACTGCCGCAATGGTTTACGGGCTAGGAATTTTTTTGCTGTTTAGTGTAAGCGCCATTTACCATAGCGTACCCAAAACCCCTTACGGGATCCGTTTTTGGCAAAAATTTGACCACTGTTGTATTTACCTGATGATTGCCGGCTCCTTTACGCCTACCGCCCTCATTATTTTTGATGGTTGGTTGCGATGGTTGCTCTTTGGGCTGGTATGGTTAATTGCGGTATTGGGCTGCCTGCTCAAAATTTTCAATCGATTAAAAAACAAAGCGGTTTCCACCGGATTGTATATTGCCATGGGCTGCTTAATTATTCCGTTTATTGCTAAAATGGTGGCGGAAGTGCCAGTAATGGGCCTTTTTTGGCTTTTTTTAGGCGGTGTGTTCTATATCGGGGGAACTTACTATTATGCCAAGGATAAGCCTTTGCACAAATATCTGCACAGTCATGAGCTTTGGCATCTGTTCGTTAATTTCGGAGCCTTGTCCCATTATTTCTACAACTACGTTTATGTGTTTAAAGTTTAATTTGGCGTAACAATTAGGCTGGTACACTACGTTTTAGGTTTTAAATTCGTAAATTTAAGAATGCGCCGATTGATTTTAATTATCGTAGTAAGTGCTTTTTTTAGCGCAAGTGCCCAACAGCCAACGCTCAAAAATGGCTTGGAATCTTTTGTGAAAGCTAATACCATTTATCCCATGTTTGCGCTTGATAACTGCATTCAGGGCACTATTGAAGTGGGTTTCAAACTTAACAAGAAAGGAAAAGTTATTTATGCCGCTATTACCAAAGGCATAGGCGCTGATTTGGATGCTGAAGCATTGAGGCTGATTAAGCTGAGCAGTGGCAAATGGCAGGTGCCTGTTGGTTATGATACAACCTTTTTAATCCGTTCACCCATGAAATTTTCTTTGAAGGATTACGGCTGCGAAAATCTTAACCCCGCAAGTGCTGGGCTGGCAATCAATCGCTACAATGATGAAATGAAATCGATCAATAAAATCGCTAATTTTTATCGCAATGCGGCGCTGGGAATAGAGAATTTTACGGAAGAGACAGAAATCATAGCGCTTAAAGAAGAGCTCGGTATTGATGATCATTTTATGAACCGGAAAATTGCCATAGCCGAGAAAAAAATAGCACAGGGCGACTTGCAAAGCGCCTGCGAAGATTTTAAGTTTGTAAAATATATGGGCTTTAAAAAAGCGGATAAATCGCTTGCCAGATATTGTAAATAAAACATGCGTATACTTCTTCGTGCTTTTGCCTTTCTTGATCTGTTTTCGTTGTTGTTCATGATCCTGCAATTGGCTGCCATTGTTAACAATTTTGGCAAGCTAACGTTACTCTCTGATAAGGTGCAGAGCATTTTGATGTTTCCAATGTTTGTATTGGTTGCCGCAGGGGCTTATGGCTTGTTTTTTCAAAAAAAGATAGGCTTTATTAGCTACTATGTACAATTCCCGTTTAGGCTGTACCTTTGGGTGTTAAGCCTTGGCTTTATTACATTGCTGCCCGAAGCTCTCAGCAATTACGATGACAAATGGTTCCCAATTTTGCTGAAGGTTTGCTATGTGGGCGAGTTCATTAGGTTGTACCTGACCATAAAGGCACATTATAACGCCACTAAGGCATAATGATATTGATGGCGTTGGGGATTATCCTGGCCTCTACCTTATTGGTTTTGCCCATATATTCGCCATCAACCTGGAAATGGGCTTGATATTTAGTGCTGATTTTAACCTCCGAAGCCTGAAAGCTTTCAATTTTTTTGGGATTCCAGGGGAGCTTGCTAATCCAGATTTTCAAAATTTCCATTACGGCATATTCTTTAATAAGGATTACCTCAAAAACATCATCATCTAATTTTCCATCGGGATTAATCTGAAAGCCTGTGCCATATTTGGTAGCATTGGCAATTACCACCATTGCTGCACTGGCTTTTACGTTACGTGCCCCAACCTTAAATTGCACCTGCATTTTTCTGTGGTTCCAAAAGGCATGCCACGCTGATTTGGCATAGGTTAGCATCCCCCTAGTGGGCAGTTCATCAAATTTCTTTACCAAATAGGCATTAAAACCAATATCTGAAAGATGGATGCAAAGCTCATCGTTTACCATGGTAGCATGTATTTTATGGGCGCTTCCATGGGCCGCAACTTCTAGGGCTTCCTCAATATCCATGGGGATGTTCAGCTCTTTTGCCATACCGTTGGCCGATCCGGCCGGAATAATGCCAATGGGGGTTTCGGTATTTAGCAAGCATTCTGCCACCAGTTTCAAAGTGCCGTCACCGCCAACGGCAATCACCCTATCTGCGTTTGCCTTTGCAATTGCTTTTTTGATTTTGTCGATATCGCATTTACGAGGCAGTTCAAATATTTCTATCGTTGTTTCGCTTGCCGAAAAGTAATTGATAATCTGCTCGCTAAGGCTTTCGTCTCGGCTGCCAGAACCCTGGTTTACCACAAAGAGTAATCGTTGCTTTTTGTTTTTATAGGCCATCTTAATAATAATGTAATAAAAACAACAATGGGCCTACTCTGTTTTAAATAATATGGCAAAAAAATCTGCTCAGGTTAAAATTTATCATGGCTATGGCCATACACATAATTTGGTGGTTTATGGGCATGTATTCAGGTATAGGGCCAAAGCCGAACAAAGGTTTAGAAACAGCTTTTGGGTGAATTTGTGGCACGTGGTTAGGCTTTTCGTTTTAAAACCTTATCCCTTTGCGCAAGTTAAGCTCATGTTCAGGGGGCAGCATATTGCCACAAAGGCTGCCTATGATGGTTTCTTTAAAGTTGAATGGGAAGCTCAGGAAAATGTAGAAGCTGGCTGGCATACCGTTGAAGTAGCAGCCTACGACCAGAGCGGCGAAGAAATTGCCCGTTCAAGCGGAACAATTTATGTGCCCCACATTACACAATATGCGTTTATTTCTGATATTGATGATACGGTGATGGTGTCGCACTCCAAAACGGTGGCCAGGCGGTTGAGAGAGTTACTTTTGAGGAACCCACGTACCCGAAAAACATTCCAATCTACCAGATATCATTATGAACTATTAGCAGAAGCCCATACCAATGCAGCACAACCCAATCCTTTTTTCTATGTTTCCAGCAGCGAGTGGAATTTATACGATTACCTGGTGGAAACTTTTCGCTTTAACGGTTTCCCGGAAGGGACTTTCCTGTTGAATCAACTTAAGCGATGGAGAGATTTGCTAAGAACAGGCAAAACGGGTCATGAAGGCAAGCTTCTTCGGATCATGCGCATTATTGACGCTTTCCCTAATCAAAAATTTATATTCTTGGGCGATAATTCACAAAAAGATCCAGAAATTTATGCTAAAATTGCCGAAAAATACGGTGAAAACGTGGTGGCGGTTTACATTAGAAACGTGAGAAAATCTAAATTATTCGAAACCAAAGAAATATTGAATAAATTAGAGGAAAATAAGATCAGTACCTGTCTTTTTGAACATAGCGAAGATGCCATTGCCCATTCAAAGAAAATAGGTTTAATTAACTAAAATGAACTTAACAATGAAAAAATTAATGATTGCTCTTCTTGTAGTTTTTGCACTGCAGGCCTGTACCAAGGATTTGAAATTAATTAAACAGCAGGATACGAAGTGGGAACTTTCGGAATGGCCGGGTAAAACCTTGCCAACCGCCGCAAAAGCTACCTTAAATATTACCGGCGGAAATAAAATAGGCGGAAAATCTTTTTGTAACACTTACGGAGGCAGCGCAGTAATTAATGGAAACGCTATACAGTTCAGTAAAATTTTTGGCACCAAAATGTATTGCGAATCTGTAGGCGATGCCGAGAACAAATACTATGCGGATTTGGAAAAAGTAACCGCGGGGAAAGTTTCGGGCAACAAATTATATCTCTATCAAAATGAAACTTTGCTGCTTGTATTTTCAATGGCCCAATAGCCCTTTTAACCCAGGTTGCTGACTATTGCTTATTTTTTGACATGGTTTTCAGCTTGCCGCTCGATGAAATAGTTTTCCCAAATCCTGAATTAGCAGATGATGATGGACTATTGGCCGTTGGTGGCGATTTAAGCCCCGACAGGTTGATCTTGGCCTATCAGCACGGGATTTTCCCTTGGTTTAGTGAAGGAGATCCAATACTCTGGTACTCGCCCCATCAACGCTGTGTAATTTACCCCCATCAAATAAAGGTAAGTAAAAGTATGAGGCTGATCCTGAAGAGCAACATTTTTACGGTAACTGCCAATAAAGCTTTTGACCAGGTGATCAGTAATTGTGCAAAAACTCCTCGCAAGGACCAGCCCGGAACCTGGATTACCAAAGAAATGCAGGATGCTTATAACCATTTACATGACTTAGGCTGGGCACATAGTATTGAAGTTTGGCAGCATGAAAGCCTTGTAGGAGGTTTGTATGGCATTGGAATGGGAAAAGTTTTTTGTGGCGAAAGCATGTTCAGCTTAGTGAGCAATGCCTCCAAAGTTGCGCTAGTTTATTTATGTAAAGAATTTGAATTTGAACTGATAGACTGCCAGTTGCCCAATGACCACTTGCTAAGTATGGGCGCCGAAATGATAGATCGTAGCAACTACATGAAAATACTGCAAAAAGGCTGATTTTTTATTTCCTGGGTGTTCAATGCCCCTGTATTATTGGTTGCTCTTCCTTAGTTTTTCTATAAAGTCAATAAATTTTTGACTGTTATAATTGGCTGCTCCCGCATGTTGAAATGAAAGCCTACCTTTTTTGTCAAAAACAACCGTAGTAGGTAGTGAACCAGAAAAAATTTGCTCCGGAACGCTACTGGCCATTTGGTAAACAGGCATTTGATAGTTTTTTCTTTTCATGTAGCCACTGGCTTTTTCAAAATTGCTGTCGGCATCAAGCATTATGAAAACCACATCATCATAGCCTTTGTTTTGCTCATAAAGTTTATTGATGGAAGGCATTTCGGCCAAACATGGTGGGCACCAAGTTGCCCAAAAATTGAGAAATACTACTTTGCCCCTCAAGTCGTTTAAAGTAACGACCTGGCCATTTTGATCTTTAAACCTTAAATCGAGTACGGGTTGGACAACATTTTTCTCCGAAGATATGTTGGGATTGAACAGTCCGATCTGCATTAGGCCCTGCAACAAAAGAGCTTTGGCCGATGGAACAAATAGAAGTACCGCCAAAATTGCAATGAAAATGCCATTGGAAAGATATTTTTTAAAATGTTTTTTGTTCATCGCTATTGGGTTAATTTGAGCAAAGCTAAATAAATACCATCAATTACCTTAGCCATCCTGTTAATGTCCAAGGTTTCCATGGTGTCGGTTTTTTGGTGGTAGTTCTTGTTTCTATAAAACGACGTGTCGGTAATCATCATTGCGCTGTAACCAAAATTCCAGTAATTTAAATGATCAGAAAAATCTATTCCGGGTAAGGCTTTGGGAGCGGTGAATTTTTTGGTTTTGATTTTTTTTTGCTGCTTGAACTGCCTACAGAACTGTCGGGCAAATTTTCCTTTTCCAAATTTGTTCACCAAGGTGATGTAATTTCCCCTATTGCCGTAAAACCAAGATAAAATGCCCAAGGGATAAGTTTGGCTTTTTTTTGCGTCGCTAAAAAAGCCAATCATCTCTACCGACAACATGCCAAATACCTCAATTTTATGATCAGTTAGGTATTTGGCATGGATGTAACTGCCCATGTATTCGGTTCTAAAGTAAGGCGGTTCTTCCAAGGTGTAAGCTACCAGATCAATGCGCTTGTGAAGCTTTTGGCCAGCCAGTTGTTTTGCCAGCTCCAACAACGCCACCACGCCACTGGCATTATCGTCGGCACCTTCTTGTTCACCGCATACATCGTAATGTGCCCCAACAATAATGCGTGATTTGTTTTCGGTGCCAAAGGAGCAGATAACGTTCTTATAGGTTTTGCCCTCTACTTCATATTCCTGAAAAGAGACACTGTCGCTGTATAGAGAAAAATTTTTTTTGATATAAGCGGCGGTGATATTTAACTGTGCTATGTTTTGATGGTTGCGATAAGACGGTGTTTTGGTAATGTTTTTAAGATGGTTTTTGATGCTTGTGGTATCGGTATTGGCTAGGCAGCTAAAAAAACGGAATATCAAAAATAAGCTAAGTACTGATTTGGCCATTGTTGAGGGTTTGAATAAGATCTAAAGATAAAACCTTTTAATCCAAACAGGCCATGTTTGGGCAACAAGAAACCATTTAAATTTTGGCAGACAGTTAGCGCAGCAAACCCTGCGATAAAATTTACAGGCTGTTTTAAAAAGAGGAAAATAAAATCGCCATTGCGATTAAAGAAACTTATTGCTTAGACAATTGCTTTGGGTTTCTCAAAAATCGCAATGGCGATAAAGTATTTTAAAAATGTTTGGAAGATGCTTAGTTGCCGCTATGTAGGAACATTTTTGCGGAAAAGCCCAAGTCGCCGGTGTTGGCTTTTAGGCCTTTGGCATATATGGTGTAAATTTTGCCATCTTCAAATTTCGCATCAGCAATGGTGGCTTCAATGGCACCGCTTGTTGCATTTTTAATATTCAAGGTTACGCTTTGTGTAGCGTCTACTGCTTCAAATGCGCTAAACTCTTTAAATGCTTTGTTGGTAACCAAGTCTGTTGCCGCACCGCCTACATTTAGGCTTAAGCTGCCGCCATCAGGGCTTAAATTTACGAAGCGGACTTTTGCCTTACCTGTAGCTGGTTTTGCTAAATCATCTTCTAACATTAACAATTCGATGTTGGCAAGGGTGTTGGCTACAAAAAGCGAATAACCAACTTGAGGTTTTAAATTGTGTGTGATGCTTTTTAATGAGGTGGCGCTACCCTTTTTGGTAACATTAAAAATCCTGTTTCCGGCGTAAGCACTCAAATAGCCAATTTTATTCCCAAATTCGAAATCAGTAGCGGTAGCTCTGGAATTGTCAACATAAACATCTAAAAGTTCAGTGGTAGGAGATGCCTGAATAACGTTCAGGCCAGATACTTGTACTGGCTCATAATCTCTATCTAATTTTGAGCAAGATAAAAAACCTAAGGAAAGCACTAGCGCAGCGGCGATGGCTTTATACGTAAAAGAAAGTTTCATGATATGATAAAAATATTAAACAAATAGGCATATTGCCATTAACTCACGATGTATATACGTAGCATATTTTAAAAACGCTACAACCTCATGAATGTTTTTTGTTTAAACATTTGCTGTTTAATTTGATGCCTTTGTTTTTTGGCTGTTGAGGTTTGATTTGGTGCCTCAGCTAACCTGTGCCGGCAAAATATAGTATTGGCATGGTGCAGAGTGGCCGAAAGGCTACAGGCCCTGCAAAATAAACTTGATGGCAGCGGATATCCTTTTTGTTGTACTACGCCCGGGGGAAAGCAGTTCCAGTCACAAAAAGATTGTAGCGTACAGCAAGACTACCGTGGCCGAAGGACTGCTGATTTTGCTTTTCAAATAAAATTTATGTCCTGTTTTTTAAGGCTGTTTTTTTTCAGTTCAATAAGTGTTATTTCTGGCCATATCCCTACCCGTCCGGAAAAGCCAATAAAGCCAAACCCCCTATTTACATTTAAAATGCGTTGATTTTCTTGTTTTACGCCTGCCCAATGTTTGTAGCGGAATTGTACCGGGCTCCATTTAAAGCCAAATGCCTCAAACCCGAACTGCATGCCATGGGTGTGGCCCGCTAAGGTAAGCTGTATTTTGGAAGGGCTGTTTTTTACCTGCGCCTCCCAATGGCTGGGGTCGTGCGACAATAATATCTTGAATTCTTCTTTGTTTGTTCCCTGCAAAGCTTTTTGCAGGTCTCCTCTTTCTCCGAAACCTAAGCCCCAGTTTTCAATGCCCAGCAAGGTTAAATGTTGCCCATTTTTTTCAATTTTTACGTGCTCATCAAGCAAAAGCCTAAATCCAATTTCGGCATGATAGTTCTTGAGCTGTTGCAAGTTCTGGTTTTTCACTAAATCGCTTTCCCATTTAATGTAATCTCCATAATCGTGGTTGCCTAGCACCGAGAACTGCCCCAGGGGAGCTTTTATCTGCGAGAAATGATGGAGGTAAGGTTTTATCTCTTCGGCTTTGTTGTTTACCAGGTCGCCCGTGAAAACAAACAGATCTGCCTGTTGCTTATTGATTAAATCTATTCCTTTTTGAACTGCTTTCGGATTTTTTAAGCTGCCGGCGTGTACATCAGAAATCTGTACCAGTTTAAGCCCGTCAAAGGCTTCGGGTAAATCGTCAAAGTAAAGCGTATGCCTGATAACCCGATAGGCATATTTCCCTTTAATGATACCGTAAATAAAAGCGATAATAATGAGCAGGCCCAAAAGGATGCTGATATAAATGCCCGTAATAGGCCTTTGGGGGAAGTTAAAGGTGCCATCTGAGAAATATTTGCCCATGGCAAGCACCAAACGGTAGGCATCTGTTAACACGGTAGCGAGCACAAATACCAGCATTGAAACAAAGTAAATAAGCAGGCTATGGGCGCTTATTTTGAAAAGCTGGGTGGGGCCGTTTACACTAAGCCTGATCATGCTGTAGCTAAATGCGAGGAAAAGTATGGTGGGAATTACCCATAGCCACGAATAAACTACCGGGGGAAATACCAAAGTTAATGCGCTAAAGGCATAGCCGTTGATGAGCAAAAAGAATAAGGCAAAAATTAACAGCGGGATATATGGGCGTGTTCTCATATCATTAAACTAAAAACCGCCATTACGTTAATAAGTTTGTAATGGCGGTTGTTTACAAGGTTTTTTTTAAGGCGTTAAATCAGTTCAACGCTGCGGCTTACAAATGCTGTAAGTTCTGCTCCGGTAAGCATACCTTGGGATAAAAGCGCCAGGTCAACAGCCTGTTTTGCAAATTTGCTTTGCTCTTCTTGGTCTGCGTTTAAAATTTTGCTCACCAATTTATGGTTGCCATTAATAGCCACTTTGTAGCTATCGGGCATGTTGCCATAAAAGCTCATGCCGCCGCCCATTTTAGCCATGTCCTTCATGCGGCGCATAAATTCGTCCATGGTAATGGTAACCGGCGCATCGTCAGGATTTAGCCCAACCACTTCTACCGTATAGCCTGGTTTGTTGATGGCCGTTTCAAAAATGCTTTTTACGGTATTCGATTGTTCTTCGCTTAAAACAGAATCAAGTTTCTCGTCTTTTTCGATTAATTGATTAGCCACAGAGGCATCTACACGTTTCAGCAGCGTTTTCTCAAGTTTATGTTCCAAACTGCTCACAAAGTGATTGTCTATTGGAGAGTTCATTACCAAAACATCGTAGTCTTTTTTGTTGGCCGCTTGGATAAATCCGTCTTGCTTATCAGGATCAGTAGTGTATAAATAAACTACATTTCCATTTTTATCGGTTTGCAAAGCACTTACTTTTTCTTTGTACTCTTCGAAAGTGAAATGTTCTTTTTGCGTATTGGTTAGCAATGCAAAATCTTTGGCTTTGTCATAAAACTTTTCTTCGCTAATCATGCCATATTTTACAAATAGGCCAATATCGCTCCATTTTTCTTCGTAAGCTTTACGGTCTGCCTTAAACAGTTCGCCTAACTTGTCAGCTACTTTTTTGGTGATGTAGTTGTTGATTTTCTTCACGTTGCTATCCGCTTGCAAGAAACTTCTAGAAACGTTCAAAGGAATATCCGGACTGTCAATTACCCCGTGCAAAAGCATTAAAAACTCAGGAACAATGTCCTTTACTTCGTCCGTAATGAAAACTTGGCGGCTAAAAAGCTTGATTTTGTTACGTTGCATATCAAAATCCTCTTTTACCTTAGGGAAATAAAGCACCCCTGTAAGGTTAAAAGGGTAGTCTACATTAAGGTGGATCCAGAACAAAGGCTCCTCCGAAAAAGGGTATAATTGCTTGTAAAAATCTAGGTAGTCCGCATCTGACAAATCTGCAGGCGCCTTGGTCCAAATAGGGTTGGTGGTATTTACAATATTATCCACCTCAACTGAAGCGTATTTTGGTTTGCCTTCTTCATCTACACCATCTTCTACGCTTTCTGTGTTTGTGCCAAATTTAATAGGTACAGGCAAAAATTTGGCGTATTTATCTAAAATTTCCTGGAGTTTGTGTTTGCTTAAAAACTCCTCGCTCTCGGCATTGATATGCAAAATAATATCGGTACCGCGAGTAGTTCTTGTACCTTCCGAAATTTCAAATTCAGTGCTGCCGTCGCAAGTCCATTTTGCCGGCTCGGCGCCCTCCTGGTAAGATAAGGTATTGATTTCAACCAAATCAGCTACCATAAAAGCCGAATAGAAACCCAAACCAAACTTGCCGATGATCTCATTGGCATCTTTAGCATCCTTAAACTTTTCTACAAATTCACTAGCACCTGAAAACGCTACCTGATTGATGTATTTCTTGATTTCTTCGGCAGTCATTCCTAGGCCGTTGTCGCTAATGGTAATAGTTTTGGCCTTTTCATCCAGCTTAACCTCTACTAAAGGCTCGCCAACTTCGCCGGTAAATTGGCCAAGAGCGCCTAAGCGTTTAATTTTCTGCACTGCATCAACCGCATTAGAAACTAATTCCCTTAAAAAGATCTCATTGTCCGAATACAGGAATTTCTTGATGATTGGGAAAATGTTTTCTGTGTGTATGGAAATACTTCCTTTTTCTGTTGTCATATCTTAAAACTAATTTTTTGCTTATAGCCTTGTTTATCAAGCCCTGTTCCAAAATAAAATATAGGTCAAAGTGGCAGAGTATAACGTGCAAAACTCCCCGTTCCCGGCCTTGTTTTACTAAAGCCTGCTGTGATAAACAATATTTGAAAAGCAGTTGCGGTTGCTCTTCGGTTCCGATAGCCCCGCTTTACGCTTTACTCACTGCGTTCGTGCCCGCTCCAATCGGGTTTAGTTAATCCAAGCACCAGGCCTTGGCGCAACTTTGCGAAAAGGTCTCTTTTTGCCGTTCAATTAAATGCAATTCTTTAAGCACTGGCAACAACGCAAAATTGGGCCCAGCTTATTCTGAATTTGCAGGTAACGAAGTTCCTTGGGGGTAAATCATCCATATAACCTTACAATATTTCAACGATTTAACAACAAAACAATATGTATCTTTGCCATTTCAAATGGAGTACAACGTTCATACCCTTAAAAATGGCATCCGCTTATTGCATGTTCCCGCCGCATCGGCAATTTCACATGCTTGTATTTTAATCAATGCAGGTTCCCGTGATGAAGATGAGCAACAAATGGGGTTGGCTCATTTTATCGAACATTTGATTTTTAAGCGTACCGAGAAACGCAATACCACCCAAATATTGAACAGGTTGGAAAGCGTGGGTGCCGATTTGAACGCCTATACCACCAAAGAATATACTTGTATTCATGCTTCTTTTCTTCACCCATTTTTAGACAGGACCCTCGAGCTTTTCAATGATATTGTTTTCCATTCGACTTTCCCGGAAGATGAAATGGAAAAAGAAAAGGGAGTGATTTTAGATGAGATCGCTTCTTATTTGGACCAACCGGAAGAAGCGATCAACGATGACTTTGAGGACCTGCTTTTTAAAGGGCACCAGTTGGGTAAAAATATCTTAGGTACTCCAGAAACAGTTGGAAAGCTATCTAAAAAAGATATCCAAGCATTTGTAAAGAAACACTACCGAACAGATCAGATTGTGGTGGCGGTGCTGGGGAATTATCACTTTAATAAGCTCATTAAAATAGGAGAGAAGTATTTTGCAGAGCTAGCGGAAAACACCTCGGCTAGCCAAAGGATAGCACCTTTAGGAAATCCAGCCCTGCACCAGATTGTGGATAAGCAAATAGCACAAAGCCACTGCATGATGGGCACACAAACCTATTCGTTGCACCATCCTTACAAAACAGGCTTGCTGTTGCTGAATAACTTATTTGGCGGTACGGGCATGAGTTCTATCCTTAACCTACAGCTCAGAGAGAAATATGGTATTGCCTACACCATCGAATCGGCGTATAGTCCGCTTTCAGATACGGGAATTTTTGCCGTTTATTTTGGTACTGATGTAGAAAAAGCAGAGAAAGCGATGAAGCTGATCCGTAAGGAGATGGATAAATTGAAGCAAAAGCCACTAACGGAAATACAACTTCATAAAGCTCAAAGTAAGTTCATTGGGCAAATAGCACTTGGCGAAGAAAACAGGATTGGTTTGGTTATTGCCATGGCCAAGAGCCTGCTAGATTATCAATACATTGATAGTTTAGAAACCGTGTTCCAAAAAATAAGGAAAGTAACCGTTGCCGAGATGAACGAAATTGTAAAGGAGGTTTTTGACCAAAGTCATTGGAGCAGTTTGGTTTTTAACCCTACCGAGTAACTTGCCTACCTTAAAATCTGCATTGTTTAGCATCCGTCTTATTTTTCTTAACTTTGCACCATGAAATTATCAATTGTTGCCTACGGAGACCCAGTTTTAAAGAAGGTATGTGGGCCGATAGAGAAGGACTATCCTAATCTTCATGAGCTGATAGAAAACATGTGGGAAACCATGTATAACGCTAGTGGTGTAGGTTTGGCGGCCCCGCAAATTGGCTTGCCTATCCGTTTGTTTGTAGTTGATACCGGCGATAATGACGATGAGCCCCGCTACAAGAAAGTATTCATTAATGCACAAATTTTAGAGGAAAGCGGCGAGCCCTGGGGCTTTACCGAAGGTTGTTTGAGCATTCCGGAGATACGCGAAGAAGTTTTTCGTAAACCTAATATCGTAATCAGTTATTTTGATGAAAATTGGCAAAAACATGAAGAAAGTGTAACTGGCTTTGCCGCTCGAGTGATTCAGCATGAGTACGATCATATTGAAGGAAAGCTTTTTACCGAAAAGATAAATTTGTTGCGTAAACAGCTCATCAAAGGTAAGCTCGATAAAATCTCCAAAGGAGAAATCAGGGCCGATTACAAGATGAAGTTCCCAAGGCAGCCCAAGAAAAGATAAAAAAAGCCAGCAGTTATTGCTGGCTTTTTTGATTATAATACAATGAGTTTAATATTTTTCTTAAAACTATCGTTAGATAGGCTCAAGATATAATGCCCCTTCGGCAGGTTTTTCCCTATCGAAAGCTGATAGGAGCTTTGGCCTGCTGAGGTACTGAATTCCTGCTCATGAACCACTTGCCCATAAAGATTGATCAGCTTCGTCTGGATAAATCTTCCGCCGAAATTTTCTAAGCTGAAATTGATGTCTTTTTGTGTGGGATTTGGAAACGCTTTGGCCTGTACAATAATCATTTCGTTGAAGTTTACCGAAGCAAATACGGGCTTGGAAGTAGTTCCGTCCTTGTCAAATTGGGTAAGGCGATAATAATTTGCGCCATTAGCGGGAGCATTGTCCCAAGCGGTATAATGGTTAACGGTATTGGTATTTGCCGCTGCCGAGCTTTGCTTGCTGAGGAAACCAAATTCGCCATTATTTCCGGCTTTCTCCAATAGGAAATAATCGCTGTTCAACTCGCTGGCTGTAGACCATTCAATCTTGATTCTGTTGTGGTCTTTTTTAGCCGCAAAATTTAGGAGTTGAACAGGGAGTACAGTTGGATCGGCAACTACATTGCTGGCCGCACTTTCATTACTAATTCGATCTAAAGAAGTTACGGCATAGTAATAAGAGGTGCCTAACCCCGGTGTAACGGTGTTATCGGTGTAGCTGGCGTCGGTACTTGGGATAATTGCAATCAGGTTTGCCGCATTGTTAAAATCGATGGTTGCAGAAGTGGCACGGTAAACCGCATATCTTACCACTTTTTGCAATTCGTCGGTGGTAGCTGTTGGCGGAGTCCAGGTAAGTTTTGTTTTGCCTGATTGGAGGCTCGCCGCTAAAGCCGTAGGCTCAGCAGGGGCAATGTTATCTATCCAAGTCATGCTTGGAACCAGCGATAAGGTACTGTACTGGTTAGCAATTAGATTTGTACGGAAATTAAAGGTGTTTGCGTTTAAAGTGGTGGTGTTATAAAAAGCAACCCCTTTCAAGTTGGAGGTTCCCCTCACCAGATCTATTTGTTGGGATATTTCATTTTGGTTCGTGTTAAATGCGCCCTCAGACGCATTTCCAACTTTATAGGCGGCTATCCCAATGGTAATATGCCTTGCGGTATTGATGTTGTTCCACCAAGGAGTAACCACGTTGAAATTGGCATTGGGCTGGCCGATATACCAATAAACCTGCGGCGTGAGATAGTCGATCAGGTTTTGCTCCATGATGTATTTGCTATCGATGTATTGAACATTGTAGTGTTCTGAGCCTGCAGTGTTCGTCCCAATAGCAGGATTAGTACTGTTTCGGTAAATTCCGGAAGGGGAAATGCCAAATTTTACCCAAGGTTTCTGCGCCTTAATTGCGTTATTGGTTTCGGTAACCATCAGTAATATATTGTTTCTTCTCCAGGCAGCTATGTCACTATAGCCTCTGGGTTCGTCAATAAAAGTTTGATTGTCTTGTGTCCCCACACCGGTGAGATAGAAATAATCATCAAAGTGTATGCCGTCTATGTCGTAGTTGTTTACAATCTCCATGATGACCTGGTTGATGTGGTTTCTAACTGCGGTGAGCCCCGGGTCAAGATAATGTGTATTCCCGCTGGTAAGTACCCTCATGCCCGTTTGTTTGGCCGGATGTGCGGAGGGCAGGCTGTTGTACGCCGAAGCCGACGTGGCAACTCGGTATGGATTTAACCAAGCGTGAACCTCCATCCCTCTTTTATGTCCTTCATCAATCACAAATTGCAAAGGATCAAAATTATTAGCCGGGGCTTGGTTATAAGTTCCGGTTAAAATTGTTGCCCAGGGCGTAATATTGCTTTTGTACATGGCGTCTGAGAGGCTCCTCGCTTGGAAATACACGGTGTTTATGCCAAGCTGTTTGTAGCTGTCCAAAATGGCTATCATATTGGCTTTTTGGGTATTTTGAACAGTGCTTTTTGGCCAGTCTGTGTTTGAAACTGTGGTTAACCAAGCAGCCCTCACTTCCCGTTTTGGATTTTGGGCTATTGCGTTAATTTGCGTTAAAAGAAGGGTTAAATAGAGTAGTTTTTTTTTCATTTGCGGTTTTATACAGTTGGTTTGGATTAAAAATAAGAATAAAACCGCAAATATTTGCAATAACTTGCTTAAATAAAAAAGCTAGCCCATTAACATACAGGCTAGCTTTTGGAAATATATTTGGTGTAGTTTATTTGCGTAAGTAGATTTTCCCGTGAGTAGATTTCAAAACGATTTTCTCTCCACCGCCGTTTAGTTTTCCGGTAATTGAAGTTCCGCGTGAACTGCCAGAAAAAACTGAAGTTGAATAGGTGTATGCAACATCGCCTACCATGGTCCTTCTTTTGCTTGTTTCAGGTTTGTCATTATTGGTGGAGCCATGGCCTACTGTTGTGCCGCCAGAAACTTCTGTGCTTGCTTTTGCTTTTGCCTTTGCAGCTGCCTGCGCATTTTCGTTCAAGGTAATTATCTGAACATTTTGTCCATCAATTTTGGTATTGTTGTAAGTTAGCCCGGTAAGCGGGGTAACTTCTTTGTTTTGTGTCGTTTCGGTGATCTCAAATTTGAGGTCTTTAGCGGCATAAAGGGTTTCATAAAGCGTGTTGATGGTCATGTCGGCTTTCGCATTTTCAGGAACTTTGAGATCAACAAATCCGTAAACGGATACCAAGGAGATTGGGCCTTTGAACGACGGGCTTAAAGTGCTTTCTATATTGCCGTGCAACGTTTTAATGCTTACTGGGCCAGTAATGTTAAATAATTTGATGTTTTCATATTGTGTGGAGGCATCTATTTCGCTTTTCAAATTATTAAGCAGGATAGGTTCACCGCCCTCATTGCCAAATCCGGAGGTTTTAACAGAAAGATCAACACCATAAGGCAGTTTGATGGCAACTTTTAGGGAATTGGATTTATCTACGGCAGCAATCTCGGCCACTTGGTCTTTCTGGGTAACAGCTATCCCAATACCGGTATTGTCAAAGCCGCTATTCCCCAGCACGGTTAATCCCTCCGCACGAGGGTCGGCGGCTTCTTGTTTGCCTTTAGAGGTAATGATGATTTCCTTGCCTTCATAACCTTCTACAGTAAGGTATGAAATGTTGTTGATGACTAATTTCCCACTGCTTTTTGCAAGCCTGTATTCTTTTTGGGCAAATGCTTGTCCTGCTGCAACAAGCAGTACTAAAGCTATTATTGTTCTTTTCATTTGTTTGTTATGTATATGTTTATTGAAGTTGTTGTTTGGTTAATAATGCGTAATGTACTTGGTCCTTAACTACATCCATGGTTAGCGGGTTGTCGGCCATGGCAATCAACTTGTCGGTAGTTTCTGGGTTATTGCTGTTGCCTAGTACTTTTATTAGTTCCAGTTGTATTACCGGATCTTTTTGTTTGGTAAGTCCTGCGGTGAGTTGTTGTTGTATATATTTATCTGCCGCAAATTTAGATAGTACCTCTAGTGCTGCCAGGCGTACGTTGTCGTTTTCATCCTCATTAAAAACTTTACTGAGTACTGTTTTTAGTTTTTGGTCTAAAGTAGGTAATGAGCCCGCTTTAAGTATGGCATTTAACCTGCTTGCCACAGAAAGACTATCAGCTAAGCCGCTATAAATTTCCTTGTTGGGCTGGTATGCAACTAAGCGTTTTGGTTTTTCAGTATTTACAGCTGTTTTTGCGGATACGATCTCTGTAGGCAAGGCAACAGGTGCTTCAACTTTATTTTTGTTGTTGGAAGCTATTTGGCGTGGCGGCGTAGTTACGGTGGTTTCCTGCGAAAGGAATAGGTAACTTCCTGCAAAAATCAACATGGAAGCTGCTACTGCCATCCAGGTATAGGTAAGTTTACGCTTTCTTCTTTCCTGTATTAACTGGCGCTCCCTCATATTCCCCAAAATATTGCCTAGCATGTTTGGAGGTAAAGCTTGGTCTTCAAAAGCCTCTTTGTGCTCTTGGACATATCGCTTAAAAAAATCATGTTCCATAGTATGCCTTATCTTTTAGTGCTAAAAAAACCTTCTTTTTGGCTCGGTGGTATTGCGTCCGAACCGTTGTATGGCTAATGCCCAGCATATTGCCAATTTCTTCTTGCCCCATGTCTTCAAATAAATGTAAAGACATAATGGTGCGGTAGCCATCCGGTAATTGTTGTATGGCTGCTTTTACGTCGTCTACCTTGCATTGAAACAACAGCTCTTCATTCATGTCCAGTTCCTCGTCCGCTACAGTTTCTAATTGGCCATCTTCTGTAAAAACCATTTTTTTCTTTCTCAGGGTTGATATAGCCTGATTAAGTGCTATTCTTTTTAACCAACCCTCAAAGTTGTTTTGGTTTTTGAGTTTGGCAATTTGCTCAAAAGCGGTGCAAAATGCTTCTTGAACAATGTCTTCAGTTTCGGCACTGTTGCCCATTACCCTATAAACGGTATGGTAAATGCGCTTGGCGTATTTATTGTACAGCATGGTATAGCCTTTTTCTTCGCGGGCTATACATTGCTTTACCAATTCTTGTTCATTTATAGAAATGCTCAGGTGCAAGGTGCTTTAAGTTGTACGTTAATAATTAATTTTTTGGTGCAGTTTGCTTTTTTGAGGCTCAACCAGCGCCTACCTAATGTTTTGTTCTTTTACAATTTGTGCTATCTCAGGTAATTTCTTTTTGTATTCTTCTAAATCCCAATTTTTAACATACGCAGCCATTGGGGGCATTCCCATTTGCTTGCGTCGTTGGTCTAATTGGCCTACATCTGCTATTGGATAAATGTAGCTGGTGCCAGTTACTTTATCTTTAAAACCTTGGCTTCCGTACAGTTGTTCCCTTCCTTCCCTCATGGCAATCCGGTCCTCCAATAGGGCTAAATTGCTCGAAAGCGTTTTGCCTTCCTTTTCGGCCTGTTTTATTAGGGGTAGATATTTTTTTTGTGTGGCTAAATCTGCATGTTGAATAACTAAAAATATTCCCTGGCTTCCGTTCATCCCAATTTCCTGCGGGCCTAACCAGCCATGTTTCTCCACAATGCCATTTACTTTATCAAGGTTGATTTCGTCTTTCTTTTTGATGATGCGCTTAATGCTGTCAAGCTTGGCCTGGCCAGCATTGTTTCTGGTTAAATTTATGAGCTCAAACCTGGGTAACTGATCATCTTTGTAAATGGTGTCCAACATGGGAAGCAACGCCATCTTAAATTTACTGCTATCAATTACAAAACTAATTACCTGTGCGCTTGCTTTTGCCTGTGCAAAAATGACTGCTACACCAATGATAGCTCGTTTTATAAATGTTGACGCATGGTATGTTTTCATAAAATTAACGAATAACTATATGATAGTCGCCACCGTTAATTTTTTGTTGCACGCAAAAAGGGGAAAAAAGAAAATATTTTTGAAAAAAGGTATCGGTTACTGTTCAGCACTCCTGGCTTTATCGCCGTTGAAAATTTCCTGCACTAATTTTCCCCATGCAAATGGGTTAAGTAGTGGATTGGTTTGGCGCATGTTTACGTTCACCATCCTATCGAAGTTATATCGATAGTTGGCATTGCTGATTTCCCCGGCATCACGAGGCAGGGTTAGCTTTAGGCCATTAATACTTTGGCGCGATAAATTTTTCTTCGCAATTGCCAGGTCATCATCAGCTATTTTTAAGGAGAGAAAATCTTTGTTAAATTCCTCTACGGTGGCCCATGGATTTACCCTAACCGTTTTTAGGTACACAATCTCAGATTTGATCTGAACCATTGCCGTATACTTATTGTCCGCAATATTTTTTGGCAATACCAAAATTTTACTGGTGAAACCTACTGCAGAGAACATCACCGTATCACCCGGATTAACCACAAAGGAGAAGAACCCCTGATAGTTGGCCGCGTATTTCTGGCTTTTGTTGCTGAGATTGGTAATGGTTACATAAGGTACAACCATGTTGCTGTCAGCATCGGTTACAATACCAGAAAACTGAACAAGTTTGTTGGTCTGGGTTTTATCCTGGGCAAAAGCCAAACCAACAAAAAACAGCAATATGATAGTTAAACTAAATCTCATCTGTAATACGATAATGATACAAATGTAGGTGCTAAAGAGTTTCTATTTGGTTAAAATGTGTTAAAAGTGTTACGCTTGTTCAGCTAAATCAACGGCCACTACACCTTTAATTTCAGGGACATCTTTCATGATTGCCTGCTCAATGCCGGCTTTCATGGTCATGAAACTCATTTTGCATGAGCCACAACTACCCAGTAATTTTACTTTTACAATGTTTTCAGGAGTAATTTCTTCAATAGCCACATTTCCCCCATCAGCTATCAAATAAGGTCTGATAGTTTCCAAAGCTTGCTCTACTCGTGCTGTTAAATCCATATTTTAATTTTTAAAAATATAAAAATAGTAAAAATTTAGCAATTAGCCGTTTGTTGTACGTTGTTGATAGAAATTTGCTGTGCTATTTTGCCGGCAATTTCTTTAAATGCTGTTGCCTGAGGATGGTTGGTTTCCAAAGCGATAGGCTTTCCTTTGTCTCCGGCTTCGGTGATGCCCTGCACCAATGGAATTTCGCCCAAAAACGGAACCTCAAAGCGTTGGGCAAGTTCTTTTCCGCCATCTTTTCCAAAGATATAATATTTGTTTTCAGGGAGTTCTTCCGGGGTAAAGTAGGCCATATTTTCAATCACCCCCAATACCGGAATGTTAATGCCTGGCATCCCAAACATCGCTAGGCCTTTCCGGGTATCTGCAAGGGCTACCTGCTGCGGGGTGGTTACAATTACAGCTCCCGCAATTGGAAAGCTTTGGCTAATGGTGATGTGGATATCACCCGTACCTGGAGGCAGATCGACCAAAAGATAGTCAAGTTCGCCCCAGTCGGCATCATTAAAAAGCTGCTTGATGGCATTGGAGGCCATTGGCCCACGCCATGGCACTGGTTGGTCTGGATCAGAAAAGAAGCCCAGCGAAAGCAGTTTGATGCCATATTTTTCAATGGGAAGAATTAAAGTTTTGCCATCGGCTGTTTCCTTTGCACTTGGTTTTGCACCCACTAAATCAAACATGATAGGCACCGAAGGTCCGTAAATGTCTGCATCAATTAAACCTACCTTTGCGCCATCGGCAGCTAAGGTAACAGCCAAGTTGCTGGATACCGTAGATTTTCCAACGCCCCCTTTTCCCGAAGAAATGAGCACAATGTTTTTAATTGCTTTCAGTTGGCTGGTGTCCATTGGCTTGGTTACTCTTGAAGTAATGTTGATCTCTATTTCTGCCTCGGCATCTACAAAATGCTTGATGGCATTGACGCAGGCATTCTTCAGCATATCCTTCAGTGGACAAGCGGGAGTGGTCAATTCAAGCGTGAAAGCAACTTTTTTAGCTTCAATTTTAACGTCCTTAATCATCTTTAAGGTAACCAGGTCTTTTTTCAAGTCCGGGTCTTCCACATGGCTAAGGGCCGCTAATACTTTCTCTTCCGTAATTATCATCCTTCAAAATTACTAAAACATTAGCTATAAATAATTTTGTATCTAGCTTTTTGTTGTAATTTTAGCACGAAATGAGACGTAACAGACATTACTCCTTTGGGGGTAAAGTTTTGTGATGGAAATCCTGTGCCAGATAAGAAAACAATCGATATTTGCACATGAAAATAAACATTTGTGTTAAGCGTTTGTTAAAGCAGTAATTTCGAGGAGGTTTATGCAGTTGCCCCAAATTAAGATACCAAAAAAATACCTGAAAATTGGCGCCTGGGTACTAGGCATATTTGCGTTGTTGTTAGTGGCTGGCGGAGCTGTGGCATACAGCAAAAGAGAATCGCTGTTAAATAAAATGGTAGCAAAAGCCATTGGCAAAGCCGAAAAAGACTACAACCTCTCTGTAAAGATCGGTGAATATGGCTTTAGTGGATTAAGTAAGGTGCACATGAGCAATATTTCGGTGGTGCCCAAAGACCGTGACACGTTAACCACCATTAAGGATATTACCATTGGTGTAAAGCTTTTTCCGCTGCTTTTTGGCGATGTAAAACTTTCGGAAGTTAACCTTAACGACGGTAAGTTGAACGTAGTGATGCGTGATACGCTAACCAATATCGATTTTATCCTTAAAAGAAAGAAAAAAGATAGTACTGCCACTAAAAACAAAGTTGATTTGAGCGAATTGGCCAGTAATCTACTGAACCAGGTTTTCTATAAAATCCCTGATGATATGGAGATCAAGAATTTCATGATGCAGTTGAATGACAACGATACGGCTCATGTAAAATTTTTAACTACTACGGCAACCATTGATGGAGGAGAACTGAAATCGACCATTAAAGTAAATGATACCGCTGCGGTTTGGCATATCAACGGAAATCTTGATCCTAGCGACAAGCAGTTGGATATCATGCTTTTTGCAGATGGGGAAAAGGTGGAATTGCCCTATCTGGAAAATAAACTGCACACCAAAATCAATTTCGATACCGTTAAAACGCAGATGAAAGATGCGAGTTTTAGTGGAGGCGATTATAAGATTTCGGGTTCGTGGGCCATCAAAAACCTACTGATCAACCAGCCACGGATTTCTGCCGAAGATATCATTGTGCCCGATGCCCGCATTGAAGCGGATATGCTCATTGGCGAAAACTTTGTTTGTTTGGACAGCACGTCAACGGTGTATCTAAGAGATGCTTACGTTCATCCTTACCTGAAATACACGTTGTCTCCCAATAAAATCTACGAAATGAAGCTGACGGCGCAGGAGCAGGATGCCCAGGCCATTTTCGATTCGTTTCCGTTGGGACTGTTCGAATCTCTCGACGGCATAAAAGTGCAGGGCAAACTGAAATACAATTTGGACTTTTATTTAGATACGGCCATGCCCGATAGTGTGAGGTTTAGCTCTACCTTAAGTCCGAGTAATTTCAAAGTGTTGCATTTTGGCAAAACGGATCTGCAAAAGATCAATGCTGATTTTATTTACACACCTTATGAATATGGGAAGCCAATGCGTAACATCACCATTGGGCCATCAAACCCTAATTTTACAAGGCTCGACGATATTTCTCCCAACTTTAAGAATGCACTGTTAACAGCCGAAGATCCCTCTTTTTATCGCCATAAAGGATTTGTAGAGGAGTCGATCCGTAAATCAATTGCGGTAAACTTTAAGGAAAAGAAATTTAAGCGTGGCGGCAGTACCATTTCCATGCAATTGGTGAAAAATGTTTTCTTGAGCAGGAAAAAAACCTTGGTGCGTAAAGCGGAGGAGATCTTAATTGTTTGGCTAATCGAAAACAATCATTTGGTGAGTAAATCCCGCATGTTGGAGGTATATTTCAACATTATTGAAATGGGCAATAACGTATATGGCATTGGAGAGGCTTCGAGGCATTATTTTGGAAAGAGCCCATCCGAATTAACCTTGGGTGAAGGAATTTTCTTGGCCAATATCGTACCCAAACCCAAAGTTGCCCTATATAAGTTCATGAGCAACGGAACGCTCAAAGGTTATTTACTGCCTTATTTTAAGTATATCGGTAATATCATGGCCAGAAGAGGTTTGGCCCCAGCAGATACTACCGGCTATGGATTTTACGATGTGCGTTTACGCGAAGGATTGAGACAATATCTGGCGCCAGATTCTACCACTTTGGATACCAATTCGGTAGAGATCGGCGAAGATGACATGATGACCCCCGAAGGGATGCAGGATAAGTCGAAGAGCTTGTTTGACCGTTTGTTTGGTGGTTCTTCTAAAAAAGATACCGTTAAGGTAAAGCCTGCGGTTGATACGGTGAAAACACGCAAGCAACTAAGACAAGAACGCCGCGAAGAGCGCAGAAGAAAAAAAGAGCAAGAAAAAAATGGAAACTAGGGTAACTGTTCACCAAAAGGAGTTTGAACTTTTGTTAGAGGAAGACACGATTGCAAAGCGCATTCGCCTAATGGCCATACAGCTTAATGTAGACTATGAGGATAAAAACCCGATTTTTATTGGCGTGCTCAATGGTAGCTTTCTTTTCATGGCCGATTTGATGAAAGAAGTTGATTTGCCCTGCGAAACCGAATTTATCAAGGTAGCTTCTTACCATGGAACCGGTAGCACGGGAAGTGTTAAAGATGCCTTGGGCATGCCCGCCAATTTAAAGGGAAGGCACTTGGTCATAGTTGAGGATATTATTGATAGCGGCCTCACCATGAAATATATTCTTTCTAAAATTGAGAAACAGGAACCTGCTTCCGTGGCTGTTTGCACCTTGCTTTTCAAGCCGGAGGCACTTAAAGAGCCATTGGAAGGGTTGAATTATGTTGGCTTCGAAATACCGAATGAATTTGTGGTAGGTTACGGCTTGGATTACGATGGTTTGGGTAGAAATTTAAATCATATTTACAGAGCGGTTTAGTTCTAGAAAACCATTAGTGGTATAAACCTCGTAAGTTTCAAAACCTACGAGGTTTTTTTGTTCCCTACAACAAAAGCATTTCCCTGCAGTTGAGTCAGCTTCCAAAAACCTGTGCATCAGCTTAAAAGATAAAACAGGCAATAGGACAAAAAATTGATAAATTTTTACGAGTTTTGCAGCATAACAAAAGCTAAGTTAAATGACCATACATAAAGAAGGATATACCTCCATAGCCCTTACGGTGCTTTTTATTTTTATCATCAATGCCGTTGTTGAATATCGTTTTGCCGACGTTTTTATATTGAGATGGTTTATCTATATCTTTTCATTTGCCTTATTTATTATCGTACTTCAGTTTTTCAGAAACCCAAAGCGTACGTTTACCAACGGCGAAAATTTAATTATTTGCCCTGCTGACGGTAAAGTGGTAGTAATTGAAGAAACGGAGGAAGGCGAATACTTTAAAGATAAACGTTTGCAAGTTTCTATCTTCATGTCGCCAGTGAATGTGCACATCAACCGTAATCCAATTTCGGGTGTGGTTAAGTTTTTTAAATACCATCCAGGAAAATACCTGGCCGCATGGAACCCCAAATCAAGCACCGAAAACGAGCGTACCACCGTGGTTGTTGAGCATAAAAATGGTTCGCCGGTGTTGTTCCGCCAAATTGCCGGAGCTTTGGCACGTCGAATCGTTTGGTATGTAAAAGAAGGTGATCAAGTAGTGCAAAATGAACAGTTTGGTTTTATTAAGTTCGGTTCAAGGGTTGATATTTATTTGCCTTTAGGTACCAAAGTAAATTTAGAACTTAACCAAGTAGTTAAAGGCGGCATTACCGTGCTGGGTGAACTAAGTTAATTTTAAGTCGAAATTAAAATTCGAAAATATGAAAGTCCCGCATGTGCGGGACTTTTTTTATAGTGTTTTTGAGAAGGAATTAGGGGCTAGGGGTTGTTTCTAACCATTTCGTCATTGCGAGGTACGAAGCAATCTTAAAGCGATATTTTGTTTTTACTCTGGCGATGGTTGTAGGATTGCTTCGTGCCTCGCAATGACGGGTTGAGTTCAAGAGAAGGTTAGGGAGAGATTGTATTATCTATAAAGTGTCGTGAGTTAAATAAACGGGATGAGAAGCAAAAAGCCCCGCATGTGCGGGGGCTTCTGTAATTGCTTTTCAAATTATTTTAAGGCTTACTCCTTATTTTTCTTCTTTGTGAGCGCTTTCACCTATGCTGCGTTGCGTTGGATAAGCAAACTCGGAACCATTTTTTCCAACAATTTCAATCAGCCTAAAATTTACTTCTTCCTTAATTTTAATAAGGTCCAGATCTTTTTTCATGGGAACCAGATAAATGACCTGTACATTCAGCGAGGAGTCGCCAAAAGAGTCAAGCGCCACGGTGCTGTCCGTAACTCCAGGATGTTCCTTCAAGTATTTTTCAGTTTCAGCAATGATTTTTTTGATGTTGTCCGAACTTGTTTCGTAGGTTAGTCCGAGGTCAAACTTTACCCTGCGGGCATTTCTCATGGTGAGGTTTTCCAGTACGCCATCTATCATTGAGCGGTTGGGGATCACATAAGTGGTTTTATCGGTACTGCGCAGTACGGTACTTCTAAAGCCCACACGCTCAATAGTACCTTCAATACCGTCAACCCTTACCACATCGCCAACGGTAAAGGGCTTGTCCATGAAAATGAGGAAAGAGCCCAATAGGTTTTCCAAACTTTCTTTCGCGGCCATAGCAATGGCGATACCGCCAATACCTAAACCAGTGATCAAGCTTACCGCGTTTACTTCAAAAACATATCCCAGTAGTACAAAAAAGCCAATAAAAGCTACAATGAATTTTAACAGCTCTTTGATAAATGGCACCAATTGGTCGTCGGCTTTGTTTTTTGTTTTGGCCGCTCTTACCAAAAGTACGTGGGCAATAAAATCGATGATCCTTAGCACTATCCAAAAAACAGATAGAATAATCAGGAAAAGGAAAATTTTATCTATAAACTCGCCAATGGTGAAGGCTTGGTTAACCTTTACCTTATCGATAGTTTTCTTGTAATGGAAAAAAGTAACATCCAAGGGATGCTTTAATTGGTTAATAGCAACATACAGGGTAAAAACACTGATGAAAAACTCAATTGGCTTTAGCAGTAAGGCGATAAAGGTTTCGGAATTTACCTGATCTGCAAATTTTTTGAACAGTTTGAAGATCAATTGGCTCAGGATACGCGATACAATCCTTTTAAAGAGTAAACCGATGAGGATAATCGCAGCAACAATAATGTACTGTTTAATTGTATTGCCCCAAAAAACTTGTTCAAAAAAGCTAACTTCCATAATTTATACCAATTGTTTTAATGCAATTTCAAAAGCGGTGCTAGATAAGTTTGTTTTTTTATTAGAGGTTTGGTGTACGGCAACCAGCGCATTTTTGATGATGTTGGACGCATCGGTAAAAATAGCATCGTCGCTCATTTCTACGTTTCGCTGCATCAGGTAAGCAAATACCCTGGCCATGCCGCAGTTGGCAATGAAATCAGGGATGATGGCTAAATGATTATCCGCATGTTCCATAATGCTGCCAAAGAAAATTTCCTTGTCGGCAAAAGGCACGTTGGCCCCACAAGCAATCACTTCCATGCCGGCAGCAATCATTTGGTCTACTTCATTTTGTTTGACCAACCTTGAAGCGGCGGCCGGAACGAAAATTTCAGCACCCATACTCCAGATTTTCTCGTTGGCTTCTTCAAAGGAGATCAGCTGGTCTGAAACCAAGGTGTTGTTTACCCGGTTGTTAAACAGGTTGGCTATTTCCTGTTCGCTAAATCCATTGGGGTTAATCAGTCCGCCCACACGATCAATAATGCCCACTATTTTAACTCCCTGTTGCGACAGGTAGTATCCAGCCGCCGCAGCTACGTTGCCCCAACCTTGGATAATGGCTCTTTTGCCTTTAATGTTGCCGCCCCAAATTTCATAAAAATGCCTAATGGATTCTGATACGCCGTAGCCGGTAATCATATCAGCCACTTTATATTTTCTTTTGATATCCGGGGTGTAGGTTAAATCTTCAAGTACCTTGGAAACACCGTAGCGCAATTGCCCAATTTGATGGATGCGCTCATTTTCCCTGGCTTGGTAATGGCCGTTAATTACACCTTCTTGCGGGTGCCATAGGCCATATCCTTCGGTAATTGGGATTACTTCGTGGATCTCGTCAATGTTTAAATCGCCACCGGTACCATAATAGTTCTTAAGCAAAGGCATCACGGCCTTGTACCAACGTTCCAAAACCTCTTTTTTACGCGGATCCGCAGGGTCGAAATTAATTCCGGATTTTGCGCCCCCAATGGGCGGGCCAGAAACGGTAAATTTCACTTCCATAGTTTTGGCAAGTGATTCTACTTCGTGCTTATCCAATCCCTTGCGCATTCGGGTACCGCCGCCGGCTGCGCCGCCACGCAATGAATTGATGACTACCCAGCCTTCAGCTTCCGATTCTTTGTCTTTCCACTCGAAAACAATTTCTGGCTGTTTCTGTTCGTACTTTTTTAAAAGTTCTTTCATGTGTTCATGTATTGAGATAATGGCCGATGTTTCATTTGGTACATCAGCATAATTTGCTGCGCCATTATCAGATTTCAATTTGGTTGCGCAAAGATATAAACAAAAAAACCTCCACGAGTAGTTCGTGAAGGTTTTAATACTTTTATATTAAATCTATTATTTTCTTAAAGATTTGATACGAGCTGCTTTACCAGTTAAGCTGCGCAGATAGAACAATTTAGCTCTACGTACTTTACCATAGCTGTTCACTTCTACTTTCTCGATATTTGGAGAACTAAAAGGGAAAATACGCTCTACACCAACACCGTTGCTGATTTTACGAACGGTAAAAGTTTCGTTAGCGCCAGTGCTGTTGCGCTGAATAACAACGCCTTGGTAAATCTGAACACGTTCTTTGTTACCTTCGCGAATTTTATAATGAACACTTACGGTATCTCCCGATTTAAAAGAAGGAAATTCTTTTTTAGTGTTTGCCTGTTCTTCTACAAATTTTACTAAATCCATGATTTTAAGCTATTAAGCCGATATTTTTATTGTTTAAAATCGGACTGCAATATTAGGAATTATTTTTTGAAAAAAAAAGTGAATATTAAAAATATTTAATGATTTACAAATTCGCTAATCTGCTAATTATCAAATTGCCTCGCTGTGCTATTATTTCAATAAATCCGGTCGGCGCTGCTGTGTGCGCTTTAGGGCTTCTTCATGCCTCCATTCGGCAATTTTTGCTTCGTGGCCGCTCAATAGCACATCTGGTACCTTATGCCCTCGCCATTGGGCAGGCCTGGTATAAATGGGCGCATCTAGTAGTTCGCCTTGAAAACTGTCTGACAGGGCAGAGGTTTCGTCGTTCAGCACGCCGGGGATCAAACGGGTCACGGCATCCACTAATACGGCCGCAGGGAGTTCGCCGCCTGATAGTACATAATCACCAATGGAAATTTCACGGGTAACATAAATATCGCGGATGCGCTGGTCTATCCCTTTATAATGGCCACATAAAATGATGATATTTCCTTTGATGGAAAGTTCATTTGCAATGGTTTGGTTCAATGTTTCCCCATCGGGGCTCATGAAGATAATCTCGTCATACGATCTTTTGCTTTGCAAATTTTCGATACAGTTGGCAAAAGGTTCAACGCTCATGACCATGCCGCTTCCACCACCGTATGGATAGTCATCTACACTTTTCTGTTTATTGGTGGCATAATCCCTAAGGTTGTGCACTACAATCTCGGCAATCCCCTTTTTTTGCGCTCTTTGTAAGATAGAGTGGGCAAAGGGGCTAACGAGCAAGTCAGGAAGTACTGTAATGATATCAAAACGCATGGTGCAAATATAAGGCTTTGTTTGTGCTTTGTTCTTGCGTTCCAAAAATGTAAACTTCTTTGGGATAAAAATTTGGATTTATCCCAAAGTTGTTATATTTGGTTAACCAAAAATTGGTAGACCAAATATAACAGATGAAACAAGTTATTTATTGTGTAGTGGCAATACTGCTGTTACCATTTTCTTCTATGGCACAAACTGCCATTAAAACCTCGTTTGAAACGCCTGCGTACAGTCCCGGAGGTATTCATGCTCAAAATTTGTGGACTGTAGCCAGCGGAAATGCGATAGTGGGCAGTGCAAAATCAAAAACGGGAACCAATGCTTTAAGCTTTACCAACGGCAACAGTACCTTAGCGGTCAGCTTTATTCCGTACAGTGGTGCGGTAACGGGGATCAGAGATGTTTTTTATACGGATTTGTGGATCAATCCTGTTGCATTTGTAACCAAAGGAGTTCATTTAACAGCTTATGATCAATATGGAGGAAGCTTAAAGCGGATTTATATTGTAGAGTTCACCACGGATAATAAGATAAAAGTTTCTAACGGAGGTACGCAGGTAGAGGTTGGCGCCTGGAGCACTAACCAATGGACAAGAATTTCGATCAGGACTGATCTTGTTGCCGAAAAGTTTAAGATTGCCATTAACGGCGTTTTGAATGCCTCCGATTTTTCGATGCGAGAGGCTTATGTGCCAACTGCAAGCGCAGGAAGAGCAGCCACCTATAAAGAATTTCATTCGCTGCGCATTAACCACACGTTGGATACGCAGCTGGCCAGTTCCGATTTTACGATCGATGATCTTTACATTGGTAAAAATCCAATCCCGGATATTTCTTTCTTGCCATCGCCTACGGCAAGAATAATCATGATGGAACAACCCAGTTATGGAAGTATTTCGCTAAGCCCATCGCAAACAAGTTACCAGGTTAATGATCAGGTAACGGCCACGTTGACTTTGCCGCAAGGCTATCAAAATGACGGTTGGACAGGTGATTTAAGTGGCACAGCCTTGAGTAAAACATTTAATATTGTAACCAACATGGTTATCGGCGCCAATGTGGTAGTGGATCATACGGCGCCGCCTGCCCAGTACCCGGTAACGATAACGCAGCCCTCCAATGGTTTGATTACTTTGTCTCCGGCACCTATCAACGGTAAATATTCCAGCGAAACTGTGGTTACAGCTACCATAGCGGTCGAATCCTGCTATCATTTTAACGGATGGACGGGAAATTTAAGTGGAACACAAATCTCGAAAACTTTTACGGTTAGTGGAGAGATGTCTATTGGCGCTGATGTAGCAATTAATACTGCGCCGGGAATTACCCGAAACGTGACTTCTGTTGTTGAATTTAAGGCCGCCTTGGCCGCCATGAACCCCGGAGATATCATTTTGGTGGATGATGGAAGTTACGATTTGAGCAGCTTAACGATCAACCGCTCGGCCTGCCCAAACAGGCCCATTGTAATTAAAGCAAAAAATCAGGGGCAGGCCATTCTCAACGGCGCTACAGCATTGGTTTTAGATGGTTTGCAATATGTGACACTCCAGGGCTTTTCCTTTAAGAGCGCCAATGTGGGAACTGGTATCAAAATGCTGAACTGTAGCAGGGTAAGGGTTACAAGAAATAGTTTTGCTTTGGATGAAACAAATATAGCTTCCTGCAATTGGCTGTACATTGGTGATACTTTTGCGAGTACCCAGCCACTTAGGTCAGGGCATAACCGTATCGATTATAACTTATTTGAAGGCAAAACCAAATCTGGAAAGTTTATTTTGCTGGACGGCAATATCAATCAACAAACCCAATATGATACCATTAGCTATAATATCTTTAGGAACAACGGGCCTCGTGAAGAAAATGAAAAGGAAACCATAAGAATTGGCGTAAGTGCGCTTTCGCAAAGTAATGGCTATACTTTGGTAGAGTACAACCTTTTTGAGGACTGTGATGGAGACCCTGAAATTGTGTCGGTCAAATCTTTTGCCAATACCATCAGGTACAATACTTTCCGTAGATGTTTGGGCACAGTATGCCTACGCCAGGGGAATAATAGCACTGTTGAAGGCAATTACTTTTTTGGAGAAGGGAAGACCGCAATTTATACTAACGAAAACGGGAATTCCAGCCTGATTGGCTGCGGCGGGGTAAGGGTTTATGGGAAAAACCACAAAATCTTTAACAATTATTTCTCTGGCCTAACGGGAAGTATTTTTGATGCAGCGGTAACCATTACCAATGGCGATGCTTATAACGTGGAAAATCCAACAGATTTGGCCAAGCATTATGTGCCGGAAAACGTAGAAGTGGTGTTTAATACTTTTGTGAACAATAAATCGAATATCGAGATAGGTTACAAATACGATAAAGCGCCAATAAACTGTCTGATCGCAAACAACATTGTCAAAGAGAATGCCACACAGATCATAAAGGCCTATAGTCCTGAATCCTTGGCGGGCGTTAGCTTTCACAACAATATCATGTATGCCAGCGGTGCCGCCAGTATCGGGATTTCCGTGCCCACTTCGCAAATCAAGAATATAGATCCTTTATTGGAGCAGCCGGCATGCAATGGTGCAGGTTGCGAGTTGAAAAAAGCCTACGAAGTGCTGCGGTTAAATGCCGCCAGCCCTGCAATTAACGCTTCGGTAGGTACCTTTAATTATGTGCTTGCTGATTATGAGAAGCAGGGGCGTGTAGGCCTGGCGGATATCGGCGCCGATGAATACGACCGGGACAATGCAATTTTTGTTAGTGCACTTGACGAGCTTAACGCAGGACCTAACGCAGCGGCTTTTGACTATAGTTATTTTTCGGTACTGCCCATTAAGCTAATATCCTTTGGCGTATCATATCATCAACCTCAGGTAGATATTAGGTGGTCGGTAGCGAAACAGGAGCACGTAAAACGATATGAAATAGAATGGCGTACAGATTTTTCGGATTTTGAGAAGGTGGCCGAAACAATTGCCGAGGACGGAAGATCAGTTTATGTGGCAAGACACTCCCTGCCAGCGGTTGGATATAATTATTATCGCCTTAAAACGGTAGATGAAGATGGAACGGCAGCGTTTTTTGGAGAAAAGGCGGTTAATGTTTTTGCTAATTCTGTGGTGAAAATCTACCCCAATCCGGCTACCACAGCGTTTAAAGTGGATTTGGGTAATATGCCATCTAAACCGGTAAAACTTAAATTGGTAAATTCTTTAGGCAACGGTGTTTTGGATATGGTGCTTTCGGGAACCTCTTGCAACGTTCCGGTGAGTAACTTGGCTAAAGGAGTATATTTTTTACGGATAACGGAAGAAGGCAGGCAACCAGTTTCATTACCTGTGGTCATCAATCCCTGATCAAGATGTCCACTGATCGTGTACAACTGCTACCAGATAATAGTTGCTTTGATATTGCTTGAAAACCAAACGTAGGCTGGTCCAATCCAATCCGGCATATTTTTGCTCGAAACCACTAAAGTGGTATTCGATAAAGGGTTGTTTGGGGAAAATTTCAGCAAGGTTATTTAAGGAATTGCCTTGGCCAATAACCTGGTCGTGTCCAATTTTTTCGGCGTGGAGGTAATCTGCATTGTAAACAAACTTTTCTAGGTATTGCTGGGCTGTCAATGTAATTATCTCACCAGTGCCATCGTAATTTCCCCAAATTACAGGACGTCTTCCTTCAATTAATTTTAAAAAAGAAGCTTTGGAAAGGTTTTTTGCGGTTTTGGTATCAATAAATCCGTAGGGAGAAAAAGTTACGCCTTCTGTTGGATGAAAGTATGAGGCAAAAGCAGGATAGTCTTTTGCCTTTAAGGTGGTCAGAATTTCAGAAGCTATGGTTGTTAGAGTTTCTTCGTCGGCTAAGCTATCCACGGGCTTAGCGGTTTTATTGCTATCGCCCGAAATAGAGGAGTCTGCTGATTTATCTGTGCTATTGCAGCTAACTGCCGTTAGTACAAATATTACAAGCCATAATAAACTTAACTGCTTCATGGGTATAAAACTTATGAATGGGCGGTTTTGTTTTGCAGGCTAAGGATTTAGGTAGATATCCAACAGGCCTTCGGGCAAATCCAGGGTCAGGATGTTCTCCTCATCATCAATTTCTACAATAAAATCTTCGTTTAAAGGAAACAGGATTTCTTTATTCTGATAGTTTACGGTAGCCACAAATTGTTGAGGATATTCATTTATCTCAATAATTTCACCAAGTTCGCCCAGTGTTTCGTCTACTGCGATAAAACCTTTCAGGTCTGTGTAGTAAAATTCATCGTCGTCACGCACCGGCTTTTTGCTCAAGGGTAGGTAGGCTTTTTTCTTCACCAAAGGTTGGGCTTTGTCCACGTGATCTACATCGTCAAAATAGAAAAGGCCGGTGCTGTTATCGTACAGTTTATGGCTGGCTACAAAAAAAGGCACCATTTTGCCGTTTAGCTCCAAGAAAAGCACGTCAAGGTCCAGCTCCTGGTAGTCCTCAAACTCAAAATAAAGCTGTAGTTCGCCTTTTAGTCCCTTGGTTTTGGTAACGTAGCCAATGTAAAATGCTTCTTCTTTTGTCATGCTAGAAATGTGATGATTTGTTAATGCGATAATTAGCTAATTATCAAATCGGCTAATTAGCTAATAAAAATAGCGTCCCAATCTTAATCGAGACGCTATTTTTTTTGAAGTAAAGTTAATTATTCAGCTTTATCTTCTGCTTGAGTTTCTTCAGCGGGAGCTTCTGTTGCTGCTTCAGCTTCCACCACTGGAGCTTCTTCAGTAGCCTCTTCCACAACTTCTTCTGCTACAGGAGCATTTTTAGCTGCGATGGCCGCTGCTCTTTCTTCGTTTTTCTTAGCTTCTGCCGTTAAGGCTGCTTTACGAGCTTCAGCTTTGCTGCTTGCCAAACCTTCGGTTTTGCCAGCAATTTTACCTGCTTTAGCATCTAACCAAGTCGCAAATTTAGCATCTGCTTGTTCCTGAGTTAAAGCACCTTTTTTAATGCCGCCTTCTAAGTGCTTTTTGTAAAGAACACCTTTGTAAGAAAGGATAGCACGAGCTGTATCTGTAGGCTCAGCACCGCTAAGTACCCATTTTACAGCTTTGTCGAAATTAAGTTCGATGGTTGCAGGATTGGTGTTTGGGTTGTAAGAACCTAAACGCTCAATGAACTTTCCATCTCTTGGAGCACGCGAATCCGCTACTACCACGTGGTAAAAAGGTTTTCCTTTTTTACCGAATCTTTGCAATCTGATTTTAGTTGCCATTCTTTTTTAGTGATTTATGTATTCAACATAGTTCCCGGAACTTCGTGTTGCGGGGCTGCAAAGGTAAATAAAATGTTAATAACTAGCAAGCTATGATAAAATTAGATTTTGTTTGATGATATCCGTTGCGCTTTATGGATATTTGGATATATGAGAATAGCGATAGATATGGACGAAGTCCTGGCAGATCCGATACACAAGTTTATCCAGCTTTACAACAGAGATCATCAAGTTCCCCTGGACTTGGTAATAAAACCGGGAACCGAAATTTTCCAGAACGTGCCAAGCCAGGTGAAGGATAAATGGTTTGAGTACATTAATGAGAAAGGTTTCTTCCGTGACCTTCCTGTTATTGAAGGGGCGGTTGAAGCGGTGAAAAAGCTGCAGCAAAAGTACGACGTTTACATTGTATCCGCAGCCATGGAATTTAGGAATTCGTTGGAAGATAAACTGGATTGGCTTGCGGAACACTTTCCTTTTATAGACTGGAAGCATATCATCTTCTGCGGAGAAAAAATTGTGAACGTAGATATTATGATTGACGACAGGATCAAAAACTTCTCTGGCTTTGGAGGGAGGCCACTGCTTTTTACCTCACCGCATAATCTTTTAATTACCGAGTATGAACGGGTAAACGATTGGCAGCAGGTTTTAGCTAAATTAATATAAATATGGGTAACAAAAAGCATTAATGGCTTATCTCACCAATGTGCATGGTTTTGGGCATGCGGCATAAATTTGAATGCCATAAATTCAATAAAAATACTATTTTTGGGGCATTGCTCATCTACAACTTTTTTATTACAAATAACAAATTGTATATGTTTGCAGGCTTTAAATTTTACTAAAAAAAATCAGATGAAAGTTGCGCTTATTACGGGGGTGACCGGCCAGGATGGTGCCTATTTAACAGAGTTTTTGCTGAAAAAAGGTTATTTTGTGCATGGTGTTAAGAGAAGAACCTCATTGTTCAATACTGACAGGATAGATCACCTTTATCAAGATCAACACGAAAATAACGTTAAATTCAAGCTTCACTATGGTGATTTAACGGATTCTACTAATCTTATTAGGATCATTCAGGAAACCCAACCCGATGAGATTTACAACCTGGCCGCCATGAGCCATGTAAGGGTAAGTTTCGAAATGCCTGAATATACTGCCAACGCCGATGGAATTGGAACCCTAAGATTATTGGAAGCCGTTCGTATATTGGGGCTAACAGAAAAAACAAAGATCTATCAGGCATCTACTTCAGAACTTTACGGTTTGGTGCAGGCGGTACCTCAAAGTGAAAGCACCCCGTTTTATCCTCGTTCACCGTATGCGGTTGCCAAAATATATGGCTATTGGATTACCGTGAACTACCGTGAAGCCTATAATATGTTTGCTTGTAATGGTATTTTGTTTAATCACGAGAGTCCTTTGCGTGGCGAAACTTTTGTAACCCGTAAAATTACCAGGGCGGCTTCAAAAATAGCTTTGGGGCTTCAAAACTGTTTATACCTTGGTAATTTATCCGCACAACGTGACTGGGGGCATGCTAAAGACTATATAGAGGCCATGTGGTTGATCCTGCAACAAGAAAAACCCGAAGATTACGTTATTGCCACTGGTATCACTACTACCGTTCGTGATTTTGTACGTATGGCTTTTGCCGAATTGGGAATTACTGTAGAGTTCTCTGGCAAGGACGAACAAGAAAAAGGTGTTATTATTGATATCGATACAAATAAAGCAACACAACTAGGCTTAAACTTAGAAGCCTTGAAGCTGGGTAGTACGGTAGTTAAAGTAGATCCTAAATATTTTAGGCCAACCGAGGTAGATTTGCTGCTTGGTGACCCAACCAAGTCAAAAACCAAACTGGGCTGGCAGCCTAAATATGATTTACAGGCTCTAGTGGAAGATATGATGCAATCTGACTTGAACTTGATGAAGAAAGATGAGTATTTGAAGCAAGGCAATTACAAGACATTGAATTATTTTGAATAATTTGTGTCTTCACAAAAAATAAGAAGATCATTTTCATGAAAAGAATTTTTCTATCATTTCTATTAATTTTTATCGCAGCAATAACCTTTGCGCAATCAGCTGTAGACGTTAAAGTTGACGAGCTTTCTGATGCCCAGATCTTGCAGATTGTGAAACAAGCAGAAGCCATGGGTTATACCACTGATGCCCAGCTAGAACAAGCTGCGGCGGCCAAAGGGATTAAAAAAGAAGAAATGGTTAAATTTAAGGCCAGGGTAGAAAAATTAAAGAAACAAGGCGCAGGCGCACAAACTGCCGATAAACCCACTGCCGGCACAGGAAGGGAATACAGCGAAACTACCGGCGGCGGAGCCATTGACAACCTGAAAAAAGAGAAAGACGGCGAGATACAATCTAAAATATTTGGATCAGATCTGTTCAGAAACGGAAATATTACTTTCGAACCCAATTTGAGAATAGCAACTCCTAAGAGTTATATCATAGGCCCAGACGACAGACTGATCATTGATTTGACAGGAGATAACGAACGTAGCTACAATCTTCAAGTTAGCCCAGAGGGAGTAATTAATTTAGAATATGTTGGCAGAATTGCTGTTGGAGGACTAAGTATAGACCAAGCGGCCTCCAAAATTAGGGCAACCATGTCTAAAACCTATCCAGCGCTAAAGACAGGAAGAACCTCCGTTGCCGTTAATTTGGGTAACATCAGGAGTATACAGGTAACGGTAACAGGACAGGTGGTAAAAGCCGGAACCTATACCTTACCCTCGTTGGCCAATGTTTATCGGGCCTTATACGTGTCAGGTGGGCCTGCTCAAAATGGATCTTTCAGAAATATACAAGTGATCAGGAATAACAAGATCATTGCCACTATAGATGTTTATGATTTCCTGCTAAAAGGAATGCAGCAGGGCAATGTTCGCCTACAAGATCAGGATGCCATTAATATTCCCGCTTACGATAGAAGAGTAGAGATTTCTGGCGAAGTGAAAGATGCCGCTATCTTCGAGGTAAAAAATAACGAAACACTGCAGGATGTCATCAATTTTGCAAAAGGATTTACTTCAGAAGCCTACACCGCCAAAATAAAATCATTTCAAAATACAGATAGAGAAAGAAGGATAAGTGATATCCCAGAATCGCAATATAGTACCTACCAGCCTAAAAACGGGGATAAATTTGTGGTAGAAGCTATTCTGGAACGCTTTGAAAACAGGGTCGAAATTATCGGGGCCGTATTTAGGCCAGGTGTATATTCATTGGATAATGGACTTACTCTTGCCGGGCTGATCAAAAAGGCAGATGGGATTACCGAAGATGCTTTTCTTAATCGCGGGTATATTAACCGCCTAAACCCAGATAAAACCCAATATCTCATTTCATTTGATGTAGCCAAGATACTTTCGGGAGAAGAGAAGGACATTCCTTTAACCAGAGAAGATAAAGTTACCATTAGTTCAATTTTTGACCTAAGGGAAGAATATACCGTAACGGTACAAGGAGAAGTTAGGGCTCCCGGAACTTTTGAGTTTTCGCAAAACATTAAACTAGAGGATATTATCCAAATGGCGGGAGGGTTGAAAGAAGGAGCCACGCCAAATCGGATTGAAGTATCGAGAAGGATAAAAAATACAGACCCAACATTAACTTCTTCAAAAACAGCCGATTTATTTATAGTAAATATTGATGAAAACCTGCGTGTTTTAGGCGATAAGTTTGAGCTCAAGCCTTTTGATATCATCACCGTTAGAAGCTCCGAAGGCTACTCCGTACAAAAACAAGTAAAAATAGAAGGAGAGGTACTTTATCCCGGAATGTACACCATCACCAGTAAAGATTACCGGATATCAGATCTTATTAAGAGAGCCGGTGGATTAACATCCTTTGCCTATGCTGAAGGGGCTTCTTTAAAAAGGCCGGGAGCAGAAAAGATAAACCCTGCAGATAAAAATGCAATCAATAATAGCGACGAGGAGCAAAAGAAATTTGCCAATCTGGAACGACTGAAGGAAAAAGATGCGAAAGATACCGACACGGTTAAAAAGCTGAGGGAAGAATTGGCCCAATCTGATTTAGTAGGGATCAACTTAGAGAAGATCTTAAAAAAGCCACTTTCTAGGCAGGATTTGATTTTGGAAGAAGGTGATATTGTACGTGTGCCCAAGCAACTTCAAACGGTAAAAGTAACTGGCGAAGTGCTAAACCCTAACAGCATTGTATATGTGCCCGGTAAAAGCTTTAAGCAGTATATCAACGGAGCAGGAGGGTTCACCAACTCGGCATTGAAAAAGAGCGCTTACATTAAATACGCTAATGGTTCGGCCGAAGCGGCAAAAAAATTCTTGTTCTTTAATAATTATCCGAAAGTTAGGCCTGGAGCCGAAATTTTTGTTCCGGTAAAAGCCGAGCGAGAAAAAATGAGCGCACAGGCTTGGATAGGAATAGGTACGGGCGTAGCCTCTTTAGCGGCAATTATTGTGAGTTTGTTTAGATAATACTTAACCAGCCGATATAACTTCCTAATATCAAGTGAAAAATTATAATATAGCAATTGTTGGCCTTGGTTATGTTGGATTGCCATTGGCAATTGAGTTTGCAAAAAAATACGAGGTTGTAGGCTTTGATATTGATAAAGAGCGAGTAGAGGAGCTTAAGGAAGGAAAAGACAGGACAAAAGAGGCCAACATTACGGCCTTAAATGAAGTAATAGTAGAAAAAGGGATAGGAGTTTCATTTTCTTCGAATATTGAGGATCTGAAGAAATGTAATATTTACATCGTTACCGTACCTACGCCAATCAATCAATTTAAGGCCCCTGACCTCGGTCCACTGCTCAACGCTTCGAAAATGTTAGCGGGAGTAATTAAACCTGGTGATATCGTTGTTTATGAGTCCACTGTTTATCCGGGCTGTACAGAAGAAGATTGTGTCCCCGTTTTGGAGCAGTTCTCGGGATTAACCTATAATAAAGATTTTTTTTGCGGTTATTCGCCAGAGCGGATCAACCCCGGAGACAAGGTCAATACCCTCACCAAAATCAAGAAGGTAACTTCTGGGTCAACTCCTGAAATTGCAGAAGTAGTGGACCAATTGTACAGTAGTATTATTACAGCAGGAACCCACAAAGCACCTAGCTTAAAAGTGGCCGAGGCCTCTAAGGCGATAGAAAACGCCCAACGAGATATCAATATCTCTTTTGTAAATGAACTGGCGCTGATTTTTGATAGGATTGGAATTGATACAACAGATGTTATTGAAGCGGCGGCCACCAAATGGAATTTCTTAAAATACAAACCTGGGTTAGTGGGAGGACATTGTATCGGCGTTGATCCCTATTATTTGGCCCATAAGGCCGAATCCCTGGGCTACCACCCCCAAGTGATCCTTTCTGGAAGACGGGTAAATGATAATATGGGGATGTTCGTGGCCAATAAAATAGTTAAATTAATGATTAATAAGGGCCACAAAATACAGGGGGCCAAGGCACTGATCTTGGGCATTACCTTTAAAGAGAACTGCCCAGATATCAGAAATTCAAGGGTGATAGACATTTATACCGAGTTATGCCAGTTCGGCATGGAAGTAGAGGTGTATGACCCACATGCGGATGTAAAACAAGTAAATCACGAATACCAGATCGATCTCATCCCACAAGTTGGCGAACAGTATGATGCCATGGTTTTAGCGGTAAGCCACCATGAGTTTTTGACTCTTGATTTTTCAGCACTAAGAAAAGACGAAAAATCAGTAATTTTTGATACCAAAGCATTTTTGGACAGAAATATTATTGATGCTAGACTTTAAATTGGAAATTCCTTTTTTTGACGCCAAGGCTGCATACTCCCATCAACAAGAGAAACTAGACAACGCTATCCAAAGGGTTTTGTCGCACGGCAGCTACATTAATGGTCCCGAAGTTTCAGAATTTGCCCTAAACCTAGCCGAGTATCTAGACATAGCCCAAGTGGTTCCCTGTGGTAATGGTACAGATGCTTTAATGTTAGCATTAATGGCCCTGGAATTAAAAAAGGGTGATGAAGTTATCATTCCTGCCTTTAATTTTGTTGCAGCCGCCGAAGCGGTAGCTTTACTGGGATTAACACCAGTATTTGTTGATGTAGACGAAACCAGCTTTAATATCAATGCTTCCAGCTTTGAACAAAAAATCAACAATAAAACGAAAGCGATCATTGTGGTTCATTTGTTTGGATTGGCTGCGCAAATGGAACAGATTGTTGAACTAGCAGTGCAGAATAATTTAATCGTAATTGAGGATGTTGCGCAGGCTTTGGGAGGGAATTATCAGCATAAAAAACTAGGCACTATTGGGCACATTGGCTGCACATCTTTTTTTCCCACCAAGAATTTGGCTTGTTTTGGAGATGGTGGAGCAGTTTTTACCGATAATTTGGATCTGGCAAAAAAAATAAAAATGTTGGCCAACCACGGGCAGCAGCAGAAGTACGAGCATACTTACATTGGCATAAACTCTAGATTGGATACCATACAGGCTGCAATTTTAAATATCCAATTAAAGTACCTCGGCGCACTAATTGAAAAGCGGAGGGCAATGGCAACATATTACCTGCAAAATTTAAAAGGAATATCTTGCATTTCTTTACCGCCGGAAAGTGAAGACCATACCTATAATCAATTTTGTATCCTGTTGGCAAATAGAGCACTAAGAGACCAGCTTAAAGCTTTTTTGGAAAAGCATGGAGTAGGCAGTATGGTCTACTATCCAAAGGCAACTCATTTGCAGCCAGCATTTAGCCGGTTTGGTTTTAAAGAAGGCGATTTTCCAGTAGCTGAGAGGCTTTGCCATAGCATATTGGCCCTGCCCATATTCCCCGGACTAGCCCCTGTAAATCAGGCCCACATCGTAGCGCTTATTCGCAGTTTCGCAGATGAAATCAAATAGTTACTTTGTACATGAAACATCGGTAATTGATGCAGGAGCAACGATAGGTGCGGAAACCAAGATCTGGCATTTTTGCCATGTGATGAGTGGAGCGAAAATTGGCGAGAAATGTAGTTTAGGGCAAAATGTAATGGTGGCAAGCAACGTAGAAATTGGCAATGGCGTGAAAATCCAAAATAATGTATCAATATATGAAGGCGTAACATTGGAAGATGATGTTTTTATTGGCCCATCAGTGGTGTTTACCAATATTAAAAATCCAAGAAGCTTCATCGATCGGAAAATGGCGTTTAAAAAAACGCTCGTCGCCAAGGGCGCCTCAATTGGTGCAAATGCAACTATCCTTTGTGGAAATTCAATTGGCGAATATGCACTAATCGGCGCAGGAGCGGTTGTAACCAAGGACGTAAAAGCTTATTCGTTAATGATAGGCAATCCCATGAAACAGGTGGGATGGGTAAGCGAATATGGACAAGTGTTGAATTTCAACATAGGTAATTTTGCAAAATGTCCTGAAAGCGGTCAGCTCTATCAGCTTTCAGATAATCAGGTTTCTAGATTTTACAGTTAAATTTAAATGAAGGTTAAGTTTGCCATAGTAGGTTGCGGGCATATCGGCAAGAGGCATGCTGAACTTGTTGCAAAACATCCCAATGCAGCATTAGTTGCAACGGTAGACCCAGCCTATGACAAATTTGAAACCTCTACCAGTCAATGTATCCATTTTAAAAGCTTAGACGATTTTTTTAAACAAAAAATAGCGGTTGACGTTATTAATATTTGTACGCCAAATGGACTGCATGCCAAACAAGCTATTCAATGCCTAAATCAAAACTGCCACGTAGTGATTGAAAAACCAATTGCCTTGAAAATGGAGGATGCACACGCAATTTTAGCAGCAGCAAATAAAAATGGCAGGCATGTTTTTCCTGTAGTGCAAAATAGATATTCTTCAACGGTTAAGTGGCTTAAGCAACTGTTAAATAGCGGGGCTTTGGGCAATATATTCATGATCCAATTAAATTGCTTTTGGAATAGGGACCAACACTATTACAGCAAAGGAAACTGGCATGGTACCTTAGCTTTAGATGGAGGGCCGCTATTTACCCAGTTTTCACATTTTATTGACGTGTTGAACTGGGTTTTCGGTACCATGACCAATATCAAGTCGAAGTTTTATAATTTCAGCCATCAAAGCAATACTGAATTTGAAGATAGTGGTTTGATTACGTTTGAGATAAATGGTGCAGCTGGAACGATCTCATATACAACATCTGTTTTCCAAAATAATTTTGAGAGCAGTATTACAGTAATTGCCGAAAACGGAACGGTAAAAATTGGCGGCCAGTACATGAACTGCCTAGAATATTGCCAAATCAACGGAACAGAGCAGCCTATTTTGGATGAAAATACCTTGGTAAACGATTATGGAGGTTACAAAGGCTCGGCTTCTAATCATCAGCAGGTAATTGATAACGTGGTGGGCGTACTCAATGGATTGGAAATGCCCGATGTATCCCTGGAAGAAGGTATCCGGGTAGTTGAAAGCATTTCCCAGATCTATGAAAATAGGAATATTGAAAAAATTATACTAGAAAAAGAAAAACCTCTAGTTTAGTATTTATTTAGCAAATGGCAAACGAAGAAGAAAAAAGGAAATCAGGACAAGAAGATGAGATTTCGTTAAGAGACTTAGTCTTAAAAATTAGAAGCTGGGTAATATATCTTTGGAATAAAAAATGGCTCGTTATTGCTGCTGGTATTTTCGGAGCCTTTTTAGGTCTGGGATATTCGTTGATCAAAAAGCCAGTATATATCGCTACCACTACATTTGTTTTAGAAAGCGGTGAGAAGAGCGGAGGTTTATCTGCTTATTCAGGCGTAGCATCAATGATGGGCATAGACATCGGCGGCGGTGGCGGCGGTATTTTTCAAGGAGATAATATTCTAGAATTATACAAATCTAGAACAATGATAGAGAAAGCCTTGTATAGTCTATTAGATAGTACCTCGAAGGAAACTCTGCTAGAAAAATACATAGAAATAAGCAAATTGAGAGAAGCATGGGAAAAAACACCGGAACTCAGGAAAATTCAATTTGCACCAAAAGATTTTGATTACCGGGCCGATCCCAAAGCTCAACGTTTAAAGGATAGCATTGTTGGAAAAATTGTGGCAGACATAGTCAAAAGTAATTTGAGTGTTGCTAAACCTGACAAAAAATTGAGCATCATTAAAGTTGATGTCAAATCAACCAATGAAGTATTTGCCAAACGTTTTAATGAAGAGTTGGTCAAAAATGTGAATGATTTTTATATCCAAACTAAAACTAAAAAGTCATTAGAGAATGTTGCTATTTTAAAACACAAAGCAGATTCGGTTAGAGGCGTGATGAATGGAGCTATTCTTTCGGCTGCATCCGTAGCTGATGCTACACCTAACTTAAATCTCACAAGGCAAGTTCAGCGGGTAGCACCTGTGCAAAGAGCACAGTTTTCGGCAGAGACAAACAAGTCTATTTTAGGAGAAATGGTTAAAAATCTTGAAATGAGTAATATAGCACTTATGAAAGAAACACCTTTAATTCAAATTATAGATAAACCTATCTATCCAATAGATGTAGAGCGTTTTGGTAAACTAAAGGGTATAATCATGGGTCTCTTAACCGCCAGCCTAATAACAATTTTAATAATTTTAGTTAAACGTATTTATAACGAAATAATTAACAATGAAAATTGAAAATGCCAAAATTATTAACCTTCCTAAGATTTTAGATGAGCGGGGAAATTTATCTTTTTTACAAGAAAACTCTCAGATACCCTTCAAAATCGAAAGGTCGTATTGGATATACGATGTTCCGGGAGGTGAAGTTAGGGGTGGTCATAGCTATACAACCAACCAAGAAATTATCATTGCGCTGAGCGGAGGTTTTGATGTAGTATTAGATGATGGCACTCAAAAGAGCACTGTTTCATTAAACCGTTCATATGTTGGTTTGTATGTTCCAGCAGGGCTTTGGAGACATATGGAGAATTTTTCAACCAACTCCGTAGCATTTGTTGTTGCCTCTACAGCTTTTGACGAAGCCGACTACGTAAGAGATTATAAATTCTATCAAAATTCAAACAGATAATGATGACAACATATGACTGCTCGATTTTCGAGTTGCCAAAGATTAGAAATAGAGCTGGAAATATAACGCCGGTACACAACTCTAAAGAAATTCCGTTTGAAATAAAAAGGGTTTTCTATTTATATGATGTGCCGGGAGGAGAATCCCGTGGAGCTCATGCACATAAAGAATGCCATCAGTTTTTAATAGCAGCAAGTGGAAGCTTTGAAGTTTTATTGGATGATAGTAGAACAAAAAGAATTGTTCAATTAAATAGACCTTATATTGGGTTACACATCCCTCCGGGAATTTGGGCTTCCGAGATCAACTTTTCGTCAGGTGCCATTTGTTTGGTTTTAGCCTCTCATGGCTATAACGAATTAGACTACATTAGAGATTATCAAGAGTATTTAAATTATATAAATGGTTAAAATTCATCCTTTAGCTGAAGTACAATCTGTAAACATTGGTGATGAAACTACTGTATGGCAGTTTACCGTTATACTTGCAGGAGCCGAAATAGGTGCAAATTGTAATATTAATGCTCAAGTTTTTATCGAGAATGACGTTAAAATTGGTGATAATGTAACGATAAAGTCTGGAGTTCAAATTTGGGATGGTATTACCATTGAAAATAATGTTTTTATAGGGCCAAATGTTACTTTTACAAATGATCATATACCAAGATCGAAAGTATATCCCGTAGAATTTAAGAAAACTTTGATGAAAATGGGATGTTCTATCGGTGCCAATTCAACCATTGTTGCTGGAGTAGAAATTGGAGAAAAAGCACTCATTGGAGCTGGCAGTGTTGTTACAAAATCAATTCCCCCTTACACGGTATGGTATGGTAATCCGGCACGGCAACATGGATATATTACAGAAGATTCTATTCTATTGGGTATAGATCTTATCGATAAAAAAACCAATGAGCAGTATTTTTTAAAAGATTCTCAACCAATTAAATTATGATTAAGTTCTTAGATTTATTTCAAATTAACCAGAACCATAAAAAGGAATTGATGGCAGCTTTTGAGCAGGTTTTAGATTCTGGGTGGTATATTATGGGCAAGCATTTGGCGGCATTTGAACAGCAATTTGCAACATACTGTGGCGTTAAGCATTGTATTGGAGTAGCTAATGGCTTAGACGCTCTTATTTTAATTATACGGGCTTACAAGGAAATGGGGATTTTTAAAAGTGGGGATGAAATTATTGTGCCTGCAAATACTTATATAGCAAGTATATTGGCAATATCCGCAAATGACTTAGTACCTATTCTAGTCGAGCCTTCTTTAGACAGTTATAATCTTGATCCACTATTGATAGAACAGCATATCACAGCTCGTACGGTAGCTATATTGCCAGTTCATTTGTATGGGCAACTTTGTAATATGGATGCAATTAATACAATTGCTAAAAAATACAATTTAAAAGTCATAGAAGATTGTGCACAATCGCAGGGAGCTGAATCGGTAAAAGGGACAAAAGCTGGGAATTTCGGAGATGCAGCTGGGTTCAGTTTTTATCCTGGCAAAAACTTGGGCGCATTAGGAGATGCTGGCGCTATTACCACTAATGACGAAGTCCTTGCAGAAACCCTAAGAGCATTATTAAATTATGGTTCGCATGTTAAATATAAAAATAAGTTTAAAGGTGTAAACAGTCGCTTGGATGAATTACAAGCAGCTCTTCTGAGCGTAAAACTTACCGGTTTGGAAGTAGAAAACCAAGCTAGGAGAAAGGTAGCTGTGAGATATTTGAACGAAATTTCAAATCCTAAAATTATATTACCAAATCTTGTTTCAGACAAAGCACATGTTTGGCATTTGTTTGTCATACGAACGCAAAATAGAGACGAACTTCAGCAATATTTGACGGCAAACGAGATCCAAACGGTAATACATTATCCGATTGCACCACATAAACAAGAGGCTTATAAAGAGCTCGGAGAACTTCATTTACCTATTTCTGAAAAAATTCATAAAGAGGTGCTAAGCTTGCCTATCAGCCCAGTTTTATCTGAAGACGAAATCACTAAAATTGTAGACGCAATTAACAAATACTAGTGAAAAGGAGTTATATCCTATACTTTATTCTAAAAATATTTTATCTCTTTTTTGGGGTTTTTGTTTTCTCTAAGTTTGCCGCATTGGGCGATGCTGAACGGTATACCTCTTCGGATGCCAATGTATCTGTAGATGCTTTATTAGATAGAACGGCACTAATAGACATTATTGCTGGTAACATAACAAGGGTTTTTTTTACTCCATTAGCGAGTCACCTTTTTTTTTGTATTCTTTCTTTTTATGGGATTTATTATGCTGTATCTAAATTAGAGATACCAAAAAATGATTTGGTTGCCCTATTAGTAGTCTTGAGTTTTCCAGACTTCGCAATGTGGACTTCCGTAGTTGGCAAGGAGGCTTTCACCGTTTTCACGACAGGCATAATTCTAGGGAATGTTATCAATTTGCTGAAGGGTGAAAAAATAACCAACCACTTTTTACTATTGATTTGTATTGTACTATCAATGCTAATACGACCGCACTATAGTATAGGTCTTATCACATTTTTATTATTCCTATTTATTTGCCGGCATTTTTATTTAAAACGTTTATCAATGTTCGCTTTAAATATTTCGGTGTTTGTAATTTTAACATCAATTGTATTTTTATTTGTAGTACCATTTGTAAACGCCGGTGGGTTTGTGGATTTAGCACAAGCCTACTTTTTAGGATATGAAGATGCGGGCGCAATGAGGAATCAAAATTTTTGGCAAAATAATCATGACTATTTCACCAAAATGCCGCAAGGTGCATTTATTGCACTAATGGGTCCAACTTTTTTTGATTCATTAATTCGGCCAGTATATTTCCCGTTTTTCCTGCAAAGTTTATTTTTTCTAATTTTTATAGGGTATTATTTATCTAAATCCTTTTATATCCAATTTAAACATAATTCTTATTCCCAGTACTTCTTTTTCGCAGTGTTTTATGTACTAATATTAAATATGATAATGCATTATCCATTTGGTCTTTTTAATTCGGGTTCTGCAATTAGATATAGGGCGGCATTTTACCACATAATGGCTATAATTCCCGTTGCTATGTATGCCTATATAGAAAAAAATTACTCAAAACGTTAAAGATGAATATTTATATAAAAACATTTAACAGACCATTTTATTTAGAACGTTGTATATCGTCAATTTTGTTCAACGTTTCCAATTACGATCAGATCATCATACTAGATGATGGTACAAAGCATTCATTTAGGGAAAAAATACAACAAAAGTTTCCTATGGTTAAATGGGTGCAATTCCATAGTGATGATGAAAAATATGACTTAATACGAAGTGGCAAAAAGGAAATCGCTAAAAAGAAATATGGAGATCCGGCTTCATTCTGGCAAAGGGAAATAGAGAAGGAAGCTAAAGATTACTTCTTACTTATTGAGGATGATACTTGGTTTGTGAATATGATTGATTTAGAAGATTATGAAAAGGTATTGTTTAAAGAAAATGCTGTAATTTGCAAGCTTTGGTGGGCAGATGATTATGATCTGACATATGTAAAGCATTATCATCTTTGGAACTCTTTGTCTATAGATTTCTTTAAATTAAATATCAAGGATTTAAGTGATGCCTATCAGATTTATATCGTAGCGATGGCTATATTCAGAAAAGATTACTACTTGAATGCGATCAAAAATGTAAATCATTTCGCCGATGAAGTTACGCAACTATCTAATACATTATCATTTTATTCGAAGAATAGAGACGTCTCCTATTGCAAAACCAGCGAAAGAGTTATTTACCAGGGCTGGGCAACTAGTATAAGGCATGATGATGCAATTACTATTGATGTTGGAATGTCCAATTTTGAATATGTAGATAGTTTAAATTTAGCTTGGGCAGAAGATAGACTTGACGTGCTGAATAATTATCCATTTGATTTTGATATGGACTCAATTGTATCGGTTTTTAAAAGCAGCATGTTAGAAGACAAACTTATAAGCACTTACATTGACTGGAGAACAAAACCACAATTAAATTCTACTCAATTACATTATAATTTATGATTTCTATAATAGTTTTTTCGAAAGATAGGCCGTTGCAGCTGGAGGCTTATCTAACCAGTTTAATGTATTACTCTGGGTTAAAAGAGCAGAATTTTACAATTCTATATAAGGCCACCGAGAATATAAAATACGAGAAGCTGATAAAAAAATATTCCAATATAACATGGATCGATGAACAAAATTATGCTGCGGATCTAAAAAATGCCATCGAAAAAGCGAACGACTTTTTAATTTTTGGTTGCGATGATGTATTCTTTAAAGAATATATGAATATCAATCATGCACTTGATGTTTTACGCAAAGATGAAGAGGTTTTTTCATTTCATTTAAGATTGGGAAGAAATATCGAGAATAAACCTAGATATGAAGAAAATAAAAACTATATAAAATGGGATTGGACTTTAGCAAAGGGAATGCATTGGAATTATCCCTGGGAAGTTAGTGCTGCAGTTTACAGAAAGAAAGACGTGCTGTCAATTATCGATTCCTTAGATTTTAATTTATGTAGAAGCCCTAATTACTTCGAGGACTTAATAGCACAAAGTATAATGAACGGTAACATTGTCGTTCAAAAAAAGCTTGCGGCTTTTGCTTCTGGTAAAGCATTGACCCTTACCGTAAACAGAGTACAAGACGATTATCAAAACCCTTTTGACAGTAGCTCTGAAACCTCAATTGAGGATCTATACAGGCTTTATGAAGAAGGTATGTTCTTAGACTGGAAAAAATTTGAAAACGCTATAAACACGTATATTCATGTAGACAGCTCTTATTTCAGCGTTACAAGTACGGATCTAAGTAAAATAAAAAGAGTAGAACCTCGCATTGTTGATAGCCCAGTAAGTGGTTCGATACAAGAATATTCTGAATTTAAGTTAAAATGGTTGATAACTAAAAATATGCTCAGACGCCGTACCATAAGGGTGTTAAATATCATTAGTCCGCAGATTATTTTGACGATAAGAAAACTGAGGAAAAGCATCAAAAATGGTTAATAGACCTTTAAATAAAATATTACACGTATTACCTACTTTTTGTAAAGGAGGAGGTGAAAAACTTGTACACGATCTTTGCAATCATCAGGTGCAATCAATAGCGGTTGTAGATATACTTTGTGTTTATAAAAACACTTATCAGGGCCAATTCTTAACCGACACTTTGAATCCATTGGTGAAAATAAATTACATTATATCTAAAGAACAAGATAAGTCATTAGGAAATAGTTTTCTTGAAATTCTGTCTAAAATCTTCCTTTATTTAAAAATAGTCTTGTGGTTCTTCGGAAATAAAAAGCGCATTTACGAATATGATATTGTGCACGTTCACATGACATATGGGGCTTTTTTTGGCACACTTGTTTATTTATTTAGACCTCGTACATCTAAACTCAAAGTAATAGAAACCAACCATACAGATTCTTCTAGTATTCGGGGGATGCTAAAAGTCTTTTTTTCAATAAATAGAAAGTTTAGAGACGGAATAATTTTTGAATTAAAAAAAGACGATTATACCGAACATGTTAGAAAAGGAGATAGACCTCGATCTACTTTTATACCCATAGGTACAAGCTATGTAGCCCCTATGAATGAACTTAATATAGTTCCAAAGCATCAAGATATTTTTGTGATAGGCCAAGTGGGTAGGATACATTTTTACGACAGAAGGACAGATTTGTATATAAAATTAATTAAGGAACTCAATTTACTTACAAATATCAATTTTATATTCCATGTTTATGGAGATGGTCCCGATAGAGCTAACTTTGAAAAGATGGTAGAAAGTTATGACCTGAGCGATCGGTTTAGGTTTTTTGGTTACACGGACGATATTGGCTCGGCATTTAAAAGCGTTGATCTTTATGTTACTATCAATGTTGGCGAAAATTGCGGTGTGGCAGGCCTGCAAGCAATCTGGTCAAAAGTCCCAACGGTGGCAATTCAAGTAGACGAAACTTATACTTCTAATGGCTTGAAAGATAATATTCCTAATGCGGTTGACTTAAAAGCGTTGGCTAGCTATATGAATTCGCTTATGCTAGAAAAACAGAACCTGCAAGTACTGCAGAAAAGACAGTTTGAATATATTAGTCAAAATCATTCTATTGAGAATTATTGTAGTAAGACGGAAGTTTTTTATAAACGGTTGTTTGAATTAAAAGTATAAAATCGAATTAGTGAGCTGGATTAAAACTTGTTAAGTTACTTTTATTCTGTTATTTAAAATAGTGAGAGCCATAAATATATTTAAGAAATCTAAATTTCTTCAAGCAATTTCGGTTGTTTTTTCCTCTACTTTAGTTAAAATATTATGTATTTTTTTAGTCACTAAGTATATTTCTTTGAGGTTTGGGCCAGAAATGTTAGGGCTATATGGTCAGAGTCAAAATTTAATAAATTTAATCATTACATTTTCAACGCTATCTTCGGCAACAGGTATAACGAAATTTATAGCTCAATATAAGGATAATGCTATACTATCAGCTAAATTAAATGTGGCTGCTTGGGTTATTACATTATTCGGTTCATTAATAGTTTCCGCATTAGTTGTAATCTTTTCAAACTCTATTTCGAGTTTTATATTCTTTTCAAGCTCTTATTCTAATTTAGTTAGGTTGATTGGGTTATCTACTTTTTTCATTGCGGCTTATAAGACACAAATTGCTATTTTGAATGGAAAGCAATCTTTTAAAAAAATTGCATTTTGGGAAATTATATTTAACATTGGAAGTTGCGCATTATTGCTCGTGATGGCCATTTGGAATAAAAGCAATATACTGATTTCGATTTCTACAAGTTATCTGATTATTTTCTGGTTCATGAACAGGTTGGGTATAAAGCCTATTAAACTCTTTCTAAGATTTAAAAGACTAAATGTGATGGTGCCTTTGATAAAATATTCAATATTAATTTTTATTCAGGTCGGTATCGGATATATTGTTGAAATAATGATAAGAAAATTGTTGGTGAGCCATTTGTCTCTAAATGATTTAGGTTTGTATGAGGGGATGAATAAAATTTCGGGGGCAATCTTATTGCCATTATCCAGCATTATATCAATATACTTTTTGCCTCTTTTTGCTCATAATAACGGCCAAAGCTTTAACTCGAAAATCATAGACACTTTTAAGAAGATTATCCCACTTTTAAGCTTATCTCTTATCCTTATTTATTTTTTAAGGATAATTATTATAAGGTTAATGTTGTCAAATAGTTTTTTAATCATCGAGAAGTATGTATTTTTACAATTAGCTGGGATTTTCTGTTCAGTTATTAACTTGGTTTATTTAAATGCACTTTTAGGACGAGGTATGATTAAATTGATCTTTATATTCGCAATATTATTTTCTTGTTCATTGTTTTTTTTAAACTTAGTCTTAATCCCTAGATTTGGCTTATCAGGAGCATTCATTAGCTATTTTATTTGCTCCTTTATTGGAGTAATACTATATATCACCGCCCACTTAACTTACAATAAAAAAATTAATTATGCTAAATAAGATAGTAAACGGAGTTTTAGGAATGTCTCCACAAATATTCCAACCTTTTTTAATGAAGAAATTTAATAGGCTTTCTCGCGAGAATTCTTTCGTTAAAAGATTAATAATAAATGATTGGGAAAAAAATGGTAGACCCTCCCCTCCGCCGCATATTATTAAGCAATTGGCAATAAAAAATGTTCAAAAAGAGTGTTCATATACAACCTTAGTGGAAACGGGTACTTTCTTAGGAGATATGGTTGAAGCTCAAAGAATGAACTTTTTGAAGATTTATTCCATTGAACTAAGCGAAAGATTATGGCAAGGCGCAGTAAAACGTTTTAAGAATTTTCCGGATATCGAAATACTTCAAGGGGATAGTGGCGATGTGTTAAAAAGCTTAAAGGACAGATTAATTTCACCTACGATATTTTGGCTGGATGGTCACTATTCTGGTGGTTTTACTGCATTAGGAGACAAGATCTGTCCAGTTTTCGAGGAACTAGATGCAATATTTAACAATAAAAATCTAAAGCATATTATTTTAATTGATGATGCTCGTTTATTTATTGGTACGGGCGGCTATCCGACTACTGAGGAGTTAAACGAATATGTTAAGGCGAATATGCCGAACTATACTATGCGTATTAAAGATGACATTATACACATTAGGCCTATAGAATCTTAATGATTTAATGAGAATATTGATTGTTATAGCGCGTGGAGACTCTATTGGCGGAGCGCAAACACAATGTATTATCTATCGCTAAAGGACTTAAAGCTAATAGTGATTAAGTTCTAGTAGCATTGGGGGGGAAGAAGGAGTATTCTCATCTCTTTTAAAAGCCGAAGGGATAAACTAAGTCCTGCTTAAATATCTTAAACGACCTGTTCTTCCCGTTGAGATTTTAGAGCTGTTTATGAACTTTGTAAATTGATTAATCTTATAAACCCAATTTGGTAGCCCTACACTCATCAAAGGCTGGTATACTGGGGAGAATTGCCGGAGCTTTCACCAAAGTTCCAACAGTTGTGACTATACACGGTTGGTCTTTTCTTCTCAGTCATCAATTTAATATATTTAAATGCCTTTCTTGGCCGGGGGAAAATTAAACTTGTTTTTTATTTAACAATTTTAAATGCCATAATGTATCTGATATCTAGCTATATAATCATATCATTGTTGGGTTTTTAGGGCATCTTTTATAGCGATCTCTTTGCCGCCCTTTTGGGATTCTTAACATACTTAACAACACAATTGGTAATCTTAAAAAAAAATAATATGCGCTTAAAAAATATTCCAAAGCTTTTTGTTTATGCACAAGAGTATCTTTCTTTAAGTAAACAACTGAAAAAAAATCCAGATTTCAAGATAACGTCTTTTCGACCTTTTCTTGGTGACAAAACAGAAAGTGGAGGGACAATTTCTGGGCATTATTTTCATCAGGACTTATTGGTCGCCAAGAAAATTTATTCAAATAATCCAGTTAAACATGTTGATGTTGCATCTCGTATCGATGGTTTTGTCGCACATGTTGCTGTATTTAGAGAGATAGAAATTTTTGATATAAGACCTCTTGAATCAAAAGTCGATAATATCAAATTCATTCAGTTAGACTTAATGAATGTAACTGGTAATTATACTGAATATTGTGATTCTATTTCTTGCCTACATGCTATTGAGCATTTTGGATTAGGCCGCTATGGTGATCCAATAGATGCAAATGGCCATATTAAAGGCCTTAATTCTATATATGATATTTTGAAACCAGAAGGTGTATTTTACTTTTCAACCCCAATTGGAGCTCAGAGGATAGAATTTAATGCACATAGAGTTTTTAGTATAAAATATTTGTTGGAGCTATTTAAAGACCAATACGTATTAAGGGGGTTTTCTTATGTTAACGATGCGGGTGATTTATTTGAGAATATTTCACTAACCGATGAACTGATAGAGAAAAATTGTGGCTGTTCATATGGCTGTGGAATATTTGAGCTGGTTAAAATTAACAAATCAAACTAAGTTAGTTCGTTTTGATGAGAATACTTATCGTAATTACTCGTGGAGATTCAATTGGTGGAGCGCAAACCCATGTATTATCTATCGCTAAAGGACTTAAAGCTAACGGAGATCAAGTTCTAGTAGCATTTGGGGGGAAAGAAGGAGTATTCTCATCTCTTTTAAAAGCCGAAGGGATAAACTACGCCCTGCTTAAACATCTTAAACGACCTGTTCGTCCCGTTGACGATTTTAGAGCTGTTTATGAACTTTGTAAATTGATTAAATCTTATAAACCCAATTTGGTAGCCCTACACTCATCAAAGGCTGGTATACTGGGGAGAATTGCCGGAGCTTTCACCAAAGTTCCAACAGTTGTGACTATACACGGTTGGTCTTTTACAGACGGAATAAGTAATCTTAAAGCTATTTTTTATAAAAGTATAGAAAAGGCATTGGCCCGTTTGGCTGATAAATTAATTGTTGTTTCTGATTATGATCTAAAATTAGGGCTTGATAATGGAATATCACATCGTAACGCTTTTGTCAGAATATATAACGGAATCTATGTAGATGATCAATTTGAAATTGAACGGAAAACAAAAAAGGATAAAGTTGAGATAATAATGGTTGCCAGGTTTGATAATCAAAAAGATCACTCAACCTTAATTAAGGCGTGTAAGGATATCGAAAACATCCAAGTTAGGCTGTTGGGAGACGGACCCAATATGGAGGCAATGGTGGCTTTGGTGAAAAGTCTTTATGTAGAAGATAAGTTCATTTTTGAAGGTTACCAAAGTAATGTGGGTGAAAGTTTGCGTCGAGCAGATATCTTCGTTTTGATATCAAATTGGGAAGGTTTCCCTATATCTACTTTAGAAGCAATGAACTATGGTTTGCCAGTAGTGGTTTCAGATGTAGGTGGCGCTTCTGAGGCTGTTAAAGATGGTATTAGTGGTTTTCTGGTGCAAAGGGGAGATGTGGAGGCCTTACGCGAAAGAATTTTGATGTTAGTGGAAAATCCTGTACTTAGGCAGGATATGGGGCGTCATTCTAGACAATTTTTGCAAGATAACTTTACACAAATAAAAATGTTTGAAGAAACGTATCAAGTTTACAGAGAAATAGCTAAGCTTTAATGAAAATTTTAATTACCGGTGCTAGTGGCTTTTTAGGTAAAGAGATTGTCCGTGAGATTGCTAATGAGCATACCTTGGTTTCCTTGGGTCGGCATAGTGCTGATATTGAAGTTGATTTGTTCTTTCAAATTCCTAAACTAGATTTTTTTGATCTAGTCATCCACGCCGCGGGAAAAGCACATTCAGTTCCGAAAACTGCAGCGGAAAAGCAAGAATTTTTTAACGTAAATGTAGTGGGAACAGAGAATTTGCTAAAGGGACTTGAAGAAGCGCCTTCATTGCCAAAATCATTTGTCTTCATTAGTTCTGTATCAGTATACGGAATAGAAAGTGGTACTAATATAAATGAAAGTTGCCACTTGAATGCTACTGATCCGTATGGGCTAAGTAAAATTCAAGCAGAGCAAATTGTAAAGGATTGGTGTACAAAAAACAATGTTACTTGTAGCATTTTAAGATTACCTCTTTTAGTAGGCTCTAATCCACCAGGAAACTTAGGCGCTATGATTAGGGGAATAAAAAAGGGGTATTATTTTAATATTGCAGGTGGGGCGGCTCGTAAAAGTATGGTGATGGCGGAAGATGTTGCGAAGATTATACCTAAATTGACTGAATTAGGCGGTGTGTATAATCTAACCGATGGATATCATCCAAGCTTTAATAAGTTGTCAAAGCATATTGCCAATCAACTTGGGAAAAAAAACGTACCAAATATGCCGAAGCCTATTGCCGTATTGTTAGCTAGAATAGGAGATCTAATTCCAAAGTTCCCGTTAAACTCTGGTAAATTTTTTAAGATAACTTCAGATTTGACCTTTAATGACGATAGCGCTAGGTCGCTATTGGATTGGTCTCCCCGTCCAGTCTTGGAAGCTTTTAAGTTATCACAATCTTTCCCATAACTCAAAGAGCAAAATAGTGGGAATATATATAATACGCTAAATACTTGATTGCATAATTATCCTTTTTCCAAATGCCAATTGCCAGTTTATTTCTATACTTTATTCTTTTTCTAGTACTTGAGCTTGTTTACTTCAAAATTGCAGATCGTTTTAATATCATTGATAAACCCAACCATCGTAGTTCCCACACAAGCGTCACCATCCGCGGCGGAGGCATCATATTTCCAATTGCAGTTTTGGTGTACGCACTAATCAGCGGCTTTCAAAGCCCTTATTTTGTGATTGGCTTACTGGCAATTTCAACCATTAGTCTCTTAGATGATATTTTAACTTTAAATAACAAAGTTAGATTAAGCCTACACCTTACCTCGGTATTGCTACTTTTCTTTCAGTGGGATCTGTTCAGCTTAAACTGGTATTGGGTATTAACCGCCTTGATCTTTGTAATAGCTACCATCAATGCCTATAATTTTATGGACGGCATAAATGGCATTACCGGAGGCTATAGTTTGTTAACCATTGGCACCCTATATTACATCAACCAAAACTTGGTCAGTTTTACTTCCGCGGAACTTTTACTGATCGTCGGTTTATCATTGCTGGTATTTAATTTCTTCAATTTCAGAAAAAAGGCAAGGTGTTTTGCCGGAGATGTTGGAAGTGTTAGTATTGCCTTTATTATCGTATTTTTTATTGGTCAGCTGATCATAACTTCGCAAAACCTGTCCTATATTTTATTGCTTTTAGCATATGGTACCGACACCGCATTCACCGTGCTGTTCAGAAAGATTAGGGGCGAAAATATTTTTGAGGCCCACCGTAGCCATTTCTATCAATATCTTTCCAACCAATTGAAATATGCCCATATTTTAGTCTCTGCGCTTTACATTGTGGCGCAATTATTGATAAATGTATTGTTGATTTCATTAATTAACGAAACTATGATCTACACTTTACTTTTATTTTTAGCTTTTATTGCCACTTACCTTTCTCTTCGATTCAATCTTGAGGGAAAAAATAGGCTTTTGGTCGCTTATGATACGCATCGTTCACAAATGTAAAAATTTTGTTAGACCATGGTTTTGTTGTACCTTTATTTAAAATAGCCTATTTTGTTTGGTAAAATAAATATCGTCCCTCGGTGGATTATCTTTCTTCTAGACTTGGGCATTTGCTTAGTTTCGCTCGCGGTTGCTTACGCTGTTAGGTTAAACTTGGCATTGTCGGATGTCAACGTTGTAGAATTTAGTAGGAATATTCTTATTCTAACGGCCATTAACATCATCGTATTTTTCAATGTAAAAACCTATGCCGGTATTATTCGCTACACAAGTGCACAAGATACCTTTAGGATTCTCTTTGCAGTGCTGATTAGTAATGGCGTATTTTCCTTTTTGAATTTTGTGATTACGGCCCTGGGTTTCCATCCGTATATCTCCAATACGGTACTCATCATCAATCTGCTAACGTCATTTCTGTTGTTGATTACCTACCGGGTACTGATCAAGTACTTTTTCATGTATATCAAAAACTTGAACCTTGATAAACGCAAGGTAATTGTGTATGGGGCAGGCGAAGCAGGATTGGCTACCAAAAGGACTTTCGACCACGATGGCAAGGTAAACAAAACCATTATGGCCTTTGTAGACGACGATGAAAGAAAAGTTGGAAAAGCTATTGATGGGATCAAAATACTGAGCGCCAGGCGTTTAGAGCAGCTTATCAGAGAACATGAAGTGGATGAAGTGATCTTTGCTTCTTATACGATCCCGCCTGAAAGAAAAAATAGAATTGTTGATGTATGCTTGGAGAATGAGGTAACGGTACTGAATATTCCTCCAGCCGACGCTTGGGAAGATGGTAAACTCAACAAGTCCCAAATACAGAATATTAATATCGAAGATCTCCTGAACAGGAAGCAGATCGAGATAGATGTAAAAAGCTTGCAAACGCAGTTGAAAGACAAAAGGATTTTGATAACCGGTGCAGCAGGTTCTATTGGGAGTGAAATCGTTCGGCAATTGCTTAATTTTGATATCGGACTGATTATTCTCTGTGACCAATCTGAAACAGCATTGCATAATGTATACCTGGAACTGGAGGAAACCTATAAGCATAATAATTTTCACGCATTTATTGGCGATGTGAAGGATGAAAAGAGAATGAAACATCTTTTCGAAATGTACAAACCCCACTATGTGTACCATGCGGCGGCGTATAAACACGTTCCCTTAATGGAAGATAATCCTTCAGAAGCCATTAAGAACAATGTGCACGGCACCAAAATGATTGCAGATCTGTCTGTTAAATATGGTGTGCAAAAATTTGTGATGGTTTCTACCGATAAGGCTGTAAATCCAACCAATGTAATGGGAGCTTCCAAGCGCATTGCCGAAATCTACGTACAGTCCTTAAATAATTCCTTAACACAAAAAGACTTTATATTTAGTAATGGTTTAAGCTACATTAACGAAATGGAAGTGAAGCCTATAACTAAATTTATTACTACCCGGTTTGGAAATGTATTAGGATCAAATGGCTCGGTAATTCCGCGCTTTAAGCAGCAAATAGAAAAAGGCGGGCCGGTAACGGTGACCCATCCTGAAATCACCAGATATTTTATGACCATCCCTGAAGCCTGCCGACTTGTTCTTGAAGCAGGTTGTATGGGTAACGGAGGCGAGATCTATGTGTTTGACATGGGTAAGTCCGTGAAAATTGTAGAACTGGCCAAGAAAATGATCCGTTTAGCAGGATTGATCCCTAATCAAGATATTAAAATTCAATATTCAGGGCTAAGACCAGGCGAAAAGCTTTTTGAAGAGCTTTTAAATGATAATGAAAACACCCTGCCAACCCACCACGAACAGATCATGATTGGTAAAGTTAGGGAGTATGTATTTGATGATGTGGAACGGCAGATATATACCCTATTGCAGCATGCAAGTGCCAATGATGACAGAAACGTGGTAATTGCCATGAAAAAAATTGTAGCCGAATTTAAAAGCAAAAATTCTGTTTTTGAAGAGCTAGACGGTGTAGCAAATGACTAATACTTACATGAAAAAATACCTTATAGTGGCCACATTTATGGCCTTTTTTGTTTTTAGCACAAAAGCGCAGCAGCCGGTAACTACTGCTAACCAAAATATACTACATGACTACCAGCTGTATCAGAAACTAAATCGGTCGGTTTATGATACCAATACTAAATTTCACTCTTCCATTAGAGGGTTTTACGCTGATGATCCCAGGCTTAAATTCACCTATGATTCGTTGATGAATTATGGTACGGATAGCCTAAATAGAAGAAGTTGGGTACATAGGAAACTTTTTCAGGAACATTTAATTGAAGTTAAAAACGAAGAGTATCATATTTATGCCGATTTTCTTGGCGACTTTCAAATAGGAAGGGATTTTAAGGGCAGCAGAACAACTTGGCTAAACACTCGTGGATTTCAAGTTGGCGGAAATGTGGGGGAGAAATTTTCCTTTTATTTGAACGGCTTTGAAAACCAAGGTAAATTTGCCGATTATGTGAATGATTATATTGTGGCCAACCAAGTAGTGCCAGGTCAAGGTTACGGAAAACTGGCGACCGATAAACAAGATTGGTCTTATGTAACAGCGCTCCTTTCTTATACGCCCAATAAATATCTAAATTTTGCGCTCGGCTACGATAAGAACTTTATTGGCGATGGCTACCGATCAGTACTGCTATCAGATGCATCTTCAAATTACACCTTCTTTAGATTAAGAGCTAGCTTGGGGAGCTTGCAGTACCAAACCATTTATGCGTATATGCTTGATCCGGGAGCGCCAAAACTGGCCAATGATAGAAGATTGGGGGATAGGGGCAAGTGGATGGCTGCACATTACTTAGATTGGAACGCTACCAAGAGATTTTCCATTGGGTTTTTCCAGGCGGTAACCTGGGCTGATGCAGAGGTAGAGGGCAAACGTGGGTTTGACTTTAATTATATCCACCCATTCATGTTCCTGAGGCCGGTTGAAAATACCAATACAACCTCTCCCGATAAGATGAGGCTGGGAATAAACGCAAAGTATGAAATATTGGAAAAAACAGCCTTGTATGGCCAGTTTATGTTTGATGAATTTACCGCCAAGGAATTTTTTAAAAGCAATGGCTATTGGGCAAATAAATGGGCCATACAGCTAGGTGTGAGAGGTTCAGATTTATTCAAGGTAAAAAGCTTAAACTACCTTGCTGAATTTAACACTGCACGTCCTTATACTTATGCTCACTTTGATAGACTTTCTAACTACTCAAATTATAACCAGCCGTTAGCGCACCCATTTGGGGCAAACTTTAGGGAGTTTTTGGGGATTTTGAACTATAGTGTGAAGAAATTTGATTTTCAGGGACAGGCTTTGTATGCAGCGTATGGCTTAGATCCAACAGGGGCTAATTTCGGGAAAGATATTTTTAAGAGTTATGATACTAGGTCTGTGCAATACGGAAGCCATGTAGGGCAAGGGATTTTAACCGAGCTTTACATGCTACAAGGAAAGGCAGCATATTTACTTAACCCAAAATATAACTTGAGGTTAGAATTGGGTGGGGTATTAAGACAAGAAAAAAATAGCTTGGGAACCCATAATACCGCTATGGTAACCTTTGGTTTAAAAACAAGCTTTAGAAATTTATACTACGATTTTTAATCTTTCGGAATTTTGAAGGCTAATAGGCCAATAAGAAAAAGCTCCGCACATGCGGAGCTTTTTCTATTTCTTGCTTAAATAATCTTGATAAGCTAACTTCAATCCTTCTCGAAGTTCTATCTGGTGTTTCCAGCCTAAATGATGAAGTTTTGAAACGTCCATCAGCTTTCGGGGTGTGCCATCCGGTTTGCTTGTGTCAAAAACAAGTTCTCCTTCAAAACCTACCGTTTCTTTAACTGCTAAGGCCAGATCCTTAATCGTTAAATCTTCTCCGGTGCCTATATTAATTAGGTTCGGTTCATTGTAGTTTTCCATTAGGAAATAACAAGCATCGGCCAAGTCATCTGCAAATAAAAACTCACGCATAGGTGAGCCCGTTCCCCAGATTACAACTTCTTTGCTGCCATTGTTTTTTGCCTCATCAAACTTTCTGATAAGCGCAGGTAATACATGAGAGTTTTCGGGGTGATAATTGTCGTTATAGCCATACAAATTGGTTGGCATTACCGAAATAAAATTGCAGCCATATTGGTCTCTGTAGGCATCACACATTTTAATGCCAGCTATTTTGGCAATAGCATAAGGTTCATTGGTAGGTTCCAATAATCCAGTGAGTAGGTAATCCTCCTTAAGTGGTTGGGGAGCCAGTTTAGGGTAAATACAGCTTGATCCCAAAAACATCAGTTTCTTTACACCATTCAAATAGGATTGATGAATTACATTGTTTTGGATTGCCAGGTTTTCGTACAGGAAATCGGCACGATAAGTATTGTTGGCTACAATGCCTCCTACTTTTGCGGCCGCCAGGAAAACATATTCGGGTTTTTCCTGGGCGAAAAAATCGGCAACTGCTTGTTGATCTCTAAGATCGAGCTCATTTGAAGTGCGAGTTACAAGATTTTGATAACCCTCTTTTTGTAATTTACGATATATGGCAGAGCCAACCATCCCCCGGTGACCTGCAACAAAAATTTTAGAATTTTTTTCCAATGTTTTATGGTAATTGTTAAATCTAAGCCTGAAAGGACTAAGAAGCCATTATTTTAGTGGGCCTACTTACGGCAATTTTCTTTACTGCTTGGATAATCGAATGCGTATCATAACCACATAATGCCCAAAGTTCAGGTTGTTCGCCATGTTCAATGATCTCATCTGGTATGCCCAATCTCACTACATTTGCTTTATAGTTATGGTCGGCCATAAACTCTAGTACAGCACTTCCCATTCCTCCTTGTAAACACCCGTCTTCCACCGTAATCACGTTTTTAAAGCGTGTAAATACTTCGTGAAGTAATTCGGTATCCAAAGGTTTAACAAAACGTAAATCAAAATGAGCTGGGTTAATTCCGTCACTATTCAGCTCTTTACAGGCTTCAACGGCAAAGTTGCCTACGTGGCCTATGGTTAAAATGGCAACATCTTCGCCATCGCATATTTTTCGGCCCTTTCCAACTTGTAAGGTATTGAGTGGCCGTTTCCAATCAGGAAGAACACCGCTGCCTCTTGGATAACGGATGGTGAAAGGTCCCATGTTTTCTTGCTGGGCGGTATACATCATGTTACGCAGTTCCTCTTCGTTCATTGGCGATGCTACCACCATGTTAGGAATGCAGCGCATGAAGGCTAAATCATAAGCACCATGGTGGGTAGCCCCATCGGCACCAGCCAAACCAGCCCTATCAAGGCAAAATACTACGTTTAGGTTTTGTATGGCCACATCGTGGATAACTTGGTCATAAGCCCTTTGCATAAAGCTAGAATAGATATTACAAAAAGGGATTAGCCCTTGTGCTGCCAAACCAGCTGAAAAAGTTACCGCATGTTGCTCGGCAATGCCTACATCAAATGCTCTGTTAGGCATGGCTTTCATCATGATGTTGAGAGATGAACCAGAAGGCATTGCCGGGGTAATACCAACAATTTTGTCGTTGGCCTCCGCAAGTTCAACCATGGTATGGCCAAAAACATCCTGGTATTTGGGCGGTTGAGGTTTGTCTACCACTGGTTTTTTGATCTCGCCCGTAATTTTATCGAACAAGCCAGGGGCATGCCATTTGGTTTGGTCTTTCTCCGCCAATGCAAAGCCCTTGCCCTTAACCGTTACGCAATGCAACAGTTTTGGCCCCGGAATATCTTTTAAGTCCTTAATGATGGCTGCCAAACGTTTTACGTCATGTCCATCTACCGGACCAAAGTATCTAAAATTTAAAGCCTCAAACAGGTTGCTTTGTTTAAGCAATGTCCCTTTGATGCTTTTCTGTATTTTCTTTACATATTTCTGTGCGTTAGGCCCAAGTTCCGAAAGTTTGGTCAAAACGTTAAACACATCGTCTCTAAAGCGGTTATATGATTTAGAAGTAGTGATGCTAGTAAGGTATTCTTTCAGGGCGCCAACATTGGGATCAATGGACATGCAATTGTCGTTTAAAATCACCAAAACGTTCGATTTTTCGATGCCTGCATGGTTCAAGCCTTCAAAAGCAAGGCCTGCGGTCATAGCTCCGTCACCAATAACGGCAACATGTTGCCTGTCTTTTTCACCTTTGTAGTGTGAGGCAACGGCCATGCCCAAAGCAGCCGAGATAGAGGTTGAAGAGTGGCCAACGCCAAAAGTGTCGTATTCACTTTCGCTAATCTTTGGGAAACCACTAATGCCGTTAATGATACGGTTGGTATGGAACTGGTTACGCCTTCCCGTTAATATTTTGTGCCCGTAAGCTTGGTGTCCTACGTCCCAAATGAGCTTGTCGTAAGGCGTATTTAAGGCATAATGTAGCGCTACAGTTAACTCAACCACACCTAGGCTGGCACCAAAATGACCGCCATTAACGCTCACTACATCAATGATATACTGGCGAAGTTCCTGGCAAATTTGTTCAAGATCCTGCTCTTTATATTTTTTTAAATCCGCTGGATAGTTTATCGTTGATAATAAGGGCCCTGTCTTAACTTCCATGTATAATTATAAAAGCACAAATTACGGCATTTTGTTTAACAAATTTATGAAGAATAATTTCAAATTACAGGAGCCGCATTTTCAATGTTGATGAGAATGACTTAGTTATACGAATTACTTCATTGTATAACCTAATAATTTGAGTATTTTTACCGAACAAACATAATTCCAATAATGAATAGAGATACATTAGTTTTCGACTTAATTAACCAAGAACTAGACAGACAAGAACACGGATTAGAGCTTATTGCATCAGAAAATTTTGTAAGTAAGCAAGTAATGGAAGCGGCAGGTTCGGTATTGACCAACAAGTACGCTGAAGGACTACCAGGAAAACGCTATTATGGTGGTTGCCAAGTAGTAGATGAGATTGAAAATATTGCCATTGATAGAGCAAAGCAACTTTTCGGGGCTGAATGGGTAAACGTACAACCACACTCAGGAGCACAAGCTAATGCTGCGGTAATGTTAGCGGTAATTCAACCTGGTGATAAAATCTTAGGTTTCGATTTGTCGCACGGAGGTCACTTGACCCACGGTTCACCAGTTAATTTCTCAGGAAAGCTATATCAGCCATTGTTTTACGGGGTTAAAAAAGAAGATGGTTTAATTGACTATGCAAAATTGGAAGAAATTGCTTTAGCCGAAAAGCCGAAGTTGATTATTTGTGGAGCTTCTGCCTATTCAAGAGAGTGGGATTATGCCTTTATCCGCAAAGTTGCCGACCAAGTTGGAGCTTTGGTATTGGCTGATATTTCGCATCCGGCAGGCTTTATTGCCAAAGGATTGTTGAACAACCCACTGCCTCATTGCCATATCGTAACCACTACTACCCACAAAACCTTAAGGGGCCCTCGTGGTGGTATGATCATGATGGGGAAAGATTTTGAAAATCCATTTGGTTTAAAAACACCAAAAGGCGAAATCAGAATGATGTCGTCGTTATTAGATATGGCCGTTTTCCCAGGCACTCAAGGAGGACCATTAGAACATATTATTGCCGCTAAGGCCATTGCTTTTGGAGAGGCTTTAACAGACGAGTACGGCGATTATATCAAACAAGTAGGGGCCAACGCACAGGCAATGGCCAAAGCTTTTGTAGCAAAAGGCTACGGCATTATTTCTGGTGGCACCGACAACCACTTAATGCTTATTGATTTAAGAAATAAGAATATTACCGGAAAGCAAGCGGAAGAGGCGCTTGGTAAAGCAGACATCACGGTTAACAAAAACATGGTGCCTTTTGACGATAAATCTCCATTTGTAACTTCCGGTTTTAGAGTGGGAACAGCTGCAATTACTTCTAGAGGTTTTAAAGAAGCTCAAATGGCAGAAATTGTTGACCTTATTGACGAAGTGGTTTTAAATCCGGGAGACGAGCAGGTATTAAATAGCGTAAAAACAAAAGTTCAGACGTTAGTAAGTCGTTTTCCTCTTTATAAATAGTTATATTAGATCATAGTTATCCAATATGCTAAAAGTCCCTTCTCCAAGCCATAATCTGGAAGAGCAGCGCTTGGCTGCACTTTATTCTTATGATGTGCTTGGAGAAGGTCTTGAAAATGAGCTCGATAATCTGGTTAAGCTTGCCGCCCAAATTACCTCTGTAAAAAAAGCCTATATCAGTTTTGTAGCACAAGACACCATCGTTTTTAAAGCCACCTACGGTCTTACTACCAAAGAACGCATCTTCAAAAGGAGCGATAGCGTTTGCCAGTATGCGATGTACCAGGATTTCTATATCGCCGGCGACATTAGGACGCATGATGATTTTACTGGTAGCCCTTTACGCCTTTCGCAGGAAAACCTGGTGTTTTATGCCAGTGTACCTTTAGTTGATGCCGAAGGTTTTCCTTTGGGTTGTTTGTGTATTGTAGATGATTGCGAAAGGCATTTAACTTCCCAGCAAATTGAGGCGCTGCAAACGCTATCTGTCCAAATCATGGCACAGCTTGCCCTACGCAGAAAGAACCTCCAATTGGCGGCTCAAACAAAACGTGCCGAAGATTTTGTTAACGTGTTTCAAGCCTCGCCAGAAATCCACTGTATTTTAAACAGGGATGGAGATATCATGTTTGTAAACCAAGCGGTTGATTCCATGCTAGGCTATAGCCCCCAAGAAGTATTGGGAAAGAGCATGTGGAGCTTTTGCTACAAAGAGGATATTTTAAGGATATCCACCTACCTCGAAGAAGGACTAAAGCAAGGCCATAAACAATTTTTCCTCGACTTTAGGGTGGTAGATAAAGCGCACAATATCAAGTGGCTAAGCTGGAGCATGGTAGCCAAGGAAGATGCTTGGTATAGCTATGGCCGTGACATTACCGAGAAGAAGCGGTTGGATGTAGAACTTACCCATTTATCTTTTGTGGCAAGTAAGGTAAACAATGGGGTGGTAATTAGCGATGATTATAACCGGGTAAGCTGGGCTAACGATGCCTTTACAGAAATTACTGGGTTTACGCTGGAAGATATCCAGGGCAAGCCTTTGGGAGATTTGATCAGAGGCCCTGAAACCGATTGGTCAGTGATAGAAAATGCAAGGAAGCTAACGAGCGAAAAGAAATCATTTACCGTTGATATCCTCGCTTACCGGAAAGATAAAAGGAAAATCTGGCTTTCTATTTATAGCACCATTATTTTAAGTGCAGATGGCGAAGTAGAAACCGAGATAGAGATCATTATCGACATTACCGAGAAAAAAATGGCCGAACAGCAATTGGAGGTCCTGTCAACCGTTGCCAGTAAAACACATACCGGTGTGGCCATTTGCAATCAAAACGGTGAAATCACCTGGGTAAACGATGCCTTGGAACAATTGATTGGCTACTCTGCTCAGGAACTCTCTGGTAAAATGTTGGGAGATGTGCTTTCTACCGATGAAACTGACAGACGGGTAATTTTGGAAGCCAGGCAGGCATCAGAACATAAAAAATCCTTTTCTATTGAAGTACTTGCCCAAAAAAAGGATGGCACTTCTATTTGGCTTTCCGTTTCTAATACCCCAATTGTTAACGACAAGGGAACTGTAGAACGATACATCGAGCTAATTGGAGATATCACCGAGCGTAAACAGGCCGAGCGAGATATATTATTTGCCAAGGAACAGGCCTTGCAGCTCAGCGAAGCAAAAGAAATGTTCCTGTCGGTAATGAGCCACGAAATACGCACCCCCCTAAATGCGATCATTGGGATGACACATCTTTTGATCGAAAACAATCCGAAGCCATCACAAACAGAAGACCTGAATATCCTGAAGTTCTCCAGTGAGAACTTGTTGAATATCATCAATGATGTACTTGATTTTACCAAAATTGAAACCGGGAACCTACACCTGGAATTTCTACCGGTCAATCTTCAAAACCTATGCAACGATATTATCAGCTCATTGCAGGTAAATGCCCATAAGCAGCACAATGTATTAAGTTTGAACTTTGACCATCAGGTGCCGACATTGGTTTTGGCAGATAAAACCAGGCTTTATCAGATATTGATGAATTTGTTGGGCAATGCCATCAAATTTACCACCAATGGCAAAGTTGAGCTGTCTGTTGAGGTGCTTAATGAAGTTAGGGACGATATAGCAGTTTATTTTGAGGTAAATGATAACGGCATAGGCATTCCATCTGATAAGAAAGACTATATCTTTGAAACCTTTACCCAAGCAAAAGCTGATATTTCTAGAAAATATGGCGGCACTGGACTTGGATTGGCCATTACCAAAAAGCTGTTGAAGCTTCATGGCACCGATATCAAAGTGGACAGCGTGGAAGGAGAGGGTACTACCTTTTCATTTGTCATTAACTTCAAAAGATCATTACAAACGGAGCTGCCAGAGAAAGCCAAAGAGGTCATTTTTGAAGGAAAAAGAGTTTTGGTAGTGGATGATAATGAGATTAATATCCTTATTGCCAAGCGGATTTTGATGAAATGGGGACTAAACATCGATTTTGCCTCCGATGGTTACCAAGCCATTGATGCCATAACTAAAAATCAATATGATTTGGTATTTATGGATATTAAAATGCCAGGCATAAATGGCTTTGAAACCACTATTATCATCAGGGAAATGGAAGATGGACATTATAAAAACTTGCCAATAGTAGCGTTAACGGCTTCGACCCTGCACGATGAAGAAAGCAAATTTAGAGAAAGCGGCATGAATGGTCATGTACTGAAACCCTTCAATCCGGGCGAGATTAAAAAGGTGCTTGCTCGTTATTTATCCTAAAAGTAAAGGGCCGATATCCCGAATGGAACTATCGACCCTTACCATCTAAATTAACGCTCTCGATATAATAAACGAGAACGAGGGGCGAAAAGTTTTTTAAAAAACAAAAAAAATCAATTTTTCTCGTAACATCCTAATTCAGAGGGGAATAATCTTTCTTTCCCCAAAAGATCTTTGAATAGGTAAATTGAAAAATACGGGTGAGTGAGTAAACTGTTTCCTTTGTTTATTGCAGGACTATTATCGTTGATCTTGAAGTTGCCTTGTCTGGGGTTAATGAACAGCGGATCCGTGTTGATGAGGTTGCCGTTGTTTGCGTAGGCCTGCTGGCTACTCTTAATGAGGTTGTTCTTTACCTCAACTACCGAAACTGCATTGGATTTTTTTTCTACCGTGAATTCATCTTCTAAGCTGCCCCAAATAACATTATTGGTGAGTGTGGCATTTAGTGACGCAAATTCCTTTGCGCTGATAAAATCAGAAAGAAACACTGCGGGGCTTCTACGGGCAAAACTGTAATTATAGGCAGCAAAAGTATTTTGTGCCAGGTCATAAGTGCCACCGCCAATACCGTAAATTAAATATTGTCCGCAATTGTAAAAAAGGTTGTTGTAAGCCACCAATTGGGTATGATAGCCCAAAAAGCCCACTACCTGCATGTTTTTGATTACGGTGTTGGCCAACACCAACTTTGGATTACTGTTGGACGAGAGTGAATCAACGGTAATGCCTGCAATGCCGTTTTTAATGGTAGCGTGATTAATCACAGAGTTTTTGCTGCTGCCATAAAAGTGTAATCCATTCCACTGCCCAGGCTCTTCTTCGTAAATGCGTTCTGTCCTGTCGCTGGCAAACAAAATAGTATCTTTAGGAGTGCCTATTGCCGTAAGAGTTCCCTTGATGTTCATGGTAGAACCATTGTGGAAAAACACCCTGCTGCCCGCCGCAATGTTCAGGCTAACGTTTTCTGGAATGGTTAAAGAGTTGTAAATGATATAAGGGAGCTTGCTATCCCAGGTGGTATGGCTATTGATGGTAATATTTTTAAGGAAATTGGCATTTTGGCCATAGGCAACCAATGGCATTTTCTCCTTTTTGCCATTAAAGAACATCAGGATAGAATCCTCTACAATAAAAGGCTGGTTTTGGGCCGTTGGGTTAATCAACACCTTTACCAAAATATTGATAGAGTCTTTTCCGTTGATTTTGATGTTTTTCCCCTGAACCATCTGTTGACCATTTACATTCATGCTAAAAGGTGAATTTGCGCCACCACCTATTTTGATGTTATCGATATTAATGGCCTTTTCGTTATAGTTGAAAACTTTAACTCTGCGCACGGTAGAGCCTATAGAAGTAAATACGGTATCGAACAATACGCTATCGGTAGAAAAATTGAGTTTCGCTTTTGGATCAAAAGTAATGTCCTCATCCTTATTGCAGGCTGTAAAGGACAGGGTAAACATCGCTAATAAAAGAAGGAGGTAATTATGTTTCATTGTTCTGCATAAGCTATAGCTGCAACACTCAATTTTTTAACTCCATGGCTCAGCAATACATTTCCGCAAGCTTCTAAAGTAGCGCCAGTGGTCACTACATCATCAACTAGCAAAACATGCTTATTAGCCAGTTCCATTTCATTGTTAACGCAAAAAACACCTTGCATATTCTCATAGCGAGTGTATCTTGCTTTTTTGGTTTGACTTTCTGTTGCTTTATTTCTGGTTAAACTTTTGGTGTCCATCGGAACATCAAGCGCTTGGGCCAAACCTTTTGCAATATACTCACTTTGATTGTAACCTCTTAACCTAAGTTTCTTTTGATGCAAGGGAACAGGGATAATTAGATCAATATCTACATAATACTGACTTGTTGAAAGTCTTTGTCCTATTAGTTTCCCTAAACTAGTGCCGATATTAGTTTGGTTTTTATATTTTAAGCCATGCAGGAGGTTCTGCACTTTGGTTCCTTTTTTAAAATAGAGCATTGCCATGGCGGCTTCCAAAGACAAACGTCCCCAAAATTGTTTAGCCAATGGATTATCTGGATAAATATGGTAGTCGGTGTAGGGAAGGTCATAGATACAGGCGGTACAAATATCCTTTTCCCCTTGGTATAACAAATTTCCACAGCCATAACACAGTTCTGGGAACAACAGATTAAGGAGATCTTCGGTATAACGTTTTAAGGCAAACATTATACAAGTTACTAAATATTAATCTATTGTAGCGTAGTAGGTGCTCGGGTTTTGGACGAAATGTCTTATATTGTAAACTGACTTTAATGTTGACTGCATATTATTATTCGCTCTTATGAAAAGACTACTATTGTTGATGTGTGCCTGCTTCTTTCTTTTGTCGTGCGACCAAGAAAATTTTGTGACTATCACAGGCGACTTTAAAAACATGGAAAATGTACTGGTCACATTAAGGTTTGATAATAAAGTTTTGAAGACCGATACAGTCAAAAATGGAAAGTTTGAAATGTTGGTAAAACTGCCCAATAATAGGTTGTTCAGCTTATCTTTTTTAGATACTGAAATTAGAACTGTAAAAGGAATACCTACTAGAAATTTGCCTTTTATCAATGCATTCACTGGCGATAAAGAGGTAAAAATATCCATTTTGGCCGACTCTATACAAGGATTGTTTCGCTTCGGCAATTATAAAGTACTGGGGAGCTCCGAGAATCAAATCGAGTACAATAACTATCAATCCCTAATTAAAAAGGATAGCGAAAATAATCAAGCAAAATTTAATATCCTCAGCAAAAAGCAAGATGAAGCTTTATTGGCTAAAAATGATTCGTTGTATACCTTATACACAGATTCCCTAAGATTTCAAGAGCAACTAAATAAAACATCTCACCATAAAATTATTAGGGATTTTATAGCCAATCATCCAAACAGCCACGTTTCCATGTACTTGCTTTCAAAAAGATCAGATTTAAAAAGTAATCTGGCTTTCTATCAACTTTTATACAACAAGGCAGATAGAAAATACCGGAAGAGCTGGTATGGCTTGTATTTTGCCAAGCGTGTAGAGCAATTGGAGAAACTGAAAGAAAAATATATTAAGCAGCTAGAGGTTGATGCTTTTGATGTGAATGGCTTACGGTTTAATTATGGGAAATATACCAACAGCAAACTGATTGTTTTTGATATATGGGCTACTTGGTGCATTCCCTGCATGGAAGATATGCCTGCTGCTTTGAAGCTGGCAAAGGAGCTGGAAAGTAAATCGGTAAGCTATGTTTTCCTTTCCTATGATTTTAATGGTAAGTATTGGAAGCAGCAGATTCAAAAACTGGGACAGATAAACAGCTATTATCTCTCAAACGAGACCAGAAAATTTCTTAACGAAGCATTGGTCGTTACAACTATCCCTAGATATATGATTTTGAATAATAAAGGAGAGATATTGGTATTGGATGCGCCATCGCCGTCATCTCCAGGGCTCAAGAAATTGATTGAAAGTATGCTTTAAGCCTTCTCTTTTACTGCCAATTGTCCGCAGGCGGCGTCAATATCTTTACCACGGCTTCTTCTAATGTTGGTGGTAATTCCTTGTTTACGAAGATAGGCTGCAAAAGCATCAATTTTATCACCCTCTGCATTGATGAAATCAGCAAATTGGATTGGGTTATACTCGATAATGTTCACTTTGCAGGGAACATGCTTACAGAACCTGGCCAGTTCCATGGCATCTTGTATCTCGTCGTTAAAGTTGTTAAAAACAATATACTCGTAGGTAACTGGATTTTTGGTTTTCTGAAAATAGTATTTCAGCGCCTCAGCCAAAGCTTTTAAAGAATTATGCTCGGTAATAGGCATAATTTCATGGCGTTTCTCGTCATTAGCTGCATGAAGAGAAAGCGCCAAGTTGAATTTTACGCCGTCATCGCCCAGCTTTTTAATCATTTTGGCAATACCTGCGGTAGATACCGTAATCCTCTTATAGGACATGTTCAATCCATCTGGAGCAGTAATGCGTTCTATAGATTTAAGTACATTGGCGTAGTTCAGTAAAGGCTCGCCCATGCCCATGTACACAATGTTGGTAAGGGGAATATTGTAGTTCTGCTTGGCTTGCTGATCAATTAAAACCACTTGGTCGTAAATTTCGTCGGCATTGAGATTACGTTTACGCTCCATGTAACCCGTGGCACAAAACTTACAGGTTAAGCTACAGCCCACTTGTGAGCTTACACAGGCCGTCATCCGATCTTCAGTTGGAATTAAAACACCTTCCACAATGTTGCCATCATATAATCTAAAAGCATTTTTGATGGTATGGTCGTTGCTGAATTGCGCATTGCTGATTTCAACTGTATTGATGGTATAGCCATCATCAAGTTTCTTGCGCAAATCTTTGGAAAGATTGCTCATTTCCTCGAAACTACGTGCAGATTTTTCCCAAAGCCACTGATAAACTTGTTTGGCCCTAAAAGCGGGTTCCCCCATATCCTTGAAATGTTGGGCTAACTGCTCGGGACTTAACGATCTGATGTCTATCTTTTTTGTGCTTTGCATGGACTTGCAAAATTACAAAAAAAAGCTGAGCCAATGATGATTCCCCGTTCAATGGCGCATTTATGACACTGGTGCTATATTAACGTCGTTTTTTGGCACCTGAGTGTTTGGTTTTTGCACCCGAAAATCCTGGTTTTGGCTTCTGCTTGGCAGGCTTATGGCTGTTCTTGGCCCCTGGTTTGCTCCGCCGATCTACATTGGTGCCTGTATGGTTTGGCTTTGTTTTTCCAAAACTCTTTGCCGGTTTTGCTGTCGATGGCTTTGGTACTTTAGCTGTTTCCGAACTCGAATCGGCCAGCAGTTTATAAAGAACTGCTTGTTCTTTTTCATCTAGTTCACGCCAATCGCCAAGTGGCAAGCCCTTAAGGGAAATGTTCATGATACGGACACGTTCCAGTTTGGTTACCTCATAACCGAAATATTCGCACATGCGACGAATTTGCCTATTAAGTCCCTGAACGAGTGTAATCCTAAAAATATGGCTGCTTTCTTTCTTAACCTTGCATTTTTTGGTCATTACGCCCAAAATTGGCACGCCTTTGCTCATATCCTCTACAAACTGCTCGGTAACAGGTTGGTTAACCGTAACAAGGTACTCTTTCTCGTGATTATTGCCCGCCCTAAGAATTTTGTTAACTAAATCACCGTTGTTGGTTAAAAAAATCAAGCCCTGCGAATCTTTGTCGAGCCTGCCGATAGGGAAAATACGCTCGCTGTGGTTTACATGTTCTACAATGTTGTCCTTAACCCCGGTTTCGGTGGTGCTGGTAACGCCTACAGGTTTATTGTAGGCAATAATGATGATATTTTCCGCTTCGCGGGCAGCAATTTTTTGTCCATTAACGCTTACTACGTCGCCAATGGCCACTTTGTCTCCTACCTTGGCCCGCTTACCGTTGATAAATACTTGGCCCAACTCGATAAATTTATCGGCTTCTCGCCTCGAGCAGAGTCCGCTTTCGCTAATGTATTTATTTAAACGTGTGGTAAGTTCCATGATCAGAGTTGGTATTGAAATGCAAATTAACCAATTCTAATTGGGATATGCTCATAAATAGCCTTGCGAAGTTCAATTATAAACTTCGCAAGTGATTATTCTGGTCAATTCATTAGAAACCTAGTTCATCTGCACTTGGTCCGTAAGATCCCGGGATTGGAATATCTAACAAGCGTAGATACACGCCTAATTGTGCTCTGTGATGGGTGATCTGGTTAAGAGATACTCTAATTATGCCATATTTGGTCATTTCGGCATGGATTTGCTCGCCAGTACGCAACACCCAAGGCTTGTCCAAGTCTGCCTCGCTTAAGGTCGAAAGGCTTTCCAAACTTTCTTTGGTGTTTTTCTCCATTAAGGCAACCAATTGATCGTTATTATCGGCCTTTGCAGGATTGTAAGGAGCGGCAGCAAAATCAAGCTCTTCGGTTTCAATGCCTAACTTCGGCCAGCTACTCAAATCAGCAATATGAGTGGCAAGGTCTATCATCTTCATACTTTTCTCATGGGGTGCCCAATCTGATTTTCCGAAAGGAACTAAAGCTAAAAATTTAAGGGTGGTTGCAGTCTCGTTTGCTAACTCTTCTTTTAATTGATTGATCGTATTCATGTCTAAATTGTTTTGTTGAAACAAAGTTGACCCGCTCAACTGACAACCCTATGGCAGTGTGTTTTTTGGTTTGAAAAAAATTATTCGCAAGAAAAAATTGCCTTCCTGAGATTGGAGATAGTTAGCCGTTATATTAAATTTAATGAGAGGAGGTAAAAGAGTGGGGGATATGCCAAAAGTGCTCACCTTTTCTCTCCAAAGTGGGCACATATTACGCTCGATGTGGTTGTTTCTCGTTCTATATTTTGTTAATAAATGGGGTAGATGTGGGCTTTTGCGTAGCAAAAGTGATTTGGAAAGAATGGCTATTTGAAATTTCTTGGACCCCAGGCTATGAATATCGTATTGTCAATGGAAGGGTTTGCAAAAACTGAACAATGGGTTGGGTGGTCGGTTTGGAACGAAAGGTGGCGGTTACTTTTGACGAAATCTACAATATTGGCGAATTGATGATGGCATTGCCTACCTTATTATGCTCTGGGATATAATAAGTAGAGAGCCCTGTTAGTATCGGTATAATTGTTTCTGTGCTTGGTAATCTTGGTTTCTACTATATAATATATGAATGGGGGCATGCCGTTTAATATAGTATATATAGGTAAAAGTAGTAGCGTTTAATATATGATGTAAGGATAAGCTGCCATCCGTATGTCCATTGTCCATGCCAGGCTTGCCAAAAAAAAGCAGCCCCGTTTCCACTGATTTGCGCCATGTTCCGCTTCCCTGCCATATCCTGTTGTATTTTTTCTGCTTGTTCCCCAGTGCTTTGCGAGTTTATTGGTGATAAAAAAGGCTGTTTGTATTGCATACGGGATATATTTTCCTACCTTTGCACTCCGCTTCGGAGGAAGGGGTTGAGGTTGAAAAGAGGAAGGAAAGAGAAGGACGAGATGAAGAAAGGCAGGCAGGTAGAAAATATTTCATTTTTTATTTGCACAGAAGAAAAAGTTTCCTACCTTTGCATTCCCAAACGAAACGGGA